>NZ_CP059735.1:2400000-4800000 GCF_000948975.2 Thalassomonas actiniarum
TGTTCGTTTTTCTCATCAATGAAGCCCTGCAATGCCGGGATAACCTGAGCTTTTAATTTCCCCCGGGTCAGTAGCCCCAACGCCAGTAAGGCATGATCGGTTGCCATGATAATAGGGGTTTTATCACTCACCACCTGGTTTGCGTGTTTTGCCACCTCTATTAGTGCATCAACACTTGCACTCTCAGTTAACAGCCCGGCGTTGACATACAGGGCATATGCAGCCTGCAACAGGGTATCTTTATGTGTTAATGCTTTGCAGATGCATTGTTCTATGTCTTTCGACCACAGTTTTTTGCTGACCCGGCCTAACGCTTCAATCACTAAATCATGATGGCCGGTGTCAGCCAATGCCAGTAGCTGGCTAATAGTTTCCGGGGTTATGGTGACCCGGCGAAAAATACTGATGGTACAACCGTCAAGAGTGCTTTCTCCCCGGTGGGTTAAATAAGGCGCCAGTTCGGGCAACACCGCTTCGAGTGGTTTGAATTGTTTCGGCCTGCCGCTTTCTTCGATAACTTTTACTGCTTTAGACAGTTGATAAAAGGCCCGGGCCTGTTCGCTGTCGGTTAAGGTGAAGCACTGATGAATAAGGGTATTGAGATCCATAAACCTAATCCTGGGTAAGGGGGTTAATTATTACCGGCAAGGGATTCTTGAGCTGTTGCGGTGAATATGTCACACTTTTTCGTCGAATGTAAGTATGAAGCTCTCGGGTTATATCGGTAAAGATAAGCCTTTAAGGCACCTTAAACCATGAAAACACAGCAACTAAATTTAACTACCTCGGGCCGTTTAAAGGGCAATGGGGAGTGGTTTTTGAGGTGCTGATAGACGGCAAACCCCTGTCTGAGTTAGCCCTGGCTTTTGAAGCAACCCTTGGCGATGATTGTGAGGGCGGCTATGTTGGGGCGCTCGGCTCTTTCGATGTCTTAAAAAATGCCGTGAAGACGACGAAAAATGACCGGCAGTTGATCATGCCCTTAATGTGTGAATGTGGCCGCTGGGAATGTGCGTTTATCGTGTGCCGGATGAGGGTAGGCAGTAAACTGGTGCGCTGGTCGCACTGGCAACATGATTACCGGGATGAATCATATCGGCCCGGTGACTTTGACGGCTTTGACTATAGCGGCTTTACCACCTTGGTTTTTGAAAAATCGGCTTATATGCAGGAGCTAAAAAAAGCACAGCGCATTGCCGAAGCCTTTGACGATAGCGAGCAAAACCCGGCTTAAATGAATGATGCCGGATGGTGTTATCCTAAACCGTGATAGCCCTGGCTATTAGCGATAGCGAAATATTTCAGTAAACAGCTCTGCAAACAATAACAACACAAGGAACGAACCTTTGAATTTATGGTATCTTTTTCCGGAGCTTCTTCTTGATATTAAAGGGATTTTGTATCTGCCGTATCTCGCCCTGGTATTAAATGCCGGGCTGCTTTACCAGTTTTACAAAAGCAGATCGCAGCGCAAGGTTTTATTAACTTTTATTGTTTTGTCAGCCACTGCCAGCACATTTGCCTGGTTCGGTTTAATCAACCGTACCTTTGAAGTTATTGCCCCCGTTTTGTTGTTGATGATCGCCTTGATGCCGCTCGTTATTTTAGTGAGCAAGTTAATAAAAAAGCAGAAAAGCAATATTGTCTGTTGGAGTGTTGCCAGCCTGGCCGGGCTAAGTCACTGCCTGGCTTGGGCCGTGTGGATGAGGGCATTGATGGGGAGTTAGTTATTTTTTCCTTTTAGGTGGAGTTAATGATTTCACCGGCGTTAACTTTGATTGAAAATAATAATTGTATGCTTGTTCTTGATTATTATAGCCACAGCTAAAGCCAAGCGAGTTAACGGATTAGCGCCAGATTTATTAACTTATCTCATTAATGTTAGCGTGGACTCTTTATGAACAAGATACCTTGCGTAGTGGATGAATACGACACCATTCACTTAAATGCACGCCATAAAGTGTTTGATCAGGGACAGATATGCAACAACTACATCGTTGTGACCTCAGGCATGGTAAAAGTCTATACCCGTTCAAACGAAGGCAAAGAATTAGTGTTATACCGGATACAGCCGGGGGAGATATGCGTGCTGACCACCTCGTGTTTAATGGGCTACAGCCATTATCCCGCCGAAGCGGTAACCGAAACTGAGGTGAGTGCCCGGGTGATCCCCCGCCGTGACTTTGAGCTGCTTATCGGTGAGTCACCGGCCTTTCGCGAATTTGTGTTTCAAAATTTTAGCCTGCGCCTGGTAGATTTAATGTCGCAACTGGAGTTTATCGCCCTGGAAAGTGTCGGCTACCGGCTGAATAAATATCTGTATAAAAATGCTAACCGGGATAATCGCATTATTGCCACCCATCAGGAAATTTCTACCGAAATTGGCTCGGCGCGGGAAGTGGTTAGTCGGCATTTAAAGGCATTGGAGAAACAGCAGGCGATTGTGTTGCATCGTGGTTCTATTGAGTTAATTAATCCGCAGGTGTTATTAAACTAGCTATTATACGATTGATAATCAGGGTAATAATTACTGGTTTAATGGCAATAAGTGATTAACCCTTTATTTTTGTTTTTTCTCCAGCCCTTAATTCATAAGGGCTTGTTTTTTCTTTCTTGAATTGCACTTATTAGTTGAATTCAAATCTGAAAAAAGGGGTAAAATAGTAGTAATAGCTATTGTTCTTTAAAAATCAGATTGTTAGTGCAAAAATTCTTTAGTTCACTGCCGAATAGGCAGCTTAGAAATGCCAGACAACTAAAGCTTAATCTATCCTTTTGTTCATTGCCGGACGCATACCGATAACAGGTGATTTATCGTAGAAGCAAGTGAAATAAAGCCCCTCCCGAATCTATTTAATTTGGGTAGAGTAACCATATATGCTCGGTTCTGATATATGAAACATATCACCAAAAAATTATCATAGTTGGCTTGTTTATTGCCCTATGAGGTACTACTTTGGTTATTTTATCCATTATTTTCAATCTGAACCTGGCCTGTATTGACTTTCCACAATGGTGCCCCGAGCAGAATAAGTAAGATACTTAAAATCAAAACAGGTCCCATTGTAGGCATCGAAAAAATCCACAGCGTGAACTCATAAAGCCAGAGTGAAATAGGAATGTCATAATAGTACACACTTAAAAACAGTCCCCCTCCGACTAGAACAAATGGTGATAACACATAAAAAATATACCAAGTAGCTGCCACCAATAACCACATTTTCTGCTTGCCATGGCGGTGAAGAAAACTTGCTAGTTGATGACCTCCAATATTAACGGCAGCAGCAACTAAACCGAGTAGGATATGGAGCAAGGTCGGGATTAAGGTAGTAACCACCATCAGAGTAATAAATAACCCTTGGCCTCTAGGTTCATTAACCGCATCCCGCGCCACCTCTCGCCAATTTAGCTCTGGTAGTGATGTATTTACCACATAAAAAACTTCAATGGTTAACGGCAGTAATAAACACAAAATCACCAAAAGCAAACAAGCGATAATTAAATCGACCAATATATGAATAATAAAGCCATACCCCGCATCAGGGGCACTAGCTTTTTTAAGAAAATAACGGCTCCAAAACCATGAAATATAATCTATCAGGGCATTAATCAGCGGTAACAAACTTATAAACAACAGCATGAATACAGTATTAACATTAAGATTAGTATGGCCAAAAGCAGTAGCGAAAACTCCACCAAGAACAATAGCAAAAATGAAACCAACAGCTAAAGCTAAAGCGCCAACACCAGCGACAGCAAAAGCGAAAGCACCAGATAAAATAAAAAAGAAAGCTAAAACGACAGCGAAAACACTAGTAAAATCATCAGATAAAATGGTAGTCGTAATATCAAAGAATGCGTTAGATAAATCACCAGCCCCTAACCCAGTGACAGTTACAGCAAAAACAAAAGCGAAAATGACATTAAAGGTGAAAGTACCAAGAATAACAAATGTAACTACCGAAGATAAGAAACGTTCAGGTATACGACAGACATTCACCAACTTAACGGCAACGGTTTCAAAATATCTAAGCAAATAAAAAAATAAACCAAAACCAAGAATGAGCCATACTAATAAAAAGAAGCGGTAAAGTGGCTGATTTATTTCAGGTAAAAAAACAAAACTTGCAATTTTTCCATTGCCTCCAAGTAACCAAGACAATAAAAAGGCGAATAAAGGGTAAATATAGGCTATTGATAAACAACGATTAAATGCACTCAATGAAAGAGCAGGTCCAAAAAATAGCTCCAGTCGTTTCAGTACACTGGCTATCCAAGAATGATAAAGAAAAACCCAGCTTTTCTTTGTTATAGCATTTACAATGCTCTTTCTAGTATTTTCATCTTCAAGTTTTTGAGCAAGCCCATTAATAACAGTCCAAAGAAAACCTAAAATAGCCACTATCAGGCTCGGTAATACCCACCACGGCGTTTCTTGATTTTCCATCACATTCCTTTGCTATTTTACACTTATTTAACATACCGTGAATATTTCGCAAAATAAAGTCCTTTCAAAAGAACTTATAAGATAAAGATGCTTGCATCCCCTTAATTTAGTGCTGCCGCAAAGCCAAAGCCAAAGCCAAAGCCAAAGCCAATAGCCAATAGCCAATAGCCAATAGCAATAACTTGAGGACTTACAAAAAATAAAAAAACATTGTATATTTAACGGCTTGAGATTAGCGCTTTAGGAATTAAGTATTTGTTTTTATATGGGGTTATAGTTGTTTCTTACATTCAAGTGACGTTGCCTTAATCAGGTAATCTCCCCCTCAAATACAATTCTATTATATGTAAAATGGAATACTACTTTGGAAATTAACAATACGAATAGTGAATTTTACAAAACTGAATATACAGAAATAGGGGTGAACTTAAGACACCTGAACGACATTAGATCTAGAACTTATCAATACGCTACAACAATGAGCGGAATATTAATTGTAGGATTAACTACTATTTTAAGTATTAATCATGAAATTAGCATAGGCCTAATTATCTTCCTTACATTAATATCATTATTTGGAATGTTAGTGGCTACTAGTGCTTATTTTATTGAGTCTAGATCTGTCAAGCATTTTAGCATTTTGGTCAAAAGAGCAATTGCTCTTGAAAACGAGAGTGGTGTGGCAGGTCAAATGACGCTCAGTAATAGTAACCTTGAAGGTAAGAAATCCCAAATATCAAATTATATGAAAGCCTTATATGTAGGTTCAATTCTTTTTTGGTTCATTGCTCCATTGTCCATATATTTAGTAAAGTCATGACAGCCCTATTATCATTACTAAGACTTCGCACATCCTCATTTGCAGCCTTAATTTCATGTGCATCATATGTAAACTCAACTAATGAATTTTTATTGAGAATATTTATTATCTTGTTTATAACTGCTTTCTTAGTAACATCATTTGGTTTTGTCATTAATGATTATATAGATAGGGAGAAAGATTTAGTTGGGCGATATGATAAAGCAATCCCTTTAAAAAAGGTTAGTCCCCGAAATGCTTTGATTTTGGCTTCATGCCTGCTCGGCTTTTTTATGTTTACCACTTATCAATTACCTTCTGAAGCGCAAGAGTTAACTTTATTAATCACAATACTACTTGTAGCGTATTCATTTATTAACAATCAATATGGTATTGCCTCTAATATACTAGTAGCAGTTTTATGTGTTCTTATTATGCTCCTTGGTGTGGAATCTGGAACTGGTCATATTCCTATTGAATTAATAGGGGCAATGATATCTGTCTTCTTTTTCATTTTTGGTAGAGAAATTTTACTTGATATAACTGATAAATTATCCGATTCATCGACTGGTAAATCATCTTTATGCTTGTCCTATGGCGACAATACCGCAATAGTGATAAGCATGTCTAGCGTTGCCATTGCAATGATTTCAGCCTTGTTAACAGGTATAATTGGTGAATCAATGCTCTACATTTTAATATCCTCCTTAGGAGCTAATGTTATTACTGGAGTATTGGTAATAAAAGTTCTGACGCAAAGCAAGTCAGGAGTTGTTAGTTTTATAAATTACTCTTTTATGCCATTTACAATGATTATTTTATCTATTTTCTTAGCTGTGTAACGTGGCAAAAAATTCAATTATCTAGTCTGACACATAAAGATAAGTATACGTCCGCCGAACACCACCTAGCTAATTTTGACTTTCCATGGTAACAGTGATTCAAGATCAACTGCTTTATTCGCCATCTGGTGGCTTGGTTGGTGCCGGTGCATTAGATGATCGTTTAACAAACTTTAATAAAGGTTGTGTTGAAAAGTCAGCGGGAACTTGAAGAGGTACGTAATGGCTATCAGACCAAAATGCTCAAGTTGGCGAACAAAGCTGGACATCCAAAACTTGCTACTAGCCATAATTAGTCAATATATCCTATAGTTAGCCAATAAATGCAGAAATTATGGAGGATATGCTATGTTCAGTTTTGATAAACTATGGGAATCTCATCCAACTAATACCAATGAAGATAATCCTTGTACAACAAATGGGAAAAAACTTCACTAATCAGTGTGCAATTAGAGTTGGGGTAGGCCTAAATAGTACCGTAGATTACCCTTCAGCTACTTGGGTTTCGTATCCTTTATCTTTGCAGCTTTAAGATTTGCCCTTAAAATTGAATTACCACAATATTTACAGGAAACAAATATGGCTCCTCCCCAAAAAAAGTACAAAAAAATAAAATTGTATGGGTCTATTTTTGTGATTTTTATGGTGTTTTTAACATTTGTGTTTGTGGGGGAGCTATTTGATTTTAATGTGAATACTGAAAATATTGTTCCTTCTAACCATAAGAATGACACCGATAACTTAGAGATTATTCATTTTAAAAATGACAAAGGAAATATATCGCCTGATAGGGCAATAACAGAAGATACCAAAGCACCTTTCTTGATAGAAAAGCACACACCTTCAACAACGCTACACGGTTCTTTGTTGGATCATTTGGATGATTTGAATAATAAATATAAGTCAGGTGATTATGAGGCTGGCTATGTTCTCGCGGTAAATTTAAGTAATTGTTTTTACACGAAAGATAATGAATCTCAATTCAAAGAGGAGTTTGCAGAAATTGAGAACAATTTAACCACTAATAATGATTTAAGAGAAGAGTTACCTGAACATGTTCAACAGTTCCACTTTTGTTTTGGCGTTTCAAGAAAAATTAGAAATACATATTTTGAAATTGTAAGAAATATGGCAAATGAGAATTACCCACCGGCACAAGTTTTATTTTCAATGCTGACACCGCCGGAGCTGCTTGATGAAAAACTTTCTGAACTACCAGCCTCCAAACAAAGCGAATTAATTGAAGCTTATATGACTGAATCAAATAGATTTTTAGAGAGTGCAGCTTACGCCGGGAGTCTTCATGCCATGATGAATTTAGCCAATAACTATCAATACGGAAATAAAGTTGCTAAAAACCCAATAAAGGCCCTGTCACTTAATCTGGCTTTATTGGAATTTACAGAAAATAATGAACTCTACATTGAAATTGAAAAGACTCGTTTAGCCCTGGAAGGAAATTTATCAAGTGAAGAGTTAAATGAGGCAAATACACTTAGCAACGAAATTATTAAAAAAATAAGGAAAAACAGAACACTGTATAAATTCCCCCTCTAGCAGGGGATTAGCTGTAATTTCACTAATAAAATAACTCAAAGGAACTGTTATGAAATTGCTCAAATGTATCTGTATATCAATTATTCTTACCTTTTCATTTATTGCCAATGCAAAATATTATGTTTTTTATGCAGGTGATTTACCTCATCCTCTAGGTGACGATAATACCATTACTGGCTGGGATTACACTCAAAGGGTCGAAGTAAATAAAGTAAAACTGCAATGGGACACAGCCGATGTTCTTCACATAATAGGGATTAATGGCAATGGGACTAAATATTACAATGCTGCGGGTAATTTCATTCCGGCTACCAGTACTCAAATAACCTATGCAAAGAATCAGGGAGAAGTTGTCCTGAGGAGTGAGCCAAATTTACCTGATGAAGATGAAGAAGACTGTGAAGATGGCCCGGATGGAACAGAGTCTGAATGTACTTGCCCCATAGTGATTGATTTAGGACAAGACGGCATTCACTTTGGGGACGCTGGCGTAGGTGTAAACTTTGATTTATTAAACAACGGTCAACCTAAATTAATGCAATGGGTTAAAGCAAATGAAAATGATGCATTCCTTGTTTGGGATGCTAACGGCAACGGGGTAGTAGATAACGGTAGTGAATTATTTGGTAGTGGGAGCACACTACTAAATAGCGGAGTTAAAGCTGCTAATGGCTATGAAGCACTTGGTCAGTTTGATTTAGAAGAACTTGGTGGCAATAATGATGGATTTATTACCAGTGCAGATAATGTTTGGTCTTCTCTTTCCCTATGGTTAGATTTAAATGCTGATGGTATATCAACAGTAGAAGAAATGTTATCGCTAGAGGAATTTGAAATAAGCACACTTGCTGTGACACCGAAAGTAAATAATAGGCATGATTCGTCTGGTAACTGGCTGCCATATTGGTCATGGGCTACATCAGATCAACAAAATGGCAATAAGAAATACAAAATGGTTGATGTGTTTTTCAAGCCTCTTTAATACGTAGTGGAGAGTGAACAGCCTCTGAATTTTTTACCTGACAATGTTGATTAAGGCAGGTAGCATAATGCGACCACATTTATTAACAAAGGAAGCATAAAAATGTCGGAAGTGGAAAAATTAAGTGAGGGGCGTCACATGGTTTATATGAGCCGTCAAGAGGCGATAGAGACAATTGAATCGTTAGCTTCACAATTAGGCGAAAATACTGAGGGGCCGATTAGAATGTTATCTGTATCAGATGACGCTCCAGATATCGATTAACCAAGTTACAAACTTAAGATTTTTTAAAAGTGGGCGAGGGCGTTATGGGTTTTGCCACTCATATCTAAATATGGTGAAATCGTTGCGTTTAAAGCCCACTAAAATAGGTGGTGCGGTTCTCTGAGAATTAATCTGGAAGCTGTTTTCTCCTTCGATACTGGCTCAACTATTTTTAACGGCTCTGACAGCATATTATTTCATCATGAAATGTTGCTTGAAATCCACATTTCTTATACCATCCCCTTCTGCATAACCCTGTACGGGTTACCTATCGCATCTGAATAGATACGGACATAAAAAGAATAAGTAGGGATATTTTATGTTTAGACCAATCACGGGGGCCGACCTCAAGCGCATGAGGCTTTCCGCCAACCGCACCACAGAACAAATGGCCAAAGTTGCCGGTGTTAGCCGGGTTACTTATGAGAGCTGGGAAAAGGGCAAAAGTGAGCCAAGGATGAACCAGTCTTATGCCTTGCAAGCTTATTGCCAGATCAATCTCTCACCTATATTTAGCCGCTTTGATGAACTCAAAAAAGAATTCGACAGGTATAAAATGCTTGTCGATGATAAGCAACCTAATCAGCTTAGAGCATCAGCAAGGAAGAATCATCTTAACGGGGAACCAGGGCATGAGCCAGAAACTAGCAGCTAAAGGTTTAAAACAAGTTACAGGTGGAAGTAGTATAGACATGAGAGTTAAGCCAGCAGCCAGGATATTAAATACTTCCGACCTTAAAAAAGTTACCGGCGGATCTGGTATACATAAAGGAGATGATCCAAAGATATCAAAATTTGCAGAGCCAGCGGCAGATGTTCAATTAGCTAGCACCATCAATTTTTTTAGAGAAGATGATAAACAACTGCCTTAGCCAACTCCATGCCAAGTAAAGGATTTATGTTTTATGGCTAAAATAGTCTTAATAATCTTAGGTGCTTGTCTTGTTGGTGCCTCAGAAGCCTTTTATATGCAGCTGCTGGTTACTGGCTCTTTGTTGTTAATAGCATACCAACATAGGGATGATATCAATATCCGGGATCTGTGTGGCATGATGTTGGCAGTCACGCTGGTAGAGATAGTCCTTTTTGAATTTTTCATAGTGACCCGGAGTGAGGTTTTGAGCAGCATGGCTGTGAATGCCATTATATTTGGGGCGCACTTTGTCATGGATGTGGCTATGTACATATTGGTTTCAAATAGGGTGCATTTTACCCGGGACAGGCTAAAAGCTAAGGGCGAACCAACCGAGCATATATTTACATACAGCGCTGAGTTTGCCTTAATCAGCGTGTTCGTGGTGTTTATGACGGTTGACCTTATGGCATTACTTGAGAATTTTATCAGACATCTTGATGAATTTGGGGTAAGTGCAGAAACGGCCAAGATGTTTAGTGGCTGGAATTGGCTGTATTATCATTATGAAGTCGTCAAAGGTATATTGATGGGCCTGACTTTCTTTTTCCTCTGGACTATCACTATTGGGGAAGGCCAGAAAGAATATAAGAAGAAAGAAATGATAATAAGTTAATATGCTTTGCCTCAAATTTTATCACTGAGTCTAGATATAGTTGTATCTCCCGGATAGTGGGGACAGCTGACGTTGGAATATAAAAATTAGTCATGTATTTTCTAAGGTTTTATCTTAAAGAGAACGTTCAATAATATCCATTTCTATTTATGGATACTTTAAAACATGTGAAATAAGGGCTTGAAATAAAAAGTTTGACGGTAGGTTGTAACGTAAATAGTAGATGAGGATTGCTGAGGCGTCTACGTAAAAAGCTGTTAGTCGTTTCGGCATCATCAGTCATAGAGTAAGAATTAAGAGTAGCAAGAGGGAAGGGGTTTATGGAGTGGTTTAAAACAAAGCTTCAATATGGAGTCGGTGGATATATATTCTTCTTTATTTTTATTAAGGTGTACGTATTCCTTGGAATCCCCCTCCTTGATATTCCAGATTTCGATTTGAAACCTATAAGTTATGTATTATCTAAAGATATTCTCTATCTTATAAGTCAATCAATGATGGTTTCTGCAGCCATTGAGCTTGGTTACATGTTATTTACTCCAGGCCCAGACGAAGCAGTTGAACCATTGATTTTGGGAATAGCCGGGACAGCCTTGCTCGTGTTATCTGATGAAAACAATGCTTCTGTAAATAACTCGTTTCTGACAGATGCTGTGGTTACATTCCTTCTAGTTGTGAGTATGTTTATCCTATTTTTCCTTCGCTATAAGCTGAAGACATGGTTCCCTAAAGAATTTGGCGACTCAGTAGTCGAGAATTCGGACGAAATTTCTGACCCTAACAGTTCAATGCAGCCGACCGCGGAAGAGTCGGCTGATTGAGGCGTTGGTATGACTAATCAAATTAACTCGATAGAAGATTTAATTAAATATATCTCAATAGAAGATGATGAAATCATCTATAGAGGTCAATCTAATAAAAATTGGATGATGATTCCTTCTTTAGGTAGGTTTGAAAATATTCCAACAGCCAAGTTTGAACGTTTTTCTTGGAAGTTCATAGAAGAGGACATGATTCATGCTTTTCAAAAGCGCGCTATTCCTTATCTCAACTCAGAAAACCTACCTGGTAATCATTTTGAATGGTTGATTTTAGCTCAACATCATGGGTTACCAACAAGACTGCTTGATTTTACTACTAACCCTTTAAAGGCTCTTTTCTTTGCTGTAGAAGACATTGGACTTAATGAGGATGGTGTATTTTTAAAAGTTCATTATAGTAACTGGTGGAGCCGAATTACCGAATTCTTTAATAAGATAGATGATGAAAAGCGTTTGGCTGTTTATTTTCCTGACCACACGAATCATCGTGTCATTGCACAAGAAGGCTGTTTTACTATATTTCCGTTACCTGAAAATATGGAAAAGTTTCATGATATCAAAAATATTGAAATGTATAAGCATGGTTTTGAGTCCCTAGATAGCTTTATTATCCCACACGAATCTAAACCAATAATTCGTACGCAATTACGAAAACTAGGAATATCTCATCATACAATTTACCCTGGTTTAGACGGTTTATGTACGGAAATAAGAAGAGATTTTGAATTTCTTTGGTAAAAAATATAACAAGGTTTTAAAGTCGGATTTGTAACAGCTTGCTCGATTCCACTTCGTTTCATGTTTTAGCAAGCTATTACTTACCGCTAAAAATGGCGTTATACCAATCACAAAGGAGTGTCAATTTGACTGAAGCATCATCAGGAGTACCAGCCACAGCTATTGCTGCAATTATTGCTGCATTACTTACTGCTACGTTAACTTTCTTAGGCGTTTATCTAACAAATCGTGGAAATAATAAACGCCTTAAGGAGCAGTTGGATCATGAGAAAAACCTAAATGCTCAAAAAATCAGAATTGAAAAGCTTGAAGAGTTGTATTTGTTAGCAGAAGGTTGGGTTACCTCTTTAGCAAGTTATTACTTGCCATATACATCTGTTATGCAAGGAAAGATTAGTTATGATGAAGCTTTAACAGTAGCAATTGAAGATGGTAAAAATAACGCTGTCGATTTTAAAAAACTTCAAATGTTAGTAGATCTGCATTTTCCCGAGATTCAGGAGAATTTTACTCAATTACTTGAATGTAGGCAGGAAGTTAACGATATCATGTTCTCGCATAAAAAAGACTATATGCGAGGAGCTACAAATGGTGAGAAGTATCTTCTGCCCTTTGTTCAATTTCAACAAAAGCTAGAGCAAGAAGCTCAAAACTTTAAGCTGGCAATTATCCAATTGAATAAAGCGATATAACAAACTGTTTAATAGCGGACAAAATTCAGTTGCCTGGTTTCGCTCTGCTTCACACTATAGCCAATTAAATTTTGCCCATTAATAGGGCGTTAGTGCAAATAATAAGAAGGATATCGAAGATGGGATGGAAAGGAACAGTTCGTTCTATTGGTGCGGCGGTTCGTGCCGCTGAACGAGATGCGAAAAGGAGACAAAGGGAGCTAGAACGACAGCAAAAGCAATATGAAAAAATGCAGGAGTTAGAACAGGCAGCATTCGAAGTTGATGTCTATGAAAACCATATTGAGGTCATTCAATCGACTCATAAGGAATGTAGCCCGCCCGTAGATTGGAATCAAATTGCATTATCTAAACAACCTGAAGAACCTAAAAAGACCAATGATAATGAAGTGGAAGCACAACTAATATTAAATAGTTATAAACCTGGGTTTATAGACCGTCTCTTTAACAGAGATGAAAAGAAAGGGGAATTATTATCAAAAAAAGTAGCTGAGGCTATTGAAGCCGATGAAGTTCATTACAAATCTATAATTTCTCGCTGGGAAAAAGAGACAGAAGAATGGAAAGAAAGCGTAGAAATAGCTAATGCTCTCTTAGATGGTAAAGCAGAAGCAAAAATAGAAGCAATTGAGAATCTTCAGCCTTTTTCAGAAATCTCCAACCTCGGTTCAAGCCTATCAATATCTGTCTACGATAACGGTATTTTGGAGGCAACAATAAATGTTCATGGCACCGAAATAGTACCAAGCAAATCGAAAAGCTTACTAAAGAGCGGTAAGTTGTCTATTAAAAATATGCCTAAAGGGAAATTTAACGAGATATATCAGGATTATGTCTGTAGCTGTATATTACGTGTAGGTAATGAGCTATTTTCGAGCATTCCTGATGACCTGG
Source organism: Thalassomonas actiniarum (assembly GCF_000948975.2). GTDB lineage: Bacteria > Pseudomonadota > Gammaproteobacteria > Enterobacterales > Alteromonadaceae > Thalassomonas > Thalassomonas actiniarum. The sequence continues at coordinate 2,413,566 of NZ_CP059735.1, forward strand.
TTTTAGTAACTGCTGTGGACGAATTACTTAATTCTGAAACTGGCCACCTAGAAAAAGCCCCTATTCTGTCGGTTGCTGTCTCACGTAGAACAATTGAAAGCCTTAACTTAGATGCAATAGACCCATCAGATTCAATGGTTAACTTTAAGCACAATATGTCTTTCAAAAAAACAAAAGGTTTCGGACGGGTTGAGCGTATAGACCCTGAGGGCTTAGACTGTGCGTAATCCAGCAGCTAACAAGTTAAGCAAGCGGGGCTGTCTAACCTACAGCCTCTTCTTAAGGCGTTGGTATAACTTTTACATGGAGTAGTAGAAATTGGCCGAATTAGAAGATAGTAAGATTAAAGAGTTACTTCGAAGAACAAAGTTAACTACAAAGTCTAGATACCGTGCAAGTGAACGGTTTTCCACACATCAAAAGGTTTCCCAATGGACTGTAGCGTTTATCTCTGCCGCTTTAATATTTATTCCGCTCTTCCAAGCATACGGTGTTGAGCTTGCTATTCCTGACCAATTGCTAAATAGTTTTCAGTCAATTCTTGCTGTAATGGTTCTTGTTTACTCACTTCTCTTGGGGCAAGAAAATTTTGTTTCACGATCAGAGGCAATGCATAGAAACGGAGTAGAGTTAGGTCGTTTTGCAAGAAAGCTCAGAGGTTTGCCAGACGACTATGAAGATTACGATAATCTAGTAGAGGAATATTACGGTATCTTAGAAAAGTACGAAAATCATAAGCCCGTAGATTATCTATTCACTAGGCTGCATGACAAACCTTTGGAATGGAGTCAGTGGCCAGAGTATTTATGGCTGTGGCTTCGAGCACATTTCTTTCAATGGCTTGGCTACACACATTATATTGCTGCAAGTTTTTTCGTTGGGTATATTTTCTATTATCTATTTACAAATATAAAGGCATCTTAAAGACATAAAGAAATCAATCAACTATACCAGCTTATTGGATCAGGTTTTGAATTTTCACAAGTAATTTTATTATGCAAGAAATAAGACTTGATCCTGTCTGGCTTTTTCTCTTAGCGATTACGATTGGCATTTTTCTGATATCAAGAGCGGTTGGGATGATTTGAATGCTCCTTCATGGGTGGCTGGGGTTGAATTATAGAGGAAACTTGACGAATTTGATTATCAGTTTACATGGGCTGTATGTTCGATTTTTCCTAAAGGATATGAGCCTAGATTAACTGATAAGCCTTAGGTTGATGGTAACCTTAGCTTTTGGGAAGGAGTTCTAGAAAAAAATTAAGGAGTCTCTTTTCGAGATAGTGTGTTGGGATAGTAGCGCTACACTATAATAGAATTGCCTAGCGATCTGGCCGGTAAACTAATTCAGAATGCTCCTGGTGTTATGAATTTAGATAAAGAAAATGAGCAGTGATGGTGTTAACAGAATTCGGCAGAAAGTCCTCCCAGCGGCCGGCTTCTGCGAATGGTGTTAGGTTTTCAAGCATATGAAAAAGGAGATTTATTGTGAGATTAACGAAAATATTGATCATATTGTCTTTAGTATTTGTTACATCCTGTGCGAACTTTAACTCTATCCACCGAAAAACAGAGATTAATGAGACGTCTAGTGCAGTCTCTGTAGACGCTAAACAACGCTTCCTAATTTCTTCCACTGTAGTTGAATCTACGACAGATTTATCAGGGGTTACCAAGGAAAAATTGTACCCTGTAGTGTGCGCCGAACCTAGTCCTGATGCATTTTCAGTTTATTCTGCAGCAATTGAAGCAGATGCTTCAAAAGCAGATCAGCTTACTGCAGCGCTAAAAGCTGCCACCAGTGAATCGGGGGCAACGATAGGCATTAGAAGCGAGGCTATTCAGCTGCTACGAGATGCTATGTTTCGTTTATGTGAAGCTTATGCATCTGGTGGTTTGACCTCGGTTGAATACTCAAAGATGGTAGGTAAATACCAGAAATCAATGGTTACTTTAATAGCAATATCCCAGTTAACCGGAGCGTCAGTTCCTGCACAATTGGTTTTGAGTAATAACTCATCTATAGAACTTAGCAACAAAACTTTTGAGGCGAAGGAGCAACTGGATAAGACTAGAAGTGAATTATCAAAACAACAAGGCAAAGATACAAAGTTAGCTGAGTCCGTCCAGCAGTCAAAAAATGACTTGGGTAATTACTCTGAAAAATGCCCAAACGAAAAAGCTATAGATGGAGTTGAACAAGCGGATTGCGATGCTCATAAAGAACTACTTCAAAATAAAAAAGATAGCGAAGCTGAACTAGCTAGACTAGAAAAAGATGTGGCTGAATGGTCGAGCGTTTTCGATAGTGCTAATAAGGCTACATCGCTTTCAACTCAAGCCGTGTCAAAAGCAATAGAATCATCATCTGGGCAAATTGATAAAGATACTATAGTTGCACTATCAGGCACTGTTAAGGGACTAGTAACAGAGGTTTTTTTAGACGACTTAATAAGTACATGCGTGGAAGGTATGGCTAGCCTTGCTTTAACAGGGGCAGATGAAATCGAAAGAAATAAATCGTTATCCGCAACCTTAGAAGGTAGTAATAAGCTACAAGCGCAAACCATTTTTCTGAGTACCTGTGAGCAAGTAATATCAAGAAAACTAGCGGGTAAATAGCCTAACAATGCGTTGTACTGGACAAGCCGGTGAACGCGGCGTTAACCAGCAGAGTTACCCACAATTAGTGGACACCTTCTATAGTTAGATTCTATCTGGCATTGAGATACACTATGACTAAGAAAGATCAGCAGCCCATTAATATTAATTTACATAAAGATAAGTAAACTAACGTAAGGGGAGACATGCATATATCTAAATATATGCATGTCTAAAGCTCTAGGGTAAGTTAGGTGGTAGTGACATCATTTAGGCTTACATTACTACTGTCACCGCCGCTATTATTGTTCCCCCATGTTACTACCGAGCCATCTGTTTTTAGCGCCGCGAATGCAGCGTTGGTAGAAAAAACTTTGGCGGTATTATTTAAAGGAATATCGTCACTGACACCGCCATAGTCAATATGTCCCCAAGTCTCTACTGAGTTATCGGTTTTTAGGAAAGCAAAAGCAGATGAGTTAGCGAAAACTTCATTAACATTTTCTACAATTACAGACTCACTATTAGAGAAATTATCTCCCCCCCATGTGATGGCCGAACCATTGGCTTTATGTGTCGCAAAGGCGGTACTTGTAGCGTAAATTTCTTCAACATTTTCCAGGTTTACTCCGCTGCTATTTCCTCCCCGGTTATCTTCTCCCCAAGTAACAACTGAACCATCGTCTTTTAAGGCCGCAAAAGCTGAAGTAGTAGCATAAATACGCGTTATATCATCCAAAGTCACTGAACTGCTGTCACCGCCGTAGTCAGAGCTGCCCAAGGTTATTACCGTTCCATCCTCTTTAAGCGCTGCGAAAGCATAATCGGTAGCATAAATTTCTTTAACATCGGTAAGTAAGAGATTAACGCTATCAGATGCTGGCAGTAGCCCCCAGCTAGTTACTGAGCCGTCATTTTTCAATGCAGCGAATCCGCTATCATTAGAAAAAATTTTACTGATATCTGTAAGTGCTACATTCGCGCTATCACCGCCTGTAGAACTTTCGCCCCAGGCAACAACGGAACCATCGCTCTTAAGCGCAGCAAAAGCTCTGGCGTTAGCGTAAATGTGGGTGACATGGCTTTTATATGCGGCCTCTATTGTTTGATAGGCATTATCAATTAAATTGGCATTATTATTGGCAGAGGCATCAATGCGTATTTTTTTATCTAAATCAGTGGAAGTTAAAAGGTAACTGTCGGTATCAGATATGTTGTTACCGTTGATTGACCAGTTATATTTATTCATCGAAGGTAGACATTCAGTACAGTTTACGCTGGCTGTTAATGTTTCTCCTTCGGCCCATGCTCCAGTAACATCAATGGCATTTATTACCGCAGCTTGTGGATCTTGCGTAGTATCGTCACTTTCGCTGCCACTGCCACCACCACATCCTGTAATAGTAAGTAGGCTAAGTAAAACCGCTAAATAACCTCGTTTGAAAATCATGTTCAATTCCCTTTATTTCTTTTGATAATTATTTAAAATTCAAGTGGGTATAATATAGCTTGATATTAACTTGATGAAAAATCTTACGTTTGGATTGGCTTCCACAGAATTCACAAACCTGAACTCTTAAAAGTTTGATTTAGCCAATAACTATCGTCACTATCAATTAATTTTTGGATGCCCAGCCTGATTGAGTCTCTCCTGAAAAGAAAAGTGCCGGTCATTCTTATGTAGCAGAACCCTTATCAGATAGGTCTGATGAGTGATTAATCTGCCACTCATTTTCTCTTATCCTCATTTATTGCACATTCGCCTTGCATGATAGCCGTCATCAAATTTTATTTTTGTTTTAATCAATTGAATGCTTACGTGCATTTAATTAAGAGGTTTTGTAAATGAGCAAAAAATATAAGAAAAGCTCGCTATTAAGTCTGATTTTAGGAGTACGGAGAGGTAGGAGTATATGAATCTAATATTGTTCGAAATATTTCGAGTTTTTGTATTTTTAGGTTCAGTTTTATTGGTATTTCATCTGCTTCATCCGGTAGCGGTAAACTATGGTCTTAAAGTTACAGGCTGGAAAGCTTTCATTTTCTTTTTGCCTCTGGGGTTTTCTCCACTGTGGTTATTTGACAAAATTGTTCCTGCCAAATGCATTAAGTGTGGCAAGGCTTCTTTGTATATCAATCCATTATCTTTTTACAGAGTCTCTTTTGCCTGTAAAACATGTGGGGCAGGTGTTTCCCCCTCTATTTGGTAGGTAATATACCTAAGTTAATATTATCGGATTGAATGTGCAGAGTAGGACACGCCACCAACTGGCGATATCAAAAAACTAGACTATTTTCATGGCTTAATGATAAGTTTTGGATGTCCAAGGCGTGCTTCACGCGCGGCATCAGCTGGACGTTTGAATTTCTATTCAGACTTAACCTCATTTAAATATACAAGGCTCATATAGATGCAACACAATTACCCCAGAGATCTTATTGGATATGGCGCAACGCCTCCAAACCCACAATGGCCTGAAGGCGCCAAAGTTGCCGTTCAGTTTGTTTTAAATTACGAAGAAGGAGGGGAAAATTGCGTACTTCATGGTGATGATCATTCTGAGATTTTTCTTTCCGAAATTATTGGCGCTCAGCCTTATAATGATCGTCATATGTCGATGGAGTCTATGTATGAATATGGCAGTCGAGCAGGATTCTGGCGCTTACATCGACTGTTTGAGCGTTACCAAATTCCGGTGACGGTTTTTGGCGTCACCATGGCAATGCAGCGCAACCCCGATGCTGTGGCTGCCATGCTGGAGTCAAACTGGGAAATCGCCAGTCATGCGCATCGTTGGATTCACTTTCAAGACATGAGTGAAGACCAGGAGCGCGAACTGATAAATACCTCTATTAACCTGCATCAAGAGTTAACGGGGGCCAAGCCGGCAGGTTGGTACACGGGCAGAACAAGCCCCAATACCTTAAAGCTGATTGCAGAGCGGGATGATATTCTCTATTGTGCAGACTCTTACGCCGATGATTTACCTTATTGGGACAGGTTCTATTCCAAACCTCTTTTAATGGTGCCCTATACGTTAGACACCAACGACATGCGTTTTGCTACCCCTCAAGGCTTCAATAGCGGTGAGCAATTTTACCAGTATCTCAAAGATGCTTTCGATGTATTGTACGGCGAGGGCGAGGTGGCGCCTAAAATGTTATCAATAGGGTTACACTGTCGTCTCATTGGCCGGCCCGCCCGTATGGCGGCACTGCAGCGGTTTATGGAATACGTGTTGAGCCATGAAAAGGTTTGGCTGACAACCAGGGAAGATATTGCCAAGCACTGGATAAAGCATTTTCCTGCTTAACTAATGGCTTAACGAGCCAGTACTGGCTGTGCCGGACAGCCATTAACGGGCAGTAGCTCAACATTGGGCTCGGTTCAACCTGGATGTCCGGGCCTGTTAGCGGCGTTATACCATAGAGTTGAACATAAAATTCACTAACAAGATTGGAGGATAACGTGACACATTATATCGACGGCTTCGTTCTTCCGGTGCCACGCGACCAGCTACAGACGTATAGAGAAGTTGCTGAAAAGGTTGCAAAGATTTGGAAGGAACATGGCGCACTTGATTACTCAGAATATGTCGGTGACGATGCAAATTTGGAGGGCACCCGATCTTTCTCTGAGGCTGCCGACGCAAAAGAGGATGAAGTGGTCATCTTTGGCTGGGTGGCATTCGAATCTCGCGAGGCGCGTGATCTTGTAAATAAAAGAGTCGCAGCCGACCCCAGGATGACGGATTTGATCAGTCCGTTAATGAATACATCAAGGCCAATCTTTGATGCTGAACGTATGGTGTATGGCGGGTTTCGGCCGCTGGTTTAATCGTTTAATCAGAGCAGCGTATTACAGGTTATGGCGCCTGAAGGTTTAGTTCGACGTCCGTTCTTTTATGCAGGATGCGAACAATTTTTATTCTTGAATTTTCGCCTTTTATATAAAAAATTAAGTGGCTACCAACAGGAAACTTTTTGTAGCCAGCTCGAGTTTCGTCACAAGATTTACCGGCGAGAGGGGTCTTGGCAAGCATATGGGATGCATCGTCAAATTGTTTAATGTAAAAGTTTCTTTGCTCATTTCCCCATTTCCCTTGGGTAGACCTGGCGATTTTTTTCAAATCAGAGTTCGCAGCGTTGGTTAAAACGAAGGGGGTCATTTCTCAATTTCACCATCAAGTTCATTGATAAATGTATCAAAGGTGTAATCTGCAGTGCCGCTTTTCTCACCCTCTACAAGCATACGGCGTAAAGTCTCTGTTTTTGTCTCGGTGTTTTCAAGTAATCTCAATCCTGCGCGAATAACCTCGCTGGCAGAGCCATAACGCCCGCTACCTATTTGGCTGGCGATAAAGCTGTCAAAATGATCTCCAAGGGTGATGCTAGTGTTTTTGGCCATATTTCACCTCATTTATACCAATATATACCTAATTTTGGTACAGAAGCGATACCAAGTTAATGTGTGCGTATTTGGTAAAGCTGTCACTTTTTTGCGTGCGGAAAATTCGCCATATTCACTAAGCTGGTGTTTAAGGCTTTGGTGCTGATTTCACGTGTAATGCTGACCTTTTTATGTCTGAATGGGGGGGAGAAAGAGCATCAGCCATCGTCCCTGATGACTGGCCCCACAAGGTTTAAGTAAAAGGAGGTGCAAAACCCTAAACCCTGTATGCTTCCCTGCTGTTGGCGGTGGACAGCCGCCGTTAATGCTTAACTGTCTTATTTACGGGGGGCGTTGGTTTATAAGACAGATAAGCGATATATTCGGGGCTGCCGATGCGCTTGCGCCCGGCCAGCTTTTTCTGCACCGTTTGTCTTTGCATAAATTTCGGACGCCATACCGGTTCCTGTTCACCTACCAGGGTTTTAAGTACATAACCGAGTTCGCTCAGGTTGCTGAATATTTCCGCCTCTAAATCACCCGGAAAATAGTACCTGAGCTCGCTGACACGAAACACATCATAATCAAAGGTGAACATTTGCAGGGCTTGTCTGAGCTCCCCGTCCTGGCACAAGCCTAACCCTAAGCTGTGGTAAATCTCGGCCCTGAATTCGGCCATTGGTTGAGGGCCAAGGCCGCTAATGCCTGCCTGGTTTAAAATCTGCTCAATAGTGAGCTGGCTTTCTTTAGGTTGCAGCTGCTGTTCTTTCAATTTCTGGCGAACAATGCCGACTACTTTTAAGATTAAATCACTATTCAATTATCTCTGCCTTCCCTGTTATCTGACGGTGAATTTATCTTAAATAGTCAAGTTCACAATTGCTTTATCATTAATGTTAATGATAAAGAAATTATGAACTTACCTGCCTAGACTGGCGCCATCTCATAACCGGCGCTAGTGGATGGACCGCTACCCGAAACATCGGCAGGCAAGCAATGCAAGGGAGTGCTTTTATTGAAAAGAAATTAACCAGTGCACTGGTCAGAATTGTCAAGCACAACCTGAGCGAAGCTGATGAACTGTCAGCCCATTTTATCGAGAAGGTGCTTAATAACTTTGGCATATCCAGGGCATCCGGCATCAGCGTTTACCATATGCTTGAAGCCCGGGCGCTTGTGCTTTATGAATTCCACATAGACCGCTATAACACTGAATTAAGAGAAGCCCTGATTTACTTCATTGCCGATTACCCGGTCTTTCGCTGGTCTGAGTTACGTTATTGCTTTAGCGATCCCGAGCAGGAAATAGCAAGTATATTGCACGAGCTGAAATACTGCTGCCGGGAGCTGGATGTTGACGGCGAGCGGGAATATGTGTGGTCTTCCTGCTGGTTATGGGAAAGAACGGTCAAAAAGCGATTAGCCAGGCGAACCAGGGTTGGCGATCCGGCTTTTTTTGAGTTTTTGAATTATCAACCTGAGAGTAAAAATACATGATGTATAGTCCAACAGTAACCGCCATTATGGGACTAAACGGCGCCCATGACAGTGCGGTATTGCAATTAACCAAGGTGAAGTGTCCGGCAAAAAAAGCTGAGTATGAAAGGCAGGAGCTGAGGATCATGAATTGCCTGCTTGAGCTGTTGGATACCTTGCCGAATGACGAGAAGCAGCAGGTATTAAAGGCCATGAAGGTTGAACTGCAATGAAGTGCTGGCAAACGTGGGCGGTAATTTTAGTGATCAGTGGCGCGGCTGTGCGGTATTGGCATCTGTATTCAAAGCACTTAGACACCGCCCGGCTGGTATCTGTGCAGATGTGTCTCATCGATGGAGATAAGCTGGCCCCGGTAGATGATGACCTGGTAACGGTATTAAGCCATCAGCTGGTAGCGAGGAAGCTTGCCGGTGACAGTTTTATTGAAAGGGCTGCTTTGAAGCGGGCTATTATCGACGGTCTTAGCTGTGAGCCTTTAGGTTTTTTATAACAAGCCAATGCATAAGAGGGGAGTGCGGTGACGTTCATGAATATTGGGTTGTATAAAATATGTACAATTCTTGTGGTTTTGTTTTATGATTACCCGGGAATACAAGGTTGTAATCATTAATCCGTCAAATATTGACAATTATCATAAGGAAATGAACGATGAAAAAGTCGACACTTTCGCTCGCGTTTAAAATGCTCTTTAGTGGTGTGCTGGCTGCCGGCAGTGCTGTTGCTCAGGCAAGTTATTGGGACGAGGGGGTTTGTTCTTTTGGCATGGGGACAAGTCTTGCTCCGGGGGAGTCCTTTCTGGTTAGTGCTTCAGTGGGGGCGTTGCGTAACACAACCTCAACCATACCGATAAGCTTTTATTATTCCCTGACTCCCTCAGTCACGGGAAGCAGTCAATATTTAGGCGGTAATAGCGCAACGGTTTTTCAGCCCGGTTCATATTGTTCTTCTGTTGTGCAAACCACACTGACTTTACCGACCACCAGCCAGGGACTGGACTGTTTTATTGACAGCGGCGGTTATATCTTGGCCAAAGTTGGCGATGACGTTAACGATATCGGTTTTAATATTAATGGTTATATTGACGATGTTATAGCGGCGTCTCCGAAAATTACCAGCTTTTCTCCTGCTTCCGGCCATTCCGGCTCTATTGTGCATATCAACGGCAGCTTATTTGATGACAATACTGCCGTTTATATTGACGGTATTGCCGCAGCCCGGGGCATATTAAGCTCTGAGGAAATTATTGCACTTGTACCGGCAGGGGCCAGTACCGGTTATATCCAGGTAAAAAAGGCCACCGGCCATCATAAACTTTGTTCTACCGATCCCGGACGTTCCCCCAGCCAGTTTGTGGTGACGCCGGTGCCAGCATATTGTGACTCGGGCGCCAGCAATAACGGTTATGGTAAAATTGCTTATGTGAAGCTTGATAATAACAGTGTGTATAACGAGGTGGGTACGACTAACTGTCCTAATTATACCGACAATACCGGCTTCTTTACGACTACTTCACCCGGGCTCGATGTTGATACCATCCAGGTACAGTTTGGTACATGCGGTACGACAGCCTACACCAGAATGTTTAAAGTATATGCCGACTGGAACCAGGATACCGATTTTGATGATCCTGCTGAATATTTTCTGGCCGCACCAAGTGTTGCCAGCGATCAATTATACGATTTAACCATTCCTGTGCCCGACTTTGCCTCTATCGGCACCACCCGCTTGCGTATGATCACTGCTTTATATTATACCGGCACCGTTGATACTGTCGATGATGTTCAGGCATGTGGTTATTATCCGTTTGGCGAAACACAAGATTATGTCTTAGATGTGACCTCAGTGAATGGGGTACTGCAGGCTAAAGTGAAGGCAAGCATCGACAATACGGTGGAACCACTTGATATTACCGGGCAGGTTATTGACTTAATTAACAATAATGAGAGCTTAACTGAAGCAGACAAGCAAAACTTTATTGATAAATATGTAGATAAATTACCTGGTTTGACCTTTAGTTACCCCAAAGGGCAGGAACGTTAAGTTTTGCAATAGGCTGGCTTTATGCCCGTTCACCTTAGCGCCAATACCTTACGCAGGTATTGGCGCATGCTAGCTGTTTGTGATGGTCTTTAAATCTTAGGTGATAAAATCTTGTCGCTTGCAACAGGGGGCTTTGGGTCCTGCCCGGGAATTGGCATGAGCAGTGCCTTAGCAAAAAGCGATAATTATTCATTTTTTTGTTGTTAATGTGACGATGTCACTGAGTTTCATTTTTCAGGCTTTTACAATAACTCTGAAGTTAAACAAAACAACAGGTTAAGTATTATGAATAAAAATGAAGGTTTCATTGACCGCACACTGCGCATCATTCTTGGACTGCTTTTATTGGCGATGGTTTTTATCGGGCCGCAGACCCTTTGGGGTTATGTCGGTTTGATCCCGCTGGTTACCGGTGTTGTGGGTTTTTGCCCGCTGTATAAAATTTTCGGTTTAAGCAGTTGCCCCCTCAAAAGTTAAGCCGTACTTTTTCGGTGATTATTGACCGCTATCCAAGCAAAACTGTTTTTATGCGTAACTGCCTGGCAGATCACGCATAAAAACAGCCCATTCCCCGAAGCCGGGTAACTGGCTGCAGAGCTCAATTTATGAAGAAAAGTCGGTTTCGCCAGATCCTGATGTTTTATCAATCCCTTGCCTGGTTCATTCAGGCCTGCCTGTAATCTTCTGTTTTATGCTTAACCGTATGTGTTTACAGGCGCGGTTTTTCCTGTCTGGTGTTATAAGCCAGATTGTCAGGAAAAATCCGAGTTTGACCTGAGTTTTCCCTTCTCTCCCGCAGTAATCTTGCCGGGTAAAAGTTATGCCATCCATTTCATTTGTGCTGTGAGGGGCGTTAACGCCCAAGCGTAGTTTTGGTTGGTACTGTCTCTGAAACTTAAACATGACGAAAGGAAAAATCATGTCTCATATTAAAATTCAAAATGAAGATGACTTTAAAAACTTCTTTAACAAAATGCGGGATAAATATATCGGCGACCTGGAAGCATTTCTCGAAAATGTGCTGATTGCCACCCCGGGGGGTTATGATGCCGATACGGTTAAATCCGAAGCCTTCAGAAAGTTGACCCTTGATCTGGACAGCAGTGCCAATCTGGTGATAAAGGGAGCGGAGATAGCCGTTGCCGTAAGGCTGAAAGAGCTCTATAACTTGGAGTTGAGTAAATGGCAGGAGCTGGGGGAAAGCAATAAAACCTATCTGGCGTTGAAGGAAAAGGTTGAAGAGTGGCAAAACTCAAGAAATTATGAACGCTTGTTTTTGGTGAAGGAGCCTACCAAGAGCTTTTCATCACTTTTTAGTGTTGAAATGAGTTCAGATGAGATCCAGGCTCTCTTTAATGCGTGGCTTAAAATGAACGCCGACTTAGATGAAATCCATACCCTTATCGACTCCCTTAATGATGAATTATGTCAGCGTCAACTCGAACTGGTTGAACAGATAAACGCCACGAAAATATTGGCGCTTCGCCCGCCACAAAACAACACCAGTATGCAGGCGGTGTGGAGTTATATCATGTTTAAAGGGGACAGCTCGGCCAGCAAAGGCCTGGATGACACTATCTTCGGTTATATGATAGAGCATGTCGATAAAATCAATACCGTGGTGGATAAAGTCGTGCCGTTAAAAGCACTGAGCGGCGGACATATCAAGGCGAGCAACATTACGCCTTTTTCTCAGGTAAAGGTGTTTGACGGTTTAAACAGTAAGAATATCAACTTGCTCGACCTGATGGACTGGCTCAATTCATTGAAATTGACCGGAGAAGATGCCCTGATAAGTAAAATGCTGCAATATACCGCCAAGCTGCAACATCATGTGGAAGAAGATGCCATTAAAAAAGCCATTGGTTTCGCCACCTTAGGCATCAGCTCTTTGTTATGTAAAGCCTATTCCCTGGTGGTGAGTTCGGGAGAGCAGGCGCGCAAGCTGTCTGAGGAAATACGTACTTGCTGTTCACAGGAGGATATGACAGATGTTCGCAAGAATCTGCTGCTTATGTATATCAATGGATTATGCTTAGTCTTTAACAAGCAAATGTATGCGGTATTGCCTCAAAGCGACAATGAATACCTGGTGAAGTTATTTGAAGCTGCGAACAAAGACTTATCCTAACCTTAGAGGTAAGTGTCTGAACTGTCGGCATCAGGTAAGTGACAGTAACATTAGCGGCTGTTACTTACCCGCAAGTTAACGACCAATAAAGGAGAGACTTGTCATGACAAGGGTGAAAGAAACCTCCTCTGCTGCCGGTTTGAGGGATAAAACCCTGTGGGACTGGCTGGAGCTGCTGATTATTCCTGGCGTACTTACCTTTGGTTTGCTCTGGTTTGATTTAGCCGAAAGCGAGCGCAGTCGCCAGGCGGCGGCGAAACAGGCGGAAATTGAGCTTGATGTCGCCAGGGAGCAGGCCCGGGAAAATGCCCTGCAAATGTACCTGGATAAAATGTCGAACCTGTTGCTGGAGCAGGGTTTAAAAACATCTGCCCGGCGGGATGAAGTACGCAGTCTTGCCCGCGCCCGTACCTTAACCGTACTCAGTCAGCTTGACGGCAGGCGCAAGGGGTATTTGCTGCGTTTTTTGTATGAGGCCGGGCTGATTTCTGCCGCGGATCCGGTGATCACTTTGGGGGGCGGTATTCTCGGGGAAGCCTCGGTTGATGACACTGTGCTGAGCCGGGCGGATCTCAGTGGTGCTGTGCTTAGCCGGGTTTTTTTATCCGGCGGTTATTTGACCCGGGTACACTTAATTGCTGCGGATCTGCACGGTTCACTCCTGAATAAAACCAATCTTGTTGGCGCTGATTTGCGTGATGCCGATCTTAGCAATGCCAGTTTAAAAGGGGCCAAGCTGGCCAGTGCCGATTTACGTGGAGCCAATCTTGAAGGGGCTGATTTAAGTAAGGCCAATCTGCGTGCTGCCAAGGTAACTGCCGAACAATTGTCACAGGCAAAATCCCTTGCCGGTGCTATCTTACCCGACGGCAGCCAGGCCGATTGATACTGGTGTGACCGGCTTTTTCTAACCTCTACAACCCGTTATTACTGATTTTTTTGTCTGAATAGAAATTTGGACAACCCACCAGTGGTGAATGAATAAACAATTTAACTGAATACGTATGCAGCTTGTGTTCATCTTTTTAACCTGTCTCTATATTAATTTAAGCCGCTTTCTGGCGGTAAAGAATCAATATAAAAATCAATTACATTTAATGACAACGGACGGCGATAAAACATGATAAGAAAAATGATTTTAGCCATAGCGGTAGGGATTGCCGCCAGCAGTGCAGTGACGCAGGCGGCGACCGAGCAGGACAAGGCCAGCAGCGCAATTTTATTACAGGGCTTTCACTGGCATTCCCATAAAACGAATTGGTATGACACCATCAAAAACCAGGCGGACAGTGTTGCCGGTTTGGGGGTGAGCCATGTCTGGTTCCCCCCTGTATCCGATGCGGCCTCGGATGAAGGTTACCTGCCGCGACAGCTTAATGTGCTCGACTCGAATTACGGCAGTGAACAGGCGTTAACGCAGGCGATTTTTGCCTTAAAAAATAAAGGTGTCAGCGCGGTAGCCGATGTGGTGATTAATCACAGGGTCGGCACGTTAGACTGGGCAGACTTTACCAACCCGGCCTGGGGCAGCTGGGCGGTGACCTGTGATGATGAATGGCCGGGCGCCACCGGAGATTGCGATACCGGCGGCGGTTATGCCGCCGCCCGGGATGTCAACCATGTCAATAATACCGTGCAGGCAGATATAGTGACCTGGCTTAATACCCGCTTAAAAGCCGTGGGGTTTGAAGGTATACGCTACGATTACTCCAAAGGTTACGATCCCTATTATGCCGGCATGTATTCCCGTGAGGTCGGTTCGAACTTTTGTGTCGGGGAAGTGTGGACAGATCTGCATTATGACAATGTCGATGCCCACCGCCAGCTGCTGATGGATTATATCAACGGCACCAGCGGTGAGTGTGGCGTGTTTGACTTCACCACCAAAGGTCTGCTTAACAAAGCCCTTGAAAATAACGAATACTGGCGCCTGGCCAACAACGGCAGTCCGGCCGGTGGGATCGGCTGGTGGGGACAGAAAATGGTGACCTTTGTTGATAACCATGATACCGGCCCGAGTGAAAGTTGCGGCAGCGGCCAGCAGCACTGGCCGGTGCCCTGCGATAAGGTGATGCAGGGTTATGCCTATATCCTGACCCATCCGGGTATCCCGACGATTTACTGGGCCCATGCCTTTGACTGGAATTTGTATGATGACATTAAGGTGCTGGCGGATATCCGCAAGCAGCAGGGGCTGAGCTCAACATCATCTGTTTCCATCCAGGCGGCTCAAACGGGGTTATATGCCGCGATCATCGACGATAAGGTGGCGGTTAAAATAGGCGGCAGCAACTGGAGCCCAGGCGGCTCGGGGTGGCAACTGGCTGCCAGCGGCTCGGATTACGCGGTGTGGACCTTAGGTGAGGGCAATGATGAAAAAGAGCGTACCGTGGTTTTTGTCTTTGGTGAAACGGCGTCGGGGCAGGATATGTTTATCCGCGGCGGTATCGACCATGACTATGCTGCAAATAACCTGGGGTTAAGCTGCACTGAGGCCAACAAGCTCTGTGCGCTGCCGATCAGCCATAATAATTTACGTAATGTCACCACGGCGTCCTGGAAAAACAATGATAACTATCTTGACTGGTACGGCATCGAAAACGGGCAGGGGGCAGGCGCCGAAGGAACGGCTGCCGACTGGACCACCAATGCCTGGTCAAGCAGCTGGGGCACGAAAATGACGGTGGCAGTCAATGGTTTCGGTGAAGAGCCGCTAAACAACTACGGCGATCATTACTGGATGCTGGATGCGCAAATGGATTGCAGTAAAACCGTCAACGGCTGGTTCGAGCTGAAAACCTATATCAGCAATGGGCCCGGTTGGGAAGCGGATGTTAGTCAGGCAGGCACCCCTTATGCCAGCGGTAATCACTTCGCCCAGTGCGGTAAAATCAGTGTTTTTCGCCGTGGTGAATCGAGCGCTGAGTTTCATGATTTTTAGTTGACTGGCTGATCGGGCTGGGTCATTTTGCCATTATTTTTCCGGGTACACTTTAACCCGTAAGCAAAGGGCTGAGCATATCAGCCCTTTTAATACAAGGATGCATGTATCCAGCGGAGGCAGGAAGCCAGAGAGCTGGGTTAATACCGGGATGTATTCCTGTTTATCCCCTCCAGGCGTAAGCCAAGCACTCACTTTTGCTAAGCAATCCCGGGCAGGTAAAAGCCGAAAGAATAGGATTTATCGCAATCTTTGCTGAATTTATCGTCATTTACGGTGAAATATCACCAAGGGCCATTGCCTCTGTACCGCACAAGCTATAAGATAAATTTTTTTTAGATGTATATAGACATCCCAATTTACTTATCTAGGAAGTTGTCCTCTATGGCTGATGCCACTGTTGAATTTAAAGGTACAAGTTTTACCCTTTCTGTTTTACATCTGAAAACCATTGAACTTAGCGATATCTGCAGGGATCTGGAAGCCAAAATTGCTCAGGCGCCGGATTTTTTTCACCTGGTGCCTTTGGCGGTGAATATCGATCAGGTTAACAGTGATAGCGAGATTGATTATCAGGCCATTAAAAACCTGGTGGAATTATTAAACTTTAATTTCGTCGGTTTTACCGGAGTGGTTGCTGCCGAGCAAAAACAACATATTCGCGAGCTTGGTTTGTCTTTTATCAATGCCGTGAAAACGGCGCCGAGAAAAGCGGCCCCGGCCAAGGTTGAAAAAACGGCAGGTGCCGATAATGCAGCCGCCAGTGATAAAACAGAAGAGACGCCCGCCCAGGTTCCCCATACCAGCGTGTTCAGCGACAAGGTACATCGGGGGCAGGTGCGCTCGGGGCAGCAGTTATACGCAAAAGATCAGAACCTGGTGATCATCGGCTCGGTGTCTGCCGGGGCGGAAGTGATCGCCGACGGTAATATTCATATTTATGGCGCC
This sequence comes from Thalassomonas actiniarum, assembly GCF_000948975.2. Lineage (GTDB taxonomy): Bacteria > Pseudomonadota > Gammaproteobacteria > Enterobacterales > Alteromonadaceae > Thalassomonas > Thalassomonas actiniarum. The sequence continues at coordinate 2,430,114 of NZ_CP059735.1, forward strand.
CTGCGCGGCCGGGCCATCGCCGGTGCCAAAGGGCATCACCAGGCGCAAATTTATTGCCAGAACCTGGAAGCCGAACTGGTGTCCATTAACGGCAACTATTGGCTGAGCGAATCAATGGAGCAGGACTGGGGTTATCCCGCCTATATATATTTGACCGACACCGAACTGGCGTCGTCAAAACTCGTTTAATTTTTGATAGAGGAAGTGCATTTTATGGCACGAGTAATTGTAGTAACTTCAGGAAAAGGCGGGGTTGGTAAAACAACTTCCAGTGCCGCTATCGGCGTGGGTCTGGCGTTAAAAGGCCATAAAGTGGTCTTGATTGACTTTGATATCGGCCTGCGTAATCTGGACTTAATTATGGGCTGTGAACGCCGCGTGGTTTATGACTTTGTCAATGTTATCAATGGTGAGGCGACGCTTAACCAGGCTTTGATCAAAGACAAGCGTGTCGATACCTTATCTATCCTGCCAGCTTCGCAAACCCGGGATAAAGATGCCCTGAATAAAGAAAATGTCGGCAAGGTGCTTGAAGAGTTGGGCGAAACCTTTGACTACATTATTTGTGATTCACCTGCGGGTATCGAAGCCGGTGCCATGATGGCGCTTTATTATGCCGACGAAGCCATAGTCACTACCAACCCGGAAGTCTCTTCCGTGCGCGACTCGGATCGCATTTTAGGCATGCTCTCCAGCCGCTCCCGCCGCGCTGAGCTGGGACTGGAGCCGATTAAAGAGCATTTGCTGTTAACCCGGTATTCCCCCAAGCGGGTCACCGAAGGAGAAATGCTCAGTGTTGAAGATGTCGAAGAAATTCTTGCCATCCCTCTGCTCGGGGTTATTCCTGAGTCTCAGGCGGTGCTTAAGGCGTCCAATGCCGGTGAGCCGGTAATATTCGATACTGAAAGTGATGCCGGTCAGGCCTATCAGGATGCCGTTGACCGTATCCTGGGGGAAACGGTTGATTTCAGGTTCTTGAACGAACAGAAAAAAGGCATCTTCAGCCGCTTATTCGGGGGTTAATATGGCATTACTGGATTACTTTTTACGCTCTAAAGAAAAGCAGACCACCACGGCTTCCAAGGCGAAAGAGCGGCTGCAGATCATTGTTGCCCACGAGCGCAACCAAAGAAACAAACAGCCGGACTATTTGCCTCAGTTAACGGAAGACCTGCTGGCGGTGCTGCGTAAATATATCCCGGTATCGGAGAACAGTTTATCGGTGAATGTCGATAAAAAAGACGGGGATTTAAACGTACTGGAGCTCAACATTGAACTCCAGGATGAAAACAGCGGCAAATAAGACAGCCTTTAGTGTCAACTAAGCTGATTTTCAAAGCTGGTATTAAGGCATTGTCTCGTAGGGACAATGCCTTTTTGTTGGGCAATTATCGTAAATTTTACCGGGCGGTTACAGCATTTCTTGCATCTGCCTTTCTTTGACTAAAATAATAAAGACGCACTGTTGAGGAGGAGACAAGGATGGATAAATTTTTAAAAGCGGCCATTGAAGAGGCTGAGCACGGCTGGCAGGAAGGCGGTATTCCTATCGGTTCGGTATTGGTACATGACGGCCAGATCATCGGCCGCGGCCATAACCGCAGGATTCAAAAGGGCAGCACCATTTTACACGGGGAAATGGACGCGCTGGAAAATGCCGGGCGTTTAAGTGCCTCCGTTTATAAAAACTCTACCCTCTATACCACGCTTTCTCCCTGTGCCATGTGCTCGGGCACTATTTTGCTTTACGGCATTCCCCATGTGGTGATCGCTGAAAACGTTAACTTTACCGGGGAAGAGGAATTGCTGGCATCGCGCGGGGTCAAACTCGACATTGTCCAGGATGAGTACTGCATCAAGATGATGGATACTTTTATCAAAGAAAATCCGAAGTTATGGAATGAAGATATCGGTGAATAACCTGCTTTGTTGGTGGCGAACTTTCAGGCCTTAGCTCCCGGCGGGGCTCAGGCGGTGTCCGGGGCGTTTGATTCTGGCGGCGCTACCGGTAAGCAAATGGTAAAGGTGGTGCCTTTGCCTTCGTCGCTGCTAACGGTGATTTTCCCCTGATGTTTTTCAATGATGGCAAAAGCAATGGACAGCCCGAGACCGGTGCCTTTACCGACGGGCTTGGTGGTAAAAAATGGATCAAAGATTTTTTTACAGGTTGCTTTTGACATGCCTTTGCCGTTATCGCAAATATCTATGGCAATAAAATCCTGGTGCTGAACTTGGGTTAAATAGGTTTTGATCAACAAGCAGCCGCCGCCTTCACAGGCATGGGCGGCGTTTAAGAACATATTGATCAAGACCTGGTGCATTTCACTGCTGTGGCAGGCGATTTTCGGCAGGGAGGCAAAATCCCGTTTGACCTCCAGGTGATATTTCAGCTCGTTCCAGACGACTTTCATCGACTCTTCAATGAGTTGATGTATGTCCTGCTGTTCTTTTTCCAGTTCGCCGCTATGACTGACCCGCCTGAGGTTGGTGACGATTTGACTGACCCGGTGCAGGCCTCCTGTCGTCTCTGCCAGCAACGACTGAATATCACTGAGGATAAAGTCAATGTCTTGTTCTTGCCTGAGTTGTTGATAAGACTGGCTTAACGGGTGGCCATCCAGGGAGGGCAGCTTGGACAAGACCAGGGCATCCAGACTGAGCAGGGACTGAATATAGTCTTTTAAGGTGGTCAGGTTGCTCAGAGAAAACCCTATCGGATTATTGATTTCATGGGCGACACCGGCCGCCAGCTGGCCAAGAGAAACCAGTTTTTCTGCCTGGATAAGTTGTCCTTGTGTGTTTTCCAGGGTTTTCAGGGTTTGCTCTAAAGTGGCACAGTTTTCATATAAACGGCGTGTTTTTTCGTCCAGCAGTTTTTCGGCCAGTATCCTGGCTTGTCGTTCGCGCTCATAGGCCACTTTATAGGGGTTTGTCTGGCTCACCGTTTAATCCTTAAAATGAATAACTAATTTACAGCGCGACGCCCCCTGATGCATACATTCGGGGTGGGTGATTGCTATGGTTTCATTAAATTGCTTTGCTGCCCCTAAAATCAAGCCGACGCTGGCGTGGCAGAGTTTTCGCTTGGAGCTGTAATACATGATCAGGGTTTGCGGATTTTCTTGCCGGTATTCAAATTTGGGCAAGTAGGCATTAGGATGGAGCCGTTTGACTTCGCCGTGGATGACCTTGTCTATTGCCAGTAGGAAATCTTTTAAATTATCCAGTTTGGAAACGTCAACCGGGCTGGTATCATAGAGTTTTTTAAATAGGTACTCGCCAAAACCTTGCACCGCTTGCTCAAGCGGTATGTTTTTTTCCTTCGCCAGTAATATCAGGATATTCACCAGCTCACTGTCTTCATATTGCTCGCCGCTGGTGTAAACCCCCCCCGATGCGGGCCGGGTTTGCGCTAATAATTCATTCCATTTTATGATGCCCATTTGCTCGACGACCATGTCGGCAAGTGCGGTGTAGATTGAACCTTGCATAAGCTCTCTCCTATGCTGTAAAAAGGGTTATTTTGGTTAGAAAGTTATGTTCGTATTCACGCAACTTTTCTATCATGGACGCGTTAATTTCCTGGCCGGTGGTCAGCATGATGTTGCCGTTTTCCAGTACCAGATCTTCCGATAAAATATCGCCGGGTTTTAACTCGTCCAGGCCAATGCTGTATTGCATCTCAGACTCTTCATTTTGCTGCCTTTGCGATAACAGGGTGAAAAAATGCTCCAGGATTTTTTTGTCGTAGTCGCTGCCGGCTAGCTCACTCATCCGGATTTTTGCGTTGGTCACAGAGAGTTTGTTGCAGTTGTGCTTGCCGGCGATCAGGAAATCAAAATCTTTGACGATGCGGATAATGCGCGCGCCGACAGGGATCTCTTCGCCGGATAAGTGCTCCGGACGGCCGGTGCCGTTGATGTTTTCGTTTTGATGGCGGATATTTTCGGTTAGCGGCGCCAGGCGTTTTATTTTCTCGACTATTGCTGCGCCGATCACAGGATGTGTCATAAAAGCATCGTTAAAGTGGGCGCCGGTAAGCTTAGTGCTTGCCAGGGCTTCATCGCTTAGGCCGATAATACCGATTTCATGCAGCAGGGCACATAAATATATTCGGCGGCACTGGGCTTCATCCAGGCCCATCCGGGCGGCGACAGCACGGCTTTGCAGCGCAATGCGTTTGTTGTGGCTGCCGGAAAAACCGGTACGGTACTCTATGGTCGCCGTCATCATGTCTATTACGTCATGCAGCAAGTCTTTTTGTGTGGTTAGACTTTGCTGTAATTTTTGCTTGCTCTCCTGTAGCGCCCGGGTGCGCTGAGCCACTTTAACTTCCAGTGACTGGTTTAAGTGTTGTAAGCTGTCGTTGGCCCGGGCGAGACTTTGGCTTAATGCCTGCTTTTCTTTTTTTAATAAATAATGCTCGGCGGCCTTGGCCAGGGTCAGTTTCAGCTTTTCATTTTCCCAGGGTTTGTTGATATAGCTATAGACGCCGCCGTCGTTAATGGCGGCTATGGTCAAGTCCATATCGCTATACCCGGTGATCAACAAGCGTATGGCATCCGGTTGTATCTGACGGGACAAACATAAAAACTCGGCGCCGTTGATGTTTTGCATCCTCATATCCGACATGATGATGTCAACGGCATTGTCTTCCAGGTAGCTGAGCGCTTCATGGGCATGGGTAAAGCAAATGAGCTGATAGTCTTTGCGCAATAAGCGTTGCAGTGAATTGAGAATATCCTGCTCATCGTCGAGTAATAACAAGGACAGCATTGGCTGTGAGGAAGAAACATCATTGCTCATAACACCACCTGTTCATTATCATGTTAAATATCAATCGGATAGCGCTATTGCCAGCCGCTGTTTTTGCTTTGAAAATGTTTGTACTGTGAAAATATTGCTTATGTGACATATGTGACATATGTTTAAAGTATAGATTAAAAGACATGTAATCACAGAAAACAGGTAAAAAAAAATGAATGAGTCATTTTCCACCGGGCAGATTGCAAAATATTGTGGGGTGCATTTACGAACTGTGATCCGTTGGATTGAGCAAGGTTATTTAAAGGGCTATAAATTACCGGGAAGGGGCAATAACCGGGTATTAAAAGCAGAATTTCTGGCTTTTTTAACGCGCAACCAGATGCCGGTGCCAGCAGAATTGATTTCCCGGGAAAAGCGGGTGTTGGTGGTTGAAGACGATGAAGAGATGGCCAATGCCATTACCCGGGTGATGCGCCGCGATGGCTGGCATGTTCTCCATGCCAGGGATGGATTTCAGGCTGGGCTGGCGCTTGGAGATGCTTCGATTAACTTAATTACGCTGGATTTGATGATGCCGGGGATGGATGGCTTCTCGGTATTGGAGGTGCTGGCGAGTAAACCCGAGCTTAGCAAAATTCCGGTTTTGGTGCTTTCCGGCTGTGGCGATGAACAACTGCAAAAAGCCAAAACCATGGGGGCTGATGCGATATTAGCCAAGCCTTTTGATAATCAAAGGTTGCTGGCAGTAGCCAACCGCTTAGCGGATGTTGCAGGTAACGATTAATCTTTTTCTGTTTTCACGTTAAGCGCCTGCCTTTTTGGCACCCGTGCTATTCCAGGCCGCCTTTAATGGCGTGGCCTGACCTTATCCCGTTCTTTACCAGGTTTTTTCCAGATGATGAGGCCGGCAGAGAAAAATATTTTCCCCACATAAAAAAACGCTCTGCCATTGGCAGAGCGGGTATCGATATGTCCATTTCGATAAGTAGCGTCCAAATGGCAGTGACTTAAGGGTGCACTAAAAATATTAAAAAAGGACCTATTTAATATTTTTACCTTAAGTCACTGCAATCCAGGGATAGAAACAATGAAGTAAAATTTCAAAGCAGGGGCAGGATAAGCTAACAGTGTGAAGAAAATATGACATGCTGAAATATTTTTCTCAGATCCGCTTTTACCCCTTGTTGTCGTCCTGATAAATGTGTAATTTGCTTTGTTATCTGCAGGATAAAATATCTCTATAGCGCACTTGTTCAGGTTTGAACTGGTGTTCCCCGGGTACAGGAAAAGCATGACAGCGAAAAAACTCCAACATTTTTACATTGCCGAAGAGCAGTCTATTTATCTGTTAAGCCACAAGGATGCGGAAAAATTAAAACAATGGGTTGAGCTGTGTCAGCAGCAACTCAAACAGCTGGGTTATGCGAATATTTCTTTGCTGGGTAAGGGGGCCTATGGTTTTGTCTTTAACGGCGAAAACAGTGAAGGCAAGCCGTTTGTGTTTAAATTTTCCCGGGTAACCTTACCCCAGCATGTCCAGGATCGCCTGGCAGATGAAGCCGATATCCAGGGGGAGTTAGATCATCCGAGAATCCCCCGGGTGATCGACTTTCATAAAATCAAACGGCAATCGATTCTGCAGATGACCCGGGCGCCGGGACTGGATCTGGAGCGCTTGTCCCATAAGCTGGGGCCGCTCAGTCCCGAGCTGGTGGTCAATATTGCCATTCAGCTGGCAGAGATTTTACTGTATCTGCGCACCAGCAAAAGTCATGACGGCGGCAGACCTTATGTGCACGGGGATATCAAACCTTCAAACGTGGTCTATGACGAAAGCGACGGCAAGGTCTACCTGGTGGACTGGGGCTCGTCGGTCACCGCCCAGATGGATATTTTCGGGCAAAGCACCGCCAATAATGTTATGGATCTGATGAGCAGCGATCTGCAAAACTCCAATGCCCGTCTGGGCGATGTCTATTTTATCGGGCCGGAGCAGCTTGAAGGGGGCTTGTCTTCGCCGCGTTTTGACGAGCAGGGGCTGGCCGCGACCTTATATGCGCTGGCCTCAGGTCAGTCGTGCCGTTATGGCAGCAAGGTGATTCCCGCCAGCTCCCTCGGTTTGCCCAAGGCACTGGCCAAGGTGATTGACGGCATGCTCAGCGATTGCGCCAAAATGCGCTGTCAGGCGGGGGATTATTTTTTTTCACACCTTCATTATTTTAAACAGCTGGTGCTGGCGGATGAGGCGACGGTTTACAGCGAAGAGCCGCTGGTGCCGGTTTGGGTCAAGCATACCGACGAAGACATAGATACTGTGGTTTATGGCTCGCGTAAGTCGTTTTTACGGGCGTCATCGGAAGAAGAAGGGTTAAGCGATGTTGATGATGTCCAGCTGGAAAAATACTATAAAAACTTCCTGATGGGCATGGGGGATACTGAAAAAGCCTTTATTGCCGCGGTAAGCCGCTTAGGTAACTTCCCCGTGGTCGGGGGGCTGGCGATCCGCTGGGAAAAAGACGGCGTTTATATCGACTCCAACCTGACCCTGTTCGATCAGGCCCTTAAAGCCTCTTTTCAAAGCGCGGTGAATAACATGGTGCACTTAGCCCAGGGGATTTTCCATATCGGTATGTTTAAAAGTTGCCTGTTTAATGCCCGTTATACCTTGCATGTCGAGCGCGAGCATGAAACCGATATGTTTATTGCCTCCGAGCAGCAAAAAATTCCCTTCGATGTCAGCCCGGTACCGGAAATGGATGATGTCACCCGTTTGCATTCCTATTTTGAAGACGGTAAAGACCCCGATGAATATCTGCACCTGCCGGATGATATTATGGCGGTGCTGGCGCGGTTGAACCTGATTCACCACACCGGCTGTATTATTTTTGAGGTGCTGCCTACCCATCTTAAAATCCATAGCTACCTGATGCTGCTGAATCACGATAAGGTCGAGGAATTTACCCAATGTCTGGCGGAATTACTGCAGTTATTACCCACCATCACCGGCATAGGGATCTCGGGCTTTATGAAACTGCCCTATAAAGATACCCGCTTTTTTGAACACATTAATGTCTTACCGGATAAGTTTTATCCGAAAAATCCTAAATTGGCAGTGGCTAAAAGTTAACCGCCGTTATATGGTAAACAGACCCTAAGGTTGAACCATTTATTAACGGGAACAAGACATGAACGATAAACAAACCGGTGAACTGGCCTGGATAGACTTAACCGTGGGCAATGCCATTGAAGTAAAAGACTTTTATCAGCAGGTGATAGGGTGGCAGGCAGAAGCGGTAGACATGGGAGAATATAACGATTATTCCATGAACCATGCCGAAACCAATGAGCCGGTGACAGGCATCTGCCATGCCCGCGGGGTAAATGCGGATTTACCGGCCAGCTGGTTACCTTATTTCCTGGTGGCAGACATAGAGCTGGCGGCAAAGCAGGTAGTGGCGCAGGGGGGCGAGTTGCTGACGGAAATCAAGTCTATGGGCGGGGAAGATCGCTATGTGGTGATCAAAGATCCGGCCGGGGCTGCCTGTGCCCTTTACTATAAAAAATAGCATAAAAATAGCGGATAAAATAGCACAGTAAAGCGTGCCAGCAATGCATAAAAACAGGATATAACAATGCGTTACAATTTTTCCATTGTTGTCTTGCACTAACTTGTGTTTAATTTATGCACTTTCATCGGCAGGAAAAAATAATAACAATGGCAAGCAATAATAAAACAACACTGGTCACTTCGCTCAAAGGTCTGGCCCTGGCGGTGATGACCTTAACTGCGACCTCCGCCATGGCGGAGCACCAGGGGGCAGCTGACAAGGCGCAGATGCTCGATTATAAGGATATTTTTGAACTTGAATATGCCGCCTCGCCAAGGCTCAGCCCGGATGGTCAAACCCTGATCTATGAGCGCAGATCAATGGATATCATGTCCGACGGTACCCGCACTAATTTGTGGCAGGTAGACATTAACGGCAATAACCACAAGCCGCTACTCTCGGGTAAGGCAAGTTACCGTATGGCGAGGTTTTCTCCCGACGGTAAACGCCTGGCCTATATTTCTTCGGTAGAAGGTAAAAGCCAGTTATATGTGCGTTGGCTTGACAGCGGACAAACGGCGCGCATCACCAACTTATTGCAATCCCCGGGCGATATTTCCTGGTCGCCGGACGGCCAGTGGCTGGCATTTTCCATGTTTAAAAAAGGCAAGGGCACGACGTTATTTAAAGACATGCCGGAAAAGCCTAAAGGAGCCAAATGGGCGGGCAAGGCCAAGTATATCGACAGCACCATCTATCGTAATGACGGTGCAGGTTATGGCAAGCCCGGCTACAGCCATTTATATGTAGTGCCGGCAAACGGCGGCACCCCCAGGGAAATTACCGGGGGCAATTATCACCATAACGGTACTATCAGCTGGTCGGCAGACAGCGAGCAGCTGATTTTCTCTGCCAACCGTCACGACGACTGGGAATACCGTCCGCTGGAGTCGGATATTTACCAGGTGTCGGTAAAAGACGGCAGCATCAAGGCGCTCACCAGCCGCTCGGGTCCGGATAGCCAACCGGTGATCAGTCCCAAAGGCGATAAAATCGCGTATTTGAGCTTTGAAGACACGAAAATGTCCAGTCAGAATTTAGACCTGTACGTAATGGACAAAGACGGCAGCAATGCGGTTAACCTGACGGAAACACTCGACCGTAATATCCAGGATCTTCAGTGGTCAACGGACGGTAAAGGTATTTATTTCTCTTATGACGACCATGGCCTGCGCCGGGTCAGTTATGTCAATATGTCCGGTAAGCGGCGCGAGCTGGATATTGAACTCGGCGGTTTATTCCTTGGCCGCCCTTATACCTCGGGTAACTTCCGCGCCGGGAAAAACGGCGCTTTAGTCTATACCAAAGGGGATGCCAGCCGGCCGTCTGATCTGGTGTTTAGAAAACGCCAGGGCCATGAAACGGTATTAACCCGCTTAAATGAAGATTTGTTGGGGCATAAATCCCTGGCCGAGGTGAAAGCCTTGACGGTAAAATCTTCTGTTGACGGCCGTGATATCGAGTCTTGGATCGCTTTGCCGCCGGGCTTTGATGCCAAGAAAAAATACCCGCTGATACTGGAAATCCACGGCGGTCCCCATGCCGCCTATGGCCCTAACTTTGCCGCCGAGTTGCAACTGATGGCCGCCAAAGGTTATGTCGTGGTATGGGCCAACCCCAGGGGCAGTACATCCTATGGTAAGGACTTTGCCAATTTGATCCATCACGACTATCCCTCCAAGGATTATAACGATTTAATGGATGTGGTTGACGGCGTGATTGGCCAGGGCTATATCGATGAACAGGAGCTGTTTGTTACCGGCGGCTCCGGCGGTGGGGTCCTGACTTCCTGGATTGTCGGTAAAACCGATCGCTTCCGCGCCGCCGTGGTGGTAAAACCTGTGATCAACTGGCTCAGCTTTAGCCTGACCGCAGATTATTACCCCTATTTCAGCCAGTACTGGATGCCGGGCAAACCCTGGGAGCAGGTGGAGCATTTATGGAAGCATTCGCCGTTATCCCTGGTGGGCAATGTCAAAACCCCGACCATGCTGATGACGGGAGAGCAGGACTACCGCACCCCCATGAGTGAAACCGAGCAATACTATCAGGCATTAAAATTACAAAAAGTCGATACCGCCATGGTGCGTATTCCCAAAGCCAGCCATGGCATTTATGCCCGGCCCAGTAATTTTATCCAGAAAGTCGGTCATATTCTTGCCTGGTTTGAAAAGTACCGTGATGCCGATAGCAAGCCAGGTCAGGAATAAGGGTAAACAAGTGACAGGTTAGCAAGCCAATTGCAGCCTGCTAAAATGTCTGAGAAAATGCCGGTAAGCTGTGCTTGCCGGCATTTTTTATAGGCCGGAATTAGGGTGAACTTTACCGGGAAGAGGTCCGGTAAGCATTAAAAGCAAAAGAAGGAAAAGTCATGTCAACCGATAACCAAGCCATGAACATAGCCCTGCTGGGAGAAGATGTATTACGCCAAACGGCACAAGCCGTAGAGGATTTTTCAGATGCGGGATTGGCCGCTTTTATCGCAAAATTAAAGCAAGCCATGCTGGCGGCCGGTGGTATCGGCATTGCCGCCCCCCAGGTGTTTGACCCAAGAGCGGTTATGATCATTGCCTCAAAAGCGAATGAGCGCTATCCGGATGCGCCGGATATGTTGCCTGTGGTGATGATCAATCCGACAATTATCTCCTGTTCGCCCGAAATGGAAAAAGGTTGGGAAGGTTGTCTCAGCGTGCCGAAATTAAGGGGGCTGGTGCCCAGACACAGGCAAGTGACTTTTAGTTATCAGGATGAACAAGGGACAGAGCATTGCCTTACCTGGCAGGGATTTTTAGCACGCATTTTTCAACACGAATATGATCATCTCACGGGAAAAGTCTGGCTCGACCGGGTAGAGTCAATGGCAGATGTGATTGCCGAAGAGGTGTATTTTTCCCGGTTACAGGCAAACAGGTGATCACTTATCTTATCTTTGCAGGGGGCCCTTTATGGCCTTGAGTGAAGCAGCCAGGTGTTGACCTGCTAAAATGGTAGTAAAGCTACTCCCATGTTTTAGCTGTTTTACATGACTTTTTCCCGAGGCATTATGACCCGCAATAATCAGCGTATATTTGCCATTTTGATATTGTTGATTTTATTGTTTGTCATCTCCTGCCAGGTTTATTCTGCAACTTCGCAGCCGGCACCGCAGGCCCCGGAGCATCCTGAACTTCTGGTATTGTCCCACCCGTTTCCCCCCTGGCAGTTTTATAACGAACAAACCGGACAGGTGGACGGCATTAATGTCGATATTGTTAAATATATTTTTGCCAAGATGAAAATACCGGTCAAATTTGTCGAACAGCCCTGGTCCAGTGCCTGGAATACCATTAAAAAAGGGCAGGCGGAAGCCATTATGTCGGCTTCACGCAAAACCCCGAGAAAACCCTTTTTGTGGTATCCCCGGGAAGATCTTTGGGTCAGCGAATATGTGTTTTTTGTTAAAAAATCTAAAAAGCGGCCGCTGCTGGGTAGCTACGCCGAGATGAAAAAGCTTGAGGCAAAAATTGGTATCGTCAACGGCTATTCCTACCATAAAAGTTTCTGGTCCGCTTTTCCCTATCAAAACGGGGCTGCCAGTTATATACCCGATAACCGGGATTATCATCAACAGCTATATGGTGTCCGGACACCTGAATTGCTGTTTAAAATGATCGAATTTGAGCGCATGGATGTGGTACTCAATGACAAATCCATAGGCCTGTACCTGATCAATACCCTCGGCTTGCAGGACAGCATAAGCTACTATGATAATGTTTTGTTTTTTAAAGGTTATCCTATGCCGTTTGCCAAGATGTCGAATTACCCGGGGTTAAAGGGGATTGCCGAACGTTTCGAGCAGCTACTGCTTGAGAGCAAACGCGATGGCAGTTATCAAAAGCTGGTGGATAACTGGCTACTGCGCAATGGCTTGATGTTATAACCGCCTTGTTTTTAGCGTTGGCGAATTAGGTGAAAGGCAAAAAATACCCGGCTTTAAGCCGGGTATTGTTGTTAAACATTAGCTATCAGGTCCGGGCTAAGAAAGTGTTTATAAAAAGTAATTAAACTGCATAGAAAGCACATAGGCCTTGATGGCATAATCTGCCTGATATTCGGACTGATAAATACGATTGTCCCGGGCATTGTATTCGTGATCCAACACCGAAGAGTCATCCATAAACATCATACCGGCGGCAAAGTCGGCACTCCATTTTTTCTGGGACTGATAATGCAAACCTAAGGTGAGCCAGCTCCTGTCATCGGACGGAATACGGGCGCTGCGGTACTTGCTGTCAACCGGTGAAAAATCGCGTGCGAAACCGGTTTTTAAGGTGAGCTTGTCGGAATATCGGTAGGTCGCTCCCAGGGCATAAGCCCAGGTATTATGCCAGTATTCGGGAATATAGCCGATATAATCTTCACTGTTTAAGTTTTCCGGCATCTGGGTGCTGGTACTGATGGTTTTCTCGCTTGCCTGTTTGACATCCGACATTATGGTGATATCGGTGAACTGGCTCCACTCGGTCCAGGTAGCACTGAACTGGAAAGATAAGGCTTTAGTAAATTGATGGTCCAGGCTGATGACAACGCTTTGCGGGGTATGCAATTTCAGCCTGGACGCTTCTTTTTTCGGCGCATTGATCGCCTGTTTTCCTGTGGTTAAATCTATCGCCGGTAACTTTTGTCCGTTGACTACGCCGGCAATGGTCGGCACTGTCCAATATTGCTCCGGGTTCTGGCTGTAGGGCACAAATTCACCACTGAGGGGAGTGTTATAAATGGTTGAGTCCCCTTTAAGGGTATAGTCGACCTCAGAATGGTAGCTCAGGGCAAGTTTAAGTTGATCTGTGATGGCGTAATGCAAACCTAAGGTATAACCCGGCTGAATATCGTCGCCTTTTACCTGGTAAACACTGTCACAATAAGCGTCCTGGGCAACATCGGTAAAGGCGCCGCCGCTGAGCTGGGCATAGGTATTATTGATATTTGCGCCCAGCTCGCATAAGCCGCCGTGATCTTTGTATTTGCTTAAAGTCCCTTTGGCGTAATTGAGGGCTAAGGCGCCGCCGACGGATAATTTGTCCGTCAACTGATAGCTGAGTGCTCCTTGCAGTGCGACGACGTCTAATGCAGTTTTTTGGGCAAAATAACGGCCGACAAAGTCATGGTCATAATCGCTTTTGGTGCCAAAAGGCACCGCCAGGGAGAGGCCCACTCCCAGCTTTTCACTTAATGGCTGGTAATAATGAAAGTGGGGGATAGCACTGATGCCGCCGATATCATCACTTTGCGGGCCGCTTACCGGCATACCGGCTGCGCTGCTGGCCCGGGCATTACGGTATTTGCCGTCAACATCTATCAGGTTGATGCCGAAAGAATATTGCGCCTGCTTGAGATGGATCAGCGCCGCCGGATTGGTAAAACCGACACTGGCATCACTAATCTGTGCACCGCGCCCGGCATAGGCATTGCCCATGGCGCTGGTGGACTGTTCATATAATTTATACCCCGCGGCGTTTACCCCGGCGGTGAAGGTGCTGGAAACGGCCAGTGCCGTTAAGGCAACTTTTATCTTGTGATTGGTCATTTTATCGTTATTTTTAGAGTAAATACTTAAAGTGGCGGCAATATAGCTAAACTGGTCGGATATGTAAAAAGAAGATAGCGACAGGGCAAGTGAACGCTGTTATTTTGTCCTTAAAGCTTTTAAATAATGAGCAAGCGCTTAAAATAAAATCAGCAGGTCAATTTTGGCATGCCGGTAAGGTTTTCGTGCCGGTGATAGTCGTTAATCTGGATGAGAGCAAAAATATATGCCTGCTTTTCCCTGCGATATCTGTTCAAATGCCTTTCAAGTTTTAAGTTCTGGTCTAGACTTTTTCTTAACAAGAAAAAGGAAGCGATTATGTCCTCAATTATGCCCTCAATACGAATACTTACTGCCATGATTTTAACTTTACCCTTAGTCCTGACCGGCTGTGCCTCTATGGGCGAGGGGACTAAGGCGGAAAAACAGCAGCAAATCCTCAAAATGAAAGACAGCGTACTCACGCAGCTGTTTGCGAAAAAGCCCGATACCCGGGCGCAAATTAATGCCGCCCCCGGATATGCGGTGTTTAGCAACGCCAGCATTAATTTATTATTGGTGTCGGCCGGTACGGGTTATGGTGTGGTTAAAAACCGTAGTACCGGCCACTATACCTATATGAATATGGCCGAAGGCGGTGTCGGTTTAGGTTTGGGGGCGAAAGATTACCGCCTGGTGTTGGTTTTTCATAATAGCCGGGCGATAAATGAGTTCATCGACAGTGGCTGGAGTTTTGGCGGCCATGCCGATGCCGCCGCCAAGGCCGCTGATAAAGGGGCATCGGTGGAAGGCGAAGCCCATTATGGTGATGTGACGGTATATTCTTTTACCGAAAGCGGCTTAGCCTTGCAAGCGACGGTGAAGGGCATTAAGTTCTGGCAGGATAAAGCCCTAAATTGATCTTTGAACTTACTTGCCAACTAAACCGCCGATAAAAGAAAACAGGGGCCGGTTTATAAACCAAGCACCAAAACGTCTTTTTTACTGATATGCAATACCTGTTCACAGGTGTTGCCGATCACCTTGCCGCTCATCGCACTTTTCCCCATGCTGCCGATAATGATCACACCGGCATTGATTTTCTGCGCAATACCTGTGATCACCTTATCGGAGGAGCCAATTTTAATGTGCTGGTGCTGCTGGGCAATCTGGTATGGCTCAAGCAAAACGGAGGCGGTTTCTTTCGCCAGTGCCGTGGATTTTTGCGCATATTCTTCAGGGTCGATAAAGCCGGTATCGGATAATACCTTAGGCGGGGAAATTGCGAAGCAGCAATGAAGTTCTATGGCCATTTTATCGGCATAGTCACGGGCAAATTCCAGCAGCTTTTTATTCAGTTGCTGTTTCTCGGTACTGCTGGCGAGAAAGTCCAGGGCCAGTAAAATAGCGTCTGCGCTTTTGCGTTCTTTTTCCACCACGATATAGGAAGGTATTTGGCTTTTTCGCAGCAACAGCCAGTCAGAGGGGGTGTAAAAGAGGGTTTCGCTGCGGTGGCCTCTTTTGACATAAAAATCATATTCGTGTGTCTGGCAATGTTCTAAAATGGAGTCAACGAAATATTTGCTCCAAATGATTTCATGGCTGATTAATACCGTGTTGATGTAGGGTTTGGCATAGTCTTGCCACCAGAGCTCTTTTTGTTCAATAATTTTTTCTTTGATATGGATATTTTCCATCATGCCGAAAACATTATTGATCCAGCTCAACTCCTGATAACAACAAATTAAGACATGCACTCTTGCCTTGAGTTTTTCAGCCATTAAAACCGCTCTTTCTAAGGCATATTGGTCCTCTTGATCCTGCTCCAGAATAACAAGAATTTTTTTCATTACCGGCTCTTTTCAGATGGTTACATGTGCTAATAATTATAGTCACCGAGTTCAATATTCGCTTGCCCGAGTGTGACTTTGCCTTGGCCGATAACTTGAGCGACATCAAAGTTTCATCTTTTTTTCATTTAATGTCATAGAATTATAATGATTTAACCTTATATTAACATCATTCATACAAAAGGGTTTGTATGAAGTGGTATTGCTTTAATGATGTAAAGCGAATTTAATAAATTTTTAAGGATATAAAATGAGAAGTTATTTATCAGCATTGAGTTTGGCGCTTATGGTTTCAACCACCAGTTATGCACAAGGCCTTTCCTATGAAACCCGTGCTGTAGATGCCAGTGAAATTTTAGATGCTGCAAGAGATATACAAGTGCAAACCGGTCCTGCCTATTTGGTTAATGGCGCGCTCAGCTGCAGTGAATTTGCCAAAGAGTTTCCTCCTTACGGCGCCGATACCTATTGCCAGCTGACCGTAAACAATGAAACAAGAGCCATAGAAAAGCCGGAAAAATTACTGTCGGCGCTAAAGCAGATCAAACCTATGACCGGGCCGGCCTATTCTTTTGATGCCAATTTCAGCGCTTCTTCAATCAGTCAGGAAGTACCGCCTTATCAAGTGATCGATAAGGCAGAAATTATCGTGGCGGCCTATATTCCCACGAAAGAAATTCTGGCAGCATCGCGCAAAATACAGGCACAAACCGGTCCGGCTTACCTGGTGCGGGGACGTTTAAATTGTACCCAGATAGTCCGGGAGGTTCCGCCATATGAAAGCGAGCAAAACTGTCAGGTGACGCTGGAAAATTATTCTGCACAGGTGCAGGATCCGTCAGAGATCTTAACAGCCCTGCAGCAGATTAAAGCGCCGAGCGGACCTTATTATTCGTTTGAAGCGGACTTTACCGCAAGTTCCATTACGGCGATGTTTCCTCCGTACCAGGCCCTTGAGACCGTCAAGTTAGCACTGTTTAAATAACGGGTAGCGCTCTTGTTTGCTGTTTAATATCCGGCAATAAGCTGCCCTTCCCGGGCGGCTTATGCCGGGTATTTTCGTTATATTTTGTTTCTGCTTGATTAATGGCTGATTTGTTATGGGAATTTATTTACAGTAAGAAAAAATTTTACGGAAAGCAGGGATATGATGAAATTAGTGATCGGCAATAAAAATTACTCTTCCTGGTCATTACGGCCCTGGCTGTTACTGCAACATTTCCAGCAGCCATTCGAAGAACAGCAGATCCATTTAGGCGCAGCGGATATACGCGCACAAATGGCGCCTTTTTGTCCCAATTATAAAGTGCCGGTTTTGCTTGATGGTTCTTTAACCGTTTGGGATTCGCTGGCAATTTGTGAGTATATTAATGAGCAATATTTAGACTCTGCCGCCTGGCCAGAAGACATCGGGCAACGTGCCCGGGCGCGGGCGGTTTGCGCCGAAATGCATGCGGGGTTTAGCCACCTTCGTTCAAGCCTGCCGATGAACTGCCGGCGTATACCGGCTGCAGTTGAGTGTTGTGATGGGGTACAGACAGATATAAAGCGTATCATTGAAATATGGCAGCAATGTTTGTCGCTTAATGCTGATAGCCGCCGGGAGCAAGCTCACTTTTTGTTCGGTCAATTTTCTATTGCCGATGCCATGTTTATGCCTGTGGTTTCGCGCTTTTACAGTTATCAGGTTTCGGTGCCGGCAGATGTCAGGCAATATATGGATCATATGCTGAACTTACCGGCATATCAGCTCTGGTTGAAAGCTGCGGTCAATGAAAGTGAAACCATCGCCGCCGCAGAAGTTTAACCCGGTTACTTCCCTGAGAAATAGCCGGAAGATAGCCCAAGAAAACGGCCCCGGCTGCTCTTTTAAGCGCAAACGTCTTGAAACAGCTGATCGGCCAGTTGTTGTAATATTGCCGGTTCGGGCGCGGTTTGGGCAAAAGTGCGCAGGCCATAAATGCCCATCACAAAAAAGCGTCCAAGGTGCGCGCTATCCCTTTGATTGTTAAGCTCGCCGTTTGTTTGTGCCAGGCTGAATTTATCCGTGATCGCCTGTTGCCAGCCGTTGAGGTTGGCGGTGATCATGGCCTGTATTTCTTCGTCCTGGCTGGCGATTTCGCTCAGGGCCTTGGTCAACAAGCATGCCTGGGGCACGCCGGTGAGCAAGCATTCGCCGACTATACTGTCCAGGTAGTTTTTTAGCTGAGATAAAATCGGACCTTTGCCGGAAAAAAAGCTTTGCAGCTCTGTTGTTCTGTCTTGCTGATATTGATCTAATGCCGCCAGCAATAAACCCCGTTTATTATCAAAGGCGCAATAAATTGATCCCGGATGCAAGCCCGTGGCTTTGGTCAAATCCTGCATGCTGGTTTTAGCGTAACCTTTATTCATAAAGGCATGCATGGCGGCTCTTAGTACATGTTCGCGATCAAACTCGGCATTTCTCATGGGTAATTTTTGTCCATTGTTTCCGGCATCATTCCCGGCTATCCACATTAGGAATAGGGGGACGATTTATAACATTCCCGGCTATTGTACTTAAATTTGAACAGGCATTCAAAAATAATACTTGAATACTCATTCAAGAAAGCGTATCTTGAACGCATATTCAAGAAAGAGAGATGGCGATGACAGACAATTTATTTCACCCTTATGCCCTTAATAACACCATTGAGCTCAATAACCGTATCCTGATGGCGCCATTGACCCGTTGTATGGCGGATGATGATTTAGTGCCGACGCAAGCCATGGCAGATTATTACGGCCGCCGCAGTGAGGCCGGGCTGATTATTTCCGAAGCGGTTATTATCCGCCCTGATGGTCAGGGGTATCCCAATACCCCGGGATTATTTAGCCCCGAGCAAATCAACGGCTGGTTAAAAGTGACCGATGCGGTACATGAAAATGGCGGTAAAATTTTCGCCCAGTTATGGCATACCGGCCGGGTAGCACATCCTCACTTTTTTGGCGGTGGTGAGGTCTTGGCGCCTTCTGCCGTTGGTGTTGAAGGCACAGTGCCGAGAATGCGTGAACTGGTTTACCAGACCCCGAAAGCCGCAAGTCATCAAGACATCGCCCGGTTGGTAAAAGATTATGCCCAGGCGGCGGCCAATGCCATCGACGCCGGTTTTGACGGCGTGGAAATTCACGGGGCAAACGGTTATTTAATTGATCAGTTTTTACACCATGACAGTAACCGCCGCAGCGATGAATATGGCGGCACTCCTGAAAACATGATCCGGTTTGCCCTGGAAGTTGTCGATGCCATCACCGGCCGTATCGGCAGCGACAGAACTGCACTGCGTATCAGCCCGGGGGCTTATTTTAATATGGCCGGCGACAGCCGGGATCGCAACGTGTTTGATCTTCTGCTGGCTGAACTTGAGCAAAGGGATCTGGCCTTTTTACATATTGGCATTTTTGATGACAGCATGGAATTTGATTACCTTGGCGGACGGGCGTCGAGTTATGTGCGCGGTAATTACCGCAATACTTTAGTCGGCGTGGGCAGCTATAGTGCAGACAGTGCCAGTGCTGCCATCGGTGAAGATAAGTTTGACTTAATTGCCATCGGCCGGCCTTTTATTGCCAACCCGGATTATGTTGCTAAGGTACGGGCCGGTGAAGAGTTGACGCCTTATTCCGAAGATATGCTGGCCAGTTTGGTTTAGGAGCCAGTTATCAATTTGCTGCCGGGTCCTGAAACAGGGCAGGGTTTTAGTTGTTTTATTGGCTTTGTTTCAGGACTGCTTCGATGTTGTTATAACGCCATTTTTCGGCGATTTTCCGGAAGCGGCCATTGTTTTTAATGCTGTTAATGGCCGTGGACAGGGTGGCGATAATGTCGGGAGCGGTTTTATTACTGCAGGCGAGATAAAATTTTATCGGTGCATGATTAATGCGTAAATAATCCTGAAATATTTTTGGATCAATTTGATTATATTTGGCCCGGTAGTTCAGGGTTATTTTATCGGTCAGGATTAAGTCGATATGGCTTCGGGTGATTAACAGCTTAAGGAAAGAGTCGGGATTATCCACGATAAACAGGTTTTTGTTGACGATAAAGCCGTGTTTGAGCAGATATTGCTGGGTAAAGTCATCCTTTAGTACTGCGGTATGATATTTTTTTGCATCCTCGATACTGTTTAAGGAAATGGCTTTATTCGCAGCTAAACCGACAAAGCTACTGTTGGTGATGGAGATCGGCGTTGTCCATTGAAACAGCTTTTCCCTTTCTTTCGTCCGGGCCATGGAATAAATACAGGCATTTTCTTTTTTACTGGCAATATTGTAGGAACGGCTCCAGGGATATAAGGCCAGTTCATAGTTATAGGGTGTCAGGGCAAGTGCGGCACGTATGATATCTGTGGTAAATCCTGTGAGTTCATTGCCAACTTTCATTTGAAAGGGGGGCATGTGCTCGGTCACTATCAATAATTTGCTTGCATCTGTTTTTGCCGCGATAGCTGCTGGCAGCAACAGGCCAAGGGTTAAAAAAATAAAAAATTTTATTTTCATGCTGCTTTAACCGCCGGGAAGCCGTAGTGTTAACTTAAAGGAATTCTGTTATCTCGTCCAGTGGCAGCTGAGTTGTTCAATCAGGCCGCCCTTTATCCAAGATGCAGGGGCGGCCGTGACCGGGGATTGTTAAATCGGTTTATCGACTAGCCCCTTTGAGGGCGGCGCAATAACAGCAACCCGGTTAAGGCGAGTAACAGCAAGGCGCTGCCGCCTGGCTCCGGTACGGGGGCTGTTACTTGTGCAGAGGCGGCGGCGCTAAAATCGATGTCCGTTAACGGTGATGAAGTTCCCGGGGCATAGAAGTTTCCATCCGGCTCGAAAGAGAAACTTGAGCTGCCCGGGTTTAAGGCTGTTAAGGTAAAGGCCGCCAGCAGAAAGTCACCGCTGTTTGCTGAAAAATCAAGAAAGCTGATGGCCAGCCCGCTAGCGGTTTGTGAGCTGACAAAACCAAACGGATCCAGATCAGTCACCAGGGAAGTCAAATCCAGCGAAAATATCGAGCTGTCGAATGAAAAATCAAGATCAAAATAGTCGAACTCAGCAAAGTCGCGGGCGTTTAAACGTATTTCCAGGCTTTCCCCCTGAAGCAGCCGATCTGTACTCAGCTCAATATCGATTAAACCTGCATGGGCATTAAACCCCGTTAAAAACGTGAGCAAAATAAAAAGTTTTTTCATGATGGTTTCCTGTTATTCATTATTATTGTTTGTGCGTATTATGATTTAACGGTAAACGGCTCAAAGGCAGCACCTGGCCACTACACAAGCCGCTGCCAGGTGGTTTGCCGTTTATCGCAACTTTTGGAGCAAATGTTGCCTGCCAAGTCAGCTAAGGAGCCGGTGCCTGCAGCGCACATCTGTCATAGCTGCAACGGGCCTGTAGTGCGCGGACATCGGTGACATCGAACTGTCCGTCGCGGTTGGCATCAAACTGGGCAGGGATATCCTGCCCCTGCTGTATCGCCGTCATCAAGCTGCGGATATCGGCCATATCGATATCGCCGTCCAGATCCCAGTCACCGGATAAGTGGATATTCAGGGTGAGGGATTCGGTGGCGCTGTTACCCCGGTTGTCGGTAACCATCAGGGATACGGTATAAGTGCCGGTCTCGCTATAGCTATGCTGTGGAGATGCCAGCTCGCTTACTTCACCGTCGCCGAACTGCCAGAAATACTCCAGGATATCACCGTCGGTATCGTATGAGTTTTCACCGTTGAAGCTGATGGCATTGTCTACCAGGTTTGCGCCCTGATATTCTATTTTGGCATAGGGTAATAAATCGGTGGAGCCAGAGGTTTGATAATATACCTGCAGGGTATTCTGGCTGTAGCTGCTGGCGGTATCTATCTGCACATAAAAACTGCCGCCGCTGTCAAACTCGCAATATTCGACGCCGTATTTTGCCGCCTGAGGCCGGCAGTGGGCATCCTGGCGGTTAATTGCGTTATCTGACACGGCAGTTGTTGAAGCAAAAGGAATATTCTGACTGACATAGAGGTCCGGGTTGCCCCTTAATACGTCATTGATCACTATGACGACCTGCTCGGCATCTTCGGGGATGTTAAAGCGATAATTTTTTACCGGATCGCCCGCTTGTGCCGCCAGTTCTTTTTCATTATGTAAAAATACCCGGCTGCAGCCGTCGCATAAGGTGGCATCGTCAAGGCTGAATACCCTCAGCTGCGCCGAGGAATAACTGCTGTAGGCATGGATTGCGCCATGGTAATCGGGGGCGTTCACCGGTGTTGTTGTCAGGGCGATCTCAGGGGTGCCGCTGGCGTTAAATGAAATATAGTCGGCATCCCAGTTGCCATTTTCATCCGCCGTTGGCTCGGATCCCTTTGACAGGTAAAGATCGGGATCCTGGCTGTAGCCGTCCAGGTAAAATGCCAGCGCCTGGGTACCTTCGGGCACTGTAAGCTCAAAGCGGCTGATGCCGTCTTGTTCGGCGCTAAGATCTGTCTGCTGGAAAATAACGGTTTTACCTTGCGGGTCAAATGCCTGGTCTGCGCCTGTGCCATCCCACACCGGCTGTTCGCTGCTGGTATATTGTGCTAAACCGGTGGCAATCAAGTTGCTGTTTGACCAGATACTCCTGCGCGCATCGCCATGTAAAGCCGCCTTCATCCGGGAGATTTGCCCGGCGGTAAACATGGCATAGTTGTCGGAATAATGCATAAAGTTTTCGGTATTGGTGGCCTGGCCGATACAGTTGGCTTCGTTATCGCGTAAGTAGGAATTTTCCATTTGCGGGGTATCACAGCTGCGGTCACCGCTTAAGCGGCAAAAGGCTTCGCCGTCTATTGAGCAGCTATTGCCGCTGAAGGTATGGATCAGGTTGAGCCAGTGGCCAAACTCATGGGTGAGTACCGAGCGGAAATTTTCATTGGTATTGACCCCGAGATAATCGCCGTTATATACCACACGGGCGATACCGGCATCAGACATGGCAACATCCGGGTACCAGGCAACGCCGGAATTGTTAAGGGTACCGCTACCGTAGAGATCCTGCATGATATAGATGTTGAGGTATTTATAATTATCCCAGGCGTCATTCGCCACCTGGCTGTTGACCCGGGTGCCGCCGTAACCGGTTTGCTCGTGATCATAACGGACAA
Source organism: Thalassomonas actiniarum (assembly GCF_000948975.2). Taxonomy (GTDB): domain Bacteria; phylum Pseudomonadota; class Gammaproteobacteria; order Enterobacterales; family Alteromonadaceae; genus Thalassomonas; species Thalassomonas actiniarum. The sequence goes on from NZ_CP059735.1 coordinate 2,453,026, forward strand.
TACCGTTACTGGGCTCGCCGTCGGGGGTTTTTGCCGCGAGCACAAATTCTATATTGAGGTTATCGCGGATGGACTGAAAATGCTCATGGATAGGTCCGTCCTGGGTGTTTAGCCCCTGAAAGTCGGCATTGGTTAGATTTAAGGCCTCGATAATTTTTTCATCGGTTAAACAGTAGCCAGCGGCATCGTCGCAGTTGTATCTCTGGCCATAAACATGCACAACCACGGGAATATAATAGCGATCTTTGAGGCCTTCACCGCGGGCGATAATATCATTTTCTGCTGCTTGGTTAAGGGCTTGTTTGGCGGTGAGCGGGCTTTTTAAACCATCAGCAAGTTTGCGCGCCTGGCGGTTTGCCTTGAGTTCTTGTGTCAGTGTGTCAAGCAGCTCAGGCCAGTCCTGGCCATTGTCGTCGACACCGCAAATATGTCTGCCAGGCTGATCATCAGCCTGCCTGAGGAAATCCGGGCCAGGTGTTGATGATAAAGCGCTGAAAGTCGCTTCTGCCGCTAATACGGGTAATGACGGCATGACCAGCATCAGCAGGGAGCTTGATAGCCATTTTTTGTTTTTCATTTTTTAATCGTCCTTCTTTGTTATTGCTGTTGTAAGGTTTTTAAAAAGCGCTGTCGCCATACCAGTGAGCTGCCTCTTATTGGCTAAATGTGCCGGCTTTTCTTGGGCAAAATAATTATCAAGTCATAAAAATAAGTCAAATCATGAGGTTATATTGTAAGCTTTCATCAGCAAGCCTTAGCTAATATCGGTTAATATCAGCTAATATCAGCTTTCATCATTAGTTTGCCTGTGGCGAAGTGGGTTATCTTAGCCGGGTGCATTAACCTGGCTGGTGTGAACTTTGCCCCTGGATGCGAAGGCATGCATTGCTGCCGGGTTAATGGACAATATGTGTTTAGCTAAAAATGTTTTTTTAGCATCTCTTTTCCTACTTTGGTTAGTTGATTTTTGAGTCTTCTGCTCATTTTGGCCGCTCTTTTGAGCGGCTTTTTTTATGGGCAACTTGCGTTGAAATTTTATACGGTATACAGTATGCAATATGAAAAATAATAAATAATAACGATTAAAAAATATGGACGCTGTTTTACCCGATTTATTTTTATTTGATGACTGGCGCATAGACTGTGTGCAGAACTTGGCATGGCTTGGAAAACGTCGGGTGAATGTTGAACCTAAGGCGATGATGGTGCTGCAATACCTTGCCGCCCGCCCGGGCATAGTCGTGACCCGGGAAGAGTTATTTAACCAGTTTTGGCCAAACCAGGTGGTCACCCAGGATGCCCTTAACCGGGTAATGTCGACTTTGCGCCGTGCCTTTAACGATAACGCCTGTCATCCCAAATATATCGCTACCGTCAGAAAAGTCGGTTATAAACTGGTGGCGCCGGTGATCATTTTGGAAAATCCGCGTACTAAGGCGTTGTTTGAACTCCATGGCGGGCAGCAGTCTTTATCCGGGCAGATGCTTGCCGGTACTGATGCTTTTACCCTTAAAGGCAGAGAATATATGCAGGTGAAATCGCTTTCTGGCCGCTACTTATATCTGGTTTGTTTTTTCGTGTTATCCCTGATGATATTGTTGGGCTGGTACACCCTGGGAAGTTTTCCCCGGGGGGCAGGTGTCCCGGTAACGGCTTTTAGCGTTAAGGGAGGCTGGTCTGAAGCGACCGGATATCCACCAGCGGTCAACGCTTTTCGTGATTTTGAGCAACACTTGGCGCCACTTGATAATCCGGTGCCGGGTTTATGGGGGCAAGAGGCTTCCGGTTATATCCGGGAAAATGACCCCGGTTTGACTTCTTCTGTTTTTTCAAGCGGGAACAGCGCCATAGCGGTTAATATGCAAGTACAGACAAGTGGCCAAGCTTCGCCCGGTCTGGCGTTTGATATAGGAAGCATTTATCAGCGCCTGCTTCGATACCATGCCTGCGAAGGGGCGGCATTGATCAGGCATGGGGTTTAAGATGCTGCAACAGGCGGGTGACTGCGCCGTTAATACGCTCCAGGCGCAGTGCTCTGGGCAGGCTGGGATCGACAAACATTTGCACCGAACCGCGCCAGGCGGCTTTTTTCCGGTTAACATCAACGATTGCCACCAGCAGTGTGCCTTGCTGATAGTGCTCTTTTTCTGCCAGGCCCGGGAATAATTTAAATAACTCTAGAATTTTTTGATTGGCGGGGTTATTACCCAGCATGGCAACTGCCACCAACTGATACCGGGAAGTCGGCGGCTGCTCCATCAGATTAAAGCCTTTGTTAACTAAGGTGTCTGAAATGCGTTTCTGGATATAGCTGAGCATTTTACCTGCTTCATCACTGGCATGGGTGGCGCTATGCAGCGCCAGGTTTGAATACCAGGTTAACGGTGTGCTGCGCTTTATGGTTAACTGGGGGTTGCTCATGGTCAGCACCTGGCGCTTGGATAAATCCGTGTCGCCATAACGGCTGCTGCAAGCTGTGGTTAAGAGGATAAACAGGCTCAGCAAGAGTATTATTATCGGATGTTTTTTGCGATACATAGTGCTTCCTATTGTCACAGTTTTGACCAAGTGACTATAAGAATAGATGGAAAATCAATTATTTCCTTTAATTTGGCTCTTGATTTCCGTGTCGCTACTTTTGATGAACCAGCAATAAAGGCCAAAAATGAACCCTGAGATTGTCCCCCATAAATGGGCATCGATGGCGACATTGGCATCGATCAAATTGATAACATCCTCACTGGCACCATAAAGCTGTTCATGGGCGACTTTTAAACAAACTCCGAGCAATAGCAGGTAACCGGTTTTATCCTGATGTTTAATGTCCATCAAGGCGCCCCAGATAAAAACACCGTGCAACACCCCGGATAAACCGACATATTGCCTTAATTCGGGGGCAAAGTAATAAATGCCGATGCTGGTGCCCAAAGCCGAGAGCAAAAATAATATCAGGTAGGAGCTAAAGCGGTAATAGCGACCATGTAAGCCAAATAACAAGGCGATGGCCCCGAGGTTGAGCAATAAATGATAACCATTGGTATGGAAAAAGTGGCCGCTGAGCAGACGCCATAGCTCGCCCTGGCTGATGGCGCTTCTATGGTAAACCAGTGTTTCACTTAAAGTGCCGTTAACAAAAATATCGAGAAAATAAGCGATGACGGCTAATAACGCCACTATCACAGGCAGTAATAAGCTTTGTTTAAAATTGGCAAAGAAAGAGAGCTTTAGCATCGAAAAAATTGGGATAAATTCATGATGCTAGGATGATAACAAATGTCTTAACAAATGTCCGAACCAGGCTCTTTCGCGTGTTTGGATGCATGAAATGCGCAAGCCCACTTATCAAGGCGGCAATTAAGGCGTAAAATACCCGGCTTTATCGTCTTAAATTTTATTAGCGTTAACTATGTCCCGTCAATATTGCTGCCAGTGTCAGCGTCCCGAAAAAGCCTGTATTTGTCATTTGATGACAGACGTGGATAATGTGCCTCATGTGGTGGTGCTCCAGCATCCAAGCGAAGTTGGCCAGACCAAGGGCACTTTGCCTTTACTTGCCGGTTCGCTGAAATCCTGTACCGTACTGGTGGGGGAAGACTTTTCTGAGCATGAAGGGTTAAATGAGCTGCTTGAGCGTTACCGGGATAATATCTATTTGCTTTATCCCAGTGAAGATGCGCTTGAATTGGGCAGCGGGGAATGCCCTGCGCGCCAGACAGCCCCGGGTCAACGCTGTATTATCTTACTCGACGGTACCTGGAAAAAAGCCTACCGCATGTATATGCTGTCAAACGTGCTGCACCAGATCCCCCATCTTTGCCTGCCCGGCGATTTGACCGGGCGTTACCAGATCCGAAAAACGGCGAAAAAAAATGCCTTATCTACCCTGGAAGCTTGCTGTTATGCTTTAGGCATAATGGAGCAAAAACCACAAAAATACCGGGATTTACTCGAACAGTTTGTGAAATTTAACCAGTTTCAGTTATCCTTTCATCCCGGCAGGACTGAACCTGGTACATCCGCCAGACAACAAGAACATGAATAGCCCCGGCTATTAACTAAGGAAAACTATGTCCAGAATGATCACCGGCCTTTGCCTGAGCACCTTATTATTTGCCGGCACACTAGTAGCCAAAGAAAATACGCCTTTAAAAATTGAAGACCGGGAGCCGGAAGCGGCCACCGGGCTTATCGCCAAGCAGGCGGTCAGCGCTAAAGACTTTATGGTGGCTGCCGCTAATCCTTATGCCAGTGAAGCGGGTTTTAATATTTTAAAGCAGGGGGGCAGTGCGGTTGATGCTGCCATCGCGGTCCAGCTGGTATTAACCCTGGTTGAGCCCCAGTCTTCGGGGATCGGCGGCGGTGCCTTTATTTTGCATTGGGATAAAAGTAAAGAATTACTTACCACCTTCGACGGCCGGGAAACCGCGCCGGAAAAAGCCAGCCAGGAGATGTTTTTAGACGCTTCGGGTAAACCTGTGCGTTGGATAGATGCCGTCGTCGGCGGCCGCTCTGTCGGGGTGCCCGGGGTGTTAAAAGCGTTTAAAAAGGCCCATCAGCAATACGGTAAATTGCCCTGGGAAGCGCTGTTTAGTGATGCCATCAAGCTGGCTGAAGAGGGTTTTGTTGTCTCGCCGCGCCTGGAAAAGCTGGTGACCATGCAATATAACCCGGGGATCAGTAAACTGCCTGAGATCAGCCGGTATTTTTTCCCGAATAACCAGCCGGTAAAAGCGGGTACGTTATTAAAAAATCCTAAACTGGCGGCGGTCTATCGCAGCCTGGCCAAAGACGGGATCATACCTTTCTATCAGGGCTGGATAGCCAAGAAAATAGTTGATGCGGTACAAAAATCTCCTATTGCCCCGGGACGGCTAAGCCTTTCGGATATGAAAAACTATCAGGCAAAACAATTGCCTGCGGTGTGCGGGCCTTACCATAGCTATAAGGTGTGCGGCATGGGGCCGCCAAGTTCCGGCGGTATTAGTGTGGTGCAGATTTTAGGGCAACTGGAGTCCTTTAATCTCAGCCAATATCAGCCGGGAGGTTTAGAGGCGGTGCATTTGTTTACCCAAAGCTCACGCCTGGCCTTTGCCGACCGGGATCGCTTCCTTGCCGACAGCGCTTTTGTCGATGTACCGGTTGAGGGCCTGATCGACCGCCGCTACCTGGCGAGCCGGGCCAAGCTGATCAAAGCCGGGCAGGACATGGGTAAGGCGCTGCCGGGAGATCCGGTTGGCGCTTTGGCACTGGCGGATGATCAGGCGATAGAACGTCCCTCTACCAGTCATGTTTCTATTGTTGATAAAGACGGCAACAGTATTTCCATGACCACGAGTGTGGAAATGGCTTTTGGCTCGGCGGTGATGGTGGAAGGTTTTATCTTAAATAACCAGCTTACCGATTTCTCGCTGGCGCCGAAAGTGAATGGCCAATGGGTGGCAAACCGTCTCGAGCCGTTTAAGCGTCCCCGCAGCTCTATGGCGCCTATGATGGTGTTCAATAGCGACGGCTCGCTAAAACTTGTGGTCGGCTCCCCCGGCGGTAGCCGTATCATTAATTATGTCGCCCAAACCATCTTAGGGGTTTTGGACTGGCAGCTTAACCCGCAGCAGGCGATTAACCTGCCGCATGTAACCAACCGCAATAGGGTAACCACACTGGAGAAAGGTACATCGATTGCCCAGTTAAAACCGGCACTGGAAGCCAAAGGACACCAGGTGAGTGTGCGGGATCTCAACAGCGGTATTCATGCCATTGAAGTGAAAAAAACAGGCTTGCTTGGCGGCGCTGATCCGCGCAGGGAAGGGAAAGTGCTGGGCCAGTAACAGGCGCGTTAACAGCTAAAAGCGCAATAATTAATGTTTTGCATAAACCTCCCTCCGTGGAGGTTTATTTTTTTGGCAAAGGAGAAACTGTATTTCCCTTGCCGTTAGCCGTTGGTGGATAACTGCATCACGGTTTCTGAAACATTTTCGGCCCCGGTATGGATTTCATCCATTACGGTGGAGACTTCAGAGATTTTATTCATGCCCTCATCGGCAATGTTGGCAACATCTTGCATGGCACTGGTGACATCATCGGTAAGGTTTCGATTGTCCGTGACCACATTGGCAATTTCGCTGGTGGATTCATTGGTTCTAGAGGCCAGCTGACGTACTTCATCGGCCACCACGGCAAATCCCCGCCCTTGCTCCCCCGCCCGGGCCGCTTCAATGGCGGCATTAAGCGCCAGTAAATTGGTCTGGTCGGCGATATTTTTTATCGTTAATACGATTTCCTCTATGCTTTGCGATTGTGAATTGAGCATATTCAACTTGCCTGAGGTCTCCTTCACTTTTTCTGATATGCCCACGGACACTTCCACCGAATCTGCCAGCAACTCAGAGCCCTGGCGGGCGATTTTAGCGGTTTCTACCGAGGTGGTGTAGGCAATGTTGGCGGCTTCGGAAACGGCTTCGTTTTGGGTGATTTGCCTGGTGATATCTGTTGCAAATTTAATAACCCTTTCTATTTTGCCGTCGTCGCCGGGAATGGGATTATAGGTGGCTTCGAGCCAGATGGTCTCGCCATGTTTGTTTTTCCGGGAGAATTGCCCGGATTTAAAACTGCCGCGGGCGAGATCTTCCCAGAAGGTAGGATTTTCCTGATAAAAACAGTCATCGCAGAATATCTTGTGGTGTTTGCCTTTGATTTCCTCCAGTGAATAGCCGACCGTAGTGAGGAAGTTTTGGTTGGCGTTTAAGATGTTGCCGCAGGCGTCAAATTCTATTGTGGCCAGTGAGCGATCCAGGGCGGTTAATACGCTTTCCTTGCTCTGGCTTTGAATTTTGCTGTCGGTGACATCGGAAGCAATTTTCATTACCTTGACCGTGGCACCATTAACCTTGATGGGAAAATAAGTGGCTTCGAGCCAAAGCATTTTCCCCGCCTTATTTCTGCGTTCAAAAGTACCCTGTATCGGCTGGCCTTCATTTAAGGCGCGCCAAAACTGCTTATATTCATCCGAGTTGCTGTAACCGGGACAACACATGACGGCATGGTGTTTACCAATTATTTCCTTGAGGCTATAACCGCTGGCATCGAGAAAATGCTGGTTTGCCGTTAAAATTTCTCCCTGGGTATTAAATTCTATGGTGGCGACATGCTCATTGATTGAGGCTATTATCGCTTGCAGCGTCTCGACTTCTTGCTTTGTCTGACTAAGTTCTTCTTTTAATTTGCTGTAAAACATTAAAGACCTCCAGAGAAATACTTGTTATCAGAGTGTTAAATTAACCATAACTGGAAGATAAAATATACCCTTAATATGACGAATTAAGGAAAATAATTTACTTTTATCGCGGTTCATTTGCTGCTTAGGAACTTGTTTATACAGGGAATATTTGATTTTTGGTGGAACACAGATGTTTGTCTGTGTCCGGAGATATAAAAGTGAACAGGGAGATGATGATTAAAACGGGTCTTTAAGGATTTTATCTATAAACCATTTATTATCCTGTTGGATAAGGGACAGGCGTTTGACATCCTTGATACGATTTTCCTGGTAATAACCGTCGAAATAAACGGTAATAATCGCTTTGTTTTTAAATTGCTCCCGCACTTTGACGCCACTGTCATCGGGTTTTATTTCAACCTTATCATAAGACATATTAAACATATGTCGGGCCACGGCCTGAGGGGAGCGGTAATGACGAATAATGCGGGCCAGGGCAGGGCTGCAGGCGGAGGCGGCTTTTTCGATATTTTTTTCGTTGTACAGGGCTTCAAAAAAAGCAACGGTGACTTTTTCAGGATGTTCAACTTCAATAACGTTGGCGTCTTCACTACAGCCAGTGAGCAAAAAGGCAAAACCAAGGAGTAGAAAACTAAGAAACTTCATCATCTGTTTAATAAACAATATACCGGGATCTTCGTTCCATCATAGCGCAACTTTAGACGTAATTGCTATGTTTTATATATGAAAAAAGGCGCCTAAAGCGCCTTTTGAGTTTTGTATCCGCTATTTATTTTCGCGGTAAGACCGGCAGTTTTACTGTACCAGTTCTTTATCGCTGAAGCTGTCGCTAAACAGTGGGCTGGACAGATAACGTTCGGCAGAGCTAGGTAAAATAACGACAATATTTTTATCGGCATTTTCCGGCAGTTCGGCCAGGCGTTTGGCGGCAACTACGGCGGCGCCTGAAGAAATACCGGCGAGGATGCCTTCTTCCTTCATTAAACGGTGGGCCATTGCCATGGCATCGTCATTGCTTACCTGTTCAACCTGGTCGATCATTTCCAGATCCAGGTTGCCCGGGATAAAGCCTGCACCTATGCCCTGGATTTTATGAGGGCCCGGTTTAACTTCCTGACCCGCCAGAGTCTGGCTGATCACTGGAGAATCTGTAGGTTCAACGGCAACAGAAAGAATCTTCTTACCTTCTGTCAGTTTAATATAACGGCTGACACCGGTAATGGTGCCGCCGGTACCGACACCGGCGACAAAGATATCAACCTTGCCTTCGGTATCTTTCCAGATTTCCGGGCCTGTGGTCTCTTCATGGATTTTAGGGTTGGCAGGGTTTTCAAACTGACCCAATAAAACATATTTATCCGGGTTGGAGTCTTTAATTTCCTGTGCTTTTTCGATGGCGCCTTTCATGCCTTTGGCGCCTTCGGTTAACTCAACTTTAGCGCCCAGGGCGGTCAGTAACTTACGGCGTTCCAAACTCATGGTATTTGGCATGGTCAAGGTAATGCCGTAGCCACGGGCTGCAGCAACAAAGGCTAAAGCGATCCCGGTATTGCCGCTGGTAGGCTCAATGATCTCTTTGCCCGGGCCGAGTAGGCCTTTTTCTTCCGCGTCCCACACCATGCTGGCGCCGATACGGCATTTAACGCTGAAGCTCGGGTTTCTTGCTTCAATTTTTGCGTATACGTTGCCACCGGTTACCCGGTTCAGTTTAACCAGGGGGGTGTTACCTATAGAGGTAGAATTATCTGTGAATATTGCTGACATTATTAAATCCTGTGGATTATTTTTATTTACTCGTTAAGATTAGCCATTTATAGCAGAAAAAGAAGTGACATTTAGTTATATCTTATATACGAAAATGGAATAACTAAAGATTGTTATAGTACAAATCAATTGGAAACTTAATGACTTCATTTAATGGTACAACGAATTACATTGCCTCAAAAGACTTACAGCTTGCGGTAAATGCGGCTATCGCCCTGGAGCGGCCGTTATTAATTAAAGGGGAGCCGGGCACGGGGAAAACCTTGCTGGCACAAGAGCTGGCCCAGAGTTTAGATACCCAATTAATTCCCTGGCATATCAAATCAACCACTAAGGCACAGCAGGGCTTGTATGAATATGATGCAGTATCCAGGTTGCGCGACAGCCAGTTAGGTGATGAGAAAGTTAAAGATATTGCCAACTATATCGTCAAGGGCAAATTATGGCATGCCTTTACCGCCGATCAGCGCCCGGTACTCTTGATTGATGAAATTGATAAGGCGGATATAGAGTTCCCCAATGATTTGTTGTTAGAGCTCGATAAAATGGAGTTCTTTGTTTATGAAACCCAGGAAAAGGTGGTCGCGAAGCAAAGGCCGGTGATCATCATCACCTCCAATAATGAAAAAGAGCTGCCGGATGCCTTCCTGCGCCGTTGTTTCTTCCACTATATACGTTTCCCGGAAGCACAGGAAATGAAGCAGATTGTTGATGTACATTTCCCAGAAATCAAACAGAAGTTACTCGATGAAGCGCTGGCGCTGTTTTTTGATTTGCGGGAAATCCCGGGACTCAAGAAAAAACCGTCTACCTCCGAGCTGATTGACTGGTTAAAACTGCTGCTGGCGGAAGATATCGACCCGAAGGTTTTACAGGAAAGCAGAACGAAAAAAGTGATCCCGCCGTTGCATGGCGCTTTGCTGAAAAACGAACAGGACGTGCATTTATTCGAAAAACTGGCTTTTATACAGCGCGGCGGCCGATAGATGCCGACGGCAGAAATAAGCAAGAGCGAAAAACCAGTCTCTTTATGGAGAATAAAAGGTGCTGATTGATTTTTTTTGTAAGGTACGGGATTACAAGGTGCCTTGTACTATCCGGGAACTGCTGGATTTGATCCGCGCTTTGGAGCAGCGGGTGGTTTTTGCCGACATGGAAGAATTTTACCTGCTCAGCCGTACTATTTTGGTCAAAGACGAAAGTTATTTCGATAAGTTTGACCGGGCCTTTGCCGATTATTTTAAAGGGGTTTCTTCGCTGGAACTGGACTTAAGCGGCGTACCGGAAGACTGGCTGAGAAAACAGCTTGAAAAACAGCTCAGCGAAGAAGAAAAAGCGAAAATTGAAGCCCTCGGCGGCCTGGATAAAATCATGGAAACCCTGGCGGAGCGCCTCAAAGAGCAGGAAAAACGCCATCAGGGAGGCAATAAATGGATAGGTACCGGCGGTACCTCGCCTTTTGGCGCCTATGGTTATAACCCGGAAGGGGTCAGGATAGGGCAGGAGAGCTCGCGCCATCGCCGGGCGGTGAAGGTCTGGGATAAGCGCCAGTTCCGTAACCTGGATAACCAGGTGGAAATCGGCACCCGGAATATCAAGGTGGCGCTGAGGAAATTACGCCAGTTTGCCCGTACCGGTGCCGGGGAAGAACTCGCCCTGGACGATACCATTGCCGCCACCGCCAGAAATGCCGGTTATCTGGATATCAAGATGAAACCCGAGCGCCATAATGCGGTTAAGGTGTTGATGTTTTTCGATGTCGGCGGCTCTATGGACGATCATATCAAGGTCTGCGAACAGCTGTTTTCTGCGGTGCATACCGAGTTTAAGCATCTGGAGTTTTTCTATTTCCATAACTGTGTCTACGAGCAGGTGTGGAAAGATAATGCCAGGCGTTATAACGAGGGTATGGACTTACATCAGTTGCTGCATACTTATAGTCGGGATTACAAAGTGATTTTTGTCGGTGATGCCACTATGGGGCCATATGAGATCACCTATCCCGGCGGCAGTGTCGAGCATTGGAATCAGGAAGCAGGCAGTGTCTGGATGCAGCGGATATTGGAGCATTTTGATCACAGTATCTGGTTAAATCCGCAGCCGCAGGCACACTGGCCTTATCATGCCTCGATACAGATCATGCAGGAAATTACCAAAGACAAAATGTTTCCCCTGACCCTTGAAGGTTTGACCGAAGGGATCAAAGAACTGCTTTAATTACCAAGTGTAAGTCACAGTGCCGACAGCTGTCGGTGCTGTGACTTGATATGGTAAAGAGACAATGTAAATTTAGCCGATAAAACTTCATCTATGACACAAGAACAAGAAAAACAATCAGGCGGCGAAGGCAAGCTGCGGCTTGCCGGTACGCACGCCATGACAGACAGTGAAACCCGGCAGGTTTTAACACCTTTTGCCTTTAAAATGGATCATTCTTTATTTGGTTTGCCGCTGGCGACACCGAAAAAACGTCTTCTGGCGATAGCCCTGGATTTTTTGCTGGTGGGCGCATTAAGTGTGATGCCGGGGGAAATACTGGCATTGGTGGTTTCTGTGATGCTCTACCGTTTAGGCAGTAAAAAACAGGCACAGGCAAGCGGGCAAATAAAATGGCGAAAAACCCGCTCTCTGGCCCGTTTTATCGGGGTATTTATGCTGTTTGTGGTACTGGCGGGGAGTTTGCCTGAGTTGATAGGGCAATTTGACGAGCAAAAAAGTCAATTTACTAAGGATACTAGCAAGCAAGAAACCACCCTGGTCAATATTGGCGGTGTGCCGGTACCAAAAGATAAATCGCTGGCGATGAGTGCTGTCGTGCTTGCCGGTAGTGCAGACATTGCCTTAAGTGAATGCCAGAGCCTTGACTGCTGGCAAAAGGAGCTTAGTGAGACGACCGCAGCTATACATGAATTGGCCGTTAACGATGAACTTTTTAAACAAAGTTTAACCGGCCTGGCAGCCAATACCGACTTAAGTGAAGCGCAGCAACAGCAGCTGGTGTTGAATTTGCTCACTCCCTATCAAGGAGAGTCTGTTGGTGCACCGGAAACAAGAAGAGGTGCTGATAATACCGGGGAAAAATCCGTGCCTGAGGCGGTGGTTGAACCTGCTGAGCCGGTAAAAAAGGCGCAGGAGAGTAAAGCCGAAAAATCTGTCTATTCCATCCTGGAACTGGTTAAAGGTATTGTTGATGATCTCGGGCTAGGCTTTGGCTGGGCGGCGTTTTATTTCACCTGCTTTACCGCTATGTGGAAGGGGCAAACTCCGGGGAAAAAACTCTTTGGCATAAAAGTGTTGCAACTTGACGGTACCCCTTTGTCTATGTGGGACAGCTTCGGCCGCTACGGGGGATATGGCGCCGGGATTGCCACCGGTTTGCTGGGATTTTTACAGGTTTATTGGGATCCCAACCGCCAGGCGATACACGATAAAATATCGGCCACTGTGGTGATAGACCTGCACCGGCAGCAGACCCGGCAAGACTAATCTTTTAAAAAAACCGCCTAACCGCGGTTTTTTTATGTCTCATGTGCAGAAAACTTTTTTTCTGCACAGCCGTTGTCACCGGCATCACAGCCGCTGCATACAAGTTGAACAAATGAATACGTATGCAGCCTGCTATCTATTAAAAACCTCCTGTTCTACGCTCATTTTTATGCCCGCCAGTACAAAAAAACAGCGGGTGTGCCAATTCAACACTTAAAAAAACAATAAGAGAATATTATGCAAAAAAACAACGAGCAGAAATCGGAATTCCCGTCGGTCAGCCCAAAGAGTAAACGCCAGCTTGGTAGCGCCGGCATTATCCTGGCGGCCCTGCTGACAACCAATAATGCCTCGGCAGATGCGATCTTGCATGCCTTTAACTGGACCTATGACGATGTCGCCGCCAAAGCCTCTGAAATAGCCGCATTAGGTTATAAAAAGGTGCTGGTTTCACCCGCCTATAAATCAGCAGGTAATGAGTGGTGGGCGCGTTATCAGCCTCAGGATTTAAGGGTCATTCACAGCCCTTTGGGGGATACCACAGACTTTAAGCAGATGATTGCAGCCTTGCAGAGCCAGGGGATTGAAACCTATGCCGATATCGTTTTTAACCATATGGCTAACGAGTCGTACCAACGTTCGGATCTGAATTATCCGGGGGCGGCGGTTTTAAGTACTTATGCTGCAGACAGCGCTTATTACAACAGCATTAAACTCTTTGGCGATCTCAGTGAAAATCAGTATGGGGCGGGGGATTTTCATGCGCCTGGGTGTATCACCGACTGGGGTGATGCCGGGCATGTGCAATACTGGCGTTTATGCGGCGGCAACGGTGATACCGGTTTACCGGATCTTGACCCCAACAACTGGGTGGTGAGCCAACAGCAAGCCTACTTGCAGGCGCTTAAGAGTATAGGGGTCAAAGGTTTTCGGGTCGATGCCGCTAAACACATGAGCAGTTATCATATTAACCAAGTATTCAGCGCAGACATACGCAGCGGGGTACATGTTTTTGGTGAAATCATTACCTCGGGTGGAGCAGGGGACGGCAGTTATGATAATTTTTTGGCGCCCTACTTACGTGATACCGAGCATGGTGCTTATGATTTTCCCTTGTTCGCCAGTTTACGGAGTGCATTAGGTCTTGGCGGCTCCATGAATCAGTTGGTGGATCCCGGTGCATATGGCCAGGCATTAGCTGGCAGCAGGGCGATTACCTTTTCTATTACCCACGACATTCCCACCAATGACGGCTTTCGGTATCAAATTATGGATCCCACCGATGAGTATCTGGCCAATGCTTATATCATGGGGCGTGACGGTGGCTCCCCCCTGGTTTATTCCGATCACAATGAGAGTAATGACGGCGGTCGCTGGCAGGACTTATACAAACGATCCGATATTCAAGGCATGCTGAAATTTCACAATGCCACCCAGGGACGCAGTATGCAGGTGATGAGCAATAACGATTGTATTTTGCTGTTCCAGCGGGAAGAACTCGGCATTGTCGGCATAAATAAATGTGGCAGCGGACAGGATGTTTGGGTAAATACTGCTAACCATAATTTGTGGTGGTATGCCAATTACCGCGATACTATCGGTGGTACTGACGTACAAAATATTTCCAGCACCTGGCATAAGTTCTATTTGCCTGCCCGCCAGGCGAGGATGTGGTTAAAAGAATAAGAGTCAGATCAGGGGCGTTTGGATTTGCTAAGATGAATGGCGTTCCTGCTGATATACGCTTTCCTGTTCTCTTGCCTGGTTGAATGGCGCTCTCTTGCATTAATTGGGGACGAGTGCCGGTCACTGTGGAGTTTGTAGCGCTTTAACCGTAAACGGAAAATAGGTGTTTAGTTATTTAAGCTTACTGGTATGATGAGTTGACTATGAACTAAGTTTCAGGAGAGGGTATGGCAACCAAAGCAGAACTTACGCACTTTTTTCAAACGGATTTCCCACAGGCCGATTTCCTAATCGACAGTGTCGGTGAAAAATCGGCGACGATAAGGAAAAAGATCAACCAGGGGCATTTACGCCCCGGCGGTACGGTGTCGGGACCTGTATTGATGGAACTGGCAGATGCGGCTTTATATGTGACCATCTTGAGTGAAATTGGCCTGGTGGCCCATGCCGTAACCACCAATTTAAATATTAATTTTTTGCGCAAACCTTCGGCTGAAAAAGATATTACTGCTAAGTGTACCTTAATCAAACTGGGTAAGGTGCTGGCTATTGGCGAGGTGTCTATCTATTCCGGAGACTCGCCGGAGCCGGTGGCCCATGCGGTCGGCACTTATTCCATTCCTCCGGTGAAGTAAGGAAAAGATATAAAAGATACCGAAAACTACAGGTATCGAAGCGGCTTTTGTCACAACAGATCTTGAAAAGTGTATAAAGTGAATGTTTTCTATGACCTCAATACGCTGTAAACCGGACTGTTTGGTGATGTTGTTTGGGAAGGTTTAGACGGACGTTGGATAACCGTTAACAGAAACTGATAGGGGCCGTTTTCGCAGCTTTTAGCAACCCCGTCCCCAATAATGAAAGCTTTATAAGCCTATAGCCGCGCCAATTTGTTCGGCCCAGGCGCCGCCTTTATCGCTGGAAAACTGCCAGTTCATCATGCCGCCTAAAGTACCGTTTGCTTGCACCGGCTCGATAACATCAGAAATTATCTCATCTACCGGCATATAGCCGCTGCCGGCATCATGTTGGGTAACGGGTAAACCTATCAATAATTTTTCTGCATCTAACCCGGGTAATTGCGCATATTTTTCATAGGAGCAGACTATTTCCTGCGGGTTGGCGCTCCAGGGCGGGTTATTGTAAAACTGGAGATTGAGCCAATCTATATCCTCTCCGGCCTCTGCCATCACTTGTACATAACCACCCATAGGGTTGCCGGACTCTAAATAGGGCGGTTGTGGTGCATGGGTGATCAGGTAGTTAGGGGCGGGCAATACTAGACGTAAGGCTTTGGTTAAGTTGATTAGGAAATCAACGCCATTATATCCGGCATCGCCGGTAAAAGCAGCGGTGTCTTCAAAATCGATATCCACGCCGTTTAACTGGTTGTCGGTAATAAAACCGGCAATATTCTGTGCCAGCTGTGTTTCGTTTCCTGCCAGCTGGTGATATGTGTCTGAAGCAACCGTGCCGCCGCCAAAGGATAATAAAACTTTTTTACCACTTGCCTGCAGATTGGATACCGCCTGTGTAGTCGCTTGCGTCAGTGTGGTGGGGGTTGCCGCTATTGCCCCGGCCAGTTCAAGGTTGAGGGGACTGTCTGCATTGGGTAGTAAAAAGGCGAGGTTGATATCGGTATAGGGCAGGTTGGCGGCATTGTTTAGTTCAATACTGCCATTGTTAAAATAAGTAACTAAGCGTGACATAACAAATTCCTTTTAGGTTGAAGAAAGAATAACCTTGGCTGCCATTTTTGCAGACATGCCAAAATGATTGTTACTAGTCTAGCAGAGTTAATATTGTTAAACGGGGTAGTGCATTGTCTTTAGCACTTAGCCAGAACCCGGGAATTGCTCCACATTTTCCGGACAAGGTCATTTATTGCTGTTTAAAACGTTATGCCTTTGATAAGTTAACTAATAATTTTTTACACAGGCAAGGTAAGGGAAAACTTAAGCAGAAATGATGGCTATCAGTTGTAGAGTTTTAACGGCGAAAGACAGTCTCGATTACCGCAGAGTAAGACTTGAAAGTTTAAAACTTCATCCTGAATGTTTCGGCTCAAATTATGAAAGGGAGCTGAAAATGCCCAAGCTCTATTTTGAGCAAGTAATAGAAAATGCCAGCCCGAAAGGGTTAATGCTTGGGGCATTTCATGAAAGTGAATTGGTGGGGTTATGTGGCCTGATTGCTTCGTCACCTGGAGCTGTTGAGATCATCCAGATGTATGTTGCTACAGAGCATCGGCGTACCGGGGTGGGATTAAAATTATTGTCCTTGGCCAAGCAATGCCTGAACGGGCTTAACGCCCGGTCCTTGGTGCTGAGCGTTTTTGAAGATAATACAAATGCCTTAAAGACCTATGAAAAAGCGGGGTTTAGCATAAGTCAGCGGGAAAATGCTCAGCTTTACATGACATTTAATCTATAAACAGAACTACTTTAACACTACTTGGCTCATGGTGAGCAAAGAGGCAGGGCTGACAGCATGGCAACTGTGGTTTTCATCCCCTGCCCATGATTGCTGCAGTGCCAAGTTAACTGCTGGTTGTCAAGTTATCTAACAGGGCTTTGGCCTGGGTTCTGCCGCTAAATGATTCCGGTAATTTCAGGGATAACTGCAAATACTCGATGGCTTTATTTTTTTCGCCAAGATTATAGTGAATAACCCCGAGGTGATAGGCTATTTCAGGCACCTGTTGTGCGTAACTGATGCTGGGCTGAATATGTTTTAGTGCCTGCCGGTAATTGCCTTGTTGTACATCCAGCCAGGCCTGGGTATCACTGAGAAAAACATTATCAGGTGTTAATACTTTGGCTTTGTCTAACCAGCTTTGTGCCTGGGCTAAATCTGTACCTTCATCTGTCAGGGCCCAGGCTAAATAGGAGGTGAAATAACTGTCTTTGGGTGAAAGAAGCAACCCTTTTTTCGCCAGGGGTATGGTTTCAGGCAATCTTTCCTGTTTGTCCAACCAGTAGATAAGTTCTTTGCGCGCCGCCAGATTATCCGGCTTGAGCTTAAGTGCAGCCTGAAAGTAACCTTCTACCTTACTTTTTTCTTTCGTCGCTATGGCGTGTTTTGCCCGTAAATATTGGAACAGGCTGTTTTTTTCCTTATCCAGCTTATTGAAGGATTTGCTACTGCTATGGAGTAATTTCCTTGCCTGGTTTGTTTTTCCTTCCTGATAATAAAGAGGTAAGAGTTCGGCGAGTATCGTCAGGTTACCGGGCTGAGTTTTTATTGCTTTGAGTAAATAGGTTTTTGCCTGGGGGGATTTGTTTAAAGCCAGATAGACCAAGCCTTGCAAGCCATAACTATTGCTGGCATTGCCGTTAAGCTGGAGGTATTTAGCGATATCTTTTGTTGCCTTGTTCAGGGCTTGTTTGTCATTTTTTCGGTTTGCATAAAGAAATTTGGCTCTTTGCAGATAGCTGCCGGCTTCATCGGGCGTTAGGGCGATAACAAAATTATATTGCTGCAGGGCTTGTTTTTTTTTGCCAAGGGCCGAGAGTATCGGGCCTCTTAAGCTATATATTACCGGCCATCTGTCATCTATTTTTATGCAGTCTTGAGTTGCCGAGTCGGCCTGTTGCCAGTTTGCCTGACCCACGTAGGATAAAGCCAGCAGGTAACACACGGTTTTATTGGTGGGATGTTGCTTTTGATGTTGTTGTAACAGTGTTATTGCTTCCTGATATTGTTTATCTACCATCAGGGCCGTTACTGCCCCCAGCTGTAGCTGGTTATTCTTGTCTTGAGGCAACTGCTGGTTCTCGATCATTTGCTCCAGCTTTGGTAAAACTTCTATGACGGTCGCCGAAACTTTAAACATGGCCAGGAGCAATAATGCTAAGATGACAAGAGAGATCAGCAGGCATTTTTTTAATATTGCTAACTGTAAGTTACTTTCATAGCGGGTAAAGTTACATTTGTTTGTCATTTCTATCCCTCTAACAAATTCGAGCTGAAATATCTGGATTTATCGGTTAAAAAAGGCAACAAAGCTGCCTTTTATTGACTTAATAAGTGATTAGCTGAGCCGTTTTTTCCTGCCTGCAACAAATAATACAAGCCCCATGGCTAACAGGAGCGCAGAGGCGGGTTCTGGTACTGAGGTTTTGTGACCGATAAATTGTTGAGGCTGGTGCTCCGGATCGTCTGGGGAGCCGCCTATACTAAAGCCGATCAGCTGACCGTCGGTAGCGTCATGTAAGGCTTGCAAATCACCCGGGTCAATCTCAAGGTTAAACCAAAGTTTTAAGACTTCGTTATCCTCTAATATCGGCTGGACAAAATTGGTAACCAGGGCTGAAAATCCGGTCCACTGTTGATCGGGGAGCAGGGCATTTGCTTCGGCGTCAGCGGTTGAGCCGGAGTCAAGGTCGAATTCAAACCCTTCCACGGGATCGACTTCATGCGTCATCATATTGGTTACCGCAAGCATGGCGCTGGTAACACTGAGGGAAGGAATGAAAGGAAGGTTTGCTCCGCCAAGGCCTATGCCACAGGTACAAATGGTCGGTTCGGTAATGGGAAATAATTCCGGGTCAATTTCAACCCCAAACCACATATTGCTCATACCTGTGTCCGGGTCGATACCATGGTCTATCATCCAGACTTCAGGAGGCGGAGGATCCGGTACCGGTGGTGGTGGCGGATGACCACAAGCCCAGGCAAGATTTACCCAAAGGTTAAAAGATAAAACCAAAACAATAAATTTCATTATCTTTTTCATTAGTTTTTCCTACTACAAAAATTTCTGAAAGGGAGATGCAGATACTGATGCAATCCCGCTTGATTCACTTTGTAATACCAAACCGCGACAATGTGAAAATACGATTTTAGTCCACTAACTACCGCTAAAAGTGGGCGCGGCTAGCTCAGCATTTTGTGTACCAAGGTTGAATTTACAACCCGCTGGTTTCAGAGAAATGTAAATCAAATATTGGTAGGCTTATTTACAAATACTTTGCTTGACGGAAACTCATGTTATTTTTTAATGGGCTATTGAAGTAATTTTTTGAAGGTATCTAATCATTACTTTTGATTAACAATTATTATTTTTTTTCCGGGGGTGTTGACGTGCGTTGCTACCGGAATGAGAACATGCCGCTTTGTAAAAATTGTCGACGTCTTTGCTGCTACAAACTGGTGGTGATCAATGTTTTTGATGTGAGTATTTGTGTATTGCCACTGTAAGCTTATTCAAACTTGTTGTTGTAGCGGTGAATAAATTTTAAGGTTTGTTAGTATTAATTGCTTGATATTAGGTGTAAATATAAAACCTATTGACAGTCGGTTTTATATGGTAAACAATAAACCTATTGTCGGTCGGTTTTTATGTTCCTATGGCAAAATTTTATGACAAAAGAGGTAACTTCATGAAGCTTGGTGAATTGGAAAAACTGGTGCTGCAATACCTTTGGCAAAATGACTCTGCTGATGTGAAGCAGGTCTTTGGCCACTTTGAAAAAACGCGGGGCGGTAGTTTAAATACCATTCAGAGTACCCTGGATCGCTTGTATAAGAAAGGTTTGTTAACACGCCATAAAGCGGGACACGCATTTGTCTATCAGGCGAAAGTAGAAAGACATGAGCTTATCGGCCAGTTAATCAAGTCGGTGACCAGTGATTTCATTACCGAAGACGACAGCAGCTTAGTGGCTGCCTTTTCTTCCATTTCAAAAGAGTTTAACGAAGAGCAGCTGCTCAAATTAGAGAGCCTGATTGAACAGCAACGTCTTAAGTTAGGGCAGGAAAGTAAGTAATGATCGAGGGGGCATTGGCTATTTGGCTCAACACGTTTGCTATTGCAGTGATCACCTTTTTTATTGCCAATCTTGCCGTATCCCTGATGGTTTCTGTTTTAGACCAGCGTTTTCTTGGTATGGAAGTTGAGCCGCGCAAAACCATTTTATGGTTACTGGTGGCGATTCCCTGGTGTGTGGCTGTGCTGGTATCCAGTTATTTTTTATATAAATTCAGCAGCCTGGACCCTTTTAGCTGGAGCACGGCTTATGCCCACTGGCACCATATGGATGTTTATGCTGTTTTTAGCTGGCACAGCATTACCTTGCTCTTGGCCTTGCTGGGGATTGCTTATGTGCTGACTCGTAAAATCAGTCTTTTGCTAAAGCATAAAAATGAGTTATTGCTTTTATCCGGCTTTGCCAGGGAAATAGAGCGCCAGGTATATGAGTTGGAGCTGCCGCAAGCCTGCGCCTTTACCAGTGGCTTTTTGACTAAACATTGTTATATCACCTCTGGCATGCTTAACGCGACAACTGTGCAGGAGCAGGCGGTTATTTTGGGGCATGAAAAAGCCCATGCCAAAAATAATGACCCGTTAAAAAAATGGCTGTTCAGTATTTTGGCGGCATTTTTTCTTCCCTCGCTGACGGCGAGGTTAAAACTCCATATGACACTGGCCATGGAGCAGGCGGCAGATAACGCGGTCTTAAGTGAGGAGAATATTTCATCGACTATGGTAGCCGCGACTTTGGTCAAAGTCGCCCGGTTAAATGCCGCCGAAGCACCGCTGGTGAATAATGAGCTGGTAGCCAATTTTGGCGCAGATGTATTAGAGCAGCGGGTATATTTTCTGCTTGGTCGGCTGGAATTAAAGCCGGTAAATAAGCTGTTAACCCTGATATTTATTGTGCTTATTATTGTCGCCAGTTTATCTGCCATTGACAGCGTTCACCACCTGATGGAAACAATCTTTAGCCACTAATAGATATAATCTGGGTTCAAACCATAACAGCCGGCGGCTGTTTATTTTTAGCTAAAAAACCGATCTGCAATCGGCTTTACAATATTATCCCTTAATTTGATCTAAGGAAGAGGTGCAATGCCCATTCGTAGCGATACAAGAAAAAAACCGACTTGCAATCGGTTTAAAACCAAGATGAAACTGGCCCTGTTGGGGTTAGTTGCTGTTTCATCCGGCGCTTTTGCGCAACCAAGTCTATCCCTTAATGATGCCGTCAGCCTTACGCTGGCTCAGCATCCGCAGTTAAAAAAATATGCCTATCAGAGGGAGGCGGCAAAAGGCATGATGCAGCAAGCGGGTGTATCGACACCTGTGAATATTAACCTAGATGTTGAAGATGTGATCGGCACCGGCAGTTATTCCGGCTTGTCGGCCATGCAAACCACACTGAGCATTTCCTGGTTGCTTGAAGATGAAATTTTAAAGTCCCGGGTAAAGGTGGCAGGTGAGCAAGCACAGGCCAGTGACCTTGCCCGTCAGGGGGAAGCCTTGGATTTAGCTGCTGAAACCGCTGCCATCTTTATCACTTTGCTTGCTCAAAAAGAGCAATTAAAACTGGCTAAGCTGGCTGAAGCGCAAGCGAAAAAAGTGTTGGAGAATATCACCGTCAGGATGAAGGCGGGCAAGTCAAATCTTGTTGATCAGTTGCGGGCAAAAGCGGCGCTTTCGCAAAAAGCTTTGGTGGTGGAAGATCTTAACCATGAGGTTAAAGCGAGCCGGGCCCAGTTAGCCGCACAGTGGCAGGGAGATGCTGACATTCAAATTAGCGGCAGCTTGCAAGATATCCCTTCAATTGAAGCGCTAAATGCTACTGATGAAAAACTTAAAAACCATCCGAGATTAAAAACTTTTGCTGCCAGGCAGCGCCTTGCCCAAGCTGAGATCGCCCTGGCCAAGGTGACTGAAGAACCTGCCTGGAAAATCAATACCGGGTTTAAACGCAATGAGCAGCTTAATGACTTTGCCTTTACTGTCGGGATCTCGATTCCTTTTGGCAGTGAAAACCGTAATCAGGGAAAAATTCTGGCATTGCAGGCACAGCAGAATGAACAACAGGCACAAGCCGATGCCTGGTATCAGGGGATTTCAACCCGCATATTGCTGTTAACCCATAAGCTTAAGCACAACCGCCACGTTATTCAGGGGCTGGGATCAGAAACTATTCCTACCCTGGAGCTGGCGAATGTAAAAGCAGGTCAGGCCTATCGCACCGGCAGCTATAGCTACACCGACTGGTACGCAGTACAGCAGGAGCTGCTTGCGGCTCAGACAAAGCTGATAACCGCCTATGCCAATATCCACTTAAACAAGATTGAACTGGAGCGCTTAACCGGCGCATCCATTTCACACTAATGCACTGCCTGTCAGAGAAAGCGAGACAAATATGAAACTTAAATCAATAGTGACCGCTATGCTTATCGGTCAATTAGCCTTGAGCGGCGCACTGAGCAGCCAGGGTGTGTTTGCCCAATCCAATCCTGAGGCGGTAAAAGAGGCCGTTGAAAAAGGACCAAACAATGGCCGCATGTTACGCGATGGTGACTTTGCTATCGAACTGGCCATTTTTGAAGACGGCGTTCCTCCCGAGTTCAGGGTTTTCGCGACAAAAGCCGGTAAAAAGGTTACCGCACAAGATGTCGGGGTGAATGTTAAATTAACCCGGCTGGGGGATGTTATCGACGATATCAATTTTTTTGTCGAAAATGATTACCTGCGCGGCGATATGGAAATCTATGAACCTCATTCCTTTGTTGTCACCTTAAGTGCCAGCCATAAAGGCAAAAACTATTCATGGTCTTATGACAACTTTGAAGGCCGTACCGCCATTAGTGATGAAATGGCGCAGGTGATGAACATAAAAACCGAAACGGCCGGCAGCCAGATGTTCAATGAGACCTTAAAAGTGTTCGGCGAACTCAAGCTGGCGCCAAATGCGACCCGAAATGTCAGCGCCCGCTACCCGGGAGAAGTGAAGAAACTTGCTGCGGTATTAGGGCAGCAGGTCAAAAAAGGTCAGGTATTGTTCACCATAGAAAGCAATGAAAGCCTGCAAACTTATCCTGTTTACGCACCGGTGAGTGGTGTGATCACCGCGCAGGATATTGCCGTAGGTGAACAAACCAATAACAGAAGCTTATTGACCATCACAGACACCAGTATACTGATTGCCGAGCTTGGCGTTTTTCCTATGGATAAAGCTAAAGTCAAGCTGGGCGCCCCGGTCAAGATTTTCATTCCCGGCAGCGAGCAGGTGATTAACTCGCAACTGTTTGATGCCTTGTTCGCGCTGAACGACCAGCAGGCGAAAATTTTCAGGGCAGAAGTCAACAATAACAACGGCGAACTCAGTGTTGGCCAGTTTGTCAGCGCCGAGATTTCCCTGGCCAGTTACTCTGTGCCGCTGGCGGTTAAGTCTAGTGGGTTACAGGCCTTTCGGGATTTCACCGTGGTTTATGCCAAAGTCGGGCAACAATACGAAGTCAGGATGCTGGAACTTGGCCGGGAAGCGCCTCCCTGGGTGGAAGTGCTGGGGGGCTTGCCTCAAGGTACTGAATATGTGGCCGGAAACAGTTATCTCATTAAAGCCGATATCGACAAATCGGGCGCCTCGCACGATCACTAAGGAAGCCCTATGTTAGAAGCTATTTTAAAATTTTCGATAGAGCGCAGTAAGCTTATCCTGGTATTTGTGCTGGCGCTTGCAGCACTAGGAGCCTGGAATTTTACCAAGTTGCCTATTGACGCCGTGCCTGACATTACCAATGTCCAGGTGGTGATTAATACCGAAGCACCCGGTTATACGCCGCTGGAAGTTGAGCAAAGGGTGACTTTCCCGCTGGAAACGGCCCTGGCGGGTGTGCCGGGTTTGGTTAATACCCGATCTGTGTCCCGTTATGGCTTGTCCCAGGTGGTGGCCATTTTTACCGACGACACCGATGTTTATTTTGCCCGTCAGCTGGTGGGGGAAAAACTCAACGGGGCAAAAGCGGATCTGCCAAAAGGCTTAGCGCCTGAGCTGGGACCAATTTCAACCGGGTTGGGGGAGATCTTTATGTTTACCGTCGACTCAGTGCCCGGCGCTACCAATGAAGATGGCCGTTTGATCACACCTACCGATCTGCGTACCGTGCATGACTGGATCATCCGCCCCCAGCTGATGCAGGTGCAAGGGGTTGTTGAAGTCAATCCCATCGGCGGCTTTAAAAGAGAAATCCTGATTGCCATTAAACCGGAAAAACTACTTGCCCATGGCTTAAGCCAGCAGGATGTGATCCGCGCGGTCGGCGAGCATAACCAAAACCGGGGAGCGGGTTTTATCGAACGAAACGGCGCACAGTGGCTGGTACGTTTGCCCGGTCAGTTAGCCGATCTTGAGCAGCTGGCCAATGTGCCGATTGTCACGAAAACCGGCCTGGGTTTAAAGATAAAAGACGTTGCTGAGGTCAAAGAAGGCAAAGAGCTGAGATCCGGCGCCGCCACGCAAAATGGCCGGGAAGTGGTGATGAGTACCGTGTTTATGCTCATCGGCGAGAACAGCCAGAAGGTGGCTAAAGGTGTCGGCGAAAGACTCAAGGAAATTAATAAAAACCTGCCTGAGGGCATAGTAGCCACCGCCGTTTATGACAGGACCAAGCTGGTTAATAAAACCTTAACTACCGTGGAAACCAACCTGACGGAAGGGGCGATCCTGGTGATTGTTATCCTGTTCCTGCTATTGGGGAACTTCAGGGCGGCATTATTAACGGCGGCGGTGATTCCTTTTGCCATGTTGATGACGGTAACCGGCATGGTACAAGCCGGGGTCAGTGCCAACTTGATGAGTTTGGGTGCGCTGGATTTTGGCCTGCTGGTAGATGGTGCCATTATTATTGTCGAAAACTGTATGCGCCGTTTAAGCCAGGCATCCCAAAGCAATAAGAGCAAAGTATTGCCGCTAAACGAACGCTTGTCGTTAGTGTTTGAGGCCACCAGGGAAGTGATACGCCCGGCATTATTCGGGGTCTTTATTATCACCGCGGTTTACCTGCCTATTTTCGCCCTTTCCGGGGTTGAAGGAAAAATGTTCCACCCTATGGCTATTACTGTAGTGATCGCCCTGGTAAGCGCCATGATACTGTCGGTTACTTTTGTCCCGGCCGCCATTGCCTTGATGTTTAAAGGCCCTGTGATTGAAAAAGAGAACATCATCATGAAGGCGTGCGAGGCATTTTATAAGCCGGTACTGATCTTCGCCCTTAAAGGGCGCTACTTGATTATTGCCTTTGCCGTAATGCTGGTCTCCAGCGCCGGTTTTATGGCGACAAAAATGGGCAGTGAGTTTGTGCCTAACCTTGACGAAGGGGATATCGCCATGCACGCGCTGCGCATACCCGGTACATCGTTAAGCCAGTCCATCGAGATGCAAAAAGCACTGGAGGCCCGTATCCAGCAGCTACCTGAAGTTGAACGGGTATTTGCCAAAGTCGGTACCGCCGATGTGGCAACCGATGCGGTACCGCCGAGTGTTGCCGATAATTTTATTATTATCAAACCACGGCAAGAATGGCCCGACCCGGATAAGCCTAAGGTGGAACTGGTGCGTGAACTGGAAGCCCTGGTAACCCCGGTGCCGGGTAACCGCTATGAGTTTTTGCAACCCATTCAAATGCGCTTTAACGAGTTATTGGCTGGGGTGCGTGCCGAGCTGGCAATTAAGGTTTTTGGTGATGACTTTGATACCCTGGCAGGCCTTGGCAAAGAAATTGAAGCGGCCATTGCCGGTGTTGACGGTATTGCCGACGTACAGGTAGAGCAAACCTCGGGCTTACCGATATTAACTTTGATACCCAAAGATGAACGCTTGGCGGCTTATGCCTTGTCTAAATCGGACTTGCAGCAGCAGGTGGCCATTGCCTTAGGCGGCGAATCCGTTGGTAAATTTTATCAGGGAGACAGGCGCTTTGATATTGTTGTCAGGCTTCCCGAGCAGCAAAGAAGTGATGTGCAAAACCTTAATCAGTTGCCGATCCATTTGAGCGCAGGAGGGTTTGTTCCCTTACAGGAAGTTGCCCGCATTGAGCTGATTGCCGGTGCCAACCAGGTAAACCGGGAAAACGGCAAACGCCGCGTGGTGGTGACCGCCAATGTGCGCGGCCGGGATCTCGGCAGTTTTGTTAATGATATTAAGTCATCTATCGATAGTAAGGTGTTGTTACCGTCCGGTTATTGGCTGGAATACGGCGGTACCTACCAGAAACTTGAGTCGGCTTCTAAGCGCTTGAGCATAGTTGTGCCGGTCACTTTATTATTGATCATCGGTTTGTTATTGCTTGCCCTGTCATCTTTTAAAGATGCCATGATTATTTTCACCGGCGTGCCTTTGGCGCTTACCGGCGGTATCTTTGCGCTTATTTTAAGGGATATTCCTTTTTCTATATCCGCCGCCGTTGGTTTTATTGCCCTGTCGGGGATCGCTATCTTAAACGGCCTGGTAATGGTGTCCTTTATCCGCGAGCTTCACAAAGACAAGTTAGGCTTGGATGAGGCCATTATCAAAGGGGCGCTGACGCGCTTGAGGCCGGTCTTAACCACCGCCCTGGTGGCTTCCCTGGGTTTTGTTCCTATGGCGATAAACACGGGTATCGGCTCTGAAGTACAGCGACCGTTGGCGACTGTGGTGATCGGCGGTGTTATTTCTTCCACTATTTTAACTTTGTTTGTGCTGCCGGCACTGTACCGTTTGCTTCATGGTAAAGAAGCACGGCAAGGGGAGCAGCTAAATACTTCAACACTTCAATCACAAGGACAAATGTAAATGTCAGTAAAATGTAAACTCAGCTATTTGCTGTATCCGTTAATGCTGCTGATGGCACTGGCTTCAATAGAAGCCTTTGCCCACGGGGTGGATAGCAGCACTCGTAATTTTTTAGAAACACATTCCGGGGTACAGATCATTCCCTTTATGTATATCGGCGCGAAACATATGGTGACCGGGTATGATCATCTGTTGTTCCTGGTGGGGGTATTATTTTTTCTTCACCGCAGTAGGGATGTTTTACTTTATGTCAGTATGTTCACTATCGGCCACAGTGTCACCCTGATGACCGGTGTACTCGCCAATATTGAAGTTAATGCCTATCTGATAGATGCCATTATTGGTCTGTCCGTGGTTTATAAAGGCTTCGATAATTTAGGCGGCTTTAAACACTTTTTTGGCAAACAGCCTAACCCGAAAGTGGCGGTGCTTATTTTTGGTTTATTTCACGGGTTTGGCCTGGCAACCAAGATACAGGAATTTCAGCTACCGGGCGACGGCCTGGTGGCAAACCTGCTGGCGTTCAACGTTGGCGTAGAACTGGGCCAGTTTATGGCGTTGCTGTTTATTTTGTTGACCATTAATTACTGGCGTAAGCACGAAAGCTTCAACAGGTTTGCCAAAACCACCAACACTGCTTTGATGAGCGCCGGCTTTATGCTGGTCGGCATGCAGTTAACCGGGTACTTCATTAATTAATCACGTTTTATAACCAAAAACTAGCAACGAAAAATCAGTAACTAATGACTAAGAGATATTTATTTATGGAATCAAACCAAGAAAGCCGCTCCCTTATTAAAGCGTCAGTTATCGCCTTTGCCATCGCCATACTTGCCCTGGTGTTCTTTATTTTACCCGCAGAATACAACCTGGATCCGACCGGTGTCGGCAAGCAGCTTGGCCTGACGGTATTTAATGAAAATCAGGCTGCTACTAATACCGGCGCACAAGGTTCAAGTGAAAAGGCCCCGGGTGAACAAAATTCTGTGGTTTTGACAGTACCGGCGGGTAAGGGCATAGAGTACAAATTGTCGGTGCAGCAGTTCAAGAAGGTGAATTATGAATGGCTGACTGACGGCGGCGAGATTTATGTCGACCTTCACGGTGAACCTGCCGGAGATACCAGTGGATATTTTGAAAGTTATGCCATCGCCACCTTGCCCGAAATGAAGGGCAGTTTTACCGCCCCCTTTGACGGTTCTCATGGTTGGTACTGGAAAAACACTTCTTCAAAAGACATGAAAATTCAACTGCTTTTCGATGGCGACTATATCATTGAAGGGCTGAAATAAACTTCACAAGCAAAAAATTTATGACAATATTGATAAGGATAAACCAATGAAAATATTATTAAAGTTAATATTCATCGCGGCAGTTTCCATTTCAGGCTCTGTTTTTGCCCATACCGGCGGGCATGGGCAGGTAAGCGCGGGCAAAGCGGTTGCCATTGCCCAAACCTCGGCCAAAATGCTGACCTTTAAAGATCACGGTATGTCTGTTGGGAAAATAGATAAGTCATGGGCAAAGGTAACAAAAGAGAATTTTACCTTACTTGAGCAAAGCAGCGGCGTTTACATTGTCAAAGGGGTAAATACCGAGTCTCATCAAACCCTGTATTTTACCATTAGCAAGCAGGGGCAAGTGATGGAAGTCGCAGAGCCTGCAAACATTAAATCTGATCATGGTCATGCCCACTAATATCTTTGAGTTTGGCCAAACAGCGCGGTTTCACGGATGAAGCCGTGCTCT
This sequence comes from Thalassomonas actiniarum, assembly GCF_000948975.2. GTDB lineage: Bacteria > Pseudomonadota > Gammaproteobacteria > Enterobacterales > Alteromonadaceae > Thalassomonas > Thalassomonas actiniarum. The sequence continues at coordinate 2,481,514 of NZ_CP059735.1, forward strand.
ATGGTGAGAACTGGGGGAGGTGCTTTATGCTCGGGGAATAAAGTGGTAGTAACATCAGGCAGGTATTTCAAATAGCTGAAAAACTATGGGCTTTTAGATTACTAAAGTGTAACTTAGGGTTTTGCGATGCAGGCTTGGGAGTCATAGATGTATTTTATCGCGGGGTTTGGTCTGCTATTGATGCTGTTAAGCAGCGTGATGGTCGCCAGTCCCCGGTATTGGTCAGACGGTATTGTTAAATTTAGCCAAAAGCCTTATTTTCACTGGTTTGAAGTGATTAGCCGACTTGTTGGTGGAGGGCTGTTGATAAGTTATCATCAGGTGAGCTTATATCCAAAGTTAATACTTGGCCTGGGCGTTTTACTTATCGCGGTTGCTTTTGGTCTGGTGATTTATGGCTCAGAGAAACACCGTAACTTTGCCGTTTGGTCGGCAAAAAAATTTAAACCTGTATTCAGGGGAGCCGGTTTCGGGGCTTTTATTTTCGGGCTGTTTTTAGTTTATGTTGCCAATCCGGGTTTTTAGCCCGCAAATAGTAAAGGGATTGATGTGAACGTCAGGTTTATGCTGCTTTTTTTGCTCTTTGTTAATGCTGTCCAGGCAAAGCCGGCAATAGAGGAGCACTTTGAGTTTTACGATATTTATCCGGTCTCAAAAGAGGATATCCGCAGCGAAATTCAGCAAAGAACTCCGATCATCAGCCAGGGCAGCAGGTTTGACGGGCGCACCTTATGGCAGGTTGCCTGGCAATATTACCGGAAAAAAAGTGATAATCTCTGCCATATAACCAGGAATGAAATCACCTTAAAAGTCCTTTATACCATGCCGGCAATTGCGCCTAAGTTCACTGTTAAGCCAAAAGTAAGAGATGCCTTCGACAGTTATTATCAAGCCTTGCTTAATCATGAAAAGGGCCATAAAAAAATTGGCATTCAGGCGGCAAGCGCGATTGAGCAGGCGTTACTAAATTTCAAATCTTTTAGTCATTGCCAGGGGCTTGATACTGCCGTCAACAAGGCAATAACAGCAATTATCAATAACCATCATCGCCAGGATGAAGATTATGATCGGCAAACCGAACATGGCAAGCTACAGGGCGTTTCCATAGATAATCCTTTGTAGCAAGTTGAGGCTGGCTTGAGGGCTATTTGCCGTATGACCAGATATAACTCTCCGGCGCTACGCCATCAGCGATGATTTGATTTCTCAGCTGCAAGGCATCTTTTTTAGAGACATTGCTGGCAATGGCTACGGCATAAGGTTTAGCAAAGCCCCGGGGGTTATAAACTTTGGCCTTATAATTTTTCTCTGCCAGGCTTTTGGCCTGTGCTTTTGCCTGCTTGTAGCTATTGTGGGAGCCAACAATAACAAAGTAACTGTTTTGCTGTGACGTTTGCAGCTTTGTTCCGGCAACTCCCCTTAGAAACCGTGACCAGCCGCTGATCTTGGGCTCTTTTAACATCTGCTCATTTTGATACTGTTTGTTCTTGGTGCTCTCTGCAGAAGAATTAGCGGCAAAAGCCTGTGGGAAAATAGAGATAGAATATTTATTTGCCAGCGGGGATACGGGGAGGTTTTCATTGCTACCGACACCGCCATTGATAAAGGTTGCCAATAAAGCCGGCGCAGCTAATCCCAGTTGGAAAATTTTAAAGGGTTCGTTTTCGGTTTTATGCAGGTAGGCAACAAAAGCTCCCAGGAAAATCAGTATGATACACCTGACAATAAGACCTACCCAATCAAGCACTTCATAGTTGACCACAGCTGTTTTAAAATCAATTGACAACAAGGTTATCAGGTAGGGGGTAATGCCGCCTATTGCTCCTAAAGCAATACGTTTGTTTAGCTTCATCATGACTCTCCATACCGTGTGGATAAATTTGCTCTATCTGGAGTTGTTGCTATTACTGTGCTGCCAGAGCTACTTTTATCTCACCTCAGTTGATCTTTATCGCCCTTAAGATAGGAATGCTGATCTACTTTTTCTAAAAACTCTCTCTATATCAATAAGCTAATTTGCCGCTGCTAAATAAACTCAATATAATTATTGCTGAGCCTGTAAGCTCTATTTATTCATAAAAAGAAGGATGTATTAATGAAACTCAAGTCAATTGTTATGCTTTGCGCTATGTCTTTATCTTCTACTGTTATGGCGGGAAGTTACCAGTACGGTAAGGTAAGCGAATTAATTACCGAAGGCGACAGGGTGACGTTTCAGCTGGATACGGCAACTGGTATTGATATCAGGGATGAAAGCTGTAACGGCCAAACCCTGAATTTTGTTATTGACTTCAACACTAAAGCTACCGCGCAAATCATGTACCAGACGGCGCTGGAGTCCAAACGCGACGGCATCAATATCGGCGTAAACGGCGAAGGTAACTGCGGTATTGGCGGTGAATTTGAACAGGTGAGCACTATAGCGTGCTAACGGAAAACGTAAGAAAGCTGCTGTTTGATAGTCAACGGCAGCTTTGAAAGGGAGTCATTAAGCCCTGTATTCTTGTAGGTTTCGCCTATCAGGCGTTATTTCATCTTTGGCGTCTGCCTTTGGCAGCTGATCTAAGATAATTTGCTGCCAGAGATGATGCCGGTCCCGCTTGAAAAAGCCAAAATGACCGATACGCTTTTGCCGAAATTCACTTGGATGGAATATCTGCAGTTGTTTGCTCGCCCTGGGAAAGCGTGCCATCAGATCCTCTATGGTTTTTTTGGGGGAAAAACCAATATCGTCACTAAAGCCGACCGCATGGATATTACCTTGATATTCATGATAATAGGTTTGTTCCAGCGTCCGGTCGGAAAATAAATATTCTTTGCTTGTACTCCAGTTGCGCCAATCCAGTGCTACCCCTTTAGGTAAATCATGGCCTATGCCCGTTTTTCCGGGAATGTAACCCCGGATTTTGACCAGTGCAGGAAGTAGTAAATACCAGCTCAGCCACATTTTTGGCCATTGGCTTAAAGGGTATAATTTCCAGCTGCATGTGCCCGAGCTGATCAAGATAATTTGTCTTATTTTATCAAGTGACCGGCATAAACCGACTAAATGGCCGCCGGCGCTGTGGCCTATCAGGGTGATATCTTGCCACCGGGCCCAATGGTTAGCCGTAACATGATGCAGCAGGGCATCAAGATCAAGACTCCCCCAATCCCTTAATTTTGCCGGGTCGGTTTTGACATTTTCACTTTGTGAGCCGCCTATGCCTCTGGGATCCCAAGTGATAACAGTACAGCCGTGTTCGGCGAGATATTGAGCCAAAGCCTGGTAAAAATCCTGCTTCACGCCCAAGGCCGAGTTAATGATGATAAAGCGGTTATTCGAAGCCGTTGCCGGAAGATATTTGGTGGCGGACAGCACCCGGCCATCCTTGCATTTTACGTTAAATTTGATTGTCATAAATTCACCTCTTCCTTATCATAAACCCTGGACTATACTCCACGGTCAAGAGGAAATTATGCAAATAGGAGCATTGTGCCAAAGCACTGGCATGAGCAAAGACACCATACGTTTTTATGAAAAAATCGGTCTGATGGGAGACATCAAACGCAAAGCCAATGGTTATAAAGACTATTCTCAAGGCCATGTCGAGCAGTTGAAATTACTCAAACACGCTAAAGAGTTAGGCTTTACCCTCAATGAAATCAAGGAGCTGGCGGGGCTGTTTTTGTCAAAAAGCCTGCCGCCACAGGCAATGAATGATTATCTGAAAAAGAAAGCGTTGGAAATAGATGAAAAAATAGCGAAGCTACAGGCCTTTAAACAGGAAATTAAAGACACCCTGGCGGGCAATTGCATTTATAAAGAGCAGTTGATTAAGGCATCTGCCGGGGCTAAAAAATCCTCCTAGCCCGGGCGAAACTGTTATCAGGTAAATCCAGTCATTTATTGAATCCTGGAAGAAAATCTCAAACAGCAGTTACCTCTTAGCCTTATATATGGTTTAATAACTGTAAATAAAAACAGTGATAAAGCCTTGATATGGAAACTTCCCTTTTGCCTGAGCCATTTTTTCTACACCCCCTGTTTATTTTTCTCCTTATTTTCGCCGGTCTTTTTCTGATCGCTTTTTTGCTGTTGTGGCGAAAATTGGCACAAATAACTTTGTTGCAGCAGTTAAGTCAGCAAGAAAATGGTGCTGAGTCTTTTAATAACCAGCTGAGTCAATGGGGGCGGGCGCAGGAAAAAGCCTTTGATAAATTCCAGCAGCAACTCCAGTATTCGCACCAGCACCAGGTGAAGCAGTTGGGAGAGGTTAAAGTCTATTTTGAGCAGCAAATTGCCGACCTGCGCATTAAACTGCTGCGCCAGATAAGTGAGCAAAACAGTAAACAGGAATACAGTAACCGGCAGTTCTTCCAGGAGTTATCCCAAGGGCTTAATGAGCAAAAAGAGCAGTTTAACCACAACCAGCTAAAAGCGGTGGATCAGCTTATTGAGCATTTAACGAAAACCACCCGGGAAAACCGTGAAGAATTGTCTAAGACCCTGGCGAGCAGCAGCGAACAAATGTCGGTAAAAATGAATGAGCTGACCGGCGCCACCGATAAACGCCTGGCTGATATCAGTGTCCAGGTGGAAAAACGCTTAAGTGACGGTTTTGATAAAACCACCAAGACCTTTAACGATATCCTGCAAAGGCTGGCGTTAATCGATGATGCCCAGAAGAAAATCACTGAATTGTCCACCAATGTGGTCAGCCTGCAGGAAGTGCTGGCGGATAAACGCTCCCGCGGGGCTTTTGGCGAGGTACAGCTTAATGCCTTGATCAGGAATGTATTGCCTGAGCAGCATTTCTCGCTGCAACATACTTTATCTAATGGCAAGATTGCCGATTGTGTGTTGTTCTTGCCGCCGCCGACCGGGGATGTGGTGATCGATTCCAAATTTCCGCTGGAAAGCTACCGTAAGATGATGGACAACGAACTGGCCGAGCTCGAACGTAAAGCGGCGGAGCGCCAGTTCAAAGCCGATATTAAAAAACACATCAATGATATCAGCGATAAATATCTGATTGACCGGGAAACCTCAGACGGCGCCATTATGTTTATTCCGGCAGAGGCTATTTTTGCTGAAATTCATGCCCACCAAAGTGAGTTGGTAGAATTTGCCAATAAAAAACGGGTGTGGTTGGCTTCCCCCACTACCTTGATGGCGATTTTAACTACCGTACGCTCGGTATTAAAAGATGAAGCCACAAGGCAGCAAATTCACCTGATCCAGCAACACCTTTCCATGTTGTCGCAGGACTTTGGCCGCTTTAAAGGCCGCTTTGCCAACCTGGCGAAACATATCGACCAGGCAGCATCGGATGTTAAACAAATTCATACCTCTGCCGATAAGATCACTAACCGTTTTGAAAAAATAGAGCGGGTGGACTTACAGGAAGGGCAGCATGAGTCATCCCTTGAGTTGGCGCCGGGACAGAGCCTGGCCCATAAGTCTTAGCAAGAAAATAACAGCCGCTTTATTTATCGTGACGGGCAATTATCAGGGGATTTTTTATTTTCTGTGATAAAAACAAATATAATTTAATGAAAACACATGAAATGGTCGCCTGCTAACTTGAGAGTCTGTTATTCTGTGTTTGATTTGAATAAGCACCCCGGCAAGCATAGCTGTATTTATTGCCGGAGCTGTGTTTAGAGCGCCATCCGGATTAACCGCTCTTGTTTTGAGTGGATGCTTTAAAAAGAAGTAGGGTAGTGAGTTGTTTAAGTTAGAAGGTTTTAATGTTACCGCATTGAGCATTGCCGGCTCAGTACTGGTTTTTGCCCTGATGATACATTTTCAGGCGTTTTGGCAGCCGTGGCAGCATATTATGGTGAATGTGTTATATGCGCTGATCGGCATTACCATTATTTTTGCGGCTCAGTTCAGCCGCAGCCGTTTCTCCCTGTTGGCCGCTTTATGGCTGGTTTTTTATCTCAGCTTAGAATATACCTTGCCCTGGTCTGCCTGGCTGAAAAGTCATAAGGACTGGATGTTATTAACCGGCGTCGGGGTTTTTGCCTTATTTTCCGTGATCAAAGACCGCGGCCTGCTTAGCGTGCACGGTCCGGGACGTTTGTTGTTCATCGCCATGTGCGGCCTGGTAGCCCATCTCTGGTTATGGGCCAGTGACTTGATTCTTGGGCAAGTGCCTAAAACCGATCCCGCTTATGATTATGTCCAGCTGTTGTCCCTGGAAGTGCCCGTGGTGCTTGCCAGTATGGTACTGCTGTGGCAAAGCCTGGTTAAGGCAAATTTGCTGTTAAGCGCCTTGCTGGTCAGTTTTATTATTTGGTGCGTACAGTATTACCAGTTAATTGCCTTGCCCTGGGAGGTGATTTTAACGGTATTGGTGTGTCATTACCTGCTGGTGGTGGTTATCGACTCTTATTTTCTCGCCTACCGGGATGAGCTGACGACTTTGCCTTCACGCCGGGCACTGAACCAGCTAGCCTTGTCCCTGGGACGTAAATATACCGTGGCTATGCTCGATATCGATCATTTTAAAAAGTTCAATGATACCTACGGCCATGATATCGGCGATCAGGTATTAAAATTGGTGGCGTCAAAACTGTCAAAAGTACGCGGCGGCGGTAAGGTTTACCGTTATGGCGGTGAAGAGTTTACGGTAGTTTTTCCCGGGAAATCTGCCGCCCATGCCGTGGCAGAGCTGGAAATATTACGCCAGAGCATAGCGGATTATAAAATGGTGATCCGCGATCCCAACCGCCAAACCAAGCAAGCGCGTAACGGCAGTAAAAACAAGGGCATGAAAACCGTCAGCATCACGATTTCTATCGGGGTTGCCATGCGCGGCAGCAAGCAAAACTTTGACCGGGTGCTCAAGCTTGCCGATGAGGCGCTATACCGGGCCAAGAAAAACGGCCGTAATAATGTCAGTCAGTGATGTTTATTTTTCAGCCCCAATTAGTAATGAATTGGGGCTGTTTTTAATTTGATGTTATTGCTTTGCGGCTATTAAAAATGACTTAATTGCTGATTCTTTTTCTGACGGCAAACCCGACTAATGCCAGGCCAAGCAGCATAGCGGTTGCCGGCTCAGGTACCGGAGCCGTGCTTGAGGGAAGAAAGTCGGCGCCGACATTATCAAAATAACCTTTGCCTTCCTGACTCCACAGGCCTGCCGTGCCGCCGCTAAAGGTATCATCGGTGTAGCTTTGCTCGAAAACCGGCAAGGATTCAAAATTACTGTTGTCCCAGATGCTGGCGGTAAACTCATTACCCTGACCTTGTACCTGCATGCTATAGCTGCTGCCGGTGGTTGGTGTAAAGCCTATATTGGCATCACTTGTGGTGACATAAGAAATCTGGCCGTCAATAAAACGGGTAAAGCGAAAAGCGCCGCCGGTCCAGCCGGGGAAAAAGTGCATGGAATAAAAGTTTGACGCATCCTGGATGTTAAATGCGATCCCCACAGCGCTCCAACCGACCCGGATGTCTTGTGCTCCCAGCGCTGTTCTGAAAAGAAAATCATCGTTATATGCCCCGTTAAGCGCTATCACTTGTCCCGGATTTGCCGTGTAATAGCTTGAGCCGGCACTTTGATGTAATGTTCCGTCTTGTACGTCCCATTGACCGCCAAGCACGCTCCAGTGGCTTAAATCGCCGGAATTGAAGTTATCGGTAAAGACTATTTGGGATGCCTGGGTGCTGAAGCTGTTAATGAAAAAAGTGGTTAGGGCTATTATTATTCTTAACATCATATCTGTCCTTTTAATACTAAATTACTACAAGTCATACCAATTGCATTAAGTAAATGACCAAAATTCGGAGAGGATAAATTTTCAAGAGCAAGGCGTTTGATTGAGCAATAGCAAGCTATTGTGATTGAAAACAACGCAGGACTTGGAGATTTAGAGCATCCGAAGATGGTTAGATATTTAATAAAATTGGTATTAGTTTCCTGTTGGTATGGAGGCTAACGTAGAATTCATTCAAAACGCTTTTGAATTCCTTTAAAACAAATAGCAGTAATCATGCCATGAAAAGTGTCAGAATTTTGCCATTGTGCCCGAGGCAATAAGGTGACGGCTACTAAACCGCTTGAAGAGGCCAACAATGGAAACCGTAATCAGGGGAGTTGGTTTCCATTTTATTTGTTGAACCAGCACCAGAACTGATGCTGGTTTTTTATTGTTAACTGCTTTGGCGCTTTCTGCTTCTGGCGGAAAAGCCCAATATAGCCAACCCAAGTAACATAGCTGTGCTTGGCTCAGGTACAGATACAGGAGGCTGGACTGTCGGATCTTCAGAGATATCTTTAACACTGCCGTTGCAGTTATTGGTGTCGCAGTCATCACCTACCGACTGGGCGCGTATTGCCACCCGGGTAAACAAAGTTTCATCTAAGATCAGATCGCCTTTTGCCAGCCCGAAAGAAAATAAAGTCACATAGTCACCGCCCGAGCCTTGATCGCCTACTTTAAAGAGGTTGTCAAAGTTATAGCGAGTCGCGCCGTTGAAATTACAGCCGGGACCACAGCTCAATGAATCCGTGGTGTAATTTGAAAAATCATAGGTGGAGTAATTGACCAGATCGGCAGGAATATCAAAATCTGCCGTGGTATCAAAAGCAAAGCCTAAAATGTCACCGGTCGGATTTGCTGTACCGATGCCGATATTAAAGGTAAAAAAGCCGTCATTGCTTTCATCGTCAATGCTGACCCGCCAGTCGATTTGGTAACCGCTGTTATATTGCCAGTCTTCGAAGGTAATGACAGTGGCATGGCTGATGGCGGTAAAAGATAGCAGAAGTGTGGTGAGTAGTGCTTTTATCATTTAGATTCCTTTCTCAACTCTCCGGGAGGCTTCCCCGGTGGAGTATTTGTTTTTTTATTATTAATTGATAAGCCTTTTCCTACGTCGGCTTATTTGTGTTTTGCCTTAATCCGCGCTAGCGGGTAAAGCGTTAATATGTGTGCAAGCACATATTGCGTCTAGCATAAGCACAAATAGCGCCAGTTGATTTTTATTTTTATTTATCAGTCATTTACCTGTTTTCAGGGGCCAAAGAGAGGTTAGTGTGTAAATTTAGCTGACATTGAGTGATACCTGGAGAAGGGGATTGCAGAAAAGGAGATGTTTGCTACTTGCAGGCAATGACGATATGACTTGCCTGCAAGTGTTTTATCCGGGAGATAGATAAAGGTTATTTCTGTCTTCTTACCGTGAAACCAATTAATGCCAAGGCTAATAAAAAGGCGGTGCCCGGCTCCGGCACTTCTGTTACGTCGTCACTTGGGGGAGTTGGAATATCAGTACCCGGGGTTTGTGAATAGTCTTTTACGCTGCCATTGCAACTGCTGCTGTCGCAGTTGTTGCCGACTGACTGTGCCCGTATACCGACACGGGTAAACAAGCTTTCGTCCAGGGTTAAGCCGTTTTTGGCCAGGCCAAAAGAGAATTCGCTGACGTAATCACTGCCGGAACCTTGCTGGCCGACCCTGAAAATATAATCAAAGCCGTTGCGGATTGCACCGTTGAAATTACAGCCGCGGCCGCAACTTAAAGAGTCGGTGCCGAACGAGGAAAGCTCATAACCTGAATAGTTGACCAGATCTGTGCTCAGGTTAAAGTCAGCTGAGCTGTCAAAGGCAAAACCTAAAATATCGCCGCTGGGGTTCACTTCGCCGATACTGATGTTAAAGGTAAAATAATCTTCATGGCTTTCATCGTCTATGCTGACTTGCCAGTCGATGTGATCGCCGCTGTTATATTGCCAGTCATCAAAGGTAATGAGGCTCGCCTGGCTGGTGACGCTGAAGCAAAGGAGGATGGCGCTAATAAGTATTTTTATCATAAAGAGTCTCTGTTCAAATGAACGACCTGCTTGACTCCTGTCCTGCGTTTATCGTATTCCCTGATCTGCTCCCTGGCTTAGCGGTTGCAATAACTGATGCTTAAGCAAGGAGAAAGGCGGTAGTTTTTGAATTCTTTTTATAATGATTAAGTGATTTGTGTATATTCTGCTATTAGCACAAGCTGTGCCAAAGGATAAAAAGGTTGATAAGTCAGGTGCTTACAATGCTTTTGTTTTATCTGATATCTTTGATGTAAAAATTACTGACAATAGAGTAACCCTTTTTTAACTTGAGTGAAAAAAGGGTTACTTATTCTGCTGATACCAATCAATCAGGCAATGAAGGCGACGTTGATGAAAACTATGGTTAACAATACCGGGCAAACAAAGCGCAGGTAATTACCCCAGAGTTTCAAGTAAATATTCTTATCCAGTACCGACTTATCGGTGAGTTTATTACCCCGGTTCCAGATCCAGCCGACCACGAAGAAATAAAACAAACAGCTTAGCGGTTGGAAAATAGTGGTTAATACCCGGATCACCAGACCGAATAAGGTATCGAAAAAGGCCACCAGCAGCATGCTGCTGCATAAGACGATAAAGGAAACCAGCCAGGTGGCTTTCCTGCGGGATAAGGCTTTTTCTTCTACCAGGTACGACACGGGCACCTCAGTGGAAGAGATGGTAGAGGTCAGGGCGGCAATGGAGAGCAGCGAGAAAAAACCGGCTGCAACGATTAACCCGACTGTGCCCATGGAATTAAATAATGCCGGCAAAATTTGGAAGATCAGCTGACCTTCCCCGATAAGCTCTTCGTTATTAAAGATTTCATGGCCTGCGTGCTGGGCAACAAATAGCGCAGGAATGATCAATAAACCGGCTAAAAAGGCGATCATGGTATCCAGCACGCCGATAGAGAGTACCAGCTTGCCTAAGTCTTTGTCCTTTTGCATATAGGATCCGTAAACCATCATGCCGCCGACCCCGATGGACAGGGAGAAAAATGCCTGGCCCATGGCAGAAATCACCAGTTTTGGATCGGTAACCTGGCTAAAGTCCGGGATCAGATATACAGCCAGTCCTTGTCCTGCGCCTTCTTGTTGCAGGATATAGACAATCAGGCCGATAAGCATCACCAGTAACAGTGGCATTAACCTGGCCGACCACTTTTCAATACCGCCATGAACCCCCTGGTGAACAATTGCAGCCCCCAGGAGAATAAATACCGGGGTAAAGATAATATTACGTACTGTGCTGTCACTGGAGAGCCAGGCAGATAGCTCGGCTAAACCGGCTAATTCGCTGATAGCCGACAGGGCATGGGCCAGCATCCAGCCGGCGACTATGGTATAAAAACTCAACATCATGATCGCGCCGCACAGGCCTATTTTACCCACCGTGCGGCCAACTCGCGGCATACGGTTGGCACAGGCTTCTCCCAAAGCGCTGACCGGATTTTTTTGTGCCTGGTTACCGATATAAATTTCGGCAAACAGCGCCGGTAATGCCAGCAGCAGGGTGACTACCAGATAAACAAATAAGAAGGCGCCGCCGCCGTTGTTGGCAGCATTGGTGGGAAACCCCCAGATATTACCCAGGCCTATGGCGGAGCCGGCTGCCGACAGGACAAAGCCGATACGTGAATGAAAGGAATCTCTGCTTATGGACATCTTTTAATGGTTTATTTTTTTATTTGCGTCGAGCTTACCGAGTTAAGGCGGGATAGGGAAGCAATTTTAACAAGTGATTGACTATCTGTTTAAGCTTTATGCCAAAAAGCAAATCCTGGTCTTTTTGGCCTATCTGTCTCTTGAGGTGGTTAAGGCAGTTATTTATGGTTAAGCATCTCGAAGATACATTCATTTTTTTTATTGAAAAGTAAAATTAATAAAATTATTGTTATCTAAATAATAGGGATAGAGTGGAATATCAGTGGCTGCTTTTAAGCCCTATAACCTGACTTTTACTTAGGCTTTTACGTTAGTTAAGAAAAATACCGGTTAAGTCAGGGAACAGTCAAGCTCATACTTAAGCTAATGATATTAAAGCCGATAACGGATAAGCGCAGGCAAGAATGGATATACTTCAATCATATATTAACGGTGAATTTGTCGATAGCGGCGAATACTTCGACAATATCAACCCGGTAAACGGTGAGGTCATCGCCGGTATTTCTGAGGCCGATGAGGCCATGATCAACCATGCCATCAGCAGTGCACGTATGGCACTCACCGGGCCCTGGGGCCGGTTAAGTGTTAATCAACGTAGCGCTTTGCTGCATAAAGTGGCGGATCGCATGGCTGAACGTGAACAGGAGTTCATTGACGCGGAAATTGCCGATACCGGTAAGTCGCTGTTTCAGGTGAAAACCATAGATATCCCCCGCGGCACCGCCAATTTTCGCTTTTTTGCCGACCAGGTGAAATACCAGGGAGGTGAAAGTTTTATCACAGAAACCGCAAACGGGGAAAAAGCCCTTAATTACAGCGTGAATAAACCGCTGGGGGTGGTGGCGGTGATCTCTCCCTGGAATCTCCCCCTGTTGCTGGCCACCTGGAAAGTTGCCCCGGCATTGGCCTGTGGTAACTGCGTGATCTTAAAACCCTCGGAGGAAACCTCTTCTACTGCGGTATTGCTGGCGCAAGTGATGGATGAAGTAGGCGTACCTAAAGGCGTTTTTAACCTTATTTTAGGGCGTGGTAAAGCCGTTGGTGACAAACTCACCTCGGCGCCCGGTATCGATGCGGTGACTTTCACCGGCGCATCGGCAACCGGTAAACAAATCATGAAATCTGTGGCGGATACGGTCAAACCCATTTCTTTTGAATTAGGGGGCAAAAATGCCGCCATTGTCTTTGCCGAAGCGGATCTCGAAAAAGCCATTACCGGCATCGCCCGGTCAACCTTTACCAACTGCGGCCAGGTGTGCCTGTGTACCGAAAAAGTCTATGTGCACCGTTCATTATTTGCCCCTTTCCTTGAAGGCCTGAAGCAGGCAGCAGAAAACATTAAGATCGGTTATCCGCTGGAGCAGGATGTGTTTATGGGCCCCTTGGTTTCAAAAGTACATCAGCAAAAAGTCCTGGCCTATTATCAGCTGGCCCGGGACGAAGGAGCCGAGGTTGTCACCGGTGGCGGTGTTCCTGTGTTTAACGATGAAAGAGATAACGGCTGCTTTATTCAGCCGACCATACTCACCGGCCTGGAAGATGAGACCAGGGTAAATCAGGAAGAGATATTTGGCCCTGTGTGCCATGTATCGGTTTTTGACGATGAAGGCGAAGTGATTAACCGGGTTAATAACACAGCTTATGGCCTGGCGGCTTCTATCTGGACCGAACATCTGGCGCAGGCCCATAGGGTGGCGGCGCAAATAGATGTCGGCCTGGTATGGGTGAACACCTGGTTCCTACGGGATCTGCGCGCGCCGTTTGGCGGGGTTAAATTGTCCGGCATTGGCAAGGAAGGGGGAGAGCATTCACTCGCCTTCTACAGCGAGCCCAGTAATATTTGTATAAAAATTGATGATTAACTTGCTGCTGTAAACACTAAGCAGCAAGTTAAATACTTATTGGTATAAAAATAAGCATCACAGTCAACAGGATGAATAAACAAAATGAGCACAACAGCTAAATTGGTGGCGGGAAAAGCAAAACCCAGGGGAGCTTTTCCCCATGTGAAAGTCGCCGGTGGTTTTATCTTTATCTCCGGCACCAGCTCGCGCTTACCGGATAATAGCTTTGCCGGTGTCGAAGTGGATGAAATGGGTACCACAAACCTGGATATTAAGGCACAAACCCGGGCGGTCATTGAGAATATTGGCGATATCCTCAATTCGGTCGGCGCCCAGCTGAGCGACCTGGTTGAGATCAGCAGCTTTTTGGTGAACATGAATGATTTTGGCGGTTATAACCAGGTATATGGCGAATATTTTGATGAAACCGGGCCAACACGTACTACCGTTGCCGTACACCAGTTGCCTCACCCGCATTTATTGATCGAGTGTAAGGCGGTGGCCTATAAGCCGGGCATAGGGCAAAAAGGCAGCGATTAACAGCCTTGAGCGAGTAAAGAGCCTTGGGCAAACAGCCCCGGACAAGGAATAAGCTTGAGTAGGAAAGAGTCCGGGCACAGCACCTGTAAATAGCGAAAGAAAAGCTAAGGAAAAATCATGAGCAAATTAGCCGCGTTTAATTTCCATCAATGGATTGAAGAGCACAAACACCTGCTTAAACCTCCGGTGGGTAATGTCCAGATCTGGCAGGATACCGATATGATGGTCACTGTAGTTGGCGGCCCGAATAAACGCACCGACTTCCATGATGATCCGGTAGAAGAGTTTTTCTACCAGCTTAAAGGCGACATGGTGTTAAAAGTTATCGAAGACGGCGAGCACAGGGATGTCTTTATCCGGGAAGGCGATATTTTCTTCCTGCCGGCACATGTGCGTCATTCGCCGCAACGGCCGATGGAGGGCAGTATCGGCTTGGTGATAGAGCCGAAACGGCCACCCGGCGAGCTGGATGCCTTTGAATGGTATTGTTTTAACTGTCAGGCGCTGGTGCACCGCAAAGAGGTGCGGCTTGAGTCTATTGTTGACGATCTACCGCCCCTGTATCAGGCATTTTATCAGGATGACCTGGCCCGTACCTGTCCCGGGTGCGGTGAGATGCATCCGGGCAAAGAGCCGCCCGAAGGTTGGGTAACGCTGGAAAATAAAGTTTAAAGGAAACATGCATAATGAAAGTTGTCGATATTCACTCACATTTTTTTCCAAAATCCTGGGAGGACTTATCCCTGAAATTTGGCGGTTTGCCTCACGGTGGCGACTGGCCCTGGCTCAGGCACGCCGGTGATGGCAAGGCGATGCTGATGAGAGGGGAGCAGGAATTTCGGCCGATTTATTCCGCCTGCTGGGACCCCCAGGTACGCCTTGAAGAAATGGCGCGCGATGGCGTAGACAAGCAGATCATTTCTGCGACGCCGATTTTATTTGCTTATGAAAAGCCCGTTGCCCAGGCCCTTTACTGCGCGCAGTTATTTAATGATGCCGCACTGGAGATATGTGCCGCTGGCCAGGGGAAATTATTTGCCATGGCCCAGGTACCGCTTCAGGATGCCGATACTGCCTGCGAAGAAGTGAGCCGGGCGAAGAAAAACGGCCATGTCGGGGTACAGATCGGTAATCACGTCGGTTTAAAAAACATGGATGACAGCGCGGTGCTGACCTTTTTGCAGCACTGCGCCGAACAAGATATTGCGGTTTTTGTTCACCCCTGGGATATGATGGCGAGTGAGCGCACCAAAGATTATATGATGGGCTGGACCGTCGGCATGCCGGCTGAAACCCAGCTGTCGATTGTTTCCCTGATCCTCGGCGGCGGTTTTGACCGTTTAAGTGATAAGTTAAAAATCTGTTTTGCCCACGGTGGCGGCTCGTTTGCCTTTTTATTGGGGCGGCTGGAAAACGCCTGGCTGCACAGAGATATTGCCCGCGGAAAGTCCGAACATCCCCCCAGCCATTACCTGGATCGTTTTTATTTAGATACCGCGGTATTTGATGGTGATGCCCTGCAATTTTTAATCAAAAAAATGGGTGAGGATCGCTTGATGTTCGGCACCGATTATCCCTTTCCTTTAGGCGAGCAGCAAATGGGGCAGTTAATTAAAACCACCCCGGGATTAACCGAGGCTACCCGGCAAAAATTGCTGGCAAGCAATGCCGAAAGTTTTTTTGGGGTGTAATTTCACTGGATAATTTAGCCGGGTTATAAACCCGGCTGAAAACAAAAGCCGCCTTAGGGTGAGCAAACAGCAACAGAATCAGAGCTACAAGGATAAGCATGACATTTGAAAATTCCCTGGCATTTGCCCAGGAGCAGGACAAACTTGATCCTCTGGCCCATTACCGGCAACAGTTTCATCATCCGGTTATAAACGGTCAACAAGTGCTGTATTTCACCGGCAATTCCCTGGGATTACAGCCAAAATCTGCCAGAGACTATATTAACAGCGAGCTTGATGAGTGGGCGAAGTGGGGCGTTGAGGGGCATTTTCACGGTAAAAACCCCTGGGTCAGTTACCATGAAATCTTGACTCCGGCTTCTGCCGAGCTGGTGGGGGCGAACGAGTCTGAAGTGGTATGTATGAACTCCCTGACCACCAACCTGCATTTATTGTTTGTCTCTTTTTATCAGCCCGATGGCAAACGCTTTAAAATTATCAGTGAAGCGAAAATGTTCCCCTCGGACCGTTACCTGTTAGAAACTCAGGTGCGTCATCATGGTTTTGATCCCGATGAAGCCATCATTGAAATCGCCCCGAGAGAAGGTGAGTTTTTACTTCGTGAACAAGATATTCTCGCGGCCATCGAAGAGCACAAAGATGAACTGGCATTGGTGTTTTTTGGTGGGGTCAATTATTTCACCGGCCAGCTGTTTGATATGAAAACCCTTACCGAAGCCGCCCACAAGGCAGGAGCCTTAGCGGGGTTCGATCTTGCCCACGCCGCGGGTAATGTGCCTTTACATTTGCATGACTGGAATGTCGATTTTGCCGCCTGGTGCAGTTACAAATACCTTAACGGCAGCGCCGGTAATGTCGCCGGGATCTTTGTTCATGACCGCCATGGTAACAATACCGATATCAAACGTTTCGGCGGCTGGTGGGGACATGATAAAGAACGCCGCTTCCTGATGGAAAATAACTTCCAGCCGATGACGGGGGCGGAGGGCTGGCAGATCAGTAACGCGCCTGTAATGGGCATGGCGATATTAAAAGCCTCATTAGATATCTTTGCCGAGGCGGGTATGCCCCGACTCAGGAAAAAAAGTCTGAAACTTACCGCTTACCTGGAATATATCTTCAACCAGGTGGTGGCCATGTTTCCCGACTACCAATTACAAATCATCACCCCGACAGAGCCAGAAAAGCGCGGTTGCCAGCTGTCGATAAAGCTTATCGGCAGTGATAAAAAGTTTTTTGAAGCCTTAACCCAAGCCGGGGTGATTGCAGATTTCCGTGAGCCGGATGTTATTCGCTTATCGCCGACACCTTTGTATAACAGCTTTGAAGATGTCTACCGTTTCGGTGAAACATTAAGAAACTTACTTTCACAAAGCCATCACTAGGGGCGATTAAGATGACAAACCAGGTAAAAGAAGATATTGCTATCGTCGGTGCCGGTCCTGTCGGGGCGCTGCTGGCGGTGATGCTGGCCAGAAAAGGCTATAAAATCGATTTGTTTGAATCCCGGCCCGACTCCCGTACCAAGGCGCTTTACCAGGGGAAATCCATTAACCTGGCGTTGTCGGATCGCGGCTGGCTTGCCCTAAAAGCCATAGGTCTGGATGAAGAAATACGGGCGCAGGCCATCCCGATGACTTGTCGTATGATACATGCGGTAGATGGCAGCCTGACCCGGCAGCCTTATGGCCGTGACAACCAGGCGATCTGGTCGGTTTCCCGTGCCGGTATCAACGAGCAGCTGATCACCCTGGCAGAGCAGCAAGCCGGTGTGGAGGTACATTTCGAGCATAAACTCACCGATCTGGATTTTGATAGCGGTACCTGCTCTTTTGACGTTTCAGGGAAGGAGAGTGCTGATTATCACCGTGAGTTAATTTTTGGCGCCGACGGCACGTTTTCCAAGGTCAGACGCCTGGCACAGGAGCTGCCCGGACAGCGGATCAGTTACAGTCTGGATTATATGCCGCAAACCTATATCGAATTAACGATCCCGGCAAACAGCGACGGCAGTTTTATGATGGAAAAAAATGCCCTGCATATCTGGCCGCGTAAAAACTTTATGTTGATTGCTTTGCCCAATCCCGACGGTTCTTTTACCTGTACCTTGTTTATGGACTTGCAGGGGGAATTATCTTTTGAGTCCCTGGATGATGAAGATAAGGTCAGTCATTTTTTCCGGGAATATTTTCCCGATGCCATGCCCTTATTGATAGAGCCGGTGGCGACCTTTATGGCAAAAGCCCCGTCGCCGCTGTGTCTGGTGCATATAGATCCCTGGGTGATCCGGGATAAGGTCGCGCTTATCGGCGATGCCGCCCATGCCATGGTGCCTTTTTACGGCCAGGGCATGAATTGCGGTTTTGAGGACTGCCGGGTTTTAGCCGAGCTGGTAGAAGAGCATCAGCATCACTGGGGGGAGATCTTGCCTGCCTATCAGCAGGCGCGTAAGGAAAATTGCGATGCCATTATCGAACTGGCTAAACGTAATTTCGTGGAAATGAGTGATTTAGCCGGCGATGCCAGGTTTTTGCTGAGGAAAAAAATAGAAGCAAAATTCAGTGAAATGCATCCCGATCTTTGGATCCCCTTGTATTCTATGGTAACTTTCTCCCCCGAACTGCCCTATGCCCAGGCACTGGCCGTAGGGGAAGTGCAAAAAGAAATTATGGATGAGGTTATGAATTTACCGGATATCGAGCAGAACTGGCAAGCGGAATGTACTTACCGGCTGTTATATCAGTTGGCACAAGAAAAGTTAACGGCGAACATCTTGCCTGAAACGGTATCTAATCCCTTATCACCAGGTTCATCACAAACCTTATCGAAGAAAAAGGAAGTCAAAGCATGAGTTGTCCCCATTACAACCAGAGGGAGTTTGAAGGCTCCATTCATACTGATTTTAATGATGATATGTCTTACGGGGATTATCTCAATCTCGATCAGATCTTATCGGCGCAAACACCGCTCACCGGTGAGCACGATGAAATGTTGTTTATAATTATCCACCAGGCCAGCGAGTTATGGCTGAAACTGGCGGGGCATGAATTGACGGCGGCGGTCAATAACCTCAAAGAGGCGAATTACAGCCACGCCTTTAAGGTGATTTCCCGGGTTAAGCATATCTTAAACCAGCTGACCCAGTCGTGGAATGTGCTTTCCACCTTAACCCCGGTGGATTACCTGAAATTCCGCGATGCCCTGGGGCACTCTTCCGGGTTTCAGTCATACGGCTACCGGAAAATGGAGTTTTTATTGGGCAATAAAAATGCCTCGTTTTTACAGGTGCATGAGAGCAAGCCGCAAGTACACCAGGAGCTGTCTGATATTTTACATCAACCCAGCTTATATGACGAGGTGTTGATTTTACTGAGCCAAAGCGGCATGGCAATCGATCCGGCGGTTACCGACCGGGATTTCAGCCAGCCTTATAGCCGCAATGAGTCGGTATTAAAAGCCTGGATTCATGTCTATCAAAATGCCGAGCAGCATTTCGATTTGTACGAGCTGGCGGAAAAGCTGATTGATATTGAAGATGCTTTCCAGCAGTGGCGGTTTAAACATATGTATACCGTGCAGCGTATTATCGGCAACAAGATGGGCACAGGCGGCTCTTCCGGGGTGGAGTTTTTGAAAAAAGCCC
Organism: Thalassomonas actiniarum; assembly: GCF_000948975.2. GTDB lineage: Bacteria > Pseudomonadota > Gammaproteobacteria > Enterobacterales > Alteromonadaceae > Thalassomonas > Thalassomonas actiniarum. The sequence goes on from NZ_CP059735.1 coordinate 2,500,714, forward strand.
TGGATATCAGCTTTTTCCCTGAATTATTTGAATTGCGTACCCATTTATAACCCGGCGGTCATACTTGTCTGTGATAATAGTTAAACCTTGAAATTTAGTTGCATGACATGAATCGCTTGATTAAGGTAGTTTTTTTCATGCTTTCAACGGGTCTTTAATGGATTTTAGCAAAAGCCAGCTCAATATCAGCCACCTGAAAATGATCTGTACCATAGCACAGGCGGAAACGGTGAAAGAGGCGGCCGAGAGCCTGTTTATTACTCAGCCGGCTTTATCTAACCGCATTCGCGAAGCCGAGCGGCGGTTAAAGACCAAGTTATTTAACCGCCGCGGCCGTAAGTTGATCATTACCACCGCCGGTGAACGCTTGCTGCATTCGGCGAAAAAAATTCTTGAAGAACTGGCGCGCGCCGAGCATGACATTGCCAGGCTTAGCAGCGGTATCGAGCTGGTATTACGTTTAGGTTTACCCCATTATGCCTCGTTTCGCTGGCTGCCGGATGTGATGCGTCAGTTTAGCGAGCATTTGCCCGGCATTGAGCTGGAGATCACCGCCAATGCCGCGAAACAGCCGTTAACGGCGCTATTTCACGGTGAGGTGGACATTGCCATTGTTTCCAACGCCAATCAGGTGCTGACGCTGGACAATAACCTTTATGGCAGCGAGTTCCTGCTCGAAGACGAGTTGCTGGCCTGCTTGTCGGCTAAACATAATAAAGCCGGGCAGAAATTTTTAACGGCGCATGACTTTGTTGATGAAACCTATATCACTAACTCTGTTGTCCCGGAAAAAGATCGTGAATATGAGCTTTTTTTCCAGCCGGAGAATATTATGCCGCGTAAAGTGCTGCAGGTGGGCTTTAATGAAGCGATAGTGGAGCTGGTTAAGGCGAATATCGGCGTCACCATAATGTCGAAAAACCTGATTGAACCTCACCTTGCCGGCAAAGCGGGGAGCACAGCTCCCGGCGGCGAAGGGGAGATCCAAACGGTGCGCCTCGGTAAGTCAGGGGTGAAAATATACTGGCATCTGGTGTATGTTAAACAGCCGCATTTAGATAGTCCGGTAAAATTACTGACAAAGATTCTGCAGCGTTAATTTTCCATGGTTTTAGCTGTGGCCCCTAGCCATAGCTTTCAGCCGTTGCCTTAAGCGGGATTTCAAGCTGCATCCGGGTAAAAACCTGTTGGCATAACCAGCTGTTGCTGTCGGCTAAATCCAGGATAACATCGAAGTGATTGCGTTTGCTGATTTCCTTTAGGGTGACGGGGAAACCGGCTTGTTCGAGTTTTTGACACATCTCATTGCTTTGTCTTTTAAATTCCGACGTCTCCTGCTCGCCATAGGCAAAGATCACCGGTGTCCTGGCCGTTGGCAGGTGAAATAACGGACTGTTTTGCTCGATTTCCGCCCCGGTTAATTGCAGCGGTTCATTGATATAGGTTTCGGCAATAGGGGTCAGGTCATAAATGCCGCTGACGGCGCATATGCCTTTGATGGGATTTTCCGGAAAGCCCCCTGGCGGCAGTTGATTTTGGGGAATAAAATTCTGCCAGCGGGTAGATAACATCATCATTGCCAGGTGGGCGCCGGCTGAGCTGCCACACAGGTAGATTTCATCCGCTTCATAACCAAATTCGGCGGCCGACATTATCAGGTAGGCAACGGCTTTACGGTTTTGGTTAACGATTTCACTGAGACTGGCATCCGGGGCCAGGGTGTAATTAACGGCGGCAAAGGTACAGCCGTGTTGTTGGAAGTTGCTGGCGGCAAAAGAAGACTCGGCCTTGCTCAGCTCTTGCCAGTAGCCGCCATGAATATAAACAAAGAGCTTTTTATGATTTTCCCGGGTGGGTAAATAGAGATCCAGGCGCTCATCCGGCAGCAGACCATAGGGTATATCGGCGATCAGTTTTTGTTCGTTTTGTGCTTCTGTTGTTGCCGCCTGGCTTAAGTCTATGTATTGCTTGATATACAGCTTGATATCATCAATACAGCTGCTGGGAGAGTATTCTCGCTCTAAGGTGGCTAAATCAAAGTTTCGGTACATGGTCATTTGTTATCTTTATTTTTTGTATTGTTCCACTCACCAATATAACGTTTACGACAGCAAAAGATTAATTCATTTTCTTGTCGGTTTTCATTCAAAAAAGTAATTAAAAAAGTGAATCAAAAGCCTGTATAACCAGAAAGCACTCAGCCGGGAAATCCCTGACCGAGTGCTGGTTTTACATCGTTGTTGACGTTTAAAAGCTGAAGTTGACCCGGGCATAATAACTCATGCCGTCAAAGCCGTAGGGCAGGGCACGCACCGGATATTTAAATGCCTGGTTGGTGATAAAGTCTAATGCTTCATTTTCCCCCAGTTCATCCGGGGTAACATCAAACAGGTTATTGATACCGGCGGCGAGGGTGAAGTTATCATTGATCTGGTAATCGAAGTTAATATCGATCAAGACTGCAGATTCCACCACACTGGTATCTTTGAAGGTGTCGTTCACCAAGATTGAGTCAGGCAGGCCGATATGGTCGTTACCGAAATAAATAACATCGGTTTCACCATAGTAGTTTGCCCGGACAATTGCGCCCCATTTATCCCGTGAATAATCAAAGGTCAGGGTTGCACGCTCCTGCGGCTGGCCATCGGTGAGGAAGCTGCGCTGTAAATCATCCAGGGCTACTGACTTGGGAATGCCGTCGGGGGCATTAACGCCGTCGATCTCGGTTTCATTGATATTCCCGGCCAGGGTAACCGCCAGGCTGCCGTCTGCGATATCTGTGTTATAGGTGACGATCAAGTCCAGTCCTTTGGTGGTGGAATTGACCGAGTTGGCAAAATAGTTGGCCTGATCTGCGCCCGTTGCCGCCAAGGCATCGACGGCGGCCTGGTTGAAGGCGACATCTTCAGGAGACAACATGCTGCCTAAGGTGATCCTGTCTTCTATTTCGATATGGTAACCGTCTAAGGTGACAGAGATTTCATCGTTAATATTAAAGACCGCCCCTAAGCTGATGCTCTCTGACGTTTCCAGATCCAAACCGTCTACACCAAGCGCCGAAGGGAAGGGTGAGCCCGCGGTGGCGGTAAATGAAGGGGATAATACCCCGCCGGCGCCTAAGTTGGTGGTGTAAGCGGTATAGGCGCTTTGTTGCAACGACGGCGCCCTAAAGCCGGTAGAGACGGCGCCGCGCAGGGCGAAATCGTCGCTAAAGTCATAGCGGCTGGACAGTTTCGCGACTAAGTCATCGCCGGCATCGGAAAAGTCTTCATAGCGAAAGGCGGTGCCGACATTCCATTGTTCGCTCAGCTGGAGCTCTAAATCCAGGTAAAAGGCATAACTGTCGCGGTCGGCTTCGCCTGAAGCATCGGGCCTGAGGCCGGGATAGGCCTGAAAACCACACTCGGCAAAGGTATCCGGATCGATAACCGAGGCGAAAGACGTGTCGCTATTGGCAAGGCCACAGGCGTAAGAGGCTTCTTCACCGGCGACGATTTCATAGTTTTCTTCCCGGTATTCTGCGCCGAAGGAGACATAGAGGGGCTCATCGAAACCGATTTCGACGATGCCGGAAACATCGGCATTAAACGTCAGCTGGTCAAAACGGAAACCGCCGGAATAACCTGAGGTCGGGCCGGCATTGGCGGCAATTTCTTCATCAGAGGCGTCCGGGTTATTGGCCAGGTATTCGGCGGCATAAGAGGCATTGATGGTGTTTTTCGAGTCAAAGTCATATTTGTTTTCCCCGTAAACCGCGGAGAGATCAAACTGCCAGTCGTCGTTGATATCGCCCCTAAGGCCCAAGGAGACAGAAATATCTTCCGCTTCATTGTCTATATAGGGCAGGAAGCCGTCGGCATAAACCTGGGGTACGTTTTTGGCTGCTTCATCATAATTTCTGAAAAACCCGTTACCTAATGCGGTGCGGTTGGAGAAGCCGCCGAAAGAATAAACTTCCAGCTCGTTAACCGGGATCATCATATTATAAAAGGTGGAGATAAATTCGGACTCGGCATTGCCTTGTCCCCAGCGCACTTTATCGGAAAGTGTGCCGCGGGCCGTGGTGGAAGAGCCGCCGATATCCCGCTGCGCGCGGTTAGTGCCCTCACTGTCGCGAAGTTCAACACTGAGGTTGATAAAGCCGCCATCGTTGCCGATATCAAAGCCGGTATTAAGGCCCATGGAAAAGTTTTCCCCGTCTCCCTCGCCGGTAGCGCCCCCCTGGAAATAACCCGAGGTGACATCTGTCGTGTCTTTTAAGCTGAGGTTAATAACGCCGGCGATAGCATCTGAGCCATATTGCGCCGCGGCGCCGTCACGCAGCACCTGGACGTTTTTCAGTGCCGTCATCGGAATGGCATTCATATCGGTACCGGCGGCACCGGCGCCGACCGTGCCGTTTAAGCCAAATATCGCCTGATTGTGGCGACGTTTGCCATTGATCAATACCAGGGTTTGATCCGGTTGCAGGCCGCGCAGGGTAGCGGGCCGGAACAAGTCTGAGCCGTCGGAAACCTGGGTGCGGCTAAAATTAAATGACGGCGCAGTGGCCTGTAAGCTCTGTCCCAGCTCGGTAAAGCCGCCTTTGGTCAGTGATTCGGCGCTGATAATATCTACCGGTACCGAAGATTCGGTGGCGGTGCGGCTTGACACCCGGGAGCCGAGGATAGATATTTTCTCGACTTCTTCGGCCTGTGGTGCAGAATTTTGCTGTGCGGATACGGTGTGATTGCCGAGCGCCAGAGAGATGGCTACGGTTAATGTCCTTGTGATGAATTTTTTTTTCATTTCCCTACCTTATTTTTATTGGTATTAACGCTTGCCGCTATGAATCAGGCATAAGATCCCATAGCAGGCATCCTCAACTTATTTAACCCGGGTTAAATTTAGTTCAACTAAAGAAAGTCACCATTTGATCTCTTGATGGATTGTTATCTGGTACACAAATTAGGCTAGCAGACTATAACAAGGGAAAGATAAGGGGATCAATACTAAAGTACGAGACTCATCGTTGGCTTTGATTTTACCTGGTTAAAAAAGGCCCAGTTCTTGCTAAGTCCTTTAATTATAATGACTTGTTTACATACTTTACCGGATATTTACGATACTTGTAAAAGTAATGTAAAAGAATTTGCCTGTTTATATTGACCGTGTTACTGGGATCCGTTTACTATTGGGCGTGAATTTTGTAATTTTAATTTACAAAAAATCATCAAACAGAAACAAGAAATAATTTTAATAATAAATCTTTATATAAATCATGAAATTTTCCAGGGAAAATAATATGTATAGCAATAGCAAAATCGCTAAAGCTGTTCGTTTAGCCATGATAGTTGGCGCGAGCACTGCAATTTCGTTACCGGCTTTTTCAGCTGAAGAAGAAGCTGTTGAACGTATCTCAGTTACCGGTTCTAAAATCAAACGTATCGGGGCGGTCTCTCCTACTCCAGTTACTGTAATTAGCCGTGTTGAATTACAAGATGCCGGTATCAGTAACGTTAATGACTTTTTAGCAGAAATGCCTTCTTCTGATGTTGGCTTAAGCCCTGAAAACTCAAACAACTTCATCTATGCTAACGGCTTAAACACCACAGATCTTCGTGGTCTGGGTAGTGGTCGTACTCTTGTTTTGGTTAACGGCAGACGTTTTGTACCAGGACAAGCCGGTGAAAGCGCGGTAGATTTAAACAATATCGCGACCTCTTTTGTTGAGCGTATCGAAATTACAACAGGTGGTGCTTCAGCGGTTTACGGTGCTGATGCTGTAGCCGGTGTTGTTAACATCGTTACCCGTAAGTCTTTTGATGGCTTCGAAGTTGATATTGCCACTACCCGTCCAAATGAAGGCGGCGGTGAGCAAGATTTTGCTTCTATCACTTTCGGTAAAGAAGAAAAAGATAGCGGTTATATCTTTAACTTCGATTACGCCGAACAAGAACAAATGGCGATGTTGGACAAAGCCTGGTATCGCAATAACCCGTCAGAGTCTCGTCCTAATCCTGATGACACAAGCGGCGACGATGGTATCCCGGGTATGATCCAACATAACCAGGGTGAGCACTACGGTCTTTACGATGAGTCTAGTGAATTTTTCCTGGGCGGTAATCACTGGACTTTTGATGAAAATGGTAACTTACGTCCATTTAACAATAATGATGCCCGTCAGGAAGCTGGTGGTATCGAAGGTTCTTCTCGACCTTGGTACTATACTGGTCCATACGGTGACGGTATCGAATACGGCGCTGATGAATTTTTCCGTACGCCGTTAAAGCGTTACACAGTTAACTTAGCTGGTCACCAGGCGATTAATGATGACCATGAACTGACGTGGGACATGACTTACTCAAATAGTAAGGCACACGGTCAGTCTACACCAATTTTCCTGCGTACCGGTGAGTTAGTTATCCAGCGTGACAATGCATACATCAAAGATGACTTAGCCGCTGCTATGGATGAAGCTGGTGTTGATAGTATCAGCATGCGTCGTTTAAGTGATGATTTCGGTCCGCGTAAATATGTTCAAGAACGCTATACTGCCCGTGCCTCTGTTGGCCTGGACGGCATCATTAACGATGAGTGGTCTTACTCTGCCTATTTCCAGCACGGTACTATGAACCAAGATACTTCCTGGAAAGGGGAAATCTTTACTGAAAATCTTCAAAATGCCATTGATGCAGTTGAATTTGAAGGGCAAATTGTTTGTGCCGACCGTAATGATGACGGTGAAGTTATCGGCGCCATTGAAGGTTGTGCTCCGGTTAACTTCTTAGGTAAAAACGAAGTTTCACCAGAAGCGAATGCATATATCTCTACCGTAGCAACTGCTGAGCGTGGTCATGATCAAACCAGTTACGGTATTACCGTTACCGGTGACGTATATGAATTACCTGCAGGTACTCTTCAAACGGCTTTCAGTTACGACTGGCGTAAAGAAAGAGCGTTTGAAACTCCGGGTTCAGGTATCCGCTCAGGTATTATTTTTGGTAACTCGGGCGATTCTTACAAAGGTGAAGTGACGGTTAAAGAATACTCAGCTGAAATCATTGTTCCTTTGTTAGCTGAACAGTATCTAGCTGAAGAAGTAACGCTTGAAATGGCTTACCGCTACATGGATTACAGCTCTACCGGTACTGATAGTGCTTATAAATTAGGTCTTAACTGGCAAATTAACGATGACTTCAGACTTCGTGCTACTAAAGCACAATCTGTTCGTGCGCCAACAATTAACGACTTATATTCTCCTGCCGGTACTCAGTATGCCGGACAGCGTAAAGAAGTTTGTGCTGCAGACTATATTGAAAAAAGTGATTACAAAGAACAGTTAACCAGAAACTGTGCCGCTGCAGGTATCCCGGCAGATTGGACACCGAGTGATGAGTGGTACAACGGCGGTTCACTTGAAGGTGAAATCGGCGGTAACCCAGAGCTTCAAAATGAGGTTTCTGATGATATCACTATCGGTTTAATCTACTCACCTAGCTATATCGAAAACTTCGATATCACAGTGGATTACTGGAAGTTTGAAATCGAAGATGCGATTAACTTCTATGAATATGAAGACTCCATGGCTAACTGTTATCAAGGTGATAGCCTGGATAATCCGTTCTGTGACAAGTTTACCCGTGACCCAGAAACTCTTGAAGTTACCGGTTTCTACGAAACTTCATTAAATGCCGCAGTAGAAAAACTGAGCGGTGTTGATATCGAGTCAACTTATAAGCTGGATACTACTTTTGGTACCTTTGACTTCAGATTGGTTGCGACTTACCTAGAGAACCATGAGAAGAACCAAACAGGTCTTGCTACCGATAACTTCACTTACACAGGTGAAATGGAGAAACCTCGCTGGAGAGCACGTTTAACTACGGCTTACCAGTATGATGATAACCTTCGTGTTGCTTTGATCGGTAACTACAGACACGGTACTGTTTACGACAGAAACTTCTGGTCTGAAGAAGTGAATAACTATAACGATATTCCTTCTTATACTACTTTTGACGTAACAGTAAACTATAACGTAATCGATGATGTTGAAGTACGTCTTGGTATGCAAAACATTGCAGACAGAACGCCACCAAACAACCCTTATGCGTTTGATGAAGGTGCTTACTTTGACGTAATCGGCCGTCGTATTACTGCCGGTGTTAACGTTAAATTCTAATTTATGCTTTAGCTTAGTAATAAGTTAACAATAAATTAGCTATAAATAGTGAAATGCCCGGATTTTCCCGGGCATTTTTGTTTTTATTCATGACTCCGCTACCTCCCTGTTAACACCTATTTTCATATCTTTATAACCAGTAAATAATAATTCTCTCTACCGCGCCTCCTAAAGTGCATGGTTTTAGATCTTAGCAAGCAAATCCAGTAGTAAGATGCTTTCGCTTATTCAGATATTTATTTATACTGGCTCTTTTTTTAAGGGGGGCTTCTAATGCTGCAATACCAAATAATCCCGGTGACGCCGTTCCAGCAAAATTGCACCATTTTCTGGTGTGATGAAACCATGCAGGCAGCGGTAGTTGATCCCGGCGGTGATATCGAAAAATTAATTGCCTTTATCAGTGAAAAAAAACTGACTTTAGCAAAAGTGTTACTGACCCATGCCCATATTGATCATGCCGGGGCGACCCAGGCCATGGTTGATCATTTTGGCGTAAAGATTGAGGGACCTCACAGCGAAGATCAGTTCTGGATAGATCTTATCCCGGAACAAAAACAGCGTTTTGGGTTCACCCATGCAGAAGCTTTCCAAACAGATCGCTGGCTCGAGCAGGGGGATAAAGTGCATTTTGGCAATATCGAACTGGAAGTGTACTTTTGCCCCGGACATACGCCCGGACATGTAGTCTTTTTCCATCGGCCCTCAAAACTGGCCCAGGTCGGGGATGTTTTGTTTCGAGGCTCTGTCGGACGTACCGATTTTCCCCGCGGCGATAGCGCAACCCTGATCAAATCCATAAAAGAAAACCTGTTTCCGCTGGGGGATGATGTCCGCTTTATTCCCGGACATGGCCCTATGGGTACCTTCGGTGAAGAGCGCATTCATAACCCTTATGTAGGGGAAGGTGTACGTTAACCCCGGGTTTTACGCAGTACCATAATAAGCATCAACAGATTAACCAATTTATTAAAAGAGAGATCCTGAGTAAGAGATGAATTCACAAGTTTTTCGTATACAACGCAGTCTTAAAAAACTGGATTCGAGTAATATTTTTCAAGGCATAGTGATTGCCGTCATTATCTTATCTGCGCTGTTAATCGGCGCCAAGACCCATGACTTGCCCCCGCAGGCATTTGCCCTGTTATCTGCATTGGATGTTGGGGTGACGGTGTTTTTTGTTATCGAGATAGTGATCCGCTACCTGGCCTTTCCCGAGAAAAAGAAGTTTTTTAAAAGCGGCTGGAATATTTTTGATACCGTGATTGTTATTGGCAGCCTTATTCCTACCGGGGGCTCGGGTGTGTTGCTGGCGCGCTTGTTAAGGGTGTTTCGGGTGTTACGTCTGGTGTCTATGGTGCCGGAACTGCGTATCCTGATAAATGCCTTGCTTAAAGCCATCCCGCGCATGGGTTATATCGGATTGCTAATGTTTGTGATCTTCTATATTTATGCCGCCATCGGCAGCATTTTGTTTAACCAGATTAATGAGGTGTTATGGGGGGATCTGTCCATTTCTATGCTGACCCTGTTTAGGGTGGCAACCTTTGAAGACTGGACCGATGTTATGTATGAAACCATGGCGGTACATCCCATGAGCTGGATTTACTATCTGAGTTTTATTTTCCTTACCGCCTTTATTTTCCTGAATATGATGGTCGGTACCGTACTGGAAGTGATGGGGCAGGAGCATGAAAACTTCCGCGCCCAGGCCCATGGCGAAACCGCTGAAGGGGGAGAGCCGGCAAGCAGGGCGCAAATAGATAAACTGGAACGGGAGCTGGCTGAAATAAAGGCCTTGCTCAAACAAAAGGTTTAACTGCTTTAACCTGCCTTAGTGCCGACAGGGCAAACCGGGCTGTTAAAGCTTGAGTTTGCCTTGTCTTAATCGTCTATCATCCTTAATTGATATTTTTTACCGCATCGATAAAAGGGTAACCCGCCGCTTTATCCCAGTTGATACTCCATTCCATAATGCCGCCAAACTGCGGATCATCACAGATCATTTGATATTGTTTACTGATGCCCTGGTAGATATTGTCTCCGGCATTGGGGCCGTTGAAGATGCTGGTACCGGCGCCTTTAATACAGGCGGGCTGGCCGATGGCGATTAAGGTTTCTTTGGGGATGGTGCGCTTCAGGTTTTTAAAGGCCGCCTGGATAAAGCCCAGTTCGGTCTCATTGTATCCGGATATTTCCGGCCAGGGGTTGTTATAAGCCTGAATCAACAAGCGGTCAAACAGGCGGCTTTTGATAGCCAAGTCATATACTCTGTGATTGCCACCGGCGACCAGAAACAAATCGCCCCCTTGCTCCGTCTGATTAATTTGCGGTGCGGCGGTGAGCATTAAGCTGCTATCGCGTTTTTTAATTTCCCGGCACAGTTGGCAAAGGTAATTGGCGTTGCAGTTAATTTCCAGATCAAAATCAACACCGGTAAAACCGTATCTTCTAAGGAAATTGACCAGTGACCGGGCAATATCGCCCACAGGGGTATCTCCGGGGGTGTAGGTGTTGTTCTTGCCGCCAACGGAAAATAACAGGTTCTTTGCTCCCCTGGCTTTGGCGTTTTTGATATCGGCAATAAGCTCGTCCGGGGTGGGGGAGGGATTAAATATTCCGTTATAAATGCCGATATTTGCTCCGTCGATACTGCCAAATGCCATGATCAGCGTATCGTAACCTTGTGCGGCAGCTTCGGTAAAAGTGATGTTTCCCCAACTTTCTAAATAACCTATCATAAACCCTGGCTTCATTCTTATCTCCTTGATATAAATATAAAAAGAGGCGGTAACACTTGTTGCTGACGACATCAATATTCAGGTTGGCAGCCTGTATGCCGTTTTTTGGGACAACTCTTTTATCCTAGTTCAATATGATGATTTATCTATTGCTTCACTGATAGGGGGAACTTTCTGTTAATAAAATCAGTGAATAGCTCAGTTCTGCTAAAATTACAGCAAAGGATACAGTTTAGCTTTAGCGGAGAGCATAGATGATCCCGTCGGTTCTTGAAAAATTAATCAAAGAAAGCACCCATGATGGCAACGTCAATTTAAAGGAAATTACCGAGTTCTTTAATATCAGGATAGAGCTTGACCGCCAGATGACGGACTTATGCCGGATTTATATCTGTGAAGAAGATAACAAACCCGTGATCAAGCTGAGTCCGAATAACGACAGAAAAACCAAATTTACTTTAGTGGCGATTGCCATTGCCGAATTTATCCTCACTCCAAGTCGTTTGGAAGGAGAAGGGATAAGTTATGATATGTTTTTTCTCAAGGAAATATATCATCAAAGGTATAGTTACCGCATGATGCTCGCTACCCGGTTGGCAGTGCCGGAAGACATCATTAACCAGATGGATCAACCCGACTTTGATATGGTGAGTTATGTTGCCGAATCGGATTATCAGCCACAATTTATCAACTGTTGCGTTAAAGACAGCTCAGCTTTGTTTTTATTGTCCAATTTTAGTGAATTGCCAGCTAATGCCAGGTGATAAGTAAGGATATTAAGTTAAGGCAGAAAGCGGCAATAAAAAAAAGAAAGATCAAAATAACTTCAAAGCCAGTATCCAGCAATGCTTTTCCGTTTGATCTTTCTTTTATAGGCAATACGAAATAGATCAATTTGTGTGTCCAAAACTGCTGATCATTTCCTTCCTGTAATATGAAAATGGCACGAGTTGAGGTTAATGCCACGAAGTTATTCTAAGCCAGCGGCTGACGGTTTTTTTTGATCTGAATCAAGGCTAAGTAACATCTCAATAAATAAAGGAAAAAAATTTTATTGCTAATAAAAAACCGATAAACAGTATCTACTGCTTATCGGTTTTTACTGACCGGTTTACCTGTTATTGGCTTATTTGTTTCTCAAGCTTGCCAGGCGTTTCATCAGTACGGAATTAAACACTTGATCGAGTGAGTGGCAGTTATCTTCACTGTCAGCTAAGACCTGGCTGGCTGTATCTGTATTCTCAGCTTCCATGGGGGAAAACGGGCTATCCGATTCGGTGATTTCCAGCATAAAATCGGCGTTTTTATATTCACCCGCCATTGCTTTTTCAATTTGAGACATTTGCTGCTGTGTCTTGTTCAATATTTCGAAATACACCCTACTACCCTTGTTTTTGTTAATGGAAACCATGTTATTTCCCCGATTTTTATTATGAAGAAAATCCATTTACATCAATTTAATTCAACAAGGCTATGTTAGGGGGTTTCACTTGAAAACGGTATTACATGGTATTACACACAGTGTAATGGGGCTTGTAGTGAAGTTTTGCCGGGTATTTCACCAGATGTAGTGTGAAAATCACCCGGGCAGGTGCTTTTTGTGGTTATTGTGTTCTAGCGGGTCAAATAGCGATGTTTTGAACTGGCATTATTGTGATTCAGGCGCTGAAAGACCTTTGGTTAAATCTTTATTTGGTAAACATCCACTTTAAAGCCGCGAAAAGAGGTTGTGTTGCGATAATCAAAGCCCTGGCGGGTCACGACATTCACCGAAGCGCGATTTTCCGGTTCAATCAGGGCCGATACACAATCAAGGTTCAGGGTGTCTTTTGCCATGGTCAGCAGGCCGTTTACGGCTTCGCTGGCATAACCTTTTCCCTGGTGTTTAACCGCCAGGCGGTAGTTAAGGTGGGTGAGAGCCCGGTCATCCAAATTTTCTTTGTGTAAACCACAAATACCGATAAACTCATTTGTAACCTTATCAACGATGGCACGGGTACCATATCCCGGTATCAGGTATTGCTGTTGGCAATTTTCGATATAGGCCTGGATTTGTTCGCGGTTATGCACGCCAACGGTGGAATATAACATCACTTGTGGATCGGCTAATACCCGGGGTAAGTTATCCAGATCCTGGCTTGATATTTCCCGGATTTTGAGTCTTGGTGTTTGCAGTTCAAACTTGTTCAATGGCATCTCCGATAGTTTCTTCACTGTTTTATAACTTTTGTTATATGAAAGCGCATATTCAGTCTGTGCCGACTTGTGTACTGCGCCTTTCCATTAACACGACATCGCGCCAGATCCCTTTTAATTTCCCTAAGTGCTTTCTTACGCCTAAAACTTGAAAGCCATGTTTTTGGTGCAAGTGAATGCTGGCTTTATTTTCCGGAAAAATGGCTGCCTGCAACGTCCAGATATTATGCGCTTCTGACATGGTTACTAACTGTGACATCAGTTGCCGGCCTATGCCCTGTCCCTGAGCACTGTCAGCAATATAAATACTGACTTCTGCAACACCGCTGTAGACGGCTCGGGCCGAAATAGGGGAAAGGGAGGCCCAGCCGAGAATGCTTTCGTCTTTTTCCGCGACTAAGCGGCAAGGCTCCAGCATCGCCTGATGCCATTGCTGCCAGGGTTTTACCTGGGTTTCGAAGGTGGCATTACCGCTATTGATCCCTTGCCGGTATATCTCTTGTACGGCAGGGAAATCGTTTTTAGTAAATTGACGAACCGTTATCATAATACTCCTGAATGATAACAAATGGCTGGGTTGTTAACTTTACCTTGATTTTTTCTTCTCTGCTATCGGGAAATGGTGTGAGTTTGCATTATTTTATCAGTTGGGAGCTTGATTGCTGAGGGGGAAAATTTTCTTCATAACAAAGCGGCACTTTGCCGCTCTGGGAATAAAAGGTTATCAACATCATCTGCTCAAATTTCGTTTTGCCTGTTTATTTAACCATCCCGATAAAACCTTTGATGCCTGGCATCGGCAAGGAACAAAGGCATATTTGCTGGCCAAGCTGTATTTTAAACGACTAAAGACTTGAGATCGCTTTTTAATGATAGGTTTGATTTATTAACAAAATTTAACAATATTAATAGCATAGGGTGTGAAAAAAATAACAGGAGCGTTATGTTATGAAAATAGGCTTGGCGCTGGGCAGCGGCTCTGCGCGTGGATGGGCACATATCGGCGTGATTGAAGCCCTGGACCAGATGGGCATTCGTGTCGATGTGATTGCCGGTTGTTCGGTAGGCTCTTATGTCGGCGCAGTATATGCCAATGATAACCTTGGCAGCTTAAAAACCTGGGTGAAAAGCCTGAGTGAATGGCAAGTGGCCGGTTTAATGGGCGTCGGTTTTAACCGCGGTGGTATCGCCAATGGTGAAAAAGTCTTCAGGCAGCTGCAGGAATTTTCCTTGCCGTCGTTTGAACTGCTGGAAAAGCCCTTTGGTGTGGTGGCCACGGATTTATACAGCGGCAAGGAAGTGTGGTTTACCCATGGCGATGTCATTGAAGCGGTCAGGGCATCTTGTGCTACCCCGGCATTATTTCCCTCGGTGTGGCATCGCGGGCAAAATCGCTGGCTGGTGGACGGTGCCTTGGTCAACCCCGTGCCGGTGTCGTTATGCCGCCATCTGGGGGCGGATTTTATCATCGGGGTTAATTTAAATTCAGATCACCGGCCGCATTTGCGGGAAAGCCATACCCGGGAGCATCAGCACAATCAGGAAAAAACCGATAACTTCTTCGCTAAAAGCAAAACCTTAGTCAATCAGTGGCTCAAACGGGATCCTGAGGAAAAAGTACAACCCCAGTCCCCGAGTATGCTGGGAACCTTCACCGGGGCATTGGAAATTATGCAGGCCAGAGTGACCCGGGCGAAACTGGCGGGGGAGCCGCCGGAAATTTTGATCGAACCCCAGTTGGGGGATTTTGGCATGATGGAATATCACCGTGCACAGGAGTTAATTGATGAAGGCCATGCCAGTGTGGAACGCTTAGCACAACAAATTAAATACCAGTTGGGTTTAGTGTGATTTGAAAGGCGTTTTTAACCGTAAATACTGCTTTTCTCGTTTATTCTGCAAATTTGGCCTGGTGCTTGGCTGATTGTACTGTTATCCCTGTTAGATCTTGTCCGCTTTTTGGTAGTCTGCTAAGCCGGCGTTTGTTAAAGCATCAAGCTCAGTAAATAAGTCCGTATCAAGTGCTTTAAAATTAAAACAGGACTTTCCCTGCATTTTCTTTTTTAATTCAACAGAGATATTTGAGAGTAACTCAGGATTACAATAAACCGGCATCAGGTGATAGGCCACTTTATCTTTAGATTGTTTCACCATGCCAAAGAAAATGGCTTTCTTTTTGGCATCGAGTTTGCCGGTATTGATGTAAAGGTTGCCGGGTTTATCTGTGGTGATTTCCAGCTTTGCGGCATGTTTTTTCATGATGTTTGCTAATGTTGTAAAAACCCTATCCATTGCCACTCCCAAAAGGCATTCATGCTTGAGCATTTAAAATTGAAACACTCAGCTATCAGTCGGTAAATTATCTCTGTTAGCGGATAAGTTAACGCATGATGACCCGGCTCTCAACCCTGATAAAGCGCTAACGCATTTTATTTAGCTTACAGCAGGTGACAAGGGTTATGAGGTTAAGTATTTGCCGCAAATTTGTGCCCGGCCAAGGTTTTTTGCCTGGTATAACTCTTTATCTGCGGTGTTGACAAAGTCGCTGAATACGCCTGTTGCCGGATCGGCGGTGCATATGCCGGCACTAAAGGTGACACAGGACTTCACACTGGACCCTTGGTGTTCTATATTTTTTTCAACGAAAGTCGCCAGTGATTTTTCCATTAGTTGTATCGAGGTTTCCAGATCGGTATCGTAAAGCAGTACTGCAAATTCCTCTCCGCCGTAACGGGCAATAAAGTCAGAATTTCTGACAAAAGAGTCGGTTAAATTGGCGGCCATAATTCTCAGGCATTGATCGCCTGCCGGATGTCCGTAGAGATCATTGTATTGCTTGAAATAATCGATATCGAGTATGGCTAACGACAAGTATTTATGCTCACGCCGGGCCCGGTGCCATTCTTTTTTTAGCTGATCATCAAATGCCCTGCGATTGGGGATTTCCGTTAGGGCGTCGAAACAGGTGAGATGTTCGAGCAATTCGTTTTTTCTGATCAATTGAATTTGAAGTTTTACCCTGGCGCGCAGCACCACATCATTGACGGGTTTATGGATATAGTCGTTACCGCCAAGACTTAAGCCCCGGGCTTCATCATCCGGAGAATCCAGACTGGTCATAAAAATAATACTGATATTGCCATACTTTTCCCGGTTGGTGACCACATGCTGGCATATTTCGAAGCCGTTGCCGTCAGGTAGCTGGATATCGAGCAACATCAGGTCGAACGCAGAGCTACTGAGCAGTTCCAGGGCTCTCTTTCTGGTTTTGGCAATGGCAAGAATATAGTCAGTGCTTAAATACCCGGAAATCATTTGAATATTAGCGGCTTCGTCTTCCACCAGCAATATACGGTATTGCCTGACTAATTGTTTTTTTTCTTTCATTATTTCATGGTGTTACAATAACTGTCGATTAAAGTATAGCAGAAGTAAATTCAGCGCGAATCTCTATTCGCCCATGGTTTGGAAATAAAAGCATAGCGGAGAATATCAGGGGCATTGACTATACTGACTTTAAAATCTTGATATAACATCGGCGGATCAAGCCTGAGGCTGATCGTGAGTGATGCTAAAACCCTCTCTAAATTTATTGTCTGCGTACTTTTGCTTTTTAGCTGTTTTCGCCTGTCGGCACTGGAAAGCTTGCCGTTTGAACCTGAAAATAATTCAACTCCCCCGATAAAAGAGGTGCAATCCGGCGCGAACGGCAATTTTCTTGTGCCGGGGATACAAGCCGGAACCCCGATAAGTTCCGGTGCCTTGGCGCCAACGCTGCCAATGAAAAAGACGAGAGCTGGCGGGCTTGAACTGAGCGAAAAAGAATTAGCCTGGTTAACATCACACCCAGTGATCCGTGTTGGCAACGAAGTCGATTATGCCCCCTATGCTTTTTATCTTAATGGCCAAGCTGTCGGCTATTCTGTTGATTATATTGAAATGTTATTTAAACGCTTGGGGATCCAGGCCGAATATGTCCAGGACAACTTTGCTGGTTTGCTCAACAGGGGGAAACAAAAAGAAATAGATCTGCTCCATACTCTGTTTCGTTACCCGCCGGAACGGGAGCAATTTTTACTTTTTAGCCAGGCTTATAAAGTTTCTGTCAATGTGATTGTGACCCGCCGGGATGAAAGTGAGATCGCAGGGTTAGCTGATCTTGACGGCAGGAAAGTGGCTGCCGTCAAAGGAGATGCCGCCATAAGCATATTAACAAAAGAATTGCCGGAGGTTGCTATTCTTTTAGTTGAAAATAACGAGTCGGCATTAAAGGCCGTTGCTTTAGGCAAGGCAGATGCCACTGTCAATGAACTTGCGGTTGTCAATTATCTGAGTCGTAAATTATTGCTTAATAACCTTCATATTGCCGCAGAGCTGCAGGCACGCCAGGGAACGGCTCATAATTATCATCTGGCGGTGCGTAAGGATTGGCCTGAACTGGCATCGCTGTTAAACAAAGCCATGGCCAGCGTTAAACCGGAGGAGCTGGCTGTTTTGGACAACCGCTGGCTTGCACCTGCGGTCCAAGAGCAGCAAAATGGTGGGGTGACGTCTTTTGGGTCTGATAAAAAATGGCGTCACCTGGTGATGCTTACGGTTGTTTTGTTTCTGGTTATTCTGATCACCTTGTTGCTGTTTCGTTTATTGGATCGTTCTAAAAAAAATCCGCTGGCTTATCCGTTTGCTTCTGCCGGCGGCAAACAAATTGCGGTAATGTTAAATACCTTTTTATTGGCCATCGCTTTGTTTCTGGCCTGGTGGGCGCTGGATAATGTGCGCGGCAAAATTGAGGAGCAGGTACGTGATTCTTTAGAAACCGTAGTTACTACCAGCCAGGAAGCCATGAATATTTGGGCGACAGATCAAATCAACGGATTGCAGGAGCTTGCCGCCAGTCCTGAGCTGCTTTCCTATGTTAGCAACCAGCTCTCTTTTATCCGCCGGGGGAACAGGCAGGCTGCGGTCATGGTTGCTGAAAAATTGCAGCTTTTGTTTACCGGGTTGCAAGCCAAAGGTAATTATACCGGTTTCTTTGTTATCGCAGAAGACGGCACTAATCTTGGGGCGATGCAAGTGTCTGATTTCGGGCAGGTGAACTTGATTTCCCGGCAAAGGCCTGAGCTGTTGCAGCGTGTCTTTCAAGGGGAAGCTTTGCTGGTGCCGCCGATAATATCCGATGTGGTTTCAGCCGGTGTGGCCAATGTTGCCGGCCATGATTATCCGCCGACCATGTTTTTTTTGGCCCCGGTGAAGGACAGTAACGGCAAGGTGATAGCGGCACTGGCCGAGCGTTTTAATCCTCACGGGGAATTTGCCCGGATACACTATCTGGGTAGGATGGGCACCAGTGGTGAAACCTATTCTTTTGACAGCCAAGGGCAGCTGTTATCTAAGAGCCGGTTCGAGGCCAACCTGCTGAAAAACGGGCTGTTGCAGGAAAATACCCAAAGTATTCTTTCTATTGAAATCCGGGATCCCGGCGGCGACCTGATCCAGGGTTTTGAGCCGGTGCTACCGGTTAAGGCGCGCCCGTTGACCCGGATGGCCAAGAGTGCCATTGCCGGTGAAACCGGCTCTGATATTCGCAGTTATCGCGATTATCGTGGTATTAAGGTGATGGGGGCCTGGCTTTGGGATCCTGTGCTGGGGATCGGTATGACCACGGAAATCGATGCCGATGAAGCCATGGAAGCTTATTACACAGCCCGGCTTACTGTGTTTTCTGTACTTGCCGTGATGGTGGTCATTTCTATTGCTTTTACCCTGTTTACTATGGTGCTTGGTAGTCGGGCAAACCGGGCTTTGCAGCTAGCCCATGATAGCTTGGAAGACAGGGTCTTTACCCGTACCCGGGAGCTGGAACAGGCGCTGCAAGAATTGGCTAGCAACGAACAGCGTTTGCAGATAGTTGTAGATAATGTGCCGGCGGCGATTTTTTTTAAAGATGCCTTAGGGCATCACCAACTCGTTAATAATATGTTTGAGCAGGTGGTTGGTTTGCCGCAAAAAGAAGTCTTGGGTAAAACCGACCTGCAGATGTTTTCCAGGGACATTGCCGAGCGGTTGATGAAGGTTGACCGGCAAGTGATGAGCAGCGGCAAAGCAGTGCAATTTGAAGAGCAGGGCTTGCATGAAAGCGTCAGTGCACACGACTTTTTAATCACCAAAGTGCCTATTCTTTCCAGTGAAAATAAAACCTTAGGTTTGGTCGGTGTTGCCCTGGATATCAGTAAAAGAAAACAGGCAGAAAGACAATTAAGGCAGGCGCTGCTTGATCTGAAGGAGCAAAAATTCATCCTGGATCAGCATGCCATTGTTGCCGTAACCGATCTTGACGGCAATATCAGCTATGTGAATGAAAAATTTGTTGAAATAAGCGGTTATACCAGTGATGAGCTGCTGGGAAAAAATCACCGGTTACTTGCTTCCGATCAGCATGACCAGGCCTTTTGGCAGCAAATGTACCGCACGGTGAATGCCGGCGAGGTCTGGCATAATGAAGTCTGTAATCGCGCCAAAGACGGCCATTTATACTGGGTTGAAGCCACTATTGCCACCTTTAGCAGCGATACCGGCAATCCGCGGGCCTATGTTGCCATTCATACCGATATCAGCGAAAGGAAGCGTTACGAGGCTGAGCTGGAGCAGGCCAGGTTGCAGGCGGAAACCGCCAACCGGGCGAAAAGCGATTTTCTGGCCAGTATGAGTCATGAGATCCGCACTCCCATGAACGGGGTGCTCGGCATGCTGGGATTACTGGCTAACAGTCCCCTGACCACAGAGCAGCAACACAGGGTTACGGTGGCAGAAAACAGTGCTAAGGCGCTGTTGTCTTTGATTAATGATATTCTCGATTTTTCTAAAATAGAAGCGGGGAAAATCGAACTGGAAGAGCTGGACTTTGACTTACGTCATCTGCTGGAAGAAATAGCCCTGAGTATGGCGTTTCGCGCCGATGAAAAAAGCCTGGAGCTGTTGCTGGATGTAACCGATATTGATTATTCCATGGTGATAGGGGACCAGAGCCGTTTGCGCCAGATAGTGATTAATTTGCTCAGTAATGCCATCAAGTTTACCCATGAAGGTGAAGTAGTGATCACTGCTTCGCTGGAGCAATCAGGCGGTGAAACTTTAAAATTTATTTGCAGTGTGCGCGATACCGGAGATGGCATTGCTGAGGATGCTATTGCGATCCTGTTCGACTCCTTTACCCAGGCGGATGTCTCCACGACCCGAAAATACGGCGGTACCGGGCTGGGACTGACTATCTGCAAAAGGTTATGTCAGCAGATGTCGGGAGATATCAGGGTGACAAGTGAGCTGGGAAAAGGCAGCTGCTTTACCTTTGATGTTTTACTTAAACCCAGTGCCCGTTCGGTGAAAGTGATGCCAAAGGTCGATATCAGCCGTTTGAATATCTTGATTGTTGATGATAATGCAACCAACCGGGAAATTTATCGTCATCAGCTGGAGCACTGGGGGGCATCTGTGGTTGAAGCACAAAGCGGCGATGCGGCACTGGCCTTGTGCCGGCAACATCAAGAACATTTATTTGATATTGCCCTGATAGATTTGCATATGCCGGAAATGGACGGCAAGTCTCTGGCAAAAGCTATCCGTCAACAATCCCGGTTTGACGGTATGAAAATGATCCTGATGACGTCTATGCCGGAAAGCAATGATCATCAGGCCTTATATGAAATGGGCTTTAGCGGCTTTTTTAGCAAGCCGGTAGCCACCGCCGATTTATTTGATGCCTTGTCTGTGGTTACGGCTGAAGCAGAAATTAGTCCGGAGCATGCCAGGATAGTCACCCGGGCTTACCTGGATACTTTTGGCCGGGATCATTTGTCTGCTCAGCCCTTACCGCTTTGGCCCGCCGATACCCGGATTTTGCTGGTGGAAGATAACCAGGTGAACCAACTGGTGGTTCAGGGACTGTTGCAGGAGTTGTCTCTTGATTGTGATTTTGCCGGTAACGGCTTTGAAGCCATCGCCGGGTTAAGAGAGTCGCCGCAAGATGCTGCCTATACCCTGATTTTTATGGATTGTCAGATGCCAGAGCTCGATGGTTATGAAACCACCCGCCGTATCCGCCGTGGTAAAGCCGGTGAAAGATATCTTAAAGTTCCTGTGATTGCCATGACCGCCAATGCCATGAAAGGTGATCGGGAAAAGTGTCTCAATGCCGGTATGGACGATTACCTGACAAAGCCTTTAGCCAGGGAGGCCATAGTACAGGCGCTTTGTCGCTGGCTGTCGGTGGAAAACAGGGAAGATAACGCCCTCGGGGAACTTCAGGGAGGATTGGCTGTTTCCGGGGCAGAGGTGGTGTGCTCGCGTAAACTGCCGGAGAAAATCTTATTGCATTTGCCTCCCGGCCTTAACGCCGTTGATTTTAACCATAAGCGGCCTGAGGCTGTAGAAAGCCCCGAAATTTATCTCAAAGCCTTATCCCTTTATGTCCGCCAGGGGCAAGAGGTACTGGAGCAACTGGCCGGGGATGCCGCCCGGGCGCCCGTGGAGGGGATTGAAAAAATCATCCATGCGGTAAAAGGCACCAGTGGTAATTTAGGTATGTATCTTGTCTATGAACAAGCCCTCGCCCTTGAGCAGATGATTGTTGAAAGCGGCAGTCTTGAGCTGGCAGCATTTGAGCAATTTTGTCATTTACTCCAGCAATCCCTTGGTGATGCCCGGAAAATACTCCAGCTCAATGAAGTGGAAAAGGGGAATATTCAGGTGCGCGATTATCAAGAGGTCAAACAACTATTGATCGACTTGTTAACTAAAAGTGAGCTGATTCCAGAATCCCTGTTGCTTGAATTCAGGGCCGGCGCCGGCCAGCATCTTAATGCTGAAATGCTGACTTTAATCACGGATGCCCTGGATAATTTTGATTATGAAGAAGCTTTAACACTTTTGATGAAGCAGAGTTAAGGTGATGGTTTATTATTTTTTGCTTGATGAAACAAATGAGCTATCAATACCTTATTGGCTTGTTGCCGCGGACAAATGCCGGGACGGGCTGTGGTTACACCGGCGGGCTGATACCGTAAAAGGCCGGATGTGATACTTATATCTTTACTTGACGTCAAAAATAACCGGCGCATCTTACCCTGGGGACGAAAAGGAGTGCACCGGTTTGTTTGGCGGGATAACGGTGTTAAGCCAAATCTTCTATCGCGGCGATGGCCTGACTAAAGTCCGCCAGCTCCAGCTCCAGGCAATCTCCTTCAACAGGCCAGTTAACCCCGATAATAATGCCGTCTTCATTGAGATCTTCAATCCAGAATTCCAGCCAGTCGGATACGCTGATTTGTGCCGGCTGATAATCCTGCCATTCGTCAATGCAATGTTGCCCGGCAAGTTGCTCGCTTGACCATACCGGCATAACATCTGTTTCTTCAAAGTTGACCGAGGCCAGGACAACCCAGTCCTCACTGTCTTTATCCTGTAATGCCCACAGTACCTGTTCTGGTTTTACTGCGCTAAGAAATTCGGCCAGTACCGGATGCTCTGTTGCATTTTCCTGCTTGTTGTCGCTCATAATCTGCTCATATCAATTGAAATTAGGGGCAATTATACGGACAAAGTGGCCAATAGTCAGTGTTAACGGCTGCATTGCCTGAAATCAGAATGCCCGTTTGCTTTCCAGGCGAATTTCCCAACCGTCGATATCCGGATTATCGGTCAGCGGATAGGCTAAATCGACATGTATTACCTGGCCATCCCGTCGGGCATGAGGGGTAAAAAGCCTCAGCCCCAGGCCGACAGATTGCAGCCAGCCCGGTTCTATGTTTTCCCGCGGTGTGCTGCCGCTGGTTTTACCGCTGTCGAGAAATAACGCCGCTCCCATATCAAACAGCCGGTAAAGGTTGATCCCGGGGTAATACCTGAGTTCGCCGGTAAATAAAATGCTGTTTTTGCCGTGCTGATATTGCAGCGGATAACCCCGAAGCCCCTTACCGCCGCCTAAGGCGACAGGCAGATCTAAATACTGGTTATGGCTGAATTTGGAGATGTTTTTAAAATACAGTGTCCAGCGCCCTGATAATACATGAAAAAGCTCGGCGGAGACTTGGGTTAATAACCGGGTATTGCTGCCATGGTGGCCTTCATGCCTGGCGGATAACAGTAAATGGGAATCTTTAAACAATTTATAGCCTTTATGTATTTCGGCCTGCCATAAAATATCGGCGCTATTTTGCTTATCTGTGGTGCTGACACCTACGCTGGATTTTAGCTGCCAGCCCAGGTTGACATCTTCGTGCTGGCTGATCAGCTGCAGGTTTCTCAGTGTCCGGTAGTCATTCTCGATATATTCAAGCCCCAGCCAGGGATATAAAAAATACCTGTCTCGGGGTAATTCATTGTCCGGGATATGCTTGGCCGGGTCTTCTCGTTGGCTGAAGCTGTGCTTATCCTGCGTGATGCCCAGCTCGTATCTGAGGGAATAGCCCGGTGTCTGTTTTTTTAGCCAGCCGAAACTGGCGGTCTTATAACGGATGTCATGACGAAAAACCGTGTCGTTTTCACCGTTTTGGTAAATGGTATCTTCCCTTTCTTCATCATTGAAACCAAGTGTAAAGGCATTACTACTGCTGAGGCTGACAAAAGGTTTAGATAAAAAAAGGGATAGCTGCTTGCCGTCATCATTGTCTGATATCCGGTAACTGGCCTGGCTGTGATTGTGTAAAAACAGCGGCACATGGCCGTCAAATTTAAAGCCGCTGCGCTGTGAGTTGGAAAAAGACTTGATCTCGGCGTCAATGCCTAACCCCAGCAGATTCCTGTCTTTAAGCCCTATGGCAAAGCGGTTTTCACCGCCTTTACGGGCTAGGTCGAGAGAGGGCAATAATGACCAGTTATCCCAGACTTCAATCCTCACCCGGTTGCCAGCTTTATCCATGGAAACTTTGGCCTTATGGAGGTATTTTTTATCCCGCAAGTGCCGCTCCAGCTGGTCCAGGTCATCTGGTAAAAAACGGCATTTTTGTGTGAAAAACGCCGACTCGTTTTTTAAGGTGATTTCTTTGGTTTTGATATGTAAATAGTTTGCCCAGCGATGGAAAAAGTAGGTTTGCGGCTGGTTCTCATCGAAGATTGGGTGACTGATAAAAGTAAATTCAGGTCTGGGGCAGGGGGCCGTACCTGTGTTGGCCCAAAGGGGGGAACTTACTAGCTGCAAGAGTAAAAAATTTAAGCAATATAAATAATAACCAATTCTGGCCGGAAACATTCGGGCCTCACCATTACTCTCTCTGCTTAACGGAAATATGAATCTTCACATCCCCCCACAGCAGGCAGGAACCTAAGTGGAAAATCGACATCAACACAGCATAGTTCCATTCCAGGATATTTTCCCGCTCAAAGCTGCTATTGCCGCTGTAGGAAAGGAACAGGCTGATCAGGCCCAAGGCTAAAATACAGATCACTACCCCTATCTGGTAGCGTATCACGGCGATATAGAGGGGGGAAAAATTCTGCTGCTTTGTTAATTTAAACAGCTCATTTACCATGATCATTTGTGCAAAGGGGGTGAGGGTGAAAAAAAAGATGATGCCGTATTGGCGCATATACCGGTAGATACGGCCGTCGGTGCCCAAAAAATCCGCATAGAGGATCAGAAATAAGGAGGCTATGATGCCTAAGCTGCACATAATAGTTGCCGGCCTTAAGGCTTTTCCGGCCAGTTGGTTTAACCATTGCCGGGCAATGACCCAGTACCCGGCTAAAAATACCGCCTGGACTATCATGCAGGCGCGAAAAACAAAAATGGCATTGCCACGCCGCGCCGCCCGGCTGATGGAAGTGCAACCGTCAAGATAAGGAATACAGCTTGGTACTAACTCGGCGGTGGCACTCATGACATAAACCAGGTTCATCACGATAAGGGGTAAAAACGTGACGACAATAGCGAGTGTTTTTGGCTGCATATCTGCAAACATAATCAGGGGAACGCTGACCTGATTATAGGTAATAACCCGTGGTCAGGTATTGAAAATTCACCGTTTGACCGGACTTTTAGCCGTTGATATTGAGGTTATACAAACAGATGGAGGAAAAGGTGGGTACATAAACTCACCTTTTTCCTAAGTCGGTAACGTTTTGGCCTAAGCCCGGTTAAGTATGCCCGGACAAATCTTAAAACGGATGATTTTCAGCATTATGCTCTCTTTTGCTTCATCTCATAACAAAGACGAAGTCAATTTAACATTTTTTGCATTGAGTATTTTTGGGGGTGAAATCAGAGATATTACCTTGAGCATCAAGGGATAATTCACAACAGTCGCTAAAACGTTTGTGCAGTTGCTCCCGGGCTTTTTGTACCCTGGATTTCAGGGTCGAGTATTTCAGTTGATTTTGCTCGGCATAGGTCTTTTGCGACAGACCGTTGATCTCGATTTGCGTTAACAGTTCGGCGTCTTTTGCGGTTAGCGACTGGATAAAAGGGGTTAGACACCTGGCCAATTGTGTGTGTACGCCGGGCTGCTCTTGCCGGTACCAGAGTTCATCGTCACCCAGTTTTTGGTCTCTGCCTTTTTGCCGGTAAAAATCTATAATTGTTCGCCGGGCGATTTGAAACAGCCAGGCATTAATGCTGGTGTTATCTTTAATGGTCTTCAAGTTCAGGTATGACTTGATCAGTATCTCCTGTAACAAGTCATCGACATCGGCCGGGTTGTTGATGTTAGCATGAAGAAATGCTTTGAGGTGGTTTTTATATGCTTTCCATATTTGTTCGATATTCATAATGCCATACCCCGACAAGTGCTCTGTCAAATGTCATATTTTATTATTAACTACTTGGATAGTAAAAACCGATATCATGTCATAACTTGCTTTTTCGCCAAAGTAGGCGTTTCTTATTTCAGGTCAATATCCCTAACTTTTTTCCCCTTTACACTTGCCTCATTAAGGTAAAAGTTAAGGTAATAGCGAAAGTGATCGCCAAGGCAATAGCCGGGCCACCAGCGCTAAGATTAAATTAAGTAAAGGAGTAAACCTCTATGAGTTCAATTCCAGATTATATGACCTGCCAGCACCGTCACTGCGATGATGTTTTTTCTGCTGCCGAATCAGCCGTTGCCATCGGCAACTGGCCGTTGGCACAGGAAGAATGGCAAATCTTTACCCGGGAACTGGAGGCGCATCTTGAAGCGGAAGAAACTATTTTATTTCCCCGCTTTGAACAGGCGACCGGCATTACCCAGGGCCCTACTATGGTGATGCGCGGCGAACATGAGCAAATGCGCGCCCTGGTACAGCAGTTAAACCAGGCACTGGCAGCTGCCGATCAGGAAGTTTATCTGGGCTTGTCGGAAACCTTAATGGTGCTGATGCAGCAACATAATATGAAAGAAGAAATGATGTTGTATCCCATGAGCCAGCAGCATATCAGCGATGGTGATAAAACATTAAATGATCTTAAGGAATATTGCGAACAAAGCGAAGCCGAGGCGGTTTAGGGGCAGGAATAATTTGAGTGTAAGACATGGATGAAATTTATCTTGATGTCAGTGAATTGGCTCCGCCGGATCCCATGAGCAAAATTCTCATGGCTCTGGCTGAGCTGCAAGCTGGCCAGTATCTTAGGGTCGCGCACAGCCGTGAGCCGGTACCGCTTTATGAAAAGCTGCAGCCTGCAGGCTGGGGATATTCGTGCCAGGTTAATAGCCCTGATGCTGCTAATCAGGGGGCCGAGAACCCAAACACAGCTATCCGTTATTTTATTTATATCTACCGTTTAGCCGAGCAAGACCGGCTGTTGGATTACTTGTTGGCAACGGATAAAGCACGGCTATGAAACTCAGCGGTTTATCTTTTTCCGTGATGCCGCCGTTAACTGTTCCATTTCGTTATTTTATTAGCGCGGCGTTGATGGTAATTTTATTGGCGGGCTTTATTTTTTTCGCCGGACCGGATCCCTGGCTTAGCCGCTGGCATCCGGCCATGCTGACCATCACCCACGGTTTTACCTTAGGTTTTATTACTACGGTGATGATGGGGGCATTATTGCAGCTACTGCCTGTGGTTGGTGGGGTCGGTATTCCCAAGGTGCGCTTATTAGGCGGTGCCTGTCATGTGCTGCATGTCTGCGGCAGCGTGATTTTGATGTTAGCTTTTGTCTGGTCCCAGCCGCAGCAGTTGCTTTTGATGCAAACGGCGCTGGCACTTTTGCTTACGGGATTTTGCTTATATCTGGTGGCGGTAACCTGGGTGTTAGCGCAAAAGCTGAGCCAGGGAGCGACGATAAATGCCATCCGTCTGGCGGTATTGGCTTTAGCCGTTACCGTGATCTTGGGGGGCTTGCTGCTTAGCCGCAATTTAGGCATCGAGTTTATTCCCGGGCATAAGGTTTATACCAATTTACACGTGTTTGCCGGGCTGGCGGGATGGGTAGCCATGTTGATCATCGGGGTCAGTTTTCAGGTGATCCCCATGTTCCATGTCGCACCAGATTTTCCCAAATGGTTGAGTCGATCGTTTCCCTTGCTGATTTTAACTCTCTTGTTTTGGTTATTTTGGCGGGGATTAAACAGCCCTAACATCGGTGAAAGTAGCGGAGTGCTGAGTGAACCTGTACTGCTGTTATTATTGCTTAACTGTTTATTTGCCGCTGTATTATTGCGGGTGATAGCCCGGCGCAAACGTAAAGTACCTGATAATACCCTGGATTATTGGCGCTTATCGGCAGTTAGTTTATTTGTGATCACCGCCGTTTTCCTGATGCCAGAAGATGCTCTGCCGGAACTGTTTAACAGCAAAAAACACATGTGGCTGATGGCAGCGTATCTTTATTTTTATGTGCTCTCGGTGATCCAGGGATTGCTGTTAAAGATCTTACCCTTTTTAAGTTATAACCATTTGCAGCAACAATGTTTAATGAATTTTCAGGCGATGCAGTATTTGCCGAACATGCATGAACTGTTGCCGAAAAAGTATGGCCGCCTGCTTTTTATCAGCCATATACTCAGTGGTTTGAGTTTGCTGGTGACTGTGCTTTATCCTGCCTTTTATTGGCTGTTCGCCTTGTTACTCCTGATTGAATTTTGCGGTTTATTTTATTTAATGCTCAAAACCCTGGTTTTATATTTGGGCTGTAAAAGTAAAATGGCAGAATTGGAGCTGGCCAACGGCTAATCAAGACAATGAAGCCATTACTTTTTATGGGGGCTCGTCTTTTTGAGGTTATCCTCAAGTTGTTGTTATAGCAAAGAGCGCAGGTTAACGCTAAGTACAGGCGCTTGAATATAGCGCTTGACTTAGGCATAAAAAATAACCATGATCCCCAAAATAAAGGGATGAGTTGTAGAGGTATGATTTTTAATATGGCAAATTTTTCAGGAGCGCATTTAAAAAGTCTGCGCAAAGAGGCGGGTTTAACACAAAAAGAATTGGCGTCGAGAATCGGCCTCAGTCGTGAAACCGTTGTTGCCATTGAAAATGAATATGTCGGCTCTATCGACAAGCTCAGTATCGAAGTTGTCAACTCTTGGTGGGCAGTGTGTCGCCGCACTGTTTCTGCAAAAACCAAGGAATCTTTTAAAAGCCAGATCTTAAGGTTCTTCAACATCCAAAATTCATGATACTGAATTTATATCTGCGCAAGTTATTTACCCCGATACTGGTTATTACTTTTGCGCTAATAGGCGTATATACCTTTGGTTATGCCGAATATTTTGATCGTTGGTTTTTACTTGGCTTGGTAATGTTTTTCCTGGTAAAAGTAAAGACCCGTGATGTGAATATGGCCGGGCTTATTGCCATTATCATTTTTGAACGTTCGGTTGAAGAAATCGGTTTCTTCATCGAAAATCATTTTGATTCAAAAGTGATTATTTATTTGTGCGCAGCAGCACTCATGTATAAGTTAAAATACGATCAAGTGGTTAAAAAGCTTTGCATTCCTTTGTTGATGTCAATAATTTTAGCTGAATGTTATTGGTATTTTATAGGCTATCAACCGCCGCGGATTCATGCGTATGTTCTGATGCTTCTGGTTAATATAATTACCAGACATTTATTATTTATGCGGGTGCCTCTTACCGATAAAATGGTCAAAGGAGGGAAGTTTTTACCTCTGGATCTAAAACTTTATGATTTATCAAAGTGGGGTATTTGGATAATAGCTGTGATGATATCGGAATATTTGATCCGACATTTGACTCCTTTAAACCCTTTATATTTTTACCAAGTATATTCAATGTTAATGCACTCCATAGCTGTATTAACTCTTTTCTATTTCACCGAAGATTATTTGCGTTCTCGTTTTATTTTAGACGCCTAATACCTGAATAACTTTTGCTCAGTCTGGCATGTCTTTGCCTTGTTATTTTGAATCCTGATAATAGTTGATGTGGACCCTGAGCCACTTCTTATCACTATTAACAGAGACAAAATAATGAACTTATTTAAATTAGCAACTTTATTTTTATGTTTAACCTTTCCAGTAACAACTTTAGCTGCCGGAGGGAAGAAGGTACCGCCGGTTGAAGTTCTCTTAGCTGCCGGTGGAAAGAAGGTACCGCCGGTTGAAGTTCTCTTAGCTGCCGGAGGGAAGAAGGTACCGCCGGTTGAAGTTCTCTTAGTTGCCGGTGGAAAGAAGGTACCGCCGGTTGAAGTTCTCTTAGCTGCCGGTGGAAAGAAGGTACCGCCGGTTGAAGTTCTCTTAGCTGCCGGTGGAAAGAAGGTACCGCCGGTTGAAGTTCTCTTAGCTGCCGGTGGAAAGAAGGTACCGCCGGTTGAAGTTCTCTTAGCTGCCGGTGGAAAGAAGGTACCGCCGGTTGAAGTTCTCTTAGCTGCCGGTGGAAAGAAGGTACCGCCGGTTGAAGTTCTCTTAGCTGCCGGAGGGAAGAAGGTACCGCCGGTTGAAGTTCTCTTAGCTGCCGGTGGAAAGAAGGTACCGCCGGTTGAAGTTCTCTTAGCTGCCGGTGGGAAGAAGGTACCGCCGGTTGAAGTTCTCTTAGCTGCCGGAGGGAAGAAGGTACCGCCGGTTGAAGTTCTCTTAGCTGCCGGAGGGAAGAAGGTACCACCGGTTGAAATGATTACTGGTATTTATTACGTAATTAGTTCTGAATTAACAGGAGTGAAAAAGGGCCATGAAAAATCGTCTTTTTACTTACTCTTAGGTTAAGTAAAA
Organism: Thalassomonas actiniarum; assembly: GCF_000948975.2. GTDB lineage: Bacteria > Pseudomonadota > Gammaproteobacteria > Enterobacterales > Alteromonadaceae > Thalassomonas > Thalassomonas actiniarum. Next base: position 2,530,958 of record NZ_CP059735.1, read on the forward strand.
ACACTTTAAAAACATAGAAAAACAAAATGTGCAGCACATTCCACTTTGTATAATGTATAGTACTCCACTATCAGCGAGGATGCTGGAGTACTATCAACAGGTTTGTTTGATAATGAGTCGTAAGTTACTCACAACATCTTCAACCAACTCTGGCATTACTTATTTAGTGCGGCTTTCAGAGCTCTGTTACAGCTAAGTTAGTACCTATGTGATTAAAAGGATGTAGTCGTGACACCTGCAAAAATAACTGAATTTTTCACCTTACTTAAGATGGTCGGTTTTGTCGACAATACCGAATATCAAGCCCGGGGTGATGCCAGTGTCTCATATTCTTTTGGCCGTTTAATGTATAAAAACGGTGCGCCTGCCACTTCACAGGGCACGGGTTATCAAAAACGTTTTCTAATCGATTATTTACCTGAATGGTGTGTGGCCTACGCAGAAAACGGTCAGTTTAAACTTTCGGTGTTTTCACAAAAATGGGGGGACGACGGTATACCCGTGACGCATGAAAATGTCATGCCTTTCATTACCGCTGCGCAGTTGCTGATGTATGTACAGGAATTGCAAAAAATCTCTCATACCAAGGCGCTTATGGCGATGAAAAAAGCCCAGCAGGAAGAGCCAACCATTCACTCCCCGGTCAAACAGCAATATTATTAATCATCCATATACGTTGGTTGATATTTTCTTGTGTTTTATATCGATGAGCCTCCAATAGTCCCGGTAGTAGTAGGTTTCTATAACTAAGCAGACTACAATTACACTAGGTAAACGAGGCTAAAGGTGATCGCTATGTCTCATATTTATGGTCTGGAAAAAACACACATGGCGGTGTTTAACTTGGTAGGGCCGGGCTCGATGAAAAGCCGGCTGGAAAATGCCGTGAATAGCCACTTGCTGCATATCTGTGTTGAAGCCGATATTCCAAAAGAATTGTCTGATGACTACCGGAATATTGTTGAGACGCTTTGGCCGCGAGGTAGGCGTTCTATCATAGCTAAACTCTCAGAAGTCGAAGCTGAACATTACGCTCAGAAGATAGTGGTTTTGCATGAAAAAATGGCGCATATCGTTCACTAACCAGGGAGGTTTGCGGTAAATATACAATCCCGGCAATTAGCCACTCAATTGCAGGTTTGCCGGTAATAATCTGTTGCAGCCGAGCTAACCACCAGATTCACATTAATACATAAAGTTTGCACATTCGCTGCACATTCCCTAGGCATACTTTTTTCATCTTAACCAAGATAGATGGAAGATAAGTGTGATAAATAAAAAAACAACTTCGTTGACCGGCTTGATCCGGCAAAGTGTGTGTCCGCTGGTGATGGTAAGCGTATTAACGGCTTGCGGCAGTTCATCCAGTGATGATGCCAGCAGTGACAGTGCAACTGAAACTAACACCTCAACCCCGACAACCACGAATACGACACCGGTGGCAAATGCCGGTAGCGACCAAAGTGTTGTCACCGGTGAAACCATAAACCTCAATGCCAGCGGCAGTTCAGATGCCGACGGTGACAGCCTGACCTATAGCTGGTCTGTCAGCACTATGCCTGTGGGCAGCAATATCAGTTTAAGCAATGCCAGCAGTGAAAATGCCAGTTTTATTGCCGATGTTGACGGCGATTATGTGATTGCCTTAGTGGTCAATGACGGCAGTGAAGACAGTAGTGTCGATAGCGTCACCATTACCAGTGCCGCACAAAGCACAGACAACACAGAGCCGGTGAGCAGCAATGATGTCTGGGTTGTCAATGAAAGCGGTGAAGCTGCGGCTGTGCTTACCACCAATGGCGCCGATATTTTAGTGAATGTCGGTAGTGTTAGCACCACCACGGTAGATGACAAAGATTACACTTATATCCAAACCAGCGGTATACCGGCCTACCAGGTCACCATGACCCAGGATATGGTAGACAGCCTTAATAACCGGCCAGATGCCGGTCAGGCCTTTATCAGCGGAGCCACCAGTGCCAGTGCTGGCGATGTGATTGAATTCGGCCAGGATATCGGTTACGACGGCAATGAAGCCGGATGTACTACCGGGGCAGGTTACGGCTACTGGCCGCCGGGGCCGGTTTGTCCTGAGGATATCAATGCCGAAGTTTATCTGCCAAAAGAGCCTGAGCCTGCAGTGGAAAACTGTGAAACCGGCATGTCGACCCAGGGGCTTTGGGTAAACGGTGCTGCGGTCTTTACCTGGAGTGACGGGCAAAGTTATAACAACCAGGGCGTGTGGCAGTCATTGGCGCCGATCCAGGAAGTTTATGATGTCGATATCTGTGGCGGTCATGCCGCCAACGGTACCTATCACCAGCACCAGTACTCCAGCTGTCTGGCTGATTTAGTCGGCGATACCGGCAATGGTCATTCGCCTGTCTATGGTTATGCTGCCGACGGTTATCCCATTTACGGCCCCTGGCAGGCTAATGGCGTACTGGCAAAAAGCAGTTGGGTTGCGCGGGATTATGAGAATGCCGACTCCATTACCGGTTGCGGTGTTGCCGGTGAGCGTAGTTGTCAGTTGGTGGACAGTTTAGATCCCAGTGCGGGCACCACCGCGGTTACCACCGGGCCGACTACAAGCGACCTTGTGCCTAACCTGACCGGCTTAGTAGAATTTACTGCGGTGTCCGGTTTCTACTTTGAAGATTATTACTGGGATTCAAGCCTCAGTGGTGATGAAGTATTAGATCAGCACAACGGACATAGCGATGAAACCCGTGGCTATCATTATCATGTTACCCTCACCCAGGACAGTGAAGGCAAGCAGACTCCCAGCTTCCCGTTTATCTTCGGACCTGAGTATTATGGTGAACTGGCAGATAACTCGGTTGCCGCCTGTGGCTTTCTCGGTGGCGGCCCGGGTGGTCCACCGCCACGCTAAGAGACAGGTAATTATCTAAGGTATCAATCCGGCTATCTCTGCTAACGGATAGCCGGCTTTTCAATTTTTTAAACGAAAGGTATTCATATGAAAAGCTATGTATGGCTGTTTGCCCTGATAAGCTCTGTTGCCCTGGCTGCACAAGAAGGTACACAATTAGCTGCGCAAGAGGCTGCACAAGAAGCGGTAAAGGCAGCATCACAGCCAGGTCAGAAAATGGCTCAGGGCATGCAGCATAAAATGCCTATGGCCGGTGCTATGGCTCAGACCATGTCCCAGACAATGGCAGGGCATGAAGGCATGATGGATCACAGCCATGAACCGGTGGCAATCCCCGCCAATTTGCCTGTGCCTAAACTGGAGGTCGCCTTATATAAAGATGAAAAATCCGGTTTTAACTTACATCTTCAATTGGCAGACTTTGAACTGGAAGCACCTGAATTTGCATCCGAAAAACCGTTAAGTTATGTACAGGGGCATGCGCATTTGTTTATCAACGGTCAAAAAATTCAGCGTGTTTACGGGCAATACCTGCATTTGCCCGCCACTTTATTCAAACAAGGTATTAACCAGGTGATGGTGACCTTAAATAATCATGATCATAAGATCTGGAGCCGGGATAAAAAGCAAGTAGTGGCCTCTGTGTTTATCGATGCCGGTAAAGAGCAATTTATCAAGCACAGTTTCAGCTCATCACCTTTGCTTGCCAGCCGTTAAGTTTATACCGAAGCAAAAGGTTCCCGGTGAAGGGGCTGGCTACCAGAATTTATAATAACCGTATTTATGACGCACTTTTAAGCGGCGAAACAAATTCAGGGGTTTGCGTTTTAAATGTTTCATGCCGCTGTCAACCAAAGCGTCGGTAGCATCTATCACCCGGTGACTGGATTTACCGTCCATATAAGGGTGAATAAGGTTGATATAATCTTCTATCGCCGACATTAGCGCTGCGGGCTTAGTGAGTGCCTGCTCAATCGCTTGCTCAATGTCATCGGCGTCTGTGATGTTGACCAGGTGCGGACCGGGTACGCGGTTTTTAAAGGTGACCGCGGGTTTATGCTGTAACAAAAACTCGGAAATAATTGAGGAAGTATCCGATAACATTAAATCCGCTTCCTGTAATAGCGGAATAATGTCGTCGGTCTCGACAAAATGTAAATTGTCGCTTTGAAGTGATTTGTACTTGCTGACAATTTCCGGGTCCATTTTCGGATGGAAGGTGATCAGCCAGTTCCAGTCCTGGCGTTTTGACATGCGCTTTACCTGCTCAAACAAGTGGTAGGCGGCGCTTAATGCCGGGGTGAAGGTGGAGGTCATCAGGATCACCGGCTTCTTACTCTGGGGTGTCTCTGCGCCACTTTGAGCGGGAAAAAAAGGTTTAGCGTTAAAAGGCTCAAATAAGGGATCCATTTTACTCCAGCCGGTTTCTACCACTTCAAAGTTCTGATGCTCTTTGGCCAGCTCTTTAAACGGCTCTGTGGTAGATGGCCCCTGGGTGCAATAGAGATCAAAAAAACCTCTTAAGCGGAAGTGGCCTTTATTTTCATCGCGCTTTTGCGCATTAAAACCGTGGAACAGCTGTACCTTAATACCCGGGAAAAAATCCGGCACGGTATTGCTGGCGACAAATACCGCACTTGGGTTGTAATCCATCACTTCCTGCACCGTGGCCAGCTGTTTTTCATCTTCGTTAAGGTAAGCGGCATATTGTTTCTGGTTCAGGAACCAGGCCACTTCATCTCCCCGTTCGCGGATAGCTTTTTGCAGGGGACGAACAATAGATAAAGAGTAAAGCTGGGAGACAAAAAAGAGATATCGTTTCATATAAGTCCTGGTGCTGAAATATCCTGGTGATTCCGCGGTTTAAGCCCTAGTCCCGGGCCTTGTATGGTGCGCTGTATTTTGCCGGCGATTTTATCACTTACACCCTTTTTTGGGAATGAGCCTGGCAAATACTTTTGGCGAAAATCCGGGATATTTTTCTTTTCTGTTCAGCTTAGGTTCAGGTTCAGTCTTTATACTTAAAGTACAATCCGCGACACCAGGGTTTAATATGAAAAAATCAGCGACCTGGTTACTGGTACCGGCAATTTTGCTGGCCACCGGTTGTGCATCCCACCATGGCGGCCATCACCGCTCCGGGCATCACGGTTATCCTCCTGTTTCGGGTCATGTCTCGGTTCATACCGGCTATCATAGTAATGGCGGTGCTATTTTAGGAGCGTTAATTGTTGGCGGTCTCATAGGCCATGTGATCACTGAAGCAGCCCATGAACATGAGCATGAACATGCGGCCGAAGCGGCTAAAAAAAGCAGGAAAAGTAAACCGACCGCCGCTCAGACACCTGACAGAGGTAGCAAAGAGCAAAGTGAAACCTCGACGACAACCGAAGCTAAAGCCGAAAAAAATAGCGAACAAAACAAGTATTATCAGTTGGGCAAAGATGACAATTGCTATTTAATGGAGAAAAAAGGCGAGCAAGTACTCATTATTGCAAAAGTCCCTCGGTACCCTTGTAGCGAATAATAACAATCAGGACTGTTAAATGCCTGTTGGTTCAACCATCAGGCATTATTTTCTTTATTTGCTAATTCTATAGCTCATTTTTTACCCAAGTAAAGCGCGCCCTTAAAGGTTCATGATCGCTTAAGCCGGTAAAGTTGGTTAATTCCCCATATTCTGTCAGGGTGAGGCGATAGGGGTTATCCTCGCGGTTAATATAACCGAGCTGATCTGTGCTGGAGCTAAAATGGCCGTCGCAATTGCTGATGGCTTTGTCGCTGCCGGTGATCATATCCTGACAGCCCAGGGTCATGCCGGTGGTTGCCAGGAAGGTTTGCCAGATCTCCTGCTGCTCGTCGGCATGGGGATAATTCGACCATTTATTGTTAAAGTCACCGCCGAGGATCACCGTGGCATGGCTGGAATAATTATTGATAAAGTCTGCCAGCTGCTCAAACTGTTTGCGGCGGGCTTTGACATCGTCATCGTCCCGTCCGGCATCCATATGGGTATTGTAGATATGTACGGAAAAATTTTCGGTGATTTCATGCACCGCCACGGTAAAGCCTTTTTCCGTTAAACAATCGGGGTTGCTGTCGGTTAAGTCGCCATGACAGTTGTCAAATATTTCCAATTCGTGAGTAGCCAGGGTGTAATCATCGTCATCGCGATTTGCCATGTTAAAAGGAAAGTCGGACAAACGTATCAGACCATCACCGTATGAGGTCATGCTGCCACGCCAGTTTTTGGAACGGTAGGGGTAGCTGTTGATACTGAGACGGCTTTCGTCGCGTAAATAACCATGTTTGGTTTTACTGAACATCTCCTGCATCAGCACAATGTTGAAATTGGCACTGTCGAGCTCACTCAGCAGATTTTTAAAATCGGTATTGCTGTTGCCGCCGATACACTTGGGGAAGCCGTCGATATTGTACACCACAACATCAAAGCTGCCGCTGTTGGCGTCAACGGGGGCGCTGCCTGTTTGATAATCCAGACCGCGGCTGTCTTTGGTACCAGTGGGAGTAAACTCATAACCGCTGATGCTGCAGGCGGCATAACTGAGCTGACTGCTGCAAAGCAGGGCGGCGGATAAAGCGAGTTTCAGGGGAAGTCTCTTGGTCATTGCATCCATTTCCTTGTGGTTATTATTTTTTCCCGGGCAAGTGCCCGAAAATCAATCTATCCATGTTCGTTTTTTGAGTCAATTGTTTACCTGTGTGGTTAACAAATAATAACAGGTGGTCCAGTTGCAGGGAGCTGCACGGGAGTATAGGGCAGATTTTAATGGCGCGGTGAATGTACTGCGGTCAAAAGAAAGACACTAAAACCTGCGCAGGGAAGCCGGGGCGAATATCTGCTTGCTTGGCATTTATAGGCTAATTGATGTTCAGGATAAAAGTGCGTACCGCCAAACCGACAGGACCCTGGCTGAGAAATAATACGGTAAAGCCTGCCAGGGAAATAATGGCAGCCGCCATTTGCCCCATGCCGGCGCCTATTGCGCCGCCGACGAAAGCGCCGATAACCCAGGCAAAGTCTTCGCTGGAGTTCTCTAAAGTAATGTAGGCGCCAAGTAAGACACCGAGAATAGCACCGGCTTCGGTACAGGTTTTCTTAATTTCCCCTTCGGGATCGGTATAGAGGTGATAAGCCAGCTGTAAAATAAACAGGCTTATCACGCCGCCGATCACGGCGCCTATAACAGGATCAATGTTAAGCCAGGTAGCATAGTCGGTGCCGACGACACCGCCGCCACTTGCCACGAAAAAGTAAGCCAAAGGATGGGCGCCGGTAGTTTTTGTTGGTTGTGCGTTAGTGTTCACAATATACCTCCGCTTAACGTGATTGGTTAGGATTAAAGCTTGTTGTTACAGCATCGCCGGTGACGGCACTGCTCATTACGGAGCAGCCGAAACCGGTAGTTGCTTCATTTATAACTGTGCTCTGGGCAAGGCAAATATCTCACCGATGCAGCAGGATAATTACAGGTGGAGCTCACCGATAACCGGGCATGAAAAGAGGGGGTTTCAGGTGAGGAGCATAATGCTTCTATCTGGTTGTAAGGTATTGTTACCGGGGCGAGTAAAGCTGCTGTACCTGCTTCAGGCGCAGCAGCTTAGTTTTTGCCTTTCAATAAAAGGCGACAGCGTTAGTCTTTGGTGGCCGGGATTAAACAAAACTCTTTAGGTGTAAGGTTAATATCTCCCTGGTTGACGGCAACCGTGATTTTTTGCCCGATGGCAAAACCCGCCTGCCTGAGCCACTTGCCCCTGAGCACAATGCAGGGCTCAAGGTTAACCGGCACATAGTTAATGCCTATGCCGCGGCTCTTTGCTGGCGACTCGCAGCTGGTTTCCAGTACGGTAAGTTGCCGATAAATGGGATATTTTACTTTTGCCGAGGCAAGCTCTGGCGTATGATGACATTCAGCCATGGCGTACTCCTGTGAAGTTCGTTGTGGTTAGCGACCTCTGGGTGTGTCTGCACTCAGGGGTTGCGAGTTGTTATGTGTTAACAGCAGTTCTAATGGTTGGTGTTAACACCGTTAATGAAAGAGAAATATTGAAGTGGGCGCGCTCCTTTTGTGGGTGGATCGCACTATAAATAGAGACTATTTTACTGGGGAAATCAACGGGGAAATGGTCTTTTTTTTGGGGATATACATTTATCCTCTGGAACTGAGAAAAGCCTATAGGGATAAAATACCCGGGAGTTTTTTCCCGGGCGGTTAGAGGCTAGTGAGTGTTAAGCTCCTGATAGGCGGCGGGGACATTTAAGGCTGGGTGTACCCAGTCAAACAGGGCATAACCGCGGTAGTTATCCATTTTTACTTTCTGGACAACTTGCTCCTGGTTCAGGCCTTTGTTAACTGCTTGGGTGACTTGCTGCTTAATTTCTGCCAGATAATCAATATTCCACTTTATCGCACTTTTATCCACGACATGGCTGTGGCCAGGTATTACCTTGGTATCTTGTGGCAGCGCCTGATACAGAGAGGTTAAGGTGGTTAAGGTATCGCTTAAGTGGCCATCCAGCAGCCAGGGCAGGCCGGGTTTTTGGGCCACTATGGCGTTACCGGTCCAGACAACATGTTCTTTCGGCAAATAGACAAACAAATCGCCGCCGGTTTGGGCAAAGCCGAAATCTTTGATTTGCACTTCTTTATTGCCTAAGTCTATGGTCAGGGCGCCTTGTTCCTCTATTAAGATATCCGCGGTTGTCGGGGTAACCTGCTCCATGCCGCGGTTTTTGCCGAAGGTGTTGATCATAAAGTTTACGTCTTTGGCAAAATGCTGTTGGATATAGGCCTGGGTATTTTTATGCTGGATCAAGGTCACGGAATCGTCCAGCAGGTAATTGCCGTAGGAGTGGTCGCCGTGAAAGCTGGTATTGACGGCGTAAAGTATCGGCTTGTCGGTGACGGTTTTTACCAGGGCCATTAATTGTTGGTGTAACCTTTTATTGATCATGGTCTCTACCAGCATCACGCCTTTGTCACCGACGATCACACCGGCGCTGGTGGCAAGCGGCAGGCCCTTGGGAGCAAAATCGTGGGCCCTGTCGTCATAAACGGTATAAACGCCGTTATCGATCTTTTCTATGGCGAGGTTTACGGTATTGGCGTCCCAGACGGGATCGGCGGCATGTGCCTGCAGGCTGAATAATCCGGCCAGGGCCGGGATAATAAGTTGACGAAATATCATCATAAATTCTCCGTGTAATATACAGGGTTAAATGTATGCCGGCACTTAGGTGTCGGCACATTGGGTTAAAAAGTGCTTGGAATGGTTGGGCTGAAGAAGCCCGGCCTGTGGTTAACTGGGGTTTTGCTTAAGGGCGATGGTGCTGGCAACAAGTGCCAGTAGCCAGAATACAGGCCCCATGATCCCGGGCCATAAGGCTAAATGCCCCGGTACCAGGATAAAGAGGATAAATCCTATATCGGTGGCGCTGACCATGATCAGGTTGGCCCAGTAGCCCTGACGGTCGTTTTTCAAGTTATAAAATACGGCAATGGCCATGGCGGCCAGGGCAAAAAACAGCAGGTTCCAGCCGCTTTGGAATAACCGCCCCTGGATCATGTCTGCGGGCAGGTTTTCCCCCATCTGGTAAACAATCCAGGCGGCTTTGATATGCAATAGTCCCCAGATAAAATAAAAGGCTGTTGCGAGTTTGGCCCAGTGTGATGATGTCATCTTTTACTCCGATAAATGCGTTGATATCCTGGTAACTAGTCTATAGATTAGCCTAAAGAAATAAATGCAAGAAAAAGAAACGCTGGGTTTCCAAAATGAAAGATCTTTCCCGTTTGATGTTAACGTTTGCCCAAGTGGTGAAAACCGGTAGCTTTACCGGCGCTGCCGGATCCTTATCCGTGTCCAAGTCTGTGGTGAGTAAGCAAATCAGTGCTCTGGAGGCTGAACTGGATATTGCCTTGTTTTATCGTAACGCCAGAAAACTGCAATTGACGGAAGCTGGGGAGCGTTTGTATCCCCATTGCCAGTCGCTGGACAGGGAATTACACCGGGCGCTTGCTGCCGTTAAAGAAGTAAAGGAGGAGCTGATAGGGAAATTGTCGGTCACCTTGCCGGCGAGTATGGTCATCGCCGGTTTTGGAGATATTCTCAGGTCGTTTCAACAGCAAAATCCCGAGGTTGATTTACATATTCATGTTAGCGGCCAGCAGGTGGATGTGATTGACCAGGGGGTAGATCTGGCACTCAGGGTAGGGCAGCTTAAAGATTCTGAGCTTATCTGTAAAAAGCTGACGGACTGTCATTACCTGGTTTGTGCCAGTCCGGCCTATCTGGCAGAAAAAGGAGATATTAGCGAGCCTGAGCAGTTGGCCGGGCATAATTGTTTGATTTATACCGGCGGTGCTTTCGCTGCCCGCTGGCCGTTCAGGCATAGTGACGGCAAACGTGTTAGTGTTAAAGTGACCGGAAACTTACACAGTAATGAGCCCAGATTCTTGGTAGATGCGGTATTGGCGGGGCAAGGGGTGATGTTCGGTCCGTCCTTGCTGTTTAACCCTTTTGTTAGCAAGGGACAAATGGTGCCGCTGTTGGCGGACTTTAGTGTTCAGGATATCGGTTTTTACGGGGTTTATCCCAAAGGGGCGATGCAGGCGAAAAAAGCACGGTTATTATTGGACTTTATTATCGAGTATTGCCAAAAATTGTAATGTCAGGGCCGATTGAGCGAATAAGGAAAGCACAGATGCCGGATACAAATCATAATGCCGCTAGTCTATCTGATCAGCATATTATCGACAGTTGGCTGAAAAATGCCAAGCCATGGACAGCTGCGATCGACAATCAGGAAATTACCAGCCGGGTCGAGGTGACTAACGCTGCTGTGATTGAGGTGCTGCTGAAATTATGTTCGCAAAAACGTCCTGAAAACCGGCCGCTGAAGTTGCTGGATCTTGGCTGCGGGGAAGGCTGGTTGATGCGGGCGTTGGATAAAGGCAGAAAAGAAGCGGGTGATGCCGTTGTCATTGATATGTTAGGGATCGATATTGTGCCCGAGCTTATCGCCAATGGTGAAAAGCAGGGAGTCGGCCGTTTTAAGGCCTTAAGTTATGAAGCCTTGTCTTTTGAAAACCTTCAGGAAAAATTTGATGTGATCGTCTGTAATTTTTCTCTGCTGGGGGAGCAATCCGTTAACCGGGTTTTTGCTCAGCTGGCGCATTTACTTAAGGGTGACGGGGCCTTTGTTGTGCAAACCCTGCATCCCGTTAGCGCCTGCGGCGATCAGCCATACCGGGATGGCTGGCGCAGCGGCAGCTGGCAAGGGTTTAGTGAAGACTTTGTTGACCCGCCTCCCTGGTATTTCAGAACCTTGCCTTCCTGGCTGGCATTGTTTACGGACAATGGCTTAACTTCGCCGGAGATTATCGAGCCGAAAAGATGTAACAATAGTGCGCCTTTGTCGGTCATATTTGTTGCCGAAAAGGCCTAATTGCAGCTATACAAAGCTAAACCGGCTAAATAATTCATTTTTCTTACAAGGAGCGGACTATGTTTGAAATTGCAGCAATTGATCATCTGGTGCTGAGAACTGCACAAGTCGATGAGATGGTCAGCTTCTATTGTCAGGTGCTCGGCTGCAGTGTGGAGCGCATTGTCGAAGAATTAGCCGAAGAAATAGCCGAAGAAAGCGCGGAAGCAGCTGAGGGGGTTGTTGGTAATGGCAAAATAACAGCCTTGACCCAGTTACGTGCCGGTAATGCTTTGATCGACTTAGTCGATGTCCGCAGTAAACTGGGCAGGGCCGGGGGAGGAGCACCGACAAAAACCGAGCAAAACCTCGATCGTTTCTGCTTGCAGCTAAAAGCCATTTCCAGCGGCGAAATTCAGGATTATTTGACTGCTAAAGGTATAAAGGTCGGTCAGTTCCATACCCGTTACGGCGCCCAGGGGTTTGGCGATTCGGTTTATATTCAGGATCCTGACGGCAATACCGTTGAACTTAAATCACAGCAATAAGGTGATGAAAGGGCGGCCGTCTGGCGTTATGATAAAGATCATATAGGTTTTATGAAGTGGAAAATCTGATCTTGAACAGTAAAACACAACACCAGGTTAGCATAAGAATGGCCCTAAAAGAGGATATGGCCTGGGTGAATAATCAATACCTGAGCATAGGATTTAAACTGTCTGATTTTGGGCGGGAGCAGATTGCCATTGCCGAGGTTAACGGCGAAAAAGCCGGACTTGGCCGCTTGCAATATATAGACAAAGGGATCGCCGAACTTGGCGGCATGTATGTAAAGGATAGTTTTCGCGGTTTAGGTGTTGCCGGGCGGATCGTTGATTATCTGGTTAAAAATGCCACGGACTATCAGAAAATATACTGTTTACCTTTCGCCCATTTGCAGGCATTTTACCAAAAGTTTGGTTTTGCTCCCGAGCAGGAGTTAACCAAGGTGCCCAGAGTTGTGCTGGAAAAGCACAACTGGTGCAACAGCAGCTATGAGCACAAAACCTTATTGTTTTCCCTGACCCGGGATATTTAGCACTTTTTTACGCACAAGTCATTTGATATCGGGATACACCATATTTGCCCTGGATATCTGGTTTTGCTTTGATTTTGTTGCCAGGTTAACATGGACACCAGCGGGATAATCTGATTAAATTCCTTGATTTATAAGCAATATCTTGATTCACTCCCGGGACCATGAATTTGACCAATCTTCCCATGAAGACCATAAGTGCTGCCAGTCCTTTAGGGAAAACAGCTTTTTTGGCACTACGTAACGCTATGTCGGCCTATTATCCTGTTTCAGAGCAAACCTGGCAGGAGTTTACCGGTATTTGTGAGCTGCTGAGCGTCGAAAAAAATCAGTTCCTTTATCAACAAGGTCAGTTGCCCAACTCTTTTGCCTTTGTTTATTCCGGTTTGTTCCGGTTATTTATTGCCGATGAAAAGGGCAATGAATACAATAAGATGTTTTTTGATGAAAATACTTTTCCCGGCTCTATGGTGGCCCTGCTTAAAGGTCAGGTGTCACGGTTTGCTATTGAAGCGCTGGAAGATTCGCTTGTGGTGACCATTAACTTTAACGGCTTTCGCCGGTTATTGGCGGCCAAAGAAGATTTGAAAATGTACCATATTCATTATCTGGAGCAGAACTGGCTGATTGCCAAAGAGGCAAGGGAAGTGGCCCTGGTACAGGAAGAAGCGCTGGCGAGATATTTACGCTTTTTAGCCGAATATCCCAAGCTTGAATCCAGGCTGCCCCAATACCATATCGCTTCACATTTGGGCATCACCGCGACTCAATTGAGCCGGATCAGAAAACAGCTTGTCGATGAATAATTTTTTAACTTTTACCGATAAAATCAACATAGGTAAATGACGCAGACCAGGCAGCCCTTTATGCTGGTTGCATGATTTATTTATCTTTACTTGCGCTAATCGCAGGCGCGGCAATTGCGACCCAGACCAGTATGAATGCCCAGTTGGGTGTTATGCTGAAAAATCCGTTATTGGCTACCAGTGTGGCTTTTGTCAGCAGCATTTTTTTTACCTTATGCGGCGTGCTGCTGGTGAACCGGGAAATTCCCAGTGTCGAGGTGATACGTTCGGTACCTGTTTACCTTTGGTTTGCCGGCGGGGCATTCAGTGCTTTCGGGCTGGGCTGTTTTTATTATCTTATTCCTAAGATGGGTATAGGGGCGATGTTATCTGCCGCCTTAACCGGGCAGTTGTTACTGGCGATAGTGGCCGGTCATTTTGGCTGGTTTGATTTGCCGGTAAAACCTATTACTGTGGCTAAAGTGGCCGGGGTAGTAGCACTTATTAGCGGTATCATTTTGATTAATCGGGGGTAAAAAATGACGTTAACCGAGCAGGAACTTAAGCTGGCCAATCTTGATAACCTTACCCGCTTGTGGCAAGCCATGGGCACGAATAGCCAGGTATTATCTGAGCATAAAGCGTTTTTATCACGCAGCTGGCCTTATCGTTTTTGGCATGAACAGGCGGCGGTTATACAGGGCAGGCAAGTTTCACAACCGCCTGGCAAGCTTAATAATTTGCCAACGTTACCCGGCAATACTGTTATTCCTGTGTGGCCTTCACTCAATGGCGCACATAAATCCCTGGAGCAGGCTTTAATTGATGCCGACTATATTCATTCGCTTGAGTTGCTGGCTATGGCTTTGACGGTTAGTGAAGGCATAGGCAATAAGACAGGTAAAGCCGAAAAACATAATGAAGCTGGCGAACTCAGGCTGATAACTTGTGCCAGTCAAGATGAAATCAAACGTTGGACCCAAATCGGTAGCGGGGCTTTTGGCTATGAAATTGACGTTAAGGTGGTACAAGCCCTGGCTGAGGATAGCAAGGCCCGAGTGATTCTGGCTTATGAAGACAGGCAGCCGGTAGCAACGGCTTTATTATTTCACAGTCACTATAAAAACGCCGGTATTACAGGTATTCATCAGTTGGGGGTTGCGGAAAAATACCGGGGCAGGGGCATTGCCCGCCGGTTGATGTCGGCGTTACTTACGCAAAGCGCTGCGGATACGGATTTTTTCTGTCTGCAGGCATCAATCATGGGTAAAGGTTTGTATTTAAGTTTAGGGTTTAAGGAGCTGTTTTTGATCAATAACTACCGGAAAGCCCCTTAGCCTGATGATGGCATCCGTTGTCTGACTGCTTTTATTGAAAAAGTATGGTGTGCAAGAGCTGGATAAGGTGAACACCGCCTTTTAACCTGGTGCGCCGGTTAAAAAGCGGTGAGTCATTGCTTAGAAAGTCATTTTGGCACTGACGGCGAAAGCCCGGCCTGCTTCGGTTAAATGTTTTTTGGAATCCCCTTCGCTGTGTCCGTTGGCATTGACATAACGGATATACTCTTTATCGGTGAGGTTGGTAGCAGATAAATTTACCACTATCTCATCGGTAAGCTGATAACTCATCAATAAATCCAGGCTGCCGTAACCGGCAATTTCTGACTTGCCTTCAGGCACTTTCGTCATTTTGTTGGCCCAGTTTAAAATCAGCTCGGCGTTGAGTTTATCCCCCATATAACCAAGTCCTGCGATACCTGATAACGGGCTGATGGTTTCGATGTATTCATCGGTTTCATCGTCCTTGCCGTGCTGGTAGGAAGCATTGAAAAAGACGTTAATTTCATTACTGAGGTCATAATTCAGCGCCGCTTCTATGCCCTTAATGGTGACGGCATCAATGTTTTGATACTGGAAGGTATCGTGCTGGTAAGCAAAGCTGCCATCGTTATTCATGACCGATTCACTGTCGGTTAAGGTCGTGGCAAGGAATTGATCATATTTGGTGTAGAAAATTGCGGTATTAAAGGCGAAATCACCCAAAGTGCCCCTTAAACCCAGCTCGTAGCTGTCGCTTTCTTCCGGTGACAGGTCGTCGCTGGGGATCACTTCATAAATATAATTGGAGCTTGCCTGGTTATAATGCTCAATATAAGCCAGATCATAGGCAGGCACCTTAAAACCCTGGCCGTATTGGGCAAATAAACTGATATCGTCCGATAACCGGTACAGAGCGCCGAAATTAAAGGAGGTATGGTTTTCATCTATTTTAGAAAAACGGCTGATACCGTCGGCTTTTAATGCCCCGTTGGGATCCATGCTATAGCGGTCGAACCTTAAACCTGGCGTTAGCGTGAGCTGGCCGTCGAGCAGGGTTATTTCATCGTTGATAAAAATACCGGTGCGCGAGGTATCTGTTTTCGGGAATTTTTCGTCGGTTAAGTCCCGGGTGGATTCACCGGCCACTTCCCGGTATTCGTGCACCAGGCGGCTGCTTTGTGTTTTTTCTATATCCAGGCCATAACCCAGGGTGTGAGTCGGGTTAACCTCAAGGCTGGCATTGGACCTAAAGCCAACAGTGTCTTGCTGGTATCTGGAAGTTTTCCACATATCCCGTATTTCCACTGTTCCGAACATAGGTGCATTGATGTCCAGTTGACCGTATTCCTGATCCCTTTGGATGGTTTTATTCTTATACAGGCTGACATTGAGCAGGTCATAAAAACTTGTGCCGCTTTCGCTATGGTAGTTGAGCTGATAAGACTCTGTGGTCTTATCATTGTTGATGTTTTCGTCAACAATCTGGTAGCCATACTGTCCCAGGCCACGGAAATAGGCGAGCAAGCCGTCGGCGCTGTCGCCTTTGCTTTCTTGCTGCCAGTGCTCTGTGGTGAAGGTCAGGTAATCCTGATCGTTTATGTTGTATCTCGCTTTATAGAAAATATTGTCGGACTGGATGGAAAACGGTTGCTCGCTTTCATCATAATTTTGCTGTTCTTTACCGTCGCGGTAATTCAGGTTGAGCAGGTGCTCGAAATCGCCGTGGGCAAATGCCAATGTGGTACTGATATTTTCCTGCTCTGTACTGTTGTCGTAACCGGTTTTTACCGAACCGGCAAAGGTTTCTCCCTGGCCCAGGTAGTCACTGGCATCTTTGGTGGTGAAAACAATAATACCGCCTAAGGCATCCGAGCCGTAAAGGGATGACGCGGCTCCTTTGGCAACTTCGACCTGTTTTAAGGTATCGGTTTCGATAAAGCCCCGGCCGACGATGTCGTTTAAGCCGTCGGCGCCGTAACCTTCATTCATGCGCATGCCGTCTTTGATCATCAATACCCGATCGCTGCCCATGCCCCGTACCAGGATATTCTGGGCGCCGCCGGCACTGCCGGTAACCTCTACGCCTGGCGCATATTTAAATAACTGGTTCATGTCCGTGACCACTTGCTTTTCAATGTCCTGTGCGGTGACGACAGAAATACTGCCGGCAACGTCCTTAAGCGCTTTTTCGGTGCGGGAGCCGCTGATGACGATCACTTCCAGATCCTGTGCGATATCCTGAGTATCGTCAGGTATTTCAGCATAACCTGGGCTGGTGAACAATGCAGTTGAGATAACACAAGCTAGCACCTTAGGTGTTGGCTTAAACATGAGATTTTTTCCTTTTAAGGTAATGAAGCCCGCAATGTCCGGGTTTGCCTTTTGCGTATTCGCGTAGCTAGGTTGTCGCTGATTTTTGCGTGATAACAAACAAGGTTTACTTTTCATTTCGGGCAGGTTTGGCTTTCAGATGCTTTTAATAATACAAATTATTTCGAGAATGTAAACTAAAATGAGAATTATTTGTATTTGCATTGAGGTTTTTTCATAAATAGTCTAAAGTGCGCGGCAGATTATTGATGTAAGTGAATTTCAAACAGTTTAGAGGAACATTTTGTGAACATTCAATCACTGGAAAATATCATGGCACAGTTGTCACACTTGCTGATGACGCCGGTTATTTTAATTATCGTGGCTTTACTGATTTATGCCATTTATGCCTTGGGAGGGTTTTTCGGGCAATATTCGCTGCGTAAGAAATATGCCCCTATTTATACGATGCAGGTACAGACGGGGCAAACCGACTGGCTTAAGGGCTACCCGGTACATAATTATTTTGTCAACAATCCCGAGGCCAGTGAAGATGAGCTGGAAGTCTACGCCCTGAAAAACTTGGAAACCTTGCGCATCGTCACCCGTATCGCCCCTATGCTCGGTTTGATAGCGACCATGATCCCTATGGGACCGGCACTGCAGGCGCTGGCGGACGGTAATATCCAGGGGATCAGTGAAAACCTGATCATCGCCTTTGCCGCCGTTATCTGGGGCTTGGTGATTGCTTCATTAACCTTCTGGCCCGCCAGCGTAAAAAAACGCTGGTGTGCCGATGAATTGATCAATATCCGCAAGCTTAAGGGGAGGTGTTGATGCGGTTTTTAGAAGAAGATGAAGAACTCAACCCTATTGTCAGTGCAGTGAACCTGGTGGATGTATTTTTGGTGATCATCGCCGCCTTGCTGATTGCACTGGCGCAAAACCCGCTTAATGTCTTTACCGAAGACGATGTCACCGTGGTGAAAAATGCCGGTAAGCCGAATATGGAAGTCATCGTGAAAAAAGGTAAAGAAATCAAAAAATACCAGGCCAATGGTGAAATCGGCTCAGGCGAAGGCCTGCGCGCCGGTGTCGCCTATAAAATGGCTGACGGCAGTTTTATTTACGTACCAGAAAGCGTGCCGGAAGAAGGTGTACCGGAAGGCGAGCAGGCGCAGGGGGAATAAAATAATGATAAAACGTTTAATGAGTATATTGGTTTGTTTGCTGCTCTGGCCATTCGCGCAGCAAGCAACTGCGGCTGCTGCAGAGCAAGCGAGGAAACCTGAAGTTTTACTCTTTATGTCCGGACACGGCTCAAAAGCGAAGGCCGATTTGCTGTTGTCGCTGGCGAAAGAGCAAGCTTTTACCCTAACCAACATAAAAACCAGGGGGAAAAGCGAAGAAGATATTGCCGGGATCTGGTCAAAAGCGGACCTGGTGCTACTTGACGGTATCAATCCCGAGTTGTCGAAGTTTATGTTTGGCAAATACCAGCCCTACTTAAGCCGGTTTAAGCAAGTGCCGGTGATTTCACTGGGGGATACGGATAACACTGCGATGAACCAGGGAGTGGCAGAACAGCATAAAAATAGCATCGCCGCTTATTATAAACATGCCGGGCGCAGCAATTATCAAAACATGATGAGCTATCTTAGCCATGATGTGTTTAAACGCTCATCTGAAGTAGCCGAGCCGCCGGCTCCGGTGCCGGATGTCGGTCTATATCATTATGGTTTCCCCGGTTTGCTAACCTCGGATGAAAAGGCCTTTTTTGCTTTTCTGGAAACAAAAAATCTGGCAGTAAAAGAAAACCAGGCGGTGATTGCCGTTGCCATTCACCGCAGCGTGATAGATTATGAACAGCAGCAGGTGGTCGATGCCATCATCAAAGGATTAGAGGCCAAAGGGGCCAAGGCTTTTGCCTTCTTTTTTGAAGGAAACGATGAGCTGTTATCTTATACGGACCTGTTAATGACAGAACCCCGGGGCGGGGCTGCGAAAAGCCGGGTTGATCTGTTGATCAATTACCGCTCGCTGCATTATGTCGAAAAGCGTCGCCAGGAGTTTGCCAGGCTGGGCGTACCGGTCATACATGCCTTAAATTACACCGAAGGGGATGAAGAAAAATTCCTTGGCGACCATGCCGGTATTTCTCCTTCGTTAACGCCTTTTTTCCTGGTGATGCCGGAAGATACCGGTAGTGTTGACCCCAGTATTATTGCCGCTACCGAGCAGGGGCGTAAAGTGGTGATGCAGGCGCAAATGCAGGCACTGATTGAGCGTGCCTATAATCATGCCAGCCTTGCCCATATTAACAACCGCGATAAAAAAGTTGCAGCCTTTATCTGGAATTATCCCCCGGGAGAAAAAAATATCGGTGCCGCCTTTTTAGATGTGCCTTCCTCCCTTGAGCAAATCAGCCGGGCGATGAAAGCCCGGGGTTATCAGGTAGAGGATAAAACGGCGCAATATTTTATTAAAGCCGCAGGCCAGCTGTTACGCCCTTATTACCGCCGGGAAGATACCTCGACCTTAATCGATTTGGGCTTAGCTGATTATTTACCGCTTAAGACATATCAGGCCTGGTTTAATCAGTTGCCACAAGAAGTAAGCAAACCTATTGTCGAGCGCTGGGGCAAGCCCGAAGACAGTGCTATGTTGACCACGGCTGCCGGCAATAAGGGCGAAGAGCCGGGACAAGCAACTTCGGAGCCCGCCTTTATTATTCCCCGGATGACGCTGGGTAATATGATAGTTATGCCCCAGGGCGTTAGGGGAGATGATGCCAAAGAACATGCAAACTTGTATCACAGCACCAAAACCCCCATTAATCACAGCTACCTGGCTATTTATCTTTATGCCAGGCAAGTCTTTGATGCCGACGCCTTTATCCATTTAGGCACCCATGGCTCCCAGGAGTGGCTAACCGGTAAAGAGCGCGGTTTGTCGGTATTTGATGCCCCGAGCCTGGCGATAGGCAATATTCCGGTGTTTTATCCTTATATTATCGATAATGTCGGTGAGGCGATGCAGGCGAAACGCCGCGGCCGCGCCACTATGATCAGCCATTTAACCCCGGGGTTTGCCAAAGCCGGTTTATATGCCGAGGTCGCCGAGCTTAATGAATTGATTGCCAACTATGTAATGCTGGAGCAGGGCTTAAGCAAAGAAAATACCCGGGATCAGATTATTGCCAAGGCGGAAAAGCTGCATATCTTTGAAGCTATCGACTTAGATGTCGTTAAGCTGAAAAGCGACTTTAGCAGTGGGATCAGCCAAATCCAGGATCATCTCACCGAACTTGCCGGGCAAAGCCAGCCGTTAGGCGTGCATACCTTTGGTTTGTTGCCACAGCAAGCGCATTTGCTCAGTACTGTGATCCAGATGCTGGGGGATGATTTTGCCGGGCGGGCAGCAAGGTTTGAGCAGGAAAATCAGCTGGCGGTAAGCGAGCAAGACAGCCGTGACCGAAATCAGGTGACAAAACTTGCGGCTTTGCCCGGTTACCAAGTGTTAAAGCACTTTCTGGTTGAGCAAACCAATATTGATATAGCGCCTCTATTCCCTATGCTGGATGAAGATCTAAAAGCAGATATCTTACAGGCAAAAAAATATTGGACGAACTTCGAGCAAATTGCCGAATTGGAGAATTTACTGGCAGCCCTTGACGGCCATTATATCGGGGTCAGCCACGGCGGCGATCCCGTTCGTAATCCGGAGGCGGCCCCCACCGGGCGTAACCTGATCGGTTTTAACCCGGCCAAAGTGCCGTCGAAAGAAGCCTACCAGGCGGGGGTGACCTTGCTGGAGCAAACGCTGGCGGATTATGTTGCCAAAAATGGTAAGTATCCGCAAAAGATGGCTTTTTCTTTATGGTCGCTGGAAACCATGCGCCATCAGGGGGCGCTGGAAGCTCAAATATTACATGCTCTCGGGGTGAAACCTAAGTGGAACCAGCAGGGCAATATTACCGGCACTGAAGTGATCCCCTATAGTGAACTGGGGCGACCAAGGATAGATGTGGTGGTTTCCGCCACCGGCTTGTACCGGGATGCGTTTCCCAATGTAATGTTATGGCTGGCACAGGCGATAGATAAAATAGCGCAAATGAAGGAAGACAATAATTTTGTCTACCGTCATAGTCAGGCTTTAAAGCAAAACCTGCTGGAACAGGGGAAGTCTGAAGAGGATGCCGAGTATTTATCGTCGGTGAGGATCTTCTCCAATGAAAGCGGCAATTATGGCACAGGCCTGGCGGCATCAAGCCTGGCATCGGATACCTGGGACAGTGATGCCAAGCTGGCGAACTTGTACCTGGATCGCATGGGCTTTGCCTATGGCAAGGATGAAAAACGCTGGAGCGAGAACATGGCGGATACCGGCCTTTATAGCCAGGTATTATCCGGCACCGAGGCGGTGGTGTTCTCCCGCTCCACCAACCTTTATGCCCTGATGACCAATGATGATCCTTTCCAGTATTTTGGTGGTATTGGCCTGGCGGTGCGTCATTTGGACGGGAAAACGCCGCAAATGTATGTCTCAAATCTGCGCCGTAAAGACAAACTTAAGGCCCAGACCATGGAAGATTTTCTCGACCAGGAAATGCGCAGCCGCTATTTTCATCCCCGCTGGATATCGGCGATGCAGGATGCCGGTTATGCCGGGGCTACCGCAATATTGGATCGCATGAACAATATGTGGGGCTGGGAGGTAATGACGCCGGAAGCGGTGCGTGATGATCAGTGGCAGGAGTTTTTTGAGGTTTATGTCCGGGACAAGTATCAGCTGGAGATGCCGGAATTTTTCAAACAAAGTCATCCCGAAGCCATGGCCCAGATACTGGAGCGTATGCTTGAAGCCGTGCGTAAGGATTACTGGCAGGCAGATGCGCAAACCGTTAAAGAGATGGTGAAGATGTATAGCGAGCTGGCGGCAACTTATGATGTTGCCACCGACAATAACAAGTTCACCGACTATGTCGATGCTCAGGCAAGAGGTTTTGGTTTGCAGTTGCTGAGCCAGGCGCTGTCTCAGGCAAAAGCCCAGGCAGAGGCTCAGGCACAGCAATCAGTCGCTGCAAAGGCCAGTCAAAAAACCGAGCAGGTCAGCGGCCAGAAACTTCAGCAGCAAGCAGTCAATAAAAGTGAAGTTGAGCAAAACGATTGGCCGTTATATGCCCTTTTGCTGGTGTTCTTTTGCGGCGCGCTCAGGCAGTGGTTTATCCCGCGTGGTAGGCATATCCGGCACAGGCCGGTTGAGCTTAAGCAAGCGGCTTAACAGGGCTCACAAATCAAGGTCTGAACGGCCGATTCATCAAAAATGAATTGGCCGTTAAAACTAGCACCGGCAGTTAATGCCGGCGTTAACGTTTCGGTTAAGCGCAAACAAAAGCTGTGATTTTCTGTGTTAAGGTCAATGATTTGTGCCGCAGAAAAATCAAAGTAATAGCCGACGCTGGGATATAAGGCCTTAAACAGGCTTTCCTTGGCGGAAAACACTAAGGTAAAAGCTTGCTCAAAGCTCATATCAGATTGTTTTAAAAACACTTCTTCTTTTTCATTGATAATACTGTTTTTGATTTCGGCGACATTATCCGCTTTCAGCCAGTTTTCATGGTCTATGCCTAAATATTTAATAGTCTGCTTGCCGGCGGCGACACAAAAGGCAGATGTTGAAGTATGGGTAATAGAGGCCAATACCCCCTTTGGCCAGACCGGACTTCTGTGCTCTCCGGTAGGAATATCACGGGTAGTGATGCCGAGTCCGGCCAGGGCCTGGATAGCGGCATAGCGGCCCGCCAGGTATTCACTCTGGCGTTTGTTTACCGCCCGGGATAAGGAGGCGGGGAAGGGGATGGCCAGCTCGGAAAATAAGCTCTGTTGATAATCGGCTAGCCGGTAATCAACCCCTGCCAGAATAAGGTTATTATCACAGTCAAGGGCGGGGAAGCTGCTTGGGGCGATAAAAGCGCTGACAGCAGCTGAACTAAGGGCTAACATGGTAAAATTCCTGTTCTTTTGTGTATGAGCTATTTTCTTTACTCTGACTTTTACCCGTACCGGCTGATTGCTTTTGCCGGCAGCTTTGCGAGTAGCTGGCCGATGATCTTATTGACTTGCTCCGTGACCAGCTCAGGATAGCTGTCGATAAAAAAATGGTCACCGGGTAAGATTTGGATATCTGCCGGTAAGGCAAAAAATTCTTGCCAGCCCTGTAAATGCTCGTGGGTTATTTTACTGTCCTGCTCGCCCCCTAAGACGCTGAGCGGACAATCAAAGGTTATCTGCGATGTGTATTGATAAGTTTCGGCGATTTCAAAATCGGCCCTTAACAGCGGCAAGAATAACTCCATCAATTCTTTATTTTCCAGTACCGCCTTGGGCGTACCATTAAGGTTTTCCAGCTCAGCCATAAAAGCATCATCGGGTAAATGATAAGTGGCGTTCTCCTTGGCTTTGGCTTGCGGTCCCCTGCTGCCGGAGGCAATAAAATGCACGGGTAAGGGTAAACCTTGTGCCTTTAGGCGGGTCATTAATTCAAAGGCCACTCTGCTGCCCAGGCTATGGCCGTAAAAGATGGTCGGTTTATCCAGCAGCGGCGGTATCAGGGTCAGCAACTCATCAACCAGGTCGTCCATTTTGTTATATGGCGTTTCAAATAACCGTGAAGCCCGTCCCGGCGCCTGTATGGCAATAAGCTCTATATCTGTGCTTAATTGTTTTATCCAGGGGGTAAACGTGGCGGCATTACCGCCGGCATAAGGAAAACAAATCAGCCTTAAATCGGCATTTGGACGTGGGGTCGGGTTAACTAACCATTTAGACATTAGGGTTAAATTCCATGTAATTAAGAGACTATTTTGCGTTTACTGCTGACTGATTAAATCTTGCAAAAACATCAGGCTGTGCATGATAGAAAAAAAAGTCGGGGCTTGTCACTCTTTTTATTAGCACAGAGGTAAGGAGGGAGGAAAAGAAAACCCCGGCGAGCCGGGGTTTTATCATAATTGTTAAGCTTTTTTGACCTGTTGCCGGTAAGGGATTTTATACAGCAGGGTAAATAATACCGGTACCACAATCAGGGTCAGTACGGTGGCAAAACCTAAACCGAACATTATCGTGACCGCCATGGACTCAAAAAAGGCATCAAAGAGCAGGGGGATCATGCCTAAAATGGTGGTGATAGCCGCCATTGCCACCGGTCTTACCCGGCTGACCGCAGAGTCAAACACCGCCAGGTAGGGGTCTTTACCCTGGCCAAGTTCCAGGTTGATTTGATCTACCAGCACTATGCCGTTTTTGATCAGCATGCCGGATAAGCTGAGTAGCCCCAGCAGCGCCATAAAGCTAAACGGTGCGCCCATCAGCAGCAAACCGGCGGCAACCCCGATCAAGGCCAGCGGCACCGTTGCCCAGATCACCAAAGGCGCTTTCAGGGAGTTAAACAGCAGGACGGTGATAATAAACATCGCCAGATATCCCATAGGTAAACCGCCAAATAAGGCTGCCTGGGCATCGGAAGAAGACTCGTATTCTCCCCCCCATTCCATCTGGTAACCCGGCGGTAGCTCTATCGCTTCTATTTCCGGCTTGACCCGGTTAAACAAACTGGCGGCGGTTTCATCCCCCAAAACATCATGATCCGCCATCACTGTCAGGGTACGTTTGCGATCCCGGCGCATGATTAACGAGTCTTCCCAGTCGGTATTAAAGCTGTTGACGACTTGGGTGATAGGCACATAAGTATTGGCAGCCTGCGAGTAAATCTGCAATTCCGGCAAGCTGTCGATATTTAACCGCTCGGCTTTGGGGGCTCGGGCCACTATGGGTAACAGTTGGGTACCTTCGCGGTAAAGCCCTACCTGCTGGCCGGAGAAGTTGGTCAGCAATAAGTCATCGAGATCTTGCTTGCTGATCCCCACCCGGCGGCCGGTGGCTTCATTAAACTCAGGGCGGATCACTTTTGTGCGTTCGCGCCAGTCATGGCGGATATTATAGGCGCCGGGATCGGCATCTAGTTTTGCCATCGCCTGCTGACCTAAGTGGCGCAGCACATCGGGATCCGGACCGCTAAAGCGTGCTTCAATTTTTGCATCGGTGGAGGGACCGATTTCCATGCGTTTAATTTTTGACTGGGCCTGGGGATAGTTGTCGTTCATATATTGACGTAAATTCGCCATTACAGGGTTTAACGCTTCCCTGTTTTCTACCCGGACAATCAGCTGGCCGAATCCGGCATAGGCTTTCTCCGGACCATAGGTGAGCATAAAGCGCGGTGCTCCCTGACCTGTGGTGGTGGTGATCTGCTCTACCTTGTCCTGGGTGAGTAAATAGGCCTGGATGGCTTCAATGTCTTTTTGCGTTTCCCGGATATCCGAACCCTGGTAACGCCAGTAATCGAGGTAAAACATCGGCGTATTCGAGGGGGGGAAGAAAGACTGCTTTACCTGACCAAAACCGGCAACGGCAGCGATGAGCAAGCCCAGCATCACCAGCAGGGTCAGGCCCCGAAAGCGCAGGCAGAAATTGAGCAAGGCTTTATAACCGGTAAATATTGCGCCCCGGTATAATTCACTACTTTCTGCCGAAGTGTCCTGATCGCCGCTGTTTTGCTGGTTGTTCACCGGGTTTTCTTTAAACATCAAATCGGCGAAAAACGGCGTTAAGCTAATTGCGGTGATCCAACTTAATAATAAGGAGATCAATAACACCCAAAACAGGCTACCGGCAAATTCTCCGGTGGCATCCGAAGATAAGCCTATCGGGGCAAAAGCGGCGATGGCAATCACGGTCGCCCCCAGCAAGGGCAGGTTGGTTTGTTTGGTGATCTCCAACGACGCCTGTAATTTGGTTTTGCCTTTTTTCAGACCGATCAATATGCCTTCGGTCACCACGATGGCATTGTCCACCAGCATCCCCAGGGCAATGATCAGGGCGCCAAGAGAAATACGTTGCAGGTCAATGGCAAAAAGCTTCATAAAGATAAAGCTGCCCAGTATGGTGAGCAAGAGAATTAAACCAATTAAGATACCGCTTTTGAGGCCCATAAAAATCAGCAGTACGGCGATAACGATAACCACGGCTTGCGCCAGGCTGACCATAAAGCCCTGCATCGCCTTATCCACTTCCACCGGCTGGTTATAAACGACAGAGACTTCCATGCCCACGGGGCGGACATATTCTAATTCTGCCAGGCGTTGCTCCAGCTTTTCGCCGATTTCAACAACATTGACGCCGGAGCTAAAAGAGACTCCTACTAACAGGGCCTGGCGGTTGTTGTAGTTGATGATGTTTTGCGGTACTTCGGCATAAGCCCGGTTGATGGTGGCAACATCGCCTAAATAAATCAGCTCGGAAGCCCCGGGATTGGAGATCAGTAAATTTTCCAGCTCTTTCACCGACTGGAATTCGCCACTGGGGTGCAGGCGGATATATTCGCTGCCGACCTTGACGCTGCCGGAGTTGGATACCTGGTTTTGTGTTTGCAATAACTGGTAAATGCGGCTCGGCGGTATGCCTAACGCGGCAAGTTTATTACGGGCGATTTCTACCACCACTTGCTCTTGTTGTAATCCGGCGACGGTAACTTTACCCACGCCTTTGACCAGCACCAGCTCACGGCGCAGGTAATCGACATAGTCTTTTTGCTCTTCATAGCTGTAGCCGTCGCCGCTGATGGCAAGCAGTACGCCGTAAACATCGCCGAAATCGTCGATGACATTGGGGCTGTTAACCCCGGGGGATAACTTGGGCTCGAGATCGTGGATTTTACGCCTGAGTTCATCCCAAATCTGTTTGAGATCTTCTTTGCGGTAGGTAGGTTTCATTTCCACCACTATCTGGGACAGACCCGCCGAAGAAATGGAGGTGATATAATCGACATAAGGCAATTGCTGCAGCGCATTTTCTATCGGGTAAGAAACCTCCTCTTCCACCTGGACCGAGCTTGCCCCCGGGTAGGTGGTGGTGATCATCGCCATTTTCAACGTGAACTCGGGATCTTCCAGCCGTCCAAGACCGTTATAGGAAATGATGCCGCCGATCAATAAGATCAGGGCAAACATCCAGCTGGTGACTTTATTTTTTACGGAATATTCGGTCAGTCTCATTTATAAACCCTTTTCCCGGTTCCAGGGGCGCACTTTCATGCCTTCACTGAGAAAATGTACGCCGGCAGAAACCACCTGGTCGCCGGGCTCAAGGCCGGTAAGCACTTCTATACCCTGGCTTTTGATGCTGCCGACGGTAACATTTGCCTGGCTGACGGTTTGGCTTGCGGCATCATATTTCCACACATACCGGGTTTTACTGCTGACCGGGCTGTCTTTGCCGGTAAAAACGGCGCCGACCGGCAATAAAAAGCTGTTGCTGCTATCGGTGGTGACTTTTGACAAGTCCATGCGGATATTGGCGGTCATGCCCGGCAGCACGTTAAAGGTTTTTGGCGTCGGCAGGGAAAAGACGACTTTGTAAGTTAAGGTGGTGGGATCTGCCTGGGTATCCCATTCTTTGACGGTAATTAAAAATTCCTGGTTGGGATGGGTGTCAAAAATGACCGTCGGCTGGTACTGGACATCTTTTTTCACCCTGGAGGCGATGTTTTCCGGCATTTGCATCGAGATATCCACCACATCCCGGGTTTGTAAGGTCAATACCGTTTGCTTTGCCTGGACATTTTCATGGTTTTCCACAAAAACCTTGGCAATGCTGCCGCTAAACGGTGCCCGCAGTTCGGTATATTCAAGGTCGGTTTTGGCGCTGTTTAATGAAGATAAAGAAACGCTGAGGTTGGCTTTGGCCTGATCATAATCTGCCTGGGAGGCGAGTTTCTTCTCCAGCAACTGTTTGGCCCGTTCAAATTGCGACTTGGCTAACTCATATCGTGCCTGGCGATCGTCTAGCAGCAATTTAAAGTCTTGCGGATCCAGCCGTGCCAATAATTGCCCTTTAGTGACTTCATTGCCGGCTTTTTTCGGAAATTCGATGATCTGGCCGCTGACCCTGAAGGCCAGCTTCGAGTCGGCATTGGCTTCAACTTCGGCGGGAAAGTTACGAAAGGACTCCGCTGCCGGGTCTTTTACCTGAAATATTTTTACCGGCCGGGTGATTTCGCTCTGTACCTGAGTACTTGCTTGTTCACTACAACCGCTAAGGGCCAATAGCAACATGGGGATGGACAGTAATGTTTGCCTGCACGAAACGGACATATAAACCTCTTAATGGAGTGGGGTTAGCTAAGCTGGACAATAAGGAGTCCCGCCAGGGGCTGTTTATTGAACACTTGACTGTATAATAAACAAATAACGTTTGAATGCTATAGCTTGATATTAAAGAATTTAATGCATGATAAAGGTATTTCCTCTAAAATAATATTTAATATTTTTTGCCATCAAGTTAAATTTTATTTATATGACGCTGGAGCAGTTACAAACCCTTAACAGCATAGTCCAACACGGCTCACTTAAAGCGGCGGCCGGGGCTTTACATAAAACCCAGCCGGCATTATCCATGGCGATTAAAAAGTTAGAAGCCGAGTATGGCTTTGAGATCCTCGATCGCAGCGGTTATCGTTTAGGACTCACCCCCCCGGGCAAGGCCTTTTACCAAAAAGCGCAAGAGTTATTGCTTAATGCAGAGCAGCTGCATTCGTTGGGGCAGCATCTGGCCAGCGGTAATGAAGCCCTGGTGCGCCTGGCTTATGATTCGGTTTGTCCCCATGATTTGATTTTTACTGTCCTGAAAAAATGCCAGCGGGATTACCCGCAAACCGAGTTGCATGTCTTCGGTGAGTCGCGTTTTGGTGCGTTAGAGTTATTGCAAAAGGCGGAAATTGATTTGGCCATCAGTCCCTGGTGGCCGACCTTTCACAGTGTCGGTGACTTTGAAGCCCTGAAAATCGGTCATTTTGAGATCTTGCTGGTAGCGGCGCCCGGACTGTTTAACGGCCAGGCGGTGACGAATGTTGCCCAGTTGAAGTCTGAGGTTTATCTGGTATCGGAAGAAAGTGAGCTCAGCTTTGACAGCGAAAATCTGATGCTGATCAAGGGGGCACGAAAATGGAAAACCCGGGATATGCAAACCTTGAAGCAAATGCTGTTATCCGGCTTGGGCTGGGGTTATATTCCACGGCACTTGGCCGAAGAGGCGCTTAAAGATGGCCGCCTGGTGTCGTTAACCCCCCAGGGGTTTGAATTTAGTATCCAGGGAGAAATTTGCCTGGTGCGGCGGGAAGAACATACTTTGGGTCCGGTCGCAGCTGTGATATGGAAAAATTTCTTATCCCCTCAAGTCAGTTAATTGTAAATAACTCTCTGGGAGTTAAGGTTTATTTTCCAGTGAAGGGAAGAGGAAATAGCAAATTCTGATAAGCTGGCTATGCTTATAATAACTCCGGAGCTCAGGCATGGAACAGGCTCTGTGAGCAAAGTATTTTACTTACCTGCGCCAGTATAAAGGTTGTTGCACGATAATCCTGATGAAGACAAGGATAGCTTTCTATGATGCATTATCATACCGAGCATTTTAATTTGTTAATCGTTGAACCAAGTGAGGCTGAGCGCGCCTTATATAGCACTATGGTCAGGGATTTCGGTTTTAATGTCACGATTTTCGAGGTGATGACCGGCCAGTCGGCGGTTGATGTGATCAAACAAAACACCTTTGGCTGTATTTTGCTCAGCAATGAGTTGCCGGATATGAATGCCCAGCTGGTGCTGGCCATGATCCAGAACGGACCTACCTTATCCATACCTGTGATCGTACTGACCTCAACCGATCTGGAAGATCTGGCGTTAGAGCTGATGGAGTCCGGCGCCACAGATTATATTCCCAAAAATCAATGTATCCCGTTAGTGCTGAATAAGGCGATACTTTATGCACTGGCCCGGGCCCAGTACCGCAAGGCGCAGATTGATTTTCAAAAAGCAGAGATCAAGAGCATTGAGCATGAATTGCTCAAAGAAAGGAATATCGCCCTGGAAGAGGCAAATGAAAAATTGCAGCAATTGGCGATGAGGGATCCGCTCACCGGCTTGCCTAACCGTAATTACCTGAAGCAGCAGTTGGAACAAACCCTGCTGCATGCCGAAAGAGCCCGGCAAATATTCGGGGTTTTATATTTTGATTTGGATTATTTTAAATACGTCAATGACACCTATGGCCATCAGGTTGGTGATGAATTACTGCTTGCGGTGACTAAACGGGTTAAGCAGGTGATCCGGCAAAAAGATGTACTGGCCCGCATCGGCGGGGATGAATTTGTGCTTTTGATTGACGATGCCAGCGAACCGGCATTTTTTGGCATCATTGCAGCAAAAATCTGCCGGACTTTACGGGCCGAGTTTATCATCCAGGGCTTTGAGCTGCATATTGCCTGCAGCGTTGGCATCGCCACTTACCCCCACTCGGGTAAGGATTATGAGGAGCTGATGAAAAATGCCGATTCCGCCATGTACCGGGCCAAAGAGTCCGGGCGTAATAACTATAAATTCTTCTCGGTGGAAATGAATATGCAGGTGGACCAGCAATTTGCCATCGAAAGGGATTTACGGCTTGCGCTGGAGCAGGAGCAGCTGGAACTTTATTATCAGCCGAAGTTTAACCTGATCTCGAAAGAAGTGGTTGGGGCAGAAGCCCTGGTGCGCTGGAACCACCCGAGTAAAGGTTTTCTACGCCCCGACAGCTTTCTTGAGATTGCCGGGCAAAGCGAACTGATCATAGATCTCGGTGACTGGGTGCGCCGGGAGATTTGCCGGCAGCTGGCGCAGTGGCAGGCCTGTGGGCTGGAGTTGGTGCGTATGTCCATCAATGTCGCAGATAAAGAGTGTGCCAAAAACCGGGTATTGCAAAATATTTTAGATCAAGTGATGCACTATGATATCGATGCCAAATTGCTCGAATTAGAGTTAACCGAGGAAACCCTGACCAAGGGCATTAGAAATGAAATAACGGATTTTAAGATATTGGAACGTATGGATATTCAATTGGCAATTGATGACTTTGGTACCGGCAATACCTCTTTTCAGTGTTTGAAAGAATTGCCGATTGATGTGCTGAAAATTGATAAAGAGTTTACCCGGCAACTGGCAAGCAATGCTAAAGTTGCGGCGATCACCACCACCATTATCGACCTGGCCAAACGTCTTGGCATCAGCTGTATTGCCGAAGGGGTGGAAAATGAAGAGCAGGCGGCATTTTTGCGGGAAAATGGCTGCGAATATGCGCAAGGGTATTTTTTCAGTGAGCCGCTCACCGCCGATAATTTTGCCCTGTTACTGAAAAAATCCAGCTATACCGACAATAAACAGCTGACTTTGCAGCAGTCATAGTCACTTGCTTGACCGGTCGCGAGCAGTATTTGAAAGTTTTTAGTCACTTAGTCTGTCTTACGTCATACTTTTAAACCGACACTTGTATCGGGGTTTTTGTTTTTATGGCGTCATTTCCTCTGTTAACCATTTTACTGGCCTTGGCGGTTTGTTTTTTATTGGCTGAGTTTATTGCCGATAAAATAAAAATAAACAAGCCGCTAAGCTATTTGCTGGTAGGTTTTGTTGTCTCTGAGTTATTTACCCGAAATGGCACTGATATCCTGTTAAGGGCAGATAATTTTTCGACCCTGACCTTTCAGGGGATATTACCGCTGATTTTATTTGAAATGACATTGTCTATGGTAAAAGCCCACCGGGTGGAACTGGCAAAATGTGCGGGCTTGTCGGTTTATCTGTTTGCTGTTTTTGTGCCTGTCGCCAGCGTTATCGTCTATTTTTTGATGGACAGACCTTTCTACTTTCCGCCGATGGCGGCACTTTTATCTATCGCCGTGATTGCTGCGGTTGAGCCGGCCTGCTCCAGGTTAAGCTTTACCCGGGTAAAACTGAGCAATCCGATCCGCAGCCAGATTGAGGTTGAAACCGTGATCAGCGATGCACTGGCCGCGGTGTTATTTAGTTTTGTGCTTCTTTATGTCACCTCAGGCCTGGACACCAATGAACTTGGCGGTAACCTGATTTTTGCTTTCTTGAAATTAGTTTTTGGCGGTTTACTGCTTGGAGCCGCGTTAGGTTATTTAAGTACTTTTGTGATTAAAATATGCCGGTCAGTGCCATCATATTTAGTACTGACATTTACCTTAGCCTACGGCAGCTATTTTTTGGCGGAAGCTGTGCTTGGGGCATCCGGGGTGGTGGCGGTGCTGGCGGCGGGGTTAGTCTTTCGGGTGAAACTTGCCAAGGCGCCATCTTTTAAGTCGATAAAAAATAGCTGGCATACGATCGGTTATTTTGCCGATGCCTGGTTGTTTTTGCTGCTCGGTATGACCTTTACCATAGAAATGTTTACCGAGCGCTATCTGGCGATGCTGATTCTCATTTTTGCCTTGATAGCAGGTAAATGTATTGCCGGTATCAGCGGCTATTGGTTATTTAAACCTTACCGGGGAGAAGTTGCCGCCAGGCCCATGGCAAACAGTATTGTTTTGGGGAATTATAACGGTGCCTTAGCGGTTGCCCTGGTGTTGTCATTGCCGGTGGAGCTGAGTTACTGGTGGACCACTCAGGCCATGGTGTTTGGTGTGGTCTTGTATTCCCTGG
Organism: Thalassomonas actiniarum; assembly: GCF_000948975.2. Classification (GTDB taxonomy): domain Bacteria; phylum Pseudomonadota; class Gammaproteobacteria; order Enterobacterales; family Alteromonadaceae; genus Thalassomonas; species Thalassomonas actiniarum. The sequence goes on from NZ_CP059735.1 coordinate 2,563,384, forward strand.
TGATTCAGTTGCCATTGTTTAATTTTATCAACCGCTTGTATAAATAGATATTTTTGATGAGCGCCAGCTTAATCATCTTCTAACTGGCGTAACAGCTCCTGTTGCAGTTTATCCGGGTCCTGACGAAGCTTTCGAATAAATTCAGGGGGAACCTCGGTTTGTTCGTCAAATTTTTCTGCCCAGTCGATCATCGCTAACATCATCGGCATCAAGGCTATGCCTTTTTCTGTCAGCCGGTAGATATATTTCGAGCGTTTTATCCTGTCCTGATGTTTACTGATTATGCCGTTGTGCTCCAAATCTGCCAGGCGATTAGCCAGGATATTGGTAGAAATGCCTTCACCGGCCTCTAAAAATTCATTGTAATATTTACGTCCTTTGAACATCAGATCCCGGATAATCAAGAAGCTCCACTTATCACCGAATTGGCTCATGCCAAAGCGTACCGGGCAGCCAGCCCAATTTTTCGTTTTTTTATCAACCATAGGTTAAATAGTAACGTGAACAAACTTCACTTGCAAAAAGAAAGTTAAATGACTAAGGTTGATTTAACTTGCAAAAAGCAAGTAAAGTTGGATTCAGTGATTAAAGTTTATGAACCAAACTTAAAGAGAACTCATAACAGTCAAGGAGAAGAAAAATGAAATTATACGCTATTGTCGGTTCGCCGAATTCCCGTAAAGTGCAGGCGGTGATCAATCACCTGGGGATTGATGTGGACATTGAATATCTTGATTTTTTTGCCGGTGACAATCAGCAAGCAGATTATATTGCCTTAAACCCTAATGCCATGGTGCCAACCTTAGTTGATGGCGACCTGAACTTGTGGGAGTCCAATGCTATCAATCAATACCTGGCCGACAAAGCAGGGGATGAAAGCCTCTATCCGAAAAATCCTGCGCTAAGGGCTGATATAAACAGGTGGCAAGCCTGGGAGCTGGCTCACTTTAACCAGGCGTTCGGCACCCTGGCGTTTGAGTCGATAGCCAAACCGAATTTTATGGACATGCAAGGAAATGCTGCGCTTATCGAGTGGAGCCAAGATAAGCTGGCGAGGTTTGCCCTGGTGCTGAATGCTCACTTGAAAGAAAAAACTTATATGGTGGGGGATAGGGTAACACTGGCAGACTACTCGATAATTCATGTTGAGTTCTTTAAAGAAATGATCCCTTTCGACTGGGCACCGTATGCTTATGTAAATGAGTATTTTGACCGTTTGTGCCAGGATCCACACTGGGCCTCTACAGCTCCGGCAAGCCCTGAGTTGCTTGGTAGGAAACCGAATGTGTAAACCAGTTAAAGCTGCTGTTAGATGATAACTCTATTATTTTCAATTGATTAAGTTTTTAATGTTTGTTCTGGTTAGGTCCTGCAGACAGCTTTTGTTTTTCATTTTTAGGAGCAGGGAGAAGATAAGCATTCGTATCTTCATTTAATTGTCACTAATCTGACATAAATTGATTTGTATCACCCTTTAAATATTGTGGGTTTGTATAATAGCGAAAAACTTAATTGATAAATGGAATTGTTCATGTCTATTCTACGCAAACGCAGCGCTCAGCATAAAGTGTATATCCCTTCGTCTGTGCGGGAAAACCAATATTTATTGGCTAAATTTGATCTTACGGATGAGTTGTTGGCCCGGTTTTCCAGTGTGATTGATCTTAGCTGCCAGCAGCCTTACCTTCGTTTCTATGAAATTATCTCAGGATTGTTTTTTAATATTAACAATGAACTGGATTTGGAAAGCGGTAAGTTTGTCGCCAATGATAAATTTACCCGGGTGCGCTATAGCCAGGAAAAGGTGACTGCACAAACGGATCAGCAAATTCTGTTCTTATATAACTCTCAGTACCATACCGGGCAAAATGCTTATTATGACGGGGAAAAAAGGGCGAAAAGAATCACTTTGGTATTTTTGGCCAACGGTGATGATATCCGCCTTGATGCGGCAAAATTCCACCATAAGGTGAAAAAAGCCATTAATGAGTTTAGTGACCAGCTAGGCTTGAAGGGGGAGGATGTCAGGATATGCGATCATCAACATTTAACGTATGATCTATTTGCCAAAGAAAAGGGGATTTCAGGCATTCAGGCCCATAAGTTGCGTTCGATGACCGACAGGTATGCCGCCGACGGTTATTACCTTGAGGAAAATGTTGATGAATTAACCTATGCCATCGTCGATTTGCCGGTGAACCGGCGCTTAAAACAGCTTGCCCATATCGATGAACTGGTCGCCCAGCCTTATCAACCTTTATATGAATTGGTGGAAGCAGCCTTTATTGAAGCGGCAAAACGTTATCACCTCAGCCATGGTGCTATGGTTGCCAATGGTTTGATCCCCATTGTCAGGCGCAGTGAAGAGCAGCTGGCGCTGGAAAATGGCGAGCTGCAGATGCTGGGCTATAATCCCGCCCATGCCGCCAGCGGCTTCACCAGCCTCTGGTCCGGGAATAAGCTTACTGATTGTATCCAGTTAGTTTTTGTCGCGTCGGTGCATGACAATACCGGATATGGCTATGGCAAGTTTTTAAGCCAGGTTGAATATGCCCTGGCTGCGATGGCGGAACAATTAGCCTATGTCTACCAAAAAGAAGAGCTGCTGGTGCGTTTTCATCAGCATATCGGCTTTTATCCCGCTTAGTTGTTAACCCCAAAAAGACACCGAAAGGGGTTACCCCTGCCGGTGTCTGTTCATTCGCTGCATGCTTGTTTCTCCCCTTTTTGTCAAGGTTTAGAGCTGATGGCAAACGCTTTGCTGTTTTTTCAAACAGAAAATAAAACATTCACTTTATTATTTAAAATTAAATGTTAATAAAGCCTGTCTTGTGATGAAATTGTTTTATAATTGCCAGATAAGAGGTATTAATTGGTGGCGAATAAAATGTTTCATATGGAATTGATAAAAAAGTGTTTGATTGTATTTTTTATCTCAATCCTGGTTTCGGGTTGTAGTCAGGAAAAGCAGGAGCCGTCGGCGGATGAAGTGGCGGTGGCCTTTTTTGATGCTATTTATAATCAAAAGGATATTAACCAGGCGCTGCTCTTGTGCTCGGAAAGGTTCGCCAAAAAAGTGAAGCAGCAGCGCTCGGCAAGCCAGGTTGCCCGGCGTTTATTTAATATGTCGTTTGATTCCGTGCAAATCGATGCCGCTTTAGGGGATAAAAAACTCAGGGAAGAATTTAATCAGCAGGGCAGTTTAACGATATTGTTCACCGGCCTTCGTCAGGAAAAAGTCTATAAAGACTTAAAAAAAATCAAAATGATCAAGCAGGGAAATACCTGGCTGATTGATGAAATATTAGCCGACCCTATGCCCGTTTAGCGGCGTTTATGTTATTTGCTGTCCCGGTTAACTGCCTGGTGACTGACTTATGAGCAATTAATAACGGGCATGCCTTGAAGAGATGGAGCTGACTGTCAAAAACTGCTATTATTAGCGCATTGTTTTATCAGCTTATTTTTCCAGCTGTCTCATGGATGAAACTAAAGAAAAAGCGTCATTTCATTTATAGGCAAGCATGCTTCGTTTATCACACTTTAACCGAAATACCATCAAGGGCGATGTTTTTGGCGCCCTCACCTCCACCATAGTTGCACTGCCGTTTGCGCTGGCCTTTGGGGTTACCTCAGGTGCCGGTGCCATTGCCGGTATCTATTGCGCCGTGTTAACCGGATTTTTTGCTTCGCTGTTCGGCGGCACCAATCCGCAGATCTCAGGACCCAATACCGGGCTAACCGTAGCGATGGCGGCGATATTGAGCAGTTTTATTGCCCAGGCCCCGGATCAGGGGATCGCGGCGGCCTTTACCGTTGTTACCCTGGCGGGCCTGTTCCAGATGTTATTCGGGGTATTGAAGCTGGGGAAATATTTTGTTCTGGTCTCTTATCCGGTGATTTCCGGTTTTACCTCCGGCATTGGTGTGTTGATTATCTTGTCCCAGATGGAGCCGTTATTTGGTGTCAGCGCACAGCAAATGCTGGCGCAATTTTCTTCTGGTGAGATGTCGGCGGAGCAGCTGCTAAATAGCAATGTTTTGCTCGGAGGCGGGTGTTTACTGCTATTGTTTTTCTGGCCGGAAAGGCTTAACCGGATAGTGCCTGCGAGCATTGTCGCCCTGATGATGGCCACCGCTTATTTTGTTTTCTCCGGGGCTTCGGTTCCCGTGGTAGGCGCGATTGCTTCTGAGTTACCTTCTTTTAACCTGCCGGTCTACAATGCTGAGCTTTTCAGTGAAATGATCAAGTCGGCGTTATTGATCGCCACCTTAAGCACGCTGGACTCGTTAATGACCTCCCTGACCGTAGACAGTATCAGTAACGACCTCCATGACTCGGATCAGGAGCTGATCGGCCAGGGGGTCGGCAACATGATCGCCGGTTTGTTCGGTGCTTTGCCTGGAGGTGGTGCCACTATGCGTACCGTGACCAACTTAAGGGCCGGGGGCACGACGCCGCTTTCGGGGATTTTGCACGCATTTTTTATCCTGGCGATAGTGTTATGGGCCGGTGAATATACCGCTTATATTCCGGTGGCGGTGCTATCGGCTATCCTGCTCAAGGTTGGCATAGGCATTATCGACTGGAATTTCCTTAAGCGTATTCATCAAATCCCGTTATTTAGCGTCGGTTTAATGCTCTCGACCTTAGTGATGTCGGTGGCGATAGACTTAGTAACCGCGGTGCTTATTGGCGTATTCCTGGCAAACCTGGTAACCATACGCCGTTTATCTGAAATTCAACTGGATAATTTAAAGCTTTGTAGCGGCCAGGAAGATGAGCAGCTTCCTCAAGATGAAAAACAGTTGTTGCAAGCCATGTCGTCCAGGGTGTTATTGCTGCATATTTCCGGTCCTATCAGTTTTGGTGTTGCCCGCAGCTTGAAGCAGAGTGTTGCCCAGGTCGATCAGGATAAAACCTTATTGATTGATTTAAGTGATGCCCGTTTTGTCGGGATCAGCAGTACTATCGCCATTGAAGAAATCATTGTCAGCCATCTGAATCAGGGGCGGGATGTGATTTTGGCCAGTGTATGCGAGCGGGTTCGCAAAGACTTTGATAAGTTGAAATTGCTGGAGAAAATACCAAAGCAGCATATCTTTAGCAGCCGTAAACAGGCATTGACTTATTTAAGCGAACAACAAGCATAAAGAAAATTTTTTCAGGCAATATAGTTTGCTTTTTCACTGTTAATATTTAAAAAGCCCCTGCTTATCCGTGATAAGCAGGGGCTTTTATGTACAGGATGTACGGTATGCCGCGGGCTCACGGAAGAGCATGAGCGGCGATTGTACAGGATGTACGGTATGCCGCGGGCTCACGGAAGAGCATGAGCGGCGATTGTACAGGATGTACGGTATGCCGAGAGCTCATGGAAGAGTAAGAGCGGCGATTGTACAGGATGTACGGTATGCCGTGAGCTCCTGGAAGTGAACAGGCGGCACAAGTCTAAGCGATTAACAGAGCATCGCTGCAGCCTACTTGGCGATAGAGATGGTTAAGTGATCAAACAGTTTGATTTGATCCAGCACCTGCACCACTTTATCGTAACTGGTATTAAAGTGGGGCAGCACGACGGCGCTGTTGGTTTCATGTTTGGCAAGGAAGTTTTCGATCCGCGCCGGGATACGTTCGATATCCACCAACTTATTGTTGAACCTGACATTGCCGGTTTCATCGATATTGATCATGATCACCGGACCATTGTTGCTGGTTGTTTTATTGGCATCTGGCCGGTTGACCAAGATGCCTTCTTCTTTGACAAAAGAGGTGGTGACGATAAAAAAGATCAACAAGATGAAAACAATATCTAACATCGGCGTCATATCGACATCACCTTGCTCATTTTCGTGTGTAACGCGTTTTCTGGCCATAATTGTGGTCCTTTTCTTATTATTGGTAAGACCACTATGTACGAAGGGTTACGTAATTTCAAGTGACTTGATGAAATAAATACGAAAGATGACGTAAGTTGATATGGTTTTAGCTTGAGGAGCGATATCAAAAGGTTGCCCGAAGCAGAGCTTTTTTTAGCGCTTCAGGGCAAGCTTTTCCTGCATGTAAGCCTTATAATAACTGAGTTTCCTGTTTTGGCTGATCAGGCTATCTCAACATTGCTTTCCGGCTTGAGTTTCTGCACAAACAAGGCGGTTTTACCATTGCCGGTTTTTTGGATCTGGCTGGTAAATTCGATATTGATATCCATGTTTTGGCCAAACTTTTCGCAGAGTTTGTCATTTATTTTCTTGATATCGCGATCATCAAAGTCATTTTTGCGGATGATATGCAGATCCAGCTCGCCTTTATTTTTTTGCACGAACTGGAATTGAATAACGTTGTCGGTGGCATTGGGAATATCGATATTGGCGATGGGAATATTGGCCCCGTCCTTACCCACGGCAAAATTCTTTCTTCTGCCGCCATGCAATTCAAATAAGGGAAAAGGGCGGTTGCAGCTACAAGCCTGGTTTTTAAGCACGCCAACATCACCGGTATCGTAACGGATAAAAGGCATAGCATAGTTGGTTAAACTGGTGGCAATGATTTTATCCCCTTTAGTTTCCTTGTGGGGGACAAACTCGGTAATGGCAAAATCTGAGCATAAATGCAAACCCTGGTGCTGTTCGCACTCTATACCTAAAATCGCCCTTTCTTCCATGCCGTACCAGTCATAACATTTACAGCCCCAGTATTCTTCTATGAGCTGCCGTTGCCAGTTATGCAGCATTTCGGAATGGGAAAACACGGCTTTAAACTGGCAGGGGGGAGCGAAATTTTTTGCTTTTAAAAACTTAGTCAGCAATACCAGGGCACTGGGGTAGGTGTCGATATACTCGACCTGGTATTGAGCCAATGCCAGGGCATAATCCTCGGCTTTATCTTCTTGTAAATGGTAGGCAGATAAGATCAGCAGGTCCCTTACCGGGTTATAGGCATGTACTGCTTCACCGGGTAAGGTCCAGTCGGCCAGTTTTGCGCCTAGTTTACCTATTTTATGACCGCCCCAGTTAAAAAAACGCCAGATATAAGGGTCAAAATTTAAGTAGTCTTTGTCTTTATCATAGTAAAATTTCAGTGGTTTCCCGGTGGAGCCGCTGGTGGAGCAGGTGATCACCTGATCATCCGTGTATCCGTCGGCCCTGAGGCGGTCAACATTTTCACGGATAATGTCTTTGGTGAGTATCGGGAGTTTTTGCAAATCATCGACGCACTGGATATCGTCTGGGGTTAATTTCAGCCGGCGGAACAGATCCCGGTAATAAGGGACGTTTTTTACCGCATGAGTAATAAGTTTGGTTAATTCGAGGTTTTGGTAAGCCTGCATCTCTTCACGGCTCCACCACTGGGATTGCTGAAGAAATTTCAGCTCGCGGTAAAATTTTTTGCCTAAGCGTAAACGTAGCGGCAGACGGCTATAGCCATATTTGAGTATGTCTTTAACCGGCGCGGGGAGTTTTTTATAACTATTTGATATATTAAGCATAACTTGTCCTTAAATTATAACTTTGCTGATTTCCTCCTACTGCTTGAACTTCCGGATCATAATAGCGGTTGACTAAAGCATTTATCTGGGAATTTAGTATGCAAGTTCGTCCTGTTTTACTGCTCTTTTGGACTTGGCAACCTCGTTTCCTGTCTTGAAATACGTTAATGGATTTTCAACTTGCTGTCTATTATTTGTTCAGTTTGTTTTGGCGTGACTGCTGATTCTTTTTAATATCGCGGATAAAGATGGCAAGTTCAGGTTTTGTTTTAATATATTGCAAATAGCGTTTGGCCAACAAAGGGGAGAGCTGCTCCGGCTCTGCCAATTGAAAGTTATTCGATAAATACAGGGGAGCCAGCTGTGGCACGGCAAAGCAAACCGTGAGCGGGTGAAAAGCGCAGCAATAGTCCAGTAAGCTGGTGGCTATTGATTGTCGGCGGTAGGCGGGGTCAACGACCAGGGCATGTAATAAGCTCTGGTTATTTTCAACAAGCAGTTGGGACTGTAAAACACAGGCGATAATCTCTTGTTGCTCTTTTACCAGGTAACAGCTGTCCAGGCCCATAAAACTGGCGCTATAGCTGTGCCGGCGGTAAAAACGCTTGATGGCTTTTTTATCGGACTTATGCGCCCGGCAAAATTCAAATTCAGGAGACAAGGTTATCATCGCTCTGGCAGGAGTGGTTAAGGCGGGATTATTGCAGTTTAATGTCCTTGTCTGCAACAATCCCGAACAGGGCTGGCGTTATACCCGCAGTGCTTTTTCTCCGCGGGCGATGCCGACACAGCCGGAGCGTACCACTTCGATGATTTCGGTTTCATTGCCCAGGGTTTTAATAAAGGCGTTAAGTTTATCGCTGTCGCCGGTGAGCTGTACCGTATAAACCTGCTTGCCGATATCGATAATGGCGCCTCGGAAAATATCCGTGACCCGTTTGACTTCGGTGCGCGACTTATCCGTCATGGCCAACACTTTAATCAGCAACAACTCCCGTTCGACATGGGGCCTTTCGGTCAGGTCTGTGATCTTGATCACATCCACCAGCTTATTCACCTGTTTGACAATTTGCTCCAGCACCTTGTCATCGCCTGTGGTGGCTATGGTAATACGGGATAAGCTTGGCTCGTCCGTTGGCGCAACCGTTAAACTTTCGATATTAAATGCCCGCTGCGAGAATAAGCCGACTATGCGCGACAGGGAACCGGGTTCGTTTTCTAATAATATGGCTAATATACGACGCATCAGGATTTCTCTCCTTTTTTGATCCACATTTCGTCTACCGCACCGTGGCGAATTTGCATCGGGTAAACATGTTCTTTTTCATCCACCAGGATGTCGACAAAGACTAAACGGTTTTTAACGGCAAAGGCCTGTTCCAGCTTGCTGTCCAGTTCATCTAGATGGTTAATTTGAATACCGACATGGCCATAAGCCTCCGCCAGTTTGACAAAATCAGGCAGTGATTCCATATAAGAGGAAGAGTGGCGGCCGCCATAAATCATGTCCTGCCACTGGCGTACCATACCCAGCGAGCGGTTATTGAGCGAGACAATGACCACGGGCAGGTTATATTGCAAACAGGTGGATAATTCCTGGATATTCATCTGGATAGAGCCGTCACCGGTAATACAGATGACATCACTGTCGGGAAAAGCCAGTTTGGCCCCCATGGCTGCCGGCAGGCCAAAGCCCATAGTGCCGAGTCCGCCAGAATTGATCCAGCGCCTGGGTTTGTCAAAGGGATAATATTGCGCGGCAAACATTTGGTGCTGGCCGACATCGGAGCAAACATAGGCTTGCCCTTTGGTGATCTTGTACATGGCTTCAACCACGCGCTGGGGTTTGATCTTATCGCCGTTTTGCTCATAACTGACGCTTTTTACGCTGCGCCACTGGTTGATTTGCTGCCACCAGGGGGCTGTGACGGCTTCATCCGGGGTAAAACCTATCGTGTTAAGTTCATCGAGCAATTGTTTAATAACAACATCCACCAGGCCAACCACAGGCACATGGGCATTAATGGTTTTTGATATCGAGGTCGGGTCGACATCGACATGGATAATGGTGGCGTCGGGACAGAATTTATTCACGTTATTGGTGACCCTGTCGTCAAACCTGGCGCCTAAGGCTAAAATCACGTCGGCATTGGCCATGGCTTTATTGGCTTCCAAAGAGCCGTGCATGCCGAGCATGCCGATAAAGTTTTTATGGGTGCCGGATATGCCGCCAAGGCCCATTAAGGTATTGGTGACCGGGGCATCTAAGGTTTCGACTAAGGTGGTTAGCAATTCTGAGGCATCGGCCAGGACAATGCCGCCGCCGGAATAGATCACTAATTGTTTGGCATTGATCAGGGTATTGACGGCTTTTTTAATTTGCTTGGGGTGGCCTTTTTCCGTCGGATTATAAGAGCGCATTTTTACCTGGGTATCGATATGAAACGGCGCCTTGTTTTGCGGGATCAGCATATCTTTAGGCAGTTCTACCACGACCGGACCGGGTCGGCCTGACTTGGCTATATAAAAGGCCTTGGCAATAATATTAGGAATTTCTTCCATATTGCGGCAGTTAAAACTGTGTTTGACTATCGGGCGGGAGCAGCCGACGATATCGGTTTCCTGGAAGGCATCATCGCCAATTAAACTGCTGGCAACCTGGCCGGCTAATATTACCATGGGAATCGAGTCCATATAGGCGGTGGCAATACCGGTAACACAGTTGGTAGCCCCCGGTCCCGAGGTCGCCAATACCACGCCGACTTCGCCGGTTGCCCGGGTATAACCGTCCGCCATATGGGTGGCGGCCTGTTCATGACGCACTAAAATATGCTCAACATCTTGTTGCTGGTAAATCGCATCATAGATATCCAGTATTGAGCCACCGGGATAGCCAAATATGTATTTCACCTTTAATGCCGATAGCGCTTTTACTACCATTTCGGCACCGGTATATAACTCAGTTGTCATGTTATTGCCCTTATTTGTTGTGCTTTACCGTAAAAATGTAATAAAAAACCCCCGGTCTTATGCAGAGCGGGGGTTGGTGTGTTTGTGTCTTTTTTGTTTTTCTACAGACAACCACGACCCCGCGGTGATTTGACAATCACGACGACAAAGAGGACCAGGTTGAGTGTAGTTTTTAACATCATTGCTATTTAAAAAATTCTTAATACGAAAAACAAAATTTATCTGTGCACTATATTTAAGGGGTTTGGCCGCTGCTGTCAATCAATAAATACAAATTTAGCGAAATTAGTGTCAGTGAAATGCCGGAAGGACCCTTGACTTGAGAAATAACCATATTTCAAAAGTTTGCTTAGGGGGAATGTTTTTGGGAAAAAGAATATAAGACAGGCGTTAATCATTGACTTTTTTTGTGCTTAATCTCTTGTTTAGTTTGATTTAATCTCTTCATATTATTAAATTTTTTATCTGATATTACGCAAAAAGCCTGCCTTGCATTACACTGATATAAGATGAAAGCAATATACTTGTGCCTGTAATGTCGAAGTTTGTTTTTAAAGATGAACCTGAATCGGGCGTAGAAAAAACCGTCAGGAGTAATAGCCGGGTATGGCGAATTTTAGTGGTTGATGATGATGAGTCAGTTCATCAGGTCACTAAATTAGTGTTATCAGATACCGAAATTGAACACCGACAGCTTGAAATCGTTTCCGTTTATTCGTCAATTGAAGCCAAAAAATTACTGGAAGTTGACAGCAGCTTTTGTATGGCTTTTGTTGATGTGGTGATGGAAACCGAACATGCCGGTTTAGAGCTGGTGGAGTGGATCCGTCATGATTTAAAGAATCAGGCGATACGTTTGATCCTCAGGACCGGGCAGGCGGGCACCGCCCCGGAAGCCAAGGTTATTAAAGAATTTGATATTAATGACTATAAAGAAAAAACGGATTTTACCTCAGGCAAGATGATCACAACCGTTTATGCCAGCATCCGGGCATACCGGGATATCATGACCATTCAGCGCAGCCTCGATGCCTTTAAACACCTGATTGAAGCCACTTATGATTTATTGAAAATTAACCAGCTACGACTTTTTGGCTCTGCAGCCCTCAACCATTTGCTGACTCTGATGGAAGTGGAAAGTTCGGCCTTGTATATCGTGCGTACCCAGACCGACTTCGATCAGCACAGTTCTAATTTAATCATTGCCTGTACCGGGAAATACGTGTGTGAGTCTGACAGCCTGGAATCGTCGGATATTGATGAACAAGTCAAAAGCCGGATCCAGCAAACCTTTGTACAGAAAGAACACCTTAATACCGAGTCTTGCTTTGTCGGCTATTATGAAACCTCCAGTAATGCCGCCTCCGTGCTTTATATTGAGTTTGAAGATGATGCTGAGCACTTTAAAGCCAGCCTGGCAGAGTTGTTTGCCACCAACATTGCCCTGATCCTTGAAAGTATCAGCCGCCAGCATGAGATAGAAAGAACCCAGAAAGAGTTACTCTATATTGTCGGGGAAGCCGTTGAAGCCAGGAGTAAAGAAACCGGGGCCCATGTCAGAAGGGTCGCGCTGATTTGTGAAAAAATTGCAGAAAAGCTCGGACTTAAACAAGAGTTTATTGAGGCTATTCGCCTGGCGGCCCCATTACATGACCTGGGAAAAATTGCCATTCCTGAATCCATTTTGCATAAACCGGGTAAGCTCGACGATGAAGAGTGGAAAATTATGCAGACACACGCCCCTGTCGGGGGAGATTTGCTGGGGAAATCCAAGGCAAATGTTTCTAAACTGGGGGCAAGGCTTGCCCATTATCATCATGAGAACTGGGATGGTACCGGTTATCCCGAAGGCTTAGCCGGTGAACAGATCCCGCTTGAAGCGCGGATTATGGCGATTGCCGATGTTTTTGATGCCCTTGGTTCTAAGCGCAGTTATAAAGAACCCTGGCAAGACGGGGAAATTAAGGAATTTCTTGAGCAGCAAAAAGGGAAAAAATTTGAACCTGCCCTGGTTGACTTGATGCTTGCCAATTTTGATGATTTTATTGCTATCCGGCAGCAATTTCCAGATGGCTGACAGATAATAATGGAAACATTATTAGCGGATATTATCAAAAGCGTCTCGGATAGCCGGGGAGTGGATTTTTTTGCCGAGCTGACTTTACAGCTTGATAAGGTCATCGCTTCAGATCTCACCTTTATTGCCCGTATCGATCACAAGCAAGCAAGAGCAACGACTGTAGCTTTTGTTGACCAGGGTAAGTTAGTTGACAATATCAGTTATTCTTTAATCCATAGCCCTTGTGAGCAGGTGGAAGAAAATACCCTGTGTGTTTATCCTCAGGATGTCTGTCTGCAATTTCCCCAAGATGATTTTCTCATCCGGATAAAAGCCGTCGGTTATCTTGGCATGCCGTTAACCCTGGCGGATGGACGGGTTGTTGCCATAGTGGTCGCTATTTATTTCAAGCCGATAACTGAGCAAAAAAAAACTTTGTCGTTATTTAAAATTTTCTCCGGACGTATTTGCGCCGAGTTTGATGCGCTTGATCGGGAAGCACAACTTTTGGAGTTGAATAAATCTTTGGTGGAAGTAAATGATGCCCTTGATGATAAAATTCGTCTGCGTTCGGCTGAGCTTGAATCTGCCTTAAATCAATTACAAAAAGCCCATGCTCACAGGCTTGAAATGAATAAATTATCGGCTCTGGGGGACTTAATTTCCGGGATTGCCCATGAAATCAACGGTCCGATAGGAGTGGCTATTACAGCGGAAAGTCATTTAGCCGAGGTATTTAAGGATTTCACCGCTAAAGTCAATGGGAAAGGCCTGACCATTAAAGCCATGAAATATTTTATTGAGCAGCAATCGGCGAGCTTGCCCATGATTGCTAAAAACCTGGAGCGGGCGAGACAGATCCTGGAAAACTTTAAAAAAACCGCCACCGAACAGGTGAATATCGAACCGGAAACTATTTCGCTGAATGAATATTATCAAAGAGTTATTTCAACCCTGATCCCTTTGCTTAAGCGTAAAAAAGCCAATATTGCTTTTACCGGCTGCGGGGATGATATGCTTACTACCTTACCCGGGTGTCATGCCCAGGTGTTGATGAACCTGGTCAGAAACAGTATTGAACATGGCTTTATTGCCGGGGGAGAGCATAACATTACCATTACCATAGAGAAGCAGGCGGGGATTTATATTGTCGATTACTTTGATAACGGTGTTGGTATGATACAAGGTAAGCAAGCAGAAATACTGCAACCGGTTGAGCGTTTTATCGGTGAGCAAACAGATATGGGCCTGGGATTATCGATTTGCCGCCGGCTGATTGTTGAAGAGCTTGGCGGCGAATGTGCCTTTATTCCCTGTGAGCAAGGGGTGCATTTTCAGTATCAGTTCTCATCAATGCCTGGTTGAAGCGGGACATGAGAGATGCCGCAGGGAAGAGGCCGTATAGGGTTTTGATGGCTCTGAGCTTCTTTATAATTCTTCGTAAGCGTTTGACCAAATCACAGCCTTTTTAAAATACTCGGAAATTTGTTGGTAATTCAGGTTTATTTTTCTTGCTTCATTTTCCGTTTGATACCATTTTCCGTCCTCAAACAGGCGCACCATATTGATCAAAGTTCCTAAAGGGCTATCGCTGCTTTCTTTTAACGCCAGGGCTATATCTTCGCTGATTGATAAGGTATTGAGGATATACTCCATAGGTTGGTCCAGTATCGCATCTAATAATGAAAATAATCCCACCAGAAAAGCCGGTTCGGACATGGCCGGGAAGGCTTCTTGTGCCGATATTTCGCAAAATTTGGCGCGGATAATCGCCATGCGGATCAGCTCTTTGGGTTTATTTTCAGCCAGCATTGCCGTGGTTAGCAGGGCTATAAACTTGCGGGTTTTTTCATCTCCCAGGTAAACCAGTGCTTGTTTAATGGAGTTAATTTCCTGGGTAATGGGAATAAAACCTGAGTTGATAAAACGCAATAACTTATAGGATAAGCCGACATCGTGTTCAAAATAATGGGAAAGGGCATTGACATTTAAAGGGGTTTTTAATGCTTCCTGGTAAAGTTGAAGTAAAATCAGTTGATTGCCTTCAACATCACGCTTCTCCCGCATTTCAGGCTTACAGAAGAAGTAGCCCTGGAAAAATGATATGCCCATTTCTTTGGCCTGATCAAATTCTTCCTGATTTTCTACCTTTTCCGCCAGTAATTTTATATTTTTACGCTTTTTCAGCGCCTGGACTAGAGGGGCGACCTTAGGTAGCGGGGTTTGTAACAGATCAAATTTTACCATTTTGATCAGGTTGAAAAAGCGTGACCATTCGGGTTTATAAATAAAGTCATCCAATGCCAGGTGATATCCCTGATGGAAAAGCTGACGGCACATCTGATAGACATCATCTGTAGGTTCCACTGTTTCCAGGATTTCTACCATCACCTGCTTTTTTGGTAATAACAGCGGCAGCTCTTTAAGCAGGGATTCCTGACAAAAGTTGATCAACGCGGGTTTGCCGTTGGTTATCGGCATTAAACCGTCATTGAGGTGGGTGCGCATGATGAGTTTTGATGTTGCTTCATGGGGGTCGACATCGGGAAAAAAGTTTTCGGCGCCATCGCGAAACAGTAATTCATACGCCACTACATTTTGTTTACGATTTAAAATCGGCTGTCGTGCAGTATAGACTTTCATGTCGTATTTTTATCCATAAACCCGAGTGCGATTAAATCACACTAAGGTGTTCAATAAAAAGGAAAACCAGCATGCTGTTGTAAGCATAGCCTAATCTGCAATTTTATCATGGCAAAACAGCCTTATAGCGCGAAACAAGCGGGGCAGACCTGTAAAAGCTTGTCGGGAGCTCAGGAGCGGGATAATTTGTCGACGCTGGCGGTACAGGCTTGCAGGAAAGTTTCGGTAAAATACTGTACTTCTGGCATTTCTTGTTGTAATTGTGCAAGTTTTGTCCCCAGGCGCTGTTTAACGTGCTCAAACTCGGGGTTGTGGTGGTTGATTTCATCCAGCGCTTTGATATAAGCCACCAGAATATCTGCAGCTTTGACAATGGCTTTGTATTCTTCATTGACATTATCCTGCACTATAATATCGTCAAAGAGATCCTGAAACTCCTGTGGCAGGGATGCCAGACATTCCTGCTCCGCCAGGTACTCTATTTTTTTAAATTCCCGGGCAATTTCGGCATTGGCATATTTGGTAGGGTTGACGATATCACCGTAACGGGTTTCGCTGGCTTCATGATATAAGGCACAGGTGGCGACCCTGTCGGCATTGACCTGACCGTCAAATTTTTTGTTTTTGATCACCGCCAGTAAATGGGCGACGATCGCCACCTGATGGGAGTGCTCGGCGATATTTTCCGGCTTGACACAAAACATTAAAGACCAGCGTTTGATCAGCGGCATACGAAACATCCAGGCGAGAAAGGTACTTTGCATATTGACTTCTTTATGGCTAATAGGTTGATAAGGTTCCCAGTTGTATCATGGCAGCCGGCTATTCGTCTATAAGGGAAAATATTTCGGACAGAGCAATGTGGCAATAGCTGATATTTTGCTGTTAAGGCAAGGCAGCAAACCCCTTGTGTCTAAGGCAATATTTTCTGGCCATAGGAGATTAACAGCAAAGTTCAATGCCTTTGGTATATAGTTAATCAAGGAGGACATCATTATTTTTCGCTTGAAACCGGCAATAAAATTTATCGCGGCGATGCTGCTTTTATTATCTTGCCTGAGCATAACAGGCTTGTTGCTTTTGCTGCAATCGACCCCGAAAGTTGCGCAAGTGAATGTGATTGACAGTCAGCAGGCCGTCAAAACCCGGCAATTACTGCTACGCAGTTATCAGCAAGTGAAGGGAGAAAAAAAGTTAGCGTTTTTTTCTGTTAGCCGTGAGGAGCTTCCCGGGATCAGTGCTTTACTGCACCGGCTATACCCTCAGCTATTCACTGACTTTTCCTTATCTGAAACCGCTTTATCTGTGGCGGCGACCCTTGAACTGCCTTTTCCCGGTCCCTTGAAATATCTTAATTTCGACATCGGGCTACAGCCATCGGAAAAAGGGCTCAAGCTGACATCGGCAAGCCTGGGAGCATTCACTTTCCCTGCAAGCTGGTTGCTTAACATAGTGCAGTGGCGGATAAATGAAATGCTCGGTGATAATGTCGTCGCAGATTTGTTTGCCCGGGTTGGCGAAGTAAAGGTAAGTCGTAACCGGTTTTATTTATATTATTCCCTGGCGGGCAATTTTCCCCGTTGGCAGCAATTGGCACAGACGGAGCTGGTGCGCGTTAAATTGCACCTGATGACCGATGTTAATTTTGCTCTGATCCGGCAATACCATGCGGCGCTACTTTCCTATGTGGAAAAGCATTTAAGGCAACGGCGACTGAGCCGGTTTGTCGGGCATATGTTTACCCTGGCGAAAGAAAACAGCAAAAAGCCAGAGTCAAAGGGAAGTGTCGCTGAAAACCGAGCCGCGATACTGGCCTTAGTATTATATTTGGGACCAGATAAATTCAGTACTTTATTTGAGCGCGAACTGGCACTGTCGGCGACACAGTTTTTAAAGCGGGGACAGCTAAGAGCCAGCTTGCTGCTGCATAACCGTGTTGATTTACAAAAACATTTTGTTTATTCAATGGCACTGCAATTATTGATTAACAGTTACACCAGCAATGCCATTGGGGAAGTTAAAGAGTTGCTTGATGCCGGCTCAGGCAGTGGTTTTAGCTTTGTCGATTTACTGGCGGATAAAGCCGGCACCCGGCTGGCTATGCTTGCCACCCTATCGGAGGTGTCGGCAAGCAAAGTCCAGAGCTTGCTGGCCGGGCCCCTGGATGATTTAGATATTATGCCTTTTCCGCTGGGCTTACCCGAAGATTTGCACAGCCCGCTCTTTAAGAGGCGCTACCGGGATGTCAATTCTGCCGACTATCGACAAATGCTTCAGCGTATCGAATCTTTGCTCGCGCTGATCGCCGTTTATCGGGTTCACTAAATTGCAGTATTAACTGCTAAAGCTTACTAAACCGCGTTTATGGGCATCGTGTATGCGCCAGTAGAGTTTCTCTTTTGCCTGGCTGGTAAATATCATTGACAAGGCATTGGTTTGTAGCTTGATTTCTCCCCAGCTAACCCCCTGTTGCCATGGCAACTCGGCATTGGCTTTATGTACCAACTCCTCAATAAAAACCAGTAAATTATCAGATATTTTTTGTGGCAGATCGCTAAAGGGCAACCATACCAGCTGGAAGCCGGCATCATCATCCGGGTTTTGCCGCTGATTGATCAGATCAAGATCGTGCCTGGGCCTGGAAGCACAGATCATCCAAAGGTTTTGCTGGTGGGAAATCGACTCCTCCGGGGTGAAGGTGGTCAGCAGTTGCTGTTGCCAGTGCTGGATGTTTTGGCCGGTAAAATAGCGGTTTTCTGCTTGTTTCATCAGCTCATTAAGTTTGGGGAAAGCGATTAATAATCCGCCGTTGGTGTTTTGTGCTTTGAGCTGTTCGCTGGCATTATACTTGATCAGTTGCGAAAAATAGCGCCAGGAGATGTCTTTGTGTTTATTGACCTGCTTAAAACGTTTTTTAATGTTTCGATACTTGTATACCAGGCAACAAAGTACGCTCAGGCATAAAGCTAAAAAGCTTGCCAGGGCGTATTGCCAGTTTTGCAGTTTGAGAATGGTTTTATCACTTTTTTGCTCTTTTGCTGTTAAGTCAGCGACTTTTTCTTTAAGCGATTTAACTTCAATCACAGAATTGAGAGAGGCTAGGGCGCTTTTATTGGTTTCTTCTGTTTTGTTTTGCTGAGCCGTCAGTAAAATTTGTTGGTGCTCGAAAGCCTGTTCAAACTCCTGTAAGCTGACCAGGATGGTGACTAGGTGTTTTCTGGCTTCATTGATCAGGGCCGGATAAGGCGTAAAGCGGCTGTCATTGAGCATGGTTTCGATGCGGGCAATGGCCAGTTGTGGCTGGTTTTGTGCCAATTCGATTTGTGAAAAGCTGATATGGCTAAGGCCAAGGTAAAAATTACTCTGGGCAGATTCCAGGATAACTTCAGCCGCTTTGAGGTACTTGATGGCGTTATCATAGTCGGTGGCGGCAAAATAAGCGGTACCGATCAAATATTGGATATGGCCTATGCTGTAGGGATCATTGGTTTTTTTGGCAATACTTAAGGCATTAAGCAGGTGCAGTAGCGCCATATCGACATCTTTGCCGAGGTTAAGGTAAATACTGCCGAGTACCCGCAACGATTTTACCTGCATCCTATAGCGGCTGGTTTGATGATAAAGTTCAACCGACTTTTTCGCATGTTTGAGGCTGTCGCTGTAAATCTCCTGTTCATTGAAGATCATGGCAAGGCGCAATTCGATAGAAGCAACCCGCTCAATATCGGTATTGTCATCGGTGAGCTCCAGGGCCGCCATATACTGCTTGTAGGCTTTTTGTAATTTATCCTGCTGGAAATATATCCGCCCGGAAATAATTAAGGCATGAATAAGTTCATTTTTATCTTCCAGGGTCGTTGCCAGTACTATTGCCTGATCGACATAGTTTTCTGCCTGTGGCAGGTTACTCTTCTGGTTATAGGCCTGGGCCAGGGCGGTAAGAATATTAAAATGCAACTCAATGCTCTTGGGATGTCGGCTGGAGGTGATGATGTCACTGGCCTGATGCAGGTCAAGCAGGGCAGTATCGGTATCGCGAAATAAAATACCGTATATTTTCGCCCTCAGCAGCAGGCTTTTTGCCTGGTGATAACCTTCAAGAGAAGATGGCAAATTAATCGCGGCAGAAATGGTATCCAGTGCCTGTGCCTTATTATTGGCTTTGTAATAGGCATAAGCTAAATTATGTAGGGCGAGATATTTTTCGTTCGGTGTCAGGCGTTTGTCAAGGAGCTGCTGCGCTATGTCATTGATACTTGCCTGTGGCTGCTCTTTAATCTCTTGATATTGGTAGTCCTTGACAAAGTCCAGAATATTTTGCTCTGCATATCCATAAGCGTGACAGGTAAGAAAAAGCAGGGTTATTTTTATCAGATTAATAAAGCTGTTATTCATGGGGCGCATTCAATTGCTTAAATTTATGGGTGGCAGGCGCCGGTCATCTCCGGTGCCTGGTGGCCGGGGCAGGGCCCCGGTGTTTGTTAACCTTTATTGCGGGTTAAATAATGATAAAACCTCATTAATGGCGAGCAGGGATTTCTCGCCCGTGATACGGTTTTTCACTTCGATTTGCTGGTTATCCAGATTACGTTCACCGATAACTAACAATAACGGCGTGCCGATTAATTCATGATCGGCAAACATCACACCCGGACGTTCTTTGCGGTCGTCAAATAGCACCTCAATGCCCGCCTGCTGCAATTGCTGGTATAAGGCTTCTGCGGTTTCCTTTACCCGGGCAGATTTAGCCATATTCATCGGTACGATTGCCGCCTGGAAAGGGGCAATGGCTGCAGGCCACTTGATGCCGTATTTATCATGGTTTTGCTCGATTGCCGCCGCCACGATGCGTGATACACCGATACCGTAACAGCCCATGGTCAGGGTCTGGTGTTTGCCTGATTCCGTCAATACGCCGCAGTTCATGGCATCGGCATATTTTTTTCCTAACTGGAAGATATGACCGACTTCAATACCGCGTTTGATGATGATATTACCCTGGCCGCATGGGCTCGGATCGCCTTCGACCACGTTGCGGATATCTTCAACGTTATAATTTTTGGCGTCACGATCCCAGTTTGCCCCGGTAAAATGGTAACCGTCTTCGTTGGCGCCACAGACAAAATCGCTCAGGTGCGCTGCGCTGCGATCAATAATGACTGCTAAAGGCAGGTTTACCGGGCCGATAGAGCCAGTGGCGCAGTTGATTGCCGCCTGGATTTGCTCTTCGCTGGCAAAAGTCAGCGGTGCCGCGACCTGGTCAAGTTTTTCCGCTTTGATTTCATTTAACTGGTGATCGCCCCTAAGTACCAGGGCCACAACCGCCTGCTGACCGTTTTCATCTTCCGGTGCCAGCACCATCAGGGTTTTTACCGTCGTTTTCGCGTCAACCTTTAAAAAGGCTGCCACTTCTTCGATGGATTTGACCCCGGGGGTGGCCACTTTGGCTAGTGCTTGTGTGGCTTCCCCTCTTGGTCCTGCCGGCGCAAGGGCTTCTGCTTTTTCGATATTGGCGGCAAAGTCGCTGTTGTCGCTAAAGGCAATATCGTCTTCACCGGACTCGGCCAAGACATGGAATTCATGGGAAGCATCACCACCAATAGAGCCGGTGTCGGCGATCACAGGACGGTAGTCCAGGCCTAAACGTTCAAAGATGCGGCAATAGGCATCAAACATTTTCTGATAGGTTTGCTCCAGGCATTCCTGCTCTAAATGGAAAGAGTAGGCGTCTTTCATTAAAAATTCACGGCCGCGCATAACCCCGAAACGCGGGCGTATTTCATCGCGGAATTTGGTTTGCACCTGGAAGATATTAAGCGGCAGCTGCTTATAGCTGCTGATCTCATTGCTGACCAGTTTAGTGATCACTTCTTCGTGGGTTGGTCCCAAGACAAAAGGGCGCTGGTGGCGGTCATTGATGCGCAGCAGTTCCGGGCCGTATTCGTCCCAGCGACCGGACTCTTCCCATAAATCAGCAGGTTGTACTACCGGCATCAGGGCTTCGATGGCGCCGGCGCGCTCCATTTCTTCACGGACGATTTTTTCCACTTTTCTCAGTACTTTCAGGCCTGTCGGCAACCAGGTATATAAACCCGAGGCCAGGTTGCGTACTAATCCGGCACGTAACATTAATTGATGACTGATCACCTCGGCATTAGCCGGGGTTTCTTTTAAAGTAGCGAGTAAATATTGACTGGTACGCATTGAGAAAGTGTTCCGTAAAAAGCGTGGCTGTAAAAAATTGGCCCTATTCTATCAGGGCGCTTGCTCTGGCAAAAGCGCTAAATGTTGGCTTTTAGTGATAAAATTCACAATTTCTGCCAATAAATATTGCTTTTTGACGAAAATTCACTATTTCTTGAGGCCATTGCCGTAATACAGAGCGGTATCGGGCGATGCTAAGCCCTGGTTATGCGCCGCTTTCATAAGCGCTCATTTCTTCCTTAAGCCAGTTGATAAAAACGGCCAGGCGTTGCTTCTTCGCGGAATTTTCATCATAAACCAGGTATCTGGGGACTGTGTTCGGGTGTTTGATGTCAAAAGGTATAACCAATTGTCCTGTTTTGACATACTGGCTAAAAAGGGATTTGCTGGATAAGGTAATACCATGGCCGCTGAGTACTGCACTTAAGGCCAGGTCGGTAGAAGTGACTTCCGTCCACATACTGTGTTGCTGGTAGTTTTCAATACCGGCTTCATCGAACCAGATTTGCCAGTCGTTGAGGCGGGCATTGCGTAAATTAACCAGCCAGCACTTTAAAATATCCTGGGGTTTTTCCAGGTGCATTTCAGCGGCCAGGGAAGGGGTACAAACCGGGTAGACCTCTTCCTGCCCGAAGGCTTCGCAATGAAGACCGGCCTGGGTCTGTTGCCTGGCCCCGGCGCCAAAACGTATTGCCAGGTCGATATGGCTGTGCCGCAGGTCTTCGATATGATTGGAACCGGCGATTTTAATACTCACTTCGGGGTGCTTGACGGAAAAGCGGTACAGTCTGGGCATGAGCCACAGAGAGGCAAAAGACTGGGTCGAGGTGATGGTCAGGCTGCCCGCGAGGGCTTCACCCTGTATGCTGTTTAATGCCTGGATCAGGGTGGCAAAGGCTTCGTGGCTGGCCTGATAAAGGGTTTCACCGCCAGGGGTTAATTCCATTGCTCGCTTATGACGCATAAATAACTTGACGCCAAGTGCCTGCTCCAACTGACGCATTTGCTGGCTGATGGCCGCCTGGGAAATAAAGAGCTCCTCTGCGGCCTTACTGTAGCTGTTATGGCGGGCGGCGCTTTCAAAACCGCGTAAGAGACTTAAGTGCTTTAATCTTTTATCCATAAGCTGTACTTATATTACCTGTTTGGAACTATTGTTGGTTTATCGAACCGGCCTTTTGTAGACTGGCCATGTTTTCACAATGAGGATACCCGGATGAAAGTGAATAAATCAAGTAATAACTGCTCATGCCCTATAGAGGGTAATAAGCTTTGTCCTGATAATACCAGGGGAACAAATCATGATTACCAGCGCTGGCTTGCTAAAGTTGCTGATAAGTTAGGCTTATGTTGTGTCGGTTTGTATAAATAGTCAAAAAGCAAAAAATATTGCCCGGGCAAGGTGCATACTGTACCGGGCAGGAAAATCACCACTTGGGGTGAAGCAATGTTTTGGAGAAGGTTCGTTGAAAAAATTAAATCTATTAAATAAAAAAATAAGACGGTTTTCCACCGGCGCCTGGTTGCTTGGCTGTGCCTTAAGTTTAAGTCCTTATGTACAGGCAAATACGGTCAGTGCTTTAGCCGATAAAACTGCCCGCTATGCGGTAGAGACCTATTACGATGATATGGTGAACAGCCTGGGAGAGCTGGTCAAGTTCAATACCGTTGCCCGCGAAGGCATCCCGGTGTTTGATAATCCGGCCCATAAGGCGTTTAAAGCGGAACTGGCGCGTCAGGCAAGAGCCCTGGGGCTGGACTATACCGATCATGGCGCCGTGGTCGTGATTGGTTTAGGCAAGGGGCGTGAACGCTTTGGTATAGTGACACACGGCGATGTACAACCGGCAGATGCGACAAAGTGGGCGAAGTCGCCGTTTGAGCTGGATATGACTTCTGAGCCGGGTAATATCATAGGCCGGGGCACGGAAGACGATAAAGGGCCTATATCATCGGCCCTGTACGCCATGAAAGCCATTAAGGATGCCGGTATTTCCCTGAGTAAACGCATTGAGTTATATGTTTATATGGCCGAGGAGTCTGACTGGGCGCCGCTGGAAGACTTCATCAAGGGCCATGAATTGCCCGGCGTGAATATCACCCTGGACTCTGAATACCCGATTGTGACGGCGGAGAAAGGTTATGGCAGCATTGAAATGACCTTCCCCGATAAGAAAGTTACCGGTCATTCGCCTTATTTAAGCCGCTTTAGCGGTGGTTTTTTTGGCAGCCAGATCCCCGAGGATGCTGCTGCCGTAATAGAAAATGCCGATGCGGCACTTGTTAAACGGTTAAAAGCAAAAGCGGCCGATGATAAAAAACTGGCGTTTGCTTTCTCCGCAAAAGGCCAGCAATTAACCATTAAGGCCTCGGGCACCTCTGCGCATTCTTCAAAACCCGAATTTGGTGTAAATGCCATTACCCATTTGGCGGCGTTATTGGCGGATATTCGCTGGCCCAATAATGCCAGCGGTGCTTTGGTGAATTTTGTTAATGATTATCTGGGGACCGGCTTATATGGGAAGAAATTTGGCAATATTGCCTACCGGGACGATTTTATGGGACCGATGACGGTGCAGCCTACGGTACTCAAGCAAGCAGGTGACGGCATAGCGTTAAATATTAACCTGCGCCGGCCGCAGGGAAAATCTACCAGGCAACTTGAGCATGAGATCAAGACTGCACTGGATAACTGGCAACAGACAAATAAAGCGGCGCTGTTAAATATCAGCACCAGTATAAGCGAGCCTTTTGTGCAAAAAAATGCGCCGCATGCCAACACCTTGCTGTCGGTATTCTCCCATTATACCGGGATGAAAAATCCGCAGCCTATTGCTATAGGAGGTTCCACTAACTCTAAGCTTTTTCCCAATGCCGTCAGCTTCGGTCCGTCAATGCCGGGAAAAGTCTATAGCGGACACTCTGAGCATGAATTTATCAGCGAAGAGCAGTTTAAACTCAACCTGAAAATGTATACCGCGGTGATGATTGAATTAGCGAAATAACTGCTTATTTGGCGTTAAGGTATGAAAAAGCCGGTAACCCCGAAAGGGGTTACCGGCTTTTTATTGTTACTCTTTTATCCGGGGCTTTTAAAATATTTTGCCGGCAAAGACCACGGTACCGACGATAGAGCAGTCGCTGGTGATGGGAATAATTTGCTCCGGCCAGTTGGGGTTGGCCGGTTTTAGATATTTTTTCCCTTGCTCGATAATCAGCTGCTTAAAGGTGGCTTCATTTTGATCTTCTAACCTGGCGACGATATAGGAGCCGTGGTGGGACTCTGCCAGGGGATCGACAAAGATCAGATCCCCTTCGCGAAAGACAGGCTCCATACTGATCCCCTGAACGCTGAGCACAAAGGTTTGGCTGCTGCACTTAACCGGGCAGGGAAAACTTTCCGCCTCCAGTACATCTATTTCATAAATAGCCGACCAGGCACCGGCCTGTACCCAACTGATCAGGGGGTAATGCCCTTTAATTTCCGGTCCGGGCTCAACATTGGGCACCAGATCGACATCCTTAATGCCTTTGCCGAGCAATAACCAGTCAACTTTGCAGGCCAGGGCATCTGCCAGCTTTAACAGGTTTTCTCCCCTGGGTTTGGCGATATCGTTTAACCATTGGCTCACCGTGCCTTTGGAGACTCCGGTTAATTTCACCAGGTCCACGGCGCGTAACTTTTTCTCATCCATTCTTGCTTTTATACGTGATGCTATGCTCATAGTTTTCAACTCTAAACTTTGTTTTGTTTTCTAAACTTTTGTGCTGGACAATGTAAGTTTATCTCGCTAAACTTTCTGCCATTCTAAACTAAACAAAACAAATTATAAACAGCATTTTCTCTATTAAAGCCAATAAAACATGCGATTTTTGGTTTAGTAGACTTGAATGGTGGTTTAGATTTATTGACTGTTAGCGAATTTCTCTTTTGATCGGGAGAGAGGAGTTAATTTATCTGCCTAAACAAATGCTGTTGCCATTTAAAAACCGTAGTAACATAAGGAAATACCATGACAGCAAATAATCCCCAAAAAAATAACAGCAAGAAAAGTACCCGTGTATGTGAACAGGAGCTGCTTGATGTGATTGGTGTTAATGCCACATTAGCGCTGGAGCGGGCTTTTAGTGCCAGTTATCTTTATATACCGGCCAGGGCGCCGAGTAAGGCGATAATAAATGCCGTTGGTTTAACTGCCGCCATGAAACTGGTGGATCATTTTGGTTGCGGAGATATCTGGGTGCCGAAATCCCTGTTGACCAAATACCGAAATATCAGTATCTGTGAAGAAAAAGACCAGGGGAAAACGTTACCTGAACTGGCACAAAAATTTAAAACCGGGATCCCCAATATCAGACGTATTTTAAAGCAAAAGGGCATACAGGCATAATTAACACCAAAGGGCTTATCCCGGGCTTCACTTTGGCGGCTGCACACTATTTATCAAACCGGGAGCTGGCAGCTGATAATTTCACTTAAACAGGGATGTTTAAACCTGCTTTGACATTGTCCATTACCACATGTGAATGGAACTTTAGTATGTTTTTATCACATAAAAACAGGGGCTTGGTTAACAGCTCGTAGGCTGCCATATTGGGGGCGGTGATCACGACAATAAAATCAATATTGCCGGCGAGATAATAGCATTGCTGAACATGTTGATGCGCCAACATGCGTTGCTTGAAGCTTTCGATACTCTCTATCCCTCCTTGTTTCATCACCACTTCGACGATAACCGTGACGTAATTATCAAATGTTACCGGATTTAACACCGCAATTTCTTTGCAGATCATGCCATTTTGGCGCAATTTCTTTAATCTGCGCTGGCAGGCGGTAGCCGACAGACCTATTTTTTCTCCCAGCTCCAGACTGGAGAGGCGATTGTTTTGCTGTAAAGATTCGAGGATTTTTTTATCAAAATTATCCATGGTGAATAAATTATGCGTTTAAGGCTAAAAATTGCAGTTTAACATACTTTTGATTGATGGTTTGGCAGCGCATGGTTAACCCTGTGTTGGTAAGATAATCAGCAGAAAAGTAAACCTGGTGGCACCCGCTAAGGTAATTAAAAGGAACAGAAATGAGCAGAATACTCTACAGTGGCAATCGCAATGCTTCCAGCTGGGCGTTTCGTGCCTGGCTTGCCCTGCGAGAGCAAAATATTGATTTTGAAGAAGTGGTGATAGATATCAGGCGCCCCCAGCGCTGGAAAAACCTGGCGGAAATTGGCAGCTTTTCCCCGCCGGCGGCGGTGCCGGTATTGGTGGATGACGAAACCGTGATTTTTGATTCTTCCGCCATTATGGAATATGCCAATGAGCTCGGAGACGGTTCTTTATTGCCGCAGGACATCAAACTCAGGGCCCGGGCGCGCGCACTGGTGGCCTGGCAGCATTCTACTTTAGGCAAGGTATGTCCCTGCTTGTCATTTGAAAGTGCCTTTTATAAAGAAAAAAAACAACTGAGCGCCGGTGAAATCAGCAGCGCCGAATGGATTTATGGCATTTGGCAACAGCATCTGGAATCTATAGGGGGAGCATATTTGCTGGGAGAGTATTCGTTAGCGGATATTGCCCTGGTACCTTCGGTATTGAGGTTAACCGCCCATCACGGGGTGGGGGAAAGTTATCCTTTAGTTGTCAAATGGGTAGAGCGGCTCCTTAACCGGCCCTGCGTACAAGAGTGGTTAACACAAGCTTATGCGTTAGAGCCCATTTATTGTGAAGGTTATTTCAGCAGTTAATACCCGGTATATCCCCTTTTTTTCAGAGCATGAGCTGAGTCCGGGTATCTGCTGATATTGGTAAGTGCTTAAGTCCGGTGTCCCTGAAAACTAGGGGGTAAACAGGCTGACTTGGTTGCGGCCATTATTTTTGGACGAATACATGGCCTGGTCGGCGTCGGCGATAATTTTGTCGAGATCAAAACCTGAAAGTTGGGCCGTTGTAATACCAAAACTTGCGGTAACATTAAAGTTAGCGCCAGATTCAGAGCAATCTATTGCTGCAATTTCCCGGCGACAAAGCTCGGCAAACTCTTTGGCCGTTGGCAGATCACAGCCGGGTAAAAAGATACAAAACTCTTCTCCGCCAAGACGGACAAAAATATCATTTTTCCGTCCGATATTACGACAGACATCGGCGGTTTTTTTCAGTACCCAATCGCCGCAGGTATGGCCATAGCTGTCGTTAATGTTTTTAAATTTATCCAAATCAAACAAGATACAACTTAACGGCAGATTACTGCTTTGGCAATACTCCAGCGAGCTTAACGCCAGCTGGGTAAAGTGGCCGCGGTTATAAATGCCGGTCAGGGCATCATATTCTGCCATTTGCCTTAAGCGTTTTTGCGTTAACCGGCTTTTATAGGCCCAAAATATCAGCAGGGTGGATAAGGCGATTAGCAGAGAGATAAAGAGTTTATTATTTTCCGCTTCTGCTTGTGCCAGATCTTGCTCGACCCGTAAGAGTTTATTTTGTTCATCCAATAATTGGATACGGGTTTCCTGTTCGATAGCCTGATGTTCCGCTAACTGATAGGCGAGATGTTTGGTTTTGATATTATCCAAATAGGTTTTGTTAGCTTTGGTGTATTTTACATGATATTCAAGTGCTAATTTAAAGTCTTTTCGCTGCTCTGCAATTTGATACAGTATTTCATATGCTTGGACTACAGGCTGTGATGCTCCTAAAAGTTCTGCCTGTGCAATGGTTTTAAGTGCATATTTTTCACTTTCTATATAGTTTTGTTTGAGACTGTATGCTTTTGCTATAGATGAGTAAAAAATAATGATCAAGCGAGGGTAATGACTGTTTTCAACAACCTCAAGATTAGGTAATAAAATATTTAAAGCTTTATCTGCATGCTGGTTGCTGATATGCAAACGAATGAGAAATGAGCGAATGAAACTACTCATCAAGCTTTCACCTACTTTGTCACAAATTTTAATGCCCTGTTTAATTTCATCACTGTTTTCAGCTAATAGTTCGAGATTAATTTTGGCTTCTATAATCACGCCTTTGCTTAGACACAGGTTGCGGTCATTGATAGGTAAAAGGCTTAGTTTCTCTGCATATTTATATCCCAGATCGTACTGTCCTAACTGGTTATAAAAATTAGCCGCAACCATTAGACCTGTTTGCATTATTTCTTTGTTTTCTATAGAAGGCAGAAGTTCCAATGCCTTTGATAAGTAGGTTAAACCTTCATTCCACTTTTGGGTATTTGCCAGTGTGTTAATAATGGTAATGCTGGCTCGAAATTTTAGTGATTCACTGGCCTTGGATTCGATCAGTTCTTTAAACTGTTTTAGCCCCTCATCAGGGTTGCCCTGAAAAGTCAGTTGATAGGCTAATAAATATTTTAGATAAAGCTGCTGTTCTAGGGTTAGCTGCTCTTTTTGCTTTTGCAGCTCAAGTAGTAAGGTATTTGATAATTCCGGGTCACTGCTTCTTATTTGATCCGCGTATTTTAATTTTTCTGCTAAGTTTTTTGATAGATGAGCACTACTTTCAGCTTTCACCGTAATAATAGTGCTCAAAAGCAATAATAAACCGAAAGTCATACATTTCATGTTAGTTATCGCTTTCATTAAATTGCAGTTATCTCTTAACCGTTAATAACAGAACGAATTTCTTCTTTCTGCTCTTCATCTTCTTCTTTCTGTGGCTGCTCATCCTCAGCCGGGAATAAAAACGCGACAATGTCTGGGCAAATATCGAGCTGACGTTCCAGTGTCAATTTATCTTTATTCAATAAAGTCTCTTTTAATGAATGCTCTAATTCGGCTGCTTGAATTGCCTGCTCTAATTTATCCTTATCTTGTAAATTAGCTTCCTGTCCCATTCTTTCTAAAAGTTGAACAATGTTAGACATATAAATTCCTCGAGTTGTCTAGGGGTTAAATAATGCTATTGAAAAAATATTAGTTGCCTTGCTCTGTTAGCGTCGAGTCCAGCTCAGCTAAACGTTTTAAAATAGCATTGTTAGATTGCATTTTTTTAGCAGGTGGTATTACCATGGTTGTGTGCTGTGATAATTCGGCATTGAGAAAGTCTGCCAAGGAAATCTTTTCAATACGGGTATTCTCAATAGGCAGTACCGCAGCTTCATATAAAATGACCTGATGCTCCATAGGATAATCTTCAGCAAGCAGATCGATCAACACCTGGCGATAAGCTTTAGTTGTGGAGAATTTTCCTAATGATTGGTCTCCTGCAATGCCTACTTGCCAGAGGATTAGATAAGCACTGGTATCGATTGTTCGCTGGTAAAACATCAATTGGCTGGCTTCATATTGGGCGCAGCCATATTTACCAGGGTCAATACCAAGATCGGCAAAAAGGCAGTCTTCGGCGGATATGCCCGGGATCATTTTAGCTTCAAAGCCTTCGGCTTTCGCTAATTCGATTGATTTATGGGGAGCATAAGCAAAGACGCCAGGGTGGCCGTAAAAAGCACCAACGACTTTTTTTCCTGCACGAACTTCACTTAACATGGCGTCGACCATTTCCTTATAAGTAATGGTTCTTGGTTTTCCTTCACTGTAATATTGCTGCAAACTACGTACATCGTTATGCATTTCTTTGATCCATAATTCGACAATACCGTTAGAAACACCCGAAAAAACTACATCAGCTTCCTGAATGTAACTTTTAGCAATTGGACAAATATGGGCCCCTAAGGTCATGCCAATGCCAACACATACTAAATTACCTGACATTTACCATAATACCTTTTAAATTTTCATGTCTCATGGGAGGAACAAGTTGATTGAAACTACGATAACAGCTATTAAATTGTTTGAAAACTCTAACAAACGAAGATCTCTTAAAAAAGTAAAACGATCTCACTTTATGGTTAATAAATATCCTATAGGTGTTTGTTAAAAATTTAAAAACATCTTGGTGAATACTTTGTTTCTATTGAAATCATGGTGTTATGTTATTCATTCTGCAATGAAAAATGAAGGCTTATTTCTATAGTAAACGAACGGACAGAACTTTTATTCGAACACTTTAGACATTAAATACATAAGTATCGATATCTTTGGTATGTGCTAATGGTTCAGACTTAAAACCTATTAGTTTTAAAAATTTGATACTGTTGATATTATCTTTTTGAACTTGTGAAGTGAACTTCTTAAAACCATAAGTGCTGTTACATATGCTGATGAGTTTTTTAAATACTTCAGGTGCATAACCCCTTCCTTGAGAATTCTCTGATATCAGCAGTCCTAAAATGGCGTGTTCTTTTTCTTGTGATTGAAAACCGACAATACCGATGGCCTGATTAGTTTCTTTAGAGGTTATAGCCCAACTAAATTGATTTTTAGTTTTACTCGTTTGCTTATTAAGGGTTGTTTTAAAAGCTTTTATGGCTTGCTCTTGGCTTAAAGGCTGGCAAATATGGCGCATGACTTTAGTGTCGGTATATAAGTGACAATATAAGGCTTGATCTTGTTTTTCTAGCGCACGGATGAATAATCTTTCGGTAGTGAAGTTATGCATTTTATCTTTTAATATTAACAGCGGACTGTCTTTTGAGGGCAATTCGTGATGAGATTTTTATACCTGAAGGTTTTATTAAAAGCAATTTATTAAGGACAACTTTCAATAAAGCTATGCTGCCACCCCTGCTTATCAAGATAACAGGATTTTGTTGGCAGAGGATTACAGCTAATTTCAGCTTCTTTTTCATCAGAGGTGATAAAGCCTAATTTATGGTAGATGTGTTCGTTCACGAGGTTAGTTACCGCAAACTGAGTATAAATTTTGTTCAGGGATAAGTGTGAAAAACCGTATTCACTCAGGGCTCCTTGAGCCTCCAGTCCATATCCCTTTCCCTGGCTGTCACAATAAAGCATGATGCCGATGCTGGCAGCATCGCTTCGTGTCAAATCCCAGGTCAAAGCCAGCATACCTATACTTTTTTGGCTCTGACGTTCGACAACCGTCCAGCTCAGGCGCTGATCGCCATCGCTGTTGGTGTTGTTAAGGGTAAAAGTGAACAGCTGTCGTGTCTGTTCTCTGCTTAAGGGGGGGCCGATGTGCCGCATGACCTGTTTACTGGTATAAAGAGAAAAATACAGAGCTTTATCCTGCTTTGCCAGCGGGCGGAAAAATAGATGCCTGCTGCTAAAGCAAGCTTGTTGGTTAGTAGTGACTAAAATTTCTCCGGCCATTTATCTCTTCCCTGATATTTTAATTAAGGATGGTTTAATTTTAGTCTCTTTAGCTTGAATTTTTGCTTATTAACCTACTTTTTGTTTAATTTACTTTTGCTTAGAGTTAACAAGGGCTTGCACATTTGATAACCCCGGTACCGTTAACCGTCCGGTCGAAAATCAAATAATAATTATTGAGCAAAGGCAGGCCGAGAATACTTTGATTCGGCCAGTTTGGCAGTTGGGTCAGTATTTTAAAGCAGGCTTTATCGGCTTTGGGGCTGTTGGTCTGCCAGTAGGTCTCGGGTTTGCACACCAAACTGACGGTCTTATTATCTGAGCCGGTGAAATTAAACGTGAGATCCGGCCATTTATCCAAGTCTAGCAGCGAGCTATCGATACCGGTTTCCTGGGCCGATATTTCCTCAAAGGGAGCAAGTAAGGCGGTAAAGCCTGCGGATATGGCGGTAAAGTCCTTGAGCATTTGCTGGTACATCCCGCTGGTGAGCACTACCAGCGATGCGCCGGTATCTATGATGGCATTGGTGAAATAACTTTTTTGGTGTTTAGCGGCCAGTGGTGGCGCTGGAATAGCCGGTTGATTGCCTACCTGCACTGAACTCAGGCTGACATTGTAATAGATATCATGTTCAACCTCTAAGGTTGTAAACTCTCCCCGGTAAAGCTGGCTTTGTTCTTCGCCGCCGCCAAGAATAAGCGCTCCCTGATTCAGGGGATGCTGCGCCAGTTCGGCTGTGGTGGCGTTATCATCGGCGACATAAATACTTGAGCGTTTACTGTAAAAAGCAAACTTGTTGGCAATTAAGTCATGCTCTTCCAGTGAAGTGAAATAGGGGATGATATTTTTCTTCGGCGATTGCCACAAAAAACGGTTAAATTGTCTTAAATCGTCGCTGTTTATCTCGTCTGGCTGCTGGCTTAAGCTGCTGGCCTTTGCCGCGGCTATGTTGACGTTATGCACAGTGGCTTGTTGATGTGCTTTTTCGTCATGGCTAAAGGGCCAGGGGTAGGTTACCGCGGGGGTGATATTGTTTTGCTGTAAATAATCTTTGAGATCATAACTTTTATTGAGATGGCGATAGGCCAGGCCAAACATGCCGTCGGCTTCGCCGAAGGTTTTATTTTGCAGATCGCAGGAAACTAGGGCCAGGGGCGTTTGTTTTAAGGTTAACTGATCTTGCTGGTTACCTATGGAGACCGAGGTGGTCACCACCGGGCCGTCCCAGCCGCCGATACCATAGTTGACTTCCTGTGCAAAGGAGGTTGGCTGAAGCTCTTGATCTGTTTGTGGCTGATATACTTTTTGTTCAACCACTAAGGTACTGCTGCCGGTATCTAAAATCAGATTTACCGGGGTTTGCTCACTGCCGATCAGCAGTTGTGCACAGTAGTCGCCTTTGGCATAAACATTACAGATGGGAATATGGATGCTTTGGCTGCTGTTATCCTCTTTCATACTCGTAACCTCTGGCGTTGTTGTCGGCTGCTGCCTGGTGAGTTGATCGTCGGTGGCTGTTTTATGCATGCTAAATCTGGATGTTGCCAATAGAATAAAAACTAATCGTCGATATTACCCGCGCCGGTCAAGCTACGCCAGTGTTTTCTCTTTTTCGGCTATGGGGGTAGGGCCTAATTTTATTGTCTGTGCTAAGTGGCAGTGGCTAACTACCACTTAGCATTTATTATTTTTTTGGCAAAGCCGTTTATATCGCAGCTGCTTTTTTTGTTCGGTAAATTAAAACCAGTGTGGTCAAACTGCAAAAGAAAAATCCAAGTACCAGAGGGACAACACTGCCCTCATAGAGCTGGCCTATAATAGCGCCAATGAGCACAGAAACTAAGGTTTGTACCGAGCTGATCACTGAGGTGGCAATCCCGGCAATATGCCCTAAAGGATGCAATGCCAGGGTATTTAAGTTGCCAAATAAAAGACCTATACTAAAAAAAGTAACGGCTAAATAAGCCATTAATGCCATCAGCGGCGGTTGGGTTTCCAGGTTTTCAATATAAAAATAAAACCCCAGAGCGGTAATGGTGAGGACAATTAAAGCCCCGCGGCACAGTTTAGCCATATTAAAACGCATTACCAGCTTTGAATTGGCAAAGGAAGATAAACCTATTGCCAGTGCCAGAGCGCCAAAATAGAGGGAAAATAAATCTCCCAGCTGATATTGGTGTTGCAGTATTTGTTGTGCGGTACTTAAATAACCGACAAAAGCACCAAAAATTATCCCTGAACCTAGCATATAACGGCGTGATACCGGGTGCTTTAACGTTTCGCTGGCGCCGGATTTAAAAGAAGCCAATGACAGTGGGATGCGCTTTTCCAATGCCAAGGTTTCTTGTTGTCGAAAATGCAGCCAAAATAAGCTGATAATGCCAAAGACTAGAATCAGCACAAAAATAGCCCGCCATTGACTAAATAGTAAGATCCCCTGGCCAACCGAAGGGGCAAGGGCGGGTACCATAATAAAGAACATCATGATAAGCGACATTACTTTGCCCATTTGCGGGCCTTCAAACTGATCCCGTATCATAGCCAGGGAGACAACCCTGCAGGATGCAACACCAAAACCTTGCAGTACGCGCCCTGCCAGCATCACAAAGAAACTGCTTGAGAATATCGATAGCAAGTTTCCCAGAATGAAAATAGCGATCCCTAAATAGATGATTTTTTTGCGGCCATAAGCATCCGATAAAGGGCCGTAAAATATCAAACCTACCGCCATGCCGAGAAAAACGCTGGTAATAATCAGCTGGTTGTCATTGCTGTTTTCTACCTGCAAACTGGTCCCTATCTGACTCAATGCGGGTAACATGGCGTCTATGGTCAGGGCTACCAGTGACATGAGTATGGCCATCAGGGCGATAAATTCTTTTTTTACCTCGGGTCTGTCTTGCTTCATTACTACCTCGTACATGTACTACTTTTGACCGCTGGCAAAAACGTTATTCCTAAGTACTGATTGACTTGAGCTTGTTCTTTCAGGGATGACCAATAGTGACTGCTTTTATTTCATTCGAAAGTGCGGGTAAGGGGAGTAACCCTTGAATTGTCCACTAAGTGTATCACAGTAAGGCCTTTTTTATATTGGTATTAATGGGAGAAAAAAGACGATTTTTTAGATAGTTTTCTTCTGTTTACGGGTTAGGCACTGATGGTGTTGCTGTCTTGTTCATTTGACACAAACGTATTTTTGCCAAATAAGGTCTAGTATTAAAGCTAATGACAAATAGCCTGATGATTAAGGGATAGCAGAGATGTGTACCTTTAATATGAAGTTTTTTAACCTGGCTTGTCATCTCTGTGGTTATTTTTTTATTGTCGCTTTTCTACCTGTTTTCTTTTTTCCCGGCTTTTCATTTGCATTTGGCCAACAAAATGATGAAACCTTTGATCCCTTGGATATTGAACTCCTGTCACAGATCAGTCTGGAAAAATTACTGAATATCGAGGTGGCCGTCGCGACAAAAACCTTAAAGTCTTCTGCCGAGGTGCCGGCAATTATGACGGTGATCACCGCGCAGGAAATACGCCAGTTTGGTTATCAAAGTGTTGCCGAGGTGCTCGGCCATGTCACAGGTTTTATTGATAGCTATGATCTGGCCATGCATAATTTTGGCGTCAGGGGCATTAATTCCGGCGTGCGCTCTGGCTCCCGTACCGTTAAGTTTATGATTGACGGCAATGCCACGGCTTTTCGCTCAACTTCGCAAAACTTCATTGATCAAGAATTTATTCCCATGTCTATGGTTGCCAGGATAGAAATTATCCGGGGACCTGTGTCTGCGCTTTATGGCGCCAATGCCTTTTTAGGGGTCGTGAACATAGTGACCAAGGAAGCCGGATCGCTCGAGGATCAGGGCATGGTCAGTGTTAGCGCCACAAAACTTGAGCATGCCGGTAGCGGTTATCAGTTATCTGCGGTCGGCGGCAATAAAAATGAACGTAGCCAATACAGCGCCGGTTTTTCGGTTGCCGGGATGGACCGCCAGGGGATTGATTTGCCCAGGCGCTCACCCGATTATTTGCTCTTTGACCATACCCGTGCCAGCCAACCGGATGATTATCAAAGCCTGAACTTTTACGCCAGGGGAGATTATCAGCTTGATGATGTTAACTCTGTGGCCTTATCGGCTTATTTCCAGGAACTTGAAGTGGATAATTATTTCACCGACTTAAATGCCTTACAGGAGCAGGGGGCAAATATTATCGGTTACCAGAATTATTTTCTTACACTGGCGTATGAGAGCGAGCTGGCTGAGCATATTGTGTTGAGATCGTATGCAAGCTTTTCCCGGGGAGATACCACAGATAACGATAAGGTTGAGTTGGGGGCGGATAATTTCTATCTCACCCGGCGCATAGGTTTTACCAGTTTTGATATCGGCGCCGAATTTCTGCTCAACTTGTCCGGCGGACAAAATGTTTTAGTGGGTTTTGAAAGCCGCCGTGATGATCAAAAACTCGAAACCTTTAACCGGGTCGAGCGAGAGAGCGGCCAGGAAACTCAATTATCGGACAGCCGTAATAAAGATATCACAGATATCGGTATATACGGGCAATACCAGTTTCAGTTATCTGAAAACTGGAGCGGTATTCTTGGCTATCGCCTCGATGATGACTCTATCATAGAACAAAATGAATCGCTGCGTTTGGGCCTGGTCGGACAATTACCTTGGGATATGACGTTAAAATTACTCGTTGGCAGCGCATTTCAGGCGCCTTCCCCCGAGCTGCTGTTCAGGGAGTCTGCCCAGTCAGGAGACATTATCGGTAATGAAGCATTGCGGGCGCAAAAAGCAGAAACTGCTGAAATTTCCCTGTCGGTGCCGGTAACGGATTTCTTGCATATCAGCGGTACGCTTTACAAGACCAAGGTTAAAGACTTAGTGATCTTTAACAGCAACAGCATCAATTTATTTGCCGAAAATAGTACCGAAAGCAATACCGAGGGTTTTGAACTGGAGTCGAGGTTTCAGTACGGCAATTTCACCGGTTATGTTAATTACTTTTATCAGGATACCAAACGGGACCCCAGTGCGAATGCTTTGTATATTTTGCAGTACAACCCCAAAGGAGAGCTTTTCCCCGAGCAGGCGGCAAATTGGGGGATAAGTTATTACCATGCCCGGGCAAAGGTGACCGTCAGCCTGAATAATCGCTGGGTCGATAAACGCCCGGCCTCAACCTTAAATGTGTTAAGAGCACAGGGCCATTATCAGTTGGCACCTTATATCGATGGGACTTTGACGGTTTCGATGGCGGGTTTTTCTCTGCTTAAGGGGAAATCCTCACAGTTAAGGCTGCAGGTAAGGGATCTCTATAACAGTGATCATGTTGATGCCGGTTTTGGCGGCATTGATTTTCCTTCCCTGGGGCGCAGATTTACCTTCACCTATGAGCAGAGTTTTTAGGAGTCTGTTGTTATGTTTAGCTCCCGTTTTATTTTTGTCTCTACTTTGCTGCTTTGTGGCTGTGGTGGTGAAAATGATGATGCCGATCAGCCGCTGGTATTAGATATAGTGGCTGAGCAGTTTAATGAAGAGGCGATTAATTTCGGCTCGGTGGCCGCCAGGCAGGAAAGGTTAGACGTGTGTTTGCTGGCGGTAAAGCAAATCAATGATCTTGGCGGGATCCTTGGTAAAGAGTTAAACCTGGTCGGTTTTGTTGCCCGCTCGACCGCGGAAAGTACCGAACTGGTACAAAAACTGGTGGATGCCGATATCCAGGCGCTGGAAGTGCAGTTTTCTTCCCGGGCGATTGCTGCTGCGGATATTACCGTGCCTGAGGGACGGTTATTAATGGCTTCTACTGCGCAAAGTCCCAGTCTGACGGATATTGCCGATAAGGATTTGATTTTCCGCTTCCAGGCAAGAACCGATACCATTGCGGTTGCCTTGGCGGAGTTGGCGATCATGCGCGGCGGCAGTAAAGCCGCCTTGATTTTTAACGACGACGATAGTTTTGGTCAGAGGCTGTCTGAGCAGTTTGCCGATGCTTTTATGGCCTTAGGGGGAGAGATCGTCGCCACTATCAGTTTTCCTATCAGTAAAGCCAGTGGCTTTGATGGCGAAATAGCGATATTGGCCAGTAGCGGCGCCGATGTTGTGCTTAATAACATACTTGAGGTGGGGATTGCCGCCAATTTTTATAACGAAGCCGTGACCATTGATTTTACCCGTCTGGTCCATCTGTCGGGTTCTATTGCCGGGGTAGAGGCCTCATTTTTGGACAACTTGATCGAACCCATGAGGATCAGCGGTTTGGAGGGAATACAAAGTACCAGAGGATTACAAACAGATGAAAATGTGATTTTTTTTCAAACCAGCTTTTTAGAGTTTTTTGGCGCTTTACCCGGTGCTTTTACCAATGGGGTTTATGATGCCTGCCAGGTTGTTGCTTTGGCCATTGAGCGGGCAGGGCGTGAACACAATACCGATAACCCCGATGCTGAAATGATCCGGGACAGTTTTCGCGCCGTGCTTAATCCGCCGGGGGAAGTTGTCGGCGCTGCCAGTTTGCAGCATGCATTAGATATATTGCGCAATAACGGCGAGATTGATTTTAACGGCACTTACGCCCGGCAATGGGATGAAAACGGGGACCTGATCGGCCGACTTGTGTTTGATATTTCCACCCTGGACGGTATCAAGGTGGAATGGGTGGCTTCGGCACAATTAACGGTTTTTATTGAATCGAATGATTAGTGCTCTTATACTGAATTCGCGTTTCTTTTTCGTTGTTTTAACGGGATTATGAAAGTGGTGAAAAGCTTGTTACCGGCCCCTTGGTTGGGAACATATTTTAAAAGCCATTTTTTTATAACGGATAAAACAGTGCTTATCCTTTGAGTCTAATCAATTTTTTATTGAATATTTTATTCCCCGCCCGGCTATCTTTATCGCTATGTATTTACTTTTATCCGAGAATAAGCAAAAGTAGGCTCAGAGAAATTATATGCCGGTCGCCATTTCAGGCCGGCATTTGTATGTTATGATATGGATAATGCCTTGATAATATTGTTGATTTTACAAAATGAGTCGGTGAGGGAACGGACTTCGGGTAAACTTGAAATGGCCGGACATGAAGTAATTCTGGCATCAGACAGTGTTGAAGCGGTTAACTTCTTACGATCCCACCAGGCGGATTTAGTGCTGACAGAAGTTGATATCGGGGATGTCGACGGCTGGCGTTTGTCGCGTTTGATCCGCTCCGGCATTTTAGCTTCAAGCAAAGATTTGCCGATTCTACTGGTCACGGAAAATCATTGTGAGCGTATTGCCGAAACCACCGCGCGCATGTTTGATATCAACAAGGTGATTTCCTATCAGGAACTGGATCTAGTGGTTGATGTGGTCGGGCAGGTGGTTGCCGATCAGGGCAATTTTAACAAACCCCTGGATATCCTGGTGATTGAGGATACCGAAGATACCGCCAATCTTGTGCAGCGTATGCTCAAGCATAAATTTAATATTGATATTGCCTACGACGGCGTTTCCGGGATCAAGGCTTTTCGGCAAAAAACGTATGATATCGTTTTGCTTGATATCATGATGCCGGGCATGTCCGGGGATGAAGTACTTGATGTCATTATCGAGCTTAATCCCAAGCAGGTGGTGATTGCCATGACTGCCCACGGCACTATCGATTTGGCGGAGCTGATGTTGGTGAAAGGGGCGGCGGATTATATCCAGAAACCCTTTAAGGCGGAGCAATTGCGTAAAGTGTGCGATATTGCCGCCAAACGTGAAGATTTTATTGTTTCCAACGAACAGTTTGCCGCCAAGACCCAAGAGCTGAAAAACGAACAGCAAAAGTATTATTCCTTGTCAAAAACCCATTACCGTATCCTGGACAGCTTAAGCAGTATTGTTATTGAAGTGACCGCCAAGGGGCGAATTTTGTTCCTCAATAATGCCTGGTATAAATGCACCGGCTTTATGGTGTCTGAGAGTATCGGTAAGCTCTTTACCGATTTTATCCAGGATTCGAGTTTCCTGTTAAAACATAACATTGAAGAGTCTTTCAGCCAGCTGCTGTGCGGCAAACGCCAGCATGATCAAATTGAAGTGAAACTGATCAAAAATGACGGCGGTTATTTTTGGTGTGAAATCAATTTAAATCCCTACTTTGATGAGAATGGTAAAATTGTCGGTATTTCCGGGACCATAGACGATATCAGCGTGCGCAAGAAAGCCGAGCAAAGGTTAAAACATGTTGCCCTGCACGATACCCTGACCGGGATACATAACCGTTATTACTTTGATAACGAACTTAAAAATGTTGCCAGCATCGCCACCCGCACCGGGATTTATCATTCGCTGATTTACCTTGATCTGGACCATTTTAAAATCATCAATGATTCACAGGGCCATCATCAGGGGGATCTGGTGCTTAAAGAGATTGCCCGGTTATTGTCGGAGCGCACCCGCGCCAGCGATACCTTATGTCGTATCGGCGGCGATGAATTTGCCATTTTGCTCACCAATACCAGTGTCGAGGATGCCGAAAAAGTGGCGCTGGAAATTTGTCAGACCATCGCCGACTCCAGTTTTAAGTTTGCCGAGCAGGTTTATAAGGTCAGCTGCAGTATCGGTATTTCCGTGATTGACGGTAAAGCCATCTCCAGCGAAATCTACCTGCAACAGGCGGATATTGCCATGTTCGCCGCCAAAGAGCAGGGACGCAACCGGGTACACCTGTTTACCGAAGACGACAATGTCACCGAAGAATTAAAACAAAGTTTTGAATGGGCGCAAAAATTACAAAAAGCGCTGTTAGAAGATAATATCCTGTTGCATTTTCAGCCTATTATCGATGTCAAAACCCGGGAAATCGAATATTATGAAGCCCTGGTGCGCTTACAGGTCGATGGCAAGGTGATATTGCCGGGAGAGTTTATTCCGTCGCTGGAAAAAGCCGAAGACATGACCCTGCTTGACCGGCATGTGATCGGTAAAGCATTACACCTGATGAAAACGTATCCGGCCTTAACAAAAGTGGCAATTAACCTGTCGGCACAGGCATTCGGCGATGACCGGCTGCTGGCGTTTATTGAAGAGAAGTTAAATCAGTATTCGATTGAACCCTCAAGGGTGATTTTCGAATTAACCGAAAGTGCCAGTTTATCAAACCTTACAGGCACCCAACGCATGGTAAATCGTCTCAACGAGCTTGGTTGCGGCTTTTCCATCGATGATTTTGGGACAGGTTTCAGTACTTTTTCCTATTTAAAGCAAATTCCTGCAGAAAGTGTTAAGATCGACGGTTCATTTGTTAAAGACATGCTTAAAGACCCAACGGATGCCGCGCTGGTAAAAGCCATTCATGAAACGGCACAGGCCTTAAATAAGAAAACCGTGGCTGAATTTGTGGAAAATGAGCAGACGTTAATGAAGTTATCGGAATTAGGTGTACATTACGCTCAGGGATACCATATTAGTAAACCCATGGATATAAAGGGGCTCGAGGACAGTAGAACTCAGTTAAACCCCGCGGTAGTTAAAGTGTGTTAGCCGAGGTATTAATCTGACTGTTAAGGAGTAAAGTTCTTGTTGCGTTAATGAACAGCCTATGATCAGGGAATCCCCTGATAGGTATTGTGGCGATGATGCCAACAATTAATTCATTTAAAAGAATAAGAATAGGAACAGAGCATGACTAGTTTTAGCACGCAAGATCCTGAATATAAAGCTGATATAGAAGATTACGCTGATTTAATCCTGGAATATCTGCACCAGTTAGGTGTTGAATATGTTTTCGGTGTACCCGGCGGCGCAATAGAGCCGCTTTATAATGCCCTTGCCCGTTCTGAGCGTCGGGGCGGCCCCAAAGCCATTATAGCCCGCCATGAATGCGGCGCCGCTTTTATGGCCGAAGGTTATTACCGGGAAACCGGCAAATTAGGGGTGGTTTGTTCGACCACAGGACCCGGGGCCACCAACCTGATCACCGGGGTCGCTTCCGCGTCGGTAGACAAGTCTCCTATGCTGGTGTTAACGGCGCAAACCGCCTTGCCAAAATTTGGTAAAAGGCCGCTGCAGGACTCCAGTGAAACCGCCATAGATACGGTGGGCATTTTCAGAAACTGTACCAAATTTAACGCCTTGATCTCCCACCCCGAGCAGCTGGAAAGCAAGCTGATTTCCGCCTTGATGGAATCGGTGCAGTCACCTAAAGGCCCGGTTCACCTGAGTATCCCTTCCGATATTTTACGCGGCCCCTATGGCCATAAAGATCCCAATGTCCAGGTGAATTACCTGATGCAAAGGGCATCCCTGGTGGATAAAAATGCGGTAGACCGCCTGGTGCAAGAGATCTGTGAAGCCGACAATATCGTGTTGTTTATCGGCCATGACTGCAGAAGGGCGTATAAACAAATAGAAAAACTGGCGGAAGCCATCAGTGCCCCCTTTGTTTCTGGTCCCATGGGGAAAAGCTGGGTGAACGAGCGTCATCCTTTATACCGCGGGGTTTATGGTTATGCCGGGCACGAGTCGGCCCATGATTTATTCAAAGACCCCAATATTGAATTGGTGCTGGCCATAGGCACCTCCATTACCGAAATGGGCATTGGCAGCTTAGGTAAAGAATTACTTAATAACAAACTCATTCATGTCGATTCAACGGTGGAAAGTTTTAGCCGCTCGCCGATGGCAAAATTGCATGTCTGCGGCCACTTAAACACAGTGTTTAACCGGGTACTCAATAAAGTATGTGAGTACGGCTGGAACAGAACCTGGCAGGGGCTGAAACTGGACAAACAGAAAAATGTGCTCGGCGGTTATACCAAATTAATCGAACCGGAAAAATGTTTCTCCGATGCGGTGCCGATCAAACCGCAAAGGCTGATGGCTTATTTATCAGAGGCCCTGTCGCCAAGTACCCGGGTCTTTATCGATACCGGCAATATCTGGGCTTGGGCTACCCATTATCTTAGCCATACCGCAAAAGAAGGTCTATACCGGGTCTCTATGGGATTTGGCAGTATGGCCTGGGCGATAGGGGCGGTGATTGGCTCGGCCCTGGCTTCTCGCGATGAGCCGCATGTGTGCCTGTCCGGTGATGGCGCCTGGCTGATGAGCTCTCATGAAATTGGCGTTGCGGTACAACATCAATTGCCGATATTATTTGTTGTCCTTAACGACGCTGCTTTTGGTATGATACGCTTTGGCCAGCAGTTGAGTAAGGCGGAGTCTATCGGCTGGCAACTTAATGAAGTGGACTTTGCCGCCCTGGCAAAAGCGCAGGGGGCAAACGGTTATATTATCGAGAGGCCGGAGCAGTTAATGGATTTGGATCTGGAAGCGATTTTTTCGGCTCAGGTGCCGACCTTACTCGATATCCGCATAGATCCCGATGAAATGCCGCCGATGATGGCCAGGGTAAATAGTTTAAAAGAAGAATCAAATAGCGCGATAGGTTATACGTAAATCCTCCTGGTTTTGGGGAAATACCGGATCACTTTATACAGTGAAATAGTCAACGTAAAGCAGCAAGCAAGTCACGTTTTGACGTTGAATAGATAGTATTTAAGGTATAAATAAAATGATAAGAAAAACAGTCTCTCTTGTTGTATTATGCGCGTTAGCGGTTCCTGTGTCGGCTGAATTGTACACCGCCGATGAATTTTCTGCCGATGATGAGTTTTTCGATGACTTTTACGGCAGTGAAGAGATGGTGGAAATTGCCACCGGCATCAAGACTCAGATCTATAAAGCACCGGCCATTGCCAGTGTTTATACCGCAGAGCAGATCAAAAATATGGGGGCGACCGATATTGACGATGTCCTGGAAACCGTACCCGGTTTGCATGTCACCCGTTTAGCCAACAGCTATCTGCCTATTTATACCTTTCGTGGTGTCCACAGTATTTATAATCCCCAGGTACTTATGCTGATCAATGGCGTGCCTATTACCAATACTTTTTTGGGTAACCGTAACCAGAACTGGCTGGGCATGCCGGTGGAAGCCATTGCCAGAATCGAAGTGATCCGCGGTCCGGGCTCGGCGGTTTATGGGGCGGATGCCTTTTCCGGTGTCATCAATATCGTCATTAAAAATGCCGATGATATTAAACAAAATGAAATTGCTGCCCGGGCGGGAAAGCAATCTACCCAGGATTACTGGTTAGCCATGGGGGATAACT
This sequence comes from Thalassomonas actiniarum, assembly GCF_000948975.2. Lineage (GTDB taxonomy): Bacteria > Pseudomonadota > Gammaproteobacteria > Enterobacterales > Alteromonadaceae > Thalassomonas > Thalassomonas actiniarum. Next base: position 2,607,085 of record NZ_CP059735.1, read on the forward strand.
CTCAGCCGGTGAAATATTCTTTGACTTTGGAATACCATAAAACGGATGGCTCAGACCGGGTAATTTCCGCTGATACCCAAACGCGGTTTGATAATGCAACCGGTACTAATGTTTCTTTGGCTCCGGGCCCTTTAAGCTTAGGTACTGAAAATATTGATTTTCGTGGTGAAGTTAATTACCAGGGCTGGACGGTACGTGCAGGTTTACAAAAGCGAACCAACGGCGGCTTAGGTGCCGGTTTAGGGGAAGCATTAGATCCCGAGGCGAATAAGGCAAGTGACCGTTGGAATTTGGATATTAATTATAAAAAAGACCTTAGCGAAGACTTTACTCTGGATATACAAGGCAGTTATTTTGAAACTTCACAAGAGATCAAAAATAACTACCTTATTTATCCTGCCGGTACTGTTATTGGCGGGACAGCTTATCCTGACGGATTTATCGGTAACCCTGAAGTATATGAGCGCCATACGCGTTTTAATGCGGCGGGTTTATATACAGGCGTAGAAAATCATACTTTACGTTTTGGCTTGGGCTACCATTTAGGTGATTTACATAAGGTCAAAGAATCGAAAAACTTCTCTATCGGCCCCGATGGCAACCCCTTGCCACCAGGCAGCCCAGTGGTGGATGTGTCCGATACACCATATGTATTTTTAAGAGAAACCGATCGGGAAAATCACTATGCCTTTATCCAGGATATCTGGAACTTTGCTAATGATTGGGAATTAACCGCTGGGGTGCGTTTTGATGATTATTCGGACTTTGGTAATACCACGAACCCCAGGTTAGCATTGGTGTGGTCAACTAGTTTGAATTTATCTACTAAATTGCTGTACGGAAAAGCCTTTAGGGCGCCTTCATTTGCCGAAACCGGTAATATCAACAACCCGGTGACACTGGGAAATCCAGATTTGCAGCCGGAAGAAATGGAGACTGTCGAGCTCGCTTTTGATTACCACCCTCAATCCGGTTTTGGCACTATCTGGAGTTTTTACCGCTATAAATGGAGCGATATTATTCAGTTTGTCCCGGATGTTGGCCAAAGCACTAAAACAGCACAAAACTACGGTGAACAAGAAGGGTACGGTGCTGAAATAGAAGTGAATTGGCAAATTCATAAGCAGCTTAAATTAGCCGGAAATTTTGTTTGGTCCAAAGCAACAAATGACTTGACCGATAATGATGTTGCTTTTGTTCCTCAGAGCCAGTTTTACCTACAATTGGACTGGAAGATCTCCGATGAATTAAGAGCTCATATGCGCAATAACTGGGTCAGAGATCGTAAGCGGGATGAGCAGGATATGCGTAGCAGTGTTGATGATTATGTGCTTAGCGATGTTACGGTTCGCTGGCAACCACATGATAGAGATGTTGAGTTCGCCCTAATCGTCAAAAATATCTTTGATCAGGACGCTCGTGAGCCATCGATAAACAATGGCCAAACCGTGAACCTTCCCGGTGATCTTCCTTTATCCGGGCGAAGCTGGCTTGGAGAGATGAGGGTTTATTTCTAATGACAAATGCTAAAAAAAACCGTCAGGAAAAAAAAGATTTTGTTTATGCGGATAAAGCGCAAACCAATATTTTATTAGAGCTACCTTCTGACAATAATCCTTATGTTACCAAAACGGCTTATTTACATGGTTACGATGTCCTGGAGTTGATGGCAAAAAAATCCTTTGTTGAAACCTTGTTGTTGCTTTTTACCGGAGAATTACCACCGCCGGAAAAAGTCAAATTATTAGAGCAGCTGATGGTTGGTTTGATGAATCCCGGTCCAAGGCACCCCGCAGTAAAAGCTGCTATGGTTGCGGGTGTCAGTAAAGCCAATGCGGAACACTTGCTACCCGTAGGTCTGACGGTTTTAGGTGGAAAATCTAACGGCGCCAAGGAAGTTGAATTGGCAATGATTTTTCTTCAAGAGAATAAAGAGAAGCTTCCTGAAGAGGTTGTCAGTCAATTGCTCAAAACAAGTCATCAAGAAACTGTCCAGGGGGAATTTCATTTAACTCCAGGGTTTGGCAACAACTATGGCAGCATTGATGAGTTTGCTGACGGGCTTGCCGCACAACTTTTTAATGCCGTAAATAACAGTGCTGAGGTTATAGCTTGGGGAAAGGCATTTAATGAGACTTTAAAAGTTCATGATATGGGCTGGCTTAAAACCGGTATTGCCGCCGCTGTATTTTGTGAACTGGATCTTTCTCCCCGCCAGGGTAACGGTTTTTTTCAGCTGCTTTGTGCGCCGGGTATTTTGGCTCATGGCGTTGAACAAACCCATAAGCCGATTACGGCAATACCTATGCTGTCTGATGAACAGCATGTCTATACACCTGAAGGTGATGTAAATGAAGTGAAGGCGCATTCATGAATAATACTGAGTATTGGGATAAACGTAATAATCAAATATTTAGCCGGGTAGGGCATTGGCAAGGTGGTGTTGATGTAAACTGTCAGGGGCATTCACTGATGAATGAACTGATGGGTAAAGTCTCTTTAATGCAGCTCAATATTTTAAACGCCACTGGCAAGTTGGTAGATCGTGCTGTTGCCGACTGGGTTGAGCTGTGTGTGATGGGGTTAAGTTATCCCGACAGTCGTATCTGGTGTAATCAAATCAGCGCCTATGCCGGTGATACCGATGCTTCTGTAGTGGCTGCAGCCAGTGCGGCAATTTTATCTGCCGATTCACGTGCCTATGGTGGCAGTCAGGCCAGATATATCAGCATGAGTCAGCAACTACAAGCATTTAATGATTATGCTGCCGGTATGAGTTTTTCCGATATTCTGGTAAAAGCTAAACAAAAAAATGGTAAACCTATTATTGTTGGTTTTGCCCGGCCTATAGATAAGGAAGATGAAAGGTTAGCACCTTTTGCCGATATTCAGGACAGGTTAAATATCCCGGTAGGCCCTTATCTTGCCTTTGCCAAAGCACTAAGTCAGTACCTGGATGAACACTTTAACTTATCAATGAATTGCGGCGGTTATGCTTCTGCTTTTTTATTGGATCAGGGCTTTACTCCTAATGAAGGTTATAAAATTAATGCCTTTGCCGTTATTGGCGGTGCAGTGGCCTGTTACCGGGATATGGAAGAGCAGTCGCCGAATTCCTTTTTACCATTAAAGTGCACCGATATCCATTATACCGGGATTGCCCCCCGGCCGATAGAAGATTAACCGTGAGATAACAGGCGTTGCAGCGGCAGCGCCACGGTAAATCTGGCCCCTTGCTCGAGCTCGCTCACGACAGTGATCCGTCCCTGCATCATTTCGATAAAACGTTTCGATATTGCCAGCCCTAAACCGGTGCCGCTGAATTTGCGTGACTGGCTGGCATCTACCTGGCGGAACTCGTCAAAAATATATTTTTGCTGCTCTTTGCTTAAGCCGATACCGGTATCGACAATGTCAAAATAGATCTGTTGGTTGTCATTGTAGATGGTCAGGGTGACCTGACCGTTTTCGGTAAATTTACAGGCATTGCTGAGTAAGTTTAACAGCGTTTGTTCAAGTTTTTCTTTATCAAGATATAACAGTTTGATATTACTGAGCTGCTTGATGGTAAATTCATTATTATTTTTTTGTGCCAGCGGTACTATGGTATCGGTCAGGTTGGCTTTTAATTCATCTACCGTGATTTCGATATTGTTGACTTCCACCCGGCCGGCTTCTATTTTTGCAAGATCAAGCAGGCTGTTGATCATCAGCAATAAGCGTTGTGAATTTTTGGCGATCTTATCCATATCGTCGATCAGGTCAAAATTGCCTTCAAGTTCCAGCTCTTCCGTGACCAGTTCGCCATAGCCGATAATTGACTGGATAGGGGTACGCAGTTCATGGCTCATATTGGCCATAAATTCCGATTTATGGCGGCTTGCGGTCAAGGCGGAGTCTCTTGCCTGTACCAGCTCGCGGGTGCGTACTTCCACTTCTTTTTCCAGCTGGTCCCTGTGCTCTTTTAAATCATCTTCCTGGCTATCGAGCACCTTCATCATACTGTTATAGGAGCTGGCCATATTACGGATTTCTTTGGCGCCGTATACTTGTGCCAATAGATGCTCGCCGGTTTTTTTCGCCTGTTGCATGGTTTGCGCCAGCTGGCCCAGGGGGTTAAATAACCTTTGTAAACCGGTATGGAGGATCAGGCTGAGCAAGACCACGGAAATACTGCCGACGATAGTGATCAGCATAGCGACCCGGTTTTGTGCCTGGCTCAGGTTTTCCTTGCTATAAATAACCTCGGCATAACCTATGATCTGTTCCTCAAGGGAGATGGCTTCGAGCTCAAATTCACTTTCTTCATCCGAGCCGAGTTCGGCGATCACTTCTACCGGGGTGCGGATCAGCCAGTAATGACTGGTTTCAACAATAACTGAGGTTTGATCGACGGCGTCCAGGGTAACATTAAAATGATCAGGGTAGCTGCCCATGGTTAAAAACACACTTTGATCTTCAAGCAATAAACTCGAGGCCAGTACCGATTGAAAGCCCTGGACCTGCTTCATGGCATCGTGGGCATTTTGGTTCGAACCGGAAAGAATAGAAAATACCGCTTGTTTTGCCAGCCCTTCGGTGATCTGGAAGGCGTTATTTAACATCAGATCCCTGGATTGCTGGTTAACACCGATTGCCGTTACTATCCCCATGGCTATGGTCATTAAGGTAATACTGATCACCATAAAGCTGATAACCAGGCTTTTAATGCTTTTGTTGGCAATAGACTTTGTTTGACTCTTTTGGTTCATGCTACATCTACAACTTTATCTACATCTCTATATCGGTAAAAACATCATTACTTGGGGAAAGTTAACGCAAATCCCGAACGTTTTCCTGAACCATACTCATAGCCTAAATGCGCTGCGGTTCTCAGGTTTACCGCCAGTTTAACGGTTTTTAGGGGGTTAACTATCGACGGCAGCGGTTGTGCGCTGATTTTCTCGACCAGGCGCACTAACTGACGTCCTAATAATTCATTATTGGGAATGGCGGAAAATAACGCACCACGTTTGGCATGGTTGGGTTTACTGGAGAAGACGACAATTTTATTGCTCCAGGCTTTTTCCAGGATCACAGGCACAATAATTTTATCGTTGGCGGTAATGGGATCTAACGGCAGCCAGATAGCGGTTTTGCTCAAGTCTTCCCGGGCAAAAATTCTGTCATAGGCCTTTACCGCTTCCCGGATATTTTCAACCTTGATGCCGTTTAAACTCAGCCCCTTGGCTTTCGCCTTTTCCCGGGCGTCATCTATGACCCAGGCGGAGGCCGGCGTATATAAAACCGTGACCTTAGTGATCTCCGGAGCAAGTTCATGTAAATAATCAAATAGCTCATCGGGATCTGCCGTTAAACTTACTCCGGAAATACCATTGGGCCGGATCGGCAGGGCGCCGACCACGACAGGTTTGTCTTTATAGATTTTCCTGGCAACCTGCAAGCCGCGTTTGCCTAAAGCGATCACTTTATCCGTGGTGATTTTATCTGCCGCATCATCGGGATCGAATTTATGCGACAGCTTGATTTCCAGGATTTCTTCCTGTGCTTCTTCGGCTATGCCCCGGGTGATCTGTTGGAATATTTTGTCATAGGGCGCTTTGACTTCAGGGTAAACCACAGTGAGAGACTCTGCCTGGCTGAAAAAGCAACAGACGAGCAAAAGCAAGGTTAAAAATTTAGCGCGATGAATCCACTTCACTTAGTGTTCCATTTATAAGTTACAGCCTACTCACTACTTGAGTTTCATTGTCACAATAGCGCAGCGAGCTTGCGAGCCTTGACACTTACTATTATGTGAACGGGTTAAAAATGACTATCAAATGACAAGCACAGACCCGCTTATAATGATAATAAATTTAACCTTTTAAGCGGGTATTATCGTCTGTATTGGTTTTGCTTGCAATAAGCGGATTAAAAAATTACCGCTAAAAAGGTCACAGAATAAGTGCAGGTAAAAATGGCATTGTGATTTAGCTGGGCTATGCTTTTCTATCAAGCTTATTCAAGCAGCGAACCCGGTGAAGTTTCTTTTGTTTGTCATGATAAAGTGCCGGAAATCATCTGAAAAATAACCAATAAAATAAACACCTGTCTTGTTTTTTGTTTATTAAAGGAGCAGAATGTTGGTGGTATTTTAGCCGTTATTGACCAATGTTAATTTAGCTCAAAAATGCTCAGCTGTTTTTTTAAAAGAGCAAACAGTGAGCAAAGCCGAGCCACACAAGGAAGTGATTAAACATGGAAAAGAATAACCCGGGCACCCCTGTTGCCGATGATAAAACCCTGGTTGCCGGGATCACCTCGAATAAAACTCAAGCGCACATCAATTTGGTGGGCAAATGTTTTAACAATCGCTACCTGATCGAATCGCAAATCGGTAATGGCGGTATGAGCGATATTTATCGCGCTAAAGATTTGCACCTTGAAGCCGAAGGCATAGATGAGCCTTATGTCGCGATTAAAGTCTTGCAACAAGAATTTAGCCAGCGCAGCGAAGCCAAACAACTGCTGATCAAAGAAGCAAGAAAAACCCAGCAACTTTCTCATCCCAATATCATCCGGGTATATGATGTCGATGCCGACGGCGATTACCACTTTATGGTGATGGAATGGTTAGACGGCGAACCGCTGGATCAGGTGATTAAACGTTCTAAACCTTTAGGCCTGCCTTTTAAAGGGGTGTTAAAATTACTGCAGCAGATCGCCGCCGCGTTAATTCATGCCCATAAAGTGGGCATAGTACATACCGATTTAAAACCCTCCAATATTATCCTGACCCGGGGGGGAGACATTAAAGTCTTTGACTTTGGCGTTGCCCGGGCAATGCAGTTAAATGTTGATCAATATGCCATGCCGGATAAGCAGCATACTACCCCTCATAGCGGTTATACCCCGGCTTATGCCAGCCTGGAACAACTGGAAGGAGAGCCGCCTTGTATTGCCGATGATATTTATGCTTTTTCCTGTATCATTTATGAACTGTTAACGGGCAAACATCCGTATCAAAGGGTTGCTGCCAACAAGGTTGATCCCAAGAAAATTCCCTTAGTTAAACCTAAACATATCAATTTTTATTACTGGCTGACCCTGAAAAAAGGCCTGGCGCTGAATAAAGCCGAGCGCTCAGGCGATGTTAACGACATGCTTAAAATATTTTCCCGTTGCCTGTGGCCGAAAATCCTGGCAACGGCTGCGGGACTTGTGCTTTTTGTCGGTGTTGCCCAGGTGTATCAAACACAAGAGCAGACCATTGAAAGTCTCAGCCAGGGAGTGGCGGAAAATACCAGCAAGCAGGCACAACTGTCGACGTTTGAGCAACTCACCACGCTGGAGTTGTTGTCACAGCTGGATGATATTCCCCGCGAACATGCCCTGATCAAGCAGGGGTTATTAAGATCCCACCAACAAAAAATTATCGATATTGTCGAGCAAAAGATAGAGCAAGTGCCCAAAGACCCCCATGGCGTCTATAAGAATTATGATGATATCGAAGTTATTCTTGCCGATGCCCTGGTGATTTTCCCCGACTCCATGCGCTTAATGCAAATGCTGGATGGCCAAAGAACCAGCCGTCTATCTATTGTTGACGCCCTGGCGGAAAGATTAAATTTATTGCTGGTGCAGGGGCGTTATCAGGAAAGCGGCGATAACCATATCCCCCGCCTGGTGGAAGATTTAAATTTCCTCGATACCGGTTTTGAATTCCAGCCGGACGAGCAGGCCTTTATCTTATACCAGGAAAATTTTGAGCGGGCATTACTGCAACATGATGTCAATGAAATCACGGTCTTGATTGGTGTTGGCGAATTAGTTTTTAACCATGTGCCCGAGGCGGAGTCTTTGCTGGCATTTGGTAAAAGCATGAAAACGTCGGTAGCCAAGTTAGCGGCTTATAATGAAAAAATCGCCAACGGCCGGGTGGCGGATTATCCCTATCAGGCGGCCGAGATTTTTTATCAAAAAACCTTTGAGCAGTTCGGTGCTGAATTGCAAGGCATAGAAGATCATACCCAGTTGACGTTAATAGACGAAAATGTGGCTGAGCTGGCCAAACTTTTACCGGCTAATTTTGAGCCGTTAGTCAGAATCGAGAAACGCATTGCCGGTTTATATCTGCGCCATGCAAATTTATTAATGGACAAAAAACACTATAAGGCCGCACAAAAACTGGTGAAAAGGGGCAATGAACTTTACGACCAGATCAACCAGATCTCTGTGTTATAAACCCGGGTGTTGTTATTGAGCTTTAGTTGCGCATTTACACCCTAAGCCATATCAGAAAAGTTAAGGATAATGGAAGCTAAATGGAATTAGAATTTGAAATTGTCAGCTATCACCGCCTCTCTCCCGAGCAAGTTACAAAAAAACGGGTTCGCGATGGCATAACCTTTGGCCGCTCTGAAAAAAATGACTGGCATCTGCCGGATCCTGAAAAGGTCGTCTCCGGCACCCATGCCCGGATTGAGAGGCAAGGGCAGGGGTTTGTGATTTATGATCTTTCCACCAACGGCCTTTATATTAACCGCGCCGTTGAAGCTCTGGGCAAAGATAAAGCCTATCTGCTTTGTGACGGGGATTTACTCGCCTTTGGCGATTATGAAATCAGCGTCAGCCTGTTGGAACAGGCCTTCGAGTCCTCATTTGAGAAAGGAACAGTATCGCAGGCTGAAACTCCTGTACCACCGCCCGTTACCCCGGTGGGCAGCGGTATTGCCGTAGGCAGTGTCTTTGGCGAAACATTGGCAACAAACGAACATGAGCTGCCTAAGAGCCAGCTTGCTTTACCTGAAGTACAGACGGAGCTTGATGATCATTTCTCTTTGCCCCAGGCTGCAATCCCCAAAGAATGGGAACTTGAACTGCTTGGCAAAACGGCGCCAGCCCAGGAGCAAGAGCCGGGTGGCGGCCATTTTTCAACAGCAGAGCAGCCGATAGCGGCTGCTGAGCCGGTGAGCACGATAATGGCAAATGACACCGGGCAAGTGGCTGCCAAAGCGGAAACGGCAACGGCCGTTAAAGCGAACAATAAAAAAAATCACACCGCCTCTTCACCTGCAGGGCTGCAAGCTTTTGTTAAAGGTTTGGGCATTTCACCTCAAGTGTTGCCACAGGAGCTTAGTGATGAACTGCTCTATCAAATGGGCCAGGCGATGCAGCTTTTGCTTGCCGGATTAATGGATTCCTTGCGCAGCCGGGCTTCCCTTAAGCATGAATTTCGTGTCAACCAGACCACTTTCCAGCAACAGGAAAATAATCCCCTGAAATTTTCCGCCTCTGTCGATGATGTCTTTGAAAATTTGTTTCTGCGCAGCAGTAAAAGCTTTTTGTCTTCAAAACGGGCGATAAGCGAAGCTTTTGATGATATCCGAAAACATGACATTGCCCTCACAGCTGGCACAGTAGGGGCGATAGAAGGGGTGCTGAGCCAGCTGGATCCCGAAGTGATTGCCAGCCGGGATTTCAGGCCTTCGCCGCTGGATAAAATCGTGCCGGGACAAAAGCAGTTACGTTACTGGAAAATATATCAAAGCCTGCATCAGGACCTGGTACAGGAGCAGGCCGGGCAGGGGGGAGTTTTATCGGATGATTTTATCCGGGCGTACGATAAAAAAATTAAATCTTTATAATTTGCAAACTGTGAAATGGGTTGAAAAAATGAACATGTTAAAAAAATCGTTATTGAGTCTATGGGTCGCCGGCAGTGTTTTCCTGGTTACGGGATGTTCTACCATAAATGCCATTGTGCCCCCTTCTACCGATATTACCTTCCATACCGCCGGCGATGTTAATCCCGATCTCAGTGGTCGTCCTTCGCCTGTGGTGGTGAAAGTGTTCGAATTGTCCTCGAGAACCATCTTTGATACCCAGGATTTTTTCACCTTGTATGAATCGCCGGAGCATGTGCTTGGCCCTGACTTGATCAAAAAGGATGAGTTGGAATTACAGCCGGACGGCAATATCGAATATAAAATGGAGCTGAATAAAAATGCCCGTTATGTCGGGGTTGTGGTGGCATATCGCGATATCGACAGTGCCAGGTGGCGTGCCGTGGTCGAAGTCGAGCCGACAGGTTATGACAATGTGGTGATGAATATTGAAAAACTGGCGGTATATGCCATCAAAAAATAATCCATTTAATTAGGGCCTGTTTATCTTTGGAGGGGATTAAGATTTTTGAGCGGTTTTTCCATATATCAAGGCAGAAAAATGGACGTGTAGTTGTTCTACAGGAATTTTTCTAACGCCGATAGATGGAATAACAGCGAAAAAGATGGTTCACGGTCAAAGATAAACAGGCCCTACTTTGAAGCTAAGCGAAAATAGACAGGGAAATCATGAGTGACTTTAACCCGGTGGCCTGGACAGAAGGCATGTTCCTGCGCCCGCAACATATGCAGCAGCAAGAAAGGTATTTGCAGTTTCAACATGCCAGTATCAATACCCGTATCAACCCTTTTGCCTGGGGTATTTTTAATCTGGAAATAGACAGCGCACTGTTATCTTTGGGGCAGTTTCGCCTGGATAATATTGAATGTGTTTTTCAGGACAATACCCTGGCGCTTTTACCCGAGCAAAACCCGCTGCCCGAGGCCATCACCATAGCGCCGGGCACCTGCGACCAGCTGATCTATTTAGTATTGCCGGTTAATAAAAGCACGGGGTTGAATATTTCCAGTCTCGAGGATAAGTTGATCACCCGGTATAATTATACCGATCATCATATTGTCGATACCAGTGTCGGCTCGGATGCTATGGAAGTGTTGCAGGTGGCAAAACTAAACTGCCAGCTGAAACTACAAAGCGAAGACAGGGCCGGTTATCTCAGCATTGCCGTTGCCCGTATTGCAGATGTCTCTGAAGAGGGGGCTATCCGCCTGGATAAAAAGTTTATCCCCCCCTGCATGGTGCTTGATCACATGCCGGCGCTGGCAAACCTGACCCGGGAAATACTGGGCATGATACATCAAAGGGCGGATGCCATTGCTGCCAGGCTGTCCCAGGCACAAGGCAGCTCCAGTTCGATTGCCGACTTTTTAATGCTGCAGCTGTTAAATAAATACCAGCCGCTGTTCGAACACTACGCCAGTGCCACAGGTTTGCACCCCCAGCAGCTTTATACCTGTTTGCTGGCTTTTTCCGGTGAGCTGTCCACCTTTAGCTCGCCGGATAAACGCACTGCCAAATTACCCCGTTATCAGCACGATAATTTAACCTACATCTTTAGCAATGTGATGGTGATTGTTAACCAGGGCTTAAGCAGTGTGCTTGAGCAAACCGCCATTGAGTTGCCGTTAGAGAAGAGTAAATTCGGTGTTTACCTGGCGGTGCTCAATGACAAAGACTTGCTTAAACGGGCAGAGTTTATCCTGGCGGTTAAAGCCAGTTTGCCCCATGAAGAAATCCGTAACCGCTTGCCGGGACAAATTAAGATCGGTGCGGTAGAAACCATCCGCGACCTGGTCAACAACCAGTTGCCGGGCATAGGGATCACAAGTTTACCCGTGGCGCCGCGTCAGGTGCCTTATCATGCCGGTTATCATTATTTCCAGCTGGACAAGTCCAACAGCCATTGGTTAAAGCTTGCCAGTAGCGGCGGCATTGCTTTGCATTTATCCGGAAATTATCCCGAATTAGCGCTGGAGTTGTGGGCGATTAATAACTAGGGCGCAGCTCTATTTGGCTTTTAGTTAACAGGGATTAAGGAAGATTTCAGCGAGTAAGGATGATTTGCCATGAATGATAAAACCATAGTCAAACCTCGTCCGGGACGGGGAGCAGGCGGCGGGAATAAGCCCGCGAACAAGGAAGCACCGGCCGATGACGGAAAAACCGTTTTTGAAGAAAACAGCGGCGAGAGCCGGGCACAAAATTCAATACTGACCATAGCGGCCAACCCCCTGGTGGACTGTGCCGGCACCTTGTTATCCATCTGTGCCCAAATCCGTAATACCGAGCAACATGAGGATATTAAAACCTTAAAAGTGCAATGTATTGAGCTGATCAAACATTATGAACAGCTGTTAAGGTCACATAATATCAACACAGAAGATATCCAGTCTGCCCGTTATTGCCTGTGCAGTTTCCTGGATGAAACCGTGCTGAACACCCCCTGGGGCGGCAACAGTTTATGGGCATCGGACAGTTTGTTATCCACCTTTCACAACGAGGCGTTCGGCGGTGAATATTTTTATACCTTGCTTGAAGCTGCGCTGCAAAACCCGGCAGAAAAACATCCCTTACTCGAACTTATGTATTTGTGCCTGTCTTTAGGGTTTGTCGGAAAAATGCGTATCGAAGATCAGGGAGAGAAAAAGCTCGAAGATTTAAGGGATAAATGTTACCAGGCGGTGCAAAGCTTTAAAGGGGATAACTACCGGGAATTATCCCCCGGCTGGCGGGATCGGGTGGTGCAACACCATGAATTTCAACATCCGTTTCCTTTGTGGGTCATAGGTGCGTTGTTTGGTGTTTTGCTGCTTTTTATCTACATGGCCTTTAGTTACAACATCAATAATTATTCCTCGAATGTTTATAAACAGCTTGTTTCCTTAGTACCCTGGCAGCAGGTGGGCCGGGAAGATCTGCAAAGTCTTAGCCGCGATGAAGCCCTGATGCTGCAACAATTGTTGCAAACGGAAATCCAGCGTCAGCTGCTCGATGTCGAGCAGCTCCCCGACCGGGTGCGCATCCGCATCGGCGCCGGGGTACTGTTTTCTTCCGGCAGTACCCAACCCAGGGCCGATTTTGAAGCCATACTGGCCAAAATAGCCCGCACCCTGGAAAGCACCGACGGTAAAATATTGATCACCGGCCATACCGATGATGACCCGATTTTTACCACTAAATATCCGTCCAACTGGCATTTGTCGCTGGCCCGGGCCACGGCCATAGGTAATTTTCTTGCCAATAATGCTTCTTTAAGCGGACGACTGTGGCCGGAAGGGCGCGGGGAGTCAGAGCCCAGGGTTGAAAATACCAGTGATCAAAACCGTTCACTGAACCGGCGCATAGAAATTGATTTATTATTTTGAGGCCTAGTTTTAATGTGCGGCTTTAATGTACCGCTTCACCACTATTAATAAACCGGGATGTTTTAATCGTCATTAAGGGAATGCAATATGTCGTTTAAAGAAACAAGTAAAAAATATTTGTCAAAACTTAAACCCAAAGTGCTGATCACCGCTTTAGGCCTGATTTGTTTAGCATTGCTGATCTGGTTTGGCGGGCCGCTGATTGCCATTGCCGGTTATGAGCCTTTATTGAGTCCGTCAGCGCGTATCATAGTTCTGCTCTTGATAGTCATCACCTGGGGATTGTTTAACCTGAGCTTTAAAGCCAAAGATAAAAAAAATAATGAGCAGGTAGTGAATAACCTGATCAATGGTGAAGAAGCCGATGCGGGTTCGGCGGAAGACAGGGCAAAAACAGAAATTGCTCTGTTGCATAAAAAAATGGCCCAGGCCATAGAAATATTGAAAAATACCAAGTTTGAAAAGAATAAGGGCATTTATGAATTGCCCTGGTATATCATGGTCGGGCCGCCGGGCTCAGGTAAAACCACGGCGATACAAAACTCCGGACTGGAATACCCGTTAAAGGAAAAAATGGGTATAGACATGATCCAGGGGGTTGGCGGCACCCGCCACTGCGACTGGTGGTTTACCAATAAAGCTGTGCTGATAGATACCGCCGGGCGTTATACCACACAAGATAGCCATGCCAAACAAGATGCCCGGGCCTGGCAGGGCTTTTTGGGGCTACTGAAAAAATTCAGGCCGTTGCGCCCCATCAACGGCGTGATCATTTCCATGGGCATGGCGGAGCTGCTTAACCAAACCAAAACCGAACGCAATCTGCATGCCCGGGCGATCAAGCAGCGGCTGCAGGAATTGCAGAACCAGCTGGGTATGACCTTTCCCGTTTATGTGCTCTTGTCCAAGTCGGATCTGGTGGCGGGCTTTAATGAATTTTTTGATGATTTTGCCAAAGAAGATTGTGAGCAAATTTGGGGGGTCACTTTTGATCTCAAAGCCCAGGACGAGCAAGGCAGTACTGTCAGCGGCTTTAATAAAGAATTCCACGGCTTGTTGAAAAACCTCAATGCCCGTATCAATACCCGGTTGAAAGTGGAAAGGGATCTGGATCGCCGTGCGATTATCTATGAGTTTCCCAAACAATTAAGGTTATTACAAAGCGCAGCCGATGACTTTTTAAAAGAAATCTTTTCCCCCAATGCTTATGAAGAAGTACCTATGCTGCGCGGTGTCTACCTGACCAGCGCCACCCAGGAAGGCACGCCGATAGATCACCTGAGCGCCCATTTATCCACCGGGGTCAGAAACCAGGTTAAATCACAACCGGCTAAACATGTCAGGGGATATTTCATCAAAGGTTTGCTCGAAGAAGTTATTTTTCCGGAAAAAAACCTTGCCAGCACCAACCGCCAGCATGATAAGCAAAATAATTTGCTCAGGCGCGGTGTTATCGCCGCCGCTTCCGTTTTAACCCTGGGGCTGAGTTTTGCCTGGTGGAGCAGTTACGACTGGAACAGCGGCTTGGTGGATCAGACTCAAGAGGCGCTTACCTATTATCAGCAAGTCAGCGACGGCGGTTTAAATAAAGACACCGAAATTATCACCTTAACCAAAGGATTAACCAGTTTAAGGGCACTGCCCGTCGGTTATGACGGTGAGCCGCTGGTTGATGCCCGTACCATGGGCCTTTATCAGGGAGATAAGTTAAAGCAACCCGCCATCGCCGCCTATGAGCGGGCGCTGCAGGGTTATCTCTTGCCTTACCTGATGAAAGTCCTGAGCCAGGAAATGGCGAATAATGCTTTACACCTTAATTATTTATATGAAACCTTAAAGATTTACCTGATGTTGTATGATGCCGGCCATTATCTTGAAGAGGATGTCAAGATTTGGTTTTCTGCCTATTTTGACCGCAATATTCCCGGTGAAATCAATGCCGGCATCCGCAGCGAACTTAATCAACATCTGGCCACCGCGCTTGAGCTGGGTATGAGGGGGGAAGACTATGCTGAAAATGTGGTCGCTCACGCCCGGGAGGCGCTGACCATGTTGCCTTTGGTGGAACGGGCTTACCAAAGGTTAAAAAGCGACTTTATGCAAAGCAGTATCCCGGATTTTAAACTGGTGGATATTTTATCTCCCGACAGCCTGGAAGGTTTTACCTTCCAAAGTGGCCGCAACTTTAATCAGGGGATCCCGGGCTTATTTACCTATAGCGGTTTTCACGGCATTTTCAGCATAGAGAAAAAACGTGTCATAAAAAGATTAATTGAAGACAGCTGGGTGTATGGCGACGATCTCAATACCCTGGATGAAGATACCAAGATTGATATTGCCGAGCAGCTGGAGCAAAAATATATCCGCGATTATATCTTTTACTGGGAAGACTTTCTCAGCGACCTGACGCTGAAATCTTATGCCAATTCCCGGGACGGGGCGAAAATTACCCATGCCTTATCCAGTCCCGATGCCCCGGTGAAAAGCATTATTGCCGCGGTGAAGAAAAATGTTCAGTTGACGAAAATTCCGCTATCGAACAATGAAAAAGCGGCGGCGGGCGTGGTGAAAAATGCTACCGATCTTGCCTTTCAGTCGAAAAAATCCCGCCTCAGCCGGTTATTGCCGGATAAAGGCGTTAAGCTCGACCTGGAGCTGCCGGGCAAAGAAGTAGAGCAGGCCTTTAGCGATTTATTGGCGATAGATTTACAGCAGCTGGATAAAGTGCAGGGCATTTTAAGGTCAATCAACCGCAATCTCGATAAGGTCTCTTTGACCAACAGCCAGGCCAGCTCTTATATGAACCAGCGCCTGGAAAGCAACTTTGAGCAGCTGGGCAATGAGCTGTCCGAGCAAATTGTCGATATGCCATACCCCCTGGCCAACTGGCTTGATACTATCGCTACCCAGACCAAAGGACTGGCGCGGGCCAATCAGAACGAACGCTTAAACGGTATCTGGAAGTCCCAGGTATTGTCGGAGTTTCGCCGCGGCATCAGCGGCCGCTATCCCTTTAACCGCAAATCAAGCAAAGACGTGCGTTTAAAGGACTTTAGCCGCTTTTTCGGTTATCAGGGCACCTTAGATAAGTTCTGGCATAAATACCTGAAAGATTATGTCGATACCAGCCAGGTGCCATGGCATTTCACCAAAGATATCGGCATCAGCCCGGATATTTTAACCATGTACCAGAACACGGAAAAAATCCGCGAGGCTTTTTTTGAAACCGGCATGAAGTCACCCCGGATTAATTTCAGTTTGCAGCCGCAATCCCTGGATCGCAATGTCAGTCTCTTTATGTTGGAAATTGACGGCCAGCAGCTAAATTACCGTCACGGGCCACCGAGAAAAGAGCAGTTTATCTGGCCGGGCCCCAGTGCCAACAGTGAAACCCGGATTGCTTTTACGCCACCCAATGGCGGGCGCTCCATCAATGCCAAATATGCCGGAGAATGGTCATTATTTCGCTTTTTGGACAAATTAAAGCGCGAAAGGCCAAAAACTAAGTCGGATGGTTTGTTAGAAATCACCCTAAGTGGTTATAATGCCAAGCTTAAGTTTATGCCCAACAGCGTTAACAATCCCTTTTGGATGTTAAATCTGGAGGGCTTTTCATGTCCGACCACGTTATAAAGGACTTGGGTTTTTGCGGTAAAATCCCCGCCAAAGGGGATTTTGTGCAAAGCGACTTTAATCCGGATTTTTTAAAAAACTGGAATGAATGGTTGCAGGCGGTGGTTGCGGTAAGCCGGGAGCAGGTGAAGGATAATTGGCTCGATTATTACCTTACCAGCCCGGTATGGCATTTTGCCTTATCACCGGGAGTGTGTTGCGAATCCGGGGTGTTAGGCACAGTGATCCCCAGTGTTGATCAGGTGAGCCGGCACTTTCCTTTTACCCTGGCGGCGCTGCATAATGTCTCGCCATTGCAGGCCTGGCATAAAAATAACTGGTCTGCCAGCTTTGAAAATGTCATTCTAGAGGTCTTGGAAGATGATTTCGAGCTTGAGCCCTGGTTTGAACAGCTTAAAAAACAGCAGCAACAGGTCTCGGGTAGACAGATTGATATCAGCCATATTGAATCTGAAGATAAGATAAAAAAAGGTTGGGTGATCCGGGGAGAAATGGCGCCCGAGCCGATTGAGTTGCTTCATCATCAGTATCTTCACCACTTTGGCAATTACAGCCTGTGGTGGACTTTGGGCTCAGAACTGGTTGAGCCCTGTTTTATTGTTACCGACGGCTTGCCCCAGGTAAGCCAATTTGTTGCCATGATGGACGGCCAGTGGCAACAGCGAAACTGGAATACCAGTGAAATATATAGAAAGGAATTATAATGGCTCAATCAAGTCATGCGCAAACTCATAGGGGTACGGTAAGAAAAATCAATGAAGATGCTTTTTTAGAGTTACCTTCATTGGGGATCTGGGTAGTTGCCGATGGAATGGGAGGGCATGCCGCGGGAGATGTAGCCAGTCAGCTGGTAACTGATACCATACAAAGCGTTGTTGAAGCCGTGCCGGTTGAACAAATGAGCTGTGAATTGTTAACTCAGGCGCTTCAGGAAGCAAACGATAAATTACAGTTAATGAGTGCCAATGAATTTTCCGGCAAGGTTGCCGGCAGCACTGTGGTGATTTTATGGATCCGCGAAAACCGCTACCACCTGCTCTGGGTCGGAGATAGCCGGGGTTATCTGCTTCGAGATGAGCAGTTTACCCAAGTCACTAAGGACCACAGCCAGGTCAATGACATGGTGGATGAAGGTTTGTTGCGCGCCGAAGAAGCCGAGCACCATCCGCTGGCGAATGTCATCACCCGGGCGGTCGGGGTAGATAGCAAATTAGAAGTGGATATCAAAAGCGGCGAGCTGCAAAGCGGTGATGTCTTTTTGTTATGCAGCGACGGCCTAAACAAAGAAGTCAGCGATTTTGAAATTGAGCATACCTTGCTTTCGGGCAATATTATTGATGCCGGTATGGCCCTGATGCACGCATCGCTCGTTAGGAACGCCCGGGATAATGTTACCTGCATCCTGATAAAAAACAGCCTGCAAAATGAGATAAATCCGCGCGCCAATGATGAAAGCACCATACCGCTTTTTAATAAATCATAAACGCAGCCGGATAACTTAAGCCGAAGAAAAATAGCGCCAGAGAGCAGGGGAAAAATTTCCCCTGTATTGTTAAGGTTACTTAGGCTAAACTAGGTCAAAATATAATCGGATGTATATTTAGAAAACCATATTTGATGAGCATTATTTAAGAAAGTTTTATTATTTGAAAACCTGATTTCACACATGGCTTAAAAGCGGTTGGCCAAACTGTTAATTATTCAAGGATGAATATAAGTTTGAATCCCCTGACTCTTGTACTTGACGAATTTATTCAACCGATCTCGGATACGGCTCCAACCGGTACAGATCCGCGTGCGGATGTTTCCCCGACCTCGGCTTATTACCTGCTTAAAGACATACGCAACAGCGCCCGGGCGAAAGAGCGAAATGCCCTGGTAGACGATGAAAGTTTGTTATCCCTGGCTCCAGAGTGGCGGCCGGTTTTAGAGCAGGTGCCGCAGGCATTAAAAACCTCAGGCAAAGACCTTGAATTTGTTGCCTGGCTGATCGAAGCCTTATGCCGCTTACATGGTTTTGAAGGGCTGGCTTTTGGCTTTAATCTTGGCGCCGAGCTGATTGAACGTTATTGGCAAGACCTCTATCCGACTCCTGATCCCGGCGACCTGTCCGAGCGCCTTGCCCCCCTTATCGGCCTTAACGGCATTGAAAGCGAAGGTTCGCTGATCCAGCCGATCAAAGCCATTTTGATCACCGGGGGCAGCAGCGAAGAGCCTTTTGCCAGCTGGCAATATGAACAGGCCCTTGAAGTGGATCGCCTCGACAGTGAAAAACAGCAAAAACGTTTTGAAGTAGGGGCCGTGTCTTTAGAAGCGGTGCAAATCAGTATCAAGGAAACGTCGGCAGATTTTTATGTGAAGTTAAACCGGGATGTCGATGCGGCGATCTCGGCTTTCGGGCGTTTATCATCGGCCATGGACAGCGCCATGGCAGGAGAGCCGCAACCCACCAGTTATATCAGCAAAGCCCTGGCCGGCTGTGCAAACCATATCAAAAGCATTGCCAAAGATATTCTCAGTCAGGCGGCAGCCGATGAGGTAGACCCCGAGCAAGCAGAGGTGACCAACAAAGAAGAGGCCAATGTCAGTCCGCTGGATATTGCTGCCGCTGCTTGTGCCCTTGAACAATTAAATAGCCGGGAACAGGCGATTAAAAACCTGGACCATATTGCCGAGTTTTTCCGTAAAACCGAGCCCCATTCCCCTATGTCTTATGCCATAGAGCAAGTGATCCGCTGGAGTGAGCTGAGTTTACCCGAATTACTTCAGGAGCTGATTGTCGATGGTGAAGCCCGTAATGGTTTCTTTAAATTATCCGGGATCAAAATCGACGATTAACCCCGGCAGGGCAGAGTAAAAAGTAAATCGAAAAGAAGAAAAGCAAAAAAGAAAAAGTAAAAAACGGCAGATAAACAGCTAAGTCGCCACCCGGATCCACGTCCGGTATGAGAACCTTTAGCGTTTTGTTTACTGCATACTTGATAACAATGCAGGTTGAGTGCGTAGTTTGTAGTGCCTTGTTTTGTACCTGGTTTAGTAACATAAGTTAGTAAAAGTTAGTGACATAAAGGAGCTCACATGGGTATACATGACAAATTAAAAAGGGTTCGAAAACCCCGGGTTCACATCACTTATGATGTGGAAACCGAGGGAGCCGTAGTGAAAAAAGAATTGCCTTTTGTTATCGGGGTCGCCGGAGATTTTAGTGGTCATAATACCCAAGATCTTAAACCCCTTAAGGACAGGCGTTTTGTGCAAATCGACCGCGATAATTTTGATGATATCCTTAAACGCATGAACCCGACCCTGGATATTGCCGTTGATAATACCCTGAGTGAGGATGAAAACTCCCAGTTAAAAGTCGCGTTAAGTTTTAATTCACTGCAGGACTTTGAACCGGCGGCAATCGTCAACCAGGTTGAGCCTTTGAAAAAACTTATGGATACGAGAAATAAACTCAGGGACCTGATGACCAAGGTAGACAGATCCGAAGACCTTGAAAATATTCTCGAAGATGTCCTGAGTAACACCACAAGCTTAGATCAGCTGGCGGATGAACTTGATCTGAAAGGGGACCAGGAATGACTACAGAAACCGAAACACTCAGCCAGGAAGGCAGCCAAAGTGGTGAAAGCCTCTCTATCCTGGGACAGGCCATAGATGCCACCAAACAAACCGACAGTTCAAGGGCCGAGGAGCTGATCCGCTCATTAACCGAGGAAGCGTTAAAAGGTACGGTAAAATGGAATAAAAACCTGACGGTGACCTTTAACCAGGCGATCAAGGTGATTGATGAAACCATTTCCAAGCAGCTCTCGGCCATTATGCACCATGATGAATTCCAGAAACTCGAAGGCAGCTGGCGCGGCCTGAACCATACGGTGCAAAACTCGGAAACCAATGCGACCTTAAAAATTCGCATGATGAGCCTGAGTAAAAAAGAATTACATAAAGACTTAAGTAAGGCGGTGGAGTTTGACCAAAGCCAGATCTTTAAAAAGATCTACGAAGCGGAATTCGGCACCCCGGGAGGCGAGCCTTATGGCGCCCTGGTCGGTGATTATGAGTTTACCAACCACCCGGAAGACATTGAAACCCTGTCGTTAATGTCAAACGTTGCCGCCGCCGGTTTTTGCCCCTTTATCTCCGCTTCCGGCGCTTCTTTGTTTGGTTTTGACGACTGGACCGAGTTAAGCAAACCCAGGGATCTGGAAAAAGTCTTCGAATCGCTGGAATACACCAAATGGCGCTCGTTCAGGGACAGTGATGATTCGCGTTTTGTGACCTTGACCATGCCCAGGGTACTGGCCCGCTTGCCTTATGGCCAGGCGACCAAAGTGGTGGAAGAATTCAGCTTTGAAGAGTTTGATCTCGATGAAACCGGCACCCGCTCGGTCACCACGGCCCATGATGATTACTGCTGGATGAATGCCGCTTATGCCATGGCCACCAACATGGCCCAGGCGTTTAGCCAGTATGGTTTTTGTACTGCCATTCGCGGCGCGGAAGGCGGCGGCAAGGTTGAAGGTTTGCCGGCCCATGTCTTTACCAGTGACGACGGCGATCCGGATCTGATGTGTCCCACCGAAATCGGCATTACCGACCGCCGTGAAGCCGAACTGAGTAAGTTGGGATTCTTGCCGTTATGCCACTATAAACATACCGATTACGCGGTGTTTTTCGGCTCCCAGTCCTGTCAGAAACCTAAGGTCTACGACAGCCACGATGCCACCGCCAATGCCGCAATTTCCGCGCGCCTGCCTTATCTGATGGCGACGTCGCGTTTTGCCCATTACTTAAAAGTGATGGCCCGGGATAAAATCGGCAGCTTTATGGAAGCCGAAGATGTCGAGTCCTGGCTTAACCGCTGGATCTTATCCTTTGTCAATGCTTCCGAGGGCGGCGGTCAGGAAATTCGGGCGAAATATCCGTTGGCGGATGCCAAGGTCCAGGTCAAGGAAATCCCCGGCCAGCCCGGCTCCTACAATGCCGTGGCCTGGTTACGTCCCTGGCTGCAAATGGAAGAGCTTACCGCCTCCTTGCGTTTAGTGGCCAAGATCCCCAGCGTGGGTTAAATCAGCCGTTAACTGAGTGAAGGGGGAAGGCACGGGCTTTCCCCTTAGCAGCTTAACACCCGCTTTAGCGCTGCTTTGATTACGTATCCTTGTTTAAACCTCTGGCATTAAGGACAGATGTTAATTATGACGGTGGACAGCATTTCATTTGTTGACGATGAAATCTTTCAGCAGGCCTCTGTGTCTGGAGCTGTGCCTGTGCGTGGGGAAAAATTAAAGAACAGGCAGTTGCTGGAGCGCTTTCTACGCGAAACCGACACCCTTAAATCGCTATTATTGTGGCTGGAAAATGCTGCAGAAAAACTCCCCCGTTTTGATAAAAAGCATGTCTTGCCGGTACTGCTTAAAGCCATCAATGAAATAGACAGGCAATTAGAGCAGCAGATAAACAGTATTCTCCACCATCCAAGCTTTCAGGCGCTGGAGGCTGCCTGGCGCTGCCTGGCTTATGTCACCGGGCAAAAAGCAACGTTTGATAAGGGGCAAAAAGTAAAAATTAAGCTGCTTGATTGTAGCTGGCAGGTGCTGAGCAAAGACATCAATAAAGCGATTGAATTTGATCAGAGTGAGTTTTTCAAACTGATTTACAACAATGAATATGACATGTCCGGCGGCGAACCGTTCGGGGTGATCATAGGAAACTATCATATCCGCCATAGCAACAGAGGCGCTAATGGTTTGAATAGCTCCCAGGCAGCCGCCAGCCATGATATTGATGTGCTCAAAGATATTGCCCGTTGCTGCGCCGCGGCGTTTGCGCCTTTTATCACTTCGGTGCAACCGTCATTTTTTGGTGCCGATGATTTTTCCGATCTCGCCGGTCACAGCGACTTCAGCCATTTCTTCGGCGAGGATGAATATCTGAAGTGGCATACGTTAAGGAATATGGATGAAGCCCGTTTTCTTGGCTTGACTTTACCTTATATTTTAATGCGGGCACCTTATCTTAATGATGGCAGCCGCAGTGAAGGTTTTAAATTTAAAGAAAGTATCAATAATGCCCAGCAAGATCATTTATGGGGCAATGCCGCGTTTGCCTTTGCCGGTGTGCTTATCCGCGCTTTTAGCGAGTCCGGCTGGTTCGGTCAGATCCGCGGTATGGTACCGGGGGAAAAGAAAAAAGGCCTGGTGTGTGACTTGCCTTTGTGCCGTTATGAAACCGATTTATATCAAAACAGCCCTAAGCCGTCGGTGAATTTACTGGTGGGAGACAGGGCTGAAAAGGCATTATCCGACCTGGGCTTTATTCCGCTTTCTGCCGTGCCCGGCAGTGAACATTTAGTGTTTTACTCCAATGCCTCGGCGCAAAAACCGCAACAGTTTGATTCCTTGCCCGCCTGCGTTAACGCGAAATTATCGGCTATGCTGCAATATATCTTATGTGTCTCCAGGTTTGCCCATTACTTAAAAGTGCTGGGGCGGGAAAAAATCGGCTCTTATCATTCTGCCCGCCTGTGTGAGCAAGAGCTGCAAACCTGGCTGCATCAATATACCACGGGCTCAGATTCTGCCTCCGATGAAGTACGCAGCAAATATCCGCTGCACAGCGCGAAAATCAAGGTAAAAGAAATGCCGGGAAAACCCGGCCATTATTATTCCGTTATCCAGCTGCAGCCGCATTTTCAGCTGGATCAAATGGTGTCCAGTATCAAGTTGGTGACCGAATTAACGCCTAAACATTAGTTTAAGGAAGATGAATGAAAGAAATAAAAAGCATGTTGCAGCAGGGACGTTTAACAGATGTGATCAGCCACATTGAAACCCAGCTGCGCGATGATCCTCTCAATGTTGATCTCAAAAGTGCCCTGGTGGAACTGTTGTGTATTAATGGTGAGCTGGAACGGGCGGACCAGTTGATCAATGCCATGGTGCAAAAACATCCTGATCTTATCGTCGGCGCTTCAAACCTGCGTTTGCTGATCCGTGCGGCACAGGAGCGGCAGGACTTTTTACAGGGGCAAGGGGTGCCTAACCTCTTTAACGAAAGAGACGAATATCTGGAGGCCTTTATGAAGCTGAACCTGGAAATCAACCAGGGGCAGCAAGGTGAAGCGCTGCAGCAGGTCTGTGAGCAGCTCGAGCGCAGCAGGCCGGATACCCGGGTCAAGATTAATGACAGCAGCAGAAAAATTGTCAGGGATCTTGATGATACCTTAGGGGGCTTTATCGAAATTTTCGGCACCGACGGCAAATTTTACATCGCCCAGTTAGCCGAGGTGGATTATGTTCATTTTAAGCCGGTGTCTTCTTTGCTTGAACAGGTATGGCGCCGGGTTGACTTAAGTATTAAAGGCGGTCCCAGCGGCGAAGCTTATCTGCCGCTGGTTTATGCCAATAGTGTTACCGATAAACAAAAGCTTGGCCGTGAAACCGACTGGCAGCAACTGGCGCCGGAAGTATCGCGGGGGGCAGGACAGAAAATGTGGTTTGTTGATGATAAGGCAATGGCGATTTCAGAGGTGAATCATATCAACTGTGTCTCCCTTGAGGGCGAAGCAGAATAATGCTCTGGCAGCTAAGAGGCAGGGGAAAGACAGCTCAACTTAGCGGGAGATTTCTATGAGTCAATATAACCGGCAAGCCATTGAAGTGTCTTTGCTGGATAAACTCATCGATGACAACCCCGAGCAGCCGGATATCAGGGAAGGGCACCGCGGCGTCAGCTTAGAGCAGATCCGCGCCAATGTCAGGCGGGATCTGGAAAATTTGCTTAATGCCAAAGTGCCCTGGCAAACCTGGCCGGAATGTTACCGGGAATTGGACAATTCTTTGGTGAACTATGGCCTGCAGGACTTTTCCAGCATGGCGGTGGGCAGCCTGGAAGGGCGGCAATTATTATGTCAGAAAGTGGCGGATGCCATTAAAAGGTTTGAGCCGCGCTTTATCGAAGTGGAAGTGGAGACCGTGGATAACGAGCAGCCCCTGGACCGTATCTTGAGGTTGCGTATCAATGCCCTGTTATATGCCGATCCAGAGCCGGAATATATCAGCTTTGATTCTGAGGTGGAGCCGGTGAACTTAGGCATGAAAGTGCAGGAAACTCAGCTGTGAACGGGGCTGTAATTGCCTGCTTTGAAGGTGAAGCCAGAAGCTAGATGTTGAAGGTGGTTCTTGAAGATGAAAGTGCAAAGGATGGAATTTTGAACGAAGACTTGCTGAAATATTACAACCGTGAATTGGCCTTTATCCGTCATATGGGGGCCGAATTTGCCAGTAAATACCCTAAGCTGGCGGGACGGCTGCGATTAAGTGACGAGCAGGTGGAAGATCCGCATGTCTCCAGGCTCATTGAAGCCTTCTCTTTGCTGACGGCGCAAATCCGGCAGAAATTAGACGACAGTTTTCCGGAATTAACCCAGGCGTTGCTTGGCCAGCTTTATCCGGATTACCAGGCGCCGATCCCTTCGATGACCATTATTAAAATGATCACCGAAAATGTCTCCACCACAGGCATTACCCTGCCTAAAGGCACTAAGGTGGATACCCGGGTCGAGGGCATGAAAACCTGTCATTTTCGCAGTTGTTACGACACCGAACTCTGGCCGCTGGAAGTAGAGCAAGCCAGTTTTCAAAATGCGCCTTTTACTGCCCCTGAGCCTGTCTGGCAGCAACAACCCAAAGCGGTGATCAAGCTTTCCCTGGCCACGGAATTTGAAGAAGTGTCTATGCCCGGTTTGGGGGTCAAGCGCTTGCGTTTTTACCTTAACGGCCAGCCCCACCAGAGTTTGTTGTTATACCAGCTGTTATTCGAGCATTGTCTTGGCCTGGCCATAGTGCCGTCAGGACAAATAGAGCAGGCTAAATATCTGCAGCCAAGGCATATTAAAGCCGTGGGTTTTGATGATGAGCATAAGGTTATTCCTTACAGCCAGCGAACCTTGTCCGGCTACCGTTTATTGGTGGAGAATTTTATCTTTCCGGAAAAATTCTTATTTTTTGAACTGGATGAACTGGGCAGCTTTTGGAGCGGAATTGGAAATAAATGCGATATCTATCTTTATTTGAAACAAGGCTCTGAAGATTTGGAAAAACAGGTCGCTGCCGGTCACTTTTTACTTGGTTGTACCCCGGTGATCAACTTATTTGAACAGGAGCTGGAACCGGTCAGGCTGGAGCCGAGTTTATATGAATATAAACTTGCCCCCAGGTATCTCGATGCCGAAGTGGCGGAAATCATCAATATCGGTGAGGTCACGGCTTACGATCCCAAAGACAACAAGGTCAGCATCAGTCCTTTTTACGGCGAAACCCATCCCGCCTATTTAGATCAAAACCGTATGTTCTGGCATATCAACCGCCAGGCGTCGAGCTGGGCCGGGGGCTTTGCCGAGCAGGGCACAGAGGTCTACCTGTCTTTGGTGGATCATGAATTTAAAGGTTTTACCGCCCCGGATGAATACGGCACCTGGCTATTGAGTATCAATGCGCTGTGCAGCAACCGTAACTTACCCGCCCACCTGCCGTTTGGCACCGATGAGCCGAAAATGTTTGTCCCCTCAAGGGCCGATATTATCAAGCAGGTGAAATGCCTGTCGGCCCCGACCATGCCGGTAAGGGCGGCGCTTGATGATGCCAGCCGCTGGCAGCTGGTCAGCCATTTATCGCTGGAGCACTTTAGCGGGCCGGATGCCTTAAAGACATTAAAAGAAACATTAAAGCTTTATGACTTTAAGAGTTCGCCGGAAAATAAAACCCTGATTGAAAATATCACCAAAGTTACCATCACCAGCGCCACCGCCAGGGTGAACCAGCAAGGACGCATCAGTTTTTGCAACGGCAGCGAGATTGAGCTGGTTTTTGCCGGGGATCATTATGGCGGCAGCGGAGTATTTTTCTTTTGTACCATACTGGACCATTTCTTTGCCCAGTATGCGGCAATCAACAGCTTTACCCGTTTAAGCGTGCGCTTTAAGGAGCAGGAAGGTATTTATCATACCTGGCCATCCCGGGCAGGCAGGAGGCCGTTGTTATGAGCATTCATGTCCAAAGAAGAGGAATTTTATTCAGCTTTTATATTTTGGGGATTGAATTAAAGCGTAGTAAGGTATTTACCACTATTCATTTCTGGTGGCCAAGCAGGGCAGGCAGGAGGCCGCTGTTATGAGCATAGATGCGTTAATTAAAGACCCCTCCGCTTTTGACTTCTACCAGGCGGTATATACCCTGCAGCGCCAGCTGGCGGGAGAAAAGCAGCAGTTCAGGAAAGTCGGCTTTGATAGTTTGCCAAAACATGAGCTGATCCGTTTTAAGTCAGAGCAGCATCTGGGTTTTCCCGGGCAGGCGATAGCGGCGATAAAACAGGCGGGCACCGACGAGCAAGATAATATCAGTGTCGATATGCTGGTTTCTTTTATGGGCTTAACCGGCCCGAGCGGGATCTTACCCCGGCATTACAGCGAGCTTATTTTGCAGCGGCTGAAATTTAAAGATACCGGTATGCGTGACTTTTACGATGTCTTTAACCACAGGCTGATTTCCCTGTTTTACCGGGCCTGGGAAAAATATCGTTTTGCCATTAATTTCCAGAATGCGAATTGTCAGAGGGAAAATGGCAGTAAAAACAATGATAAAAGTCAATCGGATCCTTTTAGCCAGGTATTGGCCCGTTTAAGCGGCGGTGAGGGGGTCAATCAATATTATGCCGGGCTTTTCAGTAAAAAAATTCGCAGCAGCGACGGTTTGCAGCAAATATTATCGGAATTTACCCGCGCTAAAGTGCGTATCGAACAATTTCAGGGCAAATGGCAATACCTGCCGGGCAGTGAACAAACACGCCTTGGCTCCCGTCAACAACCGGAAGGCCAGTATGCCCGTTTAGGTCTTGATGCCAGTATCGGTAGCCGGGTATGGGATATTAATTCTTCTATTGCCATCCACCTTACCCCGGAGGCGGGGCAGGCGGTGAAGGATTTTTTACCCGGTGAAAGCAGCGCCGAATTGGTAAAACAAGTGATAAAGCGTTATCTGGGCAATGCCGTTAAAGTAAAAATTTTGCTGCATATTAAACAGCGGGATGTGCCGCCGGTGCAGTTATCGGGGGCCGGTGTGCCTCTGGGTATGGGCTGTGGTTTATTGAGCCGTGCGGAAAAAGAAAACAAGCCTTGTACCTTATCCCTGTCCTGACAGGCAGGGTAGGGAAAACAAAGCTTTTTGATAATAAATTAAAGGACTAATACTTATGTCAGCCATGACCTTGAATAAACTGGTGGAGAAACTCAACCCCGTATGCCGCCAATCGCTGGAAGCTGCGGCGGGCATTTGCCATAGCCGCAGTCAGTTTACGGTGGAAATGGAGCATTGGCTGCTGGCCATGCTGGAGCAGGATGCCGGTGATTTAAGCTTGATCCTGGCAAGTTTTTCGGTGGAAAAAGAGCGCTTGCTGGGGCAGTTACGCCAGGGACTGGAAAAGCTGAAAACCGGTAACAGTGCCGCGCCGAGTTTATCCCCGCATATCGTTAATTTGCTGCGCCAGACCTGGCTTAATACCAGCATAGAATTTAGCGATGGGCGGATCCGCTCTGCTTATGTGATTTATACCTTGCTCAACGATGACAGCTTAACGGCGCTAATTTCCCGCTCCGGTGGAGAACTCACTAATATTGACCCGGCGCAGCTATTACATGCCTGGCCACAGTTAGCCGCCAAATCTGACGAGTCGGGCTTTTCTGCTCAGGGCGGTGCACCGTTAGCGCAGCAAGAAAATACCGGCCCGGGCGGTTCACACAATACCCCGGGATTAAATCAGTTCACCCAAGATCTTACCGCGCAGGCCAAAGCGGGGAAAGTCGATCCTATCCTGGGGCGGGATAATGAAATTCGTCAGATGGTGGATATCCTGACCCGGCGCCGTCAGAACAACCCGATTTTAACCGGTGAAGCCGGGGTCGGTAAAACTGCGGTGGTAGAAGGTTTAGCGTTAAAAATTGCCGAGCAGGATGTACCGGATGCCTTAAAAGATGTCAGTATCCGGGTGCTGGACTTGGCACTGTTACAGGCCGGTGCCGGCATGAAGGGGGAATTTGAGAACAGGCTTAAGTCGCTTATCAGTGAGGTCAAAGCCTCGCCGATACCGATTATTTTATTTATCGACGAAGCCCATACCATGATCGGCAGCGGCGGAGCGGCGGGACAAAACGATGCCGCCAACTTATTAAAGCCTGCCTTGGCCAGGGGGGAATTACGCACGATTGCCGCGACGACCTGGGCGGAATATAAAAAATATTTTGAAAAAGATGCCGCCCTTAGCCGTCGTTTCCAGGTAGTAAAAATTGAAGAGCCGAGTGAAGCAGCCGCTGTGGTGATGATGCGCGGCTTGTTGCCGGTGATGGAAAATCATCATCAGATTTTTATTACCGATAAAGCCCTTAATGCCGCGGTGAGTTTATCGCACCGGTATATCAGCGGCCGGCAGTTACCGGACAAGGCGGTGAGTTTACTTGATACCGCCTGTGCCCGGGTGGCCATGAGCCAGGCATCGACCCCGGGGCCCATTGAAAACCTGCAACGCAAAACCCAGCAACTGGAAACACAAATCAGTTTACTCAACAGAGAAGCGAAAACAGGCGTTGATCATAAGCAAGCCATCACCGGGCTGGAGCTGGAACTTAACAATGCCCGGGAGGAGTTAAGCTCGCTCACATCACTTTGGCAAAGCGAGCGGGATCTGGTGGCAAAAATTACCAGTCTGACCCTGGAATTACAGGATGAAAATAAAAATACGCCGGCCTTAGTGACCGAGCTTAATCAGTTAAAAGCGACCCTGGCAGAAAACAAGCAGCCCATGGTGTTTTATCAAGTAGATGAACAGCTGGTGGCGGAAGTGATTGCCGACTGGACCGGTATTCCTGTCGGGAAAATGCAGCACGATGAAATTGCCACCATTTTAGCCTTACAGCAAAACCTGGCCGGGCGCATTGTCGGGCAAGACCATGCCCTGGCGCTGATTGCGAAAACGGTACAAACCTCGCGCGCCCAGCTCGGGGATGAAAAGCGTCCCAACGGCGTGTTTCTGCTCAGCGGCCCGAGCGGGGTCGGTAAAACAGAAACAGCCCTGGCCCTGGCGGAGCAGGTTTACGGCAGTGAAGATAACGTGACCGTGATCAATATGTCGGAATTTAAGGAAGAGCATAAGGTTTCCCTGCTGCTGGGCTCACCTCCGGGTTATGTCGGTTACGGCGAAGGCGGGGTGTTAACCGAAGCGGTGCGCCGTAAGCCCTATAGCGTGATTTTGCTCGATGAAATGGAAAAATCCCACCCCGGGGTGCAGGATATTTTCTATCAGGTGTTCGATAAAGGCACCATTAAAGACGGTGAAGGCCGGGATATTGATTTTAAAAACACCATTATCATTATGACCTCAAATGTCGGCACAGAAACCACCATGGAGTTATTTGCCGATGAAAATACCGCACCTTCACCCACAGGGCTGGCGAAGGCGATACAGGATGACTTGCTCGGGCACTTTAAACCGGCGTTTTTAGGCCGGGTAAATGTTATCCCTTATATTCCGCTAAGTCGTGACATGCTCACCGACATTACTGAACTGCAGCTGGCGCGGGTTGCACAGCGCTTGGAAATACATTACCAGGCCAAGTTTGAATACAGCCATCAGGTGGTGGAGAAAATTGTCGGCATGTGCCGGGATTCCGGCTCGGGTGCGCGTAATATTCATAATATTTTGCAAAATACCCTGCTGCCAGAGTTGTCGGTAAGAATACTGGAAAAAATGACTGGCAATGAAGTCACAACTGCGGTGAAGGTGAATATTAAGGGCGGGGAATTTAATTATAAGTTATAAGGAAGTAAGTGCCAGATTCTATAGCTGTGCCGTGGGATCTAGCATTAACTGACATACCCGGGAGCTAAACGGGAAAACAGTATCAAGGCATGCTGGAGATTGCTTTGTCTGCGGTATTGGCGTTAACCGGACTTGTCGATACTACTTTAGTATAATTTCATTATATTCAAGTAGTAATGTTAACGGCCTTAGGCTAATTTTGATGGGTTTAAGCCGGTTAACTTTTTGCCTGGCCACTTTTTTGAAGCGAAAAAGAATACTTATCTACACGTTGGAAGTTTGCAGTAAGCGGGAATAAGGAAATTAAGTTCACATTGAACGGGTTTGAAGTACTTCAAACTTAACTTAGCTTATCCGTAAAGGATAAAAACATGCAAAAGGAGCATTGAACATGCAAGCAAATACCTATCTGGACTATGAAGGAATAAAAGGCGAAGCCACGGCTGAAGGTTATAAGGATTTGATCACCATTAAGTCTGTTGACTGGAATGTTACCCGTGAACTCTCCGCCCATACAGGTACCGCACAAGACCGTGAAGCCAGCGCCACCCGTTTGGGTGATGTGGTGATCACTAAGTTGCAAGACAGCGCCTCTCCTGACTTGTTCAAGGAAGCCACTATAGGTAAAGGCAAAAAAGCGGTTTTTCATATCACCAAACAAGGAGATAAAATCGAAGAAATCATGAAAATCGAACTCACCGATGCCATGATTTCCAACTACAGTGTGTCGATTCAGGCAGACAGACCCACCGAAAGCATCACCATCAGCTACACCGAAATGATGATGACGGTTACGCCGACAGACGATAAAAACAATGTCACTGCGCCGCTGGTTTATGGCTACAGTGGTGTTAAAGGTCAGCAAATGTAAGTTTTATACTGCTGACGGCCCCGGGGCTTTCTCCCTAAAAAGTTTCCGGGGCTTTTCCTTTGATGTTGGCTACAGGTATAGAGGCAAGGAATGCAAAAGGCTACGCAAGAAAACAATGTCATCAGTATCGACACTCCTTTGGGTAAGGATGTACTTTACTTAACCCGGTTTGCGGCTGAGGAAAGCATGTCGCATCCCTTTAGCTATCAGGTCATGATGTTTACCGTAGGTACTAAGATAGCGCTAAAAGATCTGGTGGGAAAAAAGGTCTGTATATCGCTGAGAAATGCCGAAGGCAGCGGGGATATGCGCTATTTTCACGGTGTTGTCTCTCATTTGGAATCTTTGGGCATGCGTACCTCAGATAGCGAGGTGGCACAGGATTATATCGATTATCGTGCTGTGGTGGTGCCAAGCGTGTCTTTGATGGTCAAACGCAGCAACTGCCGCATTTATCAAAACCTTTCGGTACAGGAGATTGTTGCCGATTTATTCGGGCAGCACCAGGTGGATTTTAGCGATAAAACCACTAAAACCTACCCAAAATACGATTACTGTGTGCAATATCATGAAAGCGATTTTGACTTTATCAGCCGTTTATTGCAGCAAGAAGGCATTTTTTATTTTTTCGATCACAGCGACAGCGAGCATACCCTGGTATTGGCGGACGATATCACCGCCTATAAAAAATGCGCAGAAGATAAGGTCAGGTGTTTCTCCGGCCATCTGGCCCAGCCCCATATCGGCCATTGGCAGGGGGGCCTTGGCATGGTCAGCGGTGGCTATGCGCAAAAAGGTTATGACTTTGAGCAGCCGGAACTCTTTCCCGCCGGTAACAAACTCGATGCCAGTCTGCCGTCACAACAAAATTATGAAGTTTATGAATATCTTGGCGAATCAGAGTTTAATAAAAGGCCGCAGCCCTCTGCCAATGTCCGCCTGGAAGCGCTGCAAAAAGACATGCACCAGGCCGTCGGGCAGGGGGATTGCCGCAGCTTTGCTGTCGGCAAGTTCTTTACCTTTGCCGATCATGAAGATGCCCGTTATAAAGGTAAAAGTTATCTGCTGACCCGGATGCGGGTCAATGCCACCCAGCCGAACCAGTCGGGTGCCAACCAAAGCAGCGCCATCGCGGTATACAGCAACGACTTTGACTGCGTGCCCAAAGACACTCCCTACCGGCCATCATTGAAATTTACCAAGCCGGTGATAAGCGGCGTGCAAACGGCGGTGGTGACCGGCGATGCCGGTGACGAGCAGCATATCGATAAATATGGCCGGGTTAAGGTACAGTTTCACTGGGACCGGGAAGGTAAATTTAACGGCGAAAGCTCTTGCTGGATTCGCGTGGCGCAAAACTGGGCGGGTAATAAATGGGGCGCATTTTTCTTTCCCCGGGTCGGCCAGGAAGTGCTGGTGGACTTTATCAACGGCGACCCCGACCAGCCAATTATCAGCGGTGCTGTCTATAACGCTGATTTAATGCCTCCTTATGCCTTACCGGCCAAAAAAACCCAGAGCGGCATTAAAAGCCACAGCACCAAGCAGGGCGGGGTGGATAATTTTAACGAAGTGCGTTTTGAAGATGACAAAGGCAAAGAGTTGCTGTTTTTCCAGGCGGAAAAAGACCATGAACTAAAGGTAAAAAATGATCAAAAAGACAGTATCGGCAATAACAGGATCACGGAGGTCGTCAGCGACAATAACTTAAAAGTCGGTAAAAACAGGCTCAGTGAAATAGGCGAGGACGATACTTTACATGTGGGTAAAGTACTCAATATCGAGGCCGGCAGTGAAATAATCTTTAAAACCGGCAGCGCCTCCATCACCATGAACAGCGGCGGCAGCATAGAGATCAAAGGCACAGATGTGAAAGTCAACGGCACAGTCATTACCTTAAAAGCTGCGCAGATCAAGTTGAACTAACAGGTGGTTTCAAGGATGGAACAAGGAATGGCATTAAATGGACCTGCTTAAATATCCCGGCGTCGGCCGCAGCGGGCATTTTTGCAAAGGGCATTATCTTTATTGCAACTTCGGTTATCAGTACCTGGCCTGTAAAGCCGCAGATAAACCGGACGATCCGCTGTTGGGGTTACCTATGAT
Organism: Thalassomonas actiniarum; assembly: GCF_000948975.2. GTDB lineage: Bacteria > Pseudomonadota > Gammaproteobacteria > Enterobacterales > Alteromonadaceae > Thalassomonas > Thalassomonas actiniarum. The sequence continues at coordinate 2,640,601 of NZ_CP059735.1, forward strand.
GCAATGTTACGCCGACAAATATTATGCCCGGCAGTTTTTAATGACCCTGCATCAATGGAAAAACCCCTTGGATATTATCAGCCGCTTGATGTCTTATCTGCTCGGAGATGAGCAAAGCCTGTCGCGTTTTAGCGAAGCACAGGCAATAAGGTACCTGGTGGATAGCTTGCTTAATCGCGACTTGCTGGTTTTTGAAATGGACGAGCCGAGAATGACTTATAGCGGTCATTGAGGCAAGGAATCATCGTCATCAAGTAGCGCAAAAAATAACAATCTGGTGTTGGAAGAAGGAAGTGGGCAGGGAGTAAGTCAAAGCGCTAAGGCTTCAAAGCAAACGGCGACCAATTCATCAGAAATTAGTGATAGCGGGTCATCAAATGCTCAGGCAGGGGATGCCCGGGTAAAAACAGAGCCGGGCAATAAAGAGCTGGCAGCAAGAGCCTCCTCAGAAGCACCTGTTGCGGCGGAGCCGACATCACTTGAAGAGGTGAAGCAAAGGTTGGAACAGGCGAGAGAGCGATTAATAGCCACGGGGGAATATCAACCTAAGTATTCCCAGGCTGAGCTTGAAGCATTAGTAGCGCAAGACAGAATAACATCAAGGTTTGTGGTGACCTTGCAAAAAACAAAAACAGGGGAACAACCTGTTGGCTTTAAAAGAGACTCAGGTAGAACAACCACTTGGATCACCACCTTTGATCAGATGGAAAACGGTGATACAGATCCCAAGTTGTTTAATGATCTCAACGGTATGACTTGGGATGATAAGGCTGAATGGGAAATTATTATTATTGATCAGGGGGAGTATTTTAAAGAAGACGGCGCTTTGGCCTTTATTCCTACTTATGAAAATACTGCAGCACTTGGGCAAAAAGAATTTGCCGAAGACTTTTCTGAGGAAAATTTACAAGGGGTAATGACTCCGGAATATAGTCAGCAATATGCTAGGGTAATAAGTGAATATAAAGCTGATGGAGGTGACCCGTATTTAAAGAATAAAGTCAGAGAATTTGCCTCTTTTAAATTTACTGATGATAATGATTATGATGCTTTTATGGCCCGGCATAAATACACTACAGAAGTCGGCACTAATGAGCATTTCTCCGGGGATGGTTTAACTAAAACCAAAGGAGAATCAGGTTATCTTGCCAAAGGACAACACGGCACACTGGAAACCATTATCTTTGAAAAATCACCGGAAACCATGGATGAATTAGAAGCTCGGGGAGCAATTCTTCGAATATCTGCAAAAGTAATAGTTTAGGAATACTATGTCATATTTAAATACGAATAATTTACCCTCAGGCTATATTGTAGTTGCTGAAATATTTGATGCATTTGCAAAGGAAGAAATGTTCTATCTGATTAAAAATGCTCAAGAAGTAATATATTTGCGTAAAGATAAATTCATTTCACCTGCACCGAGCTGGCATAAAGAAGATGAACCCGGTTATAGCTTGGAACAGTTTGTTGTGCCTTTAACTTCACTTCCTTGGTTGGTAGATATTATAGAAAATAAATTTTGGAAAAAACCTGGTCAAGGGGGAGCGCCAGCAGATGTTTTACATTATAAAAATACGTTCGGTGGTGAAGATTTAAAAATTCGGTTTACTCCAAATTGCCAAAAGGAGTTTGAACCCGGTGTTACTATTACTAACTTACTCCAGGCCCCAAGGACGTTCTAAATATTCAGAATTTGGTATTCCATATTTCACCTTAAGGGATAAAAAGTTACTTCAGGCAATGAAGATGGTTAACTCATTTCAGAAATGATTGTTAAATTATTACAGAGAGCATTATTCACTAGGCTATTTAAGGAAATAAAATGGGAATGCCAGCAGCAATAGTTACCAGTTTTCATGCTTGTCCTAGGGTCAACCCCGGCCCTGTGCCCCATGTTGGCGGGCCGGTCATTGTTGGTTCTCCAAATGTAAAAATTGGCGGTTTACCCGCTGCCCGCAAAGGAGATAAAGCCGTATGTGTTGGCCCGCCGGATACCATTAATGCCGGTTCGGGAAGTGTCAGTATTAACGGCAAACCTGCTGCCCGGGTGGGTGACAGTACGGCTCATGGCGGGACTATTTTAGTCGGCAACCCTACGGTATTAATCGGTGACTGAATATTTGTTGTTTCGGTTATTTTATAGGCCAATATAAATCATATAAAACAAGCACACGGATGTGATGAAAGAGATAAGTTTATATCTTGATGAATTACTGGCGCAAAGGCGGGTCATTCACCAAACCTTTTATAGTTACCAGCAAAATCTGGATGAGAATAATCGCTCGCTGATGGCTTGCCTGCGTTTGCTGAAAAAGGTAAAAAATAACGGGGCAGAAGATAATGCTCAGCTGGTTTTGTTTCAGGCAGAAAATGCTGCTGAACTGGTTGAAGCCATCAGGGAAAATACCAGGTTTGAAGCTGATGATTTATTGCTGTTGTTACAGCTGATGTTGTCCCGACAGCAGGCGTTAACAGCTGAAGTCATTAGTGCATTGGTGCAATGTAAGGAGCACATACTTCAACTGATGGCGAGTCAATTGCATCTGGCACTTGGTGTGACTAACGAGCAAGAGCCACTTTTACCGTTTGTTTTAGCCAAATGCAATGTTGAGGCCTATCATATCTGTCTGCTGGCGGGGTATTATCATAATACCTTAATGAAAACGTTATCCCTTGCCGTTGATAAGAGGGAAAATGAAGCTTTTGGAGATGATAATGAACTGGAAAATTATATTAAAAAACAGGCGCCTTTAAGGCGTTTGTATCTGAGAGTTTTGTTAACGGTCGCCACTCCTGAAATTGAGATGCCCAAAATAACGAATCAAACTGAAAGTGAGCCGCTGGTATTACTAAAGGACTTTGTTGAACATGAATACCTAAACACTCACCTTTTTGAAATCTTTATTGTTTCCTTGGATGAGGCCTCTTTAACCCGGGTGATTAACCAGTTAACTAGTTGGCAGGATAATGTTTCTGCGCCTGACTGTATTCAAGCAGAACATAGTCAACAAAGCCTGGAGGAATCATTAATTTTCGCTATGGCGCTGAGCGGTTACAGTAAGTTCATTCCTTTTCTCGCCCGCTATTTGCAAAAACCAGGTTATACACAACAAGCCTATACTGGCCTGCGTTTAATGTTGGGAGATAAGCTGGATCAATTCATTCCATTAGCTATCCAGTTTGCAAGCGATGAAGCGCAAAGGTTAACGGATTTAAGTTATTACGGTGCGAAAATTCTTGGCTGCTGGCAACAGCTGTTAACCGTGAATCAGGCTCCAGAAAAGCTGCAAGGAGGAAGTGAAGTTGGCCCGGAACAAGCAACGGAGCAGATGCCGGTAAAAAAGGAAGTTCCCGCTCGGTTGTTTAATGGCCTGCCGATAACCTTAGACAATATTAAAACGACATTCGTACAGGGCAGCTTATTACACCGCCGTTATGCTAGTTTGCACCAAAAGATTTTATCCCCGCAGCAAAGGGTTTCACATTATTTATCGGTGGCCGGCTGATGAGTTATATTCTTGAGCACTCACACGTTTTACTTGGCGGAGAAAGCGACCTTGATAAAGCCTTGCTCTTGGATAAACTGCCGGCAAAAACATCTTACTCAAAGCTTGAAGACGGCCAGCAGGTGCTCTCCGCATTTTGTCCCTTGCCCGATGAAGCGCCAATATTATCGGCTGGCAATAAACTTGAGCGTATTGAAGGGCTTCTTACGCAGCTGTTAGCCAAAATTAGCAAAGAAAATCAGGATAGTGGTACAAGCCCTTATAGCCAAATGCCGGTCTTTTGGCTTTTGCCCGAGCTGTCACACCAGCCTTTGCCAAACCAGGAAAACCCCGATGAAGAAAATCAGCATTTGCTGGTTTGGGCTGAGCGGTTAAAAAAAACGTTTCCCAGTTTATTTAACCATGAACTTAGTCAGTTTTTTCCGTTTGGCCGGGCAGCATTGCCTATGGCATTAACTTCGGTGACTGAATTGTTAAACGGTCATGGGGCTGAAGGCGGGGGGAAGAGCGGTACTAAAGCTAAAGTTCCCGGGGTCTGTTTCATTGCCGTAGACAGCCTCTATCATGATCTTAATGTCCTGGCACGGGAGAAGCAGCTGATCACCGCCGAATGTGACAGCGGCATAGTGCCTTCCGAAGGGGCGATATTCACTTGTATCAAGCCTGCAAATCAACAGCAGCAACAGGGCATAGCAATTGATTTATTAGCACAGGAAAGCACCAGCATACATCAGCGCTCTTTGGGGGTTGAAAGTTTGTTTTTAAAAGTCTCGCAGCAGTTAACCGGGCAAGAGGAAAAAGTCACTCACTTGTACTTGCCCGGAAATGGTGATGAAACCTTATCTCAGCCCTGGTTAAATGCTTATTTGAGGCTGGCTCCGTGTCTTGAGGCTCGGGCGAAAATTATCCAGAGTGCCTTATTTACCGGAGAGCTTGGTTGCGTGACCGGCTTATATAATTTACTTCATTTGTATAACGGCTTTGAGCAGCAGGAGTTGGTTGGCAAGGTAGTACAGCTTGAACAGTCACAGTCTCTGTATCAGGGACTGGCTCTCTATTCCTGGTAAGAGACAGGGAGCAATCAACAGCTCTTCGGATGAGCTAAGGGCCAGGTGTTTTTGGTCGAGACCGGCGGGTATGTGACCTGCTATTAACTTGGCTTATCTTGTTGCTATATGCATTTATCAAAAAGTGTGATATTCAATCCATTAGTCCAATATATCATCGAAAGTGGAGATATCATTGCCTGTGAAGTTGCTTGCCAAAATCAAAGCATTCTTTACCGGGGTCGAAGACGATGCTGTGCCTGAAGCCAGTAATAACCCTGAATTAATAGCAAAAATTCATCACTTGCTGGTGTCTGTTGAAGCTAAAAATACTGAAATAGTGGGGGCTGGTATTTATTCAACCTCGGGTCACAACAATCAAACCCTGGTGTATCGCGCCGTTGCTTTTGCGCAGTACCGTCTGGATAAGGTCTTGGGCAGCTGCGATGATAACGCCTTGATTGCAAATTACATTACCTGTTTAAATGCATCAAAAAGCGAGTTTGAATAAAACAATTATGAGCCCGATGGCGCAGCTGTCGGCACTCTGGTGGATATTGTGAATGGACTGAAAGGCTTGGAAGAGGAGTTAAATGTTAATGGCGCTGAGGATGAAGCATAAATTCTTGCCTTAATCATTATCTTGGCCTGTGCCGAGTTTTTATCTGTATATATCATATTTCCCCTGTTAAATACTTTCGGGTATAATCGCGCAACTTTGTAAAGCCGCAGGCTTTACCCGAGATATTTAGATGATGTAAAAGCCAAGTGCCAAGGTAGTCCATGACAGTTGAACAATTCGATCCCAAGCAAACCACGACTTTAGATATTCCTTCAAAAACCATTGAAGCGAATCAGGCAGAACTTGCACCCCAAGGGGGGGAAGCCAAGCGTTCACGCATAGGTTTTATTTCACTTGGCTGCCCGAAAAACCTGGTGGACTCCGAGCGTATCCTGACCCAGCTCAGAACCGAAGGTTATGATGTCGTCAACAGTTATGACGATGCCGAGCTGGTGATCGTCAATACCTGTGGGTTTATCGACTCTGCGGTAAAAGAGTCGCTGGACACTATCGGCGAAGCATTAACTGAAAACGGTAAGGTGCTGGTCACCGGTTGTCTGGGGGCCAAAGAAGATGAAATCACCGAGATTCATCCCAACGTGCTTGGCGTTACCGGGCCGCATGCCTATGAAGAAGTGCTCAACCAGGTACATGAACATGTCACTAAGCCGAAACACGATCCTTTTACTTCCCTGGTGCCGGATCACGGTATTAAACTGACCCCGAAACATTTTGCCTATTTGAAAATATCCGAAGGCTGCGATCACCGCTGTACCTTTTGCATTATTCCGTCGATGCGCGGCGATCTCGATTCCCGCCCGGTAGGAGATGTGCTCGGTGAAGCGAAACGCCTGGTCAATGCCGGAGTAAAAGAGTTATTGGTGATCTCCCAGGATACCTCAGCTTACGGCGTTGATGTGAAACATAAAACCGATTTCTGGGACGGGATGCCGGTGAAAACCCATATGCAGGCCCTGTGCGAGCAACTGTCAAAAATGGGTGTTTGGGTGCGTTTGCATTATGTTTATCCTTATCCCCATGTTGATAACGTTATTCCGCTGATGGCGGAAGGTAAAATTTTGCCTTATCTGGATATTCCGTTCCAGCATGCCAATAAACGTATCTTAAAGTTAATGAAACGTCCCGGCAGCCCGGAGCGCACTTTAGAGCGCATCAAAAAGTGGCGTGAAACCTGTCCCGAGCTGGTGATCCGCTCTACCTTTATTGTCGGTTTCCCGGGTGAGACCGAAGAAGAATTTGAAGAGTTGCTGGCGTTTTTACAAGAAGCCCAGCTTGACCGGGTTGGCTGCTTTAAGTATTCGCCGGTAGAAGGCGCCAAGGCCAATGACTTGCCGGATCAAATCGATGAAGCGGTGAAAGAAGAGCGGCTACAACGCTTTATGGCGGTTCAGGCGAAAATCAGCGCCGATAAGCTACAGCAACGTATCGGTCAGGAATACCTGATCCTTATTGATGAAGTGAACAGCGAAGGGGCGGTTGGCCGCAGCTATATGGATGCGCCGGAAGTTGACGGTAAGGTTTATCTTACCGATGAGTTTGATGTGCAGCCCGGCGATCAGGTGTGGGTGCAAATTATCCACGCCGATGAGCATGATGTTTGGGGTGTGCGGGTAGAAGATTAACCGCTATTTTTCCAAAGTATAACCAAGCCCGGTGCATGTGAATGTTACCGGGCTTTTTATTTTAAGATGTCTTTATTTATGTACTGTCGTGGACGGCAAAGCGCTGGTTAAGTTATTTAAAGGCATTGGCTAATGCAGTTGCATCAGTTTGTTTTCAATATCCACTGATATTTTATGGGCTTTGATAAATGATGAGCCGATATTGATCCCCGGGATACCGTCGAGAAATTTCACTTCGGGTGAGTTAAGCCGCACCTGGCCAATGGTTACGTCTCCTTTGAGCTTCCCCGACCAGATAGCCAATTCCCGTCCCGGCATTCTTGCCTTGCCTGTAACCTTTGGTTTTTTTTGATATTCAAATTTATCCTTGAGTGCTAACGGCAGGGTAATACTGCTTGGGGATCCCGTGTCCAGGTGGCCTTTAAATACCTGGCCGTCAATATTAACGTCAAAACTGGGAAACATGTGCTGGCCAGTTTCCAGTGGTACGATACCTGCTTGCCCGGTACTGAGCTGCTGTTTACTGTCATGGGTTAAGGTATTGTTGGTATAGTCAAAAGTGAAGGTGCCGGGGGCAAAGGCCCAGGCGCTTAATACTCCTTTAGGCATGCCTTCACCGGCTAAGATACTGGTGTCATGGCTACTGATATTGTCCAGCTCCAGGGTGAAATCACCAAAATCTATGGTTTCCCCCTGATAGTTATTAATGTCCATGGTCTTACCTTTACCCATGTTTTGCATTTGTGTGGTATTGATATAGGTGAGATCCAATGCCTGTACCAGCTCCTTGTCCAGCATTAATCCGCCGGTAAAACCGGTATCGACAATTACGGTAAAAGGCTTGGAGCCGTTAATGGCGATATCTACCGTGGGACGCGGGCCAAATTTACCCAGTGCTAGGGTATTTGGCTTAGCCTCGGCGGTGTTGATGGCGGCTGTCAGGCTGAATAAAACGCCGGCAAAGAGGCAGGGAGTTTTGGTGATTACTTGCTGTAAGCGCATAGAATATTCCTTAGAGTCTTGTCTTTGTTGTTGCAGACTAAAGGGCAATATGCATACCAGAGAAGAAAGGTATTGTTTTATAAGGGGTAATTCGCCAGTTGTTATTATGGAGGGGATGCGATGTCCTCAAATAGGAAACCAGGTTTCCTGATATAGGGAGCTGCTTGGGCAGAAGCTAAAAATAACCCCCTCATCTTTTCAGAGTGAGGGGGTTAATAAAGTTAAGTTGCAGCGCTTAGCTATTACAGCTTAGCGGCTAACTTTAAAACAGCTTAAAAGCCACATTGTTTACCCTGGTTTTTCTCTTTTAACCAGGTATGCAGTGGTGCAAAGTAATCTAAAATGGCAGTGGCATCCATCTGCTCGTTGCCGGTTAATACCTTGTAGGCTTGCTGCCACGGCATGCTTGAACCCATTTCTAACACGGTATTAAGGGCTTTACCGGCATCCTTGTTGTTGTAGATAGAACAACGGTGGATAGGATCGGTATTACCTGAGATTTCACATAAGGCGCGGTGGAACTCAAACTGCTGGATATGTGCCAGGAAGTAGCGGGAATAAGGAGTATTTGCCGGTACGTGATACTTGGCACCCGGATCGAAAGCTTCTTTATCACGGGCAACCGGGGCTGTTACACCTTGATATTTCTCACGTAATTCCCACCAGGCAGTGTTGTAGTTTTCCGGAGTAATTTCACCGGAGAAGACTTTCCAGCGCCACTGGTCAACTAACAGACCAAAAGGTAAAAAGGCCACTTTATCCAGTGCCATTTTCATCAACAGGCCGATATCTTTGGACTCATCCGGGATAGTATCGATTAAGCCTATTTCTTTCAGGTACTTCGGAGTAACAGAAAGGGCAATGGTATCGCCGATAGCTTCATGGAAACCGTCGTTGGCGCTGTTTTGATAAAACACCGGCTGGTTCTGGTAGGCGCGCTGGTAGAAGTTATGGCCCAGCTCATGATGGATCACCGAGAACTCTTCACCGGTGCGCTGGATACACATCTTGATGCGGATATCGTCTTTGGCATCTAAATCCCAGGCAGAAGCGTGACAGACTACATCTCTGTCTTCAGGTTTGGTAAATAAAGAACGCTGCCAGAACGTTTCCGGCAGGGCTTCAAAGCCAAGAGAGGTAAAGAATTTTTCTGCCCCTCTAACCATTTGCTTTTCATCATAGCCGTGAACGGCTAATTGTTTGGTGACATCGTATCCCGGATCGGCATTTTCCGGTGCAACCATGTCATAGACATTGCCCCAGGTCTGCGCCCACATGTTGCCTAAAAGGTGGGCAGGAATGGGGCCGTCTTGCGGTACCTTATCGGTACCGTACTTTTCACCCAGTTCAGAGCGCACATAACAATGCAGATCATCGTATAAAGGTTTTACCTGGCCCCATAAGCGGTCCAGTTCATCGGCAAACTCATTGGCCGACATATCATAGTTAGAGCGCCACATGGTACCCAAGTCTGGGTAACCCAGGCCTTTGGCGCCTTCATTGGCTAATTCTGCCTGGCGGGTATATAAGTCTTTCATCGGCGGGCTGACTTCACGCCACCCTTGCCATAACTCCAGTAACTCGTCGTAATCGCGTGAAGTGGCCATAGTCGCGGTCATATCACCCAGGCTTAATTTTTCACCGGCTTTGGTGGTATAGGTACCCTTACCGTACATGCTGCCAAGTTCGGCGCCTATTTTGGCAAGTTCAGCTGATTTTGTAGAGTCTTGCGGGGCAGGGATAACCAGGCTTTGCTTCAGGAAATTGAGCTTGCGGCGTTGATCTGGCGTAACTTCGACATCGTCAAACTTGGCGGCTTCCATGGCGAAACGTACGCCGGCTTCGGTGGATTTCTGGTTGGCGGCAGAGGACAGGGCAGCGGTATCTTCGGTGATAAAGTTCTGGTAAATCCACTCAGCACGGGCGCCTTCTTTATTTAAACGCACCATTTCTTCACTAACACGGGCCAGGAAGCTGTCGGCATCTTTCGCGGTTAAGGCTTTGCTCATTTCTGCCTTGGCGGCCTGGGGCGCTGAGGCATCTGAAGTTGTTTGATTGCAGCCGGTTAGCGTAGCCGCGACCAGCAGCGCAACACCGGTCAATTTAAATGTTGTTGTTTTCATAGTTTGTTGTAATTTTTGTGATCCTTTGGGGTGGCAAGATTATATAAAATTGTCCAGTGATAACAAGGAATTTACGGGGAAATGCCGATAATTATCGGTGAGTTTCAGTCTTAATCTGCCAGGTATTTGCAGCAAATGGCGCATTAAAAAACAAATAACCGTTTTCAGGTGGATTTTTGGGCAAAAAAAAGGCTCGGTGGTGATTGACAGATCAGGTCACAGAGCCAGGGAGGAATTGTTTAAGCATATGCGCTAATACCTGTTTGAGCAGGGATCTGCGGTAAAGTTCATTTAAATGCAAAATAATTCCCGATAATTTATTATTAAATGAATTACCTTGTTTTGTTTTGAAAAACTTGTTCGATAATTTTTCTTCAGTAACTGTTATTGACCTGATGAGTCAACTTAGGCTATTTTAAACGTCTGTTTAAACCGTTTGTTTTAATAATGTTGTAATGGCGCCTGAAAGCATATGAGTACAAAAAATAAAATTTTAGATGCAGCTGAGCAGTTGTTTGCAGATAAAGGCTTTAATGGCACCTCGTTAAGGGAAATAACGAGCCAGGCAGAGGTAAACCTGGCGGCGGTGAATTATCATTTTGGCTCTAAAAAAGAGTTGATCAAGGCGGTCATGTCCCGCTATATGAATGAGTTGTCTCCCCGGCTGGAGTCGGCGCTAGAAGCCGTGTGCCAGCAGCAGGGACAACCCAGCCTGATACAGGTGTTTTCGGCTTTTGTCGAACCTTTACTTTCCTTAAATGAGTTTCAGGAAAACGGTACCAGTAACTTCCTGCAATTGTTGGGCAGGGGTTATACCGACAGCCAGGGCTTTTTACGCTGGTTTTTGACCACGCAATATCCCAATGTTATCTCCTACTTTGTTGATGCGGTACAAAAGGCCTATCCTGAACTGACGCCGGAGGATATGTTCTGGCGCTTGCATTTCACTATGGGCACCATAGTGTTTACCATGTCATCAAGTGATGCCTTAATGGATATTGCCGCCAATGACTTTGACCGGAAAATGGATATCGGTGAAGTGATCCAGCAGGTGATCCCTTATGTGGCGGCCGGAGTGGCGGCGCCGATAAACAGAGCCGATTAATTTCTCTTCTCCTTTAGGCCCGGGAGCAAAGTTTCCGGGCCGGGCTGTTGCCGACTTTTTCACCAACCTGTCCGCCATTGCTTGAAATTCCCCTTCACAGCTTTGTTAATGCCGATAAATTGGTTAGAGTAGCTGCATATTTTATTTTAAGTGTGTGGTTATGGGTCCAATAATGCTTGATGTGCAGGGCACATCATTATCGGCAGAAGATAAAGAACTGCTTGAACATCCACGGGTGGGTGGTTGTATTTTATTTTCGCGAAATTATCATTCGCCGCAGCAAATGACGGCGCTGACACAGGACATCAGGGCCGCTGCCGGTAGTGATATCCTGTTGGCGGTAGATCATGAAGGCGGCCGGGTACAGCGGTTTCGTGAACATTTCACTGCGATCCCCGCCATGGGCAGTCTCTGGTCACTTGCCGGGGAAGATAAAACACAGGCAGTAAAGCTGGCGCATCAGTGCGGAGTGTTAATGGCGCTGGAAGTACAGGCGGTAGGTATAGATATTAGTTTTGCCCCGGTACTGGATATCAATGGCATCAGTGAAGTGATTGGCGATCGCGCCTTTCACCAGCAAACGGATGTCATCATCCCCCTGGCAACGGCCTTTATCGATGGCATGAATACCGCGGGTATGCTGGCAACAGGTAAGCATTTCCCCGGACACGGCAGCGTTAAAGAAGACTCGCATATTGCCTTACCCGTAGACTCCCGTTCTTTTAATGATATTACCGGTTTAGATCTTAAACCTTTTAAGGTCATGTTGGATAAGGGGGCTTTGTCTGCGCTTATGCCAGCCCATGTGATTTACCCTGATATTGATAAGCTTGGCGTGGGGTTTTCTGCTGTCTGGCTGCAAAAAATCCTGAGACAGACGTTAGGTTTTGACGGGGTTATTTTCAGTGATGACTTATCCATGGAAGGGGCGGCGGTGATCGGTGGTTATGTGGAGCGGGCCGAAGCCGCGCAGCAGGCGGGCTGTGATATGTTGCTGGTGTGTAATAACCGCAAAGCTGCTGTTGAGGTGATTGATAACGCCAATATCAGCAATGACCCGTCAAGCAGCAGGCGTTTAGGCAAGTTACTGAAAAAAACCGATATGGATTGGGCGGGGCTGGCAAAAGATCCGCGTTGGCAGCAAGCGAGCCGCTTTCTTGAGAATTTCCTGTAAGGGTTATAAACGATACTACATAAGCCTAGACGCTATAAACGCAACTTATACGTAAACCAATAACGAAAAGAAAAACAACAAGCATGAAACTTAACCGAGAGCATTTTATTGTGATTGCGCCGCTGGCAGCAATTGCGTTTTATTTTATCCTGGGACAGCTGGGACTGGCAGAAAAGCCGGCGCTGGCTGCTGCCATTACCTTATTAACCGTAATGTGGTGGGTCAGTGAAGCCATCCCTATTCCGGCAACCTCACTGGTGCCTTTTGCCCTTTTTCCTTTGTTCGGCATTCTTGATCATAAGTCGGCGGCGGCGGCATTAGGCAGCCATGTGATTTTATTGCTGATGGGGGCTTTTATGCTCTCCAAGTCTCTGGAGAAAAGCGGTGCCCATGAGCGGCTGGCGGTCTATATGATACGCCTGGTAGGGGTTTCCAGCGGCAGACGCCTGGTGCTTGGTTTTATGCTGGCGGCAGGCTTTTTAAGCATGTGGATCTCCAATACCGCCACGACCTTGATCATGCTGCCGATTGCCCTGGCAATTCTGGCCCATGTCGATAACCCCAAGCTCAAAGTCGCGTTAATTTTGGGGATCGCCTATGCCGCCAGTGTCGGTGGTATGGGCTCCCTTATCGGTACCCCGCCAAATGTTATTTTTGCCGGTATTTATGAGGAACAAACCGGTAAAGAGTTTGGTTTCTTCGCCTGGATGAAAATAGGTGTCCCCGTGATCTTAGTGGCCTTGCCGCTAATGGCGGTATGGTTGACCCGTAATGTTACCTTAAAGCATAAAATAGAGTTGCCTGAATTAGGAGCCTGGCGTACAGAGGAAAAAAGAACCTTATGGGTGTTTGGCTTAACGGCACTAGCCTGGGTCACCCGTAAAGAGCCTTTTGGCGGCTGGAGTGGCGCATTGGATATTCCCATAGCTGGTGACAGCACAGTAGCGCTTACGGCGGTTGTGCTGATGTTTTTAGTTCCCAACGGCAAAGGCGGACGTTTACTGGACTGGGACAGCGCTGTTAAAATCCCCTGGGGCATGTTACTGCTGTTTGCCGGTGGTATTGCCATTGCCAAAGGTTTCACAGCCTCCGGATTAAGTACTATGCTTGGCGACTGGTTGACAACCTTGGCCAATCTCCCGGCTATTTTGATGATTCTAACCATTTGTCTGGTGGTGACATACCTCACCGAAATCACCAGTAATACCGCGACGGCGACTTTGTTAATGCCGATATTGGCGGTGGCGGCAATATCGTCCGGTTATGATCCGGTGGTCTTTATGATCCCGGCGGCGATGGCGGCCAGTTGCGCCTTTATGCTGCCGGTTGCAACCGCGCCAAATGCCATTGCCTATGGTACCGGATATATAGAAATACAGGATATGGTCAAAGAAGGGGCGATACTGAGTGTGCTGGTTTCCAGTATTATTGGTTTATTCTGTTATTTCATCCTGATTTAAGTTATCAAATATAAGCCCGGTAATAAAAAAGCGATGTTAAGTTAACATCGCTTTTATGTTCAGGAAGAACGGTATGTTGCGATGACAGGATGTCAAAGAGCAACTTATGTTCAGGAAGAACGGTATGTTGCGATGACAGGATGTCAAAGAGCAGGGAGTTTCACTGAGCTGGCCTGTTTGGCTCCATCCTAAATTTTTCTGGCATATAATAACCGTGCCAGCAGTATCAGTACAAAAACACCGGCATAAATGGCGTAAGTGGCTATCATCCATTGGGGCATTGAATAATCAAGGAAGCTCCAGCTAATTTCACCGCAATCACCCGTGGCTTCAAATAACCAGGGAAGCCATTGATGCAGCGGCGCCCAGCTGGGGAAATTAGGCACGTAATCGCAGGTAAAAAATAATGAAGAAGACGCGGACTGCATCTCTACATGCTCCATTGCGATCAGTAACCCCCAGATAGCGCCAATCCCCCATAAGGCGAAGGCGGCAAAGCGACCGATAAAAAAGTTATGTCCCAGGCTGCCGACAACACCGGCAAAGAAAATCCCCCAAATAGCCACGCGTTGATAAATACACATGATGCAGGGCTCAAGCCCCATAATGTACTGAAAGTAGAGGGCAACCAGTTCAAGGGCTAAAGCACTTAAAGCCAGTAATTTCCATGGGGTGGCTTTGTCAACGAGATCACTGATAGTTTTCACTTCGTTTCCTTCAATTATTTTGGTTCTTATTGTTAATCGCTTGTCTGCTATTTTCATTTGCTTAAATTAGCTTTGACGTTATCTATTCAGTTGTCGTATATAACAGCAGTATTTTACCTTACATCCTGTAAATCGATGTTCTAAAACTTCCTGTTGTCGCATCATACATTACATCCTGTAAATAAAAAGCGCCACTAGGGCGCTTTTTGTATTTTAAAATCGTTTCAAAATATTAATGTGCAGACGGGGCATGGGCTCCGGGCACTTCGGTATGATGTTGGATCAAGCCCGAATCATATAAGCTCTGGGTGGAATCCGCTAAATGGCCTGAAGAGATGGCTATTAAGCCCACTATGGTCAGGACTATGGTGTATGGGAAAGCCATGATCACCATACGGCCGTAGGATAAACGAATTAACGGGGCCAGGGCCGAAGTTAGCAGGAATAAGAAGGCGGCTTGACCATTGGGGGTGGCAACACTTGGCAGGTTAGTACCGGTATTGATGGCAACCGCCAGTAAGTCAAACTGGTCCCGGGTGATTTGGCCGGCCGCCAGTGCTTTGGTAACTTCGGTAATATAAACCGTACCAACAAAGACATTATCACTGACCATAGATAAAAAGCCGTTGGCGAGGTAGAACATTACCAGTTGCATGTTGCCTTCAAAGGTTAGTACCCAAGTGATCACCGGGGTAAAGAGTTGCTGGTCGATGATTACGGCAACAACGGCAAAAAATACGGCTAATAAGGCGGTAAAGGGCAGGGCTTCTTCAAAAGCATGGCCAATCTGGTGTTCGTCGGTAACACCGGTAAAAACAGTAGCGAAAATGATCACGGTTAAACCGATTAAACCTACAGCTGCCAGATGAAGTGCCAGGGCAACAATCAACCAGATGGCAATAACCCCTTGCATAATAAGTTTAACGTTATCGCGCTTGGTGCGGTTTTTGGTTGCATCTTCGTCAAAATCAATTAATACCTGACGGACATTGTCACTGAGCTGGGCACCGTAACCGAACCATTTAACTTTTTCCAAAAGCACACAAGTGATCAGGCCGGCAATTAATACCGGGAAGGTGACCGGTGACATGCGGATGGCGAATTCAAGAAAATCCCAACCGGCCTGTTGTCCGATGATCAGGTTTTGCGGCTCACCGACAATGGTACAAACACCGCCTAATGCAGTACCGACACCGGCATGCATTAATAAGTTACGCAGGTAGGCACGGAATTGATCCAGGTCGCCGCGGCTATATTCTCCCAGATGATGATCTTCTGTGTGGTCATGCTCATGGTGCTGCTCTTTACCTGAAGCTACCTTGTGGTAAACCGAGTAGAAGCCAACGCCAACACTGATAATCACGGCGATCACCGTCAGGGCATCGAGGAAAGCGGATAAAAAGGCGCTGGTAAAACAAAACATCAGGGAAACGATGGTTTTCGACTTCACTTTAGTGATGATCTTGGTAAATAAGAACAACAAGAGGTTCTTCATAAAATAAATACCGGCCACCATAAAGACCAGTAACAGGATTACTTCCAGGTTGACGGTAATTTCATGCATAACCTGCTTGGGGGAAGTCATGCCTATTATCACGGCTTCAATGGCGAGCAGGCCACCGGGCTGTAAGGGATAGCATTTTAAGGCCATGGCCAGGGTGAAAATAAACTCAAGCACTAATGCCCAACCGGCAATATAGGGATTGACAAAGAAAAACAGTAGCGGGTTGATGACTAAGAAAGAAACAATAGCAAGCTTGTACCATTCGGGCGAAGACCCTAAGAAATTTTTGTACAGTGCGCTCATAAATGATTGCTGCATAACTAACCTTTATCGTTGTTTTAAACTTAACGGCTTAATACCATCGCGTTTTATTATTAACTATGTAAAATCACAATATACCACAATAAATTATGGCTTATTAACTTCGATGTTAAATTAATTCTCATTTAAAGGTAAATTTTTTGAACTCAGGCCTTTATTGATTAATTTAAAAGCTTTAGCGAGCTATTGTGATTATAGCGGTATTCTCTTTTCTTATCTTTTCTCTTGTTAGACTGGCTTTTTATTGCACAATAGCAAAAAACTTAGGGTATGAGACAAAAAGCATTTTTTACCTGAACAAGGGGGGAATTGAGAATAATTCGCAATATTCGTTTTTTACACGCTTGTACTCGGGAGAGCTTCTGGTACAATCAGTTTGCGGTTAAATTAACACTTAAAGGTAAAAAATAGCCTCATGGTAATAAAAGCACAAAGTCCGGCGGGATTTGCTGAACAATATATCGTCGAATCCATATGGAATGGTGGTTTCCCTCCTGGTTCAATATTACCGGCGGAGAGGGAGTTGTCTGAACTGATAGGCGTCACCAGAACCACTTTAAGAGAAGTGCTTCAGCGTCTGGCACGTGACGGCTGGCTGACCATAAAACATGGCAAGCCTACTAAGGTGAATAATTTTTGGGATACTTCAAGTTTAAATATTCTTGAAAACCTGGCCCAGTTGGATCAGGAAGGTATTCCCGATCTGGTGGACAACTTATTGTCTGCCCGCACCAATATCAGTGCTATCTATGTTCGCGGGGCCATTAAAAACAATCCTGAAAAAGCCATTGAATTGTTAAGTGCCTACCGTGATGTAGAAGATACAGGTGAAGCTTTTGCCGAATTCGACTATCGCTTAAATAAAGAATTGGTAGTAGCCTCGCAAAACCCCATTTACCTCTTGATTCTAAATGGTTTCAAAGGCTTATATTCTCGCATCGGTAGCTTGTATTTTGCCCAGGCTCAGGGGCGGGAGATATCAAGAACGTATTATCAAAAGCTGATTGATCTGGCCAAGGAAAATAAATTTGATGATGCGGTATTTGCTGTGCGTAAATACGGTATCGAATCCGGTAAGCTTTGGTTAGAGCTAAAAGAAGACGTATTAAAAGAATTATCCGACTAACAAGTATATTTCTTACAAATAAAAAACCGGCAATAAAATTGCCGGTTTTTTGTATAGGTTGCAGAGAAACTAGTATAGTCTTCAGCGATGCCCGCTTCTTTTATCTTTAGCTACAGTTGTTCCTGGGGGTCTATGTCAGGACAACGGGCAATAACATCGTCTTCACCGCTTTTATTGGCCTGAACGAGTTTGACATCAAATTGCCATAAATAATGTAAGTGTTTGAGTACTTCACTCTTGGAGTCGGCCAAAGGCACGCCTTTATGCGGGGTATGGCGTAAGGTCAGGGCACGGTCACCGTTAATATTGGTATCAATAATCTGGATATTGGCCTCCAGGTTACTCAGGTTATATTGATTGGACAAGGTGGTGCGCAGCTGTTTATAACCTTGTTCATTATGGATTGCGCCAATTTCTACATAATTATTGCTTTCGTCGTCATGAATATGGAATAACTTGAAGTCCCGCATCAGTTTCGGGGAAAGAAATTGGCTGATAAAACTTTCATCCTTGAAGTTTTCCATGGCAAAATGTACGGTATCCAACCAGTTGCTACCGGCAATTTCCGGGAACCACTGCTTGTCTTCTTCTGTGGGGTGTTCGCAGATACGCCGGATGTCGATAAACATATTAAACCCGAGGGCATAAGGGTTAATGCCTGAGTAATAAGGGCTGTTGTATTCGGGTTGCGCCACCACACTGGTATGGCTGTGAAGAAACTCCATCATAAACTTGTCGGTTACTAAACCCTCATCATAAAGGTGGTTTAGTATGGTGTAATGCCAGAAACAGGCCCAGCCTTCGTTCATGACCTGGGTTTGTTTTTGCGGGTAAAAATATTGTGATATCTTTCGTACAACCCGGACAATTTCACGCTGCCAGGGTTTAAGCAAAGGCGCATTTTTCTCGATAAAATATAAAATGTTTTCCTGGGGCTCACTGGGAAATGTGGTTTTGTTTACCGCTTCCTGTGCTTGCGCCGCCGGCAGGGTGCGCCACAGGGAGTTAACCTGGGACTGGAGATATTCTTCCCGGTCTTTTTGCCGTTTCAGCTCTTCATCCAGGGAGATCTTTTGTGGTCTTTTGTATCTGTCAACGCCATGATTCATCAAAGCGTGACAGGCATCCAAGGTGGACTCTACCTCGGAAATACCATATTTGTTTTCGCATTCGGCGATATAGTTTTTGGCAAATAATAAATAATCTATGATGGAACTGGCATCGGTCCAAGACTTAAACAGGTAATTGCCTTTGAAAAAGGAATTATGGCCATAGCAGGCATGTGCCATCACCAGGGCCTGCATGGTCATAGTATTTTCTTCCATCAAATAGGCAATACAGGGATCGGAGTTGATCACTATTTCATAGGCCAGGCCCATACGTCCCCGTTTATAGGTTTGCTCTGTTTGGATGAATTTCTTGCCAAAGGTCCAGTGGTTATAGCCAATTGGCATGCCTACGGACGCGTAAGCGTCCATCATTTGTTCGGCAGCGATCACTTCTATTTGATTGGGGTAGGTATCAAGGCGGTAATGCTCAGCTACCCGGGCGATCTCTGTCTGATACTGTTTTAATAAATCAAATGTCCAGTCTGGGCTGTCATCAAGCGGTTTGCGTTTGGCCATATCCTCACCTACTCGCTAGCAAATTATCCTGTTGTTTTTATCTCTTGGGTATTCTTGTGAAATAAGTCCCTGAATACTGGGTAAATATCGTCAACGGTTTTAATATGCCGCATGGCAAAATGCGGATTATCTTTTTCAAGTTGCTGGTATTGTTGCCAAAGTGTCTGATGGGCTCTCTGGGTGATCTCGATATAGCTGAAATAACGTGTCTTAGGTAAAATTTTATCTGCTAACAGTTTACGGCAATAAGGAGAATCATCGGCCCAGTTATCACCGTCCGAAGCCTGGGCGCCATAAATATTCCAGTTTGAGCTGCTATAGCGCTCTTCAACCACTTTAATCATAAGTTCCAGGGCACTTGATGCTATGGTGCCGCCGGTTTCCTGGGAGTAGAAAAATTCCTGTTCATCCACTTCTTTGGCTTGGGTATGGTGGCGGATATAAATGACATCTATGGTTTTATAGGTACGGGTTAAAAACAGGTAGAGTAAAATATAAAAGCGTTTGGCGATGTCCTTGGTTGCCTGATCCATAGAGCCGGAAACATCCATTAAACAGAACATCACGGCTTTAGAAGTCGGTACCGGTTGCCGGGTATAGTTGCGAAACCTTAAATCGAAGGTGTCGATAAAAGGCACTTTGGCAATTTTTTGTTTTAACTGGGTTATTTCTTCGTTTAACTCGCGCTTCTCCTTAACGTGCTCATGGGTATCATTGTTAAGTTGTTCGAGTTTGTGCTGGCACTCTTTTAATCGCCGGCGTTTATCGGATGTCATGGCAATACGCCGGGCAATAGAGCCCTGCAGTGATTTCACGATATCGATATTGGCGGGCACACCTTCGGCGCAAAAACCGGCGCGCACGGTTTTATATTCGATTAGCTTATCAAGCTGGTTTTTCTCCAGATTGGGTAGCTCCAAATCTTCAAAGAGCAGGTTTAAGTATTCATCTTTGGAAATAGAGAAGATAAAGTCATCTTCGCCTTCCCCTGAATCACTCGCATCGCCGGGCCCGCCGCCTTGTCCTTGATTTTGGGGCGGACGAGGGATACGGTCACCGCTGCTGAATTGGTCGTTTCCCGGGTGTATCCTGTCCTGAATGCCTCCTTTTCCGGTATGAAATATTGGCTCGCTTAAGTCTTTTTTTGGAATGACAATGCTTTCACCGCTGTCAACATCTGTGACGCCGCGCTTATTGATGGCATCAGAAACCGATTTTTTGATCTGACTTTTATAGCGGCGCAAAAAGCGCTGCCGATTGACGGTACTCTTGTTTTTACTGTTTAACCGGCGATCGATAAAATTAGTCATTTAATGCTCCCCATACCTAAGGTTAAAAGCCTGAGGTTAAGCGCTAAGGTTAAGAGGATTTTCTTACGCGCAAGTACCATTCTGACAGTAACCTGACTTGTTTTTGGGTATACCCTTTAGCCATCATACGCTCAACAAAATCATCATGTTTTTGCTGATCATCGGCTGAGGTTTTGGCATTAAAGGAGATCACCGGCAGCAAGTCTTCGGTATTGGAGAACATTTTCTTCTCAATTACCGTTCTGAGTTTTTCATAACTGGTCCATACCGGATTTTTTCCGTTATTATGGGCTTTGGCCCTTAATACGAAATTGACGATTTCATTACGGAAATCTTTGGGGTTGCTGATGCCAGCAGGTTTTTCTATTTTCTCCAGTTCGTTGTTTAAAGCTTCCCGGTCAAATAACTGTCCGGTTTCGGCATCCCGGTATTCCTGATCCTGGATCCAGAAATCGGCGTAGGTGACATAACGGTCAAATATGTTTTGCCCGTATTCCGAATAGGATTCTAAATAGGCGGTTTGTATCTCCTTGCCGATAAATTCGATATATTCCGGGGTGAGAAAACCTTTAATAAACTCCAGGTATTGCTCGGCAGTTTCTTTGGGTAATTGTTCCCGCTCAACCTGCTGCTCTAACACGTAAAATAGATGTACCGGGTTGGCGGCAACTTCGTTATGGTCAAAATTAAAGACCCGGGATAATATTTTAAAGGCAAAACGTGTGGATAGTCCCGACATGCCTTCATCTATGCCGGCATAATCCCGGTATTCCTGGTAGGATTTTGCCTTGGGATCGGTATCTTTAAGGCTTTCACCGTCATAAACCCGCATTTTGGAATAAATGCTGGAATTTTCCGGATCTTTTAACCGGGACAGCACAGAAAACTGCGCCAGGGTTTCCAATGTGTCTGGAGCACATTGGGCATCTTTTAACTCGCTGTTTTCAATGAGTTTCTTGTAGATGTTGACTTCTTCGGATACCCGCATGCAATAAGGCACTTTGACGATATAAACCCGATCGAGAAAGGCCTCATTGTTTTTATTGTTTCTGAAAGTTTGCCACTCCGATTCGTTGGAGTGGGCGAGTAAAATTCCCTGGAAAGGCAGGGCGGAAAGCCCCTCGGTAGGATTGTAATTCCCTTCCTGGGTCGCGGTTAATAACGGGTGTAAGACTTTGATCGGCGCCTTGAACATTTCGACAAATTCCATCAGCCCCTGATTGGCGCGACAAAGGGCGCCTGAGTAGCTATAGGCATCGGGATCATTCTGGGCGAAATGCTCAAGCTGGCGAATATCCACCTTGCCTACCAGAGCGGAAATGTCCTGGTTGTTATCATCGCCGGGTTCGGTCTTGGCAACGGCGATTTGATCCAGTATCGAAGGGTAAACTTTTATTACTTTAAACTGGGCAATATCCCCTTTAAATTCATGTAAGCGTTTTGCCGCCCACGGGGAGATAATATTATTGAGATAACGTAGTGGAATGTCATATTCGTCCTGCAAGACCTTGCCGTCGGCATTAACATCAAATAAACAAAACGGATGATCATTGACCGGGCTTCTCTCGCCGTTGGCACTGAGCACATATATCGGCTCCTGCTGCATTAAAGATTTCAACTTTTCTGCCAGGGAAGACTTACCGCCGCCAACCGGGCCAAGCAAATAAAGGATTTGTTTCTGCTCTTCCAACCCTTGAGAGGCATGGGTTAAATAGGACACTATTTGTTCGATTGACTCTTCCATCCCGTAAAATTCTTCAAAGGCCGGGTACCTGGCAATGACCCGGTTGGAGAAAATCCGGCTTAACCTCGGCTCGGTAGAAGTATCAACCATCTCAGGGGAGCCTATCGCCTTTAACAGCCGCTCTGCAGCGCTGGCATAGGCGAATTTGTCTTCCCGACAAATATCTAAAAATTCCTGTAAGCTAAATTCTTCTTCTTGTGCTTGTTCATAGCGCGACTGATAATGATGAAAAATGCTCATACTCGTCTCCAATCGAAATCAAAGGTGTATAAAATAAAGACCGAGAAATAGTGTTATCTATTTATAAGCGTAGTTGCTAATTTGCCAAGCACGTAATTAATAGTGCTTTTTTTGTAACTTATTGTCGTATTAGGAATGTTTGGCCAATAAAATCGAAAACATCAGCTTCCGGCTTTCGCTCTAACCAGGTTGCTTTTATTGGTCTGTTTTGGTTACTTGTCAGTGATAAAAAAGCTGCAAACCGTTAAAAATTGCAAAGTCTCAAGTATCGGCATCAAGATATGAGCGTAGCGCATATACCGCTGGTTATCTTAACGTATCCTGCACCGGGGTCCTGAGATACCTTATCACACTCCTTTTTTGACTCTGCCAGCGGCAAATAGTTGTTCTTTTTTGGTGATTATTTTATCGGCGCCGAGATCAAAAAAGCCAGTGACAGGCACTGGCTTTTAAACTTTGCTGATAGCGCATAACACATGATGTGGTATCAGCTAATGGCTTGGTTTTGGCTTAAGCAAAGTTTGCTGAAGCAAAGTCCCAGTTAGCCAGGGCCCAGAAGGCTTCCATATAGTTAGGACGAAGGTTACGGTAGTCGATGTAATAAGCATGCTCCCATAAATCTACGGTCAGTAGCGGGGTAACACCTTCTTCTGTTAACGGCGTACCGGCATTGGAAGTATTAACGATTGCCAGGCTGCCATCGGCATTTTTCACTAACCAGGTCCAGCTGGAGCCGAAGTTGTTAATGGCGCTGTCGGTGAATTTTGCTTTAAATTCAGCGAAAGAACCAAAGTTGGCGTTGATCGCATCGGCCAGGGCACCGCTAGGCTCGCCGCCACCGTTAGGGCTTAAGCTGTTCCAGTAGAAAGTGTGGTTCCAGATCTGTGCAGCATTATTGAAAATTCCAGCAGAAGATGATTTTACTATCTCTTCTAACGATTTGTTTTCAAAATCGGTTCCTTCGATTAAACCGTTCAGCTTAACTACATATGTGTTGTGATGCTTGCCGTAGTGATATTCTAAAGTTTCTTCAGAAATATGTGGTGCCAGGGCATCTTTTGCATAAGGTAGTGCTGGTAACTCTATAGCCATTTTTTTCTCCAGGAATGTATTATAAATATTTTTTCTTGCACAAAAATAAAGAAGTAGTTTGTTTTTACTAAAAACCAAGTAAAATACTCAGGTTTTAAAAAACTTGCATAGTTTAACCAAATATATGGGTATTGCCAGAATATTTATCAAGTGCAGTAAGTTTTAATATTATTTTTATTTTTGCATTTTCTTCTTAAGGTTTTGCACCTAAATAATGCAGGATAAATAAAACAAGCAGTTTATTTCGGTTGATTCTTTTGGGATAAGCCCCCATATAGCCAGTCAACTTGCATATTTTTATTGGTCACAGTACAGAGGTCATTATGGACACCGTTGAACGCATCAAACAACAAATCGCCGAGAACCCTATCATGTTATATATGAAAGGCTCTCCTAAATTACCTAGCTGTGGATTTTCTGCACAATCGGCACAGGCCCTGATGTCTTGTGGTGAAAAATTTGCGTATGTCGACATCCTGCAAAACCCGGATATTCGCGCCGAATTGCCTAAATACGCCAACTGGCCGACTTTTCCCCAGTTATGGGTGGAAGGTGAATTAATCGGCGGTTGTGACATTATTTTGGAAATGTTTCAGCAGGGAGAGTTACAAACCCTGATTAAAGAAACAGCAGATAAGAATCGTTCTGAAGAAAATGCATAAGATTGCATTGAAATATTAATTAGTGCCACCATAGTAGTGGTGTTAATCAATCCGAGCACACATGTGTCAAACATGTGTGGTCAATATAATTAAACCTTGGAGAATAATAATGAGTGTATTAGTTGGTCGTCCAGCACCAGATTTTACTGCCGCAGCAGTTTTAGGTAGTGGTGAAATTGTTGAAAACTTCAATTTAGCCGAAGCTATTAAAGGAAAGAAAGCAGTAGTATTCTTCTATCCATTAGACTTTACATTTGTTTGTCCATCAGAATTACTTGCTTTTGATCACCGCATGGATGAGTTCAAAAGCCGTGGTGTTGAAGTTATCGGTGTTTCTATCGATTCACAGTTTTCTCATAATGCATGGCGTAATACGCCGGTAAATGAAGGTGGTATTGGTCCGGTTCAATACACTTTAGTTGCTGATGTTAAACATGAAATTTGTCAGGCATATGACGTTGAGCATCCTGAAGCCGGTGTTGCTTTCCGTGGTTCTTTCCTTATCGATGAAGAAGGTAACGTACGTCACCAGGTAGTGAATGACTTACCACTTGGCCGTAACGTTGACGAAATGATCCGTATGGTTGACGCGCTTCAATTCCACCAGGAGCACGGTGAAGTTTGTCCGGCTGGCTGGAACAAAGGTGACAAAGGTATGACAGCTTCTCCAGAAGGTGTTGCTTCTTACCTGGCCGATAACGCCGATCAATTATAAGTGACTGCTCAGGCCTGAGGGTCTGAAAGGTTACCATTAAAAAAGCCAGCTTCGCGCTGGCTTTTTCTATTAGGATGTACGGTATGTTGTAGTAACAACGCAAGATGAACTTGTCCTCTTTATTGTAGCTTACCTGTTTGAATATTAGCCATTACTGGCTTTTTTTGAGCTGTTAGCTTCTGCTGATTCACCGGCACAGCTTTCTTCAGTCTCTGCCTCATCGGCAAGTGGCCAGCCGCCTAAGGCCTGCCATTTATTGACGATATGGCAAAACAACTCTGCGGTTTTTTCGGTATCATATAACGCCGAATGGGCTTCATTGCCGTTAAACTCAATATTGGCGGTGGCGCAGGCTTTTGCCAATACCGTTTGTCCCAGTGCCAGTCCCGATAATGTTGTGGTATCAAAACTGACAAAAGAGTGAAACGGGCTGCGTTTGATCCCACAACGTGTGGTGGCGGCATTGAGGAAGCCTAAGTCAAAGGAGGCGTTATGGGCGACGATAATAGCCCGCTGACAACCGGCGGCTTTCATTTTCTTCCTGACCAGTTTAAAAATTTCTTTTAATGCTTCTTTTTCATCAACGGCTGCCCTTAGCGGGTTCTCAGGGTCTATGCCGGTAAAGGCGAGGGCCGCCGGCTCAAGATTGGCCCCTTCAAACGGGTTGACATTAAAATGTATGGTTTCATCAATGGAAAATAAGCCGGAAGCTTCATCCAGGGCTAATACCGAAGCGGCGATTTCTAACAGGGCATCGGTTTGTGCGTTAAAACCTGCGGTTTCAACATCAATGACCACGGGAAAGTAACCCCTGAACCTTTGGGCGAAAGCGGTTTTTTGATTATTAACATCAATTGTTTGGCTTGATGAAGACTCTGACATAGAAAAATAAGGGTACTGAATATTAATTTTGGGGGATTATCGCAGAAAACCAGCTCGAAAACGATACTATATGGCAAGCCTTTGCTATAGTTTTTTTATTTTTACTGATAAAATGTTAAAGTAACTATTGAAATTGTCGATATAACTAATGCCGCTTAATAAATCGTATTTTTAGAATTATGAAAAAACAAATTGCGTCAATTCTGCTGTTATTCTTCATGGGTCAGGCACAAGCCGGGATCCGGCAATATAGTGCCGACTTGGATTCTTCCCAATGGCAACTGGCGAATGATTCACGCCTGGAATGCACTTTATCCCATAAAATTCCCAATTATGGTGAAGCACGCTTCTACAGCAAAGCCAGCCGTAAGATGAACATGGAATTTGAGCTGGATATGTTATTGCTGCCGGATAATTATGCCCTGGCAGAAGTTCGTTCGGTCGCGCCGCGCTGGCGTCCCGGGGTAGGTGATCATGTCCTGGCAAAAATGAAGTTACACAAGCAATTTACCCCCAGCCTGCCGAAAAAAGTCGCCTGGGCGATGTTAAGTGAGCTGGAGCAGGGCATGAGCCCGACCTTCTTTTATAATGACTGGTATAACGAACAGGATAAAATTTCTGTTGGTTTATCAACGGCAAAATTTCAAAAGGCGTATCAGAAGTTTGTCGGTTGTGTCGGTAACCTGCTTAACTTCAGTTTTGAAGATATTTCCTATACGGTACTTAATTACCAGTCAAACAGTGATGAGTTTACCAAGTCGTCAGCAAAGCGCATGGCGATGATTTCACAATACCTGAGCCTGGATCCGGATCTTGAGCTGGTATTAATCGATGCATATTCAGATAGTTATGGCGGGCGTTGGACTAACTTGAAGCTATCTGAGAAACGGGCCAACAAAATCCGTGAATATTTTGTTGCCAACGGCATAGATCCGAGCCGGATTGAAGCCAGCGGATACGGCGAGAAGCGCCATATTGCTTCGAACCGCACCACCTTAGGCCGGGGTAAAAACCGCCGCGTGGTCATACATATGGAAAAACCTTAACCTCTATAAATAGGGAGTAAGGAAAAGTTAACGGATAGTTAACTACCCGGGCAATTTATTTAGCTGAATTTTCCAATTAATAGTTGAATAGGCCATTAGGTTAAACTAACCTAATGGCCTATTTTTTCAAGGGAAGTTCAATAAATGAAATTCTTTGCACGTCTGGCGGCGCTGCTCGCTGCCTTTGCAACCCCGTCACTTTGGGCACAGGTTAATGATGCCTATACCTATGCTAACTATGATCAGGTAAAAATTAAGCATGTTTACTTAGATCTTGCGGTCGACTTTGATGAAAAATCACTCAAAGGTTTTGCCGAATTATCTTTGAACTGGTTAAGCGACAGTGTTCAACCTATCTACTTAGATACCCGGGACTTAGTGATCCACAAGGTTCAGGCGCAGAAGGCAAACGGCCAGTGGCGTAAAGTCAGTTTTCAACTGGCAGAGCGTGATGATGTCCTGGGCTCCAAGCTTACCGTTAAGCCGGGCTTTAAAGCGGAAAAATTAAGGGTTTATTACAACTCCACCGAGAAGGCCTCTGGTTTGCAATGGCTGACGCCACAGCAAACGGCAGGCAAGAAAAAGCCGTTTATGTTCAGTCAGAACCAGGCCATTCATGCCCGCTCCTGGATCCCTATTCAGGATACCCCGAGTGTCCGGGTAACCTATACCGCCAGAATTAAAACCGACAGCGATGTGCTGGCGGTAATGAGCGCCAATAATACCCCGGATACAGCAAGAGATGGCGACTATTTCTTCTCTATGCCGCAAGCCATTCCCCCTTACCTGATTGCCATTGGCGTTGGAGACCTTGAATTTAAGGCCATGAGCGATATTACCGGTGTTTACGCCGAGAAAAGCGTGCTTGACAGCGCCGTAGCCGAATTTAATGATACCCAGGCGATGATCGATGCCTCTGAAAAGCTTTTTGGCGCCTACCGCTGGGGTCGTTATGATCTGCTGATCCTGCCGCCGAGCTTTCCTTTTGGTGGTATGGAAAACCCGAGATTATCTTTTATCACGCCAACGGTAATTGCCGGCGACAAGTCCCTGGTTAACCTGATTGCCCACGAACTGGCCCACTCCTGGTCCGGTAACCTGGTCACCAACGAAAGCTGGCGCGACCTGTGGTTAAACGAAGGTTTTACCAGTTATGTTGAAAACCGTATCATGGAAGAAGTCTTCGGCCGTGACCGCGCCGTGATGGAGCAGGCACTCGATGCCCAGGGGCTTAATTTTGAAATTGCCGAGCTTAGCCCGGGCGATACCCAGTTATATATAGATCTGGCGGGACGCGATCCCGATGATGCCTTCTCAGGTGTGCCTTATACCAAGGGTCAGTTATTCCTGATTTATTTAGAGCAGAAATTCGGCCGTCAGCGTTTTGATGAATTTATCCTTAACTACTTCGACAGCCACGCTTTTGAAAGTCTGGGGACGGCAAACTTTGTTAAATACCTGAAAAAAGAATTGCTGCAGAAGTATCCGGGTATTGTCAGCGATGCAGAAGTCAATGAATGGATTTACGAGCAGGGCCTGCCGGCTTTTGTGCCTAAACCTAGCTCAGATGCCTTTAAAAATATCGATACGCAAATTAACCAGCTATTAAGCGATGAAATCACTTTAGCACAAGTGCCAACGGCAAACTGGACCTTGCATGAGTGGTTGCATTTTATCAACAATTTGCCGCTTAATATTTCGTTAGAGCGTATGGCCAGCCTGGATAAGGCATTTAACCTGACCCATAGCCAGAATGCCGAAATTGCCCATGCCTGGTATTTGTTATCGTTAAAGGCGGGTTATGACAAGGTCTATTCGGCGATGTCCGATTACCTGGTCGGCATTGGTCGCCGTAAACTGATTGTGCCGCTTTACAAAGTATTGGCAGAATCTGAGCAGGGTAAAGCCTGGGCCAAGAAAGTTTACTTACAAGCCCGTCCGGGATACCACCCGCTGGCGCAGGGTACGGTTGATGCTATCTTAAAAGACTAGTTTCTGCTCCAGCCGAATAAACCGGCGTTTATATCAGTCTTTATGAAGGCAGCTCATTTGCTATGAGCTGCCTTTTTATATATGGAGTGAATTGCTTTGAGGGGGCAGGGATGGTGATGTTAATAAGACAAGGAGCCGGTGTTATTACTTCATTTTTAATATATCGACCTGGCGCTGTTTATCCTGCTCGGAAATCACGAGACGAAGCTTTGCGCTCTCGTGGCTAAAAACCATGGTTAACCGCCCGCGTTTTCTTTCCCGGCTGCTGGGCTCGCCGTAATGCTGTTGGTAGAAGCTGACAATGGCCTGTTCGCTTTCCCGGGTAAAATAATTAACCACGGCGGGTAAATTGTCATCAAACCGGGCAAAGACCCGGGCATCTTGCGGTAAAGGAATATTCTCAGATAAATTGGGGGGCTCGATAGCGGCAACCGGCCAGGTTAAGCACAAGATAGTGTTGCATAGCACTAACAAAGAGGTGATCTTCTTCATCCTGACAGACTCCACAGGCTAAGGTATAGGCAAGCTTTATCCGAAGTTTAGCCGAAGACGGCAGAAAACCCTATTAAAAATCAAATACAAACCCAGTTGCGGGTTAGTGAACAGGCGATATTTAAGCGCCTTGAGAACATTTTTAAGGCAGGGGATAAGCAATATTTTAAAGATAAATGTGCTGTTGTTAAGCAAATTGAAGCCCTGATAAAAAGGCCTGAAAGGTTAACCTTTCAGGCCTTACATTGTTCTTTAGCTGAAAATCGCTTTAGATCAAATATTATGACCGGGTAACAAATTCTCCGCGGTAGTTATCTACCCATAATGCAGTAGCGCCGCAAATGGCCACCGGCATTACGATCAGGTTAATGATGGGTACCATAGAAAATATCGCTACGGTAATACCGAAACTGTAACTCAGACCTTTGTTTTGCTGTAGTGCCGATTTCATTTCACTAAAGGGCACTTTATGGTTATCAAACGGGTAGTCCTTATATTGCACCGCCATCATCCAGGCAATAAACAAAAACCAGATCAATTGGCCGATAACGGGTAAAAACCACATAATAAGGAAAAAGCCTATGGCTCTGGGCAGGTAATATTTTAACTTGCACCATTCCCGTCCTAAAGTCCTGGGAATATCTTTGATGATATCGGTTATTTTGCCGTCATCGAGCTGATGGCCGGTGAGCTTTTGCTCTACCTTTTCCGATAACAGGCCGTTAAAAGGCGCCGCCAGCCAGTTGGCGACGGTACTGAAGATAAAAGAGAAAATAACCAATAGGGTAAATAAAGCCAGCGGCCAGAGCACATAACCTATCCAGCTGAGCCAGTCGGGTACCATGGCTTCAATTAGCCCCATATAATGCTCGAGTTCGAGAAAAAGATAATAAAAGGCGATAGAGAAAAACAGTAAATTAACCAACAGGGGGATAAAAACAAAACGGCGCACCCCTTTAAGGCGGATGAGTTCAAAGCCCTTGATAAAATAACCTGCGCCACTGCTGGCGTGAGGTGCATGAGTTGTTAGCTGCTGATAAGACATCGCCGGGATTATTTCCTGTCACTTGATATTACAGGGCGATTATAAGGGGCAGTTAGCAGGAAGAACAGCGCCGAGATGTTACAAAGTAAAACATTTTCTGGTAAAGTCTGCCCATAATGACAATAACATCCATGGTTTACGAAAAGGTTTATGAAAATATCTGCCCGCTCCTGCCTTAACTTTTCCTCTTTGCCAAGCCCTAAATACTTGGTTCGCTAAGGTTTATGCGTCTAAAGCAAATTAAACTTGCGGGTTTTAAATCCTTTGTTGATCCAACCAAGGTGCCTTTTGAACAGCAAATGACCGCTATCGTCGGTCCCAACGGCTGTGGTAAATCCAATATTATCGATGCGGTGCGCTGGGTGCTGGGGGAAAGCTCGGCAAAAAACTTGCGCGGCGATGCCATGACCGACGTTATCTTCAACGGCGCCGCCACCCGAAAACCCGTGGGCCAGGCCAGTGTTGAACTCTTGTTTGAAAATACCACCGGACGTTTACAGGGCTCAATGGCGGATCGCAGCGAAGTTTCCATTAAACGCAGCGTTAACCGCGACAGCATCAACAGTTATTTCCTCAACGGCTCTAAATGCCGCCGTAAAGACATTACCGATATCTTTTTAGGCACAGGCCTGGGGCCGAGAAGTTATGCCATTATCGAGCAAGGCACCATTTCCCGGTTGATCGAATCCAAGCCGCAGGAGTTAAGGGTGTTTATCGAAGAGGCGGCGGGGATCTCCAAATACAAAGAGCGCCGCAGAGACACCGAGAACCGGATCCGCCATACCCGGGAAAATTTAGAGCGCCTGTCGGATATTCGCAGCGAACTGGCATTGCAGGTGGATAAATTACATCAGCAGGCAGAAGCGGCCAAACGTTTTAAAACCCTTAAAGCCAGCGAGCGCAAATATAAGGCCGAACTGGCAGTATTGCGCTGGCGCGCCTTTGATGAAAAATATAAGTTTAACCAGCAGGAAATTACCCGTCGTCAGGGAGAAGTTGAAGACCTGGTGCTGAAGAAAAACCAGCAGCAGGCGGCGCTTTTTAAGGCCAAACAGGCGCTGACCGACGACAGCGACGAACTGGTGAAGCTGCAACAGCAAAAATTGCAAAAAAGCAATGATATCGCCCGCCTCGAACAAAACCTCAAACACAGCAAACAGCGCCAGCAATTGCTGCTGCAAGAGCTGGAAAAGTATCGCCAGCAAGTTGAACAGGCGAGCAAAGAGGTGAGCGCGGACGAAGAAAAACTGGCCCGGGTCAGCCTGATGCTGGATGAAAAGCTGCCTGCGCTGGCACTTGCCCAGGAGCAGCTGGCGCAATTGCAACAGATGGCGGAGCAATACCAGGATGAACAACAAAAGTGGCAACAAAGCTGGGAGCTGTATCAGCAGGAGCTGAATGAACACAAGCGTCTTCAGGCATTGCTGGAAAGCAAGATCAGCGCGCAGTTGGTACTTATCGAGCGAAGTCAGGCCCGGCAACAGGCGCTGACGGATGAAAGCGGGCAACTGGAGCAACATCAGCAGGGGCAAGTTGTCGATGGGCAGCAACAGGCACTTACCCTGGCACAGGCAAGCCTGGATGAAGGTTTGTATCAGCAGCAGGAATTGACGGAACAAATTTCAGGATTACAACAACAAATAACAGAGCACCAACAAGGGCTTGCCAAAAGCCAGGGGCTTGAGCAGGCGCTTGTTGCTAATTTAAGTCAGCTTGAGGACAGGCAGGCACAGCAGCCAGAATGGGGACTGGAGCAAACAAACTGGCTAAAAAGCCAGAATATTGATTATCACGGTGCTTTTTTCGAGGAGTTAACGGTTGAACCTGACTGGGAGCCGGCCGTTGAACAGGTATTATCGTACTGGCTTGAAGCCGGGGTTGTCGATAACTTACCGTCAGTACTGCCGCTGGAGACGGCGTTATTGGTTACAAAGCACGGTAATGATGTTGTGGGCAGCTCTCTTGAAAGTAAACTTGAAAGCAAGCCGAAAACCCTGGCGGAAAAAGTAAGCGGGGCAGGGCCTTTCCAGCCCTGGCTAAATCAAATCTATGTCGCAGCAGATTTGGGTGCTGCACGATTATTGCTTGTATCACTGGCCCCCGGGGAGTCGGTAATTTGCCCAGATGGCAGCTGGTTAGGGCACGGCTTTTTAAAAAAGGGCACCCCGGGTGTTTCATCGGATGCTTTGCAGCGTAAGCAAAATATTACGGCACTGAAAGCCCAACTGGCAGCCCTTGGGGATGAAAGAAGCGGGCACGAGCAAGCCTTACAAGCCCTGACGCAAACCTTGAAACAGGCGCAGCAGCAGGATAAAGATCTCACCGGGCAGTTAAAACAAGTCAGGGAACAGGTCCAGCAGTTACAGCAAGAGTTGTTGTTAACCAAGCAGCAAGTAAAACATGAACAGCAAAGAAGCGCACTGATACAGTCAGAACTTGGGCAGTTATCCGGGCAAATAAAAGCCGAGCAGGGCGAACTTGAGCGCCTGCAGCATGAGCAGGCAGAGAGTAGCGCAGGGCGTGAAGATGAAGCCCGCACCCGGACGCTGAAAGCACAGCAGGAGCAAATCCTGCAGCAATTGCAAACGGTGCAGGTGAAAATCCGTAATTGCCAGCAGGAAAGTCATCAACAGGCACTGGAAATAGAGCAGGGCAAAAGCCAGAAGTCTCATCTTCAGCACAATATCACCAGGGCGTCGGAGCAACTGACAAGGTTAAAACAACAGTTAGAGGAAAGTAAGCAGCAGCTGGCATTGTTAACGGACCCGGGTGAGCAAGACAGCAGTATCTTGCAGCATCAGCTCGAACAAATGCAGACCTTGGAACAGGCATTGGCCGTTATCACGGAAAAACAAACAGGTGCCCAACGCAGTATTGCCGAAATAGAGCAGCAGCAACAAGCCAACCAGAAACAGCAGGAAAAACTCAAAGAGCAGATGGCAAAATATCAGCTCGACGGTGAGAGCTACCGGCTGCGCGCCGAAGCATCGTTAGAGCAGCTGGCTGAAATGCAGCAAAGTTTGCCCGAGGTCAGGGCTTCGATGCCTGCCGAGGCAAAAGAGTCTGTGTGGCAGGGACATATTATTCGTCTCGGTAAAGACATCAATCAGCTCGGGGCGATTAATTTAGCGGCAATTGAAGAATATAACAGCCAGATGGCACGAAAAACTTTCCTGGATTCGCAAAATGATGATTTAACTCAAGCGATTACCACGTTAGAATCAGCGATAGAAAAAATTGATAAAGAAAGCCGTCATAAATTTAAACTCACCTTTGATCAGGTTAACCAGGATCTTAAAGGTTTGTTTCCAAAAGTTTTTGGCGGCGGTAGTGCTTATCTAGCCTTAACCGGTGATGATTTGCTCGATACCGGGGTCAGCATCATGGCCCGGCCGCCGGGCAAAAAAAATAGCACAATTCACCTGTTATCGGGTGGTGAAAAGGCGCTGACCGCTTTATCATTGGTGTTTGCCATCTTCAGGTTAAATCCGGCACCTTTTTGTATGCTGGATGAAGTGGATGCCCCGTTGGATGATGCCAATGTGGGACGGTTTTGTAACCTGGTGCGGGAAATGTCGCAAACGGTACAGTTTATCTATATCAGTCATAATAAAATTGCGATGGAAATGGCTTCTCATCTCACCGGCGTGACCATGTTTGAACCGGGTGTTTCAAGAATGGTCGCCGTTGATATTGATGAAGCGATTGCTATGGCAGAAGTATCTTAACAATAGGCTCGGTGATGGAAGATAGTTTCAGAAATACATTACTTATAATCAGTGCAGTGGTCATTGGTGCCATTTTTGTCCATGGCTTGTGGACGATCCGCAAAAATAAGAACCCTTATAAGTTAAAGGCCGATAACGCCAAAATCGAACCTGTATCCGAAGAGGTCGATAAAAGCGGCTTTGATCAGTACGGCGTCGGTCAGCCGAAAGTGGCGGGCCAGTCTGCAGCGGCCAGTCAGCAAAATGCCGCCGTGAAGAGCGCAGCCCATGAACCTCAAGTGAACACTGAACAAGCGGCTGCACCAACTGCGCCGGTAGCTGAGCAGATGCAAATTGAAACGCCGGCAGCAGAGCCGGAGCCTTTTTATGCCAACGAAGAGGCGCCGGATATAGCGCCAATCGCAGGCAGCGATCTGGCACCTGAACATGTTGAGCCCGCGTTAGGCAATATCGATGACATAGAAGAGATAACACCAGCCGTGCCGGGGCAGGGCGGTACCACCAAGACACTGTTATCGGAAGCAGAGCAGGAAATGCTTGAGCCGGTAGAAATTGAAAAGCCGGTTTACCAGACTCCGGTGTCTCAGCCTAAACCTCAAGTACAAAGAGCAGTACAAAAAGAGGTTAAGCAAGCTACATCAGAGGCCAAGCCTAAAGGGGAAGCGATAGAGCAGGAAGTGTTGGTACTTTCTGTGGTGATGCCGCAAAACCAGTTGATTTCAGGCGCGGCCTTGTTGCCGAGCTTACTGACCCTGGGCATGAAATTTGGTGATATGGGGATCTTCCACCGCCACCAGGACAATGCCGGTAACGGCAAAGTGACCTTCAGTCTGGCAAATATGATGAACCCGGGGACTTTTGATCTCGATAATATGGAAAGTTTCGCCACCCAGGGGGTGAGCTTGTTTATGACTTTGCCAAACGAAGGAGATGCCTTCGAGGTGTTTGAGCAGATGTTATCGGCGGCGAAACAGCTGGCCACGGAATTTAACGGCCAGGTGCTTGACGATAAACGCAGCGTGATGACCAAACAAACCGAGCAGCATTACATCAGTAATATCCGGGAGTTTGAGCGTAAACGTTGTATTGCCGGCGCCTAATATACCTTCAAGCCTCTTGCCCTCATCACCGGCAAGAGGCTGTTGTCCTTCGAGTCACTTTTCCAACGAGATAAATTATTGCCCGGGCCGGTATCCGGCCTAGGGCGAATATAAGCAACAACGAAAGAGAAATCACAAAACCCATGACTGAACAGCAGCTTTCAAGCCGTGTTGCCGAGCTTACCCGGCAAATCAATGAATACAATCACCAATATTATGTGCTTGACCAGCCCAGCGTGCCTGATGTGGAATACGATCGCCTGATGCGGGAGCTGATCGAAATTGAAACTAACCACCCGGCATTAAAAGCCCTGGACTCGCCCAGCCAGAAAGTCGGGGGAGAGGCGCTAAGTGCTTTTACCCAGGTGACCCATCAATTGCCTATGCTGTCCCTGGATAATGTCTTCTCCGCCGAAGAGTGGCAGGCGTTTGTCAAACGTTTGCATGATCGTTTGGGCTCAAACGATACCCTGGCCATGTGCGCCGAGCCGAAACTCGACGGCTTGGCGGTGAGCCTGCGTTACGAAAACGGTGTGTTGGTGCAGGCGGCAACCCGGGGGGACGGCAGTACCGGTGAGAATATCACCGAAAATATCCGCACCATTAAATCGATCCCGCTGCGCCTGAGCGGTGATACTTACCCGGGCATCCTGGAAGTTCGCGGTGAAGTCTTTATGCCTAAAGCCAGCTTTGATGCTCTTAATGCACAGGCAATTAAAAAAGGTGAGAAAACCTTTGCCAACCCGAGAAACGCGGCGGCAGGCAGTTTGCGCCAGCTGGACTCGAAAATAACCGCCAAACGTA
This sequence comes from Thalassomonas actiniarum, assembly GCF_000948975.2. Taxonomy (GTDB): domain Bacteria; phylum Pseudomonadota; class Gammaproteobacteria; order Enterobacterales; family Alteromonadaceae; genus Thalassomonas; species Thalassomonas actiniarum. The sequence goes on from NZ_CP059735.1 coordinate 2,676,360, forward strand.
ACCTGGCGTTTTATGCCTACGGTGTCGGTTTTGTCGGGGATAGTACGGAAAATGCCCTGGGGCAGACCTGGCTGGAGAACTCTCACTATGGGCGCTTAGAACAGCTGAAAACCGTAGGTTTGCCTATGTGTCCGGAAGTACGTCTACTGACCAATGAAAATGAATGTCAGGCTTTTTACCAGGATATTTTGGACAGTCGTGAGCAGCTTAGTTATGAAATCGACGGCACGGTCTTAAAAGTGGATGATATCGCGCTGCAAGAAAAGCTCGGTTTCGTTGCCCGGGCGCCGCGCTGGGCTACCGCTTATAAGTTTCCGGCACAGGAAGAGCTTACCGTACTGGAAGACGTCGAATTCCAGGTGGGACGCACCGGCGCTATCACCCCGGTGGCCCGTTTAAAACCTGTGTTTGTCGGCGGGGTAACCGTCAGTAATGCTACCTTGCATAACCAGGATGAAATTGAGCGTCTGGAAATAAAAATAGCCGATACCGTAGTGATCCGCCGCGCCGGCGATGTGATCCCGCAAATTGTCAGTGTGGTGAAAGATAAACGCCCTGAAAATGCCCGGGATATTGAATTTCCCAAGGCCTGTCCGGTATGCGGCTCAGAAGTGGAAAAAGCCGAAGGGGAAGCGGTGCTTCGCTGCAGCGGCGGCTTGATTTGCGGCGCGCAGCGTAAAGAAGCGATCAAACATTTTGCTTCCCGTAAGGCGCTGGATGTCGACGGTTTAGGGGATAAACTGGTGGAGCAACTGGTAGATGAAAAACTTATTGCTACGCCGGCGGACTTATTTACCCTGACAGAAATCCAGGTCAGCACGTTGGAGCGCATGGGACAAAAGTCTGCCGCTAAGCTGTTAAAGTCGCTGGAGACAGCCAAATCCACCACGCTGGCGCGCTTTATTTACGCCCTGGGGATCCGTGAAGTGGGGGAAACCACGGCGGCAAACTTAGCCAATCATTATCTTACCCTGGACGCTGTTATGGCGGCGGATGAAGAATCTTTGCTGGAGGTCAGCGATATCGGCGCCGTGGTGGCGCACAACATATTGCACTTTTTCCAGCAGGAAAATAACCGCCAGGTGCTGACGGCTTTGCTTGATGTGGGTATTCACTGGCCGGCAATTGAAGTGAAAGCCGCCGATGAGCAGCCGCTTGACGGGCAAACTTTTGTTTTAACCGGTACTTTAAGCCAGATGGGACGAAATGATGCCAAAGCGGCATTACAAAGCCTGGGAGCCAAGGTTTCCGGCAGCGTTTCGGCAAAAACCCATTACCTGGTGGCGGGGGAAAAAGCCGGCTCCAAGTTGACCAAGGCGCAGGACTTAGGAGTTGATGTGTTAACGGAAGACGAGCTGGTGGCCTTGCTGACTCAGCATAAGGCGATGCCATGATGGCTTTGTTAGCCGACATGGGCCAGTGGCTTCGCCCTTATCAATATCAGCTGGCCTTGGCAATTATTGCAACTTTGCTGGTGCTGTTCGGTAATGATATTAACCGTTGGCTGAAAAAGCTGCTTAGCGGACAGCACTTTGTTGTCCGCCTGGTGGTATTTGTCGTGGTGTGTGCTTTTGGTTATGGCCTGGCCACGGTATGGCTGACGGCTTTGCTGGCACAGCAGCTGGCAAAGATCCCTAACCTTTATTTTATGCCGAGCTGCCTGCTGGCATTTATTGTACTTGGCCTTTTTGCTCAAAAGCAGCGGCAAATTTAATCCCGGCACACCTTCCTTCTGCGGAAGCCTTGCTTCCGCATTTTTCATTTTTGCTTACTGCTCCCTTTGTCTGTCCTCCATTACTTATTGATAAATAAGGCTTTATTATGGTTGGTATCACTTTTGCTCTTGCCCGGCGGGAAATAAATTAAACCAAGGATGGTTCAGGGATGAGATTTCAGAATAAGCATATTACCGGTAAAGTTTTACATCAGGACGTTAATCAAGATGCAGGTATTTTTATCTGTGTTTTGGCCGGCACCTGTGCTTTGACGTTAATGCCTGATCCATCCCTCTATTCACCTTCCATACCCGGTCCAACTCCGGTGGCTGAGCTGTTTCGTTGTAGTCCTTTGGTTTAGTTAGCCCGAATCCTTTATCCAATGACCTGTGACTGTCATTCTCCGCATTGAGGGGGATGGCTGCTCACGGATGATAGTTGGATCATTTTTATTATTTTTCAAGTTTAAGGAAAAACATATGCAAACAAACAGGCATATTAAGATGCAATCGCCGTGTCTATTGAAGTTTCTATTCGTCCCTGTGGTGGCCTTGCTGCTCTCGGCATGGGCGCATGCCTTTTCTTCCCCTTTAATAGGGGAAAGACCCGATTTCAGCCGCTGGACGGCTAAAGATATCGGTCAGGCCAATATCCCCGGTACTTTTACTGTCAACGACGATTTAACTATTCAGTTGCAGGGTTCAGGCAACGATATCTGGAATGAAGCGGATAATTTCTATTATCTTTACCGGGAAGTGACCGGCGATACCACGATTATCACTAAAGTGCACAGTGTTGAATACACCCATTACTGGGCCAAAGGGGCGGTGATGTTTCGTGAAACCCTGGAGCCCGGTTCGGTGAATGTCGCGCTGGATTATGCCGCCGCCGGTAAGGTGGCGCTGCAATGGCGTCCGGTAGCCGATGAGCGTTCTTTTTATTTCAGCCGCAACGCCGGCATCACCCCGGTATGGTTAAAGCTGCAAAGACAGGGGGATCGCTTTACCGGTTATTATTCTCTCGATGGCAGCACCTGGCAGCTGACCACCAGCCAGACCATAGATATGGCGGAGACTTTCTATGTCGGCCTGGCCGCCAGTCCCCATGTGACCACGGCAACCAATGAAGTGGTTTTTTCTGATGTTGCCCTTCAAACGGTTGAGCCGTACAACTATAAGGCCAAGGTTTATCTGATGGCGGGCCAGTCTAATATGCAGGGACATGGTGCGGTAAGTGCTTTGGCGACTACCTCAGGTGCCGGTTTAGCCGCTAAGCGTGATGATGTCTTTATTAAAAATATCATTTCCAACAGCCGGGGGCTGGATGGGCTGGCTCCGGGCTTTGGCGCGCGCAGCAGCAGTTACGGCGTGGAATTAAAAATGGGCAATATGCTTGGCGATGTATTGGAGGAAAATGTCTATTTGTTCAAGGGGGCTCAAGGGGGCACTACGTTGGACAATACTGCCCACTGGCGTCCGCTTGCCCATGGCGGTGAAGCGGGCAACTTGTATGATCAACTGCTCAGCGGCTTTAAGGCCTTTATACAGGAGGAGTTAGTCGCAAATAATATTGATTATGAAATTGCCGGTTTTATCTGGTTCCAGGGATATAACGACACTTTTGGCACACAGGCGCTTTATGAAAATCATTTGCGCAACTTGATAAGCTCGGTGCGTGCCGATTTAGCCCTGCCTGAATTGCCTGTAGTGATCACCCAGATCAATGATAACCGCGGCAGTGCCGGTGATATGGTCATGGCGGCACAGGCTAAAGTGGCGCAGGAAGATCCCCTGGCCCGGCTGGTTTATACCGCAGATCAACGCCCTTATTACCACTACGGCCATGACAGTTATATTGTTATCGGTGAACGTATCGCCCGGGAAAGCTTAGCCTTTTTAGGCTATGCGGTGACAACTACGGATGAATATACTGCCAGCCCCAGCACAGTATTAACCATAGATGCAGCAAACGGGGTGCTCACGAATGATGAAGGGGTGACCAGCGCCAATTTAGTCAGCGATGTCAGCCATGGCGCGCTTGTGCTTGATCAGGACGGCTCCTTTGAATACACGCCTGCACCAGGTTATGTCGGTGCAGACAGTTTTACCTACCGCTCAATGAAAAATGGCCGCCATGGCAACAGCGCCAAGGTGACCCTCTGGGTAAGGGATAACACAGCTCCCCTAGTGCTGCATTACGACTTTGATAATAGCAATGAACAGGTCATTAAAGATACCGCTTCCGGTGTGCCTGCCGCCGTAGTGAAATCCGGGATCAGTTTTGAACATCCCGGAGCCGTTAACACTTCGGCTTATTTTGACGGCAATACCGTACTGCATTACCTGAGCGAATACCCGGTTTATGCCTTTTTAGATCTCAGCACAGAGCAAGATTTCAGTATTTCCGCCTGGGTGAAACCTGATGCCGGTATCAGCGGTGAGCCTATCCTGATCAGCAATAAATATTACTACAACAGCAAGTGGGGCTTTGCTTTTACCCTGGCCAACAACGGCACGGCTATCAAGGCTTTTGTCGGCAGTTATGATCATCAAAACCATGTTGATAAAAGCAAAAGTGTGATTGGCGGTGATATCAATTTAACCGACGGCCAGTGGCACCATGTCGCGGTGACATTTGGCTTTACTGAAAATGCCATGAAACTCTATATCGACGGTAAGCTTGTTGGAGAAACGGATTTGACCGGCCTGTCGGGTGAGATCAATAAATACGAATCCGCCATCGGCGACGGCTCAGGCGGCGGTAATGGCAGCTCGCAATCTTATAAAGGTTATATGGATGAGTTACGTCTTTACCGCAAAAGCCTGTCGGCGGATGAAATCAATAACCTGTATTTAAAGCTCAACTAAATCTAACTCAATGAAAGGATTTTTTAAATAAGGAAATATGATGAAAAATAACATGCGAAATTTAATTTGTTGGCAGCAAAACGGCTTTGCCGCATTTGCGCTGATGTCGGCGCTTATTTTGTTAATGCTGCTCAGTGCACCGGGTTTTGCTTCTGATGATAAGCTTTCATGGCTAAGATCTCAGAATCAAACGGCTCCGGCGGCGCTCGATCTTTCCGTGCCGCAGGGGATTTCCTCCTGGCAAGGGCTGGATATCGGCAATATCACTATGCCCGGTGCTTTTACTGAAGCATCCGGAGTGATCACTATCACAGGTTCAGGCAATGATATCTGGAATAATCAGGATGATTTTTATTATCTTCACATTCCCATCGAAGGGGATGTGAGTGTCACGGTACGGGTGTTAAGTGTTGAACATACCCATGACTGGGCCAAGGGCGCCTTAATGATGCGGGAAAGCCTGGCCCCGGGGGCGGTGAATGTTACCTTGGGTTATTCCGCCCATGAAAAAGTGGCGCTGCAATGGCGGCCGATACCGGACGAACGCTCCTACTATTTTAGCCGCAGTGGCGGGCCCGGGCCTGTATGGCTGAAACTCGAACGCAAAGGGGATGAATTTACCGGCTATTATTCTTTAGATGGCACTCATTGGCTATTAACCACAAGTAAAACTGTGGTTATGGCAGAGGATATCTACCTGGGCCTGGCGGTCAGCCCTCATGTCATCAGTGATAACAATATTGCCATATTCGATAACCTTAAGGTGGCGTCCGATAACAGCGCCAATGTCTGCCAGGCACAAGGAGCGCAATGTGGTGCTATTGACGATGGCCAGGGGGGCAGCTTGCAGTGCGGCGCCTGTTCTACAGATTCAACTTGCAGCAGTAATAGCTGTGAGCCGATTGATCCGGTACAAATTGGTGCGGTATGTGCCGCTGCCGGTGCCCAATGTGGCGTGGTGCGTGACGGCAGTGGCAGTACCTTAAGCTGCGGTAGCTGTAACACCGGCGAGACATGCTCTAATAATCGCTGTGAGGCAAGTTGCTCCCTGGATCAAATCGATAAGGGACCGTTAACGGATCTTTTTGCCTATGCGCCTTTGCAGTTTGCCTTTGAAGATCTTTCCGCTAACCGTCATCAGCTCGATACCCGTTTATTAGCCCATGAGGATAACAGCGAATTTCCTTATGAAAGTAGTGTTGATATGGCAGATAAAAGCGTTCGTCTTAATTTTGCCGGTAAACGTCCGGCGGCGCAAATGACCTTGTCTTTTAAAATGATCCCCGACAGCCAGGCGCAAAGCGAGCAAATTATGGCGGGTGAGGGGTTAAGGGTAGAAACCCTGGCCGGCGCCTTAAAAACGACCTTTGATACCGATTCCTCGGCAATCAGTTTGTTAAACGATTTAAGCCAGTTAAAGCACCGCAGTTGTAATCATGTCGCCGTGCAGGTCGGCGATAATGTGATTAACAGTTTTGTTAACGGCCAGATGACACAAATGTCTGTGGATACGGCATCAATCGCCGGGTTAAGCGAATCACTCAATATCGGTCCCTATCCCGGTAAGGTTTGGGATGTGAGGATTTTTGATCAGGCGCTGAGCCAGGAAGAGATCGCCACCTTAGGGCAGGATTGCGATGATGCCTTAACCAAACCCGTACCGGACAGCGAATACCCGAATTATCTGTGCGGGGTTTATCAGTGTATCTACTGGCCCGACGGTGTCACCGATACCACGCAGGACAGCTTTGAGTATCAACTGCACGGCCACGACATGACCTGGGAGCATAATGTGATGACCACGGGCATGTACCGCCATGGTGAGTTGTGTCAGGAATATGCTAAACCCAGGGATTTGTTATTAAGTGAAGGTTATCGTAAGTCCTGGGTCAGTAAGTTCAACTTTGAGCAGCCCTGGAACCAGTATGTGTTACATGAAAACTTCCATGCCTATCAAAGCCGCACCGGCGGCTCGGAAAAATTCCTGGCAGAATCCAGCGCGTCCTGGGGAGCCTTTTCCATGAAGCCGACTGCCAAAGATTCCTTGCTGGGCATGTATACCTTACAGCCGCACCTGGCGCTGTGGACCACGCAAAGCTCGGTATTTGAAGACGGTATTATCGATTATGCCAAAGGCGGGCACCAATACGGTGCCAGCATCTTTGAATATTATGTTACCCATCATGTACTGGCGGATAATATGATAGGTAAAGTCTTTAACCGCAGCGTGTTGGGGCTTGCGCCGATAAGCGGCAAGCCGGCAGAGGCTTTTTATAATGTCCTGAAAAATGCCGGTTTTGATATGCGGGAAGTCTTCAGCGACTTTGCTGCCCGGGTGACCACCTGGGATATGGATCACGGCGAGAGCTTCTTAGTTTCGGAAATTGCCTCATTTAATCGTATGAACGGCAATAACAATAACGCGGAAGATCCGATCCCGGCCGAAGAAGTGGATAATAAAATTGCCGAATTTTATGACGTTAACGGCACCGGGGATGCATGGCTAACCGTGCCTGCGCGTTATAAAATCGGTGCCTGGGCCTATAATGCCTATCAGGTGGAGGTCAGCCAGGACAGGGACTATGAAGTGGCGATTAATCCTTCCGTAGATAACCCCGACTATGCCGAGTTTCGGGCGCAAGTGGTGGTTTATAATGAGCAAAGCGGTGCGCGCAGTTATTATAAATTACCCGTGACCTCTGCAGGTAACCCTGCAAGTATCCAGGTCTCGGCCAGCAGCGGCGATAAGCTTTACCTGGTGGTTGCCAGCACGCCATCGGTTAAGTTTACCGACTTTGAAACCTTCAGCTATGACTATAAAATCACCGCGCTGTGATTTCCCCTCAGAACTAAATAGCGATTAACCGTATACGGCAAGCCCTGTTTTGGGCTTGCCGTTTTTATCCTTCATTTTGTGCCAGGCGGATAAGTTCGTGACAAGGCAGGGTTGTTATCTGTTGATTGTTCTCTTGCCTGCTGATGCTCAACATGGCTTTTGCCAACTGCTTGGCGGCAATGGGCTGGTATTGTTGCAGCGGCCCGATAAAAAGAAAGTTGAGATATTTTGTTAAGCCGGCGGCAACAGACTCTCCCAAACGGAAACTGTCTCTTTGCCCCCGTAATAAACTGGGACGGCAGATAACCAGGGCCATGGCGGAAGCCTGGCAGATGTCTTTGAGGCTTTTTTCCATTTGTCCCTTACAACGGCTGTAAAAATTGGCTGATTCGCTGTTGGCGCCGACGGAGCTGATCACAATAAACTTGTTCGCCCGGGCATTTGCTGCCAGTTGTGCGCACTGCCTTACCAGGTGGACATCTACCGCCTGAAAAACGGCTTTTGAACCGGCGGTTTTTATGGTTGTGCCCAGACAGCAAAAAATACGTTCAACGGCAAAGAGCTCATGGTATTGGTCAATTGCGCCAAAATCGATCTGGTGTTGTGTAACCTTAGGATGGCTAATAGTAAGCGGCTTACGCACCAGCAGGGTTATTTGCCGGATCTCCTCATCTGCAATAAGCTCGGCTAACAAAGCCTGTCCCGTGAGTCCGCTTGCCCCTAAAATCATGGCTGAGGTCATAGTCTTCCTTTTGTTTGTAGGTTCTGTCGGGATGTTAAAAGAGGGTTATACCATTAACCGATAAGACTGCGTAAATAAAACTTAGGGTCGGCAGCGGCAGCAGCAGGGCAAAGAGTAAGGTTTCACACCATTCGATCACTCGGTAGAGCCGAAACCAATACCGGGTTCTGGCGCTGTCCGAAGGTAATATCTGGAAAAAAAAGATAAAAGATGCCAGCACCAGCGCTTGCAGTGCGGAAAATAAAATAAACAGCGCCACCCATACCAGAAAGTTGGGGGTCGCGAATTTGATCTGGGCCTGGAGCATTAAAAACAGGATAAAGGCAAACAGGCTCCAGGCTAATAAACGCCAGCGCAGGGGAGACAGGGAGCTTGCCGCCAGGTGGAAAGATTCAGGTGTAAACCAGTACTTCATATCAAACTCTGAACTAAATGCATGTCAGTATGATAACATTGAGGAACAGGAACTCAATATGGATACTGACATTAGTATCCGTTGCAAATTCGTAGTGATAAAAGCAGTGATAAGTAACAATGAATCAAACCCCTAAGACTATTTTACCTTCCGTACTGTTTGGCTGTTATCTGCTGGCATCGGGCCATGTTTTCGCACTTGCCGAACAAGCTGATAGCGGGAACAAGACTTTCCCTGTGGAAAAAGCCCCGGTATTAGAGCGTATCAAAAAGCAGCAAGCCTCCGGGCTTTTGACACCAGCATCAAGCAAGCGTTTATCAGAAAAAAGCGCTGCTAATGTGCAAAAAACTCTCCGCGTTATGCCGGAAAAACTCACCGACAGCAGTGGCCTGGTTTATCTGGGGGCTAAGGTCAGTGAAGCGGATTTAGCCCCGTACCTGGCAGAGCTCAAACAAGAACTGGCAGATGATTTTGCCCTGTTCAGGCAAAACCAGGGAAAAAGGGATCATTTCTCCTTTCATATGACCTTGATTAACCCTTATGAATACCAAAACCTGGAGATCAATCCCGAGCAATTAAAGCAGCCGCTGACTGTGCAGTTGCTGGGGCTGGGCCGGGTTTCTGCCGGCAAGAAAACCACTTATTATGTGGTGGCACAGTCACCTGACGGACAGTTTTTCAGACAAAAACAATTATTGCCGCCAAAAGACTTTCATGTCACTTTAGGTTTTGATCCCCAGGATGTATACGGGGTCAGTAAAGGCGTTGAAACCTTGCTCAGGGGCGCAGAACTTAATCAGGACTCGAAAGTGCTAACCAGGTAAGTTATTTTTAAGAATACAGAATTGCTAAACAGATATTGGAAATACCATGAAATTTAAACTCTCTTTATGCGCGCTGCTGATTGCGCTCAACGGCTGTAGTACTTCTTCTACCGGACGTAACCAGCTGATGCTGATCTCTCCCAATCAGCTTAATGAAATGGGGATTTCTTCTTTTGAACAGATGAAGGAAAAGGAAAAAATCAGCCAGGATAAGGCCACCAATGCCTATGTGCAGTGTGTTGCCGATGCCATTACCAAAAACGTGCCCAAATCGGCCCATGACGGTGAATGGGAAGTGGTGGTGTTTGATGCCGATCAGGTTAATGCTTTTGCCTTGCCCGGCGGTAAGATAGGGGTTTATACCGGTATCTTGAAGGTGGCTGAAAACCAGCAGCAGTTAGCGGCCATTATCGGCCATGAAGTTGGCCATGTGATTGAAAATCATTCCAATGAGCGGCTATCGTCGAACCAGCTTTCGCAAGCGGGACTGAATTTGGCCAATGCCGCGCTTGAAAGTCAGAATATCGCCGCCCGTGATACCCTGATGGCTGGGTTGGGGCTCGGGGTGCAGTACGGTATTTTAATGCCCTATGGCCGTACCCATGAAAGTGAAGCGGATATTGTCGGCCAGGATCTGATGGCGCGCTCGGGTTTTGACCCCAAAGCCAGCATTGACCTTTGGCACAATATGGCAAAAACCAGCAAAAATGCGCCGCCGGAATTTCTGTCGACCCATCCGTCGAACCAGACCCGGATCCAGGATTTAACCGCCCATTTGCCAAAGGCTTTACCCCTTTATAATAAGGCAGCCGCCAAACCTGATTGTAAAAAACCGAGAAAATAAGCTGCTTGTCGGTTAAATAAAAAGCCCGGGAGAGAGATATCTCCCGGGCTTTTTGGTTTTTAACCAGTATTGTTTTGCGGTTAGCGGGTTAACCGGTAGAAGGCAATGCTTGCCACCACCAGCAAAATCATCGGGTAAAAGGAGTACACCACCAGCTCAAGCGGTGAAATACCTAAACTTGCCCCCAACAGCAGCGCCTGGGCGCCATAAGGTAATAATCCCTGGTTGATACAGGCAAAAATATCCAGCAGGCTGGCAGATTGTGCCGGGGTCAACTGGCCGTCGTCGGCGAGCGCTTTGGCGGTTTCACCTGAAACTATGATAGAAACGGTATTATTGGCGGTGAAAAAGTTACTGCTAAAGGCCAGGCTGGCGATGCCAAGGCCGGCGGCGCGTTTGTCATTGCTCGGGCTGATTTTTGCGGCCAGTTTTTCCAAGCCCCGGGTGAGGGCGCTTAAGCCTCCCTGGTGGCGTACCAATTCACTTAAACCGCCGATAAACAGTGAGAGGATAAAGATATCCTGCATACTGGCAAAGCCTTTCTGAATATCGCTTACCCAGCTGCCCAGCTGATAGTCATGGGTGATCATGCCGATAACCGCCGCCAAAATAATCCCCAGCGTCAGTACCAGGAAGACATTGACCCCGGACAGGGCTAACGCCAGGATCACCACATAAGGCAGCAGGCCGAGTAACTGGCTGTCATCGCTGCCCTGATAATTCACCACATCGCCGAGTAAGGCGAAAATGACCACAGCGATGATGCCGGCGGGCAGGGCAAACTTGAAATTGACCTTAAACTTGTCTTTCATATGGGCACCCTGGCTGCGGGTGGAGGCTATCGTGGTATCGGAGATGATCGATAGGTTATCACCAAAAATAGCGCCGGAAAGAATACAGCCTGCCACCAGGGCGGCGTCAAGTTGCGCCGAATCGATGAAACCGGCAGCTATGGGAGCAATGGCCCCTATGGTGCCCATGGAAGTCCCCATGGCGGTGGATAAAAACGCCGCCACGAGGAATAACCCGGGCAATAACAGATAATCGGGGAAAACCGCCAGCCCCAGCTGTACACTGGCATCTACGCTGCCGGTAGCCTTGGCGACCGTACCAAAGGCGCCGGCGAGCAGGTAGATAACACACATGGTAATGATATTCTGGTGACCTGCGCCGGAGATGAACTGGTTTATCTGCTCATTGATGCTGTCTTTACCGAGAAAAATCGCCAGTATGATCGCCGGAATGATGGCAATACTGGCGGGCAACTGATAAAAGGCATAATCCACCCCTTGCAGGGTTAATACGACCCCTGTGCCTAAAAACAACCCGAGAAAGACGCCAAAGGGCATCAGGCTGAGCAAATTTTTTGCTGAAGTGTTATTTTCCGTCATTAAGGCTTCTCTGCTATTGTTCATTTTTTGTTTTGACCCGGCCGTTTGTTCATCCATTAATTGCTAGTTTCTGACCATAAAGCAATTTGGCTAAATGTCTATCCTTCTTTAACTAAAGGCGGGCATTATAGAAACATATCAAGCATTGTCAATCTAGATGTTTAGATGGCCATTTGTTTTCTTTATGCTCAGGCAGCGAATGTTTACCGTTATTTTTATATTGGGAAATGAAAGCTGAATTCGCAATTGCAACACAGATCTCTTACTATGATTAAGTCATCAATGGCAAGAGAAACAGTTAAAGGAAGAAAAATGCGTATTGTGTTTGTTGGTTGTGGGGCCGTCGGCGGCTATTTTGGTGCCCGATTGCTGCAAAGCGGAGAAGACGTAACTTTTATTGCCAGAAATCATCAGCTTGCTGCGTTAAAGCAACAGGGGCTCACCATAAAAAGTATTGCCGGCGATGCCTGTATTACTGATATTCAGGTGATGGATAAGCCGGACGCCGGTTTTAAAGCCGATATTATTTTTGTAACGGTGAAAACCTTTCAGTTGGCGGGGGCACTCCCGGCTATTAAAAGTATGCTGGCCCCCCATACCCGGGTGATCCCTTTACTTAACGGCATCAGTGCTGCGAAAAACCTGATGGAAGGCGGCATTGCCAAACAACATATCCTTGGCGGCCTGGCAAAGATCATTGCCAAGGTCAGTGAGCCCGGGGTGATTAATCATACCGGTGCGACCCCGCATATTACCCTGGGTTTATTTCATGATAGCGAGGCCTCAGAGCAAACGGTAGTAAACGATCTGGCACAAAGGTTGAAAAAAGCCGGCATAAGTACCGGCCTTAGCCGCAATATCGAGTTGGCGTTATGGCGAAAATATTTATTCGTTGCCGCCTGGGGAGCCCTGGCCTGTGTCGCGCGGGTACCTGTCGGACCGCTTCGGGAAAACTCAGGCACCCGGGCAGTGTTGATCAAGTTAATGCAGGAATACCGGGCCATTGCCAACAGTTTGAGGGTGGAGATCAATCAGCAAATTGTCGATGAAACCCTGGCCTTTATCGATCAGTTACCCGAGCAGAGTGAAACCTCGATGCAACGGGATATTGCCAGCCAAACCCCCAGTGAATTTGATGCCTTAGTGACAGATGCCCTTAATCTGGCCCGGGAGCAGGGCCTGGATGTGCCGAGATTATCTTTTTGTCATGCAATATTAGCCTTGCAGTTGGGGCAGTAAACCCGCTTTATTATTTTATCGTTTAAAAGATCCCCGCTGAATTTTTAAATTCAGCGGGGCCGGGTAATTAAATCAAAAATTCTCTGCTGCCGGGCTACTGTCGCCGCTGACTTTATGCTATCCTTGCGCGCAATTTTACAGGAAGAAGAATCGATTATGTCTGAAAACAAATTTGAGTCTATTGAAGAACGTGTCAGTTACGGTGTTGGCCGCCAGTTAGGTGATCAGTTACGCAACAACCCTTTTAAAGATTTTGACGTAACTGCTGTTCAAGCAGGTCTTGCCGATGCATTAGCCAACGCCAAGAGCCAGGTATCTGATGAAGCATTAAATGAAGCCTTCTCTATTGTTTCTAAAAAAATGCAAGAGCAGGAAATGGCCGAAGCGAAAGAAAAAGCTGCCGAAGGCGAAGCTTTCTTAGTTGAAAATGCCAAGCGTGAAGAAGTTACCGTAACTGAGTCTGGCTTACAGTATGAAGTACTGGCAACCGGTGAAGGCGAAAAGCCAACCGCACAAAGCACGGTACGTACTCATTACCACGGTACTTTCATTGACGGTCAGGTATTTGACAGCTCTTATGATCGTGGCCAGCCGGCTGAGTTCCCTGTTGGCGGCGTTATTGCCGGCTGGACTGAAGCCCTGCAAATGATGACCGAAGGTTCTAAGTGGCGTTTATTCGTTCCTTACAACCTGGCTTACGGTGAGCGCGGCTCACAAGGTGCTATCCCACCGTACGCGACTTTAGTCTTCGACGTTGAGTTACTAGCCGTCGTCAGCTAATCGTTTTATTTTTTTAAGCCGGGATTTCCCGGCTTTTTTATGTCTGGGATGTACGGTATGCCATGATCACATGGATGTCAAAGAATGGCTATGTCCGGTACTTAACCTAATACAAAGCCCGGTACATAAATAAGCATTTTAATTTTTCAACAGGGTACTATCAGCGCAAATGGAAAAACCAGTGCATACGGAAAAACTTCAGACTTTCTTCCAAACCTACCGTAAAGGCTTTTTAGACTATGATGTGCAGGCCATCGAAAAATGTTATCAGTGGCCTTGTACCCTTAATACCCCGGATAAATGTGTTTATATCGAAAACCTTGATGATTTAGCACGTGAATTTGATGAAATATTTTTACAGCTCAAGCAGGCAGACACCCAAGATATCCAGGCGCTCAAAGCGAGTTTTACCCCGTTAAGTGAAAACTTACTGCTGGCCTGTGTCGACTGGCAGTTTATTAATAGCAAAAGCCAGGTCTTCACCGACTTCAGCGCTATCTACCATATAATGATATCCGGTGAGGAGTTTAAAATTATCAATGTGATCTCGCATGATATCAGTAACTCCCTTGCTTTAAGCCAACCCTTTTTGATTGAACAATAAGTAGAATGATTATGACAGTAAAAGTTGCCGTTTTAGGCTGCAGTGGCCGCATGGGCCGTAATCTGATCGAAGCTTCGGTCGAGCACGAAGCCATTGAGCTGGTCGGGGGCACCGTCCGGGAAAGCTCGAGTTTTGTTAATTTTGATTTAGGTGAGCTGGCGGGGATCGGCGCCATCGGCTTAAAGACTTCCACCAGTTTGGCGGCACTGGCCGATGCCGATGTTTTTATCGACTTTACTTCCATTGAATCGACATTGGAAAACATCAACTGGTGCCGGCAAAACAACAAAGCCCTGGTCATAGGCACCACGGGATTTAGCGATGCCCAGGTGGAAACCATTAAAGCCGCAGGAAAGGATATTGCCCTGGTGCTGGCCCCCAATACCAGTGTCGGTGTTAACCTGCTATTTAAGCTGCTTGAAATTACTGCCAAGGCCATAGGCGACTATACTGATATAGAAATTTCTGAGGCGCACCACAGGTTCAAAAAAGATGCCCCTTCCGGTACCGCGGTCAAAATGGGCCAGGTAATTGCCGAGACTTTAGGCCGGGATTTAAATGAATGTGCTGTTTATGGCCGTGAAGGCATCATGGAGGAAAGGGATCAAAAGACCATAGGTTTTGCTACCGTCAGGGCCGGCGATATCGTCGGCGAGCACACGGCACTTTTTGCCGATCTGGGAGAGCGTTTGGAAATCAGCCATAAAGCCAGCTCGCGCATGACCTTTGCCTTAGGCGCTATGAGGGCCTGTACCTGGGTGGCCCAGGCTAAACCCGGATTTTACGATATGCAGGATGTGCTGGGATTAAAAGGCCTGTAACTGCTCAGAGAAAGTATTATTGGCACTTTGAATGTAACGCGGTTTTAACAGACTTGTTAATGGCTTTTTTGAAAGGCTTTTCACAGGCCTTTTTTTAAGCGCAATACAGATAAGTGCCACTTTTAGCTGCTTTAGTTGAATTTTAAGTTAAAAGTGTTTTTTCTCTATATTTTCTGGACAAGCGAAACACAAGAGCGTAACATATGCGGAATTTGTCAAAAATTAATAAACTAGCGTTGTTTTGACAGGTTTTGTACATGTAATTTTAACGATTAATGCCGGGTTAAGTCTGGCTTACCGGTATTAATTATCTTTTCTTCTTTACGGAGGTTAAATTGACTAAATCTGCCATTTTAGTGCTTGAAGACGGCACTGTATTTAAAGGCACCGCCATTGGTGCACAAGGGGCCGCAGTCGGTGAAGTGGTATTTAATACTTCAATGACAGGCTATCAGGAAATTCTTACCGACCCCTCATACGCAGAGCAAATCGTAACCCTCACGTACCCCCATATAGGCAATACCGGCACCAACAGCGAAGATGAAGAATCCAACGCTATCTGGGCCAAAGGATTAGTGATCCGCGACTTACCGCTACTTGCCAGTAATTTTAGAAACGAAGAAAATTTGAGCAGCTACCTTAAGCGCCATAATATCTTAGGTATTGCCGATATCGATACCCGTAAATTGACCCGGATATTACGGGAGAAAGGTGCGCAAAACGGCTGTATTCTTGCCGGTGATAATCTGGATGAAGCCCAGGCGTTAAAGCAGGCGCAGGAATTTCCGGGCCTTAAAGGCATGGACCTGGCAAAAGTTGTCTCCACCAAGGAGCAATATAGCTGGAGTGAAGGCAGCTGGCAGTTAGGTCAGGGGCATGTCACGCCAGAAAATAGCGAGTTTCATGTGGTTGCTTATGATTTTGGTGCCAAACGCAATATTTTACGTATGTTGGTTGACCGCGGCTGTAAGCTTACCGTGGTACCGGCACAAACCCCGGCAGCAGATGTTTTGGCGATGAATCCTGACGGGATCTTTTTATCGAACGGCCCGGGCGACCCTGAGCCTTGCGATTATGCCATTACTGCCATTAAGTCTTTCCTGGAAACCGATATTCCTGTTTTTGGCATTTGTTTAGGGCACCAGCTACTGGGCCTTGCCAGCGGCGCAAGCACAGTAAAAATGAAATTTGGCCATCACGGCGCCAACCATCCGGTAAAAGACATGGATCGCGATGTGGTGATGATCACCAGCCAGAACCATGGTTTTGCCGTGGATGAGCAAAATATGCCTGCCAATCTGAAAGTGACGCATAAATCGTTGTTTGACGGCTCTTTGCAGGGGATACACCGCACCGACAAGCCGGCCTTCAGTTTCCAGGGACATCCGGAAGCTAGCCCGGGACCAACGGATGCTGCGCCGTTATTCGATCACTTCATCGATTTAATTAAAAAAAGTAAAGCTTAATCATCACTCACAGCGTAAAGAAGATAATCAGAGAGTAGAGAAACAATGCCAAAACGTACTGACATCAAAAGTATCTTAATCTTAGGCGCCGGCCCTATCGTTATCGGTCAGGCTTGTGAGTTTGACTATTCGGGCGCCCAGGCCTGTAAAGCATTACGTGAAGAAGGTTACCGGGTTGTCCTGGTAAACTCCAACCCAGCCACCATCATGACAGACCCGGAGATGGCGGACGCTACCTATATCGAGCCTATCCACTGGGAAGTGGTGAGCAAGATCATTGAGAAAGAACGTCCCGATGCCGTGCTGCCGACCATGGGCGGACAAACCGCGCTAAACTGTGCCCTGGATCTGGAAAAACACGGGGTATTGGAAAAATTTAATGTCGAAATGATCGGTGCTACCGCCGACGCCATCGACAAGGCGGAAGACCGCAGCCGTTTCGATAAGGCGATGAAAAAAATCGGTTTGGAAACGCCAAGAGCTGAAATTGTTCACTCTATGGCCGAGGCCAATGAAACCATTAAACGCATCGGTTTCCCTTGTATTATCCGTCCTTCCTTTACCATGGGCGGCACCGGTGGCGGTATTGCCTACAACCGTGAAGAATTCGATGAAATTTGTGTGCGCGGGTTAGACCTGTCGCCGACCAATGAGCTGTTAATCGATGAGTCTTTGATCGGCTGGAAAGAATATGAAATGGAAGTGGTGCGGGATAAAAATGATAACTGTATCATTATCTGCTCCATCGAAAACTTCGACCCTATGGGTATCCACACCGGTGATTCGATCACCGTTGCTCCGGCGCAAACCCTGACCGATAAAGAATATCAAATCATGCGTAACGCCTCACTGGCGGTACTGCGTGAAATCGGCGTTGAAACCGGCGGCTCTAACGTTCAGTTCGGTGTTTGTCCGGATACCGGGCGTATGGTCATTATCGAAATGAACCCGCGGGTATCGCGCTCTTCGGCGCTGGCGTCAAAAGCGACCGGTTTCCCGATTGCTAAAATTGCTGCCAAGTTAGCCGTAGGTTACACCTTAGACGAGTTGTCCAACGACATCACCGGCGGCGCGACCCCGGCGTCATTCGAACCGACTATCGATTACGTGGTCACGAAAATTCCACGTTTTAACTTCGAAAAATTCGTCGGCGCAGAAGACCGACTGACCACACAAATGAAATCTGTTGGTGAAGTCATGGCGATAGGCCGTAACCAGCAAGAGTCAATGCAAAAAGCCCTGCGCGGCCTGGAAGTCGGCGTCAGCGGTTTTGATCCTCTGGTGGATGTGACTAAGCCGGGCGCAAAAACCAAGATCATGCACGAGCTGCAGGAAGCGGGCGCCGAGCGTATCTGGTACGTGGCCGATGCCTTCCGTTTAGGGCTAAGCATTGAAGATGTCTTTAGAGCCACTAAGATCGACCGCTGGTTCCTGGTACAGATTGAAGATTTGATCTTACAGGAGCAGAAAGTCGAGCAGGGCGGTATGGCAGGTCTTACCCCTGATTACCTTAAGCAGTTAAAACGTAAAGGTTTTGCCGATAGCCGCCTTGCCAGTATCTTAGGGGTCAGTGAAGCGGAAATCCGTAAGAAACGTCACCAGGCAGAAATCTTCCCGGTTTATAAGCGTGTTGATACCTGTGCCGCCGAATTTAGCTCAGATACCGCTTACATGTATTCGAGCTATGATGAAGAGTGTGAAGCCAACCCGACCGATAATGACAAGATCATGATCATCGGCGGTGGCCCTAACCGTATCGGCCAGGGTATCGAATTCGATTACTGTTGTGTACATGCGGCATTGGCCCTGCGTGAAGACGGCTTTGAAACCATCATGGTTAACTGTAACCCGGAAACCGTCTCTACCGATTACGATACCTCGGACCGTTTATATTTCGAGTCGGTAACCTTTGAAGATGTCCTGGAAATCGTCCGGGTTGAAAAACCTAAAGGGGTTATCGTGCAATACGGTGGTCAAACGCCGCTTAAATTAGCCCGTGCCTTGGAAGCCGCCGGTGTGCCGATTATCGGTACTTCACCGGATGCTATTGACCGCGCCGAAGACCGTGAGCGCTTCCAGCAAGCGGTTGACCGTTTAGGTTTATTACAGCCGGAAAATGCCACGGTAACGTCATTAGAAGAAGCCGTGGTTCAGGCAAAAGTTATCGGTTTCCCGCTAGTCGTTCGTCCTTCTTATGTATTAGGCGGCCGTGCAATGGAAATTGTTTATGACGAAGCTGACCTGCGCCGTTATATGACGGATGCGGTGAGTGTTTCCAATGACTCGCCGATATTGCTGGATCACTTCCTTGATGATGCCATCGAAGTGGATATTGATGCCATCTGTGACGGTGAAACCGTAGTGATCGGCGGTATCATGCAGCACATTGAACAAGCCGGTGTTCACTCGGGTGACTCTGCCTGTTCATTACCTGCCTACAGCCTGCCGCAGGAAATCCAGGATGTGATGCGCGAGCAAGTAACCAAGCTGGCATTCGAATTAGGCGTTAACGGCTTAATGAATACCCAGATGGCGGTAAAAGACGGCAAGGTTTACCTGATTGAAGTGAACCCGCGTGCCGCCCGTACCGTACCTTTTGTTTCTAAAGCGACCGGTGTGCCTCTGGCTAAAGTGGCTGCGCGCGTTATGTCTGGTAAGAAATTAGCCGATCTGGGTGTTACCGAAGAAACCGTACCACCGTTTTTTTCGGTAAAAGAAGTGGTGATGCCGTTTAACAAGTTCCACGGCAGTGATCCGCTGGTTGGCCCTGAAATGCGCTCTACCGGTGAAGTGATGGGGGTAGGGAATACCTTTGAGGAAGCCTATGCCAAAGCCAACTTAGGTGCCGGTGTTTCCGTGCCTAAATCAGGCCGTGCGTTAATTTCCGTACGTGACAGTGATAAAGAGCGCGTGGTTGAACTGGCCAAACAGCTGGTTGATTTGGGCTACAAGCTTGACTCTACCCACGGCACCGCAGTGATCTTAGGTGAAGCGGATATTCCTACCCGTTTGGTGAACAAAGTACACGAAGGCCGTCCGCATATTCTTGATAGAATTAAAAACGACGAATATAGTTATATCATTAATACCACAGAAGGCCGCAAAGCGATTGAAGATTCTAAAATGCTTCGCAGCGCAGCGCTGAGGTATAAAGTGGCTTATACTACCACCTTAAATGCGGCATTTGCTGCCTGTATGGCACATGCGGCAGATGATAGAAATATTGTTACTTCCATTCAGGAGTTGCATCAAAGGTGTCAGTAAGGTAAAAAATTAGGTATCATAGATACCATAATTTACGTGATACCAGTTAAAGGTGGCATTTTACGTTAAGTAAAAAGCCACCTTTACTTTTTTAAGAACAACTTTTTGAGTAAAAAAAGATAAAGGTCAACAATGAATAACTTTCCAATGACATTAGCGGGTGCAGATGCCTTACGTGATGAATTGCACCATCTTAAAACCGTTAAACGCCCTGAAATTGTTAATGCTATCGCAGAAGCCCGTGAACACGGTGATTTGAAAGAAAATGCCGAATATCATGCGGCCCGTGAGCAGCAAGGTTTTTGCGAAGGCCGTATTCAGGATATTGAAGGTAAACTGGGTAATGCCCAAATTATCGATGTTACCAAATTGCCCAATAACGGTAAGGTCATTTTCGGTTCAACCGTGACTTTGCTTAATATCGACACCGATGAAGAAGTCAGTTACCAAATCGTCGGCGATGATGAATCTAACATCAAAGAGCGTCGTATCTCGGTAAACTCCCCGATTGCCCGTGCTTTAGTGGGCAAAATGGTAGACTCGGAAGTGGAAGTGACCACGCCGGGCGGTGTCGTTGAATATGAAATTGTCGCGGTTGATCATATTTAACCTTAAGGCATAAAAAAAGGCACAGTGATGTGCCTTTTTTGTGTTCAGGATGAACGGTATGTCACGGGTTCATGGATGAACAGGCGTGACGATACAGCTTATGCCCGTAACTTATGCCAGGAGGGCAAGCGTTAAAGTTTCGGAATATGGATTTTCTTTTCTTCAGATTGACGGTAGATGATCAGGGTTTTTCCGATCACCTGAACTTTAGTAGCCAGGGTTTCACGGCAGATGGCATCAACGATCAGCCCTTTGTTTTCGCGATCATCGGTAGGAATTTTAACTTTGATAAGTTCATGGTGGTTAAGTGCATAATCAATTTCAGCAACTACGGCTTCTGTCAGTCCATTACTGCCAAGTAAAACAACAGGTTTTAATGAGTGGGCAAGGCCTTTTAAGTGCTGGATTTGTTTTTTATTTAAGTTCATTAACAATTTTCGTTACAAGTTAGCTTGAATTAACACTATTTTACCTCCATCTTGTCTGTAATACTAATAAAAGTACCTGTTGGGTAAACAGAATTAATGAGTAAAAAGAAATTAACCGTCAGCAGTGCCCGCTGGATGCAAGAACATTTTGACGATGAATACGTTAAAAAAGCGCAGAAATTGGGGTTACGCTCGCGAGCGGTGTTTAAAATTGAAGAGATTAACAATAAGGATAAATTGATCCGTCCCGGCATGAAAGTGGTGGATTTAGGCGCGGCTCCCGGTGGCTGGTCTGAATATGCCGTTAAAGCCGTGGGGGAGAGTGGCCAGGTGGTGGCCTGTGATATTTTATCTATGGACCCCATTGCCGGTGTCGACTTTTTACAGGGGGATTTTCGAGAAGAAGCTGTGCTTGATGCGCTGCTGACCCGCATAGACGGCAAAAATATCGACGTGGTCATGTCGGATATGGCCGCCAATATGACGGGCAATGATGTTGCCGATGCCGCCCGAAACATGTATTTAGTGGAGTTAGCACTGGATATGTGTCACCAGGTTTTGAAAAAAAATGGCGCTTTTGTGGTCAAGGTTTTTCAGGGCGAAGGTTTTGAACAGTTTATGAAAGATGTACGCGCAGCCTTTAGCGTGGTGAAAACACGGAAGCCGGAATCGTCCCGTGCCAGGTCAAAAGAAGTTTATCTGGTAGCGACCGGCTTTAAATTGTAGTAAATTAATAGGAATGAATGGTCGCACCATTGTTAAGAGTAACAAGAGGTTGTTAAGTTGAGCGATATGGCAAAAAATCTTATTTTATGGTTAGTAATTGCAGTTGTGTTAATGTCTGTGTTCCAGAGTTTTACTCCGGGCAACAGCAATGAACACCAGGTGAGTTATACACGGTTTGTCAATGACCTGCGTCAGGGACAAGTACGTGATGTAACAGTGGATCGCAGCGGAGTTATCAAGGGCAGCAAGCGTAGCGGCGAAAGTTTCGTCACTATGGTGCCGGGTGGCTACGATAAAGATCTGATCAATGACCTGGTAAAACAGGGCGTTGAGTCAACAGGGGAGATGCCGGAAGAGCCCAGCATAATCACATCTATTTTCATTTCCTGGTTCCCGATGTTACTGCTTATCGGTGTCTGGATCTTCTTTATGCGCCAGATGCAGGGCGGTGGCGGCAAGGGCGCCATGTCTTTCGGTAAGAGCAAGGCGCGTTTGTTAAGTGAAGATCAGATCAAAACCACGTTTTCTGATGTTGCCGGTTGTGATGAAGCCAAAGAAGAAGTGGCGGAGCTGGTAGATTACTTAAAAGACCCGTCTAAATTCCAGAAACTTGGTGGTCGTATCCCATCGGGTGTCTTGATGGTGGGTCAGCCGGGTACAGGTAAAACCTTACTGGCAAAAGCCATTGCCGGTGAAGCTAAAGTACCGTTTTTCACGATTTCCGGTTCGGATTTCGTGGAAATGTTTGTCGGTGTCGGTGCCTCCCGGGTACGTGACATGTTCGAACAGGCAAAAAAATCTGCTCCTTGTATCATCTTTATCGATGAAATCGATGCCGTAGGTCGCCAGCGTGGCGCAGGTTTAGGCGGCGGACATGACGAACGCGAACAAACCCTGAACCAGATGCTGGTTGAAATGGACGGCTTTGAAGGTAATGAAGGGGTTATCGTGATTGCCGCGACTAACCGTCCTGATGTACTTGACCCTGCGTTATTACGTCCAGGTCGTTTTGACCGTCAGGTGACTGTTGGTCTGCCGGATATTCGCGGCCGTGAACAAATCCTGAAAGTGCATATGCGTAAAATTCCTCTGGGCGATGACGTTAAGGCGTCAGTAATTGCCCGTGGTACCCCGGGATTCTCCGGTGCTGATTTGGCTAACCTGGTAAACGAAGCTGCTTTGTTTGCCGCACGTGCATCGCGCCGTGTGGTCCGTATGGCGGAATTTGACCAGGCCAAAGATAAGATCATGATGGGGGCGGAGCGCCGCTCTATGGTGATGGATGAAGCGGAAAAAGAAATGACCGCATACCATGAAGCCGGTCACGCCATTGTTGGCCGTGTAGTGCCGGATCATGATCCTGTTTATAAGGTGAGCATTATTCCTCGCGGCCGTGCCTTAGGTGTAACTATGTACCTGCCGGAGCAGGACAGGTTCAGTCACAGCAAGCAATTTTTAGAAAGTCAGATTTCTTCTTTATACGGTGGCCGTATCGCCGAAGAGTTGATTTATGGTGCCGATAAAGTCTCTACCGGGGCGTCAAACGATATTGAACGCGCTACCGATATCGCCCGTAAGATGGTTACCCAGTGGGGCTTGTCCGATAAAATGGGACCTATGCTTTATGCCGAAGAAGAAGGTGAAGTATTCCTTGGCCGTACTTCTTCCAAGTCTATGCACATGTCGGATGAAACCGCGAAAGCGATTGATGTTGAAATTAAAGACTTTGTTAACCGTAACTATGAGCGTGCAGAGAAGATCTTGAAAGAACACATGGATATCCTGCATGCCATGAAAGATGCGTTGATGCTTTATGAAACCATCGATGCCAAGCAAATTGATGATCTGATGGCGCGTCGTGATGTGCGTCCACCGGCTGATTTTGACGGTAACAGTTCAGGCAGCAACTCAGATGATGACTCTTCAAAGAAGGATAGCAACCAAAAGGTTGAGCCTGATTTAAGAAATCCGAGCGATATGCCGGCGGAATAACTCCGGTTGTACTGAATAAAAGCAAATAAGCTAAGCCCCGCTTGTCGAAAGATAAGCGGGGCTTTTTTGTGTATCCCTGCCTGTCTGACAACTCTCTTTACATTACCTGCCGGTAGCTTATTTACTGTTACCTTAACGTTTTCATCATCGCTGTTATCTGCTGTAATGTTTTTCCATGACTTTTTATCAGCAAAGCACGTATAATCCCCCGATAACAAAAACATCAGTGAAGAGAACTTAATTGTGCCCCCGACTTCATCCAGCGCGGCTTCTTTAGCCTGCGGCAGCCAGAGTTTGGATTTATCCACGCCCCAGGTGATGGGAATTTTAAATGTAACCCCTGACTCTTTTTCTGACGGCAGCCGTTTTAATTCGATTGATGCCGCCCTGCAGCAAACCGAGCAAATGATCTCCGACGGCGCTACTATTATTGATATCGGCGGAGAGTCCACCCGTCCCGGCGCCGATGATGTCAGTGAAGCCGATGAATTATCCCGGGTGATCCCCGTGCTCAAAGCGGTAAAACAAAGGTTTGATATTATTGTTTCCGTCGACACCTCCAAGGCGGCGGTGATGGCTGAAGCAATTGAGCAAGGGGCGGGATTAATCAATGATGTTTGCGCCCTGCAAAATGAGCATTGCCTGTCGGTAATGGCCCAGAGCAATATACCGGTTTGCCTGATGCATATGCAGGGCAAACCAAGGACTATGCAGGCAAATCCGCAATATGATGATGTGATTGGAGATATCAAATATTTTTTCCAACAGCGCATTAACGCCTGTGAGCAGGCCGGTATTGCCAAAGAGCGCCTGGTGCTCGACCCGGGTTTTGGCTTTGGGAAAACTCTGGAGCAAAACTATCATTTGCTGGCCCACTTCGGTGATTTTCAAAGCTTTGGTTTGCCACTGTTGGCCGGATTATCGCGCAAGTCCATGATAGGAAATTTATTAAAGCGTGAAGTGGATGAACGCCTGGCGGGCAGTTTAGCCACGGCTGTGCTGGCTGCCCAAAAAGGGGCGGGCATTATCCGGGTACACGATGTCAAAGAAACCGTGGATGCCCTGGCAATATTACAAGCATGTCATTTGTATGCCTGACGTTTTAGCTGCTAAAGCAACAAAGATTTAAACCGTAAAGAATAAAGAAAGAATCAAAACAGGATAAAAAATTATGTCTAACAGAAGATATTTTGGTACCGACGGTGTCAGGGGATTAGTGGGAAAATACCCCATTTCACCGGAATTTGTGATGAAGCTGGGGTATTCTGCCGGTAAAGTATTGGCAGCCCAGGGCACCAAAAAAGTGCTGATCGGTAAAGACACCCGTATTTCCGGTTATATGCTGGAGTCGGCGCTTGAAGCCGGTTTTTCTGCCGCAGGTATCGATATCGGTCTGCTCGGGCCTATGCCGACACCGGCGATTGCCTATCTAACAAAAACCTTCCGCGCCGAAGCCGGTATCGTGATCAGTGCCTCCCATAACCCTTATTATGATAACGGCATAAAATTCTTTTCACAGGACGGGCAGAAGTTACCCGACGAGGTGGAGCTGGCGATAGAAGCCGAGCTTGATAAAGAAATGTCCTGTGTCGACTCACATTTATTGGGTAAGGCCAACCGTATCGACGATGCCGCCGGCCGCTACATTGAATTTTGTAAAAGCAACTTCCCGAGCCAGATGTCATTAAAAGGCTTAAAAATAGTGGTCGATTGTGCCCATGGCGCCACTTACCATATTGCTCCGAACGTGTTCCGTGAACTTGGCGCCCAAGTTATTGAAATAGGCACTAGCCCCAACGGCACCAATATCAATGACGGCTGCGGCGCCACTTCTATGGACATGATCAGCAAGGCGGTTGTTGAGCATGAAGCGGATTTAGGTATTGCCCTTGACGGTGACGGTGATCGCTTGATGATGGTTGACCATACCGGTTATGTGGTTGACGGCGATGAAATAGTCTATGTGATTGCCTGTAACGATCTCAAAAGTGGTAATATCCGCGGCGGTGTAGTCGGTACTTTAATGAGTAACATGGGACTGGAAATTGCCCTGGCCGATATGGGCGTACCTTTTGCCCGCAGTAAAGTCGGCGATCGCTATGTCATGGAAATGCTGGTACAAAACGGCTGGCAGCTGGGGGCGGAAAATTCCGGCCACATTATTAATCTCAAGCACACCTCCACAGGTGACGGCATTATTGCCGCTTTGAATGTACTTACCGCTATTTGTAGTAACGGTAAAACATTACATGAGCTACGCCAGGGCATGACTAAACTGCCGCAGGTGCTGGTAAATGTCCGCTTTTCCGGTGACAGTGACCCGTTAAAAGCCGAAGCGGTTGTAGCGGCGGTGCATGTGGTTAATGAAAAACTTACCGGGCGCGGGCGGGTATTGCTGCGTAAGTCTGGTACCGAGCCGCTGATCCGGGTGATGGTAGAAGGGCCGGAACTTGAAGAAGTAACCGAGCTGGCGAATAATATCGCAGATGCGGTAAAATCAGCCTGCTAATATTCGCCAACGGTTGAAATCTAGGCAAACGGAAAAGATATTAAGTTAAAAGCTTGTATCTTTTCTTTAGGTTAGTTAATATCACGCCGCTTTCGAGAAGGAATGATTAATGACAAGACAAGCAATAGTTGCGGCTAACTGGAAGATGAACGGTAGCCTGGCACTTATCGATGAAATGGTTAGTGGTCTTAAAGATGTAAAACTTAACCAAAATGTTGATGTTGTTGTTTGTCCCAGTGCTCCTTATCTTGCGGCGTTTGCTTTAGCGACAAAAAACGAAGGTTTAAGTGAAAACTTTCACCTTGGTGCCCAGAATGTTAGCGAACATGAAAAAGGGGCTTACACCGGTGAGGTTTCTACAACTATGTTGCGGGAAGTTTCTACCGAATATGTCATCCTTGGCCATTCTGAGCGCAGAAGCCTGTATAAAGAAACCAGCACCTTAGTGGCCCACAAGGTCAAAGCAGTGCTGGCAGCCGGATTAAAGCCGATTCTTTGTATCGGCGAAAGCGAAAGCGAACGCACGACAGGGCAAACAGAAGTTGTACTTGCTGCCCAGTTACAGCCGGTTATTGATGAAATCGGCATAGAAAAATTTAATGAAGTTGTTGTCGCTTATGAGCCGGTTTGGGCAATAGGCACAGGAAAAACGGCTTCACCGGCAATGGCACAGGAAACTCACGAGTTTATCCGTCAATTTTTGGCAAATGCCGATGTTGAAGTGGCGAAAAGAGTACCATTGTTATATGGTGGCAGTGTAAATGCCGCCAACTGTGAAGAATTATTTGCACAAGCTGATATAGACGGCGGTTTAATCGGCGGTGCCAGTTTAAAAGTCGACGAGTTTAAAGTGATTTGTTCGGCAGCTAAGGGATCTTAAAAGATGTTTAATGAACTTGTTTACGACATTCTAATTATTACTTATTTAATTGTAGCCTTGTGCCTGATCGGGTTGGTTTTAATCCAGCAGGGTAAAGGTGCTGACATGGGCGCATCATTTGGTGCCGGTTCTTCAGCAACTATTTTTGGTTCAAGCGGCTCAGGCAACTTCCTGACCAAAAGCACCTCTATTTTAGCGGTACTGTTTTTCGTTATCAGCCTTTTCTTAGGTAATATGACGGCTAACCGTGTTAAAGCGACCGACGAGTGGAACAATCTGGAAGCACCTGCTGAGCAGTCTATTCCAGAAGATAGCATTCCAAGCGCAAGTGCTGAGCCTAAAGCCGCTAACGAAGACGTGCCGGCTGCTGATACTGATACTAACGTACCAGAGTAAGCAAGGTAGGTAAGAATAAAGTTTCGCGGATGTGGTGGAATTGGTAGACACGCAGTCTTGAGGGGGCTGTGCCTTAGGGCGTGAGGGTTCAAGTCCCTCCATCCGCACCAATTATTATATAAGGGCTTGGCCCTGATGAAGACAAAAGGCCTGTAGCGCCATGCTCTGCAGGTTTTTTTTCACCCCAAGAATTGCGGGTGAGGCAAAAATAAAGAGATAACTGCTGAGCCAATAGGGGATACAGCAAGTAAAATAAAAATATAAAACAAGTTTCGCGGATGTGGTGGAATTGGTAGACACGCAGTCTTGAGGGGGCTGTGCCTTAGGGCGTGAGGGTTCAACTCCCTCCATCCGCACCAATTCAATAAAAGCCTGTAGTGCATATGCATTGCAGGCTTTTTTCTTTGCGCTAAAAAAAATTTTGTTGGAGCGGGGAAGCCAGGAATTGACAGTTAATTAAATATATTCGCTTGTTGTCGTTGCCCGCCAATCCACTTTTTCTCCATATGGGCGGCAAAGCGTGATAGTTCGGCTAAAGAGCCTACCGCCCTATGGTATTTTTTACCGAAGTGTTGTGCTAAATCCAGCCAGTCACTCCCAGAGAAACCTAACTGCTTTAATAATGGAAATTCATTATCGTCAATATAGCCGCGTTTATCTTCTCTGATCACTTGTCCTGTGGCTTCGACTAATTCAAAGTAATCTAGCAGCGAAAAAGCAAGCCCTTTAGTTTGTTTCTGATACCCATTCCCGATGAACCTCAGTAAAGGTTTTACCTTAAAGGGTAAATCGGCAGGCTTATCCTGTTTGCTGGCTTTACTATGTAGCCTTTCATAAATTGAAGTATATTCTGAGGTTTGCACTGTACTAGCCATTTTTGCTCGAACCGGGTTTAGCTCAACATATGCCATACATGCCAATACGGCTTTTTCATCCAACAAGGCTTGAGATTTAAACCGTCCTTCCCAAAATCGCCCTTGGCATTTATCTTCTTTATTCGCCTTACGGGCTATATACTCATTCAGGCCACGCATCAGCCAGGAAATATCACTGAGCCTGCCGCGCCATTTATCAATAATAGCTAAAGCTGCTTCATTTTCAGCGGCTGTTGTGGTTTCCCCGCACTGCCAGCGTTTTACCAGGGGATGATTACGATACAACTGCAACCAGCGCCTGCAAACTTCTTCATCTGACCATGTAAGTGCTTCTTGTTCATTGACATAGACTATCAGGTGATAATGGTTCGACATAACAGCATAAGCGGCAACATCAATAGCAAATACCGAGGTAAGAAAGCGAATACGGTCAACCATCCATTGCCTTCTATGTTCGCAATTTCGGTTAGTGAACTCATCTTTACCGCAGAGAAAGGCACGGCGAATACAGCGGGACGTTAAATGGTAATAGCAGGTGTCGATTAAAGAGATTTGAGAACCGCGCGCTTGGGTCATGGGTTACTCCATAACTGGAAAACTGAACCATGGAATAACAATAGCTCAGTATTTTACGTTTACCAGTTTGTGGGTGTCCAGCTTTGGTGTCCAGCTTTGGTGGTGGGTGTCCAGCTTTGGTGGTGTTGGTTTTTTGGTTTTTTGGTTTGTTTTGGTTTGTTTTGGTTTGTTTTGGTTGGCCCCTCCCAGCCGAGAGTGAGCAAATATGTTCAGTTTGCTTTGGCCAAATAGTTATTTTCCCCGATTTTGAGTTTATGAAAAAAGTTAAGGTATTGAATTGAGAATTAGCACATCTATTTTAAATGGAGTGCTTATAACCAAAGGTATTTACTTTAATTATTTAAATTACGGAAAGTCAAAATGGAAGAAGATAATTCAAGCAGCTCATCATTTCCCCTTAATAAGCCAAAGCAAAAGTTAGCTGAATACTGGAAGGCGATATTACAGCAATCTGATTCTTTTGATAAAAATGTTGATTTACAAAAATTTGTCCCGCAGCATGCAAGCAAAAAAATGATACAAGACATCATTGATGATCGCGAGAAAATGATTTTGATGAAAGAAGACCCAAATAAAACAGATCTTTCAGATAAAAGGCTTGATATAGCTTGGACATACTCAGATATGGAGGGCTTTGGTGATATAAACGCTATGGTAAAAACAATGCTTAATACGACCTATCAATTAAAGTCTTTAGGGCTAACAAAAGGGTCGATTCAAATATACGAGAGCACAACAGAGGAAATGCATTTAACTTCAGTTAATGCTATTAAACTTCTAAAGACGTTAGCAGGCTTATTGGAGATAAAATATTCGAAAGAACTGAATGCCATTGTTGAAGACAAGGATCTGCCTGAAGAAAAAAAAGTTAAAGAAGTAGAAATAAAACGAATTGTTGATGAAATAAAACAAGCTCTCTTAAAAAATTATTGTCCAGGTTTTGACGTTTATTTGGAAAGGAATGAAGAAATAAAAGACTGTATTACTTTTGATATTCCTTCAAACCATGCTCAACAGGCTAAGCAGGGGGAAGTTAAGTATGACTATAAACAATATGGATTCGATGGGAATAACGCTTTAGGTTATGGTCTTTTTAGGCTGGGAAAAACATCTTTACCGAAAAGTTTTAGTAAGAACCAAATTAGTGCCCTGATAAATACAAAGCTACGACAAGCTCTAAATGTAGAGCTAAAGGGCGGGGCCGTAGGGTATTTTTCTGATAACCTAAAAAAAGCACTACCGATTTGGGAAAGTCGTATTTTATTTGAAGAAGAGAAACAAAAAAAGAAACAAGAGGAGAGCCAAGAAGAGACACTGCGTTATTTGGTCTTGGCTCATAGTTACAAGGATGTGAAAGACTGTATTACTGAAGATGCAATTGTATTTTTATGGGATAATAATAGTAATTCTATTAAACCACTTGAGAAAGTAACGGACATTAAAGGTAAACGTATAATTGTAGTCTTGGAGGATGGAACGAGATTTTCACCTTATGAATTATCTGATCTTTTCTGTCATAGCTTAAGCCCTATTGGGGTTTCAGGTGATCAATCTACTACAGAGGCCCTTGATGCGATAACTGAAAAAATATTGGACGATGATATTTGTATATACGTTGCTGCGACAGGGCAAGGTCAAATGCTAACTGATCTTCGGCAGGCTATTGATTATATTGCAGATAAAGATTTTACTTACGGCGTAAGTGAATATAAGGGTGATAATAAGCAAGAGCAAAAACAAAAGAAAAAACAAAAGCAAACACAAAAGAAAAAACAAAAACAAAAGCAAAAGCAAACTGAGAGTATTGAAACAAAAGCTTTTCTTGAAGTAAATAGCGCTCCGAAAACTTCAAATTTAATTAAAGTTAATCCTGCCATATGTAGTCAGTTAAAAACACACGAGTTTCATGAGTTAGTCACATCATTGATTATTAGACACTTGATAGTGTCAAAGGCGGGGGTTGAAAACTCTGAGTTAGTCTAAAAATTTCTTAGATATCGAACATTTCATCAAGGTTCGATGAAGTAAATCGCTAACTGTGACCATGTCAGGTTCCTGTTTGAATCGGTATTGGTTTGAACACATTGGTTTGAATTAGTTCAGACTAAACCTGACAACTTCTCTTGCAAAAGAGAGAGTTACCGATTTTGATTAAAAGTGACGAAACCGGAAAATCAAAACAGAAGAGGTAACCCTCATACTTCATACTAATGATTGTATCGTTAAACAGTAAGCGTCCAGCGGTGATCCCTTGAAAAATAATTGAAGCTAAAATTAAAACCTTTTCGTAAGTTAAACTACGTTTTCTTTGTACCCCTTAGCATTTTATTTGAGCCATCCGCAAAGAGCTGTAAATGACAAACCGGTATTACAAACCGGTTTGTGAGAAAACCAACAGGTTTGCAATTAAACCCACTAGCATAATAAATACCAGCACGGCAAAAATTTCTGCGAGATAAATGCTGAGCTTATAGGTATTTCTCTCTGGCGGGTTACTGCTTTGCCTGGTTTGAGCTGCTTGCTCTGATGGGGTATTTACTGACTTGTTCATAATGTCTGTCCACGGCATACATGTATAAGCATAGCAGTAAAGGCGGCAGTATTTAAAGGGCAGGCACGTTAATATGCTATCAAAGTCAGCACAAACGGGAGATTATCTCAGCTGGAATGATCTCCCGTTATTTTTTATTAATGTTATTGCTTGCCGGGCTATGCTCAGGCAGGAACCAAAAACATGCCTTTTAATGTCCGGGTTTTATCTGTGGCGATAAGCAGGTGCCGGGTTTGTCCTTCAAAAGCCCTATTCACATGCCAGTTGAGGTCGATGAGCTTGTCGCTGATATGCTCCAGCGCGCGGTTACTCATCAATTCAAGGATTAGATCTTTGATTTGCGTGTAGGCTTGCTCTGGCGAGCGGATATTGTTTTTCCAGGTTAACAATAAGGTTTCTATTTCTTCTATTTTGCTGGTTGGATTGCTCATTTTCATTCCTTTGTCAGTTCAATTTAACCGCAATGATAGCTTAGCAAGTAAGATATACAGCTTATTGATTTAGAACAAAGTTTCCAGGCTTAAACCGAGATGGAGACACATGTTTTCTGCTTACCCCCGGATACTTTTCGGAGCTTGTTATGCTAATAGTCATTTATTACTCCAGGATGGCTTTTAAGCCTTCAAACAGGTAGTTGAGCGCCGGGCCGAAAGAGGCGCCTTTAGCCGTGATCACATCAACCGGCAGATTCCAGGGTTTATGGTCAAAAATCATCGGCAACTGGTGCAGTTGTTTATCTGTGATCAAGCTTGCCACCATATGTCGGGGTAAATAAGCCCAGCCGATGTTTTGTTTTACCAGGGCTAAAATGGCATCGAAGCTGTTTGCCCACCATAGCGTGGCGGATATTGCGGCAAAGTGCTGCAGTTCGTTTCCGTGCTCCCCCCTGAGTAATAACTGCCTGTGGGGGATCAAGTCACCGGCATTGAGTTCTTTTTTGCTAGACAGTACATGCTGTGGATGACAAACACCATAAAAGG
The DNA here is from genome assembly GCF_000948975.2 of Thalassomonas actiniarum. Classification (GTDB taxonomy): domain Bacteria; phylum Pseudomonadota; class Gammaproteobacteria; order Enterobacterales; family Alteromonadaceae; genus Thalassomonas; species Thalassomonas actiniarum. The sequence goes on from NZ_CP059735.1 coordinate 2,708,690, forward strand.
ACAAATTGCCGATAAAACACAGGTCGACATTACGGTTAAAGGCCAGGTCGGCAAAGATGATCCCTATGTCTGCTTTTCCCGACTCAACATAAGAGGCAATATCGGTACTGGCGACAGTGATCACTTCAAGCCCGGTATGGGGAAAATGCTCACTAAATTGTTGCAGCAGCTTCGACAGCTTCGGGGTAAACAAGGCTGAGTCAAAGGCGAGCTTAACGATAGGCTCTTCTGCTTTGCTTGTCGCCAGGGCGACTTTTTCCAGCTCCAACACCTGGTGCAATACTGCTTTGGCATAAGTGTATATCCGCTCGCCATCGCGGGTGAGGGTGGGTTTTCGGGTACTGCGGTCAAACAAAACCACATCAAGGTCTATTTCCAGGTTGGCTATGCCCTGACTGATGGCGGATTGCACCTTGCCGAGCTTGCGGGCACAGGCAGAAAATGAGCCAAGCTCGGCAGAGTGCACCAGCATGTTAAGTTGTTCGATATTATACATATCACTAAAACTGATGGTTATTAACTTTGTACAATCATAATGATGAATATAATGAGCGGCAAGTTTTTATCGGGAGAAGTGGATGACACATAAAGAAAGAATATTCCATATGGTACTTTTTGAGGCATTGGCGCTGGCATTACTGACACTGGCTGCGATTTATATGACCGGGAAAGAAGCCCTGTCGATGGGAGGCCTTGCCGTTTGCCTGTCTTTGATCGCTATGGTTTGGAGCTACTTGTATAACTTGGCTTATGACCACTATTTCGGTGCAGATCGAAGCCGCAGGAAACTAACCGAACGGATACTTCATGGCCTGGCATTTGAGCTTGGCATGGTTGTTCTGTCTTTCCCGGTCATTATGTACGTGACGCAGCTGGACTTGCTCTCGGTTTTCTTGATGGATATGGGGGTTGTGTTGTTCTTTTTGGTGTATGCCGTCTTGTTTAACTGGGGTTATGACATCATCAGGAAGCAAGTGATGCTGTGGCAGGAAAGCCCGGTAAATGCCGAATAACCGGATAGAAGAATGGCCCGGTACTTTCCGGGCCATTAAGAAGATGCAATGACCTGATAAACGTCAGGATCAATCTAAGTTGAAGTAACCCGGATTCAGGGCATTTTTACGTATCGGACCGGTCGGACCGTCTTCTAAGCGGCAAACCCCTATGGTGCTGATACAGGCCTGCTCTGAATTCCCCCAGCGGCCGGTGTAGTTCATCCAGGCGAAATTACCTGTGTATTGTCCCGGCGTCTGGTAAAACATCACTTCTACATTATCCGAGGTATGCCATGCCTTGCCCCGGCTGGTATGGTCGGTTAAATCGATAGAGTCCACAACAATATTGATGCTCTGGTAAGTATAACTGCCGGCAAAGGCGTATAAGGCGTGGGAACCCTTGGCTGAATAGACCTCGGCGCCGAATTCCCCCGTATTGCTGGCGGTTAACGCCAGGTTCTTATCGCCGAACAGGTAAGTGGAGCCGTCGCCGTGCTGGCTTAAATATACCTGGTAGGGATAGCCGTTAACAAAACGCACGGTTAAATGTTCCCAGTCGCCGACATGGTTACCGTACCAGGTGGTATCCCATAAAATGGGGTTGATCCACTTGCCGCGGTTATAGGGATAAAACATCCAGTAGACAATATCGGTTACCGTATCTGACGGTGTTATACCGTTAGTGGTTGTGCTGGGGGAGTTTTTGGTGATAATGCTGGCATAAACCGGCACGCTGGCTGATTCAGGGTTTTGGCCGTACAAAAAGGCCTGGTTGGTACAAATGGCGCAGTTCAAGCCGGTGCTTAAAAAACCGTTACTGTCGGCGATATTAGCGTTATAACCGGAAAACGGGCTGGTATCTGGCGTGAAGTGGGGCACGGAAGAGGGTAAAAATTCATCTTCATGATGCAAATATACCAGCGGGGCAAAGGTTTTTGCCATTGCCGTCCAGTCGGCATCTGAACTGGGTTGCTGGTTAAAACCTAAACCGGGCAGTTTTTGTTTGTCTAAGACAAAAAACTGCTGGCCGTCGACATTATGGCTGCGACGGGAAATAAAGGTATTCACCGCTAAACCGGTTTCGTCGCCGCTGGCCGGGGTGGCCTGCCAGACACCGGCATCATCGTCGGCACCCGAGCCGCTGTCATCCCAGAGTTTTTGGTAGCTTGCTGTGCGCAGGTATTCGGTTTTAACACAGCGGATCCAGTTGGTATCCGGGCTTTGTGAATAACTCCTGATGGCAACATCACCCAAACAGGTATAACCCGAAGGTGCTACCGGTTTCCAGAAAATAACATCATGGCTGCCGCCGGAGCCGGAATCATCCCAGACTTTGACATAACTTATCGGCGGTGCCAGGGCATCGGCCGCCACTGCTTTTACCGCAAGCGCCATTTTCGGCGGTGTGCCGTGGCTGCTCATAGCGACATCTCCCAGGCTGTAATAGTCGCCGTCATTAAAGCGGGCATGGGACAGGTTTGGCCGCCAGATACTGATATCGCCGTCGGCGCCGGTATCATGGTCGTCATAAATCCAGTCAAACTGGGTGACGGGTTTGGCCACCAGTTTCACCTCATCAGCGAGGGCATTGCCTGTGAATGTGCAAAGTGCTAATGCCAGTGATGTGATGCTAATTTTATTCTTGTGTTTCATGATAAAAGTCCTTTTGTTTGTTGTAGTTCTTTTTCCATCGTTTTTATACTCCTTTTCCTTTGTTAAATTGCAGCCTTTTTAGTTTGACTGACCGGCATGGCTGCAGGGGTAGTACCGGCAGAGTTTTTTACTTAGTGTTATTACATGTTTGATATCTTGACGATGTCAGGTTTGAGAAACATATTCGCAGAAATTGTTTTATCGGCAAGGTGTTTTTTTAATAACAGGGAAAGTGAAGGTGTTGGGGAGGGCGCTATTTTCCAAAGAAAGGCTGCTTATGCTGGTTTAACTTTTGCCGTGGTAATCGCAACTTACATTTTGTTGCTGCTGGTGTTTTACCGTGTCGGCTTATTCAATACAGCTCCTGGATTTTAGTGGTGTTTTTTAACTACTGTAATGTTATTCTGAGCCATTACTTTTCTCATTAAATCAAATGATAAGGATGCAAGAGCATCCCTTTCTAAAACTAATAAATATAAGCGCAGCATATGAAAACATACATTATCCTACTCAGGGGAGTAAATGTCGGAGGCAAAAATCTGCTTCCTATGAAAGAATTAAAAAAAGTGTTGGAAGGGGCTGGTTTTGAGCAGGTGAAAACATATATTCAAAGCGGCAATATTGTACTGTTAAGCGACAGTAACCCGGAAACGGAAATTAGCGGATTAATCCAGGCAGAATTTGGCTTTACGCCACAAATATTGGTACTGGAGAATGATGAATTTACCGGCTGTGTTGCCAATAATCCTTATCAGGCACTTGAGGGGAAATCGGTTCATTTTTACTTTTGTAAAACCAAACCACAAATCAATGAGGAAAAACTGGCCGCCCTGATCTCGGCAACAGAAAGCTACCAGCTTGTCGAGAAGGTTTTTTATTTACATGCGCCGGACGGCATTGGCCGCTCTAAACTGGTTGCCAATATCGAGGCTTGTTTAGGTGTAGCCGCTACCGGACGAAACCTCAATACCGTCAATAAACTCACCGATATGGTTAAAAATACCTGATTTTGCCAGGGCCTGTATTTGGCAAGGAGGGAGTTGGTTAAGAACACCCTAAAGTATGGCTGCTATTCTTATTGCAATAGCCGCCATGTGAATCCTGTATATATCCGGCTATCTCAACAAACCGACAATTCACCCTTCCCGATGACAGCAGAGATTTGTGATTTTTATTCGTTACCTTTCATGCGGTTAAATTATTTGTACAGCGAGTTATACAGTATCCACAATTCACACAAATATTAAATGCAAACCAAGCCTGATTTCTCCGGTATTTTGTACTATCACTAATAGTTGAATCATTCACCAACGGAGGAATACTGAAAAAGTGTAAGAGCATCAAAAGATAAACCAGGCGCTGCCCCTAAGTGCACCACCACTCAGAGACAGCTAACCAAAACAGATACATGAGGTATCCATTATGGCTAAACCTAATGATATGCCAGAGTTTCGTTCGGTTAAAGTTTCTTTAACAGAAAATATACCTGCCCAAATTGCCAGGCAACCACTGCCAGCTTATGCCACTCATACAAGCACCTGTGCCAATAGCTATACGCCGTTCACCAATAAGGGAGGCTGCTATCATGTCTGAATCAAACTTACCCCTTACCGAGGATGCTGTCAGAAGAGAGCAGCTGTCGAGCGATTTTGCCAATCTCCGTGAAGATTTTAGCAAATTCAGCGAAGAATGTGCCTTTCTGTTTGATGCATTCGCAGCAGTTACCCGCGAGCCCGAATGCATCACGGAGCACACCAGTGAAGGTGTCAGGCATATGTGCTATTGGCTTAAATATCAGGTCATCGGCTACCGGGGGAAAATAGACGAGATGCAGGAGTGCTGGCGAGTGCTTAGCCGCAAAAAGTAATATTAAGTAAGGTTTAAACGGAGCAAGGAGCGGGCGGGTTAATGGTAATAGCAACTTCAGTTGTGTTATGACCCGCCCGATATTATGTCGTAATAATCCCCTTATAATTGAATCTTTCATACTGTACCCTATGTAGTGCTGAATACTTAACATCAACAATAAATACAAACAAAACTAAGTATTTTTCATAGCTTTGTGTTGCTGTTAGCCCTCATACGGGCGTTGACCTTTGTTTGAAAAACGCTCGTTTTTATCTTGTTTTCTCTTCTTTTTATAAAGTATATTGTATGCAGTGTTCGGTTTTTTGTTGCTTTGCGCAATAGAGGGGGCGGATACAGGAAAAAGCTTACTAAATAAAATATAAAAATAACAACTTGTTACCTTGTTTTTTCAAGTTAAAGTCAATAGAGGGAATTTCCATGAGCAAGTATTCAAGTTTTAAGCGATCCGCTTTATCAGGCATGCTGATCTCAAGTGCTGCCACGCTCTCAGCCCCGGTTTTTGCCGAAGCTGTCAGTGAACAAAATGAAGAACATATAGAAAAGATTATGGTCACGGGCTCGCGCATTGCGCGGACCGAGCTGAGTTCATCTTCGCCGATCACTGTGGTGTCGAAAGTGCAAATGGAGCGTTTGGGGATCACTGATGTCGGCGAAGCCTTACGTAAATTACCGGCACTGACCGGCAATACCGCCAATGCCCAGTCGGACAGCGGCGCAGGTTCGGTTGCCACCGTCACCCTGCGCGGCATTGAAGCCAGCAATACCCTGATCCTGATCAACGGACGGCGTACCATAGCCGCGAATGCCGAAAACCAGGTGGATTTATTGTCTATCCCTTTTGAAGCGGTTGAGCAAATCCAGGTACTTAAAGACGGGGCTTCGGCTATTTATGGCTCGGATGCTATTGCCGGGGTGGTGAATATTATTACCAAAAACGATTTTGAAGGGGCGCGTATCAATGCCGGTTATGGTATCTCGGGCAGGGGAGACGGGGCTGAAAAACGCATCGGCTTAACCCTGGGAGCGAGCAGCGATCGCGGCAGCTTGATGATAGCGTTAGCGCAAAACAATACCGATGGTTGGTTATCCAGGGACAGGACACGTACCCGGGATGCCGACTTTCGTCATGTTGGCGGACAAAACCAGCGCTCGGGCACGGCCCCTTATGCCAGGCTGACGGGCTTTGGTTTAGGCGAGGGGGAGTGGACCGTACCCGATGCCGCCAATCCGGGCGATGTGATCCCCTGGGATTATGATGTTATGGGTTATAACTATCATGACGTGACTTCCGGCTCTAATACCTTGAAAAATACCACCATGTTTTTTACCGGAGAATATGAGCTCACCGATGATATCCAGGTATTTGCCGAAATCAGTTCCTATCAGGGCTGGAACCGGGGCAACCAGGCGCCTCCGGGGGTTGATACCGCCTGGTACGGTAGCGGCACCGAAACGCCGGCATTTCATCATTATGACGCTGACGGTAACCAGTTCGGCGTCGGGGCCAATCAAAAATATAACCCGTTCGGGGTGGAAGGGAATGTCTCGCGCCGTTTTGTCGAATATGGTCCGCGCGTTTATACCACAGAAACCGATGTTACCCGCTATACCTTGGGCTTTAACGGCGCCTTTGGCGATTATGACTGGAACCTGACCTACTCGTCACAGGAAGGGCGCATGACCACAGACGGCGGTTTGCAGCCCTCGTTGATGCGTATTGATGCGGCCTTATCCGACGAATGCGGCACCAGTGAAGACCCCGATTGCGTCCCGCTCAATGTTTTTGGTCCCCCGGGTACCATAACCCAGGAGATGCTCGATTATATCAATGTCACCAAACCTTTCTCCATTAACGACAATACTTTGGATTATTACCAGGCCAGCCTTGCCGGTCCTGTGATGGAATTACCCGCCGGTACCATGAAATTTGCCATAGGTTATGAACACAGGGAAGAGCAGTCCAAGCAAAGGGCGGATATCAGCCAGCAAACAGAAACCTTTGATGTTTCCTGGGGGGAGGCGACCTCGGATGTGGTTTCTCCGGTGAGAAAAATCGATGAGTTTTATGCAGAATTTGTGATCCCAACCCTCGATACCTTAGAAGTGCAGCTGGCGGTCCGTCACTCGAAATACAGCGACTTGGGTGAAACCACCACCAATCCGAAAGTTGGCGTGATCTACAAACCGCTGGAAGACCTTACTTTAAGGGGCAGTTATTCCACCGGCTTTAGGGCGCCGACTATGCTGCAAATGTATTCCAAGGCCAATGCCGCCTTTACCGAAGGCATTGCCGATCCCTGTGATCCGAGTGGTACCGGCGTGGTGGCCAATATGCCGGGCTGCGCCGGTTTAGTGGACGGCAATATTTTAAATACCGTGAAAGGTTTTAACGTGACCTCGGGCGGTAATAGCGAGCTCTTACCCGAAGAAGCAAAAAACCTAACCCTGGGGCTGGTTTACCAGGCTACGGATAAGCTGTCCCTGACCCTGGATTATTTTAAAATAACCCAGGAAAATGTGGTGTTCCAAAGCCCTGAATATGTACTGGACCAGGCTTATGTGGCGCAAAATCCCGATTATACCGGCGAGGTTACCCGCGCCCTGGGCGGCACAGGTTATATTGTCTCGGTTAATGCCCCCAATGATAACATTGCCGAGCGCACCCTGGATGGTATTGACCTGGCGCTGATGTATGGTTTTGATTCCTCCGTTGGCGACTGGGACATAAACCTGGAATGGTCGCACTTTTTGACCTTTGACGTACAGGACACCGCCGATTCGCCGTCGCGCTCTATCGTCGGCCTGTATGATAATTCATTCGGCAATATCCCCGAAGACCGCGCCAACCTGACCCTGGGGTGGAGCAAAAACGACTGGTCGGTCACTTATAACGTCGAATATATCTCCGCCACCGATGAGCCCGGTGGTCATGTCATGGGATCCAGTAACTTCCATAATGCCCAGGTGAATTATTTTTATGATCCGCTGGGGGTAGACATAAACCTGGGAGTCAAAAACCTGTGGGACAAAGAGCCGCCGCTCAGGTATGAAGGCACCAATGGTGTTGATTACAATACTTACTCGCTGCGGGGAAATTTCTTTTATATGACGCTGGCGAAGGAGTTTTAGGGTTCTGGCCTGGGATAAGCCAAAGTGGCTTGTCACCTGGTTATCCTGCTTCATGCCTGTTGTTGTTTTGGTTTTTAGTAAGGTTATCACCTGCAGAACAGGCACTTGTCGCGCTTTAACTTAGCGGCCCTCTTGACAGAGTAGGACGTTTGTCCTATTCTTTTTTTTCTAGGGTTAGGACAAGTGTCCTATTTTTTGGCTTTAGCCTTAACCGGTCCACAGGAGCGCGGGAAGTCTTTTTATGAGTAAAAAAATGACACGCGAGCATATTGTCGAAGCGGCCGATAATTTGTTTTATCAGCAGGGCTTTGAACATACCTCATTTGCGCATATTGCCCGGGCGGTGAAAATTTCGCGGGGCAATTTTTATTATCACTTCAAAAGCAAAGACGAAATACTCGATGCCGTGATCCAACTGCGGTTGGTTAATTCCCGTGCCATGCTGGAGCAGTGGCAGTCGGCAGGGGAAACCCCGACAGATCGTATCCGCAGTTTTATCAATATTCTGCTCGTCAACCGGGATAAAATTAAGCGTTACGGTTGTCCGCTAGGCACCCTGACCACTGAGCTGTCGAAGTTAAACCATGTCGGCCAAAGCGAAGCCAATAAGTTATTTTCTCTGTTTCGTACCTGGCTGGTGCGGCAATTCGAGCAGCTTGGCCATAAGGACGAAGCCGATACCCTGGCGATGCACCTTCTGGCACGCAGCCAGGGGGTGGCGACCCTGGCCAGTGCCTTTAATGATGAAACCTTTATCAAACAAGAAGTTGAGCAGCTGTATCAATGGCTTAGCGTTTATATAAAGCCAAAGTCTGAACATTAGCCTCTGAACAAAGGGGCTAAGTAAAAAAGCAAAGGAGAGTTAACCGGATGTTTATTATCTTACTGACGTTTTCAGAAAACAAAAGCCAGGCAAGCCAGTTTATGCCTGGGCACAAGGCCTGGATTGAACAGGGTCTGGAGGATGGCGTATTTTTAATGGTGGGCAGCCTGCAGCCCAATAAAGGGGGAGCGGTTTTAGCCCACAACAGCACCCTGGAGGCGCTGCAAAGCCGGGTAAATACCGATCCGTTTGTGGCTAAAAATGTTGTTAGTGCAGAAATTCTGGAAATTTCCCCGCACCGGGGAGATGAACGCCTTAATTTCCTGCTGAACTGATGGGTTAGATGACTTAAGGAGAAAAAGATGACAGAGAATTTTGTCGGTCCCGATGGCGGTTCACGCTGCCGCTGGTGCGGTGCGGCGCCCGAGTTTCTTGACTACCACGATAATGAATGGGGCTTTCCGGTAGACGATGACCGCCGCCTGTTCGAGAAGTTATGCCTTGAGAGTTTTCAGTCCGGGTTGAGCTGGCGCACTATTTTGGCCAAACGTGAGAATTTCCGTGCCGCTTTTGATAATTTCGAGTTAGATAAAGTGGCAGCCTTTACCGGTCAGGATGTTGAGCGCCTGCTTCAGGATGAAGGCATAGTAAGACATCGCGGTAAAATTGAAGCGGTGATCAACAATGCCAAACGGGCGCAGGAGCTGGTGAAAACACAAGGCTCCCTGGCGGCGTTTTTCTGGGGTTATGAACCTGAAGATGAAGTCCTGGCAGAGCCGCAGACGGCCTCCACTTCAGATGAGTCGGTGGCGCTGTCGAAAGCATTGAAAAAGATGGGCTGGAAATTTGTCGGGCCCACGACTGTGTATGCCTTTATGCAGGCCATGGGGCTGATCAATGATCACGCCAAAGGCTGTGTTATCAGATCTCAGGTCGAGCAGTCACGCAGTTGTTTTCAACGGCCTTAGTGCAGGCGCTACTCTTGGCAGGCAGGTAAAGCCTTTATATGATCATCTCGGTTTTTATGATACGGGGTGGTCAACATCTCCAATCATTTGTACCTGAGTCTTTTTCCTCCTTTAGTGATTGGCACTAAAATTCTTTCACCGACGGCTTCCGCTTAACATTTTGATGTTAAATTAATGTTACATTGTGACGGTAAAACAGACAGTTTTAATTCTCATTACTTATCATATATTTCCTCAAGGAATAAGCGGAGAGCATGACCCCTTGAGCTTTAAATAAATTTTTTCACTAAAAACAGTTGCTTAATTTATTTCTCTATATTTGTTGCCGGTGATGCCTGTGGTCAAGGAATAAACAAAACTGCTTGACGAGTATAATGTATACAATATATGTTTTTATGGTCACGGAAAGAAAGATTCTCTGAAGTTATATATTTCATTGAAAAACGAACGGGATAATTCTGATGTGGCGGGAGTTAATAAAACTAAATCAATAACTATAAAGATAAAAACGATGAAAATTAAAACAATAATCCTTGCAACATCTGCGATATTAGCGGCCAATGCCAGTATCGCCAGTACAGTACCTCATAAAAACATTCGTTTAAGCCATGATCATAAACCCAGCCATTTAACGGCGTCAACAGCCGTTAATACTGACATTCGCGATGCCGATCCCCTGGCACGGGATCGGGCGACCATAAGCCCGCTGCGTCATACCTTTAAAAACCGGCTGTTGGCGAAAAGCGCCGAACAAGTCACGGCTGCTGCAACTTGTGCCACCACAGCCGAGCTTGCCGGAGTTACCGGCGGGGCGCGTAATGACCTGATGAAAACCCAGGATGATTATACCTGCTTTGAAGATAACATCTGGACTACGCCAACGGCTGATATGCAGTCGCTGTTTAACGAAAGCGCCATGATAGATATTGCCAATGAAGCCCGTGCTTTGGCGCTGAGCTATGACGGCACCAGCGCCAATAAATTGCGTTTTTTCGTTGCCTATTTACGCTCGGGCAAATGGACCCAGGAACAAGCAGGAAATTCAGGCATTATCGGCAATCACGGCAGTGCGCTTGATGATGCCATCGTCAGTTTCCTCGATGCCTTTGCTGCCAACGGCAATTTTTACCAGAGCGATGAAACCCATGCTTATCTGGCCAAAGAAGTCATGATTTTGATGTATACCACAGATCCTGCCGATCGTTATCGTTATTTGCCGCAGGCCATCGGCATATTAGATGCCTACGCTAAGGAGTGGGGCAGCAACGGCCAGAACTGGTTTACCAAAACGCTTATCTACATCTACCGCGCCAGGGACGATGCGGCTTTTATCAATGCGGTAGAAGCCGATCTCTCCCTGGTCAATGCCCTTGACCGCTTCTTAAAAAACAATACCGACTTGATCGGCCACAGCCAGGAGCCGCAGTTTAACGATGCAGCCTCCGAACTCGGCCGTATCCTGAAATACAGTGGTGCAACCCGTAGCCAGGCGCAAAATTTAATCAAAGACTTCTTATCCCGTCACAGCATGACAGGCGATGCTTCCGAGGCCTGGTTTAGAATGATGGGCCAGGTGGATTATTACGACGGCGCAAACTGTAGTTTTTATAATACCTGTAATTACAAAGCTGAATTGGAAGCGCAAATTCTGCCAATTACCCATGCCTGTAGTTCAACCTTGACCATACGCGCCCAACAGCTGACCAATGGTCAGCTGAGCCAGATATGCGATGAATTGGGGGAGCAGGAAAGTTATTTCCACCAGCGTTTAAACACCAACAATATCCCGGTGGCGGATGATCATAATTCGGCACTTGAATTGGTGATTTACGACAGCACGGCGCAATATAAGAAATTCTCCTATCATATTTATGGCAATAGCACAGACAATGGTGGTATTTATCTTGAAGGCGATCCGTCGGTGGTTGGCAATGTCGCACGTTTTTTTGCCCATGAGGCCGACTGGTTGCTGCCGGAATTTGCCGTGTGGAACTTAAAACATGAATATGTACATTACCTGGATGGCCGCTTTAACAAATACGGCGACTTCGGTGATTTTAATGCCCATGATTCGGTATGGTGGGGCGAAGGGCTGGCGGAATATATTGCCAATAAAGACTATAACGATAATGCTGTCGCCGAAGCGCGTAAAAACACTTATAAGTTAAGTGAATTACTGCGTACCAACTATGATCACAGTTCAAGCCAGATTTACGACTGGAGTTATCTGGCGGTACGTTTTATGTTTGAAAATGAAATGGGCTATGTCAATAACATTTTGTCTGAGCTGCGTACCGGCGATTTCAATGCCTATAACAATATTTTAGATAACATAGGCACCAGTTTAGATACGGAATTTGCCGCCTGGCTGCAAACCGTACAAAGCACCACAGAAACGCCAACCGAGCCGGACAATGTTCTGGAAAATGGCCAGAGTGTTGTTATCAGCTCCGACGGCAGCGAACAGCCGACTTACCGCTTTGAACTCCCCCAAGGGGCAAGCAATTTGGTGATCCAGTCTTCAGGCGGCAGCGGCGATGTTGACTTATATGTCAAAGCCGGCAGTGAGGTTTCCCTGAGCAATTATGATTATCGCCCTTATAAGTCGGGCAATAATGAAACCGTCAGTGTGGCATCGCCGCAGGCCGGTACCTGGTATGTGATGGGGAATCCGTACAATAATCAGGTTTTCGACAATGTCAGCCTGAGTGCCAGCTGGAGTGAAGATAACGGCGGCGGCACAGGCAATGTCTGTGACAGCCAGGCGGCGGTAACACGCGGTGACTTAGTCGATAATCAGGCGGTATGTTTAGGTGACGCTACTATTTATATGGCCATCAGCGTTCCTGGTGGTCAAAGCAGTTTGAGTTTTACCACCAGCGGCGGTAACGGTGATGCCAGCATTTATCAGTCATCAACGGGCTGGCCGGGCAGCAGCAATTATGAAAATGCGGCAACCACTGCAAACACCAGTGAAGAAAGCATAGTGGTGAATAACCCTACGTCGGGCTGGCATTATATTATGATCACCGGACAGGGGACGGGAACACAATTAGTCGCCGACTATAAATAACGTTTGTGTTCGTATGCTGGCTTAGCCAGCATAACGTTTAAGCGGCTTTGACTCTTACTATTATGGGTCAGGGCCGTTTTAGTATTTGATATGTTCTTGTAAATAATATGTAATTTCTTGTTTGTTATTTTGTTGACTTCGTGTGGAGGTTTGCTAGTTTAAAGGTGCACTTAAGCAACAAGTGTTTACTGATAATGATAATAAGGATGAAAAAATGAAACTTAAACTCAACAAGAAAAAGCTGAAAAACCTTTCTAAAGATAATAAAACCCTTCCTATGGAGATGACTGACAAAGTGGCTGGCGGTGCCAAAGAGATGCCAAATACCACATATATCGGCATTACCCACTGCTAATTATAAACAGTGAAACAGTAAGGGCGTGGTGCTTCAGACCACGCTGTTTATCACTCCCCAATTGCCTTGCAGGAGAGCATTTGAGGTGTTTTCCCCGGAAAATCTTCATTCCATCGCTTAAGTTCTCCTTGTTATTTTCCGTGCCCCAAAAATGGCAAACTTCTCAAGTTTGTTGAAATAACCGCTGTCAAATACCTGCTACCGGGTTAAAACCATGCGGGTCCGTTTTAACCCTCTGGGTCAAATCATATCCCTTGTCTGCCCAAACAGCTGATATTGGTCGAGCCTTTAAGGCAACAAAAATGACACCGGTTTAGCTTTTGTCGGTAAATCAGTTGTGTATATTCATCTGGGGGAGCCTTTTTATTGTGGCACCTTCATTGCCTGAGTCTTATTTGGGCAATGAAGATAACCGTCTTTATTCGTAGCCACCGAAAAGGAGTAATTTTTATGTTGAACCTTAGAAAACCTCAAGCTCCCCCGACAAAAGAACAAGCAACGACCAATATGCTTAAACGTATGGGGGTGGCAAATCCACGGCCCCGTGATATGAATCGTAATGTTATGTTGTCTCAGATCGAAAACTTTAATAAAAGCGATCTGAGCCCGCTGGTGGATCAGCAGCGTTATATGGTTTCTCCCCACCGTGATGTCACGAACTTTATGGCAAATTCGCGCGGTATGGGGATACAGGCATTACGGGATGATCATCCTATGGTAAGGCCTATTTTTAAGGATGTAGAGCAACGTGATGCCTTTCATCAGTTAGCCAAACAGAAGTTAAATGCCCCGGGGTTTATGAATCCCACCGAGCAGAAAACTTATCAGCAACTGCGTGACTGGTCTCATCAAGATAATGCCATGATGGATTTTGGCAGTGTCGATACCAAGCGTTCCCATCCGGTGGTTTTTGTTCAGGGGCACGGCTCTCCCGGCGATAAGAAAATTTATTCGGATGCCGATGAGGCAACGTCAGCAAAATCCGTTGCCTCTATGCTGGATAAGATGGGGTTGCCCAGCGTGAGCCAGCTGCGCGCAAATTCCTGCTTTAGCGGAACGGAAACGGATTTATCGAATATGCAGAATGTACCGCAAAAGTTTCGTGAGCAAACCATAGAGCAAAGTGCCGGTAAATGGAGTAAAACCTTTGCCGGTTCTCTGGAGCAGGAGTTAAATCAACCCAGCTATAAAACTCAATACCTAAGAAATAAATCACAGGTCGATAAAGTGATGGACAGGCCCTTGGGTAAATGGGGCCAGGTAAAAGCCTTCTTCAATCCTGACAATCTCACCCAAGAGCGTAAAGAAGCGATTGATGCCATGGGCAAGCGTCATAACCGGGTTGTCGGTTACATGGGGCCGACAACACAGGGGGCGGTGATATCGAAAAAGCGCGAGCAGTTCGGGAAAATTGGCTATCAAAAACATACCGCGGTTGTCTTTGGTCCTAAAGATAATCGAAGTTATTATAAACATGGTGATGTTTCCCGTGTTGGCCCGAGTGTACCCGGGAAATAATTTATCGGGGCACTTAGTGAGAATCAAAAGCACAATGCAGGGGATAAGGAGTAATATCTTTAAGGCAATTGTTATGCTCCATCCCCTGAAATGGATTGCCCTGTCTTGTGAGTCTTTTGACTAAAATGGCATTATGGCCAGGTGGTTGTCGCTTATAAGTCTTAGACGGCGTTCTCATATTTTTTGAACGGCTTTTATGTTCAGTTTTTCAGAGTGTTCGAAGGTAATCTTGCTTAATGTGTTGAAATGACTATTCAAATCAGAGTAACTTAGGGTATAACCAGCCATGGAAACCTGTTTGGCCGGATGAAATTAAGCCTGTTATAACGAGAAGCGACCTTTGGTTATATAAAGCTTTGCAGGCTTGATATGTATATGTCACAAAACCCCTTTAAAGGGGGTTATATACCTACCTGTTTTGGAGTATTGAATGGAATTTAAAAACACTGCTGATAATTACGGAACAATAGCAAAATGGTTGCACTGGGGCACGGCGGTGTTATTTTTAGCTTCGTATATGAGCGTTTATTACCGTCATTGGTTTACCGAGGAGAAAACGCCGGAAAACTGGACCGCGTTGCAGTTGCACTTATCAGTCGGGGTGACGATTGCGGTAGTGGTTGCGCTGCGACTGGTCTGGCGCCTGACTAACCGGGTACCGGATTTAGAGCCGGGTTCTAAGCTGGAACACCTGGCAGCACATGCCGGTCATTATGCCTTATATGCCATTATGATCATTATGCCCATTACCGGCTATGTGGGTACCGGGGTCAATACCGAGTATTTCTTTCTATTCGATATCCCGAAATTTGAAGAGACCCCGTTATTTGTATCACTAGTCAGCGAAGGCCTGGGGTTAAGCTTTAAGGAATTTGAAGCGCCGATAGACTTCATCCATAAAGAGATATTGGGCGCCTGGCTGGTGTGGATGCTGATATTGGCACATGTGATGGCAGCCCTGTATCACCAGTTCGTTAAAAAAGATCGCACCCTTGCCAAAATGACCACCAACAAATAGATTGCCGGTTAAGATAAGAAAACCATAAATCCCGTGCCTTCATGTCTGAAGGAATAGTGTACAGCAAGCCGAGCTGCTTTTCAGTATAAGGGCGGTACGGGTAAGAGTTAAAAGAGATAAATTGAGGAAATGATAGATAAATTACGATTGCTGGCATTAAAAGTTCAATGGTTTAAAGGAGTTGCGCTTGTTATTGGCTTGGCATCTTTAGCCTTGATTGCTTATATCCTGATAGGTAATACCGGTACAAGCCAGTATGACTACCTGCATATTCCCAGTGTGATTGCGCTATTATGGTCGGCACTGATTTATTGGTTGTTGTATACCTTTCCCGGCGTACCGGACAAAGCCCCCGGGGAGCTGGGTTTTTTCAAAAGGCTTGCGATTAACTTTAAAAGGTTTTTATATTCTGTGCTGGCGATTGTCGCTTTTGCTACGACTGCCGGGATCCTGGTGTTAACCATCCGTGGCTTGAGTGTCTGGCTGCAAAGTTACGGCTGACAAAGCAGCCGCATCTATACCGGATGTAAGCCAGGTTAGGTTAACGGTTATTGGGCATCCACTTTTGTTTGCAGGTGGCTTTTTATATCGGCAATGCCAAACATGGTCAGTCCTTCGTTAGACAAAGTGAACTTGGCGGATTTGGTTTCGACGATAAGTTTTTTATCCCGTAATACCGTGATAGCGCCGCGGTGGGTATCAAATTCATCATCGCTGGGATCTGTTGTGAACAGGCTTTTAAAGTCTATGCGTTTGCCGGTCGGGAATTCTGCGGCCAGGTGCCTGAGGATTGCTACGGCTGATTTGTCGAATTTCTCTAAATTAATATCCATTTTCTTCCTCTTAAATCAAGTTGTTAGCTAGTTTAGCTTATCAGGGCCCGACTGGGAGTTCAATGAAACCTTTGTATAAAATATCAGCGAAAAGTGCTCTGGTATTTTCCCTTTTTTATTCTTGCACCGGATGTTGATTACGATCATAAGACAGCGATATATATTTCATTTGTGTATTCAAGATGTTGACGAAAGGTTAAGTGTTGGCTAATTTATATTCTGCTGTGTGAAATTTGTTCGGCAGCTGTTCATAAATTTAAAATAATAAGGATATATCGTGAAATTAAAACTGAATAAGAAAAAGTTAAAAAACCTATCACGAGACAATAAAGCTCTGCCGGCGGCAGTGACGCCTCAGGTTGGCGGTGCCGGTCCTATACCGACAGTAGTGGCTTGTGGCCCGAATACCGATGTATTTAACGGCTGTCCAACCAATAGCAGGTGTTTTTCGACTCCATGGGAAGCCTGTATAAATCCCGAAATGTAAACCAGGGCGATAGCTGGTTATTTTACGGTTGCCGATTTCCCCTTCGGCCGCCGTATTTAACTTGCCGTTTGTAAAAGTTCTTGATTAATAACGAATCCCTCTATATTGTACGCATCGCCACCCGGGAAGGGTGACTAAGTTGCTCACAGATAAGCGTTAAAATTTGCCCCCGTGCTGTTTTAAATAAAAGGGAAAAAAATGAAAAAAATGACAACTAACCTCCTGAAAATCTTACCTCTTTCTGCCTTGCTTGGCATTTCTTTTTCGGCCTTGTCCGCCGATTTTCGTTATGATGAAAAATTAGATCGGGCGGTTGAGGAACCTTACTTATTGGAATATCAGGGGCATACCTATATCCGTAAGGACAGTACTTATCGCAACAGCCAGGTAGTGGAAAGCCAGGCGCCGGTTTGGGATTTTGACGGTGACGGCTGTTATGCCGCCGCGGCGTTTGACCGCAGCGCAGTGGCTAATCCGGGCTTGAAGATCAGCGGCGGCGTCAGCGACAATTGCCAGTTCAGCGATTTTTATAACGAGTCAAATACCTATCACAGGCATGCCTGTGTCGAGCAGGGCGGTATAGAATATTGTGCCAACATGTATGCCCTGTATTTTATCAAAGATCAGGCATCTTTCTGGTTTGGTCACAGACACGACCTTGAACATGTCATCACCTGGTTTGTCAATGGCGTGATGACCCATGTCAGTGCCAGTGCCCATGGCGATTATGACGCCCGCAGCGTGGATGAGGTTGAATTTATCGGCGAACATCCGGCCATTGTTTATCACAAGGACAGTATTTTAACCCATGCCTTTCGTTTTGCCCGTGCCAGCGATGTTGCCGAGCCGGAAGCGCCGGGGGCATTTCTGACACCAACAATTGTGAGCTATGCCATGATCAAAGGGGATGGCAGCGCAGATAATGCCGTGTTCCGGCAGTTGATCAATAACAGTGATTTCGGCAATGCCAGTTTTGATTTTAGAAACAGCAATTTCCAAAGCAAGCTTAATGAGTTCAAACCGTCGGCTTACCCGGCTTTTACCGCAGACAGCATTCATGCTTACTTTGATCTCACCGAATAATCGCTTAACAACCCGGGTAGATAAGTCAAAACCGACTTAATAAGATAATAGATAAGCTTTTTATCCTGAAAAAATAAAGACCGCGGCTTTACAGCTCAAGCCGCGGTCTTTTTTTGTGCTCACAGGTTTGCCCGAGGTCTTTTTCCCACCTATGCTTGTTAATTACTTCCCGATGAAATCCAGGGGAGAATGGCAGGGAGCATTGTTTTGTTCCATGGCCATTTTCCTGTGCCACTGCAAAACATCCACTGCACTTGCCGACAACCAATAACACTATACTTTGGAAAGTATTGAGTGCCTAAGTTAATTCTTTGTTCTTACCGGGCTACAGGTAAGGGCTAGAGGTGTATAGGTGATTTCATGAGCTTATTACAAAAAAAACACTGTCCGTTTTTATCTTTGTCGCTTTATTCATTTCCCTCTCTTTTCAGACCCGTATTCACTCACCTAAGGCCTGTTGTGATGCTCTTGGCTTTATCGCTGGTGTTTGCTGCTGTGCCTGGGTGTAAATGGGAATTAAATAGCGGTAGCGACGATAATACAGAGGTGGCAGAAGAAGATGCTTCCCTGCCAACGGGGCCGGTATTTGGTGACCTGCCCGGTGATCTGCCTGAGGCCAATAAAGGGGCTTTTGAAGGAGGCGCAACCGGTACCAGCGAAGATACCACCATAACCAATGTTTTGCCCAAGGGCAGTTTGCAGGATAACGGTTATTTTAATATCCCCACCAATGGCGCCCCCAGTCCCTTGTTTGGCGCCTTGCCCTTCAGTCAGCCGATGCTGCGTTTTGAAGAGTTTGGTCTGGAGCCGTTAAACCTGGATAACAATAAACCCGGCAACTGGCAGTCGCTGCCAACGCCGCCAGACAGCCAAAGCCTGCCCGATGGCGAGCAGCTAGACAACTTCCTGAGCCAGGGGATTTGGCCGCTGCCGACCGTGGCCGCCAATACCCGGGAGTTAAATCCCTGGCAAGGGCATATCCAGCGATATCTCGGCCGGGCGCTTGATAAGCCGCCCGCCGAAGGGCGGCCACCGGGTTTAGGCTGGTCGCACCAACGCTGGTCTGATTTTACCCCGACACGTTATTTTCAGACCGCGACCACAGGCGCCCGCCTTAACGGCGGTCTCAGGGATAATAAACAGGATCATCAATACCAAGTGGGAGAATTTGCCCCCGGCGGGCTTTATCATGAGAATGTCGGCGGGGCAGGTACTACGGCCGGCATTCCGGTGCGGTTCCATCCGAATATGCCGCAGCAAGGGCCAACCACCTTGTGGACCTTTGACGGCACTTTTCCCCCCAAGCTGCTGAAAGTGCGTTACGGCGAGCCGCTTATTATGCGCCACTATAATGCCTTGCCCATCGATGTTTCCGCCAACCGCGGCTTTGGCGTACATACCCTGAGTACCC
This sequence comes from Thalassomonas actiniarum, assembly GCF_000948975.2. Lineage (GTDB taxonomy): Bacteria > Pseudomonadota > Gammaproteobacteria > Enterobacterales > Alteromonadaceae > Thalassomonas > Thalassomonas actiniarum. The sequence continues at coordinate 2,727,905 of NZ_CP059735.1, forward strand.
ATGAGCATAACGGCCATAACCCGGCGGAAAGTGACGGTTATACCAATGCTTTCTTTTTCCCCGGACAATTCTTTGATTACCGCTGGCCTATGGTACTGGCCGGTTACGATTCGATTAATCGCGATGCAAAGGAGCCCAGGGCGGGTAGTCCGGACGGTCAGGGGGGCATAGTTAATTTGCGCGGCGACTGGCGCGAAACCATGAGTACTCACTGGTTCCATGATCATATGCTCGATTTTACCGCGCAAAATGTCTACAAGGGCAGCGTTGCCATGATGAATTATTACAGCGCCCTCGATCGCGGCAATGAAGCCCTCGACGATGGCGTGAATTTGCGTCTGCCCAGCGGCAGCGCCCTGGACTGGGGCAACCGGGATTATGATGTTAATTTGCTGCTGGCGGAAAAGGCATGGGACAGCGAAGGCCAGCTCTGGTTTAATCCTTTTAATGTCAAAGGCTTTGTCGGTGATGTCATGACAGTGAACTGGCTTTACAAACCATATTTTGACGTGCGCGCCCGCCAATACCGTTTTCGCATTTTAAACGGCTCGGTATCGCGCTATTTTAAACTGGCGCTGGTGGATGAAGCAGGGGAGCCGGTACCTTTTTATCTGATCGCCAATGACGGTAATATCATGGAGCATACCGTTTATTTTGAAAACGGCGAATTGCCCACCCTGGGCATCGCCGAGCGTTATGACATTATCGTGGATTTCAGCGCCTTTAAAGCCGGTGACAAGCTTTATTTTGTCAATATGTTGCAGCATAAAAACGGCCAGGTCACCGATAAGGTGATCCCGCTTGGGGACATTATCAGCGGTGATTATTATGCCCTCCCTTATGATGATGAGGATGACGGCCAGGTCGATCGCTGGATGCACGGCGATCCCGTGGTGGGCAAGTTTCTTGAGTTTCGCGTGCAACCTTACCAGGGAGAAGATAAAAGTATGGATCCCGCCGACTTTGTTGCCGGTAAGAAAACCCTGATCCCCTTAAACCGTCCCGATGAGAGTGAGCTGGCCAATGCCCTGCACCGCACCTTTGAATTTGAACGTCAGCCCACAGATGAAAAGCCCTGGGTGATAGAAACCGACGGCGGCAAAGGGCTGAGCATGGATCCCCGCAGGCTCAGTGCGGCGCCGGATAAGAACTCGGGTGGTATCGAAGTCTGGCGTTTGGTCAACAGCGGCAGCTGGAGCCACCCGGTACATATCCATTTCGAAGAAGGCATCATTTTAAGGCGTGACGGTAAAGAGCCGCCGGAATGGGAAAAGTGGGCACGCAAGGATGTCTACCGGCTCGGTCCGCAGGAAGATAGCGGCAGCATAATAGAGATTGCTTTTCGTTTTCGGGAATTTGCCGGTACCTATATGGAGCATTGTCATAATACCCAGCATGAAGATCATGCGATGTTGCTGCGCTGGGATGTGGAGAACCCCGGGCAAACCAAGCTGATGCCAACGCCAATTCCTTCCTGGGACGGGGTCGGTTATGTCGATACCGTGGCGCTGCCGACAGCAAGAACCGGTGACGGCACAGGTCAGTTCGGCCCTGAGCTTGAGCCGGTATCTGTCTGGGTAAAAGGGACAGAAATCGGTGAGCTGGATAATCTTCGCGATAATCCTATCGGCGATGCTTTATCGGCAGTGCCGCCGGATAATGAACGGGGCACGGCGACTTTTGCCTTGAAGCAGGGCATCAATATTGACGAGCAGGGACAAGAAACCCGGGTCTGGTACTTTTTGCATGATGTCAGCGACAAGGCGCTGGCAGATGAGTTAGGGCTGGCCTGGGCCGGGGCGCTGGCGAAAACCCCCGAAGCGGCTTTGGGCCTGGCATCGGTATCGGCTGAGGGACAGTGGACCTTTTACGGTGACTTGCCAAATCCCGTCTGGGCCAATGATGAAAACCCCGAAGGTATTCCCGAGGTTGATGATAACAACAGCTATTCGCCGCTGCGCCGGGTCAACTATAACGGTAAAGACGTGATCTTTAATGCCGTGATCATTAAGTGGGGAGATAAACCCTGGCAGCAAAACCGCATCGATAAATCCTGCCGCGGTTTTCCGGATCTGCCTGCCAATACGCAATGTTTATACAACGGCGAAGTTTGGGGCGGCTTAAATGCCTCCGGCCATGTGCTTGCGCTGGAGACCGCAGGGGAAAATCCCCATGTGACCTTCAAGCTGCATAAATCCTGGGCCGGGGAAGGGGACTATCTGCCTTATTATATTGTGCTTGATACTTTTCCCTTTGGCCCGGCAAAAGCCATGGGGGTGCCTTATGTGCCTAAGCATCAATTTCTCGGTGCGGTAGCCGTGCCGCTGATCCAGTTTATACCGCCGGCGCCGATACGCAGCAGTTATCCGCCCACGCCAAGCGACGGCATGGGTTTGCTCGGCGGCGGGCCGTTTGGCAGCCAGGTGGGGGTACCTTCCTACTTTATGCCGGAAGATGATTATAGCCCCATGTGGCATATCGGCTTCGCCCACTGGTTGACGCCGGCGATAGACAGCGTCGGTGTCGTCAAAGGCCTGGAGCAAGTGAAAGAGTTGCGTGCCAAAGGTGAACTGGAAGTATTGGAGTTTCCGCCGCCGCCGAATATCGGCCTTAACAATTATGATTTTGAAAACCTCAACTCTCCCCATGTGGTCAACTGTCCGGTGCCGATGACAGTGGATAAGCTGGTGCATGATGCCCGTAATGCCGGCAAAGCCGATAACGGGGAGTAGTTAAGATGTCTCAATATCAACCCCGTTTGCAAATGAGTGTGGTGCTGTTGGCTGTGTTCACTCTCTCGAGCAGTTTTCAAGTCCTGAGCGCAGCGAGTCCCTGGGGGGCAAACTATTTTCCCAATACCCTGTTAACGACCCATGAAGGAAGAAAAGTCAGGTTTTTTGATGACTTGATCAAAGATAAAACCGTGGTCATTAATTTTATCTATACCGCCTGCCCGGATACTTGTCCGCTGGAAACCGCCCAGCTTATCCGGGTGCAGAACATCCTGGGCAACCGGTTGGGGAAAGATGTGTTTTTCTATTCGATTTCTATCGACCCGAAAACCGATACCCCGGAAGTCCTTGATGCCTATCGCAGCCGCTTCGGCGCTAAATGGACCTTTCTTACCGGCAATGAAGACGATATCAGCAGGCTGCGCCGCAAGCTGGGGTTATATATCGAGGAAATTCAGGACGGCTCTTTAAATCACAATGTCAGTATGATCATCGGCAATCAAAGCACAGGTCGCTGGATGAAACGGTCGCCGTTTGAAAACCCCTATGTGTTGGCGGATCAAATTGGCAACTGGCTGAGCGACTGGAAGTCTGCCAAGCCGTTAACGGATTATGCCAGTGCGCCCAAGCTGCGCAACCTTGCCACAGGAGAGCAGCTTTTTCGTACCCGCTGCCAGAACTGTCATAACATCTCCGGGGCAAGTAGCGGGGCAGACAGCAGGGCAGGCAGCGGCACAAGCAGTAGCGAAAAGACCGGACAAAAAGTGCCGGTAGCCTTGGGGCCTGATTTATTTGCCGTGAGTCAAAGACGGGAAAAAAACTGGTTGGTTAGCTGGATAATGGCGCCGGATAAAATGTTAGCAGAGAAAGATCCCATTGCCATGTCCCTCTACCTGCAATATGACCGCCTGGCTATGCCTAATATGCGGCTAACCTATAAGGAGACCATGCAAATACTTGCCTTTATCAAGAAGGAAAGCGAGCGTATAGCCGCATCCGGGCCGGTAAAAGCACCGGGTAGCCAGCGCAGCAGTGACGATAAAGTGGTGAAGATTGTCAATGCCTGGGTGCGCCAGGCTTTACCTGAGGCTAAGGTTAATGCCGGTTATCTGACCTTGATTAATCCCACCGGGCAGGAGCTGACGCTGGTGAAAGTGGAAAGTGATGCTTTTAGCCAGATAGAAATCCATGAAATGGCAATGCAAGACGGCCTGATGGCGATGCAAAAACTCAATGAGTTGTTAGTGCCTGCATTCGGGCAGGCGGCATTGCTGCCCGGCGGTAAACATTTAATGCTCAAGTCGCCGCGAAAGCCGTTAAATAAAGATGACAGCATTAAGCTAACGTTAAAATTTAAATCCGGCTGGCAGCAAAACGTTTCGGTGAAGGTGGCGGCAAAATAACCAAGTGCTTTTCCCGGCAAGGGAAGCCGGGGTCATGCATTAACATTTCCCTTTGATAAAGGTCTGGTAATCCTGATGGATGACTTTGGCCTGCTCCAGTGCACTTTCCAGGCTGCCGGCGATATTACGGCCGGATAGCCAGATTTTTATTGCCAGATCGGCGATAAACTTGCGTTCATTAATATCGGTAATGTCCTGGCTTTGGGCAATAATTCTTTTTAATTGGGCATTTGTATCGGGTACTTGGGCTAACATCTTGGTGTCCTTATGAGAGGGGTAAAGTTGTGATTAAGATATCATTTTGCTGATTTTCGCAAAGGGCAAAATTGACCGCTCGGGTAAACTGAGGAATTATCTGGGCTTCTCTTAGGCCTTTACCAAAGGTTGGAATAAGGCAGGGGAAAGCTTATGCCCGGGATGATTGCCGCGAGCAACGAGCTGAGGCATAGGAAAACTATTTTTTCTTGCGAAGAATGAGCACAACAATGGCGACCATCACCAGTAGCACTAAACCGGCATAAATGATCCCTTGTTGCTCCGGGCCCAGGCGAAAGCTGGCACTGCCCGGCTGTGAATACGTGTTTTGCTGAATACTTTCCTGGGTTGTTGCGCTTGTGTTCAAAATAATTCTCCCTGCTTGCTTGATAAGGCTAGAGCTTGCTAATCACCCGTAGGCGGGGCTAATGTCAGCGTTAACTCATCGACAAATTTTTGATCTTCTTCCTGGGCCTTCAATTGCAGGTCAATGAATTTTGCCGTGTGCCGGCAATGGGGACAAGTGACTAGTTCAAACGGGCCGGTATTAGGCGGCAGTTGAATATTGTCTTTACATTGAGCGCAAGTGATAGTCGAAGTATACATAAGGTCAATCCTTTGCCTGAGATGTTTTTCCTTCTTAAAAATAATGTAGCAGTGGCAATTGAGGGTTTCAATAATCCCGGTGTTTTATTGGTGTTTTGTCTGTTATTTTTTGAGATGGCTTTATGTTTTTAGTATGTAAAATTGTAGCTGTAACTTATTGCTGTAATTTAGGAACTTAGCTTAAGGTGTTTAAAATTCTGGACAAAAACGAATAATATTGAGCAGTTAATTCTTAACCGAGGGCCTTTGTTTAGAAGAAAATTTAGCCAAAAGCGCTATAATTAAATTGTTTCATGAAGCTGGGTATGGATACATTTTTTTTGCTTCTCTTCGCTCATTGATGTCCCCGTTAATGAGCGATTTTTTGATTGGTCTTTTTATTTTTTGATGATTACCCTGTTGTTATCGCAAGCAGGGTTTTCTTTACAGGGATAAGAATTTTCTGATCTGAGTCTCTTTTTCCATCGCATCCTCAAACCCCAGCTTGATCAGGTGTTTGCAGTATTTTTGCTCAAACAGCAGATAGCTGGTGATGCTCGACTCCGAGTCCTCCCTGATACCGATACAGCGCAGCAACATGCGGATGGATAAAGGTAACTCGTCAAAATATTTGCTGGCGATGGCATTAAAATCATGGCTGGGATTCAGTACCAGGCTGTCGATATGCTTGAGTCCCTCGTGGCTTTTCCGCTGCTTTTCGGGAATAAGCGACAAGGTGGCATTTATCCGCCGCATACGCTCAAGATCACTTTGCAGGGTATCGGCAAAAACCGTATCTAACATATGTCCGGCGATGGTCGCGCTGGTGGGGGGATGGGGGTTGTTTTCCATGGCATGGCGCGGCTCTTTCGGCTGTTCGACCCCGACGATAAACAAACGCTCGGCGCCTAAATGAATGGCCGGACTCAAAGGGGAAAGCTGATGCACCGAGCCATCGCCGAAATGTTCGGTTTGCAGCTTGATGGAGGGAAAAATCATCGGGATGGCGGCAGAAGCCATTAAATGTTCGCTGTTAATTTTTCCGACCTGGCCCCGTCTTTTCGCGCGGTGCCAGGGGGGAATTGCCCGCTCGGACTGATAGAAACTGATGGAGTCGCCGCTGCTGTAGCTTGATGCGGTGACGGACACGGCATCTAAGTAGCCGCGCAGGATATTGGCGTCTATGCGTTTAAAATCCACCACTAAATTGAGCAGATCCCTCAGCGGGGCATTATTTAACAGACTGCGGGCGGTTTTCGTGGCGTAATCGGCCTGGAAGCTGGCCAGCATACCTTTGCTGATATTGCCAAAGACCCGCAGCGGATCGCTATGGTAGATGCGGTTGGTTTTCAGGTTTTTCCACACCCATTCCAGTTTTTTTACCCCGAGGTGGAAGCAGGAAGCGTAACAGGCCAGGCCCGTGGTATTGATGGCGCCGGCGGATGTGCCCGCCAAAATAGGGAAGGGGATACCGTGATTTCTCGGCACGAATTTCGCGATAGCCGTCAGCACCCCGACCTGGTAGGCGGCACGTGCACCGCCGCCGGTTAATACCAGGGCATTTTTAGAATCTTTATAGGTTCTTTTATTCGACATAAATCCGATATTTTTTTCTTATATAGTTATATCTTTTATAGTTGTCAGTGTAATGAGTTTTTTAAAATCAGGCCAGGGCTAATTCCATGCCCGGATCTATGGGTGTGAAGATGATACTTGTTTCAAAAATTATTTGTCCCGAATGCGGTTTTCAGCAGGAAGAAACCATGCCGGCCAATGCCTGCTGGTATTATTATCAGTGCAATAGCTGCCAGGTCTGGCTGAAACCCTTAAAGGGGGATTGTTGTGTTTTTTGCTCTTTTGGCACGGTTAAATGCCCGCCGGTACAGCTTGGCGATAACTGTGGTCATTAACTTCGGCAGTCATCAGGGCATCTTTTATCGCCGGTGAAAGCTTGCACTTGTTGTCTTGAAGCGGAGCTAACGGAGGTTATTGCTGTTGCTACCCGTTAGCTTGTCAAACTTTTGTCTGGGCTGCACCCAGGGTTTTGCTTAAGCCATCAGCAAGGAATCCACCCAGTCGGTATCGCCGGTTAAGGCCGATAGCAGACACAGGCCGATCCCTGTGTAGCCCATTAATAATCCGGTATCTTCTTCGTGCTCTTTGGTAACGCCGGAAAACATATAAAATCCTTTTAAGCCTTTTTCCCGGTAGTCGTCCAGGGTGATATCCAGCCATTTATTTGCCGTGTGCAATAATTTTTCTTCACCAAGGTGTTGATGCAATAACTGAAAAACCAGGGCGATGCCGGCACTGCCGTGACATAAACCGGCATCATTGACCATACCGTTATCCTGGTCGCGCCCGGCGGCATGTAAGCTGATTTCCTTGGCTTTTTCCAGGTAAGAAGGCAGTTCCAGCGCCTGGCCGACCCGCGCCAGGGTTAAGGCTATGGTCAGATCGCCGTAACACCAGCCCAAACGTGAAATGTGCTGCTCGTTACACGAAGAGCCAAAACAGCTGCCTAACTTATGCTTATCCAGCTCCTGTGCCATTAACCAGTCACAGCTTTGGAGCAGCAAAGATTTGCTACGCTGGTGTAAAGCCGGTATTTTTAATGCCGGTAGCAAGGCGGCAATGATCCCGGGGACGCCATGGGCCAGGCCGAGGTTAAATTCAGGGGTCTCTTTCTCTTCCTTATTGAAGCGATAAACCGAGTCTGCCGGTTGTGACCAGGTCAGGGTGTGTTCGGTCACCTGCACGGCTGCCTGTTCAAAATGGCTGACTAAAGTTTCAAATAAATCGGCAGAGGGTGATTTCAATAAACGTCTGGCAGCATAGACGGCAACGCCCCCCAAACCCAGCACCATTTCTATTTCGCCCGGCCAGGGAGTCTGCGACAGGCTTTCTTGTAATAGGCTGTCGATTTCTTCACACATCTCGGGATCATAATCGTCCCCCTGAGCCTGGTTGAGATATTCCAGCAACCAGCCCTGTCCGCTGAGGCCGCTGCTTAAATCGTTATAATGAATATGGGCGGCCAGTTGCTGCTGTAAAAATTCCAGTTTGTCATCAAAGACTTCTTCATTGACCAGCCTGGCGTCAAATACGCTGAGTTTATATAAAAACAACAGGTTTCCGCTTAAACCGCTCAATAAACCACAAAAGCCCGGATTTGAGGGTAAAGTTGCGACGGTGTCGCCGAGTTGTTTGAGAATTTGCTCGATAAGCGGGCGGTTTTCAATGGCTGACGATAATGCAGGAGACATCAAAACATCCTTATTTTTGGTTATTATTTTGGGTTCTTTGCCTGGTCTCTTATCTGAGGTGCTTTATTGCTTAACTCTCTGATAAACCAAGGTAGAGACAATTTAGCCTAATTAAAAAAATTTCACCACGGTTTTTATTCAAGTATCATAAATAACCCCTGGTTCATCTTTACAGCCAGGTTTATTGCCTGTATTCATCAAGTTGGCAAAGAAATAAAACGATAAACTCATTTACAGCAGCAGCTTTGCCCCTTAAGGTAAGACATGCTGAGCGCTTTATGCTTACATCCTATTTTCGGGGAACTGTTTTCAGGGAATGGGAGTTTAATCATCAGGGAAATCATTTGTCAGAAAAAAAGCCGCAACCACAAAAGCCTGCCGATACGCTTGTTCCTCAATCCCAGATAAAAATAGCAAGTTTTAACCTGTTCAATTATCTTGAACCCCCCAACGCATTTTATGAATTCCAGCGTATCTACAGTGCACAGCAGTGGCGTAAAAAACAACAGTGGATAGTTGATTATTTAAAAGCGCATCAACCGGATGTGATCGGCTTTCAGGAGGTCTTTAGTCCCGATGCTTTAAAAGTATTATTGGCTGGGCAGGGTTACCCTTATTTTCATGTTGTGGACCAACCCCAGGTCGCGGACGATTTTATTTATTCGCATCCTGTGGTGGCTATTGCTTCCCGTTATCCTGTGGCTGAAGCTGCATCGGTAGTGCCTGATGCTGAACTTGCTAAAACCATGGGACTTAAAGCGGGCTTTGCTTTTAGCCGCAAGGTGCTCAGGGCGACGGTGGATTTGCCCCATATGGGTCTTTGCGACTGTTATGTGGTTCATTTTAAATCCAAGCGTCCCTTGTTTGAGTACGAACCTGCTAAAGCCCTGTCAGCTGAAAAAAATACCCTTGAGCAGCTTAAAGCCCAGGTCGCAGGAGGCTGGGGGGCAGCAATACAAAGAGGCAGTGAAGCGGCATTGCTGTTTGTTGAGATGATCAGCCGGCGCGAACTGAGCGGCTTGCCAATGATCCTGATGGGGGATTTTAATAACAGCCTGGCCCAGGAGGAACTGGTATTTTTAATAACGAAAACACTACGGGCTGATACTGTCGAAGGCGGTGAAGTTTATCTGGAAAAATATTGCTTGCAGGATGCCTGGGACATGTTTCAGGCATTGGCGAAGAGCAGGGGAAAGGCTGAACCAATCCGCCAGTCCAGTCATTATTACGGCGCTAAAGGCTCGGTCCTGGACTATATTTTGCTCTCCCGTGAATTTGATGCCGGTTATCAATTAAGCCTGTTCGAGGTCAGCGGTTATGAAACTTATGATCGCCATTTGATTAACCCCATTTTTGACCGGGACGGCGAAAGTAGCGATCACGGCATCCTGCTGGTGACCCTGACATTGCGTGAATAATGAAACAAGAGCCGGGAGTTAGACCAAAAATACGCTGTTGGTGGGAAATTTTTGGATCTTTTTCGGATTTTGTAAATCAAGCCTTTCGGTAATATGCACTTGTACCTGTGAGCCCACCAGCTGTAACAGGTATCCCCGGGCGATCAGATGGTCTTTTGATATTTTTGAGTAGATATTGACTTTTCGGCCGATGGCAGACTGCAGGCGGCCAAAACGAAAGTCAGGGGCTTTTATATCCGGCAGGTTTTCCTGCTCGGCAAACAAACCGGTACAGAACTCTCTGGCTTTGCGCAGCAGATCATGGGCAACTTTAACAATATCGACATTACGTAAAAAATGGCTGAAGGCGACCTTACGTTGTTCAAACTCAATATTGATATCAGGCAGTCTTTTATTTTGCGCCCATTGACGGATCACCTGGTATTTATCTTTGGCCATACTGATAAAAGTAGTGCTGGCGCCTGTCATCTTGCTGCGCCAGACAATGCGATAAGCATCTTGTCCTAACTGGTATAATTCAACCATGATACTACCGAACTGCATGGTATTCGTGGGGGCATTACCTTTTGTTTTTCTATGATACCGGATGGGGCTGAACATAGTTGTCACGACTAACCTCTGTACATCTTATTCTTATTTATTTCCCGTCTATGCGGGATTATTGCTCCTTAGTTGAACCAGATAATGTCTGCAGTGACAGGCCATACGGCTGTGACGCCACTTTGCTCCTGATTTATCCTGCTTTTCTTTATCGGTCACGGGAGCATAACCTTGAGAATTTTAGCTGGCATTCCCCTATTGCCCGTTGATAACAAGGAGGCTGTAAATCAACTGGTCGTGCAGTGTAACACTGAAACGTGCAAGATTATTGAAGAATTCTCAAAAAGTTATCCTTTTGGGGGATTTTTAAGCGTTAGGAAAACCAGGTTTGGGTGGAAAGTAAAAGTATTTTCCCGCTTAAAAAAGCAGGTAATGACTTGAAACACAGAGACAAGCTTTGAAACACTCACCTTCTGGTATGAATAAATTTTCCTTGCTATATCTATTATCACCTCCTGGAATTGACTCCGGCAGGTTGTTCTAGCCCGTATTGTTAGGTTGATTCCTCTCATACGATCTAACAAGCAGTAATACGGAACATAAAATTAATATAAAAAGGAAAATTTATGCTAGCTAATAAAAAAACTTTACTTGCTGCCCTGGTACTTGCTTCTTCATCATTTGCCGCTGCTGCGAGCGATGACGGTGTAGAAAAATATAGCGACTCCCTGGTTTATTTGAAATGTATAGGCGGTGCCTGTACTCCGGGGACGACTACGCCTTTTCGCGCCATGACCGTTTATTACAAATATGAAGTTGGTACGCCACCGCACAGTGAAGCAAGACTTTATTGGAATCAGAATGTGCCGGCCGGTATTGCTGCCGGTCGCGATATTGCCCATACTGTTGCCGGTGCTTGCCCGGCAGGCAGCGTGAACAGTGAACTGACGGCAACCTGGTATTTATCTGACTTTAAGCCGGTGACCGCCAAGGCAGTCGACTGTGATAATAAAGAATATTTCTACTCGGTACATGAGTTTGATTTTTAATAACTCAATTGATTAAAAATACCTTACTAATATAGGGATCGGCCGATCCCTATTCAATGTTCTTTCTTTCATTGACGGCTAAGCCGTTGCTGACATTATTTCCTGCTTCGCACCAGTTAAGCCTTTGACTTTGAGCCTTTATGCTATCTCTGATTTGACGGTCATTTGCTTTTCCGGCCTCAGCCCGGGTGCTAAGGTTTATCATGTTTGATGAGAGGATGAAGTCATGCTGCGAATATTTCCTGAGCGGACAGTGGCTCTGTGCGGCTATAATACCAATTGCATTAAGTAGATGAGCAAAATTCGGTGAGGATAAATTTTCAAGAAACCCTTTTATCGTTCCAGACTAAAGCTAAGCACCTGCATCCATGCAGGCGAGGCGTTTGATTGAGCAATCGCAAGCTATTGTGATTGAAAACAACGCAGGACTTGGAGATTTAGACCATCGAAGATGGTTAGATATTTAATAAAATTGGTATAACCAAGGTGCTCCTTCATTAAGAGCGACTCGTTATGTTTGTGAACGGTGATCCTGGGCACTTCAGTTAGCAAAATACCGGGAAATGAACAGGAAAAGAGCATGTCAGTGTTAAATTCAAGTTTTATTGGTTAAATAAAAGTAAAGTTTAAAGGGGTTGTGTGTAACAAAATGTTTAATGAGTCGTTTCTTTTAGGTATTAAAAGCAGAGTGCTTTCGCAAAATGAAGGTTATTTAACGAGTCGTAAAAGGAAGAATATGGTGGACGATACTGGGCTTGAACCAGTGACCCCCGCCTTGTAAGGGCGGTGCTCTCCCAACTGAGCTAATCGTCCGTATGGAGATAATTGTTAGCATAATAAAGCGAGGTAAAGTGGTGGACGATACTGGGCTTGAACCAGTGACCCCCGCCTTGTAAGGGCGGTGCTCTCCCAACTGAGCTAATCGTCCGTATGGACATATCGGGTAGAATCTTGAAATTTACGCTTTATATGAAAAAGATAAAATGGTGGACGATACTGGGCTTGAACCAGTGACCCCCGCCTTGTAAGGGCGGTGCTCTCCCAACTGAGCTAATCGTCCGCATGGACATATCGGATAATATCTTAAATTTACACTCAAAAGAGCAGGTAAATGGTGGACGATACTGGGCTTGAACCAGTGACCCCCGCCTTGTAAGGGCGGTGCTCTCCCAACTGAGCTAATCGTCCAAAAATATATCTGACAGTACTTCAGGTTTTATACTTTTTGCAAACAAAGGGTAAAGTGGTGGACGATACTGGGCTTGAACCAGTGACCCCCGCCTTGTAAGGGCGGTGCTCTCCCAACTGAGCTAATCGTCCAAAGAAACTATCTGATAACTTTACGCTTTATAGCAGGTGTAAAATGGTGGACGATACTGGGCTTGAACCAGTGACCCCCGCCTTGTAAGGGCGGTGCTCTCCCAACTGAGCTAATCGTCCGAATTTTACAGTCATTATTGTTTATCTTTAATAAGAAGATGGTGGACGATACTGGGCTTGAACCAGTGACCCCCGCCTTGTAAGGGCGGTGCTCTCCCAACTGAGCTAATCGTCCGCATATTATTGAAGTAAATAATAATTTTACAAAGATGGTGGACGATACTGGGCTTGAACCAGTGACCCCCGCCTTGTAAGGGCGGTGCTCTCCCAACTGAGCTAATCGTCCGTCTTTGTGGGGGCGTATTATAGGGAGATCGAAAAGGCTGTCAACAAAAACCAAGGAATAAAACCGCTTTTTTTCATCTTATTTTACTAACTGCTTTAATTTTCAACATCCTGATTAATTAGTGATCTTTTAACAGACAAATCGCGACAATAGGTGTATTCAATTCATTAGCCTGATAAAATAGCGCCAGATTTTTTTAGGCTAAAAATAGTATCTGCTGGTATCACCTTTATACCGGCAGATAAGCAAGATGAGAACAATATGACATTAACAACCCGATTTGCACCAAGCCCGACCGGATATTTACATGTAGGCGGCGCCCGTACCGCTTTATATAGCTGGTTATACGCCAAGAAAAATGGCGGTGATTTTATTCTGCGTATCGAAGATACCGATCTGGAACGCTCCACCCAGGCCTCTGTCGACGCCATTATGGACGGTATGAACTGGTTAAATCTTGACTGGACCCATGGTCCTTATTTTCAAACCAAGCGTTTTGACCGTTATAAAGAAGTCATTGACCAGCTGATTGAAACCGGCCATGCCTATCGTTGTTACTGCACCGCTGAAGAAGTAGAAGCGATGCGCGAAGAAGCGCGTGCCAAAGGTGAGAACGAGCGTTACAACGGCATGTGGCGTGAGCGCACCGACTACCCGGCAGATAAACCTTATGTGATCCGCTTTAAGAACCCTTTGGAAGGGGATGTCGTGATCAAGGATGCGGTGAAAGGTGAAATTGTTATTGCTAATAAAGAGCTGGACGATCTGATCATTGCCCGCTCCGACGGTTCTCCTACTTATAACCTGACCGTGGTGGTCGATGACTGGGATATGAAAGTCAGCCACGTGGTACGCGGCGACGATCATGTTAACAATACCCCGAGACAAATTAATATCTTAAATGCCTTAGGGGCACCATTACCTGTTTATGCCCATATCCCGATGATTTTAGGGGATGACGGCAAACGTTTATCGAAACGTCACGGCGCGGTAAGTGTGATGCAATATCGGGATGACGGTTACCTGCCGGAAGCCCTGCTTAACTATTTAGTGCGTTTGGGCTGGTCTCACGGCGATCAGGAAATTTTCTCCCGTGAAGAAATGATCGAGTTATTCGACTTAACCGGTTGTAACCGTGCGCCGTCTGCTTTTAATACCGAGAAGCTTATCTGGGTTAACCAGCATTATATGAAGACTATGGATGCGGAATATGTTGCCTCGCACCTGGCCTGGCATATGGAAGACCAGGGTATCAGCACAGATAACGGTCCGGCATTAGCCGAAATTGTTAAAGTACAGGCAGACCGGGTGAAAACGTTAAAAGAAATGGCGCAGATCAGCCGTTATTTCTACCAGGACTTCACCGAGTTTGACGCTGCTGCCGGTAAAAAACACTTACGTCCGGTCGCCAAAGAGCCGCTTGAGCTGGTAAAAGCCAAGCTGAGTGCACTGGAGAGCTGGCAAGGGGATGCTATCCATGAGGTCATCAATGCTACCGCCGAAGAGCTGGAGCTGGGCATGGGTAAAGTGGGTATGCCGCTGCGTGTTGCCGCAACCGGTGCAGGTAATTCCCCGTCACTGGATATTACCCTGGCATTAATGGATAAAGATAAAGTGCTTGCCCGTATCGATATGGCGTTGGCCTTTATCGAAGAGCGCATTGCCAACAGCTAATGGCTTTTAATCCGGGAGGTTGGCATTAAAATAATCAGCTGAGTTCCCGCGAATTTATCAATGGCCGGTAAAAGTGATTCACTTTTACCGGCTGTATTTTTACTATCAAGTTTACCTGTAGAGAGCTGCAGGTGATATACCTTATTTTAGTGTCGGCACTTAAGCCTTTTTTGGCCTTTATTATTTTAGGCCATTAGTATGGCAATAATTTGACTATACTAGTGCGGCACACCTTGTTTTGGAGTTTAGCTTGCAATTTAATGAATTTGGCTTAGATAAAAGGTTGTTATCCGCCATTGAACATATGGGCTTTGAACAGGCCACACAAATTCAACATCAGGCCATACCTGCGGCCATGTCGGGACATGATTTAATTGCATCGTCTAAAACAGGGTCGGGTAAAACCTTGGCCTACTTGCTGCCTGCGATGCAGCGTTTGATCAAAAACCGGCCGTTAGCCAAGCGCGATCCCCGGGTGGTGATTTTAACGCCGACCCGTGAACTGGCGAAACAGGTGTTTGCCCAGTTGCGTTTACTTACCTCGGGCACACAGTTTAAGTCGGTATTGATCCTCGGCGGTGAAAACTTTAACGACCAGGTGAAAGTGCTGGAGAAAGATCCGCAGTTTATCGTTGCCACCCCGGGGCGTCTGGCGGATCATTTATCGCAGGGACATTTTTATTTAAACGGCTTAGAGCTGTTGATTCTCGATGAAGCGGACCGCATGCTGGATTTGGGTTTTTCCAAGCAGCTGGCGCAAATCAATAAAGCCGCCGATCACAGAAAACGCCAAACCCTGATGTTTTCCGCGACCCTGGATCATGCCCAGGTGAATGACTTTGCTTTAGAGCTGTTAAATAAACCTAAGCGTATTGCTATCGGCCATGCCCACAGTGAGCATAAAGACATCAATAAACGTTTTTACCTGTGTGATCACTTAGATCATAAACAGGCTTTGCTTGAGCATTTCCTCAGTGCTGAAGATTACCAGCAGATGATCATATTTACTGCCACCCGTAGTGATACCGAGCGCTTGTCGAAAGCGTTATCGGCCCAAGGCTTAAGCACAGTGGCACTAAGCGGTGATTTAAACCAGAGCCAGCGTAACCAGATCATGGACGGCTTCAGTAAAGGCCAGCAGAAAATTCTGATCACCACAGATCTTGCTTCCCGCGGCCTGGATTTAACCAATGTCTCCCATGTAATCAACTTTGACTTGCCCAAGCACAGTGAAGAATTTGTCCACCGTATTGGTCGTACCGGCCGTGCCGGCAGTAAAGGGGATGCCATCTCTTTTGTCGGCCCGAAAGACTGGTGGAGTTTTAAAAATATCGAAGCTTTCTTGCAGCAAAACTTTAGCTTTGAGCAAGTTGAAGGCTTAAAGGCTAAGTTTAAAGGCCTGAAACCGAAAAAAGCTGCGATCAGTGATAAAAAGCAGACCGGGGCGAAGAAAAAACCGGTTAAGAAAAAGACCGGCCAGGGGCGCAAAGCCAGCAATAAAACCTTTCATTTTGCCGAGGATGCCGGGGATATGCCGGTGCTTCGCCGTAAAGGCGGCTTGCAGGAGCATGAGGATAACGAAGAAAGCTAGTCCTTATCAGTAAAGATGCTGCCAGCAGCGGGCAAGAGCTTGGCCTGCTGCCAAGCTCTTATCAGTTTGTTGTAAAACCTTATTCCCCGAAAGTTGTTTTTGACAGCAGTCCCGCTTTTTTGGCATTAAAACTGACGGTATGGCCGCAGTCGGCACACTCTATCACCAGTAACGGGATTAAAGACCTTTCCGGATCGGCGCCGCCTATGGGTAACTTCATTAACTCATAAAGCTGGGGATGAATGACCCACTGATTCTTGCCGCAAACATAACAACGCCGGTTGTCCTTGAAATGTAGATCCAGGTGTTCCATTGCCTGTTCTTGTTGTTTTTGCGTTAATGCCACGGCAACTCTTCCTTTTGGCTGACACGTTGAAAAGTAAACTTATATCTTATTCATTATAATCACTATTTTTGTAACTGTATTATTGTGCGTGAAATAACGAAAGAGCTTATGATGCACTAAGGGTAGTGGATCAGACTGTGGAATACCGCAGGTGCCTGATGAAGGTTCCGGTATCCGTGTGCTTGGTCAGCGGCAAACCTAACAGCAGCTCCTTGTTTAAGTGTTAACCACTGTCCGTCAACCAGTAACTCCATTTCTCCGCCGGTGACGATCACATGCTCAGTAACTCCTTTTTCATGAGGCTCGGCAAGACGTTCGTATCCCGGCAGCAAGGTTAATTCAAACAATTCAAAACCAAAGCGGGGCTCAAAGGGAAATAGCGCAGCCACCAGCATTTGATCGCTGGCGGGCTGGCGGCGCAACTCGGCGCTTGAGCGGATCACGGTTTGTTCAGTGTCGGTTACCGGCGGTTCAAGAAAAGTGGACAGGGATAAATGAAAACCACTGGCTATTTTCCACAAGGTGGCCACTGTCGGGCTCGATTCTCCCCGCTCTATCTGACCTAACATGGCTTTGCTGACACCGGTTTCTTTTGCTGCCCGGTCCAGGCTCCAGCCTTTTTCTTTTCTCTGTGTTTTTAATGTTCGGGCCAGGTACTGATCAAGTGCTTGCATTGGTTGCATTGCTGTTTTCCATTTTAATGGGCTGAAAAGTGTTTAAAAAAAACTTGTGCGTTATAGCGTACAAATGCTACTTTAAGCAAATGGACGTTATAGCGCACAAATGATTGTAAGGGGTGGGGCAGATGGGGTCAATATCGGGAGTTTCTCACATGATGAGGTTTTTCAGCGTGTCGCATATTTGCGCCGGTTTTGTCGCGGTACTGGTGGGTTATACCAGTGCGGCCGTGATCATCTTTCAGGCGGCGGAAGCGGCCGGGGCATCGCCCGTGCAAATCAGCTCCTGGTTATGGGCATTAGGCATAGGCATGGGCGTGAGCAGTATCGGGCTGTCGCTGTATTTTCGCACGCCGATCTTAACCGCCTGGTCGACACCGGGAGCGGCATTACTGGTGACCGCCTTGTCGGCAACGTCGTTAAATGAGGCAGTAGGCATATTTATTTTCAGCTCAAGTTTGATTTTGCTGTGCGGCATCACCGGCTGGTTTGAAAAGATCATGCGCCATGTGCCTGCGTCTTTGGCCGGCGGCATGCTTGCCGGTGTTTTGCTGCAATTTGGCATGGATATCTTTAAGGTTTTGGATGATGAGTTTTTACTGGTGGGGGGCATGCTGGCGGTTTATATGCTGTTTAAGCAGGTTTTGCCCCGGTATGTTATTCCGCTGGTGCTGTTAACCGGCGGCGGTGTCGCCTTTTTTCAGGGGCAGCTGCAACTCGATAATTTGAGCTGGCAGCTGTCGGCACCTGTTTGGGTGACGCCGGATTTTAGCTTAGCGCAATTAATCGGTGTTGGTATTCCGCTATTTATTGTGACCATGGCATCACAAAATGTCCCGGGGGTCGCAGCCCTGAGGGCAAACGGTTATCAGACGCCTGTGTCTCCGCTGATCAGCTGCACCGGATTTACCGGCGTGGTACTGGCGCCATTTGGCGGTTTTGCCTTTAATCTGGCGGCGATCACCGCGGCTATTTGTCAGGGGAAAGAGGCGGGAGTTGATCCCGATAGACGTTATCTGGCCTCGGTATGGGCCGGGGGCTTTTACCTGCTCACCGGCATCTTTGGGGCAAGTGTTGTTGCCTTATTTGCCGCCTTTCCAACCGAGCTGGTGATGGCCCTTGCCGGGCTGGCGTTATTGGGCACCATAGGCAATAGTTTATCTGCTTCCCTGGCAGATCATCATGAGCGGGAAGCGGCGTTGTTAACCTTTTTAGTGACCGCTTCCGGTATCAATCTGGCGGGGATCGGCAGTGCCTTCTGGGGCCTGGTTATCGGGCTGCTGGCTTATCACTTGCAAAAATCTGTCGCCCCGGAGATCAGAAAAGCCTATATCGCAAGACAAAGCACTTAAGGGCGAATCAAGCCGGATTATTTGCAGGCTTGTTGGTGGCTTGGTTCATGCTAATGCTTTTGCAGCCTTGGTGCTGGCCCTTTGCGTTAATATGCCCTGGCTGATGCCGGCCAGGATGATCAAAGTACAACTGCTTAATTGCAGCAGGGTTAAGGTTTCGGCAAAAAGCGACCAGGCAAAGCAAACCACGGCAACCGGCTCAACATAAGCCAATGTGCCAAAAGTGACCGCAGGTAAGTTTCTCAGTGCTTTTACCGCGCACAAGATGGCAATAAAACCTGGGATGATGCCGATGGCCAACAACCATAGAGCCTGAGCGGCGGATATTTCAGGGGTCGAAACCAGCATCAGCGGCAGCAGACACAAGGCACCGGTGAGCAACTGTACTAAGGTGCTCTGATATGGGGTCGATTTGTCCGGTTTACGGTTGATCAGCATAAAGCCGCTGTAGGTCAACAGAGACAAAACCCCGTAAAACAGGCCCAAAGCTTCGTTTTCTGAGCCTGAGGCGGCTAATGAAAACTGCATCATCATGGCAAATCCCAGTAAAGCGAGGGCGATGGCTAAGACATTGGCAAAGGCCAGACGCTCCTTAAAGATAAAATGTGCGAATACGGCACTGACTAAGGGGGCCAGGTACACCATCATCACGGCATTGGCCATGCTGGTATAGTTCATTGCCTGGATATAAAAAAACATAAAGCCGGCTAACATGGCGCCGTTGACTAAGGTGCGTTTACCCGGTCTATGTAAAATCTGGCTGCGTTTGGATGAGGCCAGCATATAGACAAGCAGACACAGGGCGCCTAAAAACAAACGGTAAAAGGTGATGTGCTCGGCGGGCAAAGCGGCAAAACGCGCCAGTGTGCCTATGGTACCCATACAGATGGCGGAGGTTATCGCCAGGAAAATAAAGGATAATTTCGGGGAGTTAACGGAGTGTGACAAACTGTGAACCTGACAATTTTTTATATAAGGACTGATAACTAAGGGCTTAAAAAAGCTGCTGTTTTATCAGCTGCTTTATGAGTGAAGGTTTTAGCAAGGCTTAGCCTGCATATGAAACTCGTATTCATCTTTTCCCGTAATGGCAAAACCAAGCCTTTTATATAAGTTAAGGGCGGGGTTTTCTTTTAATACTGTAAGCTCCACGGTTTTGTTTGTTGCCTGTTGCAATACATGCTGCAGAATTTTTTTACCTAAACCTTGTCCCTGGTATTGGGGAGAAATCTGGAGTTGCATGATTTCGACGGTCTCGTTTTGCTGCCGGAACTTTAATGTGCCTATTTTACTTTCTTGGTAAAAGATGATGTGCGAACATTCATAAGCATCATTGAGCCTGAAGATATGCTCTTCTTCCGTGAGAAACTGGCCTGACTTTTCCAGGTGCTCAACCATAGTTAATTTACGCAGTTGTAGCAGGTAAGCTTTATCATCTGCTGTTGCCTGAACGAAAGTGAAACTCATCAATGACCTCTAGGTGCCGGTATTTTCTCAGAGGATAAAAAGGGAGATGATAACGGCTTAGCCGGTAAGCAGCCAGTCTTTTGTTGCATCCTGGCTCTTTGTCTGATTTGTTTTATCAAAGGGTTTGCAACAGCCTCGGCAAAAGCTTCTATGCTAATAACTTACCCGGTTGCTTTTACTTCGCTGGCAGCTTGTTCAGTGATGATGACCAAAGACCGGCTGTTTACGAGTCGGCTCTTGAGCAGTGCGGCTAAACCGGCGGCACCCGATGTTGTCGTCGCTAAGCCGAGATCTGTTGCTATCGCTGCAGCATTTACTGCTTCTTGCTCTGATACAGTAACAAAGCTGTCTGCCTGGTGTTGTAAAATATCAAACGCCAACAGGGAAGGGGTTTTACAATCAAGGCGGCCCATATTGGAAACCCCTCCCGATACCGTGCAGATTTCTCCTTTGTCGGTACTTTGTTGCAGGCAGGGGGCCAGCTCAGGCTCGACGATAATAATTTTTGGCTGAACTTGCCAGTGTGCCCGGATCATAAAGGTGATGGCCGCGGCCAAACCGCCAACGCCAGCCTGTAAAAAGACATGGCTTGGCCAGTTATTTTGCTGTTGAAAAGCCTGGCGCATTTCCTCGGCAATGACAGTGTAGCCTTCCATCACCAGACGGGGGATTTCGGTATAACCGGGCCAGGAGCCGTCACCAAGATGAACCGCTCCCGTTTGCTCGGCATCTTTAATGGCTGCTGCCATACTTGCTTCATAGTTTGTGCCTGAGCGTACCACTTGTGCACCTTTATCCCGCAAACGTGCGGCAAAACTTTCCGGTACCGTCTCGGCCAGATGAATCCGGGCACGGGCAGAGAATATTTTTGCCCCGGCGGCAACCGCTAAACCATGGTTGCCGGCACTGGCACAGACAAAAGTCATGGTTTTAGCCATTGCCAGCATTTTCTCGGATAAGTACTCTTCGGGAGCAACCGCTTTTCCCGTTTGTTTTTCAAGTGCCAGTGCTATCAGCCTGGCCAGGGCATAGAAACCGCCAAGGGCTTTGAAAGAGCCTAACCCCATGCGTTTGCTTTCATCTTTGAACAGGATGTTTTGTCCCAGGTAGCTGAGTTCGGTGAGCGGGCTTTGCCGGTAAAACGGACAGGCCTGTAGCAGTGCTTTCGGTTGCTGGCAATTAAACATATTTTTCTACCGCGATTATTGTTGGCTTCATTTAGCTGATTTGATGATCTTATTTTAAAATAAGCTTTTGCCTGCTTTATGTCGGTTTTTCATGGTTTTTGATAAAATATATTCATGTTTAGCTAATCTTTTGGGAAATATTTTCATTATGGAATTGGATAAGGCAGATATACGTATCCTGGTAGCAGTGCAGGAAAATGCCCGTATCGGGCTCGAGGCGCTGGCTGAAACCGCTTCGCTGTCGGTGGCTTCGGTGCAGCGCAGGCTGAAACAGCTCAGGGCTAAGCAAATTATCACCCGGGAGGTGGCGGTGCTCGATCCGGACAAACTGGGCCAGCCGATGAGTTTTATCGTCATGGTGGAGATGGAGCGGGAGCGCCCGGATCAAATTGATGCATTCTCCCGCCTGGTATTAGCCGACCCCCAGGTGCAGCAATGTTACTACATTACCGGTGAAGCCGACTTTTGCCTGATTTGCAGCGCGGCAGATATGAAAGGTTTTGAAGCCTTAACCCAGAGGTTATTTTTTAATAATAATAATGTCCGCTGTTTTAAGACCTCGGTGGTGATGGGCAAAAAGAAAGTGGGGCTTAATGTTGATGTCAGCGGTATACTCACATGAGTGATGCCGGTTGAGTAAAAGTTTTTAGCTGCCTGAGGATGATTTTTTGCAATTGTGTTATTCGGCGCCCGGTCCCAGCGGCTGACCGAAACTGAATTCAACGAAATTGCCATCGGGATCTTTGATGCCGCAATAATAGCCTACCGGGTAGGGCTCTTGTTTGCAGGGCCAGACCAGGATACCGTCCTGTTTTGCCCTGAGTGCGATGTCATCAACCGCCTGCTTGCTGGTCATGGCAAAACCCAGATGGGAAAAGTCATTGCTTTGCTGGTATTTCTCCGGTCCGCCGGGCAGCATCACCAAAATAAAGTCATGCTCTTTGCCTGTCTCTGCCATCCAGACGATAGATTTACCGTCTATGCCCTGGGCTCTGCGCTCGCGGATAACATTGAGACCGGCATATTGCTGGTAAAACTCGACACAGGCACGTAAATCTTTTACATGTAAAGCGATATGGGTGAGGGAGATCGTCATGTTTACTTTTGGGGCCTTATTGTTGATGAAGCGCCAGTCATTCTTATATGGTGGCGCTGATATCGTCTTCTTCTTCGCTGATCAGTTCGCCAAAATCATCCAGGGCACTTTTGCTGCCTGTTGTTGCCTGCGTCTGTCGCTGCTGGTTCTGTGCCGGTTCAGGCGAGTTCTGTCCGGCTTGTCCTGAGTCCGGGGTAAACTGGGCGACCAGATCATAAAGCTGGCTTGATTGTTCTGCCAGATGATTTGAGGTCGAAGAAATATGCTCTATTGCTTCGGCTGAGACATTGGCCAGGTTACTGACATTTTCACCGATATCCCGGATTTCGACGGTCTGCTGGGTTTGCTCTCCCGAGGCGGTAGCGATTTCCAGGGCATGCTGGTTAACATTATCAATATTGTTGCTGATGGTGTTGATCGAGGTTTTAGTACCTTCAAGACTGGCCAGCAGCGACTGGGTATCATTGGCGGTAGATTGCATGCATTCGCTTAACAGTTGGTTCAGGCGGAAATTCTCCTGTAACAGGTTGCCTATGTTAGTGGTGGAGTCCTGGGTTTTACTGGCCAGCTGGCGGATTTCATCGGCGACGATGGCAAAGCCGCGGCCTACTTCCCCGGCCCGGGCGGCTTCAATGGCGGCATTAAGCGCCAGCAGATTGGTTTGATCGGCGATGGTTTTAATGGTGCCGAGCATATCCAGCAGGCTTTTGCTCTGGCTGTTGAGCTGGGCAATTTCTGCTTCGAGTTTTTCTATCTCCTGACCCATAGTGATGGCTTTTACGCTTAATGAGTCCATGTTGTCCAGGCCATCGGCGGCGGCTTCCTTGGCTTTGACCAGCTCCTGCACCGTGGCGTTGGTTTTATCGGCAATTGCCTGGCAAACCGTGTAAATTTGTTCGCTGGAATCAGATGCTTTTTCCGTCAGGGAAACACTTTGCCGGGTATTGCCGCTTGCCTCGCTTAGTGACTGCTTGATATGGCTTGAGTCCTGGCTGATGAGTTTGGCGACATCTATAGTTTTGCCCATCATCGCCTGCAGGTTGGTTAATAATTTATTGAAATGGATTGAGGTCTCGCCGAGTTCATCGCTGGACAATACCTCTATTCTCTGAGTTAAATCCGCTTGTCCCTGGGACATTTCCCGCATCATATTACGCAGGGTAAGGATAGGTTTGATAATTTTGGCGTTGGCAAAGTAAATAACGAAAATACCAAAAGAAATACCACCGATAAACAGGCTCAATAAAATCAGCACATTGGTTTGGGTGGACTTGACCAGCTTCTGGCTGGTATCCAGACTGAGTTGTTGCTGGACCTTGACCAGGGTGCCGAGTTCATCGCCGAGTTTCTTGAGCAATTCGCCGAATTCGTTGCGGATCAAATAGGCATCGGTGCGCCATTTTTCGCTGCTGTGAATATCGATCGCCAGTTCCAGGTGGGAAAAAAAATTGTCCTTGAGCTGGCTAAATTCATCCAGGGCATCGAGTTGCTCTTCTCCCAGTTGATCTTCTTTTGCACGCAGGCTGATCATGTTTTGCTCCAGCCCTTTTTTAAATAAGTCAACTTCTGACAGGATCTCGCTGTTGCGCAGGGCAAGGTAATGCCTGACATTACTTAAGATCATCGCCCACTGATATCTGAGATTATGAATATCCAGCAACAAGTTGGCATATTGCTCGACATCCTCAGTATCAGACTCTCCCAGCACGATATCTGTGGTCATTTGCAGGGCTTTGCTGCCAAGCGGCTCAAGCTGGTCCCGGGATATTTGCAATGCAGGACGGTTTTTTTCCGGGTGTTCGGCCAGGTCAAACATCACGGTTTGATAATTGCTGAGCTCATCCACTAAGGTGGCGATGTAATTGATTTGCGGTTGATCTTTTGGCTGGCTGTCTTGTGCAGACTGATTAAGGATTTGTTTCAACGAGTCCAACTGACTTTTTAAACTACTGAGGTTTTCCAGGTATTTTTGTTTATCAGAGCTTTCCTGGCTCAGCATATAATAACCCAGGGAGCTGGAGCTTTGGTGTACCTTGTTGGCAAGATCCATGGAGGCAACGAGGGTAGGGATCAATTTCTCAACAAACTGGCCGGTTTCTCTTTCCATGCTTTTCATGCTGAGATAGGCGACGGTTAAGACCAGCAGCAACATAATTAATAAGCCGCCTAAAGATCCCAGCACTTTTTTTCTCATCGATAATACCACTTGTCTGCCCTCTAAAAATAACTCTGCGGATAGTCAGCTAAGTGAAAAACTTAACCGGCGCTATAGGGTAATTAACGGCTTTGCTCGGTATAAAAAGTGGAAAAGACGTAATCCCGCTCTTGCATATTTTCATGACATTTCGCACAACTTTGGTAGATATCAACATTGGTGTTATTGCCGCGCATCATCAAGTCGCCGTTAGGTGCAAATTGCGTGTATTCCCAGTCGCCTCCTGTCGGGGCATATCCCGGTGGCTTTTTCACCATTAAGGTCAGGGATGTAGGCTGATGAGGGATACCGTTTTTGACGGTATAGTTTTCTTTTAAAAAGATGGTGCCGACTTCATAACCCTTAAAATATTTATCTTCGGCTGCTTCCTCGTCCTCATCTTCATCGTCGTCTTCATTTTGATAAACCCTAAGGTATTCGATGTAATTGTCGCGATAGATATCTGTGCCTTTATTGACATAAATCACGACATAATTGTTCCAATGCAGGCCGGAAAATTCAAAACCCGTCAACCGGCTCCACTTTTTTCGGTAGTCCCGGGTTTGGGGGTACATAGCCGGAACGGTAAAAAGGCTTTTATAGTAGGCCTCATCCATATTAAATTCTTCTTTTTGATTTGCATTGGCCGAAGCGGATCCGGCGAAGACAAGAAGCAGTGACAGTAAAAAGGCACTGGTTACTTTGCTGATATCAATCCCTGATTTCAAAGTCATGATTTCTTCCTATTGGCGAGAAAGCTTTAAGGTGCCGCGTTGTTTGCCTTTTTTGGAAATCGGCACTTCCTTGGTTTCACCCGGCTGCAGCTCGAACTCCATGCTCTTGTAACCCGGCATCAGTAAATTCATGGTGGTTAAGTTACTGGGCACGTCCTTTATTTGGATTTGATAGTTTTTTTTCTTTTTTTCAAAGTCCAGTACCTGATAGTAGTCGCTGAGGATATTGGCAATGTAGGCGCGCATTTTTGGATGAATTTTACAGCCGATGCGGACAATCGAGTTTTCCTGCCAGTTAAGCGCAACTTCCGAGGTGGCCCCCGGCTGCATCAGGCCGACATCGAAATTGGCACTATGTTTGGTTTCATTGGTAAAAATATTATGCTCGACATCATCGGAATTATTGAACTTGATTTGTTGTCCGGAAGAGCCTACCTGGAGTTTCTGGGTAAACTGTTTGTCTTTTTGATCTATGGTTACCTGGGAGTTGGTGCTTTTGTTGTCCACCAGGTAGATAAGCCCCGCAAAAGGGGGTCTTTTGGTAAATTCCAACTCGGCCGTGACCGTATCGGCCAGGGCGCCGCCGGCAAAAGCCAGCGGCAGTAACGAAGTTAATATTTTTTTGCTAAAGCTCATAAAACCTCCCTGTTAAATGCTTATCTGATTCGAGCAATACCTGCTCTTTTCTGTGTTATCAACGAGTGCTAAGGAATTTTTGGGCGCTCAATGACAATGGGATCTGTTAATGCGGCTAAGAAAGCCAGTAAGTCACTGATTTCATCTTCACTTAAATTCAGCGGCTTAATGAGTTTGCTTACGCCGGCGATGCCCTCGCTGCCCTTGTTATAAAAACGGATCACCGCTTCGAGGGACGGCTCTGAGCCGTCGTGCATATAAGGGGAGGTTAGCCAGACATTTCTCAGGCCCGGAGTTTTAAACGCGCCTTTCATGCCCTGGGCCTTGCTGATTTTTTCTCTGCCGGCGTCATTGTTATTTACGCCGATATTATGAAAACTGTCGTCGGTAAAGTTGACGCCGTCATGGCATTTGGTGCAGCGTGCTTTGCCTTCAAATAAAGCCAATCCGCGAATAGCCGCGGGATCCATGGCGTTTTTATCTCCCTGTATATAACGGTCGAAAGAAGAATTTCGGGTGATAATACTGCGCTCAAAGGCGGATATTGCCCGGGCAATAGTGGTCTTGTTGATGCCGGAGTCGCCATAGGCGGCTTTAAACAGTTTTTGATAGCCGGGGACTTTCTTGAGCCTCTTGATTAATTGCGGCAGCGGCATGTTCATTTCGCCGGGGGCAGATATCGGGCCCAGTGCCTGCTCTTCAAGGGTTTTCGCCCGACCGTCCCAAAAGAAGATTGAGCTCCAGGCCAGGTTGTAAATATGCGGGGTATTTCTGCCAAGCACTTCACCCATGGTGCCTAAACCTGTTGCCATGCCGTCGCCAAAACCCATTTCCGGGTTATGGCAGGTGGCGCAGGATTGCTTTTCGTTTAAAGACAAACGGGGGTCGAAAAACAGCACTTTACCCAGTTCAATTTCTTCGGCGGTGGGGGGCTCGTCATCGGGATATTCGATGTCTTCCAGGGATGGCGTGCCCAATTCTGCTGCAAAAACCAGTAACGGTAGGGTAAAAATGAAAGCAACCAGATTTAAAAAGATTCTTTTTAACACGGCATTCTCCTTTGCTTTATATCTTGCTGATTTACTTGTGGTATTTCCTTGATGCTTTGTTTTCCAACATCTTATTGCAGCAGTTTAAGTGTTAGCAACTCTAATATTTAGACCATAATTTTAAAAAAAACAAACCAGTAGACTGGCAATTTTTTGAGCAAGTAAAAATCATCATCTATACTGGGTTTGAAGATTATGAATGAAGTCTATTTTTATGTTATTTCAAGGGAAATGTTATGACGTTTAAAATTGCCACAGTTAATTTCATTTTTACCTCCATCGTATTTATATTCACTTTTGTTTTTACTTCTGAGCTTGTTTTTGCCTATCAGGAAAAACCTGCTCCCTGGCGTGTTTCTGCGCGTAAAGCGAAAATTAAAAATCCTATTCCGATTGATGAAGCTTCCGTCAGCATGGGTAAAGAGATTTACCAGCGGGAATGCCAGGAATGCCACGGCACTAACGGTAATGGTGACGGCCCCGAGGCGGCTAAGCTAGATAAAATGGTCAAAGACTTTGCCGAGGACGGTATGTGGGCGCAAACCGACGGCGCCATCTACTGGAAAATCCGCACCGGCAGAAGGCCTATGCCCGGCTTCAAGAAATTATTGAGTAAAGAAGAGATCTGGCATGTGATCAATTACGTGCGCCATGATTTCGAACCTGAAAAATAACCTGACCTTCAGAAGCCTACATTATGCTTATATATTTGAATCTTATCCTGATGCTGTCCGGAAGAAAGCTGCTGGCGGGAGGTTTTTGCCGCCGGCTTAAAAGCACCTTGCCTATGTCCGATCTTGCTGTGGCAGCGTTAATTTTGTCCTTGTTATGGTCTGATGCGGTATTATCGGTCTCCCCTGAGACGGTACAGGGAGGAGTTGAACAGGCTCAGGAGGATCAAGCACCTGTGCTAAACCCGGACCATCAGGCACTGCTGGAGCAAGTTGAGTTTCCCTCGGCGCAGGAATGCGGTGGTTGTCATATCGATATTTATCGCGAATGGTCGGTTTCCCGGCATGCTTACGCACAAACCAGTCCCACCTTTCTCGCCTACCAGGCGACTTTAGTGAAACTGACCAACGGCACCCTGGGGGATTTTTGCCAGCGCTGCCATTCTCAAACCGGCA
The DNA here is from genome assembly GCF_000948975.2 of Thalassomonas actiniarum. Classification (GTDB taxonomy): domain Bacteria; phylum Pseudomonadota; class Gammaproteobacteria; order Enterobacterales; family Alteromonadaceae; genus Thalassomonas; species Thalassomonas actiniarum. Next base: position 2,755,949 of record NZ_CP059735.1, read on the forward strand.
TGTCCAGCAGTGAAGCCATACTCACCAGTAACAGCAATCGGGGCGCGGTATCCAAAGAAGGGGTTACCTGTATCGTTTGTCACCGGGTGGCGGGGGAATACGGTAAAATAAGCGGCCGGCTGCCAATTGAATCCGGCGATATTTACAAACCTGTATATGGTCCCAGGCCGGGAGACGAGCTTGAACGCGTGCTGGCATCGCAAAAGGGTCGCCCGCCTAAGGTACATAAAGAAGCCCGTCACCTGGAGCAGGTTTCCCAGTCAGGGTTTTGTGCCCGTTGCCATGATGTCCGCCTGGTGAACGGCTTCCGTTTAGAAGATGCGTTTAGCGAATATAAGCAGACACCGGCAGCAAAACGGGGAGAATCCTGTCAGGATTGCCATATGGGGCCGATTCCCGGTATTGCTTCACAGTATCCTCATGCACCGGCAGCCGTGGTCAGGGGAACCCCGAGTAAACCGGCGAAAAGAACCAACCATATGTTTGTCGGTCCGGACAGCCCTTTGGTGCATCCGGGGATTTTTCCGATAGACCCCGAAGCACAGGAGTTTGCCACCCCGGAGCAATGGCTGGGCTTTGATTATAAAGCCGGCTGGGGCACCGAGGCATTTGAACAGGACATCAGTGATTCAGAGGAAGATCAGCGTCAGTTTACCGGCATCTGGCAAGATCAGGATGAGCGATATATGGCGCGGGAAATTATCGACCGCCAGCTGGCCCTGCGCGCCGAAGCCCATGCCCGGGGAACCGCTTTATTGCGTAACGGTTATGGCTTGGGGGATATCGAGGTGCTTGACTCCGGTGACGGTCTGGCGTTTAAAGTGCAGGTGAAAAATCTGACCGACGGTCACAGCGTACCCACAGGTTTGATTGCCGAGCGCAATGTTTTTTTACAGGTGAGTGTGACCGATCAGCAAGATCAGGTGCTTTTCCGCTCGGGGGATCTGGATCCTAACGGCGATGTCAGGGATTCGCATTCTTTGTATGTACATAATGGCTCCATGCCCCTTGACGAGCAGTTATTTAATTTACGCTCTCCTTTTATGGTACACACCGCCTATGGCGGGGAAAGGGAGCAGGTATTGCCGGCAAATTATTCCTTTGACCCTTTGATTTTTATGCGGCCATCGCCGACTCCCGCTTTGTTAATGGGGGGGATCCGGGATATCCGTCTACAAAAACGCAGTATAGAAGCTAACGGCTACCGTTGGGCAAACTATCGGGTGGCACCTGAGCAATTAAGCGGACACGGGCCTTACAAGGTGAACGTTAAGCTGGTTGCCGGGCAATTGCCGCCGCACCTTATTCATGCGATATCGGGAGCCGGATTTGAATACGGTCTCAGTGCCCGGGATATCGGGGATAGGATGGTAGAGCTTTACCGGGTGCTGTGGGAGCGTGATCTTGTTATTAACTAGCATCTTACCCTGTGATGGGAAATCTCTTTTATCTGCTGCCGGCTTTTGTTGTCTGCTGATTTGCCCGCCGGGGCTGGCAGAAAGCGCGCAGGATGAGCAACAGCAGCGGCCGCAGCAAGAAACTGTGCCGCAAGGGCGTGAGGCTTTATCTTTTTATCCGATAACAGAGCAAGCCGAGATAGAAAAAAACCGGCTCTCGGATCAAGCGATCGCCTATCCGGCAAATCCGGTTTCCCGGCTGAGTCCCCTGTTAGAGTTCGGGGATGATTTTTTAGGGCGAGGGCCGATAAAACCCGGGATAAAAACACCGTTTGAGCAAATGTTACAGCCGACATTTTTGCTTTATGGTCAGTTCAGAAGTGCGCTGCAAAGTTATGATGCCGAAGGTAAAGATATCGTGCAATGGAGTACCCGGCTGGATTTGCATGGTGATGTCAAGCTGTCCGGGACCGAGCGTATTGTTTTTTCATTAAGGCCGCTTGATAACGATAAAGGTGAGGATACCGGCTTTACTTTCAGTCCCGATGGCGGTGAAGATAACTGGCACGATCAAACCAACGGCAAGTTAACCCAGCTGTTTTTTGAAGGGGAGATCGGCGAGATATTTCCCCGCCTTGATCCCAGCGACAGCAAAACCTGGGATATCGGTTTTTCTGTCGGCAGGCAGGAGCTTAAAGTCCAGGACGGTATTTTACTTAATGACACCTTTGATGCCTTAGGCATTACCCGCAATTCATTGATCGCACGCGGCCTGCCAAACTTGCGGCTCACCGCCCTCTATGGCTGGCATGATATTGATAATCCCTTTGCCGACGTGACTTCTCCAAGCAGGCTGTTTGGATTGTTATCCCAGGCAGATACCGCCTGGGATAACAGCTTAGATCTGGATATGGTTTATGTGGATAACGATAACAGTGCCAATGCCTGGTATCTGGGGCTGGGTTCTACCCAAAGGATTGGCATGATTAATTCAACCTTCCGGATCAATACCGAGATCCCGTTGGATGAAGATAACAGCACACTCAGTAAAGGCACTTTAGTGACGGCAGAATTGTCGGGCGGTTTTGCCCACTCGGATGACCTTTGGTATTTCAATTCTTTCCTCAGTTTTGATGACTTCTCTTCTGCTGCCCGTAGCCGGGACGGCGGCGTGCCGCTGGCTAATATCGGTATGTTGTTTTCTCCTGTCGGCATGGGGCAATATGGTGTGCCCCTGGGAGACAGCATAGAGGATACCTATGGCGCGGTGGCCGGATATCAGCACTTTTTTGGCGGCATCGGCTCCCAGTTTATTGTCGAGCTGGCAGCAAGGAGCAGCATGAAAAGTCAGCAAAAGCGCGATGCTGTCGGCGTTGGCCTGAGGTATCAGAAGAGCTTAAGCCGGCAGACCTTAATACGTTTTGATACTTTTTTTGCCGTCAAAGAAAAGCAGCAATCGGCTAAAGGCGTGCGATTGGAATGGTTATTAAAGTTTTAACATCCTGGTGAAGTGAACAGGATCATGGTGCTGTACCCTATGGCCTGTTTATCTTTGGAGGGGATTAAAATTTTTGAGCGTTTTTGTATTTATCAAGGCAGAAAAATGGACGTGTGGTTATTCTACATGACATTTTTCTAACGCCGATAAATGGAAAAATAGCCGAAAAGATAATTCACGGTCAAAGATAAGCAGGCCCTGGGTGCTTAGCGAAATATCCCAGCGATTTAAAAAGGTTATGTCATGCTAAAAACAATACAAAGTTGGCAGTGGCTAATATTGACAATTGCAATCACAATTTTGGTCTCCATCCTGGTTTCTGCTTTTTTAGCCTTTGCCCGGCAACCGGCAAGTACGCCTGTGATGCGGGGATATTACCTGGCCCAGGAAATGGGGTGTTTTGCCTGCCATGGACCAGGCGGGGTCCAGGGGGCAGCGAACTTTGGCGCCCTGTGGGGGGAAACTCCGCCTTTTAAAGCCGGCGGCGCCATCATGTCTTTTATCCAAAGTGATCAGGATATCAGGGAGTGGATTTTATACGGCCTGCCGCGCCGGTTATGGAAAGATGATGTTAAACCGGAAGTGAAAGTGTATCGTGCCAGTGAGTATGGCAAGGACTGGGTGCATGAACTCGGGGTTGGCGGCATAGTGAAAATGCCGGCTTACGAAGGTCTGTTTTCCGATGAGGAACTGGAGGATCTGCTGGCCTTTGTTAAGTTGATGTCAGAGTCGAAAAAGCCGATATCTGAGCTGGAGCTTAAAGGGCGGGATCTGGCGTCAAGCCTTGGCTGTATGGGGTGTCATGGCCCGGACGGACGTGGCGGTATTTCTAATCCCGGTAGTTTTAAAGGTTATATTCCCCCCTGGGACGGGGATGACTATGCCGAGCTGGTCAGAAACGAAGATGAGTTACGGCAGTGGATTCTGGAAGGAAAAATCGATCGCCTGGAAAAAAATCCCCTAGCCACCTATTTCACCCACGGGCAAACCATTCAAATGCCGGCCTTTGAAAATGTTTTGCGGGACGGGGATTTAGAGGCGATTATTGCTTATATTAATTGGCTCAGGGACAATCCTATCAGTGATCATTCCATGAGCGATCTTGGTCCCTGGATATCATCAACGGTTCCGGACTTTCCCGATATCACCGAGCGCGGCAAATGGCTATACGAGCGTTCGGGCTGTGTTTCCTGTCACGGGCCTGCCGGCATAGGAGGGGTGGCCAATAAAAATGCCTCCGGGGGGTATGTGCCTTCGCTGGAAGATCTGGCGGAAAACATGGAATTGTTCGAACCGGAAGAAGTGGATATGGTGATCTCTATTTTAAACCGGGGCATCAGCCTTGATGATGAGGAGCTGGAGGTACCGCTTGAGCATTTTGACAGTATTTTAGGCCAGTATAAAAGCATTCGTAAATTGATCCTCACCGGGGCGAGGCCCGGCAGTAAGGGACAGCCGCCGGCCATGGTAATGCCTGCCTGGCGGCACAGGTTATATACCGATAATTCACCGCCGTCCCAGGCGGATATCAATGCCATTATCGCCTATCTGATCAGCTTGTATGAATTTGAAGAGGAAGATGGTGAAGAAATGATCGTAGCAGTGGAAGATGAAGAGTGAGTTTTTTGACAGTTAACCTTAGGTGTCCAATATGGTCAAGAATCAAAGAAGATTGATATTAATTAACCCCGGCTATCAAAACAGGATAGGGATATTTTCGGGACTGATGGCGGTGATCAGTGTGTTGATCGGGGTCGGCAGCCTGACCTTATTGCCTTTGCTGGCAGGGGCTTTCTCAAAGCAACGCACTTATATCCCCACCAATATTCTCGACATGCTGATGTTGTCATTTCCCTGGCTGGTGATGATGTTGGGCTTGATTTTTACTTGCCTGGTGTTTGTCGGTATCTATTTCAGTCACCGGGTGGCGGGCCCGCTGCATAAAATAGAAATGTCTATTAAGGACAGGATCAAAGGAGAAGAGGTGCCGCCGATTATCCTCAGGGATAAAGATCATATGAAAGACCTGGCTAATCTCTTGAACCAGTTGGTAGATAAATATACCGGGTCGGAGCAAATGAACCAGGAGCTGGTTGAGCTGCTTACCCCCTTGTTAGCCGGGGTGAAACGGGAGGAAGAGAGCAGTATTACCCTGGCTCCCGAGCAGGTTGCACAATTGCTGGATATTATGCAACCGGATAACGAACCGCTTTAGCTCTTGCTCCGGGGGCTTACTCTCCCTTGTTGCTGCCGCCGATACTGGGGGCATGCTCAAGGATCCTGTCAGCCAGGCGGGAAAAGGGCAGGCTTTGGATCCAGACGCTGCCGTGGCCGCTTAAGGTTGCCATAAACAGGCCTTCACCGCCAAAAAACATGCTTTTTAAACCCCGGGTCATTTCGATGTCGTAATCTATGCCCTGGCTAAAGGCGACTAAACAGCCGGTATCCAGGCGCAGGGTTTCGCCGTTGAGTTTCTTTTCAATGACGGTGCCGCCGGCGTGTAAAAATGCCAGGCCATCTCCCTGTAATCTTTCCAGAATAAAACCTTCGCCACCAAAAAAGCCGCTGCCGAGTCGGCGGTTAAAGGCGATATCGATCTTAGTGCCTAAGGCGGCGCATAAAAAAGCATCTTTCTGACAGGTGATTTCATTGCCGACCTCGGCTAAATTTACCGGTATTATCGAACCCGGAAAAGGGGCTGCGAAAGCGACGCATCTTTTTCCCTTAACCCGGTTGCTAAAATGGGTCATAAATAACGACTCTCCGGTGATCATGCGCTTGCCGGCAGAAAATAATTTCCCCATAAAGCCTTGATTAACATCCGAGCCGTCACCCATTTTAGTTTCAAAGTCAATACCGTCTTCCATATAGTTCATGGCGCCGGCTTCAGCGATAACGGTTTCATCCTGATCCAATTCGATTTCCACCATTTGCATGGCATGACCGATAATTTGATAATCTATTTCATCGCTGCGCATAGTAACTCCTGTGTTTTAGTGGCTGTAGTAGCATATCTGTTGTCTAAATAATATGCCAGCCAGGGCTAAGTGATGTCAGTTGTTATCCCGCCTGCTTTTATATTTTTGTTCTGCCTTTACCGGACGGGTAAAGAAATCATTAAACTTTTTTCTTTTTTTGCCGATTAATTGAACAGCGGGAGACATTTCTGACATTTACCGGATTTTGAGGGAGGCTTGTATGAATTATATTGCACAACTGTTGCCATCTCAGCGCGCGGTAAAGTCTGAGCATTCCCATAAAGATAAAAAACAAAAAAATTCCTTGCTTGTCTCGGATGAAAAACCTGGGCAGGAAAGCCGTCAACAAGCTGAACCTGAAAGTCCTGATGCCGAGCCAGAAACTTCTCCCCATGAGCCGTTTGAAGAGCGTCGCAGCGGCAGCGAACGGCGTCTTAAGAATATCACCCGGGGGCGCTGGCTAGATTCCAGGGAAAAACAGGACAGACGAAAGCCTGTTGATATTTACGTTAAAATTTAGAACTTCCCTGAAGCTTCCTCATATTCTAAAAGTTAACATGCCTGAGTCGGCTGCTTGCTTATAAGTTAACATGCCGGCTTCGGTATTGGCGCGGACTGAGGCCAAAATACTGTTTAAAGCGCCGGCTAAAATGGCTGGCGTTGCCAAACCCCAGCTCGAAACAGACCTTGGTAATTTGCTTACCGCTTTTAATCAAATTGGCTGCCTGGCGGATCCTGGTTTGCTGCTGGAAGGCTACCGGGCTGCAACCCAGGTGGTTTTTAAACTCGCTGAAAAACTTACTGCGGCTCATGCAGGCAATCCGGGATAAGGCATCAATATCGAGCTCTTCGGTTAAATGTGTGGTGATATGCTGGATCACGGCATTGATGCCGTTAAAGTCGGGTTCGCTGCTGGCAAAGGAGAGCAGCAGTTCCCGGCTTTGTTCCCGCAGCAAACGTATAGTGAGCTCAGATACCGCCAAATCTATCATATAGCTGCGATCCGGATGATTTTCACTGTAGATCCCCAGCATTCTCTCTAACAGGGCCTGGGTCTGGCTGCTGTGGTGCAGGTGGATTAAGTCATGGCGATAATGCCAGGGCTCCAGACCCCGGACTTTGGGGCAGGTTCTATCCAACTGTCCGGCTATTTCGCTGATCCTTTCCTTTGATATTTCTATTGCCAGACAGCGGGTGGGGCGATCGAGCCGGGCCCCGGGGAAGTCGATTTCTACCGCGCTGTCCGGCGTCATCACAAAAGATTCATGGGGTAAAAATGGCCGCTGAAATGCCCCGTCATCGCTGTGCATGATTTTTTTGCCGCTGACCATAGCGCAGAACAATAATTGATCTGACTTTAACGGTACCCGGGTGGCTGCTTCATAAGTGTCATAAATACTGAGCTCGGACTGCGGACCGGCAAAGGTAATTTTATTTTCAACCAGAACCTGGGGATTGGCTTTACATTTTTCAGTGATCATAAATTTATCGTTTTTATTATTATCGATATGAAAGTATTGTCCTGGCAGTATTGGACTGACAGTCAAGTTATTCGCACTTTGGGTATAGTTGCCTGCTGGCTTTAAGCATAAGGTAATAGTCACAGGCGATAAAAGCAACATTCGTTAGCGAACAAAAAGAGGAAAGCTTGATGATTTATTCACCACCCGGAACAGACGGCGCATTATTTCATTTTAAAGAGCGCTATCAAAACTATATCGGCGGCCAGTGGCTTGAGCCCTTTAACGGCCAGTATTTTGAAAATATCAGTCCGGTCAACGGCCAGGTTTTTTGCCAAATTCCACGTTCAGATCATCAGGATATCGAATTAGCCTTAGATGCCGCCCATAAAGTTAAGGCCAGCTGGGGCAAAACCTCGGTGACCGAGCGCTCGAATATCTTGTTAAAAATTGCCGATCGCATCGAAAATAACCTGGAGTTGCTTGCGGTAGCAGAAACCTGGGACAACGGTAAGGCGGTTCGGGAAACCCTTGCCGCCGATATCCCGCTGGCGGTGGACCATTTCCGGTATTTCGCCGGTTGTTTACGCGCCCAGGAAGGCAGTTTGGGAGAAATCGATGAACATACGGTTTCTTATCACTTCCATGAACCTTTAGGGGTGGTCGGACAGATCATTCCCTGGAACTTTCCTTTGCTGATGGCGGCGTGGAAGCTGGCGCCGGCACTGGCCGCGGGAAACTGTGTCGTGCTGAAACCGGCAGAACAGACCCCGGCGTCTATTTTGGTGTTAATGGAATTAATCGGCGATCTTATCCCGCCCGGGGTGCTCAACATTGTTAACGGCTTTGGCGCGGAAGCGGGGCAGGCGCTGGCATCGAGTAAACGCATCGCAAAAATCGCCTTTACCGGCTCAACTCCGGTGGGTTCCCATATTTTAAAATGCGCCGCGGAAAATATTATCCCGTCAACGGTTGAGCTGGGGGGAAAATCCCCGAATATCTTTTTTGAAGATGTCTTAGATCATGAAGACGATTATCTTAACAAATGTATTGAAGGGGCGGTATTGGCGTATTTTAACCAGGGAGAGGTGTGTACTTGTCCGTCACGGTTATTTGTCCATGAGAACATTTATGAGCGTTTTGTGGAAAAAGTCATTGAACGCACCAAGGCGATCACCCGCGGCAATCCGCTTGATACCGAAACCATGGTGGGGGCACAGGCCTCACAAGAGCAGTTTGATAAGATCTTAAGTTATGTGAAAATCGGCCGGGATGAAGGGGCTGAGATCTTGATGGGCGGCGAGGTAGCGCAAGTCTCGACCGAGCTCTCGGGCGGATATTATATTGAACCGACCCTGCTTAAGGGGACAAATGATATGCGGGTTTTCCAGGAAGAAATTTTCGGCCCGGTGATCTCCCTGACCACCTTCAAAGATGAAGCCGAGGCCTTAGCGATGGCCAACAGCAGTGAGTTTGGCTTAGGGGCAGGTGTCTGGACCCGGGATATGAATTGTGCCTACCGTATGGGCAGACAGATAGAGGCGGGCAGGGTTTGGACCAATTGTTATCATATGTATCCGGCCCATGCGGCTTTTGGCGGTTATAAAAAGTCCGGTGTCGGCCGGGAAACCCATAAGATGGCGCTTGAGCATTACCAGCAAACCAAAAACTTACTGGTCAGCTATGATGTCAAACCCTTAGGCTTTTTTTAAAAGCTCTTCTTTATAACAGAGCCGTTAATAAAGTCCGCTGACGCCAGGCGGACTTTTTTATTGCCCTTAAAAAAACTCCGGCACAGGCAACATCGGGCTGCCATGTATCAAGCTGTTATGTATAATAAAAAATTTAGTCATTTGAATGTATAGGGCTTCTTTTTGAGATCTTTTTTATTATGCGGCTTTTTTCTGCTTGCCGCGCCTTTGTCATATGCCGAACAGGCGGGGGCTCCTGTGGTATCGGAGCAAGCCTTGCCCTCGACTTTGTCGCTTGACCAGCAAGCACTCCTGCAGGCTTTTGAAAACTTTTTATTGGCGGAGGTGGCGCCAAAAACCCCGGGGTTTGCCGTTGCCGTTGTGCTTGGCGGCGAAGCGCAGTTGCTTAAAGGTTATGGGGTGACCAATGTCAGTTCTCCGGAAAAGGTGGATCTTGATACCGTGTTCCGCCTGGCTTCGGTTTCAAAAACCTTTACCTCTGCCGCGGTCGGCACGTTAGTGGCGCAAGGCAAGGTTTCCTGGGACAGCAAACTAAGCGACTATGTCGATCACCTGAGCTTTAAGCAACCGGACTATGCCAGCGCGTTAACGCTACGTCACCTGTTATCCCATAGCAGCGGTTTGATGCCGCATGCCTATACCAATTTGATAGAGGACAGGGTCAGCTATAAGAAAATATTAAAGAAAATGGACCAGGTGCCTTTTATCTGCGCCCCCGGCACTTGTTACGGCTACCAAAATGTTGTCTATAGCCTGGCAGGGAATGTGGTCGAAGCGATCAGTAACAACAGCTTTGAGCAGGTGGTCGATACCAACCTGTTTAAACCGCTGGCCATGAAAAATGCCTCCTATGGCTTAACGGCATTTGTCGGCAATAAAAATCGTGCCCAGCCCCATAAATGGCATCGGCCAACGAAAAAATGGACACCGGCAAAGGTGAACAGCAACTATTACCGGGTAGCGCCTGCGGCCGGTATTAATGCCAGTATTCGTGATATGAAGTACTGGCTGATGGCACAACTGGGCAAATATCCGGCGGTACTAAACGATGAGATTTTAGATGAAATGCACGGTAAACAGATCAAAACCAGCGCTGCTCAGGGACATTACCGTAAGAGAGACTGGCAAAATCTGGGGAAAACCTATTATGGACTGGGCTGGCGCGTCTTTGACTATAATGGCAGGGAAAGTTTTGTGCATCACGGCGGCTGGGTCGAAGGCACCCGCACGGAGATGGTGTTTCATGAAGCATTGCAAATGGGCTTGGTTTTTTTGACCAACTCAGAGACGAAAATGGCGAGTAAGGTAGTGCCGACGTTTTTACGCCTCTATAGCCAGATGGAAACCGGTACGTTAGCGGCTCAGTCCCGAAAAAAGCCGAAAGAGCCATCCCAGGATTTGGTTGAATAATCTTTGTTGTTGATGGATACTCACGGCGACAACTTTTGAGCCGGGAGCACTAACGTATGTGTCGCTGTCTCAATCTTAGTATCAGTTGAGCACTAAACTTTGCTGATAAATTTTGTTGACCAGGGGAGTAAGCCCATTGGTCATATCCGCCTTACATAAAGTGTAGTCGGCGCCTTTTTCTATTGCCTGTTCCAGGGCTGATTCGGCGCTGCCCCTTTCTCCTCCCCGGCCGTTACCGCAGGCAAAAATGCCGGAAGACAGGGCTAATATCGGCGTTTTAGTCAGTTCCTTGATATAAGTGATTAACTCGAATCCATTGAATTCAGGCATATAAATATCGGTGATCACTAAATCAGGCTGGATAAAGATAAAACGCTCTTTAGCTTCTCTGCCACTTAAAAAGGTTGAAAAACTGACGGGAAAGTCGAGTTGTTTGTTCAGCAGGTTGTGTACTGTTTTAAGGCAGATTTCTGAGTCGTCGACAATCATCACTTTAAACATTTGCTACATTCCTTGTAATTAGGTGTATCGTGAGACTTGCTATGGACTGGGTGTAAAAGTGAACGGCTTATTTATAAGCAAGAACATCCGCTTTTGATGATGATTCATTGCTCGCGATAAATTGAGTCACTTTATTGCCATAGTGCTAACCGGCGCAAAAGATATAACACCACTATACCTGAGACAGGGGGCTACACCTTATTAATTATGGCAAATAATTCTAAAAAGTTGATAAAAATCAATAAAAATAGCCTTTGACTGCCAGGCCCTGAGTCGGATTAAGTATGATGGCGCCCCTTTATCCAATATGGTGTTACTTTGTCTGATATAGTGGACTTTGGTTGGGGTTATGCTTATGATAACCGCATGGATTGTCTGACCGTCAAGGGGAAAAAGCGTTGCAGCAAGATCCGAGCAAAGATATTGCCTTGAGAATTAAATATGAGCGGGAAAGTCGTGGCTGGTCTCTGGCAGAGCTGGCAAAACGCTCTGATGTTTCCAAAGCCATGATCAGTAAAATAGAGCGTCAGGAAACCAGCCCCACCGCGGCTTTGTTGGGACGGTTGTGCGGGGCTTTTCAGCTGTCTCTGTCAACTTTGCTCGCCCGTGCCGAGCAGCAGCAACAACGTTTGTTGCGCCAGCATCAACAAGCTGTCTGGCAAGACCCGCAAAGCGGTTATATCCGTACCCAGATCTCCCTGGCCATGGACAGTCCGCTGGAATTAACCAAAATAGAGTTACCTCCCGGGGCAGAGGTTGCTTTTCCTGCGGCTTCCGTGGTGTTTTTACGGCAAGTTATCTGGATATTGCAGGGCTGTTTGAGCTTTGTTGAAGGAGAAGCACTGCATCACTTACATCCGGGAGACAGTTTTACCCTGGGAGAACCCAGCGGGCATGTGTTTCGTAATGACAGCCAGCGGCCATGTGAGTATCTGGTGGCGGTTGTCAGGCAATAAGTTTTTTGTTGAGATGTTGGCTGCGGCCATGAAGCAGTAATTAAGGGGTTATATGGAAATCAGGCGTGATGATTTAATCGGGGAAGAAGCACAAGACTTGTTAACCCGGCATTTGCAAACCAGCGCTTTGCATTCGCCGCCTGAAAGTGTTTTTGCCCTGGACCTTGACGGTTTGCGTGCACCTGAGGTGACTTTTTGGACCGTCTGGCAGCAGGATATTTTACTTGGCTGCGGGGCATTAAAAGCAATCGCCCCGGGTCATGGCGAAATTAAATCTATGCATACCTGCCAGCGGCAAAGGGGTAAAGGGGTTGCCTCTTTTATGGTGGAATTTATTATCAACGAAGCGGTAAAAAGGCATTATCAGCGCCTGAGCCTGGAAACCGGCTCTATGGCGGCTTTTGCACCTGCCCGCAGGTTATATCAAAAATTTGGCTTCGGTGAATGTCCGCCTTTTGGTGATTACCGCCTTGACCCCCATAGTTTGTTTATGACGTTAGTTTTACCGCGTTGAGGGGGCTAGCGGAGTCAGTTTTCATATGCTCCCGGGTTACTGGCTCCATAGACAAGGTTCTAAGCAAACCTTGTTGGCAGTGTAAGTTTACTGTTTGTTATGTCTTCTTAAGCCCAAAGCTAGCAGAACAAGTGCCAGCAGGCTAGGGGGAGCCTGCTCGGGAACCTCATTCAGTGGTGTGGAAGGGCACAAAGCACAGCGGTCGGTGGAAATATCAATTCCTGTCTTTTAACACCTTACTGACCTGTTGTCCGCAGCCCCTGGGGTTATTGGCAACGATATTACCGCTGCATTGTTGTTCATACATGGATATATCCCAAAAAGAGATACCCCAGACTTTACTTTGGCTGAAACTAAAGTGGGTGTCTGTGGTGTTTCCCTGGACGGCAAATTGGACATACGCTGCACCAGCTTGTGGTATCATTGAGCTAAAGTCGCGGTCTTTTTTGGAGGGAAGATGAAGATAGAATTCTGGTTTGATTTTGCCAGCAGCTATTCTTATCCGGCGGCGATGCGAATCGAAACTTTGGCCAAAAGAGAAAGTCTTGAAATATCCTGGCGGCCGTTTTTATTGGGGGCGATCTTTAACCGGCAGGGATGGCAGGACTCACCTTTTAACCTGTACCCGGCAAAAGGTGCTTATATGTGGCGAGACCTCGAGCGCCTGTGTGACGAGCTAGACCTTGCTTTTATCCGGCCGAGCCAGTTTCCCCGCAACGGCCTGCTGGCGGCACGTGTAGCTTGTCTGTTTGAAGATGCTCCCTGGCTTGCGGATTTTATCCGGGCGGCTTATACGGCAAACTTCGCCGATGATCTCGATATTTCTTCTTCCCGGGTGATTGCCTCTTGTCTGGAGGCTGTCGGCGAGGATAGTGCAGGGATATTAAAAGCAGCGAATGCGCCGGCTGCAAAAGCCCGGTTGCGGGAGCAGACAGAACAAGCCTGTCAAAAGGGAGTTTTTGGCGCCCCTTCATTTTTTGTCGGTGAAGAACTGTTTTGGGGCAATGACAGGTTGAGCAGTGCGCTTAACTGGGCCGTAAAAAACAAGTGTCAATATAACCGCTAGCCAACGGCTTTGCCTTGAGTGGCAATATCAGGCTTACCTCTGCCGTTATTTCACCTCATTCAAACGGTTTCTGTAACCCGCTGTATTGCATTCATCTTTTGCATCGCTGTTATTGACTATAATTTAACTAAGCAGTCAATAAATGGCTGCCAGGTGTCCGGTGCCATCGCTAGAGCATTCGTTCATTACATCCGGGAGCATGTTTACTTTGATGTTCAAGAGGTTTTTGCTTATTCGTGCTAAAACAGCGGATGTCAGGTTAATCGTTCGGCATTTTCATAGAAGAAGTTATTATGACAAAAATCAGACCTGTTTTTATTTTAGGCTCACCCAGATCAGGGACGACATTATTAAATTCGGTGTTTTTTTCCACTAAGAAATTTGCCCTGTATCAGTCAGAAACTCATCTTATGGATAAATGTGCGCCTGTTTATGGCCATTTATCCGATACAAAAAACTACCAGCGCTTTCTTCAGGATTGGCTGAATTCGGTTAATTTTGAACGGGCAAATATTGCCAAAGAAAAATTTGTGCAAATGATCACGAAAAAAGATCGTCAAAGTTATGCCTGTTTTTTAAAGAAATTTATGGATCAGATCGCCATCAAGCAAGGGCTTGAGCATTGGGTAGACAGCACGCCGTCGAATGTTTTCCATATAGATGAAATCATAACAACTTTCCCGGAGGCAAAAATAGTTCATGTTATCCGTGACGGCCGTGATGCCGCACTTTCCATCAGAAAGCTGGGCTGGCATGGCTGTAAATCAACGGATAAAACTCGATGCCTGCTTTATGCAGCCCTTAATTGGCAAGAGGCGGTGGTGCAGGGACGCAAGAGCGGTAAACGTTACCCGGATCAGTATATGGAACTACATTATGAAACCTTGGTCAACGAGCCGGATAAGACGCTTAGCCGCCTCAGTAGCTTTATAGGGATCAACTTTAACGAGCAGCAGTTGCAGAATGTCAGGTTTGGTTCGCTCAAAACGGCGAACTCTGAAGTGATGTCGGCGCAGGAATCGGCTAAAGGCGGGCTGATCAATACGGCTGTAGGGCGGTGGAAAGAGCTGCTTAGCGATGAAGAAATAAAGCTGCTGACCGGGGCCATAGGGCATACGCTTAAATCCCTTGGCTACCGGGAAGTGTCGGACATCAGCTCTGGATTTTTTGAAAAAGTCACGATTTTTTACATAAAAAGCAGGTTGAAAATCAACCGCTGGTTACGCTTAAATACCATTTTGGGGAGGCTGAGTGTTGGCCGGCTGTTATGCTCGAAAGACGTAGCCGTCAATACCAAGGAAACCAGTTACGGTGAATAATAAGCGGCCGCAGCGTCATCTAGAGGTGCTTTATTCCCGGCATTTTTATTTCGCGACAGCCTCATTGTTCATTGATAACTTCCTTGCTGGTAATCGTGGCCGGCCCCGTAGTAAAAAACCCCTTAAGTAATATGTAAACCTTCAGCGGGCTGCATGCCTTTTTCAGTACATTTAAGCTACATAGGTAACCAAGTGTAACCCGGGTACCGTTGGCAGGCGTAACTGTACCGTTGAATATTTACTGTTTGGCGATGAGGGCACATCTTTTATAACTTTTAATTATTCTTTTTTATTACGGATAGCTGGCGATGGCCAAATCGAATGAGCTTCGTTTTAATGAAGCGCTGGAAACTTTACTGTTTTTGGGCTCAACAGATAATGCCGACTTGTATAAGGCGTATCATGGGGTTTTACAGTGGTTGGATCATCAGGGAAACAGGCATCAGGCGATAGAAGCGATAGGCAAGCGCATTGCTTTACCCGGTTATGGCTATTTAGCCGATGAGGCGGTGTTAAATGCCGAATATCGCAAGCGGGTACAGGCTTTATTATTGTTGCTGGCTACCCGGCATAAAAAAAGCAGTGCAGAGCTTGAGCAAATAAGCAGACGTTTGTGTTCGGGAAAGCCGCGTATGGACATTGTGATGGCAGAGCTTGCCGTCAATAACGGCGATATAGAAATGTCACTTCCCTGTCATTAACCGGGAAAGTTCTTTGGATATCTTATTTGTCCGGCCTCGAAAATTTCACTCTCTGCCCTAAAATTAAAGACGGGTCAAAGCGCAGGCAAAGGAGTGCAGATGCAAAGTCTTTATCGGACAGCACAGGCTAAATCGAGGAAGGTAACAGCAGGGCGTTCTGCCTCGTTTTATCCCTTGGCTTATGGTAAGAGAAATGCCAGGATCCGTGAAATCCTCCACGCCCCCGTCACACAGGCGCCGTCGCCGCATATTGCTCTGCAACAAACAGGGCAGAAAACGACACAACAAGGGACAACACCAAGAAAAACAGGCTCGTCACCCGCTGCCGGGATTATTCAGCGCAATACCGGGGAAACAGCTGCGGTGATGGCCCAAGGCACCCGGACGGGCTCGGGGTTACAGTTCTTGCCGGTAAACGTCACTGACACACAAGTTGGCCCGGTATCCATTGCCGGTGGTAGACGCCATCGAAGAGCAAGCCGCTTGAATGTGATCATTGCCGCCAATATGACGCCCAGATTACTTAGCCGGGCATTATTACCTTTGTGGACCAGTGCCACGCCTTTTACCCCGCCGGGGGAAACGTCCCCTTTACCCCTTGAGATAATTGACGAAGAAACCCTGGCAAAAGCTTTGCTGGTGTATAACCACAGCTATTTGTCCCTGCCGGATATGCCGGCCTGGCAAGTCGGCTTACGCTTACCTCTGCCGGTGCAAATTGATGAAACAAATGGGGTGGCGACGGTAAACCCGGGCGCAATCCGGCGGCTTGCCGCGACTTTTGATCAGGAGTTAATTGCTTTGCTTGACAGTCGCACCGTGAGCAATACTGTCCCCTCTGCCGTGATGCTGACAGCGGAGGTGGATGCCTTTTTAAGCCGCAATGCAACGGCGCAGCGGCGGGGCAGCAATCTTAGCGCCCGGGCCGAGAGAAATGTTCAGGCATTACGGCCTTTTATTGAAGCGGTATTTGCCCGGGTCAATGCCGCTGATGGTTTTGCCCTGGCACTTGCCTTTATGACAGATCAGGTTAACCGCACTATTTCCCTGATCGGCAGTCAGCAAGACGGCGCAGCCATCCTTAGTCTGATACAAACCCGGTTAAATTCAGCCCCGGGGGATATTACCCCTGAGCAGCAAAGTCACCTGGATCGGGCAAACCATATGCTTGCTCTGGTAAGCGGGGGCGCCGTGGTTGCTCCGCCAGCTGAGCGGCGGCAGCGCCACAGGCGGCGCAGGTTGGAAATGCGCCGCTCAATAGCCGGACGGCCATGTGCCTGCATGGTTTTTATTCATAATGATGAACGCAATGCCCGCCGCGCGGTAGAAGACCTGCACCGGGCCTGTCGTTATAACCTCGCGATTATCGACCGGGGCACGTTGCGCAGCCGGGAGATCAGCGTGCCCGGGCAAGGTGCTACCGATCCCAATGAGTTATTTCCCGAGTCGGTCCAGACAGAATGCACCAGCAACGAAGCCGCCTGCCGTTTGTATGAAGCAAGTCATAATGATCGCCGGGCGATGCAAATTCAGTTTTTCCTGACCATGAAGCAATGCTCAAAAAACTTTTCCCTGCCGACCATTGCGCTGCATAATAACCGCAGCAGCGATACCGACGCCTTTCGCGGCGCAGCCTTAAGCGAGCAGCAAAATGCCTCACTGACGGGTGGGGTTGAGCGGGAAACGGCAAGCGGTAGCGGCAGCCGCGATGATTTGCGTAGCCGGTTGCAGGCGGTCAGTCCTGTGGTCAGGGGCCGCAGAAGGCCGGATTTTAGCCGGTTATTAAACTTAGGGGGCACCACCAATATTTTCCGCTGGTGCAATATGCCGGAAATCGTTGCTTGTCATGTCGGCGATACCGAACATCCGGATTTTGTTATCTGGACCACCACCCGTGAGGATTTTACCGCTTTTAGCGGGCAAAATTTTAATGTGGTCTTGCAGGACAGGGCGGCAGGCGAGTCAGCCACGGATTTATCCACCTTGTACGTGCGCCTTGGCAGCGATCACCGATATATCAATATTGAAACTCCCCATAGCCGGCCAACCCGGCTGGATAGTGAAGCTGTGCGCCGCGAAAATATGAATGCTATTACCGGGGCCTTGCGGGCGCGTAATCTGCTTTGCTGTGACGAGACCTTGCTTGGCTCGGTGGCGGATATTCCCTGATTGCAAAATCATTGAGCGGGCCTTGACCTCCTCAATGGTCGGCAGTATGTATTTGCGGTTATTCAACACATGCCAATAACCGCAGTGACAGGAAAATTTATTTCGGATTTAATTCGTTAAATTTCGCCAGTTGCTCGGGGGTTGCCGGCAGCTGGTGTTTTTCTTTCCATTCGCTGTAAGGCATGCCGTAAACTTGCTCGCGGGCGGTGTCGATATCGATTTCGACACCGAGTTTTTCTGCTTCGGCCACGGTCCATTTGGAAAAGCAGTTGCGGCAAAAACCGGCTAAATTCATCAACTCGATATTTTGCACGTCTTTGCGGCTGTCCAGGTGGGCTAATAAACGGCGAAAAACCGCCGCCTGTATTTGATCTTGTTTGTCCATGGTAACTCTCAACTCTTGTTCATCGGGTGAATGAAGCCGCGCAGTAGCGCCGACTTCGTTGTTTATTCGTTATCCTGTGTTTTAGGCGTCGGCGGCTCGGGACGCTTATAACGGCGGATCTGTACTATCATGCCCATATAAGGGTGATCGAAATAATGGATTTCACCGCTGATCACCCGCCGGTTTTGCTTAAAATTAATGGCTTTGGGCAATGTATGTTCATGTGAATCATTTCCTTGTGGTGCCAGCGCCTGCGTGGCCTGCTGCGCCAATGTAGTATCCATGATATTAAAATCGGCGGTGATATATAAATAGTGGTTTACATGCACCTTAAAGAAGCCGTCGAGAAACCAGGGCTGTACCGGCGGCTCGGGGGCACTGGCCAGCATCAGCTTCTGGCTGAAATCTTCGATGTTTTGCTCCAGCGGCATCTGCGGCTTATTCAGCTCGTTAATTAAACTGGCATCGCTAAGTAAACCGGTTGTTATGTTTTGACCTGGGTTATTTGGATTTTCCAGCGCAGCTAGGCTTTCATCCAGGGTCTCGATTTGTGCAAGGATATCCCGGATTTGCAGGTTCAGTCTTTGGTCGATCAGCTGCGTCGGATCTGCTTGCGGTGCAGGTGTTATATCTGTTGTTAAGCCAGACTGGTTACCTTGACCTGCCAGTGTCTGAGCCAATACTTGCTCTTGCTCCCTTGATTTGGCCATGTCTTGCAGATAGGACTGATGGGCGCCCTGGTAATGGGCTTGCAGGTTGTCGCCGGCAAATATGCGCAGCGGCACAGCGCGGCGCCGTGATACCGTGGGTTGACGCCAGCCAAGGTGTAATAGCGGCTTAAAGTTTTTACTGCGCCTGAGCTGGGTGACTATGCTGCGTAATTTCAGCGAGTCCTTGCTCAGTAAATAGGGTGCAGACGCGGACTTATCTTCAATACCGTCAATGCGCAGCGGCATTTGTGTGACGGTAAAACCGTCCAGGCTATATTCGCTATGATCTTGCTGATACTGGTTAAAAAGTGCTTCATCAAGCCGGCAAAGGCTGCGGGGAAGTGCTTGCGGCGAATAGTGAAACTGGATCGGGGAAAATTCCTGCTCGGCTAAAGCAACCAGTGCAACTTGCTTCGGGCTGAGTCCGGGGTCAAGCTCAGGGATTTCAACGAGTGGCTCCTTGGTGTTGATGGCCTCAGGCAAGGTTTCGCCAACTTGCTGCGCCATATTGCTCTCAAGTCCGGGCTCATTGCCGGTCAAATCCGGGTATGACGGATCATCAGTACCCGGTTCGCTGATAGCATTATTCCGGCTAAAGATAGCTTCATTTGTGTTTAAATCAGGATTGTAAAAAGCCGGATCAGAAAAATCATCGGCAAGTGTTTGCTGCGCAGCAAACTCCGTCAGCTGAATTTGCTCCAGGGTTTTTGGGTTAAAGAAGACCTGGCGGCTGTCTGTTATCGCCTGACTGATCAGATCCCGGGCCGACTGTTCATCGCCACAGGTGGCAAGTTGCTGTTTTAAGGCGGCAATATCCGGGTTGAGATAAGGGGTCAGCAAATCCAGCACTTTTTTATACTTTGGCAGTGGCTGGCTATCGGGGAAGTGCTCCTTTAACAAGGCCTTATCTGAAAGCTGGCTAAATAAAATAACTTCCATTTCAAACCAGCGCTGATTGCTCCCTTTGCTGGCCGCAAGGGCGCTGGCTGACATCAAAATAGCGCTGCCCAAGGCTAAAGCCCGGTTAAATTTCATTTATTATCTGACCCTTATCAACGGTTATCACGTCACTGTTAGCATTTATGATAACAAAATTTATGGCTGATTTAATACGTTTTCGCATGTCGTTACATTATTAGGGTTTGTTTATCTTTGCCCGCGAATGACTTTTTTGGCCGTTTTCCCTCTAGCGGCGTTAGAAAAATGTCATGTAGAATAACTACACCTCCATTTTTCTGCCTTGATATATGAAAAAACTGCTCAAAAATCTTCATCCCCTCCAAAGATAAATAAACCTTAGTGTTTGGCCAGGTCATTTATCATATTGGTGACCAGATCAAAACGAGATTTGGCGTCTTCACTCGGGTGTTTAAATTTGAGTTTATTGGCCCCTTCCATTTTATAAATCGCCGGCTGTTGCTGGATCAAACCGATAATAAACATAGGATCGACTTTGGTATTATCGGTAAATTCGATAGCGCCTCCCGCCGGACCGGCTTCAAGCCGGGCGATACCGATTTTTTGTGCCTTTAAACGCAATTTTGCTATTTGTACCAGGTTTTTAGTGGCCTGGGGCAATAAGCCGAAACGGTCGATCAGCTCCACCTGGATTTCATCGAGTTGGTTTTTATTCTTACAGCTGGCAATGCGCTTATAAAGGCTTAAGCGGATGCTGACATCAAAAATATAATCATCCGGCAGCAGGGCCGGCAGGCGTAAATCGATTTCCGTTTGCGAGGAGGTGACCTGGTTTAAGGTCGGCTCTTTGCCTTCTTTTAAGGCATCCACCGCCAGATCCAGCATTTCCATATAGAGGCTGAAACCTATCTGGCTCATCTGGCCGCTTTGATCTTCCCCGAGTAATTCACCGGCGCCGCGGATCTCCAGGTCATGGGTAGCCAGGGTAAAACCTGCACCAAGATCTTCGAGTGAGGCGATGGCCTCGAGACGCTTTTTCGCGTCCTTGGTCATGCGCTTTTCATGCGGGGTTAATAAATAGGCATAGGCCTGGTGGTGGGAGCGGCCAACCCGGCCCCTGAGTTGATGCAGTTGCGCCAAGCCTAAGTGATCTGCCCGATCCATGATGATGGTATTGGCGCTGGGAATATCGATACCGGTTTCGATAATGGTGGTACACACCAGCACATTATATCTTTGGTGGTAAAAATCGCTCATGATGCGCTCAAGTTCGCGCTCGCGCATTTGTCCGTGGGCGATAACAATTTTTGCCTCCGGCAGCAGGGTTTGCAGATCTGCGGCGGTTTTTTCTATGGTATCGACATTATTGTGCAGGAAATACACCTGGCCGCCGCGCAGGATTTCCCTGAGCACAGATTCGCGTATCAGGGCATCATCGCGCTGACGGACAAAGGTTTTCACCGCCAGGCGTTTTGCCGGCGGCGTGGCGATAATGGATAAGTCCCGCATGCCGCCCATGGCCATATTTAAGGTTCTGGGGATCGGGGTGGCGGTCAGGGTCAGGATATCGACATTGCTGCGCAGCTGTTTGATTTTCTCTTTTTGCTTGACCCCGAACCTGTGCTCTTCATCGACGATAAGTAAACCTAAGTCTTTATAGGTGATGGAGTTTTGCAGCAATTTATGGGTGCCGATCAAGATATCCACCTGGCCGGATTCGACCCGGGAGATCACCTCGTTTTGTTCTTTGGCGGATTTAAAACGGGACAAGACTTCTATGGTGACCGGCCAGTTGGCAAAACGATCACGGAAATTTTCGTAATGCTGCTGGGCCAGCAAGGTGGTCGGCACCAAAATGGCGACCTGCTTAGAATCATTGACGGCAACAAAGGCGGCACGCATCGCCACTTCGGTTTTACCAAAACCGACATCGCCGCACACCAGGCGGTCCATGGCCTTGGCTTGGAGCATATCGCTGATCACGGCGTTAATAGCCTGCTCCTGATCTAAGGTTTCTTCAAAGCCGAAACTGTCGCTAAAGGCCTGGTAGTCCTTTTTATCGCGATTAAATTTATAGCCCTGGTTGCTGGCGCGCTTGGCGTAAATATCCAGCAATTCTGCCGCAACATCGCGCACTTTCTCTGCGGCTTTTTTCTTGGCTTTGCTCCAGGCGTCTGTGCCTAATTTATGCAGCGGTGCGCGGTCGCCTTCGGCGCCGGAGTAGCGGCTGATGAGGTGCAATGAGGCGACCGGGACATATAATTTGGCGTCGTTGGCATAACTGAGCATCAAAAACTCTGTAGTGATGCCGCCGGTTTCCAGTGTTTGTAAGCCCATATAGCGGCCGATGCCGTGTTCAAAATGCACGACTGCCTGACCGATGGAAAGCTCTGCCAGGTTTTTAAACAAGGCATCTGCCTGGACATCCTGTTGTTTGTTGCGGCGACGGGTCTGCCTGACCCGGTCGCCGAGTAATTCCGCTTCGGTGATCAGGGCAATTGCCTCTGGGCCGTGTTGGCTTTTTTCGTCGCTTTGAAAAATAAAGCCGGTCGTTAACGCATTAACCGTGATGCCCAGCTGGATATCGCTGTTAATGAAATCATCTATGCTGTCCACCAGCTGAGGCTTGATATTATCCCGGATCAGTAATTCCAGTACACTTTCCCGGCGTCCCTGGCTTTCGGCGACAAAGAGAATTTTATCCGGGGTATCCTTGGCGGCGATAAACCGATCCAATAACTCAAATGGCTGTTTTAGCTTATGGTTCACGCTTAAATCCGGCAAGGCTTTGACATCAAAGCTGACGGTACCGGCTTTTGCTTCACTGGCCTGTGTTTGTCCGCCGGCGGCATCGAGTTTGATGCGATCAAAAGGTTTTAACGCGCGGTAAAGCTCATCGCTGCCAAGGAACAACTGCTCGGGCGGCACCAGCGGGCGGGATCTGTCGTAACGTCTTTCTTCATAGCGATGCTTGATATCATTCCAGTGGTGGTTCAACGCCTGGTCGATATCGCCGTAAAGCATCACTAAGGTTTGTGCGGATAAATAGTCGCACAGGGTATTGGTTTGCTGAAAAAACAACGGCAGATAATATTCTATGCCGGCAGGTAAAATGCCGCCGCTGACTTTATGGTAGACGGACTCTTTGTCTATGGTGCCGCTAAAAAGCTCCCGGTACTGGCTGCGAAATAAACTGATGCCATCCTGATCGGTGGGAAATTCATGGGCGGGCAATAAGTTGATGTTGTCAATTTTATCGCTGGAGCGCTGGCTGTCGGGATCAAATAAACGGATCTCATCTATTTCATCGTCAAAAAAGTCCAGGCGGAACGGGCTGGTGCTGCCCATGGGAAATAAATCCAGGATGGCGCCGCGGGCGGAAAATTCGCCGTGTTCCATCACTTGATCGACATGGCGGTAGCCGCTGGCCTCAAGCTCTTGTCTGAGCTGGTGCAGATCTTTTTTATCGCCTTTTTTAATGACCAGGCTATTGGCATCCAGGTA
The DNA here is from genome assembly GCF_000948975.2 of Thalassomonas actiniarum. Classification (GTDB taxonomy): domain Bacteria; phylum Pseudomonadota; class Gammaproteobacteria; order Enterobacterales; family Alteromonadaceae; genus Thalassomonas; species Thalassomonas actiniarum. Next base: position 2,779,147 of record NZ_CP059735.1, read on the forward strand.
TTGTTTTGGCGCCAGTCGCTGCATTAACGTGGTAACCGGCACTATTACTATGCCTTGTTCAATCCGGGACAGTTGATAGAGGGTAGACAGGCGCTGGGAAATAATATCCTGGTGCGGAGAAAAGCTGTCATAGGGCAAGGTTTCCCAGTCGGGGAATAAACACACGGATAAGCCGTTATCCGTGTTTAAGCTCAGTAATTCCTGCTCCAGGCGTAATGCCGATGGCGTATCATAAGTGATCAGCAATACCGGCGACCCCGCATTTTTCGCACCATGATAAATGGCCAGCGCGCTGCTGCTACCGACTAAGTTGCTCCATACTTTTTTATCGGCAAGATCACCGCGGCGTTTGGCGATAACCGGATCGAAAATATTGCTTGTTTGACTCATGATTTCTCTTTAGTTGGTAAAGGTCCGTAGTAAAGGTCCGTAGTAAAGGTCCGTAGTAAAGGCCTGCAGTACAGCTTAATAGCTAAGGTTAACAACTTCGGCTAATAGTAGACACGAATGATACTGGTTATTCATACAGGATTAAAGTGCTTTTTATTCACTGCTTTGCCTGATATAAATTCATCCTGGACTGTCAGTTACTGTGATACATTTGCTTTGTTAAGCGGTTACGGCCTGTTTTCTTTCACAAAATGCAGCTGTTGGAATGCGGCATATTCTAATTAACAAACAGAAAAAGTGCCAGCCCCGGGCTTATTTAGAAAACGGCTTAAGATGAAACCGGCTCAGGCGAGTCAGTTAAAAAAGAGGATAATAAAGGACGTGAAGATGAAGGCTATCGGGAAGGGCATAAAGATTTGTTTGCATCAGGAAATATTAACGACGCCGGAGAAATTGCTGGCGGTGCTCTTGGATCATGCAAAGCTGGGACGTTTCTTTAAAGCCGGGGTTGTCGTGGTTAACCCCGAGAATGACGGGCAGATCAGTGGCGGTCAAGGTTGTATCCGTCAGGTGACCATAGGAAGGCAGCAATTTTTAGAGGAAATTGTTGCGGCTTCGGCTACAGGTATCTGTTATCAGATCATTGGCCCCGGGCCGGTTTCAGAGCATCAGGGAGAAATTATCTTTAAAAAACAAGGAGAATCGACTTTAGTTGAATACCGGATCGGCTGTAACGGTCCGAAATGGCTCCCGGATTTTATCGTTAAATATGTTATCGAGCGAGATATCAAATTTGCCCTGAAGCAATTGGCGAAGTTCTTTCGAAAAACGGTGCCTGTTTGACTTTATTGTCAATTCAGCGGGCGTTAACTCTGTAACAGAGTTTTAGCGTCTGTCCTCGGGCCTGAGTCTTTTTTGCTCAGGTTTATCTTGTGTTAAGTGTTAATTGCAGGGTAAAAAAGCCAGATAGTCAAAAATCAGTCTTGCTATCTTTCCCGGGCAAGTTTTCTTTGAAGTCTAAACTTAATTCTTGTAGAACAATAACTTTGCAAAGTACTTTGATATAACATTAAAAAATGACAGGGAAGGCGCTATGATACATTTAATTTATATCAGTTCGGCAACCAGCTGGCCGACGGAGCGGGATCTTACCGAGTTACTGGAGCAGGCCAGGGCAAGGAATATCAGACAAAATATTACCGGCATGCTTTTATATGGCAACGCAACTTATATGCAGCTATTAGAGGGAGAAGAAAAAGATGTGCATGAAATTTATGGCGCAATAAAAAAAGATCCGAGAAATAACAGTGTGGTTACCTTGCTTGAAGAGGGCATTACCGAAAGAGACTTTCCCGACTGGAGTATGGGCTTTAGGAATTTAACGGCCTGTTCCCCCGGGGAGTTAGCCGGATTTTCTGATATTTTCCAACAGGGACTTGATAAAGGGGCCGTGCTCAAAAATAACAAGGTTGCGAAAAAATTATTATTGAATTTTGCCACCAATGTTTAATGCTGTGTGAGAACTGTGTTATCTGTTAGCATGGCAGGAGTTAAGCCGTTTTCAGGCGGCTTAACCGGATATTATCAACTCTGCCGTAGGCGGGTATATGACCTGGTTCTCTGCTTAATTGCCATAAATGCGGTAGCTGGTGTGCTGATAGGGGATCAGTTCATAATGGGGTTGTAAAAACCACACCAGGTCTATCAGCTCTTGTACTGTCATCACCTCATTAAAAACCTTCATTTTAGATTTCCCCTCATGTTGAATAGCCGATAACGGATAACTTTTGGCAAATTTATGGGAAGGGTTAATCACTGCTGTGACCAGTTCGGCATAGGTTTTTACTTGCGGGCTTTTCCCGCCGAGTTTGACATTAAGCTCGGGGTTATTTGTGATACCTTGCTGACTGATACCTTCGAGCTGATGGCAGGATAAGCACTGGTATTTAAGAAAAGCCGTTTTACCGGCCTCAATATTTCCTTCGGGTAAACTAAAACCCCGCGGTGCACCCGGGCCGAGATCACAAGCGGTCAACACGGCAAGTGAAATCAGCAATAATGATAATAAAGTTTTCATTGCAACCCACTCCTATAGCGGTTCTTTAACCGTTCGTTGAACAATGGCAGAAGCTTCAATGAATTTTTATTTTCAATATCCGCTTCTTGGTTGTTAAAGTCTTGTCAGTATAGACAATATTCGGGTAAAACCGCTTTATAAGAGAGTTTTCATTTTCGCTGTTTTTAAAGCCTCCGCAGCCATGTGTGCCTTGCATGCGGGGGCGTTTAATTAACTTGCACTATCCTGCTTTTTATAAACATCAAAATTAATGTCCCTGACATCGAGTATGCGCAAGGTGGTGAAGATGCTGAAAGCACCGATCAGCTGGAAATACAGGCTGTTGAGGATAACTTCCAGGTGCTCTAAATGAAAAACCGCTATGGTTTTTAATGCCATCAGGTAAAGACTTAAGGCAATACTGATATAAAACATTGACCTGATCGTGAAGCCTATTTGTCTGTTCCTGTCCTGGTAGCTCTGATAAGGGTCGAGTTTTTTACCGTATAGGTTCCAGTAAAGAATGCCGCCGAGGAGCAAATTACAAAGGATGGTTGCCGATATTCGTACAAGGGTATCACCGGAGCTAAATTCTTTGAGCAACAACTCCACCAGGATAAAGGCAAGGTAGATGACAATGGTGGCGATAACAAGCACAGGGGATACAAAATCAAACAGGTGCCTTGGATTTAGCTCTGCCTTACGTGTGCTGCTGACGTTTGCTGCTCTCATTAATTTTACTTGTTTGAACCCGGATATTTCCATCAGGAAAAAGGGAACAAACTGGCACAGGCCGAAAAATATCGGTAAACCTTCGGCAACTTTTTTATTGGCCGGGTGTTCGGCCGACAACATGGCGTAAAAAGCCAGCAGGACAAAGCCCAAGACAAGTATCAGATGGTTGATCGCCATGAAATTACGCAGCCCTTTTTCATAAGCGGCAAGGGGCTTAGGGTAGAGTTTGGGATAGTTTTTTGGCGGATAGTTATCAAACACATAGCGGGTGCGCCGTTTAACTTTTTGAGGAAAATAGTACGAAATCAACAAAATCTGGCTGATAAAGACCAGGAAAAATAAAAGATTGTCCAACATATTGCTTTCCTTAATTGTGGTTATTGTTCATTACCCGGCTAAAAGCGATTCTGATCTCAGAATCGGTAATGCCGCTGGCTTTCAGTTTGCTGACCGTTTCATTTAATGTTGTATGCAGCCATTCATTTAAATCCACCGTGCTGTTGGTTTTTGCCTCGGGGTGAATAAAGGTCCCGCGATAGCCCCGGGTTTGAATTACGCCGTCACGCTCCAATATACGATAGGCTTTGGCCACGGTTTTACTGTTCATTGTCAAATCATTTGCCAGTTGCCTGATAGACGGCAGGGCATCACCGGGGGCCAGCTTCTCCTGGTTTACCGCCTGTTTGATCTGGGTGACCAACTGGGTAAATAAGGGCACGGGATCGTCAATATCTATGCTTATTTCCATTATATCTCCTTGTTCCATATGTACCATGTGTTGTGATGGTACAACTGGTTTGTTAAAAGATCAATCCTAAATTGAGGTGGATAATTATTTAACCTGAACTCGGGATAATAAGTGCTTGATGTTTCTGCTAAATAAATATCACTGCCGAAAATGGCCAGTATCGGTAAAACCGTCCCGGTACACTGGCTCTATTGTTTATTTGTTATTTTTTATTTTCAGGAGTTGTTATGACCCTAGATTTTCAGATCACCCCGGTTGACATCGAAGCGTTTCAGTCTGTACTAACGCTAGCCCCCGAGGCATTGGCAAGTGCTCATGCAAAAGTGCTTGATGTCGATGAGCATCCGGGATATCCGTGCCGGGTATCTTTAATTGAGGCAAAAGTTGGTGAGCAGGTACTGGTGTTACCCTATAACCATCATGATGTCGATTCGCCATACCGGGCGAGCGGACCTGTTTTTGTTCGCTTAAATGCACAAACCCATCTGCCGGCAATCAATGAAATTCCCGAAGTGGTGCAACACAGGTTGCTTTCCCTCAGGGCATATAACAGTGAACATATTATGATAGACGCCATAGTCATACCGGGTCGTGAGCTAAAAGCGGCGATTGAGACTATGTTCGCCCGGGAGCAGGTCAACTATCTGCATATCCATAATGCCAACCCCGGCTGTTTCAGCTGCGCCGTACAAAGGGTTAACCACAAGCAATAAGTTATTTTTGTTCCGGTTATTGCTGAGCCCGGAGAAATACCATTGACCGCAAAAATTAGTCAATCAGCCGCAAGCTATAGCTTTTTGCCCAAAAACTCGTCTATTATCTTGACCACTATAATTAGAAAAAAGACAAACTTATGAGTGAGTTGATAACAATAAACGGACAAGCGCATGAAATAGATGTCGACGGCGATATGCCTTTGCTGTGGTTTTTGCGTGATAAATTGGAGTTTACCGGCACCAAATTCGGTTGCGGCAGCGGACTTTGCGGCGCCTGTACCGTACATGTCGACGGCCAGGCTACCCGCTCCTGTATCACGCCGGTGGCTACATTGGCGGGAAAAAAGATTACCACCATAGAAGGCCTGTCGGAAAATGGCGATCACCCGCTACAAAAAGCCTGGTTAAACAACAAGGTACCCCAGTGCGGGTACTGCCAGGCGGGACAGATCATGAATGCCGCCAGTTTATTGGCCGTCAACGTTGCCCCCAGCGAAGAAGAAATCGATACCGCGATGCAGGGCAATATCTGCCGCTGCGGTACATATCAGCGCATTAAAAAAGCCATCGGCGAAGCCGCACAAGAAATGCAAGAGGATGCCTGATATGAGCAACGCAACGGATCTTGATAATAACGCGAATAGCGGGCAGTTAAGCAGCAATATACCAGGCAGCGGTCAACCCAGTAATACCGGCCGGCGCAGCTTTATGAAAATGGCCGGGGTTGCCGGTGGCGGCTTGGTATTAGGGGTCAGTTTACCCGGCTATGCCGGCGGTAAAACTGAAAAAATGGCCGGGCTGGCAAGCGAAAGTACTTTTAATCCCAATGCCTTTATTCATTTAAGTGAAAACGGCGATACCCTGATTTATTGCGGCCGCTGTGAAATGGGGCAGGGGATCAGTACGGCATTGCCATCGGCGGTGGCCGATGAGATGGAAGCCGACTGGTCGCGGGTGCGCGTAGAGCAGGCGGACGGCGATGAGGATAAATACGGCCCGCAGGCGACCGGCGGCTCCGCCAGTATTGTCCGTATGTACCAGCCGATGCGCGAAGCCGGTGCAGCGGCCAAAGCCATGCTGATTGGCGCGGCGGCCAAGGTATGGAAAACAAGTGCCGATAACTGTTATGCACAGGCGCACTTTGTTTATAACAAACTCAATAAGCAAAAACTTGGTTATGGCGAGCTGGCCAGCCTTGCCGCCAATATGCCGGTGCCTTCAAGTCCGGTATTAAAAAGCAAAGATGAATTTCGCTATATCGGCCATGCCTTGCCAAGACATGATCAGGACGAGGTCGTGGTCGGCAAGCGTATGTATGGCGTGGATACTAAAATGCCCGGGCTGAAATATGCCGCCATTACTCATTGTCCCGTGCTCGGCGGTAAACTGAAAAGCCTGGATAAAACCGACGCCCTTAAGGTGAAAGGGGTGCTTGGCGTAGTGGAAATCCCCCGCTTTGACGTGCCTTACGGTTCTATCGGCGGTGTTGCCGTGGTCGCCGATAATAGCTGGACCGCACAGCAGGCACTGAAAAAGCTGAAAATCAGCTGGGACCTGGGGGAAAACCAGGTTTACAACACTAAGGCCTATAAGCAGCAGCTGGTGGCGAATGTTGAAAAGCCGGCACAAGTGACCCACGAGCGGGGCGATGTCGGACAGGCTTTTGCCAGGGCAAAACAAAAAGTCAGTGCTACCTATACCGGCGGCCATTTATCCCATTCACCGATGGAGCCTAATGCCAGTGTGGTCTGGGTGCAGGACAACAGCTGTGAAGTGTGGGCGGCAACGCAAAGCCCGGCGGATATCCAGAAGGTATTGGCACAGTATTTAAAACGCGAGCCGAAAGATATTCTCGTGCATGTTACTATGTCGGGGGGCGCATTCGGCCGTAAGTTCAAGTGTGATTATGTGCATGAAGCGGCGGTGATCTCGCAAAAAATGAAGATGCCGATTCAGCTGATCTGGTCGCGTGAAGAAGACATGCGCACGGGGTATTATCATTCCACCAGCGCCCAGCATATTGAGGCTTCCCTGGATGAAAACGGCAAGGTCACCGGCTGGCTGCACCGCGCTGCGTTTCCTTCTATCGGTTCGTTATTTAATCCTTCGCTGGATCGGGCGTCCAAGAGCAGTCTGGAAGATGTCGCCATGCATCCTTTTGCCATCGAAAATTTCCGCGCCGAAAGCGGCGAAGCCAAGGCCCATACCCGTATCGGCTGGTACCGTGCGGTTTATGCCATTTTTTACGGTTTTGCCTTTGGCACCTTTGCCGACGAACTGGCGGATAAGGCGGGTAAAAATACCTTTGATTTCCTGAATCAGCTTTATGACGACAGCAGCAATATCAACGACAGGCAAAAAGAGCGGGCGGCCCGCTCTAAAGGGGCACTGGCGCTGGCAGCGAAAAAAGCCGGCTGGGATAACCGTCATAAACTGCCCAAGGGGCAGGGTATCGGCCTGGCGGTGCATTACAGCTTTAACTCTTATGTCGCTATGGCGGTGCGTGTTGAAGTCAAGGGCGAAAATATCCGGGTGCTTAAGGTGGATTGCGCTTTGGATTGCGGCCAGATCCTTAATGTCGACGGGGCTACCGCGCAAATGGAAGGGGCCGTGGTCATGGGCATGTCGCTGGCGCTGAGTACGGAAATCAGCTTTAAAGATGGCGCGGTCGTCAATTCCAATTTCCACGATTATCCTGTGATGCGTATTTCAGATATGCCAGAGGTTGCCGTGCATATGGTGGAATCTGATCATAAGCCGACAGGGTTAGGTGAACCCGGGGTAGCGCCGTTTGCGCCGGCATTGAGTAACGCTATCTTTGCCGCCTCGGGTAAACGCTACCGCGACTTACCTATGTTGCCTTTGTCAGTGTAACTTTATGTTTTTATGACAAACGCCTGCCAGCTAATTCTATTCGCTGGCAGGCTTTCTATTTTCTAAGCGCACAATTGCATGGCTTACCGGCATCGCCGCAATGGCGATATTGCTAACCTTTAGTGCTTAACGGCAAGCTGATGGTGACGGTTACCCCGTCCGGCTCGTGATGGTTGCTGGCGCTGATCTTACCCTGATGAAATTCACAAATTAACCGGGCGATATATAAGCCGAGGCCTAAATGCGGCTGCTCCTGCCTTTTCGACGATCTTACCGAGACCATAGAATCAAATAAGCGCTCCTGCATCTGTTGCGGCAGCAATTCGCCGTTATTGCTGATGGTTAATACCAGCTGGGATTTCTCCTCACTGATGGCAAGTTTGACTTGATTGTCTTGGGTAAACTCCACGGCATTGGCCACCACCTTGTCCAGCAGCTGGGCAATATGCTCGGGCGAGCCGAGAAAATTAACCGTTTTAAGCGACTCGCTGACGGTAAAGTCAAAGCTGATATTCGGGTAGATTTGCTGGTAACCCTGGACGCAGCCCTTTAATACCTGGATAAAATCAAAGTCCATTTTATCCGTGGTATGCAGCATCTGCTCGATACGGGTGGCTTCGCTCATATTGGTTAAGATCAGGTTGAGGCGGGTGATCCCCGATTGCGCCCGGTCGATATAGGCAGAGGCACTTTCCGGCATGGTTTGCATCGACAGGTTTTCCAATGAGGTCCTGACCACGGCAATGGGCGTTCTCAGCTCATGGGACAGGCGTGACGACATGTTCTCCAGGTAATGGTTGTACTGGCTTAGCCGGTTTACTGCTGTGGTAAAACTACGGGACAGGTCGCCGATTTCATCATTGGTGTTTGACGGCGGCAACGCCTGTTTGATACGGCCATGCTCGTCGATAGCCTGCTCCGCCTGGTTCCTTAAGGTGCGGATACGGCTGGAAATACGTGAGGCAAACAGGAAAAATGCCACCGCGCCGAGCAACATAATGGCCAGAATCGAGCTGAATAATTTCTCCAGCGCCCGGTTTCTGAGGGTGCGTATGCCGTTGGTGGTTTCTTCGACGATCACCGCACCCTGCACCTGGTTGTTGATAAAGATCGGGTAGGCGGCAGATAAGATCACCGCCTGCTGATCTTGGGTCAGGCGCCATTGCGAAGTAGCTGCCCCTTTGAGGGCGCCGACAATATGTTTGCCGGTGAGGTTACTGGCATCATAAAGCTGGTCGATAAAATCGCTCGGCGGCCGGGTCAGTACCATGTAGTACAGCGGGATCAGCCATTTTTGCTCTAAGCCCCGCCACCAACTGGTGTCTTCGCTACCGGCACTTTTTTTATGCCAGACCCCGGCGGCCTGGCGGATATCGCCTGCGGTGGCTAAAACCCTGTGGTGCTGGTCCACCACCCAGATGCTGGAGTTGGTATAGCGCATGCTGCGTACAATTCGCTCGATTTCCGGGGAAGGTACTAAAACCGTGCCTAAGGTTTTGGCAAAGCGGGGATCGGCAGAGCCGACGGTGTGAGTGACCTTACCTTGCTCTTTGTCGACATCATGTACCGCGAAGGCGATTTTATCGCCGACCATAGACAAGGGCACGCGCAATTCTATGTTATATCCCTGGTCCGTTGTCAGCCATTGCCCCTGAATTTGCGGGGTGACCACGGGAATATTGTTGTCCAGATCGGTAATACGATAGGTATCGAGCCAACCGGGTTTTTTATTGCTGACCAGATAACGGCTGAATTTGCCCGCCTGATCAACAAACGCCAGTTCCAGGTGGTCATTGCGGTTAAGGTTGATCATATTTTTGTCGCGGTAAACCACCTTATCGTCGGTGACATTAAAAAACAGGTACAGGTATTTATCATATTTGCCCAGGGTGGTTTTAAATGCCATGGTCAAGGCTTCACCGGAGGGGCTGGTTTTTTGCTGATAAAGCAGGTGATCTTGACCGTATTCATGGCCGCGGCTGGTGAAATTAGGCCAGTCGCGGTATTGGCCGTCGAGGCGGATGGGGTTTTTTAACTGGTAGCCGTATAAATCCCTGCCTTGTTCCACGCTGGGTAAAAAGCTGGCGTGGCTGTTAAACAAATTCGGCCGGTCGTGTAAGGTGGTGGCCAGGGCGCGTGCCGTGCCCACCAGGGTTTGCTCCTGGCCGTAGCGTAAATATTTCTCCATTTCCCAGACATATTGATAACCGAACCAGGGGATGGAAAACAAAAAAGTTGATAATAAAAGTAGTTTACTGCGCAGGCCAAAACGTATCGGCAATGATAAAGCCATTAACTCTCTTCCGCGCCTGTTTGCTCTTTACCCGTTTGCTGGGGCTCATTCCAGCGATAACCCATGCCGTAGACGGTTTCGATGCAGTCAAACTCGCTGTCGATACGCATAAACTTTTTACGGATACGTTTGATATGGGAGGTGATGGTGCTGTCGTCGACGTAAATTTTCGAGTCCTGCATCAATTGCTGACGATTTTTGACATGTCCCGGGTGCTTGGCCAGGGCGAAGACCATCCAGAATTCGGTCACGGTCAGGTCGACGGTTTGTTGTTGCCAGGCAATCGTCATGCGCTGGCTGTCGATGCTTAACGGACCGGATACTAACATGTGCTCTTGCTGGGTCGGTTGATCCAGGGCGTCTTGTCGGCGGAACAGGGCGGCAATGCGGGCGCTTAAATGGGGCAAACTGATGTCTTTGGTTAAATAGTCGTCCGCGCCCATGCGCAAGCCGGAGACGGTATCAAAGTCGTTATCCCGGGCGGTTAAGAAAATAATCGGTAAGGTTTTCGATAAAGTTCTCAGCCACTGGCACAGGGTAAAGCCACCGTCATATTCCTGCTCCAGGCCGATATCTAAAATGACTAAATGGGGCAGGCGCAAGTTAAAGGCCGCGGTGGCGGTTTCGCGGTTTTCATAGGTTTGTACCTGATAGCCCTGAGTGCGCAGGACATCGGCATAGTTTTCCCGAATGGCCGCTTCATCTTCTACTATGGCTATACGTTTGCTCATGGCTTTCTCTTTTTTTCACTGCTGGGGCATCTTATGGGGCCACTATAACGAAAAAATTTCGTTACTGCGCTGTTTTATTGAAATTGCCATTTTGTTGCCACATTTTCCCGGCAAATTGCCTTTTTTGCGTCCGAGTAGTGCCGTTTTTATCGCGTTTAATAGTAGTCATCAAGCAAAGAGCACATGTAACTAATATGACTGCAACGAATAAGGGGATACCATTATGAACAACACTAACCTTTCAGCTTCAAACCGCAACCTTGACAAAAAAGCCGGCGGCAAAGGAAAAATGATCAATATGCTGCTTATCGGCGCCTTAAGCTGCGCCCCTGTAGTGAGCGCAAACAGTTTTGCCGCCGCCATGAAAACCCAGGATGAATTACAGGCATCGGCCAAAGTACGTGAAGAAGTGGGCTTAGGCACAGGCATGGTGTTAGGGGCGATATTTGGCGGCCCGGCGGGCGCCTTTGTCACCGGTATTGCCGGTACCTTTATTGCCAAAAATATCAATGCCACCGAAGAAGTGGATCAGCTCGAGCTGGCCTTAATGGAGCAAGAGCAGGAGCAGGAGCATAGCCTGATGGCCCTTAACCGTAAGCTTGAACTGGCAGAGCAGGCCTATCAGGCAGAGTTATTGGCGCTGCAGCAAAGCTATCAGGCAACCGGGCAGCTGCAGGCGGAGAACCTGCTAATGAGCCTGCAGTTTTCTACCGGCTCCAGTGACATTGCCCCGCACTATCAGGAGCAAATTGCGGCTTTGGCCAATTTGCTAAAACGCTCGCCAACCTTGTCGATAGATCTTTCCGGTTATACCGATTTACAAGGGGATGAAACCTTGAACCATAACTTGTCTGTTGCCCGGGTGGATTCGGTTAAAAATGCCCTGGTAGCGCAAGGGGTTGCCGGTCGCCGTATTCAAACCTATGCCCATGGTGAAAATGCGCCGGTGGTGGCCAATGCCAAAAAAGAAGTCAGTTTTTATGATCGCCGGGTGGTGGTGAAATTACATCAGAATGTAGAGCAAACTGCGAAAAACTAATCTCTGTGACCAAGTCAATTAACAACCAGGAAAGTAAGGAGGTGAGGCCGGGTATTGTAAAGTGGATACGATACGTTAATAGCTAAGTTAAAACATTTTTCTTAAATAAAGTACCTAAGGTTAATTTTTAAAGTAAAGAAGACAATAAGTGAAAGCCGGGTTTTGAGGAGAGAGCAAAGCCCGGTTTTATTGTATGTTTGCTATCGCTGCTCTCTATAATAGCTCTCTATTAAAGTAAAATAATAAAGTAAAGGAAACTATTTTGTCCCAGTCCCGATTGGCCCCGTTATGTTTTGTTGCCGCAATCAGTACAATGGCCACAACTATCAGCTGCCAGGCGAAAGCCGTTGCTGAACTTCCCTGTAATGCCCCTGAAAACCAGTGCACTTTTGTGCTGCTTAGTCAGAGCAACACAGTTTTGGAAACAAAAGTTCATGATGAACTGTTAAAGGTTAACCCGGGCAGGGCGGCACAAGCCCAGTCGCCTTATTCCACCTTTAAAATTGCCAATTCGATGATAGCGCTGGAAACCGGCACGGTGGCGAGCATTTATCAGCCACTGCGTTATGATAAGGAAAAATATCCCTTTCAGGCCTGGTGGCCAAAAAACTGGCAGAAAGAACATGATTTAAAAAGCGCCTTTAAATATTCCGTGGTGCCTGTCTACCGGCAGCTGGCGGGGGATATCGGCGCGGCAAAGATGGCGGCTTATATGCAAAAGTTTCAATACGGCAATCTGGATATCAGCTCGGGTTTAGACAATTTCTGGCTAAACGGCAGTTTGAAAATATCCGCCATTGAGCAGGTGTATTTTTTACGGGCCCTTAAAAATAATGATTTTGCCTTATCCCGGGCGAGTATCGGTAAGTTAAAAGATTTGATGTTTGTTGAAGAAGGGCCACGTTATCAGCTTTTTGCCAAAACCGGCACCGGTCCCATAGGCAAGCAGCAATATATTGCCTGGTATGTCGGTTTTGTCGAAAACAATCACGGCACTTTTTATTTTGCCTTTCATGTTGAAGGCAAGACCTTTGCCGAGGTCCAGCAAAAGCGGCCCGAATTGGCGAGGGCGCATTTAAAGGCTTTGGATATTATCTAGCCATTACCTGGCGATAACGGCAAGTTTCAGGGGCCGGTTAATTAATCTCGCGCCAGTAAAGAATACGGTCGTTTCCGCGGTACTGGCCGAAGCTGGCCAGGCCTCTGGGGTTATTGTCATGATTCGTGTCGCTGTCCCAGTCATATTTTAACCAATCCGGGGTGACATCATTGCTGCCGCCGTAGATATAATAGGTATTGCCGACATTCTCTGCGCCGGGAGCGGCGAGCACCAAAGGGGTGAGGCTGTTGCTGCCGTTAATGAAAGTCCCGGTACCTGTGGTGATGTTCGGGCTTGTGGCCAGAGCCGGGTTCAAGCCTGTGCTATCAAAGGCATAGTTATCAAGGGTTTCTCCGTTATAAGGGGTGCAGCTGTCATCTTCATTGGTGATAAAACGGCTGCCGTCCCAGTATTGCACCGACATTACCATCGGCAGATCTGAGGTTTCCGGACCAAAATTATTTTCCACAAACCAGCGGCCAAAGCGTATATTTGCCGTGCCGCTCAGTTGTTTGGCGTTGCAGTCGGTGGCCGGGTCTATGTCAGTGGTACAAGTGTCATCGGTGTCGACGCGCATATCCAACCCGGTAAACGAAGAGATCTGTGTTGGTGTTTCGCCGTCATCCACCTTGATGCCAAATAACAGGGCTTCAAACGGGCCATCGGGATCGGTTGCACTTCGGCTAAAAGTACCCTTGATGACTTCCAGGGTATAAACCCCTTCAACCCACTTACTGGAAAATCCGGATAGACGAGATGCCAAATCCTCGCCGTCATTATTATTTTCCGCCACCAGGCTGATAGCGGCTCTGGCGTAATCTTGAGCGCTGCTGGCGTGGTCAAAGTAGTTTTTGGTGACTTCTCCCGCCTGGTTTAAGGCCTGGAGTTGATAGCTGATTTCCAGCTCATTCTGGTCCATATAAACGAAATTATCCGGATCGCCCGCGCCGCACCAGCCTGAAACCTGGGAGCTGAATAGGGTAAAATGATCGGGGACAAAACGCCCGATATCCAGGGCAGCACCCGGTACCGTCAGGCTGCCGTCGCCATAGGCGCTATCCTGTATATCCAGGTTAAGCAAACCGACATCTGAATATTTGGCGTTGCTAAAGCTGGAGTTGCCGGCAGAAAAACTGGTTAAGGTGACATCGACAAAGGCCGGTGTCAGGGAACTTGGCAGACTGTTACTGGCGGCATAGGTAAAATTACCTTCATTGCTGCCTGAGGTGGGGCCGGTTCTTTGCAACATCAATTGTATTTGTCCGGGGGTATAGTTCTGGGTTGTGTTGCCGTCGGCATTGACGGCGGTGATGTTAAAATCAAAATCGGCGCCGGCCTTATGGGTGGGGCTTGCGTCAACTGTGGTGGCATCCAGGTTGGTACTATTGGCTTGTGCGCTTAACTTGAGGGCATCGGGCCTGACCCAGAAACTGTTGCTGGCGCCGGTAATATCTGTGCTGCCGTTGCTATAACTGGCTTGCAGGCGTATTTGCCCGGCATCTTTATAGTTAGGTTTGGCAATGATGGCTTGAGCATCGCCGTCAAATACCAAATCTACCGCGGTAAAACTTGGATATTTGGCCAGGCTGGTGGTGTCTGCATCGAAAGTAAATAGCAAGCCGCTGGTGCCTGTCGGGGCAATATTTTCCTGGGCCAGGTCTATGGTTACGGTTTGATTGACAAAGGTATCGTCGCTGATGCAGGAAAATCCGGCGCCGGCACGTTTAGACTTGGTGGCGGTTAAAACAATATCGGTAAACTCTACTCCCGCTACCTGGTTGGCTATTTCGGAAAAAGAAAATTCGGCATCGGTGAAGGTGATTTCACAGCCGGTATAAGAGCACTCGATACCATCTGTGGCAGTGGGACTGACATTATCCAGCGAAAAGGAGACGGTTTCGGCGATGGCATAAGTAAAGTCAAAGGTGCTGGTGCCCTGGAAGGTAAGGGTGTCGGCGATTTTCTTGGTGCCGACGTACACATCCATAGTTACGTTTTGCGTACTTAACACCGAGCAGTCGGCCACTTCACAGGCATTAATGGTGATCTCTTCTGCAGCGCAGGTTAACCCCTGATTATTATGGATAATTTGGTAATGATGAATATCTGCAATCTCTTCACAGAGTCCGTTAAGGGTTAAACCGGCAATACCTTCATAGTTGACGGATGCGGAGTTTTTAATTTCCAGGGTGCCGTTTGCCGATATTGCCCCGGTATGGACGGCGTTATTTTGAATATGCACATCCTGGCCGGCGCCATAGAGCACGGCTTTTACTTGTACATCATTTTTTAAGTGGATTTGCTCATAACCGATAAATACCAGATTGCGGGCAACGCCGTTGACATTCACCAGGCTGTTGTTTTCGATGTCGAAATGTTGGTTGACATAAATAATCACCGGGCCATTGACTATCACCTGGCTGGAATTGAATATTTCGAGAAAGTCAAACCAATAGGTGCCGGCATTGAGGGTAATGACGGAGTTATTGTGAAACAAGCCGGTGGTAATTTTATAGTCGGTCGGCGAGGATAAAAAAGTCACATTGGCATTGCTGGTTAAACTTAGCTGATCAATTTCAGTCATATCGTAATCGCCACCCGGACCTATGGTGGAGGTACCGGCGGATAAAGCAATATCTGTGGTGGTCGAGGTGGTTTCAAAGACCGGCAGGGTCAAGGCCGGGGCGGTGGTGTTGGAAATAGTGCAATCTGTGCTGCCGCAGGTATCGTGGCTGGCATCGGTTTCATCGGTTAATGAAGGAAAGGCGAACAGGTTATCGGTATCCCCCAAGACTTGCCCATTATTTTTAAACGTTATTGAACTGCCGGCATCATGCCCCTGTACCGTGTTGGGGAAATAGGCCGCGCAGACGTTGCTGCAGCCGGTAGAAGAAAAACTGATATCGCAACTGCTGCCGCCACCGCTGTCGCATTCGAGTGCATTCGTCGGGGGGATGCTCGGGTTGGCCACCGAGAGCACCAGGACTTCAGCCGTGGTATGGTCGAAAGTAAAGCTGGTGCTGCCGGTAAAGGTTGTGGTGGTTTTCGTGATACCGCCGGCCTGAAAGTCTAAGGTGACGGTATCTGTGCTTAAACTTGAGCAGCCGCCGTCGAGACAGGCTTTAACGGTAACCGTTTCAGCTTCGCAGACTGAACCGCTGCCGTCGTGAGTGATTTCATAATGATCTATGGCAACTGCTGCCTGATCACAAAAGCCTTGGGAGTCGAGACTGTTCAGATCCGATGGCGTATAGGTAAAGGTACTGTTTTCTTTGAGGATGACATCTTTTTTGGCTGCTATGCCGCCATCGAGCTCTGAGTCTTTTTCTATGGTGAGTTCATTGCCTTTGACATAAATAAAAGCATTGATCCTGGCATTTTCTTCTATTTTAAGTTTGCCCTTGAACACCAGTAATACATTGGCGGGATCCCCTCCCTGATTGATTTTAACGCCTTTTTTGAGCACGACATCGCTATCTTTAAAATAGAGTACCGCGGTGCCGTTAGCGGTGCCGTTATAGGTAACGGTGGAATTGTCCCCCAGGCCCCAGCCGTTATAATCGGTAACTCCGTCTGAGATCGTGCTGTCATTAAAGTCTCCGCCGTTACTGATGCTTTTTAAAGTTACTTCGGTAAAGCTGGCGGCGCTGCAGCTACTACCGTTACAGGTGACGCCGGTTTCAGTACTCAAACTGCCTTTTACGGCAAAGGTTTGCGGTCCGGGAAATACATCGGTGCAGTCGGTGGCCTGGGTAATAAACACGGGAAATAAACAAAGAATAAAAAAGAGTAACAGGCGAAATGACATTCTTTCCTTCCTTGCAGCTTAATGGCTAATGTTAACTTTGTTTTTAAATGAGTTGACGTTTTTGCTTACCAGCTTATTTGAGTATGGTGGCAAATGAGGGGAAGACCAATAAATCTTGAAATTTCCATTGTTTATCAGGAAATTTCATTCGCAAGCGGTAAAGGGTAGTTAATCGTTGGGGGCAGGTTACCGGACAAAGCCCGGTAACTGGGAGGATTACTCTACTTCGCGCCAGTAGAGAATACGGTCATTGCCGTGATACTGGCCGAAACTGGCCAGGCCCCTGGGGTTATCGTCATAGGGACCGTTAAAATCACCGTCTTCGTTGTCCCAGTCATATTTAAGCCAATCCGGGGTGATGTTATTGCTGCCGCCGTAAATATAATAGGTGTGGCCGACATTATAGGCGCCGGGGGCGTTTAACATCAGTGGAAACAGCTTGTTGCTGCCGTTAACGAAAGTGCCTATGCCTGTGGTGGCAGCTATGGTGGGATCATCGTCCAGTGCGGGATTAAGGTTGTTGCTGTCAAAGGCGTAGTTATTAATGGTTTCGCCGTTGTAGCTGGTACAGCTGTCGTCAAGGTTGGTGATAAAGCTGCTGCCATTCCAGTATTGCAGCGACATTATCATAGGTAAGTTGGCGGTTTCCGGACCAAAGTTATTTTCGATATACCAGCGGCCATAAAGCAGTTTAGCGCTGCCGGAGAGTTGGATAGCATTACAGTCGGTGATCGGGTCTTCATCCAGGGTGCATGGGCCTGCTTCTGTTGCCAGCATATCGAAAGGTTCCTCTAATACAGGCCCGTCTTCATCTGTCAGGGTTAAGCCTAATTGCAGCAATTCAAAGGGCCCGTCGATCGCGGCGGCAGGTGTGCTGTTCCTTGGGAAAGCCGCTGTGGTATTTGCGGGTTTATAGCTGCCTTCAATCCAGCTGCCGCTAAAAGCCGTGATCCTGGTCGGGAAAGTTTCACCGTCACCGTTGTTATTATTTTCTGCCACCAGGGTCACGCTGGCTCTGGCATAATCCTGATCGGGATCGGCATGGTCGAAATAATTTTTTGTTATTTCCCCTGTTTTATTTCGTGCTTCAAGCGCATAGTCTACATGCAGCTGGGGCTGGTCCATATAAGTGAACTTGGTACTGCCACTGCCACACCAACCCGAAACTTCCGCAGGGTTATCCACCAGGGTGAAATGATCGGGAATAAATCGGCCTATAGCTATCGCGCTGGCGGGTACCGTCATATCACTGCTGCCATAGCTGCTGTCCTGCACATCCAGGTTAATGAGGCCGACCTCGGAATAACTGGCCTGATCATAACCTGAGCTACCGGAGGTAAAACTGCTTAAGGTAACATCTTCAAAGCTGGCGTTAAGTGCGGATGTGATCTGCTCACCCTCTGCATAGGTTAACTTGCCTTCGTTGCTACCGCTGGTGGGGGCGGTTCTGGTCAGTTTGAACTGCATTTGACCGGGGGAATAGTTTTCTGTGATATCACCTGAGGCGTTGACCGCAGTGACTTTTAGGTCAAAGCTGTTTCCGGCTTTATGGGTCGGGCTGGCTGTGGCAGAAATGGCATCTAAATCTGTGCCATTGGCCTGGGCGCTGAGTTTGAGCATATCCGGCCTGACCCAGAAGCGGTTGCTGATGCCGGTAATGTTTCCGCCGGAAGCAGTGTTAAAACTGGCACGTAACTGTATTTCGCCGGCATCGAGGTAATTGGGGCTGCTGAGCGTGGCATAACTGTTGAGAAACTTCAGCGACACCGCTCTGTAACCGGGATATTTTTGCAAGGCCGTGTCATCGTCTCCGATAAAAAATTCCAGCCCAGAAGTGCCCGAAGGGGTGATATTTTCCTGTGCAAGGCCTATGTCTATGGTTATATCATTGAAATCTATGTTGGGATCACAGGATACGCCGCCGTTGCCGTCATCACCGGCCCGCACTGCCTGTAGGGTGATATCTGAAAAAGGCACGGCTGCCACCTGGTTGTCTATAGCGGAAAAAACAAAACCGGCATCGGCAAAGGTGATTTGACAGTCGGGTGCTGAACAGAGCAGGTCATTACCTGTTCCCGGCGTGATGTTGTCCAGCGATAAGGTCACAGTGCCCGGGGTTTCATGCTGTAAATTAACCGTAGTGCTGCCTAAAAAGCTGATGGGAGTGACAACATTATCAACAAGAAAATCTAAGGTGATATTCTGATTGCTAAGTGTTGTGCAATCGCTAACGTCACAGGCCCTGATGGTGATTTCTTCTGTCTTACAGGTTAAGCCCCGGTCATTATGGATGATCTCATAATGATGCACCTGGGTGATGGTTTGTTCGCAAAAGTTTGCGGCATCGATATTATTGACGTAGGCAGGAGAAAAATTGTAGTTACCGTTATCGCTTACCGATAAAGCGCCGCCAACCGCAAGCCCCCCGTTATAGGTGATATTGTTATGCAACGAAGCGCTGCCTGACACATAGATATTGCCGTTTATTTGCGCATTTTGCGCGATAGTTAAAGCCCCTGAAACAACAATTAAGACATTGGCCGGATCCCCGCCGACATTCAGCTTAGTGCCTTCAGGTATGGTCAGTCCCCCGACAAAATAAAGCACAGCCGTGCCAGCACCGCTAAAGGTAATTTCGCCATCAGCGGGCAGGGTCCAGTGATTATATTTAGTCGCTCCACTGCTTATCTCGGTAGTGTTAAAATCATTGGGGCGGCCAGATAGGGAAGGCGGTGAAGTTGTACTAAAACTGCTCGGGGTATCGCAACTGCCGCTATTACAGACATTAGTGTTGTTAATGGTTGAAGCGCCGTTGACTGAAAATGATTCATCTGATGTGAAGATAGCCGCACACTCGGTAGCCATTGCGCCAGATAAGGGCATGAGGAAAAGCATAAAAAAAAGTAACAAACGGGAAGACATTTATTATCCTGGATCTTTATCGGGCCGTAAATCTTGTTAACTCAGTGCGCTTTATGGTTAAAGGTGGAGGCTGAAATAAAACAAAATCAATTAAAGTAATCACTCTTCAATTAGGTAATCTATCATAAAAACAAAGACTTCTCCAAGCTTCTGGCGTTATGGTATCGAGTTGTTGCCTCAACCTCTATCTTAATAGCATTTTCTTCTATGCCATTGCTAAATGCTGGCGTGTAGGCCATTGCCGGCACTGAATGTTTCCCGGCAAAGTTAAATATTTTTAAAACATAAAAATAAGCAAATTCAGAGGCTTGTTCTGCTATGTCGAATTTTCTGAGATTTTAATCGCTTTCAGGTGAGTAATTTACTCTCTAAGTTGCACTTTTAAGGAGGGGCATGGTGGCTTATTCGGGTAAGGTGAATTATATCGGCAATTTTCCGGAACAAACGACCATGATCATGTGCAAACAAGCTTTGAGATTAAATACAAAGATAAGTATCAACTAAAACAAGGTGGAGCTTTCCCAGCTTTAGGCCGGACTTTGATTGAGAGGTAAAAGAGGCTGATGGGAAAACAAGGCACATAGCATGTTTAAGTTTGTACGAAGATTTACGTATATTCTGCTGATACTTGTCTACACTATCTAAGCTCATCTCTGACAACACTAAGGAGGAAGAGCGCTGTTTCATTTGCGTTTGCTGCTAACGTGCGTGAATCGGCGAAAACCAACGATATTTTCTCGGGCTCTGGCGGAATAAAACCACCAAAAAATGATGGGGATATGGGCTGTCCGCCGCAAAAGAACACGCTATAAAACTGTACATGTCGGCAAACTGATAATGTAAGGAGGTTTTGCCATGACTAGACTCATTAGAGCCATTTTCGCAACGATAATGCTAACGACAAGCACGTTAGCAAGTGCGATACCGATAACCTTTGATACCCTTTCTGATCTTGAAGCTGTGACCACCCAGTTTCCCGGGCTGACCTTTTCCGGAGCAACGGTGTTGACCGCAGGCATCTCATTAAACGAATTCGAGTTTCCGCCAGTATCCGGAGACAAGGTAGTGTTCGATGAATTTGGCTTGATTGAGGTCTTGTTCGATACGCCGGTATTTAGCGTCTCGGGGTTGTTTACCTATACCGCGGGGTTGAGTGCGGCAGCGTTTGACTTGAGCAATTCGTTGCTCGATACCGATACATCGGGCTTTTTCAATAATCTTGCCCTGAGCGGTGAGGCCGGATCTTCGCCTAATGAGTTGTTGTCGCTAAGCTCTGCCCTGGGGATTTCACGGGTGACTTTTGAAGGGGACCCCTTCGGCGGGTCTTTTACCCTGGATCAGTTTGACTTTAGCCCTTTAGATACCCCAGTGCCTGAGCCGTCGGTATTGATTATAACCCTGCTTGCCTTGTTAATATTAGTGGTGATGCGCTCTAAATGGCTCAGGTATCACAAGGTAAAGTTCATGCTGGCGTTTGGTGTTGCTGTGTTAACCACAGCTCCATCTTACGCAGTGCAGCGGGTCGAATCTGTTGTTGCCACACCGGCGCTGGTGTTTGTTGATACGCCTACCACGGTCAGGTTTGCGGCCAGGGTTGCACCGGATGATAATTTGATCCCGGCAAGTGTTCGTTTGTTACAGGTGCAGGAAGACGGTAGGTTGACGGTTGCCGCCACTATGTTTGATGACGGTAGTAACGGCGACAGCATCGCGGGGGACTTGGTTTTCACCACTGAGTTTGGTGTTTTGGTGGCAACCCCGAGTGTGCTGAAATATCGTGTTTCTGTTGCCTACCGGGGCAGTATGCGGCGAACTTTGTCTGAGACGGCCTTAGTACGCACCGATCTTGAACCTTTCTTCAGTCCGACCCCGGATGAAAAACTTGTCATCAGCGAAGGGGCGGAGTTTGCTGTTGATGAAGTACTGGTATCCCTTATCGACGGCGAGGACATAACAACAGCACAAAGCCTGGCAGCAAGCCAGGCGGGAGAAGTGGTAGGTTTTGCGCCGACGGCAAACCTGTATCAGCTGAGGGTGGCAAGCTCAACCATAGAAGCACTCGATCTTATTATCGATGCTTTGCTGATAGATCCCAGGGTGGTCATGGCGATACGCAATTACACCACAGACTCGGTACTTGAACCTGAGGCTGCCAATAACGATGCACAAGCCCTACCGGCAATCAACAACAGTGCTTATGAACAAATCAGGGCCTTTGATGCCTGGGATCTTTTATTCGATATCGGGCATAGTTTTTCGCCTGTGGTTGTCGGGGTGCTCGATCGGGGGTTCCAGCGACATGGTGAATTCAGCGGTGTAGCCTTTACCCCGGGTTCCACCCGTAGCGATGTCGGCTGGGCAGCCAAGCCCGAATGCAGCACCGGCAGCAAAGATCATGGTACAGCTGTTGCCGGGGTGATAGGGGCCGGTAACAAAGGCGGCAGCGGTGGTGCGTTTGAAACTAACGGTGTGCTCGGCGGGGTAACCGATGCTTCGGCCGACGGCTCAAGTGTACCCTATAAACTTGATACCCGGCGAATGGGGGGCTCCTTTATGGAAAACCAGACCCTGGTCTCACGTATGGTAAATGCCGGGGCTAAAGTCATCAATATGAGTTTTGGCGCTTCGCGTAAAAGCGCATTGCCGGTTGATACTGTAATTGTTTTCCTGAATCCGGGAGCGCCTGCGGGTACGGCAGCAACCCTGGCAACCTTAGTGGGCGGGACGGTGCTTCGTTCAGGCACTACCAGGGTCAAGTTGAAGGTGAATGCAACCACAGAGGCACAGACACAAGCACATGTCGCAACGCTTCAGGCACAGGCAACGGTTGCCAGCGCGAGATCAGAGCGGAAATGTTTTGGCGTCTCTAACTTTGACTTTAACGCATTGACAAACTTCTATCAGCGCCGTTTTAGTGCCCATCCGGATGTGATGTTTGTTGTGGCAGCAGGAAATAGCTCATTGGCAGTATCGGATGCTGTTCCTGCTAACATTAATGCCGACAATGTCCTGACCGTGGGGGCTTCGAATGAATTGGCAGACCCGGAAACCGCAGGCGTAGCAGATTTTACCAACACCGGGGCTGGTGTCGATATTGCCGCGCCCGGGGTCTCGGTTTATGCGCCGACGGACTTTACTGCGCCGTTAGATGCCGCCGATTACCGGCGTGTGGACGGCACCTCGTTTTCTTCACCTATTACGGCGGGGGCGCTCGGACTTATGCTGGCAACCGATGGTGCGCTTGAAGTGGAGCAACTGAGAAAAATACTGTTGGCAACGGCAACAAAAAATGCCGGGGTAAATACCATTAGCGGCAAGATAGTGGACTTAGGGGCGGCGATAGAATTTTTGCTGGTGCCGGTTGATGTCTTTATGGTTGTTGATACTTCCGGCAGTTTTGGCGATGACCTGGCTTCTTTTCGCGCAGAGGCGACTTCTTTAGTCGATGAGCTCGATGACAGTGGCTTAAATATCCATATCGGTCTGGCCCAGTTTGAAGATTATCCGATCACGCCCTGGGGAGGTAGCACAGACAGGGCCTATAACCGGGTATTGGATATACAAAGTATCGAAGATGGTAGCGGTGCCAAGCCCATTATTAACAGTATTAATGCCCTGGGGATCCGCAGCGGCAACGATATCCGGGAGAGCCAGCTGGTGGCCTTGTTCCAGGGAGCTACGGGGGCCGGGCAGACGGTGGCCGGACATGGCGGTGCGAATATTCCTGCCGGGAAAGGGGCTACTTTCCGTAACTCGCCGGTGGCAAGCCTGGAGCCGATCCGGATAATGATCCTGTGGACCGACGCCAGCTTTCATGTCAAGAATGATTCGAATTCGGATCTTGAGCCGATCATAGGTTATCCGGGGCCCACCTTCGCTGAAACCATCACAGCCTTAAAGAATAAAGGCATTAAGGTAATAGGTATCGGGGCCGGTAGCGGTGCGATTAACGATCTGCGCCAGGTGGTGCTGGGCACAGAGACTCTGGCGCCTGAAGAAGGAGTTAACTGTGATAGCGATGCTGCCATTGAAATACCGGAGGGACAGCCTATTGTCTGTCCGATCTCATCGAGCGGCAGTGGTATCGGGGAAGCGATATTTAATACCGTGATTGCTGTGGTGAAATCCTAACCTTATGGCAGGGGCGGGGACTAGTGCCGCCCCTTTATTATGTTCGGGGTGAAAGGCAGGTCACGGGCTCATGGCTGAGCAGGCGTGACCAGGTAAAGTTTATTCAACGATGCGTTTAAACGGCGGCAGGGAGTCGAGCAGCTGCTTGCCGTAACGTTTGCTGACCACGCGCCGGTCCATCAGGGTGATAATGCCTTCGTCTTTTTCATTGCGCAGCAGGCGGCCGCTGGCCTGGATAAGTTTTTTCGAAGTTTCCGGTACCGAAATCGACATAAAGGGGTTGCCGCCTTTGGCGGTGATGTATTCCGCCTGTGCTTCTTCTACCGGCGAAGTCGGTACGGAAAACGGCAGTTTGGTTATGATCAAATTGGTGAGGTATTTGCCGGGTAAATCCAGTCCTTCGGAAAAGCTTTGGGTGCCGAAAATAATGCTGGTTTGATCTTTATCGCAACGCTTTTTATGCAAATCGATAATATGCTGGCGCGACTGCTCTCCCTGCACTTGTATGTCAAGCTTATGCTTGTCTCTAAGGGCAGTGGCGACTTTGTCCATCTGCCAGTAGGAAGAAAACAAGACCAGGGAGGCATTGCCCTGTTTCAGCAGGGCGGGCAATTTCGTGATAACCTCATCGGTGAACTGATCGGCGCTGGGCTCATAGCGCATTTTCGGGATCACTAATCTGGCTTTGTTGATATAGTCAAAAGGCGAGCCTACCTGCTGGTATTGGGTGCCGTCGTTGGTTTTAAGTCCCGCCTGGAAACGGAAATGATCAAAAGAGTTAAGCGCCATGATAGTGGCCGAGCATAATACCGCCCCTTCACATTGACTCCACAGCTTGTCTTCTAAAGTAAAACCTACCTCTATCGGCGAGGCGGACAGCAGGTAGTCCTGGCGTTTGCCTTCTAATTTTTCAATCCAGCGGGCGAGCGGGGCGCCTTTTTCACTGTCGGTTTTATCAAACATCTGCCATAGGGCGGCGAAATTTTCCAACCGTGAGATCATAAAGCCCGCTTCTGCCAGCAAAGGTTCTGCCAGGTACATCTGGGTATCGCCGTCTTTGACCGATTCCATCAGCTGAGCATAAAGTTTATTGATATGCCCGAGGGCTTTTTTACTGAGTTCACTGATATCTGCGGACCAGGTTTTCAGGGTTTTCGGCAAAATGCCGTTTTCAAAGCGGTAGACACCTTCGGCGTGAAAATAAACGCTTTGGTTATTCTCGATAAAAGTGTGTACTTTTTGCAGCTCTACCAGCAAATCCTGGCAATCATCCGCCAGGCTGATTGACGGGGCAATGGCCCGTTGCGACTTGATCAGTTTGGCAATTTTATCGCCGGTTTCCCTGAGCTTGCCGAGCCAGTCGATCGCCCCTTTAACGGTGACGCTGGCGCTGGCAAAATCCCGGGTGACTTTTGGCAGGTGATGGGCCTCGTCGATAATATAATAGGTGTCTTCCGGTGAAGGTAAGATCACGCCGCCGCCAAGGTCTAAATCGGCCAGCAGCAGGCTGTGGTTGATGACCAGCACATCCGACTCGTCCATGGTGTCGCGGGCTTTATGGAACGGACAATGAGTGTGCTCGGATAAGTGGCGCAAACAGCTGTGTTTATCGCTTTGGATCTGCTGCCAGATATTATGATGTACGCTTTCCGGCCAGGAGTCGATATCGCCCGACCAGCTGCCGTCATTAAGGGCTTTGAACATCTTGTTCAGGGTTTTGATATCGCTGGCTTTGGGTTTTTCGGCAAAGGTAAAACCTGCCTGGGGGTCGTCTGTGGTTACCGCATGGCTGAGTTTTTGCCGGCAGACATAACGCTGGCGCCCTTTGACCAGAGTGAATTTAAAGTTTAGCCCGGAATGCTGTTTTAAAAACGGCAGATCTTTATCCACCAGCTGCTCTTGCAGGGCGACGGTGGCGGTGGAGATGCAGACTTTCTTTTGTCTCGACAGGCCTATCGGAATGGAACCCAGGCTATAGGCCAGGGACTTTCCGGTGCCGGTGCCTGCTTCTATGGTAATGATTTTACGCGCTTTGTCGTAGTCGCCCGCCAGGGTTTTGGCAATTTCTGCTATCAGAAAGGTTTGCTGTTTGCGGGGATTAAAGTTAGGCAAGTTTTCACCTATGGCTTTGTATGCTTGTCTGATTGCTTGCTTTAACTTGTCGCTTAACATGCCTGCGTTGGTTTCCTGATGGTCAAGGTTGTTTAAATTTTCTGGCAAAGCGTTGCTGCTAACACATGCGTTGCCTTGCGCGTTATTTCACTTGCTTAAGCTGACTATGGCAAGGAAAATAGCGGCAGCGGTACATTTTATTTCACTTTGACCGGCCAAGATGACAATTTTGATGTTCAAAGTGTAGTAGATGTTTTACACTGCTGTATATATTACCAGGTTTATTTTATCAGTTTATCTCAGCTTAATGAATCAATTAGTGAAAAATGGTTTTCTGCTTACCCGCCAATCGCAGGATCTCGGCCACGGCACAGTGATCACCCTGTGGTTAAAAACGGCGCAGGGGGCGGTAAAATTACTGATAGAAAATGAACAGTCGGTCTTTTTTGTTATCAACAACCAGGTAGCCTTGGCTAAAAAGCTGTTAAACGAGCAGCAGATAGCAGCGGCGAAAACCGCCCCTTTAGCCTTAAAAACCTTCGGCCAGGATGAGGTTACGGGTTTTTATTTTAATACCATGCGCGACTTTTACAGCGCCCGGGAGTGTTTAAAAACCGGCGGGGTTAAATGTTATGAAGACGACTTTCGCCCGGACGACCGTTATTTGATGGAGCGTTTTATTACCGCCGGAATCGCTTTTGTCGGCGGGGAAGGGGCTGGTGACGAGCGTTTACGTGAAGTAAATAGCAGCGATGGCTCGGGCAATCAATACCTTGAAGTAGCCAATGCCCGTTGCCGGGCACAGCAGGTAGATATTGATTTGGTGATGATATCAATCGATATTGAATGTGCCATGGACGGAACCCTCTATTCCATAGGCGCCTACAGCGATACCTGCCAGAAAGTATTTATGATAGGCCCGGCGCCGACCGATACTGATGGCAATACGGACAGCGCAGGGGCTAACTATATTGTCTGGATAGAAAATGAAGTGCAGCTGCTGCATATCTTTTTAGCCTGGCTGCGCGATTATGATCCCGACATTATCATCGGCTGGAATGTCATTAACTTTGATATGGACCTGCTGCAAAAACGCTGCGATAAATATGGCATCAGTTTTACCATAGGCCGCGACAATAAACCCGCCTACTGGCGTAAAAATAAAAACAGCGAACAAAAATACCTGGAAATTGCCGGACGTGTGGTGCTTGACGGCATTGATGTTTTAAAAACCGCAACCTATAACTTCCCGAGTTTCACCCTAGATTATGTCGCCAATGTCTTGCTGGGCGTAGGGAAAAAAGTCGACGATGTCGATAATCGCATCAAAGAAATTACCGATAACTTTCTCTATAACAAACCGGCGCTGGCAGCCTATAACCTGGAAGACTGCCGTCTGGTATGGCTGATATTCGAGCAAACCTTGCTGCTCGATTTTGCCAAACTCAGGGCACAACTAACCGGGCTGGCGATTGATCGGGTTGGCGGCTCGGTGGCGGCCTTTACCAATTTGTACCTGCCGAAATTACACCGCAGCGGTTATGTTGCCCCCAACATGGGCGACGGTCATTCCTCCCTGGTATCACCCGGCGGTTATGTGATGGACTCTATTCCAGGGCTTTATACCAATGTACTGGTGCTGGATTTTAAAAGCCTGTACCCGAGCATTATCCGCACCTTTAAAATTGACCCTATGGGTATGGTAGAGGGCTTGGCAACACCGGATACCAGTATCCCGGGATTTGACGGTGCTTATTTTTCCCGTGAGCAGCACTTTCTGCCCGATATTATCGAATCGCTATGGTCGGAGCGTGACAAAGCCAAGCGGGAGAAAAATGCCGCCTTGTCGCAGGCGATTAAAATTATCATGAATTCTTTTTACGGCGTGCTCGGCTCCAATGGTTGCCGCTTCTATGATCCGCGTCTGTCAGGCTCCATTACCAAGCGTAGTCATGCGATATTAAAAACGACCAAGGAATGGATCGAAGACAAGGGCTACAAGGTGATATACGGCGATACCGACTCGATATTTGTCGATATCAGTGCCGATTATAACCAAGAGCAGAGCAGGGCATTGGGCAAGGAGTTACAGGATGTAATCAATGAAAAGTGGCAACAAACCATTAGTGAAAAATATGGTTTGCACAGCCAGCTGGAAATTGAGTTTGAAACCCATTTCAGTAAGTTTTTAATGCCCACCATCCGCGGCCTGGATGTCGGTACGAAAAAACGTTATGCCGGGTTAGTGGAAAATAACGGCGAGCAAAAAATCATCTTCAAAGGACTGGAAAGTGTGCGCACCGACTGGACCGAGCTGGCGAAAATATTCCAGCGGGAGTTATACCACAGGGTATTCAACAACCTGGAAGTGGCGGATTATGTTAAAGAGATGGTGGCGAAAACCCGTGCGGGAGAGTTTGATGGCTGCCTGGTTTACCGTAAACGGCTCAGGCGAAAACTGAAAGATTATGTGAAGAATGTGCCGCCCCATGTGAAAGCCGCCCGGCTGGCGGATGAGCAAAATGCTAAAGAAGGTAAACCGTTAAAGTATCAGAATAAGGGCTGGGTGGAATATTTGCTGACCTTAAACGGGCCGCAAACCAAAGAGCAATTGTCGGCAGCACTGGATTATGATCTTTATATCGAGCGCCAGCTGGAGGCTGTTGCCGATGCGATTTTGCCTTTTATCGGTACCAGCTTTGCTGAAATTACCGATGCTCAGTTGAGCTTGTTTTCTTAGTTAGTTGGAAAGGGGGATTTTAAGCGGTTGGAATTGCTTTATTGCCAAGAACAAACCGAGACAGGTAACGATTTCTTTTTAATTAAAATTTATAGGTGTGATTCATAGACAGGCAATGAATCACACCTAAAGTTATGCCTGTGAATTAACAGGCATGGCCTATAATGCTGATGCTTTGAAAGATTAATTAGTGCAGCGGGTAGTCTTGGCAGGCTCAGGTTTCTCTGCAGTAGCACCGCTGGCACCACCGATTTGTGGCGTCAGCGCCGCAGGTAATGCTTTTTGATCATTGGATAAGTTTTTTAATTGTTTTTTCTTTAAATTAAGTTTCATTACTTCATTCTTATTTTGATAAATTAGTTTGCTTTGGCGTATATCCTTGCTCGGATAACGAAAGAGTGATTAAACTCAAGCTTAATGAAACCACTGTGTTGCTAAATGTTAAATAATTTACTCTTTTAAGTAGTGTTAAGTGTAAGGGAATGTTGCATATAGAATATGAGATTGCTTTTATTTCTCTTTGGGATATAAGGGAAGGGACTGTTATCAAACCATTATTTCTGCTTAATGAAGCGTTATACGAGGTAGTAGAGTCTTGACGAATATTGAAGTTACATTAGTAAACTCATTTACTGAAAATGGAAAAGGCGGAAACCCTGCTGGTGTTGTTCTTAACGCTGACCAGCTGTCGGATGCTCAAAAACTAAAAATTGCACAAGCAGTAGGGTATTCAGAAACGGCTTTTGTTTCCAGTGATGACGAAGTTGATTATGAGGTCTCTTTCTTTACTACAACGGGAGAAGTCGACTTTTGTGGCCATGCTACGCTCGCTACTTTTTCAACTATGTACAAAAAGGGCCTTATTGCAGCGGGCTCTTATATTCAACGCACAAAAGCTGGAATATTACCTGTGTCCATTGAGCCAGATGGTAAGGTAGTCATGGACCAGCAATTACCTCAAAAATTAGATAGCTTTTCATATCAAGAAATTTCAAATGTTATTGGCATTGAAAGTCATATACTCGCAAGCACGAAGTTACCTATTGAAGTTGTTTCGACAGGGCTGCCTGATGTGATTATTCCTGTGCCTAACGGCTATTTAGATGTAATAGTGCCTGATGATGAACTGATCGCGGGCTTCTGCAAAAAGCATAAAGTTGTTGGTTTTCATGTTTTTGAGCTTTGTGATCCGGAAAGTGAACTTACGGCAAGCTGTCGTAATTTTGCGCCATTATTTGGTATCTCAGAAGAATCCGCTACAGGTAGCTCTAGTGGGGCTTTAGCGTGTTATCTTACCGAACATCTAACTTTAGGTAGTGATTATGTTTTTGAACAAGGCAGGGCTATGAATTGTACTTCAATAATTACGGCATCTGTTAAGTCTGATAATTCAACGGTAATCAATGTAAAGGTTGGTGGTTTTGCAAGTAATATCGATACAGTGGCCATCTCCGTATAACTAGGCGCTCAAATGCAAATGTACTGTTCGCACTTTTTACAAAGAGCGGTAAAAACCGCAGCCGGCATATTTCCACTTCGCTTGGCATAAATACTACCCCGCCTCAGGCATAGGAGAATTTTTTGGAAATTAGGAAGTTAAACACTTTGCGGGGCATAGCCGCAATAATCGTTTTCTTAACTCACTTTAGTGATATTACCAATTGGCTTGATGGTGCTTTAGGTGGCGGCTCAGGAGCATATGGTGTGATGCTCTTCTTCTTATTGAGTGGATTTTTAATGTCTTATCTCTATTTAGACAGAGAGTTTAATAAGGCTAATATCAAGGCTTATTTTTTAGCCCGAGCCGCCAGGGTGCTCCCCTTGTACCTGGCTATTGTTTTCTGCTCCTATTTTTTATCTCTGGCAGATAATAACAGTTTATATAACATACCTGACTTTAATACGTTATTAGGGCACTTATTCTTTATATATGGTGAAAGTGTCCTTTGGTCGATTCCTCCGGAAATACAGTTTTATTTCATTTTTATTATTTTTTGGGCATTTGCGAAGAGCAGGACCGGTTATATTTATCTGTCTATCTTTGCCGTTATGATTTTTCTATTTTTAACCAATTTTCCGCGGATAAGTGGTGACATTAACGGTGTCCCATATAACGTTTTTAACGTGCTAAGAAGCTTACCTTTCTTTTTCGTTGGGGTTATCTTTGGCATGCACTATAAATCCTTAAAAACCCCGGACTACCTTAGAAAACATTGGTTCATATTGGCGCTTTGTTTAATTCCGTTAATGTATCCCGGGCTGAGTCCTGTTACTTCCGATGCCAAAAGAAAAATGTGGCTAAGCTACGAAGTACTGCTTGTAATGAGCTCGGTCTTCTTTTGCATAGTATTCTTAGTGCCCAATAATAATATTTTATTAGCTAATAAGTTTGGTGACTTCATTGGAAAGATATCTTACTCCTTGTATTTGTTGCATATGCCAATAATTGCAAAAGTAAATCAGTTTGATTTATCCATTGAGTTCAAGCTGTTAATGTCTTTTGTATTAAGTATTTTTGCGGCATATATATCGTTTAGGTACTTTGAGAGGCCTGTTGCAAAGTTAATACGAAGCGCAGCATCTGACAAATCAAGTCAGCAGGACGCCAGCAAAGCTGTGACCTCCGCTTGAGCGGTTAGTTGCCTGAATAGGCGTTTTAATGCATTTTTGGCAAACAGTAAAGAATGCAACGAAAGATCGCGAACCGACTTTTTTGATTCATAAAGAAAGTAGTCCTGCTTAAACAACTTTTAAGGCTTTACCTAAATCGAAGGTATCAGAAGTATTCTTTTACGAGCAACCTGAAAACATTTTCACAGAGTCCTGGGATATACCTTGGGAAGCGGTGAAGTTAAACCAGAAGTTGAAGAAAAGGAAACCTCTGTTTGCTAAGTTCTTCGGTGCTTTTTCAAAATAGAGATATGTACCATTGGCATTTTACAAAAAATTAAGGACACCTTGCTGGTTAAATAAACCTGAACTTGAGGTTTATAAAACCTTAGAAACCCCTCTCAAATTAATCATAAATAAAGACCATTTCCCTGTTGCTTTAGCCAGTTTAATAGTCTTTATTTATAGTGCTATCCATTCAACAAAGGAGAGCACTTACCTCAATATTTTCTATTCAAGCACCGCTGTTATCATGCAAGTGAAGCTATAACAGCATTAATCAAAGTCGCAACCCCTGAATGCTACCAACATCCAGAGGTCGCTAACCACAACGAACTACACTGGAGTACGTCATGGCTGAGTATCATCATACGTCAGAGCCAGGCTCGGCAAAAGTAAAATATCCTATTTATCGACAACTTACCGTGTTGGAGACCACCTGCGAGTCAGCAGGCAAAACCCGCGGCATCGGCATTAACTATGTTCCGGTTCATCTTGAACCTTGCCTTGTGCTCAGGGGCAAGTGGCTGCGGCAGGCGGGTTTTCCTGTTGGCCACAAAGTCAGTGTCGTGATAAATCAGCAAGAAATTATCATTAAACCTAAGCACGTCACGCCAGGATAAGCTGATGTAGAGTCGGCCACCGAAAAGCAGGCCGTTTTTATTGATAAGCAATAAGCCGGGCGGCAGCTGTTAACCACTGCCAGCCTGGCTTAACCACCAACACTATTTTCGGTCATCCGTATTTTTGTTTTACTGAAACCGGATGATTTTACAGTAAAATAAGTTATTTCCGTTGTCTTTTACCGTCTGCGTGATATTGTCATCCGCATAAATAAATTTAGGTGTGTTCAAGCCAGGTTTGAGAAGTTGAAGAAAAGGAAATCTCTACTTACTAAGTGCTTTGGTATTTTTTTGAAATAGAGACATTTTCATCGGCAGTTAACAGGTGACTATTTTAATGAACAACCTGCTTGGTGTTTAAAGGGTAATTTAAATCACGAAGGCAAACCGAGATAACAATGCAAGTATTGAGACAAGGCGTAGTATGATAACAAAACTTGAAAATTCGAATGAGATTGTTGCCAGTCAAATTTATAGTATTTTTCAAAACTCTTATAAAGTTGAAGCCCAACTTATCGGTGTTGTTGATTTTCCGCCACTATCACGAAGTGTTAAAGACATAGCCAATTCAAAAACTGATTTTTATGGTTTTAGTGATAATAATTGTCTCGCCGCCATTATTGAAATAACAGTCGAAGACAAGCACCTGGAAATTCATAGTTTAACCGTTGACCCAATGTTTTTTAGAAAAGGTCTCGCAGGCAAATTGATAAGTTATGCACTGGAAGCCTTTGACTATACCGATGCCACTGTAGAAACCGCTGTTGTCAATGAGCCGGCAATTAATTTATACAAGAAACATGGTTTTGTTGAGTTTAAAAGGTGGACCCCGTCACATGGCATTGAAAAACTCGCTATGTCGGTTCAATAAACTCTTTTGCCAACGCATAAAATGAATTCGCCAACCCGTCGCACTTTTTACTTGCGCAAAAATATCAGCAGAACCAACTGCTTAACCTTGGTGCTATATAGGGGGTATATGTATGACCTGTCTTGATGAGCAATTTAATCTCCGTAAGCGACATCCTCTGGGCAGAGTCCATTTGTTAGCGAATAAGCTACAAAGCTGTGTGGCAAGATTAACTTTAAGGAAATCGTTGGATATCAGCTATGGTCATAGCTCAGGTGAGAAAGTGGATATATTTCCCGCAGCGCACCCTAATGCACCGGTGTTTTTTTTCATTCATGGCGGGTATTTCAGGGCGCTCGACAAAAGACAGTACAACTATATTGCGAAACCTTTTGTGGCTGCAGGATGTACGGTCGTTTTAATCAATTATGACTTGGCTCCTGCGGTTAGCGTGAAGGACATTATCGGGCAGAATATAAAGGCATTTAAGTGGGTTCGCGAGAATATTAGTCGCTGGAATGGCAATCCCGGGAATATCGTTTTATGCGGGCATTCGGTAGGGGCCTTCCTTGTCGCAAAGATCCTTGAATTTGACTGGGAGCAGGAGGTGCGGCAGTCGATATCAGGCGCTGCTTTGCTCAGCGGACTATATGATTTATCTAATATGAAACAGTCATACTTAAACAAGTCTGTGAGACTGTCAGATGATGACGTCGCAACCTTAAGCCCAATGTTTGCCGATACAAGTGGCTTTCCATCTGTAATAGTTGCTGTGGGCGAAGATGAAACCGAAGAGTTTGTTGAACAGTCACAAACGTATGCTAAGAAGTTACAGGCATCTAAAAGCTTGGATGAGTGCCTGCTTTTAAAAAGTAAAAATCATTACACAGTATCTCGCCTGCTTGGCAACAGGAATAATGCCTTGATGAAAAAAATACTCGGTATGTGTGCTGTAAATTAAATAGTGTAATAGTGCATAACAAAGCCAGCCGCAGACTCGATATGTTTTCTACTAATCCAGGCGGTTCCCGAGAAACCTAAAAACAACAATACCATGTTTTAAACTGAAAGAGCTGATTATATCTGAGCAGCTTAGTTAGTGACTGTTCAGTTCAGGAGACCTGATTAAGTTCGGCGTTTTTCTGGTTAAGCCTGAGCATCATCAGCCACTTTCTATTCATAAACTATTACAATTTCAAGCGTTTAATTTCTTATGTTTTGAGTATCCAATAGAATTCACTATCGTAGTGAATTCTATTTGATACTCAACATTTATTTACGGGACATGGACAAAATGAAACGCATTAAAGTCTTTTGTTAAGTGTGCGCTCCAATTCAAAGGGAAAGCACACATTTTAATATTCTTCATTCAGTCATTGTTGCAGTAACAGCTGTTTTTGCCGGGCTTGTTCTATCTTCTCCCATAGTAAATACATGTGCTTTCATGTGATGGTACTATAAGCCTAAATGCAAGCTCCCCCTTCGCCCTGGGGAGATGAATAAACGATAAGGTTCTCCATGTTCGAAGTGATAGAAAAAGTAGTTGATGTCGATAATTTTATTCGCCTGAGAAACATAACCGGGTTAACCCCCAGACCCAGGGAAGCAGCAATAAAAGCCTTGCCCAACAGTCTTTATGGCGTACATATTAAGCTAGACAATCAAGTGGTTGCCATGGGGCGTATCGTCGGTGACGGCGCGTTAAATTTCGATATTGTCGATATTGCCGTTCAACCTGAATTCCAGGGGCAGGGCCTAGGTCGGCAGATCATGCAGCATATTATGGACTATTTAGAGCAGCAGGCGCCCAAAGGTGCGTATATCTGTCTGATGGCCGATGTGCCGGCGCTTTATGAAAAATTTGGTTTTAAACTTTCCAGGCCCCGCAGTGAAGGCATGTATATTGTTAAATAAACCTCTGGCCAGATCCGGTATTTGCTTCGTATACTCATGTTAATTATTCACAGAATTTATTTAAATCATGAAAATAATCAGTGTCTTGTTAACGCTTTTTTTCGGTTTTTTCTGCTCGTCTGTTGATGCCCAGCCTTGCCACTCACTCAGAGCCGTTGACTGGCTGCTCGGAAGCTGGAGTGGGGTTGATGGCAATAATGTGGTCATCGAATCATGGCAGAAAGTGAGCCCCTTGACTTATGAAGGGACGGGGGAGACGAGATCTAAAGCGTAAAATGCCCTTAAAGGCAGCGAGTCGATGAGGCTTGTTGAAATGTCGAATCACGTTTTCTACCTGGCAAAAGTGAGACATAACAAGCTTGCTGTCCCGTTTAAGCTCACCCGGTGTTCAAAACGTAGTGCCGTTTTTGAAAATCCGGAGCATGATTTTCCTAAAAAGTTACACTATCAGCTTCAGAGCGAGAATAAATTAACCGTGACCGTCAGTAATGGCCAAGATAAAAGTTTTACCATCAATTATGATAAGCAGGATGCCGGTTAACCGGCAGGTAAGGTTGTAAGGAAGTTTTATGTTAATTGTTGGCGCGCTTTTACTGATTATTATTGGCTTCATCCATTCTTTTTTGGGCGAAAAGTATATTTTGATCCGTTTATTTCGGCGGGATAATTTACCTAAATTGCTCGGCAGCGATTGGTTTACCAAGCGTGTGTTAAGGTTTGCATGGCATTTAACCACGCTTGCCTGGTGGGGCTTTGGTGCTATCTTGTATGTGTTGTCCAAGCCACAAGCAAATATCCAGGGGGAAATCTTGGTGATCATAACCCTGGTATTTGCTTTGAGCGGACTGGTGTCATTGCTATTTTCACGTGGTAAGCATTTGTCGTGGATGTGCTTTTTTGCCATCGCTTTTACCAGTTATTACGGTATGGGATGAGCTGACGGGGTTGTTTGTCAAAAGGCGGCTTTTGATGAAGGTAATTTTGCCTGTGATGGCATTTGACCTGAGCACTTGTAGGCTCAGGTCAAAGGTAGAGTTAGCTAAACTTTAGCTTGTCAGTTGATTACTGATAAGATTTGCAAGTAACCGACTCCAGGATGGCATAACAGCGATTGGCGCTGCCGCTGTCTTTGGCAACCCAGCGACCGTCGGCATAGTTTAAAAAGGTCATTTCGTCTTCACCGCAACTTGATGTGAAAGTGACGGCATCGGCAAAACCTTTTGAGCGGCAAAAACCATAAGCATTGTAGGCGCCGCTCCAGATAGAAAGTGACCAGCCATAATCGTTTACGGCATTAACATTATCAAATACCACTTCACGTGCCTGGGCAGCAGAAGTCAGACCAACAATTAACGCAGCACCTAGTAAAAGCTTTTTCATTTTTATTTTCCTTTTTTAAATCATCTGTGAATAGTTGTCGCAATCCATTTCCATTGCGCAAGCATATAATCCCAGCTGATTATTTCAGTTCGAGGTCGATGGTATTGCAGTTTGGTTACCGAGATAGTTAATGATGGAATAATTACGAAATTAAGATACATCGTTGATTATATTGGTTTTTAGCTGTTTTGGTTCACCTGTTAGCCGGCTGTGTTTACCCAGGTTCAGGGGAAGTCTTTTACAGGAAGGAAGTATGTTGAAAAATATTGTCATGGCATTATGGCTGCTTATTTACAGCCATGCCGGGAATGCCGGACAGGTAAATGAGCTGACTGAAAAAATAGATCATCACCTGCAACAATATGTCAAGACGGAAGGTTTTCGGGGGGCTGTGCTGGTTGCCCGGGCGGGGAAAACCTTGTTTAAAGCGGCATATGGCAATGCCGATGACAGTAAAAACATTGCCAATACTACCGATAAAAAATTTCTGATAGGTTCTCTGACGAAATCTTTCATCGCCGTTACCGTGATGACGCTGGTGGAGGAGGGCAAATTGGCTTTACATGCACCGCTGGTAAACTACATTCCCCAACTCAAAAAAAGTTTAGCCAAAGACTTAACCTTGCATCTGCTGCTTAAGCACCAGTCGGGCTTAGTGCCGCATTTGGAGAGGATTGTTGATTTTGAGGAAAAGGATATTTCACCGGCGGAAATTTTAACCATTATCAATAGCAGCGAGTTGGCCTTTAAGCCCGCCAGCCAGTACCAGTATGCTAATTTGAATTATCACCTGGCGGCCATTGCGATAGAAAATGTGACCGGTAAAAGCTATGGCCAGGTACTGCAGGAGAAAATTTTCTCACCGCTGAAGATGAGCAACTCAGGGGTTGAACGTTTAAGCTATATTCCTAAGAACAGGGCAAAGGGTTACCGTAAAGGTTTTTTCGGTGTCAACCGGGATGAAAATATTGTTTCCTATGCCCTGGGGTCGGGTGATATCTATTCCACGGTGGATGATTTATTTGCCCGGGAGCAGGCGCTTTACGGTACTCAACTTTTGTCTGAAAAAGCAAACAGCAGCTTTTTTCACCGGCAGGTGAAGCCTATGGCAATTATGGTTATGGCTTTCGAATTGAAAAGTATCAGCGGGTTAACGGCATCGAAGATAAAGGGACACTGACCAGGCATGGCGGCTCTATGGATGGCTTTTTAGCAAATCTTCACCGTTATACCGATGATAAGCTGACGGTGATCATATTAGCCAATATCCGCTCTTTTCCTATCAGGGATTTAACCTTTGAAATAAAAGAACTGGCTTTGGGAGGAGCTGTTGGTCAGCGCGACCGTAAGGTCTTTGAATAGGAGATAGTTCCATGCTGGTATGTGTCTAACTAAATAGTTACCGCTTCTTTGCGCCGTGTTTGATAAAAATAATGGGTGCACTCGGCGGCGTTTCAGGGTATAAAGAGTTCTAGATGGCTAGATAGCTGAATTGAAGGCGGAGAACGTTTGAAATTCAGCGGGTCTGTGTATGCAGATCTGGTAAAGAGACGACAGGAAAGGGTATGAAAAAAGACACAAAAATAATAAACGCCGGGCGGCATTCAAAATGGACGCAAGGGGTGGTTAATCCTTCGGTTACCCGGGCTTCTACCGTGGTGTTTGACAGTGTTAAAGAGATGAAACATGCCACCGCCAACAAGGCCAACCAGGTGATGTTTTATGGCCGCCGCGGCACGACCACGTCTTTTGCTTTTAGTGATGCCATGACCGAACTTGAGGGCGGGGCAGGGTGTGCCATTTATCCGTCCGGTACCGCCGCCATTACCAATGCGATTTTATCTTTTATCAAAAGCGGTGATCATTTACTGATGGTGGATACCGCCTATGAACCGACCCGGGCTTTTTGCGATACTATGCTGGTAAACCTTGGCGTGGAAACGACTTATTATGATCCCCTGATTGGTGCGGGCATCGAAGAGCTGATCCGCCCCAATACCCGGGTAATTTTTCTCGAATCTCCCGGTTCACTCACCATGGAAGTACAGGATGTACCGGCCATAGCCGAGGTTGCCCATCAACATGACTGTATTGTGATGCTCGATAATACCTGGGGCGCAGGCATTAATTTCCAGCCGTTTGATTACGGTATCGATGTCTCCATTCAGGCGGCGACCAAATATATTGTCGGCCATTCGGATGTGATGCTCGGCACCGCCACCGCCACCGAGAAATGCTGGCCGCAGCTGCGGGAAAACTCGTACCTGATGGGGCAGTGTACTTCCCCGGATGATTTGTACCTGGCCCTTCGCGGTATACGCACCTTAGGGGTGCGTATGAAACAGCACCAGCAAAGTGCCTTGAAGGTAGCCGACTGGCTTTCAAGGCGGGAGGAAGTAGAAACCATTTTGCATCCGGCCTTTGCCAGCAATCCCGGACATGAATTCTGGCAACGGGACTTTACCGGCGCCAACGGCTTGTTCTCCTTTGTGCTTAATAAGGGCAATCAGGCGGCATTAACGGCGCTGCTTGATGGCATGGAGCATTTT
The DNA here is from genome assembly GCF_000948975.2 of Thalassomonas actiniarum. Taxonomy (GTDB): domain Bacteria; phylum Pseudomonadota; class Gammaproteobacteria; order Enterobacterales; family Alteromonadaceae; genus Thalassomonas; species Thalassomonas actiniarum. The sequence continues at coordinate 2,817,746 of NZ_CP059735.1, forward strand.
AAAATGGGTTATTCCTGGGGCGGCTTTGAAAGCCTTATTCTTGGCGTGAGCAGCGTCGCTGCTATGCGTACCGCGACCAAATGGCCGTATCAATATCCTTTGGTGCGTTTGCATGTCGGCCTGGAAGATGTTGATGATTTAATCGAAGATCTGGAAAAAGGTTTTGAGCGTTTTAATCAGGTGCTTGAAAGCTAGCACGCCTTAAAGTAAAAAGGTTTTAAAGTGAAAAGGTTTTAAAGTGAAAAGGGAGCCAAATGAAGCTCCCTTTTTTGATTCTAGCTGGTGCTAAAAAGCACGTTTAAAGGCTTTGTCGATAAAGGCGCGGGTTTCATCCGTGACTTCACGTTTGAGTATTTCCGCCAGGGTTTGAACCAGTTGGTGGATTTGCGCTTCCGTTAAATGGTTGGTGATGCCCAGGCGCAAGCCGGTTTTGTTTTTTGAGACCGAAGGATAGCAGACGGCAGAGGCATAAAAGCCTTGCTCCAGCAGGGCCTTAGTCACATTATTGGTGGTTTCCTGTTTGCCCAGGCCGATATAACGGATCGGGGTATCGTTATTGGCAATCAGCGGGATCTGGTATTGCTGGCATAAACGGTTAAACAGTTTGATTTTCGCCATCAGGGTTTGCTGCAGTTTGGTAATGCTGCCGTCGAGATGTAATTTAGCAGAGGCGACCGCAGTACCTAATACCGGCGGCGCTATCGGGCTACCCCAGTAAAAGGGGCCGCCAAGCAGGCGCACCTGATCCCGGGTTTCCTGATCCGGAAACACCACGCAACCGCCGCTGCCGCCAAAGGCTTTCGTGAAAGAATGGGATACCACCATCCGCGGATGTCGACCCTGCTCCAGGGCGTAACCCTGGCCGTTTTTACCGGTCCAGCTGGTGCCGTGGGCGTCATCAACATAAAGATGCAGCTGAGGGTAGCGATCTAACATGGTTAACAGCTCAGAGATCGGGGCATAGTCGCCGTACATGGAATAGAGGCCGTCTATCAGGTACCAGATGTCTTGGCCCGGGTGGGCAAGGATCTCCTGCTCCAGTTGATCCAGGGCGTTATGGCGAATGGTTTTGCTGCTGATCCCCCGGTTCGCCAGGTAATCGGCGCTCATGCGCAGGCAGTGATGAGACTGGATATCCAGCACCAGGTGGCTGTTGTCTTTGACCAGTATCGGCAAGGTGGCAATATGCCCTATGGTGGTACTGAGATTGGCCAGCGCAGGCGCCTGGAAAATCTGCGACAGCAAGTCTTCTAATTCATCATATAAAGGGCATTGGGCAAAGGCCCTGCAGGAAGAGTACTGGGTGCCGAATTTCCTGGCGGCGTCTGCTGAGGCTTCTGCCAGGCGGGGGTCGAGCTCCAGTCCCAGATATGAACACGACGACAGGTTGATAACAGGCTTGCCTTTAAGGTTAAACCTGCCTTCGCTAAATTGTTCATTGTCGGGGGTAATAAAGAACAGGCCTTGATCGATTGCCGCCTGACCACTTTGCTTCATGGTTTTTAACTGAGCTTCATACTTCGTCAGCATAATATTTTTATCCTTAAAACTACTGAATATTTTTGTTGTTTTGCCTGGCTATTATTACCGGATAAGTTTTATAGGGCAATGAGCTGGCTCAGGGGAGGGGATTTTATTCCGGTGCGAAGTTATTCAGCGGCTGTTTAGGCATATAAAAAGGGCGCATAAAGCGCCCTTGGTTAATTGCGGTTGAACCGGTTTCTTGGGATTATTTTTTACCCAGCAAGCCAAAGATTTTCTTGGCGATGTCGGTATTGTCCTGTAAGCCGTTAAACAGCTCGCTTTGCTGACCAAAAGCAAATACCGGTACATCGATGCCGGTATGGCCGCCCGACGTCCAGCCGGTATTGGTGCGCTGGTCGATCAAGTGTTTGATGCTGGTTTCCAGGACCGAGGCCACTTCTTTAGGTTCGCTCAGTTTTTTCTCTTTGCCTGCCGCCTTGGCTGTTTCATAAGCTTTGATTTCGGCTTCGGCATTGGCTTTATCCAGTTGCAACTGGGCCAGTTCAACATCGGTTAAAGCAAAATTAAACAGCTTTTTGGTTAAAGATTTGCTGATGTCTTTTTGGCTGAGTTTTTCTGCGATGGTTTCCGGCGACATTATCATAGTGCGCAGTACGTCCGGACGCCAGGCGTATTCGCCATGGGCGCCGATAGTGAAACCGCCGGTGCTGTGATCCGCCGTCAATACCACCAGGGTATCGGGGTTTTTCGCGACATAACCTTCTAAAAACTCCAGGGTTTTCGCCAGGTCGTCCATTTCTGCCATGGCGACGGCAATGTCATTTCTGTGCCCGCCCCAGTCTACCTGGCTGGCCTCAACCAGCATAAAATAACCGTTTTTATTTTCTAACTGCTTGGTTGCGGCCTTGGCCATCACCGATAATCTGTGTTTATTGCTGTCATCAAGCGCCCAGGGCAGGCCGCCGTTGGCAAACAGGCCGAGGACCGGCTGGTTTTTCGGTAAATCGCTTAATTCATCATAACTGTCGAGGTAATGAAAACCGGCTTGTTTGAATTCGTTGACCAGGTTGCGGTCGTCACGGATAAAGTGCTTCCAGCCGCCGCCGAGCATAAGATCAGCTTTAAACTGGCCGTTAAGCTTGCTGTCGACATAACTGTCGGCTATTGCATCATAGTTGCGACGGCTTTCATTATGGCTCAAATAAGAGGCCGGGGTGGCGTGGTTGATGCGCGAGGTGACGACAACACCGGTTTGTTTGCCCTGCTTTTTCGCCCATACCAGCACGCTTTCCAGTGGTTTTTTGTCAACGTCGACGCCGATGGCGCCGTTATAGGTTTTAATGCCCGTTGCCAGGGCGGTGGCGCCGGCGGCAGAGTCGGTGACATAACCGGAAACCCGTGCCGGGTAGGTGCTGCTCATACCGACTAAATGGCGGTCGAAGACGGTTTCTTCTATGGCCTGGGTATTGGGATCATCCTGAAAATAACGATAGGCGCTGGTATATGCCGGCCCCATGCCGTCAGCGACTATCATGATGATATTTTCCGGGGCGGTTGTTTTGGCATAAGAGATCGAACTCATACAGAGAAAAAGTGTAGATAATACGCGTTTCATATACTTTCCTGAGGTTATTAAGCGGATATTAGCCGCTTTTGTTATTGTGCTTGTGTCGCTATTACTTTTACATCAGCGGGCCCTTGGCGGGCCCGTTGTTATTCATTATTTATTGCTGCTAACCGGCGGTAATTCCAGATCGACCCACACCAGGCGGTGATCCGACGATGCCTGACGGTCTTTAATTAACCGGTAGGTTTCATCATCGGCTTTGGGCCAAAATACGCCGGAGTCTTTAATTGTCCAACCGAAAGAAGAAGGTAGCACATAATCGGCGCGCATACCCCAGTAAGCGGTATGGTGTTTGCCGTGGGGATTACCCTGGGTATATTCTGCTGCGCCGTCGCTTTTGGGATTGGGATCTTGTACCTGCTTGCTGTTAAGCAGGGCCTGGATGCCGGTGTTGATGGCATCGCCTTCCACGCTGGAGGCATTTTGATCCCCCATGATCACAAAGGGCTCATGGCTTTGATATCCGCCTTTAACGGCGTTGTCGTCATAGATATAGCCGCCTTTGCCCGGGGTGACATAGTCAAGCCAGAAACGGATTTCGTCATGGTTGCGCTTGCCGTTGCGATCTTCCGGACCGTCAAAGACCGGCGGGGTCGGGTGGCTGGCCAGTACATGTATGGTTTGACCGTTGACGCTAACCGGCACGTCCCAGTGAGATTTGGAAGATAAGCGCATTTGCTGCCAGGCGTCGCTGTTGTACCAGGGCTTATTGGTCTCCGGGTCTACCGGTTGCAGTGCTCCCGGCATGTCCTGCCATTTAAAGTGTTGGAAGGTTCTGATCTGATCAACTGAGATCGGATGTTTGGATAATAACGCCATGGCAAAATGGCCGGGGAAAAAGCCAAAGCCGTAGGTATCGGCAGGAGATTCGCCGCTTTCGCCATTGTTATTTAAGTCAAAAGGGGCAGGCACGCCGGTATTGACCGGTCCCTGGAAAAAGTAAGGGAAGTTTTGCGGTGTTTGTCCCTGCTGGCTTTTGCCCAGGTAATCTTGTAAAAAGGTTTTCAGCGCCTGGTGCGAGTCATCCCGGCGGTCGAATTCATTGAGCAGGATAATATCCGGATTGATACGCTGGATAATTTCGGCAATATTGCGGATTTGCTGGTGGTTCGTGCCCAGAGAGTGTGCCAGTTCATCACCTGTTACCTGTGGCGCCTGTCCCTCGGTATGAGGCAGGTAATTTAATGCTTCCATGCTGACATTAAAGGTGGCGATACGCACCTTGGTTTTTTGTTGGCTCATGGCTTTTTGTCCGCTCAAGTCTTTCTGTCCGCTCAAGGCTGCTTTCTCGCTCATGGCTGTTTGATGGATGCCAGTTCCCTCGCAGGCGGTTAACAGCATTAAGGGTAACATTAAATAGCGTTTCATTTTACTTCCTAAAATTAGTCAATTAATCCGCAGCCGCGCAGGATGATGTCGGTAAGAAATTGCGTGACATGGGTAATATCGTCTTCTTCGTAATCGGCGCGGTTCATGATCTGCAGGATCTGGGTTTCAAAGTCGGCATAATGCTGGGTGGAAGACCAGATCAGGAAAATTAGGTTGACCGGATCAACGTTTTTCATTTCACCGTTATCTATCCATTGCTGGAACAGTTTGGCTTTTTCTCTGACCCACTGGCGCTGGTAGGTGCGGGTAAACTCTTTTAAGTGTTGCGCCCCCTGGATGATCTCCATGGCGTAGATTTTGGAAGCGCCGGGATGCTCAAACGAGATTTTGACCTTGGCAGCGATAAATTTTTCAATCGCGACTTTAGGGCCATGCTCGGGATCGATATCGCCAATGGCTTGATCCCACATATTCAGGGTTCTTTCCAGTACTGCGTGGTAAATGTTTTCTTTGTTTTTAAAGTAATACAAGATATTGGCTTTGGGCAGCCCGGAACGGTCGGCAATCGACTGCACCGTGGCGCCGCCGTAGCCTTGTAAAATAAACTCTTCCTGGGCGGCGGTAATGATTTTCAGCTCACTTTCAGCCCGGATCCTTCCCTGTTTATTAGGTTTTTTCGTTTCATTCATCTGTTTGGCGACTCATGTTGTAAATTTTTGTTTTTATTATGGCTGCTGTGTTTTACCAGTGAAATGTTTCACTGTCACTATTGGCTATTCTATTTTTATTGACCATCAGGTCAAGGCGGCTTTCTGCTTTTATCGGTATTTATGCATTTATACTCGATAAACTTGCATAATTTACTGGATATAGCTCAAGTATAACAGGGTAAAAGCTGTAGTTTTTATCGAAATGAAATTAAAGCTTGGTAAAACGATGGCTTTAGTTGGTGTTGAATACATCTGTTACGCTTTTTTTACTTTAGACTATTCACTTGGTTGGTAAATTAATATGCGCATGCCGTGCTTAAAATGGATGTTTTAGTGTTAAATTTGTGATTAGTTGACCATATGGTCAGGATAAGTATGGCTTTTTTAATTATGGTTGTTTTTTGTTCTTGTGAAAATTTGAAAAAAATTTAAATGAGAGGGGAACTTTAATGAATTAATGAAATGTTATTTTAAGTAACTGAAATAAAATTGTTTTATTTGTTTTGCTCTTGCTTGAAACACTTTTTTAATAATTGTTCAAAGTTAATTTTTTGTATGTTTCTTAAAAAATGTAATGAAATCGTAAAGAAACTCTGGTCTAATTTCACCGGTAAAAAATTATAAGTTAGAAGTAATATTTTTGTTGATGAGGGACGATTCATATAAAAATAGAGCTTTTATAGAACGTACCAGACAAAAAATATATAACTACACACTAAGGAAAACTAGATGAAACCATATCGTCTTTCGCGTATTACAGGCGCGTTAGTTATCGCCCTAGGGCTTTCAACATCTGCTATGGCAGCAGAGACCTCGTCGTCGATGCGTGGTAAAATTGTTGGTCCACAAGGTAATGATGCAGCAAATGTTAAAATCACTGTATTACACCAACCATCAGGCACTGTAAAAGAATTTATGACTAATGACAGTGGTGTATTCATTGCCAAAGGTTTAAAGGTTGGTGGTCCGTACACGGTTTATATTGATTCTGACGAACACCAGGATACTGCATTAGAACAGATTTTCTTAACCTTGGGTGATACCTACCGTTTAAACACTCAACTTGAGCCAGAAGTGGAAGTTGAGCGTATTGCTGTAACCGGTCATCGTTTTACGCAAGACGTAGGTGGTTCTAACAGTGTTTTTGGTGCTGACGCTATTTCGAATACGCCAAGCTTTAACCGTGACGTTAAAGATATTGCCCGCATGAACCCGTTAGTTACCATTAAAGGTGACGGCGAAATGAGCATTGCCGGTGGTAACCCGCGTACCAACAGCTTTACCGTAGACGGTATCGGCCAAAGCGATGACTTTGGTGTTGAATTTAGCGGTTATCCAACCGAGCAACCGCCTGTTTCATTAGATGCCATTGAGCAAATCTCTGTTGACTCTTCTCCGTTTACTGCGAAAAAAGGCAACTTTGGTGGTGGTACCATCAATGCAGTAACCAAGTCTGGTACTAATGAATTTAAATTCTCTGGTTTTTATGAAACTTCGACTCCGAGCATGGCAGGTGACGCCGAGCAAATTGACCAGGTTTTCGAAGTTGTAGAGTATGATGACGGTTCCACAAGAACCTTCCCTGTGCTTGACGAAAACGGTCACAGAACCTTTGAAAAAAGAAAAATTGAGCCTACTGAAACTGAAAAAAGGTTCGGTTTTAACGTCGGTGGTCCGATACTAGAAGATAAGCTATTCTTCTTCGTGAACTACAACAAGTGGTCCAAAACTACAGATATGGACTATGGCTTTAAGGACAGTGGCGCTACTCACGAATATGAAGTCACCCAAGCTCAATATGATAACTTCACCCGGATTCTAAACGATACCTATGGTCTTCAAGATTCATTAGGCGGCGACCCGGAAAATACTAGTGAAAGTTTATTGACCAAACTGAGCTGGAATATCAATGACTCTCACCGTGTAGACTTTACTCACCAATGGCAAAATGATGAGTCTGAGCGTGGTGCAGGTACAGGCGGTAGCACAGTTTCTTTAAACTCCAACCGTTATGATTATATTACCAAGCTGAATAACTTCGCCGCTAAGTTTTATTCTGACTGGACCGACAATTTTACTACTGAAGTCGGTATCAGTTATAAGGATGTAACTTCAAACAGTAATACACGCTCTGATTTCGGTGAAATCTCTGTAGACGCCGATAGCGAATCACGTGGTCCAGGCTTTGTTTTTGGTACTGACGTGAAAAGACATGCTAATGCTTCTGAGACGCAAACTTTTGTCTTGTCAGTAGATGCTACTTACTTGTTGGGCGAGCATGAAATTGATTTTGGCGCTCAATATGAACGTTTACGTTTATATAACCTGTTTGCTGAAAACTCTTTAGGTAGCTGGAATTTCGATACTATCGATATGTTCGAAGAGCGTAGAATCGGTAGTTATGATTTCTCTTACGCCAATGCCTATACCAATAATTCAGGTGATACCGCCTACGATGCGTCAAGAAAGCAATTTTCACTTTATGTAGAAGATACTTTCTATTTAACTGATGATATCGAAGTGAGTGCTGGTGTGCGTTATGAGCGTTTAGCGTCTTCAGATAAACCTACCCTGAATGAAAACTTCCAGGAAACATACGGTTACGATAACACTGAAAACCTTGATGGTTTAGATATTATCTTACCTCGTTTGAACTTGACCTGGTATGCGACCGATGACTTAACGGTACGTGCCGGTGTTGGCCGTTTCCAGGGAGGAGTACCAAATGTTTGGTATAACAACCCGTTCCAGAATGATGGTATTACTTTAGTTGCCGCGCAAAATAGCGTTATTAATGATTATTATGCTAACAATACGGTTGATTTCACTCAAATACCTGACGAAATCAAAGATTCGTTAGTTGCTGGTGAAGGTAGCGTAACTTATACCGATCCTAAGTTTAAGTTGCCATCTAGCTGGCGTGCATCCATTGGTTTTGACTACACCTTCGATATGCCTTACTTAGGCGAAGGCTTCAAGTGGACCAACGAGTTGATGTACCACAAGAAAGTAGATGAAGCTACCTGGTTGAACACTTCGTTGGTACAGTCCGACGTGGCTGCTGATGGCGAGCGTATTATCTACGAAAGCAGATATGATAACGATAACTACGATATCATGATGACCAACGCTAAAGAAGATGGCCGTTCAGTTATCTTCAGTACCTCTCTTGCAAAAGCCTGGGATAATGGTGTTAACCTGACCATGAGTTATGCTCATCAGGATATTGAAGAGAATCATGTTGGTTCTGCGTCGGTTGCAAGAAGTAACTACAAACACAATATCATTAAAAACCGTAACCAGGATATGGCTGCTCGCGGTAGTTATGAAATTGAGCACAGCTTCAAAATTAACTTAGGCTACACCACTGAGTTCTTCGAAGGTTATGCTACACGCTTTGACATGTTCTTCGAACGTCGCTCAGGTCGTCCGTTTAGCTGGGTAATGGGTATGTTCAGGGACGGTGATCTAGGTGATGGCTCTGATTTCTATACGCAATCAGCTTACTTGCCATATATCCCAACAGGTGCCGATGATCCAAATGTAGATTGGGATGAGTCTGGTTTAAGCTGGGATGAGCTGGAAGTACTACTTGATCAAGCGGGCATCTCTGCACGTGGTGAAATCTTAGATCGTAATACCGGTACTCAGCCTTGGGTAACCACTTTAGATATCAGTATCAAGCAGGAAATTCCAGGATTTGCTGAAGGTCATAAAGGACAAATTTACTTCATGATCGACAACTTTGCTAACCTGCTTAACGATGACTGGGGTATTGATAAAAACATGCGTTACCCTAACCAGGCCATTTATGACTTTGGTGGTTTAGAAGACGGTAAGTATGTGATTGATGCGCGTTATAATGGCGCCGATACCCGTAACTACAGTGAAGTTGATGAAGAAACTTCTATCTGGCAAGCGAAGGTTGGTATCACTTACAAATTCTAATGATAAATTTCTTTATTTTTAAAGAATGTAATCATTAAGTTAAAAAAACCTGTCGGTAATGTACCGACAGGTTTTTTTTTGCCTGCTGTTTACCTTATTTCCCCCTAGAACAATAAATTAACTGCAATATCACTTGTTTGCGATTATTTGATTGCGATAAAATAAGTTGAACACGTGGTCAGTTTTTAGACGATTCTTGACACTTGTGTCAGCAAATGTGATAACTGATCATGACGCCTATACTTTTATCCTTTATTGAATAAAGGGACAGGCCGTTGTTATTAAGGTGTGTCATTAAACAGTAAACTATCTATGGTCTATTATTGAGGATTAGACCCTTATCAGGCTGATAGGATTATATACCGGGCAATTATCATTGCCGGGTACGAATACAAAGAGATTAATAATACGCTGGAAAAGCAGAAAAAATGATGGCTGTCAGGGAAAGCAGTTATCAAGAAAACAAAACATAATAGAATAAAATTGCTCAATATAACAAAATAACACTAAGGAAAACCAGATGAAAACACATCGTCTCTCTCGTGTTGCCGCTGCTATGGTGCTGGGACTGGGCTTAACCGCCACTGCCCAGGCAAATACCACTTCTTCAGCGATCAAAGGTCATATCACCGGGCCACAGGGCAATGCCGCTGCCGGTACTGTCGTTTCAATCACTCACGTGCCATCGGGTACCACTAAACAAGTTACCGTTAATGAGGCAGGTATTTTCTCTGCCAAAGGTTTACGTGTCGGTGGTCCGTACAAAATCGTTATTGATTCTGATGCCTATGAAGATCAAGAAGTTAAGGATGTTTTCCTGCAACTGGGTAAAACCTATGAATTAGAGCGCAGCCTGGAAGCTGAGCAAAATATGGAAGTGATTGCGGTCACCGGCCGTATCTTGGATAAAAATGCCGGCAGCACCAGCCCGGCCAGTAACTTTAACTTGGATGATCTGGTAAATGCGCCTACGGTTAACCGGGATATCAAAGACGTGGTACGTGTCGATCCGCGTATTTACATCGACCAAACCAATAGCGATGCCATCAACTGTGCCGGCGGTAACCCGAAATTCAACAGCTTAACCGTTGACGGTACCCGGATGAATGATAACTTCGGTTTAAACAGCAATGGTTATCCGACGGTTCGTATTCCTTTCTCTTATGACGCCATCGATCAGGTAACGGTTGAGTTGGCGCCGTTTGATGTCCAATATGGTGGTTTTACTTCCTGTAATATCAATGCTGTGACCAAATCCGGTACCAATGAAGTACACGGTGGTTTGTTTTACGATTACACCAGTGATTCGTTAAAAGGCGACAGTCTGGAAGGCGACAAGCAAGACGTGGGCGATTATACCGAAAAGCGTTATGGCTTTAATGTCGGTTTGCCGCTGATTGAAGACAAGTTATTTTTATTTGCTGCTTATGAGAAATTAGACGGTTCTCAAATTCTTGATTATACCCCGTTTACCGATGGCTCTAACCGGATCACCCAGGAAGAAATCGATCGCATCACACAAATTTCCAAAGATGTTTATGAGTACGATCCCGGCACTATGGAGCCGAGCTTACCGGTTGACGATGAAAAAATCCTGGTAAAACTTGACTGGAATATTAATGATCAGCACAGGGCCGCTTTTGTTTACAACTATAATGATGGTTTTGAATGGGGCCAGTCGGACGCCGATCCGGTGGAAATTTCCTTATCTAACCATGTTTATGAGCGTGGCGCCGAGTTAACCTCATATGTGACTTCTATTTATTCTGACTGGACCGATGATTTTTCTACTGAGTTCCGGGTTGGTTACTTAGAGATGGATAACCGTCAGATTTCAAGAGATGCTGACAGCGGTTTTGGCGAATTCCGTGTTCAGGCTGATGATATCCGGGTTTATATCGGTCCTGATGATTCCCGCCAGTCAAATAAATTAAAATATGATACCACGACCTTTAAGCTTGCCGGTACCTATTATTTGGATGATCATGAGTTGTATTTTGGTATTGAGCGTGAAGAGCTGGATGTTTTTAACTTGTTCGTGCAACACAGCCAGACAGAAACCCGTTTTAACTCTATTGATGACTTTGAGAACGGTTTAGCCGCACAAATCGAGTACGGTAATGCCAGCAGTCATAACCCGGACGATGCCGCCGGTGAATTCAAATACGCGTTAAATACCCTTTACTTCCAGGACAAGTTTGAACTGTACGAGTATGACTTGACCCTGATGGTCGGCGTACGTTACGACTGGTATACCAGCAGTGACAAACCTACGGAAAACCCTAACTTTTTTGAGCGCTATGGCTACTCCAATGCTCAAAACCTTGACGGCGCCGATTTAATTCAGCCAAGATTTGGTTTTAACTGGGCAGCAAGCGATCAGCTGGAAGTACGCGGTGGCTTTGGTCTTTACTCCGGCGGTAACCCGAATGTATGGATTTCAAACAGCTATTCTAACGACGGTGTCCGTAACCTTCAGTACAGATTGCGTAATAGCGACAGATCTCCGTTCCTGATCACCGGGCCTGACGGTATCGAATATGATGGCAGCGGTCGTCCGGGTTATGATATTCCGGTTGATTTGATTAATGATGTGAGCACAGGTGCCCAGGATAATGATGTTAATGCCACAGATCCTGACTTTGAAATTCCTTCTGAGTGGAAATATGCCTTAGGCGCCACTTATACCACGGAAGACGAATATGTGATTATGGCAGACTTGCTTTATACCGATAAGCAAGATTCGGCTATCATTAAAAACATTGGCAAAACTTATAAAGATGAGTTAGCCCCTGATGGTCGTCCGATCACCACCGGCGGTGATGATTACCTGTTAACCAACGTCAGTGACGGCGGCGATACTACCGTTTTATCACTTTCTGTCAGCAAAAATTATGATAACGGCTTTAGCTTTACCGCTTCATATGCCTATACCGAGTCTAACGACGTGCATCCTATGACCAGCGCCGTTGCCTTTACCAACTATCATGATGTTGCTACCGCCAGCCCTAACAGCCTGGAAGAAGCAACATCCAATTATGAGATCCCGCACAGATTTACTTTGAACATCAGCTATGTTCATGAGTTTTTTGCCGGTTATGAAACCACTTTCAGCCTGTTTGGTCAGGCAAATGAAGGTCGCCCGTATACCTGGGCATTCGGCGGCTCTAATAACCGGACGGAATTGAGTAGCGGTGGTTTTGACTTTGACTACAACGATGTTGATCGCCAGTTATTGTATGTACCGCTGGAAAATGATCCTCTGGTAAATTATGGTGAAAACTTCGATTTAGATGCCTTTAATGCGTTCATCGACTCAGAAGGCCTGACCCGTGGTGAAATCATGGATCGTAACGAATTAAGCAGCGACTGGTGGGTGAAATTTGATGTTCGCGTCGAGCAGGAATTTGCCGGCTTTATGGAAGGTCATAAGGGTAGTGCTTTCTTCGTAATTGAAAATGTTGGTAATTTACTCAACGATGACTGGGGTGTGCTGAAGCAAGGTTCATACTTGCAAGGTGCGGTTAATGCCAGCATCAATGACGACAATACCTATACTTACAACGAGTTCCTTGCTCCTCCTTCACAGTCGCGTGACCGTGATGCGTCATTGTGGGAAATCCGTTTAGGAGTTAAATACGACTTCTAATATAGTTTTTTGCTATATTCATTAGCTCGTTTAAGAATAAAAGCCGTACTTAATCAAGTACGGCTTTTTAGTCTCTGGTGCTTTTGCTTTTATCAATAACTTTGCATTAACGGATAAAATCATCCCTGAGATCAAACAAATTGTATTTTAATTTTTTGACGAGTTAGATATACTAAACTTGACCATATGGTCAAATTTTAAAGGTTCTTATATGTCTGTTGAAAAAAACAATGATTGGCAAAAGCTGATCGAGAGCGCGCAGCAAGGTTATAACAATGCGTATGCGCCTTATAGTAAGTTTCATGTCGGGGCGGCGGCCATAACCGAGCAGGGCACTATTGTTAAGGGCTGTAACGTTGAAAATGCCTCTTACGGATTAACGGTATGCGCCGAGCGAAATTGTATCGCCCAGGCGGTGATCCAGGGGCAACAGACCTTTTCTGCCATGGTGGTCTACACCGAGCAGGAAAAATTAACCCCGCCTTGTGGTGCCTGCCGCCAGGTGATTGCCGAATTTTTTGCTCCCGAAGCAGAAGTTATGGCGGTAAACCATCTTGATAACCGTAAAACCTGGACGGTAGCCCAGCTATTGCCGGATGCCTTTACTCCCAAGAATTTATTAGAGCAGTAATATGTTACTCCCCCAAGAAATCATCCGCCATAAGCGTGACGGGCTGGTATTGAGCCAGGATGAAATTCAGGCCTTTATTGACGGCCTGGTAAGTGGCAGTTTTACCGATGCCCAGGTAGGGGCTATGGCCATGTCTATTTACCAGCAGGGTATGACGGTGGATGAAACCGTTGCTTTTACCAACGCCATGAAAAATTCCGGCGATGTCCTTAGTTGGCCCGAGCTTGACGGTCCGATTGTTGATAAACATTCTACCGGCGGTGTCGGCGATAAGGTCAGCTTTATGCTTTCGGCCATCGTTGCCGCCTGTGGCGGTTATGTGCCTATGATTTCGGGCAGGGGATTAGGTCATACCGGCGGCACGGTAGATAAGCTGGAAAGTATTGCCGGTTTTAATGTCCAGCCGAATTTACAAGAATTTAAAGCCCTGGTTGCCGAGCATGGCCTGGCGATTATTTCGCAAACCAGTAATCTGGCGCCGGCGGACAAACGTTTATACGGCGTACGTGATATCACCGCTACGGTGGACTCCATTGCGCTTATTACCGCCTCTATTTTATCGAAAAAACTCTCTGCCGGGCTTGATGCCCTGGTGATGGACATTAAGGTCGGTAATGGCGCTATGATGACGGATATCAAGCAGGCCAATGCGCTGGCGCAAAGTATTGTCAATGTTGCCACCGGCGCCGGGGTAAAAACCGAGGCTATCATTACCGACATGAACCAGGTATTGGGCAATAGCGCGGGTAATGCCCTGGAAATCAAGGAAACCGTGGATTATCTTACCGGAGTTTATTGTGAGCCGAGATTACACCAGATCACGGTTTCTTTAGCCAGTGCCATGCTGCAACATGCCGGGCTTGCCGGGAATGAAAGCCAGGCTGTGGCTAAAATCGAGCAGGTATTAAGCTCAGGCAAGGCGGCAGAAAAATTTGCCGATATGATCGCTGCCATGGGCGGACCGGGTGATTTATTGGAGAACCCCTGGGCTTCGATGCAAAAAGCCAAGGTGGTGCAGGATATTATTGTAAAACAAGACGGTTATATTAATGGTATGCAAACCCGGGATATCGGTATGGCGGTGGTGGCGTTGGGCGGCGGCCGTTTAGCCGGTGATCAGCAAGTTGATCACAGTGTCGGTTTTGATGCTATCGTGCCACTGGGAACCCAGGTCAAAGCCGGGGATGTTATTGCCAGGGTGCATGCCAAAGACAGCGATAGTGCCAAGCGGGCAACAAATAGTTATCTTGGGGCGATAACGCTTGAAGAGGATTTATCTGAATTAGCGCCGGTGATATATCACAGCGTGACTGCCGAGAAATAGTTAAGTAGAGTCGTTTAGTGAAAGTGGACAGAGCTTACTCTGTCCACGATTGCGGTTTACAACAGGCGAGCGCTAAAGGGTACCAAAAATCTTATCGCCGGCATCTCCCAGGCCGGGCAATATATAACCCTTGTCATTGAGCTTTTCATCAACACTGCCGATATACATGTCCACATCCGGGTGGGCTTTTTCTATCAATTCAATGCCTTCAGGCGCTGCTACCAAAAACAGGGCTTTAATTTGCTTACAGCCACTTTCTTTTAACAGCTCTATGGTGGCCAGGGCGCTGCCGCCGGTTGCCAGCATGGGATCTATGATCAGCGCCGTTCTTTCACTGATATCGGCAACGATATTCTGATAATAGCTTTCCGGCTCCAGGGTTTCTTCGTTGCGGGCAATACCGACAATGCTGACGGTGGCGCAAGGCAAAATTGACTGGGCGCCGTTTAACATGCCTAAACCGGCGCGTAAAATCGGCACTAAGGTCGGTTGCTTGTTGGCTAATACCGGCGCAGAGATATTACCGGACCAGCAGGTCATAGGCTGCTGCTTAAGCTCAAGATCTGCCGTGGCCTCCATGGTGAGCATAGTGGCGACTTCATCAACCAGCTCACGGAATTTTTTCAGTGAAATGGTATCTTCTCTGAGCAGGCTGACTTTATGTTTAACCATGGGATGGTTACTGGGATAAACGGCCATAGTGTTTCCTTGAAACGATAATTAAAGGGTGAAGAAGAGCCTTAGCTTTATTGTTAGTAAAGACTCAGTATAAAAGTTTTACTGCCAAACGAGTTGTTTAAAATGCTCGCGGCACAGGGATTCATATCTTTCATTGCCGCCCACTTCTACCTGAGCGCCTGTCGTGATAGGCCGGTTATTTTCATCTAAGCGGGTGACAAAGTTAGCCTTGCGTCCGCAGTGACAAATGGTTTTCAGCTCGACCAGTTTATCGGCCCAGGCCAGCAGGGCGGCGCTGCCTTCAAAGGTCTCGCCGAGAAAGTCGGTACGCAGGCCGTAGGCAAGCACGGGAATATGCAGACTGTCGACGATATCGGTTAATTGTTTTACCTGGTTCGATGATAAGAACTGGGCTTCGTCGATCAGGATACAACTGAGTTTTTGCGCTTGGTGCAGTTTTTCTACTTCGGCAAAGATATTGGTTTGCTCGCTGAAAACCTGGGCATCGGCATTGATGCCTAAGCGGGAAGCGACCTTGCCTTCGGCGAATCTGTCATCGATTTTCGCGGTAAAAATTACCGTATCCATGCCGCGTTCACGGTAGTTATAAGAAGATTGTAATAAATGGGTGGACTTGCCGGCATTCATTGCGGAGTAATAAAAGTACAACTGCGCCATAAAAAGTAAATTTCCTGTTTTTAATTGGTTTTACTGGCGTGACTTGTGCGTGGCTTGTCAGAGCAAAGAAGTACCAGTAGCTTACCCCGAAAATGACTGGGTGGGGGCTATTGGCTGGCTATTCTATTACAAATTACGCCAATGGCTAAGAAAAATAATCAAAGGATTTGACTTAAGGCGGTATTAAACCGGAAATATAGTATGAAAAGTCTTGTTTTATCAGGGAAGGGGAGATGCTTGTCTAAGATACATGCGGCAAGATAAGCGGCTTTATCCGCTTATCTTGCCGCTCAGCACTGGCTGTTAGTAACTACTGCTTTGCCCTTTATTGCCCTGGTGACCTAAGGTGGTCAGTAAACTGCCCAGCAGGCTGCTGGCACCAAACCTGAACGTTTGGGCATTGCTCCAGCTTTCACCTAAGGTTTCACTGGCCATATCCAGATATCCCGCGGCATCTTCTGCGCTGCGCACACCACCGGCGGCTTTAAAGCCTACTTTCGGGTTTTTGGCTTTAATCACGCTCAGCATAATTTGAGCCGCTTGTGGCGTGGCATTTACCGGAACTTTGCCGGTAGAAGTCTTGATAAAATCAGCACCGGCGGCAATGGAAATTTCACTGGCTTTTTCGATCAAGGCGTCGGTTTTTAATTCGCCGGACTCTATGATCACTTTGAGCATAATGTCGCCACAGGCGGCTTTACAGGCTTTGATCAGTTCAAAACCCACTTCTTCGTTACCATCAATCAGGGCCCGGTAGGGGAAAACCACGTCAACTTCATCGGCGCCGTAGGCAACCGCAGCCTTGGTTTCGGCAACAGCAATATCAATATCATCATTGCCGTGGGGGAAGTTGGTGACTGTGGCGATTTGGATCTCCGGGGTACCCTGGGCGGCCAGTGTTTTTTTCGCCAGCGGGATAAAGCGCGGAAAAATACAAATGGCAGCGGTATTGCCGGCAGGCGATTTGGCCTGGCGGCACAACTCGATAATGTCCTGCTCGGTTTCACTGTCGGTTAAGCTGGTTAAGTCCATTAAACTCAGCGCGGTTAACGCGTAGTCTTGTAATTTACTCATTCTGGTTCCTTATAAGGTGACGAAAACACCGGCAATCGCCGCGCTCATCAAGTTAGCTAAGGTAGCTGCCAGCATTGCACGCATGCCTAAACGGGCAATATCATGTCGTCTGCTAGGGGCCATAGAGCCTAAACCACCCAATAAAATGGCAATAGAAGACAGGTTGGCAAAACCACAAAGGGCAAAGGTCACGATTGTTTGCGTGTGGTGGCTTAAGCTGTCTTTGACTTCAACAAAATTGACGTAGGCGAAAAATTCATTCACGGCAATTTTTTGTCCGATAAAGCTGCCCGCCTGTAACATTTCATCGACAGGCACGCCGATAATAAAGGCCAGCGGCGCAAATACGTAGCCGAGGATCAATTCTATGGTGATGCCTTCAAAACCGAGCAAGTTGCCGATACCGCCGATTAACATGTTCAATAAGGCAATCAAACCGATAAAGGCAAGCAGCATAGCGCCGACATTCACCGCCAGCTTTAACCCTGAGGCTGCGCCACCGGCGGCGGCATCAATGACATTGGCGGGTTTGTCATCGGCATTGTCTTCAAATTCTACCGGGCCTTCTTTGAGTTTTTCATGTTCGGTTTCCGGCATAATAATTTTTGCCATCAATAAACCGCCGGGTGCGGCCATAAAAGAGGCGGCGATCAGGTATTTCAGCTCGATGCCTAATCCGGCATAACCGGCCAGGATAGAGCCGGCAACGGAGGCCAGGCCGCCGACCATGATGGCAAATAATTCTGACTGGGTCATTTTGGCAATATAAGGACGTACCACCAGCGGCGCTTCCGTTTGACCGACAAAGATATTGGCGGTGGCAGATAACGACTCAGGCTGGCTGGTTTTTAAAAGCTTTTGCAAGCCGCCGCCGATCACCTTGATGACAACCTGCATGATGCCCAAATAATAAAGCACGGCAATTAAAGAGGAGAAAAAGATAATAATCGGCAGTACACGTACGGCAAAGACAAAACCTACGCCATTGGAATACATGGCATCTGTGCCCAGGCCGCCGAATAAAAAGTCGATACCGGCCTTGGCGCTGTCGATAACCTGCTGCACGCCGCCGGTAATAGATTCTAAAACATCTTTACCAAAAGGCACATAAAGCACAAAGGCGCCAAATATCACCTGCAGGGTAAAGGCAAGACCTACGGTACGCCAGTTGATCGCTTTACGATGCTGTGATAAGAAAATGGCAAAGGCCAGTAAAAATACTACGCCGAGCATGCCACGTAATGCCGTTAATTCCATGAAAACCTCATTGTTATTATTTTGTAAGTTGGCGAATTTTTGCTTTTAATAATTCGATTGCCATACGGTTTTTGCCACCACGGGTGATGACGATATCTGCATAAGATTTCGATGGCTCTATGTGCTGGTAGTACATAGGGCGTACGGTATCTAAGTATTGGTTGGTGATTGAGTCTATGCTGCGTCCGCGTTCCACGGTATCACGCTGGATGCGGCGGATAAGGCAGATGTCCAGCGGGGTATCCATATACATCTTGATATCAAAGCTGTTTCGTAATTCTTCATTACAAAACAGCAAGATACCTTCCACTAAGATAATAGGGGTGGAATTTATCTTAATGGTTTCGTCAATGCGGGTATGGGTTTTATAGCAATAGACAGGACAATCAACGTTTTTGCCCTGAGTAAGCTCGCCTATCTGCTTGCATAACAATTCATGCTCAAAGGCGTTGGGAGCATCATAGTTGGTTTTTTCCCGCTCACTCATGGTCATATGGGACTGATCACGGTAGTAGGCATCTTCTTTGATAATGGAGATGCCGTCAGCTCCTAATTCCGCCAATAACTCATCATATATGGTCTGTGCAAAGAGGGTTTTTCCAGAGGCTGAGGCGCCTGCAATTGCTATAACTGTCGGTTTTTTGTGTTGCACAGAATTTTTTGCCTTAGTTTGATTCATTAAGTTAGCTATCCGCTTTCTTGACGCAGCAGTAAGATATTCAAAAGCTGACACTTGTGTCAAGTTTTAAATTGCTTATCTGGCGACGGTTTGTTTTTCGCACATTCCAGCCCGGTTGACACTTGCTCAAGTTCAAGACGTCAATTTGTTGCTGCTAAAATGGACAATAAGACTGATAAGACTACTATTATACCGAAAACAAATAATTTTATGTATTAAAGAACGGTAGCAATCCGGCGGATAATTTAATTTATTCGGTAAATTTACCATAACCTGACCAAATGGTCATGTTTTATGTCGGGATTTATTGCAAAGTTCAACATTTATTGATTGAGATTAATAGGTGTTGATTGATTGTTATTCGAGTGGGAGGTTATTTTATGAGTAAAATAATTGCGGTTATGTTGATGTTTGCAGCATTAACGGTTCAGAACCCAGCCTTGGCTTCTGATACATCATCGGCAATTCGGGGGCTTGTAGTAGATGCTAACGGTGTCAATCAGGCGAATGTCACCGTGCAAATCATACATGGGCCCACCGGCACGGCAAAAACAGTCACAACCACGGAAGGGGGGGTCTTTCAGGCCAGGGGGTTAACCATAGGCGGACCTTATACGGTAAAAGTTACCGGCGGCAGTTCGCTGACCTTTGAGGAGGTCGACGATCTTGTGTTGCAACTGGGGCAGACCTCTAAGGTGGTGCTCAATGAAAAACAGGAACAAGTACAGGAAATTGAGCGTATTCAGGTTACAGGACAGCTGGCGATGGCGGGTACCTACAAAAAAGGGCCCAGTGAAGAATTTTCCGAGCAGGAAATTGCCAATACCGCGGCGATCAGCCGGGATTTGAAGTCGGTGCTTAAAAGCGACTCGCGTATGGTGGTAGATACTACAGCCGATGGCGGGCCGGCGCTTTCCATTGCCGGCGGCAGTGTTCGCGGTAACAGCCTGACCGTAGACGGGGTCAAGCAAAACGATGATTTTGGCCTCAATAAAAACGGCTATCCGGGGCGCAGAACGCCGATATCCCTTGATGCCATCGAGCAACTGGCGGTTAATGTTGCCCCGTTTGAAGTCACTTACGGGGATTTCCAGGGGGGGAATGTCAATATCGTTACCAAATCCGGCAGCAATGAATTTCACGGCTCGGCCTTTTATTTTCGCTCCGATGAAGGAATGGCGGGTGAAGATAACAAGGGAGAAGATCTCAGCATAGGGGATTTCGAAGAAGATACCTATGGCTTTACCCTGGGGGGACCGGTAGTCGAAGATACTCTGTTCTTTTTCATTTCTTATGAAAAATTTGAAGCCACTAAACCTTATCAATTTACCCTGGATAATGAAAACGGTGTGGAGGAAGCCAATGAAAAAATGGGTGTTACCCAGGCGGACTTCGATCGTATTTCCCAGATCGCCCAGGACAGCTGGAATTATGATATCGGCGGTTATGATACCACCTCAGATGAAGAAGATGAGAAGCTGCTGATAAAATTTGACTGGTATGTGTCAGACGATCACCGGGCCTCTTTTACCTTTCAGGATAATGAAGGCAATACCGTACGTGATTATTGGGCGGAAACCTTTCCTAATGCCACCTGGGCTACGGCCGAGTCTAACCGGTATAATATGAACGAAACCTTAAAGGCTTACAGCTTGCAGGTTTTTTCCGACTGGACCGAAGACTTCTCCAGTGAATTTAAATTTGCCCGCAAGGAAGTGGAAACCGAGCAAGTGCCGTTGCTGGGGGCGAATTTTGCCCAGTTTCTCATTCATACCGGCAATGGCGGCTCTTTATACATTGGACCGGATCAGTTCCGCCATGCCAATGCCTTAACCAACGACAGGGATATGTTCAAGTTTAAAGGGGACTATTATCTTACCGATGAGCATTTGATCACCTTCGGGGTGGAACATGAGATCCTGGAAATTGAAAATACCTTTGTCTTCGGCTCGCTGGGCATGACAGAATTCTCCAGTATTGACGATTTCGAAAACAATATCGGCGTACATGTTTTCCAAAGTTCTGTTACCGGTGATGTGAACGATGCGATAGATAAATTTGAATACAGCACGACCACCTATTATTTGCAGGATGAATGGTCGGTTACCGATGACATTACCCTGACCTATGGTTTCAGGTATACCGAATACGATAATGATGATAAGCCTGTCCTTAATGATAACTTCGTTACCCGTCATGGTTACAGCAATCAAAACAACTATGACGGCTTAGACTTGTTTGAGCCCAGACTAGGGGTTAACTGGACCTATGATGACGATACCGTGATCCGCGCCGGGGTGGGGTTATTTGGCGGCGGTGCGCCGAATGTCTGGTTGTCTAACTCTTACGGTAACGACGGTGTCAGGAAAGCTTTTGCGGTTTGTGCGCCGCAAGAATTATCTTTTATTGGTTTGCCGCTTTGTGACTTTGATGGCCGTACCATGCCTGACGCGATTGTAGATGGTCTGGCTTCGGGGGGAGGCAATGGCGATACCAATAGTATTGCGCCGGATTTTGATATCCCCAGCACCTGGAAGCTAAATTTTGGTATAGAAAGACGGCAGGATTTAGGCTTCCTCGGTGATGCCTGGCTGTTGACCGCCGATGTGATTTTCAGCAAGGTTAAAGATGCGGCTATTTATACCGAGCTTAATATGGCGCCTGCTACCGATGATGACGGTAATGTGATCGTAGCACCGGATGGCCGGCCCATTTATGATTCACCGGCACCGTTTGACCTCAGTCTAACCAACACAGATGAAGGGGAAGGCCAGGTATGGACCTTTGCCGCAGAGAAAAATTTCTATACCGATCATGGTACTTATAACTTTGGCATAGGGTATACCTATCAAGATATTACCGAAATTAATCCAGGTAATGCTTTTGTTGCTTTTGAGGGTTATTCAATGCCCGCCAATGATGATTTTCAGGCGGAAAATGAATATAACTCAGAGTATGAAGTACAACACAGATTGACGGTAAATTTCAGTTGGAGTGATGAAATATTCGGCAATAACCTGACCACGGTTGCCTTATCCTTTACCGCCCGGGAAGGACGTCATTACAGCCATACCATGAGATCAAGCGGTACCTTCGGCGGTTTTGCCGGTTTTGCAACCTGGGATGGTTATAATTCACAACTGTTATATGTACCTGACGGGGCAGATGATCCCCTGGTGACTTATGCCGATGATTTTGATACTGCTGCTTTTTGGGATTATGTTGACAGCGCAGATTGTTTAAGCCGGGGAGAGATCTCAAGAAGGCATGCCTGTACCAGCCGCTGGATCCAGCGCCTGGATATGCGCCTGATGCAGGAAATTCATATCAGTGGCGAGCATAAGCTGGAAATAAGCCTGGATATTGAAAACCTGGGGAATTTAATCAACGATGACTGGGGCAGGGCGGAGTCTTTTGTACAGCCGTTTAATGCGCCGGTAGTCGATGTTGCGATTGAAAATGGCCAGTATGTTTATAGCAATTTTACCGAGCCAACCCCGACGCTGGCAAAAATTCCTTCGGTATGGAAAGCCCAGCTGGGGATACGCTACCGTTTTTAACGGCTTAGGCCGCAGCTAATAAATAAGGTTATCAACTTTTGTTGATAACCTTATTTTTTAATGGTAAATGACAGTAAGTCGGTATTTATAAAATACTTTCCAGCGTCAGTTCCATCATATCTTTAAAGGTATTTTCCCTTTCATCGGCAGTGGTTACTTCACCGGTTTTAATATGATCGCTTACCGTCAGTACGGTTAAGGCTTTTTTACCGTATTCGGCAGCAACACCGAATAAACCGGCCGCTTCCATTTCTACCGCCAGAATGCCGTATTTTTCCATTAAGGCAAACATCTCAGGGTTTGGCGTGTAGAAAAGATCCGCAGTAAAGACATTACCCACATGTACCGGCTTGTTTAATTTGTCAGCGGTATTGACGACTTTTTGCAGCAGGCCGAAATCGGCACAGGCGGCAAAATCACACTGGTTTAAACGGCTGCGGTTGACATTGGAGTCTGTGCTGGCGGCCATACCGATCACGATATCCCGTACCTTGATATCATCGCGTACCGCGCCACAGGAGCCGATACGGATAATGTTTTCTACGCCGTATTCTTTGTATAATTCGGTGGCATAGATAGAAATCGAAGGAATACCCATACCTGAGCCCATCACTGAGATTGCCTTGCCTTTGTAGGTACCGGTATAACCGAACATGTTACGCACCCGGGTCACGCATTTGGCGTCATCGAGAAAGTTTTCCGCAATAAATTTTGCTCTAAGCGGGTCGCCTGGCATTAATACTGTTTCGGCAAAGTCACCGGGTTTCGCTTCAATATGTGGTGTTGACATGAGAGTTAACCTTTTTAAATGTTAATGTCTCAGTAAGTTTCAAGCCTGTGCTATCAAGGGTGTTTTACTGAATTCTTGTTAATCTGCTATTTTTCTAACGATTGGTTAGCAAAGGGCAGACGGATAAGTTTAACTGAAAAACCTTTCGATGATCCAGCTGTATGTGACACTTCCAAGGTAAATGCCTAAAATACCGGCAATGCCGGAAATCGCCTGGGGGGCGGGTATGGGTAATTTCAGCAACGAAAACACTATGCCGATAAAAGTGCCGGCCGCCAGGGCGATCAGTATCTCAGTCATATAGCCTCCTTAATCAGTCCCACTTATTTTAGCTGATTCCTCCGTTGTTTTATGCGCAGATGATTTTTTATCGGTGATAAACACCAGTTTATTTTCTTTTTTACTAATATGTGTTGCTAATACCGGTTTAACCTTGATAGATTAGCTGCGGGATTAGCATTTAGGTGTCTAGACGTAAATAATTTATAGATTAAGTAATAAAGAGAAACAGCATGTTTTACCAAACCGACGATATTCGCATCAACAAAATCAAAGAGTTACTTCCCCCCGTTGCCTTGCTCGAACGATTTCCGGCCACAGAGCGGGCTTCAGAGTCGGTTTATGCCGGACGCGAAGCGATCCACAAGATATTTCAAAACCAGGACGACAGGTTATTGGTGGTCATCGGCCCCTGTTCCATTCATGATCCGAAAGCGGCACTGGAATATGGTCAGCGGCTGGTGAAATTAAGAGAAAAATACCAAGATACCCTGGAAGTGGTGATGCGGGTTTATTTTGAAAAACCCAGAACCACGGTGGGCTGGAAAGGGCTGATCAATGATCCCTATATGGATAACAGCTTTAAGCTTAACGACGGTCTGCGTCTAGGCCGTCAGCTGCTTGTTGATCTTAATAATATCGGCTTGCCCACCGCCGGTGAGTTTTTAGATATGATCACCCCGCAGTATATGGCAGATCTGATGTGCTGGGGCGCAATAGGGGCACGGACTACTGAGTCTCAGGTTCACCGTGAGCTGGCCTCGGGCTTGTCTTGCCCGGTAGGATTTAAAAACGGCACCGACGGTACCATTAAAATCGCCATCGATGCCATAGGCGCTGCCAGCGCTCCGCATCATTTCTTGTCGGTCACTAAATACGGCCATTCGGCCATTGTCGAAACCACAGGTAACCAGGATTGCCATATTATTTTACGCGGCGGTAAACAGCCGAACTATGACAGAGGAAGCGTAAAATCGGTTACCGACCAGTTAAGTGCTGCCGGGCTGGTTAACAATATTATGATAGATTTCAGCCATGCCAACAGCTTGAAGCAGTTTGAAAACCAAATGCTGGTTTGCCAGGATGTCTGCGGGCAGATAGCTCAGGGAAATCAGTCTATTTTTGGTGTGATGGTGGAAAGCAACCTGATTGAAGGCCGCCAGGATCTGGTGGAAGGGCAGGAGCTGACTTACGGGCAAAGTGTCACCGATGCCTGTATCGGCTGGAACGACAGTGAAAAATTATTAGCGCAGCTAAGTGAAGCGGTGACGAAACGCCGGGAGAACCGTTAATTCTTGGCTATGATGGGCCGAGTGATGTTTTTCGCAGAGTGAATCCTTTCTGTTGTTTCAAAGCTATATGACCGCAGGATAAATATTTCCATATAAGAAAAAACCAGCAACAAGTTGCTGGTTTTTTTATGTTCAGGATGAACGGCCAACTTACAGGTTCCAGACGTAAGTTAAGTACCTACATCCCTATAGGCAATGCTGTGGTGACATGGATGCCATACACAGCTTTGTTCACCTAATTAAAAGAAATTAACCTTGAACTCTGCACCCACAAAGCGGCCTTCGTTAACAATACCGGTATTGTTATTAAAGTCGACACCGCCAATGACCACTTGCTCATCGGTAATATTACGTGCGAACAGGGCAACTTCATAGTCGTTATCGGCGCCAGACCAGGCATAACCGGTGCGCAGGCCGCCTTCTAACAGCGATTTTCCTTCAAATTCAACGGACTTGTACAGGAAGAAATCAACTTCGCTGCGATATGACCAGTCGGTGTAGATGAATATTTCACCGTCGCCAAGCTCACGGGCGTAACGGGCGGTAAAGTTAGCGATCCACTCAGGTGCATGTGGCAGGCTGTTGCCGTCGATCACGGCGCGTCCGTCACTGTTGATAGGGTCGGTAACTGTACATTGGGCACATACCGCGATGGATAAGTCGTTATCGTTGATTTCGGTGTTGTTATAACTGATGTTACCTGTTACCAGCAGGTTTTCGGTAACAACAAACTCGGCATCAAGTTCAAAACCGTAGCCTGTGGTTTCTTCGGCATTGACTAAGCGGTTGAAGTTGGCATCACCACCAACAGCCGTCAGTTGCTGATCATCCATGGTATAGTAGAAAACCGAGCCGTTGATGCGGCCGCGGCCGTCCATGACGTCGGTTTTTAAACCGGTTTCAAATGAGGTGATGGTTTCCGAGTCGGCAACGGTGACTTCATCACCGAATAAGATACGACCCTGGATACTTGGCGCGCGGAAGCTGTTGGCAATACGGCCAAACCAGTTGATATCATCGCTGACTTTATAGTTGGCGCTGATATCCCAGCTGACATGGGAGTCATCGGGATTGGCTTCACCTTTCATATAATCAGGAGAGCCGTTCCACGGTGTCGGGTTGGTAAAACGCTCGGCAACAAACTCTTTGTCGTCGGCAGAATAACGCAGGCCTGTGGTGATTTTCAGATCATCAGATAGCTGGTAATCCATAGAGCCAAATAATGCCCAGGCACGGGTTTCCTGATCCTGCACGGCATAGCCGTTAATCGCACTGTTCTCTGCGGTATTGTAGCTCAGGCTCTCAATAGTCAAGTCTTCCATATAATAGAAGAAACCGGCCTGGAAGTTCATAGGGCCGTCATAAAGACTGGTGACACGAAATTCCTGGGTGATTTGCTTATGATCCGGGATAGCATCGGCACTTTCAGCAGAAAATGGAATAAAGCCAGGTCCGTCAGGGTTACCGCCATCAACATCGGCGCGGGAGAAAATTTCCGCACTTTCATAACCTGTGATTGAGGTATAGACGTATTCATCTGAAGTGTATTCCAGCTTCAAGCTGCCGCCGTTGGTTTCCACATCTTGAGTGGCAAATCGTGCCGCATCCTGATAAACCGTTTCATCGTCAAAACCTTTGCGGATGTTATTGGTGCCGGCTTCTATCAGGTTGGCATTAAAAACAATCGGCTTGGCTTCCAAGTCGCGGAAATGGTAATTCAATAAGGCAGTGAAATCGCCGTCTTCCCAAAGAAACTGGACGCGACCTGCGGTTTCATCATAGCCGCCAAGCACATTATTGTCTTCATAACCCGGGGCTTCGTTATCAATATAATCGTCACGTTTTTGTTTTAACAAGGAAACACGGGTTGATAATTTATCGGTTAAACCAAAACCGACGGCACCTTTAAAGTCCTGGGTATTGTGAGTACCGTAGGAATAAGACATGAAACCGTCAAAATCCTGGGTTGGTTTTTTTGAGTCGAACTTAACAAGACCTGCCGGGGTATTACGGCCGAACAGGGTGCCTTGCGGGCCGCGCAGCACTTCAACACGTTCTACATCAAAAACCGGGAAACCTTTTAAGATTGGGTTTTCCTGTACGACTTCATCAACTACCAGAGAAACCGGCTGTGAACCGTTCAGATCGAAGTCAGTGTTACCTAAGCCACGTACATAAAAACGCGGGAAGGTACGGCCAAACGAAGACTCAATGGAAAGGCTTGGGATTTTAGCACTCATAAAACGGATATCCATACCCGCTGAGCTGTAGACATCGAGCATTTCACCCTGCATGGCAGAAACAGACACAGGCACTTCCTGCACGTTCTCTACCCGCTTACGTGCGGTGACCTCGATAACTTCCAATTTCATGTCTTGTGCTTCTTCTGCACTGGCGATGGCCGATGTACCTAAACTACCGGCGATTAATGCTGCGTGGACACACAGAAAGACCGGTGACTTCTTTATGGTTTTCATTTTTATCTCCCTAGATAAACGATGTTGTCATAGTTGTCTAATGTTATTGTTGTTACATCTTTGCCAGGGCGGTCTGTCAACGGCCATGGCAAAAGCTTTGCGATTCCTTTTTGCGTTTTTTCACTGATAGGCTAATCAGTGTTGCTTTTTTGATAAAAAAAGCGCAAAAAAAAGGTGAAGCCATAAAATGGTTTCACCTTTTAAATTCTTGTCACTACTGACGAATATTTGCTAAGAACGATTTGCCGTATGCCATTTTTTCTAAATCAAACATGTCGGCAATGGTTTGACCTAAATCGGCAAAAGTACTGCGCTCTCCCAGCGGTACCGAGGGCATACCTTTAGCATAAGCTATTACAGGCACATACTCCCGGGTATGGTCATTGCCTTGCCAGGTAGGGTCACAGCCGTGGTCTGAAGTTAAAAACAGGATATCGTCATCGCGCAGCTGCTGGTAGATATCTTCTAATCTGACATCTAAGTATTCCAGCGCTTCGCCATAACCGACGGGGTCGCGTCTGTGGCCAAAGTCCTGATCGAAATTCACCAGGTTGGTAAAGATAATGCTGTTTTCATCCGCGCTTTCGAGATGACTTATCGTGGCATCAATCAGCGCCGGCAAGCCACTGGCCTTGGTTTTTTCTGTGATCCCCTGGTGGGCAAAGATATCGGCAATTTTACCGACACTGATCACATTGCCTTTTTCGGCCATCTTATCCAGTACCGTCGGTGCCGGCGGTAAAACGGAATAATCGCGGCGGTTACCGGTGCGTTCAAAGTCTTCGCTGTTGGTGCCGACAAAGGGGCGGGCAATGACCCGGCCGATATTCATGTCTTCGAGTACTTCACGGACATCTTCACAATATTTATAGAGGTTATCTAAACCAAAGTGCTCTTCATGGGCGGCGATCTGAAAGACGCTGTCCGCCGAGGTATAACAAATCGGGGTACCGGTGCGGATATGCTCTTCGCCTAAATCGGCGATAATGTTGGTGCCGGAAGCATGGCAATTACCCAATATGGCTGGAATACCGGTTTTTTGATAAATCTTTTCCAGCAAGTCTTGCGGGAAGCTGTTTTCTTTATCGCGGAAATAACCCCAGTCAAACAAGACCGGCACGCCGGCCATTTCCCAGTGACCACTGGGAGTATCTTTACCTGTGCTGATCTCTGCGGCATAACCGTAGGCGCCTTTGCTCGGCGCTTCACCTTTATAAGGGAAGCTGCGACTAGATGCCTGCTCACATGCCTTTACTAAACCAAGGGCGGCAAGGTTAGGAATATTTAACGGTACGCCTTTTTCTTGAAAATACGCATCGGCAAGGTTGGCAAACGTATTTGCCGAAACATCACCAAACTGCTCTGCGTCAGGGGCACTGCCAAGACCAAAACCATCCACAACTAAAATAATTGCTCGAGCCACTCAATTCTCCAAAAGATAAAAACACGCCAAATAGCGCGATAAATCAACACAGCGGGCTAAAAAACAGCCAAAGCCTGTTAATTCAGGTACTACAGGGCATTATGATAACACTTTTATCGACTTTCGATAAACATTAATCATATAAGATATTTAAAACTTGACACAACTGTCAAGTTTTAAATATCTTATAAACACACAATTAATCACCCATTGATTTTTTAGATGGGATTACTTGACAAAAGTTTAAAAAACGGCACAGGGGAATTTTCCCTTGCACTTGCCTTTCGGTGAAACTTTGCTTTTCTTAAATTAGAGACGGGCAAGCTTGAACATGAGTCAATAAAACAAAGTGCGCACTGGCGCCAATAAGTAATTGAACTTTCAAGTATTTGATGGAAATCAAGCATGACAGACAACACAATCCGCTTTCTCCTTAATGATGAACTCATCATCTTGGAAAATATCGATCCCAATTTAACCGTACTGCAATACCTGAGGGACATTCGTTTTCAGTCCGGCACCAAGGAGGGCTGTGCCTCCGGCGACTGCGGCGCCTGTACCGTGGTGCTCGCCGAACTGGCAGGAGAAGAGTTTAACGAACTCAACTATAAATCCGCCAATGCCTGTATTTTATTTGTCGGCAGTTTGCACGGCAAGCAATTGATCACGGTAGAACACTTAAAAGAGGGCGAAGCCTTGCACCCGGTGCAGCAGGCCATTGTCGATTTTCACGGCTCCCAATGCGGCTTTTGTACCCCGGGTTTTGTAATGTCTTCTTTTGCTTTGCATAAAGCGGTGAGTAGTCCGGACCGGGCTCAAGTGGTGGAAGCTTTGGCGGGCAATTTATGCCGCTGTACCGGTTACCGTTCTATCATAGATGCGGCTATGGCTTCCAGCGCAGATGCCGCTCCCGACAGTTTTGCCCGTCATTACCATCAAACGGTTGCCGAACTTAAAAAAATCCATTTACAATCTGAAGCACAGCTTAGCGCATCCGGACACCATTTCTATTCACCGACCAACATCGACCAGCTTGCCAACTACCTGTTAGCGCACCCCAAAGCTACCTTGCTTGGCGGCGGTACCGATCTGGCTTTAAGTGTTACCCAGCAGCTTAATACCATAGATAAGCTGGTATATTTGGGCAATGTTAAAGAGCTTAATGGCCTGAGAGAAACCGAAGAGAGTATTATCGTCGGCTCAGCTGTGCCTTACAGCCTGTTCACCCCGTTACTACATCAGCAATATCCAGAGCTTGGCGAGATGATTGAGCGTATCGGTTCTACCCAAATCCGCAATAACGGTACCCTGGGCGGCAATATCGGCAATGCTTCTCCTATCGGTGATATGCCGCCGGCGTTAATTGCTTTAGGGGCCACCATGACCCTCAGGTGCGGTAACAGTACCCGGGAAATGCCGGTTGAAGATTACTTTAAAGGTTATAAGGTCACAGATCTTGCCGAGTCCGAATTTATCCAGGATATCACCATTCCCAAGGCTAAAGCCGGCCAGGAGTGCAAAGTGTATAAGATTTCTAAGCGTATTGATGATGATATCTCCGCGGTATTGGCGGCGATCTCCATCGAAATAGAGCAAGATAGTGTGAAAAATGTGTCAATCGCTTATGGCGGTATGGCCGCGATTCCTCAAAGGGCGGCTGCCTGTGAAGCAGCCTTAAAAGGCCAGCCGTGGACGCAAACGAGCATAGATGCGGCGAAACAGGCGTTAACGCAAGACTTCCAGCCAATGTCCGATGTCCGTGCCTCCGATAAATACCGTATGACAGTAGCGCAGAATATTTTACAGAAATGTTTTTTTGAGCTGCAAAACCGCCATGTTGAAACAAGAGTAGTGAATTATGCGTAGTCTTAAAAAAGTTGAGCAACAAAGCGCCCGGGAAAGTATTCAAGACCCGGGCATGGGCGGCGTTGGCCGCAGCAAAAAACATGAAAGTGCCGACAAACATGTCTCCGGCGAAGCGGTTTATATTGACGACAGGCCGGAATTGCGCGGCCAGTTACATGCCGCGGTAGGCCAAAGCCAGTTTGCCCGTGCCCGTATTAAAAGCATGGATTTAAGCGCGGTTAAAGCCGCCGAAGGGGTCAAAGCGGTGATCACCGTTAAAGATGTGCCCGGCCATGTCGATATCGGGCCTGTTTTCCCCGGTGATCCCGTGTTGGCGTTAGACGAGGTGGAATACCTGGGACAACCGCTATTTGCGGTGGCGGCCACCAGCCATGATCTGGCGCGTAAAGCTGCCTTGCTTGCCAAAGTAGAATATGAAGAATTAGAGCCGGTATTAACGGTTAAAGATGCCCTGGCTAAACAACATTTTGTCCGTCCGCCTTTTACCATGCAAAGAGGGGATTCGGCAGCAGCTATCGACTCGGCAAAACATGTGTTAAGCGGCGAGATCAGTGTTGGCGGTCAGGAGCATTTTTATCTTGAAGGCCAGGTATCCACCGCCGAGCCGACAGAAGATGGCGGCATGACGATATTTTCCTCTTCCCAGCATCCCAGTGAAGTGCAGAAGCTGGTGGCGGAAGTTCTGGATGTGCCCCTTAATAAAATCACCGTCGATACCCGGCGCATGGGGGGCGGTTTCGGTGGCAAAGAAACCCAGGCAGCCCCATGGGCCTGTATCGCCGCCTTGCTGGCGAATAAGTGTCAATTGCCGGTGAAAATGAAATTAAGCCGCAGCGACGACATGTGTTTAACCGGTAAACGTCATCCTTTTGAAAACAACTATCAGGTCGGTTTTGACGACAGTGGCCGTATCCAGGGCATAGATATTACCGTGAACGGCAATTGCGGTTATTCCCCGGATCTTTCCGATGCCATTGTCGACCGGGCCATGTTCCATTCCGATAATGCCTATTATCTGGATAATGCCACCGTGACCGGCAACCGCTGTAAAACCAATACCGTTTCCCACACCGCTTATCGCGGTTTTGGCGGCCCGCAGGGCATGATGACCATAGAAATGGTAATGGATGATATCGCCCGTCATTTAGGTAAAGATCCGCTGGAAATCCGTAAAATCAACCTTTACGGTCACGGCGAGCGTAATATTACCCACTATCATCAAACGGTAGAGCACAACAATCTGGATAAGCTGATCGACTCCCTGGAGCAAAGCAGCGACTACCAGGCCCGCCGTAAGCAAATCAGCGAATTTAACAAGGAAAATACCATACTGAAAAAAGGTATTGCCTTAACGCCGGTAAAATTCGGCATTTCCTTTACCGTGCAGCACCTTAACCAGGCAGGTGCCCTGGTGCATATTTATACCGACGGTACTATCCATTTAAACCATGGCGGTACCGAAATGGGGCAGGGGCTGTTTACTAAGGTGGCGCAAATTGTTGCCGAAGAATTCCAGGTGGATGTTGATACCATAGGGGTATCGGCAACCCGTACCGATAAGGTACCTAATACCTCGCCGACGGCAGCGTCATCCGGTACCGACTTAAACGGTAAAGCGGCGCAAAATGCCGCCATCACCTTGAAAAAACGTTTGGTTGACTTTGCCGCCGAACATTTCAATGTTGAAACAGAGCAGGTGATATTTGCCGATAACCAGGTGCATATCGGCGCAGAAGTCGGCAAGAAGACCATGGCATTTGCCGAGCTTATTCAGCTGGCCTATATGAACCGGGTATCGCTATCTTCTACCGGCTATTATAAAACCCCGAAAATTCATTTTGACCGTGAAACCGCCAAGGGCCGACCGTTTTTCTATTATGCCAACGGCGCCGCAGTCTCTGAGGTCTTGATCGATACCCTGACCGGCGAATACAAGCTGCTGCGCGCCGATATTTTGCATGATGTCGGTAAGTCGTTGAACCCCAGCATTGATATCGGGCAAATCGAAGGGGCCTTTATCCAGGGCATGGGCTGGTTAACCACGGAAGAGCTGATGTGGAACGATAAGGGACGTTTGCTCAGCAATAACCCGGCAACCTACAAAATCCCTGCCATCAGCGATGCGCCGGTAGACTTTAATGTTGCCTTATTGCCGGACGATCCCAACAAAGAGCACACGGTTTACAATTCTAAAGCCGTGGGCGAGCCGCCGTTTATGCTGGGGATCAGTGTCTGGTCGGCGATTAAAGATGCCGTTGCCAGTGTTGCCGACTATCAAGTCAGTCCTAAGTTAAATACCCCGGCGACCCCGGAAAAAGTGTTGTGGGCGGTGCAGGATATGCAAAAAGCCGCACTTGATAAGAGCGGGGCCTAAGATCATGAACACCAACTGGGTGAATGCCCTGCATCAGTTAAATCAGCAGGGTGAAGCTTATGTGCTGGTTACCCTGGTTGGGGTATCGGGCTCGACGCCGCGTAACAGCGGCACAAAAATGGTGATCACCGCCGATAATATCTACGACACCATAGGCGGCGGTCATTTAGAGCATAAAACCATTGCCCATGCCCATAAAATGTTGGCCAGCGGTGAGGAAACTCAGCAATTAGAGCATTTTCAGCTTGGCACGCATCTCGGGCAATGCTGCGGCGGCACCGCCAGCGTTTTATTTGAATACTTTGCCGCCAGTACGGTGAATATCATGCTTTTTGGCGCCGGTCATGTCGGCAAGGCGTTGGTGAAAATCCTCTCGGCTTTGCCGTGCAAAGTGCATTGGGTGGACAGCCGCGAGCAGGAATTCCCAGCCGCGGGCGAGATGAAAAATTACCATAATGTCAATCAGGTAATGAGCGAATTCCCCTGTGATGAAATTGCGGCTATGCCCGCCAATAGTTATTACATTGTGATGACCCATAACCACCAGCTGGATTTTGAATTGTGCCAGTCGGTACTGGCACGGCAAGATTTTCGTTATCTTGGCCTGATCGCATCCGATACCAAATGGCGCAGGTTCCAGCAAAGGTTCAAGCACAGGGAAATTGATCAGCAGCAGGTTGCCCGTATGAATTGCCCGATAGGCCTGAGTGCCGTGCCGGGCAAAACCCCGATGGAGGTGGCGGTGTCGATCGCGGCTGAGGTGATTGGTCTTTACCATCAAAAGAACCAGGAAAACATCGAGCAACAAAGCTCGGGAGCTAAAGCCGAAAAAGCACCTGCAGCGAAAAAAGCCTCTTCCCAGCAGGGAGTACATTGGAAAGAGCTAAAACAGCTGCTCTTGGTTGAAGATGATAAAGATAACAGCTAAGACTCAACAGGCGGTATCACTGCTTTGGTAGATATGTCGTTAAATTATATCCCGGTCACCATAAATGAAGCGACTTTTCAGGATATGAAGGAAAGAGCGTGCTTGGCCGAGTGGAGAAAACCTATGTCCGCGCCGAGCTGGTCTACCGCGATGATGAATTTGTCGCAGCCCCTGTAGGGCGCCCGCTGATTAAGTAACCAAGGCGGATAAAAAAAGAAGCAGCCTTTGGCTTTTATGCAGGCAGGGGCAGTAATTAATTGAGAAAATGGAAATAAATAATGACTAAAAATGAAGAGTTAACTCAGCATTACAATACCCACTATGTCGATCTTGCCAGCGAGCGCATCGGCGGTGAAACCCTGGCCTGTAGCGATGATTTTTTTGCCGAAATGGAAAACCTGCTAAAACCCGGACGCGGCATTTTTATTGACGATAAATACACAGAGCGCGGCAAGTGGATGGACGGCTGGGAATCCCGTCGCAGCTACGGTCGTGATAACGGCAGGGAGTACGACTGGTGTATCATTCGTTTAGGTATCCCGGGTGTTATTTATGGCCTGGATGTCGATACTAACTTCTTCAGGGGCAATGCCCCGCAAACCGTTTCTGTGGAAGGGTGTGTCAGTGAAGGGCAGCCGGATGTCTCGACCCAGTGGCAAACCATTTTATCTCAAAGTCCGGTAGAGGCTCATAGCCAGAATTTCTTTGAAATCGACCCAAGTGCAACCGCCAATACTGCCTGGACCCATGTGCGCTTGAATATCTTCCCCGACGGCGGTGTCGCCCGTTTCAGGGTTTACGGGCAAGCCCAGGTGAACTGGAGCGAGTTTGTTGACGGTGAATTAATCGATCTGGCCTACATTAAAAACGGCGGCAAGGCGCTTTTGGTCAGCGACATGTTTTTCAGTGATAAAAACAATTTGATCATGCCGGGACGCGGTAAAGACATGGGAGATGGCTGGGAAACCAAACGCCGTCGTGATCCGGGTCCCGACTGGTCGATTATCAAGCTGGCGGCGAAAGGTAATGTGCAAAAGGTGATCATAGATACCCATCACTTTAAAGGTAATTTCCCGGATCACTTCACCCTCGAAGGTACGGTTTCTGACAGCGATGATTTCACTTCAGGTGAAAACGTCAGCTGGCAGCCGATTATCGAAAAAACCAAATTATACGCCCACCGCGAGCACTTGTTTTTAAAAGAAATTGTCGCGGATAAGGCCCAGGCCTTTACCCATGTGCGCCTAAATATTTTCCCCGACGGCGGTGTCAGCCGGATGCGGGTATTTGGCCACCGTGTCGATAAGTAACCGGGCAACAGTGAGCAGGAGTAGTTAAGTGACTTTACAAGAATTAAATTTGTTGCCCGAAAGTGATGCCAGCCATGCGTTTATGCAATGTTGCACCGCAAGTACCTGGGTTAAGGCCATGGTGCAAAGCCGGCCGTTTGCAGATGAAGCGGCGTTATACCAGGCGGCGGATCAGCATTGGCAAGGGCTGAGTGAAAGCGATTATCTGGAAGCCTTCGAAGGCCATCCTAAAATCGGTGACGTTAACAGCCTCAGGGCCAAATACGCCAATACCAAAGCCCTGGCCAGCGGCGAGCAAAGTGCGGTCAATGTCGCGTCCGAGCAGGTATTAAATGACCTTGCCAAAGGCAACAGCGATTATGAAACCAAGTTTGGTTTTATTTTTATTGTCTGTGCTACAGGCAAAAGCGCCGAACAGATGCTGGCGTTATTGCAGGCGCGCCTGCCCAATGAACGGGCGCAGGAATTAGCCAATGCCGCTGAAGAGCAGCGGAAAATTTTTCACCTGCGCTTAGACAAGTGCTTAGATAAAGTTTAGGGAAATCAATATGAGCCAAATTACCACCCATGTTTTAGATACCACCCGGGGCAAGCCGGGCGCAGAGATCCCGATCACTTTATATCAGCAAACAGCAGACGGCTGGCAACAGCTCGCCAGCGGCGTCACCAATGATGACGGCCGTATTGCCGGATTATTAGCAGATGAGCGTATTCTGGATGCCGGTATTTACCGTATGCATTTTGATACCAATGCTTATTTCGAGCGCATGGGCGATAAAGGTTTTTATCCTTATGTCGATATTGTTTTTGAATTAAGTGCCGGCGGCGATCATTACCATATTCCGTTGTTGCTGACGGCTTATGGTTACTCCACCTACCGCGGCAGTTAACGGCAACAGTTAAAGTTGGAAAATGAGTTGGGAAATATGACTGAACAAATCGTGCCTAAGATCTTAACCAGTGAAGCCTTTGCCCCTTTTGGCGATGTGATTGAAGTGGATGAGGACAGGCAGCATTTTACCATCAATGACGGCTTTACCGAGCGTTATCATGATTTGGCCACCGTGGATGTGGAGAAAAATAACGGTCGGACCCTGATTAATATTTTTCGCTCGACGCCTTTAGTACAGCCTGTCGCGATTAAAATGATGGAGCGCCATCCGCTGTCCAGTCAGGCTTTTATTCCTCTGGGCAACGAGCCTTATTTAGTGGTGGTGGCTCCCAAGGGGGAGTTGGAGTTGAGTGCTATAGAGGTTTTTATCGCCCAAAGCAACCAGGGGGTAAATTACCATGCCGGTACCTGGCATCACTATTGTCTGGCATTGCACCAGCAAAGTGACTTTTTGGTGGTTGACAGGGGTGGTGAAGGGGACAACTGCGATGTGGTTGAACTCGACGGCAGTAAAATGATAGCAACGCAGAGCAAAGCGTAAAAGTTGAGGCGATATAAGCTGTGCTGCGAGGACATTCGGCCGGGTTATATTGAATAATTCTATCTTCATCCAAAAATTAAGGCACAGGCCGGGATGAGAATCTTATAGAGAATAAAGTGTTATGTTAAAAGTTTATCGTGGTGAAATCTTACACTTTTTGGCGGATCCCGCCAAAGTGGCACTTGAGCAAAGTTACCAGCACTTTGCCGACGGTCTGCTGGTGATTGAAGACGGCAAGGTAAAACAGCTGGGGGAGGCATCAAACCTGCTAGCGACTTTACCGGGCGGTGTTGAAGTGACCCATTATCAAAACGGCCTGATCATGCCGGGGTTTATTGATACCCATATCCATTATCCGCAAACGGAAATGATCGCTTCATATGGCGAGCAGCTGCTTGAATGGCTGGAAAATTATACCTTCCCGGCAGAAAGGCGCTTTGAAGATGAAGCCTATGCCAAAGATGTGGCCGAGTTTTTCCTGGATCAGTTGCTTGATGCCGGCACCACTACCGCCCTGGTATTTGGCACCGTACATAAACAGTCGGTGGATGCCTTTTTTACCGTGGCACAACAGAAAAAACTACGTATGATCTGCGGTAAGGTGTTAATGGACAGAAACTGTCCGGACTTTTTAACCGATACCGCCGAAACCGGTTTTAACGACAGTAAAGCCTTAATCGAAAAATGGCACAATACCGACCGGCTGCAATATGCGGTGACGCCAAGATTTGCCCCTACCAGTACCCGTGAGCAGCTGGATAAAGCCGGGGAATTGCTCTCCCTGTATCCTGATGTCTATATGCATACCCACCTTTGTGAAAACAAAAAGGAAATTGAATGGGTGCAGGCGCTATTCCCGGAAAGTAAGGGTTACCTGGATGTTTACGATCAAAGCAATCTGCTGGGCCGACGCAGTGTTTTTGCCCACGGCGTACATTTACACGACGAAGAATGCCAGCGCCTGAGTGATACCGGCTCGGCGATTGCTTTTTGTCCTACTTCCAATTTATTCCTCGGCAGCGGTTTGTTTAACTTGAAACAGGCCGAAGAATACGATGTCAATGTCGGCATGGGGACAGATGTCGGTGCCGGCACCAGCTTTTCCATCCTGCACAGCCTGAACGAAGCCTATAAAATCCAGCAGCTCAGGGGAGAGAAACTAACGCCGTTTAAATCTTTCTATCTCTCTACTTTAGGAGGCGCGGTGGCGCTGGACCTGGAAGATAAGATAGGGAATTTAGCACCAGGCAAAGAAGCCGACTTTATCGTACTTGATTATCATGCCACGCCGCTGATGCAGCGCCGTATGAAACAGTGCAAAACCCTGCATGAAAAGCTCTTTGTACTGAGCATGTTAGGGGATGAACGTAGCGTCTGCGCAACCCATATTCTCGGAGAGAGGGTTTAGGCGCAGCGAGAGATAAATCCCGGGTGTATCACCCGGGTAAGGTCACCTGGCAGCCACAGGCAAAAAATATAACGATAAGCCCGGTGACAGTATTTATTTAAAACTCAAATGATAGGAAGTTTATGGATCCGTATATTACTGAATGGCTCAACCTTATCTTGCGCTTTGCCCATTTAATCACGGGTATCGCCTGGATCGGCGCATCGTTTTATTTTGTCTGGCTGGACAACCACCTGGAAAAGCCGCCGGCGTGGAAAGAAGAAAAAGGCATCAAGGGAGATCTCTGGGCCATACATGGCGGCGGGTTTTATGAAGTAGCCAAATACAAGCTGGCGCCGCCGCAAATGCCGCAAACCCTGCACTGGTTTAAGTGGGAAGCCTATACCACCTGGATCACGGGTTTCTTATTATTGTCCCTGATGTTTTATGTCGGCGCTGAGTCTTACCTTATCGACAAAAGGGTGGCGGATTTAACGCAAATGCAGGCGGTTGCCATTGGTCTTGGCTCAATAGTTTTCGGTGTCGGCTGTTATGAAGTGATGGTACGTACCAAATTAAGAGAACACGGCCTGTTGTTGGGTATCTTGTTGTTGGCCCTGGCCACGGCCTTATCTTATGGCCTGACCCAAGTATTTAGTGCCCGTGGCGCTTATATCCATATGGGCGCCATTATCGGCACTATTATGGCGGGCAATGTGTTTTTCGGCATCATGCCTTCCCAGCGTGCGCTGGTAAAAGCCGTAGAAGAGGGCACCAGCCCGGATCCCGCCTACGGCCTTAATGCCAAGGTACGCTCGACCCACAATACTTATACCACCTTGCCGATCTTATTTATGATGATCAGCAACCATTATCCTATCACCTATAACCATGAGTATAACTGGCTGATTTTAGTAGCGGTGATAGTGATCACTGCGGTGATCCGCCAGTTCTTTGTCCTGCGTCATTTCGGTACCAATAAACCGGCATTGTTGGCAGGCGCTGCGGCGGCCATTGCGGTACTGGCGTATCTGATCGCGCCGAAAAACCTGGAGCCGAGTGCGGAGCAACTGCAGCAGGGGGTTGATATCACTAAGGTGAATACCATCATACAAAGCCGGTGCGTGACTTGTCACAGCGTCAGTCCCAGCGATGATGTCTTCAAGGCGGCCCCGGGAGGCGTGATGTTTGATGATCTTAACGCTATCCAGCAATGGGCGCCACGGATCAAGGCCCGGACCATAGATGCCCCGGATATGCCCTTTATGAATAAAACCCAGATGACCCAGGACGAGCGCGAGTACCTGGCATTATGGATTGCCAAAGGAGCGCCTATTCACTAGGCACTTACCGGATAAGAGCTGGATAAGCGTCAGGAAAAACGGCCTGGGTTATAAATTGAAGCGGGTCATGAAAAGAATAAGGTACAGAAACTATGCAAACCAATACAGTTAACCGTGTTATCAAACACGGCTATAAAATCCACCCGGCATTATTCGAACTGGTGGAGCAGGAAGTCTTGCCGGGGCTAGGGCTGGATAATGAAAGCTTCTGGCACGCTTTTAGTGATATTTTGTCGGATTTTATCCCGCAAAATCGCGAGCTCCTGGAAAAAAGGGCCAGTTTGCAACAGCAAATAGATGACTGGCACCGTAATCATAAAGACTTTAACGCCAGTGCTTACCGGGCCTTTTTAACGGATATCGGCTATATCGTGCCTGAAGGGGAAGACTTTAGCATTACCACGGCTAATGTTGATGCGGAAGTGGCTACCATCGCCGGACCGCAACTGGTTGTGCCGCTGATGAATGCCAGGTATGCCCTCAACGCCGCCAATGCCCGCTGGGGCAGCTTATATGATGCCCTGTACGGCACGGATGTGATTGATGAGTCCGATGGCGCTGAACGCAGCGGCGGTTATAATGCCCGCCGCGGCGATAAAGTGATCGCTTTTGCCCGGGACTTTCTTGATAAAACCTTGCCGCTCGTTAGCGGCAGCCATAAGCACACCCAAAATTACTATGTTGAAAACCAAAGGCTGGTGGCGGTACTCGCCGACGGCGAACATAGCCATTTGGCGGATGAAAGCCAGTTTGTCGGTTTTAACGGTGAGCAAAGCAAACCTGCCTCTGTATTATGTCAAAACCATGGCCTGCATATAGAGATCCAGTTTGATGATCATCACCTGATCGGTAAAACCGACAATGCCGGTATCAAAGACATTATCCTGGAATCGGCGTTAAGCACAATACAGGATTGTGAAGACTCGATTGCCGCCGTTGACGGCGAAGATAAAACCGCGGTTTACCGCAACTGGCTTGGCCTGATGCGGGGCAATTTAAGTGAAACCCTGGAAAAAAATGGCCGTCAGTTAACCCGGACCTTAAACGGTGATCGCCATTATCTTGATGCCCGCGGCGAAGCGCTCGTATTGCCGGGGCGCAGTTTGCAATTTATCCGCAACGTCGGCCACTTGATGACCACGGATGCGGTACTGACCAGTGACGATAATGAGGTGCCGGAAGGCCTGGTGGACGGCATGATCACCAGTTTGATTTCCCTGCACGATCTTAACGGCAACTCGGCTTTTAAAAACTCACGCCACGGCAGTATCTATATCGTAAAGCCTAAGATGCACGGCCCGGATGAAGTTGCCTTTACCTGCCGGTTATTTTCCCGCATCGAGCAGGCACTTGGCCTTGAGGAAAATACCATTAAAGTGGGGATCATGGACGAGGAGCGCCGCACTTCCGTAAACTTAAAGGAATGTATCCGCGCGGCGAAAACCCGCCTTGCCTTTATCAATACCGGCTTTTTAGACAGAACCGGTGATGAAATCCACACCGGCATGCTGGCGGGTCCTATGGCGCGTAAAGAGCTGATGAAGGATGAGAAATGGATCTCTGCCTATGAAAACAGAAATGTCCGCATAGGCCTGGCGGCCGGGCTGAAGGGCAAAGCGCAAATCGGCAAGGGTATGTGGGCGGTGCCGGATCAAATGGCCAATATGCTCAATACCAAAGTCGGCCACCCGTTATCCGGGGCAAACTGTGCCTGGGTGCCGTCACCGACTGCCGCCACTTTGCATGTGATGCATTATCACCAGGTCGATGTTGCCAAGGTGCAGCAACAACTGATGCAGCAAGCGGCAAAAGATGATTTAGGCGATTTGCTGACCTTGCCGTTATTGGCGGATCCCAAAAGCTTAACTGCAGATGAGATACAGGCGGAGCTGGATAATAATGTCCAGGGCTTGCTTGGTTATGTGGTGCGCTGGGTGGACCTGGGGATCGGCTGCTCTAAGGTGCCGGATATTGATGATATCGGCCGTATGGAAGACAGGGCGACGTTAAGAATCTCCAGCCAGCATATTTGTAACTGGTTAGCGCATAATATCTTAGATGAAGCACAAGTGATGGCATCCCTTAAACGTATGGCCCAAGTGGTCGACGGGCAAAATGCCGGCGACGATGCTTATACCAATATGGCGCCGAATTTTGAGAACAGCATTGCTTTTCAGGCGGCCTGCGATTTGATCTTTAAAGGTAAAGAACAGCCGAGCGGTTACACCGAGCCTTTACTGCACCAAAGCCGACGTCAGGTTAAAGCGAAATAGATCAAAAAAATACACGGCAATCTTTGTATAATAGCCACTAAGCTCGCCCCTGTGGCGGGTTTAGTGTGCTATTGCTTGCCAGGGCAAAGAAAACTTTGCCATTTACCTGGTTCACCCCTTTAAAAACCGGCGATTGCACCTATATACTAATCAATTGCTATATTAAGGAGTTATTGCGTTGTCATCAGCCAAGTCACAAGACGGTAATATCAGGCAAAAAAACAAAGCCCTGATTTTAACTGCGGCGAAAAAAGAATTTGTCACTTACGGGTTTAAAGGGGCATCGATTAAACGTATTGCCGAGCGCGCCAATATTCCCAGAACCAATATTCATTATTACTACAAGAATAAAATCGATCTCTACCAGCAACTGCTTAATGATATCCTGGAAACCTGGAACCAAAGATTTGATACCTTGACGGCAGAAGATAATGCCAAAGAGGCGTTAACCGCCTATATTCGTGCCAAGGTGATGTACTCAAAAACCGATCCCGATGCCTCTCGTATTTTTGCCAGTGAAATTATTCATGGCGCCCCGCATTTAAAACCATATCTTGCTAAAGAGTTTAAAGAATGGGTACAGGGAAAAACTGCGGTGATCCAGTCCTGGATAGATCAGGGACAAATTAATGCGGTTAATCCCTACCATTTGCTTTTTTTGATCTGGGGGGCAAGTCAGCATTATGCCGACTTTAATGTCCAGGTCTTATCCGCCATGGATAAACAGGAGATGTCCAACGATGATTATGAAGATGTTGTGACTTCACTGACCTCGATTATCCTGTGTGGGTGCGGCATCAAATAACGGTGGAAAATGGCAGCTTCTGCCGCCATGAAAAAATAGCAGCGTCAGTTTGCACTCAAGGTATACTTAAATACATTGAGTACAATAAAAAGTAAAGGAGCAAGTCATGTCGCAGATGATTGATTTTTTAACTAAGATGCCCAAGGCCGAGTTACATCTTCATATTGAAGGCAGTTTAGAGCCTGAATTGATGTTTGCACTGGCGCAGCGTAATAATATTCCTTTACCTTATGCCAGCCTTGATGATGTCAGGCGGGCCTATCAGTTTGAAAACCTCCAGGACTTTCTCGATATTTATTATGCCAGCGCGGCGGTACTGATAACGGAGCAGGACTTTTACGATCTGACCTGGGCCTACCTGGAAAAATGCGCCGAACAAAATGTTGTCCACAGCGAGATCTTTTTTGATCCGCAAACCCATACCCAAAGAGGGATCAGCTTTAAAACCGTGATTAACGGCATTAGCAGGGCACTGGCGGACGGCAAAACGCAGCTTGGCATCAGCAGCTTGCTGATCATGTGTTTTTTGCGTCATCTTAGCGCCGAAGAGGCAATGCAGACCTTGGTTGAGGCCGGTCCTTATATAGGGCAACTTGCCGGTGTCGGGCTGGACTCTTCTGAGCTCGGCCATCCGCCGGAGAAGTTTAGCCAAGTTTTTGCCATGGCATCCGAAATGGGCCTGCCCGCGGTTGCCCATGCCGGCGAAGAAGGCCCGGCAGAGTATATCTGGAATGCCCTGAAACTACTGAAAGTAAAACGTATCGATCATGGCGTCAGGTGTGTGGATGACCCTGAGCTGGTCGCTGTACTACGTGATAATCATATTCCGCTAACCGTTTGTCCGCTCTCTAATACTAAGCTCAAGGTTTTTGAGCAGATGTCGCAGCATAATATTCTTGAGTTACTTGATAAGGGACTTAATGTAACGGTTAATTCCGATGATCCCGCTTATTTTGGCGGTTATGTGAATGAGAATTTTGTTGCCTTATATCAGGGACTGGCTATGACCCAGGCCCAGGCGGTTAAGCTGGCGCAAAACAGCTTTAACGCCAGTTTCCTGGAAAATGAAGAAAAACAGGCGTTATTAACCCGGCTGGATGATTTTGTCGCCCGATGGCCGTCCTCTGACTAAGGGGGGGGTTATTGAGGGGCAAAGTTTCCGGCAACTTCACAAAGAGGTTAACTTTCAGCACTTTGAACGTTAAGATGGCTTTTTATCAACCACTTTATACAAGCAAAGTTTTTTCCGGCGCCGTTATCTTTTAATTAAGGTCCGAAAGCTTGAATGAGGTGAATGTACAGGAAAGGCTATGACCCAAGCGTTACATTTTCGTCGTCTGGAAAGCATGTATCAGGCGGCCCCCATCAATGAATTTTACCGGCCAGAGATGCAGGTGGGCGAGGGCGAAGCGAGTATCACCATAACCGTGGATGAAAAACATCACCACTCAGGCGGGGGCGTACACGGCTCCGTTTATTTTAAAATGCTCGATGATGCCGCATTTTTTGCCGCCAACTCCCTCGAAGATAAAGTTTTTGTCCTAACCACGAGTTTTACCACTTACCTGACCCGCCCGGTGGCCCATGGAAAATTGACCGCCAAAGGTAAAATGGTCAA
Source organism: Thalassomonas actiniarum (assembly GCF_000948975.2). GTDB lineage: Bacteria > Pseudomonadota > Gammaproteobacteria > Enterobacterales > Alteromonadaceae > Thalassomonas > Thalassomonas actiniarum. The sequence goes on from NZ_CP059735.1 coordinate 2,861,973, forward strand.
CAGCAATAAAAGCCAGTTTATCGCCGAAGCCGTGGTTTATGATGAAAAGGATAATGAGATCGGGCGTGGCAATGGTATCTTTGTCCGGGGAAAATTACCGTTAACAGATGCCAGGGGGTATTTATCATATGACGGTGATAACGGAAACCACAGCGGCTAGTGTTGAGTTAAGGGCAGCAAAAATTCCGGGGGCTGTGGGGATTATTGCCGATCATTACTGGTTTGTGATTGATAAAGGCGGGGATAGCCACAGGCAGCGTTGGGAAGTCTGGCAGCACAAAAATGTCGGCGGGCAAAGCTGGTATTATCTTCATAAAAACCTGAAAGAGTGCGAAAGTGGAGTGGGCAACGGACCGAGCCGGGTAGAGTATCGCTGGCGCGGAGCAAAAGCGGCAAACTTGATTCGGGTGATAGAAGCTTCACCGGAGCAATATCCTCATCTGGGCCTTTACCGATACTGGCCGGGGCCTAACAGTAATACTTATGTCCAATGGATACTCGATCAGGCAAAAATCACGGAAATACCCGGCCCCAGCGCCATAGGTAAAGACTATCTGGGCATAATGGGAAGTAAGTTAACCCGGCAGGGGATCTTAATATCAACCCCGGTTATCGGTGTGGATTTTGTTTGGGGCAACTATGTTACTTTCCAGTTGGCCACTTTACCTTTTGGCTGGACTTTTAAACCTTTCAGGCTGGTTTACCCCGGATTAAGATGGCAGCAAAATGAAAACAGATAATAATACCAATTGCATTAAGCAGATGAGAAAATTCGGTGAGGATAAATTTTCAAAAAAAACCTTTATCGTTCCGGACTAAAGCTAAGCACCAGCATCCATGCAGGCGAGGCGTTTGATTGAGCAATAGCAAGCGATTGTGATTGAAAACAACACAGGACTTGGAGATTTAGACCATCCGAAGATGGTTAGATATTTAATAAAATTGGTATAATACAGGGTAAGGCAAGCTTTTTTTGGCAATGGCGATATTTAGAATAAAGGGTCTTACGGGAAAAACTATGGTTAAACCACACAGATATTTTAACCTTGGCCGACACGCATTGATGCTGGTGTTTTCCTGCATTTGTTTTACCGTATCGGCCGGGCAGGAAAAATCAGGCATACCGACTGGCTTTGTTGACCTTGAACAGCTTATACCAACCCTGGAGGTAGAGTTAAGATATTACGGTAAAGACAACTTTGTCGGTGAGGCTATCCCCGGATATAATAAGCCCAAAGCGATACTGACCAAAAAAGCCGCCACGGCCTTAAAACAGGCGCAGGAGGAATTGCTTAAATTCGGACTGGGACTTAAGGTCTATGACGCCTACCGGCCGCAACGGGCTGTCGATTTTTTTGTCCGCTGGGCAGAGGATCTCAAAAATACCAAGATGAAACAGCGTTATTACCCGCAAGTCGCTAAAAAAGATCTGTTCACTCATGGCTATATCGCGGCAAAATCCGGTCATTCACGCGGCAGTACCGTTGATGTGACGTTAGTTTCCCTGATCGGGGGGAAAGCAACCGAGCTGGATATGGGCACGACCTGGGATTATTTCAGTGTCAAATCCTGGCCCGCCAACCTGGCGCTGAGTGCGCAGCAAAGGGCGAACCGTATGTTGTTGCAACAAGTGATGCTCAGGCAGGGTTTTAAGTTCCTGGAAGAAGAATGGTGGCATTTTACTTTACAAGGTGAGCCTTTTAGCGAGCAATATTTTGATTTTGCCATTGAATAAGTTACCTTTGTTTCGGGCAGTTCAGCCAAAAGCAAATACTTGTTGCAAGGCGAATAAAAAATGCCGTGATTGGCTATAGTAATTAAAGAGTAATTTACGTGAAGGTGTGAAAGCTATGCTCAAGTCTTTGCTAATGGCTTTGTTAAATGTTTTCCTGGTGTTATTGTTTGTTGTCGGCAGTGACTATGCCCGGGCGAAACGGCTGGATGTGACTGTCGGCTGGACTAAACCTCCTTACGTCATTGAGCAGGGGGATACCGGATTTGAACTAGAATTGGTCCGGGCCATTTTTAAACAAATGGGTCATCAATTAAATTTTATCTATTTACCTTTTGGCCGTTCCTACGACTTAGTGAAACTGGGCAAGGTGGATGTCGGCATGACCTTAAGCAGTAAGTTGGATATCTCTCCGGCCAAATTCAGCGAACCTTATATTATTTACCAAAATGTCGCGATAAGCCTTAAAGGACGCGGCATTAGCATAAAGGAAATTTCCGAGTTGCAAAGGTATTCTATCGTCGGTTTTCAAAATGCCAATTTTATTTTAGGGGAGCAATACAGCAAAGCGGTGCAGTCCAGCCCTTTTTATGTCGAACTGCCCGAGCAGAAAAAACAGGTAGAAATGTTACTCAAAGGCAGAACCGATGTGGTGGTGATGGACGTTAATATTTTTAACTATTTAAGCAAGGAATTTCTCGGTAAAAGCCATATGGCAAATGTTGATGTTCACAAGATTTTTCCAACAAACCCTTATCGTTTGGGTTTCCTGGATGACGGCCTCAGGCTGGAGTTTGACAGACATTGGCAAAAGTTCAGGAATACCGAGCAATACCAGCTGCTGTTGCAGCAGTATGACTTTCTGCAATAACGATTTGTTGCTGACCGTACTCACCTTCAACCGCTAATTTTTGTCTAACTCATTCAGGTAATTTTTCAAAGCATCAAATTCATACCGGCCGCCGTGACCGCCTGGGCCCAGAGATAAAGCCCGATATAGGCGGCTTCCATAGGATCATTAATGACCCTGTGCTGTTCGAAGCGGCTTTTAAAGGCGTGAACAAAATTTATATTCTCCCGGCTGTTAATACTTTGAAAATAATTCCAGGCGGCATAGTGACCCGCCAGCAACTTACTGCCGATGGTTTTAACTGCCGGATATCCCTGATGACCGAGGATACATCGTTTGAGCCCTGGGGCAGGTAGATTTCGGCCAAAGGGGTAACTCCCCGTTTTTTTAATAAATCTTTAATGATCATATTGGCGGCCCGGGGAAAAATATAATCAGAGCCGAGCAGGTAAACTCTTTGCCCCAGGTTTTCCTGCGCCCAGTGGATACTGGGAATAATTTGCTGGTTAGGGGCTGCACCGGTATAGATAATATTGGGGGATTGCTCCAGTCCTTCATATTGCACCGGATAAAAGAGTAAATGTTGGTACTGCTCCACCACAGGTTTTACCGCTTTTCTGCTGGCAGAGGTCCAGCAGCCGAAAATCACCGGCACCCGGTCCTGGACAATCAGCTGTTTGGCCTTGGCGGTAAATTGATCCCAGCTGGAAGCGCCGTCGGCGATCACCGGCTGTAATGGCCGTCCTAACACGCCTCCCGAGCGGTTGATTTCTTCTATTGCCAGGGTAAGGGCATCAACCCGGTCTTTTTCACTAAAGGCCATGGTCCCGGTCAGGGAATGGAGAATACCGACTTTGACAGGCTGGCGGCTATTATCGCTGCAGGATAATATCAGGGGGCTTATTAAAGCAAGCGTGAGCAGGATGAATGTTGTTATTGGTCTGTGTCTTTGCATTGCTGGCGTCACCGGGAAGTTGCCGGCTATTTGCTGATTACTGCCAGTCTTTGAGACCGTATTTTTGTAAAATGCCGGCTAATTCGCCATTTGTGCGCATTTTGCTAAAGCCCTCTGCAAATAACCGAATGTATTCCCTGGCGTTGGCTTTGTTGGGAGAGCAGGCAATATAAAGAGGCTGGCCATCGGTAACACTGCCAACGGAGATAATATCTTTATCATGACCAAGTTCGCGTAGTTTGGCATCCATGACAATATCGTATTCAATGATGACATCGAGCCTGCCGGACATCAACTTACCGATATTTTGCCTTAAGGCCTTATTGGCAAAAACAATTTGCACCTTGTCTGTGTCTTTATTGCGGGCGATATAGTCTTCGAGTACCTGAGTGTAGGCATAATCGCCGATAACCCCGAGGCGGATATTGCGCAGGGAGTCGATGCCCCGGTAACGCCAGGCACTTTCTTTTTTGATGTAGAAAACCGGTTTGATAAAACCCCAGGGTTCTTGGGTAAAGACAAAGTCGGGGGCGTCATTGTGATCGGCGCCGACCACGCAGTCATAGCGGCCCTTGCGCACCATTTTTAAGCTGCCGCGCCAGGGCAGGGTCTGGTAGTCCAGGCTGTGACCATTTTCGACAAGGATCTTTTTTGCTATTTCAATCATATAACCGGGATTTGCTGCGCCGGGTCTGCCATTGACGGGATACCATTCATCGGCGCGTATGGTGACAACATCGCCATAGCCGGGGGAGCTGAGTAATATCAGTAGGATCACGAGTGGTTTTAACATGGGTTGGCCCCTTGAAATTTCTGGCTCGCATATCCCGCCCCTGATCCCTTGCGTGATTGGGATTGTTGCTGCCTGATTGTACCTGGCGTTTACTCCTCTAGAGTATAGTCGAATATTATAACCAGAGGTTTCACTCAAAGGGGCTGATTAAGGTATGTTTTAAACAGCTTTTTAGCGTTAATGTCCGGGGCAGATCACAGCTAAGTGCTTTGGCTTTTTATTTAGTTAAAATCTTGTTATCTTGGGTACTTAATCAACAAATAAGCGGTTAAAGGAATACTGATGTTAGCTTTTTTACCCCCTCGTAAGTCTCTGCTGTCGGCGGCAGCCTGTCTATTGTTCACGATTTTACCGGCCACCAGTTGGGCGCAAGTGCAGGTGATCCATGCCGGGCAATTACTGGCTGTTCCGGGGCAGGCCCCTTTAAAGCAGCAAACCTTAGTGGTGACGGACGGTAAAATCACCGGGGTTTTTCCCGGGTATATCTCTCTGGATAAATTTGCCGATGATGCCCGTTTAATCGACTTATCTTCCTCTTTTGTGATGCCGGGGTTAATGGATATGCATGTCCACCTCCAGGGGGAGTTAGGGCCGAATAATGACAGTGAAACCTTACGCTTATCCGATGCCGATGTTGCCATGAAAAGCGTATTTTTTGCCGAGAAGACCCTGATGTCGGGCTTTACCACGGTGCGTGATCTTGGCGCCAAACCCGAGCAAATTTATGCCCTGCGTGATGCCATCGACAAAGGCTGGGTGTCCGGGCCGAGAATTATTGCCGCCGGCAGGGTGTCTATCACCGGCGGCCATGCCGATGTTGACGGGATGCGTGCGGACTTATTAGAAAAATTTACCGCCAAAACCGTTTGCGACGGCCCTTTTGATTGTCGCCGGGCCACCCGCCGGGCGATCAAATTCGGCGCGGATTTGATAAAAATCACCTCAACCGGGGGAGTATTATCCGATACCAATACCGGCACCGGCGTGCAGATGACGGATGGAGAACTTAAAGAAGTGGTAGAAACAGCCCATGGTTTAGGGCGAAAAGTTGCCAGCCATGCCCATGCGGCAGCGGGCATCAATGCGGCGCTGCGTGCCGGTGTCGACAGCATAGAACACGGCAGTTATGCCGATGAAGAAAGCATCCGCTTGTTTAAGCAAAGCGGCGCCTACCTGGTACCGACTTTGCTGGCGGGAGATACTGTGGTGAATATGGCGAAAACGGCTGATTTTATGTCCGATGATATCAAAGCCAAGGCGATACGTGTCGGCGGTGACATGTTAAAGAACTTTTCCCGGGCACAGCGCGCCGGGGTGAATATTGCCTTTGGCACCGACAGCGGCGTCTCCAGGCATGGCGGGAATGCCAGAGAGGCGGTGCTGATGTTTGAAGGGGGCATGAGCGCTGCGGAGATCTTAAAGTCGGCGACGGTTAATGCGGCCAAATTGATCGGTTATCAGGACAGTTTAGGTACGCTTGAAAAAGGCAAATTGGCGGACATTATTGCCACCGGCATCAGCCCGCTTGAGGATATCAGCGCCTTGCTAACGGTTGATTTTGTGATGAAAGCAGGCAAAGTGGTAAAAGCACATGAGAAAAGCTAGCATCCGCTGCCATGGCTGTTGAGCAAGAGACTGATTTTGATATTTTATATCTGGACGCTATCTCCCGGGTAAGCGCCGATATCTGGGATGGCCTTTTTCAGCGCCGGGATCCCTTTGTGCGTCACGCCTATTTATCGGCGTTGGAGCAGTCAGACTGCGTTGGTGCCGACAGTGGCTGGCAGGTTTCACACCTGGTGGTTAAAAATCGCCAGGACGGCACTGTAGCGGCATTGATGCCGCTCTATATCAAGTCGCATTCTTTTGGCGAATATCTGTTTGACTGGTCCTGGGCCGAGGCTTATCAAAAACACGGCTTTGAATATTACCCCAAGCTGGTCAGTGCCATTCCTTTCACCCCGGTAGCGGGTGAGCGTCTGGCAATCGCCGGTGATTACCAGGTTTACCAGAAAAAAATTGCTCGGCAGGTGACCCGGGCGCTGTTGAATAAAGCCCGGGAACTTAACGCGCAAACGGTGCAATGTTTCTTTTATCCGGAACAAGCCAATACAGCGGCCTTGTTGCAAACAAATAACTGGTTGCCGCGACGGGATGTCCAGTTTTACTGGTTTAATAGGGAGTACGCCGCTTTCAGTGATTATCTTGCGGCAATGAGCGCACGTAAGCGTAAAAACATCAAAAAAGAAAGAGCGCGGGTATTTGCCTCGGGTATCAGTTTTCACTGGCTAAGCGGCGCTGAAATGAATACTGAATTATGGCAGCAGTTTTTACGTTTTTACCAGGCGACCTATGCAAAACGTTCCGGCCACTATGGTTATTTAAATAAGCACTTTTTTACTGTGCTTGGCGAAACCATGGCGGACAATCTCTTGCTGCTTTTTGCCAAGCAGCAGGAGCAAATTGTCGCCGCGGCCTTGTTTTTTCGCGATCAACAAACCCTCTACGGACGTTATTGGGGCTGCGAGCAGGAGTTTGATTTTTTGCACTTTGAAACCTGCTACTACCAGGGTATAGATTATTGTATCCGGCATAAGTTAAAGCGCTTTAATGCCGGGGTGCAGGGGGAGCATAAGGTCGCCAGGGGATTTACCCCGGTGTTTACTTATGGTGCTTACCAGATATTACGGCCGGACTTTAATGCCGCGATTGGCGATTTTCTTAAGCAGGAAGATGCCTACCTTGAGGGGTATTATCAGCTGATGCACACCAGGTTACCTTTTAAAGTAAAATAACCCGGTGTTCGGTGCAGAGACAAGGGCTGCATATCGGATCAAGCCTTGGCAGCCGACTTTTTCTTGTTAAGCTTTATCACCCCGGTGATCAGCGCGACTCCGGTTAAAATACAGCCGCCGCCAAGCAACATCGACGTAGTGACCACTTCATTAAGAAATAACGCGCCCCAGAATACGCCAAAGACGGGAATAAGGTAAGTCACCGACATGGCATTGGCCGGTCCCAATGCGGCGATCAGCCGGAAAAAGATGATATAGGCGATGCCGGTACAGACGGTGCCCAGCAGCACCACCGAAGTGATGGCCAAAGCCGAAGGCATGCTTGTTGGCAGAAAAAACAAACTGACAGGCGTCAATAACATCGTAGCCGCTAACTGGCTGCCGCTTGCCTGGGCCAGGGGCTTGATATGGCTTAAGTACCTTTTGGTAAAGTTTGCCGAGATAGCGTAACACAATGCTGCCCCCATCACCGCCAGTACCGGCAGCAGTATATTGCTTTCTTCGCCGGCAGTTGGCGCGATGGCTATTTTGTCATACATAAGTAAATAGACGCCAAGGCAGCCGAGTATGATGCCAAACACGGCATTGAGACTGAGCTTGTCCTTAAACCATAAATAGGCGACCAGCACGCCGAACATGGGGGTAGTGGTATTTAAAATGGAGGTTAGCCCCGCCGATAAGGTTAAGGTGGCATAGCCGAATAACACAAAGGGGATCGCGGTATTTAACGCCCCGACAACAAAGAGTTTCGGCCACTGTCCATTCAGCGCCTTTTGCTGGCGATAAAGAAATAATAGCGGTACTAGCAGTAAGCTGGCGATCAGGGTGCGCATCGCCATAAACAGCACAGGGCCGAACTCAGGGCTGCCGATACGCATGAACATAAAGGAAGCGCCCCAAATAGAGGCGAGCAGAATTAATTCAAAGCCTTGTCTGGCTTGTATACCTTGGGGTGTTTTCATGGTTTGTTTCTTTTTTAAATACTGCTTATCGTCGTTTAACGGGCGATCTTTTCTATGGCGATAACTTCTGCCCGGGTCAGATCCTTCATCTGCCACAGGATATTAAACTGGTGTAAATGCATGCCATAGCGCTTATCGTCAGCCTGACCGCTTTTATAGGCCGGGCGCGGATCCTGGGCTAATACCTGGCTGATCAGCTGCTCAAGTTCGGGATATGCCTGGTGAAACTTAAGCAAATCCTGCTTTGCCTGGCTGGAGAAGCTGATGTTTAAGCTATCGGCAGGGGACTCCTGGGCAAAGCCGGCGCTGGCATCATACAGGGCGTCGGAATAAGGCACGTAAGGCTTGATATCGATGATCGGTGTCTGATCCAGCAGATCCAACCCCGAGATCCCGAGTTTGACGCTTTTGTTTTCCACCCGGATATCTTCGAGTTTTACCACAGACATGCCTACCGGGTTTGGCCTGAAGGTCGAGCGGGTGGCAAGCACGCCGAGTTTTTTATTGCCCCCCAGGCGCGGCGGCCGCACCAGGGGCTTCCAGCCTTGTGCCGAAGTGCCGTGAAAAATGAACATCAGCCACAAATGACTAAATTGCTCCAGTCCGCGCACCAGTTCAATATTATTGGCCTGGCCTGCCAACTCGATATGGCCTTTGGCGGCACTGACGATGCCCGGCTGGCGCGGGATGGCAAATTTTTCTTTATAGGGGGAGCTGACGTAACCTATGATATCCAGGGTAATTTGTTGATTCATTTATTGTCCGAGCACCTGGTAAGCTTTGGCATAACACACCCGTAAGCTGATGCACTGCGCCGATTTTATCTCGGTGCAGCCGGTAAAGATCACCGCGTTGGCCTTTTTTTCATCCGCCTGACGTCTGGCCTCGGTACGGGCGTTGATCTCATCCGCGGCGGCATGGTGGGGTTTTAACTGACAATCCTGGCCTTCCACCAGGCCGATATACCTGTGGTCCCCGGGAAATTCCTGCTCATTTTGATAAATTTTAACCCGGGTCGGGGAGAAGTATTCCCTGAAGTTTTCTTCATCCAGGTTGGTGGACACTTGATACTGGCTGCTGCAGCCGCCAAGCAGGGCCGCGGCAAGGAAACTAACGGTGAGGGTAAATTTTTGCGATGACATTTTCCGAGAGAGCATAAATAACCTACTAAATAATTTAAGGCCTTAGTTTACAGGTTTTTCCGCTGTGACAAAACCGGTAGGGGGATTGTTGTCTAACGCCATCACCCCGGCGGCAGCTTATTGGGGGGATTTACCGCCGATCCAGTAGTCGAATAATCTCGTCAGGCTGTTATTTTTCTGCTTCATGGCAATCCAGTTCCGCATAAAGAGCTCAAATTCCTGATCGTTTTTATTGATGGGGAAGGCCATGGCTAAAGGCGGCAGCACAGGCTTAGGGGCTATTACGGTATAATCCGGGTAGAGCAAAGTCCAGGCGGATGCGGCAGCAGCGCCGTATAACATGGCGTCTATATGCTGATATTGATCGCGGAAAAATAACCTCGGGCTGGCGATTTCCCAGGCCTTGCCCCGGGTAAAATATCTCTGTACGGCATTTTGGTAAAAGAAGGTTTCCGGTATGCCTATGGTGAGATCTTCCCGTGCGCTAATGTCCTGCCAGCGGACAAATTCGCTGCGGCGTTCATCCTTAACCAAAAACGCCAGTGATTGCTGGCTGTATGGCGCCGTCAGGGTAAATTCCCTGAGGTTATCCGGGATCACCGGGATCCCCGAGGTGATATCCAGATAACCGGAAGCGAGCAGGGCAGCCGCCTGGTGATGGTAAATTTTGACAAACTCTATCTCTACCTGGAGATCGGTTGCCAAAAGGTGCATGATTTCAATATCAAACCCCACCAACTTGCCTTCGCCATTGTGAAAGGCGTAGGGGAGATCGTCACGGAAATAACCGACGCGGATAAAACCTCTTTGTTTGATCCGGGTTAATACGCTGGTAAAAGGCCGGGCATTTAACAATTGCTCCTGTGCCTGTGGGAGATTGCGGCTCTTGACCTCGGGGTACAAAAAGTCGCGGTTGATAAAGTTGTCATAACCCTGGTACTGGTGGCCGATTTCATTAAAACCAAAGCGTAAGGCCAGAAATAACACAATGGAAACGGCGGGAATAATCATCAGGTTGCGGCCCAGATAGCGCCATTTTACCTTGATGGTGTTATTCATGGCACAGGCGAGCAGCAGCGGCAGGCAAGTGGCGAAGCTGACGGATAATACCGCGGATAAGCGGCCGATGATCAGGTTTTCGGCAACGATGAAAAAGTCAAACATGCTGGCGGAAACATTAAATAATTCCAGCAACTTAGGCATGGCCAGGGTACTGGTGCCAAACAACTGGGGTAAACCGGCGAGTAGCAACATCAGGTAATCCCCCGATGAGATATAGGCGCCGGAAAACCAGGCGGCAAACAGGGTAAAGAGGATTGCCAGTAATTTTCCTCCCACCGGCAGGCTAAAGGAAATCGGGATTAAAATGCCGGGCACTTTTTCAATATTGGCGTTATGGCTGGTTGATGACGAACTTGCCTGGTTTTGTGCCAGCAGTGCTTTGGTCTTTTCGATCAGCACAGGGATAACAATAAAAAAACTGCCGGTGGCAAAAGCAGTGACCATGGCTTCCCGAAAAGCTTTGACCAGCTGGCGGTAGCTAAAAGGGGTGAGCAGGGCAACGGTGGCGGGCAGTACCGCAAATGACAACAGCGCCACCACCAGGGTGGAGCTGATGATATAAACAAATAAGCCGTCAATTTGTGCTGCCTCTATGGTGGCCGCCGCCCGATAGGCGATACAAAAGACCCCGAGCGGGGCAAAGCGCATCACCATATTGCTGATGTTGGCAACCGCCGCCTGTAAGCTGGTTAATACCGACAAGGTATGCCTTTTACCTTTTACCGACATCAGGCCGATACCGACAAAAATACTGAACAGCACGACCGCGGGAATAATGGTATGGGCCAGGGCATAAAAGGGGTTGGCGGGGATCAATAAAGCGATCAGCTGCAATTCATCCGGCGCTTTTATCGCCCCCGGGCTGTAATAGTCGGCATTTGGCCAGTTTGGAAAAGCAAGCGGCGTTAAAAAGATAAAGACCAGGGCAATAAAAAGCAGCAGGGCCAAAATGAGCAGGCTTTGTTTAAAGGCTTTACCGGCCTGCAAGGGGGATAGTCCGCCAATACCGACAATCAGGGACAGGGCAATATAGGGCAAAGCGGTCATTTGCAATAAGGTCACAAAGGTATCGGCCAGCGCGCCGATAGGGGGAACTTCGGTCTGACTAATGCCGCCGATAACCAGGCCCAATGCCATGGTGAAAAGAATTTTAACGGAAAGGGGAAGAGAGCTTAACGGCATAACCAGGTTGAAATAGGGTAACAATACAGTGAACCTTAAAAGAAAAAAGGGAAATACACCAGTAAATTACCAATAAATTATCTTAGTTCAAAAGCTGGGGAGAGGCCGTTTCCGGCTGCTAAAAATTACCGGGAAAGTGACTAATTTGGTATTTTTTATGAAAGGGAAGAGGTGCCGGGGGATGGCATGACAGAGAGCTTTGTCAAAGGATCTAAACGGAAAACCGCTTAGATCCAAAGCATTATGCTATTAACACTGGTTAGATGTGGCACAAGTGGCGCCAACACTGCCCTGACAAGTGTCAGTACATTGACCGGTGAAAGGACCTTCACAGCCCCCGTCACGGGTCCAAACCCCAGCGCCGCCTATTTGCATGGTCGCTTCGGCAGGTAAAACGTTTTTGTCCTGAGAAAGGGTTTTTAATTTATTTTTATTTAATGATAACTTCATTGTTAACTCCTTTTTTATTAATCGTGTAAATAATACACCTTTGGCATCATAACAGGTATTAATAAAATGTAAATATTGTTTTTGGTTTGTAATTAAGGTGTTTTTAAGCTGTGTTGTTCGGCGAAGGGGTTAAGCGTGAAGCCTGGGGGAGGCGAGAGAAAAAGCCGGACAGCGAAGGTCCGGCTTTGCTTCATTTAAGTCTTACTTAACTTAAAACTTGTGCAAGCAAGCTTATTTGTATTTCCAGGTAATATTGTTACCGCTAAAGGCTGAATAGGCATGAATGCCGATATGCCAGGTACCCGCACTTGGGTTGTTGATAGTACAGGTTTCGGTATTACCGTAATCCCATGAACGACAAGTATAAGAACTTGTCGTCGGGGCGCTGCCGTTGCCCAGATACAGATCGGCATCACCGCTGCCGCCGGTAATATCCACGACCAGCTGAGTAGTGCCTGATGGGATCACTTGCTCAAAACGCACCCAGTTTTTGCTGCTGGCAGATAAATCGCTGTGGCTTACCGTGGTCCACTCGCTTGGCGTACCGGCAGTTCTAAAGGCCGCCATGGTGGCTGCAGTTTCATTTAATACCCGGGTATTGTCACTGCGCGAACTGGTACCGGTTGCTGTGCCGCCGTAAGTTTTGTTCGGGTTAGACCAGAATAGTTGACGGGTACAACCTGAACTACAGTTATAGGCCATCACCGTACGCCAGTTGCCGTTTGGATCCTGGTAACCGTGACCGTAGGAGAACGGAGAGTTGGTCGGATCATTTTCCGGGTTATGACGGGCGCCCTGCAAATGACCTAATTCATGGCCAAAAGAGTAGTAACCTGTGGCACAGTCATAATCGACGATGGCAAAGGCGCTTGAAGCATTGGCATAAATGGCATCTGCCTGGCCACAGTAACCGTTGGTATCATGTACCAATACCACCATATCGGCGCCATAGGTGTCACGCATGGTATGTACTTCATCCATGTAGCCGTCGTTGGTTGCGGCTAAACGGTTTAAGTCGGTTTCTGAATTACTGTGCTCGGTATAACTGACTTGTGCGGTATGCACGATATTGACGCTGGCGTTAACGCCACTGGTGCTGTAACCGTTGTTGGTTTCAGTTTCAGCCAGATCAATCAAGGCAGCGATATTGCCCGACAGGCTGGCGGCTTTTGAGGTATATACTACCAGCACGTCGATGACAGGGTTAGCGGCTGTTGTCGCTTGGGCAGATGCATCGAAAGCGGCACTTGCCGGTTCCACATAATCATCGGCGTGATCTTTAAAGACGTCTTCGTTTACTTGCTCAACCGAGTGATTGCCCTGGCCTACAGAGCGGATGCGGTATAATTTACCTTCATAGCGTACGGTACCGGTTACTGTACCGTCACGCTCAACTAAAATCGCAGAGTTTTGCTGCTTGGTTAAGGCATCGGCATTGCTGTTCAGGCTTAAAAATTCTGAAGAAACTTCACCCTGCCAAATCATGGAGCCGGATTTGCTCATGCTGGCCTTAGTTCTGCCAAATTCAATATTGAGCTGGTCATCAAGCTGGATATTTAAGCTTTTAGTGCTTTGCTTTAAAGCTCCTTTATTAATGTGAAACAGGCTACGTTTGTTAACATCTGCCTTTAATGTTTGCACGCTATTCATTTCGGCATTGCTTGCTTGAGAGAATAAATCGGTAGCTGCCTGGGCCTGCATGCCCATGGTCAGTAACGCTGCTGAAATCACACTAAGTTTAAATTTGTTCATTTTATCTTCCTTTGTATAACAACTATCCTGAGTTTTTATTTTTTTGGATATTCTTATCGCCACCATTAGGGAATGGCTCCTCAACCTGCTTTCGGATATTTACGCTAACTTAATCAAAATGTAATAAAAATGATTTAGGCTGTTAACATCCGGCAGCTTCTATACGATAAGTTGTTGATTATTTATGACTAGTAAAAAGGCGACAAAATTTCGCGATAAAGCGACATGAAATTGGTGAATCAAGCGGAAAGCCACTGTTTATCAGGAATGTTTTACTAAGAAGGTTAGAGTTTTTTCACCATAATGTCTGAATAAAATACCGGTTTTTGGCGTTATTTATGCTGTTTGTCTTAAAATAGTCTGAACAACATCTGACAGCGAATGCTAGTTGGGGGCCAGGCCCATGTCTTCCAGGCAGAGTAAAATGTGGTTTTTTGTTCTTTGGCCACCGTTTGCCAGTGACAATTTTCACGGGCGCCGATAATGGCATAAAGGGAATTTAATCCTGTGCCTTTGACCGTTTCTTTTAAGTGCTGATAGAGTTCGAAGGGGTCGATAGCGAAAAAGTCGTCAACGTTGTGGATATCGACTTGCGCCAGGACTTCTTCACTTTTGGGACCAAAACCTTTGAGATCTCTTAACCGTTTTGTCATAACTTATGATAAATAAAGTGAAACCCAGGTGCTAATTGAATAAAACGGGTAAGGCCACAGCAAAGTGCCTGCCTTACCCGCGAGCCGCGACTAGCCGGCTTTGGCTTGTTGCTGGGCCTTCTGCTCGGCTATCTTGGCCTTTTTCGCCTCTTTTCTCAATTCCAGGCTTTTCTTGGCATCGCTGCCGATATGGGCTTCACCGCGTTGTTTGGCCAGTTCCATTTGCTTTTCGCGTTCGGCATAACGGGCACGCTGCTCGTCGCTGACCTTGTCGATGCAATGGTGACAGCTAACACCTTTTTGGTAAGCCTCACGGGTCTTGTCTTCTTCCGTGATTGGCATGCGGCAGGCGTGGCATTGGTCGTACTGGCCTTTGTTCAGCTGGTGGTCAACGGCAACCCTGTCATCAAAAACAAAACATTCCCCTTGCCACATGGTGTTTTCTTCCGGCACCTCTTCCAGGTATTTTAAAATACCGCCTTCAAGGTGGTAAACTTCTTCAAAACCTTGCTCTTTCATATAAGCGGTCGACTTTTCACAGCGGATTCCGCCGGTACAGAACATGGCCACTTTCTTATGCTTGGCGGGATCCATGTGGTCTTTGACATATTGCGGAAACTCGCGGAAGGTTTCGGTATTGGGGTTTACCGCATTTTCGAAGGTACCGATTTCGATTTCATAATCGTTGCGGGTATCCACCAGGAAAACTTCCGGATCTGAGATCAGGGCGTTCCAGTCTTTAGGCTTAACATAAGTACCGACAACCTGTTTCGGATCTATGCCTTCAACACCCATAGTGACGATTTCTTTTTTCAGTTTGACCTTGCTGCGCTTAAACGGACAAACCTCATTGTAAGACTCTTTGTGCACCAGGTTCGCTAAGCGCTCATCGCTTTTTAACCAGTTAAGTACGGTTTCGATACCGGCTTGAGGCCCGGCGACAGTGCCGTTGATACCTTCAAGGGCAAGTAATAAGGTACCGCGTACTTCATTGTCTTCCATTACTTTTAATAACGGCTGACGCATTTGCTCGAAGTTTTCCAGGGTAACGAACTTGTATAAGGCTGATACTACACATTGAGACATATATTTTCCTACTGCTGATCGGAGCGTAAATCCGGTGCTAAAAATTCGGCGCGCATTATAGCTCAGACATGATTAAGTGTACAAGCCTTAAAAATCTTCGCTACTGGTGATGCTTTCTCTGTTTCCTTGTTTGAATCGCTGAAAGGTTTGCTATTTACGTGCGGATAAATCTGCTTAGGGGACAAATAGCAGTTTTAATCAGCTTTTTAGTTAACCCGGTGAGCTTTGATGGGCAATAGTAATAGAAAAGGCGAGCATCAGCTCGCCTTTTCTTGTCTATAAACTCCAAGGTGTTGTCGTGCCAAACACGAATGCCGTGACAACAAATCACTTAAGGAGTTATTTTACCCGCATACCCGGTTGTGCGCCTTCTTCAGGGTTTAAGATCCATAAATCTTTACCGCCGGGGCCTGCTGCCAATACCATGCCTTCCGACATGCCAAAACGCATTTTACGCGGTGCCAGGTTGGCCACCATGACCGTCATTTTACCTTCAAGATCTTCAGGTTGGTAGGCTGACTTGATGCCGGCAAATACCTGGCGGGTTTCGCCGCCTAAGTCCAGTTCAAGGCGTAGCAACTTGTCGGCTTTTTCGACATGCTCGGCTTTAACGATTTTGGCGACACGTAAATCGATTTTAGCAAAATCGTCAAACTGGATTTCTTCTGAAATCGGATCGTCGGCTAGCGGGCCACTTACCGGCGCTTTAGTCTCAACGGCTAAACTTTCTTTTGAAGCTTCTGTCATGGCGTTCACTTTATCCATATCAACACGTTGCAATAAGGCCTTGAACTTGTTGATTTTATGATCTGTTAATAGGGTTTTATGGCCTTCCCAGACAAGCGTGTCGTTAAGGAAAGCTTCGGTGCTCTCGGCCAGCTTAGGCAATACCGGCTTAAGGTAGGTCATCAAGGTACGGAACATGTTGATGCCCAATGAGCAAATATCCTGTACTTCCTGCTGCTTGGTTTCATCTTTAACCAGCTGCCACGGTTCTTTCACGGCAATATATTCGTTGACCTTATCGGCAAGCGCCATGATTTCACGCATCGCACGGCCAAAGTCACGGGCCTCATAATGGGCAGCGATACTGTCGCCTGCGGCCATTACTTCATCTGCCAGTGCCTGATTGTCGATGTTGGTTGATAACATGCCGTCAAAGCGCTTGGTAATAAAGCTGGCGCATCGCGAAGCAATGTTAACTACCTTGCCGACCAAGTCAGAATTTACCCGCTGGGCAAAATCTTCCAGGTTTAAATCCAGGTCATCGATGCGGCTGGTGAGTTTGGCGGCATAATAATAACGCAGGTATTCCGGGTTTAAATGTTCCAAGTAGGTACGGCCTTTAATAAAGGTACCCTTGGACTTAGACATTTTTGCGCCGTTAACGGTGACAAAACCGTGGGCGTAAACCGAAGTTGGCTTACGGTAACCGGCACCTTCTAACATGGCCGGCCAGAACAGGCTGTGGAAATAGATGATGTCTTTACCGATAAAGTGGTAAAGCTCGGCGTCTGAGTCTTTTTTCCAGTAGGTATCAAAGTCGATACCTGTCTTGTCACACAGGTTTTTAAAGCTGCCCATATAACCGATAGGGGCGTCTAACCAGACATAGAAATATTTGCCCGGGGCATTGGGGATTTCAAAGCCGAAATAAGGGGCATCGCGGCTGATATCCCACTGCTGCAGGCCTTGTTCGAACCATTCGCCAAGTTTGTTGGCCATTTCGTCCTGCAAGGAGCCGCTACGGGTCCAGTCGTTAAGCATTTCACCAAAAGCCGGCAGGTCGAAGAAGTAGTGCTCGGAATCTTTTAATACCGGCGTCGCACCTGAAACCACAGAGCGCGGGTTGATTACTTCAGTCGGCGAATAGGTGGCGCCGCAGCTGTCGCAGCTGTCGCCGTTTTGATCTTCGCTTTTACAGGTCGGGCAGGTGCCCTTAACGAAACGGTCCGGCAGGAACATGCCTTTTTCCGGATCGTATAACTGGGAGATCACTTTGGTTTTAATATGGCCCTTGGCGTGCAGGCGGTTATATATCTCTTCCGATAATTCGCGGTTTTCATCGCAATGGGTGGAATGATAATTGTCAAAGCTGATATGGAAATCGTTAAAATCCGCCATATGCTCTTCGCGCACACCGGCAATCATCTCTTCGGGTGTCATGCCAAGCTCCTGGGCTTTAAGCATGATCGGCGTGCCGTGGGCATCGTCGGCGCAAACGAAATAGACTTCATGGCCGCGCATTCGCTGGAAGCGTACCCAGATATCGGTTTGGATATGCTCTAACATATGGCCTAAATGAATAGAACCATTGGCATAGGGCAGGGCACAGGTGGCAAGTATTTTACGCTTTGCCGGCGTTGATGTTGACGGCTGTTCCATAGTCTTTTCTACTGACATATAAAGGTTAATATTATTTTGATGGTAATCGTGGGGGGAATGGTACAGAATTTAAGGTCTATTTTCATTAATAATTATTACGTTTTATTCAATCTTTCTTATGTCTGTGGTGATCATGGTTAAATGTATTGCCCCTACAGTGGATATAAGGCTGAATAGAACCTATTCTCGGTGGATTAAATTGTTCGGTAAGTTTTTTTCCAGTAAAGCAGAAACTGCGCTAAGCAGCGATGAAATCAAGCAACTTATTGCAGATAGCTTGGCTGAGTATCGCTCAGACATTTTTCCAGACGGCATTTTGTCCCTGTGCACGGATGTTAATATTTCCTTGGCCGGTAAGGGGAAAAAAATCACCGTGGCGCTGACGGTGCCATTCCCCTGCACCTTTGAATTGTCCCAGGTGGCGGATAACCTCAGTGAAGCGCTGCAAACCAAAGTTATTTTTGATGTTCAACTGCAGGTGAGGCCGGTAAGAAGCCATGAGATTGCCAATGTCGGTAATATTATCGCCGTTGCCTCGGGTAAAGGCGGTGTCGGGAAATCGACCACTACGGTCAATCTCGCCTATGCCCTGATGGCGGAAGGGGCAAAAGTGGGGATATTGGATGCCGATATCTACGGCCCTTCCATTCCGACCATGCTTGGACTGAAAAACGAAAAGCCCACCTCCAAAGACGGCAAACTTATGACCCCGCTTAACGCACAGGGCTTAGAGGCCATGTCTATCGGCTTTCTGGTGCCGGATGAAGAAGCCACTGTATGGCGCGGCCCCATGGCCAGCTCTGCCTTTAGCCAGCTGCTCAATGAAACCGATTGGTCTGATTTGGATTATCTACTGATAGATATGCCGCCGGGTACGGGGGATATCCAGCTGACCCTGGCGCAAAAAGTACCGGTGGCGGCGGCTGTGGTGGTGACCACACCCCAGGATATTGCCTTAGCCGATGCCGCCAAGGGCATTGTGATGTTTGATAAGGTGCAGGTGCCGGTACTTGGCGTGGTGGAGAACATGAGTTATCACCTGTGCGAGCACTGCGGCGAGAAATCCCACCTGTTCGGCCAGGGCGGGGGAGGCGATATTGCCACCAGCTATAGAACCCGGTTATTGGGCCAGTTACCTTTAGATATTGCCATCAGGCAAGATGCCGACTTGGGGAAATCTGAGATAATAGAAAATAGCGCTGGTGAAATTGCCCTGCTTTACCGTAAAATAGCCCGAAATATGGCGGCGCAGTTATTTTATCAGTTAGACAGCCGCAGCCCGAATACCGCAGAAATCGTCACGCTTTAGCTGGCAGGCTTCGGGTATTAACGTATCAATAGGGATTAAACCAAGAAGAAGACCTTATGAGATTAAGTGATCAGGACATAGAACAACATATTAAAGACGGTAAAATTCAAATTTCGCCGATCCCAAGTGCCAGCATGATTTCCGGGGTCAGCGTCGATATTCGTTTGGGCAATGAATTTCGCGTTTTTCAGGATCATACCGCGCCTTATATCGACTTAAGCGGGCCCAGAGAAGAAATGCAAAAGGCGATGAACTCGGTGATGAGTGAGGAAATCTTTATCCCCGACGGTGAAGCCTTCTTCCTTCATCCCGGTGAACTGGCACTTGCCGTCACCTACGAGTCGGTGACTTTACCTGATGATATTGTCGGCTGGTTAGACGGCCGCTCTTCTTTGGCGCGTTTGGGACTTATGGTGCATGTAACCGCACACCGTATCGATCCCGGCTGGTCCGGACAGATCGTACTGGAATTTTATAACAGCGGTAAATTGCCGCTGGCATTAAGACCTAAGATGAAGATTGCCGCGCTGAACTTTGAAACCATGTCGTCTAAAGCATTACACCCTTATAACAAGCGTAACGATGCCAAGTACAAGGGACAAATGGGCGCAGTTGCCAGCCGTATCAGTCAGGATGAGTCTTCAACGGCTGAGTAGTCCTCAACGGCTGAGTAGCCTTTAACGCCACAATAGCCGGCGATGGCAAAATAAAATGTGTAAGTAAAAAGAGCCGGCTTTGACCGGCTCTTTTTATTTACAAGGATGTAAAGTATGTCATGGGTTCATGGATGAACAGGAATGACGATTTACAAGGATGTAAAGTATGTCATGGGTTCAGGATGAACAGGAATGACGATTTACAAGGATGTAAAGTATGTCATGGGTTCAGGATGAACAGGAATGACGATTTACAAGGATGTAAAGTATGTCATGGGTTCAGGATGAACAGGCATGATAGATTTACCTCTGAGCTGTTTTAAGCCGGGTTGTTTCCGGCAACTGGCTGACACACTCTATCAACGCCGCCACCAGCTTTTCCTTATCGTGATGATGGGGCACGGCATCACAGGTCAGATCCCGGTAAATCATATTCACCCGGGGAGAGTGTACTTCCTTATCCTGGCAAATTACGGTATCTATCGGCAAACAGCCGACATTTGCTTCTATCCAGTCCAGCTTATCCGGCAATGACAAGGCTGCCGCCGGACTTTTCTCGGCGACAATATTTTCGATAAAAACACTGTGGCCGCGCCTTTTGCACAGGGCATTGGCGATATCACGTACCAGCAGCGGCGGGATCACGCTGGTCAGGAAGCTGCCGGGACCGAGAATGATCAAATCGGCATTTTCAATGGCTTCAATACACTGAGGCAGGGATTTTACCAAAGGCGCCAGCATCAGGTTTTTCGGCATGATCGGCATTTCGTCCACCGAGAGTTCGCCGACACGGCACCGTCTCTGGGGATAAAAGGCCATTAAATCCGTCGGGGTTTCCGACATAGGAAATACCTGGGTTTTAACCCTGAGCAGACGACGCACCAGTTTAATAGAGTCTAACGGGCGAGACTGCACCTGGTCGAGACCGTATAAAATCAGATTACCCAGATTATGACCACCCAGTTCATCCTGGCCGTCAAAACGATAGTTAAAGAGTTGGTTGCCGACAGAGTCATGCTCTACCAGTTGGGTCAGGCAGTTGCGCAAATCGCCCCAGGCGATGGAACTGCTGCGTTTTCTTAAGCGCCCGGTGGAACCGCCGTTATCAGTGGTGGCGACTATACCTGTAAGTTGATCCCTCATAAACGAAAGTGTCGATAGCACCCGACCTAATCCATGGCCTCCGCCAATGGCGACAATATTTAGCTTGTTTAGCTGCATATAATAGTTGTTACGTGCTCAATGAGGTTATTTAACCTGTCAATAATAAGAGTCAACCTTACCTGTAACCGTTATAAAAATAAAGCAAAGAACCCTTACACCGGATTACACCATATTACATGGCGAGAATTTGCGCATGAACTGATGTTTTATTGCCTAAACAGGATTTCAAGCAAGTTAACCCGTTTTAAAAACCCTATATAAGAACTAAAAGTATAGCTGCTTACCATTGAAAACAACTTTGCCCTGTTCAGGAGCAAAGATTGATGAAGTTGCGGCTATAGGGCAGGGCAGTATCGATAACTATGAATGCTTGTTCGCTATGATATTTGTTTGCTAATAAGAGTAGGGGATTTAAAAACAAGGTTAAATAAGTTAAAAATGAAGGGCTTAGTATTGTCATTTCAAGAGTAGTTGTCTTTGTTTTATTTTCATCTTGCTTAAAAGCGGCCATAAACAGGGGGTTTTACTAAGGAGACAAGGTAAATCCTGTAAGGGTGAGTATAAAAATCATACACATAAGCGCTTGATTATACAAAAAATAATCAAGATGCTTCTTAACTGAGCACTCGAACCAAAAGTTTGATATTTTTACCTGTTTTTTTTAAATAAGTGTTGACACCAAGCAGGCCTCTGCTTAGAATGCGCCTCGTTTTCAGCAAGTACTAGGTCTACTTGCTAACGAGGAAACACGGGGCTATAGCTCAGCTGGGAGAGCGCTTCGCTGGCAGCGAAGAGGTCTGCGGTTCGATCCCGCATAGCTCCACCATCTTATCTTTATTGGTAAGGTGTTTAGATTTAAAAGTGTCATCTGTGTCCCTATCGTCTAGAGGCCTAGGACACCGCCCTTTCACGGCGGTAACAGGGGTTCGAATCCCCTTAGGGATGCCAACTTTTAAATCAAAACGAGTACGCATTGAATAGCTGTGTCCCTATCGTCTAGAGGCCTAGGACACCGCCCTTTCACGGCGGTAACAGGGGTTCGAATCCCCTTAGGGATGCCACTCGTTTAACAGTTTGAAAATTAGTTTGATTGTCACTATGTCCCTATCGTCTAGAGGCCTAGGACACCGCCCTTTCACGGCGGTAACAGGGGTTCGAATCCCCTTAGGGATGCCAATCAAATTAATCAAAATTTAATGGTTCTATGTCCCTATCGTCTAGAGGCCTAGGACACCGCCCTTTCACGGCGGTAACAGGGGTTCGAATCCCCTTAGGGATGCCACCATTAAATTTAGGATTGCTCTTCTGGCACAAGGGTAATTTGACACAAGTTTTGTGTCCCTATCGTCTAGAGGCCTAGGACACCGCCCTTTCACGGCGGTAACAGGGGTTCGAATCCCCTTAGGGATGCCAATATTGCCGGCATCGATTGAAAACCGATGCACATGCTTCAAAGAATGAAGCATCACCGTAAGGATTACGGGGCTATAGCTCAGCTGGGAGAGCGCTTCGCTGGCAGCGAAGAGGTCTGCGGTTCGATCCCGCATAGCTCCACCATATTCTGGTTGTTGATGGTGTTAATCATTGATAACGAGTGTAGTAAATTGAATTGTCTTATGTCCCTATCGTCTAGAGGCCTAGGACACCGCCCTTTCACGGCGGTAACAGGGGTTCGAATCCCCTTAGGGATGCCAATTCAATTTATATCCAACGCGGTTAACCTGACTCAATGAAGAGATTCGGGGCCATAGCTCAGCTGGGAGAGCGCTTCGCTGGCAGCGAAGAGGTCTGCGGTTCGATCCCGCATGGCTCCACCATATTCTGTTTAATGCTGTTTGATAAAGTCAGCGTTAAGTAGTCTTAAAGTTAAATTGTCTTATGTCCCTATCGTCTAGAGGCCTAGGACACCGCCCTTTCACGGCGGTAACAGGGGTTCGAATCCCCTTAGGGATGCCAATTTAACTTAATATTCATTCAGTAAGTATCGAATTGAAAAATTCGGGGCTATAGCTCAGCTGGGAGAGCGCTTCGCTGGCAGCGAAGAGGTCTGCGGTTCGATCCCGCATAGCTCCACCATATTCTGTTTGTTGCCTTGGCGGCAAATAGTCTATAGTAAATTGTCATATGTCCCTATCGTCTAGAGGCCTAGGACACCGCCCTTTCACGGCGGTAACAGGGGTTCGAATCCCCTTAGGGATGCCAATTTACATAAATCAACCGACGCAAGTCGGTTTTTTTATGCCTGAAATTTGACTTTGTTGTTATTGATTAACCCTTAAGGACACCGCCCGCAGCTCCTTAGCCAGGCACGGTAACAGGGGTTCGAATCCCCTTAGGGATGCCAATTTACATAAATCAACCGACGCAAGTCGGTTTTGTTATGCCTGAAATTTGACTTTGTTGTTATTGATTAACCCTTAAGGACACCGCCCGCAGCTCCTTAGCCAGGCACGGTAACAGGGGTTCGAATCCCCTTAGGGATGCCAATTTACATAAATCAACCGACGCAAGTCGGTTTTGTTATGCCTGAAATTTGACTTTGTTGTTATTGATTAACCCTTAAGGACACCGCCCGCAGCTCCTTAGCCAGGCACGGTAACAGGGGGTCGAATCCCCTTAGGGATGCCAATTTACATAAATCAACCGACGCAAGTCGGTTTTTTTATGCCTGAAATTTGATTTTTCTGCCTGCTGTTTTTCTGAACGTGAAAACACCTTATATAGCTTGCCATTAAATTTTTGCCTGCCCAGCTTTGCTTACTACTTTTACCGTCATGTTATTTGGCACCAGGCCTAAAAATTTAGCTTCCTCTCCCTGCTAACAGACTAATTGGCCCTTCTTAATCACTTCCCTTGCCTTATTCTAAATATACTTTAGCGGTAATTTTTTACTCATTCAGGTGAGATAGCTTTCTATTTAAGCGCACTTGCATAGGTGAATTGACAACGGCCTTTGGTTTTTACTTTTCCACCGTAACAGCTGTTGTCGCTGGAAATTGCAAATGTACTCGCGATAAAACCGCGAAAACCGATTGAGAAACAAACAAAGCAGCAAGATACCACGGGCATTAAACCTACAAACAATATGTGTAAAGAGGAAGTTTGAATATGAATTTATTAAAAACCACTTTAGTCTCAGCCATCTTTTTGATACCAAGCAGCCAAATCATGGCGGGTGTTGATTCCGACTTTAAGGAAAAACCCCATGAGCGCTTCACCGTTTATACCGGCGACGGCAATTATAAACAGGCCTATCACTGGGTTTTTAACGAAAACGGGCAGGGGCCGGCGGTCACTATTTTTCTCAATCATGGCTCTGGCGGAGAGTGGTACGATGAAATAGATACCGAATTTGGCGTTTGCGGGCCTGATTATATTAATGGCAATGGCGATTTTACCGGCACGTTATATGACGGCTTATGTGAGGTTGACGGCAATGGTGATGAAGTGATGCTGGCAGACTTTACCGTCAGCAATGTACCGGTAGGGCCTTTGCTTGAAGATTTTATGCTGAAAAAAATTGTCGGCAGTACCGCTTTTGCCGCCTGGTATTGGCAAGATGCTTTTGCGCAATTTGACTCTCCGGTACATATTTTTATGGTCGGGCGTTACAACATAGTCAAAGATGCCGCTCATTTGGATAATGCCCTTTACTGGCTAAATCTCACCGATGAAAACAGCGTGACCCGGGATACAAACCCACCGTATAACTTTGATGGCTATGGTGTATCCGATATCGACGGCGACTTACGTCCCATGCATGCAGCACCTGACATTGCAGGATTCGATAATGTATTCCTTTATAAAGCGGTCAAAGAGCAATATCCCAATATATCCTTGAACAATATCATTATTGAGGGGCGCTCTAACGGCGGCTCAGCGATGATAGCCCTGGCTGCCGATCATCATATATGGCCGCAGAATACCCGGGAATTTTGGGGACGTAACCTACCGGCGCCAAACGAGCAACCACAGCCAGATCCGGATCCGGTTATTATCCCGGCGCTAACCCTGAATGACATTGTCAATAATCCACAATATGCCGATGCCTTCAATGCCATGTTGGCAAACATCAGCGCAGCAGATTTAGACGCCAGACTAAACAATGGCGAGTCACTTAATTTGTACAGCAACCATATGGTGGTCAATGGCACTGCGGGTGAACAAGCCAATGTAGAGGAGCCTGAGGTGAACCCCAATGGAAATTTCTCAGTCGAGACTTACCATGCAGATCTCGCGGCTTTTATTGGTGGCAATTTTTATGACGATGTAAAAATGATCCACTCATTTTATCCCGGCTGCCAACTAGACGGCACCATGGAAAAAGACGATAGCTTGCAGCAAGGTGTGGTAGCAGACGACGGCGACAATGCCAACGGTTATAAAGTGGCGATTAAAACCATGTTCAGTTTTGGTGATGAAGATTCCCTCTATAAAGCTGAGTGTGATGACCGTGTAAATGAAGGGGCGGTGCAAACCGATGTTGCCGGTACCTTTGCGGCTTCAACAATCACCGATGGTTCGGTATCTGTCATTGGCGAGCTTTTCTCACCCGCGCAACATGGTTTCGATTACAAGGATGTAGAAACCAATCAACCAGGTGATACACAAAACGAACAAGACCGGGCGGCGGAGTCTCGCCGGGCCATTGAACGTGTGATCAATCAGGCGATTGCCGAGTTAGGGCTCAATGGCAGTTACGCCTTGCCGGATAATTTGAATTAACCAAGCAGGATAGAGCAGGCCGGTGATCCGACACTAAGGGCAGCGTAAGCATGCCGATAAGAAACCGGACAACGGCCTGAATTAATTTATGTCCGTTGTTTTATAACGGTGAACTCTCTTGTTTGAGGTTTAGTCGTGATATGCAAGTCATGTTGAGTGTTATTGTCGTGACGTTAACTCAATGTTTTTTATAGTATTGAATTCTTCGTACAGTAAGTTATACAGTATCTGTAATTAAGCGCAATATTAAATGTAACCATACCCGGATTTATCCCGCTTTTTCTACTATAAACACAGGGTGAAACATTAACCACAGGAGGTATATCAAGCGAAGCTATTTACTAGCCATAGCTAAAATAGCTGATTAATAAATAGTTAACTAATAAATAGTTAACTAATAAATAGTTAACTAATAAATAGTTAACTAATAAATAGTTAACTAATAAATAGCTGACTAATAAACAGCGAATAAACACAAGCGCTACCCCTGAGTGCTCAAACACCCAGAGATAGCTAACCTAAACGAACTTGATAAGGAGTCCGTCATGGCTGAATATCATCATACGCCAGAGACTTGTCCGGCAAAAGTAAAATATCCCCGCCACCGCCAGTTAACCGTACAGGAAACCATTTGCGACTCGGCCGTGAAAATCCGCGGCACCGGCATTAACTATGTGCCTGTTAATGTTGAACCTTGTATTGTGCTCAGGGGAAAATGGCTGAAAAAGGCCGGTTTTGCTATCGGGCAAAAAGTCACTTTGATCATTAATCCGGATGAAGTGATGATTACCCCTAAGCTATCCGCCAAAAATTAAACTTGTTTAATACAGGCTACACAGGAAAAAGAGACTGATCCTAAGCAATAACAGGCTAAGCAACTGTGCCTGTTGGCAGGCGCAGTTGTATTATATTGTTGCTATGTAAAAATATAACGGGGCCAGAGAATAGCGGGCTCAGACTAGAGCAAGGCCAGGAGAACGCAGGGCTGGTGGGTCCGGCATAAATTTTCCGGTGATGGCCTCGGCGTGCAAGGAAATAGCGTTATTTTCACCTTAAGTCTCTTTTAAAAATAAAACAACATAACGGACATACGGTATAGGATAAAAAAATCAGCCTGCAGGCAAAAAATGAAACATTTCCCGATGGAATTATTCCACTTTTTTATATTCGTTAACTTTAATATATTCAAGTAGCTAAAGCCGCGTCAGCTGCTTTTTGTACCAGAGATTCGTTTTTGGGCAGCTTGAAAATCAGTTGTTATCTATAGGTTGAATTAAAACCGTACTTTTGCATAAATTATTAATGTAAAACAATAAAATTGTGATAGCACAAGTGGTAAGCTTATTTTGGATAAACCTATTTTACGATCAGGGAGTGTTAAATGAGCAAAATTCTTGTAATAGCGCACCGGGAAGACGAAAGCCCCACGGCAATAAATAAGGCGCTGCAACTGGCTGAACGCTATTGTGCAGGCATTCATATTGTGGCCTTTTGCCATGAAGAGCTTGAGTCTGTCGGCAGTTTTACTGCCGAGCAGGTAGAGCAGGTTAAACAGCAAATTGTCGATAAACGCCATCAATGGATTCAACATCAAGTTGCACAGCTAGAGCATGGCACCAGCAATATCACGGTTGATACGCAGTGGGAAAAAGAAATATATAAAGCCGTTTTAAAAGAAGTCTCCACCAACGACTACCGCTTTATCGTCGCTCAGCATCACGGAACCGGCAGTTTTTTCCATATTTCAACCGAGTGGTATTTATTACGGGAAAGCCGCATTCCTGTTTATTTGGTACGTCAGGACGAGTGGAAAAGCCAAAGTACTGTGCTGGCTGCGGTTGATTTAAAAAATGACTCGGTAGAAGGTAAGTTGATGCGCGAGCAAGTGATGTCTGCCGCCGCAGACTTTGCCAAGACATTTAATTCAAGATTACACTGCTGCTTTTGTTTTGAATTGCCGGAAATACTCATAGATCTTGATGTTATCGATAAAGTTCGTTATCAAGATGAAGTACGTGAAAAATATCTGCCGCAGATGCAGGCCCTGGCGCAGGAATATCATATTGATGAACAAGACCTGCATGTGAAATTTGGCAATCCGCAAAAGTGCATTGCCAGTGTAGCAACCAAATCAAAAACACATACCGTTGTTATTGGTTCGATGGCCCGCAGCGGCATCAAAGGAAAACTAATAGGAAACACTGCTGAGAAATTAACGGCTTATCTACATACTGATATGTTAATTGTAGCGCCGGTGTAATTTACTTATAAAAACACGGATTCTTTTGTTCTTTTTAAGAGTACTCTTGATATTGTGAATGAAATGAATGCGTTATTGGCTGCTCACGATTTGTTGTGAGCAGCTCTTTGCTTAACTTAGGCGTTTTGTTATACATCTGGTATAAAACGCTCATATACCAGTGCCGGAATTTCATATTACCCAGCGGTATTTTATGCCTGCCCGGATATGTAAACACAATACAGCACCTACAAGAACTAACAGCTATTACTTGCCAACTAGCCCAAGGCCAGCCAAAACCCGAGGGCTATCATCAGGCTACCGGCAATGCGGTTCATCCATTTGATATTATCCCCACGGTTTAAAAACAACCTTAAGCTTTTACCTCCAGCAGCATATGCCATCATGCTGGTAAATTCCGTGAGCATAATAATGCTGAGCAGTATCGCTAATTGCACATTAAGGTTCGCTTCAACGTTAATAAAAGGGGGCAGTAAAGAAATCATAAAGGCCCAGCCTTTAGGGTTGGCAATTGCCGTGATCAGTCCCTGGTAAAACAGGGAAGTGCGGTTGACTTGCTGTTGATCAATATTATCGGTTAACGCCATTTTACCTTTAGCGCGCCACATATTTACGCCGATATAGGCTAAATATGCCCCTCCCAGCCATTTTAATAGGGCAAAAGCTTCGGGATAGTTCAGCATAACACTTGCCACCCCCATAACCGCAGCAACGGCAACAACAGCTACACCGATTAATTCCCCCATCATCATCCATAATGTGCGTCTTACGCCGATACTCATGCCAAGGGTCATGGCCAAGGTCATGCACATACCCGGGGTGATCGATACAAAAAAGAAGGTGGGAATAAACACGGCAAGTACGGCAAAGTCAGGCATGACAGTTTTCTTATTCATTATTATGGCTTGCCAGTTTAATAGAGCTTAAGCGCAGAAGCTAGCTTGCTTAAGGTGAGTGCAGAAAGTTTTGGAGAATAAAGGCCGGTAACAAGGGCAGGTTTGCCCTTGATGTTTTAATACTTTCGTTAGGTCAGCTTCTGAGAAAACTCCCATGGAAACCCAAGGGAATATGATAAGGCAACCAGGCACGCATGATAGGCCCCTGCGAGAGATTATCGGCCTGAAACAGGTTAAGGCAGGTGCGCTTGCTTGGCACATGCAAAGCGGTGCCAAGGAGATAACCACTGCCTTCACGGGCTTTATTGGTGGTGATCACATGCTCTTCAACCAGGTAATCTTCACCGTAATAATATTCATCCACTGCCCCGGTATCTGTGTTTAACCTGCGTATAGAATCTGCCCAGAGCGTGTTGTTTTTATTGCCTGTGGTGTAAAGCAAACGGTTTCTGTGGCCAACCAGGTGGTCATAAATTCTAGGGAATTCACTGTCGCCGTCAATATATTGCTCAGTGAAGCCACCATTGGGTTTTAGCGTATATAACACGGTTTGTGAGCGGTTGGTATGCTTGCCTGTCTCGCCCTGCATCAAGGCTGATAAATTATGTAGCGAGCCGACATCCGGATATAAACTGGCGTCAAAATGTATGCTGCCGTCGCGCTCTTCCCAGGCATTGCCAAAATGAAAAGCAAAGCCCGGGGGCAGTTGATAGCTTTTCTTCAGGGTTAAGTGTGCTTTATCTATCACTAATACCCGCATCGGCTGTTCTTTTTCAAAGCGGGTGCGCTCAAAAAATCCTTTGCCCGCGCCATTGGGGGACAGGGAAGGTAAGATCAGCAAGATATGCTTATGGGTGATTAAAAAGTCATGCAGCATGCCGCGATAACCGGCATCGACCACGGCGGCATTTTTCATCTGACCGTTTGCCGATAAATGATAGAGCACCGCCTGGCCATTGCCGTTAAGACCAAAATTGAAGATATCGCCGCCGGGATCTATTTTCGGGTGGGCAGAAAACGGCATGCCTTTTAAGCTTTGGCCAAACGGGCTGTTTTGCCCGAGGTTGACCCAATCGCTGCTGTTCAGTGTCTGTGGGTTAACCTGCATCGGCGAGCCTGCTTCCCACAGGGTCCAGAGCTTATCGCCCACGCTGATCACGTTAGTGTTGGAGCTATTGATACTATCGGCATGATGCACCGCCAGGGCACCGGCAATTTTGGTATCCGGCCCCGAGTAGAGGAACTTGCCCGCCTGTTGTTCTCTGGCAAATTTCGGGGTATTGATAAATTTCCCCTGATGAAAAAGCTTGCCATTGCCAAAGTTAAAGCTGTGGAGCATGCCGTCACCTTCAAATAGGTGCCGGTACCTGAGGTTACCCCGTTCATGGCCCGCCGGGCCGATACGGTAAAGTGTCCCCTTTAAATCCCCCGGCATTTTCCCCTCAATGGTTAAGGCTTTTAAGGCAAAATTTTCCGTGACATTGGCAAAACCGATCAAGGCGGGATTGTCCTGCAGCGCCCGGGCAAATTGTGCTTTTGTTGATAACGGCATCGGGACCGGATCTATTATTTTTGCCAGCGCCTGCATGCCAGGGGCCATTGCCAGGCTGCTACCGGCGACCATGGATAAATTTTTTATAAAATGACGTCTGTTCATCATACTGTCCGTTGTTAATAGTGGCTGTGATTAATAAATGACTTTGCTGGAGAGCTTGAGGTCACCGCCGTTTACCTGAAATTTCATTTCCTGATATTTTGCCGGGCCAAAATTTGGCATGGCATTGTTGGAAAATCCGTAACCTTCGGTGGGTATGCCAAAAAGATTGCTGTCGAGTTTGCCGTTGTTATTTTCATCGTGATAAAAGCGCAGTGCGTATTCACCGCTGTCGACATCCTGAAAGATCAGGGTGGCATTGC
This sequence comes from Thalassomonas actiniarum, assembly GCF_000948975.2. Lineage (GTDB taxonomy): Bacteria > Pseudomonadota > Gammaproteobacteria > Enterobacterales > Alteromonadaceae > Thalassomonas > Thalassomonas actiniarum. The sequence goes on from NZ_CP059735.1 coordinate 2,892,699, forward strand.
CTGATTTTGCTTTGGTCATAGTGGCCAGCTCGGCTTTGCCCTGGTTATAATTTTCTTCGCCATGAAATAGCTGAATATAGAGTTTCCCCTGGTCATTTTTTATCCCGGTGATCTCCAGCTGGATATTGGCACTGTGGGCAAAAAAGCTGCTCAGGGTGAATGCGCCTGTGATGAATAATGTGTTTATTGTTTTAATCATAAAAGTACTCCTTTTTATGTTTTTCGTATAAATCACTTAAGGTGAATAACAAGCCATTGCCTGGCGTTGAAAAAACTTTAAAATAGGGCGATGTGATCGCCAAGGCAGATTACGTGAACCGCGCCATTTTTTCGTAAAAAGCACAGTAAAGGTTGAAGTACCATTGACGATTCGTGAATTTTTCCTTAAATATCATATAGAAAGTGAGTTGTTTAATAAAAAGACAATCAAAACGGATTGCCTGGTTTTACTGATAGCAGGCGTAGTTTTAGCTTTGCTGGCGCCTTTTGGTATGAACAAAATTGCCCTGGGCAGCAACATTGCCTTTTGGGTGACCGCCTGTTTTGTTGGGCATTTGCTTTATTCACCCTTGTTCTTTTTCGGGACTAAATATTTGCAGCGTTTTCCTTTGCCTGTCTGGGCGGGATTATTGCTGTTGTCGGTCGTCGGCGGATTTTTGATGTGTTTTGTGATCACTTTTATCAGCTGGTTATATCTGGGCGGTCGTGCCGATTATCTTGCCGATATCCCCATTCTCTTTCCAAAAACCTTTTTAATTGGTGTGATCATCACCTTGGTAAAACTGTTTAAGCACTACATTAAGCACCAAAACGAGCAACTAGCGCAGCAAAAGCAAATTCAGCAGGAGCAGGAGACCAGCGTTAACTTTATGGCTAAGTTGCCAAAAGATAAACGCGGCACCTTGTTGTGTCTGGAAATGGATGATCATTACCTTAAGGTACATACCGATAAAGGGCATCACATGTTGTTGATGCGTTTAAAAGATGCTTTAGAAGACTTGGTTCATTACCCGGGGCTGCAGACCCACAGATCCTGGTGGGTGGCAGAAGAAGCCATTCGTGAAAGTGTTAAGCAGGAGCGCAAAGTGTCGTTAAGGCTGAGCAATGATTTGCTGGTGCCTGTCTCCAGAACGTATCTGCCGCAGCTGAAAGCGAGGAACTTGCTCTGAGAGCTTGTTAATTAAGGTGTTGTTGCTGCTGATAATGTTTTTGTCTGCTCAGCATCAAAGCGCGTCTTCAATAAAAGATAATCTATGTTTGCACAAGCAATCATTAGCAAAAAAACAAAGCACATGCTAAAACTTTTACACTATTTACAAAACTGCCTCCCTGATGAATAAAGCAGCCCTGTCGGTACTCAATACCGTTTTTGGTTACCCCGAATTTAGAAGCCCCCAGGATGAAGTCATTGACACTGTGATTAATGGTGGCGATGCCCTGGTATTAATGCCGACAGGTGGCGGTAAGTCTCTTTGTTATCAAATACCTGCACTGATCCGCCCGGGGTGTGCCATTGTTATTTCACCGCTGATTGCCTTAATGCAGGACCAGGTGAATGCACTGACCCAGCTGGGCATTAATGCCGGTTTTTTAAATTCAACGCTGGATAACAATCAGGCTTTAGCGGTTGAGCAGGCGCTTTTTCAGGGGGAATTAGAGCTACTTTATATTGCCCCCGAGCGTTTAACCCAGCCCAGAACCTTGTCCATGCTGCAGCAATGCTCTATTGCCTTATTTGCCATTGATGAAGCCCATTGTGTTTCGCAGTGGGGGCATGACTTTCGGGCAGATTATCTAGAGTTGTCGTTATTACACCAGCAATTTCCTTCGGTGCCGCGCATCGCCTTAACGGCGACGGCGGATCCCCGCACCCATCAGGAAATCAGCGAAAGACTGCAGCTTGATCAGGCCAGGCATTTTATCGCCGGGTTTGACCGGCCGAATATCCAGTATCGCATCCATCAAAAGCATAATGGCCGCCAGCAGTTATTAAGCTTTATCCGCAGCGAGCATGAACATGACGCCGGTATTGTTTATTGCCTGTCCCGCAAAAAAACCGAAGAAACCGCCAGCTGGTTATGCCAGCAGGGGTTACAGGCCTTGCCTTATCATGCCGGGTTAGCACCACAGGTGAAAGAGCAGCATCAAAACCGTTTTTTACGGGAAGACGGCATTATTATCGTCGCCACCATCGCTTTTGGCATGGGCATAGATAAACCCGATGTCCGTTTTGTTGCCCATCTCGACTTGCCAAAAAGCATAGAGTCTTATTATCAGGAAACCGGGCGGGCAGGGCGTGACGGCCAGGCGGCGACTGCCTGGATGGTTTATGGCTTGCAGGATGTGATCAAGCTCAAACAGATGCTGGACAGATCCGAAGCCCCCGACATGCAAAAGCGCATTGAACGCCAGCGTTTAGATGCCATGTTAGGGCTTTGTGAAATTACCACCTGCCGCAGGCAAACCTTATTGGCTTATTTTAATGAACATTTGCACCGGCCCTGCGGCAATTGCGATACCTGTATTACCCCGGTGCAAACCTGGGACGGCACCGAGGCGGCACGTAAGGCGTTGAGCTGTGTCTACCGCACCGGGCAACGTTTCGGCGTTAATCACCTTATCGATGTGCTTCTGGGGAAAAGCACGGCCAAAGTGCAGCAATTTCATCACCAAACACTGAGTACTTATGCCATAGGGAGTGAGCTGGAAAGCAATCAGTGGCATTCTGTGTTCCGCCAGTTAGTGTCGCGCGGTTATATATATGCCGATATGGATAGTTTCGGCGCCTTTAAGCTGACGGAGAAATGCCGCCCTTTATTGCGCGGCGAACAAAGCATTGAACTGCGCAAAGATAACACCGGAAAGATGAAAAAGAAAAAAGCATCAAAATCAGCAGCTGTTCCTGAATATGCCCAGCCCTTATGGGAAGCGCTCAGGGCGTTAAGGAAACAGCTGGCGGATGAGCATGGTGTTCCCGCTTATACGGTTTTTCATGACAGTACTATGATGGAAATGATCAGTATCCGCCCTGAGAATAGGGAGCAGCTGTTAAACATCAGCGGTGTCGGGGTCAGTAAATTAGATAAGTACGGCGAGCAGTTTTTGGCGGTTATTGCCGAGCATAATCAACAATAAAAGAATAGCCTTGGTTCATTCGATAAAAGTATAAATATCGGTCAGATTTGATTGCATGCTGGCAGGTGAGGGTAAATTATTTTTATTAGAGAAAACAAAACTCTACATGGATGTTCATTCAGTGAAAACGATCATTGATGAAAAGTCAGCTTATTTCATCATAGGAAGCTATTAACTCATTATTAAAATAGGTCGAAATCAGTTCTCCCTGCCAATGACATATTGAAATGATGGGCTGCCTCTGCCGCCCACCATAATCTTGGGTATTGATTTCATGGTGAACTGCTTTATTTTGTAAGTCGCCATTGAGCTTGAGCATCAGTGCAGAAAGCGGGGCAATCGAACGCCAGCTTTTACTTGTCGACCAAAGGAAATAATAATGATCATCCTGATCTTCAGGGTTATCTTTTTCGATATAGATAGATTGTAAAACAGGCACGCTTGCCCCAAACATACGCCCGGGCATACGTGATTTAATCACTTTTTTCTCGAATGAGAATTGACCTTCACTATCGGTTGATGCATAGGTAACTTGCTCTTTCCCGTCTTCATAGCCTTCATACATCAGCCTACGAACCACCTCTATTCCGGCGACAGGTTTACCATTATCGGTAATACAGCCGCGTACCTCGGCTGACAATTCAACATCGTGGCGTTTAAACAGTCCAAACATGGCTCGGCCTCCTTGGTGAAGAGAAGTTTTGTTTACCTGAGCATATAAGGGGAAATTTTTGATATTCCAGAGCTGGATTTATGCTGCTGGAAATTGTTTGCTCTAACCAAAAGTATCGCTTTTGCTGATAATTGCTTTACAGAAATTTCCCAAGCTGAAAATTTAGTATGGTTGGCTTTATCATTTATTCAATAGCTTTTTATAAAAGCTGATTCGATAAAATGACGGGGAGGGGGATTATCAGGCATTGGCCTTTTGGAGTATAAGGGAAGGCCCGTTATCTTTGCGTCAATGCCATAGCTGTGAGCAGCTTAGCGCAAAGATAACGGAAATGTGCTTTAGCTGGCTGTACTCCCCATGGGCTCGGGGTAAGCTTGCGGCAACATGGCGAAACTTTCTTCGGCGAAACCGACCCCGGCTTCGGTATAGAAGTTAAAGACTTTGTCTATGCCGTACTCAATCAATTCTTCCCGTTCATCGTCATAGCGGGCGATGGCGGCAATTTGCCCCTGGTAGTTGGCGGTTTTTAACTGGCTGGCAATGCTTTTACTGTCCTGTACCGAAGGCAGGGCCAGCAGGATTAAATGGATCTTGCTCAGGTCGATATTTTCCCAGAAAAAAGCATCTTCCCCGTCGCCGTAACAGGCCTGCATGCCTTTTTTGCTGATCTGTTTTATTTTTTCCTTGTCGGCATCCATTCCCCAAACCCGGGTATTGCCGTGGGTGGATAATGCCTGGTAGGCCCCCATACCAACCCGGCCCATGCCGATAACGATGACAGGAGCATCCTCGGGCTGTTCAAATACGTCTTCGGGCAGGCGGGTGCTGCGCTCGAATTTTCTCAGGAAATCTTTATGGCGGGCAAAGATAATATGGGAAAAGCGGTACAGCACATTGGTGAGGACAAAAGAGATTGACACCGCCAGTGCCAGGATCACCAGCCACTCGTTGGCCAACCAGCCGGCCTTGACGCTGATAGCGGTGACGATCAGGCCAAATTCACTGTAATTGCTTAACCCCAGGGCACTTAAATAGGCGGTCCGGCAGCGAATTTTCAGTGCGCACAGCAGCAGGAAAAACAGCACAAATTTGACCGGCAACAACAGTGCCAGTGCTGAGGCCAGCCCCAGCATTTGCCAGTCGGGCAGGGCGGTAAAGCCTATGGTCAGGAAGAAGCCGATTAAAAAGATATCTTTAAAACTCAGCAGCGACTTAGAGATTTCCGTTGCTTTAGGGTGCGTGGCCAGCAACATGCCTATAAGCAGGGCGCCGAGATCACCTTTGATATTTACCAGTTCAAACAATTCATAACTGCCCAGCGCCAGGAAAAAGCCTCCCAAAGGCATTAACTCGCCGTGACCGGCGTGACTGATCACCCGGCTGAGCAGCGGACGCAGCAGCACCAAAACTAACAGCGCCGGAGCCCATATGGAGGGGGTTTTTCCCGTAGCCAGCACTAAAAAGATCACCGCGACGATATCCTGCATCACCAGGATGCCGATGGCGAGTTTGCCGTGGCGGGTTTTCATTTCCCCTTGCTCTTCCAACAGCTTGACGACGCAAACCGTGCTGCTGAAACTCAAAGCAAAAGCGATCAAGGCGGCGGTGGTGAAGTCGAGATCGGCAAAGTAGGCCACGGCCCCCATGATCAGCAATTTGGAGAGTACGGCAACCGTCACCACCCAAATCAGGGTATGGCTTAAACTGGCGAGCCAGATTTCCGGTTTGAATAAGTCTTTGACGTTTAGTTTCAACCCGATCGTAAATAACATCAAGGTGATGCCTAAATCTGCCAGAGCCTGGAGATTGTCATCCGCCTGGAAGCCGAGGAAATGCAGTAAAAAACCGGCAAACAGGTAGCCGATAGAAGGGGGCAGCGACACCGACTTTGATGCCAGGCCGCAAATAAACGCAAAAAGTATCCAGATAAATTCCATTTGGCCCTCAAGTTGTTCAATTTGCCATGAAAAGCAAAAAGTTGTTGCTAGTGTTAAGTTGTAGGTAGTGTAAAATTGCTAGTCGTTATTTGTGTTTAGCTTGTCTTTGTTTTCATTTGCTTTTCTTTAGCAGTAACTGGTTCAGCTGTTTATGCATCACCTCGACGATTAACGGCTGCGCCGCCTGGTTCGGGTGAATGCCGTCCGCCTGCATCAGTTTCGGGTTGGTGGCTATCTCTTCCATAAAAAACTGCAATAACGGAATATTTTCCTGTTCGGCGACCTGGGTGAAGGTATCGGTAAATAACTGGTTATATCTGGGGCCGTAATTGGGGGGAATACGGATATTCATGATCGCCACCGGAATATCTTTTTCCTTGGCCAGCCGGATTATTTGTAACAAGTTGTTTTTTATCAGCTTGGGGGGAAAGCCGCGCAGGCCGTCATTGCCGCCGAGTTCTATTAGCAGATAATCGACTTTTTCTTTCGATAAAATGCCCGGCAGGCGAGATAAACCGCCTGCTGTGGTCTCGCCGCTTATGCTAGCATTAGTGATCATAAAGGGGGCATTTTGCTCGTTGAGGGTTTGATTAAGTAAACTGACCCAGCCTTCATTTTGTTGCATTCCATAGCTTGCACTGAGACTATCACCTAGTAATACAATAGAGTTAGCCGCTTTAACCTGAGCACTTAGGGTTAGCAAGCAAAACATTAACAAAGTAAAAAAAGTATTTTTTATCATGAAGTTAAATTCCGAAATTATCCTTAAAGCCGATGCGTTAGCCAAGTCAGTTGCCTTGGAAAATAAAAACCTGGATCTGTTACTCGAGATAAATCTTGAAGTTAATGCAGGTGAAACACTGGCGATTGTCGGTTCCTCCGGCTCAGGTAAAACCACCTTATTATCCTTGCTTGCCGGACTGGACCTCCCCTCGTCAGGTGCAGTTTATCTTAAAAACCATGGTTTGCACCAGCTAAATGAAGAGCAGCGCAGTCAGGTACGAGCAGAGCACGTGGGATTTATTTTCCAGCAGTTTCTTTTAGTTAACAGTTTGACCGCGCTTGAAAACGTGATGTTGCCCGCCGAGCTGGCCAATATGGCAAATGCCAGGGAAAGCGCTAAAGCTTTGCTTGAGCAGGTGGGCTTAGGAGATCGCATTGATCATTTCCCTTCCCAGTTATCCGGCGGTGAGCAGCAAAGGGTCGCCATTGCCCGCGCCTTTATTTCCAAGCCGGATATTTTATTTGCCGATGAGCCCACAGGCAACTTGGATACCCGTACCGGCGAGCATATCACCGAGTTGCTGTTTAACCTGAACCAGCAATTTGGCACTACCTTGGTGCTGGTGACCCATGATCCTAAACTGGCGGATAAGTGCCAGCGCCGGGTGGTGATGGAGAGCGGACAGCTTATTGAAGAAGTTACTAACATTGCCAATGTCGGTTAGACCGGGCTTTTAATAGGAAAACAATGACCTATGAATATTTTTAATGCTGTCTGGTTCAGGCAATCAAAACGTTTACTGCTGCATGAACTACGCCGGGGTGATCTCACCATTATTTGCCTGGCGATTGTGCTGGCGGTGGCCACGGTATTTTCCCTGTCGGGATTTTCCGGGCAGATACAACAGGCTTTGCTCAATAAAAGCACCAGCTTTATTGCCTCAGATCGGGTGCTGCAAACCAGCCGCGAGATAGCCCCGGCGATTATCGACAAAAGCGAGCAGCTCGGCCTTGATAATGCCAAGCAAGTATTAATGTCGTCCATGGTGTTTGCCGGCGACAAGATGCAGCTGGCACAACTTAAGGCGGTTTCCGATGCTTATCCGCTTAGAGGCGAGCTGCTGATCTCTTTCCCGCAGCACAAGTTAGTTAACCAGCGCCGTAACGCGCCTGAGGCCGGCAAGGTCTGGGTGGAGAAGAAAGTCTTATCCGCGCTGGATTTGACTATGGGGGATACCATAGAAATAGGTGTCAGCAGTTTTGTGCTTGACGGCATTATCGAGCAAATTCCCGATGCCAGTTTCAGCGTCTTTACCAATGGCCCGGCGATTATTTTAAATGAGTCGGATATCGGCAAAACCCAGCTGATACAGCCGGCCAGTCGCCTCACTTATAAGTATTTATTTGCCGGCGACAATGATGCGGTTGAAGCATTTGAGGCCTGGATCAAACCGCAAGTGAACGAAACCCAGCGCTGGTACGATATCCAGTCACGGCAATCGCCGCTCGCCAATGCCCTTAACCGCGCGGAAAAGTATCTCTCCCTGGCCAGTATGCTGGGTATTATCCTCGCCGCCGTTGCGGTCGCAGTCGCCAGTCGCCGTTACAGCCACAGGCACCAACCTATGGTGGCGGTGTTTAAGGCCATGGGGGCGTCTATGGCCCATATCCAGAAACTCTATTGCCTGCATTGGGGGCTGCTGAGTCTTTTCGGCATTTTTGTCGGTATCGTCCTGGGCTATGCCTTATTGCAGGGCGGCTTATATGCGGTGAAGGACTTTTTGCCGGTAAACGATTTTGTCTTTAGCTGGTATCCGCTGGTCATTTCCTGTGTCACCGGGCTGATTTGCGCCATTGCCTTTGCGGTGACGCCGTTAAAACATCTGGTGGCGACACCGGCTTTGTCGGTGATCCGCGGTTTTTCCCAACAGGAAAGCGGTGCTGATAATGGCAGTTCGCTTTCCTTTAAACAGAGAGTACAACAAGGCGGCCAGTATCTTTTACCGCTGGCGGCGCTGTTTACCCTGCTGTTTATGTTCAGCAAAGATTTGCTGTTAAGTTTTGCCTTGCTTATCGGCGGCATTCTGGTGGCGGGTATTCTGGTGCTCTTTGGCCGCGGCCTGATGAGTGCAGGCCGGGTTGCCGGTACCCAGGCGGGTAAATCCTGGCATCTGGCGATGGCGAATTTAAAACGACGGGCAAAAGAAAACAGTGTTCAGCTGGTAAGCTTTACCATAGCGATTAAGTTGTTGTTATTGATTGTGGTGATCCGCAGCGCTTTGCTGAGCGAATGGCAGCAGCAATTACCCCAGGATGCGCCGAACCGCTTTTTGATCAATGTCAGCGGGCCGGAAGTGACCCAGGTAGATGACTTTGTTGCCAAACACGGTTTAAAAACCAGCGGTTTATATCCCGTGGTACGGGGACGGCTAACTGCGATTAATGAAGAAAAAGTCGCGCAAAAAGTCACCAAGGAAGAAGATAAGGCGTCGGATAACGGCAGGCGCGGTGTCGGCCGAGAGCTTAACCTGACCTGGCGCGAGCAGTTGCCGAAGGAAAATAACATCATTGACGGCAGTTGGTGGAGCGAGTCGGGTGCTGAATCAAGTGGGCAGCCCCAGGTCTCGGTTGAGCACGGGTTGGCCGAGCGCTTGGAGCTTAAAATCGGCGATACTTTGACCTTCCAGCTCGGCAGTGAGTTTTTCACTGTGCCTGTTACCAGTATCCGCGAAGTGAACTGGCAGTCGATGCAGCCGAACTTCTTTATGATCTTCAGCCCGGGCGTGCTGGCAGATTTTCCTGCCACCTATATTTCATCGCTGTATATACCCGATGAAAAAGATCAAGCCCTGCAAGACTTTATGACGCAGCATCCGACCATTTCCATGATAGATGTCGATGCCATGATAGGTCAGCTGCACAGCGTGATCGAACAGGTATCGCTGGCGGTGGAGTTTATCCTGGTACTGGTGGTGATCGCAGGCTCCCTGGTCTTGGTGGCGCAGGTACAGGCCAGCATGGAAGAGCGCGAGCGTGAAGTGGCTATTTTAAGAACCTTGGGAGCAAAAGGCGCCTTACTGAGGAACAGTGTCTTGTTCGAATTTGTCGCCCTGGGAGCGATTGCCGGTTTTATGGCCAGTATTGCCATGGAGATCGCCGTGTACTTTTTACAAACCCGGGTATTTGATATGAGCGCCAGTTTGCACTTTCAATACTGGGGGCTGGGGATCGTGTCCGGTGGCCTTTTTGTCGGCTTGGTGGGCATGCTCAGCTGTTGGCGCTTGCTTAATATGTCAAGTGTGACCCTGATCCGGCGGACCATGTAATTTGCATCGCCTGACTATATTACTGGTCCGGTAACCGAATAAATAAAGGCTTGCTGCAACAAGCCTTTATTCTTTGCGAACATACCCGGCTTGCTTTTTTGCCGTTATTTGGCCAGCAACTGCGTTAATGCCTGTGCTAGTGTCGGGTACTCAAAGGCGAAACCGGCATCAAGCAGTTTTTTCGGTACTACATGCTGGCCGTGGATCAAGAGTTCAGCCATTTCCCCTATCAAGAGTTTTAATACCGGGCCCGGCATAGGCATAAAGCAGGGGCGGCCTAGTTGGCTTGCCAGTGTCTGGCTAAACTCCTTATTGCTGACCGGTGTTGGCGCGGTCAAGTTTACCGCTTGGGAAATGTTCTCTTGTTGCAGCAGGTAGTTCAGCGCCTGGCAGTAGTCGTCTATATGTATCCAGGGCATAAACTGAGCGCCATCGGCAATCGGCCCGCCCAGTCCGAAAGAAAAGGGCGGCAGCATTTTTGCTAAGGCCCCGCCATTTTTGCTTAAGACAATACCGGTACGCAGCAGGCAAACCCGGGTCTTTTCCCGGCACAGCAGGGCTTTTTCTTCCCAGGTCCGGCATAATTCGTGGCTGAACTCCGGATAACAATCAGCAAAATCTTCATCTATATCTAATGCTTGCTGGCGGCCATAATAGCCGATGGCAGAGCCGGAAAGGAAAACCTCCGGCGGGGAGGCGGATTGGTTGATCAATTGTGCAAGCTGTTCGGTAACCTGCCAGCGGCTTTGACACAAGCGTTGTTTTTGCTTTTCACTCCAGCGGCTATCTGCCAGCGATTCCCCTTGCAGGTTGATCACCGCATCAAAGGCATCCAGGTTCTCAAAGCCCTGTAAATGCTGGATCAAGACAATGTCTTTTTTATCCTGGTGTTCTTTTGCACCTCCTGGCAATTGGTTGCTGAGCGATGGTGGATGAATTTGCCGGCTCAGGACGGTAAAGTGATGTTGATGCAAATATTTGTTAATAAAATGCCGGCCGATTAAGCCGGTGCCCCCGGTGATCAGGATATTCATATCATTGCACCTTTGCCTGTTTTAGTATCGAGCTTAGTCTATTTTGTTTGCCTGCGGGCTTAATCTTTTTAATTTATGACAAAGCTTGGGCCTGCTGGGTAAAAAATGTGCAATACCATGAATTAATTATCAAAATTTATTACGGCTTTTAAGGCATTTTAGCGTATAGTTTGGGCTTTAAAATCAAGAACAAAAGAAAAGTTTATTTATGGGATTAACCAGCAAAAACAGTAGTGCCGTTAAGGCGCTTTTGGTGACCGCCGCTCTTTTTATTATTCTTGCGGGCATTAAAACCGCGGCGAATATTTTAGTACCGTTTTTATTGTCGGTCTTTATCGCCATCATCTGCAATCCCCTGGTGGCAAAAGCCAGCAAATACAAAATCCCCAATGTGATTTCCGTACTCTTGGTGATCCTGATTTTTGTCACCGTCGCCCTTTCCCTGGCAGGCCTGGTAGGGAAATCCCTGAATGAGTTATCCCTGTTGTTGCCTGAATACCGGGCGCAGCTCAAAGACCAGTTTATCTGGGTAACGGAAAAACTCGCCAACTACAATATTCAGATTTCCTCTGCGGTGCTGGTGGAGTATTTTGACCCGGGGGCGGCCATGAGCCTGGCGGCGGATATGCTCAGCGGCCTGGGAGGCGTGATGGCCAATATGTTTTTGATCATCATGACGGTGGTTTTTATGTTGTTTGAAGCCTCAGGTATCCCGAAAAAGTTGCATCTGGCGTTGGACGATCCCGAAATGCGCCTGAAGCAAATCGATAAGTTCCTTTCTTCGGTGAACCATTATATTGCGATTAAAACCCTGGTCAGTATTGCCACCGGGGTCTGCGTTTCCGTGATGTTGTGGGCCTTTGGCCTGGACTTTTTCCTGCTGTGGGGCGTGCTGGCATTTTTGCTTAATTATATTCCCAATATCGGCTCTATCATTGCGGCGGTACCGGCGATGTCTTTGGCGGTATTGCAGCTCGGACCGGGCAGTGCCGGGCTTATCGGTTTAGGTTATCTGATGATCAATACCGTGATGGGCAATGCGGTAGAGCCCAGATACCTGGGAAGAGGCCTGGGCCTGTCTACCTTAGTGGTATTCCTATCGTTAATCTTTTGGGGCTGGCTGTTGGGCACGGTAGGCATGTTATTGTCTGTGCCTTTAACCATGATAGTAAAAATCGCCCTGGAAAGTTCGTCGGAAGGCCGCTGGCTGGCTGTGCTCTTGTCTGGGAATGAGTCTGGGAATGAAAGCGGGAATGAGCCGGAAAATGAAGCCGGGCAGAAGGCTTAGTGCTGACGCTTACCTGATAAATACAGATCTTGCCTTGATGGATATTTGAATGTAAGGAGTGCTGTTGATGGACAAGTATATCGTCACCAAAGAAGAAATTGACGACTATCCCGGGATTGAGAAAACACATTTTCTCAATAACAAAGCGGTGCGCCGCAATAAATCCCTGGGCGATCTTACCGGCTTAAACGGCATAGGTTTTCATATTATTGAGATCCGGCCGGGATTTGAGTCCACCGAGTTTCATCAGCATTTTTTTGAAGAAGAATGCGTATATATTCTTGCCGGAGAAGCTGAAGCGAGGATCGGTGATGATATCAGCCGGGTAAAGGCTGGTGATTTTATCGGTTACCGGGCGGGGGGCCTGGCCCATAGCCTGAAAAATACCGGTGATCAACTGTTAAGGTGTATCGTGGTCGGCCAGCGCTTGGAACATGATGTTGCCGATTATCCGGATTTGCAAAAGCGTATTTTTCGCAATAAAGGCTGTCAGTGGAACCTGGTGGATATTGCTGCGATCGAAACGCCGGTGGCGGGGGAGAAAAAGTAGTAAAGGAAAGCTGACATGGGCAGGCATTGGAAGGGATAGCCAATGCCTGCGTTTAGCTGTTAGCGCTTATAACGCTCTTTGGTGACGCTTGATCGCCCTGGCGATACGTTTGGCGGCACGGGTCACGGTTTTTCTGCTGGGGTGCAGACCGTCGCCCATATGTTCGAAACCTTTCCAGAAATCAAGGACAATAGCGCCTGGCATTTCGCTTTCCAGCCTGGTGCGGTAGAGGTCCCGGTAAGCATTGTAGCTCTCTTCACCTATGATCCAGGGCCAGCCCAGGGCGGTACGGAAAAGCTCCAGCTCTAAATTTTCATAAGCTGGGGTATAGCCGTAAATCGGGGTGATGCCTTTTTCCAGCGCCTTTTTGCCGACGGCAATGAGATTGTCAATAGAGGCATTCATCTGATCTTCACTGCATTCCATGGTGAGTTCCATGGCAATACCGAAGGCATCGGGATGCATGCAGTCGTTGCCCTTCACGATCACCAGGTAATTGGCATTGACGTTATCCCCTGAGGATACCCGGGCCAGGGCTTTTTGAAACTGGGTATCGTAACTGTCCCAGCCGGGGCCGACGCATTCAGGTCCCGGATAACAGCCGAGGCGGGTAAAACTGGTGGCGCCCGCCTGGGCTTCGTTAATGACATGTCCCGAAAGGCTTCTTTCCCTTACCAGGGCATTGCCAAGAGACAGATAAGTGCCCAAATTGACCGCCGTGCCCGCTAAAGGGGCCTGTAAATCACTGAAAAACGGGGTAGTTGCATTTGCATAAGAGGCGCCGATGATCAGCAATGGTGCCTCGGTTGATTTATGATCTGCCCATGCCGCAGAAGATAAAAATGACATGGTGATAAAAACTGAAGAAAAGAGACGTTTGACCGATTTTAAGTATGAAAACTTCAACATAAAATATTCCTGGTACTAAGTTAATGTTAAAAATAAAACACCCTTATCCCAAGGCTTTTTATGAAACCTTCCCTGGGATCTGCTATCAAGATATCGTTTTGTTTCACATGTGGATACCCTGACAATTAGAACAAATCGATCTAACCATCATGAACGTGTTAACTTTTTGTTATATCTTGATGTCGTCAAGATAGGAGTTTTCCCTGAGGATATTACTGGTATTATTGCCTTAAGCTGATCATACTTTTGCCTGGGCACAGCTATTGCCAGCTAAGCCAAAGGAGGGAAAATGTCTGAGGAAAAAGGAAATTATACCGGCAGTTGTTTATGCGGACAGGTGCAATATCAGGTGAGCGAGTTTTTACCCGTGATCGCCCATTGTCATTGCACTATGTGTCAAAAATTCCATGGTGCGGCTTTTTCTACGTTTGCCGAAGTTGAAAAAGAACACCTTCATTGGCTCAGCGGCCAGGAGCATTTAACCAGCTACCGGGCAGAAAACGGCAGCATCAGGCAATTCTGTAATTGCTGTGGCGCCAGTATGGCATTCATTTCCCGTTATAACGAGGAAGCGTCCACGGTAGAGATTGCCATCGCCACCTTAGACTCCGGGGCGCCTTTAACCCCGGATGCCCATATTTTTACCCGCTCCCAAGTGCCCTGGATAACATTGTGCGATGATTTGCCCAGGTTCAGTGGCTTTCGCACACCAATACCGGCAGATGAAGATCACAGTTGATAGCTTTGTTCCGCCCGGGTGACTTTTTGCAGGTAACGCCGGCTTTCACTCTTGGGATGCCCTGTGGTTAAGTGCCGGTAAACTTCTTCAGGCAGCAGTGCATTGATCCGGCTTTTGGCATGGTCCCGGTTGCTGCTGAAGGTTTTAAAAACATTGCCGGCGCCGCCGTTGTAGGCGGAAATGACGGCAAAATGCCGGCTCTGGCTGTTGCGGATATTTTTCAGGTATTGCTGGGATAAAATATGCAAATAGGCGGTGCCGATGTCGATATTTTCCCGGGCGCTGAACAGGGTTTGCTTGCCCGGCATGCCGGGTTTTTTCTTGATCTTCTGATAAACATCTTTGCCCGCGGTGGCGGGCACGATTTGCATCAGGCCGTAGGCATTGGCGCGGCTGACGGCAAAGGGGTTAAAACTGCTTTCGGTTTCGATAATGGCATAAATCAATGCCGGTTTTATTTGATATTTATTGGCGGCGGCCAGCACATAAGGAGCGTATTTTTGTTTGCGCAGCTGATGGTGAGAGCCCACCATAGGGATTTCTACACCATAAATCTTTTGTTTGCCCCTGACGGTTTTTTTCAATTTGTGTTTGATCAGGTAGTCGGCAAAGCGGTTGGCGCGCCAGGAATAGGCGATAGCCTGGCCGTCGTGATCGAGTACCTGATTAAATAAATAGGGTTTACCGGAAATGATCGGCTCCTTGTCGGAAAACAAATCGATATGGGCCGGATTATCGTCGGTGAGTAAAGTGGTGACGATTGCCTGTTTGAGCTGTTCCAGGGGCTTGCCGGCGGCAACGGTTTCAACACTGACCAGGCCTTTGGCAAAGTCGACCTCGGCCTTGGAATGATAGCCGTGGCCGTATTTCACTAACTTTTTTCGCCCGGCAACGACGGCATGGTCTTTACCCCAGATGGCGATGATGATGGCGGCGAATTCTTTAATGCTGGCATCTAAGGTGTTGAGATCGCTGACTAGCTGTCCGGGAGACTGGCTGTAGGTTTTCCCCTTGCCCTGGAGGTAACCTTTAAGGTGTGTTTTCGGATCGTCCGAGAGTATCGCCCGGGCAAGTTTTTGCTGATCTGTTACCGTGCAGGCGCAGAGCAGCACAGTGAAAAACAAGATAACGCCCAGGCGGGGTGAGAAAGAAAACCTGCGGGTAACATCCATCCAATAGCAATCCCATACTGCAAAACTCTGGCCTTACTTTTTCATATCCGGCAACAAAAATAAAGTCTGTACCGTTTTTACAAGTAAAAGGGAGAGGAAATTTACCGATAAGGGGATTTAGCTTGATTCAAATCACGGCGGGGGCTTTTCGCCTTTGTTAGCATGCCTTCAGGTAGCATAATCAGGTAAAAGTACTGATGGAAGAATGGGTAGGGGAAATCTGGCATAAGTTTATTACCCGCAAGGCGTCGACCGAATATCAAGAGGCCAGGGTAAAGTTTGCCGATATCAGTCACTCGGTGTCCCTGGTATTTCGGGCCCTTGGCGGCGAAGGCGTTAAACGGGTTGAAGCAGCGAGTGGCCGGGATTACCTGGTGCGGCGTTCTTTGCTGGAAAAAATTTCCGGCGCCAACCAGCAAATCAGCCTGGCCTGGCAAGACGATGAAAGCCTGCGTCTGCCCGAATCGCTGGCAGTTTTCCCCGACAGTGAGCTTAACCGGGATCTTTATATCTGGCTGGCAGTGCTGGCGGCGCAGCACAACGGCCGCTTTAAGCACTGGGGGCTGGATAACCAGCAGCTGGTGCTGGATGTGCTGACAAAATACCCGGGATTAAAACCCAGGTACCAGCGCCTGGCAAAAACTTTTGTAGCCCAACGCGGCGATCCGGGGAAATTACCCCGGGAAGAACGGGAAATGGAGCTTGCCATTAACCGTGCCTTATTGGAGCCCGGTTCAGTGAAAGCATTTCCTGTGGTCAATTATGCCCCGAAAGCGGTATTGCTATGGCTGTATCCGGCCTCAGTTATTTCATCACAGGCATCGCCTTTTCTGGAAAATAGTGCCGATGAAGACGAACAGGAAAGCAAAAAGCCAAAACAGGAAAAGCAAATCAACACCCGTAAAAAAGCCGAACGCAGCGATGCCGGTAATAACCGCGATGGCATGATGATTTTTCGCCTGGAGAGCTTATTTAGCTGGAGCGAATTTTCGAAAATGGACCGCGGCCTTGACGACAGCGATGATGAAGATAATGACCGCGTGGCGCAAGATCTTGATAAAATTACCTTGTCCAGACAGCAAACACAAAAAAGCTCGGCGATAAAAATGGATTTGGATCTGCCCTCTGCCAGTGAAGACGATATTCCCCTCGGCCCCGGCTGCAAATTGCCGGAATGGGATTATCGCAGCAATCAGCTGGTACCGGACAGGTGTTTGTTGCATCCCATGCTGCCAAGAGATGCGAGCCCTAAAGGTTTGCCCAAGCATCTGCAAAACACTGCCAAGACCATACAGGCGCAGTTTGAGCAATTGCAAAGTGTCCGCTACTGGCTCAAATCCCAGCCCCAGGGGGAAGAGGTCGACATGAATGCCTGGCTTGATTTTTATGTACAAACTCAGGCATCAAAAGCTGAAGATCGCGGACTGTATCAGAGTTTTCGCGGTAACTTCCGCGACTTATCCTGTTTGTTGCTGGCGGACTTGTCCATGTCAACCGAAGCCTATCTAGATGACGATAACCGGGTTATTGACGTGGTTAAAGACAGTTTACTGCTCTTTGGCGAGGCGCTGCAGTCAAGCGGCGATAATTTTGCCATGTATGGTTTTTCCTCGGTGAAACGCTCGAATGTCCGCTTTAGTGTGTTAAAAAACTTCAGGGAAAACTACGGCAATCAGATCAGGGGACGCATCCAGGCATTAAAACCCGGCTTTTATACCCGTATGGGGGCAGCGGTTCGCCAGGCAAGTAAGCTTTTGATCGAACAGCAATCGACGCAAAAGCTGCTATTGATGCTCACCGACGGCAAGCCCAACGATATCGACCATTATGAAGGGCGTTTTGGTATCGAAGACTGCCGCCAGGCGATCCTCGAAGCCAGGCAGCAGGGCATAAAACCCTTTTGCATTACCATAGATCAGGACGCCGCGGATTATTTGCCGTATATTTTCGGCAGCAGCGGTTTTACCGTGATTATGAAACCTTCACAGCTGCCGGTGCGCCTGCCCCAGTTGTACCACCAGCTGACGGCACAATAAGCACAAGGGTGAGCATAATAAATGAAGCAGACTTATCATAAGGTGTGTCATGTGAATACAGAAAATACGGTGCCTTGCTTATATTGTCAGGCACAAAATGCCATCGATAAAAAAAACTGCGGCCATTGCGGTATGCCGCTGGCGTTAAAACATCCGGAAAATAAAAACAGCCGGCTGCGCTTTTTCAGTAAAGTGTTTGCGTTAATTGCGCTGTTTTGCCTGGTGATGATGGCTTATCTGCCAAGATAAAAGATCGGGAAAAAACAAAAGGCGCTTGTAACTCCTTGTAAGTTCTTGCAAGTGAAGGGAAAACCATGAATTATGGTCTTTTCACTTTTTAAGCAGGACAAATAAAACAAGGAGTGTTTATTATGACAGTGATCAGTACACGGACATTTGAAGTTGATAAAACCCAGTTGGTGAAAACCCGGGTGACTTGCCAAGATGTTGATCAGGCTTTAGGGCCGGATCAGGTCTTGCTCAAAGTCGATAAATTTGCCTTGACCGCCAATAACATCAGTTATGCCCTCACCGGGGACAGTTTGGGCTATTGGCGCTTTTTCCCTGCAAAAGATAACTGGGGCAGAATTCCTGCAATGGGCTTTGCCGAGGTGATGGCCTCGAATTGCCGGGGGATCGAAGTGGGAGAGCGGGTGTGGGGTTTTCTGCCTATGGCCAGCCATGTAAAAATAACCGCCGGTAAAATAACCCCCTTTGGTTTTGTTGATGTGAGTCCGCACAGAGCCGAGCTGGCCCCTGTTTACGCCAGTTTTGAGCGGGTAAAGGCTAATCCGTTTTACCGTGAAGATAACGAAGATTACGAAATGCTGTTGCGGGGATTGTTTACCACTTCCTGGCTGGTGGATGATTTTATGTTCGATCATCAGTATTTTGCTGCCAGCCAGTATCTGATCACCAGTGCCTCCAGTAAAACCAGCACAGCCCTGGCTTTTGCGGTGCGTGAAAGGGGCGAATTGCCGGCCATAGGCATTACCTCAATGGCCAACAAGGCCTTTGTTGAAAGCTTAGGCTGTTATGATCAGGTGATTAGTTACGATGAAATAACGTCATTGGATACCACTAAAGCATCCATTTTGGTGGATATGGCCGGCAGCGGCAAAATCCTCGAGCAAATCCATCAACATTTTAACAGGCAATTGCGCTATTCATGTCGCATCGGGGCCACCCATCATAATGCCTTATTTACCGGGGGGGATTTACCCGGCGCCAAACCAACTTTCTTTTTTGCCCCGAGCCAGATACAAAAAAGATCGCAAGACTGGGGGCGGGAGCAATTGATGACATCTTTAGGACAAGCGATGATGCGTTACCTGGTATTTGCCCAATCCGTACTGGGGATAACCTATAGCCGGGGCGAAGATGAGATAGACAGCGTTTATCAGGATATACTGAGTGGCCGGGCAAATGCCGATGTCGGCCATATTATCTCCATGTGGCAACAATAAGACGGACATCAGCGGCTTAGGGTAAATAAAGGAGTCCCCCTTTCTTTACCCTAAGCGTAGCTAAAAACTCTTCTAAAATGTGCGGGCAATAGATAACTTGCACGGCATACACCGTAAGTTTTGCTTCTTCATTGATAAAGGGCTGCAACTTGACCCGGGTTATAACAACACCTTTAATCCAGCATGGTAAAATGCTTAAATCTTAGATGAATTTTTTAGCGCTTGCTCTGAGGTTCATTACCTGACTTTATGGTGCGATATCCGGGCAAGCCGAAATAAATGTTGCTTGTGAGCAATTTCGTTGTCTGAAGAACTCAATTGTAAGAGAGTGCCTCTATACTTGACAAAAACCGAGTCTTATATCGTAATTATTGATAGATCCTAAGGAAAGAATTGCTTTTTTATGGAAACAACGAGCCCATTGGTCAAGACTCCCACAGAAGATGATGTTAAGGATCCGGACAAGGAGAGTGGCGCGTTCGAAGCTGTTTCCCCCCCTGAATCTGAACCTTTGGCGTCAGAGTCAACACAAGATACTACTTCGGGGGCTGTTCCTTTTTCGGCTTCTGTTACCGGCCCCGATAATTCACTGAGCGAACTACAGACTCTGGCCCTTAACTGGCTTAACTGGCAGGCGAGCATGGTATCAGGGGTTTTGTGCGGCGGGATATTCTTGCCGGCAAAAACTTCAAAGCAGGGGCTGGAGTTGTTGGCACAATATCCCCAAAGCGGTGCTAACCGGGTATTGCTTGAGCAAGCTGCCTGTTTAAGCCTGGCGTCGGGAAAAAGCAGCATACGGTTTAATCAGGAATATAGCAGCAATCAAGGACAAACCTGCGACTTGCTTGCCTGTCCGTTAATGGTGGATGAAAAGCCATCGGTGATTGTGGCCCTGGCGATTTCTCCCCGCTCTAAGCCCCAGTGTCATGCGGTAATGCAATTACTTGAATGGGGCATGTTGTGGCTGGAATCCTTGCTCAGGCAGGAGGTTGCCTCACGGCGGGAGCAGTCGGCCATCATCTTAAAGTTGCTCTATGCTGTGCTCGGCCATGGCAGCGTGAAAGCGGCGGCCCTTGAAGCGGCCAATGTCTTGTCTACAGAGTTAGCCTGCCAGCGGGTCAGCATTGGTCTTTGTTATGGTCTGTCTGCGCGTTTGGTGGCTTTATCCCATATTGCCCATTTTGAACGGGAGCGTGACTTTATCCGTGAAATTGAAGCGGTGATGAATGAAGCCATAGATCAGGGCAAGCCGCTGGCGTACCGCGAAGGCGCCGCTTCTTCAAGTGCTGTGATGCAGGCACATGCCAGGCTGGCGAAGCAGCAGGGCAATAAAGCGGTTTATACCCAGGGGCTGACAGGACAATCCGGATATATCGGGGCCATTAGTTGTGAGCTAGGCAATAATACCGAGTTAAGTAAAGAGAAGCTGGCCCTGTATGAAACGGTAAGCCGGTTACTTGGGCCCATTTTCGAACTCAAAATGAAGCATGAAGCGTCCTGGTTAAAAAAAACGCTGGCCGCTTTGCGTTTTTCTGTCGGGCGTGTGCTGGGGCTGAGTTATCTGAAAGTGAAAATAGTGTTGCTGTCGGCAATTGTCGCCTTGGCTGGACTTTCTGAACTCCCGGGGACTTTTGAAGTAAAAGCTTCTGCCACCTTACAGGGCAAGGTCCGACAGTTGCTGGTGGCGCCGCAGGATGGCTTTATTAAAAAAGGTATGGTGAGCGCCGGTGACCTGGTCGAGCAAGGCAAGTTGCTGGCCACCCTGGATGATAACCGGCTACAACTGGAACGGCAGAAGTGGCAAAGTGAGTTTAATAAGCTGAAAAAACAGTATCAGCAGGCTTTCTCCGAGCGCGAGCGTGCCCAGCTGGGGATTTTACAGGCCCGGCTCGATCAGGTAAGCGCCGAAATGCAATTGGTTGACGAGCAAATTGCCCGTACCCGGTTAAAGGCGCCTTTTGACGGTATTGTGCTCAGCGGTGATCTGGATCAGGCCCAGGGATCGCCTGTGACCCGGGGCCAGGTGCTGTTTGAAGTGACGCCCCTGAACCATTACCGGGTGGTGCTTGAAGTGGATGAACATGATATTGCCCGTTTGCAATCGGGGCAGACCGGCACCTTGATCATGACGGCATTACCCGATACCCGTTTTAATATCACCCTGGAAAAGGTGATCCCGGTGGCGATCAGCAGTGACGGTTATAATTATTTTCGGGTCCAGGCCCAGCTGGAACAACCCTCTTCACTGTTACGTCCCGGTATGCGGGGCGTAGCTAAAATTACCATAGCCCAGAGGGAGCTGTTGTGGATCTGGACCCATGAACTGAAAGAGCGCTTGTCCTTATGGCTCTGGTCACTGGGAGTATCGGGGTGAGCAAGCCCGGCCAGGGGGACAACTGGCCTATGGTCAAAGGCATGAAGTTTTGCCTGGCCCCGCATATTCAGGTTTATCCCCAGTGCTACCGGGGAGAGTCCTGGTTTGTGCTAAGGGATCTCACCAAGGGGCGGCACTTACGTTTTAATGCCCTGGCTTATGAAGTGATCGGCCGCCTTGACGGCCAGCGCACCCTGGAAGAAATCTGGCAGCAGCTGCCCCTCACTTCGGGTGAACAAGTCACCGCAGAAGCGCCGCCGGATGGGCAAGCTTTGGAAAAACACCTGCTGAACCGGGAGGATATGCTACACCTGGTGGCGCAACTACATGCCATAGATGCCCTCAAAGGGGAGCTGTCTGTTCCGGTGGAAACCATGCTAAAACGGGACAAGCAGGCCCGTCATCATCGCTGGCAGCAAAAATTGCTGAATCCGCTGGCGCTGCGTTTTTCTTTGTTTGACCCTGATCGTTTCCTTAATGCAGCCATCCGCTGGATAAAACCTTTGCTGTCGAAAGCGGCTTTTCTGATCTGGCTACTGGCTGTTTTGCTGGCGGCAATGCTGGCTTTGGCCAATAGTACCAGGCTTTCCCAGGCCATCAGCCATGACCTTATGACGGTCCAAAACCTGTTGCTGTTGTGGCTGTTATATCCCCTGATCAAAGCCTGCCATGAATTTGCCCATGCTTTTGTGGTGAAATTTTGGGGGGGCGAAGTGCATGATATGGGGATCACTTTGCTCATTTTTATGCCGGTGCCTTATGTTGATGCGTCTTCTGCCTGGACCTTTCGGGAAAAAAGAAAACGTATCCTGGTGGGGGCGGCGGGGATCATGGCGGAGCTGTTTCTGGCGGCCCTGGGATTATTTGCTTACCTGGCGGTGGAGCCGGGGATTGTCAGCCAGGCGGCATTGTTTACTTTTATGACAGGCACCATTTCAACCGTGCTTTTTAATGCCAACCCTTTGTTGCGCTTTGATGGTTATTTTATTTTGCAGGATCAGCTTGAGATCCCGAACCTTGCCAGCCGCGCTTCCCGTTATTACCTGTACTTGCTGCAACGTTACCTGTTTGCTAGCCCCCTGGCCCAATCACCGGTTACGGCTAGCGGAGAGCGGGGCTGGTTCCTCTGTTATGGTGCTGGCGCTTTTTTTTACCGGCTTTTTATGCTGACGGTGATCGTATTATTTTTGCTCAAGGACTATTTAATTGCTGGCGTGGTCCTGGCCGTGTGGGCTATCAGTTTGCAAATTTTGTTGCCGTTATGGCGGGGGTTTTCTTTCCTGCTGGCGAGCGAGAAACTGGCCGGGCACAGGATAAGAGCCGTGACGGCGATGACAGGTATCCTAGTTTTGTTCACCTGCGCCTTGTTTTTTATTCCCGTTCCCCATACCAGCTTTGCCCAGGGGGTGGTCTGGGTACCCGAGCAAGCACAAATATATGCCCCCGGTGACGGCTTTGTTGAGACGGTTTACCTTGCTTCCGGCACCCCGGTTGAGGCCGATGCGCCCCTGATGGAGATGAAGTCTGCGGTATTGGATAAAAATATTGCCGTACTTAAAGCTAAGCTGAAGCTGTTGAAAATTGAACGGCAAAAAGCGTTAAAAGATCAGCCGGTGCAGCTTGAGATCATCAGGGAAGAAGCCTCGGCCATTGAGGCAGAACTGGCACAGCTTCAGCAGCAAAAGTCAGCCTTTAGTATAAAAAGCGGGCAGTCGGGGGTTTTTGTTTTACCCGGCGATAAGCAACTTGCCGGGCAATACTTGCAGCAGGGAGAGCTGATTGGTTATGTTATCAGCCCTGAGCATCTTATCATCAGAGCCGTGGTCTCCCAGTCCGATATAGGCCTGGTCCGCAAAAGAAATAATACCGTGCAGATCCGGCTTGCTGAAGACCTCAATCAGGTGATCGATACACAAATTCTTAAAATGACACCTGCGGGCAGCAAACAACTGCCCAGCCTGGCCTTATCGGTAGAGGGGGGAGGCAAAGTTGTGGTGCAGCGGGGAGAAGATGGCGTAATGAGCAGCAAACAAGCCATGTTTCAAATTGATCTGGCATTACCCGAGGGGCTCGCGGTCAGCGGCTTGGGGGGCAGGGTTTTTGTCCGTTTTGATCATGGCAGTGAGCCCTTGGCGCAACAATGGTTACGCCGTGGCCGACAGCTGGTATTAAGCCTGCTGTAAATACATAGTGAAGTCAATTTTGAGGGGCTGTGGTTTTGGCTGTTTTTTATTTTCCTGCGTTTTTCTTTTGCTCATCCGTCATTTCTTTCATCTGTCTTTTCATTTTATTCGGCAAATGTTTCGCTACCTCGTCATTTATTGCGTTTCTTCAAGTACACCTGTACCGGTGTGGTTTTTCAGGGAAATCTAATTAATCCCACTAAAGACAATATCTTGGTTTTTTTTGCCCAGGGATTGAGAACGAAATTTACTTTTTGGTGCAAAATTTGCTTTCTTCTTTAGGATGTTCCGTCTTGAGTCATAGGGAATGTAATGTCACTGTTATCATCTTCTTCTCATGGCGGGGCGCTTGATTGGCTGTTTGCGGCCGCTGTTGGCAATCATGATGAGCAGGAAATGAGCGATGAAAAAATACTATAAATCAAAAGTGTTTCTCTTACTCGTTAGCAGTATGTTATTAGCTAAGGTTGGCGCCGAACAAATATCGAATAATCATGAAAACGATACTTTGCCTGAATTTGATTGTCTGATCGAACCGGGGCAAGTGGTCGATGTCGGCAGCCCGGCCCCGGGCGTGATTGAAAAAGTCTTTGTCGATCGCGGTGACTATGTTGCACTGGGAGAGCCATTGTCGAAACTCGATTCATCGGTGGAGCAAGCCGCACTTGAACTTGCCCGTACCCGGGCCAGCTCGACCGTGGAAATTGAACTGTCCCGTGAAAATGCCGAATTCAGTAAACGTTTGCACTTACGCAACCAGGCGCTTTTTAGTAAATCGGCTATTTCTTCCCATGAGATGGACCGCCTGGCAACCGAACAAACCGTGGCCGAAATGTATCAGCAGGAGGCAAAAAACAAAAATGAAATAGCAAAAATGGAGTACCGGCGGGCGCTGGAGGTGGTAAATCAGAAAACCATTTTCAGTCCTATTAACGGTGTGGTGATGGAAAAATATAAGTCGGTGGGAGAGTATGTCGAGAATGAGCCGTTATTAAGGGTGGCCCAATTGGATCCCTTGCGCATTGAAGTGATCGTGGCGGCGGATTATTGGGGGCAACTTATCCCGGGACAAACTGCACAGGTGACCCCAGAGTTTAGCCATTTGGATACGCAAATGGCAGAGATAGAGCGTATCGATCCTGTGGTAGACAGCGCCAGCGGTACCTTCAGGGTGCAGCTGGCTTTGCCTAATCCTGAGCATAAAATTGCTGCCGGCCTGAAGTGCCAACTGGCTTTTATGCATCAGCATGAACAGGTTGAACCAAAAAAACATGCCCGTTTTTCCGTGGAGAAAAAGCCTTTTGCTGCTGATGAAGTGATCGCTAAAGATGCGAAAAAAGCGGAGAAAGCGCTTCAGCTTTTATTGCAGGAAAATGTCGGACATGTCCGGGAAAAACCTTCCGTCGGCGTCAATGATTATGTGGTACGCAGCAAGATTTTAAGTGAACAGAAGCAGGTAAAGGGGTTCACCAATCGCTTAAAAGCCGAAAAAATCAGTGATTATTATGTACAAAGCATAAAAGGCGAAGGCTATCGGGTTTTTCTGGGCCTTTACCGAAACCGGGACAATGCCCTCGGCCGGGCTAAAAAGCTCACCACCTCAGGGTTTGAGGTGGAATTGAGTCCGCGTTATAAAAGGCAAAAAATGTCCGTGGCCGTGTTAAGTACCGGCATTGAAAAAAGGGAGATAAAGCCTGAGCGGGTTGATCCGGCCTCTGCTTTGTCAACTGAAGCAGCAAAGGCTAAAATGCCTCAGCTTAGCTTAACGGCCAGTGCAACAGGCAAGGGGCGTCAACTTGATACCGGAAGTTCCCGCAAGCAAGTAACAGTAGAGGAAAAGCAGCAGGGAGCTGCAAGCGTTAGCGGTTATTTTGTACGTAGTGCCTATTTGCCCGAACGCACTCAGGCCAAAGCACTCAGTGTTCGTTTAAAAGCACAAGATATCCATGATTTTTATGTACAAAAGGTAAAAGGGCAAACTGGCTACCAGATATCTCTGGGGCTTTATCGCAGCCGGGAAAATGCGCTTCGCCGGGTTAAAACTTTGCAAGGTTTAGGCTTTGAGGTTGAACTCAGCCCCCGTTACCGGGCCTGTACTTCTTGCCCGGAGAAAGCTTTGATGGCGAAGACTAAAGCCAAACTTTTGCCGGTTGTCGCAAAAGTAAAAGCCGTTGAGAAAATGCCTGTGGTGATTTTGCCTGCCAGTGCTGGCACCGTAACCCGTCAAGCACTGCAGTCGGTAAAAGTATTGCCTTTAAAAGCGGATGCAGACCTCCCGGAGGGTAAGGTTCGAGCCAAGAAAAGAGTGGCCGTGAAGCAAGCGCAAAGGGTTGCCGGGATAGTCCGTGATTATGTGGTTTATAGTGTGCCCTTTTTACAGCAAACTCAGGTCAGGGCATTCACGGCGCGTTTAAAAGCAAAAAATATTCGTGATTTTTATGTTAAAAAAGCCAGGGGCGAACAGGAGTATACCGTGGCTTTAGGGGTTTACAAGCAGCTCGACAATGCCCTTGGGCGGGTCACAAACCTGAAGTCTCTTGGTTTTGAGGTCGCGCTTAATCCGCGTTATAAAAAGTGTAACAACTGTCAGTTGAGCGGCCCGGCAAAGGGCCGAACAATAACCGGCCAGATGACTTTGGAGGCTGATAAACTGTCCCGGACCGTTACGGATAACAGCAGGCGCAGTTCTGATGTGGAAAGCTTTGCACAAATGAAGGTTGCACCTTGAGCGTAACTTACAGGGATGTCAAACCTGATAAAGCCGGGGGTAAGGTGGCGTCGTGCAGACAATGCCCTGTGCTTATGGAAGTACTGGAGCCGCGTTTACTGTATTCGGCAGATTTGCTGGCGGGAACGGTTGAGTTCAGCCATTTTGAGCCAGATCTGCAAGAAGATGCTCAAACTCGGTTGAATATTCTGGCACGGACAGAAAGTGCAGATGCTGCTATCGTCAATACCGACAGCTCTTTTGATTCCCCGCCCGGGGGCAATACTATCAGCCGTGATAGCCTGACCGATAAAGTTGATGACGGCATCGGCAATTTCAATATTGCAACGGTGGCGATGAAAGCGATGGCGGATGATGATCCCCCTGCTGTAGTAAACCAAAGCATGACGGTGACAGAAGGAGCAAGCAATGTCATCCTGACCTTAAATCATTTACAAAGTACCGATGTCGATAGCGACGATGCCAGTCTCATTTATACTGTTGCCGATGTCAGTCACGGCACCTTGTATATCAATGGTACTGCCTGGTACCGCTCCGGCATTGGCGCAAATGATACTTTTAGCCAGCAAGATATCATCGATGGTAAGGTGCGTTATTCCCATAACGGCAGTAATATTGCCTTTGACAGTTTTACTTATAGTGTTAAAGACGGGGCCGGTAATCAAACAGCGGGACAGACTTTTATCATTTCGGTCACGCCAGTGGATAACTCCCCGCCTACCGTAGATAATAATCCTCCCACCGTGATTAACCAGAGTATGACGGTGGCGGAAGGGGCGAATCATATCCCATTGACTCTGGCCGAGTTGCAAAGTAGTGATAGCCAAACCAGCGATAAAACACTGCTTTATACTGTAGGCAATGCCGTTAACGGGCATTTATTTATTAACGGCAGTGCCTGGGCTGCCGGCAGCAATGATACTTTTACCCAGCAAGATATTATCAATGGCAAAGTACTGTATTCCCATGACGGCAGCAATACTTTATCCGACAATTTTACTTTTAGCGTTAAAGATGTCTTGGGTAACCAGCGTAGTGAACAAAGTTTTGTTATTACCGTGATGCCTGTCGATGATGATACCGCAGTTGTGGTTAACCAACATCTGACGGTGATGGAAGGGGATGTTAATATTGCGCTGTCCTTAAATGAGTTACAAAGCACGGATGCCGATAGCGATGATGCTGCTTTGCTTTATACCGTAAGCAACGTCAGCCACGGCACTTTAACCATTAATGGCAGTGCCTGGGCATACGGCAGCAACGATAGCTTTACCCAGCAGGATATTATCAATGGCAAAGTCTTGTACTCCCATGACGACAGCAATAGCGACTTTGACAGTTTCCGTTTTATCCTGGCCGATCCGGCTGACAACCGGCTGATTGACCAGGTATTTACCATTAAGATCAACCGTGTTGATGATGATCCTTCGCTGATCTCCGGTGATATCAGCTTTAGCGGCAGTGAAGGGGATATAGCCAGCGGGGAACTCAGTGCCAGTGATCCTGATGGCCTTAATGACGGCAATTATTTCAGTGCCGGTCACGGCACTTATGGCCGGACCGAAATAGACCCCGAAACAGGAGCCTGGTCTTATACGCCAAAAGATAATGACTGGTTTGGCAGTGACAGCTTTACTGTTACCGTGACTGATGATTTAGGGGGGGTAACGGAGCAGTTGGTGACCGTCAGGCTGGCAGGCGTTGATGATGCGGCGCAGATCAGCGGTGATCTCCACTTTAGCGGTAGTGAAGGAGATAAAGTGAGCGGTGATATTAATGCCAGCGATGCCGATGGCCTTACCGACCAGAGCTATTTTTCGGTGGGTGCTGCAAGTTATGGCCTGGTGGAGATAGATGCCCAAACGGGCAGCTGGCTTTTTACGGCAACCGACAGCAACTGGTTTGGCAGTGACAGTTTTACCGTCACGGTAACCGATGATTTGGGCGGGACCAGCACTGAAATTGTCTTTATTGAACTTAGCGGAGTTAATGATCCGGCAATCATTTTGGGAGATACGGCCGGCAGCTTGTTGGCAGATACAGATATCAGCGCCGGGTTGGCAACTTCCGGGCAACTATCCATAACAGACCCTGATCCCGAAGAAGCCCGTTTTGTCGCTGATATCTTAGCCGGACGTTATGGGGAGCTGCAAATCGACAGTCAGGGCCGGTGGTTTTATTATGGCGATAACAACCAAGAGGCGATCCGGGCACTGGGTGAAAATGAAACGGTGACGGAGCATTTTACGGTAACCAGTGCCGACGGCACAAAACAGCAAGTGATGATCGCTATTAACGGTGTCAACGATGCACCGGTTATGCTTCACTCTCTCGCCGATCAGGTATTGACCCCTGGGAGTCATTTAAACCTTACCTTGAGTGAAAATACTTTTATCGATCCCGACAGTAACGATAACCTGGTTTATAGCCTGGTACAGGCAGATGGCTCTCCTTTGCCCGACTGGGTCAGTTTTAATGCCGAAAGTCTTACCCTCAGCGGTATAGCTGGTGCTAAAGATGCGGGCACCCTTATCTTGAAACTTATAGCCGATGACGGCGGTGCCAGTACGGCAGGGACCTTCCTGTTGACCGTTAATATGCCGCAGACAGCCGGTACGCCGTTAACTTCGGCGACGGAAAACACAGAGAAAATAACTCCTGGAGCAGAAAAGGTGGAGGAAGAGCCGACTTCAACAGAGAGTGAAGTGGCGGGAGAAGAAGTGCAAATCTCTCTGGCGGATACATCAGCAGTGGTCTCGAATCACACATTGGCGAGCTTGCAACAGGTAAATGCCAGTCAGCATAACCGCCATCAGGCTGCGCTTTTTTCGTCTGCATATGTGGCGGGAGAAATCAATGAGGTTGCCGGCAAGGCAATAATAAGCGAGGTTAAAGAAGTTTATCAGCAAGCCAGGGCATTAGAGTTTCTTGATTTGATCCCGTTGAGTTTTTCAGGGCAAGAGGCCTTTGAATTGTTAACCGACGAACAGCGCCTTGTCCGGGATAATGAGGACTTCTTTCGGGAGCTGGATCAAATGCGCCGTGAACTGAATGAGTCGGTAGCAGAAGAAGAGCTCGAAGCCGCTGTTGTGACAGAAGTAACTATGGGGGCGACCCTGTCGGTTTCTGTAGGGGTGCTCACCTGGGTCTTACGGGCGGGTTCTTTGATGGCCAGTTTTCTGTCCATTATTCCCCTTTGGAAACAGTTTGACCTTATGCCGGTTTTGGGCAGTCAACCGGTGAAGACGCCGCAGCCATCAGCGGATAAAAAAGCCGGGCAGTTAGCGGCGAAAGAAGAAACTATTTTCGATTCCGAGGAAAAAAGCGCTGATGAATCTAAGGACTAGCTTATGAAAAACCCTCTCGGCTCTCCATTGGTGCGTATCAGCGTTGGTCTGGTGATGCTTACCTGCAGTATATTGCTGATGTTTGAGTTTTTAGGCCTGGTCCCGAACCAGAAAGTGCCGGAGCTGAAATTTCGCAAAATGCTGGTGGAGTCACTTGCGGTGCAGCTTAATGCCGATATTACCGCTAACCGGGAAGATAATGTTCACCATACCCTGGAAGCCGTGGTGACCCGAAACAGCAATGTAAAATCCGCCGGCGTACGTTTAATCTCTAACCAGGTAATCGCCCAGTCCGGCGATCACGAGCTGGCATGGCTGCTTAAACCCGCAGATAAATCTACCGCTTCCCAGGTTCAGGTGCCGATTTTTAAAAAAGGTGAGCGCTGGGGAACGATAGAAGTTATTTTTGATGATTTGTCCACTCTGGACAACCCCTTCTTTATGCTGGTGCTGTTTGTCGCCTTATCCGGTTTCATCTGTTATTTGTTGTTTTTAAAAAAAACCATGCTTGAGCTCGATCCCGGCTCTGTGGTTCCCGACCGGGTGCGTAATGCATTAAATACCTTATCCGATGGTTTGTTAATTATTGATAATAAAGAACAAATAATTTTTTCCAATGAACCTTTCCAGAAAAAATCGGTCCGGTCAAATGAATCGCTGATGGGCAAAAAAGCGTCTGAATTAGACTGGTTGTGCGAAGAAAAACAACAAGTACTCCCCTGGTTACCGATATTACAAGGAGGGGCGACGGTAACCGGTGCAGCGCTGAAATTAAGGGCTAAATCAGGAAGCCTGGTTTCTTTTAAAGTGAATGTCTCACCGATTGGCCGCAGCGAAAAAGTGACCCGGGGCGCCCTGGTGACCTTCAACGATATTACCGAGCTGGAAATAAAGAACAGCGAATTGGGGCAGTTACTGGATAAGCTTAAGCTCAGCCAAAAAGAGATCACTGCGCAAAATAAGGAGCTGAAATATCTGGCGACCCGAGATCCGCTCACCAGCTGCCTTAATCGCCGATCCTTTTTTGAAGGGCTCAGGGTCTTGATTGAAGAGGAAAAAAGCCTTAAGAGTTCATTGAGTTGTATCATGTCAGATATAGATCATTTTAAGTCGGTCAATGATACCTATGGCCATGCGGTGGGGGATAAAGTGATCAAGATGGTGGCGAAAATACTCAAGGACATCTCCCGCACCAATGATCTGGTGGGACGCTACGGAGGTGAAGAGTTTTGCGTGGTGCTGCCGGCGACCACGGCGCAAGAGGCTGCCCAGGTAGCGGAGCGAATTCGTCTGGCGGTGATGAAACAAGATATCAGCCTGCCTGACGGTAAATTTAATGTGACGTCGAGCTTTGGCGTGGCTTGCTGGACAAATAAGCTCAGTAATGCCGAAGCCTTTGTCAGCCAGGCGGATGAAGCCTTATATGTTGCTAAAGAAACGGGCCGTAACCGTGTGGAAATCTGGAATGAACAGGCGGAAAAGTCACCGGAAGCCGCTACGACTGTTGAGGACGCAGAGCTGGAAATTAATGGTGCAGAGCCTTTTGAAGAAAATGGAATTGAACAAGCCCAGGCAGAGCCGGTTATCGAAATAAACACCCTGGCCGGGAGTGAGCAAGAGAGCGAGGAAAACTTATACCTGAATGACGGAGAAGTACCGCTAGAGCATGCTGGTGTATCTGTAAATTTAACTCCCGATAAAAATGATGAACGGGTGGAAACCACACAGGTCTTTGGCCTGCCGAGCCGTATCGTGATGTTAGATCGTATTATTCAGGCAATATACAGGGCCAAGCGTAATAACAGGAAGTTTGCCATCCTGGTCTTAGATCTGGAGAAGGTTCGCCAAATCAGCCATACCTTAGGTCATAGCGTCAGTGAAAAATTGATCCGTGAAATGGGTCGTAAAATCAGCCAAATATTTAGAAATACCGATTGTGTTTCCCTTGTTGACAGTGCAGGGCACGCTGCCAAGAACAGTGTTTGTGTGTCACAAATCAGCAGTTATGAGTTATCCCTGTTACTGGATGACTTTTCCCGGGATGAATTTCTGATCCAGATGTTAAACCGGATATTCCAGTCATTGGAAAATCCGGTGAGTATTGAAGGAAGCGATCTGTATCTTGATACCTGTATCGGGGTGAGCTTATACCCGAATGACGGTGAAGAGCCGGATGAACTGATTGCCAATGCCAGCACCGCCATGTATGAAGCCAGGCAGAAAGCAGGACGAAATAACTTCAGGTTTTATTCGCCAAAAATCAATCAAAGGGCAAATCAGCAGTTGCAAATGGAAAATGATTTGCATAAAGCCGTCGAACGAAATGAATTTCTTGTTTATTACCAGCCCAAGGTGGATGTCAGCAGCGGGCAATTGTGTGGTATGGAGGCCCTGGTACGTTGGCAACATCCGGAGTCAGGCATGGTGTCCCCGGATGATTTTATTCCGCTGGCGGAAACTAATGGTATTATTGATGCAATTACGGAGCAGGTACTTGTTCAGGTGTGCGGACATCTGACCCGGTGGCAGGAGGCGTCTCTTGAACCTGTACCGGTTGCCATCAACTTGTCGCCGGTACAGTTTAAAAACCCGCAGCTTGCCGGCAAGATTATTAAACAGTTGAAAAAAAATAATATTTTACCCAAATACATAGAGCTGGAAATTACAGAGAATGCCGTCGCCGATAACCTGGCGGCAACGATTGATTTGATCCACGAGCTCACCGATGCCGGCTTTAGTATTTCCCTCGATGATTTTGGTACCGGCTATTGCTCTTATAGTTATTTAAAGAACTTTCCCGTGGATAAAATTAAGATCGACCGCTCTATTATCACAGACTTTACCGAGAATACCTTTGATGCCGCCATCGTCAACTCCATCATCACCCTGGCGGATCATTTGGGTTTGAAGATCGTGGCCGAAGGGGTGGAAACGGCAGAGCAACTGAAATTTTTACGTGATCTCAATTGTCATCAAGTACAGGGCTATTTGATCAGCAAACCCGTGCCCTATGAGCAGGCCACTGAGTTTATATCGGATCCGTCACTAATCAACGGCAAAGTTAAAGCCAGTCTGGAGCATGATACTCAGGTGTTAGCCCATGATGAAGGTCATTTTAAGGTTGAACTTACCGGGATCTTAAATAAAACGCCTTACTGAGACGGTTATCGCCTTACTTTTTGTCGCCGGTTAATCGTGTTGAAGCTTAAGATTAATGCTCGCGGCTATTCGCGAAAGGTCCGGTTCATTCCTATACTGCCAGTTAGATTTCTGGCTAAAAAACGTTAATAATCAAGATGCAAAACCTTATTAGTGCGGTAGTAGAACAAGTCGGCTCGATAGTGCTGGGAAAGCCGCGGGAGATCCGTCTGGCCCTGGCCTGTTTACTGGCTCAGGGGCATATTTTAATTGAAGACTTGCCCGGCATGGGTAAAACCACTCTGGCCCAGGTACTGGCAAAAACCTTGGGGCTAAGTTATCAAAGAACCCAGTTTACCAGTGATTTATTGCCGGCGGATGTTATCGGTATTTCGATTTATCATAGTGAAAAAAAGCAGTTTGAGCTGCACAGGGGACCGGTTTTCAATCAGGTGGTGCTGGCGGATGAAATTAACCGGGCCAACCCGAAAACCCAGAGTGCGCTATTGGAGGCCATGGCCGAACATCAGGTCAGTATCGACGGCACAACTTATGCCCTGCCTGCGCCATTTTTTGTTATTGCCACGCAAAACCCCCTCAGCCATGCCGGGACCTATCCCTTACCCGAGTCTCAATTGGATCGCTTTATGATGCGCATTTCCCTGGGGTTTCCCGATGTGGCGGCAGAAAAGCTGATTTTGTTAAGTCAGGACAGGGATCATCAATTTATGCATTTACGGCCTTGCCTTGAACTTGAGCAACTTATCACTATGCAAAAAAATATCGATAACCTGAGCGCCAGCGATGCCATTCTCGACTATATCATTGCTTTATGCCATGTCAGCCGAGGCCAGGATGAAAATCTCAGGCCCCTGTCGCCCCGTGCGGGTAAGGCACTGTTAAAAGCGGCAAAAGCCTGGGCTTTTATGGAAGACCGCGACTATGTCCACCCCGGGGACATCCAGGCGGTATTTGCGGCGGTTTGCCAGCATCGCCTGGAAATTGTTTCAGATAGCTTTATGCAGCACAAAGAGGGGCTGGCGTTAAGTGTACTGGAGCAGGTAGATCCCACCAATCCGTTAGCCAAGTTATCCTGAAGTCCCGGCTATGTTTGGCGCCAAGATGATGTTAAAGCTTAAAGCCGGCGTTAAAAGCCGCTTTTCCCTTTGGCTAAAGCAACGGCTGCCGGCGGCCAAATACCAGCTGTTGCACCGGGGCAATATTTTTATCTTTCCCAGCCGTTTTGGTTGTGCCTATTTATTACTGGTATTGCTGGTATTTTTGCTCGGTACCAACTATCAGAATAATGTCATTATTTTAATGAGTTACCTGATGGGCAGTCTCTTTATTACCGTGATGTTGCAAAGTTTTTTTAATCTTTGCGGCCTGGCAATAAGCTGTAACGGGCAATGTAGCGGTTATGCCGGGCAGGGGGTGACTATGCCGCTCACCGTGCACAGTAAAATTCCCCGCTATGACTTAACCCTTTCTTTTGCCGGACAGCAGGCGGTGCATGTCAGCGTTATTCGTGCAGAAAAGGTGTCTGTGAACTTACCCTTTTATTCGAAAAAACGGGGCTTGATCGCACCCGGGCGTATCACCATCAAAAGTGAATATTCCCTGGGGCTCTTTAGATGTTGGACCCACCTGGATTTTGACTGTTTATGCACCCTTTATCCTCAGGCCAAGTTACCCCCGGGACCGTTGCTGCATTTTTTAAAGCAGGGGGACAGCGCGGAAAATACCGGGAAAACCTGCGCCGGCGCGGAAGATTTTTTTGAATTAAAAACTTATGTGCTCGGAGAGTCTGTCAACCGGGTGGCCTGGAAACAATTTGCCCGGGGGCAGGGAAAATATACCAAACATTATCAGCAGCAACAGGGCAGTGTCCTTTGGTTAAGTCTGGCGGATATGCCGGACGGTGATGTTGAAACCCAATTACGGTATTTATGTTATCTGCTGTTACATTACCATCATGAAGATTATCGCTATGGCATGGAGCTGGCGGGACAGGTATTTCAGGTCGATAGCGGTGACTTTCAGCTGAAAAGCTGCTTGCGGGCGCTGGCGGCTTATCCGGGCCCGTCAGCAGGGGGGGCATAAAACCATGGCGACGGTCAGCCAAGAAACATTTAGCCTGAACAAAGACATCACCTGGCTGTTAATTATCTGTCAGGGGGCCAACCTGCTGAGCTTGTTTCAAGAGCTGACTTCCTGGATGTTAGCCGTTTTAGCCCTGTGCCTGTGCTGGCAGATATTAATGGTGCACTACCAAAAAGAGAGGCCACCCGGGCCTGTGATGGCCATTTTTGCCCTCGGCGGCTGCCTGGTATTGATTATTTCAGGATTTGAACTGGGATTATTATCGGCCATGCTGCATCTGCTGTGTTTTTCCTATGTGTTAAAGGCACTGGAAATTCAGGGGCGCGGGGACTTTTATCTGGTGGTTTTACTGGGGTTTTTCTTGCTGGTGTCGGCGTTGATTTTTCAGCAAGATCTGCAATTTACCTTAGTGATCCTGTTATTGCTGTTGCTTAATATCAGTTTACTGCTTAGCTATTTTTCATCACGTCGTCCCGGGGTTGCCACATTAAAATCCAGTGGCTTGCTGATAGTACACAGTATTCCGTTATCCATTGTTTTATTTGTTGTTTTTCCGAGGCTTTCGCCGTTTTGGCAAGTGCCTATGGCGAAAACATCCGCCACCGGATTATCTGAAAGTGTCGCGCCGGGGGATATTGCCAGCCTGGCATTGTCCGATAAGCTGGCGTTTCGGGCTAATTTTGACCGGGTGCGTCCCGATTACAGCCAACTCTATTGGCGTGCCCTGGTGTTAGAAAATTATGACGGCAGGCGCTGGCAAATGGCCCCCGAGTACAAGAGTAAGCTTAAACAAATCTTTATTGAGCCGCTCTCCAGGCAAGTCCGCCCCGGGGAGCGTAAGCTAAGTTATCAGGTGATTGCCGAGGCCAGTTTCAAAAAATGGTTGTTTGCCCTGGATCTGGCAACGTTGCCGGCAGTGGCAAAGGGGGGCCCTCAGCAAATCATCCAGCTGCCGGATTATAGCCTGCGCAGCCGCAAGCCTCTGACTAAGGCCGTCAGTTACCGGGTGGACACTTATCCCGATGCCCCCCTGGATTTACAGATCCCCGGTCATATTGTCCGCCGCAACCTGGATTATCCTGCAGGCAGTAATCCTAAACTGGTGCAGGAGGTGCTGGCCTTAAGAAAAGTGCATCTTGATGATCTCGCCCTGGTGCAGGCGGTATTGGCTCATTTTAACCAGGCGCCGTTTCGTTATACCCTGCAGCCACCGTTGTTAAATGAAAATAGCCTGGATGAATTCTATTTTGATACCCGGGCAGGTTTTTGCGTACATTATGCCAGTACCTTTGCTTTTATGATGCGGGTTGCCGGTATTCCAGCCCGTCTGGTGACCGGGTATTTAGGGGGAGAGCATAACCCGCAAGGGGAATATTACAGTATTCATCAATATGATGCCCACGCCTGGGCGGAGATATGGCAGCCGGGCAAGGGATGGCACAGAGTAGATCCCACCGCTGCGGTTAATCCCGAGCGGGTTGAAAACGGTTTATCGGCGCTGTTGCTGCAGGAACAATCACGCTTAAGCGGTGACTTTTTCAGCCTGCAAAGGCTGAAACAATTCGCCTGGCTTAATGAGTTGCGCCTGCAGCTTGATGCCATCGATTACCAGTGGACACGTTTGGTACTCGGTTACAGTGCCGCCCGGCAATACCGGCTGTTATCTTCCTGGTTTGGCCGTCTGGTGCCATGGAAAGTTGCCGCCATCATTACCGGGACCATAATGATCACATTAGTGCTCTTATGGTGGCTGTACCGGCGCAATGCCTCGCAAGAAGTACGGGATCCCGGATTAGTTTTATACCGCCAGGCCCTGGACTTATTAACCGAAAAAGGACTGGAGAAACCTCTGCCCCAGACCGCGAAAGTTTTTGCCGGGCAACTCGCGTTGCAGCGTCCTGAAATTGCCGCTATTTTTAACGAAATAACACAAACTTTCGAAAAACTGAGTTACCAGTCCTTGTCTGCGGCCGAGCAGAAAACAAGTTTAGCCCGGATGCAAGTGCTGCTGGTCCAATTTAAGCGCCTGCTTAAGCGACTTAAACAAGATAAAGGCGGTTAGGGGTACAATGCGGTGGCTTTCTTACATTGGCCCAGTAGCCGGGAGAAGTCGGTGATATCCCTGTCCATGGCGGTATCGGGAATAAAAAGGTGGTAGCCCAGTGCCTTTTGCAAGGCGCAGCTATGGTGCAGGAAACAGGCTATTGGTCCCTTGATGCGGGTACCGTCGCTTAAGGTGTAAGGCATGAAGTTCATGGCTCCCTGCTCCAGGGTCATTAAATTATTGAGTAAGCAATACAGGGTTAATGGTCTTTGCTCATGGATCAGCCGGTTTGCCATCCGCGGGGAGATATTGTCTGCAAGACAGTCGATATTTTTCAACCGGATGCCCAGATAGGGCAGCTCTTGGCTGCTTATACCGCAGGTTTGCCTGACGGCGTCTATCCGCACTATATCCTGCCATAATAAGTGCCATTTACCATGCCTGTGCTGATAACATAAAGAGGCAGGAGTGATTAAAAAGCTGATCTTAGGCTCCATTAATTTAACAAAACCTATCAGGCAGGTCACCAGGGCGACTAAGTCAATGAAAATCAAAGTGAGTCTCGCCTGTTGCCAGAAAAAGAGCGTAAATAGCAAAGCGATCAGCAATAAGCCGCTGCCGAGGCAAACTAAAAATAATCCGTGATTTTTTGCTTTGGCCTTTATCTGGATGCAGGGCAGGCTGGCATTCATTTTCTTGTCATAAACTCAGGTTATATTGTTAACTATGACAAAATTTTTGCTTGTTTGGAAGTTGAATAAAGGCTAACTTTTATATTAATAAACCCTGCTGGAGATAAAAGATGTCGCATTATCACACGGAAACCAAAACGGCCTATGATATGGCTAAAATTGTGGCGGCATTAAGTTATCTGACCATAGTGGGGTGGATGCTGGCGATCATTCTCTATGGCTTTTATAAATCAACCTTTGCCCGCTTTCATTTAAGACAATCCCTGGGATTGGTTATTACCGCAGCCCTGTTATCCTTTATTCCCTTAATTGGCTGGTTACTCAATATCGCCGTGGTCTTTTTGTGGTTTTTGGCCTTGTATTATGCCCTGAGCGGACAAAAAAGATCTGTGCCGTTATTGGGGGACTTCTATCAAAGACATCTGGACTTTATCTGTTAGTTTCCGTTTTTGTGCAACGGCTTTACCCCTTGTCGTTTAACCCCGGCTGTTGCCTTATCTTTCCTTTTTAATCCCTGCCTGCTCGATTATTCATCATTTTGATTTTCTTTGGGGTTTTTCTGTGGTTTTCACTAGTCTTGACTTACCCCATATGATTAAATTTACCGATAATAAAAAAGCCGGATGGCTTCATTAATCTACTTGGTATCAATGTGATCTACCTTTATCCAGCCAACAAGATGGAAAATCTGTTGGTGTTGCTAGATAAAATTCAGCAGATATCCCCCCTGGCGGTGTTTAGCCAGGAAATTATCGTGGTGCAAAATCCGGGTATGCAGCACTGGCTTAATCTCTCGCTGGCAAAACAGCGGGGGATCAGCATGAATATCCGTTATGCTCTGCCGGCGCAGTTTTTATGGAAATTAATGCGATCCGTTGCCAGTGATGAAGATGTCCCTGATCAGTCGCCTTATTCCCGGGAAGTGCTTACCTGGCGCTTAGCTGCCTTACTGGGCAGCGATGAGGTGACGGCTAACCCCGAATTTGAGCAGCCCAGCCGCTACTGGCAACAGGAAACATCAGCAGAAAGAGCGGCACTGAAACGTTATCAGCTGGCAACACAGCTGGCGGATTTATACGAGCAATACCTTATTTTCCGGCCAAAGTGGATTGATGCCTGGCAGCACAGAGAAAGTATTTTCA
This sequence comes from Thalassomonas actiniarum, assembly GCF_000948975.2. GTDB lineage: Bacteria > Pseudomonadota > Gammaproteobacteria > Enterobacterales > Alteromonadaceae > Thalassomonas > Thalassomonas actiniarum. The sequence goes on from NZ_CP059735.1 coordinate 2,931,438, forward strand.
ATTTGCAAAACGAGAGCCTGCCCCATGCCGGCGCCCTTGATGAGATTGAAAAATGGCAGGGCTTGTTATGGCAATTACTGATCAAAGAACTGCCCTATAATCCGGTGACCTTAATGCAGGATGCCATTGCCGGGCTCAATAACAAGAAAGCCGAGCTGCCCCGGCGGATTGTATTTTTCGGTATCAACGCCATGGCGCCGATGTGGCTGGACTTTATTAATGCCCTGAGTGAGCATATCGAAATACATTTTTTTCATTTAAACCCGTGTTTTTCCTATTGGGGGGATATCCTTTCAGAAAAGCAGGCGGTGAAGGCCATCAGCAACTGGGTCGATGGTTATGAGGACATCCGCTCTGCGGTCGGTAACCCCCTGCTGGCAAGTCTTGGCCAGCAGGGGAGGGAATTTATGGCTTTGCTGCACAATTACTCCCTGGTCAATATTGACGTCTTTGAACAGGCCGGAAGCCAGGATACGGTATCAGCACCAGAACCCGGTCAGCAGGCGGCAATACCGGAAGCAGTGACTGCTTCTGTGCTGGCGCAGCTGCAAAATGATATTTTAACCCTGACGGATGCGCGCCAGGCGCCCAAGAAGGCAAAAGATGATTCCGTGATCATCACCAGCTGCCATAGTGCGCTCAGAGAAGTGCAGGGCTTGCATGACTGGCTGTTGCATCAATTTAATGCCGACAGTGAGTTAACGCCAAAAGATATCCTGGTGATGTGCCCGCAAATCGAGAGTTACGCCCCTTATGTCAATGCGGTCTTTACCCGGGGCTGGCAGGATATCGACGATAAAATCCCGCCTTTACCTTGCTCCATTGCCGACAGGAGCAGTAAAGACGCCGAGCCGCTGATCGCCGCTTTTATTGACTTGCTTAATCTACCCGACAGCCGTTTTCAGGTCTCGGGTTTGGTCGCCTTGTTAAGATTACCGGCGATGCAGCAAAAGTTTTCCCTGAGCTTTGAGGATATCGATAAAATTAGCCTCTGGGTTGAGCAGGCGGCCATTCACTGGGGGCTGGATCAGCAGCATAAAGCCAATATCCTCGGGCTTGAGCAGGGCAGTAACAGTTTTACCTGGCAGCAGGGGCTGAGCCGGCTGATGACGGGATTTGCCTACGGCGACAGCGAGGTTATCCACCAGGAGGCGTTATTGTTGCCTGTGGTGGAAGGGGACGACGGGCGCTTATTAGGCCAGCTGATGTTGATTATTGAGCAGCTGCAAAGTTTTTCCCATCAGCTAAGCACAGCGCGCGATGCCTGTAGCTGGCAAAGCTTTTTACAACAAATGCTGGATGAGCTTTTTGTGGTCACGGGAGATCATAATTTTGAGCTGATTTATCACGCCATCGAATCCCTGGTGGAATACTGTACCCATGCCCTTTACGATAAGGATATTGCCCTCAGCGTGGTCCGGGAGTTTCTCAACAGCCATTTCAGTATGCCGGACCCCGGACGCCAGTTTATGGTGGGCCAGGTAACGTTTTGCTCTATGATCCCCATGCGCAGCATTCCTTTTAAAATTATTGCGGTGTTAGGGCTTAATGACGGTGAATTTCCCCGTCAGCGTCAGCCGCTGGGTTTTGATCTGCTGGCGATGACGGCGGCAAAACTCGGCGACAGATCGCGCCGGGGCGATGACAGGTATTTATTCCTTGAAGCCATTATTTCCGCGCGCCAGGCCCTTTACCTGAGCTATCAGGGGCGTAATATTAAAACCAATGCCCCCAGGGAAGCTTCCCTGGTATTAAAAGAGCTGATGGAATACCTGGAACTGGGTTATGGCTGGCAACTCGGCAACTCGGGCGACGATATCCGGCAACTGCCGATGCAGCCTTTTAGCGCTGACAATTATCTCGGTGCTTACCCGGGTTTTGATGAGAAGTGGCTGAAATTAGGCAATAGTACGGCCTCAGGTGAAGAAAACGGCAATGAAACCCTATTGATTTCGCAAGAAGTGATCTCACAAGAAAACCAGCTCGGCGATAAACAGAACTCAGCAGCAGCCTCGGAAAATATGCCAGCAGAACAGCAGGGAGAAAAAACTGCACAAATCAATGCTTCCGAGCTGATCGCTTTTTTCCAGCACCCGGCCAGGCAATTTGCCCGCCGCCAGCTTAACCTATATTTTGAGCAGGTAAGCATAGAGCTTGAGGATGCCGAGCCTTTTACCGCCGATCGATTGCAAAGTTATCAGTTAAGGGAGCAGCTGCTTGACTGCTACCTGGTGGCGGCCACAAAAGAGGGGGAAGATGGCCCTGCAGCCACCTCTGACATCGACCGGGAAGTTTTACAGGTGATCACAGCTGCGCGTTTGGCGGGCAAGTTCCCCTATTTGCCGACCACGGGGGAGTTATTTGAAAAATGGCGCGATGACAGTGAGCAATTCTCCCGGGTGATCATTGAACAAGGGGGGGATAACCCCAGCCAAGTCTACTGTGAAGTGCTGCTTTCCCAGGCAGACGGCAATAATATTTCGTTAAGCACCTTGTTGCCGGTGCAAGGGCAGCAACTGGTGTTTTATCGCAGCAGCAGCGCCAAGGCAAAAGACTTTTTTACCTTGTATCTGCACCAGTTAATCCTGCAGGTATGGCAACGCCAGCTTGCTGCAGGCCAAATATCATTACAGGCTGATGAGCAGGGCTTATTAGCGCACGTCAGTGACTGTAGCGGTTTTTACTTTGATACCAAAAGCCAGAAAGTCAGCCAGTACCGGTTTAAAGCCATAGCCGATCCCGAGACACAACTAGCCCGGTTATTAGCCGCTTTTGCTTCAGGACAAAATCAGGCGCTGTTAGTTAATGGTGAGTTAGCCGAGCATTATTTTAAAGTTACCGGCCGGGGTAAAAGTTTTAGCCAGCAAGACTTTGAAAAATACTGGCATGATGTCAATGCCATACGGCCGTTATCAGCAGATCCCTATATGCATTATTTCTGGCCGACTTGTCCTGATTTGAGCGAGCATTTGTCTATGATAGAAAGCCTTTACCAGCCCATGTACCAGGCACTTGAAAAGGTGAAGTTATGAGCCAAGCACCGAAAAACCTGGTAGCCCATGAAATTCCCTTAACAGGCAAACACTTAATTGAGGCCAGCGCTGGTACTGGCAAAACCTTTAATATCACCCGTTTATATTTACGTTTGTTGTTAGAGCAAAAACTGCCGGTTGAACAAATTCTGGTGATGACCTTTACCAAGGATGCCACCGAAGAGTTACGCGGGCGTATCGGCGCCTTTATCCGCACGGCGATCAACGACTGGCAATTGCTGGTGGCCTCAGATCCCTATTTTGCCGCTTTAGCTGAAAAAATCGATGAAGATGAAGCCAGCTTCCTGCTGAAAAAAGCCCTGTTATTTCTCGATGAAGCCGCGATTTTTACCATACATGGCTTTTGCAAACGGGTGCTGAGCCAGCATGCCTTTACCAGTGGTATGTCTTTTAACAGCCAGATGGAAGCCAGCGACCAGGAGCTTTTGCTGGAAGCTTGCCAGGACTGGTACCGGGTGCTGGCACAACAAAGCCCGGAGCAGTTTGAGCAGCTTGCCGCTTTTTGGCCGGATCCGCTGACGTTCCTGAGTCATTTTTCCAAGGCCATTTATCAGGTAGCGCTATCGGCTAAGCTGGAAACCATCAGTGCCGGGACTTTAGCCCAGGCTTTTCAGGCCAAAGCGCAACAAGCCTTAACGGCCCTTAAGCACCACGAGCAAGAACTGAGTTTATATCTGATCGAGGTTAAAACCGGTCAGGAAAGAGCTAAGCGCGAGCAGGAACTTGCGGCGTTAAAGGCCTGGTTAGCCGAGATTATCGAAGATATCAATGCCTTTAAAGATAAAATGCCCGATGCTTTTATCGACGGCCGCCGCTTTGCCCGTGCCAAACACAAGCAGGAGCTGGTGGAGATTTTTGCCCCGGTGAACGAGGTGAAAACCGCGGTAAAAACCCTGCAGCAAAAGCTGGACAAAGCGCAGGCTTATTTGGTGGTCAAGCAGGGGCTGGATTTTATCAGCGAGCAGCTGGGCAAGAAAAAGCAACTCCAGAATATGCTCAGCTTTGACGATCTTATCAGCCGCTTACAGCAGTGTTTAACGGATGAGGACAATAATAAGCTGGCTCAGGTTTTGTTTGCGCAATTCCCGGTGGCGCTGGTGGATGAGTTTCAGGACACAGATCCGCTGCAATTTTCTATTTTAAAAGCCATTTATTTTCAACAAGCTGATGCGGTACTCTTTATGATCGGCGACCCTAAGCAGGCCATTTACGGCTTTCGCGGCGGCGATATTTTTACCTATTTGTCAGCCCGAAGCCTGTGTGACTTTCAGTGGTTGATGGATACCAACTGGCGTTCTACCCCGGGGATGATCCAGGGTTATAACCGCCTGTTTTATGGCAATGATCTTCAAGGTGAAGCCTTACCCGTATTTGGCTACGGTATCCCCTACATCCCGGTGAAAGCCGCTCCCGAGGCGGGAGAAAAAGCGACCTTGCCCGGGCAAGAAGAGCAGGCTTTGCAGTTTATTCATTTTGCCATCGGCGAAGAGCACAGTGAAAAGCAAGATAAGAAAAAAGCACCGGCTAAAGCTAAGGTAAAACAGGATTTCAGGCCGGTGATGGCCAACTGGTGTGCCGGTGAAATTGCCCGTTTGCTGTCAGTGCCCGATGGGGAAAATGCCCTGGCAGCCCGGGATATTGCTATTTTGGTGCGTGACGGCACCGAGGCCGGGGCTATTAAACAGGCTTTGCAAGATCTGGGACTGGCTTCGGTATTTTTGAGCAACAAGGCTAATTTACTGCACAGTGAGCAAACGGAGCAGTTTTTATCTTTGCTTAACGGCATTTTGCATGTGGAAAATGAGCGCTTGTATACCGCAGCGCTTGCCTGCGGCCTGCTCGGCTTTACCCCGGCGAAGCTTTACCGTTTGCAGCGGGATGAGCTCGGCTGGCAGGAGCTGAAATTTCAGTTTTTGGCGTTAAGGCAGGAATGGCAGCATAAAGGTTTTATTACCATGGCGTTAAAGCTGATGCATGAGCACTTTGTCATCGACAGCCGTGAGCAGGACAGGACCCTCACTAATTTACTGCATTTGTTTGAAATCTTGCAATCCGCCAGCCAGCGCCATCGCCAGCCTCAGGAATTGGTTTATTACCTGGAACAGGAGATCTTAAAGGACAATCCCGAATTGGAAACGGAATTAAGGCTGGAAAGCGATGCCAACCTGATCAAAATTGTCACTCAGCATGGCTCAAAAGGGCTGGAATATCCCGTGGTGTTTATCCCCTTTGCCAGTCGCCATAAAGATCCGCTGCGCTTTGGTAATCGCAACGTGACCCTGGTTGAATATCATGACGGTAACGGACAATTGAAACTAAGTTTAGACGGTTCGGCTGAAGCCAGGCAGGCCATGGCCGATGAGGTTTATGCCGAGTCTGTCCGGTTATTATATGTCGCCGTTACCCGGGCTGAGCAGCGCTGTTATATTTTAACCGCAGAATTTGAGCAATATTTTAACTCTCCGCTGGGCAAAACCTTAAAATGGCAAAAGGATCAGGACATGGCCGCGGCTTTGCAGCAACTGGCGGCTGAAAATCCCGGGGTGATCGGAGTTAAGCAGATCAAGGAGCTGACTGAAGAAACCCGCCGGGCAGAAGCAATAAGCACAGCATCTGAGATAGTCCCGGCCGCTTTCACCGGAAAAATCGAACGGGACTGGTGGCTGAGCTCTTTTTCAGCCCTAAGCCGCAACCTGCGCCATGGCGGAGTTTCGACCCCGGACCGGGATGGTGAAACCGGTGTTTTTCAACCAGGTACTGCTGAGCTGCTCGACAGTGCGCTGCTGCGCTTTAATCTGGCCAAAGGGGCGCATACCGGTAATTTGCTGCATGATATTTTTGAGCACCTGGATTTTAACCAGCCAGACTGGCAAGAGGCGATGAAATGGCCTTTGGTGAAATATGGTGAACTAACAACGGGTTATAGTGAGCAAGACTTGACCGCCTGGCTTAAGCAAGTCTTAATGGCGCCTCTGGTGCAAAATGACGGCGCTGGACAATCACAGACAAGTTGTTGCCTGGCGGATATCCCTGCGGTGCAGACGTTAAGGGAGAGTGAATTTTACTTTCCCATGTCCCGCGCTAATGTTGCCTCTGTGGCGCAATTATTAACCCGTCATCGTCAGCAAAGTGATCGCATGCTTTATCAGGAAGCTCCGGATGGAGGGGCAGGAGGAAAAAGCGACAAACGGCCACCGGCAAAAACCGTCAGTTTACCCGCCTACCAGCAATTAAAGGGTATGATGCATGGTTTTATCGATCTCATTTTTGAGCATCAGGGTAAATATTACCTGTGTGATTATAAATCCAGTCACTTAGGCAATAGCTTTAACGCATATCAGCCGGGCAACCTGCTGGCCAACATTCAAAGCAATTATTATGATCTGCAATACCTGATTTATGCCCTGGCACTGCATCGCCACCTGGCTTATGCCCTGGAAGATTATGATCCCGGGCAGCACTTTGGCGGCATCTATTATTTTTATTTGCGCGGCATGACCCATGATCCGGACCATGCGGGCTGCGGCGTTTATTATCGCCGGATCTGCGTGGAAGAATTAACCTGTTTAGATGCGATTTTTTCCGGTAACAGCAGCCAAGACGATGACCCGGGCAATAGCCGGGGTAATACAAAAGAGGGGCAGGAACATGCTTGATAATAGCGGGGCTAACGCTGATCCCAACCTTGCTCGTGACAGCTCCAAGGATAAAAACATACCGGTTTATGGCTCTTTTGCCCGGGCAAAGGCACAACTTGCCGCCCTGGAGCCGATAGATTATTTTTTTGCCCGGGAGCTATGCCAGGGCCTGGGTTTTGAGCCCCAGTTGTTTCATCTGTTGCTGGCGTTAAGTGAAAGTTTACGAAATGGCCATACCTGTTTACCGCTGGAAAGTATCGCCGGGCAGTGTTTCGGCTTTGCCAGCGATGATGAGGGCCTGGTGAGCCATCATGGTTTTATTTTTGCCGAGCAAGAAAGTTTGCATCAATTGTTATCGGCATTGGCACTGGCGCCGGATCAAGATCAGGCGATAGTGTATTACAGGCAAAAACTCTACTTTCGCCGCTATTTCACCTTTGAAGGCGAACTGGCGGGTTTTATCCGCAGTAAATCTGCCGGGGCATTTGCTGCTTTTGAGCCCGATGAGATCAAAGCCTGCCTCGATACATTATTTCCCGCAAGCGCCAATGAAGAAGGGGCGGGGGAAATAGACTGGCAACATATCGCCGTGGCCAATGCCGTCAATAAAAGTTTCAGTGTTATTGCCGGCGGTCCCGGTACCGGAAAAACCTATACGGTGACCAAATTGCTGGCGGCCTTGATCATGCTTGAACAGGCGCGTTCACCGCAAAAGCCGTTAACTATTGCCTTAGTGGCGCCAACCGGCAAGGCGGCACAGCGTTTGTCCGAGTCTATTGCCAAGGCGGTGAAGGGTTTTCGGGGATTGATCCCAGAAAAAGTGTTGGCGGCCATTCCAGAGCAGGCCCTTACCGTGCATCGTTTGCTCGGGGTGATCCCGAACCAGGTGAATTTTCGCCACCACAGGGACAATTTACTGCAGGCAGACCTGGTGCTGATAGATGAGGTTTCCATGGTGGATCTGGCGTTGATGACCCGGGTTTTTCGGGCACTGCCGCAGCACAGCAAAGTGATTTTGCTCGGTGATGCCGATCAATTGCCTTCGGTAGCCGCCGGCAGCGTGCTTAACGATGTTGCCCCCAGGCCACATCCGGGATTTTCCCCCAAGAACCTGGCCTACCTTGAACAGGTGACCGGTTGCCGCCAGCTGCCTAAAGCTAAAGGCGGCAAGGGGGCAGCCGATCATATCAGCTACCTGGTGAAAAGCCGCCGTTTTGACGGCCAGGGGGGCATAGGACGCCTGGCGGCGGCAGTGATCGCCGGGCAAAGCAGTGAAAGCTGGCAGTTATTGACCCGGGCACAGGAAGAAGGTGATGAGCAGCTGAGCCTGCTACCCGGCGAGCTATCAGCCTGGTTACCCCGGTTGGTGGAGCAATATTATCTGGGGCTTTTTCATTGCGACCAGGTTGGTGAGGCCTTTTCACTGCTAGGGCGTTTTAGGATTTTGTGCGCCATGCGCAAGGGAGAGTATGGCGTTGAAAACATTAACCAGCTGATCAAACAATACCTGGCGGATAAGGGGCTGGCCAATGCCTCCGGGCGTTTATACCATGGTATGCCGGTGATGATCAGTGAAAATGATTATCGTCTCGGGCTTTATAATGGCGATATCGGCATGATCTGGCGTAATGACAAGGGGCATTTGATGGCAGTATTTGAAGATGCCGAGCTTGGCTTTAAATGGCTGATGCCGTCCAGGCTGCCCCAGTTTGAAACTGTCTATGCCATGACTATACATAAAACCCAGGGCAGTGAATTTGATCATGTTGCCATGTTATTGCCGGGGCAAACGGATAATAAACTGCTGAGCCGGGAATTATTATATACGGGCATTACCCGGGCCAAGTCCCGGCTGAGTATTGCCAGTAAAGCCAATGTCTGGAGCCATGGCGTGGAAGGGCGGGTAAAACGCTTTTCCGGATTAAACCTGGAGCTGAGTGAGTAGAGAGTAAACACAGCCATTGACTTGGCTGTCAGTAAGCACATTATTTTTTAAGAAGTTTAAACCATGAAATTAATTGAAATTGATAAAAGTCGTTACCGTCAGCATTTAAACCGGGTTATCATAGGTTTTATCGCCAGCTTACTGGCCTTATCCCTGTTATTTGGCGCCGCGTTAATAGCCGCCTTTGGCCAAAGCCCTGCTTTGCAAAAAGAGGGCAATATTAGCGGGCAAGAGCAAGCATTTACAGCGCAAAACCCACAGGCGGAAATGCCGGATAATATCAGGGGGCAGGGCGCTGATAAGCCGGCGCTTGATGGCGAAGCGGTTCCAGAATCTACCGGCAACTTCCGCTATAACCTGCTCGGGGTGATCCTGGCCCTGCTTGCCTGTGCCGCTGTTTTGCACCAGTTAAAAGGCAGCCGCTATTTCAGCGAAATCTATTATGTCTGGCAATTAAAACAACTGCAAAACCTGATTTACCGGCGTCTAAACAAAATCAAACAGGCCGCTGGCAAGGGGAATGTCGATGCCCTGGTCATACTCGGCTTTTATTATGCCGGTTTAAAGCAGGTGTATTTGCTTGATGACAATACCCTGACCCTGGGGAAAGTAGAGCAGGATATCACAGCTTTGGAAAAACTTGCCGCCGATAACGGCGTCAGCTTAAGTCCGGAGCAATTTAGCGCCGATCTTATCAAGAAATTTTAGCTTGCCACTTGAGCGCTTTTGAACATTCAGCTCTTAAGTTTTTATCATATAATCCTCAAAAAGCAGCGCCTTGTCCAATTGTGCTTAACTTGACTTACATCAAGGCGCTGTATCCGCTATTCACTACAATCTAATGACCGAACACAATTACAGAGAAAGTGAAAATGATAGGTTATGTTACTTTAGGTACAAATGACTTAGACAAGGCTGTCACATTTTATGATCAACTTTTAAGTAGCATAGGTGCTGGCCGTTTTATTGAAACCGAACTCTTTGTTGCCTGGGCAAAAAGTCCGGGTAATCCGGGGTTTACCATCACCAAACCTTTTAACGGCGCCAGAGCCAGTGTCGGCAATGGTACTATGATCGCCTTCACCATGGACTCTCCCGAGCAGGTTGATGCATTTTATCAGAAAGCGATCGAGTTAGGGGCGACAGACGATGGCAGGCCCGGGCCAAGAGGAGAAATGACGGGGTTTTATGCCGGTTATTTCAGGGATTTGGACGGTAATAAGATCAACGCCTTTTATTACCAGCCCCCCAAGGAGTGATGCCAGGGCAAGTAACTGACCGGAATCAGTTGTTGGTCCCGGGCACTAAATGCAGGAAAAGCTTTCCTTTTAAGTTAAAGGCTTAGGCGTCAAGTTGCTTGCTGAAGGGCTTCGCTGTTTTTGCGTTTGCTGTGAGCGGCAAGCGTGTTCAATATCGCATCCCGGCTAATGGGTTTATTAATAAAATCATCCATGCCGGCATCAAGGCATTTTTGTTTATCCTCGGTTTGGCTGCCGGCGGTGAGGGCGATGATTTTAACATGTTGATCCGCATTTTCCCGCCGCCTGATTTGCCTTGCCGCTTCAAAGCCGTCCATTTGCGGCATAAAACAGTCCATAAAGATAATATCAAACTCTTCACACTGCCAAAGTTCAATCGCCTTTTGGCCATTATCGGCAACGGTCACTTCGCAATTAAAACTTTTTAAGATTTTTGTCGCGACGATTTGGTTAACCCGGATATCTTCCACCAGCAAGATATTAAGATCAAAATCATGCTCCTGACTAACCTGCTGCTCAAAGGTTTTCTTGGCGGAGTATTTGGTAAATACCTGGGGATTAAAAATGGAATTGGACAATACCAGGTTAATAATATTAAGGATTTCGTGATCTTTGGCCGGGGTAGCCATCAATCCCTGGATCCCGGTTTTCTGGCATTTTTCGATATCGCTGTGCTCGGGCTCTGCACTGGTTAAAATGATTTTAAGCTGGACAAACTTTGCGTTTTTGCGAATAGATTGGGCAATTTCATAACCGCTGCTCCCCGGTATATTTTTGTCTAGCAGCAGTAAATGATAGGGGTTGCCACAGTTAAATTGCTTGTTGAGCTGTTCAAAAAGTTCATCGGGGTTGGAAGTCTCATCGGTAATCATGCCCCAGCTGGTGAGTAAAGGTTTGAGCACTTTTAAGTTCAGAATTTCATCATCGACATATAACACCCTTTTATTGGTGAGCTGGCGTAAATCTTCTTCGTTTTTCGATAACAGGTGGGAAGTGATGCTAAAGGTTATTTCGAAAGAGAAATGTGAGCCCTGGTTGTGGGCGCTCTCTAAATGAATCTCACTGTCCATCGCTTCTACCAGCTCTTTACATATTGCCAGCCCCAGGCCTGTGCCGTCATATTTGCGGGTGGTGGAGTTATCTACCTGAGAAAATTTTTCGAAAACTTTATCCTGGTACTCCCGGTCAATGCCGATCCCTGTGTCATAGACATTAAATAAGATCTTTTGTTTTTGTGGTAACCGTTCAAGGCATTCAACCTTAAGTAAAACATGCCCGCTGTGGGTAAACTTGATAGCATTGCCTATCAGGTTCGATAACACTTGTCTCAAGCGCATGGGATCGCCTAGCAAATAATGATCTATGCTTGAGGCTATCTGCAGCTTCAGGGCCAGTCCTTTTTCCGTAGCCCTGGGGGTGAACAGTTCTATCACCCCTTCACATAATTCTGTCAGGCTAAATTCAATGGATTCTATTTCCAGGCGGCCGGACTCTATTTTAGACAAATCGAGCACGCCGTTAATAAGGTCTAACAGGTTATAGGAGGAGCGATTGATGATTTCTGCCAGGTGCAGTTGTTCTTCGTTGAGATTGGAAGAAAGCAAAAGGGAAGTGGTGCCGATAATACCGTTCATGGGAGTGCGGATTTCATGGCTCATATTGGCAACAAATTCACTTTTTACCTGGCTCGCCTGCTCGGCTTTTTGTTTAGCTTCATTGATCTGTTCAAATGATTGCTGCAGGCTGAGGATCATCTTGTTATAACTGAGCACCATAAAATTGAGCTCATCATCGACCGGTTTCTTGCGGTTCAGGGATAAAGGGGTGCTGGCAAGCCCTGCGCGTATCGAGCGCATGCTTTGGCTTAACCGGGACAAATGGCGGCCGATCAGGCGGTAGACCACAAAGAGTATAAAGGCTGAGACAACAAAGGTTTTTGCCGCCTGGGTAAATAATACCAACAGGGCTTTATCGAATAGATTTTGATAAACCGGCTCCAGGTTGGTGGTAACCGCCAATAGTCCCAGATTATGCTCTTCCCCTTCATAGCGGTAAAAGATAGGCCATTGCTTGGTTTGGACATACTCTTCCTTGTTATAACCCAGGCGAATAATGCTTTCGCCGTCCCGGAATAACTCGACCAGCAAGATGTCGGAAATATTCTTAATGCCGCTGATTTGTACCTTGAGCTGGTCAATATCATCAACCCATAAGGCTGCGGCAACCGTGGATACGTAGCTTTTTTCGATTTGCAATAGGCGATCATTGAGTTCTTCCATGTCATGTCGGTAATCGAATAAGAGATGAATGGCGGTAATGATCAAGGTAATTATCGAACTAACGAATAGAATCCAAAAGACCAGTTGTTTAGCTATACCCTGACGAAACTTTCGGCCTGACTGCGCGTGAGTAATTGCCACAAAATCATCCTTGCACTGGAAAATGAGATTTTCTGAGTTAACCTTAGTAAACAGAAGGTTAATTATCAATATTTCTTCGCAATCTAGCACGGGATCTGTTATGGGACTTCAGACAATAGCGCTTGTTTTTATATCATTATTTGGGCTAACAGGGATAAAAGGTCACGCAGAAACAATTAATTACGTTGTCATTGATAATCAGGCCAAGCCTTTTCAAATAGAAGATGATGCAAAAAATCATTCCGGTATCATTACCGATATTGTCAATGAAATATTTAAGGGATCGCCATACGAGGTTAAGTTTCATACCCTGCCTTTTAACCGTATGATGAAGATGTTGTCCACGGGCAAGATTAAAAACTGGATCACATATGGCTCCCCCAGTTGGGGAGGGGTACAGGCGGAGCATTTGTCCCGGCTGCCGGTGTACCATGTTGAGCATAAATTGGTGACAAACCCCTCTTATGCCGGTGAAGTTAAGGAAGTGGAAGATTTGTTCGGCAAAACCCTGATTTTGCTGCATGGCTTTGATTATCCCGGGCTGGAGCCTTATTTAAAGGCTGAGACAATTAAAGAGATCCGGGTCAAAAACCATGACTCCGCTTTTAGGTTGCTAAAAAGGTTATCCGATAAAGCCGGGTTTGTTGAAATGTCGCTGAGAATTGAATACAACCTGAAACAGACCAACCGGGATCCCGGCATGTTTTTGCAAAAAAACTTTTCAACCGTGATCTCCGATTATGATATTCATCTGGCCATGGATCCGGATATGGAGTTTTCCTTTGACCGCTTTGTCAATGATCGTCTGGTGGCCCTGAGCCAGGACGGTACCTTAAAACGTATTGTCGACCGTTACCAATAACCCTTTTTCTGTTGACTCCTCCCTAAAACAGCAAGGAAAGCTCTTCCTTGCTGTTTCGCTGTGTTATTAGTCTTTTACCGGCAGCGACAAGGTATTGTTTTCATTGTCACGGTAGTTGATATCCAGATGATAGAGCCCGATGCCCGGGGGACTGTATAGCAGATCACTGGTATCTATCACCAAAGACAGGTAGTGGCCGGCAGGAACATCATAAGCAGTGGCCACCATCTCTAAATCCAGGGAGAGCGTCTGCCCGGGGACAGCGTTTAACAGCGTGTAAGGTGCATGGCTTATCAGGCGTCCGGTACCGGTCCAGTCGACATCATATAAATAAGCCACCAGCAACGCCTCACTTTTACTCGGGGTAAGCTGGAGCTTGATTTTTGGGATACCGCGTAATTTCATTTCCCGGCTCAACCAGTCAGATTCCCAGCGGATGGCGTTGATACTGCTGATCAGGGGCATGCTGGCAATAATCGGCGCTTCCACCACATCTTCAAGAAAATAAGACAATAACGGGATGCCGGTTGTTGCCAAGGTGTCCAGGCCGGAATAAAAGCTGTCTGTTTTTGGCCACCAGGGACTATAGGGGCTTGTTTTCATATCACCGTCACCGTCGATTTCTTTTTCATGCAAATACAAGGTTTGAGCTGAGAGCGCCGGGGAGGGCCAGTCCGGCAGCTCTTCGTAATCGCCGAATTTTACTTGCATGGCAACCGGTGCCTGCTCATTGATGCCGTTGTTTTCCTGTTTTAAATAAAAATCGAACCAGGCATGGGCATTGTGCCATATCCTGTGGTTGGACTTGCCCATCCCCAGTACTTCACCTACCGCATGGGTGCCCTGGCTGAGATCCATTTTCTTTGGCCCTTCCAGTGCCTGGTAGAGGGCCAGAACACTATTGGGCTGGAACAGGTTATCGCCGAAATTATTGGCCAAATACACAGGGACCCGGCGTTCGTTGAGTTTATCCACGTAAGAGAGCGGAGAGCGTACATCCGCCCAGACGGTGATTTCATCGATACGCTCCTGCTTGAGCAGATCCAGGTAATTGATGGCAATTTCATCACTGGGGTCACCGGTCAGGTAACCTATGCCGGTTAACAGGCCGCCCCATATCAGCCGAGGTGTATACTGGCCATACAAGGAGTCTGTCAGGCTGCCCCAGGTACTCATGGCCGCCACGGCGCTGATCCTGGGATCATTTGCCGCGCTCAATAAACTGATGCCTGAGCCGTAGGAAATGCCGGAGACGCCGATGCGGTTGATATCAACGGGATAATTGGCCAAAAGAAAGTCTATTGCCGCAGAGACATCCCGGACATCTTCGGGGCCGGCAGTGGCAATTTTGCCTTCGGACTCACCAAATCCCCGGGTGGAATAACTTAATACGACATAACCTTGTTCGGCAAAACGGGCGGCTTCTACCAGGTATTGATATTCATTCATGCCCCAGCTATTGATAAAAATAATGGCCGGATAATACTCGGCTGCTGCTGTGGGGACAAAAATATTGGCCTCCAGGGTAATGCCGTCGTAAGCGCGGATCTGAATATTATCGTCGCTGATATAATGCTCAGACTCTTTAAAGACGGGGTCGCCCACCATGCCCCTGAGCAGGGAGACCAAGTCCACCGCACTGGCCCCGACACTGATCACCGACAGGCATACCAGGACAAAGGCGCGAAAGCTATTCGCCCAGATGATACTTTTGTTCATATTGGATTTCCTTATACTTATATTTTTTATAATTAACAGCTTGGCTGTACCGGTGTGTAAAATTTTCCGGCACTTTAACCATAGAAAAGATCCCGGCAAGGAGATATTTATCTGATTTATATTGGATATCATTGATAATTAGGGATATTTTTGAACGGAGTCATCCATTCTGGTTAACCAGTGTTAACGGCAGTAAATGCTTTACCGGCAAAGACCGCCATGGATTTTGACAGCTTGGCAAATAAACCTGTGTGCGTTTAAGGAGAAAGTCCAGGAGGAAATAAAGAGTAAAGCCGCGGTAAAGCTGTTACTGCGCGGATTTTTAGGGGGCAGCCTGGGACTTAAAGATTAACTTATTCTTTTACTTGAATTATTTATCGTATTGACGCAAATTAGATAAAAAATACCGGCAGGACCACTATGAAGAAATTTAAAAATGAAGCCGCATTGCTGAAAATGGCGATAGATATAGGTGAAAAATATGCGATGAACCGGGGCTATAAAGGATTTTCCGGTACGAATTCCGCCAAAGAAAAGGTAGAGTGCCTCTACCTGTTACTGGTGCAGGACAAACTGATCCAGGCACTGGCCAAAGGCCAGGAAAACCAGCCGAATATGAAACATAAGCTGGCCCTGTGGATCGCCAAGCAACTACCTGAAAATCATCCTTTATTGAAAGATTAATTGTCGTGCTGTGGTTGCAGTGCCGCCGGCAGCACCGGGTATTATCCCATTGGCCGGCGGCATTAACGCCGCTTACCACTGCCCCCTGGCAGTAAAATCTTTTTGTACTTCCTTATCATGGGTTTGGTTAAAGGTTTTAATTTTTTGGTTTTTACCCGCCAGGACCCTGAGCTGGTAAGCGGACTCCCGGGCTAAAGCGGCTCCGGGGCCGCTCCACCAGCTTTTGTTGTATAACCTTTTCACCGCCGATACCGCATCCGGTGATTGCCGGCAAATCTCAGTTGCCAGTTGTTTTGCTTTTTCAAGCGGCTGTTCATCAACGTCCATAATCAGGCCTAAGGCAAGTGCCTGCCCTGCGCTGATTTCCTCACCTGTCATGGCAAGTTTTTTCGCGGTATCCTGGTTAAGCAGGGTCCGTAGTGCCAAAGTGCCGCCCATATCCGGGATCAGGCCCCATTTGGCTTCCATAATGGCAAGGGAGCTTTCGGGGTGGGCAATGCGAAAATCAGCGCCCAGGGCAATTTGTAAACCGCCGCCCCAGCATCTGCCAGTTATCGCCATAATCACAGGCATAGGCAAGTCTCTCCAGCCGGTGGAGACCCGCTGGGCCAGGTTTGCCCGCCAGGGCAGCCACTTAAATAATAATTTGATGGCATTGAGGGGAGAGCGCATCACAGATTTGATATCCAAGCCGGTACAAAAGTCCTGCCCGGTGCCGGAGACGATAACGGCGCGGATGTCCCGGTTTTTTTTGAGTTTCCTGATGGTGTTATCAATAGCCTGGAACATCTTGATATCCAGGGCATTGTGCTTGTCCGGTCGGCTTAGGCAGACATGGGCGATTTGATCTTCGATTGTTACCTTGATGCGGTTATTGTTCATGGTATTTATTCTTTTTTGTTGTCAAATGAGGTAAGACCAGTTCAGGTTAGCGAATTCAATTTCCCTTGTAAAGTCTGGGTTTACCCGGGCAGGCGTAATAGGCGCCTTTTCTCCCGGCCCTTTATCGTTAACAAACAGGACTGTACTTAACGGTGGCTCAGTCTTATCAGCTGTTTATATTATTCACAGCCGGAACTTTTTCACATGGCAGATGAAAACGTGGGATTTACCATTCTGATTGTTGATGATAATCCTACCAATATCGATTTGTTAAGGCGGTTTTTAGCGCCGGAGCATTACCAAGTTGCTGCGCTTACCAGTGGCGAGCAGGCATTAAAGCTGATGGCCAAAATTGCTCCGGATCTGATCTTGTTGGATATCATGATGCCGGGTTTAGATGGCTATTAAGTTTGTCAGCAGCTCAAACAGATAGCCTGTATCAGCATATACCGGTGATTTTTGTCACCGCCAGGGTTGAGCCTGAAGATTTACGCCGCGGCTTTGCCCTCGGGGTGGCGGATTATATTACCAAGCCGGTTAATCAGGATATTTTACTGGCACGGGAGAAAAATCAGCAGTCTTGTGTCCGGCAATTAAAACTTGAACGCCAGTTGCTGGAAGAGTCGGAAAAATGGCAAAGCTGGGCCATATGGTGGCGAGTATTGCCCATGAAGTAGCAACCCCGATGAGCAACATTGCCCTGGCAATTAACTGTATCCATAAAGAAACTGTTAAGCTGCACCAGGCACTCGAGCAAAACAGCTAAATAAGCATGCCCTGGCAGATTTTTTCGAGATGGTAGAAGAAAGCCTGACATTATGTGAAGAAAACAGCCAGCAGGCAAACTCGGTGCTGTCAAGTTTTAAACAGGTGGCGGTGAACCAGTGCAGCCAGCAGGTTATCCGTTTTAATTTGCAGGATGTCTTGCAGGCCCTCAGGCCGATCCTGAAACGTTTGCCCCACAGTGTCAAACTCGATATCGACCCCGAATTATTCCTGTTGACTTATCCCGGAGTCTTGTCGCAAGTGATGATTAATTTAATTAATAACTCACTGGTGCATGGTTTTAGCGGGACTTACCGGGGAGAAATTACCATTACCGCCAGAGATATCGGAGGCAGGGCCGAGATTTACTATAGTGATAACGGTCTGGGGATCGCCGAGGCAGATCGGAAGCTGGCATTTAACCCGTTTTTTACCACTAAGGCCGGGAGGCAGTGGTCTGGGCTTGTCCATCAGTAAAAAACTGGTGGAAAATGAATTAAGGAGCAGTATTGCATTAGACCCGGGCACAGGCCCGGGGTACTGTTTATTATCACGTTAAGTAAAGACATTCAGGCCTGAGTTGCCCTGCTTTTATTGTTACTTGCCAATTTTTGCTATCTGCTTGTTCGCTATCAATAATTTTCACTTAAGTGGATGATCCCGCCATTTTTTAATGATATCGTTAAAGTGAAGGGATAAAGTCATGAATTGTTGGCAGTTTACGACTACAGTTAACATAAAGCCATCAGGCTTTTTATTAAAAGAGGGATTTAAGATGGAATCATTACAAGTCAAAGAATATATGAACCATTACCCGGTTACTTTTACCCCGGAAATGGTGGTAGAAGAAGCCTCACTGCGCTTTTTAAAAACCAAACAAATAGGCGGTCCGGTTGTTGATAAGCACCATCGTCTGGTGGGCTTCTTGTCGGAAAGTGATGTACTGGCAAAAATGCTGGAAACTATTTATTACAATGAACATATCGCCAATGTTGAAGATTTGATGCGCAAGGATGTGTTATCGGTAAAACCCTATGACTCTATAGTAGAACTGGCGCAATCCATGTTAAAGAATAAACCTAAGGTATATCCGGTAATCGATGATGATGAAAACCTGCTCGGTACCATCTGCCGCAATGATGTCTTACAGGCGATAGATAAGCATTTGCGCGCCGGTTTTCACGCCGGGAAATAGTTTAAAAGTAAATGCAGACAAGGGCACTGCTTCCTTAGCCTGCCCGGCTGCTGCTGGTGGCCATTTATTCATTGCCGTTAGCAGCGGGGCTTGGTGCCACATCCATTGCTGCAATTGCTTTATAATACTGTTAAAATAGCCTTTTTATATCGCTATTCGAGTTTGTTTTGTCTGTAGAAGTTAGTCCTGTAGCTGTTCCCAGTATCCCGTCATTATTTAAATTATTAGACCAGGTGGCCTTAGCGGATAAGGCGCGCTTGAAAAAACGTTTATTCGGCTTAAAAAAAATCACCAAAACGGATAAGCGCGATAAAGCCCAACAGCAGGTCGCCGGCGCCATTGAGCGTTCGATAAAACGTAAGCAGCATAAACTCGCCCACCGTCCCAAGATCAGTTACCCGGGTGAATTGCCTGTTTCGCAAAATGTCGATCACATTGCCAAGGCCATTAGCGAAAACCAGGTCGTGATTATTGCCGGTGAAACAGGCTCGGGTAAAACCACCCAGATCCCCAAGATATGCCTGGAATTGGGGCGGGGCATTGAAGGGGTTATCGGCCATACCCAGCCAAGGCGCATTGCCGCGCGTACGGTCGCCAACCGTATCGCCGATGAAATGAACACTAAGCTTGGCGAGCAGGTGGGTTATAAGATCAGATTTAATGATCAAGTGAGTGAACATAGCTATATCAAGCTGATGACAGATGGTATCTTGCTGGCAGAAATGCAAACGGATCGCCTGCTGCGCCAGTACGATACCCTGATCATAGATGAGGCCCACGAAAGAAGCCTCAATATCGACTTTATTCTCGGCTACGTGAAACAAATCCTGCCTAAACGCCCGGATTTAAAAGTGATCATTACCTCGGCGACCATAGATCCCGAGCGTTTTTCCCGCCATTTTGATAATGCGCCTATTATTGAAGTTTCGGGACGCACCTATCCGGTGGAAATGTTATACCGGCCGCTGGCAGAGCAGGAAGATGTCGATATCATCTCTGGTATCTTGCAGGCGGTGGATGAGCTGACGGCCATAGGTCAGGGAGATATCCTGGTGTTTCTCAACGGTGAGCGGGAAATTCGCGATACCGCCAGCGCCCTGGAAAAGGCGCAATTGCCCCACACTCAGATCTTGCCCTTGTACGCCCGGTTAACGGTGCAGGAGCAAAACCGCATTTTCCAGTCCCATAGTGGCCGTAATATCGTGCTGGCGACTAATGTTGCCGAAACCAGTTTGACTGTGCCCGGCATTAAATATGTGATTGACCCCGGCACGGCACGTATTTCCCGTTACAGTTACCGCACTAAGGTACAAAGGCTGCCGATAGAGCCTATTTCTCAGGCCAGTGCCAACCAAAGAGCGGGACGTTGTGGCCGGGTGTCTTCCGGGGTTTGTATCCGCCTGTACAGCGAAGAGGACTTTCTCGGCCGGCCGGAATTTACCGATCCGGAAATTCTGCGCACCAATCTGGCCACGGTTATCTTACAAATGCTGGCCTTGGATCTCGGTGATATTGGCGAATTTCCTTTTGTGCAGCCGCCGGATAATCGCAATATCAATGACGGTATCCGCTTACTGGAAGAGCTCGATGCCATTGCCGGTAGCAAAGACAAAACCAGCTTAACGAAAAATGGCCGCTTGCTGGCCAAGTTTCCGATAGATCCCAGGTTATCAAAAATGATCCTCAGCGCCATCGACCTTGGCTGTATCGAGCAGGTTTTTGCCATTGTCAGTGCCTTGAGTATCCAGGATCCGCGCGAACGTCCTCATGAAAAACAGCAGGCGGCGGATGAAAAACATGCCCGTTTCAAAGACAAAAACTCAGATTTTGTCTCCCTGCTTAACTTATGGCAATACGTCAACGAACAGCAAAAGGCGTTAACCAATAACCAGTTCAGGCGTTTATGCCAGAAAGAATATTTAAGTTATATCCGTATCCGGGAATGGCAGGATATCAATGCCCAGTTAAGGCAAACCCTTAAAGAGCAGAATATTGCCATAAGCTCGGTGGACAGCGAGGATGAAAACCAGCTGGCCCTGGTGCATCAGGCGCTGTTATCCGGTTTGCTCAGCCATATCGGCCAGCAGGATGAAAATCGTGAATTTAAAGGGGCCAGGGGCAGTAAGTTTTTTGTTTTCCCCGGCTCGGCACTGGCGAAAAAGCCGCCTAAATGGCTGATGGCTTCCGAGCTGGTGGAAACCAGCCGCTTGTTTGCCCGTATGGTAGCGCGTATCGATCCCCTGTGGCTGGAGCCGTTGGCATCCCACCTGGTGAAACGCAGTTATAGCGAGCCTCACTGGGAGAAAAAGCAGGGGGCGGTCATGGCTTATGAGCAGGTCTCCCTTTATGGCTTGATCATAGTGCCCAAGCGAAAAGTGAATTTTAACCAGATTGAGCCTTATACCTGTCGAGAAATCTTTATCCGCGAAGCCCTGGTTAATTACGATATCCAGTTAAAAGAAGCCTTCTTCAAACATAACCGTGATTTGGTGGCCAGTATCGAAGCACTGGAGCAAAAGGCACGCCGTAAAGATTTTCTGATTGAAGAGCAGCACCTGGTGGACTTTTACGAGCAAAAGCTGCCGGATAGTGTTATTTGTCAACGCAGCTTTTTAAGCTGGTGGAAAAAAGCGAAAAAAACCGATGACAAGTTATTGCACTTTACCCGGGAGTTTTTGCTTAACGAGAGCTCGAATGAATTATCCAGCCATGACTACCCGGATACCTGGCAACAGGATAACCTGATCTTGCCGCTCAGTTATCATTTCAGTCCCGGTGATATCGATGACGGCATCAGTGTCATGATCCCGGTGGGGGTCTTAAACCAGGTGCAAGCAGAAGGGTTTGACTGGCTGATCCCTGCGTTGAGGCTGGAGCTTATCGTTGCCTTGATTAAAGGCCTGCCGAAAACCTTACGCCGTAATTTTGTGCCTGCCCCGAATTATGCCCAGGCTTGTGTCGCGGACATCAGCGAAGGGGACGGGGCATTAACTGCTGCGGTAGCGAAAAAGCTGTTGCGCATGACTGGTGTGCGCCTACCGGAAGATTGCTGGGATGAAATTGAATTGCCGGTGCATTTGACCATGAACTTTAAAGTCCTGGACGAGAAAAACAAGGTGATCCGTCAGGGCAGGGATCTCAATGAATTAAAGGCGCAGCTGCAGGGCAAGGTGAAGGCGACCATCAAACAAGTGGCGGATAAGGGCATAGAGCAGGCGAATTTAAGGGAATGGGACTTTGGCGAGCTGCCTTCGGGTTATCAGCGAAAGGTGGCCAATATGACCATTAAAGCTTTTCCTGCGCTGGTGGATCATAACTCCAGTGTTGCCATTGAACTGTTCGAGCAAGAAGTTCAGGCAGAGCAGGCGATGCTTAACGGAGTCAGCCGCTTGATTTTGTTAAATATTCCTTCACCGGTAAAATATCTGCAGGAAAAGCTGCCTAATAAAGCTAAATTGGGCCTGTATTTTAATCCCTTTGGTGCCATCGGCGATTTATTGCAGGATTGTATCAATGCCGCTTGTCGTTATCTGGTGGCGCAACAGGGAGCACTGCCGAGAGCTGAGGCAGAGTTTCAGCTCAGACGGGATGTGGTCCGCGCAGAAATTGCCGACTGTGTCCTGCAGGCGGCGATCAAGGTGGAAAAATGTCTCAGTCTGGCCCATGATATCCGTAAGCTGCTTAAAGGCAAGGTGGCGTTGAATGTTATCCAGTCTCACGGCGATATCAAGGACCAGCTCGATAAGCTTATTTTTAAAGGTTTTGTGACCGCCTCCGGCATCAACAAACTTGACGATATTATCCGTTACCTCAATGGTATTCTCAGGCGCCTTGAAAAATTGCCGGTGGATCCCAACCAGGACAGGTTGAAAATGCTGGAAGTGGATAAGGTCACTCAGCTGTGGCAAACCCTGATAGGTAAGCAAAGAAAAGATCAGCCGCTATTAAAGGAGATCGCCGATATCAAATGGATGATAGAAGAATTTCGGGTATCCTTATTTGCGCAAAATCTGGGCACGGCCTACCCGGTTTCCGGTAAGCGAATCGTTAACTACCTGAAAGAGTTTGATTGATAAATAGCCGGCGATAATTGACACTTGCCGCTTGGCTAAGTATAACTATATGGTATTAAATACTTATTTATTGTGTTGGAGCATTCATGGTTACTTTCGATGATAAGCGTAATTTCTATCGTATGATGTTAAATTCAGAGGTTACGATCACCATCATAGATGATGAGGCCAATCGTCAAATGACTGCCACCTGCCGGGATATGAGCGCCGAGGGCATGGCAATAGAAATGGACTATCCGCTGGATATAGGCACCCGGGTCAGGGTAAAGGTAGAGTCCTCTACCCAGAGTATTCAATCCCTGGATGCCAAGGGCAGAGTGATCCGCGTTAAAGAAGAAAGCGCCGACTGCTACCTGGTTGGCATCAAGATTGACGACATGGATTAGCGATTCGGCATTTAACGCTTAAGCCGACAGCTAATCTCGTGATTCCCCGTAGTTAAGATACGGGGAATGCCTGTTAATCCACCTGGCACACCAGGCCCTTAAGGTAGTAACCTTCCGGATAATTTGACGCTACCGGGTGATCCGCTGCCTGGTGCAATCTTTCCACGTAGTAAAGATTTTTTCCCGCATCCAATGCCGCATCCGCGACTACCTTGTTAAAGAGGTTGCTTTCCATTAATCCCGAGCAGGAAAAAGTTAATAAGATGCCTTTAGGTTTAAGCAACTGCATCGCCAGCATATTGATATCCTTATAACCGCGGCAGGCGCTGGTGAGCTGTGCCTTGGAATCGACAAATTTCGGCGGGTCGAGGATGATCATATCAAAGGTTTTCTTTTCAGCGCGGTACTGGCGCAGCAATTTAAAAACATCTTCTTTGATGCCGGTCACCTTTTTGTCCGCCAGGGCGTTGAGCTCGAGGTTGCGTTTTGCCATATCCAGGGCTGTCTGGGAGACATCGACATTGATCACTTCTTTGGCGTCATTGGCGGCGCAATGCAGGGAGAAAGTGCCGGTGTAGGAGAAACAGTTTAAGATAGACTTGCCTTTGGCGTACTTTCCTGCGGCTAAACGCGAGTCCCGCTGATCCAGGTAAAACCCGGTTTTGTGGCCGGTGGCAATATCGACATGTATTTTAATGCCGTGCTCTTCGATAACACATTCTGTGCTTTCCTGAGGCTCGGTTAACCAGCCGGTAACGGGCTCTAAGCCTTCTTTTTTACGGACATCGACATCTGATCTTTCATAGATATGGCATCCGGGGTACAGTTCTTTTAAACAATCTACCAGGGTGTAACGATGAAAATCGGCGCCGGCACTGAGCAGCTGGCAGACAATGAAGTTGTCATATTTATCTATGGTAATGCCGGGCAGTCCGTCGGACTCACCTGCGATCAGGCGGTAGCCGGTTAACTTGTCCCGGTCGATAAAATAATTGCGCCGTGACTGGGCAAGGGTAAGTTTTTTGAAAAAAAACGCTCTGTCTATTTGTTCGTTTTCATCAAAACTCCATACCCGCACCCTGATCTGAGATTCGGGAGAATAGGCGCCTTTGGCCAGCCAGTTGCCTTTGCTGTCGAAGACATCAACCGTCTCTCCCAGCATAGGTTTTCCTTTTATCTTATTCACCCCCTTAGAGAAAACCCAGGGGTGTTTGCGCAATAAAGATTTTTCCCGGCCAACATTTAAATAAATTCTTGACGACATATGCCTATACTTAACAGTAATAAAAATTGCGCTGATTGTAGACAAAGGCCTTAAGTGGCGCAATCAACAATTGTGAAAAGATAACAATAAAGGAAGGGCACAATGAAAGTATGCTTTTCAGTGACTGTCAGTGGTCTTGTACAAGGCGTGTATTTTCGGGCTTCCAGTCAGCAGGTTGCTATAGACTACGGTCTTAGCGGCTATGCGCGTAATCTCTCCGATGGCAATGTCGAACTGTTGATCTGTGGCGAACAGAGTAATGTCGAAAAAATGCTCCATTGGCTGAAACAGGGGCCGCCTGAAGCCGAAGTGGAAGATTTGCGTCATGAACAAGTGCAATGGCAAGAGCATAATTTTTTTGCCATTGAATAAAGCAAAGGACGTAATTGTCTGATCAGGGAAGAGAAACCCGCGCATCGATTGCTTTGCACTGCTTATTTTTCATATAATCGGGCAAAACTATCTTGCCGGATAAACGAATGAAATTTATTGATGTCGATAAAGACAATCAGCTGGTTTTTGCCACCGCCAATCAGCCCGAGATTGTTGAAGATGAATGCCTGATTAAAGTGAAAGCAATAGGGGTTAACCGTGCGGACTTGCTGCAAAGGGCGGGACAATATCCCCCCCCGGCGGGGGAGTCGGAAATTCTAGGCCTGGAAGTGTGCGGCGATATCGCCTTATGCGGCCCGGCGGTGAACAACCGGCAAGTCGGCGATAAGGTGTTCGGCCTGGTGCCCGGCGGAGGTTATGGCGAATATGCCAAGGTAAAAGCCGGGCAATTATTTCAGCTGCCGCAGGATTTTAGTTACGCCCAGGGGGCAGCGACAGCCGAGGTGTTTCTTACCGCTTTTCAAAGTTTATTTTCCCTGGCGTGCCTGCAAAAAAGTGAAACTGTGCTGATCCATGCCGGTGCCAGTGGCGTCGGCACGGCAGCGATCATCCTGGCCAAACTTTTTGGTTGTGAAGTTACAGTAACCGCCGGTACGGAAGAAAAGCTCGCCGCCTGCCAGGCCCTGGGGGCCGATCACCTGATCAATTACCGCGCTCAAGACTTTGTGCAATGGAAAAAAGCGCATCAACCCGCCGGGTACGATGTTATTCTCGATGTCGTCGGAGGAAGTTACTTAAATAAAAATATCTCGGCGGCAGCCCTTGATGGCCGTATTATCATGCTTGCTATGTTGGGAGGCAGGTACAGCGAATCTCTGGATATTGCTAAACTCTTGTTGAAACGTTTGACCCTGAAGGCATCGACGCTGAGAAACCGCAGTGATGAATACAAGGCTCAGCTGGTAAGGGATTTTAATCGTTATTTCGGTGAGGCCTTGCAGCAAGGGAAAATAAAACCTGTGATCGACCAGGTTTATCCCTGGCAGGATGCTGATCATGCCCATAGCCGAATGGCCAATTGTGAAAACATTGGTAAACTCGTGCTTTCGTTAGAGTAGCTGCAAACTGACTGTTATGCTGAGCCGGCCTGATTGCAAGCGGTCGGCATTACCGGCTGAAAAGCTGGGAAAGTAAGCACGTTAGGGCTCATGAGGCATTGCCGGAGTCAATGGCAGATCAGAATAAATTCACCTGGGGTGAGTCGAAGACAGGTATTTCTAAGAGAAAGAAGTTATCAGGGGAGTTGGTTGCGGGAGCCGGATTTGAACCGACGACCTTCGGGTTATGAGCCCGACGAGCTACCAGGCTGCTCCATCCCGCGTCCGAATGGTTTAAGACGTAAACGTCGTTAAACAAGCCAATAACGGTTTTAATTCAGTTATCAGGGAATTGGTTGCGGGAGCCGGATTTGAACCGACGACCTTCGGGTTATGAGCCCGACGAGCTACCAGGCTGCTCCATCCCGCGTCCGAATGGTTTAAGACGTAAACGTCGTTAAACAAGCCAATAACGGTTTTAATTCAGTTATCAGGGAATTGGTTGCGGGAGCCGGATTTGAACCGACGACCTTCGGGTTATGAGCCCGACGAGCTACCAGGCTGCTCCATCCCGCGTCCGAATGGTTTAAGACGTAAACGTCGTTAAACAAGCCAATAACGGTTTTAATTCAGTTATCAGGGAATTGGTTGCGGGAGCCGGATTTGAACCGACGACCTTCGGGTTATGAGCCCGACGAGCTACCAGGCTGCTCCATCCCGCGTCCGAATGGTTTAAGACGTAAACGTCGTTAAACAAGCCGATAACGGTTTTAATTCAGTTATCAGGGAATTGGTTGCGGGAGCCGGATTTGAACCGACGACCTTCGGGTTATGAGCCCGACGAGCTACCAGGCTGCTCCATCCCGCGTCCGATATACTTCTTTATTAAGTATCACTTCGTTTTCACAGCACTGACTTTTCTTATATTAGAGAGCCTAAACAAAAATTGGTTGCGGGAGCCGGATTTGAACCGACGACCTTCGGGTTATGAGCCCGACGAGCTACCAGGCTGCTCCATCCCGCGTCCGTGAAAACGAGGCGTACTATAAGGATAGCCAAACGAGATTGCAAGGCGTTTTGTGAAAAAAAATCACTTTCGGGCAAATAAAATCGAGAGTGAATTATTTATGAACTATTTAAGCTGTAATTCTAATCATTATCAATCTAACAGCGGAAAAACGCCGTGTTTTTTCAATTGCCCCGGCTGTTATCTGCTTTAAATATGTTGCAGATCCGGGCCATTGTCTGATGTTTATGGCCCAGTGATGAAATATCTCTATTTAGCTCCTGCATTTATCAGGAATAGGTTTAAGTCGCAGGTGTCTTTGTTTATAATCGCGGCCACGAATTCGGATGGAAATTAAACATGTATCATTTTTTAGCCTTAACGTCGGTGGGCATAGAAGTATTATTAGCAGAGGAAATAAAATCCTTAGGTGGTGAGCAGGTTGTGCAAAAACCCGAAGGTGTTTATTTCTCGGCCCCCTTAGCCCTAGGTTATCATATTTGTTTATGGACGCGTTTTGCTACCCGGGTATTGCTGCAACTGGGGCAGGGGGATGCGCAAAACAAAGATCAGCTCTTTGCGGCGGCAAGTGAGGTGAACTGGTCTGAGGTTTTTTCCAGCCATCATACCTTTGCCGTTGACTTTGTCGGGAAGAGTGAAGAAATACGCAACAGCCAGTTTGGCGGTTTAACGGTCAAAGATGCCATTGTTGATCATTTTCGTGCAATCAACGATGAGCGGCCGTCGGTGGATAAGTCCTACCCGGATATCCGCATTCAGGCGCGGCTGTTAAAGCAAAAAGTAGCTTTTTACCTGGATTTCTCCGGACGGGGTTTATTCCAGCGCGGTTACCGGCGGGACAGCGGCGCGGCGCCGTTAAAAGAAAATCTGGCGGCGGCGATTATTCAACGCTCCGGCTGGTTGGCAGATACCAGCAAGCCGCTGGTTGACCCCATGTGCGGTTCGGGCACTATTTTAATCGAAGCGGTTTCTATGGCGGCAGGCGAAGCCCCGGGTATCGATAGGGAGAGCTGGGGGTTTGAGCTGTGGTTAGATCACGATGCCGAGCTTTGGCAGGAGCAGCTCAGCCGGGCGATAGAAGTCTCTAACGAAGGCATCGGTAAGCTTGATATTAAGGTTTATGGTTATGATCTTGACAGCCGGGTATTAAAAACCGCCGAGCAAAACGTCAGAAATGCCGGGTTGCAGCGTTTTATCAACTTTACCTGCCGCGATGCCAATAAACTGCTCAACAGTTTTGAGCAGCCGGGCACTATCTTGTTTAACCCCCCTTACGGGGAACGTATCGGTGAATTACCCGAGCTGGTGGAAACCTTTGTTACCTTAGGACAAAAATTCAAGGCCCAGTTCATGCACTGGCAAGTGGCGATATTAACCGCCAACATTGAACTCTTGTCTATGCTCAAGCTTGCCAGCTTTAAGCGTTATAAACTGAAAAATGGTCCCCTTGATTGCCAGTTGGCCCTGTATAAGCTTGATCAGCAGCAAACGGCGAAAGACGAGCTCAATCCCCAGGGAGATTTTGCCCGGGAAAAGTCCGACTTTGCCAATCGTTTGACCAAAAATGTCAAAAACCTGAAAGGCTGGGTCAGGGCAGAGCAACTGGAGTGTTACCGCCTCTATGATGCCGATATCCCGGAATATAATGTTGCCGTCGATATTTATGGCGAATATCTGGTGATCCATGAATATGCAGCGCCGGCAAGCATTGCTCCTGAAAAAGCGGCCAAGCGGCTGCAGGAAGTGATTTACTGGGCCCCTAAGGTGCTTGATGTCACCACAGATAAGGTGGTCTTAAAAACCCGCGCCAAGCAAAAAGGCAGCAATCAGTATCAAAAGATCGATAAAAGCAAACAGGCGATTGTTGTGCATGAATACGGGGCCAAACTCAAGGTTAACCTCTGGGATTATCTGGATACCGGCTTATTCCTGGATCACCGTAAAACCCGGCAAATCGTGGCGAAAAAGGCAAAAAATAGGTCTTTGCTTAACTTATTTGCCTATACCGGTTCGGTATCCTTACAGGCAGCCCTGCACGGCGCCGCGTCTGTGACCACAGTGGATATGTCCAATACCTATCTCAACTGGGCCCAGGATAATTTTGCCCTGAATAACCTTTCCGGCCATAAATACCAGTTTGTGCAGGCAGACTGTTTGCAGTGGCTGAAAAACAACGAGCAGCAATTTGATGTTGTGTTTATTGACCCGCCGACCTTTTCCAATTCTAAACGCATGGGGGAGAGCTTTGATGTGCAAAGGGATCACGTTGCGTTAATTGAAGATGGTCTGAAGGCGCTGGCACCGGGGGGAGAATTAATTTTCACCAACAATAAGCGTAATTTTAAAATGAATTTTGACGCTATGGCGGCATTAAACCTTAAAGTGGTCGCCATGAGCGATAAAACCCGGGATAAAGATTTCCAGCGCAACAAGCATATTCACAACAGCTGGCTGATCAGCCGCCAGGACCAGGATTAAGGGGCAGCGATGAGCCAGGTTTTTATTTTATACAGCAGCGAAGGTTGCCACTTATGCGAGCAGGCACTGGAGCTGTGTTATGGGCAGCTGGACCCGGGTAAGATTAAAGTTGTGGATATCGTCGATGATGATGACTTAGTGGCATTATATGGCGTACATATCCCGGTATTAGAACGGTTAACAGACGGCCAGAAGCTTTTCTGGCCTTTTACTGCCCAGCAGATAGGCGAGTTAATATAAGTATGGAATTATTGAGGATCTCGGGCGCAGAGCTTGCGTTTGGAGAAGATAAAATATTAGATAAGGCAGAGCTGAGCGTACAAACGGGCGAACGTATCTGTCTGGTGGGCCGCAACGGCGCCGGGAAATCGTCTTTTTTAAAAGTCCTGATGGGGCGGCAAAATCTCGATGATGGCAAAATGCTGACATCCTCGACCATGCGCCTGGCGATGTTGGAGCAAGATCCGCCGGAATCCTGTGATTTAAGTGTTTTTGACTATGTCGCCCAGGGGGTGGAGAAAAATGCCGACTTAATCAAACGCTACCATGCGCTCATTCATGATGTGGCGGAAAACCCGTCACAAGAAAATCTGGATAAACTCTCGAAAGTGCAGGAGCAGCTTGAGCTGGCGGATGCCTGGAAAGATGAGCAGCGCATCGAACAGGTTATGAGTACGCTGGCATTAAACAGCGAAGCCCGGGTGAGCGATCTCTCCGGTGGCTGGTTGCGTAAACTGGCGCTGGCCAAAGCCCTGGTGACCGATCCGGATATCTTATTGCTCGACGAGCCCACCAACCACCTGGATATTGAAAGTGTGCTATGGCTGGAAAAATTCTTAAAAGATTTTGGCGGCACCATTATCTTTATCAGTCACGACCGGGCTTTTATTCGCGGTTTATCGACCCGTATTCTGGATCTTGACCGGGGTAAGCTCACCAGTTATCCGGGAGATTATGATGTTTATATCGAACAAAAACAGCATGATTTGCAGGTAGAAGCCCAGCAAAATGCCCTGTTCGACAAGCGCCTTGCCGAAGAAGAAGCCTGGATACGCCAGGGCATCAAAGCCCGTCGTACCCGTAACGAAGGCCGGGTGCGGGCCCTGGAAAAATTGCGTGTTGAGCGCCAGAGCCGGCGCGAGGTGAAGAACCAGGGAGATATGAATATTTCCGTGGGAGACAGATCCGGCAAACTGGTGTTTGAATGTGAAAACCTGTCGATGTCCTTTGACGATAAAACCATTATCCGCAACCTGGATTTGCTGATCAGCCGCGGTGATCGCCTGGCGTTGATCGGTGCTAACGGTACCGGCAAGTCAACCTTGATTAAGCTGATTATGGAGCAGTTAAGCCCAAGCAGCGGCAAAATGCGCTCTGGGGTGAATTTAGAAATTGCCTATTTTGATCAGCACAGGGATCAGCTCGATGTTAATAAAACCGTGCAGGACAGTGTCGCCGACGGCAAGCAGGAAGTCACGGTCAACGGCCGTACCCGCCATGTATTAGGTTATTTGCAGGATTTCCTCTTTAGTCCCAAACGTGCCCGTACCCCGGTAAGGGCACTGTCCGGCGGTGAGAAAAACCGTTTATTGCTGGCGCGTTTGTTTTTACGCCCAAGTAATTTGCTGATCCTCGATGAACCTACCAATGATCTCGATATCGAAACCCTGGAGCTGCTTGAAGAAGTGGTTGCCAATTATGCCGGTACCGTGTTGTTGGTGAGCCATGACCGGGATTTTGTAAATAATTGCATTAATACTTGCCTTTACTTTGACGGAAGTGGTCAAATAAAGCAGATTGTCGGCGGTTATGATGATGTTGACAGCTACCTGGCGCTAAAAGCACAACAGCAAAAGGCTTTGGCAGAGCAATACGGCGCCGGTGACAAGAGCAAGAAAAACGAGCAAAAATCACAAAAGGATGCGGGCAAGGGCACTGATAGCAAGGCAAAGCCGGCGGCCAAGAAAAAGTTATCTTATAAAGAAAGCCGCGAGCTCGAAGCCTTACCGGATGAGATTGACAACCTGGAGCAGTTGATCGATTCACTGCAGGCGCAGATCAACAGCAGCGATTTTTTCAGCCAGGATCCCGAGCAAACCAATAAAATATTGAACCAGCTGGCCGAGAGCGAGTCCAAGCTCGAAGCCGCCTTTGCCAGATGGCAAGAGTTAGATGAATTATAACAAGTAAGTAAGAGCGCAGTAATTAGATGAAAAAATTTGTAAAGTCGATTTTAGCAGCAGGGATCACCAGTGCATTGTGTATCGCAAACGCCAATGCTGCCACTTACCAGGTGATAGACACCGGCGAGGTATCAGGTCTTGAATATACTTTTGCCCAAAAGGAAAATGTCCAGGGAGCAAAGTCGCTGGCAGGCAGCAACATTTACAACTTTCCGGTGCAATACCAATACCTTGATGATGATGACTTTGATAATATTGACGATTATGCCGAAAGTCGTCACGAAAGTGTGATTGACTTAAAAGATCTGGAAGATTTAACGGCGTTAAAAGCGGGTACGCCTACGGGGAATGATCTTGCCTGGGCTAGAATTTGGCTCAGTGCCGTTTCCGATACCAAATACCAGAAAGTGGGCGATAGCGCCGTTTTACTCAATGTAAACGGTGAAACCGAGGAAATCACGATATTTGATACCACTTTTGACGATGGTCAACTGACTCGTTCGACCACGAATACGGTTTATGGTATCACCAATGAAGGTTGGGTTTTCGGTACCGCTTCTGCTCCTTATCTGCCGCTGGATTTTACCGAAAGCGATGGTGATGAAGTGACCCATTGGGTCAGGGACTTCACCACCCGGGCCTTTTTGACCACGGATAACGGTAATACCATTAAAAGCATTCTTCCTGAAGAAGCCAGCTATGGTGGTGAGTCAGGTATACTGGATATTAACGATAACCGAGTTGCCGTGGGGTTTGCCAGTACCAAGCTTTACATTAATACCGTTGAAGACTTCATTGAAGATGAGTGTGCCGATCCTGATTACATCGATGATATTCCTGTAGAAGTTTGTTTGCAAAGTGCCCGAAACGGCTTATATCACTTAAGTGCCTATAAATGGACCCTGGATGAGAGCGGTGATGTCATCTCCTCCGAAGATTTGGGCATGTTAGTTACCCCGCATGAAGATGATGAGCGGGTTTATACCGCTACGGCACAGGCCATTAATAATCACGGTGTTGCGGTAGGTTTTGCCGATGGCTGGGTGGATGAAAATGAAACTAGCCCCAGTGAGGGCGAAACCCGCAGTACCTATGCCGTGGTTTTTAAAGACGGCGAAGTTACCGATTTTACCGAAGATCATGGTGAGTATTATGCCTCCAGAGCCAATGATATCAATGATGAGGGCATAGCGGTTGGTTATGTGACCACGATCATCAGCGGTGAAATCAAAACAAAATTTTATTATGTAGACACTAATGCCGAAAATATGCAGATGGTTTTCCCGGATGATTATTTTACCGGCTCCGCCAGTATCGCCGAGGCGATCAATGAAAATGGCATGATCGTCGGGACAGGGGAAGTAGAAACGCATAATACCAGCAGCACGAATCCGCGAAGACGTCATGCCTTTTTATATAATATGAATGACGATTCCTTTGTTAACCTTAATGATCTCCTGCCTTGTGATTCTGCCTATACCATTGTCGAAGCCACAGACATCAATGAAGACAATGAAATCTTTGCTACCGCCGTGGTTAAAAATGAGCGCCGCGATGCCAAAGGGGAGCTGATGCGTGATGCCAACGGCGAAATCGATGTCGAAGATGTGGTGCGTGCGGTAAAACTTGTGCCGATTGACGGTGACATTGAAGGTTGTAATTCCGTGGTTGAGAAAGTGGAGCGTAGCGGTGCAGGTTTTGGCCTGTTATCTCTTTTTGCCATGCTTACATTTGGCTTACGCCGAAAGCTTAAGTTAACGGCATAGCCTAGTATAGCACTTTAGCAGGCTTGCCTAAAAATGCCTCTCTTTAAAACCCTCGTCGCCGAGGGTTTTTTATTTTCTTCCTGTAATAAAAAGCTCCTGCAGATTTGCATTATGCTCGAAATACATCGCTATCGTATTTTGCTTCGATAGATTTTCGGCCGCTGCTTTAACAAAAAACCGTCCCGGTTTATTTCTCCTTATCACCAGTGAAGCAAGTTTGCGGCTGCCTTTAAATTAAGTTATTAAAAAATATATAAAATATTGAACCAGAAGCTTAAGGGTCGGTCCAAACCCAGGTGCCTCTTGCCTGATGATAAGAGCGAAAGGAATTGTGACAAGGAACTGAGGAAGTAATTGATAAATGGATAAATTGGCAAAATCAATTTTAGCGGTAGCGCTTAGTGGCGGACTACTTTTTACCAGCGTCAATGCGGCAATATACCGGGTGATTGAAACCGGCGAAAAAACTGAGCTGGAATATACCTTTGCCCAAAAAGAAAACGCTTTGGGCGAGAAAGCCCTGGCCGGGGCCGGTATTTATAATTTCCCGGTGCAATATCAATATTTTAAAGATGATGATTTCGACAACATAAAAGCTTATGCAAAAGTAAATCATGAGCGGGTCATTGATTTACATGATTTGCAAGACTTTACCGCATTAAAGGCGGGTACGGCTACAGCAAACGATCTGGCCTGGGTGAAACTCTGGCTGCTTGCTATAGGAGATTTGAAATATCAGAAAGTGGGTGATTCGGCGGTGCTGGCCCAGCTTAACGGCGAGCTCGAAGAGATCGTCATCTTTGATAGCCCTTTTGCTGATGGTCAGCTGACCCGCTCCACCACTAATGTGGTCAGCGGCATCACCGATGAGGGCTGGATTTTTGGCAGTGCTTCTGCGCCTTATTTGCCGCTGGATTTCATTGAGACGGATAATAATGAAGTCACCTATTGGCTCAGGGACTTTACCCGGCGGGGTTTTTTGACCACAGACAAAGGCAGCACCATTAAGAGCATCATGCCGCCTCAAGCTGAGCATGGCGGCGAATCTGCTATTTTGGCGATAAATAACAACCGGGTGGCGGTAGGTTATGCCAGCACAGGGCTTAATGTCCAGGCCCGGGAATATATTGAGGATGAAAGCGGCGGCTGTGCCGATCAGGCGAAGCTTGAAAGTATTCCCTATCAGGCTTGTGTACAAGAGCGCAGGCAGGGTTTATACCATTTAAGTGCCTATAAATGGGTCTTAGATGAAAATGGCGAGGTGAGCTCAAGTGAAAATCTTGGCACTTTGGTAACCCCCCACGGCGAGGATGAGCGTGTTTATATCGCCAAGGCACAAGCGATCAACAACCTTGGTGTCGCCGTGGGCTTTGCCCATGGCTGGTGGGATGAAAAGGAAACCGAGCCGGCGGCAAGAGAAAGCCGCAACACCTATGCCGTTGTTTATAAAGACGGGGCGGTGAAAGATTTTACCGGAGATCACAGTCAGTATTATAACTCTGAGGCTGTTGATATCAATGATCAGGGGATTGCCATAGGGCATGTCTGGACCAATATCAGCGGTGAGGCCCGCAGTAAATTCTATTATGTCGATACCAATGCCGATGATATGCAAATGGTACTGCCGCAGGATTTTTTTACCGGCTCTTCCAGTGTTGCCCGGGCGATTAATGAAAGCGGCATGGTCGTGGGAAACGGGGAAGTGGAAACCCATAATGCCAGCAGCATTGATCCCAATGAGCCCAACCCGCGTCGCCGTCATGCTTTTTTATATGATCTTAACCAGGATAGGTTCACTAATATCAATGATCTTTTACCCTGTGATTCGCCGTACACTGTTATCGAAGCCTCAGATATCAATGTTGATAATGAAATTTTTGCCAATGCAATAGTGAAGGTGGATCGCCGGGATGCCAAAGGAGAGCTGATGCATGATGCTGACGGTGTGGTGGATAAAGAAGATGTCGTCAGGGCAGTCAAGCTGGTGCCGATAGCGGGGGAAGCAGAAGCTTGTAATGCCGCGGTGGAGCAAGTGCAGCGTCAGGGGGCTGGCTTGTCTCTGCTATTGCTTTTTGTCCTGTTTAGTTTCGCTTTACGCAGCAAGCTAAATTTTAAAGGTTAAGGGCTGTTAAAGTGTTATATCGTGTAACAGTGCCTTAAACAGATAAAAACCCTCATCGATGAGGGTTTTTTATGTTATCTGGCTTGGGCAAAAAATTAGAAACTTGCCGTATCCGTGAATAAACCGACTTTTAAGTCTTTGGCGGTATAGATTTCGCGGCCGTCAACCAATACCGAACCATCGGCGATGCCCATAAATAATTTACGCTTGATCACACGCTTAAGGGTAATTTTATACGTGACTTTTTTCGCCGTCGGCAAGATTTGTCCGGTAAATTTAACCTCTCCGACACCTAAGGCGCGGCCACGGCCCGGTCCGCCGGACCAGCCAAGGTAAAAACCGACTAATTGCCACATGGCATCCAGGCCTAAACAACCGGGCATGACAGGGTCGCCTTTAAAGTGGCAGTCAAAAAACCAAAGATCCGGAGTAATATCAAGTTCTGCGATGATTTCGCCTTTACCATGTTCGCCGCCATCGGCATTGATAACATTGATGCGATCCATCATTAACATGTTGTCAGAAGGTAACTGGCTGTTGCCTTCACCAAACATTTCCCCGTTAGCGGTTTTGATCAGATCTTCTTTGCTATACGCACTTTTTTGTTCCATGAGCTCACTTCAAAATAAGATTATAATAATTTCAGGGCGCTACTTTAGCGAACACTTGTACACTAAACAACTCGGAGCAGTGAAAAAAATTGCAAAAAGTTGAGTTATGCGTAACCATTGTTTCTCTATCAGGCAGTAAAGGAGAATAAAAATGACCGAAAAGAAAGCACCGTTATCAAATGCCGAAAAGCAAAAGCGTTACCGAGAACGGCAAAAAGAGGGCGGAAAAAAAGAAATGCGCGGCTATTTAACACCGGAGGCGTTAAAGTGTTATCAATTGATCGCCGAGCAAACCCAGTGGTCAGACAGCGTGATTTTAAGCAATGCGGTGCGTTTGACTTATGCTGCCTATAAGAACGGACAAATCGCATTATTAAATAACTGGTTGAACAAACATGACTTATAAAAGCCGCCACGGATCCTGTTTTGCAAATCAGCCCAAGTGCAAACCGAGCTGCAAGCATAGTGACAGCAAACAAGACAGTGAAATAAATGCTGAAATTTGATTGTGTTAACCCGGCATTCACTATATTCTTAACAGATTAGGAATCTAGCAGTAGTTAACATCATACATACCTAAAAGGTGCTACCCCGTTGATAAATGTTTTATTAGTTGATGATCATGAATTAGTCCGGACCGGTATCCGAAAAATTCTCGATGAAGTCAAA
Source organism: Thalassomonas actiniarum (assembly GCF_000948975.2). Classification (GTDB taxonomy): domain Bacteria; phylum Pseudomonadota; class Gammaproteobacteria; order Enterobacterales; family Alteromonadaceae; genus Thalassomonas; species Thalassomonas actiniarum. The sequence goes on from NZ_CP059735.1 coordinate 2,967,869, forward strand.
GGATTGAAAGTAATAGGAGAAACTAAAACGGGAGAAGAAGCTGTACAGTTTTGCCGTAAAAATGAGCCCGATGTGGTGTTAATGGATATGAATATGCCAGGTATTGGCGGCTTGGAAGCAACCAAGAAGATTATCCGTTATGCTCCCGATGTTAAAGTGATCGTGCTGACGGTACATACTGAAGACCCGTTTCCGACTAAAGTGATGCAAATTGGCGCTGCCGGTTATCTGACCAAAGGTACCGGACCGGATGAAATGGTGAATGCCATCCGGGCGGTGAATAGCGGTCAACGTTATATCCCGGCAGAAATTGCCCAGCAAATGGCGCTGAGTCAGTTTAAGTCGGTGGAAGAGAATCCGTTTAATGTTTTGTCGGAGCGTGAATTGCAGATCATGTTGATGATCACCCGGGGAGAGAAAGTGCCCCATATTTCCGAACAACTGGCATTAAGCTCTAAAACCATTAACAGTTACCGTTATCGTATGTTTGAAAAACTCAATGTCAGTAATGATGTTGAATTGACCCATCTTGCGATTCGCCATGGCATGTTAAAAACCGAAAAACTCTAGTCTTGTCTGAAGTATCTCCATTGTCTGATAAAGAGTCTGATCAAAAGTCTGATAAAGAGACTGAAAAAAAGCCCGACAGCAAGCTTGAGCAAAAACCTGATATCGTATCCGATACCAGGTTTGATGCCAAAGCCTTCCTCGCCTCGGTAACCGAGCAGCCGGGTGTTTATCGTATGTACGATAAAGATCGGCAGGTGATTTATGTCGGTAAGGCCAAACAGTTAAAGAAACGTTTGGCCAGTTATTTCCGCAAAGATGTCGGCAGCACTAAAACCAAGGCCCTGGTCGGGCAAATTCAGGCGATAGATGTTACGGTCACCCATACCGAAGGGGAGGCGCTGATCCTTGAAAATAACTATATCAAGAAGTATCAGCCCAAATATAATATTCTGCTGCGGGATGATAAATCCTATCCCTATTTATTGATCAGCGATCATAAACACCCAAAACTTGGGCTGCACCGCGGCGGCAAACGCCAAAAAGGGGATTACTTCGGTCCTTTTCCCACCGTAGGCGCCGTGTGGGAGAGCTTACGCTTGATGCAAAAGCTGTTTCCTATCCGTCAATGTGAAGACAGCTATTACCGGGCAAGAAGCCGTCCCTGTCTGCAATATCAGCTGGGCCGTTGTTCAGCCCCTTGTGTCGATAAAATCAGCGAAGACGATTACCGGCAGCAGGTGAGATTAGCAAAACTTTTCCTGCAGGGGAAAAGCTCAGATGTCATTGATGTGCTGGTGAAGCAGATGGAAGCAGCCAGCGCCCGGCTGGAGTTTGAACAGGCGGCGAAGATTCGCGATCAAATCGGCACTTTGCGTAAAGTACAGCAACAGCAATATGTTTCCGGCATGGTGGCGGAAATGGATGTGGTAGGGCTGGCGCGCTTTAAGTCCCAAGTCTGTGTACATCTGCTTTTTATCCGGGATCATAAAATACTGGGCAGCAAAAGCTACTTTCCTGCTGTGCCTGGTGATGCCAGTAACAGTGAGATTACCCGTGCTTTTGTCGGTCAGCATTACCTTAACCGGGAAATTTCCCAAGGCAATATCCCCAAAGAAATCGTCGTCAACGAAGACTTTGAATTAAGCAGTGAAATTGCCCGGTTATTAACCGAGCAGGCCGGCTATGAAGTAAAAATTGCCACTAAGGTCCGCTCGGAAAGGGCGCAATATTTAAAACTTGCCTGTACCAACGCCGAAAATGCCCTGGCGAGTCGCAACAGCCATAAAGAGTCGATGCAGGCTCGTTTTACTGCCCTAAATGAGGTGTTTGAGTTGGCCGGCGGTATCAATCGCATGGAATGTTTTGATATCAGCCATACCATGGGCCAGCAAACCGTGGCTTCGTGCGTGGTCTTTAACCAGGAAGGACCGTTAAAAAGTGATTATCGCCGCTATAACGTGCATGGCATCACTCCGGGAGATGATTATGCCGCCATGGCGTTCGCCCTGAGCAAGCGTTATAGCAAGATCAGTTCAAGCGATAACCTGCCCGATATTGTCTTTATTGACGGCGGCAAGGGACAACTGGCCAAGGCGGAAGACTTCTTTCATCACTTGATTCAGGACAATGCCCTGGAGAAAACGCCGTTATTGGTGGGGGTGGCAAAAGGGGAGTCGCGCAAACCGGGGCTGGAAACCCTGATCCTCGGCGGCAGCCACCAGCTGATTTCTTTACCCGGCTCTTCACCGGCCTTGCATCTGGTACAGCATATCCGGGATGAGTCCCACCGGTTCGCCATTACCGGCCACCGGGCAAAACGGCAAAAAGCCAGTAAAAAGTCCACACTGGAGTCTATCCCGGGCATAGGCGCCAAGAAACGCCAGGCATTATTGAAATATCTGGGGGGAATGCAAGAAGTAAAACAGGCAGATCGCCAGGCATTAGAAAAAGTGCCGGGGATCAGTAAGGCGCTGGCAAAAAATATTTATGATGCATTACATGACAATTGATTAACGATCTGTGTAAAATGAAAGAAAAAATACTGCACTAAGTTATCTATGTGGACAATCCCCAACCAAATCACCTTTTTTAGAATTGTATTAATACCTGTATTCCTTATTGTTTTTTATCTACCTGTTTCCTGGCATCATTTCGGTGCTGCATTTATCTTCTGGCTTGCCGCCATCAGTGATGCGCTGGACGGTTATCTTGCCCGGCGGTTAAAACAATCAACCGCTTTTGGCGCTTTTATTGATCCTGTGGCGGATAAATTGATGGTAACCGCGGCTTTAGTCATTATCGTGCAGGACTATCATCAGTGGTGGATTTCAATCCCGGCGCTGATCATGGTGGCACGTGAAGTCTTTATCAGCGCGTTACGGGAATTTATGTCTTCCCGCGGAAAAAGGGATGAAGTGGCGGTATCTACTATGGGTAAATACAAAACCGCTGCGCAAATGTTGGCATTGATCGGCCTTATCTGGCGTCCCGACTACGATATTCCCCTGATCCTTTTTAATTTCCCCCAGGAATTATTTATGTTCATCGCTTATGGCTTATATTTTATTGCCACTGTTTTAACGTTCTGGTCTATGGTGACCTATTTCAGAGCAGCCTGGCCTGAACTTACGGCGAAAAAACACCCGTAATTTCCGTGTTCTAGCTAAAAAAACATCATATTAGCCGCTTTTTAGGCAGTCGAAATAAAATTGAAATTAAATGGTTGACTCGCGAATATATCAATGTAGAATGCGTTCCCAGTTGACAGGGAGTCAACAGATGAAGCGGCTGTAGCTCAGTTGGTAGAGCATCACGTTGCCAACGTGAATGTCACGAGTTCGAGTCTCGTTAGCCGCTCCAGTTTCTCTTTTAAAGAGAAGATTCTAAGGAATACTACTCAGCTCAGTGTTGATGAAACGGCGGGTTGGCAGAATGGCTATGCAGCGGATTGCAAATCCGTGGATCTCGGTTCGACTCCGGGACCCGCCTCCATTTGCCCGGGTGGTGGAATTGGTAGACACAAGGGATTTAAAATCCCTCGCTGGTAACAGCGTGCCGGTTCAAGTCCGGCCCCGGGTACCATTTCATCATGCTCAGGTTGAGAGTGAAGAAGACAAAGAAGAAGTTTATTGCGGCTGTAGCTCAGTTGGTAGAGCATCACGTTGCCAACGTGAATGTCACGAGTTCGAGTCTCGTTAGCCGCTCCAATTTTCTTTAAAGACTTCCCTGGTAATAGGTAAGCATTATGCGGCTGTAGCTCAGTTGGTAGAGCATCACGTTGCCAACGTGAATGTCACGAGTTCGAGTCTCGTTAGCCGCTCCAAATTTTTGCAGTTCTTTTATAGAAGAGTTGCATCGGATAGGGTAAGAAAAACTGCCTGATATAGGGTTGAACAATAAATGTCAACTCTCCACCTCAGTACGCAGTCTTATTATCCGCTCCACATTTATTTCTTACTGCTTGTTCGTAATGAATGTAGGTGAAGTGACAGCTTTGCCCGGGTGGTGGAATTGGTAGACACAAGGGATTTAAAATCCCTCGCTGGTAACAGCGTGCCGGTTCAAGTCCGGCCCCGGGTACCATTTCATTATTTGAATAAGTTCGGTAAGTAGAAAAAGAATTATGCGGCTGTAGCTCAGTTGGTAGAGCATCACGTTGCCAACGTGAATGTCACGAGTTCGAGTCTCGTTAGCCGCTCCAATTTACTACCTTTTCGTTAATTTAACGATACGGCCAGTGAAAACTGTGCCCGGGTGGTGGAATTGGTAGACACAAGGGATTTAAAATCCCTCGCTGGTAACAGCGTGCCGGTTCAAGTCCGGCCCCGGGTACCATCTTACTGTTTAGCTAATATGTAAGATGTAAATAAAAACTGAAGAACAAAATGCGGCTGTAGCTCAGTTGGTAGAGCATCACGTTGCCAACGTGAATGTCACGAGTTCGAGTCTCGTTAGCCGCTCCAACTTATTTTACTGCTTAACGTTAGTGATAACGGTAGGTAAAGCAATGCTTTGCCCGGGTGGTGGAATTGGTAGACACAAGGGATTTAAAATCCCTCGCTGGTAACAGCGTGCCGGTTCAAGTCCGGCCCCGGGTACCATCTTCATTAACAAATAAGTTAAGTGAAATGTGGGTTGGGATTCAGTAAAGTGAAGCGGCTGTAGCTCAGTTGGTAGAGCATCACGTTGCCAACGTGAATGTCACGAGTTCGAGTCTCGTTAGCCGCTCCAACATTCAGGGTATGGGTGTTGTACAGGATAAAGCTAAAAATGGCGGGTTGGCAGAATGGCTATGCAGCGGATTGCAAATCCGTGGATCTCGGTTCGACTCCGGGACCCGCCTCCATTTAGCGATAAGAAGCGAAGAGTCTCTTGGCTGTTAGAGAAAATATGCAAAGCGGCTGTAGCTCAGTTGGTAGAGCATCACGTTGCCAACGTGAATGTCACGAGTTCGAGTCTCGTTAGCCGCTCCATTTTCTTAAACCAATTAACTACCTTTCGTTTAAATTAACGAATAGGCAAGTAAAAGCTTTGCCCGGGTGGTGGAATTGGTAGACACAAGGGATTTAAAATCCCTCGCTGGTAACAGCGTGCCGGTTCAAGTCCGGCCCCGGGTACCATCTCAACGTTTGTTGAGATGTAAAATCAGGATAAAATTTAGTTCTACATGCGGCTGTAGCTCAGTTGGTAGAGCATCACGTTGCCAACGTGAATGTCACGAGTTCGAGTCTCGTTAGCCGCTCCATCCTCTCATCTAATATTAACCATTCAATAATGGTTCACTGCTTCTTTAGCTGTTCTATTCAAATTCTTGTAAAACATAAGATCAAACTTGCGACATCTGCTGCTTACTCCTTTGGTGATTAATCAATAAATTCAACAGAATCATGCATTTTTACTTTTGTGCCGGCCATGCTTTCTATTTCTTTATTGGCGTTTACTAAAACTTAATTTGCCAGCTATGCTGATAACATCCATCAGCAGACAGGAAGTTGTCGCATAACAACCTCATTAACTTTGCTTCAGGCTATTGGCGGTCTGGGAATTTTCCTGCTTGGTATGATCATCATGACCGAAGGTCTGCATGCCCTGGCAGGACCTGCCATGCGCAGGGCATTAAAGACTTTTACCCGAAGCCCTTATTCCGGCGCCGCGACCGGTGCCGTTTGCACCGCTATTTTGCAATCTTCCAGTGCGACAACCGTGGCTGCTGTCGGTTTTGTCGGTGCCGGCCTGATCAGCTTCTCCGGTGCCTTGGGCATTATTTTTGGCGCTAATATCGGTACAACCATTACCGGCTGGCTGGTGGTATTGCTGGGTTTCAAATTAAAGCTGGGCACTTTGATCTTACCGGTTATTTTTTTAGGGGCAATATTGAAATTATTTGCCCGAAAACACCTGGCAAGCCTGGGTTTATCAATGGCAGGTTTTGGTTTGATTTTTGTCGGCATTACCATGATGCAACAAGGCATGGCAGGAGTGGAAAATTTGCTCACTCCGGCACAATTTCCGCCTGATAATTTTACCGGACGCCTGAAGTTGGTTGCTTTGGGGATTTTGATCACTGTGATTACCCAGTCTTCCAGTGCGGGTGTCGCCGCAGCCCTTACCGCCCTTTATGCCGGGGCAGTGAACTTTAATCAGGCGGCGGCCCTGGTTATAGGTATGGATGTCGGCACCACTATTACCGCACTGATGGCAACCATAGGAACCTCTGGAGGAGCGCGAAGAACCGGCTGGGCACATGTTGTCTATAACCTGCTAACGGCAATAGCGGCATTGCTTTTACTAACCCCTTATACCTGGGCATGGCAATATTTTGCTCCGGGTCAGCTACAAGTTAACGGCGAAATCGCCCTGGTGGCCTTCCATACCTTTTTTAATGGTACCGGGGTGCTGTTGGTTTTACCTTTTAGTGAACACTTTGCCCGGTTGATGATGAAAATAGTGCCGGATGTCTCATCTCCTTATACCAGGCAGTTAGAGACAAGTTTATTGTCTGATCCGAGTATTGCCGTAAATGCGGTATTTTCTTCAAGTCAATTGCAGTTAATAGACTTGATCATACATATCAAGAGGTTATTGGCGCAGAACTTGGATGCATCAATGAGTGATTTAGCGGCTTTACAAACAGCGTTGGCAAAAACCCGCTCGTTTGTCGATCGTATCCATTTAGAGCAAACGAATCAGGCAGAATGGTCTAAGCTATTGGCAATGATACACTTTTTAGACCATCTCCACAGGTTACATCATCGCTGTGATGAAGAAGTTTTTCAGGTAAAGAGCCTGGTAAGTTTGCAGCAGCTGGCAAATATCAGGCCCGATGTTTTACAGCACCTTGAGTCTTTAGTTGTGCATTTGCAACATGAGCGCTGGCATCAAGCCCATCAACTGGCCCGGGATCTGCGCTTGCAATTGACCGAACAGCTCGGGCCGGTAAGAAACAAGATAATGACAGATATTGCTTTGGGAAAAATTACGGTACCGCGGGCAACGGAGTATATGGAGGCGCTGAGGTGGCTGCAAAGGATCACTAATCACCTGGCAAGGAGCGTTTATCATTGCCGGGAATTTTCAGCACAAGAGTAACTTGATCTGGCGCATAAGCTTGTCAGAAATACTTGTTTAAAAAACACTCAAAAGTATAATATTTATTAAAAGCAAGTCTTTAGGGCAGCCCAAAACACTGTTTTGAAGGTTTTTTAAAGATTTGTTATGGGCCATAAACAGCTCAGTAATAAGAAGTGGTTTAGCAACTCGTCATGGAAAAATCAGAACTAAACTATTAGCAAACCCGCTAATAATTCTTTTTAGTTAATGCAAAGCTTAAGGGGGCAAAATGGATAAACATCTATATCTGGTGGCAATAGACGGCAGTGAATGGTCGGAGCGGGCTGCGCAAAGGGCGGTGGCCCTGGCTAAAAGTAACGGTAGCCGGGTCAAATTGCTCTGTGTTTTGGACTGGTCAAGGATGCAACCGATAGTGGCTGAAGGTTTTGTAACCCCTTCGGTAAATACCAGGGATGAAGAAGCCTATGTGACAAAAAATATCTTTGCGCCGTTACAGGAAAAATACGCGGATAGCGGAGTCAAAATCGATTATGAGATGATGTGGGGCGAGCCGGTAGAAGTGCTGCGTGACCAGGTCAAGGCACAGCATGCCAATATGCTGTTTGTCGGCAGACGCGGTCGCTCCCGCATTACCGATTTGTTGCTGGGCAGCGTAGCCAATAAACTTGCCCATTGCATAGGCATTCCCATTGTTCTGGTGCCATAGCGGAACAAGTGACATTTAGAAAAGCCAACTGTCGGGGTCCATGATTCTAGCTTTGTCATTAGTTGGCTTAATGCTCTGTTTTTCATTGTCTTATTTAATCCCTGTTAGGGTAAAATCCTGTCACGGCTGACAATTTCTCTGCCAGCAGGCACGATTATGCTTTTCTTCTTTTACGCTTTGCCTTAAAGTAAATTGTCTGTTATCAATGGTCTATTGAAAGGAAATCTTATCGTCCCGGACATTTTCTATTTGCTGTATAAGGTTGATCTTATTGATGAAGTTTCGAAAAATAGTCCTGATTTACCTGTTTATTTTTATTTGCATTTTAACAACTGCTTTACTTGGTTATCGCTATTTTATCGAAATTCCCCGCTTTGAAGCGACTCTGTCCCTGTTGCATGACCGCCAGCTGGCGGCGCTAAAGCATGAAATTTCCAGCGAGATCACCCGCAACCAGGCGGTAAATTATGATTATGCCGTCTGGGACAGCAACTACCGCTTTATGCAGCAGCCCAATGACGAGTTTATTGCCGAGAACTACGGCGATCCCGGCTTTATAACTCTGGCCTATGACGGTGTCTTTTATCTGGATCGGGATTTCAAGCAGGTGTTTTCGAAAAGTTATGATCACTTAACCGGTAAAAGTTATTCTTCAGAGCTGTTTGATTTTGAAAAATACCCCGAGAATAAGTCGGTATTGCCAAGGCAGGAATATTTAGGTGTGCCTAACCGTACCGGGATTCTAAGCAGTCAATTTGGTCCGGTTGCTTTTTCCGCAACACAAATCAGGCATTCGGACAAAAGCGGCGAGAATATCGGCACCCTGGTGTTTATCCATAAACTGCACGAAAGCCGTTTTGAGGGGATGTCTGAAAAACTGAACCTTAATATCCGGGCCGAAGTACTTACCGGCGGTGGGCAATATCAGGATATTCCCGGACTGAGCTTGCCCGTCAGCAGCGAAGGCTTTTCCTATCAGCGCCAGCGGCTTATTCACGATATCAATGGCAAGCCGGTGATCTTACTGACCATAGGCCATGATAAAACCATTACCATGGAATTAATCGACAGCCATTTCATTATTGTGTTGTCGATATTATTGTTCTTGCTGCTCTTTGGTGTGATCACCACCAATAAATTGCTGGTGACCCGTTTGGAGCTTGTTATTGAGCGCATGAAGGAAATGGCGACCAGCAACAAGTTAAAACCCCTGCATGTGCGTTTTAATATTTATGAAATGGATAAGGCAGCGCAAAGGTTTAATAGCCTGGTGGAGATAGTGAATAAGCAAAAGCAATTGCTCGAAGACTTATCCTTGCTCGATCACCTGACAAAAATTGCCAACCGCAGGGCCTTTGTCGGCCATATCGAACATCAGTGGCTGTTGATGCAAAGAAACCGCTCACCTTTGGCTGTTATTATGTGCGATATTGACCACTTTAAGGCTTTTAACGATTTTTACGGCCATCAAGAGGGCGATGAAGCTCTGGCCCAGGTAGCCCGGGCCTTGCAAAATTGTATGCACAGGGCGGACGACCTGGTGGCCCGCTATGGCGGTGAAGAATTTGTTATCGTGATCAGTAACACCGATGTCGATGGTTTGCGTCATAATGTCGAAAAAATTGTCAATTGTATCCGGCGGCTGGAAATTCCCCATCCGGCGTCGAATACGCAAATCTATGTCACCATCAGTGTTGGCGCTGCTATTTATCGCGATTTTTCACAAATACCGGTTGTTGAAAGTTACCAGCAGGTGTTGCACCAGGCAGATCTGGCACTGTATGCGGCAAAGGCTGCCGGGCGTAACCGGGGCATGCTATATCAAGATCTCAGTGATAAAAGCGAAAAAAGCCGGGTAACCCTTTGTCAATAATGCTGCCGGCGGGGGCTTTGGGACGGGGATCGGTATTTTTGCATGAAAGGTTTTGCGATATGCTTTTGTATTGATTAAAGTAATTATACCTTAAGGCAAGATTACAAACTGAAAATGGACTTTGAGTTAATTAAACGGGCGATTAAGGGCTGCCCGCAGTACCAGGTGACCAGAGAAGATAAAAGCAGAATTTATTTTCACCGGGAGGCTAAACGTTTTGCCGTGTGTGAAAACGGTAGCCATTTTAATATCTACCATCTTACCGACAGCGGTGTATTTTTACCGGGTCCGAAAAGCGGCAACTCCCTACATAACATAGAGAGTTTCGTCGTTCAGGCCTTAAATACTGCTCAGGACAGTTAATCGTTGAAATTTAAGGTTTTTTCATTGGCCGTTTTGCTACTTTGGGGTAAGTGTTTGATTGCTTTTTGTAATTGAGAACTGAAAATGGCCTCTTGCCAATGTTGGGCCCGGCTTAAGCGTTTAATTAACTCCTGGTTTTCTTTTACAGAGGTGTGATCAGGGTGCTCGCTGATGGCGGTGCCCCTTAGCCTGGCGTCGGTAAAATTTGTTGCTATTAATTTGCTCTGGCCCAGATCGGCATCGGTTAACTGTGCCGAAGTCAAATTGGCTTGGCTTAAATCGGCATGGGCAAACTTGGCCCGTGATAAATTGCTTTTTCTCAGATTAATACCGACAAGGCGGGTATTGGCCAGGTTTGCCCCGGATAAGTCGATATCTGCTAAATAAATCCTGGGATTATCCTTCATGATCAACCGGGCATTATATAAAAAAATGATCATTTGCCCTTTCTTTCGCCGTCAAGCTGGGGGGCGGTGGAAGCGGTCAGTGCCGTGGCTGCCTGCACAGAAACCGGGTGATAGCCGCTGTCATTGAGGCTGCCGTTAATCATCAGATCGGTAATAGATCGGCGAAAGTTATTGAGAATATTGATATAGTTACGTTCATCTTCAATAAAACGCTGCTCGCTGATACGCCGGCTTTGCCTCTTAATGCGGGCTTCTTCAATGTTATTTTGCTGTTTGATCTGGCTTTGGTTAAGCAGGTAACCGCCGATGAGCAAGGCCATAGGTATAAATAACAGCCCCATCCAGTCCCATAAGGTTTTGTTTTTCAGCGAGTCCATTTTATTAGCTGTCCGTTATTGGTTATCTGTTATTGGTAGTTATAAATAAATTCATTATCTTTAACCTTTACCGAGATCTGTTTCACCACTTTTCCTTCAAGCAGGCTGTTCAGGTAATGGCGGCTAATGGCCGGCAGCAGGGAATTGGTCAGGATGTCATCTATCATACGGCCGCCGCTTTCAAGCTCGGCGCAGCGGGACACGATAAGTGCTATCACCTTATCATCATAGTTAAAAGGAACCTGATGCTCGAGTGCGACCCGCTTTTTAATACGCTCAAGTTGCAGCCGGGCGATGGCTGCCAGCATATCCGCTGATAACGGATAAAAGGGAATGGTGACCAGGCGCCCTAACAGTGCAGGCGGGAAAACTTTTAGCAAAGGCGCACGTAAAGCCTGGTTCATGCCTTGTGGCGCAGGCATTAACGCCGGATCCCGGCACAAACCTGTGATTAATTCGCTGCCGACATTGGAGGTAAGCAAAATCAGGGTATTTTTAAAGTCGATCAGCCTGCCTTCGCTGTCTTCCATAATGCCTTTATCAAAGACCTGAAAAAAAATCTCATGGACATCCGGATGGGCTTTTTCAATTTCATCCAGCAATACCACGGAATAGGGCTTTCTGCGCACGGCCTCGGTGAGTATGCCGCCTTCGCCGTAACCGACATATCCCGGCGGGGCACCTTTTAGGGTCGATACGGTATGGGCTTCCTGAAATTCACTCATGTTGATGGTGATCAGGTTGTGCTCTCCGCCATACATGGCTTCTGCCAGGGCCAGTGCGGTCTCGGTTTTTCCGACCCCGGAAGGGCCGCACAGCATAAAAACCCCTATGGGTTTATTGGGGTTGTCCAATCCGGCCCTGGCGGTTTGGATACGTTTGCTGATCATCTCCATCGCATGATCCTGGCCGATAACCCGGCGCCCCAGGATTTCACTGAGCTTAAGGATATTTTCTACCTCGTCTTTAACCATCTTACCCACAGGGATCCCGGTCCAGCCGGCGACAACCGAGGCCACCGCCTGATAATCCACTGCCGGCAAAATCAAGGGTTCTTCCCGTTGCAATGTCTGTAAAGCCGTTTGCGCTAAGGTCAGCTTTTTCGATAATGCCGTGTGCTTTTTGTCTTTTTTCTGTTTTTGCTTATGCGCTGTTTCTGTTGTCGTTTGCTCTTTGTCTGGATTGGGGGCCGGACCTGGAATATGCTCACAGAGTTCCTGCTTACATGCGGTTATTTCCTCAACCAGGTCGATTTCTTGTTGCCAGCGTTTGTTAAGCTCGGCGGCGAGGCTGGTTTGTTGTGCCAGTGCCTTATCGACGGCGGCCAATTTTTTTGCATGAGCGTGCCCGAGCCGGGTTTCCTCGGTTAAAATATGCTGTTCCAGGTTAAGCTGTTCGATTTGCCGCTGGCTGTCTTCGAGTTGCGGCGGCGTGGCATGCTGGCTGATGGCTACCCGGGCGCAGGCGGTATCGAGCAAACTGACCGCCTTATCCGGCAGCTGGCGGGCACTGATATAGCGGGCGGAGAGCTTTACCGCCGCTTCGACCGCTTCATCCAGGATGTCCACCCTGTGGTGTTCCTGCAGGAGCCGGGTGAGGTTACGCAGCATGATCACGGCTTTTGCCTCATCCGGCTCGGCGACTTTTACCACCTGGAAGCGCCGGGTGAGGGCGGGATCTTTTTCGATATGTTTTTTGTATTCCGCCCAGGTTGTTGCCGCTATGGTTTTTAAGGTTCCCCGCGCCAGGGCAGGTTTGAGCAGGTTGGCGGCATCCGAAGTGCCGGCGCTGCCACCGGCGCCGATCAAAGTATGGGCTTCATCGATAAATAAAATAATCGGCACAGGAGAGGATTGCACTTCAGCTATTACCTGTTTGAGCCTGTGCTCAAATTCTCCTTTCATGCTGGCGCCGGCCTGCAGTAAACCGATATCGAGCAGTTTCAAGCGCACCCCGAGCAGCTTGGGGGGCACATCCCCTTTGTTTAATCTGTGGGCAAAACCTTCCACCACGGCGGTTTTACCGACACCGGCTTCACCGGTTAATATCGGGTTGTTTTGGCGGCGCCTCATCAGGATATCGATGAGCTGGCGGATCTCTTCATCCCGGCCAACGATGGCATCTAAACTGCCCTGTTTGGCCTGCTCGGTTAAATCTGTAGTAAAGCGGCTCAGGGCTTCACCTTCCCCCAGAGTGGCTGAACTGTCCGGGGGGAGGGCACTGCTGGCTTCACCCGGCTGCCCGGCCTGGCGCAGCTGATCTGAAATATCATTGGCGGATAACTGCTGCTCGCAGGACGCTTGAATAATATCTTCAAGTTCATCGCTTAAAGACTCGGCATTTATCCGGGCAAATTGTGGAGAAATGGCGCACAGGGTATTTTTCAGCTCAGGGGTTTTGAGCATGGCCACCAGTAAGGTGCCGGTGCGGATATGGCTTTGTTGGTAAACCAGGCTGCTGTAGACCCAGCCTCTTTCTATGGCCAGTTCAAGAAAGTGGGAAAAATCGGAAATGCTGCTGGCGCCTCGGGGTAATTGATCTAGCGACTGAGTCAGTGCTTTGAGTAATGTCGCCAAATCAAGTTGGTAATGCCGGATAATGCGGTGTAAATCCGAGTCATCCAGCTGTAATATCTGGTGCAGCCAGTGACTGATCTCTACATAGGGGTTACCCCGTAACTTACAAAAAACAGTAGCGCTTTCTACGGCTTTAAATGCCAACGAGTTGAGCTTGCCAAATAAAGATATCCTGCTGATCTCTGCCATAACTTTGCTCCGTTAAGGTGACTCCCGTTGCAGTAAATAAGACTTTTGTTGCCCGGCCATTGTTGTTATCCAGCAGGACTGGTTGCCGAGCCAGCTGTTAAAACCGAGGTGGGTGTTATTTTTTAAATGGCTCGATGTTGCGTGTCCCGGCCTTAATGTCAATTGCACTTCAATGGTCATTTCTTCGGGGACCAGCAGGTTAACTAAGCTGCGCAGCTCCCTATGGCCTGCCTCCCGGGGTAAAAAACTTAGGTATTGCCTTAAACTCAACCGGGACAGGCAAAGACAGATCTTATTTAAGCGGTCAAAAACATGCCTGCCGTTAATGGCGCTTTTGCCTAAATGGCTGTTGCTTTTACCCAGCAGGCTGAGATCTTTGGCATCTATCTGCAACCATTGTCCCTGTAAAGGTAACAGCTTGGTTGTTACCGCCAGCTGGTGGGCAAGTATCTGCTCGATTACGGCTAAACTGGTATTTTTATTGGTCAGCAAACCGCAATAGAGCAGCGCAGTGCTTTGCTTTTGCTGCTCGAAGCTCTTATTTCGGGATAAGGCGCTGATATGTTTGTGGAATTCGTTATTGGTGCTTTTATCGAAATGCAGACTCGCTTGCCCGGTTTTCCAGGCACGGTAATACAGGGACAATAACCTGTGATGAAAAATATCGGCAAACTCACATAAGGTGGCATCTTTTTTGGCTATTTTTCGTTGCAGCGCATATTCGCTCAGGTGAGTGGGCAGTGGTCCGTTGCAGCCAAACAGTCCCCAGTAACTGTTCTTTATTTTATATAAGTGTTTATCCGGATGTTTTTTTATTTCGCTGATGGCGGAAGGAAAAAAGGCCAGTAACGGACTTTGCCCCAGGCGCACCGGATCATCCCTTGGCGTTTTGGAGCACCCCAGTCCGGGATAGAGGGGACTGAGGCGTTCAATGGCCCGCAGCAAGGCAAACAGCTCATATTCAAGATATGACTTTTGCTCGAGTATGTGTTTTATAAACTCGTTTTCATTCCCATGCGTACCGGCCAAGTATATATCTCCTTGTTATCTGTGGTGCTAACCGTCAGCTGGGTAAAAGTATTGATGCTGACCAGGCGGGCAAAAAATTGCTCTAAAACCAGTGCCAGTAAAAATACCCCGGCCCCTTCAAAGCAAGCCTCATCAAGCACCAGCTCTATAGCCAGCCCCCGGGCAAAACAGATGGGACCGGGCAGGGGAATACGGCGGGTGACGGAGGTAAAGTGAACGGCGTGGAGCCCTTCAATTTGTTTGACGGCGGCAACATCATTTTTATCGGCAAATAAACTCATCAGTTGTTTTATCGCCCGGGTGCTGCCCTGTGTATCCCGGGTGTCAATACCTAAGTAGTTAAAGGTCAACTGACTGATGATCTCCCAATTCATTTCACCGCCGGTTATCGGTGGTGCGGGGCGGGTTGGTCCTTCCAGACAACGGATTTTCTGGCAGGGCAGGCTGATATCCAGGGTAAAATCCGTGCTGCCCTTGCCAAGGGGCATCAGGATAGGTAAATCCCGGTTAGAGCAAAGGGCGGTCACCGACAATTGACTCAGGGGCTGTGAGGTATCTGTCTGCTGTTGCTCGACAAGATTGATAAACGTTTCCGTTCCTATGTAACTGCTTCGCCCGCGGTAATTTTTTTGTTTAGCGGTTAATTTTCGCGGTTTTCTTTTGATGGCAAAATAATTGCCTGTGCTGCCCCGGGTTTTACCGGCGTAAAAAGGAGAGAAGTTTGCCTGTTCCTGTACGCCGGCGCTAAAGCCCGTCAGGGTTTGAATATCGCAGATTTCGTAGTCACAGGGTCTGAGTTTATCCGCCACTACATGGTAATCGCTTTGGCCCGGTGAAACCTTGATGCGATCGGTTTTTTTACTGAACAGATTAATGACGGGCACGCAAAATAATGAAAAGTTATCTGAGGTGATCAGGTTTTCCAGGCGCCGGTCTTCCCGGGACAACAGCAGCAATAATTGCACTTGGTGGCCGTTGGTTCTTTGTAATATGGGTTTCAGGCCGGTTAAGGTCAGGAATAAGAAGCGCTTGGGAAATAAAAAATATTCCCGCAGCAGGCGGAAACCGTCAAAATAACGCGGGTTATAGGGCATCAGCGCCTTATTCCGGTCAAGCTGTTTGCACGTAAGCGTCACCGGGTGTTGCTCCGTTTGCCAGCTGCCTTTGTTGTTTTCCCTGAATTTGAGCTGGTTAAAGCCGGTATACAATAACTCAAACAAATGCATGGGCAGGGCTTCCGGGCCCCGTAAATAGAATTCCAGCTGATCCGCATCGATGTCGGCCAGGCGATAAAGGGGATCGCAACTTATCGTCAGTTGGATAGCAGAATAATGTTTTTGCCGATGTGCCTGTCCCGTGTTTAGGGCGGCAACCGATTGGGCATTGAGGTATTCCCCCTCCTCGATAGTTAACGGGTATAGGGTAAAGGGCTGTGCGGTTTGATATTCACAACTGGTTTGCTCCCCCTTGCTTAAGCCAGAGATGAGGGAAGTGCCCCGGGGCACCGCCATACCGCCAAGCAGACTGCCTTCTTCAGGATCCGGTTCAAACTGGCAGATGGCCATGGAAGGGGTTGGCATCAGAAAGCTTGGAAATAAATGATTGAGCAGGTTCTCGGTAAAGTGGGGAAACTGATTGTCCAGTTGCAATTGTATTTTTGCCGTTAAAAAGGCAAAGCCTTCCAGTAATCTTTCCACATAAGGGTCTGCACAGTCAAAGCCTTCCAGGCCGAGACGGGCTGCCACTTTCGGGTATTCCTGTGCAAACTCGGCTCCCATTTCGCGGATAAATTTCAGCTCTTGATTGTATAAATCAAGTAAACGGGGATCCATTTAGTCAGTCCTTTGCCCTTTAAAGGAAAATGCGCCATTTTCCAAATCCATTTCGGCTTCGACATAAAGCTGCAGTGGCAGCGGCTGGGCCCACATCTGGGCGGTTAATTCAAAGGTTACGGCATTGGCATTGGCCTCTGTGGTATTGACATGGGCGGACAATCTTATGGTGTCGGTGATCAGCCTGGGTTCAAATTGTTTAATCGCCTTGAGCAGATCCCGTTCAAGCTTGTCCCGGCGCAGGGAAGCGCTGCTGAT
Source organism: Thalassomonas actiniarum (assembly GCF_000948975.2). Lineage (GTDB taxonomy): Bacteria > Pseudomonadota > Gammaproteobacteria > Enterobacterales > Alteromonadaceae > Thalassomonas > Thalassomonas actiniarum. Next base: position 2,984,559 of record NZ_CP059735.1, read on the forward strand.
ACCGGTTAATTCACTGAGTCCGTAATTTAGCACCGAGCAAGTGACTTCGGGGTAGTCTTTTTTCGCCAGCAGGGGAGATAAATTGCGGGTGTTTAACAACCAGGAAAGGTCCCTTTGCACTGAATTTTTTAACGCCTTGACCGAGATAATGCGTTTTTCCCTGGGCTCTGAGCTTTTGTCGGGGGCATCATCGGTCAGCCGGTCAAGCAGTGACGGCTGCAACCGTTCCTGGGGGCTGAGCTCAGGCATAAAGCACTGCTCCTTTGCTGGCGGCAAGCTGAGCCCGGGTGATGCATATTAACTGGCTGTACCTGTTCATGTCGGGCCCTGGTCCAGGATAATGGTATTGACTTCGGACAGGGCATATTCGCCGTTATCGGTAATAAAACGTCTCAGTCCCTGGCCGATATAAAAGTTTTCCTCTGGGGCTTGCCATGAGGTGCCGCTTGCCAGGCAGTGCCTGGCATGGCTGTCGGCATCATTTACGGGAGGATCCTGCTCGATGTCAAACCCGGGATAAGATAACAACGGATAGCGGCTGGGAATAAAAGCGATCATTTCTCCCTGGTTTTCCAGGGTCAGGTGGCAGGGACACCACACTAGATCCCGTAAATCTTCAAAATCATCTATGATGAGTTTTTTTATCCGGGTAAAGGGTAACCAGTAATAGTTGCCCTTGATAATGATCTCCAACAGCGGGCCCAGGCGAACATCGCCATCGGCCAGCCATAAAAAAGGTTTATCATTGATACTGCCCCCCATGGCCGGGGCCAGGGAGGCACCTGTCTCTATTTCTTTTTTCGCCCGAAGGATATTGTTTTCTTTAAAACTGACCAGGGCCTGGAGGTAATAGCTGATCCATTCGCCGGGCTGTCCGAAAATGATCGGCGCCCGGGAGCCGTTGAAGACTTGCAAGCGGGATTTTTCTGCGTTAATCAGCGCCTGGTAAGTGTTTTTTAATGCCAGGTTGCTGTCGCTTAACTCTGCCAGTATGCTCAGTTGCTCGCTTGCCCGGTTAAACTGGTTCATCACACACAGTAGCTGAAACAAAAAAACTCGTTGTCTGATGTTATCCGGAGCACGTTGAACTTGCCGGCAAGTTTGTTCCAGGCACAAATTAAGCTGCTGATTTTTTAATAATTGTTCAGCTTCCACCTGTTGCCCTCCACAAGCTGCTCGTTAAGATCATTTGCTTATACGCTGACATTTTTGGGAATATTCCAGGCAAATTCTTTCGCCGCTTCACCTGAGCCGTCTTTTTTCTGTTTGGAGTACTCGAATTTCACTTCGGCAAAGTTTAACGAGATATTTTCCGTCAGCCGGTCTTCTCCGCCGGAGCCGCCGGTGGATATAGAACTGACCAGGCAGTCGGTAAAGGTCATAATAATGTATTCCAGCGGGACTTTTCCCGCCTTCCTGACGGTGAGTTTAGCGCTGGGGATATGCTCACCCGAGGCGCAGCGCAACATCAGGGCGTGGGAGGCATTATCGATGAACTTGGTAAAGGAGATATCTTCGACATTCACTTTACCCGCGCCGCCCCCTTCGCCTATATGCATGGTGCCGCTTTGGGACATGCCCCAGCTCCAGGATAATATATCGATTTCCTGGGCATGGGAGTCGTCGATAGACTCCCCCTCGATGCCATCGAGTTGTAGAAATATGTCAACAGCCATGATCTTTCTCCTCTATCAATCGTTGTCAATCAACCTTGCTTAATGGAAGGTAGTTTTGATACCAGTCTTAATGAAGCCGTCAGCCCTTCCAGCTGGTAATGGGGCCTGAGATAAAATTTAGCGCTGTAATAGCCGGGGCTGCCTTCTATTTCTTCAACCGTCACTTCGGCGGCCGCCAGCGGTTTTCTTGCTTTGGTTTCTTCGGTTGAATTGGCCGGATCGCCGTCGACATAGTTTAATATCCAGTTTTGCAGCCAGCGCTGCATGTCTTCACGCTCTTTAAAGGAGCCGATTTTGTCCCGAACGATACATTTGAGGTAATGGGCAAAACGGCAAGAGGCGAATAAATAAGGCAACCTCGCTGCCAGTGCCGCATTTGCCGTGGCATCGGGGTCGTCGTATTCGATCGGTTTTTGTATGGTCTGGGCGCCGATAAAGGCGGCCAAGTCGGTATTTTTTTTGTGAATAAGCGGCATCATGCCAATTTTTGACAATTCGGCTTCGCGCCGGTCACTGATGGCGATTTCGGTCGGGCACTTTATGTCAACGCCGCCGTCATCGCTGGGAAAGGTGTGTACCGGTAAACCTTCCACCGCACCACCGGATTCTATGCCGCGGATCCTTGAGCACCAGCCGTAGAGTTTAAAAGAGCGGTTAATGTTCACTGCCATGGAAAAGGCGGCATTCATCCAGGTATATTTGTTGGAGTCGGCCCCTGAGCTGTCTTCTTCATAATCGAATTCTTCCACCGGTTCGGTATCGGCCCCGTAGGGCAGTCTGGCTAAAACCCTGGGCATGGCCAGGGCAATATATTTGGCATCGTCAGACTCGCGCAGGGAATTATAGGGGGCATAATCCGGGGTCGACATGATTTTCGTCAGATCCCTGGGATTGGTCAGCTCTGACCAGGTATCCATTTGCAGCATTTTCGGTGATGCCGCACCGATAAAAGGGGCGTGGCAGGCGGCGCTGACTTTGGCAATATTGGCCAGCATTTTGACATCGCCTGGACTGTTATCGAAATAATAATCCCCCACCAGACAGCCGTATGGTTCGCCGCCGAACTGGCCGTATTCTTCTTCATAGAGTTTTTTAAAGACTGGGCTTTGATCCCAGGCGGTACCGGCAAATTTCTTCAGGTTTTTGCCCAGCTCCAGCTTATTGACATTCATCACCCGAATTTTGAGAAACTCGTCGGTTTCTGTGTTATTGATCAGGTAATGCAATCCGCGCCAAGTGCCTTCGAGTTTTTGCAAATCATCATGGTGCATAACGGCATCTAGCTGGGTTTTCATTTTCTCGTCTAAGGCACTGATTATGGCTTCTATCGAACGCACCGTATCTTCGCTGATCAGCTGTATGTCCTTCAGGGCATATTGCGCCAGGGTTTGTACGGCATTTTCGACTTCTTCCCTGGCCCGATCGGATTTAGGTTTAAATTCTTTTTGCAATAACTGGGAAAAGGTATCCGAAGTCAGGACTTCGCCTTCTCCCTGCAGCGATTCTTTTGCATCAGTCATCTTGGTTTTCCTCTTGTGCATCTGCTTTCGGGGCAGAAATCAAGGCCTCGAGCAGGGCCGGATCGGCAATGGCTTTTTGGATCAGCTCTTCCGCACCTTCTTTACCGTCCATATAGGTAATAAGGTTGGCCAATTGTTGCCTGGCCTTGAATAAGTCTTTTAAGCCGTCGACCTTTGCGGCAATGGCCGCCGGCGAAAAGTCATCCATACTTTCAAAAGAGACATCGACACTGAGCTCCCCTTCGCCAGTCATGGTATTGGGCACGCGAAATGCTACCCTGGGTTTGACCGACTTTAACCTGTCATCGAAGTTATCGACATCGATTTCCAGGGCCTTGCGCTCTGAGATTGCCGGCAGTGCTTCTTCCGGCTTGCCGCTTAAGTCTGCCAGGACCCCCATTACAAACGGGATCTGAACTTTCTTTTCGGCGCCGTAAAGTTCGACATCGTATTCAATTTGCACCCGGGGGGCCCGGTTTCTACCAATAAATTTCTGACCGCTGTTTGACACCTGTTTTCTCCTTAATCTTGCTCAGTTATGCCGGCAAGGGCTTTGACCTGATCGGCACCATTGGGGGCGAGATCATTCATTATTTGCATAAAATCTTTATTAATCAGAGTCTTTGCTCTTTTTAACAATAAAGGAACCGGACTGGAGGGTTCATGCTGTTGAAAATAATCGCAGATATTGTCTATGGCCTGTTCAACATCGGCCCGGCAAGAGATTGTTCCGTTATTGCCGCTGGCTGAACGTTGCATGGTTGTTTGCATGGTTGTCTGCATGGCGGACTCTCCCACAGGAACGCTTGCTTCTTCTGCGTTAAGGTTTTTTTCGCTAAGGTTTGCATATTTGACAAGCTGTTGGTGAATCTTTCCCAGCACGGCAAGTAAGTCATCAAAATTCGGGGACTGCCCCCGGGGATCCTGGCGGGCGAAACTCGCCGCCAGGGTTTTTAATTGCCCGGGGCAAGTCGTTATTTGCGCAAATAGCCGGGATAATAGTGCTTGGTCGGTATCTTTAAAAATTGCCCTGACCTGGCTTTCATTCAATCCTTCGAGGCCGTCGGTATTGGTTATTTCAAGGGCTTCCAGATCCTTGAGGCACAAAGGGCCAAAAAGCCCTGATTTAGCCAGCTGAATGTTTTTTAACGGCGCAACCGTTTTGCTGATATGGTTGAGGTTTGCCAATGCCGATAACCTTTCGGTGGCATCGCCGTCATCCAGGGGGGGGAACAAGTCAGCCCAGTGGTCATTGAGCAGGGTATCCAGGGCGGTTAAACATTCGCTGAATTTAGCTATCCCCTGACGGTTAAGGGCACACTGGCAAAGCAGAACAACCAGGTTGAGGTCTTTACTTTGTGTTAAAAAACCGGCGGCGGCTTTTTCTATTTCGGCCCAGTCGGGCGGGGTGGCGGGCAGGGTATGGTTGCCGTCAAAACGCTCTGGCTGACCTTCGGCTTGAAAATAAAGCGCTTCTACCCCGGGGTCATCTTCGAGGCTTTTGCCACAGGGAGAATCATTGCTGATTATTGCTGTAATTACCTGATAGTAATCCATGCTGAGCGCCAACGTGATTTATGATCAAAGCTATCCGACAGAGATAGTGTGACGATACACCCAATGAGCTTTGACGCTTGCCTTGAGGGCATTATCAAAGCCCATAGATCGCAGTAAGCATAGTTCAAATATAGCACAATGCAATGGCAGTACAGGCTAAGCAACACCTTGATTGAAATTGATTTGGGCAGAAACTGGGCAGCGGAAAATCTAACTGCTATATTTTACGGGCTAACGGGGCTTTATAGTACTTTTTCTACATTCCTCCTGTGCTATTGACCTTGGCGGGGCCAAGGGGGCCGGTGCACACTGACGGGCTTTAATCGCCGGTTTCAAACAGGGAATTTTGCTAGCAGACGATTGATGAATACGTTCAGGATAAGGAGCTATGGCTAACTGGCAAAGGTAAAATTATGTCGGAAATTGCAATACCCGGCTACGAAATCATGGAATTGCTAGGGAAGGGGGGCATGGCGTCCGTCTATAAGGCGAGACATATTAACCTGGATCGTGAAGTCGCTTTAAAAATAATGGATGAAAGCTTAAATGCTGATCAAAGTTTCAGCGAGCGTTTTGTCCGTGAAGCCAAAATCTCTGCCAAATTGATGCACCCGAATATTATTCAGGTTTATGACGTCGGCCATATCAATGATCACAATTTTTTATCCATGGAATACATTTCTGGCGGTGATCTTGCCGGCATTATCCATAATGACTTAGATCTTAAGCTGGCGCACCAATGTATCGGTGAAATGGCGCTTGCCCTGGACTTTTCCCACAGCAAAGGGGTTATTCACCGGGATATTAAACCCAGCAATATTTTGATCCGTGAAAACGGTAGTTTTGCCCTGGCAGATTTTGGCATTGCCCGCCGGGAAGACTCTAAGACCAATATGACCATTGCCGGCAGTGTGATGGGCACCCCAAAATACATGAGCCCGGAGCAGGCGATGGGGGATGAACTTGACGGGCGCTCCGATTTATATAGCCTGGGAGTGGTCTTTTATGAAATGCTTACCAAAAAAGTCCCCTATGAAGCCACTACGCCTGTCGGTACCGCGATTAAGCACTTAAATGAGGCTATCCCGCTATTACCGAAAAAATTTGAGCGTTATCAGACGTTTTTAAATACGGCCATGGCGAAAAAACCCGGGGACAGGTATGCCAGCGGACTCGACATGTATGAGGCCCTTAAGGCCCTGGCCGAGGAAGAGCACCAGGACACTGTGGTCTATTCCCGTAGCGAATTGAACAGTGCGTTAAACAAACGGCAAATGGCCGAGCAGCACAAAACCGTTAATATTTCTGCTTTTATGTCGTTGATGCAGGAAAAAGTGACCGTTTATGCCGGAAAGTCCGGTCGTTATATCGCCAAGTATTATGCCGTGCTCAAGGATAAAGTTGCCCATTTACCGGTGAAACAAACCCGGGATTATTGTGTCCGGTTAATAAAGTCGCTCAGCAAGTCTTTACGCCAAATAACCCAGTGGGGGAAAAACTTATCTGTTAAGTGTCAGCAGGCTCCGGCATTTCCCCGGATAAAAAATATGTTTATGGTGGCGGTACCGGTCGTTCTTATTTCATGGATGCTGTTGCTGCCGTTTATCGGTGAACAAGAAGAGGATGTTAAATTACAAGTTGCTCAACAGCAGCTGTTTAGCCGGGCAGAGCTGGCGTTGAGTCATCTGGAATATACACAGGCGGCGGATGCATTTGCCAAGATTTTACAACACGATAGCACAAACTTACCGGCCAGGCAGGGGCTGGATCAAAGCATTAAGGGCATGGAGGGGCAGTTGTCCCGGTTGCTGGCAAGCCGTCGAGCTGCAAAAGCGAGCGCCCTTTTGCAGGATTTGGCGAGCATAGACAGTGAACATCCCCAGTTGAATGCTTTTACCCGCCAGTTGGATGCCCTTGAGCGGCAGGTACACGGACAACAGCAAACACGGGAAAAAATCCGTACCTTAATGGCACAAATTAGTAAAGGATTAAAGGTTGAAAAGCTCAGCGCGGCGCAAATTGAAAACCTGCTGGCAAAACAGCAGCAGCTGGCAAGCCTGCAACCGGAAAACCAGGAGGTAGACACCCTTAAAGCGGTGATTTTCCATAAAGCCGTCGACAGCGGCAAGATGTTTGTCCGGGAACGCGCTCTTGAACAAGCGAAGCAGCTCCTGGCAATTGCCCGTGCCTTGATGCCGGATCATCCCAAGGTCCGCTCCCTTGATGCCGGTATTGACGGCTATGCCGATAATGCTATTTTGGCACAGCAAAAAGCAGCGCTTAAGGCCAGACAGGCCGAACGTTATCTGCAACAGGCAAAAAGTGCTTTCGAGCAAAAGAATTATTATGCCGAAGCCGGACTCAGCGCCTATTTTCTTTATGTTATGGTACTGGAGCTTGAGCAGGATAATGTCAGCGCTGTTAAGGGACTTGATGCCATTGTCACAGCGCTAGAGCAGCAGGCGACAGAGGCGATAAAGCGCTCGGATATCAGCAGCGCCCGCCAGGCGATTTACCGGCTCTCGCGTATTGCCAGTGATCAGCAGCGGGTGATTGCTCTCAATAACACTCTGCAGGAAAAAGCGGCTCAGAGTGGAAACAAACCTATGGCGCAGGCACAGTTAACAGCTTTGCTGGCCCAGGGAGAGAGGGACTTGCAGTACTATCCCCTTAACCTTAACCGTTTAACTTCGGCCCTGAATGTTTATCGTAAGGTGCTATTGCAGCAGCCGTTTGAGCTGCAGGCGCTTGAGGGCTACCGGCGTTTAAGCGAGTTGTTTCTCACCTTTGCCCAGGAGCGCAGCGCCGCTGAAAATTACCCTGTGGTGCTAACGGCACTGGAGCGGGCGATCACTTTAAATCCCGATAATCCGCTGGCGGTTAACCTGTTTAACCAGATACAAGATGAAATCGCTGAAAAAGATAAATTACATACCAGCAAGCTGCTTTTGGCAGAAGCCGAGGGGGCAAGTCAAAAGGCATTATGGCTTGAGGCTACTTTGGCCTATGCCCGGCTGTTACAAGTATCGCCGGAGCATGAAAAGGCAAGCGGCGGATATCAGGTGGTCAAAGCCGAGCTGTTTAACTTGCTGTCAAAAGACATAAAGCGTAACCGCTTGACCCTGACACGGAAAAAAATGGCAAGCCTGGCGCCTTATCTTGAAAAAGATCCCGGGTTTATCAAGCTATACCAAGATCTTGAATTTGCCCAGGCGCAATGGGATGAAAGACAGGCCAGTTTGCGGGCTTCGATTCCCGATAAAATTCAAAAAGCCAAGGCGCGGGCCAAAAGCGGTAACCTTACCTTACCCTGGAATAACAGCGCCCATTATTTTTATCAGCAGGTATTGGCGATAGATCCGGAAAATGCGCTGGCAAAAAAAGGTCTGGACCGTATCTATAAACAGTTGGTGAGCATGGCGGACGGATACCTGAACCAGGGGGAGTTAACAAAAGCCCGGGTATTTTATGACCGTCTGGCCAAGCTGGCGCCGTCAAGGCCGGAACTGGCGGTTTTAAAATCGAAAATGGCATTGCTGGAGAAAAACTCCAATAATTAATACAGAGATCTCCCGGGTTTTAAGCCACCGGTAAATAAAGGACAGTATTTTGGCGACTCAAAGCAAGCGGCAGTTTGCCATCAGCACCCCGTTGGCGGCCGATAAACTTTTATTATATAAGTTGCAGGGCGTTGAAGCCTTAGCCGCCCCTTTCCATTATAAATTAGAACTTTTCAGTGAAGATAACAGCATCAACAGTGATGAGTTGCTGGCGAAAAGTGTCACGGTCTCGATTGCCACCGCCGACGGCAGCCCGCGTTATATCAATGGTTATGTGACTGAATTTTATCAAATGGAGCCATATGGCGATCAGTTCAGGTATTTTGCCGAAATTCGTCCCTGGCTCTGGCTGCTGAATCTCAGTGAAAATTGCCGTATTTTCCAAAAACAAAGTTACCCGCAGATCATTAAAACGGTGTTTGATGAACTGGGGTTTTCCGATGTTGAAGATCATTTGAGCGGTTCATATCCCGCCAAAGATTATGTGGTGCAGTTTAATGAAAGCGATTTTGATTTTATCTCGCGCTTGCTGGCGCAGGAAGGGATCTTTTATTTTTTTAAACACAGTGAAAATAATCATATTCTGGTGCTGGTGGACGAGAACAGCTCGCTGGAGAAAATTGGCGATATACATTACCGGGCAACCGAATATCGCCGCCAGCAGCGACAAAGTGCCTTTATTGAGCAATGGCAGCAGCATAAAAAAGTGTGCAGCGGCGGGATCAGAAGAACCGATTATGACTATCACTCGCCGGTAAAAAATCTCGAAACCCTGGCCAGTGACCCGGTTTTGCCGTCATTATCGGCATTTGAACGTTTTCGTTATCCGGGGAAATACCAGCAAAGATCTTTGGGGGATAACTATACCCGTTTGCTGATGGAAAGCGAAAACAAGCGTTTTGAAACCGTATCCGGTGCCAGCAATCACAGGCTGCTCACCGCCGGCAGTGTTTTTAACTTAACCGAGTATTTCAGGGAGCAGCAAAACCGCGATTACCTTGCGGTTTCTGCGACCTTAGCCATAGAAAATGATGATTTTAAAGCCGACAGCGCCGATGAAGGGCAAGATGTTTATCGCTGCCAGTTTATGGCGATCCCGGCTGATACCACTTTTCGCCCGGATATCAAGGTAAAAAAACCTATTATGTATGGCCCGCAAACGGCCGTGGTGGTGGGGAAAAGCGGTGAAGAGATCTGGACCGACGAATTAGGCCGGGTAAAAGTGCAATTTCATTGGGATCGTCAGGGAGCAAATGACGAGAACAGCTCTTGCTGGATCCGGGTATCCCAGGTACATGCCGGCAGCGGCTTTGGTGGTATCGACATTCCCCGCATCGGCGAGGAAGTTATCGTTGAATTTCTCGGCGGAGATCCCGACCGGCCGATTATTACCGGCAGGGTCTATAACGGTCAAAATAAAAGCCCGAATTCCCTGCCGGCAAAGGCTATGGTGAGCGGTTTAAAATCCCGCAGTACCCCCAAAGGCAGCGGCGACAACACTTTGATGTTTGATGACAGTAAAGACAGCGAGCTTATTTTGCTGCACGGCCAGCATGACATGGAAAAGAATATTGACCATGATGAAACGGTTACCATAGGTAATGACCGTAGTGAAAGTGTCGGCAACGATGAGACTATCACCATAGGCAATAACCGCAGCGAATCGGTGGCAAAAAATGAAAGTGTCAGTATCGGGGAAAACCGTAGTTTAAGCGTAGCGAAAGATAATAATGAAAATATCGACAAAAATGAAACCATTACTATAGGCGCCAACCGAACCTTAACCGTGGGTAAAAATTTGACAGAAAGCGTGGACAAGGATAAGTCTGTGACGGTGTCTGGAGAGGTCATTGAACACTATGAAAAAAGCCAGAAACTAAGCGTCGGCAAAGACTACCAGCAGCAGGTTGAGAAAAGAATTGTCATTTCTGCCGGTGATGAAATTGCCGTGGTTACCGGCGATGCAAAACTTGTGATGAAAAAAAATGGCGATATCACGGTTAAGGGTAAGAATATTACCCTGGATGCCAGCGGTAAAGTCAATATTAAGGCTGGCGGCAATGTTGTTATCAAAGGGGCTAAAATCACCCAAAATTAACCGGCCTGTAGCCGTGCTTACGGAGGCAAAGATGCAAGAGTTGATCAATGAAAAAGGGCAAAAGCAAGCCTTACACGGTGTGGTCATCGGCGTATTGGTCGGCTTCTCGTCCGATGATAAGCCTTTGGTCGTTTATGGCGAAAACCCCACCGAGGAGCCGGTGACTGCCCAAACAACTGTGCTGCTTGAACATCAGCACTTGGGAAAGAAACTGGCATTGCTGTTTACCGGCGGCGATCCCCTCAAACCTGTGATTATTGGGCCTTTGCTTGAACTTCACCGCCCTGAACTAAGTGAAGAATCAGGCAGGGAACTAAGCACTGAGCCGGCTGAGGTGTCTAAAGGGCAGCATAAACCGCTCGAATTAAAGCTTGACGACAAACGGCTGGTATTAACGGCAAAAAATGAACTGGTATTAAAATGTGGCGAGGCAAGCATCACCTTGAAAAAAAATGGCAAAATTTTGCTGAGCGGTACCAACCTGTTAAGCCGGGCGCAATTTGCCAACCGCATCAAAGGGGGCTCGGTACAGATAAATTAGTATTAAGCACAATCAGATGTTTGTCAGCAGCCTGGCGCCAATAGCGGTATTTTTGCGGGCTCTCCCGGACGCCAGGCGGTATCTGTGGGCATTATCGTTTAAGGGGAAGCTGATTAATGCTTGAATTTCCTTCGGGTTTACCCGGGCAGCGCGATAGAGTCTATCTAATTCTGCTAACAAGCTTAAATTTTCGTAATTTTATCCCAGTCTTTGCTCAAGACCGAGAAAAGGAGCTTCCCATGACTTTTGAACTCAACCAGGCGCAATTAACGGAAAAAGGCATGCTCCTGGCAAAAATTCTCGGGTTGACGCCGATGCAAGGGTTATCTTAAGCACAGGGGATCATACCATCAGCTGCGGCAATTTATTGGCGATACCGTTGAACTTGTCGGCATCTTCAGGCGGCGGAATCACTTCGGTGATCACCGGCCAGATCTCACTCAGCTCTTCATTTAACTGTAGGAATTGTTCCTGGCCTTGTGGCAGGGCTTCTTCCTGGAAAATGGCCTCGGCGGGGCATTCCGGCACACATAACTCGCAATCGATACAGACATTGGGGTTGATGGCTAAAAAATTAGGCCCCTGGTGAAAGGCATCCACGGGACAGACCGCAACACAGTCGGTATATTTACATTTTATACAATTATCTGTTACTACAAACGCCATGATTTTCTCCGCCAACTCCGCCGTTTAAACTGACAAGTTATCCACTATCCGCTTAGGCGGCGAGATCATACCCGTTATCGGGGTAATTTCAATGCCTATGATAAAATTATTCATGCCGGGCATATAAGGCCCGGGCGAAAAGTATTTCCGCAAACGGCGCTTTTGCAGTAGAATGCGCCCCGGATCCCCGCTGTTAACCTGTTCGTCGGCTATTTGCCCGTCCTGTGTGCCCTGAGTTATCTCTAAATAGCACACAAGTGTGACATTGAGTATCAGCTTAGCCGAAAATATACGCCGGGTGGATCTGTACGACTTAAGCTGTAAAAATTGCCCGAGACAAACAGGCCTGCCCAGCTTAGCAAAGATAAGATTTACATGACTGGAATTCCCGGATGATACGAATATCGAACATCAAATTACCCTTAGAGCATAGCCAGGAAGCATTGGATGCCCAGGTTTTATCCTGCCTGAAAATCAGCCCGGAGCAACTGGTCAACACCACCGTTTTTCGCCGCGGGATAGATGCCAGGAATAAAAAATCGATTTTTCTGATGTACACCCTGGATGTGGAAACCACGATTGACGATGAGTTGCTGGCAAAGTTTGACTGGGATCCGAACATCAGAAAAACACCGGATATGGCGTATAAGTTTGTCGCACAGGCAAGCGAAGATCTGCAAGAGCGCCCTGTGGTGGTGGGCTTTGGCCCCTGCGGTATCTTTGTTGGCCTGATTTTAGCGGAAATGGGTTATAAACCTATTATTCTCGATCGGGGTAAAGAAGTGCGCGAGCGCACCAAAGATACTTTTGGTTTCTGGCGTAAGAAACAGCTTAATACTGAGTCCAACGTACAGTACGGCGAAGGCGGAGCCGGTACTTTCTCCGACGGCAAGCTGTCAACGCAAATCAAAGATAAAAAGCACTACAGCCGCAAAGTGTTAAATGAATTTGTTGACGCCGGTGCGCCCGCAGAAATTCTCTATGTCAGTAAACCCCATATCGGTACTTTTAAACTGGTGTCTATGGTGGAAAAAATGCGTGCCAAAATTATCGCCCTGGGCGGTGAAATCCGTTTCGGTGCCCGGGTGGATGATCTGCACCTGGAAGATGGCCAGGTAACCGGCTTGACCTTGGCGGACGGATCGCAGATTAAGTCAAAACATATTGCCCTGGCCATAGGGCATAGTGCCCGGGATACCTTTGAGATGATCCACGACAAGGGGGTTTATGTTGAAGCTAAACCGTTTTCTGTGGGTTTTCGGGTAGAACACAAGCAATCCCTGATAGATAAGAATTATTATGGCGAATTTGCTGGTCATCCCACCTTGGGGGCTGCCGATTATAAGCTGGTGCATCACTGTAACAATGGCCGCTCAGTGTATAGTTTCTGTATGTGCCCGGGGGGCACTGTTGTTGCGGCGACTTCCGAAGAAAACCGTGTCGTCACCAATGGCATGAGCCAGTATTCCCGCAACGAAATGAATGCCAACAGCGCCATAGTTGTCGGTATTGACCCTTCAGACTATCCGGGACACCCGCTGGCGGGTATAGACTTTCAGCGCAAACTGGAAAGCGCTGCCTTTAAGCTTGGTGGTGAAAATTATGACGCGCCGGCGCAGTTGGTGGGAGATTTCCTTAAAGGCGAATCTTCAGAGGCTTTAGGGGAGGTTGAACCTTCCTATAAACCCGGTATCAAGTTAACGGACCTGTCGGGTGTTTTACCTGGTTATTGTATCGATGCCATCCGTGAAGCTTTACCGGCTTTTAACCGCAAGATCAAAGGTTTTGCCATGGATGAAGCTACCCTGACCGGCGTGGAAACCCGGACTTCTTCCCCTATCTGTATCAAACGTGACGATAGCTTGCAGAGCCTCAACACCCGTGGACTTTTCCCCGCAGGAGAAGGAGCCGGTTATGCCGGGGGCATCATGTCTGCCGCCATTGACGGCATAAAAGTGGCAGAAGCCATGGCATTAAGCATTAACGGCGATAAATAGTTCAGGTTTTATCGCTCCAACGAATAGCGATACTGGCTATGGCGGAGCAAGGAAGCCTCTTCTGCTGACCTTCTTTAGGCGCATAACTTAAGGTTATGCGCTAAAGTTTCCCTTCTTAAGACTGTTTGAGACATCATGGCTGTACCGGTTTCGACTTCTCTTATTTGCGGTATTTTTTCTTTACCGTCAGGCGCTTGCTGCCAAAAACTCCCCGGTTAGCATAAAAATACTGGTAGATAAACCCGAACTCTGCCATCGCCAGCTAGCGCATTTTCTATCCCTTTTGTTGCACCATCAGCAAATCAAGTCTGATTTGCTCTGCCCGGACAGTGAAAACCAGCTAAAATTATTGGGATGCTGGCTTTTATTGCCCGTGATATTGCAAAATTTGTTTACTGCTATCCGGCATATGCAGGCGGTGAAAAAGTGATAAAAACTGCGGCAATTGATTTTATCACTCCAGAGGAAGAAAATAATATTTTTACGAAACAGCGATTTATTTGGTGAGCCGGCAGATATTTTTCTCTATACTCGTGGTTCCCTTGGTCTGAATGTTTACTTTAACTTTATGCGATGTTTATGAAAACTTCCGGCAGTAGCTTCATACATTGGTTTCATCTGGCAACGAGAGCCAAAGTGATAACACGTTCTTTAAAGGTCGCATTAATTGTCGGCACTATCTTAGTGATGATAAACCAACTGGATGTTTTCCTTTCAGGGCAGTTGGCATTGGGCAACTATATCCAAATCCTGCTGACCTACTGTGTTCCTTATTGCGTCTCCACCTATGCCAGTGTAGATACTATGATGAACTTGGAAAATAAATAACTCAACTTATTAACTTATAAGGCTTTCTAATGTTTAATCTATTTAACAGTAATAATATTCCCGCCGATCAGGCCTTGATCGCGAAAGATGAATTAGCCGATTTGATGGCCAAAGCGCAGTTAGTTGAGCAACTTGAACAAAGCGGCGCCTTAGATATTGCCCGGCAGATCACCGACAATGCGCAAAAGGTCAACCAGGCTTCGTCGAACCGCCTGGCACAAGTTGAAGATAACTATCAGCTGATCCAGTCCTTTATTGAACAGTCCGAAAGCATTGAACAAACCTCCCATGATTCTTTCAAATCAGCAAAAGATACCGCAGAAACTTCTGAACAGGGCATTAAACAGCTTGAAGATCTTAGTCAGAATGTGATGACCTCGGCACAATATATTCGGGAATTTACCGAATTATTGGTGAGCCTGGATGAAAACAATAAAAATATCGGGCAATTGGTGGAGTCCATTAAAGGTATTGCCGATCAAACCAATTTATTGGCTTTAAATGCGGCGATTGAAGCGGCACGTGCAGGCGAGCATGGCCGGGGTTTTGCCGTGGTGGCAGATGAAGTGCGCTCCCTGGCTAATACCGCCAACCAGTCGGCGGATCAGATCCAAAATGAAATGAAAAACATCATGGATATTTCCTCTTCTATTATCGATAAGCAAAAGCAAGTTTCGGGTATTATTGATTCGAGTGTCGAGATTGCCGGTACCACCATGGAAAACCTGCAATCATTAGTGGCCTTGTCGACGTCGAGCTCTAGCCTGGTGGAGTCCACCATCGCCCAGGTACAACATCAGCTAAGTGACTCGGAAACCATTAAAGATAATATGCAGCAACTTATTCAGGATACCCGTAATGCCCTTGAAGGGTCTTCTGAAAATGCCGAGTTGGGACAGGAACTTGTCAAGCAGTTAATGGCCAAGTAAGCTGCTTTTTGCAAGCGTCGCGAGTGGTTGCGGCGCTTGCGTTGTCAACTTTGTCCCGTCCGTGGGGCTTTTGACAGGGTTGATTTGTTCTTGGCCCCTGGCGGGATAAAAGCGTTAAGCTACTGATCTTGCAAATGCTGTTCTTAAGGCACAGGCCAACTTTTGCTTAACATCTCGTAAATTATGCTGCGAAATTCAGACCGTAGATATTGTCTTTTTTCCAGGCGCAGGTCGCCAGGGTTTTGGCAAATTTTGCCGAGCTTATGGTGATCTTCTCCAGCTTATCCAATTCATTGTCACATTGCACCCGGGCGCCGCCTAAAGGAGAATAATCCAATATTTTGCAAGGGGTTTGTTGCTGATCTATTTGGATTTCTCCGGTGAGCTGGCTGGTGATGATGCGGGAGAAGTGCCGCCTTTCGTCGTTGCGGGCAAAAGACCAGCTTTCATGCAGATTTTCCGGCTGGTAGTCTTCGACTTTTTTGAGTCGCTCAAGCACGCTTTCATGAATAGAGACATTAATGGCGGGATAATCAAGCTCTCCTTCGAGGGAGCGGGTTTCTGCTTTGGCGCCGAGGCGCTCCATTAACCGGTAAGGCAGGCTGTAGGAGTCATGCATGCGCCCACAGACATTGGCATCGACTTTTGATTTGTCTTTGAGATAGCTCTGGTCAAAATCCAGTCCTAACAAGGCAACTTTCTGGATCATCCACAACAAGCTGATATCCGATAAACTGGACTCATCATAGCCGCCGCCAATATCACTATGGCAGCCGGAAAACCATACCTGTTCAACCGTCTGCCCCGGATGGCTGCTTCCGGTCCACAAAGCCGGTTTGAAAGGGGGCCTCTTTTCATCGATGGCCAGCGCCTGGTAGGCGTGTTTGATTTCCGGCGTCAAGCGGGTGTCAAAAAATCCTACCCAGGGTTTGGTTAATTGACCCAGGAAAGGAATTGGCACGCCCAAGGCCCCGACCGTATCCCATACCGCCATGACTGCTATTTCCGGCTTAGGATAGTGGGAATAGCGCTGGTATTCCCGTTTGTGGGGTGGGGTGCGGTAATACTTATAGGCCCGGGGCAGGGTATGCAGCTCGTCTTTAGGCAATAAGCCAACCGTATGCAGCATGCCGCCAAGGGCCCTGACGGTATAGGCGCCGCGGCTGAAGCCGAAGCAGTAGATGTCATCTCCTTCCTGGTAGTTGTGGGCAATAAAACGATAGGCATCGATAATGTTTTGCCCGATACCTTTACCGAATATGCCCATCATGCGATCTGAGGCATTGTAGGTGCCCACGCCCTGATCATAAAAAACCACCTGGTTTTTGCCATCCTTGCCATAGGGGGTGAGGGAGCGAACGATCTTGACAACATTGGTGGGCTTATCCGGGGTATTCCAGGTACCGTCACAACAGATCACGATGCGCTTATTTTGTATTTTCATCATACATCTCCAAAAGGCAAATGTTTGCAAGGGGAGAGGGGGTTAAAATCCAAAGCCGATGCCTTGCAGCTTTGATGAAATTATAGTTGAAATAACTGCGAATGCTGTCCGGGAATACCGGCACTGATTTTCCCCTGAGCGGGCAGAACAAAGCCCGGGCAGGGGATGAGGCGATTGCTTCTTAAACCAAAGGGTAAGGTTTAAAATTAAACGTTTGATATCTGGAAGTTATTACTTGAAGCTGGGGCTTACCTGGCATCACACTGGTAATAGACGGCTTCCATATCGCCTAAGGGATCCTTGTGCAGCTCTTTTTTAAGGAATTCCATGCCCAGTTTTTTCATGATATTAATGGAGCCGGCATTGTCTTCCATGGCAACAGCGCTAAAGTATTTGACTGATGTTTGCTCGGCTATGGCCTGGGTAATACTCAGTGCGGCTTCGGTTGCATAACCTTTGCCCCAGGCTTTTTGCATAAAACGCCAGCCCAGTTCCAGGTTGTCATTTTGCGGGTAGTCGGTAAAAAATTCCATCGGCCGTACTAACACCCAGCCGATAAATTCATTTGTTTGTGTGATCTCAACCTTCCACAGGCCCCAACCTTGTGATTCATTGGTATAACTTTGCATTCTGGGAACGTAGACTTCCCTGATTTCCTGCATGGTGCTGACTTTACCGCCGTTGATGTAGCGCATCACCTCTACATCCTGATCCAGTTCAAACAAGAGTTGGGCATCGTCGCTGGTCATCAATGCAAACTTGAGGCGTTGTGAGTTTGTTATTTTCATTTTGGCTTTATCACTTCATTTCAGGGGCTGTTTATCTTTGGCCGTGAATTATCTTAATCTTAATCCCCTCCAAAGATAAATAGGTCCTAGCTAGTTATTGGATTGCCTGACAGGCTCGGTTATCGGTTGTTAGTGTATAACGATATTTGGCGATGACGAAGGGCTATTTGCCGGCAATGGCAATAGATGCAGCGAATGTATTTTTTGAGCCGTGTTATTGAGTCGTTATTGCCAGTTCTTTTTGCTCTTTCAGTAAAAACCAGCCGTTAAGCGCTAAGATCAGGAAAAATATACTTTAAATTATTTATGGTTATTGCTGTTTCCCCGGGAGCAGATCAATAAATCTCGTTTTTAGCCCCTTTTCGTTGCAGGCATATCTGTGATATAATTGTCAGCTATCTGTTGTTATCTAATTGAAAAGAAGCTATGCGAATTAAATTAACTTGCGATATTTTTGGTGGTGCAGAAGACGGCTGCGTAAAGGGTAAAGAGTTTGACGCCGTTCTGGTTGGTCCAAGATCAACTACGGTTGAGATCATCGGTGATTCAGGCCGTCCACACAGGGCTTTTCATTATGAATATGAAATGGTCACTGAAGAACAGGCCGCTAAAGCCAATTAATCTCTGGTATGCACCGGGTCCGGTTTCCCCGACCCGGGGTATCTTTCCCTGAACAGCTTGTCTGCTGATTTAATTTTCTGATTTTACGTGCAAATCGGTATTGCCGGCTTTTTTGCGGGTAAGACGGTCAAATTCTCCTGTTTTAATTCTTTTTTAACCTCAGTACTATTTTCCCCGATCGCTGATAAAGCTCATCATGCTGCTGGTACAGGGCTGTAAACGTTGATGTTTTTTGCCTGTGAGCTGTGCCATCGCGCGGGGCTGTCAGCAATATCCGTCGCGAAAAAGGCCGCGAACGGCCTTAGTGCTGTGACTGTGAGCCCGCTCAGATCAGGCGTATTTCACCAGGTCGGCATTGTCCAGGCGTGCTGCATACTCATCTGCCGATAAAAAACCGGGGATGCTGACAGCTTCGCTGGTTAATTCATTGACGACATCGCCGATGATGATCAGGGTTGGCGGGGTGATCTTATGTTTTTGCGCCAACTGTGGCAGGGTGCTTAATATGCCGCGGTAGACTTCCTGATCCTCCCGGGTGCCTTTTCGGATCAGGGCAACCGGGGTGTCTGCTCTTCTGCCGTGTTTGATCAGCTGCTCGGTGATAACGGGCAGGGTATTGATGCCCATATAAAAGACTATGGTCTGGCTGTCGCAGGCCAGGCTTTGCCACGGCAGGTTAAGCTGACCGTTATTTTGCATATGGCCGGTGATAAAGGTACAGCCCTGGGCGACGCCGCGGTGGGTGAGGGGGATGCCGGCATAGGTGGTACAGCCGGATGCCGCGGTGATCCCGGGGCAGGTATGGCAGCTGATACCGTTTTCCAGTAAATACTGTGCTTCTTCACCGCCGCGGCCAAAGATGAAGGGATCGCCGCCTTTCAGGCGTAATACCCGCTTGCCTTGCCTGGCAAGGTCGAGCAGGAGCTCATTGATTTTATCCTGGGGCACGCAATGTTTGGCTTGCTCTTTGCCGACATAATATTTTTCATTTTCCTGTGGCAGCAGGGCCATAATTTCTTCGCTGACCAGGCGGTCATAAACGGTGACCTCTGCCTGCTCGATAAATCTCAGGGCTCTTAAGGTTAATAATTCCGGATCGCCGGGGCCTGAGCCTACCAGGGCGACTTCCCCGCCGTTAAAAGGGGTTTGGCTGATTTTTTTATTTAATATCGTCATCTTGCTCACACTCGCTTTTTTAAACTACTACTACAGGGATTTGCTTATTGGCTACGGACTTAGCCTCAAGCCCTATTTCCAGGTCTTCCAGGTAACAACCGGGATCTTCCGCCCAGGGATCCCGGGTTTGGGCAAAGGCCCGGGTGCGGGTATTGCCGCCGCAGATATTAAGGTATTGGCAACGGGCACAGCGGCCTTTTACCGGGCGCGGGCTTTGGCGAAAACCCAACATTAACGGGTCTTGGGTATTTTTCCAGATCTCGGAGAATTTGCCGGTTTTAACATTGCCCAGGGCATGATCCCACCAGTAAGTATCCGGGTGCACGGTACCGGTATTGTCGATATTGGCGACATTGACTCCGGAAGCATTGCCGCCCCACTGGATCAGCTTTTGCCGTAAGTTTTCCACCCGCTGCGGATGGACATTACCGAATTTCTTTTGTGCCCATTGCAGTAAAAACGGGCCGTCGGCATCGTTATTGCCGGTGACAAAGTCACTGTCTATGCCCTGCTCGATATGCGACCAGGCCCGTTCAAACAGGATTTCCATCGCATCTTTGGTCATCTTGAACATGGCATCATTTTGCGCGCTGCGTTTGCCGCGCCCGGAATAGTTCAAGTGGGACAGGTAAAATTTATCCACGCCTTTTTTTTCCATGATATCGAGCAGTGCCGACAGGTCGTCAAAGTTATCTTTGGTCAGGCATAAACGCATGCCGACCTTGATACCGGCCTGCTTGCACAGCTCTATTGCTTTCATTGAGCTTTTGTAGCTGCCGATTTGGCGGCGGAAATGGTCGTGGAAGCTTTCCAGGCCGTCGATGCTGATCCCGACATACTGATAATCGGCGGCTTTGATGGCATCGATATTGTCTTCATTGATCAAGGTGCCGTTGGTGGACAGGGCCAGATAAAAGCCCTTGCTTTTGGCATAGTCGCTGATTTCAAAGATATCCGGACGCAACAGCGGCTCGCCGCCTGAGAGGATCAATACCGGCACATGGGCCACTTTTAAATCGTCTATGGTGGCCTTGATTTGCCCGGTGGAAAGTTCGTCTTTAAAATCTATGTCTAAAGAGGTTGAATAACAATGGCGGCAACTTAGGTTGCAGCGGCGGATCAAATTCCAGATCACCACGGGTCCCGGCATATTACGCTTCGGGGCGACCGGCATATCATGGGTTAAGGTTTTTAGTAACTGGGAAATTCTGAACATAATTAATCTCCGTTGTTTTTCACGGCTGGTCAACCGGTTTTTTTTGTGCTTGCTTTTTCAGGCGTAAACCGGTTTTTTTCAGGATACGGGTACTGGTGAGCATGTCGTTGCTCTTTAAACCATTCGTCGGCTGGTTTTCATCCGCCGGATGGTGCTGCAGCACTTCGGCCAGCAGCTGTTTTATTTGCGCCCGGTACTGCTCGATATCGCTTTCGCTGCGGCCATGCACCATGGCAAACAGGTTATAATTCCAGTGGGGCAGGTGTCTGGGCCTGAGGTAGCAGTGGCTGACAAAGTCGAGTTTGCCCACCGCCTCGCCAAATTCACGTGCCGCGTCGTCCCTGACATCCCATACCGTCATGCCGTTAAAGCGGTAACCTAATTTATAATGGTTGGGTACGGCGGCGATCCGGCGAATAACGCCGCGGGCCAATAAATCCTCCGTCATGGCCAAGACCTGAGCAACCGGGATCTCAAGTTGCTGTGCCAGGGTGTGATAAGGCCGGGCCACCAGGGGTAAACCGTCTTGTGTCAGCAAGACATATTGGCGCTCCAGTGCAGACAATTCCCGGGAGCTGTGTTTTTTGGGCTCTGATGTCCGGGTGTTAAATGGGTAAATAGAGTCCGACATAGAATTCCTCCAGTTTCGGGACATTTAATACCGGGATCCCGGTTTTGATTTCTATTTGTTCGATTACGGTCGCTATTTCTGCTTCATTTTCGGTGGCGATAACAAACCACATATTCAGTTGATGGTTGCGCTGATAATTGTGTGCTATTTGTTCAAAGCCGTTAACGGCTTCGGCAACCTGCTCAAACTCGGCTTCGGGGACGGCCATGGCGGCCAGGGTAAAGGCGCCGCCAAGGCAAGCGGCATCATACATAGGACCAAAACGGGACAATACCCCTTGCTCTAATAAGTTATTAAGGCGGGAAAGTACGGCTTGCTCTGTGGTATTAAGGGCATCGGCGACACTGGCAAAAGGCCTTTCACATACCGGCAAGCCCCGTTGCAATAAATTGATCAGCGCCTTGTCTAACGGGTCAAAGGTGAGCGCTGCTCCCCGATGCCGATCATCTGTTTGCTTCAAGCCTGGGGTTTGTTCTTTAAGCTCGGTCATCTGTCTGTTTCCTTTGGCTATATCTCGCCCCTTGCTGTTTAAAGGCTTTGTAACTGAAGAGCACATCTTTGTTGATATGGCTGAGCCCCAGCTCTCGGGTCAAGAGGTTAATTTGCTTGAGCACGGCCTCTCTGTCTTTGCCGTGGATCATACAAAACAAGTTATATGTCCAATGGGGCAGGCGGCGCGGGCGCTGGTAACATAAAGACACTTCCGGGCGAGCCGACAGTTGCCCGGCAATGCGGTTGACGTCTTGGTCTCTGATATCCCATACCACCATGGCATTGGCGCAATAACCCAGTTGTCGGTGTTTAACCACCAGACCAAGGCGGCGGATCAGGCTTTGTTGCTGCCAGTGACGAATTTGCTCGAGCACTTGGGTTTCACTGGTGTTAAGTCTGGCGGCAATTTCCTGGTAGGGGCGGGGGCTCAGGGGCAAACCCTGTTCCAGGTAAACCCTTAACTCCCTTTGTTGCTCCTGGTTTAAAGCTTCGCTGTCCGGTGCTACCTCTGTTGTTGCTGACGGCATGGACAAAGCCGCCGGGTTTATCGGTTCTTGTGGTTTAGATAATCTTGTCTGCATCATGTTAACTCACCCGGGCAAGTGCTGGTTTGCTGTCAAAATCAATGTGAAACGACAGGTCGATATGAAAGGCTTTTTCCATCGGCAAGACTAAAACTTCCAGTCCGGTTAACTGCTCAATGCGGGTTAATACCCGTTGCAGGGTAAAGTCATCGGCGGCGGTGACCACAAACCAGAGGTTATAATCATGCTCGCGGGCATAGTTATGGTTGACCTGCTCAAATTTATTGACTATCTGTGCAACATATTCCAGGTCTTCTTGGGGTACCATCAGCGCGGCCAGGGTGCTGGCGCCGGCCTTTTTATGATCGAATACCGCGCCGAGGCGGGAAAGGATATCCGCCTGCTCCAGCGCTTTGAGCGCTTCAAGCACTTCGGTTTCGCTGCTGCCCAGCTCCTTAGCCAGTTGGGCATAAGGAGATGAGGTCAGGGGAAAACCTTTTTGCCACTCATTGATCAGTTGTTGCTGTAATAACGATAATGTCATGATCACAGCCCTATCTGGTGGGCACGGCTGGTAAAGAAAATACCGCTCGGGCTTTTTGCCTTCATGGTCGATAACAACTCCTGGGTTTGGGTGTCATAGATCTGAACTTCATTATTATCCCGCACCGACATCCAGACATTTTCGCCCCTTGGCGTAAATTCCATATGTAAGACGGCAGGCCCGGGCTTGAGGCTTTTCACCTGTTCGAAGGTCTCGGTATTGTAAACTTCTATGGTGTCGTTTAACGGGTAGGCAAAGTTTACCCAGATCTGGCGGTTATCCGGCTGCGCCATCACAAAAATCGGCTGGCCGTGGACATCTATTTCCGCCACCTGTTGCCAGGTTTTTAAATCGACCACCAGTACCTTGTGTTGGCCCACGGCCGGGACAAAGGCAAAGTCTTGGGTCATGGCCCAGCCTTCCAGGTGCGGCATTTTATAGACCGGCAGTTTCTTATCGCCTTTACCGTAATCTTTTAAAATCCGGCTTACGCCTTTTTCCGGATGCCATAAATCCAGCATAGCCATGCCGTCTTCGCCGAATAAACCGGCAATATAATAACGGCCGTCCGGGCTCATCAGGGCATCATAGGGAAACAGGCCGATATCTTCATGTTTAGTGAGCTTGAGCTCGGGGCCGGACATATCTGCCACCCAGATCTCATGGCTGTCAAATAAGCTGAAGACAAATTTATGGCCGGGGGCGTCGACTAACCCCACCACTTTAGAGCGCACCGGGCTGCCGTCTTTATTTTTCGGCTTGGCGGTGAGTACCGAGGCGGGAATTTCCGCGACCAGCTCCAGGGTTTCGCTGTTAAAGATTTTCACGCCCCCGGGGGTATAGTTGGAAACGGCGACCAGCTTGCCGTCCTGACTGATGGCGCCGCCTATGCTGTTGCCCGATTGTATAACGCGTTTAGCTATTTTGTCGGTGAGTAAATCGACTTTGGTGAGGCCGCCGTCACGGCCAAAAACATAGGCGTAACGTTCATCGCGGGAAAAGACTATTGAGGCATGGGATAAATCTCCCAGGCCGTCGATTTCGCTGAGGGCAGTATTATTACTGTGGTTGACTATTTTCACCTGGCCGGTGGCGCGCTCTATCAATACTCCGAGATCGCCGGTGGCGCGCAGATATTTCGAAGGCATCATGGCATTTTGACTGCAGGCCTGTAAGGCTAAAGCTGAGGTTAATACCAGGGCGCAAGCTAAGGTTTTTTTCACTGACTTGATGTTTATGCTCATTTATTTTTCTGCCTTTTCAGTCATTTGGGCGTGTGTTCCATGTTTGAGTTGTTGGCTTAACCATAAGGTTTCCTGTTCGGTTAACATGCCTTGCCAGGGAGGCATCGCCGTGCCGGGGCGGCCAAACAGTATGGCGTTGTTGATCAGCGCCAGGGGCTTTTGTTCAAGATCTTCTGGCAACAGCGCAGGCCCCAGGCCCCCTTTGAGAGTCATACCGTGACAGGAGCCGCAGTCTTGCCTGAGCAGATGGAGCAGCTCTTGCTGTCGTTCCGGTGTTGGTGTCTGCGCTTGTGCCGATGCGCAGAACAGGTTTAACAGGGAGGCAAACATCAGGCTTACCAGTGAACTGATGGGAAACAATGGAGTTAATTTGCTATTCACGTTTATCCCTACTTTTCGTAGTGTTAAATTCTGAACTTAAGGTAGCAGGGATAGAAAAATCGTTTATTGTCGGGGATCATGCTTTTGAACCGACATGATTAAATTGCTTGATTTAAATCAGACATTAATCGGTTTTTTGTTTTTAGCTGCTCTTGGAGCAAAGGTAATGAAAAAATGATAAGGGTTAACCTTGTATTCATTGCTTAACGCATAAAAGGCAGGGGCAGATATTGAGAGTAAACAATAACCGTAAGGCAATTCGTTAAGGTTTGACAATTATCACTTTAATATCATCTGTATAAATGTTTAAGCCGAAAAAAAAGAATTTTTCAAATTCCAGTTGCTCATCAGTTGATAAATGGTAGAGATCGATCCCACCCCGACTACTGCTGGTGATAAGTGTATCTTCCGGGGTTACTGCTAAATTGTCTGCGCGGTTTAGGGATAACCTCGATACCAGGACAAATGAAGGCTCAGTATTATCAATCGCTATAACGCTGATGCCTCCTCTTCCGTATCTTGGATTTCCGGCACTACCGACAAAAGCATAATTGCCACTTAAACTCATGACAACTTCCCCTGCGTAATCGCCAATCCCTGAGATAGTTGCCAAATGAGCAAAACTGTTTGCGTCATAGATATGGCAATAGCCGCGGGCAAAATTAAATGAAGTGCGCATTAAGAACTGATCGTTTTTGGTTAGAGCTAAATCACTGACGAAGCGGGTATTATTAGAACCTGAGTTAATGCCTGTATTTACAGCAGTGTTTAGTTCGGTATTAATACTGTAAGTCGGGTTTTCCTGGGCAAAGAGAGTATCACCATCAGATGAAATTGTGCCATTACCTGCACGAAATCCGCCGTAGCTTGCTCCTGTGAGTACATTCACGGCTAAGGGATCTGGCAATAGGGTATTTGTGGCGAGATCCAATTGCTCGGTGCCTGCATATAACCGCTCTCCTGTAGGGTCAACGATAAAAGTGTCATAACTGAGCTCACTACTAAAAGCAAGAGGGCTATGGGGGGCTGGCAGCTCTTGATGTGTTGCGGTATTGTAAACCGTTAAGTCATGCATGTAGAGGTTGGCATCACCTTCCCGGGAGAGGCCGCGCACATGCTTATCCACTATTATTCCGAGGATGAGATCTTTTTTATAATCAAGCACCAGGGTACCGGACACGGCTGGTGAATTGATATCAACATAGGCTAATGCACTGTCTTGTGTGTTGTACTCGGGATCATATGTTATGAGCTTGTCTATGGTGGTTACCACCCCTTGTGGTGATTCGCTGGTTACCCTAATTAAGTTTTCCCCTTCATTGAGTTCTATGAGGCCAAAATAATTATTTAAACTGCTCACCGGCACTAAGGTTTGATTTATTGCGACAAGATTGGTTGACGGAGCCTTACCTGAAATAAAAAAGGTTGGAATATTTGTCGTTTGTTTTCTTGGGGTTGTTGAAAAATCTATATTGAAAACGGGAGGTTGATAACCCTGATGATAGGCCTGTTGCAGGTAGCTATAGGCCAGTTTTATTTGGCGATCGATAGTAACAATGCCCAGCCATTCTTCACTGACATGTCCATCGGGATGGGCATTTGCTAACAGGAAACCGGAAGTTTGCTGAGATTGAAAGGGTTCAACCTTCCACCATTCATCGCTCAGGCTCAAAACTGCCCCGCCAATTGCGACGTTGCTCGGATCTTTACCTGATAAATTTTCTAAAAGATGGTGCCAAAGCGCTAAATTCCATTCTGCTTGCATGACCTGAGCTTCGGCGCCTGCAGGATCCTCAACTTGTGCTACCGCTGCATAAGAATCGGTGCCATATTCGTTTATTAGCAGAGGTTTGTTTGTGATCGTCGCCCAGTCACTAAACAGACTGCCAAAAGATTTACCGCGGTAGATGTTTACTCCCCAGATATCTATGCTCGGGCAAATATCATTGACGTAAGATTGTGTGTCCGCCAAACGCATACCTTGGCGAGCTATATCTATATCACCATAACCGGCAATCACAGGGTGATTGTCATCTAACTCCTGGATGAGTGCTGCCGCTGATTCAACCGCTTCTGCGGCGGCCAATATCGTTTCGGCTGTTCCGTATAGTTTGTTGAGCTGAAATTCATTGCCTAGCTGGAATGCAAGAATTGCCGGATGAGAGGAAAAATAGGGGACCACCTGCCGAATACGGTTTTCATCGGCAATGCCGTTACCTGCCATCATAATAACGCTGATACCGGCTTGATAGAGCTCATCAAGTATATATATGGCTTCGGGTGTCAAACCAGGATCGAGCGGCATCCATACGGTAGTGGCATTGAGTGCTGCAATCAAAGGAATATCGATATCAGACCAGGTGCTATATTCTGCCCGACGAATGTCGGCATTATTACTATCCGTTGGAGAAGTTTCAGTGGTCTTACTGGCGGGAGACCAGACCACGCCTTTGGCTATGTAGGGTTGAGCTGGCGCCAAACTGCCATCGTTTAATCGTTTGGCATACATCAGCTGATAGCCATTAGTCGTAACTATACTCGGGCCAAGGTTAGCAGCAGTGACATGTATTTGTATTTTAGCCGGTAGTGAACGGGCATTTTCGACATCGCTGACTTGAATATAAAACTCATCCTTACCAAAATAACCCGCTTTTGGTGTATAGCTGATCGCTCCGGTTAACTGATCGACATCTAGGCTGCCATTGATGGGGGACTGGACAATTAAGACAGAAGCGAGATCGATCTGGCTATCAATATCAAAGGCCGCATTCTCCCAGGGAAGGAGATTTTCCTGGCTATTACCGTCAACAGGGTATTCGGTATCGGGAATAACCGGGGGATCATTGACGGCAATGACTTCTATATTCACCGTTGCGATGTCAGAAGCACTGCCATCATCATCAGATATGCGGTATTCAATGCGGTCAAAGCCGGTGAAATCACGATCAGGCTGATATTTTATCAGACCGGTTTCCGCGAATAGTTCAAATTCACCATTGGAGGGGAAGCTCATTATTTCTATTGAATCAACAGATATGAAACCATCAAGGTCATGATCGTTGCTGGTAACATTTAAAAAGCTTTCTGTATCTTCAGCTATGGTGAAATTATCGTTGCCAGCGCTAGGGGGCTGGTTAACAGACACAAATACGGTTACTTGTGCAGGATTTGAATAGTCACCGCTATTATCTTTAAATCGGTATTCGAAGAAGGCCTCACCCTCATAGCCCGGCTCCGATAGATAAATGGCACTGCCTGTGTCAGTTAATGTTACCTCGCCATGGCTCGGGGGAGTAATAATTTCTGCAGAGCTTGGCTCAACGAAGCCATCGACATCGGTGACATGGTTAAGTAAATTGATTTCAACCGGGTGTGCATCATGGGTGTGGGCAACAACGGTGCCGGCATCGGGAGGGTCATTGATGCACAGAATGTTTATTGACACAGTTGCGGGAGTGGAACTGGCACCGTTTTGATCTTCGACCAGGTAGCTAAAATTATCCGTGCCACAATAATTAATGTTGCCCAGATAGATGACATTGAAATTAACCGCATCTACGGTGACTAACCCTTGGCTTGGGGGAGACGATATTTTGATCGACTGAAGTTGGCCATCCGGATCATTATCATTAGCGGTAATGTCTAAAGCAGTAAAATAGTCCTCGTAAATATCGATATTGTCATCTTGTGCCACGGGAAGTGCATTCACCATGAGCATAGCGCTTGCCGGATTTGATCTAAGGTTTTCTTCTGTGTCTTCTTCGATAACATACACAAATGTTACGCCGCCGTAGAAATCACTGTCTGTTGGCACAAATTCCACCATGCCACCGGTTTCGGGGATGAGTAAAGTACCGGTTTGAGGGGCATGCTCGATGATTAACCTGGCATTATCAAGGTTATTGCTTTCTGCATCACTATCATTGGTAAAGAGATCGAATTTTAGCGGCTGTCCCTGATTGAATGAAAAATTATCATTCATCGCCAGAGGGGCGTCATTGATAGCATTAATGGTGACATTTACCCGGACAGGAATAGTGTAATCATCGCCCGCTTTAATCCGATAAAAAAAGTAATCGCCGCCACTGAAGTTTAACTTTGGTTGATAGATAATGCTCTGCGATTGGGCCTCAACAGTTACCGATGCCTTGTTGGTGTATTGGGTTATTTCCAGCTTGAGCTGATTAATATTAAAAGTGCCCAGCTCGTCATTTTCCAGAACCGTAAACAAACCCTGATGATCTTCATCAATGGTGTAAGCATCCTGTTTCGGCTCTGGTAGCGTTATTTGAGGAGGGGTCGTTATCGGTGAAGGTATTGGAGATGGTGATGGTGTGGATTCATT
Source organism: Thalassomonas actiniarum (assembly GCF_000948975.2). Lineage (GTDB taxonomy): Bacteria > Pseudomonadota > Gammaproteobacteria > Enterobacterales > Alteromonadaceae > Thalassomonas > Thalassomonas actiniarum. The sequence goes on from NZ_CP059735.1 coordinate 3,013,337, forward strand.
ATCATTACCGCCACTTCCTCCACATGCCATAGTTAAAGCAGAAAGCAAAAATATTAACCCGGTACGAAACATTGCTCCCTCCTTTGCAAATTGCTCTGCAAGGATATTTACCATTAATGACACCTGCTTCTATCAATCGCGGTAGCGAGGATGATGTCATCACATTAATACCCGGCGCCGGTGAGGCACAGCATGCTAAGTATAAGGATGAACACTATCGCGATAAAACAAGGAGCTCCAATAATAAATCGAGCTTTTAATATGCTCCTTTTAGTTGAATACAGTATATGAAAATATATAGTTCACCTGTTTCAATCGCTTACTGATATTTCTGATATCGCAAATCACTCCGTTAAATGTTGCAATGCTTACCTTAGGCGTCTGCTACCAGGAGCCAGTGCCGAGACAGCTTGAGGAATAAAGAGCATAAGCTGTCTGGCCAGATAGAGAATGAATTAAAAAAGCGCTTTATAACTGGTTTGCTACTAGAGCGTGTTGATCTTTGCTGTACATAACTTAATCAACCCAAACAGGTAGCCACATAAAACTAAATGCTAAAGCTACCATTGCTTGATAATTTCTCGCCAACTTGTCATACCGTGTTGAAATAGCACGGTATTTTTTAATCTTCATGAATGCATTTTCTACTAAATGTCGATATCGATACATGCACCAGTCAATATCCTCATTGCCTTGCTTGTTGTTATCGCGTCTGGGGATAACGGGCTTTGCATTTTTCTGCCTTACAAATTCCCTCAAAGCCTCACTGTCATAACCTTTATCAGCTACAACCATTTCAGACTCAGGAGAGGCTGAAATTAATGACTCAGCATGAACAATATCATTTACCTGCCCTCCTGATAGCTCAAAATGGACAGGTAAACCGCCACTATCTACAGCAAGGTGAATTTTAGTTGTATTTCCACCTCGACTTTTCCCCACAGCTTGGGCACTTGCATCAGCTGTATTGGTACTATCCTGATGGGCTTTCACTATACTGCCATCAATAAATAGCCATTCACTGTCATGTAATTTAGAAAGAAAAGTAAACACTTCCATCATTACCCCTTTCTGTGACCAAAGGTTGAATCTGCGGAAAACTTTACTCCAGCCACCAAATTCAGGGGGTAAATCTCGCCAAGGAATACCTGTCCTGAGCCTGAACAATATCCCTTCCATTGTCATTCTATGTTCTGGTTTACTGTAAATTCGACCTGTTAAAAGCATTATTCGTGATAGCAAGTTCCAGGTTTCATCTGTTAACATTAGTCTTGGCATGTTGATAGGGCATAACTGTTTTTTGGCAAAATCAATTATACCTTGTCTTCATGCCGCCTATTTTTTAGGCCGCAAAGATCAACACGCTCTAGGGTATCAATGTTATCCCGGGCGCTGTTTTTCGCATTCACGGCGCTTTCTTCCCCCATGGCAACCCCTTGAACCGGCACAAAAATGATATCCGTGATGCCGATAAAATTTAAAATATGCCTGAGGTAAGGGGTTTGAAAATCCATCGCTATGGCATGCTCTTGCTGAAAATCCATGCCGGCACTGGAAATAATCACCGCTTGTTTATTCGTCAGCAATCCCTGCGGGCCGGTGTCGCTGTACTGGAAAGTCAGCTCCATGCGGAAAATTTGATCTATATAGGCTTTTAACAAGGAAGTGATCGAGAAATTATGCATGGCTGAGGCAAAGACGATGATATCGGCATTTTTCAGCTCTTCGATCAGTTCAAGGGATGGCTGTACCAACTGCTGCTGTGCTGCAGTTAAATGTTCGGCCGGGGTATAAAAAGCCTCAAACATGGGACCGTTATGTACAGGCGGTGGAGTTTGTGCCAGATCTCGAACAGTGAATGAATAACCTTGCCCTTTATCCGTTAGCTGCTGTTGCAAATAAGCGGCTATTTCGTTTGAGACAGAATGCTCGCCTGCCGGACTGGATTTGATGATCAATATTTTTGTGTATTGCTGTCTGTGCTCATAAATTACCTTAATGTCTTGGCTTGTAATGATGGCATGATATCGGCTGGAGCATGCGGGAAACACAGGACGAAAAACAAATCACATTTGTCTTTATGACAAAAATAAATAAAAATAACCGCTGTTTTTAGCTGAATTGGACCTTATTGTGGACAAAATACGCGCCTTACAGTATTTCAAGTGAACTGCCGAGCTGAACAGTTTCAGCCTGGCCGCCAAAGAATTCGAGGTGCTGCCGTCGTCGGTTTCCAGAAGGATCAAAGACCTCGAACAGGTTTTGGGTTTTGAGCTGATCAAACGCAGCACCCGCCATGTCAGTACCACGGAGCTGGGGCAGGTGTATTATCAACTGATCTCTGAGGTATTGAAAAAGCTTGATGAGGCGGATGAGCTGGTGTCACAGCGCATGGGTGTAGTTGAGGGAAAAATCAGGATCAGCGCCTTACCCGGTTATGGCGTCAGGGTACTGGCGCCGGTACTGCGGGAGTTTCGCCGCTTATACTCGGGCATTACCCTGGAGTTAAATTACTCCGACGAGGTGGTGCTGCTCGGGCAGGATGCGGTGGATATTGCCATTCGGGTCGGCGCGGTAGCAGAAGATCGGGTGATCGCCAGACATTTGAGTCGCAGTGAATTCAAGCTGGTGGCAACACCTGAATTGGTAGAAACGCTTCAAGAGGCTTACGGTACACAAGCGTTTTCTTTTGGCGATCTGTAAACCTGTCCCAGTATCCAAATCCGCAGTCCCAGGGGGCTGGTTTCCTGGTGGCAGTTACTTGATGGCCACTGGCAAAAAATTCCGGTCAAGCCGGTATTGATCTGTAATGACAGCGAAAGCCTTTTAGGTGCGGTGCTGGCGGGGGAAGGACTGTTGGTGAGTCCTTTATGGGAAGTTCAGGGATATCTGGGAGCAGGAGCCTTGATCGAAGTGCCGACAGAGCATCCGGTCAGCTACGGGAAAATACCTTCGGTGGACTTATATCTTTTGTATCAGCAGGGGAAATATCAAATCCCCAAAATCAAACATTGTGTTGATTTTCTTATCGAGCACCTGGGGCAGGGGCCTGCAAGTTAATTGTCGGCTGCTGTGGCGAGCCTGGCCTCAGGGTAAAACGGGGGAAATAAAAATATCCACAACGCCTGACTCCCTGATTGTCTTGGTTGGGTGAACAAGCAGCAGGGCATTGTGAATAAAGCTTTTAGCGGCATTAACTGCTGAAAATCAGCTTACGCCGTTATTTTTCAGGTGCTGACTGTAATGTTTGTCGGTACCGTTAATATGGTTGATCAGCCAGTCTTTTAAAAAGTTGCTGATTTCATCAAGCGCCTGGTGTCCCTGGCGGTTGTATTTTTCCACAAATTCTTCTACTTCGCCGATCATTGCCTGGTGCTGTTTTTTATGGGCGTCAAAGTCCGGGTAGTCAAAACTTTCCATTAATTTTTCTTCGCGGGCGAAATGGTACTTGGTGTAATCGATTAAATCCTCCAGGGCCTGACGCTCGTACACCTCACTCATGGCGTAATCGTAGGCGGTGGTGAACTGGTTCAGCAAGGAGATGAGCTTTTTATGATCATTGTCCAGGCTCTCGATGCCGACGCTGTATTCGTCTTTCCAGGGGATGGTATTGGTTTTATGGGTACGGTTGTAAATCATCGGGGTCATCAGCAAGACCCCGATCAGGATCCAGGAAACCGGATTATTAAACCCAAACAAAAAGCCCAAAAATATTGCCACTATCAGAAGTCCAATAATCGCGGCGTATAACAAGGATTTAGAGTGGCTGGTCATGTAGTTTTTCCTGCTCAATAAATGATTCTTTCTTTGCCATGGTAAACCTAAATTTGGTTAAAGAGAGGTTAATAACTTTGTTTTTTGCGCCAGATCAAATTCTTTTTTAAATAAAAACGCATTTTTTTAAAGCTTGATCTGCGTCAGGTTTTTTATGTCGTTTATGCCTGATAGTGGCCGCCATCAAGGCGAAGGTCTAAGGAGAAAATCAGGCAAAAAAACTCGTTAATAAAACACATTCACTAAAGGTGAATGATTAAAGCAGGCATCCATGTACGGGCAGCTTGAGAGTAAGAATGGTGTTAGCTGCTGGTATTGAAATTATCGAGGGAGATTATTGAGTGAATAAGGTTTTGAACCGAAATGATCGCTGCGGTAACCGGATGTTTGGCAATTTGTGAGCATGTAAATTTAATTAAAAATACTATCTGGAGTGTTACCGATGAAAAAAATAAAATACGGTCTGTCAGTACTCGGACTTGCAGTGGGTATGGCCACTGGCGGTGTTAGTATGTCTGTTACTGCAGCTGAACCTACCTTATCTGAAGAAGATTTTAAAAAAGCGGAATTGCATTATTTTCAGCGTTGTGCCGGTTGTCACGGGGTGACCCGTAAAGGGGCAACAGGTAAAAACCTTGAGCCGGAAAATATGCTGAAAAAAGGGCAAAAACGCCTGGAAAAAATCATTACCCTGGGCACAGAAGGGGGCATGAACAATTTTGATGAACTCTTCACCAAACAGGAAATCGCTAACCTGGCTACCTTTATTCAGATGGAGCCGCCGGTACCGCCGGAAATGACCCTGAGTCAGATGCGCGAGCACACCAAGGAATACGTGGCGCCGAAAGATTACCCAACCAAGCCTAAGCATGACCGCAACTGGCAGAACTTCTTTGTGGTCATTGAGCGTGATGCCGGTAAAGCGGCGATTGTCGACGGTGATACCAAAGAAATTATCGCCCATATCAATACCGGTTATGCGGTACACGTGATCAAAGGTACCGAGCATCATAAAAAAGATCATGTCAAAGATGTCGGCCGTTTCTGGTACACCATAGGCCGTGACGGTAAAGTCAACAAAATCGATTTATGGCAAACCCCTGACAAAATGTTAGTGGCTGAAACCAAAATGGCTTATGACGCCCGTGATATCGCGGTATCCGGCGACGGTAAATACGTGATTGCCGGCGGTTACTGGCCTTCGCATTTCGTGATTATGGATGCGGTTACCCTGAACCCGTTAAAAGTGGTTTCTACCCGCGGTTACAACACCAAAGGCGACTATGTCAATGAAGCCCGTGTCGCGGCAATTTATACTACGCCTAACGAGTCAACCTTTATGGTTGCGGTGAAAGAGCTGGGTCAGATGTGGCAGGTGGACTACACCGATATCGATAACTTGCGTATCGATCATATTGATTCTTCAGAATTCCTGCATGATGGTTTCTTCGACCCGAGCGGCCGTTACTTTCAGATTGCCGCGAATGCCTCGAACAAAATGGTGGTGGTCGATACCAAGACCCGCAAGCTAGAATCCATGATAGACGTCGATTCTTTGCCTCACCCGGGCCCTGGTGCTAACTGGGTTGACAAAGAATGTGGCCCTGTAGGCGGCACCACGCACTTAGGCACAGGTTTGGTTTCTGTATGGGGTAACGATCCTATCGGCCATCCGGATAAAGCCTGGAAGCTTTGTTACGAAGTGGAAACTGACGGTCCCGGCGCCTTTATCCGTACCCATGAAACGTCCCAGTATGTTTGGGCGGATCAGCTGAAACACCCTGAGCCGGAAATCCAGCAATCGGTACAGGTTTTCGACAAGAACACCCATGAGATTGTCAAAACCATCCGGGTAACGGAAGAGCCGGGCAAAGCGGCCCTGCACATGGAATTTAACGATGATGGCTCCGAGGTTTGGGTGTCGGTATGGAACCGTAAAGATGCCAAGAACCCAAGCGGTGAAATCGTGGTTTATGATGCGAAAACCTTGAAAGAGAAGCATCGCATTAAAGGCCTGACCACACCAACAGGTAAATTTAATGTTTACAACCGTATCCATCATAAAACCTAACCTTTACCGGTAAAGGTCAATGAAATTGCGGACATGGGCGAGCCATGTCCGCCGTCTTTTCATAAGAACGAGTTAAATTATGGTTTTAAAAACATTTAGCAAACCTGGCTTCTGGTCCCGTCGCCTGATGCTAGGGTCAACCGTTGCCGGTGCTGTGGTCTTTTTTGTGGTAGGTATCATCTTCTGGGGTGGATTTAACACGGCCATGGAGGCGACCAATAATTTAGAATTCTGTATCGGTTGCCACGAAATGGAATCGACTGTTTATCAGGAGTATACCCCAAGTATCCATTACTCCAACCGTACCGGTGTCCGTGCCGGTTGTCCCGACTGCCACGTGCCGGATCCCTGGATCCACAAAATGGTCCGCAAAATCCAGGCCTCCAAAGAGCTCTTTTCCTGGATGCTGGGCACCTATGACACCAAAGAAAAATTCGATGCCCACAGGATCACCATGGCGAAAAGCGTCTGGCAGACCATGAAAGATACCGACTCCAGGGAATGTCGCAACTGCCATAATCTCGAATCCATGAACCCCGAATTCCAAAAACCAAGGGCAAGAAAGCAGCATTTAAACGCCTTTGAAACCGGCCAGACCTGTATCGACTGTCATAAAGGCATAGCGCACCATAATGTCAGGGATCAATTAACCGATGAAGAGCTTGAAGCCCTTGAAGCGCCTAATCCTGACTTTATCCGTGAAATCCCGCAAATGTATCAGGAAGGCCTGGTCCGGGTGAAAGAAAAAGAAGCTGCCCTGGCCCAAGCCGAGAAAGCCGAGGCGGAAAAAGCCAAAGCCGAAATGCAAAAGAAAATTGATGTTGCGGTTGCGGCGGCACTGGCGGATGCTTCAGGCAAACCAGCCGTTGGCAACGGCGGGCAGGCCGTGGCAAGCAGCCAAACGCCAGGTAATATCAAAGTCGACTGGGGTAAGTCTGCAGCAAGAGATATTGAACTCTTCTATCCGGGCACGGCGTCTATCGAGTGGATACTGGGGAGAAATCACGGCGGTAAACGCGCCTTTAGCAAAGGCGACCGCTGTATAGAGTGTCACGAAGAAGAGATTGCCGATATCGGCCAGAATATCGTCTCAGGTGAGAGTGAAAAAGAACTTGAGCCGACTGTTATTCCAGGTAAACGCGGCAGCATCAAGGTGACCATAGATGCCACCCATGACGAGGAAAACCTGTACTTACGCTTTAGCTGGCCTGACGGTGAACATACCCCGGCACCTTTTGTTGACGGCGGTAAGATGGACCCGGAAAATGCCATGAAGCTGGCCTTTATGTTGTCGACCGATGACGTGGAATATGCCGACCGCGCCGGTTGTTGGGGCACCTGTCATGCTGACGCCAATACCATGCCGTTTGCACCGGAAAACAAGGTATTACTTGGCTCGGAGTTAGCCGGCAGATTGAATTTTGATGTTGGTGTGAGTAAATACCTTAAGGAAACCCGGACCAAGCTGGAGCTTAAAGGGCGCAGAGGCAAAGCGCTGGGCGGCTGGGATAAACTCAAGTCTCAGGCTGATATTGATGCTGCCCAAAACGCCAACCAGTTTATGGACATAGTGCGCTACAAATCCGGCAGCAAGCAGGTTGAAGACGGACAGATCCTGGCCGAGCGTAAAATGCACGGCGGGCAGGGCAGTGAAGTTGAAGCCAGTCTTAATAATGGTACCTGGTCTGTTGTGGTGAAACGCAAACTGGTTTCAGACAAGCCGGGTGACGTGAACATTGAGCCGGGCAAGCTTTATAACTTTGGTTTTGCCATTCATGATGATTATAGCAGTGCACGTTTTCACCATGTTTCGTTCGGTTATAAACTTGGCCTGGATAACAGTGAAGCTGAAATTAACGCGACCAAGCAATAATTAACGTGTTTTAGCACAATGTTTTATGTAAAAAGCCCTGGTTTCAGGGCTTTTTTTTTGCCCCTGCGTTGCTGATCGCTTTTATGAGGTTATCGCAGAAGAACTCAAGATCAGTATTGTCCGCTATCAACCGGGTGAGCCGGTGATGGGCTGCTTTTCATCGCGTCCTGCCTTTAATTTACTATGGCGTATGCATAAGGGGCATGAAGTTCTGAAATACCTAAGCCAGATCAATGAATGGTTAAATGCTCTGTTAGTGCAACCCGGGCATGATTCAGGTCAAAGTAGCCTTACTAACAGTAATGGTATGTTAACCAGCACACAACTATTGAAATACCGGCTTGTGATTTAATAAATCAGGCTTTTTAGCTGTTTTCGATGAGTAAATATTGTTGACGAATAAAGAGCAAAACCGCTGGCTATAAGGTTATCAAATGAAAATAAAACCATTGATTTGCAAAATAACAGGCTTAACACTTGCTTTGGCTTCTTTGTTCGTATCTGCGACACCAGATACTTCAAGCAAAGACAATAAGGCCGCTGAAAAGCTTTATGTTGAACATTGTCAATCATGCCATGGTGTCGGCCGTTTAGGTGCAATGGGACCGGCATTGTTTCCTGAAAACTTGTCTCGCTTGAGAAAGAATAAAGCGGTTAAGGTGATTAAAAATGGCCGGCCTGCCACGCAAATGCCGGCTTTTGATAAAATCCTTAACCAGACAGAAATAGCCAGTTTAATAGATTACATCTACACCCCGGCAAAAGAGTTACCCAAGTGGACCCTGGCAGATATCAGGGCCACCAACATCCAGCATTTTGAACAAAGCAAGTTGCCAAACAAGCCGCAATTTGATGCCGATTTAATGAACTTATTTATTGTGGTGGAATTAGGCGATCACAGTGCGACCTTGCTTAACGGCGATACTTTTGAGCCCATTACCCGCTTTAAAACGCGTTTTGCCCTGCACGGAGGGCCAAAATATTCCCCAGATGGCCGTTTTGTTTATTTTGCCTCGCGCGACGGCTGGATCAGCAAATATGACATTTACAACATGAAAATTGTCAGTGAAGTCAGGGCAGGGATCAATACCCGGAATTTGGCGGTATCAAGCGATGGTAAATATGCCATTGTCGGTAACTACCTTCCTCATAATGTGGTGATTTTAGATACCAAAGACTTATCTCCCATTGAAATGATCGAAACGAAAAGCAGCGAAGGCGTCAGCTCCCGTGTCAGTGCCGTTTACAATGCGCCGCCACGTCACAGTTTTATTGTTGCATTGAAAGACGTTAAAGAAGTGTGGGAAATTCCCTATAGCGATAAAGGTGGTGTAGATGTCTATAAAGGCTGGGCGCACGATTATCGAAAAGATGGCGGCGAAGGAAAAGTGGAAAACTGGAAAAGTGAAGACAGGTTTCCGGTGCGTCGTATTCAAACGCAAGATTATTTGGATGATTTTTTCTTCGATCCTGAGTATATCAACCTGATAGGCACAGCGCGTAACAGTCATAACGGCCAGGTGATCAACTTTGATACCAAGAAAAAAGTCGCCACGATTGAGCTTACCGGCATGCCTCATTTAGGCTCAGGCATTACCTGGGATTATCAGGGGAAAGAAGTTTTTGCTTCTCCGAATATCAAAGAAGGTAAAATAACCGTGATCGAAATGGAAAACTGGCAGGTGATCAAGGAGATAAAAACTGACGGTCCAGGCTTTTTTATGCGTAGCCACAGCAAGTCACCTTATGCCTGGGCGGATGTGTTTTTTGGCCCTAACAAAGAAAAAGTGCATATTATCAAAAAAGATACCTTAGAAATTGTTAAAACCATAGCGCCAGCACCGGGTAAAACCGCGGCCCATGTTGAGTTTACCAAAGATGGCAAATATGTATTATTGAGTATTTGGGATAATGACGGTGCAGTGATTGTTTATGATGCCAATACGTTAGAAGAAGTAAAACGTTTGCCGATGAAAAAACCCTCTGGCAAATATAATGTTTATAACAAAATTAACTATGAGCGGGGCACAAGCCATTAGTTATTTGCGGGTGATCATAAACTTGTCGATGTAGGCTAAGAATGGAGATTGGGTCATTGATATTTCCCCTTTAAGTGCTGTGTTTTTACACAGTGCAGGTGTTATTCTGTTGATAGCCTTATTAGACAGCAAAAAAAGGTATTTTTCTTATTTCTTTAATTCTCGAAATAATACTAATGGCTTGATATGATAAAGGTGAATGTATATTTTACATTTTATTAAATTATTTAAAGACGGGGAAAAACTGTGTTTAAATACGGTTTTTTGCCGACTGTTAAGCTGTTATATGAATAGAGAAGTCAATGAATTCAGTTTGGATATTTAATAAAAACAATTCCTCCTATAGTGGGGGAGTGTTCTCAGAGTTAACAAAAGCGGAGAACTGGATTTTAGAAAACAAGCTGTCTGGAATGCTAACTAAATATCCTCTAGATCAAGGAGTATGGGATTGGGCCTGTAAAAACAACATGCACAATCTAAAGGCGGAAAAAGTTGCTGAAAAAGGTAGTAATCCAGTATTTATTGGTGGCTTCACAACGGCTAGTCAAGAGCATTATCACTATGAAAATGGTCAGCGTAAATAATTCATATAACAAATCAAACCACAACCGCCAGCAAAGCTGGCTGGACCTACGCACTGCGTGCTCCGGCCTGTGTTTGAGGCGTTATACGTTCTTGGTTGTATTTATATAATGGATAGTATCTTAGATATATTTTTTAAAGGTTTAATTCGTGGAATAGGTTCTTTCATCGGGAGGATTTTATTTAGTTTTGTCTGTTATTATACCGGAGCCATCGTTTGTCGAATCCTTACTTTGGGGAAGTTTCCTAAGTTTTTCATTGATGATCCAATGGACTCTCCACCAGCTATTTTTTGTTCTTTTTTTGGTGTATCTATCTATGTTGGTGCGGCATTGTTTTGGGCTGTAAATAATATGTAATTTTTAGGTGTATCGTATAACAAGCGCAACCACGCGGAGTTATTTTCCGCTGCGCTTCAAATAGCCCGGTGTTGCGGGCGTTATTCGGCCACCGCTAATTCACATTGAAATTTTGGAAATAACGGTATTTCCTAGCTTGGTTTGGCATGTGGTTCTGGTGGGTTTTCGCCGGTACAGTTAGGCGTTCCCGCTAATAGACTTTCCTCTTTCTTTTTCAAAAGCACTAAAGGTGGTAAAGTCATTAGCTTGTTCTGGCCGTGATGCCAGGCTCAAAATTCACGGTTGGGTGTGTAGCGGTGGTTAATGTCTTTGGCATCTTCCGTTAACGTATCAAGCCATTTTTAACGTTGTCGGCTCTGTGGTTACAACTGGCAGCCAATAACAAACAAAACCAGCGGACGCTAAAAGCGCGCCGCAGTTTCGAGCGTTAGTTGTCTTATGTACATAACAAGGAATCATTAATGTCAAAGTACTATCCTCCGAAATTTAATAGTAAAAATTTCCACTGCGTACATTGTAATGTTTATTCTGCTCAGGAGTGGTCATACTTAGAGTACAAAGGCACGACCACCCATAGTGGCTTCGATCTTTGTACATGTAAACATTGTGGTAAGGAGAGCTTTTGGTATGGTGAGAGAATGCTGATACCTACAGAGGCTCCAGTATCGCCTCACCATGTTGACCTCCCTGATTCCTGTATAGATGATTACAACGAAGCAAGAGATGTCTTAGCAAGATCTCCCAAAGCTGCTGCTGCATTAATGAGGCTTTGCATTCAAAAATTAGTTGCCGAACTTGGTGAAAAAGGTAAAAACATAAATGATGACATTGGTGCATTAGTTAATAAAGGTTTACCTGTGGAAGTTCAGCAAGCTCTAGATTATTGCCGAGTCATTGGAAATAACGCAGTGCATCCTGGAGAGCTTAATCTAGATGATGACCCAAATATTGCACACAGTATGTTTGAAATGGTCAACTTTATTGTAGAAGACAGAATAACAAAACCTAAAAAAATCGCAGAACTATATAAAATACTGCCAGAAGGGGCCTTAAAAGCTGTTGAAAGGCGTGATTCAAAGTAGTTTAGCAACTAACAAGGCGCTGCTACGGAAAATTTACTCGCTAGCGCTCCTAAATTTCCGCAGAGCGCGGCGTTAGCCAGTAATATTCAGGAGGCCACATTCATGGAGCAATATGTAAGTGTCTTACTGACAATTCTCAAGTTTTTAAGTATCGGATTGACCGCAATTTTGAGTGCCATTGCTCTATTAGTAGAATACAAGGATGAGAATGGAAAAATAACTTATTGGGGAAGAAGAGCATTAATCGGAATAGTCGTCGCAGCATTTGTAGCTGCTAGTACAACAGCTCTAGAAGTTATAAAAGGCGAGCGCGAGTCAGAGAAAACGGCGAAGGAAGCCCTTGTCCTAGCTAAAAGAACAAGTGATATTCTAGAGAATATTAATCGATCGTTACATCCATTAGAAGGCATTGAATTTAGTTTTTGGGCTTCAGTAGATTTGTCATCAAAGCAATTAGAACCATATAGAGAAAGATTTTCAGAGGAATTGAAAGACTACCTGGTTCAATACGAGAGTGGTAATCGACGGTACGAAGGCATGTATGCTTCCAGTTCAAATCAAAACGGACCGGTGGACGTTAAAGTTCCACTCGGAGCAGCAGCGTACCCTTCTGAGCACAAAGAAGAGTTAGCGTTTTATTTGATACGTCATACTGATTTTCATTTAGCTTTCTTTAAGGAACCTATTTCACCGACATATTTCGAAAAAAAAATAACTGACGAGTCGGAATACAAGAACCCTGACCTTGTCATTAATATCGATACTAGTGAGCAGGATCAGTTTGGGATAGGCCTAGAATACAATATTGAAAATAGAACATTCGAAATTAATGGATCATCTATCCAGTCAGATCCACGATATTGGAGAACGAATGGAAGAATAATATCAATGCCCGACCTGAAAGGAAGTCAAATGTTTGTATTCACTGATAGCATCAATGTTCCATCCCTAGATGGTGACAATAGTGAGTTAGTCGGTCTTCGTGGCGGCATCAAAATACGCACCTTACTTATTGATATTTCAGGAAGGCAACAATTCTGGTTTAGGACGGAGAACCTCCACGAATACAAAACACCTCGGGGATTATCGTATTTTGTATTTTCGCTGGATAATGGGATAGAGGAATATGCTCGCTAGTTTGGCTAACAAGAACCATCAACCTGACTCCGTAAACTGCCACGCTTTTTGTTCCAAAAAGCCCGCCAGCTTACTACGCAGTTGTGGTTGGCGTTATGTGTCTTAAGGAGTTCCTGTATGGCATTCAGTGAATCAGAAAAAACCGCTCTACTTGAAGTGAAGGGGGTTGGACCTACTGTAGTTAAACGTTTTGAGGAAATAGGTATAGATTCTTTTTCTGAGTTAGCGAACTATGAGCCAAAAGAAATTGCTGAAAGAGTGGCGTCTATGCTCAGAACTACTTGCTGGAAGAATAGTCCTCAGGCCTTGTCGGCAGTCAAGTCTGCAATAGACAGGGCAAGGCAAGGTTTATAGATGGCGCCGCACCCACATAACAATCGGCTGTTGTCGCCCCTTCGGGGCTGGGACGGTCTTTCCGCCGCTTCGCGGCTACAAGTCCGCCCCAAAGCCGGGCGTTATAGTGCCTAGAGGTTCTCTGTTGCATCCAGTTATGAATGATACAAAATGGCGTGAACTTCAAACGGCCATGTATGAACTCAAACCAAACATACCGTTTTGGCGAACTCGGTGTGTAGATAATGGGTATGAAACGCCAAATTGGGATGGAGATTGGATCCATCATTTCTATGCTGGTGGTTTTGAAACCATAGAATGGGTAGAAATACAGACTACAGATGATAAACAACGATCTATTGTAAGGTTAGTGTTAAAAAAAATTCATGTACCTGGTCATGAAACCGAGCATGGCTTTAAGGTATATGGTTACATTAGGGATGGCGCGGCAATTGATTATATATAGCACTATAACAAGGCCAAGCACTCTGAAAAATTACTCGCTACGCTCCTAATTTTCAGGTGTTGGCGGCGTTATATTTTCTTTAAGCTAGGAGTAAAAAGTTGGATTGGGAAGTCGTAAATGGAGTTACAGGTATCATTGGTGCAATCAGCGCTATTGCAAGTATTGGATATATATCTACACATAAAAAAGATACACTTGAAAACAACAAAGTAGTTTCAACTTATCAATTAATATCCTTTTTATTGGCTTGCTCCGGCTGGGTACTTTTGTGTTTTGCTTATCTTTGGTTTTTGGAGCCTTTTGGTTCTTTTGTCACTGATGACGATTATCAAAAATTTTTTGGTGTCTTGCTAAGTTTCCCTGCAATTATAATGCTTGGCTTCGGTATTAAACTGATGTGTAATGGAAAAATATAACAAGGCGTTCAAAAATCACCAACAAGTTGGCTGGACCTCCACAAGCTTCGCTTGTTCCGGCCTTTTAACGCAGCGTTATTCGGCCACCGCTAATTCATGTTTAATATTTTGGAAATAGCATTATTTCCTAGCTCTGTTTGGCGCGTGGTTTCGGTGGGTTTTCGCCGGAACGGTTAGGCGTTCCCGCTAATAGACTTTCCCTGTTCTTTTTCAAAAGTGCTAAAGGTGTTAAAGTCATTAGCTTGTTCTGGCAGTGGTGCTAGGCTCAAAATTCACTGTTTGGTGCGTAGCGGTGGTAAGTGCCTTTGGCAGCTTCCGTTAACGCCTAAAGCTATTTTTAATGTTGCCAGGACTGTGGTTACCGCTGGCAGCCAATAACAAACAAAATCAGCGGACGCTAAAAGCGCGCCGCCGTTTCGAGCGTTAAGTCACCTATGAGAATTTTGTGTTTATTTCTAGCCTTGGTGCTATTTCAAGCTCACAGTAAATCGATAACTATTTTAGTAAATGCACCTGAAGGCGCTGTAGGGCTCTATGAATTTGCCCCTGAAACAGAGTTAGAAAAAAATGCTTATATATCTGCCATAGAGTATTTAAAAAGCAAGAAGAAAGAAATATACCGCTATTACATAATCAAGCATGGCCTTAACGTTAACTCTGGGATATATCAATTTTATCTGCAACATTCTGCCAGCCTTGGTAACAGTGATAAGTTAATCATCAATAAATCTTATAATAATGGTATTATCCATTACGATGTAAAAACGAATAAAGTTATTAAATTCGAACGGTGGCGTCGGTAACTTAACAAGTGGCACCACTCAGAAAAATTAGTCGCTGCGCGCCAAATTTTCTGGTGTGCCAAGCGTTAGTCGGCCACCACTAGTCAAGCTTAAATGTTGTAAAATAGCGGTGTTCATGAATTAGGTTTGGTGGTTATGTCTTAATTCAAAATTCACGGTTTGGTGTGTAGTGTTGGTGGGTGCGAGCAGCATCTTTCGTCTACCCCTCAAGCCATTAAATAAACCGTTAGTGGGGTGGGTTTAACTACTATCCACTAACAAGGCAAAACACACGGAAGCAGCAAGCTGCTCCGGTGTTTGCAGCGTTAAATGCCCATGGTGATTTTGAGTATGGAACTCCAAAAATATATTGATGAACTTGATCGGATTCAAATGGAAGGCGCTTTCGTTTTCATAAAATGGGACGGTGAGCGAGAAAAAAATAGAAAAACAGTTCTTATTGAAAAGCCGGATTCAAATTTTTTATTCCGGCGAGATACTGATGACTTAGTAACAACCTTAAAAGAGGGGATTGCTGAGTACGATGCAGCCTTTAGTAAGAGCATTTAACAAAACAAATCACGATCGCCAGCAAAGCTGGCTGGACCTACGCACTGCGTGCTCCGGCCCGTGTTTGTGGCGTTATTCGGCCACCGCTAATTCACATTGAAATTTTGGAAATAACGGTATTTCCTAGCTTGGTTTGGCATGTGGTTCTGGTGGGTTTTCGCCGGTACAGTTAGGCGTTCCCGCTAATAGACTTTCCTCTTTCTTTTTCAAAAGCACTAAAGGTGGTAAAGTCATTAGTTTGTTCTGGCCGTGATGCCAGGCTCAAAATTCACGGTTGGGTGTGTAGCGGTGGTTAATGTCTTTGGCATCTTCCGTTAACGTATCAAGCCATTTTTAACGTTGTCGGCTCTGTGGTTACAACTGGCAGCCAATAACAAACAAAACCAGCGGACGCTAAAAGCGCGCCGCCGTTTCGAGCGTTAAGTCACCTATGAGAATTTTGTGTTTATTTCTAGCCTTGGTGCTATTCCAAGCTCACAGTAAATCGATAACTATTTTAGTAAATGCACCTGAAGGCGCTGTAGGGCTCTATGAATTTGCCCCTGAAACAGAGTTAGAAAAAAATGCTTATATATCTTCCATAGAGTATTTAAAAAGCAAGAAGAAAGAAATATATCGCTATTACATAATCAAGCATGGTCTTAACGTTAACTCTGGGATATATCAATTTTATCTGCAACATTCTGCCAGCTTTGGTAACAGTGATAAGTTAATCATCAATAAATCTTATAATAATGGTATTATCCATTACGATGTAAAAACGAATGAAGTTATTAAATTCGAACGGTGGCGTCAGTAACTTAACAAGTGGCACCACTCAGAAAAATTAGTCGCTGCGCGCCAAATTTTCTGGTGTGCCAAGCGTTAGCAGTCAAGGAAAGCATGTTCCATCTCATTCGTAACAATGAACTTGAAGTACAACTTGATGTTTCAGGTGTTTCTGACCCGTTACCTTCCGTAGCTTTTGATATAGCAGTATCTTGGAATATGCCTTATCAAACCGTAGATTTTAAGATCAAAGAGTGTTGGATAGAATGCACTGCTTTTGATAAATTTCAGGATGGTATTTTACAATTACAAAGTCTAGAAACAGGTAGTATTACTCTAAACGATTTAAGTGGAGACCCAATTATTTCATTTACTAAGTCTGGTTCTGTTCTAGTTACAGAGATTCAATCTAAAGATGGCTTAGATATTGGCTCTTTTACTCTTAAAAGCACAAGTCAATCTATAGAGTTATCTGATATATTAACTCGTATACAACAGCTTGATAAATGGTGGTAAGTACTGCTAACAAGTGTGTCATGCAGGAATTTTAATAAAATGTCGCTACGCGCCAAAACTTTTATTAAAATCCTCATACACAGGCGTTAAGTTGCAAGCATGAATCGAGTTTATAGTTTTCTTCTTATATTGAGCAATACGCTTGGTTATTTAGCTTTTTGTATTGGTGCATATTTTGTTTGGCAGCTCTTTATTGCTGAACCAAGCCCAAGCAATCATGAGCTTGGTATGGGGGTAGGTATATCTATTTTGTATGGCCTATTTCCCGGAACTTTTAGCTTACTGTTAGCGATCTGGAAAAGAAGGAACTTATCAAAAAATATGCTTGTTCTATCAACAGCAATAGTACCTTCATATATTTTTCTTTTTGCGGTTACTTCGAGTATATCAACTTAACAAATTCATAAATAAGGAAAAATAATAACTAGTCGCTTCGCTCCTAAACAGTTATTATTTTCCTATTATGTAAGGCGTTAGTGCGTCAAGCAAAGCTTGATGCATCTTGCAGGGTGTAAGTCCCTGTCTGGTAAGGCTTAACCAGCCACCAGTATCGAGTGTTGCGCCTGTGGCGGAGTTTCACTGAAACGAACAATACAGGTGAAGCGTACACAGAGAATCATATAGGCCATAGGGGCTATCGTGGCCCTGAAGTGCTGGTATCGCTCCGAGAATTACCATCTGACTGACGAGGTTTGTAACGCCACCGAAGTCCATGCAAAGTAGCCGTTATTCATAGCAAACGAAAGGTGAGGCTACGGCGAGTCAGCGGGGTTATCAAGCCATGGCATGTATGAAGAGATGTATCAGGAACTTGAGAGATCCAAAGGTGTTCCATAAGGATGTGGTAGGAAAGTCTAGCTAACCGTCAGACGAACGATGACCCTTTGGAAGTCAGATCAGCCCGTAGTAGTCTGAGCAAGGGAAAGCCTTGTACATGGCGAAGGAGCTGACAGTTATACCAGGTATTAAGCAGAAACATAGGCCGGACAAAGTAGGGCCGGGATCACTATGACAACCGAACTTAATACCATCGCATTTAAAGCATATACCCACCCCAAGCACAGGTTTCAAAACTTATACGGATTACTAAGTAGCGACCGCCTGTATCAAAGCTGGGGTCAGCTCAACAAACAAGCTGCGCCAGGTATTGATGGGGTAACCATTAATGACTATCAGCAAAGCTTGCCAGAAAATATTAAGCGCTTAAGTGAGCAGCTCAAGCAGAAATGTTATCGAGCCAATGACATTAAGCGTATCTTTATTCCCAAGTCTAACGGCAAACAACGGCCATTAGGCCTGCCAACGGTAGATGATAAACTGGTGCAACAGAGTGTCAGCCAAATACTGCAAAGTATTTGGGAGCAAGACTTCCTGGTGAACAGTTATGGTTATCGACCAAATAAAAGTGCACATCAGGCAGTACATAGCCTGTCGTTGAATCTTCAATTCAAAGGTTATGGTTATGTTGTCGAGGCGGACATTAAAGGCTTCTTCGACAATCTCGATCATGGTTGGTTGCTGCGTATGCTCAAACAACGGATTGATGATAAAGCCTTACTGAAGCTAATCAGCCAATGGTTAAAAGCCCGGATAAAATCACCGGAAGGGGTCTTTGAAAAGCCTGCAAGCGGTAGCCCGCAGGGAGGTATTATCAGCCCTGTACTGGCGAACATTTATCTGCATTATGCTTTGGATTTGTGGTTTGAGAAGAAAGTAAAACCGAGGATGCGGGGAAGAGCCATGATGATCCGTTATGCGGATGATTTTGTCTGTGCCTTCCAATTTGCTCATGATGCTGAGCGCTTTTATGGGGTGCTTGCGAAACGACTAAAGAAATTCAATCTAGATATCGCACCGGAGAAAACCTCACTGATGACATTCAGTCGATTTAAACCTGGTAAGAGTCGCCACTTTGTTTTTCTTGGGTTTGAATTTTATTGGGGGATTGATGTCAAGGGTAAACGAAGGCTCAGAAGGTGCACGGCTGCGAAGAAGCAGAAAGCGATGATGAGCGAATATTACCAATGGATCAAAGCCAAACGTTCAATCAAATTGAGGGAATGGCTACCGCAACTAAAACGTAAATTAACGGGGTTTAGAAATTACTTTGGTTTACCGGATAACAGTCGTAGCTTGTCACGCTTATATAATTATGTGCTGCATAGCTTATATAAATGGCTAAACAGGCGTAGCGGCAGAAGAAGTTATAATTGGAGCAGTTTCAAGAAGATGTTAGAATATTTTCAAATTGAGTCACCAAAAGTCAGTAGTCGAAATGTTATTGTCGATTGGTACTAGGGTCGTGTTTTACACGAGTGAATATATAACTGAAGAGCCGGATGCGGTAGTTCCGCACGTCCGGATCTGTGTGGGGTCGGCCTGGTAACAGGTCGCTCTACCACGATTACAACAATAAGCATTATAAAAAAATGAATCAATGGCTGTTATTAATTTTATTTACCTTGATACTACAAGGGTGTCAGTCAACTAGGAATAATCCTCTAAATGAACCTGACTCTATAGTTTATGCGATCGAAAATAGAGAAGATATTCGTCCTGTGATTTTAATAAAACCTAAGTATCCAATAGCCGCAGCCAATCAAGGGATAGAGGGAAGTTGTAAGGTGACTTTTGATCTTGGCAAAGTCGGTATATTAACAAGAGCTGTAAATATAGAAATAACCGAGTGCATGCCACAAGGTATATTTGAAAAAGTTTGTATCGATTCAATTAAAAGGTGGGCTTTTAGAGATATGGAAAACCTAGATACTCATGAATCACCATATGGTTTAATAACTTATTGTAAATTTGAGTTAAATTAATTTGTTGTATAACAAGTGACTATGGTGTCAATTCCTGATTTTTAGCTCATTTTAGGATCCCACATGACACCATCTCTGACCATAGAATTTAAGATTACAATCATTTTTCTGACGCAGGCAATAATGGCTATTTTCTTTGCCTTTCCTGCTGCTAATAATCGTTGATATGTTGTTTTAAATACAGGGTTGCATTGCATGGCTGACATCATGGCCATATACATCACAGTTCTAATTTTATCACGGCCACCTCGTATTCTTCGCTTCCCTTTATAAATGCCACTTTCTTTATTAAATGGTGCAACACCAACCAGGGCGGCAGCTTGTTTATTGGTTAAATATCCAAGTTCCGGCATGTCGCTTAGTAAGTTAAAAGCTACGACATTACCAATACCTGGCATGCTCTGGATAATGTCATTTTTAGCTTTATATTCTTCACAACTGTTCATGACTTTTAGTAGTTTTTGATCAACTTTTTCTAGCTGATTTTTAATGGCAGTTAGTATGGGTTTTATCAGACTAATGGTGGCTTTAGGCATAATCGACAGACGGTTTTTCTCCATGGTTTGCATTAGCATTAACTGCCTTCTACGTGCCAATAAATCACTCATTAACTGGATTGTATCCGGCTTTAAAGTTGATAATTTAGGCTTAATAGCTTCGCCGTAGTGGGCAATAAGTTGTGCATCAAGTTTATCTGTTTTTGCTTGTTTACCAATGGCTCCTGCAAACTTTTTAATATGAACAGGGTTAGCAACAACAAAAGGTAAATTGGCTTTGGCACATGCGATTACAAATGCTTGTTCAAGCCGGCCTGTGGCTTCAATAATGATACGAACAGGATTGTATTTTTTGATTTCTTTAACGGCTTTATTAATACCTTTATCATCATTAGTGACGGTGAAATAAATATCTAAAGGGCGGATGTAAATGTCTAATTGATGTTTGCCTGTATCAATACCGATATTAATTTCATTTTGATTATTTTTATTATTCATAATAAGCTGACTCTGCCTTGCTATTCGGGCTCGAGGCCCAGTTGACTATCCGAGTTTAATGCTTGGAGTCCTATACAGCGTTCTTACTTGTTATCGGTCTCTCAACAGAGGAGCCTGCCAACCATCGAACTGCTGTATAAGAAGGCTTTGGTTGCAGCCAAAGCTTGGGCCTCACACTACCCGAAAAGCTTTAAAAAGAATATTAGGATATGGATGATATTATCCATACAAGGCCAAGCACTCGGAAAAGTTACTCACTGCGCTCCTAACTTTCCGGTGTTGGCAGCGTTAGGTTATACCAGTAACTGTAGAGGAAGTATGAACTACATAGAAATTTATCGAAAACAGGCATCGGATAGAAAATTTAACTTTGTTTTTGTTCTTTTATTTTGGCTACCGGGGTTATTATTACAATACTATAAACCTGATATCTCCTTCATTCCCATTAATTCTGGAATTTTAGGTTTGGCATTTATGGGAATAGGATATTTCTTCATATTAAAAGTTGTTAAAAACTCAAAATGTCCTGCCTGTAAACAAAGCCCTGGCAACCACTGGGTAGTGAAATCTTGTAAAAATTGTGGTGAACAACTTTCATAATTCACCTAACAAATAAAGTCAGCGGATTCGTAAACTCACCGCTGCTTCGAGCGTTATATTTTACGTGGATCAAGAAGTATATTTTATGGCTACGAACTATAAACTTGAAAGATTGAATGCTGGCAGGGATTATATTGCTGATAATTATCAAGCTCCACTCAGCTTATCCGGTATAGCAAAGTACTCATATATGTCCCCTTATCATTTTTTGCGTGTTTTCAAGGATACATATGGAGAAACGCCTAACGAATTCTTGATACGGCTTAGAGTCGAACAAGCTAAGAAAATGCTCATTACGGAAAATTTTAGTGTTTCAGAAATATGCGAGAAAGTGGGTTATACAAGTCTTGGTAGCTTTTCTTCATTGTTTTTAAAACAAGTTGGTGTGGCACCTACTTTATATCGTCGTAAGCTTTGGGCTTTGTCTACTGAAGCGTATCGTTTTCCTTCGCAGGCTATACCGGCATGTTATGCCTACCATTTTTTGGGCAAATTGGCTAATTGAGCAATATTGGAGAAATATCATTTTGATTATTTCTATAAAATAAAGATGAATTAACAACAGGGAATATATAGATGATCACATCCATAGCGCATGCAACAATATACGTACTTAATCAGGACGAAGCTCTTGATTTTTACAAAAATAAGCTCGGTTTCGAGGTCGGTGATGACATGAAAGTAGAAGGAGATTTCCGTTGGCTAACTGTATATCCGAAATCTAATTCACAACTTCAGTTGGTACTGGCAGAGCCAAAAGAGGGACCGATGTTCACCAAAGACTCCGCCGATAAAATACGAAGTTTAATCGAAGAAGGCGCATTTGGAGCCGGCGTTTTCGAAACTGAAAATTGCCAAAAAACGTACGAAGAGCTTGTGGCTAAAGGAGTGGAATTTATCCAGCCACCTACAGAACAGCTTTATGGTGTTGAAGCTATGGGCATAGACAACTCTGGGAACTGGTTTAGTTTGGTTCAACGGTAAAATAAAATATAGCAAGTAAAGCCAGCAGGACGTCGCAAGCGGCGCCTTTGCTTTAGGCGTTAAAAGTAAAAGCATATGAAATTGATCATCACCTTACTGGTAATTCTTCTGGTAGGTAGCAATGCTTTCTGGTTGTATGGTGCTATCGATCAAGGAGTAACGAACTCTTATCGAGATCAGCAATTGCGGGAATTGGACGAAACAAGAAAACAATTAATGGCAGTACTTCCCGAAATCGCAGGTAACTTAAGCAAGCAGGAAGTCGTAGCAATCGTAAGTAAACATACCGACTTAGAATCATATGAAAAAGAAGGTTGCACTTGGACAGGTTGGGTTGGTCTCAAATTTAATGAAACTGGTGCGCTGCAAGCAGTCGCACCAGTTTGGGCATATGGCAATGAAAATCCGTGCCTACAAAACTTTTAACAAGGCCAGCCAGAGGGACCAAAAACCGCCGCTTCGCTCTGGTTTAGGCGTTAGGCGATCTAGAATACGTAAATGAATCCGACGCCTACTTCTGCTTCATAGTTGTTTCGTGCGATTGGACTATCCTCAATGTCGCTACTATAACGCTCATAGAGCACTTCACCGAAAACCTGCCAATTCTCGTTGATATAATGACGATAATTGTAATTGAACCCAATTGAGCGAAATCCTCCACTCAATTGTGTCTCACTCAGTCCCGATGCAACTGACTGCTCTGCGTCTATGCCAAAATCTTTATTGGCCCAATCACTATCGTGATAAACCACAACGATAGCAAATTCAGAACCGGTTCCGTCGGTCTGGTCGCCGATGCGGCGCCCAACCCCAAAAATACCGAGACTGCCGTTATCACCGGTTACAATTCGGCCATCAAGCCAATAATGCCAATCGACATCGAAAGCACGACGCGCTTGCAGCACGAGTTCAATATCTTCATCTGCATCGCCGAGTCCATCCAATCGCCCGTCATCGGAATCACCTTCTTCACGACCCTCATCGAAGGCTATGGCGGCATCGAATAGCCACGTATTAGAACGAAGACCACGCCACCCCAGCGCTTCACCCGCCCAGTAGAAAATATCATTACCTCTGCGCCATTGTACCGCACCAGCAGGATCGACTTCGAAGCCGAATTCATCCGACCCTTCGTAGGCCGATTCATACTCAACACCCAGGCCCAAGCCGAAGCTCCAGCCATCATTACCCTTCGTGAAGTCCTCTACTGAGGGTAAAGGTACTAAAGCTGTTTTTCCGTCCTGTGCTAATGCTGTTTGAAAGAAGAGAGCATGTATGAACACCGCCAACAGTAAACCAATACGCTTTTTCATTTAGGTTCCGCTCCAGTATGTGTTGGTATCGAACAATTTGTCAAAGTGTAGTATATGTGAAGCTTATGTGAATAAATCACATACATTTTCGACGTCTAATCATGAAAATCCATTCAGAACAGATTACGGTCTATTGACATAAATTGCGGAATATCGCCTAACAATCGCACATCAGCGGCGTTAGCAGTAAAAAGTGCATAATTGAAAATATCGCTTATTCCTGGTGATGGCTGGTCAACCTTTGAAAAAGTTAAAGGGTTACCAAACTTAATCTGGTGTACTTTAAAGGACAAGTGCGAACACCCAAACTTTGGTAAACCAGGGATTTCAATTTGAGGATGTTCAGCCAAAGGATAAAATCGGGTGAGTTTTTTTACCAGACTCAGCCATGAGCACAATAAACCCACCCGTTTTCTTTTGTGTAAAGCTTATTTCACCTTATTTTTACGACGAAGTATAACCGAGCCGCTATGCAGCCGGTTTATTTTCTCCCGATAACCTATAACCTGGTATTTAAGCCAAAAATTGACATGCCTGATACCTTCACTGGTATCTGGCGTGATGCACTCCGGCTCTTGGGCAACGGCAGCAAGGCCATCAAAGATAAAGGCACATTCCTGACTGAATTGGCTGAAGTCGTCGCAAAGGTCGAGCAGATCTCTTGCCCACTGCTCAGGGGTGACTTCCTGCGAGGCAGGATCTGAAGGGGTATCTGATTCAGACATGATACCGTCCTCCCTTAAGTGTTAACCGCACACAAGTATTGGCCCAGTCGTTATTTCCGGTATTGCTTACATTGGCGTTATGGGGTGTTGGCTGGGATTGGGGGCTTGGTATATTTTCTGTTAAACTTTCTGTTAAAGAAACTTTAACCGAGTGAAACTCTGGCATATCATTAGGGTTAGCCATGGTGGATACCTCTATCTTTAGTATCTGTTGTGGTTAGCTGCCGCTGAGTGTTACCGCACTCAGAGGTAGCGCTTAATTTTCCCCGGCGCATCGCCGGTTAAGCAATTGCTCTTTATTTACTTTTCATCTTTACAGGTAAAAAAACACCTCCGCTGGTTGTTGATAAATCGTTGTTTAACCCTTTAAGGTATAGTACGAAATACTATATAAATCCACAGTGTTTCAGGTGTTTTCGGCAGAAATGTTGGTAGGGTGACTGTCTGCATTTCTCTTTAAAAAAAGCAATGAGTAAATCTGCAATTTGTTATCTGGAGGTAAAGTGAGAACAGGCTAAGACCTGGCTTTAAACTTTCCTTTATTGCTACCGAACACCGCATGCTTGTAAGGTTGCTTCCGTGTGCTAAGCGGACGAAAATCATCAACAAAAGCTTAATACTTTTTCTCATGTTTAGTCAGAGAAATGAGAACTGAATTATATAGCCGCATTTCCACCGAAAAGAAGGGATAATCCCGCCTTTTAGCGGATAGTTACCAAGTCATAAAGTTATAACTTATCGATGATGCGCAGGTAAAAAGGTAAAGTTTAAATATTTTAATAATAATTTAGTCGACAATACTTCTGCCGAAAATGGAACCAAGTTGTTGGTTGGTCTGTGCAGTCAATGATGCATACCTATTTAGTGTTAAGTGCGTTACTTGCGGCCGTATGGCGGAGAAAACCAAAGCAAACAGTCATTATCCATTCAGATAGTAATACTGGAGGTACTAGATTTCTAGCTGTGATTGGCAACGCTTTGCTGCTGAACATAATCTATCTCTCAGTATGAGTCGACGAGGTAACTGCCATGATAATGCTGTTGCAGAGAGCTTTTTCCAGCTACTTAAGCGTGAGCGAATTAAACGTAGAAAATACAAACGTAGAAAATACATAAACCGGGAAAAAGCTAAAGAAGGTATATTCGATTACATCGAAATGTTTTATAACAATAAGCGGAAGCATGGTTATTTAAATAATCAATCTCCAGCTGACTATGATAGAACCTGTTTTATGAATCAAGAAAATGTCTAGGTTAGTCTGGTCGATTCATCTCAGAAATTCGATAGAATCTACTCGCCAAGGTAAAAGAGAGCCATTACCATATGCGCAAGACTAATTTGAAGAAGTAATAATGTATGTCCCTTCCTCCTTGCCCAAAATGCAAATCTGAATACGTTTATCAAGATCAAAACCATTTGATCTGCCCCGAATGTGCATATGAATGGAACCCCTTGCAAGCCCCTGGCGAAGAAGATACTTTGACTATAAAAGATGCCAACGGCACCTTGCTGGCAGCAGGTGATAAGGTCACGATGATTAAAGATCTTAAAATAAAAGGGAGTTCCCAGGTACTTAAGGTTGGCACTAAAGCCGTTATCAGACGCATAGTTGAAGGCAAAGATCATCAACTGGACTGTAAGGTAGATGGCGCAGGCGAGATGATGATAACAGCTAAGTTTGTGAAAAGGGCCTGAGTGAATTTGCTCTGACAACAGGGTTCACTGTCTATGGGGCAGAGCAATGTTTGCTCCCCCCGGCATATTTTTCCTTACCTGGTTCGGATTACCGTAAAAGATTAAAGCACTTTATTTCCTTAAAGGTTGTATATGACATTAAGCACATCAAGACTCGACCGCTTTATCAGCAAACAATGTCGGGTAAGTCGTCGGGATGTCCGGCTGATGTTAGCTCAAAAACGGATTAGGGTTGATGGTGCTATCGCCACTAATATTGATCAGATTGTTGATAAGTTTTCTCATATCATGCTGGATAACAAAGTGTTGCAAGCCAACCAAGCAAGTTATGTCATGTTACATAAACCTGTTGGCGTGGTCAGTGCAACAAAAGATGAGCAGCATAAAACCGTGCTTGATATCGTTAATCTGCCTGAAAGTGTCGATAAAGCGAGTTTACACCTTGTCGGCCGGCTCGATTTAAATACTTCGGGTTTGGTCTTGTTAACCAACGACAGCCGCTGGTCTGAGCGTTTAACGTCACCGGACAGCAAGGTGGAAAAATTATACCGGGTTACCCTGCAAAATAAGCTGAATGAGGATTACATCGAGGCGTTTAATCAAGGCATGTATTTTGGCTATGAAAAAATCACAACGAAACCGGCTAAGTTAGCAATAATATCGGATCATGTGGCTATGGTGTCACTGGTTGAAGGTCGCTATCACCAGATAAAACGTATGTTTGGACGCTTTCGCAACCCGGTTGTTGCCTTGCACCGAGTGGCTATCGGCTCATTAACCTTAACCGAGCAACTTAAAGTGGGGGAAAGCCGTTTATTAACACCGCAGGAAGTTGCCGGTATTTAACCTTAACCACGGGAGTGCTAAATCTGGCCCATATATTTTTTATTTCGTTTAAACAGGAACTTCCCCCGGCAAGAGCATTGATGTTAACCTTTATTATCAGTGGCGCTGTGCCTAAGCTGGCGGTGTTAGCCACAATAAAACGATAATATTCAAACCAGCCAAAGAAAATAATAATATGGATTACCTGGAAATTAATAAAGAAGCCTGGGACAAGCGTACCCAAGTGCATGTTGCCTCTCAATTTTATGATGTCGAAGGCTTTATTGCCGGTAACTCTTCCCTTAATGCCGTAGAAAAGCAGCTGCTGGGGGATGTAAACGGCAAGAGCTTACTCCATCTGCAATGCCATTTTGGTCTGGATACTTTGTCCTGGGCCCGGCTGGGGGCAAAGGTGACCGGGGTAGATTTGTCATCACAAGCCATAGCACAAGCAAAAGAACTGGCGCAAACCGCGAATTTACCGGCCAGCTTTATCAACAGCGATATTTATAGTTTTGGTGAAACCAGCACAGAGCAGTTTGATATTGTTTTTACTTCTTATGGTGTTTTGTGCTGGTTGCCGGATCTGGATCTTTGGGCGAAAACCATTGCTAACTCTTTGAAAGCCGGGGGCCGTTTTTACCTGGTAGAATTTCATCCTTTCAATGATGTGTTATCCGGTTATGGTTATTTTCCCGCTAAGATGCCGGATATCGAGGAGGAGGGCACTTATACCGAAAACTGCTCAGGTGAAACTTCAACCACGCATACCTGGCCGCATTCCCTGAGCGAGGTGATTGCCGCCTTGATTAACGCGGGTATTGCTATCGAAGGTTTTCAAGAGTATCCCTACAGCCCCTATAATTGCTTCCCTGATCTTGAATATGTCGAAGATCAGGGTTACTGCTTGCCCTTTAAAGGGCAATCAATTCCCCTGGTTTATTCGGTCACAGGCCGGAAAATCACCTGAAAATAAACACGGGCAAAGTTAAGGAGAGTGCAATGCCGCATTTTGTTGTCGATTGCTCCGCAGAGCTGTTAACGCTTCGGTCGGAAGAGGAAATTATGCACCGGCTGCATGTGTCTGCCGTGGAGTCCGGTTTATTTAAAGAAAGTGAAATCAAAGTCCGCATTAATCCATACAGCAGTTACAGCATTGGCGGAAAGCGCGAGGCTTTTGTTCATGTTTTCGCCAGTATTATGCAGGGGCGAAGCACTGAGCAAAAGGCCGTACTTTCAAGTGCTATGGTGACTCAGCTTGTTGCTATGTTTCCCGAGGTGGCCAATATCGCCATGAATGTCAGTGAATTTGAAAAAAACACTTATTGCAACCGGGATATGCTCCAGTGCTGATACATTTTAAACAAGTGTAATCATAAAAGAGGCTCATCAATTGTTAATATCATCGCCGTATGGTGATGTTTTACAGCATTTTTTAAATATGAAGGCTGTATGCGGCGGCATATTAAAAAAGATGGGGTATTGATGGGCTCTGAAATATATGGCTTGTTAAAAGACAGTAACTAGAGTCTGCACCGATTTTACTAAAGAGGAAATGCCGGGCCTATGCCGGATAGGAAAGGAAAAACTGCCAATAAAATGTTTTTTCAAACCTGATAAGGTATAGGAGGGCGAGGGACATGGGAGTAATGTGGCTGTGGATAAGGCATTGGCCGCCGAACTGCCTTTAGGCTCAGTGATTTTAGCCGTCGATGGCCGCGAGACCTCGGTTGTGCTTGAGCAGGATGTGTTTCCCTATATCAGCAGTTCCACCACGCATATTCTCTGGGATCAGGGCATACGCGGCAATAAGCAATACGGTTACGGGTTACTGGCGGAAGCGCCCGGCAGCAGCGTTAAGCTGAAAATCCGCGTACCCGGCGGTGAAATCAAAGAGCTGAGTGTCAGTCGCCGACATAACAGGGAAACCGCCGACTGGCATACTGCCTGCGGGATCCGGCATGAGGAAAGTTTCTCGATGAAATGGCTTGACGATCAGCTTGCTTATGTGGCGTTAAACAACTTTTCGGATATGGCGGTGGTGGATAACTTTATTGCTTCGCTGCCCGAGCTGAAAAAAGCCAATGCTCTGGTGATTGATCTCAGGTTTAATGAAGGAGGCAACACCTTTTTGGCGGAAGAAATTTTGAAATACCTGATCTTTTGGGATCTCACCGGCGCCCGCAGCCGTATGCGGGTGCATAATTCCACCTGTAAGGCCTGGCAGGAAAGCGAAGCCAATGTGCTCTATGCCGATGAAATTGCATTAAAAGACAAACTGGTGATCACAACGGCCATTCTGATCAGCCGGGAAACCGCACGTGCGGCGGAAGATTTTCTGGTGTATGCCGACGGCGTCAAACATTTTAAAACCATAGGCGAACCCACCTTTGGCAGCACAGGGCAACCGCTGTTTGTTGACTTGCCCGGCGGCGGCAAGGGAAAAATCTGCTCTAAGCGGGAAACCTTTGCCGGTGGCCGCGACTTTGTCGGCTACGGTATTCAGCCGGATATCCTGGTAAAACGGGATGCGGATTACTACCTGAGTGAATCGGATCTGACCCTGGAAAAAGCCTAGCTATGGTTAACCAATGAAGTAAAAAAAGAGACGTTAGTGGCGGTGAAATAGCTGTAGATTCGCAGGCCTGGTTAGCTGTCAGGCAAATAACCAACTCCGGTTATGTTTCCTCTTTATCGCCTGCCCGTATTTACCGGGCAGGCGATTTTTACTTGGTAAGCTTGCCAATAAGTTTTATTAGTATAGAGCAGCACAAACCATGCAGAACATTGATAAAAATGACGTGATTTGCAGTCGACCCGGAATTGTGTCAAGCTTGAGGTGTACGTTATTTGTCCGTTTTTCTCCGGTTATCACTTAAATGTATACCGGTGAACTCGGCTTTCTCTGTGCTCCTTTAGTGCAAAGTTGACGGTAATCATGTTGATTTTGTTTGATAAGGTACTGCGCTGAGAAGAAAGAGGCAGATAATGCGGGATTTCCCCGGCTTCAAGCCAGCAAGATAAAGCGTTAATACAGTTCAACCGGCTACATGGAGGTAGAGATCTCCTGCTAGCAGGTGTTCCCGGTCAAGAGCAGTAATTTCTGAACACGGGAGCAGTAGTATGAACAAGTGGTTAGGGTGCAGTTTACTCATTTTGATCTCAGGCTATCTTGCGGCTGAAGATATTGAGCTTTATGTCGGTGATGTCTCCCAGCGCAGCGGCACTAAACCCCAGGTATTGATCATTTTCGACAACTCCGGCAGCATGAGCACCTCGGAAGAAGTCAAAGAGCCCTACGATCCCAATACCGTTTATCCCGCCATCGGCGGTTTTAACAGCTTATCCGAAAGATTTATCTATTTCACCAAAGGCACCGGGGTTGACGGCACCATCCCGGTCCCCGACAGCCCAAGTGAAGCCCGTCGTTTTTTAGATGATATCAATTCTTGCCATACCGCCAAACTGCGCCTGGACAGTGTCGGTTATTATACCGGTCATATCCGCGAATATAGCTTTCAGGGCAACTCCGGCAGCTGGCAGGAAATTCCCGACAACAGCGGCGCCAACATTGAAGTTATCGACTGCTGGGATGACGTTAACCTGTTAGATCCGGAAAATGCCGGGATCTTAAAGAAGAATTCACCGCTGGAAGCCTTACCGGACGGTTACCCGGTCGATGGAGAGGGGACTAAGCAAAACCCGGTTTATTATACTGCCAATGCCGCAGACTCCCAGACCCAGCTGGGGACCGGGGAAGTGGTGACCTTATATACCGATAACTACCTGCGCTGGAGCCAGAGCGAGAGCATAGACACGGTTAACCGCAGCCGGCTTGATATTGCCAAAGATACCGTGACCGATCTGATTGAATCGGCGCCGTCGATAGATTTTGGCCTGCAAATTTTTAATCATAACCATAGCGGGGAATATACCCGTGACGGCGGCCGGGTGGTGTTTGGCATCCAGGAAAGCACTGAAGCGGCGCGTCAGGAACTGATCGATATAATTAACCTTGAACTGGACGCGGAAACCAATACCCCCTTATGTGAGACCTTGTATGAGGCGCGCCGCTATTTCGGCGGTTTGTCGGTGGACTTTGGCGATGATGACTCCAACCGGGGCTCAAGCTATAGAGGTAACACCCCGCCGCGGGATACTTCGATAGAAGACAGTAAAACTTATATCGCCCCCTATAACGGTTGCAGTAACCAGGTATATGTGATTTTGATCACCGACGGCCAGCCGACAAGGGATTTGGCGGCAGATACTTATGTCAGCGGCCTGCCCGGTATCGGAGCCCCTTTTAATGTTAACGGCACCAATAACTACCTGGCGGCTTTGGCGGGTTGGATGAATACCAATGATATCAATGATGATATTGACGGTAACCAGTATGCCACCTTGTTTACCGTGGGCTTTGGTAGGGAAGCGATTAATGATGCCGGTGAATTATTGCTTGAAGCGGCAACCTTGGGGGGCGGGCAATATTACCCGGCTGAAGATGCCAGCAGTTTGCTTTCCTCGCTGCAGTCGGCGCTGATTGAAATTTCGCGGGAAAACACCAGTTTTACTTCGCCTTCTATTGCGTCAAATAATTTTGACCGTACCGAAACCCTGGACTCGGTTTATTATGCAATGTTTCTGCCGGACAGGGGGCCGCGTTGGCAGGGCAATATTAAAAAACTCAAAGTTGTCAACGGAGTACAGGTAGACAGAACCAATACCCCGGCCATTAACAGCGAAGGCAGTATCGACGACAACGCCAAAACTTTCTGGAGCCAGGCTTCAAGCGCCGACGGTAACGAAGTCAAGGAAGGCGGGGTGGCGGAAATGCTGCGCAGTAAAACCGATCGTACTGTTTTAAGCGATCTCGGGGCTTCCACTGCACTGGTTGCCCTGACCCGGGCCAACGCCGAAGCAGCTTTTGGCGGCAGTGCAGGGCTGGCGGCACAACTGGATGTTGCCGAGGATGAAATTGACAACCACCTTAACTGGGCCAAGGGCATAGATGTGGATGATGCCGATAGCGACGGCTCGACTACGGATATCCGCTTTGATGTTTTTGCCGATCCCCTGCATTCCAAACCTTTAGTGATCAATTATGGCGGTTCCAGCTCGTCCCAGGATATCCGTATTATTATCGGGACCAATGCCGGTGTTTTGCATATGTTTGACGATAACGGCGACAGTGTCGACGAAAGCTGGGCTTTTATGCCGAAAGAGTTTTTCCCTAACATTAAATCGTTAAAGGACAACTTTCCAACCTCGGCCAAAGTCTATGGCATCGACGGTTCAGCTTCTTCTTATATCCTGGATAAAAACGGCGACGGCACCATCAGCAGTGCCAGTGGCGATAAAGCCTGGATGTTTATTGGTTTACGCCGGGGAGGCTCTTCTTATTATGCCCTGGATATCACTATTCCCGATTCGCCAAAACTATTGTGGCAAATTGACAGCAGTACGTCCGGATACAGTGAATTGGGGCAATCATGGTCTCAGCCCAGGGTCGGTTTCTCGGCGCTTAATACCGTCAGCGGCAGTGCCAGTCCGGTGATCTTTTTCGGCGGCGGTTATGATATCGGTAAAGACAGCCCGGGGGCAGGCAGCAATGACAATGTCGGCAGGGCGATTTATATGGCGGATGCCAAAACCGGTACTTTATTATGGAGTTTAAGTCCGGCAAGCGGTTCGACTAATCATACCCAGCTGACGGCATTATCCGACAGTATTCCTGCCAGCATAGGTATTTTAGACAGTGATTCGGATGGCCTGGTGGATCGCTTATATGCCGGAGATACCGGAGGAAATGTCTGGCGTGTGGATATGCCCGGTAATAACCCCAACAGCAGTGATACCCCGTGGACGGCTTTTAAGCTGGCGCAGCTTGGCGGCATTAGCACCGCAGATGACCGGCGCTTTTTCAGCGAACCTTCTATTGTCAGGACCCTGATCAGCGATACCATAGAGACTTCGGTGACCGATGAAGACGGCAAGACGACTACGGTTGTTACGCGCCAGGAAAGGCCTTATGAAGCGATATTGATCGGCAGCGGTGACCGCTCGACCCCGTCGGCAACCGATACCAGCGACAAGTTTTTTATGATCCGCGATGAAACCGTGTTTACCCAGTCATTCAGCGATACCAGTACGCCGCCGACCCCGGATGCTATCGAAATCACAGATCTTTACGATTATACCGATAATCCCTTTGGTCAGGTGTTGACTACACAGGAGCGGGAAACACTGGAGCTTGCCGTAAGCAGCAAAAGCGGCTGGTTTGTCGATTACACCGGCAGCGGCGAGAAAAGCTTATCGGCGGCAACCGCGGTGGCCGGTATTGCCTATTTTACTTCCTTTACCCCGGCATCCGGCAGCAACAGTAATACCTGTGAGCTGAGTGCAGGAGCGGGCGTATTATATGCCGTTGATCTGGCCCTGGGCACGACCATTTATGACTGGCGTCAGTTAAGTGTTGGTGATCGGATCCCGGATACCCCGACGGTGATCATTCCACCGGATGACTCGGAGCATAGCAAATTATTATTTGTCGGTGTGGGCGAGGGGACCGATGGCGGTACTATTACTTTATGCAGCAGTGATAACTGTAACCAGGGAGATCCGGATGAAGATGATCCCGATGGTATCAGCCTGAAGACCATGCGTACTTATCTTTATGTGACCGAGTCCCAATAAATTGACTGATGATAATGGCTATGTGATGCACGGGAGTTTTTATATGTCATTGCTGTACAGGTTACAGACCGGCGCATAGCAGTACAAATGGGTTACAAATCATAGCAGTTAATAACACCGGCCTTCGCTAGAATAACCTTGTGGTTCAAGCTTGAAAAAGGGTGAAATAGCGATGAAAGGGAAAAGTGAATTCAAATTATCCTATATGGCGCAGGTGGTTTTGTACCTGTTGGTGGTGATCCATTGGTTATTGCCATTTACGCCGGTAAACCAGCATCCCGAGCCTCATATTAAAATTGCGGCATTGGGCATAGGGGCGATATTTTTAATGTTTGCCCAACTCTCCTATAGCCGGCCGAGACAGAGTTTTGCCGGTGGCCTGATATTTTTATTAATCCTGTATATCGTCAGTGCCGTGACCGGAGCTTCGCCGATAACCGAAGGCCTGGTGGTGAAACTGCTGTTTGCCGCCTTGTTGCTGGTAGACTTTCTTGATACCGGCAAGGCAAGCGAAAAAAATAGCCGCGGGGAACAGAGTTTTCCCCAAAGACTTATTACCGAGCAGCATCGCCGGGCTTAAGCGGCAGTTTGAGCTGATAGTAGCGGGTGGCTAAATTTGGTTAACAATAGGCACTTAGGCAGATAAGCCTTAGTGCCTGTATTTTTATCCGCATCTAAATCGCAACGATGAATATCACTCCTGGCGCTATTTTTCAGCCATAGTTATCAATATTTCCATTTTTATTTGAAAATTCAATAATCTGGCATACCTTTATCCTTGAGTAAATAAAATAGGACTTGTTGTTCAATAAGGATAATAACATATGAAAACGATAAAATTTGCGGCTCTGCTTTTGACCATATTGCCACTTTCTCTTCAGGCTGAAGCAGCTGAAAGCAACAAGAAAAACTTGCAAAATCCACTGGAGATAAACCTCGACCGGGAAAATATTTCCGGGGTATTTTTGGCAGAAGGTGAGCCGGCATCACTTAATAAGGCACTGGCAGTACAGGGGGAAAAACAAACGCTGATACGCTTTTCCAGTATTGAAAAGGCGCCGGGACAATTTGAACTTGAGCTGGTTGTTCATGGTAAAACCCTGACGGCATCGGTGGACAAAGATAATAAAAGTGCAAAACTCTCTGCTTTGGATGCCAGGGGACAAGCGATATTTTTAAATGAAAAAGACCGCTTGCAACTTTCTGCATTACTTAAAACCTATGAACTGCAGGGCTACGGCAAGCAAAACGATGCCGCCAATATGCTTAAGCGTTTGCTTTCTTTATGGGCGCAAACCCCGGATATGGTGAGCTTGCAGCGTACTATCGATGGCGTCTCTACCTCTGCCTATCAAAGTTTGTGCAGCTATAACGGCCTTGAACTTGCCGCAAGTCATGACGGTAACCAGTGCGGTTATGATGACCCCGAATGCACCAGTTTAGCCTTGGTGGGCAGCCGGGGCAGCAATACCGAGTCCTTTATTAACGGCCAATGGACCACGGCGGTGCCGGATCATATCCCTAATGTCCGCCAGCGGGGGGAGTGTTACGGCAACTGTGGCGGCGGCTGTCCTTCGGGCAACCAGATCCTGACCCGGGACTGTTTAAACCATGACCAATGTGTACGTAACGGTCATTCCCTGATCAGCGGATGGTGCAACGATGATTTTACCTATACTTTTGACGATGCCATGTTTGCTCCTGAATGTCCCGGCACAGATTAAGGGAGCAATGCCGGTTTGTAACTGCTTTTTTGTTAAACTGATTTGTTTTAATGATGTAAATACAATGCTGTAAATGTATAAAACTTGTAAATATTTATTTGACATAAATTAAATTGTTCAGTAGTTTAGTCCGGTACCTGCTTTTGGCCGCGATGGTGCGGAAGCAGGTATTAACTGAAAAATAATAATAGAAAATTCATCCACTAACGGGTGAACATAAGGAATATCATGAATAAGAAATTAATGTTAGCCCTGACGGGTTTAGGTATGGGGATCAGTCTGGCAACTACAGCAAGTGCAGCGACCAGCAGCGAATGCCGTCAAGCCTACAGCATGTCAAATTATTACTGCAACTATGTGATGGACGATAACATGTGCCGTCACTGGGTTAACATTGTCAGAGAATGTGGTCAGGAACTGATGATCTAGTTTCTTAGGGGGATCACTCCCGGAAAAAGGATCTGTTATCTAAATTCAGACAGCAGATCCTCTACAAAGAGCAGAAAATAACTCAGTAAATTTTACCAAAAACAATCCTTTCGATATCTTCTTGCATTATTACCCTGTTATCAGAGCTAACCGTTATTACTCTTGCCTTTGAAGCTCAGGCCGTTAAGCCTGATCCCTTATTATTAAGCGACTTCTGCTGTGATTATTTCATTTTTGCCTTGATGAGTTTTACCTGAATTGGCAAATAGCGGTAAAGACAATAATGCCGAAACAAAACTCAGGGTAAACAGTGCACTGACCGCCATGCCGCCGATGATTACCGCCGCCAGGCCCCGGTATATTTCCGCCCCTTCTCCCGGGCTTAACATCAGTGGCAACATGCCAAAGATGGTGGTGCAGGTACTCATATAAATTGGCCGTTTACGCAGTTTTACCGCCTCAAGTATCGCCTCTTGCTGGCTTAATCCGTGTTTAAGGGCCTGATCATATTGACCCGCCAGTAAGATGGCATTGTTGATCACCAGTCCCATCAGAATAATAAAACCTATCATGGTAATGACATCCAGGTTTTGCACCGAGAAAATATTGAGCAGTTGCAAATTGAACATGCCTCCGGCAATGGCCAGTGGCATGGAGGCGATCACGGCAAAAGCCAGCGACCAGGATTTAAGGGTTAAGTACATGAGCAGGGTTAAGATCACCAGGGATAACAGAAACATCTGGCCAAATTCCTGTAAAAAGGCGCTGAGGCGATCGGCGCTGCCGCGATAATCGACAAACAGCTGCTGCTTGTTTTGGCTTAGCAAGAAGGCGTCAACTTCAAGTTTAACCCGTTCGATAAAAGGTCCCACCGGCATATTCTCCGGTGGTTGCAGGTTAAGGGATATGCTGGATTGTCGGTTGATGCGGCTCAGGGATTGCGGGGCCAATACCATTTTTGCGCTCACTAATTGGTGCAGCGGTTGGTAGCCGTGACCGGCAATGAAGATCTCTGTTTTTAGCAACTGATCCAGGTGCTCAGCCTCTTTGGCCTTAAAATAAAACGGCAGGGTATCTCCCTGTGCATAAAAGCGTCCCAGGTAGATGCCGTCGGTGAGGGCGACCAGTTGGCGGTTAAGGGCTGACTGGGATAAACCAAAATAGATCAGCTGATCTTGTTTGGGGGTAAATTCGATGCGCGCCGCCCGGTTGTATAAAGGCGAGGCTTCCCGGATATTGGCCTGTGGAAATTTCTCTTTCAGCCGGCTTTGCAGGGCGCGTCCCGCCAGCTGCAAATTTGCTAAAGTATCTCCCTTGATATCGAGCACCGTCGAGCGGCTGTCGGGCATGGCAAAGCGTAATAAACGCCCCTGTTGGCTAAACACCTGGGTGCCGGGTAAGTCATGGGTGATATTTTGCTCGAGCCAGGTCTTGAAGCTGGCATAATCCCAGCCTTCGGACGGATAAAAATACAATAAGCAGCCTTGCTCAGAGCAAAACATACCGTATACCTGATAATCAGGGGCGGATGATGACTTTTCCTGTGCCTTGATACGGTCAAACACGGGCTGGGCGATGTTTTTTGCCACCGCTTTGGCGTTCATGGGCTCATTGAGGGTAATAAAGGCATTAATAGAGCGCTGCTTAGGGTTAGGCAGCACATCCAGCTCAGGCATGGCCAGATAAGTGTAAACCAGGGCAAAGGGCAAACCGAGGAGCAGGGCTAACCAGGTAAGGGGCCTTTTTTGGGCGGTAATGGTCAGGGTTTTACTCCAGCGGTTTTCCCGCGCTCTTGCTTTATCTGCTTTAGCCTGAGGTTGGTGCTGGCGGTTTTCCTGACCCAGGAAATAACGGGCCAGGGTGGGGATAAGGATAAGTGCTACGACCACCGAAGCCATTAAGGCGCTGGAAATGGTAAAGGCGAGATCTTCAAACAGCTGGCTTTCACTGGTACGCATCATCAAAATAGGCAAGAAAATAATAATGCTGGAAATGGTGGAAGAGATAATTGCTCCCTTGATTTCACCGCTTCCCCGGGTAATAGCGGTATTAAGGGGCAGACCGCTGCGTTTGAGGCGTAAGATGTTTTCTACCACGATAATGGCGGCATCGAGCAATAACCCCACAGACAAGGCCACGCCTGCCAGGGAGATCACATTCAGGCTGTAACCCCCGAGCGACATGGCGAGCATCACCAGGGACAAACATACCGGGATACTGACAAAAACCAGGGAGACCATGCGCCAGTTACGCAAATAATAAAAAAGTACCATGCAGGCCAGTATAATGCCCACCAATAAGCTGCCGTAGACTCGCTTTAATGCGCTTTTAATATCTTTTGAGTCATCGCGGCTTAATGAAACCGACATCGCGAGTTTTTCCAGCGGGCCCTGATTGAGCTTTGTTACTGCCTGTTTAATTTTTGCCAGCGCATCCAGGGCATTGACATCCGGTGTCGGGGTTAGCATAAAGTACATTGCCCTGTGGCCAAAGATGGAGGCAAAGTTCCATTCGCTCACCAGGCGTTTTTCTATGCTGGCCAGCTCTCCCAGGCGGACAATGTGCTGGTCGTGGACAAAAACAGGCAGTTGGGCCAGCTGTGCCAAGGGGATCTGGCCTTTAAACAATAAGCCATAATCACGGGTGCCCAGGCTTAACTTATCGCCGGATCTGTCGATCATGTCGCTGAGAATATTGGTGACCTGATCTATGGTCAGGGAATACTGGCTGAGCTTTTGCGGGTTAAATTCAATATCGACCCTTTGCTCGGCAGGATTATTGCTGATATCAACCGCCGACACCCCGTTAATTTTGGCCAGGCTGGGTTCGATATACATTTTAAAGGCATCAATGAGCTGCTGCTCGGTTTTTGGCGTGGTGGCATAAAGCATAGCGGTGGCCAGGGTGGCACCGGCACCGGCGGCATTATTGACGACAAAAGGTTTTGCCACTTGCGGCGGCCAGCCCGGCACCTGGTTGACCCTCGACAGGGTTTCCATATAAAGCTGCTGCATATCGGCATTGGCGTGAAAGCTCAGGCGGGTGACCGCGCTGCCGTCTTCTATGCCGCTGGTTGTGGTGATCAGGTTATTTAACCCTGACATTTCACGCTCTAACGGGGCGATCAGGGTTTGTTCTATTTCTTGTGCCCCTTTACCCGGCCAGTTGGTATAAAGCACAATTTCCGGACGGTCAATACGCGGCAGCAGGGCATTAGGCAAAGAAAAACCGGTGAATAGTCCTAACAGGGTTAATACGGCAGCCAGGCTTAAAATCAGCGGTGCGTATTTGTTTGGGCGACGGTTAAGGGTATTCATGAGACTGACTCCGGTCTGTTTTTAAGACTCAATTCAAGGCCTGATTCAGTGCTTTTTTCAAGGCTTTTTTGAAGATAATAGAGACCGCTTAACAGGGCATCCGGGATTGACTGTTCCCCCAGCAAGGTTTTTCCTGCCAATGCCAGGAGAAAAGCAAGCGATAAGGCTTTTGCCAAAGAAAAAGCCAGCGGCGGCATGTGTTTCTGATGAATTTCAAGGTGCATTTTATTTACTCGCTTTCCCAGTTACTTTCGCCGCTGATGGATACCTGCTGCTGTTCTGCCAGGCCCTGTTTGCCGATAGTGACCACCCGGTCTCCGCTTTGCAGTCCTGATTTGACAACAAAATAGGCTTTTTGGCTGGCGATGACCTCAACCGGGGTTTTCTTGACCTTGTTGTCCTGCCCCAAAAGCCAGGCGAAAGAGCCTTCCCGGGTTAACTCCAGTGCGTCTAACGGCAGCAGGGATAAATCTGAATCTTGGTAGCTGATGTTGACCTGCAGCCGCTCACCGGCTAATAACTGCTGTTGTACCTCATCCGCAGCCTTAAGGTATAACTGCAACGTTTGGCTGTTGGCTTTTACCGAATTGCTGCTTCTGAGCAAGGTAAGCTTATGCTCCCGGGTCATGGAAAACTCGACCCGGGCCAGGCTCTGGTTTTCGCGAAACAAATCAAGGGGCAGCTCGCATACCAGCTCTTTGCTGGCGGATGCCTGCAGTCGGGTGATATTGTCGCCGACATTGAGATACTGACCGGGCTGGGCCTGCAACGCCAATAATTGGCCATCTTGCGGGGCAAAGTGCTCAAGCTGCTGGTAGCGGTAATTAGCCTCTTTAAGTTGCTCGCTAAACCTGGCTTTGGCGAATTTGGCCAGTTCTTGCCGGCGCTGCAGTTCATTTAAGGTTGACGGGGAAACCAGTTGTTTGTCCAGGGCATAAAGGCGCTGAAATTCCTTTTCGGCATAGTTATATTCGGCTTTGGCACTGGCCAGGTCAATTTGTAGTTGCTGTATCTCCCGTTCGAGAAAATATCCGTCCTGTTTAGCGATCAGTTGTCCTTTTTTGACCCGGGTACCGGCGGGCAATACCCAGTTGAGTTTTGCCCGGCTCAGACTGGAGAACTGCAGCAAATGCGAGTTTTGTACCTGGCAATGTAAGCTGTGATCCGCACCGTTTTGCCACAATTTGACCTGGGCGGTTTTTACCAACGGTTGCTCTTGTGCAAAAACCTCACTAGCGCTCAGCGAGAGTAAAACGAAAGCAAATAAAGGGCTGGCAGGTGTCTTATTTTTTCCTGTGGCTGATCGCTGCTTTGTATGTTGCTTGTTATGGCCAAAAGCGGCCAGGGCAGAGAAAGTTTCTTTGATCATAACTTGTTATTTTCTTGTTGATGCTGAACAATATCCGCAGTTAATGAAAATATCAGATGACGAGCAAAGGAAACTTGCTGACTTTAACTGACTTTGCTTTTATTGCTTATGGTCACAAAAAGTCACGTGCGTTAAGTTTTTGAAAATATGAATAATAATGAACAATCTTATCAAGCCGGGAAATCATTAAAAATTGGTGAGGCGGTACTTGATATTGATAAGTCTTTGCTGGAAATTGCCGGCAACAGCATAAAGCTCGAACCCTTACCTTTGGCTTTTTTATGCTTTTTAAGTGAGCACCAGGGGCAGGTTGTCAGCCGCGAACAATTGCTGGCTAAGGTTTGGGATAACCGGGTAGTCTCTGATGATTCTATCCGTAAAGTGGTGAAAAAATTACGGGAAGCCTTTGGCGACGATGCCAAAGCGCCGCGTTATATTAAAACCGTGCCGATGAAAGGTTATGCCCTGGTGGCAAGTGTGAAAGAATTGCCGCCACCTCCGGCCGCCAAAGCCGGTAAGGGGCGCAATTATCGTTTATTGGCGGGAATTGTGGTATGTGTGCTTTTGCTGATACTGGGGGCCGGGCTTGGCCAGGTGTTTTTTCCTCAAACTAACGAGCATTTAGCGACAGATAAACTTGCAACCCAGGCACCTGAAATCACCCGTTTGACCCAATTATCCGGCTCAGAGATTCCCGGCAGTTATCATCCTGGCTCGCAAACCTTAGTGTTTGCCTTTAGAAATAATAATAGCGATCCCTGGCAGCTTTATAGCCGTAATATCCCTACAGGCCAGGTAAACCGATTGACCTGGGGGCCCGGCAATTATGAATACCCGATATTTTCACCGGACGGGAAGAAAATTGCCTATTTACTTTTGCAGCCTGATGAATTGGTGTATAAATCAGAAATTGCCGATTTTGACCCGATCAAAGGACTTTCCAATATTGAAAATTTCTCAGCGAACCACGAGAATAAAGAAATCTTATCCTGGTCTGCAAACGGCGAAGCCCTCTATCTTGCCAGTAATGAGCCTGATGTTTTTCCCAAAGAAATTTACCGCTTTGACCTTAAACAGCAAAACCTGCAGCAGCTGACTTTTCCCAACCTCACCGGGTTTGGCGATTATTACGCCAAAGAGTCTCCCGACGGCAAGCTGCTGGCGGTGTTCAGAAATGTCGCCGATCGCAGTTTTTCCATGTTTATTCTGGATCTGGCGCAGAAAAAGTTGCTTGTTGAAAAGCCGTTAACCTTTTTCCCGTCGGCGCTGGTATGGCAGGACAATCAACAGCTGGCGATATCGAGCTTTAAGGGAGATTTTTATTATTATTCCCTTAGCGATGATCGTTTAACCGAGCAAGTCGGATCGCACCCGGGATTAAACGATGTTTTTTATACCTGCGGTGAGCGCTGTTTTTATATGCGCCAGCATTTAATGGACTATACCGATATCCGCGAGGTACCCAACCCGTTTCTGGCCAGGCCAACATTCAGTACCCGGCACCTGGAGTCGGTGAAAGCCGATTTTAATCCTATTTATAGCCATAGTGGCGATACCTGGTATTACACCAGCAAAGATAAGGAAAAAGGCCTGTTACTCAGGCAAAGGCAGGGGCGTGAGCCTGAGCTGTTGCATCGTTATAACCCCAGGTATGTGATGACCAATCTCAGCCTTAACAAGCAGGAAAACAAATTACTGGGCAAACTGGAAAACCGGATTTTTGTGCTCGACCTTGCCAGCAAAGAACTCAAGTTTATCAGCAGCGCGATGGAAATTGTCAATCACCCTACCTGGAAGCGCAGTGGCCTGGGGATCTACTTTATGCGTTATGAAAAAAACCAGCCGGGGTTATTTTCCTATGATCTTGATACCGATATATTAACGCCGTTGGAGCAGGGCATTATCCGCCGGGTAGAGCTGGCTGACGGGCGAACCTTTTTCGTTGATGATAAAGAAGACTTATACCAGCTACTTGATGATAACAGCCGGCGTTTTATTATCCATTTGCCTTTTGTACAGGCCAATAGCTGGCAGTTTGACGGCGGATTTTTATATTTCAGCTCGCGCCAGGGGGCCGATATTTATCTTAATCGCTTACATCTGCAGAGCAAAAACAAAGAAAGCCGGGTGCTGGCGAAAAGCAGCTCTCAGCTGGAATTTCATTTACACCCGGATGGACAGCGTTTATTGCTCACCCAGTCATTGCTGGCGGACAGTAATTTGGTTAAAGTGATTTGGTCAAAACTTGATTAATACCCTGTATTTGTGGTGACATACGGGGAGATTATTTTATTCATGGTTTCTCTGCTTTACTTAAGTTTACCGGGGGAATTGGGAGTTAATGCTGTCTGTTGATGAATCATTGCCCACAACGAGTTCATTTTATTAAAAGTATCACGATAAAATTACTGCTATTGTGGTTGTTGCCTATGGCTGTGTTTTTCTCGCTGGCTGCCCGGGCGCACGGCGCAGCTGGCGATAGTAAACAGCAAAAGGATGAACAGCCCAAATCTTCTATTGTTATTGTTACCGGACAATTTCCGCCGCTTATTGATGAAAAGCGCACAGACAAGGGTTATGTTTCCCGTTTAGTGACAGATGTTTTTGCCCAGGTGGGCATTAAAACCGAGTTTTTATTTGTACCCTGGGGCCGGGCGCTGCGCATGGTGGAGTTAGGACGCGAAGCCGCGGTGATGTATTTTGACAAGAATGAACAAAGGGCTGAGTTTTTCACTTTCAGCGCCCCTATGCTCAGGGATAACTGGGTATTATTTCACTTGAGAAAGAAAGATATTCACTGGCAAAAACTTGAAGACTTATCGGTTTATAAAATTGGCGCCACTATCAGTTATACCTATACCCCGGACTTTTACCGTCTTGCCGATGAAAAGGTGCTTAATGTCAATTGGCACCCTTACGATAAGCAGGGCTGGAAAATGTTGATGGCGGGACGGCTTGATATTTTTGCCAATACCGAGTCTGCCTGGTATTACGCCAAACAGGAATTTTCTTCAAAAAACCTGGCCCGACTGGCGGTGCACTCCAAACCGCTGGCGGGGCAACTGGGGCATGTCTTGTTTTCCAAAGCACATCCGGATGGCGATTATTTCCGAGAGCAGTTTAACCTGGGCTTCACTCAGCTTAAAAA
Organism: Thalassomonas actiniarum; assembly: GCF_000948975.2. Taxonomy (GTDB): domain Bacteria; phylum Pseudomonadota; class Gammaproteobacteria; order Enterobacterales; family Alteromonadaceae; genus Thalassomonas; species Thalassomonas actiniarum. The sequence goes on from NZ_CP059735.1 coordinate 3,056,748, forward strand.
GCTCAAGAGCTTAGCCGATTACCTGCCGGATAAAGTTGGTGTGCCCTGGCCTGATATCAGCGCCACCTCGAAAAATATGCCTTAACGGCGTTAGTTTCAATTGCGCCTTGATCCGTATCAACTAAGCGTTAATGCCTGTTTGTACTTCATCCTGGTTCAGGGTATTTTCTAGCTCACGATACTTGCATAAATTAAAGAGTGGTTATGACTGTCAGTACGAATGCAGTAACAATGGCGATAGCAAATGATGACGAGCAAACGCTTTTTTATCAGCAACAGGCGAATGAAGTTGCTTTATTTGAGCATGCCTACCAGCATGAATTACCGGTACTGATCAAAGGCCCTACCGGTTGCGGGAAAACCCGGTTTGTTGCCCATATGGCGCAAAAGCTCAATAAACCCCTTTATACCGTGTCTTGTCACGATGATTTAACCGCTGCCGATTTAGTCGGCAGGCACCTGATTGGTCCGCAAGGTACTTACTGGCAGGACGGTCCTTTAACCCGGGCGGTCAGGGAAGGGGGCATTTGTTATCTCGATGAAATTGTCGAGGCGCGTAAAGACACCACTGTGGTTTTGCATCCTTTGGCGGATGATCGCCGGGTGCTGCCGCTGGAGCGTACCGGGGAATTGCTCACCGCCGCCCCCGGTTTTATGCTGGTGGTTTCTTATAACCCGGGTTACCAGAATTTATTAAAAGGTATGAAGCCCAGTACCCGCCAGCGTTTTGTTGCCTTAAGGTTCGAATACCCGGGCAGTGACGTTGAGCAGCAAATTCTTATTAAAGAAGGGGGCGCCACGCCGCATTTAGCCAATAAACTGGTAGAGCTTGCCCATGCGCTGCGCCGCCTGGAGCAAAATGACCTGGACGAAGGTGCCTCTACCCGGTTATTGATTTATGCCGCGAAAATGATTTCCAGCGGCATGCACCCGTTAGATGTTTGCCGCTCTTGCCTGGCGGAGCCGCTGTCGGATGATCCGCAAACGGTGGCGGCGCTGATGGATGTGGCGAAAATCTACTTTGATGAGTCATAGGCGCTAAGGCGCCTCAGGCGACGCTTCGAGAGGTTCGGGGCGTCTTTTAGCAAATCAAATGAATATGTACAGCGGTAAGGGAAACCGTTTTTCCCCGGTATCAGTCCGGGGCAGTCAATAAGGAAACTCGATGTCAGTAGCTTCATCTTCTTCAGCCAAACGCCTGGCGATTATCAGCCAGTCCCTCTATCTTGCCAATTTATTGCTCTTGCCCGGGGTCTGTTTTCTGGTGTTAGTGTGGTTTTTTCTTCGCTTTAAACACCGGAGAAACTGGGCCCGCATCCATGTATATCGGGCGTTGCAGCTATCCCTGCTTGCCGGTGGCTTGTTGGTGATTATGCCGCTTATCTATATGACCTTCTCTGCCAGCATGCAATTGTCCCTGATGATGGTCATCTTATACTTTGTTACTATGCATGCCGCCCTGGTGCTGCTCGGCATGCTGAATTTGTCCCGGGCGATGGCGAAAAAACTGCCCATTTTTTAATGCCGGTTTTTCACTGGCGGCCAATCCTGCCGTTTACGTTTGTCTGTCTCGGTTAATAACGGTCGGGCGCTTCTTGTCCCTTCATAAAAAATGATCATTCTGTCGGGAATAAAACCCTTATAAACCCTAGTATTTATAAGGGTTTTGGCCGTGTAAAAAGGCTTTTTTGCCCCGTATTATTTCGCCATTTTTTGACATGGCGCAAGGTTCTTTTTTATTAGCGATCCCTTTTGAAATACTCATTTAAAAACTTGATTTCCATCAATATCGTGCCGGCAAAAGAGGATTATGCTTGCTCTCGCTTTATTCATTTTCTTATTTAAGGAAAACAACATGTCCGAAAGCTTTACCAAAGGCATGGCACGAAATATCTACTACGGAGGAAGTGTTTTCTTCTTGTTGATATTTTTGGGCCTGACCTTCCACACAACCAAGGAAATGCCACAAAGAGATCACAGGGAGAATCTCACCGAATCCGTAGCGCGGGGAAAAGCGTTATGGGAAGACAATAACTGCATAGGCTGTCATACCTTGCTTGGTGAAGGTGCTTATTTTGCTCCTGAATTAGGTAATGTTTATACCCGCAGAGGCGGAGACGGGGGCTTTAAGGCATTTTTCAACGGCTGGATGAAATCACAACCACTAAATATTCCGGGTCGTCGTCAAATGCCTAATTTCCACCTTAACGATCAAGAAATTGATGATTTAGCGGAGTTTCTGAAGTGGACCTCAGAAATGGATGTTAATAACTGGCCACCAAATATTGAAGGATAAGCTGCATGAGTACTTTAAAATTTCAGTCGCAAGCCGTAGCTAAGCCTTATTTTGCTTTCGCTCTGATCTTGTTTGTCGGTCAAATCCTGTTTGGTTTGATCATGGGGCTTCAGTATGTGGTCGGTGATTTTCTTGCCGGCGCTATCCCCTTTAACGTTGCCCGTATGGTGCACACCAACTTATTAATCGTTTGGTTGCTCTTTGGTTTTATGGGCTCTGCCTACTACCTGGTGCCGGAAGAGGCCGATACCGAGCTGTGGAGCCCGAAACTGGCGATTATCCTGTTCTGGGTATTTGCCGCTGCCGGTACCGCTACTATCTTAGGGTATCTGTTGGTGCCTTATTCAACGCTGGCAGAGTTTACCTTTAACGAGTTATGGCCAACCATGGGACGCGAGTTCCTGGAGCAGCCGACCATTACCAAAATTGGTATTGTGGTGGTCGCCCTGGGCTTCTTGTTAAACTTAGGCATGACGATATTAAAAGGCCGTAAAACCGCTATCAACATGGTGTTGATGACAGGTTTAATTGGTCTGGCGGTATTCTTCCTGTTTGCTTTCTATAACCCGGAAAACCTGGCGCTGGATAAATACTTCTGGTGGTTCGTGGTGCACTTATGGGTAGAAGGTGTTTGGGAATTGATCATGGGTGCTATCTTAGCTTATGTCTTGATCAAGGTAACCGGCGTTGACCGTGAAGTGATTGAAAAATGGCTATATGTCATCATCGCCATGGCGTTGATCTCAGGTATCTTAGGTACCGGCCACCACTTCTACTGGTTAACAACACCTGAATACTGGCAATGGATCGGTTCTATCTTCTCGGCTATTGAACCGTTACCTTTCTTTGCCATGGTATTATATGCCTTTAATATGGTGAATCGCCGCCGCCGTGAGCATCCGAACAAAGCGGCTACCCTTTGGGCGCTGGGTACCTCGGTCATGGCATTTTTAGGCGCCGGTGTCTGGGGCTTCCTGCATACGTTAGCACCGGTGAACTATTATACCCATGGTTCACAAATCACCGCAGCTCACGGCCATATGGCGTTTTACGGGGCGTATGCCATGATAGTGATGACCATCATTTCATATGCCATGCCTAAACTGCGCGGTATCGGCGAAGCCAACAGCAACAAAGCGCAGGTTTGTGAAATGTGGGGCTTCTGGCTGATGACGGTAGCCATGGTGTTTATCACCTTGTTCCTGACCGGCGCCGGTATCCTGCAGGTATGGTTACAGCGTCTGCCTGAGTCCGGTGAAGCATTGAGCTTTATGGCGACACAGGATAAGCTGGCGCTCTTCTACTGGATGCGTGAAGTCTCCGGGGTGATCTTCTTAATCGGCCTGCTGGCGTATCTTGCCAGCTTCTTTATCGGCGGTAAAGAAGCTGCAAAAGTAAGCTAATAATTGGATAGCTTTACCTTAGCAAGCAAAAAACCGTGGCAGTGCCGCGGTTTTTTTTGTCTGTGGCAACATGGGGCTAAGCATCAGAACCCGGGACAAATCAGGCTTGTGCCGGGGGCTAACCAGGCTCAATGATAAATTGTCATGAGCGTTAAAATCGGGAAGGGGTTGTTGCAATCTCAACAGGAACTGATATTTTACGGCATGCTTCTTTTGATTAATCCCATAAAAATAATGAAATTATTATCTAAGAAATCATATCTGCTACTTTTCATTTGTTTTTTTAGCCCTTTTTCCGCATTTGCACAAACACAAGCTAATGAGCCGGGCAAGAGTTATCTCTATCAGCTGATCAATAGCCGCTTGGGCTATATGCAGGCGGTGGCCCTGTATAAATGGCAACATCAACGGGCCATTGAAGATTCAGCAAGAGAGCAGGTGGTTATTGAGAAAAGTGTCGCCAAGGCCATGGAACAAGGGCTAACGTCAGAAGAGATCACGCCGTTTTTTCAAATACAAATCACCTTAGCGAAAAAAATCCAGGCTTACTACCACAAGCGTTGGAGCGGGCACGGGGTGCCGACCCAGCTATTGTTACCCGAGAATGCCCCCTCCCTTGAAAAAATCCGTGCCGAGCTGATCAGCTTAGGGGCTGATATTATTACCCGTTTGGCGGCAACAGATAGCAGTAAAGCAAGCCATGATTTTGAGCAATTTAAGCAAGTTGTTCAGCACGCTGCGCTGGATATAAATGATAAGGCGGCCTTATTTAAGGCACTGTCCCGGATTAAACCACAGCCTTATGCCAGCCGCTTAGATCGCATTCTCTCGGAAAAAATTCTCTATGTCGGTACTACCGGGGATTACCGGCCGTTTTCATTTTATGCTGACAATAAAAGGGCCGGTATCGATATAGTACTCGCCCGCGATTTAGCCCGGACTCTGGGGGCCAGCGCCGTTTTTCTTCCTACCAGTTGGCCTGGGTTATTAGCTGATCTTGGCACCGGGCAATACGATATTATGATGAGCGGCATCTCGAAAAAGCTGTTTCGCCAGCAGCTTGGTCTGTTCTCTGACAGTTACCATAGTGGCGGTAAAACGCCGATTTCCCTGTGCCGAAAAAAGCATCAATATAATTCCCTGGAGAAAATAGATCATCCGCAGACCCGGCTTATCGTCAATAAGGGGGGGACCAATCAGCGCTTTGTCAATCAGCATATCAAACAGGCACAGGTACTTGTCCATGGGGATAATACCACGGTGTTTGAGCAAATTTTAGCGGGCAGGGCGGATGTGATGATCACCGATAAAATAGAGGTGGCGGTGCAGGCGAAAAACCATCCTCAGCTATGCGGCACTATGAATGGCACCTTAAGTTATTCTGCCAAGGCTTTTTTGCTGGGCAGGGATCTGATCTGGCTTGAATATGTCGATACCTGGCTTGAGCAGGTGAAAAATGACGGCACCCTTAAACAGGTCTTTGAGCAATATCTGTAAACGTTAGCAGCGACAAATCTGCGTTTAACATTTGTCTCTTGTGTACGGCTTGATTAAAATAAGCGGCCAAAATCTATGTCGGCTTTTCATGAGAAAAGTCTCTACAGGAAAGAAAAGAATTCATGGCGAAAGCAAAAACAAAAATCAGTTATGTCTGCTCGGAATGCGGCACCGATTATCCGCGCTGGCAGGGCAATTGCGGCGCCTGTAAGGCATGGAATACCATAGTTGAATTTAAGGAAGCCAAGGTCGCGACCCAGAGAACCGCGCAGACCTCGGCGGGTTATTCGGTGCAGGATACTGAGATTGAAAAACTCAGCGAAGTCTCCGATCAGCAACTGCACCGCTATAAAACCGGCAGCAGCGAGTTTGACCGGGTGTTAGGCGAAGGCATAGTACACGGCTCTGTGGTGTTGCTTTCCGGTTCACCGGGGGCGGGCAAATCAACCTTGCTTATTGATGTCTTGTCCCGGTTGAGCCAAATTGCCCCGGCGCTTTATGTCAGCGGCGAGGAAAGTAAAAACCAGATCAAGGACAGGGGCGATCGGTTGAAGCTGGATTTAAGCAAAATTGATATCATGACCACGGGCGATATCGAGCGCATCTGCCAGGTGGCGCTGGATAGGGGTCATAAATTTCTGGTGATCGACTCCATACAAACCATGTTTTTAACCGGCATAGATTCTTCTCCGGGTAATGTCACCCAGGTTAAAGAGTCGGCGGCTTATTTAAACCGGGCATCGAAAGAGCACGGTATCACCACTATTATCATTGTCCATGAAACCAAAGACGGCAGCATCAGCGGCCCGCAAACCCTGAGTCATATCGGCGATGCTACTTTGCGCATAGCCCGGGAGTCGGACTCTAAATATCGCACCATTCGCGCCGATAAAAACCGTTTCGGCAGCGCCGAAGAAATCGGCACCCTGGCGATGATGGCGGACGGCCTAAAAGATGTGACCAACCCTTCGGCGATTTTTTTAGAGCACGGCAGTGTCGAAGCCTCGGGTAATATTGCCTATGCTTCGGCAGAAGGGCGCAGGACTTTATTGGTGAACCTGCAATCTTTGGTGGATGTCAGTAACGGCGAGATCCCGCAGCGGGGCGTGGTCGGGGTGGATTATAAGCGTTTGTCCATGCTGCTGGCGGTGATGCGTAAACGCATGTCGGTGTCCATCGGTGATAATGACATTTATATCAATGTTGTCGGCGGGTTGAAGCTTAATGAAACCGGCACCGATGTGCCTATGTTGCTGGCGATGCTGTCGTCGTTTCGCGATAAGATCCTCTCCAGTAAAACCTTAGCCTTTGGCGAAGTCGGTCTTTCCGGGGAAGTGCGCCCTGTGCCTATGGGACAAGAACGTATCAAGGAAGCGATCCGTAACGGTTTTGAAATTGTGATCGTGCCCAAGAAAAATTACCATAAGAGCCTGGAAACCCAGGGGGTGAAACTTATCCCCATCAGTCAGGTTTCTGAGCTGGAAAATGTTTTTGACTTGGCTACCTGATAGTCAAATAACAAGAAAAAGAAGGAAACGAGATGGCATATGAAATGTTAGTGGCATTAGAAGTTATTGATGATGAAAATTATCAAGCCTACCGCCAGGCGATGAAGCCGATTTTGACCACTTATGGCGGCGGATTTGGTGCCGACTTTCGTGTCTCTGAGGTGTTACTGCCGCAAGAATCGCCAAACATTAATCGGGTTTTTACCATTTATTTTCGTGATGAAGCGGCAAAAAACGACTTTTTTGCCGACGGCGATTACCTTAAGGTCAAAGCTGAATATTTTGAAACCTCTGTGGCCAGTACCCGTATTTTAGCGAGCTACGGGCGTGAATAAGCACTAAGGGCTTGTTCCTGTTTAGGTATGCGGGGATGAAAAATATAGACTTACGGCTTTTATATCTGCTTTACGGTGCTATGGTGAAACTGTAGCTGCTTTTTTTCGGGGCCCTGAGTGAAAAAAGGTTATCTCTTAGTTGTCTGCTTGCTTGTGTCATTGACCGTCTATGGCCAATCGCCACTACAAATTAAGCTGGTGTCCGGTGATTACCCGCCTTTTACCGGTGAATTCCTGCCAGACGGCGGGCTGGTCACCCGCCTGGTACAGGTAACCTTTGCCCAGGCTTTTGACGGGGCACAAATTAAGGTGAGTTTTGAACCCTGGGCACGGGGGCTTGCCAATACCGAAAATCAGAAATATCAGGCGACCTTTCCCTATTTTCGTAACGAACAACGCGCTGCGGCATTTTATTTTAGCGACCCTGTGATCTTTATTGAGAATGTTTTCTATCACAATCAAGCAGCGGAGGCTAAAAGCTATGACAAAAAAACAATTTGTTTGCCTTTAGGTTATGCAAAAGGCAGTTTAGATAAGCTGATCCAAACACATGATATGACTTTGATCAGGCCGGCTTCTATGTTGCAGTGTTTTAAGATGCTGGCCAAAGCGAGGGTTGACTTTCTTGCCTGCAGTAAGCGGGTGGGGCAGTTTTTTACCGGTCATTATCCGCAGTTTCAAGGGCTGAAATTTAGCCCCTCGGGGTCTGCGATGGCGCTTGTGCCTTTGTATGCTATTTTTCCCAAGAAAAGCGGTCTTGCCATAGTGACCCGGTTTAACCTTGCCTTGCAACAACTTAAACGCTCCGGTAGCTATCAGGAAATCCTTGATAGTTACCGAGTCGTTTTAAAATAAAATTTTTTAAAACAGCCTCCTCAATAGAGGCGCTTATCAGAAGTGTACCGCTTTGGCCTATTTGTTGGCTGTTTATACCGTGAACTGGGCGATAGCATCATCGAGCAGTTCTGCCATCTTCTTCAAGTCATCACTCATATTGGCCTGTTTTTCGGTGCCGGAAGCTGCCTGGGTGGCAACGACACTGATGTTGGTAATCGAGCGTAAAATGTCTTCGGTGGCGACGCTTTGCTCCTCCATGGCGGTGGCGATCATGGCATTGAGATCTTCAATATTGACCGTTGAGCGGCTGATTTCATCCAGCGCCAAGCCGGCTTTTTCTGCCTGGGAAACGCTGGCTTCACTTTGCTCCGCCCCCTGTGACATTGCCGTATTGGCATCGTCTATGCTGTTGTTTAATTTACCCACCACATCCCGGATATCTTCGGTGGAGTTTTGCACCCGTGAGGCCAGGTTCCTGACTTCTTCCGCAACTACGGTAAAACCGCGGCCATGTTCGCCGGCACGTGCCGCTTCAATTGCGGCATTAAGTGCCAGTAAATTGGTTTGCTCTGCCATATCATTGATAACATTGACCAGGCTGGTAATCTTTTGCGACTGGTCGTTTACCTGGGTTAAAGCCTGGGATACCGAGGTGACCTGACCGGCAAGGGATTTTATCTGGGAGATGGTGCGGTTGACTTCGTTTTTGCCGTTATTGGTGGTGGTTTCGCACGCTTTTGCCGCTTCCAGGGCTTTTTGGGTATTGGTGGAGACTTCCTTGATGGTGGCGGACATTTCGGTCATGGCCGTAGCCATCACGTCTGAGTCGCTTTGCTGATCCTGCGCCCCTGAGCTGGCCTCCTGGCTGATCACCGACAATGAGCTGGCGGTATCGGATAGTTGCCGGGTATTTTGGGCAACGTCGGTGATCACCGAATGGATCTTATCAACAAAGCCGTTAAAGCCTTTGGCCAGCAGGCCGGTTTCATCTTTTTGGTTGGAGTTGATCCTCCGGGTGAGATCGCCGCCTGCTGCGGCAATGTCATTTAATGAGCTGACAACGGTATTAATGGGTTTGGTGATTTGTCCGGCTACCAGGTAACCGATAAAGCTGGATAGTAGCACCAGTATCAGGGTAATACCGATGGACCAATAGGTAATGGTGGTAGCCAATGCTGTTTGCGGGGCAAAGGCTTCAGCGGCGTCTATTTCACTTAAAATGGCCAGCTTTATACCCTCAATTTCCAGCGGGGCATAGGCAGACAGTACCTCGACATTGCGGTAATCCGGGAAAATGGAAAATCCGCTTTCCCCCGACAAAGCCGCCTTAACTCCCTGACTGTCGACTTTTTGCAGGCCTATGCTGGTGCCTTTAACCTCTATTTTACTGATTTTATCTCTGGGAACCCCGGCATTGCGCAATGCTTTCAGGTATCCGGGTTTATCATCTATCAGGAAGCGGCTGGCGGACTGCATATAATAATCCTGATCGACTAAATAACTTTCACCGGATGTGCCCAGGCCAAAGTCCTGCCAGTTGTTATTGAAGGTCATGATGGCATTGATTTCGTCAATCGGCGCCTGGAAAATTAATACCCCGAGTTTTTCATTGTCGCTGTATATCGGTGAAGCTATAAAGGCAGCGGGGCCGTAATATGAAGGCAGATAGGGTTGGAATGTAGAAGTTACCACATGGCCGGGTTCATTGGCCTTGTTGGCGGCGCGAAAGGCTTTACCTATGCCGCTGTTGGCATACGGTCCGTTGATTAATGAAGTGGCAAAATCGAGCTCTTTAAACACCGAATAGACAATATTGCCGGTTTTATCATCCACCAGAAAAATATCGTAATAGGCAAATTTTTGTAAGAAGTCGCGAATATGGGGATGAAAGGTTTTATGCATGCTGCTATAGAGGCTGCCGTCGCCGGCATCGAGTAGTTTGTCTTTTTCTCCCAGCGGGTTGCTGTTAAGGGCAATATATTGCTGCTGCAGGGCCACGGCCCGCGGAGGCAGGTTGGCGAGCAGCTCGCGGGTATCGAGGTTTTCCCCGTCATTGATGGAATCAAAATGTTTGCCGAATTCGTTCTGGTAGTAGTTTTTTAACTCGTTCGGGTGCTCACTACGGTTAAAAGGCAGCGGGTAAGTGTCATAGGCGCGTTTAAAGTCGCGCATAGCGGATATGATCATGCGGTCATTGGCAAAGGTTTGTACCTGACGGCGGATAATGGAAAAGTAGCGTTCTATCTGATCTTTTTTCAGACCGCGGACCGAGGTCAGGTGTTTTTCTGCTTGTTGCTGAATGACATTTCTGCCCATTTCATAAGCAATATAACCGACGGCTATGCAGGAAAGAATAACAAAGGAGGCGGTGATAGTACCAAAAAGTAAAGACAGTTTCGCTCGAATTTTCACATTAACATCCTTGTCTGGAGTAAATAAAATCGTATTAACGAATTACTGGGTACTGCAAACTAATTTAAAGTCTAGAACAGCTTTTTAATAGCGCAAATAATGCACGGCTAAGGGATGAAAATATTGTCAATTAAAGAAAATTTTTTGTGGGGAAGTAGAGCAAACGATTGAAATATCTTGTTAATAAAAGTATCGCGATTATTTTCCGTAATCAGTTTATTTATTATATGGTGGTGAAGGCTGTTAGCAAGCCGTCTTATTTAATGATTTCAATACTTTATACCATTGACCACGGCAAAGGAAGAATAATGAAAAATAAAATAACAACAATACTCGCTGCCTCTCTATTTGTTATGGCTTTTAGTGCCGGTGCCGATCAACATTTACTGCCCGACTGGGAAGGTCAATGGCAGGGGACTTGTCAATACACCTCCAAGGGAGGCAATGTTCACTATGATTTCCCTATGGGACTGAATATCGCCAACCGGGGAGCACAAACGCTTAACTGGCACATCAGTTATGGTGAAGGGGAAAGCCAGCAATTAAGAAAGTACCAGTTACAGGCACAGGATGTCGGGAGTGGCCATTATGTGGTGGATGAAAACAACGGTATCTTGATAGACAGTTATCTGGTGAATGATGCCCTGATGTCTCATTTTTCAGTTGGCACCAGCGAGTTGACCACACGTTATGAAATCAAAGGTAATGAAATGACGGTGGATATGCTCACCTTTGGCCGGTAGGAAGTACGCGGTAGCGGAGAAGCCCCTTATGTGGTGCTTGCCCATGGCTTTAACGGGCGTCAGCACTGTCTGTTATATCGTTAAGCGTTTATTTATGGATATCCGCCGGTTTTAGCCGGCGGATATAGACAAATGGCCGTCTTATTTCGATGCCGGCTTGATATTTAATCACCTGACCTGTTATCCCCGTTAATGCCCTGCGTTGCCATCGAGATCAAAAATGAGACTTGCCTGGCAACAATTTCCAGCCATTTATTAAAGCCCATGATCTCACCCGGGGCTAGTAATTCCCAGAGGTAAAAAAATTGTTAACTATCGGTAGGTACTGATAATTTTTGTCCTTATATGAAATGGTTTATTTCAGGCCGCAGCTATGTGTCTTGTTTTTGACTATCAGCTTTTCATGGCAAGGCCCCTGATCAGCACCTAAAGTGATTAGGGTTAATCTCTGTCTGTTTTGTGTAAGTGCAAAACCCAAAAAACATGACAGGGAGATAAATGGAGATAAAGAAAGCGTTTAAGAGTTCCACTGGTCTGATTTTCGGTTATTTTCCAGTAAAAATATGATTGTCGTTGTATGGATGCAACGGTTGCTGTCCCGTAATTCTCAATAGCGAAGGAGTCGCTACGGGACCGTTTCTTCCTGTCGTGTCACCTGATGTCAAACATAAACCAATATTCGATAGGAACATGTTATGAAGAGAAAATCGCTGGTATCGGCGTTGCTTTCGTTTAGCGTAGTTTTTAGCGGGCTAAGCTGGGGTCACAGCGCCATGTATAAAGACAATTACCAATACGATAATAGCAATGAAGGGCTTACCGCCGCACAAATACGACTGCTTAAGGGCCCGGGGGCGTTAAGCAATTTATGTGTTGACGGCTCGGCTAATGGTTACCCCTGTCACAATATTCATTTGCAGGCTTTTATGGCCAAAGCTGAAATGGGGGGAGGTAGTAACAATTTAAATGATATCTGGGGCTGGACAGATCCCGTGACCGGCAAGGAAATAGCGATTGTCGGGCGCACGCAGGGCACCGCTTTTGTCGATATTTCAGATCCTGTCAATCCGGTGCATCTTGGTTTATTACCCGGGCATAATAACAGCAGCTCCTCCTGGCGGGATATGAAGGTTTATAATGATCACGCCTATATCGTCTCGGAAGCAAGCAATCACGGCTTGCAGGTTTTTGATTTGACTCAGCTGCGTACGGCGTCTCCCGGCTCGACCTTTTCAGAAACCGCCCATATGAACGATTTTGGCTCCGCCCATAATATCGCCATCAATGAGGATAGCGGTTATGCCTATATCGTCGGCAGTAACCAGTGCAGCGGCGGCTTGTTTATGGTCAACCTGATCAACCCGGGCTCGCCGTCTTATGCCGGTTGTTTTTCTGCCGACGGTTATACCCATGATACCCAATGCGTACATTACCAGGGACCGGATACGGCTTATAGCGGGCGTGAGATCTGTGTCGCCTACAATGAAGATACCATCACTATCGTTGATGTCAGCGATAAAAGTAACCCGGTGCAGATCTCCCGAAGCGGCTACAGCGGTTCGCGCTATACCCACCAGGGCTGGTTTTTAAACGATAGCCAGACCACCTTGATCATGAATGATGAACTCGATGAATCCGGCACCGGCAATAATACCACTTCCTATATCTGGGATGTTACCGATCTGGACAACCCCAGCGAAATAGGGCGCTATATCGGGCCGACCCCAGCGATAGATCATAATCTCTATACCCTGAACAACTATGTGATTGAAACCAACTACCGCGCCGGATTGCGTATCCTGAAAACCGATGATATTGCCAATGGCAATCTCAGCGAAGCGGCCTATTTCGATACCATTCCCGGCTCCGACAGCGCGCAGTATTCGGGCACCTGGAGTAATTATCCGTATTTTGCCAGTGGCAATATCGTGTTAAGCGATATCGGCACCGGCTTGTTTATTGTCAAACCGGACTGGGATGCGATTGAAAACGACACTCCGCCTCCGCCGCCACCGACAAGCTATTGTCAAGCCAGCAGCAATAATGCCTCTGAAGAGTGGATTGGCGAAGTGGCGTTCAACGGTACCAGTTATGCGTCCGCAGGTGCTCCCTACAGCGACCATACCGATATTACCGTGTCCCTGAACGCTGGCAGCAATACGGTTGCGTTTACTCCGGCGTTTAGCGGTAACAGCTACCGTGAATACTGGCGAGTCTGGATAGACTTTAACGGTGACGGTACCTTTGCTGATAGTGAACAAGTCTTTGATTCCGGCAGTGCCAGCAGAAATGCTGTCAGCGGCACTATGGATATCCCGGCGACTGCCGGTGCCGATACCCGGATGCGGATTGTCATGAGATATACCAGCGCACCTTCTGCTTGCGGCAGCTTTAATTACGGCGAGGTGGAAGACTATACCGTGACCTTCACCCCCTAAGACGATGAAACGGCTTGGTTGATCTGTACAAGACAGCGGTAATAAAAGGGGCAAAGGGAACTGCCCCCTTTATTTGTTGGTACAGATTTTATTAAAGCCTGGTTAACATCATAAACTCAATGAAGTGCATTAACATGAAAAGACTTGCTGATAATAATAAATCTCAGAATGTAAAATCCTTACTGTTTTATATGCTGTTGTTTAGCTTACTCTTGCTGGCGGTTAAAGCCGTCGCACAGGAAAAATCACCGGATACGGCCATTGAAAACCCCTTAGTTGCCAAGGCAGTGGCACAACTTGAGCAGGCGAACCTGTGGCAAAAGCAGGCAAATGAATTGATCCTCAAGGCCAATACGGTCCGCAAGCAGTTGAAAAAACTCCGCGCCAGGGCGGCTAAAAGTACTGACAAGCAAAGGTTTGAACAAGAAATACAGGGGCTGCTCGCTCAGTTAACGCAAGCACAGCAGCAGGGCGCAGAGCTGAGGACCAAAAGCCTGGCATTAAAACAGCAGGCGAAAACGGATTTTGAACAGGCCATGCTGCATATCTGGCCGCAGTGGCTGCATAACCGGGACGCGTTAACGCTGGCAGATAGCTTAAACGGCTCCCTTGCCCATAATACCCGGGTAAGGAGTGTCCATAAAAATATGCTTGGCTTTGGCACAGAGCCGTCAACGACCACAGCGCACCCGGAGATGTCGCTGCAAGTCCCGGCCTTGGGCAAACAAAATGCACCGGCAGATCTTAATATCTCTTCCTTTCAATTTTCCCGCCATGAGCAGTACTTTGCCCATATCGAGGTTCACCCCGGCGGCTCTGACCAATCAAGTGCTAGCAGCCTGGCGGAAAAAGAGCCGGGGGCAGGGCAAGCGGCATCCTCGTCGGTGCCGTTAAATGAGATCCACCAATGGCGCTTGATGATCAGTGATGTCCGCGGCAATCCGGTTGAAGATGTAGAAATTGAAGTGCAGGGCCATATGCCCGGGCATGTGCACGGTTTACCCACCAAACCCGCGGTGGTTGAGGAAATCGACTCGGGCATTTACCTGGTGGACGGGCTCAAGTTTCAGATGAAAGGCTGGTGGGTGATGAAGTTTATTTTGCGCCAACCGGGGGCGGATAACAGTCATTTTGCGGATGATTTTTTTACCTTTAATCTGGTGTTGTGATGAAAAACAATTTATCGAATAGTGGTGATACCCGGTTAACGTTGGCGGCTTCTCCTTTGTTAGCCAGGGTCTATATGTTTACTGTGCTGGCGCTGCTTGTCGTGGTGCCACCGGCCAGTGGTCAGGAGCAAGGACAAAACCAGATCGTTGATCCCTACCATTTTACCGGGGCGGACATCGAGTTTCTGGCGCAATTTTCCCTGAGCCGGCTTAAGGCTTTGCCGCCAGCGCCCGGTAACCGGCTGGCGGATGATCTCAAGGCGGCAAAGCTGGGCAAAAAACTATTTTTTGATGAAGGCTTAAGCCGGAATAACCAGGTTTCCTGCCGCAGTTGTCATCAGCCGGAGCTGTATTTTACCGACGGCAAAAAGCTTAGCCAAGGCGCAGGTTTGACTTTTCGCAGTTCGCCGACCGTACTGGGGGCGTCTTTTAGTCCCTGGCAGTTTTGGGATGGCCGCAAAGACAGTTTGTGGTCTCAGGCACTGGGTCCGATAGAAGATGTCAATGAGTTTAATACCAGCCGCACTGAATATGTCCATGCATTATTAACGGCCTATTTACCCCTATACCAACAGGTTTTTGGCCCCTTAGATGAAAAAACATTGCCACAGAAGCTGGCGCAGCTGACGGTGGCGGCATCGCCGCTGGGCAATGAAGCACAAGTCAAACGCTGGCAAGCCCTGTCTCCCGAATTACAAACCTGGGTCAACCGGGTATTCAGTAATGCCGGTAAGGCGATGATGGCTTATGAGCGTAGGTTAGCGCTGCCCCGGGCCAGATTTGATCACTTTGTTGATGCCCTGGTGAGTGAAAGCCAACAGAAAAGCGCAGCTAACACTGCGCAGCAGTTATTGACTCAGGCCGAAGTCAGGGGACTGAGGTTATTTGTCGGCAAGGGTAACTGTGCCAGTTGCCATAATGGTCCACTGTTTACGAATTATGAGTTTCACAATATTGGCGCCCCCGAGCCGCTTGAAGGCAATGTTGAGCTGGGGCGTTACCAAGGGGTGAAGTTACTGGCACAGGATGAATTTACCTGTCTGTCTGCCTTCAGTGATGCCGACGGCCGGGCCTGTAATGAGATGCGTTTTTTGAAAGTCAGCGGCCCCGAGCTGGTGGGGGCATTAAAGACGCCAACCTTGCGCAATATCGCCAAAACCGCCCCCTACATGCAATTTGGCCAGTTTGCCGATCTCAAAGAGGTGATAACACATTATAACCAGCCGTCACCGCCGGTTTATAACCGTCAGCTGCATCCCAGCCGGCCGCACTTTGATATTTTACCTTTAAAATTAACCGAGGAAGAAATCGAGGACTTGCAGGCGTTTCTACATACCCTGACTTCTCCTTTGCCGTTTGAGGATCCCTGGTGGGGACTTGAGCCGCTGAGGTTAACCCGGAGACATTAGCTGATTAACTTTCCACTATACAGGTTAAAAAACAGGGGCTAAACCAGAGAAAAGCTCTCTGACTTAGCCCCATGTCCAGGACTGAAAAAGCTCTAGTGACTGGTGAGGGCTTCAGCCTTTTTTGGTTGCTGGATTTCCTGCTCAGGCTCTGCCACCCGTAAGGTCAGTACGCCGGCAATTAACATGCTGACACCGCCTATGACCAAAGCATAAATAGTTTCCCCTGCAAAAAACTTGCTGACCAGGAAACCTAAGATACTGGCGGCCAGGATCTGCGGCAGTACGATAAAGAAGTTAAATATTCCCATAAACAAGCCCATTTTTTTCGCCGGCAGCGCGTTGGATAATAAGGCATAAGGCAAAGACAAGATCGAGGCCCAGGCAAAACCTACGCCTATCATAGGGGCAATCAGGTAGGTCGGGTCTTTAATCAGTACAAAAGAGATAAAGCCGATCCCACCAAGGAAAAGGTTGATCATATGGGCGGTTTTTAGATTAAATAAACGCACCACCACAGGGATGGTCAAGGCGGCGAATACGGCGGAGACATTGTAGGCGGCCATCAAGATGCCGACCCAGTCGGCCCCTTCATTAAAGGCGGCTGAGGTGACATCACTGGTACCGTAATGAAAAGAGGTGATAGCGGGAGTCGCCGAAGACCACCAGGCAAAAAACGGGAACCAGGAGAAAAACTGTACTGCCGCCAGCTTTTTCATGGTGGTTGGCATATTAAAGAGATCCACCATCACCTGGGAAAAGCCGTTGCTGTTATTGCCTTTTTTCTCCAGCAATCCGGCAATCAGCTGGAACAGGCCAAAGACCAGCAGGCCGCAGGTGAGCAACATCAGGTTTTTATCCAGTTGCTCAATATTTAAAGCAACCAGCACAGTGGCGACTACCCCGGTCAAACCCCAGATAATCCCCCCCTGGAAAAATTGTTTGGCGCTGCGGCTTGGCTGATATTCCTCTTGCGGGCTCAGGGCATTCTCCGCTTTTTCAAAAGCGGCCAATTCTTCGGGGGAATATTCTTTGGTGGAATAAACGGTCCAGAGCACGGCGAGCAAAAACAAGGCGCCGCCGGCATAAAATGAAAACCTGACGGAGTCCGGGATCACACCGGCTTCTGCGGTATTACTGATATCAAACCAGTTGGTCATCATCCAGGGTAACGCAGAGGCGACCACGGAGGCGACACCGATAAAAAAGCTTTGCATGGCATAACCCATACCCCTTTGTTTACGCGGCAGCATATCGCCGACGAAAGCCCGAAACGGCTCCATAGAAACATTAATCGAAGCATCCATCACCCATAACATACCCGCGGCAATCCACAGCGCAGGGGAGTGAGGCATGATAAATAAGGATAAGCTGGCTAGAATCGCACCGTAGAGAAAATAAGGACGGCGGCGACCGAGCTTGCCCCAGGTTCTGTCACTCATGTAGCCGATGATCGGCTGGACAAAAAGCCCGGTTAAGGGCGCTGCTACCCAGAGTATGGTCATACTGGAGTAGTCTGCGCCTAAGGTTTGAAAGATCCGGCTGACATTGCTGTTTTGCAAAGCAAAACCAAACTGGATGCCAAAAAAACCGAAGCACATATTCCAGATTTGCCAAAAGGATAACGTGGGTTTTTGCATGTTTATTTCCTGTGTTTTGTAACGCTCTAAGCAGGGTATTATTAAGGGCAAATAAGCCCCTGATTGTTATTTCCGGCCTGCCTGTTGGCAATAATAACATCTGCTCCTTAGCTGATATAAGTTAACATAAGCGGATAAAAAAGGAGCATCTGATATTAAGGCATAAAAGTTAAGTTTTCTTTTTACTGTGAAAAGCGGCAAAAAGACACGTTTTTTACCATACATACGTATGCAATTCATCATGTCTTGCTGCCGGCGGCGTTAATGCTTGTGGCCGGGTCGAAAGCCCGGAGCATTTTTACGGCGCTAAGTAGTTTAAATTCAAGGTATCAGTTGAGGGCCTTGTATTAATCTTTGCTCCAAAGAGGCACGGTCAATCAGATAATCGTCGGCACCGCTTTTGCGCCTTAACCGGGTAAAGGAGAGCCACTCGCCATTAACGGGCGCCTTACCCTTTAACAAGCTGTTATCCAGGGTGTAATGGAACGGCTGCCCGGATGGGGCGGCCAGGGTGAGGTGGTATTGTATGACGCTATAATCTGCGCCGCGGCTGTGGCGGGTGATAACGGTACGTTTGCTTGTTAATACCTGTGCCAGGATCTTATCGCTTGCGATTATTGCGGACATAGAAAATAAAGCGTCCCATTTAGCCACGACCAGGGCCAGCAGGGCTAATAACAGCAGGAAACGCAAAGAGCTGATTACTGTCATCTTGGGCATTTTCAGCAGTTTTTACCGGCGTTAAATCGTTTTATCACTCCGGGCTTTGGCTGACAAAGCCAGCCGTCCATCCGAAGTTATTATAAAATCCCCCTTAGCCTGAAGGATAACCGGTAAACTTGCTTTAATAGGTGACGGCTATGCCCCACTTATTGAGTACCCCGACATCCCGGGCCAGCTCATCCCTGACCGTCAGTCGCCATTGTCCCTGGGCAGCGCTGCCTGACAGGGCCCCCAGGAGTTCGGGTTCATCCGACATGCGGTAGGACTTGATCAGATCCTGGGCATTGCCGCCGGTATCCTGGTGTAAAATAATCTCAGTCCCCGAAGGAGATTTGAGTATCAGCGTCAAATCGCCGCGATAGGTGTGGGTAATGTTAACGGAGACTTCAAAGCCGGTGATGTTTGCGGCCACCGGGAAAGTAATTTCTTCATCAATACTGCCCTGATCCGGGATAGGCTTGCTGACCCTGTGCTCCATAAACAAGGTTCTGGGCAGGCTTTGTTCATCTTTGGCGGCAAGTAAGGCCAGTGCCCGCTCGGCATTGATACGGCCAAAGCCGTATTTGCTCGAATGGCCGTTGCCGTCATATTCACCCGGGCGATCGTCAATTTTATCCGCCGTTTTTTGCATGATGTCTTTGACTTCGGCGGCAGTTAAATCTTCATTAAAGGAAAGGATCAGCCCGGCGAGACCGGCTGCCAGCGGGGTAGAGCTGGAAGTGCCGCCAAAGGAGAAAGTGAAATCCCCGCCCTGGTAGCCTTTTTGCCCGAGCCGGTCGGTGGTGACGATCCTTTTGCCGGGACTGCCGCTGGAAGGGGCGCACACAGAAAGTTCAGGGCCAAAATTACTGTAATCGGACTTTTGATCCAGGCTGTTGGAGGCGGCTACCGCCAGTACGTCCGGGTGTAGGGCAAATCCCTGGTGCGATATCCTGCCGTCCTTGACGCCGTCCAGGGGACGGTTTTCATTACCGGCGGCAAAGAGGATAACACAACCTTTTTTATTGCGCCGCCCTTCGGTAGCGGCCTTATGGATAATGCCTGTCATGCGGATCGATAAGGGGAAATTCCAGCTCGCCGCCGCCCAGCTGCAGCTGATGATATCGGCATGGTGGTCTATGGCGTGCTGGAACAGGGCTTCGACACTGTCGTCGGATAACCAGCCGGAAGTGCGTACCGGCATCAGGGCGCAAAGGGGAGCAAGGCCAATCACACCGCTGCCGTTTTCCTCGGCCACGGCGACACCGGCGCAGGCAGTGCCGTGGTTGTCGTCTCTTTTGACCGGACGGGGACTGGTATCATTATCGCCAAAATCCTTGGGGGAGACGATTTTGCCGGCGCCGCTTAAATCCGGGTGGTTAAGGTCAAAACCGTCATCCATGACACAAATACTGATATCCCGGCTGCCGCGGGTAAATTCCCAGGCGGGTTCGGCCTTGACATCTGCTCCCGAGCGCAGGCCGGGCCCGCCGCTATTGCTCAGGTGCCATTGCTGGGCATAGAGGCTGTCAATCGGCTGGTGTTTTAATGCCACCTCAAAGGCGAGGTCCGCTTCGGCAGTTTCCACTTCATCCCGTGTCTCTAATGCCGCGGCAATTTTTAACGGGTTCATGGTGGAGGCCTGGGTTAAGGAAACGCTGTAGGTGCGGGGCAGGTAGTCCAGGGCCTGCACAAATTCCAGGCCATAGTCGCCGAGGATTTGCTCCTGGCTATGGTTATTGACCCCGGGTTTAAATTGTACCGTTAATTTGCCGGTGGGCACTACCGGGGTTGCCTTATCATCATCCAGGCTGTATACATGGCTGATCACCTCGCTTTCTTCGGCATGGCGCAGCGCATCCATGGTGTGTTCCAGCTCTTTACTGTCGCTGAGAGAGAAGACATCCATTCTCGCCGGCTCGACTGCCGAGATATGGCAGGAGTGTACATTTGGCTGGCGCAATACCGCATTGAGTTCTTGCTCTGTGGTGGCGGCTCCCTGTTTCAAACGTACGGCAAATTGATCGTCGACTTTTTTCAGGGTGATCTCTTTATTACCTCTTTTTAATTTCATGGTGCTCATGGTTGCTGTTCCTAGTAAGTCTGGCTGATTTATCCGTACGGTGACGACAACTTGTGATCAGCGGATGTCGGGAGGATAAAATAAAGACTAGTAGAGAAGTACAGGAGTGCCATAAAAATCTAATGATATTGATAGCTTAAGAAAGGTATTGGCGCCAGGAGGGATTTTAGCGGCGATAACGCCAGGGAGGAGTGGTTACCGCCTGACGCCCGGGATAAGGTTTGTCTGTCTGGGGTTATATCGGTTGATTTTTACCCTGAGTTAAATCCAGCTGCTCTGTATAGGCAAACAGCGAAGGGGCGCCGCCGGTATGCCAGAAAAGCACTTGCTCCCCCCGGGAGATTGCTCCGGTTCTGATCATATCGATTAATCCCGCCATGGCACGGCCGGTATAAACCGGATCTAATAGGATGCCTTCAAGCTGTGCGGTCAGGGCAATGGCTTCATTCTCCCGGCTACCGACAATTCCGTATCCCTCCCCCAGGTAATTAGGGTTGAGGATCAGCTCCCGGGGGGAAAAGGTTTCAGTGCTGCCTGCCATTACTGCTGTTTTTCTTGCCAGTTCAAGGATTTGGGCATCAAAAGGTAAGTCTGCGCTTTCATCTTTGTCGATATTAATACCGATCAGCTCAAATGCCTGGTTAAAAAGCCGTTTGCCCAACATTAAGCCGGCATGGGTACCGCCCGAGCTGGAGGCAAAAATTAACCGGGAAAAAGCCAGGCCCCGGGATTGTTCTGCCAACTCCTTAACTGCATTGACAAAAGCCAGTGCCCCCAATTCGTTGGAGCCGCCGTAGGGCACTATATAGGGCCTTTTTCCCTCGGCTTGCAAGCTTTGGTAAAGGGCGGGAATATCTTCTCCCTTGCGGTTTTCTCCGGCCCAGTGGATATGGCAGCCGAAAAGGTTATCCAACAGCAGGTTGCCTTGAGCCTTATCCGGCTGCTCGCCCCCTAAGATCAAATGGCACTCAAGGTTTAATTGCGCCGCCGCCGCTGCCGTTTGCCGGCAATGGTTCGATTGTGCGGCGCCGGCGGTGATGATGGTATCGCAACCTTTGGCCAGGGCATCACCGAGGATATATTCGAGCTTACGGGTTTTATTGCCGCCAAAGGCAAGGCCGGTCATATCATCGCGCTTCATCCATATTTCGCATCCCAGAGCCTGACTTAACCGGGGAAGTTTTACTAACGGGGTAGGGAAAAACCCCAGGTCGACTTTGGGAAATTGTTGATAGTCCATAACCATTAACCTTTTTATATTGTTGTTAAATTATTACCGGAAGCTAACCACGGGCGCTTTGTCGGGTATTTATTTGAGAAAACGGATGAAGTGCCTGTTTAATATGGCTGTCAGCTCAGACCGCCTGTCAAAGATAAAGCCGGCTCAAAATACCTTGGTTATCATGCCTGCTGAGACTGGCTATTGCAATTTTATCCTATACTCAAACCAAAGTGTGTTTGGCCTTATCATTAAACGGTTGACCGGTTAATGAATAAGGAAGGCTGTCAATGTATAACCGCTCGCTGACTTACAAGAAAAACCGGTATCTGTGGTTTTTGTTATTTCTCACTGTATTACTTGTCGCTGTATTGCTTGCGGTTAACCCCTTAGCTGTTGCCGAAGAAACCTCCCCTGAGCTGGAAACCATTACCATTACCGCACAAAAGCGTCAGCAAACACTGCAAGAAGTCCCGGTTGCGGTTAGTAATTTTTGGGGGGAAGAGCTAGGCCGGTTCAGGGTTTTTGATGCCCTTGGACTCACGCATCTGACCCCGGGCTTTTCTGCCGGGGAATTTAATGTCGGTCAGCCGCAGTTTTTTATCCGGGGTATAGGATCAAACGAAGACGGTGCCGGCGGCGATAATGCCGTAGTGGTTAATGCCGACGGCGTGCCTGTGGGCAGGGCGGCGGGATCTCTGTTTGATTTTTATGATCTCGAACGCATAGAAGTATTGAGGGGACCGCAAGGCTCCCTTTATGGCAAAAATGCCACCGGAGGTGTGATCAATGTTATCTCGGCCTTACCGGAGGAAGAAAGCGACAAAGATGTTCAGCTGGCACTGGGTAATGACGGCATTTTAGTCTTGAACGGTTATTGGGGCGCAGCCTTTGACGACGACGGGCAATATCTGGGCAGTTTATCCCTGTTTCACCGCGAGCGTGACGGCGTGGTCAACAGCGGTTATGGTCCCGAGCAGTCGGATATTCATGACAGCGGCATCAAGGGACAAGTATACCTCCCGCATTCCCCTTATCATTGGCGGTTGATCGGGGAATACAGCTGGTTAAGAAGAGAAGGGGCAGGCCGCCACGCTGTTGCAGGCGCTATCGGTGCGGCAATTGAACAAGTTTCTCTTAAAGCGGCGCACAGTCCCTATTATAACTTATCCGGTTATAATGGTTTTCAAAACCGGGATACTTATGCCCTGACGCTTCAATTCGAAAAAACCTTGTCCTGGGGGGAACTTCATGGCGTTAGCGGCTATCGCAAAACAGATATGGCCTCTTCCATTGATCAACAGGGTTTAAGTGAACAGGAAGGTTTATTGGCCGCCGTGTTTGGCAGGCCTGTGGCGGGTACCAATGATGTCAGGGAAAAAAGCTGGCAGTTTAGTCAGGAGTTGCGGCTGAGTCTTGAGCGGGAAAGCTGGTTTTTTCTTGCGGGGCTTTTTTACTTTCATGAAGATATCGAGCGCCTTGAAACCTTTAATTTTAATCCCGACAGTTTCTCTTTCCAGGACAATATCACCAATAGCTTTGCTTTGTTTTCAGAAACAACTTTTTCCGTTAGTAAGGCGTTGTCGTTAACGGTGGGCGGGCGCTTTAGTCGGGATGAAAAACATATTCACCAGTCCTCAATTCCCGGATTATTGATCATTAACACGCAATACCGTGAAAAAGCGGAAAAGTCCTGGGGGAAATTCACCCCGAGAATGATCATCGACTACTGGCCCAATCCGGATTTACATACTTATTTCAGTGTTGCCACCGGTTATAAATCCGGAGGTTTTCAGGGCCAGGCACCAAATGCCGTGGCGGCCCGCACCCCTTTTAATGAAGAGAGTGTTCTGGCGTATGAGTTAGGTCTTAAGTGGCACAGCCCGGGCGGGGATGCCCGTCTTTATGCCGCTTTTTTTCATATGGCTTATGATGATTTGCAGGTATTACAATTGGTGGATGATCCAAACGATGCTAATGATATCGGCGTTATTGTCACCGAAAATGCTGCCGATGCTATCAGTAAAGGTCTTGAGCTGGAATGGCAATTGACGCTGGCAGATAATTGGCAATTGCGGGGGAATTACAGTTATTTGGATGCCAGCTTTGAGGAATTTACCAGTACCCAGGGAAATTTTGCCGATAATAGGTTACGTAACTCCCCTAAACATGCTGCTGCGCTGTCTTTTACCTATCAGCGCATGTTAGGCAGCGGCGCCGAGCTGAATATCAGTTATAGCCACAGCTATAGCGGGATCCGCTATCAGGATCCCGCCAATATAAAGGTGAGTGCGCTGCCGGCGTTTGACCTGGCGAATCTGGATGTCAGTTACCATGAACCCGGCAGCCGGTGGATTTTGGGGTTCTGGATAGACAATATCTGGGATGAAAGTTATTTTATCCATGGTTTTCCGACACTTGGCGGCGGCATATTAACCCCGGCGCCGGATCGTAATGCCGGATTCAGTATCCGTTATCAATTCTAACGGATCAATGCTCCCGGGGTATAAACGCAATATTTTCACCAAAAGTTTATCAATGACTGTTGTTAAGGCTTTGCTTGGCTAAACTCTTTAAAAGTAACAACAAGTACATTCATGGCTAGCAGGGAGAGAGTAATGGAACAATTTATGTTGATCTATAAAGGGGGTGATGCCAACTGGATGGCAAAGGCATCCCAACAGGAAATTGCCGCATCAAAAGCTGAATGGCAAACCTGGGTGGCGGCATTGCAGGAAAACGAGCAATTGCTTTCATTAGGCGCCCCTTTGATTTTTAGTGGTTTTACGGTGGCAGGGGACGGTGTTGTCAGTGATATTTCTTCAACCCAAGTATCAGATTTAGTGACAGGTTATTCTTTTATCAAAGCAGACAACATGGATGAGGCTATTATCTGGGCCAAAAAAAGCCCCTATTTCAGGTACCCGGAGTCTTCGGTTGAAGTCAGGCAGGTGACAAAAATGGACAGCAGTGAAAGCGCGGCTAAGGTTTAGCCGGGGACCCTAACCCGTTACCGCTTTATCTGCGGCATCATATTTTACCGCAGAGATCTGGGGAAAAGTTTGGTTTCTGCCGGCCTGTTTCGCCTGGTACAGGTATTTATCGGCGATGCTGATGGCTTCCTGGATACTTTGCCCGGGTTTTAATTCGCTGATCCCCATGCTTAAGGTCACTTCGATCACCTGCTCTTGATAACACATGTGCTGCTGCTCCAGTGCCTGATGAAGTTTTGCGGCAAAATCCTGGGCATGGCTGAGATTGGTTTGCGGTAAAATAAACAGGAATTCTTCGCCGCCCCAGCGGGCGACGGTGTCTTGCCCGCGACTGCAGTGTTTGAACAACTTGGCCAGCTCCACCAAAACATAATCGCCGGCGCTGTGACCAAAGCTGTCGTTGATTTTTTTGAAATAGTCAACATCACTAATAATAATCGCCAGGGTTTCGGCATTGCGTGCCAGGCGTAATTGTTCATGCTCTAAGGTATTGGTGGCATCGCGCCGGTTGGAAAGCTGGGTCAGGGGATCTAACCGGGACAATAATTCATATTTGCGGCTTAATTCCAAAGTATGCAGATAGGAACTTTCCCTGGCATATTCGTAATAGGCAGATAAGGCGCTGACGGTAATGAAAGAATAAAGTAAGCGTAATTTAAATTCCAGCGGATAGCTGGTAGCGAGCAGGGCTTCATTGGGATAAAACATCAGCAGGGAAATAAAGGCGATAAATGCCAAAATAACCATTATGCCCCTGATCAGGCCGTTAATAAACAAGGCAATGGAAGGCAGGATAAAGACCCACAAGGGACCGGTATTGGCGACCCCGCCGGAATACACCAGGTACGACATCAGAATAAAGTTGGAATATAAGATGATGGCTAAAGATAACTTGATGGTTTTGGTGGCTTTATAAATATAAAAACATAAGAAATAGACGACATGGGAAATCAGCAGGGTCAGGGCCAGCAGATAATTATTGTTCAATAATGCATTAACCGCTAAAACCCCGGTCACCAGCATGCCGACAAAAGAGAAAAAATAGATGATGGTGATCTGGCTGTTGATATCATTATACCTTTGTTCATCGAGTCCGGAACGAAAGTATGCTCTCAACCACTTTTTAACTTTAATCATGAACAAATAACCTTAGATTTTGTCAGTAAAGTAACTTTTCGAACCGAATAAAGCCAAATATCAAGCGTTAATTGCTTAATTCCTCTCTTCAGAGTAAGCCGTTATTCCTTTATTTATCTTATCTTGTTAACTATTTTGTCTCTTTTTTCTCCACGACAGGCGATAAATTAAAACCTACCTTTATCAAAAACATTAGCACAAGCGATCGTTTTAATGGAGCAGGCCGCTTTGAAAATGGATAAAAACTCATCTCCCGCAGCCGATAAAAGCTTCTTTGCTTATCCGGAAAAATAGCAGGCAGCAGGAGAGAGAATAAAAAAGGCATCAATATCAAATTGATAGATTTTTATTCTGGCTAACCGGGGGGCTGGTTTGATATCCTGCGGGATTGAGATCATTATTTTCTAAAAAACAGGTTTCTTGTGTTAAAAGGCATAAGTTAATGAGGCGGTGAAAGTGCGGCCAAAAATTGACCTGGCATAAAAATTATCGGCAATTTCCAGCTGGCCAAACTGGCTCTGGTCTCTGGGGTTGCCTTCTGACAGCCCGATTTGCCTGGTTAAATTGGTGCCTTTTAGCATCAGGGTGAGGTTGTCGCTTAAAAAAAAGGAAATTCCGGCGGCTAAAGTCGCATAAGCGGGTAGTTTACTGGTATTGGCGGCATTGCCAAAACGCTCTCCCAGGTAATGATAAGTAAAAAACAGCTCGCTATTGTCAAAATAGAAGATTGGAGTCAGCCTTATCTGCTCGTTGGCGATGCGGTTGATTTGGTTGCCGTCAACTTCAATACCGTCAATCAAGCCTTGTGCCCCGGTATATTCGGCGTCCTGGATCACGCCGGTCATTGCCAGAGTAAACCAGGGGCGGGGAGCCCAGTTCGCTTCGAATTCCAGTCCCCAGGCCCGGGTATCAAATTCTATGCTTTTAAAGACATCCCGGCCGTTTTCAGAGACAGTAACATTGATGGCCTGTGGGGTGAACTCGGTATTGTACAGGGTTAATGAGGTGGCAAAGTGCTTTCTGGCGTAGCGCAACCCGATTTCGAAGAAATTGAGTTCGGTTTTTGAGTCTTTCTGGGCCTCGGAAACATCCCGGGCACGGGCGGCATTGATCACTTCGCCGAGCAAATCCGAGCGGAACATAAAAGTATCGGTATAACGGCTGTAAAGGGCGAGGTGATCACTAACATGGTAATTTGCCCCGACGGACCAGCCGATGTCGCTTTCATGCCTCGGGCTGAGGGTAAAACGCTCATTTGTGCGCCAGGCCCGGACGTTATTATCCGCCAGTATGTCGATATCATTATAGGCTGGGGGGATGTCAAGGTCGGCTTCACTGAGCCAGGCGCGGGTTTTTACGGTTAAATCTTCATAACGGACACCAAAGTCCATTCTGAAGTTCTCCGTCAGCTGGTATTCATCGAGCAGATATACACTCAGGGAATCGAGCTTGGCATCGCCAAGGGAGAGCTCGGTAAAAAAGTCGCTGAAGCCCTCCCGGGTATAATGTCCGATGATCTCTTCATTGGCGTTTAAGGCGACCACGTCAAGTTTGCGGGCATTGTCGGTTAATTCTGCCAGGTATTTATGCTGGTTCCGGTATAATTTATCGTAATCCGCCATAAGGTAGACACTGCCCAGGGTCAGGGTATTATCCCGGCTTTGATAGCGGACAGTAAAGTTATTGACCAGTTGGCTCAGGTGATAGCCGAAGTGGCGGTAAGTCAGCTCCTGGGTCAGGCCGTTACGGTTTAAGGTCGGGATGTGCTCATCCGGGATTAGCTCGCCGCTGCCGGCATAGGCATATTGCACCGCAGCGGCTCCCGGGAAAGCGGCAAACATAGTGTCGGCAATACCGCCGTCGCCATATAAACGCTGCAATGCCCCCTGGATCTGGTTATTACCGTTAGGATAAACCGCATTGCCGTCCCCTTTGTAGTGCATAACCCTAAGTTGGTTATTGATGCTCCAGCGCCGGTTGTTAAAGCTTTTACTGATATCCAGGCCAAAGGTATTGACCCGGGTATGGATGCCATCTTCCAGATCATGGCTGATAAAGCCTTCGGGACTGACAAGGTTTACCTGTTTTGCATCCAGGCTGGCTAAACTGCCTTTCAGGGCATTTATCCCGCCGGGAATGGCCCGGGGATCTTTTATATTGGTCATAGGTGTTGGCAGATAAAAGGCGTTTTTATCGTTAACATGGTGGTAGCTCAGGATGATTTCACCATCAGAAACGTTATCGCAGAGCAGTTGCCGGGAGAGATTGAACCTGAATTGTCCGCCGCTGTCGCTGGTAAAACCCCGGTCGCGCAGGCCGTCCTGGCGGCGGTAAAAACCGCCCAGGGCAAACAGCCAGTTATCTGTAAACGGCCCGGAATAATAGCCGTCGAAACGCCGGGTATGGTGATCGCTGATCTTAAGGCTGCTCTGGCCTTGCCCGGTTTTGCTGCCTTTTCTGGTGATATAGTTCACCACTGAAGAAGGGCCGCGGGATGAAATAATGCCGGCAGTGCCGCCACGCACCACCTCGACTTTTTCGGTCATCAAATCAATTTTGCCTAGCGAGCCGTTAAAGATATCGCTGTAGGCATGCATCACGCCGTCGTTGTGCATGCCTATCATACGGTTGGAGTCCCCCCAGGTGCCGCGGGCAGAAAAATTGCTATGCACCTCGCCGGCACTGTCTTCGGTGAAAAAGCCCGGTACTACTTCCAGCAAATCTGCAGTGCTTTGCGGTTGCAGTGCGATGAGTTTGTCAAAGGGGATGGTGGTGATGGCGATGGAAGAGTCCAGTTTTTTCTGGGCGGGGCCGGCAATGCCGGTAGAAAACCGAATATTGATCAAGTCTTCGAGGCTGAGCTGATATAAAGCTGCTAACTTGCTTTCTTGCTCTTGCTCTTGCTCCGGCGGCTGAGCTGCTGCCTTTTGGATAAATACCGGCGATAAACAGGCAATAAATACCAGTGCCATGACAAGCCTGGCATCAGCTATAGGGTGTTTCAGGGTAAAATACCGTAAGCACTTCATTTTTCGGCCTGGGGAATAAATATGCCTGTATCAAGAATAGCGCTTTTTTAGCGGATAGCAGTATGCCGTAGGAAGGAGTGCAACCGGGCAGGTTTACCCGGTTGTTTGTTCTGTTGTCTGATAAGCCGCCAGAAGGAAAAAGGCTGGCGGCTTTTTAGGCACTTGTTGTTAAGTACTGTGGTCGCTACCGGTAGCTGCCATAGGGTTATTTACAGATGCGGGCGTCATCATACCAGGCGCCGGCCTGACAGCTGGTGCCGTCGGCGCAATGTTCATCGGTTTGGCAATAACATTCTCCCCGGGCATTACATTCGGGACTGAAGTAATTCTCCAGGGAATCTTCGCCGGTAATACGCTGCCAGAACGGGTTGGTAAAGATATTTTGCGGGTCCATCTCATTCTTAAAGGCCATAAACGCGTCCCATTTTTCATATTTTGCCGGGGCATTTTCAAATATCGCCACCGAGTTTTTGCCCCAATGGGGTCTGGCGCCATATTTACGGATAGACATCTGCTCGATTTCCAGGTTGACAAAATAGTTCTTCGGCACCGCATTACCTTCCTGGCGCAGGGTGTATTCTATGCCGAGATAGGCGGTATCACGTCCGGCGCTCATGCCCAGGTAGCTCGGCGATGCCTTACCGAAGCGGAAATAAATGCCGTTTAACGGGAAGCAAGTAGTGGGGTGGGCTGCGAGGATTTCACGCACGTCCATGATCCAGTTGGGCAATTCTTCCAAAGGAATGGCCACTTCCTGCAAAGCAATCGGCAGCTTATCCCAGACACATGAGTCGGGATCTTTACATTCAAAGTACTGCATCTGATCCGAATGGCCAATCGGATAATCGACCACCTTACCGGTATCAAGGTCGCGGTAATAAGACTCATCCCGTGCGCCGTATCTGACTTTGGCGGCCAGGCACTGCAGGCCGGAGCCCGGAAATTCATGCAGGGCGTCAAACAACAAACCGAAAAAGAACTCCTGGGTATCGCTGACATCTGCCTGGGCATTGTAGGCATTGCCTTCGCTTTGTAGCGGCATAGGGTTATAAAGTGTGGTGGTATAGCGGCCTATTCCCGGGAACCAGGCGATATTGGCGCTGTAATTGTCGCGGGCGATATCTAAAATAATATTTTCAAGGCCGCTATCGTCCCTGTAGCCTTTAACATCTGCCAGTACTTTAAACGCGGGTTCGAGCTGCAGGGTGACTTCCACCACGACTCCCAGTACCCCGAGATTGACCCGGGCAGCATTAAGGGCTTCGCCGGTCAGTACCTTAACTTCCCCCAGGCCGTTCACTATGGTCATGGAGGTGACGTAATCGGCGATCATATTGCTGGGTTTGGCCAGGGTAGAGCCATGGGTGCCGCTGCCGAGCATGCCGCCTATGGTAAAGATATTGAGCTCAGTGACCATATTGACCGCCAGCTCCTGGCTGCGCAGGAAATCATTGAGATCGTTAAAACGCATGCCTGCTTCTACCGAAACTGTTTTCGCCTCGGCGTCAAAGGCGAGGATATGGTTCATATTCTCCAGGGTGATCTGTACCTGGCCGTTGGCGGTACAGGCGGCGTCTATCTGGCTGGCGAACTTACGGTTGCCTGTCATGACGGTCTGGCCGTTGGCGATGGCGTCCTGGACAATCTGCTGGATTTCTTCAACAGAACTCGGGGTGTGGATCACGGCCGGATGGCACTCATAGGTATTTTGATAGTTCGACAGGGTTTCTGCCGGGTTTTCGGTTGAATAAAGGCCAAACGACAGTCCGGCAACGGCGCTAAGCGCCAAAAATGCGATAAAGAGTTTTATCATTTTCATTGCTCCCCTCCATGGGTGATTAATGTTATTTACTGTTAAGGTGTAGTGATTCTGGTTTCGCTTAAGCAAATTTGGGCAACACATAGGTGGTTAACACCTCCTGCACTTGCCGGCTATGACAAGCAAGCTTGTCATTAAAATGGCTGTTGAGATCTGCTTTATAAGCCAATGGCGGACGCGGGCCGATTTCAGGCACCCATAAGGCATGATTTGTGGTGGCAAAATCGAGCTTGGCGCTGCCCAGGATACAGACAGGTCCCTGGCTTAAGTTTTTCGCATCAAACAGCCAGAATTCCTTGCCGGTAAACTGGCCGTTGCTGGGCTCCTTCCTGACCACGGCGGTAAAAATATACCCGTCATCCTGGGCGGTGGAGTTTTTTCGCGCCATAAATTGCGGGGTGCGCATCACACAGTCTTGTGGAAACTGGTAACTGTCGCTGATAGTCATAGCGCTGCAATCCATATGAATCAGCGCCGAGGGCTGAGCACTTTGCGGTAAAGTTTCGTTTTGGTAATAACGGCCCGGATAATCTTCATAAGCCCTGGCTACCCGCTTAACCAGGTGTTCGGGGCGATAACCTACCGCGGCCCAGTAGATATGCTCAAAGGTTTCCGGGAACTGAAAATGGCCGCGGTAGGCGGGATCGTTCATATCCCAGCACAGGCTTTGGTCGCGGATCACGTCAAAGTCGCCTTTAATTTCTTCACTTGATACCGCATTCACCCGGATGCGTGCCCGCACCAGGCCGCCGACATCGACAGGGGCAGCCGGGTAACCGGCAATTTCCGAGTCCACCCGGCCGCCGAAATACAGGGACTCCCAGTCGAACTGAGGCTCGGATTTGTCCATGGCCCCCAGGTACTGACCATAAAGGGTGATAATGTCGCCGTCATCATTGTAGTTGCACATGATATCCGAGGTATCAAAGTCCAGCTCCAGGTAATCGGCGAACACCATGCTCTGGCCAAAATGCAGGTCGGCTTTGCGGATTATCCACACCGGGGTACGGTGTTTTTGTGGGGTGACCGTACGTATGCCCATGATGCGGGCATTTTCTACCCGGGCGGCGGTTTCAAAAATCAAAACATGGTTACGCGTAACGCTTAGTGAGTGGGAAGTTGCTGTAATATAGGCATTTTCCCCATTGCGGCCGATGACCTGCCAGCTGTCGAACGGGCCGGATAAATCCCAGCGGATCAGGCGGATAAAGCCGTTTTTCAGCCCGGATTCCCCCATATTGCCGCCGTAGTTGATGGTAAAACATTCCTCGGAGTCGAGATCAAAATAAGGATGTCCCGTGGTCCTTATCTGCGGGAAAAGCCACTTGTCCGGCGCCAGTAAATCGGCAAAAGGCGGCAGGCTGGAATGCCATTCCCATGTTTGCCCTATGGGAGTGACCAGCTCTAAGGTAGTCGCGTCGAATTCAAACGGCATGCCGCCTTCATAACTGAGGGCAAAGCGGTTATTGCCCATATAATTCGGGGCGGTATTGCAGTAATTCATAAAGCCGAGGTTCATGCTGAAATAGACGGTACCGCCGAGCAGGGCAAATTTGTCAAACGGGGCGGTCACATGCTCTTGCATGATGGCGGACGGGGTATTGATCATCTTGCGGGTAAAAGCCGCTGTACCGCCAGAAAAGTCGACCCGGGTCAGGGCGCCCCTGCCGTTGGGGGTGAGCTGATTCTCTTCCAGCGAGATGCCTTCGGTCATAAAGACATGGCCAAAAATATCCTGTGGCAGTTGCCCGGATAATACCGTCAGCTCATCACTGGCCTGTGTTAAACTGCCGTGCATAATACTGCCAGGAAAGCTTGAGGCGGCCAGTTGGGATTGTTCATGGCCAAAACTCACCATGGGCAGGGCGGAGAGCACACCCGCCGTTTTAATAAAACGTCTTCGATCCATCTTGAAGTCCTATTTGGCTTTTTAAAATAAATGATTAAAACTATGCCACTCAGGAAGGTAAATGCGGATCAGCAAAAGACCGGCGCACGTTATTCTTCCATGAGTAACGGTGACCAAAACAGGAATAAATCAGGGCACTCACCTTGCGGGCAAGCAAACAGAAACGGCTATCAAGCAAGCTTGATTGCAACATGCCAATGAATAAATCACCTTTACCGGTTCGACGACTTTCCTTAGCCGTGTATGTGCCCTTAGGGTAATTTGAGCTGTTAGCATGGCAAATATCAATTCCGTCCGATATCTATTCCATGTGGCTAAGTTACTGTAAAAAACTCGCAGATTCAAGGGTTAAAAAATAAACACTTGAGTTAATTTTATGATATATCTATAAAAATGAGTGCCGGGCGGCACTCTACATCACTATTTTTAATTCTTTTTTTGTTATGCAGATAATTGAGGGAACAAATATGCTGCGTCTATTACTCGTTTTTTGTTTAAGTTTTTTACCCCTGTCAAGCTGGTCAACCAATCTGGATGATATCAGAGCTCATGAGCCCAGCTCGCGGGTCACCTGGGCCGAACAGTGGTTTTATAATGTTGCCGCACCGGGAATCGGCTATTTTAAGATTAGCTTTCAAACCTATATCGCCCCGGATTCCGTTGACGGCCAGGAAAAGGCCTATATGCACCTGGCCTTTACGCCACTTCAGGGAGCAACGGTAAAATATGATCTCTTTTACGATGAGGTTATCCTGGAGCATCCGACTAAGGCTGATGCCTTTTATTATGAGGTACCGGGCATTATTGTTGCCGATGAAGAGCAGATCAGCGTCACCCATGAGGACTTTGCCTTTTCCCTGGCCTGGGACGGCCCCCATACCCGTTACTGGGGGGGATTAAACCCGGGACAAACGCCTTTTGGCATTATTCCTGAGTTGCCCGGTGTCGGCGGGAAATGGTTCCTGTATACGGTGACAACACCTGTGCAATACAGTTTTGACGACGGTGTACAAAGGTGGAGCGGCCCGGGTTATGCCCAGGTGGATAAGGGCTGGTACGATAAGGAGTCCAGCGCCGGTATGATGTATACCATGGGCTTGTCCGACGAGGTTGCTTTTATGTTTACCGGCGCGGTTTTTGGCGATAGCAGCGTTGAGATGTGGGCGGGCCGTTATGTATCAGATAATTATGATCTGGTATTTTACCCTGCGTTTAAAGGCCTTTCGGTAAAACGGGAAATAGATGCCTGCGCCGGAGAGTTACATGTTGAGCTGAATAAAATTGGTAAAAAACTCGTGCTTGATGCCAGGGCGGCGCCGGAGAGTTTTTATCTGCTGAATTTCCCTTCGGTGATTATTTTTGGCGGCGAGCAAAACTATATGAAATCAATGAAGGCGGAAGTGGACTTTAACCTTTATCACTTGGGCGAATTAAAAGAGACCATACATTTGCCGCAGGCGCTGCTGGAATTTAGCGGCCCCTTTGCCTGTAGCCAGTTGCCGGACTAATTTTTTCCGTCAAAGGCCTGGCTGCGTGCTTAGAGCGGGCACGCAGCCCTGTAGCCTTATCAGCTAATCACTTGTTTTCACGGCATGTTCTGACTTAGTATAAGTGTTAATTCGTTTATAACTTGCGCTAAGTTAAGGAAAATTACATGCGGCCTTTGCTCTTGCTGTTCTGCCTGATTATTTCAATTTTTACCGCTGTTGAAGCAAATGCCAAAGCCCAGGGAAAATATCCCGCCAGTATCGTTGAACTGACCATACCTTCACATGGCAAGCGCATGTCCGGTTTGGCTTATTTGGCCGAAGGGGCGGGACCGCATCCCACGATCTTGCTGCTGCACGGTTATCCCGGCAATGAGAAAAACCTGGATGTGGCCCAGGCGATGCGCAGTGAAGGCTGGAATGTGATCTTTTTCCATTACCGCGGTGCCTGGGGCAGCGAGGGAGAATTTTCCTTTCGTGGTGCCGAGCAGGACGTTCAGCAGGTTTTGGCTTATTTAAGGCATGAGGAAAATGCCGCCAGCTTGCGCATTAAGGCGGATAAAATTTCCCTGGTCGGCCACAGTATGGGCGGGCATATGGCGATTGCCGGACTTTTGGATAACCCGGCGGTAAAATGCTCGCTCTCTTATGACGGCGCTAATCTCGGGGCCGACGGCCTGGGCTTTTTTAAAGAAAAACAAAGTGCAGCGCTGTGGCGCAGTTACAGCGATAGCTTGTTTATGCTCTCTGGCTGGTCGGGGGCCAAGGCCGAGGCGGAAATCAGGCAATATGGCCCTGAGCTGGATTTGGTTAAACGTATCGGTACAATTAACGGACGCCCGGTGATGCTCATTGCTGCCAATACCGAGGTGATCCCCATGGCTCAGCATATCAAGCCGTTATTGGCGGCATTAACAGGGACTCAAAATAGCCGGGTGTTCTATCAATTGATTGAAGACGATCACAGCTTCTCATCCTCCCGCGATCAATTGATAGCGGCCAGTGCGAGCTTTTTAAATGGCCAGTGCCGCTAAGGCCTGATAACAAGTATAGGGATGCAAAGGTATTTTGATGACACTTAACCAATGGCAGCAAGAGGGTAAATATTTTCAATACCGGGGGCATAATATCTTCTACCGGGATGAGGGCGAAGGTGAGGTATTGGTATTAATCCACGGCTTTCCCACTGCTTGTTGGGACTGGCATAAACTCTGGCCCGAGTTAACTAAACGTTACCGGGTGGTGTGCCTGGACATGATAGGTTTTGGCTTTTCCGATAAACCCCGGGATTATGACTACAGTATTTTTGACCAGGCGGATCTGCACCAGGCTATATGGGCTTATTTGGGCATTAGTCGTTTCCATCTGCTGGCACACGATTATGGCGATACCGTGGCCCAGGAATTACTGGCGAGATTTCAGGATTGGCAGGTCAGCAAAACACCCGATGAAAACGGTTATGTTATTAACAGCCTTTGTTTGCTTAACGGCGGTTTATTTCCTGAAACCCACCGGCCGTTATTGTTGCAAAAACTGCTGCTCAGCCCGATAGGAAAAGTGATCAGTTATTTGTCAAATGAGCGGTCGTTACGTAAAAAACTTAACGCGATTTTAGCCCCGGATAAACAGATGTCGGATGATGAATGGCAGGATTTTTGGACATTAATGAAACATAACCGGGGTTTGGCTATCAGTCATAAACTTATCCGTTATATGTCTGAGCGCAAAATAAATCGCGAGCGCTGGGTTGGGGCGTTAGTGAATAGCAGGGTGCCAATTCGGCTGATAAACGGCAGTTTAGATCCGATATCCGGCGCCCATATGGTAACGCGTTACTGTGAGCTGGTGCCCGAAGCTGCCTGCGATGTTGTGGTGCTTGGGCAAGTAGGACATTATCCCCAGGTAGAAGACCCTGAGGCGGTATTAACGGCTTATCTGGCTTTTCGTTCTGCTCTGTTTGGCAGAGAAAATCTCATGAAAGCCAAGATGTGAGTTTGGCTGAGGCTCACAACCTGTGTATTAATTATGGTGTTAATTTGATATTTGCCGGTAAGGCGTTACTTTCCAGTATTAACAAAGATACTATTGCCGGTAAACAAGAGTTTGATAAACATACACGGGATAAACAATAAAGTCCGGGGTAAGGGGGTTAGCCATGGTTTAAGCAAAATCTGCTTTATTGTATGAAAAAGTGGCCATGATTTGGGAACAGCCCGGGCCGGGTATTCAGGCAATTATCTGAAAAGCAGAAGGCGAAGGTTTTTCAGTTTTGTTGTAAATTCACGTTATCAACCCAGATCAGCCTGGTCACGGGCGATAACCACTTCGCCTGCCATAAAGCCGAGTCCCTGCTTTAAACTGGCGGCAGTATAACCCTGCCAGGTGCCTTTGATGATGCGGTTGCCGCCGACAAGTTTAAGCAAGGCGGTGCCGCAGATAGGAATTTCTCCCTGACTCCAGTAACTCAAAGCGATATAACCTTCAGACGATACCACGCCTTCCATGGGATAATGATCCGCCCAATCCTTACCTTCACCGACAATACGCAGCCGCTCCGGCGTGGTCCAGATTTTCACCGGATGAACTTCAAACGGGGTTTGGCTGCCGTCTTCGGCAATTTGTGTCCATTTTGAATACCAGTTGCCCTGTAAGAAAGCAGCGGTATGCTGGTTATGAAAATGGCCGTGGAACAGGCTTTGTGCCAGTCTTGACTGGTTATAGCGGTCAACGGCTGTTAAATAGTCCTCAAAGGCCAGTTTGAGCAGTTTGGGGTTGACCGGTGTGCCTTTATATTTTTTCACCAGGCGATGGTAGAGCTCGGTCAGACTGGCTTCGTCATCGCCGCAAAAGATACTTAAGTCTTGCATCGGTGAGAGCAGCTCGTCTTTTACCATGTAATAGACGATAGGAATGATGGTCTGGTTTTTACCCATGCCCAGGACATAGGCGCTTTCAAAGTAGATCCACGGCCTGTTTTTCGACTCAGGGGTAAACAGGGCGAAAATTAAATCCGCTTTTTGCAGCTCTTTTTCAATTTTTTCTCGCCACTTGCCCGGGCCTATGCCGCCGTCGGGATCGGGGTCATCCGAATACCAGGCCTCAATATTGGCGCCTAAATCTTCCAGCAGGTGTTTCCATGCATCGGCTAATATTTGCTCGCTGCTGGCGTGGCTGATAAATATTTTCATAATGCCTCCCGAATGTGAACTGACGGCCTTGCGGGGTTTATCGCAAAGGGCCGTTATTTATCCGGCTTGTCCGAAAGCATAGATTGAT
This sequence comes from Thalassomonas actiniarum, assembly GCF_000948975.2. Lineage (GTDB taxonomy): Bacteria > Pseudomonadota > Gammaproteobacteria > Enterobacterales > Alteromonadaceae > Thalassomonas > Thalassomonas actiniarum. The sequence continues at coordinate 3,094,086 of NZ_CP059735.1, forward strand.
AAAGGCAAGTTAACCACTGATCCTGCTGGTGCAGATAAAAGAGAAAGATCACATCCCTGTGAAGGTGTGTCCCTGCGCTCTGCATCCGGTCAAGGTGGCTGACTGGCTATTGGACTTTGATAAAAGTGCCCACCGAGGTCATGCCTTCAAATATCGGGGTAAACACCGAGGTGGTACCGCTCCAGATAGAGCCGCTGTGTATGCCCCAGGCGGTGTTGCCCCAGGACCAGCCGCCGCCGCTGTCGCCGCCGATCCCCGAATGGTTTGTGGCGGTGACCATGCTGCCCACCAGGGTCCCGTTCTGGTTGACGGTCACCCCGATATTAAGCACGGTATGGTTGCAGGTGCGGATATTGGAAGAACGGCCATAACGGCACACGGAAGAGCCGGGCATAGACCAGGTCCAGCGCCAGTTGTTGACTTCGCGGATTTGCCCCGAGCTGGCATAAAATTCTGCCGGTTCAATATGGGTGGTGGTGTGGTACTCGGTATCGCCCAAAGGGCCTAAGTGCTGGTTGCGCCAGGTCATGGAATATAAAGGCACTCCCGGTTCTTCAAACTGGTTCAAGCCGCTGCAGTGGGCCGCGGTGATAATGCCGTCGCCCGAGCCGCCGGAAACCGCCCAGCCGCTGGTACATTCGCGAAAACCGTCGTCGCGCAGCCAGTTGCCGCCGCGGCTGTGTTCAAAGTTGATCATGGGGGCATCACCGCTGACGACCTTAAGGTTGAGATCCTGCTCGGAGAAGGACAGGGCCCGGGCATCCATAATGAGGCCATCTTCTTGCTGTGCCTTGCTTTGTTGCAGTTGCAGCTGTTTGTGTACCTGGGCAATGATGGCCTTTTTATCGGGTTTTGCCTTTTGTTTGGATGTCTGTACCGTGCTGTCAATCATCTGGGTTTTCTGGTTGAAAGCAGTGATGGCATTTTTATAGCCCAAATCCAGTAAAGAGCGCGACAGAATATTTACCCGTTTGAGTTGCTCTGCCAGGGACAATTTGTCATTCTCTTGAACCCTGATCTTATCGCTGAGGCGATTTTTTCTTAACAGGGCGCGGACTTCTTTCGGCATCTTGCCTTTAAAGCGCATATGCCCCTGGGTCTTAGGTACTGGTTCGACCCAAAGCCCTGAAATTTTATCGGGAAATTGTTCGTTGATTGTTTGTGCTAGTTCCGAGAATTTCGTTTGAAAGGCTATGGCTTTTTCTACATCGGCGACTAGCAAACCGGACTGCTCGGCCAGGATCTGGACATCTTCATAAACCGTCTGCTCCTGGGTTTGATATACCTGCTCGTGCGAATGGTCGTCCGCATGGCCGTATGAATGCTCTTCACCGGCTGTTACCGATAACGGGGTTGCCAACAACAGGGCAAGGCTTAAGGGTATTAATTTACCGCCGGGGGAGTGACGGTGCTGTTTTTTTATTGTTTTTAAAGTTAAGAGGTTGAAATCTTTCATCATGCTATCTTTCCGCTAATTGATTGAAATGCAGTCCATAAGGCCTTGTTTTAACCCCATCGACCATAAGTCTTCAGCCCAAATCCATTGAATACGGCACCCTGTAAACTTTTTTTGCTTTCAGACTTCATTTAGCTAGTGCAGCGGCGGGGAAGATTATCCCACCGGCTTGATTGGAAAGCAGTGCCGGGGCTGAGACGTAAAGTGGCTAGAGCTGTTATTAGTGATTATTTGGCAACATTGAGAGCAGTTGGCCTAAAAGCTTCTGCTGGTCGATAGCAAAGCATGTCTGGCTAAGGGGGGCCGGTCGTTCTGATGTTATCCGGCCAGGTTTTGCCCCGTTTCCCGCGGGTATGAAAGATGGCAACTTTGTGTTTGAGCGTGAGCGTCAGGCCCATGCTGATTCGCGGCTGTCAGCCATGCATCCTTTCCCGAATATTATTATCAATGAAGCAAGCTGGCCTTAAGTTAAGACAGTTGTATATCGATAAGTCAGCACTAATGCCCCGCAATAACGGGGGATTTTTTGTCTGCAGATAGCCAAGTTGCTAGGGCCTGTTTATCTTTGGCTGTGAATTATCTTTTTGGCTGTTTTTACACCTGTCCGCGTTAGAAAAATGTCATGTAGAATAACTACACGTCCATTTTTCTGCCTTGATATGTGCAAAAACCGTTCAAAAAACTTAATCCCCTCCAAAGATAAACAGACCCTAGGGTTTGACTTTCGGGACAATCAAAAAATCATCATTATGGCCTGGCGGCAGCGGCGGGTTTTGATAAATCACCCCGACACCGTCGACTGTCGTGATGCTGTAGGTATTGTCATTGGTGGCTATTGAGCCAAAAGTGCCGCCGGCGCCCTGGGTGATCACCACGGGAAAGCTGTGGTTGTTCTGCTCGATATTGCCTTCGAAGGTATAGTCGCCGTTTTTCTCCAGCCCTTCTTTAGTTACCGTAACTTCTACGGTAGTGCCGTCGGGTAAGGGCAGTGACACGGTATCGCCGACACTGATCTCTGCATGCAGGCTGTCATTAAAGGAAATGGTTTGATAAGGGGTATCGGCAAATGTGGTTGGCACCCTGGCCAGCTCCTGCTTATTAACCTGCCAGGCCGAAATTTCGGCAGCGTCTTCAGGCGCAATGTTTTCACCTTGCAGCGAGAGCTGCTCAGGTTTAAGCGGTTTTATCGTGGTGCGGGACGGCGGCGAGGGCAGTGGCTTGAGTGTTGCCGGGAGTGGGGCAGAAATACTTTGCTCAGGCTGTTTTTGCTTTTCTTGTTGTTGACCGAGTTGCTGAACCTGGTGCTTATTCGCGGTAAACGGCTGGAAATATATCAGCAGCAATATACTTGCTGCTACGGCCAAAACGAAAAAAAGCCCCTTGTTGTTTTTCATCGTTAATCTTTTACCTTATGCCTTTTTTACCTAATGAAGTAAAGAAAGCGCCAATATCACGCCCTTAGGCTCGATATTGGCGCTGCTTACTTGCTGATGGCGTCATGCCGGTTTAACCGTTTAAAGCATCCTGATAAGCCTGGTAGGCATCTGCAACCACTTGTTTTTGTGCTGCTACGGCTGCTTTGGCTTGCTCGAAAGCTGCCTGGGACTGCTCGTAACTGTCTTTGGCACTGTTGTATGCGTCAAGCAGGGCATTAAGCTCTTCTGCCGATGCGCTCACTTCAAGCACTTTAGCGTTGTAACTGTCTACCTTGCTTATGGCGGCATTGTATAAGTTTTGCTGCTGCGCCGTGGTCAGGTTGCTGCCGGCATTATAATCATTGATTGCCTGCATCGCCTGCTGGTAAAGGCTGTTGAGCTGGGTCAGCTGGCGCTGGTAACTGTTATAAGCCTTGTTATAAGCACGTCTGGCCTGTTTATAGGCTGTGCGGGCGGTATTTTGCTCGGTTTTCAGCGCTTTGCGCTCGGCTTTTAGCCCGGCCAGTTTTTCCTTGGCATCAAGCCAGGCTTGTTTGGCCTCATCGGGATCGTCTAACGGCTGGGTTTCTTCCGGGGTTTCTCCGTCGGTTGAGCCGTCAGTGCCGTCGTTGGGATCTGTGATCACGGTGGCGGTATAGGCGGCAATTTGCGGCGCGGCAACCCCTAAGGCATGTACGGCATCGGCGCCGTTGGCTTCATTGCGGTCGATACCGCAGGCAGAGCCGAAACAATCTAAATCCGGGCTGGAAAAGTTATAGACCTTTTGGCTATTGCTGCCAAAGAGCCAGGCATAACCCATGATAGTGGCAAAGTTGTCGGACTCGCCGTAACCCCAGGCCCAGGGGAAAGTGCCGCCTTCGCTGTCTTGCAGTGAAGAGTGGGTCAGTCCCATATTATGGCCTAATTCATGGCTGGTCACCCAGTCGCCGCAGGGACCGTCCATGCCGATCACGCCCATGCCGGTTTCACGCCACAACGGGTTGCTGAAATCGCCGTTGGTGCCGTAGCCGCCGATCCAGGCGATACCGCAAACATTGTTATGGCTGTTGGCATAAGGGCGCATCAGTAAAACTAAATCTGCGCCGTATTGTTCGCGCAAATCATCGACCTGGCTAAAGGCTTCGCCGCGGTTACACACTCCCTGGGTTTGCAAAGCGGTAAAGTCACAGGTGAGGTCGGTCAGCGCCTGCTCAGGCGAAACCGAGTCGCTGTAATCGACATGTTGCTGGTGCACCAGGCGTAATTCGATATCCAGGTTACTGTCGGCGTAGACTTTATTGGAAACGCTGATGATCTGGTTTAAGCGGGTTTCAACGCTGTCGCCATATTGTGCTTCGACCCCGTCGGTATAAAGGGCCATAACATCTAAGGTAGTCGTGGCGAAAGCATTCGCACTAAAAGTAAAAGCAGCGGCAATACCGGCGGCCTTTATCAGGGGATTACCACAGCTTGTTAGCTGTTTGTGAGCGGGGTGATTTCCCATAAAGGGATTCTCCTAAACTTTACTTAACAACCACTCCGTGGTTATCCAATTGGCGCGCGTCCTTTAAAGTTTTAGGTGTCGGTGATAATTTTTCAGCAACATTCATATACTACTACATCAAATAACGCCTTAGCAAAAAGTATTTTTTCTTGGTGCATGTCAATAAATGACAATGGTTGCATGTGAACAGTATAGAAGAGAGGGCATTCGTAGCTGCCGAGTATGCTTGAATCCCCCATAAAACAGGGGGGCAGCTTTTGAAAGATTAAAGTTGCTTTTAACCAATAAGCCTTCGATACTTGCTTTTTGTGGGATTTCTCTCACATCAGAAAAAATAAAATGGAATTTATCTTATGTTTGGTTTGTTGTTTAAATACACGATACATTTATGCCCCGAGGTTCAGGGACGGGTAACCTATGAAGGCAAACCTATTGCTGATCTAGAAGTGTCCCGCAGCCTGACTTACTCAGACGAAGATGAAGAAATTGATACCACTATTACCGACAATAATGGCTGTTTTTCATTTCCCGAAGCCAAGATGAAGTCACGACTGCCAGGTTCTATTTTCCATGTACCGGTTATTCGACAAGTACTATATCTTAGCTATCAAGATCAAACCTATGTGCTTTGGTATGCGACTCAATGGCAGATCAAACCATGCACCGCTTACACTCGAATGCTTAAGGAGCTTAAAGCTGAATTGACCCAGCCTGAGATCCGACATGATTTTGACAATCTTGATGAACCCGAACGACCTCATGTAACGTCCAGTATATGCCGTTGGGATACTATAACTAAAGTATTTTAAATACAGGTTATTAAAAGGATTTAATTATGGCGACATTAACTCCTATTTTAGCTGTAGAACTTGCAAAAATGGCGTACGCTATCCAAAAACCTTTAAGTGGTGGTATTTATAGAGTTGAGCCTACTCAAATGATTAACAGGCACTTCTCCTTTGATCTTACTCATGGCCCCCTAAAAGGGATCTCAGGCGGGGCTATGGCCCATTACCAGCAAAAGAGCACGGGATTTGCTTTGATAGGTAATGGGAAAGGAGAGTTTTTTAATTAAGATATTGTTATTGCTTTTCGGGGAACTGTATCCTGTAGTGATATTTCCACCGATGTCCGCGCCACCGGCAGTGTCGGCGATAATGGTTCAACCGTACACGCCGGTTTTAATACCCTGTTTCATACCATGAAAGATGAGCTGCAAGCTTATTTCAATCATGTCAGAGAGATAAGTACCATTCATTGTGTTGGCCATAGTCTGGGCGGGGCATTAGCATCGTTAGCCGCAGACTGGTTTAAGCACAACTTTAGCCATGACATCAAATTATATACTTTCGGTGCTCCTAAAGTGGGTTATAGCAACTTTGCCCTGAAAACCACCAATACCCTGGCGCAGGAGAATATTTACCGTTGCAGCAATGGCTCAGATCCTATCCCTATGGTGCCGGTATGGCCTTTTGTGCACGCGCCGTATAACGGTTATGAATACAGTCTGGCTGGCGGTGCCATTATTAACCCCTTAGCCCATACGCTGAAAAGATATATTAAAAATGCCGAAAGTGAAAATTGGGATAACTTTTCGAAGAAACGCGCTTTTAACAGTTATAACCGGGTCAGGTTGAAGCCTGAGAACAGCTGGCAGGCAAGTCCTACCGTTTATTGGTTTATCCGTTTAAGCGAAGCCTTAGTTACCTTGCTGCGGGACGTGCGTGCCGGTTTACTTAATTCTATACAAAACGGTATTGCCAACGGGTTGAACCTGTATGATCAAATTGCCATGGTGCTGGCACAAGTGAGCTTTGCTACGCCGAGTTTTAATGGCCAGCTGGCCGGGCTGCTGTCGCATATGCTGGTATTTTCGGGGTTAAAAGCGGTGGAAATTGGCGAACTCAGTTATGAATTTATCCGTTGGGTATTTGAGAAAACCCTGGCGGTACTGAATCGGGTAGCCAGACAAGCCCTGTCGCTTTAACCCTCGGTATTGCTCGTGAGCTGCAACCACCACTGGCTGTCAGGGTTTGCAGTACCATGAGGCAGCTGATTATTTTCCAGCATCAATATTTTACGCTTGTGTAACTGGCTGCGTTTAATGTCTTTTGAGTGATATTTCAAAAAAAGTGCTCTTAACGAACCATCTTCTATGGTATGCCTTAACCCCAGTTCAATGCGTTTTGCCAGGCGGCGATTGTCCTTAGCGACAAAATAATAAACCGGGTAGGGGTAATATAATGCCAGTGTTTCTTCGATAACGATATTGTTATAACGTTGGCCTGACTCTGCGCTTTCATGCCAGATCTCATTAATGCCGCGGGGAAAATAATCAAAGCGCTTGGCATCTAGCATGGCAAACAGGTTTTGATATAAAGGGTTGGTGATGATCTTAAGGTAGTTATCTTTAAGAATGGTTGTGTCGCCCCAATGTGTACCGAAACCGCCGATAAAATCACTGGTAAGTTGTCCGAGATTTTCAATTCCGGCAAAATCCGCCTGCCTGTCTTTATGTACCAGTAATATCCGGTAGCCGAGAATACCTTGTAAAATGGGATATTTAATAGCCCGAAACTTTTGCTCCCGGGCCAGGTTGGTGGCCAAAAAAGCGACATCTATCCGGCCGTTTTCCAGCGATAACTCGCCGCGGCCATGGCTCATTGTCGTAGCTACCGCTTGTAAAATGGCAGGGCCAAACTCTTCCCGGGTGACGTGCAGCACCCGTTCAAGCAGTTCTATGCGGTAGTCATACCTGGCATCGCTTTGGAAATAGCGCAACACCTGAGGCGACTCGGCCCATGCGGCGTATGAGCTTAAAACAAACAATAGAATTCCGGCAAAGACTTTCATAAACAAGTCACCTTTGCAGGATACAACACTTTAACAACCTGTTTCCTCATTCTGGTGTATTTTCCGCCAGACCCGGTTAAATCAATAACTTAACCTTTGTCGCATATTGGCAGGCGAATAGCAACAAAGCATTTATTACTTTTTGTAACTTGCGGGGATATATAACAAGGGTAGCTGCAAGCATAGAGGATATCTGGTGTAAATCCAGCAATTGCTCGGACAAAAAAGCCTGCGCAATAGCTGGAGTTGAAGCGGTTTTATCGCGGATTATTTCGCCGATACTGGCCCTTGGTTGTTCAGGTAAATTAAGTATCGTATTGACGGCTGGTTGATGTTGCTTCAGCCCTCGCTTTGGGCAGGCTGCCGGCAATAGTATAGTGACGGCACTTTTTATGTTTATTGGCTCTGCTTGTGCTGAGTAGCTGGTGCTGATTTTTCAGCACGTAAAGATGGCTATATGATGTATGAAAGGTTCAACATGCGGGAGATTACGCATTATATCGGACGGGTCATGGCATAGTTGAAGCTGTTATTACCGTTAACCCGTCCGCTGCTTGCTCTGTTTAAGCCTTAATTAAGGTCGTTGCTTGCGGTTAAGCGCCCGCCAGCTGTCCTGCAGCTCCTCTATTTTTTCCCGGTAACCGATGACCTGATATTTGAGCCAATAGCACAGGTGCCTGATACCTTCACTGGTGTGCTCGGTGATGCACTCGGGTTCGCGGCTTACTGCAGCCAGAGCATCGAACAAAAAGGCGCATTCTTCACTGAATTTGCTATAGTCTTCACGCAGGTTGGCAAAACCGTCCGACAGCTGCTCCCTTTTGACGGCATCCTCCGTCAGGGGTAACTTTGATTCAGACATGACCGCATCCTCCCTTGTGCCTTAACGGCACATCATTGCAGGCATAAGCTGGCGGGGGCAGCCGGGTGATGGCGGCAGGTATATTTTTGGTTAAAGAAACTTTAACCGAATGAAACTCTGGCATATCATTAGGGTTAGCCATGATAGATACCTCTAGTTATCTGTTGTGGTTAGCTGTCTCTGAGTGTGTCTGCACTTAGGGGCAGCGCCTGGTTTATCTGCTTATTCTCTTTTACGTTTTTATGTACACCTCCGCTGATAACTTATTTACCCTCTAGTGATAGTACAAAATAGCCAAGAAATCAGGCTGGGGTTGCATTTAATATTTGTGCAAATTGTAAGTACTGTATAGATTACTGTGCAAATCGTATAATTGCATGAAAAGCAATGAATAAAAGCAACTGAAAAAACATGCGTTATTGTTCAGGTGACACTGGTAGGGGGCTTGCCCTTTCTTTACGGGAATGTTTTTGATTTAACGCTTGCTGATAGCCATACGAAGTCGTAACCATGCAAATATCCAACTACCAAACCTAAATGCGCTTGGGTCTTAAACATATCGCCGACGGCAAAGAATACCAGTTAAGCAAATTGATTAATGCCATTTGTGACGATTTAGGCCTGACCCAGGAACAACGGCACCAAAAAATGCCCAGCGGCAAGCAAACCGTGGTTTATGGCCGTATTGGCTGGGCCAAAACCTACTTGGCACAAGCGGAATTAGTGACTTTACCTAAACGAGGTTATTGCGTTATTACTGCTCGCGGGCTAGAAGCACTAAACTGCAGGGGGATAAGTCATTACTACCGGCAATATTCGGTACGATATCAAAAGGATTATTTTTGGGCTGATGTACTTTTACTCCCAGGCTTTTGGCGATTCGGGTTAACCTTTCGATATTGGCGCCACTACCGTGTACCGCCAGCTGTTGACCCTTTAATTCATCACCGTAATGAAGACGATAATGCTCTAATGCCGCACAAAACACAATAACTCCCTGGCTATGAGCCACCCATTTGGTTGCTTTACCTTGATGATGACGCTGGGCAAGTACTGCGGCTAAATGTTGGGCATTGTGTGATTTACTGCCTTGGCGTTTATCAAAGGCACATTCTATTATATCCAGTCCGGTATTGTCTGAGGGGTTATGAAACAAGGTATAGGCTTTGATGGTATCGGTTTGATAAGCCGCATCGGCATGGGTCCCCATCAACCAGGCGGCTTTATCCAAATCGTTTTTCATGCCATTGACTGCGGCATGTGCGGTGCTAATTTGTGTTGTAGGTGTTGGGGTTTGCCAAGCACCAGCTAGTTCTTCAATCTCTTCTCCTGGCTTTGCTTTATCATAGGAAGGACCATTAGGGACCCTGTCTAGGTGGTACATCATGGTACGTTCAGCGGCGCTATTTGGTTGTTTCCCTATTAACTGGTAATCAAAGAGAATATCCTCAATGATCACTTTGTCATCTGTGCTCAATTTGTACCTGATGAGGTAGTGATATTGCTTAAAAGGATATCTTGTCCTATATATGCGGTTAAATGGATTTAAGCTGTGTTTGACTGATGATGGGGTACTAGGATGGGAACTAATAAAGACAATCTCCCTGAGTACCTGATACTGATCGTAGTCGTTTAAGCTGGACAGCATGGAAAGAGCCTGCTGGGAAAATTGTGTTTTGTGGTACGGATAGTCGTTGGGCAGTCTTAATCCGTAATCTATAGCACTTTGGCGGTCGAGTGCGAGGGTGTTAAAGGCGTCTTTTTCTGAAATACTTCCTGTATTAAGCCAAGTCATGGTCACCCGTCCCTGATTGCTGTTTTATTGAACAAGAAAATTCTAGACTATGCTCGGTATTATGCATACATGTAAGATAAAACCCGGTAAGTTACATTGCCGAGCAGCTACTTTGACTGTTGTTTTTTACCTTGTTTATCAAAGAAGTATTATTCATGGATGAAAATGCAATTAACCTACTTTTTAAGCTTGTCAGCCAGGTAACTGAGCAGGAAAGCATAGCAAAAGATCTGGCTATTGTTATGTGCGTGCAGGGTATACAACTGCTCTGTTGTTTCATGATGACATAGCTCTCCGTAACTTTGGGTTTGTCCATTCATCTTCGCAGGAGCAAGGTTTATGAAGGGAAAATTGCACTAATTGCAAACCTCAACTGCATAGTACTTTGATAAGAAAAGATTTATGTGGTGAAGATGTTATTGCCCAACAAAAAAATGTTAAGCTCCCCGCATTAAATATTAAAGCTCTCGCCCAAAATAAGAAAATTATGTTTTACCAGAATGAATTACAACACAGCGGTATCATCTGGTTAAGCCTGGCGATTGCCGTCATTAGTGCTTTTTATAGCAAGCGTTTATGGTTAGTGCCTTTAGCTCTTACTCTGGTGCTGGCATTGTTTTACAAACACCTAACGTTTGTCGGCGCAGCTATTCTTTTATTTGGCTTTGCTCTGGCCAAGGGGCAGCAGTTTTTAGCGGGAAAATTAAAAGCCTTAGTGCAGGGTTTAGTGGTGATTTGGTGTTTGGCCCTCGCAGCCCATTTATTACCGGGTTTTAATAATCTGCATGTTTTAGATCAGGTCTACACCGGGCCACAAAGTTTGCCTTTTACCCTGTATTTGAATTTAGATAAACCTATGCTGTTTTTTGCTTTGTTGCTGATGTTACCGGGCTTATCGAAACCGCAGGCTATACCGGCTGGCGTATTTCAGTCAGCAGGAGAGCAGCATTTTTCATTCAGCAACCCCATAAAGCCCCTTGTAATGGCAATGCTTGTCATAGGGTTGATTTTTATCGCGGCATTCTTACTTGAGTTGATTCTGTTTGAAATGAGCCTGCCCGAGTGGTGGTGGTTGTTTGTCATTAACAACCTGTTGTTTACCTGTGTTGCCGAAGAGGCGTTTTTCAGGGGCTTTGTTCAGCAAAAAATAATGGAAAAATTTAGCCTGAGGTTTTCACCTAAGCAGGCAGCAACAGGAGCTGTCATTATTGCCAGTGTATTATTTGGCCTGGCTCATTTTGCCGGTGGTGCATCTTATGTGCTGGTGGCTACCCTGGCCGGGGTGTTATATGGCTTTACTTATTTATATACCGGTCGGTTGACTATGGCTATTGCGGTGCATTTCTTAGTAAATATGCTGCACTTGCTATTTTTTACCTATCCTATGGCAAAGCCGGAGATGATGCTCATTTAGTGTGATTTTTACAGCAGGCGATATTAATAAGGGGAAGTGGCGGTTATCAAAAATGTTCACTAAGCTAACTTGGTTAAACGAAATACAGGTATATCTGATGGTCTGGAAACATGCCTGAGGGGCATAGTTATTCGGACATGGCGCTTTATTGAAGAAACTGCAGAGAAATAATGTTTATTGTTAACCTTTGATATCGCAGTTAAAAATTAAAGTTTGTAAATGGTTTCTACCGGGTAAATATTACTACTAGCAGCCGTTTCGTTTACGCTTATCACCCAAATTGTTAAACAAAGGAATGTTAACATGACGTCACCCCATTGGTTGATCATTGTTTTTACCCTGGCCTTGCTGCCAATATGGGCTGGTTTCGCCCTGATGTCGCCTATGCTGTTTGCGGCTCCGGGCTCAGATACCCGCACCAATATTTTATCTGTCGTTTTGTTTAGTTATTTCCCCCTGGGGGTCTGGGCCTGGTACTGGCATATGAACTGGCATTTTCTCTCCTTAGATCCGCAAACTATTTTTTATATCAATTTAGGCTTTATCAGCTATTTTTTGTGGAGTTTTGGTTATTTTAAGTCGCTCTACCGCGCCTTTTCCCCCATAAACTATCAGGGGTATTGTGTTTATGATGGCCAGGTGTATTTTAACGGTGAGAAAATGTTGATTGCAGATGAAGCGTCCTTCTCCTTGTTAAAGCATGCCGGTGATCGCAGGCAGCGCCAGACTTTATATGCCAAAGATGCGACGCATGTTTATTTTAAAGGGCAGATCCTCAAGGGGGCAGACAGTAAAAGCTTTTGTAGTGCCGATCTGGGCTTTGAAGATTATTTCGTCGATAGCAAGGCGGTTTTTTTTGACGGAAAAGCGATCCCCGATTCAGTGCCGGGGAGTTTTTTGCCCTTTGGCGATTATTATTACAAAGACAGCCGCCAGGTGTATTATCGCGGCAAAGTGCTTGCCGGTGTTGACCCCGGGGCTGCGGTGATTAGCTGCAATATTTACTTAAAGTGCGGGGAAGCCTTATTTCGTTACGGCAGCTTGATTCCCGGGGTGAACGCCCGGTTGTGCCGGATATTGAATTACCATGTGGTGGCGGATGAAAAAAACATCTACTTTGACGGTAAAGCTGTGCTCGAAGGGGCTGATGCGAAAAACTTCAAGCTGATAACCCCTAATAACAGGTTTTATACCGATGACAAGCATGTTTTTTATTTAGCTGAAGATGTTGAACTGCAATTGGCGCAGTTAACCCCGCAATCGTTGGAATTACTGGACTTTGATTATCTTCGCGCGCAGGGTGAGATCTATTTTCTCTCGCATAGGCAGCGTCTACCTGAGTTGATAAAACTTATGGCAGATGCACAAAGTTTTTCAGTGGCTCAGGCCCTGCCGGAGTTTGATGCCGAAGATAAAAATCATAAGTTTCTTCGCGGCAATATCGTTGCGTCTTGATATCATCTGGTTGAGGGTAATTTGAAGGGGAACGGGAACGTCTGTTTGCTGGTGGCAAATGCATAATCGCTTGAAGTCGGGCGAGGCTGCCGGCGCCTGACAGGCGATATTATCTTTGTCCCGGCGACATAGCGGTAAAAACTACGGCTAAGCAGGCCTGATACATTATACTGGTGTACATGTCGGGTATATGATGAAGTTAACCTATCAGATATGCCAAATACTACCGTCCACAATTTAGTGCTAATTCCTCTGTTAGCCATCATCTATTTTTTTACCGCCTGGCTCGGTTTGCAACTGGCTTTTGACGAGGTCAATATTACGCCGTTATGGCCGCCTACCGGTATTGCCCTTGCCGCGCTGCTTTATTACGGCAACCGGGTATGGCCGGGGATTTTTCTCGGGGTGGTGCTGATTAATATTTACCTGAAAACTCATGTGATGGCGGGTTTGGCCATTGCAACCGGCAATACCCTGGAAGTGGTTGTGGCGGGGTATTTGATCAGCCGTTTTGCCAGCCGCTGGCCTTTTGCCAAATTACAACATACGGTGTTTTTTATTCTGAGTTTATGTGTTGCGACTATGATCAGTGCCAGCGGCGGCGTTGTCAGTTTATATCTGGCCGGTGCCCTGGCTAAAGAAGCTGTCGGTATGTTGTGGCATACCTGGTGGCTGGGGGATCTGGCGGGAGGGCTTATTTTAACGCCATTTTTGCTGGCCTGGAGCAGGGCACCGAAAGAGCGCTATAGCGCTGCACAAATGGTTGAGGCGACAGGGCTGATCCTACTTACTTCAGGGCTAATGTATCTGTTGTTTTTTACGCAATTGTCCTCCTATGCCAATCAGTATCTGCTGATTTTTGCTTTATTGCCTATTTTGTTCTGGATGTCTTTTCGTTTTCATCATCACGGCGCAACCCTGATGATCTTGATCATGTCGGTGTTGGCCATTGTCGGTACCCTAAACGGCTTGGGTCCTTTTGTGCTGGCAACGGAGCATGATTCCTTGCTGGTGTTGCAGGCCGCGGTCGGCAGCGTGATGATCACGGTATTATTGTTGATCGCGAGCCAGGAAGAGCGCCTATTCGCCATTGCCGGTCTCAGGCTGAGCCGGGAAAGCCTTGAAAGTCAGGTTAGCCAAAGAACGCTGGAATTAAAGAGCGCCAATGTCTTGCTGGAAAAAGAAATTTATCATCAAACCCATTTAACGGAAGCGATAAAGGGGTTGCTGCATATTGTTGACGGCTCGGCAAAGCAGGAGTTTTTTATCCGCTGCGCCCGCGGCCTGGCACAGACGTTTGAAACCCGTTTCGCCCTGATTGGCGTGTTTGCCGATCAAACCAAATGCAGCATTGCAACACTTGCGGTTTGGCACGGCAACCAGGTTGGAGACAATTTTATTTATGCGCTTAAAGGTACCCCTTGTGAAGATGTGATGAACCATGCCATGGAACTGGTGCCGAAAAAGGCGGCCGAACGTTATCCTGAGGATAAATTGTTGGCGCAGCTGGAGATCGAAAGCTATTTTGGCGCACCTATTATCACCCCTGAGAATGAGGTGGTCGGTATTATGGCGGTCATGGACATCAGGCCGATGTTTATTGCCAGCTGGCAAAAACCTTTGCTGGGGCTCTTTTCCAACCGGGTGGCGCTGGAGCTGCAGCGCCGGCTGGTGATGGATAAGCTGGAGCTGGCCGAGCAGGTTTTTAATGAAAGCAGTGAGGCTATTATTATTTGCGACGTTGAAAAACAGATCATCCGGGTTAATCCAGCCTTTACTGAACTCACCGGTTATTCCCTGGCGGAAGTTCTCGGTAGAAAACCTTGTCGTTACCTGTCATCAGAAGAAAACAGTGACTGTTATCATAAGTTGTGGTCAACCATTGAAGCACAGGGGGCCTGGCACGGGGAAATGACTAACCGGCGAAAAAATGGCGAAGAATATGTCAGCTGGCAAATGATCAAGTCTGCAGTTGATGACAATAATAAGGTGCAGCAATATATTTTTATCATCAATGATATTACCGAGAAAAAACGCGCCGAAGAAAAGATCTTTCAACTGGCTCACCATGATGCCATTACCCAGCTGCCCAACCGGGTTTCTTTCCATCAGCAACTGGAAATCTCTATGGCCGAAGCCATTAAAAGCGGTGCGCGCCTGGCGGTGATGTTTATCGACCTGGATAATTTTAAGCTGATTAACGATACCTCGGGTCACCCGGTGGGGGATGAATTATTGCAGCAGGTGGCCCGCCGCTTTGAGCAGGTGGTGGGGGAAAATGCCATGGTTTCCCGCTTTGGCGGCGATGAGTTTACCGTAATGCTGCCGGCCATTGCCGGCATTGAACAGGTGGCCAAAGTTGCCCAGGGCTTGCTTGATGCTTTGAAACCTCCTTTTTGTCTGACCTGCTGCGAGGTGACCATCAGCGCGAGTATCGGCATAGGTATTTATCCGGATAACAGCGATGAGATCTCAACTTTGCTCAGCTGCGCCGACAATGCCATGTACCGCGCCAAAGAAAGTGGCCGCAGCGGTTATCAGTTTTATACCGAACAGATGCATGTTGACGCCCAGCAGCTGGTGGAGTTAGAGCAAGACTTACGACATGCCCTGAAAAATGATGAGTTTACTTTGGTGTATCAGCCGCAGGTAGAACTCGATACCATGCAGATCACCGGGGTGGAGGCACTACTGCGCTGGTATCATCCGCATAAAGGGTTAATTTCTCCGGATAAATTCATTCCGGTGGCGGAATCTTCCGGCTTGATTGTTGCCATAGGTGCCTGGGTGATCAACCAGGCCTGTTACCAGCTCAGGCTTTGGCATGACCTGGGTTTTGAGCAGCTGAGTATGGCTATTAACCTGTCAGCACGGCAGTTTTTCCAAAGAGATTTGCTCGCCACCATAAAGAAGTCGATAGCCGATAACGGTATTCCGCCCGCTAAGGTGGAATTTGAAATCACCGAAAGCATGATGATGCGTAATATCGAGGAAACTATAGCGATTCTCCATCAAATCAAAACTTTGGGGGTTCAGCTTTCGGTGGATGACTTTGGTACCGGTTATTCTTCGCTGTCGTACTTAAAACGTTTTCCCCTGAATAAAATCAAGATAGACAGAACTTTTGTCAGCGGTTTGCCCGATGACAGCGATGACGGCGCCATTGTTGAGGCGATTATCGCCATCGCCCATTCCCTGGGGTTTACCGTGATCGCCGAAGGGGTCGAAACGGTAGAGCAGCTCAGGTTGCTGGCGATAAAGCGCTGTGGTGAATTCCAGGGGTATTACTTTAGCAGGCCCTGTCCGGTATCCGAACTGAGTACTTTGTTGCTGGAGCATCTACCCAAAGGGCAGAAAGTGTGCAGCCTTAGCAGGAGGTAGCAGGCCGGCACAAAATGCTGTGTTATTTTCACCGCCAAGGACAGCTCGGCGAATTAATAGGCAAATTTTCTGATATGCCATTCAAGAGGTTGTTTTAAATCCAGTTTCCTTCTGATTTGTTTGACAAATGAAGCGAACTCCTGCACTTTGTTGACGGCTGCCTCTTTTGTCTGGCGTATGGCTTAAGGGATATTGAGTTATTTTATTTATCAAGCCAAAGCGCTTTTGAATAAGAGCCAGTGTTCGACAGTGTTTACAATAAGAAATTATAAAATCGGAAGTTAGATGGAATCGATAATCAAAGAGAAAATACTCAGTTTTGAAAAGCCTAAAGTAGATAATTATATTAAGCATTTAATAACAAGAAGGGTCGGAACTTTCAGCTTAATTATCGGTGTTGTCAGCTTGTTTTTGGTTGTGGCTCAAAAACTGGCCTGGGCAGATTGGGATATTTTAACCGCCTATTCCTATGAAGGATTGAAAACAGGTTTATTGATATCGTGGTTTTTTCTTTTTTTCATTAGTTTGTTGTTAAGAGTTGTCAGCATTTCAACACTGAACAGTTACCGTGATTGTGATAAGAAAAACAGGGCTGGTTTGGATGAGGCATTAACATCTGCCGCTAAGCAATATCAGGCGCTCAGGAACAAGCTTGCTGCTGAGCTTAACGCTTTAATCGCCATTAGCTTTGGGCTTATCCTCATTTTGTTGCTGATCACCAGCAGCGAAAATGCCTGTCCGGTTATCGCCGCTATCGCCTTGGCGGCTTTTATCATTAGCTATTTTATCAATAAGCAACAGGGTTATACCCGGGGCTGGTCACGTTATGAAAAAACACAGCAGTTATTACACTTGCTGTTGTGGGAATTTGAGCAAGTGCCCGGCTTATATTCCGGACTTAACAAAGACAAAAGAATGGCAGAGCTTCATGAGAAATATGTGCGGATCATTGAAAATCAAATTCATGCACGCCAGCGGGATATTATCGGCGATTATCTTTCGACGAATGATGCCGCTTTTAGCTGGGTTAAGAGCCTGAAGAAGTAGGCGTTTTCCCGTACAAGCCGATGCCGTGACTGATGCCTGAGATAGCATTTATAATGAGGTTGAAACGGCATCGGCTTCCTGAAATGATATTGTCAGTTTTTTATTACTTAGGGCGATTGCCCGATTAAGTAGTGATTAAATAAAAAGAATAAGGAACAACAAGGATGGCGCAACAACCCAACCTGATTTTAGATGTAAGTTCGGCGGAATATTCCGGGGAATATAAAGATAAAAACCAGCGCTGGCAGCGCCGTGCCTATGAGCTGGCTGTTGATAATATCAATGCCCTGGTGGAGGAAAGCCGCAGTATTATCGCCCAGACCCAGGGCAAACTTGATAAAACCTTACCGCGTATTCACGACGCCATTTTTATCTCCGGCAGCCGCGGCACGGGGAAAACCGTGTTTTTGTATAACCTGGAGCAGGAATGGCAACATACCGGCGGGCTGAATAATAAAGATAGGGTCACTTTTCTCAACATTATCGACCCGACCTTGTTGGTGAGCCACGACAACTTTGTCAATGTGGTGATTGCCCATATCCATAACTATGTACACCAGAAAATAACTAAACTTGAAGACAAGCAAACTTACCAGAAGCTCTTGGGACGGTTGGCGGAATCGCTGGGGCAGACCGAATATAATAACCGTGAGGTCAGCGGTTTAGACCGTATTATCAGTTATCAGTCGTCGATGGATTTAGAGAAAAACTTTCATCTCTATCTTGAGCATTGCTGTGCCTGTTTGAACATAGATGTCTTTGTGCTGCCGGTGGATGATGTTGATATGGCGTTGGGCAAGGCCCATGACGTGTTGGAAACCATACGTCGCCTCTTGTCCTGCCCGCGGCTTATTCCCATTGTTTGCGGCGACGAGAATATCTACCATCAGGTACTTAGGGATTATTTTGCCTACTCGGGCAATGAAGGGTACGAGCACCGTAAACCTTTGGCCGGCAGTACCTATGCCGAGCATTTGTCAATGCAATACTGGCGTAAAGTGTTTCCCGAACATCTGCGGGTCGGTCTGGTCGATGTCGAATTTTTGATCCCGGATATTGAGATCACCGGCATCGGCGAGCAAAAGCTCACGCCGGGGGCATTTTTTAAAGCAGTCAACAGCCTGACCAGTCCGCTGGTTAATGGCCTGGAAAACAGCCATCCCCTAAAAGAGCCCGATACCTCAAGGAAACTGGTGCAGTTTGCCAAGAACTTTGCCGTTTATGTTAACCCGGATAAAAAATCGGCGGCGATAGCAAACTTCTGGTCGGACTATGTCCGCTATGCGGAAAGTTCACGTTTTGCCCAGGGCTATTTGCTGGCGGATGCGGAGATAAAAGTTAAAGCGGGTATCGAGCGCTTAAGCGAACTGGCGCTGTTTAATGTCGAGCTGCAAAGCAAGCTCGGCCGCCATAAGCAGGGCTTTAAAAAACTGGACTATTTTGGCCAGCTGCAAAAAGAATTTAAGCTGTTGCTCAATTATGACGATTACCAGGCAGGCAGGGAAGTGGCCAAATGGCAGGAAGGGCAACTCGATGCTTTGAGCTCTCGCCAGGACAGTCTTGCCAATACCCTGATTGCCATGCCGGCTATCGAAGTGTTCCGTGAAAGCTATATTATTTCTCAGGCATCTATTGATGATATGGAACGCAACCTGGAAGAGCAACAGGCCAAGCGAAATGCCTACCTGTTGCTGGATTTATTCACCCATAGCGATTTTTACGGTACTTCCGCTTATAAGGCCAAGCAGATCTTTTTCGGTAAGGCATTTGAAGTTTTTGCTTTAAGCCTGCTCAGTGACTCTACCGGGCAAACGGTTTCCGGCAGCTGGATAAAAAAAGTGCTTAACGGTAAACCGCTTAACTCAATACACTTTGTTGCGCCGACAAAAACCTTTGATTTCCCCGATGAGGATACCGCTACATCGGGTGAAGAGGGAGCTGATGAGGTGACAAACGATGAAATGGCGCTGTCATACAGCAGCGATCATCAAGGGTTTGCCGAGGCGATATCAGCCTGGCAGCAACAATATCAAAGCGAATTGGCCAGTGCCCGAAACGCCGGTTTATGCCACTTGTTGTCGTTTGTTTTTAACAAGGTTTTTAATCAGCTGGTACAGATGCGAGTAAACAATGTTTTTCGCAAAAAAGCCGGCAAGCCAGATAATCTGTTTCATATTGCCAAACGGTTTGAGTTTGTGCTGTTAACTTCCATTGGCGCGTTTTTAAAGGACAAGGGCGATGTGGCGCTGCAAAATACTGCAACCACTTCAAACAATGAGTTTTTGATGACGCCCCAGGGCAAGGCCAGTGACCGGGCCTATAAACTTAATGTCACCGATTTTATCCATGATACCAGCAATAGCTATGGCGATTTAATGATGGCGATTTGTGAGCATCCGCTGTTTAAATTAACCGATGTTTATCTGCCTGATATGAAAGAAACCTTAACGGTAGGGGGCAAGCTTGATGACAGCACTAAACCGCCCAGGAGAAGGGGCAGGAGAAAAACGTTTGTATCATCAGAGAATATCGATGATAACAAGCAACCTCTTTCGTCGTCTAATATCCGGGATTTTATCCGGGGTATCACAACATCAAGAGAACTGGTTGCAGCGCTGAATAGTTACCCTAAAGGTTTACTGATGCATCTAACCAAAGGACAGCTGGCCGGGAGCTTTGATAATGATTATCGGGAGATGGCGGATTATTTACGGAATTTGATCAAGATTATCAGCAAAGAAGAAAACCTGAAAAAAAGCGAACGCGATCGTTTTGAAAGACTGCAGGATTGGTTTATAGACTTTGGAAGAAAAGCCGGTAGCTGATTATGTTAAACAATTCACTGGAAAATACCGCCAGGGCCAGTTTGTTAAATTCCGATCGCTGGCTTTACCACCTGCTGACAGACGATATGCCCTTTAGCGATGCGCAACAAGTCGCCCATAACGGTTTAACGGATAAATTGCTGGCAGCACATCGCCGTGATGATATCGAAAAAGTGATGGCGGGACTGGCAACTTCCTGGCATAAAAACTATTCGCTGACGTATCTTAATCAGTGGCAGGAAAGGTTTTTGTTGTGGCAGGGGAACCGCTTTGAAGTGGCCAAACCCTATCTGGATGAATGGCTGGCGCTGTGCTCGATTATTGATCCTACCCTGGTATTGGGCTGGGGTTATGCGCAAAAGCTGTGGCATGATAACTTAAGTCCGCACCAGTTGGCCGGGCTTGAGCAATGTATGCAGGGGCTGAGCGGGCAAAGGCACCTTGCTTTTGCCGATAACCATGCCCATATCGGCGGCCACGGCAGCCAGCGGCAGGCCTTTGTCGATTTTTCCTTTGAGGCCTTTGATACTTCAAAACAGCATTTTAACTGGCCGAGCCTGCACGAATACCGCTTTATCAGCGCCGGGCAAGTTAATGTCGCCGACTTGCCGAGGATGCAGCATGCCTTGTTCTGTTTTCTGGTAGAGGCGCTGATCTGGGGGGATGACAGTGAAAGGCAAGCACTAAACCTGCATGATCAGATGCAAATGCGCTATACCAATGCCAGTTTGTCTGCTTTGCTCAAACAGTCCGGCGAACAGAATGTGCCGCTGTCTCTGCTGGCGCGCGCGGTAAATTGCGATACCGATAAGTCGGCGCTGTTGATCTGGTCGGCGTTGTTTTATGCCGAGCGCTACCTGGAAGTGTCCGGCAATTGGCGTACCAGCTTTCGTGCCTATATTCATGTCAGCCAGATCCTCAGAACCGGTATGATACATAAAGGGCTGGGGCTGAGTTACTTCACCGAATTTTTCCGTTTTAATGCCAGAAAAGGCCGCAGCGGCACAAAATATGGCCGTTACGCCCTGACCACAGATTTAAACAGCAAAGTCTACCGGGAATTTAAGGTGGCGCCGTCTTTTATCAACCAAAGAAGGTTATCCCGGCTGCATGAGAAACTTGCCAAATCGGGATTTGAGCACAATATCCAGTTTTGTATCCACTTTACCCGCAGCGGCCGGGGCGGGGATAAATTGCAGCGGGAAAAGCGCCTGTCTTTAAAACAGGAATGCCAGCAGCTGGTGACGCTATTTTCCTCCTACGGCGCACAAAATTTTGCCGTAGATAACAAGTTGTTTGCTGCGGATGACGGCAAAACGGTGAACCTGTTGAACCTGGTGCGCGGCCTGGATGTCGCCGGTAATGAAAACCAGGTGAAAATTGAAGTGTTTGCACCGTCGTTAAGGTATTTGCGCGCCAGTCCCTGGAAAAACCCTTATCCGCTTTATCGCCCGCAGCGCAGGTTACACTTGAGTATCCATTGCGGGGAAGACTTTGATCACTTGCTATCCGGCTTACGCCATATCGATGAAACCGTCTCTTTTTGCGAGTTCGGCGAAGGGGACAGGTTAGGACATGCCCTGGCGCTTGGCATAGCGCCGCAGGCGTGGGCCAAACGGCATGACAGCGTGAGGATCAAAGCCGGTGAACACCTGGATAACCTGGTGTGGTTATATCATCAGGTGGTCACGTTATCCCTTAGGCTGCCTCAGATCCTGCCTTTTGCCAACACCTTGGAGGTCAGGGCGCGTAAGTGGTGTCGGCATATTTACGGTGAAAGTTATGATCTCACCACTTTATATACCGCCTGGCAGTTAAGGCGCAATTGCCCGTTAAGCTTTATGGAGTCGATGCACAGCCCGCTCAATCCGGGGTATTTACCGGACTTTGTTGACGGCAAAGAAAGAGATCAAACGGCGATCAAGCTCTGGCGGCACTATTTTACCAGCGCCCATTTAGTGAAAAAGGGGGAAACTAACCCCTTTGAGCAAACAGTGCTGCTGCGCCATGTCGAGCAGCATCATCCCGATGCCCAAACCCAAGTCTTGCAGGGACAGGATTATTTTACCCCGGATGAGCTGGACTGGCTCGGCGCCATTCAGGATCAGCTGATGCATCAATATGATGATCAAGGCATTACCATAGAAGCCTGTCCGAGCTCAAATATTTATATCGGCCATTTTGATTGTTTCAGCCAGCACCCGTTATTTCGCTGGGCGCCGCCGCTTGAGGCCTTGCTTGACAAAGACAGGGAATTTAACCGTTTCGGTTTACGCAAGGGACCGGTACGTTTTTGTGTTAATACCGATGATGCCGGTTTGTTTCCCACCACCATAGCCAATGAGCACAGGATTTTAAAGGAAGTGGCTATCCGTCATTTTGATGCCTCTACCCAGGTGGCAGATGCCTGGATAGCGCGTATTCGCAACATAGGGCTGGAAGAATTCCGGCGCAACCAGGAGGCGGTAAAGGTGGCCGAAACTTAAGTCGGCACAGCATGCTAACTGGGCTTAGAGGTAATGGAGCAGCCAGGGACCGGCTTTTACCTGTCCGTAAATAACCGAGCTGAGTACTAAAGTGACTAATAAAAAAAGTTTGCGGTAATGGCTTTTCATTTTATTCCCCGTATTGTTGTTATCTGCCTTCGATAACGGCTGTCGGCTGCTTTGGTTGACACAGCGGCAGAAAATAGCGGCATGATAGCCGATGCATGTCTTGAGCCATGTGAGTTTAGCCGCCAGCTCAGCTATTTGATTGCGAAACCATAGATGGCCGGGATCATGATGTTTAAGCGGTCCCCATATCATGCTGATATCAAAAGGCGCCAGTGTCAGCGGCGGCGGGGGAGATTTAACTTTTTTATGGTCGGTACAGCTCAACGCCAGGCGTTTGGTCATGGTGGTTATCATTTGGCTGGATTCGACTAATGTTACCGGGGTGGTAAACAAATGGCTGGCCAGCATGATTTCCCGGGTATGGCCTAATGCTGTCAGTGCTTTATCTGCTACCGATCGACCGCTGTCATGGGGCGGGCATGAAGCATATCGGTTTTTCCGCGCCATCTACAGACTTTGTCTACCGGCTACAAAAGCAAATACAGGTGGCGGGCTTTGAGGTGCCCGAAGTGCAGGACTTTAATGGCGCCTAGGCGCTATTTATGAAAGACGATGATGGCATACGTTTTGAGATCACTTATTATTCCCCCGGTGTTGCCGTAGTAGATTGATAGCCTGAGCCACAAGCTGTCAGCAGCAAGTTCTTGCACCAGGAAGCGGGTCTATTGGCAAATGTAACGGTTTTCGTTACAAAGCTGTACCTATTGGTGCTATTGTCATTTTTGGGGAAAATTCATAATGGCGTCAATTATTCGTTTAGGAAGTCATTATGAAAAAATTAATCCCTTTGGTCGTTATCACGACTATGATGCTGCAGGCGTGCGGCGGCTCTGGTTCAAAGTCCGGGACGGTTGTTGGTGAAAATAAAGCTGTCGAGGTACATCATATCCAGGTGCAGGATATACCGGCCTATGTCGAAACATTTAAACAACAGCAGGCACAGCTACAGCTGCAATTTGACGGCCGGCAATCTGCTCTCAGTTTTATTGATATGTCTGTTGAGAACAAGTTTATTTTGGCAAAGTATTCGGCAGGTCTCGTGAGAATAGGCTTTGATCTTAATGAAGAAAAGCCGGTAAGCGAGCTGATTTTTATGGAAGGGGATACCAGCGATCTGGAGAACTTTGAGACCACCCGGCTGTTGCAGGGGACGGCCATTGAAGTAGCAGCAGACGATGATAATTATATTTACACCGGCTTGGCTGTGGATACGCAAACACAAAACAGTTACCCGGTTCGGCTTGTTTTTAATGAATCCCTGATTTCCGGCGGCAGCAGCACTTTAGTGCTTGAAGGTGATCGGATGACAATCTCAGGTACTTTAGGCACGCAAACTTATATCGATATGCAGGAGATGCTGAATAGCCATACGGTAAGCACCCTGGTTTTTGACAGTGTTGACGGTTCGGTCAATGACGCTATCAATATGCACACCGGCCGTTTGATTCGTCAAGCGGGGTTAACCACCTTGATGCCTGCCGACGGCGAGGCATATTCCGGCGGTGTTGATTTATTTGCTGCCGGTGTTGAAAGAAAATATCAGACCGGCGGTAAGCTGGGCGTACATTCATGGTGCTGCAGCGCAGGCAAACCTGCTAACGAGCTGGGCGAGGATCATGAAGCACATGGCGCACAATTGACCTATTTCAGGGAAATGATGGGAGCAGAAAAAGGACCGAAGTTTTACTTTTATACCATTAATGCTGCGCCCTTTAACGGTGTGCATATCATGAGTGAAGCAGAGCTGAGCCAATATGATTTAGTTACAGATTAACCGCTGTAGATACTTGATTATGTTATATAATAGAGTTCACTCCTGTTAGAGCGGACTCTGTTATTTGTGAAAGAAAGTGTTACCCTGGTTGAAGATGACGAGAAAATGGCGTCATTGCTGCAAAGTTATTTTCAAGGTTTTGGTTTTAGCGTTAATGTTATCACCAGTGGCTGTGAGGCTGCGGGACAAATTCTGGCAGATCCGCCGTCGATTGTGATCTTGGATCTGATGTTGCCGGGACAGGACGGTTTGTCGATTTGCCGTAATATCCGGGAAAAATACAGCGGCAAGATTTTGATCTTAACGGCTACCGGCGATGATATGGATCAGGTGGCGGCCCTGGAAATGGGCGCCGATGACTTTGTCCATAAGCCCATTCAACCCCGGGTGTTGCTGGCGCGGGTTCGCATGCTGTTAAGGCGTCAGGATAACCTTCAACAGGCAAGCAGCGGCGAGCTGGCAGCAAGTGACAAGGTGCTGGCATTTGGCCGATTGTGGATTAATGCTTCCCTGCAAAGGTGCAAGCTTGGTGAAGACGTTGTGCCGTTAACCCCTTCGGAGTTCTTAATTCTTTGGGCCCTGGCTAGTCAGGCGGAAACTGTGCTCTCGCGCGAGCAATTGCTGCAAGTGTTATCCGGACTTGAATATGACGGCCTTAACCGGACCATAGATAATAAAATTGCCCAACTGAGAAAAAAGCTTAATGACGATGCCAGCCGCCCCAAAGGTATTATTACCGTACGCGGCAAAGGCTATCTTTTTGTCCCCGACTACTGGTAACAACAAGCATAAGGTTAACCGGATAAGCAGATGACCCGATTATTTATCTCCCTGTATATGGGGATTTTGGCGACGTTTATGGTGTTTATTCTGGTCGCTCACCTGATCAATACCTTTTTGATCATAGATATTGAGAATATTATCGATGCCGAGCAGTTTAGTGCCGAAGTTGCTTTACTGGAACGCCTTGATGCCCATATCAGCAGACAGGAGCGTGAACAACTGATAGCGCAGATCGCTGAAAAAAATCAGCTGGTGATAGAACAAGTGGCGCAAAAGGAGATCCCGGAAACGATCCTCGCGCAACTTAACCAACACCCGGTTTGGTTTGACGATGACGAATATAATTATTTTAAGGCCTTTACCCCGGTGCTATATTATCGTCTCGGGGAAGATGAAAACCATGAGTTGCTGCTTATCGATGACGACGTTGGTATGGCTATTTTTATTGCTTTTATTGTCTTTATTGCCCTCAATTGCTTTATTTGGCTATACGGTTTGCACAGGAAGCTGCGCTACCTGGAAAATACTGCCGATAAAATCAGCCGGGGCCAGCTGGATCAGCGGGCACCGACCAAAAAAAGCCTTACTGTCGGGCGACTTAATCTCAGGTTTAATGAAATGGCCGAGCGTATCGAACAATTGCTGCTCGGACATAAACGTTTGACTCAGGCGGTTGCCCACGAGTTGCGCTCGCCGCTGTTCAGGCTGCAACTGCAAATTGATTTGCTCGAGCATGCCAGTGAAGAAGACAGGCAAGCACATTTGCGCAGTCTGGAAGAAGATGTTTTTCAGCTGGATGAACTGGTGGATGAATTCCTCGAATACGGAAAAATGCAGCGCTCGGAGCTGGTGTTAAAAAATGAGCCGGTTTTAATCACCCCGTTTGTTGAAGCTTTGTGTGAGAATCTGGCCATTGAAGCCCGGAGCAGAGAAAGCCAGGAGGATGAAAAACCGGGCAAAGATAATGCCCCGCCGATAATGCTGGAGATCACCACAGGGTCCGATACCCGGCTCCTGGCCGATAAGGGAAAATTAAGCCGCGCCCTGAATAACCTGATCCGCAACGCGATAAAATACGGCAAAAAGCAGATAAAGCTTAAAGTTTACTGCCAGCAAGATTCCCTGGTCTTTAGCGTTGAAGACGACGGTGAGGGCATACCCGAGCAATACCGGGAGAAAATTTTTCAGCCTTACTTCAGACTCAGTGGTAAAAACCATCACCGGGTGTCAGGTTATGGCCTGGGGCTGACCATTTGCCGGGAAATTGCTGCGCTGCATAAGGGGGATTTGCGGGTGGAACAAAGTGATGTTGGCGGAGCTGCTTTTAAGCTGGCCATCCCTTTGGATTAATGTCCCAATCCGGGGCATTAGTCATGGCCGGGGGGAGCGCCTGAAAATCCCTGAGCATGGCTTCGGCAACGGTTTTATTGAGTATGATCAAATCCGGCCTGCCGCCAAGCAATATTTTGATCAGCTGGAAATCGGTTTTCGCTTCGTGTGTCTTAAAATGGTATTGCCTGGCGGCGTGGTGGAAAGCCTGCCCGTAATAAAAACCTGATGATAACCCCAGAATATGGTTTTTTAGATCTTGCCAGTTGTGCCATTCAAATGCAGTTGCTGACCTGGCCGGTGAATAAATATAAAAAGGCTCGGACAAAAATGCGTTGCTGCACAGGGCATATTGCTGCCTATGGCCAGGGTTATTTTTCCGTTTGCTCCGGTTTACCGGCAATGACCTGACAGCAAAGCCCGGTAATGAGCATTGAAAGAATCATTAACGGCTTTTGCGTCATGCACCTGCTCTTTATTGTTGCCATCCCGTTTCCCCATCTTATGTTAAACAGACGTTACAGAACATAATTTGTAATCCGGCAGGTAAAAATGATTTGTCGATAACGGCGGTGCTTTATATTTGTTGAGCTCAGGCACAGGGCTTACCGGAAAGAAGCCAGGAAAAAAGCTGGCTGTTACTCCATACTAGATGGGAAATGTTCTTGATGCGGGGGGAGCAATGAGCAAATCCAGGTTAATACTGTTGTTTTTTTTGATGATGCCGGTGTTAACTTTACCGGCACAGGAAACCTGGAAGATAACTTCTTTGAACTGGCAGCCATATTCCGGCGCCGAACTTGCCAATCAAGGGCATTCTATTGAAAAGTTAAAGCAGATACTGCAACAGGCCGGTATCATGCTGGAGGTTGAATTTTATCCCTGGAACCGTGCTAAATTATTGGCGCAAAAGAATAAAGAATATGTTGGCGCCTTTCCCGTGTGGCCTGAAGATATTTTTGACAAGGCGCTCATTTCACTTGCGGTTGACTGGTCGGAAATCGCCGTGCTTAAACGTGCCGGTACCCGGATAAGTTTTAACAGTGTTGATGAGTTGTTTAGAAAATATTCCGTAGGTGTAGTCAGCACCTATATTTATCCCAAGGTTGTGATGGAGGCGATGAAAAAATACCCGCATCACAGCGATGGTTCATCGAATGAAATGACCTTGCTGAAAAAGCTCGAAACTGGCCGTGACGAGGTGGCCATTACCGACCCTAAAGTGATGTTGTATCTGGCGACCGAGCAGGGGATTGATAATATTGAATATGTAAAAAAAATTATGGATAAAGAGCTGGTTGTCGCGTTTCGGGATGACGAAGAAAACAGGAAACGTTTACAAGTATTGAATAACTTGCTGCGGCAGCAGAAAAATTAGCTATTGCCGTATCAATCGGGCAATAGCCAATTTTTTCTGGTTTTCAGGGTTATTCGTTAACCAGTTCGCCGCGCAGGTCTTGCTGCATCAAATGACAAACCTGGTGGTAATCATGTCCCTGGCTCAGCAGGTAATGTAATTTGGTTAATGCCGCTTCTAAGGTCATATCATAACCTGAGATCACACTGCACTGGCTTAATGCAGAGCCTGTGGCATAGCCGCCCATATTTACTGTGCCTTTAGTACACTGGCTGATATTGACGATCACTATGCCTTGCTCGCTGGCTTTTTTCAGACAGGCCAGCAGCTCGGGATCTTGCGGGGCATTCCCGACACCGTAACTCCTTAAGATCAGCGCCTTGACCGGTTGCTTGATGACATTGGCCACCAGCTCTGCACTGATCCCCGGATATAAATGGATCACACCTACCGGCTGTGGTGTGATCGCGCTTAATTTCAGCGGCTGGTGCGGCTTATGCTCAACCTTGCCGGCAATCACCCGGATATTGATGCCTGCTTCAAGCAGCGGCGGCATGTTAGGAGAGTCGAAGGCATTAAAGCCGTCGGCATAGGCCTTGATACTGCGGTTGCCGCGAAACAGCTTGTTGTTGAAGAACAAGCCAACTTCACTGATCGGATAATTGGCGGCGATATACAAAGCATTAAGCAAATTGACCTGGCCGTCGGATCTTAACTGGCTTAACGGGATCTGCGAGCCGGTCACAATTACCGGCTTGGTCAGGTTCTCAAACATAAACGACAGCGCCGAGCTGGTATAGGCCATGGTATCTGTGCCGTGCAGAACGACGAAGCCATCATAGTCATCGTAGTGGTCGCGGATATCTTCGGCGATACGTTGCCAGTCGCCGGGCGCCATATTGGAAGAGTCGATCAGCGGCTGGTATTCGTGAATAACAAAATCGGGCATTTCATCCCGCTGAAATTCCGGGGTTTGCTTAATAAACTCGGTTAAATGGCCTTTAACCGGGACATAACCCTGGCTGCTTTCTTTCATTCCTATGGTACCGCCGGTGTAGGCGACATAAATACGTTTTTTCATATGGCTTGGCTGTTTATATGTCAATAAAGGAAAGGGTAAAAAGCCCCGCTAAGCGGGGCAGTAGTGTAATGTCTGACTGCGGCTTGGCCGGGCGGGCTAATAAGCCTCGCAGGTTAAACAGAAAGAATAAATGCCCTGGGGATCATTAAACTGGTTTAACCGGGTGAGTTCACCGCGCATTTTACCGATAAATTGCGCCACCGGACCTGAATTTGCTGCCGGCTCAGTGCCGATCAGCGTAAGGGCATTGCCCAGCAGGTTTTGCATGAAAATTTCCTGCGGCGTCAGCTCTTTTTCTATCAACAGGGTATCGTAATTGTCTAATCCGGCAATGCCTGCTGCGGCAGTAACGGCATCATCCAGATCACCCAGTTCATCCACCAGGCCCAGCTCTTTGGCCCTTGCGCCTGACCAGACACGGCCCTGGGCGATTTCATCGATTTGCTCCACCGTCATGTTGCGACTGTCGGCGACCAGGGAAATAAAGTCCTTGTAGCCGCGGTCGATATTGAGCTGGAAGATTTGCGCCATGCCGTCGGTTAATGGCCGGGTCAGGCCGTAACCGGCGATGTCTGTGGTGCCGACGCCGTCGGTGTGGATGCCTAACTTGTCTAATGATTTTTCAAAGGTCATCATCAAACCGAAGATCCCGATTGAACCTGTGATGGTGGTGGGGGCAGCCATGATCTTATTGGCGGAAGCGGAAATCCAGTAACCTCCTGAGGCGGCATAGGTACCCATAGAAGCCACCACAGGTTTACCGGCGGCTTTTAACAGTTCGATTTCACGGCGGATAATTTCTGAGGCATAAGCACTGCCGCCCGGGCTGTCGACCCGTAAGACCACGGCTTTAACCTTGTCATTTTGACGGGCTTTGCGCAGCAACTTGGCGGTACTGTCGCCGCCGATAGTGCCCGGCGACTGGGTACCGTTTAATATGGTGCCTTTGGCAACCACAACAGCAATTTTGTCACTGCCCGGATTGGTGACAGGGAAAGGAGATTTAATGGCCGATAAATATTCCTTGAAGGTTACATGGCTATAGCTGTCGCCTGTGCTGTTTTCACCGGCAAGTTTGATCAGCTCATCACGCATTTGCTCGCGGGTTTTTAAGGCATCTACCCAGTGATTACTTAAGGCATATTCGGCAAAGTTGCCGTTGGCGGCTTTAAATTTAGTGACTAAGTCATCGATGCTTTCG
Organism: Thalassomonas actiniarum; assembly: GCF_000948975.2. GTDB lineage: Bacteria > Pseudomonadota > Gammaproteobacteria > Enterobacterales > Alteromonadaceae > Thalassomonas > Thalassomonas actiniarum. The sequence continues at coordinate 3,124,233 of NZ_CP059735.1, forward strand.
TCAAAATTATCGACGCCGAATTTTCTTTGTTTGGCAACATCTTCTTTATAGCGACTCCAAAGATCGGTTAGCCATACCCGGTTGGCTTCTTTGGCGGCGGGAGACATGTCGTCGCGCATATAAGGTTCAACTGCGGATTTGTAGGTGCCGACGCGGAAGATATGTTGGCTGATGGACAACTTGTCCAGCGCCGATTTGAAGTACATCTGGTAGCGGCCATAACCGTCTAAAATCATCCAGCCTTTGGGATCGAGCCAGATATTGTTGGCGTGGCTGGCAAGGTAGTATTGGTCCTGGGTGTATTGATCCCCTAAGGCAATCACTTGCTTGCCCGAAGTTTTAAAATCGTCGATGGCTTTGGCGATATCGCTAAGCTTGGTTAAACCGGCGCGGTTCATATTTTGTAACTGTAAAACCAATACCGATACCCGGTCATCATTTTTTGCCTGGCTGATCACTTCCAGGATGTCGCTTAATAATACTTCGGGGTTTTCTTCCGGCTGGTTCATGGCTTCTGCCATAAAAGCGCTCATGGGATCGATTTCGCGTTTTTGCTCGACGATATCACCCTTGAGGTTTAATACCAGGGCGGTTTGCTTGGGGATCACAACTTTATCGCCGTCCTGGGAAATGGCGACGAAAAACAGCAACAGCAGGGTGAAGAACACAAGGTTAACGATAACCTTGCGCGAAATGTTGAGTACCCGCCATAGCGATAAACCCAAACGTTTGATTGTACCTGGACTTTGATTCATAAAATTCTAATCGGTTAAATTTCTAGTATAGTGCGTATGCTACTTAATCTTTTGACAGTTAAGTAGTCTATTTTGTAAATATTTTTAACGTTTTTTTATGAGAGCGGCTATCTTTGCTTAAGCAGGGATAAAAAGTTGATTAACTAGCTAAAAATAGCAGGGATGAAAGTATTTAGATTAATGCGGGTCTTATAAGCATCATTTATTAGAATTGTTACCGATAAAATTGCAATTATGAACCTATTTACCCTGTATCAAGATTTGCTAAAGAAACTGCCTGTTTTTGATGGTGTGCCGGCACTGTTAATTCGTTTGTACCTGGCCCCGGTGTTTATTATTGCCGGTTACAGTAAAACCCAGCTGGGTAATCCGGATGTGACCGGCCTGGCCAGTTTGGCCGCAGATCCCAATATTGTTGCCTGGTTCGGCAATGCCGACTGGGGCCTGGGCCTGCCATTTCCTGCCTTATTGGCAAACCTTGCCACCTGGACCGAGTTTTTCGGCGGCTGGTTGTTATTATTCGGTTTGTTGACCCGGTTAGTCTCCATTCCTTTGATGTTTACTATGATAGTGGCCGCTACCAGCGTGCATTTAGATAACGGCTGGTTTGCCATTACCCCCACCAACCCGGATACCAGCCCGGCAAAAGTACTTTCCTGGGTAGGGATTGAAGGTTCGCAGCAAAGCCTGGAGAACAGCCTTGAGGCGAAAAAACGCTTGGATCGCATGCGCGAGATTATTGACGACAACGGCAACCCTGACTGGTTATATGAAAAAGGCAATATCGTGGTGCTTAATAACGGCATTGAATTTGCGACGACCTACTTTATTATGCTGCTGGCCTTGTTCTTTATCGGGGCGGGGCGCTTTACCAGTATCGATTATTTCCTTAACCGCTCCCTGGCAGCAAAATATCGCCACCGGGAGTTATTAACTTAACGACACCAGGCAACATCACTTACTTTTATTGTAATGAGTGGCAGTAAATACCCCTGATATTTGCGGGTATTTTATTGCTATTTAATGGGGTACACTAGCGCCATAATATTAATGAGAATTATTACTAAGCTATGAATCAAGTACCCCAAGATGCTATTGAGTTATTGTTGCAGCGCCAGTCTAATCCTTTTCTTGAACAGCCGGCCCCGAATCAGGAGGATTTAGATAAAATTCTAACTGCCGCCATGCGCGTACCGGATCACGGCGGACTGGCACCCTGGCATTTTACCGTGATAGAAAACCAAGGCCTGGATAAGTTAAGTGATGTTTTAGTCAGCGCTGCCGTGGCGAAGAATGCCGAAGAGACAAAAGTAGCCAAGGCGAAAAAAATGCCGTACCGGGCGCCGATGATTATCGTTGTCAGCACAAAGTTTATTGAGCATAAGGTACCCGAGCAGGAGCAGTTGATTGCGGCAGGTTGTGCGGCCCATGCGATGCAGATGGCGGCCTTTGCCTTAGGTTATGGCGCTATGTGGCGTACCGGTGAATTCAGTTATAATGCCCAGGTTAAACAGGGGTTAAATATCAAATTAATAGATCAAATCGTTGGTTTCTTATATTTGGGCACAGAAAGTAAAACTTTACCGGCTAAGCCGGTGAAACCTTACCAGGACTTTGTCAGTTACTTGAAATAAGCGATATGCCCGAAGGGAATGGCGGACTGAGACTGTTAACATCCTCACAGTCCGCAACAATTATGCATAATTAAATAAACCTGTTTCTTTTACTTAGTTGCCGACTGTTGTTTTGATAAATGCTGTTTGTTTACAGGATATTGTTTTAACTTGATTTTTCTATAAATAGTCAGTAATCGTTGATGTTTTTTAGCAAGTATGAACTCAGTCATGCTCTTGCAACTTTAATAGCCTTCCTGCCCTGAAAAGCTAGGTTTGCTGCGTTAGCCCTCTCATTTTCAAAAGGAAATTATTTAAAATCAGCTAAACTTGATGGTAAGTTTATGTTGTAGGCCGTTGTTTATGAAGGTTTCCTCTAAGATAATTTTAGCGTCGGTATTATTATCAGGGATGGGAATATTAATAGCAGGAGCGTTAGTCAGTTGGCAGGCATCATCGGTGGCGGCAAAAGCCATGGAAAAAAGTGCTTTTGACCAGTTAGTTGCCGTCAGAGAATTGCAGAAAACCCAAATAGAAAATTATTTTCTGACCATCTCCCGCCAGATTAAGACCTTGTCAAATAATACCATGGTGATCGATGCCATGCGTGACTTGCCCGAGTTGTTTTTTAAATTCGATCAGCAAAGTTCACTCAGGGACAATGATGCCCTGGCACGCTACTATACCGGGGGGTTTGATCCTGAATACCAGCGTAAGAACCCCGGTACAGATGTCAGTTCTATCGGTAAATTCAGGCAGCTGGATCAAAATAGCAAGTCGCTGCAGCACGCCTATATCAGTGCGAACTCCCATGCCTTAGGCAATAAAAATGCACTGGAAATGGCCGATGACGGCAGTGAGTACAGCTTGCTTCATGGCAAATACCATAAGCATTTTAATCATTTTCTCGATGAATTTGGCTACTACGATATTTTTCTGGTGGAGCCGGAAAATGGTTATATAGTTTATTCTGTGTTTAAAGAGCTGGATTTTGCCACTTCACTTACCTATGGCCCCTATAAAGATACCGGCATTGCACAAGCTTATGCCCTGGCAAATAAAAGCACCGCCAAAACCAGTGGGGTATTGGTGGATTTCAAGCCCTACTTTCCCTCTTATGATGCGGCCGCCGCCTTTATCGGCGCTGCCATTTTTGCCCCCGACGGTAAAAAGTTAGGGGTGTTGATTTTTCAAATGCCGATTGACAGGATCAACGATCTGATGACCTATCAGCAAGGATGGCACGATGTTGGCCTTGGCGACAGTGGTGAAACCTACCTGGTGGGGGATGATCGTTTATTGCGCAGCCAGAGCCGCTTTTTGATGGAAGATAAAGTTAATTATCTGGCAGCACTTAAAAAGGCCGGTTTTGATGAGACGGTATTGAAAAAAATTAATGCCAGTGATTCGGCGATAGGCCTGCAGGCGGTTGATACCGAAGGTGCCAGTGCTGCCATTGCCGGGAAAACCGGCATTAAATCCATCAAAGATTACCGGGGGGTCGAGGTGTTGTCGGCCTTTGCCCCGTTAGATATTCCCGGGGTAAAATGGGGCATTCTCAGCGAAATTGATGTTGCAGAAGCCATGGCGGATAAGGATAAGTTGACCGCGTTGATCTGGTGGCTGATGATGATGATTATGCTGTTGTTGCTGCCTGTGATTTCAGCCGCGGCCTATATGGTCGGGCGCGGGATCTCGAATCCTATCCAGAGTTTTATTGCCCAGGTCAATTCCGTGACCGCAGAAAAGGATCTCACCACCCGGGTCAGTTATCGCGGCAAGGATGAACTTTCTTCATTGGCGGACTCTTTTAATCATCTATTAACCGGGATCCAGGAAATTCTCCATTGCGTAGAAAATTTGGCCAAAACCTTGTATCAGTCCACCAACAAAATGCTAAAGGGCATGGATGAAACCACGGGACAAACCGGGCATCAATGCCAAAATGCCGACAGTGTTGCCGTGGCCACCAATGAGCTGCTTTCCACCATACAGGAAGTGGCCAGGAGTGCGACCGCGGCGGCAGAAACCGTCAGGGAAACCGACGGTAAGTGCCAGGATACCAGTCATGCCGCCGGTTTGCTAACCGGTTATATGGATGATTTAAATCAACAGATGGTGTCGGCCTCAACATCGATTGAAAAGCTGGCTCAGGAAAGCCAGTCAATAGGCTCGGTACTGGACGTTATCCAGTCGATTGCTGAACAAACTAACTTACTGGCATTAAATGCCGCCATTGAAGCCGCCAGGGCGGGTGAGCAGGGACGGGGTTTTGCGGTGGTTGCCGATGAAGTGAGAACCTTAGCCAGCAGAACTCAGCAATCGACAGAAGATATTCGCAATAAAATCAATGCCCTGCAAAGTGAAACATCGACGGCGGTTAAAATGGTGGCAGCATCGGGTAAAATGGCCAATGCCAGTATCAGCGCCTGCAATGATAACCGGGAGACTTTGGGTCAAGTGGTGGAGTTAGTGGCCCGGTTAAATGATATGAATGCGCAGATCGCTACTGCAGCCGAGCAGCAAACGACAGTGGTGAACGATATCAACCAGAATATTACCGAAATTGCCGGTACCTCACAGCAGATTTCCGAAAAGGCGGATGCCAATAAGGGAGATGTGAAAAAGATCAGCATTTTAGTCACCAATCTTGAAGATAAAATGCGCGAGTTCAAGCTTTGATTTTTGCTGATTAAATGGATTGAAGCTGTTACAGAGACAATTGATATAAAATGCAGGCAATAAAAAACCCTCAAGTGAGGGTTTTTTATTGAAGAACTTAAGCCAGCTTAAAAGGCTGCATTGTTCGGCGTACGCGGGAAAGGAATGACGTCACGTACGTTCTGGATGCCGGTGGCGTAAGCGACCAGGCGCTCAAAACCTAAACCAAAACCTGAATGAGGCACAGTGCCGTAACGGCGCAGGTCGCGGTACCAGCTGTAATCTACCGGATCTAAGCCCATCTCTGCCAGGCGCTCATCAAGCACGTCCAGACGCTCTTCACGCTGGCTGCCGCCGATAAGTTCACCTATACCCGGTGCCAGGATATCCATGGCGGCAACGGTTTTCTTATCGTCGTTCAACCGCATGTAGAAAGACTTAATGTCTTTCGGGTAGTTTTGCAGGATCACAGGTCCGCCGACATGTTCTTCTGCCAGGTAACGCTCGTGCTCTGAGTTAAGGTCTACGCCCCAGAAAACTTCGTTTTCAAATTTCTTGCCGCAGTTTTGCAGGATGTCGATGGCATCGGTATAGTCCATGCGTACGAAGTCTTTTTCAATCACTGTGTTTAAACGGTCAATAACGGTTTTATCCACACGTTGCTGGAAGAAGGCCATATCGTCGGCGCGCTCTTCTAACAGGGCTTTAAACACATAACGTAACATTTCTTCGGCTAAATCACCGGCAATAGCCAGATCGGCAAAAGCAATTTCAGGCTCAACCATCCAGAATTCCGCCAGGTGACGGCTGGTGTTGGAGTTTTCTGCGCGGAAAGTCGGGCCAAAGGTATACACCTTGGACATGGCACAACAGTAGGTTTCTACGTTTAACTGACCGGATACCGTTAAGAAAGCTTCTTTACCGAAGAAGTCTTCGCTGTAATCGACATCGCCTTTGTCGGTGCGCGGCAGGTTTTCCATGTCTAAGGTGCTGACACGGAACATTTCACCGGCGCCTTCACAGTCACTGGCGGTGATCAACGGCGTGCTGATCCAGAAATAACCTTTGCTGTGCAAGAATCTGTGGATCGCCTGTGCCAGGGTATTACGTACCCGGGTCACCGCGCCGCCGATATTGGTACGGGCGCGCAAGTGGGCGTGCTCACGTAAATATTCGATGCTGTGGCGTTTGGCTGCCATAGGGTAGGTATCGGGGTCTTCTACCAGGCCTAATACTTCAACTTCGGTTGCCTGGATCTCAAAAGATTGTCCCTGGCCCGGAGATTCCACCAAGGTGCCGGTAACTTTTACCGCGCCGCCTGTGGTCAGTTTAAGTACATCAGTTTGATAATTGTCTAACTCATTCGGCACTATGGCCTGAATGGCATCAAAACATGAACCATCGTGAATGGCTAAAAATGAAATACCGGCTTTGGAATCGCGACGTGTGCGGATCCAGCCATGTACCGTGATGGTTTCGTTAACGGGGTATTTTCCTGCTAATACATCCGTAATCGATATAACAGACATTTATCGACCTCTTATTCTTTAATAATTATCCTAATTGTAGGGTTTGGTATGTTACCGCGACTATTGCTTTTCTCAAGTAAAACTTGCTAAATAGTACGATAATTAATGAAAATAAAGCTATTAATTTTAATAAGGGAATAAAAAGGGAGTTGTGGTCATGATTTGGCGGGGTAAAAATCGGCGCAAAGCCCCGGACAGCTGGATATATTTTGCCCGGCTTTTAGCTATCGGCGGCTGGCTCTGTTTTATTGTCGCGTTAATTGTCTCCTTTTATGCTGCCCCGGAAAAAAACTATGGCCTGGTACGTTATTACCAGTTGCCGATCAGAAGCCATTGGCTGATGCCGTTAACCAACTATTTGTACCTGATCTTATGGTTCAGCGCCTTTAGCAGTATCGCTTGTTTTATTATTGACAGGTTCCGCAACCGCCGCAGCGCCGATAACCTGCATTTCAACCTGGTGTTGCTGTTTCTGGTATCGGTTTCCTGGATAACTTATATCATTATCCAGGCCTTTTGAACTGCGGCGTTAACACTTGCGCCGTTAATCAAGCGTAAAACATTGCTCTTCATCCAATACCGTGGCGATCGCCCGGACCAGCTTGAGTACGTTCGCCTCGGTGGATATATAAGGCGGCATAATATAAATCAGCCTGCCAAAGGGACGGATCCAGACGCCAAGTTCAACAAATCTTTTCTGTATCCGGGCCATATTGACATTCTGGCGTGCTTCCACCACACCTATGGCCCCAAGTACCCGGGTATCTTTCACACGCTCATGTTTGGCCAAAGGCAACAGGTGCTGTTTTAGGTGGGCTTCCAGGGTGGCCACCTGTTGTTGCCAGTTGTTCTCTTTTAGCAAGTCTATGCTGGCGCTGGCAACGGCGCAGGCCAGCGGGTTGCCCATAAAGGTCGGGCCGTGCATAAAGCAGCCTGCTTCGCCGTCACTGATGGTGGTGGCGACCTCTTTTGAACATAAGGTGGCTGCCAGGCTCAGGTAACCGCCGGTCAGGGTTTTACCCAGGCATAAGATATCCGGTGAAACATCCGCCCATTCGCAGGCAAACAGCTTACCGGTGCGGCCAAAGCCGGTGGCAATTTCATCGGCTATCAGCAACACCTTATATTTTTTACATAACGCGGCGCAGGCTTTTAAATATTCGGGGTGATAGAAACGCATGCCGCCCGTGCCCTGGACGATAGGTTCAATGATAAAGGCAGCCAAGTGCTGGTGGTTTTCGGCAAATAAGGTTTCAAGTTCTGCGGTGTCTTGTGCTTGCCACTGTTCGTCTATGGCAATGTTTGGTGCCGGGGCGAACAGGTTTTTCATTAATACCTGGTCAAACAACTGGTGCATGCCGGTGACGGGATCGCAAACCGACATGGCGGCAAAAGTATCGCCGTGATAGCCGTTACGTACCGTCAACAGCTTATGTTTGTTTTTCTCGCCCTTGCTGTGCCAGTATTGCAGCGCCATTTTAATGGCCACTTCAACCGCAACCGAGCCGCTGTCGGCTAAAAATACCCGCTCTAAAGATTTCGGTGTCAGCGTAATCAGTTTTTGACATAATTCAACCGCCGGCTGGTGGGTTAAGCCGCCAAACATGACATGGGCCATTTTTTCTGTCTGCTCGATAATGGCCCGGTTCAGTTTAGGATGGTTATAGCCGTGCAGCACAGCCCACCAGGATGCCATGCCGTCGGTGAGAATTTCGCCGGATGCCAGGGTTATTTCCACCCCTTTTGCGGACTCTACCAGGTAAGAAGGCAGGGGAGACGACATGGAAGTATAGGGGTGCCAGATGTTTTCCCGGTCAAATGCAAGTAATTCTGTGTTTTTTTTGTTCATTTGTTAACTAATTTGTTTGGCTGACGTTGACATCATTATTAGGCTGGCTAGACTACCCGTTAACTTATAAAGATGCAATTGAGAGTTCTATGTCAGCAAATCCGGGTGTAACCCAGCCAATGAATAATAATGAAACAAACCAGGCCGGGGACACAGCTGTCCGTCACAACTGGACGCTGGCCGAAGTGCAGGCTTTGTTTGACCTGCCGTTTAATGATTTGATGTTTCAGGCGCAAACCGTACACCGTCAGCATTTTAACCCCAATGAAGTCCAGGTCAGCACCTTATTATCGATTAAAACCGGTGCCTGTCCGGAAGACTGTAAATATTGCTCGCAAAGCGCCCGTTATAAAACCGATATCGACAAAGAGCGCTTGATGGAAGTGGAAAAGGTGCTTGAAGCGGCGAAAAAGGCCAAGGCCCAGGGCTCGACCCGTTTTTGTATGGGGGCTGCCTGGCGTAACCCGAAAGCGCGGGATATGCCTTATGTGGTAGATATGGTTAAAGGGGTGAAAGCCATGGGGCTGGAAACCTGTATGACCTTAGGTATGCTTTCTGAAGATCAGGCCAATGAGCTGCAATCTGCCGGTCTGGATTATTACAATCACAACCTGGATACCTCACCCGAGCATTATAACCAGATCATCACCACACGTACCTACCAGGACAGGTTAGATACTTTGGATAATGTCCGCAGCGCCGGAATGAAAGTGTGCAGCGGCGGTATTGTCGGTTTGGGAGAGCAGGCGAAAGACCGTGCCTCCTTGCTGGTACAATTGGCGAATTTGGAGCAGCAACCGGAAAGTGTGCCGATCAATATGCTGGTAAAAGTGGAAGGTACGCCGTTATCGGAAGTACAGGATCTCGATCATTTTGAGTTTATCCGCTGTATTGCCGTGGCCCGTATTCTGATGCCAAAAAGCCATGTCCGCTTAAGTGCCGGGCGTGAAGCCATGAATGAACAAATGCAGGCGATGTGTTTCCTGGCCGGCGCCAATTCAATTTTTTACGGCTGTAAATTATTGACCGCCGCCAATCCGGAAACCAATCAGGATATGATGTTGTTTAAAAAGCTCGGTATTAACACCGAAACCGTCAGCAACCATGAGTTGGATGAAGGCGATGAAGCACAAAGGTTGCGTACCGCGGTTGTTAATCAGGAAAACAGCGATTTGTTCTACAACGCAGAATAGAGCGCATAATACTGCCGTTACCGGCATTTAAGGTTTGTCGCTAGGCTTGGGAAAACTCCGCTTTTCCCAAGTCCCATTGTTTTTAAAGCTTTTATAAGAAGTACCATGGCGTTTGAATTTATCGATCAGCAGTTGGCCCAAAGGCAAAGCCAGTCCAGGTATCGCCAAAGGGTATCTATTGCCGCTGCGGCCGGACGTGAAGTGGTTATCGCGGGTAAAAGCTACCTTAATTTTTCCTCCAATGATTATCTGGGGTTAAATAATCATCCCGAGATTAACCGGGCGATGCAAGAGGGCATCGACCGCTTTGGCCTGTGTGCTAGCGGCTCAAGTTTGATCACCGGCTTTAGCTATGCCCATCAGGTGCTGGAGCAGCAGATATGCCAGTGGCTTAATAAACCCCGCTGCCTGTTATTTTCCAGTGGCTTTGCCGCCAATACCGGGGTCTTGCAGGCCCTGGGCCAGCATAAATGTCATTTTTTGCTGGATAAACTTTGCCATGCCTCCTTAATTGACGGCGCACTTGGTGCTTGTGATGGTGGAAAAACTAGTGGCGGCAAAGCCAGTATGAAGCGTTTTCGCCACAATGATATTGAACAGCTGGAAGGTTTTTTGAAGTGCTCGCCTGGTGATGATAACCTTATTGTCTCGGAAGGGGTGTTTAGCATGGACGGCGACCAGGCTGAAATAAAAAAATTGTCAGCGCTGGCAAAAAATGCCAAAGCTTGGCTATATTTAGATGATGCCCATAGCATAGGGGTGATTGGCCGGCAGGGCCAGGGAAGTGTCAGCCAGGGTGATGTTGATATTGTCATGGCCACCTTTGGCAAGGCAATTGCCAGTAGCGGTGCTTTTATTGCCTGCGATGAAAACCTGTTTGAATATCTGGTCAACTTTTCCCGACACTATATTTATTCCACGGCAATATCACCGGCCGTGGCCTGGGCAACGGTTAAAAGTATTGAGCTAATACAAAAAGAACAATGGCGAAGAGATAAAATAGCACAGCTGAGTTTTTCTTTATCACAGGCACTTGATCCCAGGATAACCTTAGCCCCGACCGAGTCATCGATACATGCGTTAATTATCGGTGATGAAGCCTCGGCGCTGGCTGTCAGTGAAAAATTGAAAAAGAAGGGCATCTGGCTCACCGCGATCAGACCTCCGACGGTTCCTGTTAACAGCTCCCGGTTACGCGTTACTATTTGCGCAAACCACAATAACAACGATATCAAGTATTTAGCAGCTTGTTTGAATGAGGCTCTTGGTTAATGCCAGAAACAAAAAACAGAATAAAAATTGCGCGCTCTTTTGGCTCCGCCAGTAACTCTTACGATGTTTCCGCCCGTTTGCAGCGCTTTAGCGGCAAACACTTAATGCCCTGGTTGCCCAACCGCAATGATTTAACCGTGCTGGATTTAGGCGCGGGCACCGGCTTTTTTACCGATATTTTGGCGGGCTCTTACCACCGGGTAATAGGTCTGGATTTCTCGAAAAAAATGCTGCATTTTGCGCAAAAAAGCCGGAATAACAATATTCATTGGTTGGAAGCGGATGCTCATCACATACCCCTTCAGGACCAAAGCATAGATTTAATCTATTCCAATTTGATGATCCAGTGGTGCAACCCGTTAGAAGATGTGGTGCAGGAAATCCTGCGGGTATTAAAACCCGGCGGTCTGTTTATTTTTACCACCTTAACCGACGGTACCTTGTATGAGCTGAAATCTTCTTGGGCCCAGGTGGATGATGATCGCCATGTGATTAACTTTAAACGCGAGCAGGAATTGCTGGCGATGTTTGACAGTCCGCGCTCGAAATTATTACAACACCAGTGCCAGGATATTGTGCTTGAATATGAAAACGTCCTGCACCTGGCCCATGAACTTAAAGGCTTAGGCGCCAACCAGGTGCCCGCCAAGGGGAATAAAGGGCTGGCAGGTAAAGATAAATGGCAGAAAATGACTGCTTCCTATCAGGATTTCCAGGAGCCGGGCGGCGTTTATCCGGCCACTTATAAGGTATTTTCCGGCTTGATGGTAAAACTCAGCGATTGAGTTTGGCGTGAGCGCAAAAAGAAGTAACGATATCAATGAATGAATTATTTATTACGGCAACGGATACCGATGCCGGTAAAACTTATGTTGCCCGGGCACTGGTGACGGCATTAGTCAACCAGGGGCAAAAAGTCGCTGTTTATAAGCCGGTTTCCGCCGGGTGTGAATTAATCGACGGGCAGCTGATCAATGAAGACGCAAGTTTATTGCAGTCATGCGCTAATTGTCAGCAAAGTATCTCCCAGATCAATCCTATTGCCTTTGCCGAGCCGATAGCTCCGCATATTGCTGCGGAAAAATCAGGGCAGCAGATCACTTTGTCTCAAATCATAACGGGCTACCGGCAGCTTAGCGACCTTAATGCGGATACTATTGTCACCGAAGGGGCCGGAGGCTGGCGCTTGCCGTTGGGACAGGGACATTATTTATCTGATTTTGCCAAACAGGGCGCTTTTCAGGTGGTCTTAGTGGTTAATATGAAACTAGGTTGTCTCAACCATGCCATGCTGAGCTATGAAGCCATAAAGGCCGACGGCTTGCAGTGTGTTGGCTGGGTGGCCAATTGCCAGCAGCAGATGCCTTATCTTGATGAAAACATTGCACAGCTCAGCCAGTTATTGCCGATGCCGCTTATTGCCCGCCTGGGGAATTGCCCGGATATTGATAAAGCAGCCGCTTTTATTGATACCGCCGCGCTACTTTAGCGTTTGAACACTTATGCCTGGCTTAGGGGAAGCTGGCCGGGCATGTTCAGTCTTGCTGCTGCCTTTGCCGATGTTTTGCCCGGGAAATCTCCAAGGCCAGCGCCGGTAATAAATGCCGGTGGCGTTTATGAATATAATGATAGAGCTTATGCTGAAACAGAGGTGGCAGGTGAATAACAAAGTCATCCCGGGCACGAGTTTGCTGTATTTTTCTGACAGCACCCAGGGATAAAATGGCGTAATCTACCAGGCCGTTATCGAGTAACTTTATCACTTGATTTATATTGTTTTCATATAAGACATTATGCTCTTGAAAATAATTTTCCGCGGCTTTCATGCCCCTTTGCGAGCCTAAGCTATAGCCGGTTAAATCTGCCTTGGTTTTAATCTCGGGCAAGGGGGCAATGCTCAGGGCGATGATGCTTAATTCAACCAGCGGCGGTTCCACCTTGATTAAATTAGGATACTGGCGGGAGATATTGTCTATCCGGCATAACTCGGCGTCCGTTTTTCCGGAATTGGCGGCAAATAATGCCCGCCTGCCGGGAAATTCGACGATTGCCGGGGTGATGCCTAATCCCTGGTATGCCTGCACCAGAATATCTTCACATATTTGTATCGATGCGACATTTTCATGCCTGCTGATCAAAAAATCTCCGCCCCGGGCTGAGGTAACCACAACTGTTGCAGTTAAAAGCGCAAGAGAGACCGAGCGGACACAGGCAAATAAAAATGATGTCAATTGCAACAAGGCCGTTGTCTCAATTTTAACGGGCAGAGGTGATTATAAGTATAACGGTATTATTCCTGTTGTTGCCGGTATTGTATCCGGGAGATCTCAAAGGCTAATGCTGCAAGCAAATGCTGATGGCGCTTGTGAATATAATGATAGAGTTTAGGTTGAAAGAGCGGTGGCCGGTGAATGAAAAAGTCTTTGCGGTAATTTGCCCGCTGGTGACATAGTGGTTAAAACCTTGCCGAAAATAATTTTCCGCCGCCTTCATGCCTTTTTGCGATCCCCGTTTATATGCTTTCAGATCGGCCATTGTTTTGATCGGCGGTAACGCCGTGATGCTCAGTGCTACTATGGTTAATTGCTGCAGGGCGGGTTCTACTTTGATTAAGTTGGGATATTGCTGTGAAATATTATCAACCCGGCATAATTCGGCATCAGTCTTACCTGCATTAGAGGCAAGCAGCGCCCGCCTGCCGGGAAACTCTACCATCACAGCATTTATTCTCAGTGCCAGGCAGGCGGGTATGATTATTTTCGCGCATAATTCTACGGTCCGGGCATTTGTCGGTTTGCTGATTAAGAAGTCTCCGCCCCATGCGTTAACCGGCATTAGTGTGATCAACAGCGCACTAAAGTAAGATCGGGCAGATGAAAGTAGACGTGATTCAGGTCGCTGCAAAACAGGCTGCTCGATTTTACATCTGCGGATTTGCCTTTAAGTATAAGGTTATTTCTGCTCTGTCCGAGGGAGTTAAGCTTTACTGCTAGCCTGATTTAGTGATGCCAGCCTGCACTAAAATCATCTTGCCGGTTTTTTTCTGTAAAAGTGTTCAATATTCTACGGCTTTTTTCGTACTTTAAACTATCCTAACTAGTTACTTAAAAATACTTTAGGGTTTGAACAATTTTTCCTTACTTTTTTATTCGCCAGTGCAGAGGGTAACTCTATGCATAATATAGAAAGGATAAGAGCGGTATTCATTTATGCCAGGATATGCGTGATCGCTTTTATACTGATCGGCTGCAAAGCCGGCGATGGCACTGGATTGGACGCCAATGGCCAGCCACTTGTCGAAGATGATCCAGAGCCGGTGATAGGCTTGTTTGTACAAATCCAGGACGATATTTTTACCGCACGTTGTATTGCCTGCCATATCGGCGCCCAGGCTCCCCAGGGGCTGGATCTTTCTGAAGGTAATGCCTATGGCAATATCGTCGGCGTTGCCAGCAATCAACAGCCGACGCTGAATTTGATCGAACCGGGGGAGCCCGAGTTCAGTTACCTGGTGAAAAAAATTCGTGGCGATGAAGACATTTCCGGCGGGCAAATGCCCCTTAGCGGTCCGCCATTTCTCGACGACAGTCAAATCCAGCTGGTGATTGACTGGGTGAATGACGGTGCTCCGCCGCCACAAACGGCAACGCCGGCTGAATTTGTTGCCGAGCTCAGTGATTTTAGTGCTTATGGCAGCTGGTCGGCGATAGATTACTCCATAGGCGCCACCAATAGTGCCCTTGGCGGCGCCCATCAGGCACAAGATGATAATTACTCGCGCCGGGTATATGCCAATGCGCTGGCGCTGACGGCAACCGACAGCTATCCCAACGGGGCTATTTTTGTTAAGGAAGTCACCAGCTGGCAAAACGGGGAGAGAGAATTCTCCGCTGCCGGCGGCCTGCTGGCCATGGTAAAGCGGGGAAGTGATTTTAATCCCGGCAATGGTGGTTGGGAATGGTTTGAACTTAATCCTGATCTGTCTGAAATTGTTGGCAGGGGAGCCAATTTGATGGATGACGGTTGTAATACCTGCCATTCGCTGGCTGACTCGCAAAGCGGCGGCGGGGATTACGTCTTTGAGCACCCGAGTGAATATCAGGCGGATAACAGCGACTTTGCCGATTTTCGCAGCTGGAGCCAGATTGAAGAGCGCTCGGATCAAAACCCCTTACTCGGAGGCATGGCCCACGGCGGCGACAACCCCGACTCGACCCGGCGGATCTTCAAGAAACAGCTATATGCCAACCCAGATACTCAGGAACAGGGTTACCCGATAGGCACCATCTTGGTTAAAGAGGTCGAGCAGGAGGGCAGTATTGTTGAGATCACTGCCATGGTGAAGCGGGGCGGCGATTTCAGTCCGGATCATCAGGACTGGGAGTGGTTTATGTTAGATCCGGACTCGCTGGAGATCATGGTTGACGATAATGGCGATGAAACCCGTGGCGCCAATCTAATGGACGGTATGTGTGCCAGCTGTCACAGCCAGGCCAATCCCGACAGTGGCTATGGCACGGATTACGTTTTCCACCATGAAAATGATCCTTTCAACTTTGCAGATATGGCGATTTTCACCCAGATCAGAGCGATGATAAAAAATTAGCATCCCGGGAGGCGGGCTAAGCAGCCTGCCTGATGCCTTTATCATATCATTGCTATTAAAAATGCGATTAATTTGAGCACTAGGATTTTTTATGAACATTCACATTACAGTGTTAGCACTTCGCCCTAAGGTGGCGATCTGGCTGATTTTTGCCTGCCTGTTATCTTTACAGCTGGCAGCAGAGCCCTATTTTGCGGTCAGAGAAGGATTAAAATGCTCGGCCTGCCATACCAATATCACCGGCGGAGGGCAGAGAACGGACTTTGGCTTTGTTTATCCGCAAACCCTGTTGCCTGGGGGCAAGAGTACTTTCTCCCCTAAACTCAATGAGCATTTGCTGATCGGCGGTAATATCCGCAGCCGCTACGGCTATACCCGTTTTGATGAAGCCGATGCGGTTGAAGGGGCAAGCACTGAGCCGGTTGATTTTGACAATACCAGCAGCTTTGAGGTTACCAACGGCACCTTGTATATCGGGGCGCAATTTACGCCGGATCTGTTGTTTTATCTGGATCAGCAGGTGGCGCCTGAAGGCGGCAGGACCCGGGAAGCGGCGGTGATCTGGAAAAACCTCAGTGGCGGCAGTTATATCAAGGCGGGGAAATTTTTCCTGCCTTATGGCCTCAGGCTTGAAGATGACGGCGCTTTTATCCGTGAAGTCACCGGCTTTAATTTTGATAATTCCGATATCGGCCTGGAAGTGGGTATAGAGCCGGGGGATTTCTCTTTTAGCCTCGGCGTGACCAACGGCACCCAGGGTAGCGGGGAGAATAATAAGGATAAGCAGCTTTCCTTTGTCGGTTCCTATATACAGCGAAGTTACCGGCTTGGTGTCTCATATTCTACGAATGAAGCGCCGAACCGTCAGAAGAGTACCTCTTATAATATTTTTGCCGGCGTTAACTGGCAGGATTTTACCTTGCTGGGGGAAGTGGACTGGATTGAAAATGAAAACGGCGATCAGCAAACCGATATGATAGCAACCTTGTTTGAAGTCAATTATCTGCTGAACAAGAAAACGAATTTGAAGTTTACTTATGAGTACCTGGATCCCGATGATGATATCGATGAGAATGAGCGGGTGCGCGGCTCTGTGGTGGGGGAGTATTTCCTGAACCGTTTTTCCCAGTTACGCACCGGAATTCGGATTTACGATGCCATTCCGCAAAACTCCTTGTGGAATCAGGACAGGTTTTTCCTGGAGCTGCATCTGTTTTATTGATGTTTACTTAAAGGCGAGCAGCTTATTTATCTGATAAATAATGCCCCAAAGAGTGCTTTGGGGCATCTGCTTAGTTCAAACGCGATTACTCAGGTTTTTTAAATAAGAAAGTAAAGCGGTCGGTATTACCGGTCACGGATTTGCGGCCAACTTCATAGCGTAATTCATCATCCGGGCGATAGTGCAGTGTGGAATAGTCGACAAATTCAAACCCTGCAGCCTGTATTTCTTTGATTGCCAATACCGGATCAAAGCGGCGGCCATTTTCATTGTCGTTACTCTGCATATGGCGGCGGGTATGGTCAACAACTCCATAGATGCCACCGGGTTTTAATGATTCAAAAACAGACTCATTGAGCTGAGTACGGGTTTTAAGCGTCAGGTTATGGTAGTTCCTGAAGGTTAATACCGCATCGAGATCTTTAACATTAAGCTCTGTACTGGTGAGATCATAAAGCTCTTCGCTTTCGTTATATTTAAACTCGCTGCTTTTGGCGAGTAATTTCACTTTATTCAGTGCTTCTTCGCTCTCTAACGATTTTTCGATGCGGCTTGTGCCCAGCGCGAGATAAAGCTGGCCGTTATCACGTAAAGCGGGGGCCAGTAACTTGGTATACCAGCCGCGGCCCGGGATCAGTTCCAGTACCTTCATATCGTCCTGGATACCAAAGAACTCCAGGGTTTGAACCGGTTTACGGTTTCTGTCGCGCTCTTTTTCTTTTTCGCTGCGCAGTTCAGACTTTAATGCCTGTTTGATCTTATCGGAAAAATCATCCGCCATGGCCGGGGTTGTTAAGGTAGCGGCGAGTAACAGGGCGGAAATCGGTTTGAGCATATTTATTCTCCAAATTGTTGTTATTGGCTTTTATGGAACCAGATCATTATTCATGGTTGCTAACAAAAAGACATCATCAAGGGGGCGATATTTTCAAATTAAGGGTTACAAAATATGTCGCATAAGCTGATTTGCTGCTGTGTCTTTTTAATGGCCTCATCTTCCTCAAAGGCAGGACCGGGCTTAAAGGCTTTTCATTTCCACCTGATATTAGTTCGGGCTTTTATTGGCCGTTACAGCTCAGGGCATAAGACTTGTGACCGCAGCGCAGGCCCGATATTGCTTGCTTTACAAGCTAGCGTACTCGACAGGGTTGTGCTATTGCCACCATGGTGTGCTGCCGGGTTTCAGATGAGAAAGAAGGGCAAAATGATCGCCATGTTATTAATACTTGGAAGTGTCCACTCTGTGCCGGCAACAGAGAAAAATATTTTTCACGGCCGATAAAAAAAGCGCCTTAAGCGCTTTTGATATGAAGGGAAAAATCCAGAAGATTAACCTTTTGAAATTAATACCGGGTAGCGGCAGCCATCTGCGCCGACACGCCACTCATAGACATAACCTGGAATTAAAAAGTAATTCGGGCAATTTTTTATTGCGGCCAATTGAACAGGTACATCTACAGTGTTGTTTGCGGCGGCAACAGGGGCTTCAATAGCATTTGCTGAAGAGACAAATAAACCTGCGGATAAAACGGACAAAATTGCTTTTTTAATAATCATTTAAATCTTCCTTTATAATTTAAAATGTAAAACTATTTTTACGACTTTTCATGATGTTGCGGCAAAAACATGTCGCCATCTGAAAGTGCCGTTAACATACAGGATGTTAAATGATTTAACAATGATGTTTACAAAATGTAACAAGTTTGTTTCTTTGTGTGTCTTCGCT
This sequence comes from Thalassomonas actiniarum, assembly GCF_000948975.2. GTDB lineage: Bacteria > Pseudomonadota > Gammaproteobacteria > Enterobacterales > Alteromonadaceae > Thalassomonas > Thalassomonas actiniarum. The sequence goes on from NZ_CP059735.1 coordinate 3,142,659, forward strand.
AATAAACGTTTCCAGCTTGCTTTGCTAATGCCGGCATTTATAGATTGGTCCGGTAATCCGCCTCATTTGCCTTTGAATTGAAAAAGCACTGTTTAGCCTTGTATTTTTCCACTGAGATCCCAAAGTTAACCCCGAAGGGATTTAAAAACATAAGGGAGCTATTATGAATAAAATGACATTAACCTATTTTGACATTGACGGCGGACGGGCCGAGCCGATAAGACTCGCGATGCACACTGGTGGTATTGAATTTGTCGATGAACGCTTTGGTTTCAGTGAATTTCCCAGCGTACGAGAAAAAACACCGCTACGCCAGGTGCCGGTGCTGATGTTAAATGAGCGGCAAGTAACCCAGTCCAACAGTATTCTCCGTTATGTTGGCAAACAAGCGGATTTATACCCACAAGATGATTTTCAGGCGTTGTTGTGCGATGAAGTTTTAGATGCTATCGAAGATGCCACCCATAAACTGGTTGCAACCTTCGGCTTATCGGGGGAAGAATTAAAAACTGCGCGTCAGAGCCTGGTTGCCGGGCCATTAAAACAGTATCTGCAATGGGCACAAGCAAAACTCGAACAAGGCGGGGGAGATTATTTTATTGAAAACCGCCTGAGCATAGCCGATTTAAAAGTGTTTGTCTGGACCCGGGCATTAAGTGCCGGTCATTTAGATTTTATCCCTACGGATCTGGTGGAAAGCTGTGCGCCGAAATTACACCGGCACATGAAGTTTATTGCCGCCCTGGCGCCTGTTAGCCAATATTATCAAAAATAGCACGCTTGATGTGGCGCTATCATCATTAACTTGGTGACAGCGCCTGATTTTTCTCACTAAAGTGAGATGAGGATTTAACCAAGCAGATGGGTTAAATCTGTGTCCGGGTTTATGTCTGACTTTTCTCCCCCCTGAAAAATAAAGCCGGGCTCAGGACCGATCAGGCTGAGTTTGCCTTGGCTGAACTTAAGCGCGGTACCTTCAACGATGGCAACAATCGGGGTTTGCTTGTCTACCACCATAAATTCTGCCAGGCGTTGTGAGCGGGTTTCACCGTTATGGCCCGGAGGATTGTAATCGGTAAAGTGCGGGTTTAACTGGAAGTTAACCAGGTTAAGGGCATTAAAACTCGGCGGTTCAATGATCGGCATATCATTGGTGGTGCGTATGCTTAACCCGGCAACATTAGAGCCGGCGCTCCAGCCGATATAAGGCATGCCAGAGCTGACTTTTTCGCGGATCACCTCCAGCAATTCATGCTGGTATAACTGATGCAGTAAATGAAAGGTATTGCCGCCGCCGACGGCTATTGCTTGTGCTGATTTTACCGCATCGGCAGCATTGTCATAGCTATGTATGCCGGTCACTTTAATATCCAGGTCGGCGAGGGCGGTTTGCACCATCTCGGTATATTCATCGTAATTGATGGTGATGCCGGCATAAGGGATGAACAATAATTCTTTTATATCGCCAAGATGTTCTTTGATCATCTCTTTGGCATGGCTCAGATAATCGGTTTGTTTTGCTCTTGAACTGCTCAGCAGTAATAAATGGGCATTTGTCATGTGTGGCTGTTGTCCTTGGCTTACTTTAAACAAAAAGTTTAAATAAAAGGTTTTTCGGCAAAAAACCGGGAGCAGGTATTTTGCCGCTACGATAAATAAAAGGATTTTAACAAAATATTGCGGTTAAACTCACCCGTTGTTTTATTATTTTTGCAATTCACTCAGGCAGGCGGTGGCAATAAACCCCGATCGTGTCTTGTAAGCCGGAGATTGGGCTACCTGGTGATCAATTTTTTTGATCAATAACTCCGGCAGGGTGACGTTAATTTTATGGCTTTTGCCCAGGTAAGGGGAGATGTCGATTTCTATGATGGCCCAAACAGCACCATTGCTTTGTGCCAACTGACCCGCCTGATTAACGTAGTAATCTATCGAACGGGGGGTTGGGATCGCTTCACCGTATTCTGCCAATATACTCATATGGCTTGCGATTGCCTGATCTATTTTTGTTAATCCTTCATCTATGGTTCTGGCTTTTGCCAGGCAACCGGGCAAATCGGGTACCGTGATCTGGTAGTGATCGGCGGTTAATTCTTTTTCTAACTTCACCGGATATTTCATAAACACTTCCCTTAATGACAATGAACATTGGCCTAAAAATGAACAGATTTCATTGTAACTCTTATAACTCCAATAGCAAGAGCTAAGATAACCCTGATAACTCTTGATTTTCACTTGCTGATAACCCTGGTAACTCCCCGGTGCTTTCCCTCTGTAACTCCGGTAACTCTATTTTGGACCTTTGCTTTTGTTGGTGTGCACTTATTCACTTACTTGTTAGCTCAGACAAAAAAGAAGGATCTGTTTTTGATCCTTGCTTGAGATCACTGCAGGCGTGTGTCGATTGTTTTTCTAAAAACGCCGAATCTATTGGGGGGTTACCGGAGTCTGTTTAAGTTGGTTTTTATCATTAAGCTTGCTTTTAGAGTCGAAGGATCCTTTGCCTGATTGAATGAAAGATCCCTTCTATCGATGTGGCGATCCCGGGATTGATACGTTTTAACACCGGCTTCTTTTTTCGTTTCCCAGCTGTTATATTTTGTTTGTTTTTTATCGTCCGGGCTGTAACTTTTAATTCAACAGATATCGGGAAAGACGGCAAAATTTATTAAGGCAGGCTGAATGATAAATCATGGATTAGTTGAAAAGGTGCTAACCGCAAAGCAAGTTCGGCAGTATCTGGAGCGTTTAAATTATCACGGGCAGTGTCGGGCCGATATTCAGACCTTGACCTGTTTGCATCAGGCACATATGGAAAATGTGCCGTTTGAGAACCTGGATATTGTCTTGGGGCGTAAAATAAACCTCTCGCCAGATGCATTGTTTACTAAAGTGGTTACCGGAAAACGCGGCGGTTTCTGTTATGAAGTTAACTCCCTTTTTGCTTCCCTGTTAGCGGCACTGGGTTTTGAGGTATACCTGCATGCAGCCCGTGTTCACGGTGATAAAGGATTTGGCCGGCCATTTGATCATATGCTGTTATCGGTTTGCCTTGATAAGGCTTTATATCTTGCCGATGTCGGTTTTGGCGATTCGTTTATCCAGCCGTTACGCCTGATGCAGGGGGATGACGTGTACGCGGCTGAGCAGCCCGATGCTGTTTCACTTGCCTGCCTTAATTTGGGGGCTGTAAGCCAGCGGGAGGTCAATTATAAAGTTGTCAACACTGCGGACGGCCTGGTGCTGATGCAACAAAAGCCATCGCAGACATGGCAGGCGCAATATCTTTTTTCATTGCAAGCGTTTGAGATAAGTGCTTTTTATGACATGTGCCAATATCATCAAACCTCACCACAATCGAGTTTCACCCAAAAGTCGCTATGCTCTGTTGCCACACCGGCCGGGCGTAAGACGATGTCTAACGGGCGCTTTATTGAAACTGTCAATCACCTGCGCCAGGAGTCTGCATGCACGGAGCAGGACCGATATCGCGAGATGTTAAAACAACACTTTCGCCTGACATTACCGCAAGAAATTTCAGTCCAAAGCTGGCAAAAGCTGCTTGCTTAGACAAACAGCCATTAACATTTAATCCACTGAAAAGGAGTTTCCCCTTGAGTTTAGTTAAAAATTTCCGGATGTTGTCACGTTATAATATCAGGATAAACAGGCAACTGCTCGGTTGCTGCGAGCAGTTAAGCACACAAGCATTAACCAAAGAAAGCCACTCTTTTTTCCCTAATGTGATCAGCTACTGGAATCATCTTCTATTTGGCGATTTGATTTTATTAAAACGCCTGGCAGCAAATAACCTGGCCGGCTTTACCCTTAATGACTTTGACACTTTTCCTGAGCCGGTGTCACCGCAAGATATTTATCACCAAGAGTTAACGGACATTCGTACTTTACGAGAGCAGGTGGACCAAGTGATTGTTGAGTTTTTTGCAAACCTGACCGATGATGAATGCGCACAGCTGATGTCCTATACCAGCACCGAAGGGGAGCTGATCACTAAATGCGTGGCCGATGTCTGCCAGCACCTGTTTAACCATCAGAGCCATCACAGGGGACAGTTGACCTGCGTTTTGAGTCAGCTGGGTATTGATTACGGCTGTATGGACTTACCGGTACTGGTGCCTGAAGGAAGCGGGCTGTAAGCAAGGCAAAAAAAAAGCTTAACCGACAATATCAGTTAAGCTTTTTAAGCTGCCGTTTAAGACAGAAGAATATGGTCGGAGTGGCAAGATTCGAACTTGCGACCTCACGTCCCCCAGACGCACGCGCTACCAAGCTGCGCTACACCCCGACTGGCAAACCGTTAATGTGTTTCCTTGTTTGCGAGACGTATAATAATGATTTATTAAATGAATGCAATGAAAAAAACTTAATTATTAACTGTTTGCTGATTTATTGCCCTAAATTACTGTGTTTGTTTATTTAATTGGCTGAATTGTTTTATAAAATGAACACCGTCTATCATCAGCGGGAAATCGGAGCTTACCGTGATCGGCGCCTGCAATTGCCTTGAATAACTCTGGAAGTTACCATTCTGGTCGATAAACACAGATTTATCCTTGTTAAACACCATAATACCGTCGTCTGTGGTATTGGCGATCACCCGGTTTTTCTTCAGGGTCAAAAGGTCGCTGCCGTTACTGTATAGGCCGGTATCCATGTCGCAGCCGAGCCAGTTTTTAAACAAGGTCGGCTGCAGGTCCATCTGGCTGGTAAGGCTGCTGATATTGCTTGCCTTGGCGTCTGGCCAGAGTAAAAGCGCAGGTTTAATCGACAGCCCGGTATCCTTGCCGGTATTGCCGATAGAGCTGACCCAGATGATATCCTGCTGCTGTTTTTGGCGTTGTGCGAGCAGCAGGGCATCCATAAAGAGTTCAAACTGGTACTGATCCTGGTCCGAGAAATAAATCAGGTGCAGGCCTGGTTGTAAATTATTGAGCTTTTTGGCAAAAATCAAACTGGAGATATCGTTTAATTTTTTGTGTTCGTTAAACAGCTTGGCCAGCCACAGGGCATCTTCTTGCTCCGCCTTATTGTCGCCGATCCGGGTATAACTGCTCGCCAGTTTCAATTGCTCAAGCTTTTGAAACAGGACCGGCTCCAGGCCTTGTTTGATGATTTCCTGCTGGTAGATACTCGGCAGGCTGTACAAGAGATTAAACCAGGCATCGCCGCCTATGGCGTTATCAATATGATGCTGCAGTTTAATCGCCGGGGATGAAGCACGCTGGGCAAATTGCCGGCTTTGCTTATCCGATAACATATCCCGGGTTAAGACAATAAAGGCCGAACGCGTCGGGGCCTGTTGGCTGGCGCATTGTCCGGTTAATGCCGGGTATTGAGGCACCGCCGAAGAAAAAGATAACGGGCTGGTCTTCCTGGCAACATAGTCTTGCTGGTCAAACATACCATATTTGGTCAGCAGGGTTTTTGCGGTGGTCGGGTAGGAGAGCGGCAGTACCGTGTCCTGGCGCAAAATATCATAATTGAGCTCGGTATCCGCCCAGATATGGGTGATGTGGCTGAAAAAGAAAGACGCCACCAGGCCCTGTACAATAGGGCGGGCGAACACGGTCTTTTGCAACTGCTTTAAATGTTTCCAGGCATAATTGCTGATCACAAGTTCTGCCGCGAGAATAACCAGGCATAACACTATCGAGATAAACCAGAAAGACCTGGGATCATGTTGTATTTGATTGTTAATCAACGCCAGGATCTGATCGCTCGAAGAGGCATTTAAATGATAACCCAAGCGGGTATAGATAAAGGCATCAAGAATGAGCAACAGTAATCCCAGGGTAAAGATCAGTGAAGCGCTGGTGCGGATAAACCGGGTATACGGAAACAGCAGGGTTAACGGAAACACGATCAGCACAAAACTGATAAAGGTCAGAAACGCCATATGGCTGAACCAGGTGGTCACTAAATAGATCTGACCCAGCAGGGATTCCGGACTCGACTCGCTAAACAAATAAAACGAAGACAGGGCGATGGCAATGGCAATATTAAAAAACGTGAACCAGTGGCTCCAGCTGATTAACTGCAATAATCGCTTGCTGTAGGTTTTTCGGTCAAATGACAGCATGGATGTTGATTATTCTCTGGTAAATGGAAAATACTATTAACTAAGAAAAGACGTCTAGCTAAATAGTGGTTTTTAATGTGATTTTTGTACAGACTTTTTCAAAGCACTGGTAAAATTGTTTACTATTGCTTCTCTTTGCTGCTCGGGAACCTGATTATTTAAAATTTCTGTGATGGTATTTCCAAGGCACATCAAAGCTAAATCGGGGGTTGCGCCTTCGTCAACTAAAACATTTAATAAATCTTGGATAATTTTTTCTACACGTTCATTGGAATACTTGGATACAATGGGCATCTTTTACACTTAATTGCTGATGATAAACTGGCGCGTAGTTTATCAAATGCCTGAACAATATAATACTGACCTTTACCTATGAGCTTAATAATTTCCAATATAGCCCTGCATTTTTTATCGAAAAAAGAAGAAACTGGCGAAGTTTTACTGCAATTTGGCCCAGAATCCATAGAAATCGGCCAGAAGATCCAGAACTTTGTTGATGCGCTGCACAGCATTTATAACGCCAAGGGCAGCAAAGCCTACGGAAATTTTGCCACCAATTCCGGCGCCGGTGACAGCGCCAGTTTTGTCGATATTATGGAAAGTTATCTTTCTGAGGTGCAAAATTTTTATAATTTCAGCGTGCAGGGCGCCAATATGCTGAAAAACGAATTGGGTAAATATGATCTGGCGGAAACCGGCTATTTGGTGATTTGCCATTACGAACATATGGGCGGCCGCTACCTGTTGGCGGCGGTGATTCCGGTTTCCGAACACTACAGCGTTGACGGCGAGCTGAATATTTCTGCCGATCAGCACTTGGACACGGAAAAATTGCAGCTGGCGGCGCGCATTGATTTATTCGACTATCAGCAAAACCCCCAGGGCAACCGCTATATCTCTTTTATCAAGGGACGTGCCGGGCGTAAGGTTTCGGATTTCTTTTTAGACTTCCTCGGCTGCGAAGAAGGCGTCGATGCCAAAGAGCAAAGCCAGACCCTGGTGCAGGCGGTGGAAGATTATGTCAACGTCAACCAGCTTGACCCGGATGAAAAACAGCAAACCCGCAAAGAGCTGCTTAGCTACTGTAAAGAGCAGAAAGAAACCGGACAGGATGTTTCCTTAAAAGAAGTGTCCCAGGTAATGGGCAGCGAAGAAAAAGAGCAGGACTTTTATCAGTTTTGCCAGGAGCAGTCTTATCCGATCGAAGAATCCTTCCCTCACGACCAGGCAGTGATCAACAAGGTCACCAAGTATTCCGGTTACGGTAACGGCATCAGCGTCAGTTTCGACCGGGGCCACTTTGGCCGGGATGTGGTCTATAATCCGGTGCAGGAAACGTTAACCATACATAAAGTACCGCCTAACTTAAAAGATCAGCTGCTTAATTTATTAAAAACTGAAGCCGGTGCACAAGAAGAAAGCGAATAATGCTGGCCGGTTATGTTAAAATCGCGATATAACGCAGCAGATATTTAGTTAGCGAGTAAAAGAACTAGCCCGTATGTCCAGGCATACGGTTCATTTTTGCATAGCGGAAGTTGTTTTCCGCTATTGCCGTATTAAACAATAGGTAAGATCCATGACAACATTAACCATTACCCGTCCCGATGACTGGCACGTACATTTGCGCGACGGCGCGGTTTTAACCAACACGGTAGCCGATATCAGTCGTTATTTTGGCCGGGCGATTGTTATGCCAAACCTGGTCCCCCCGGTAACCGACGCTAAATCCGCCAAAGCTTATTATGACCGGATCATGGCGCAAAAGCCGGAAGCTCACTTTACCCCTTTGATGGTGTTGTATCTTACCGATGAAACCACACCAGAAGATATTATTGAAGCCAAAGCGCAGGGACTGGTGGTTGCCGCAAAACTTTATCCTGCCGGCGCTACTACCAACTCTTCTTCCGGTGTCACCGATATCAGCAAGCTGGGCCCGGTCTTTGCCGCCATGGAGCAAACCGGCATGTTGCTGCTTGTTCACGGTGAAGTGACCGACAATGATATCGATATTTTCGACCGCGAAGGGGTTTTTATCGAAAGAACCCTGAGACCTTTGGTGGCCCAGTACCCTGATCTAAAGGTAGTGCTTGAGCATATCACCACCCAAAATGCCGTGGAATTTGTTAATGAAGCCGGCAGTAATGTTGCCGCCACCATTACCGCCCATCATTTATTGTTTAACCGCAACCATATGTTGGTTGGCGGTATACGTCCCCATTATTTCTGCTTGCCTATCCTGAAACGTAATATCCACCAGCAGGCCTTGATTGAAGCCGCGACCAGTGGCAGTGAGAAATTTTTCCTGGGTACGGATTCAGCCCCGCATACCCAGCAGGCGAAAGAGGCGGCTTGTGGTTGTGCCGGCGCCTATACTGCCCATGCCGCGATTGAACTTTATGCCGAAGCGTTTGAAGAAGCCGATGCCCTGGATAAACTTGAAGCTTTTGCCAGCCTTAACGGTCCACGTTTTTACGGCTTACCGGTCAATGGTGATAAAATCATCTTAGAGAAGAAAAGCTGGCAGGTACCGACCAGTTTACCTTTTGGCGAAGACAGGGTTATCCCGATCCGCGCAGACGATACCATCGCCTGGCAAGTGAAAGGGTAAGGGAGTAAAAATGCAATTATTTGTAAACGACTTAACGGTGATCGACTTTTCCTATTTGTGCAAGCACAGGGGCATAGTCGGTGAAAGCTGGATAGTGGATGTCTTGCTCGACGGCGACTTAAACGAGCAAAGCATGGTGCTGGACTTTGCCATTGTCAAAAAACAGATCAAAGCCATCATTGATGATGCAGTAGATCATAAGTTATTGTTACCTAATAAAGAATCAAGGTTACGCGTTACTAATTCTGTTGATAATGACCAGCATGAATACGTGGATTTTGACTCGGATGTCGGCAGTTATTACCTGCAGTCGCCTAAATGCGCCTTTGCCAAAATTGACAGTGAGGCGGTGACGATAGCAGCGGTGACCGCCCATTTGCAAACCATTATTAAGCAGCAATTGCCCGGTAATATCCAGGGATTGACCTTGAACCTGCGTCCGGAAAAAATTGACGGATTTTATTATCACTACACCCATGGCCTGAAAAAACATGACGGCAACTGTCAGCGTATTGCCCATGGCCACAGATCTAAAATCCAGCTTTATAAAAATGACATGCGCTCTATCTCGTTAGAGAAAAACTGGTGTCAGCGCTGGCAGGATATTTACTTGGCCAGTGAGGAAGACAGAAGCAGTTTCGAGCAGATCCAGCTATCGCCTCAGGCGAAAGCAGCGCTGGATAAAGAAACTTCTGCTCAGGATGAAAAGGCGCCCGGTCATCAATATTTTGCCTATCATGCGCCCCAGGGACGTTTTGATATTGCCGTGCCTTCAGGCATTCTTGAAGTGGTTGACTGTGATTCCACCGTGGAATTGCTGGCGGATTATATTGCCCGTCAGCTGAAAAAAAACTCGCCGCAAGATAACTTTAAAGTGGTTGCTTTTGAAGGAGTAGCCAAGGGAGCGATAGCGAATGTCTAAAACACTGCTTTCTTATGTCTGTTTGGGGCTGCTTTTTACCGCGGCTCCTGCAACCGTCGGTGCCCATGGTGAAGGCGATAAAGGTCATAGCAAGGGACATAGCACAGCCCAGAGCGAAGCCCGGCTGGAACTTTTTGGTGAAATTCAACAAGGGGGCCTGGTTGTCGGGAAAACTTCGGCGGCTAATACCGTCAAGCTTGATGATCAAGAGCTGCAACTTTCGCCTGGAGGAGAGTTTGTGTTTGGCTTTGGCCGGGACGACAGTAAAAAATATCGCCTGCAGGTGATTTCACCAAACGGCTCTACCCGGGAGCAATACCTGACCCCCGCCAAACGTGAATATAACATTCAGCGGATTGAAGGTATTAAGAAAAGCATTATGCAGCCAGATCCCAAAGCGGTTGCCCGCTCGAAAAAAGACAATGCGCAAATTGCCCGGGCAAGAAAAACCGCCAGCAGTCTTACCAGCTTTGCCGGCGGTTTTATCCCGCCGATAAAGGGGACGATTACCGGTGTTTACGGTAGTCAGCGGGTTTTTAACGGCGAACCTAAACGTCCGCATTTCGGCCTGGATTATGCCGGAGATGTCGGCGATCCGGTCAAGGCCCCGGCATCGGGCAAAGTGCTGTTATATGTGCCGGATATGTTTTATTCCGGCGGCACTATGATCATAGATCACGGTCAGGGGATCACTTCGACCTTTTTGCATTTAAGCGATGCCTATGTTAAAGCCGGGGATGAGGTCAAGCAGGGCCAGGTAGTGGCGGCCGTCGGTAAAAGCGGGCGGGCAACCGGCCCTCATCTGGACTGGCGCATTAACTGGTTTAATGTTCGTCTGGATCCCGCGTTGGCGTTAAAGGTTCATCCGCTATAATAACGGTAGGGCAGCCGGCAGAGAATGTTTATTGTCATGATAAAATCGTTTTTATTGGTTGCCTTAGTTTTTGTTCCTTTCTATAGCCAGGCCCGGACCTTATCGGCAGGCTGGGAAATCTGGTACCCCTACCAGTATCGTAATAAAACCCAGCAATTACTGGGTGTTGATTTTGATATTTTAAATGCCGTGGCAGAGCGCGCTGGGCTTAGTATCCGTTACAGTGAGATCCCCTGGCGGCGTCTGCTGCAATTTGTCAAAAGCGGTGAAATGGATATTGCCATGGGGGTCTCCTATAACGAGGAGCGGGCACAAAGCGCTTATTATTCTGTGCCGTACCGTCTTGAAGTGATCCGCTTATTTCTGAAAAAGGAACAATCAGCGAAGTTTACCCTTAATTCTCTGACGGATATTACCTTGAGTAATTATATGATAGGTATTGAGGGAGGGTATTATTACGGTGAAGTTTTTGCCGGGCTTATGCAAGATCCTAAGTTCAGTGCCCACTTCAGGGAAGCCGTTGATATCGAAGGCAATGTGCTGATGCTGGTAAAAGGGCAAATTGATGGCTTTCTGGTGGATCCCAATACTATGAAGGCTTTTGGTAAAAGGTATGCCATGGAAGAAGAGTTTGAAGTGCATCCTATGGTTGTCTATCAGAGTGATATTCATTTTATGCTCAGCAAGGCATCGGTATCTGCCGATGAGTTTGCCCGTTTTAATCAGGCATTGATCGAAATGCGTGATAGCGGCCAACTGGCACAGATCCTCAACGCTTGGTCAATTAATACTGATTAATCAACTGTTTATTACCCCGTATTTTTCTCATATAAAATATTATTTTAAATAAAGTAAGGAAAAGTTTTGTCGTATCCTAATTCCGAAAGTGTTCTGGCAAATCATCAGTTTGTTGCTTTTGCCAACGGCGATTTCATCAGTTATCAGTTAATTCCTGTGGCTGCTGCTGATAACAAGCCATATCTGGTGTTTTTACACGAAGGTCTGGGGTGCCAGGCGATGTGGAAAGGGTTTCCCGAGCTGTTGTGCCGGGCCACGGGATGTCCCGGCCTGGTATATGATCGTTTGGGTTACGGCCAGTCATCGCCGTTAACGCAAACACGTACTATCGATTATATGCATGATTATGCCCGCCAAGAACTGCCCCGGGTGTTAGAGGCAGTGATCCCGGGCAAGACCTTTATCTTAATCGGCCATTCCGACGGCGGCAGTATCAGCCTTATCTATGGGGCTGGTCACAAAAACAGGCAAGCACCTTTACTTAAGGGGATTATCACCGAAGCCGCCCATGTGTTTGTCGAGCCGGAAACGATTGCCGGGATAGAAGCCGCCGACCTTGCCTGGCAGGCGGGCAAACTTAAAGGTTTGGCTAAATATCACGGCGATAAGACCGAAAGCCTTTTTAAGGCCTGGGCGGACACCTGGCTGACCAGCTGGTTTAAACACTGGAATATTGAAGCGTTATTGCCTGAAATTACCGTGCCTTTGCTGGCAATCCAGGGAGAAGATGATCAATACGGCTCAACAGCCCAGGTTGATGCCATAGTACAACAGTCGTCCGGCCCGGCAGAGGGCAAAATGATTAAGGATTGTCAGCATACGCCGCATCTGGAAGCACAAGAAGCGGTGTTAAGGCAGATGACAGGTTTTATTAACCGCTTAAGTTAAAAATATAAGCCGGGTGGTTTTAACTCCGGCGTTACATTCAGGCTTTATCAGGAGATAATACCGGCCTCAAACAGCTGATCTATTTGGCTTTGGCTATAACCCAGCTCTTGCGAGAGTAATTGCCGGGTATGCTGGCCCAAATTCGGTGAGGCGCTTTTATACTTTAACGGTGTTTGCGATAGGTTTATCGGTGAGGCGACGGTTTTGATCAAGTCACCGTTTTCATCCGGCACCTGTTTGATCATTTTCCTGTGTTTGATCTGCGGATGATTAACGACCTGTGCCAGGGTATTCACGGCGCCGCAGGGCACCGCGATTTGTTCCAGCTCGTTAACCCACCAGGCGGTAGTGTGCCTGGCAAGTTTTTGCGCAATGATGGGGATAAGTTGCTTACGGTTTAACACCCGGACAGCATTGGTGCTGAACCGGCCAGAATCAGCCAGCTCGGCGCAACCGGCCAGGCGGCAAAATTTCTCAAATTGCTGGTCATTGCCTATTGCCAGGATCAGGTTGCCGTCTTGGGTGGCAAATGTCTGGTAGGGCACGATATTGGGATGGCCGTTGCCCAGTCTTTGCGGGTTTTCACCGGTGGCAAGATAATTCATGCCCTGGTTGGCTAAAATGGCCAGCTGGACATCGAGCAGGGAAATATCTATGTATTGGCCGTGTCCTTTGTTGGTTGAATACCTGGCGAGCAGGGCCGCGAGAATGGCGTTGCAGCTATATAAACCGGTGGCGATATCCACCAGGGCGACCCCTACTTTCATCGGCGCACCGTCCGGCTCTCCGGTCAGGCTCATCAGGCCGCCTTCACCCTGGATCATGGCATCATAACCGGCTTTATGGGCGCTGGGGCCATCCTGGCCAAAGCCCGTGATGGAGCAATAAACCAATTTGGGATTAAGCGCCTTGAGGCTGGCATAATCCAGGCCGTATTGTTTCAAACCGCCGACTTTATAGTTTTCGATCACAACATCCGCCTGCAGGATCAGTGCTTTAAGGAGCTGCTGGCCCTGTGTTGTGGTGATATCGACGGCTATCGATTGCTTATTGCGGTTGGCGCAATGAAAATAAGCGGCATTTGCTGAAGTTTTATTGGCGGCAGGGGTGATAAACGGCGGGCCCCATAAGCGGGTATCATCGCCTTTGCCCGGACGTTCCACCTTGATCACCTGGGCTCCCATATCCGCCAGCATCTGCGAGGCCCAGGGACCGGCTAAAATACGGCTTAAATCGATAACTTTGATGTTATCCAGCGCTCCCGTCATGGGTAAAACCTCTCGTTCATCTTGTTGTACCATAAAGTGATAAATGGATATGGTAATGCAGCTATCAGTAAAGTGGAAATATAATAACCTGATCATCCCGGGAATCTGTGAAAAACCTTATACTGACCATTACTTGCCTGGTTTGATGCGGCCGTACCGATGAACGTAGGTTCTATACATGGGCCATGGGAAATAAAGAGATGGCAAAACAACCGCACAGGAGTGAAAAAAGCTTGAACATGCCGCTGAACGACAAGACGTATCTGAAGGAACCCTGGTTTTGCCGGCCTACCAGGCCCATTGGCACCTGTTGGCTCGTAACTTTTTGACTTTCAGCCGCTCTGAAGAACGGGAAGCATTGTGATAAAATTGTGATACTTTCTGTGATTTTTCGTGACTTCATTTAACCATACTTTGTTTTCATCTTTAGCTTAATGTAGAGAGCCGATATGAAAACATCACTAATTTTATCCACATGTTTAGCGGTTGTTGTCATAGGAATGTCAATACCCACCTCTGTTGCCGGAGAAAACCAGAAAGGAAGGGGCAACGGTCCCGTTATCTTTGTTGAGTCCCAACAATTGTATTTTGATTCCATCGTACTGGCCGATTTGCCGCCGAAAGGGCGTTTCCAGCAATTAATACCGGGTGAAAACGGCTTAAGCACGGAATTTGGTCCCGGAGATGTCGGCCACCTGGGAGGACGCTGGTGGCTTGATTTAAATGATAATGGCGTGATGGACGGGGCTGACAAGTACTTTCTATGTCCTTTGCTTGGCCCGGGAAGAATCACCCCTTAAGGGAAATAAGGTATAAAATTGGCGGTTTGATGACCGCCAATTTTATGAGTTTAAATAACCACGACCGCTAATGTGTGACATTTTGACAAGCTGAGGACGTCAAGGGCTGTATCACAAAGTGTTACGACCAAAAAGAAAACGCAGGCATGACTTTTGATGAAAGCAGGCTTATTGAAAGAAATGCTGTTCATTGGCAGGAGCGCTGCAGCGGTTTAAAGCATGATTTATGTGAGCGACGTTTCTTACCGGAAATATCCCGCTTTGTCCGCCGCCTGTGGTGAAGGAAGAACCTACCCAGCCAGCCGGATAGTTCATTTGAATTCTTGACTGACACCGAAATGGAAGAACAGTATAAACCGCACCCTTGGCTAAAATACGGTTTTTCAATTATCCAGGTGCAGGTTTTTTAAAATCTGGCATTCGCCGACAATATTATTGGGACAGGATGTCGATAAGGCATGCAGCGTCTGTTCAAGCTGGTTCAGCTCTGAGATGGTGCGCCGGACCTTTTCCAGCTGCTGTTCGATCAGCGAGTCCACTTCGCGGCAGGAGGACGTTTTATCCGATTGCACCTGTATCAGGGTTTTAATGTCTTCAAGCGGAATTTTCAGTTCGCGGCAGCGCCTGATAAAGATCAAACGTTCAACATCTGCCTGTTGATATTCCCGGTAGCCGTTGGCATTGCGACAGGCCAGGGGCAACAGGGCGATATCTTCGTAATAACGTATGGTTTTACTGGCTACCTGGGTTAATTTAGCGAGCTGGCTGATTTTCAAAAGTCTTGACCTTACTGTAACTGGAAGGTTTATGATGCAGGGATTAGCAGATGAATTCAAACATTAACGGGTTTTACCTCTTATTTTTTACAACACATGAGTCGCTTAGCCTACCTTTTCCAGCCGTTGATCAAATTTATGCCTTGTATTTGGGGTTATTTGCTGGTGGCTGTTCTTAGCCTACAGTCGGCTTTTGCTGTGATAGACTTCTGCGATTTTGCTGAGAATGTCAGTCAGGTGAAGGCTGAACCGCTGGATATCCCGGGGCAGGAAGCTGCCCATGAAGATTGTGCCGAATGCAATTGCCAGTCTTGTCCTTGCTGTTCAAATGTGACCTTTGCTCTGGTGGCATTGTTTCCGCTATTTGATAGTTTTGAACCCTTTATCTCTGCTTTTGAACCGACACGGTTTGATAGTCCCTATTATTTGTTGCTGCGCCCCCCGAAAATCTGATCCCAGCGGTTTATTTGTTATTTGATATCGAGTGGTTTATTGAAAGAAACCACTATTTTCATTGGATTACGCAGGATAAAACACAGATGTTTTATAGTTTTTATGTGCCTGTTAAAGGTGCAGATTTGCTACGCCCGGCAGCAAAATGTTTAGCGGCTTTTAGTCTATTGCTGCTAAGCGTCTGGGCAAATGCCGAAAACAAGTCACAGGACTTGTCTCAGGGTGAGGTTAAAGAGAGCAGCTTAACCTTGGCCTCGGCCATTAAACGCACACTCAAAGAACACCCGTCCTTAAAGGTGTTTAACTACCGGAAAATCGCCCTGGAAGGGCAGCAACAAACGCAAGCCTTAACGCCGGGTTATGAACTGGGGGTTGAGCTGGAAGACTTTGCCGGAACCGGAAATTTAAGTGGTATTGGCGCTGCCGGTCTCACGGTTTCCTTATCTTCGGTGCTTGAAATGGGAGACAAGCGCTCTGCACGTCTTGGGGTCGTGAATAACCGTACCTTGGTTAATGAAGCCGAGCGACAGCTTGCCTCGTTAAATTTGCTGGGGGAGGTTACCCGCAGGTATATAGCTGTGCTTGGTGCACAGGCGCGCGTGCTTTTGGCCAAAGAAGCCAGAGCGCTGGCACAAGAGGCGCAGGGGGAAGTCGAAAAACGTTTTAACGCCGGTGCAGCCCCCGGGGCAGAAGTTAAACGGGCGAGGGCGGCTGTCGGCAATGCAACCCTGACCGTCTCAGGCGAGCAACAAAAATTTGAGCAGGCCAAACGTGCCTTAGCCATGATGTGGCAGGAAACCGAGCCATCATTTTCCCGGGTACAGGGGCAGCTCTTCAACTTTTCTGCCGATATCGCATTTAGCCGGTTATTCGCCAAAGTGAAACAAAACCCGGCGATTTTGCTATTGGCCGGTGAAGAGCGCTTAAAAGACGCCGAAATACGCTTGGCCCGCACGCAGGCAAAGGCCGATATCAAATGGTCCGTGGGGGTAAAACAAAACCAAGAACTTAATGATACCGCACTTACTGCAGGTTTTAGCCTGCCGTTATTTGCCCCTGAGCGTAACCACGGAGCCTTGGTGTCGGCCCGGGCCGGACGCGAACAGGTGCTTGCCCGAAAAGAAACGGCGCTGCTCAAGCTGCACAATCAACTCTTTCTGGCCTATTCAAGCAGAAAACAGGCGATTGTTACCGCCAAGAGTTTGCAAAACACCATAATACCCACGCTTAAACAAGCACTTGATGAAACCCAAGTCGCCTATCAAAGCGGACGCTACAGCTATCTGGATTATATCACGGCAAGACAAGAATTACTGTTTGCCCGCAGGTCTCTGATTGAAGCCGGTATTGCCGCTTTATCCTATGGTGCGGAGATAGAGCAACTTATCGCTGAGCCGCTGTCTGCCTCTGTAAGCCCGGCCGTATCCGGGCATAGTTTTAAAAACGAATTTCAAGGATTAACACAATGAAGCCTTTTTCCTCCTGTTTATTAATTTTCTTATCTTTGGGGACTCTGGTGACGGCTTTTCCCGAAAAGAGCCATGGAGCAGCTTTCTCCGGTAGCAGTCGGGAGCACTCAGCGCCACATGGCGATGAACATGCCGACGAACACGGTGATGAACATGGCAATGGCCATAAGGACGAACATGGTGATGAGCACGGCGGGCAAGAAGGGCTTGTTGAAATCACCCCCTTGCTTGCACAAAAGGCAGGTATCAAGACAATGCCTGCCGGTAGCGGCGAAATAAAGCAAACCGTCACCGTATACGGAAAAGCTGTTGCTGAGCCCAGTCGGGTCAGCCAGGTAAAGGCGCGTTTTTCGGGCGTTATCACTGAGCTAAAAGTTAATGTCGGCGACAAGGTTGAAGCTGGTGACGTGCTGGCGCAAGTGGAGTCTAACTCCAGCCTGACCCGCTATTCGGTAACTGCGCCGACTTCAGGAATTGTGGTAACGCGTAACGCGAATCCGGGAGAGTTGGCCGATGGTCAAGTGCTGTTGACCCTGGCTGACTACAGCCGTTTATGGGTTGAATACCAAATTTTTCCCGGGCAGGCGCAAGCTGTTATATCAGGGCAAGCGGTCACGGTTTCGTCCGGGTTCGAGCAAGCAGAGTCTGCCATAAAACACCTGTTACCAGGCCAGTCAAACCAAGACTTCTTGATTGCCAGAGTGCCCCTGGACAACCGCAAGGGGATTTGGTCACCGGGTTTGCTGCTCTCAGGTTCAATTGTTTTAAGTCAAATCGAAGTGCCGCTTGTGGTGGCTAACCGGGCTCTCCAGGAAGTCGAGGGGCAACAGGTGGTTTTTGTCAGGACAGAGAAAGGCTTTCAAACCCGCACCCTGGTATTGGGACAAAGCGACGGCATTTCTAGCCAGGTACTTTCAGGGCTGAATGCAGGCGAGCACTATGTTGTTGAAAACAGCTATTTGCTTAAGGCCGATCTGGAAAAATCCAGCGCCGAACATCACCACTAGGGCGAGGAAACAGAAAAATGATCGAATCACTATTGCGCCTGTCGATTGCAAGGCGCTGGCTTATGATTTCCCTGGCGTTGATGTTAACCGCCCTTGGCTATTGGAGTTATCAAAAACTGCCGATAGATGCCGTGCCGGATGTCACCAATGTCCAGGTACAAATTAATACCCGGGCGCCGGGATATTCGCCGCTGGAAACCGAGCAGCGCATCACTTACCCGGTGGAAACAGCCTTAACCGGCATAGCTAACCTGGCTTATACCCGCTCTTTGTCCCGTTATGGCTTGTCCCAGGTAACGGTTGTGTTTGAAGAAGGCACGGATCTCTATTTTGCCCGCAGCCTGATTAACGAGCGTTTAAATGCCATCAAAGGCAAGTTACCTGCTGATTTGACCCCGCAGATGGGGCCGGTTTCTACCGGCTTGGGGGAAATTTTTATGTACACCATAGAAGCAGGCGCTGAGGCAGTTCAGGCAGACGGTCGTCCCTATGACGCTACGGCTTTGCGGGAAATCCAGGACTGGATTATAAAACCTCAGCTGGCGCTGGTGCCCGGGGTCACGGAAATCAATACTATAGGGGGCTTTGACAAAGAATATCACATCACGCCATCGCCGAGAAAAATGTTGGCCTTTGGCATTTCTTTTGAAGATATCACCAAAGCGCTGAAAAGCAATAACAGCAATCGCGGCGCCGGTTATATTGAAGGCAACGGGCAACAACTCACGGTACGCTCTCCCGGGCAGCTAAAAACCATCTCAGACATAGAGCAAGTGGTGGTTAAAAACATCAGGCAAGTTCCGGTGAAAATCAGCGATGTTGCAGAGGTGGCGATAGGTAAAGCCCTGCGCACCGGGGCTGCAACCCGGGATGGCCGGGAAACCGTACTGGGCAGTGCCATGATGTTAACCGGTGAAAATTCAAGAGCGGTGTCTTTAGCCGTGGCGGCTAAGTTGGAACAAGTGAAAGCTTCTTTGCCCGAGGGTATTAAAGTGCAAGCCGTTTACGACAGAACCGACTTAGTGGATAAGGCGGTCTATACGGTGCAAAAGAACCTGCTTGAAGGCGCCTTGCTGGTTATTGCGGTACTCTTCCTGCTGCTGGGCAATGTCCGGGCAGCGCTGATCACGGCGGCGGTGATCCCTTTGGCTATGCTTGCCACCATCACAGGTATGGTGCGGGCGGGCATATCCGCCAACCTGATGAGTTTAGGCGCGCTGGATTTTGGCTTGATTGTCGACGGCGCGGTGATCATCGTAGAAAATGCTACCAGGAGACTGGCCCAGGCACAGCATATGGGCGGAAAACTGGGACGAAAAGAGCGTTTGCATGTGGTGTTTAGTGCAACCAATGAAGTGATCAGGCCGAGTTTGTTTGGCGTGATTATTATTACCCTGGTATATATCCCGCTCTTTAGCCTGACCGGGGTTGAAGGGAAAATGTTCCATCCGATGGCGGCTACTGTGGTGATGGCCCTGTTATCGGCACTGGTGCTTTCGTTAACCCTGGTGCCCGCCGCCGTTGCCTTGTTTATGACCGGGAAAATCAGCGAAAAAGAAAGCCGGGTGATCATTGCCGCCAAGTTGCTCTATCAGCCGCTGCTGATGGCGGCGATGAAGCTGCGTTATCTGGTATTGACAGCCGCTGTCGCTTTTGTCGCCTTTTCAATTTACCTGGCAACCACTCTGGGATCTGAATTTATTCCTAAGCTTAATGAGGAAGATATACTGCTGCAGGCAATCCGTATCCCGGGCACCTCCCTGGAGCAGGCGGTAGAGATGCAAAAGGCGCTGGAAGACGGCATTAAGCATTTCCCGCAGGTGAAAAATGTTTTTTCAAAAATCGGTACGCCGCAAGTGGCCAACGATCCTATGCCGCCGAATATTGCCGATACCTTTATTATGTTAAAACCCCGCCAGATGTGGCCGGACCCTGAGATGAGCTACCAGGCACTGGCGGCAGAAATTGTTGAAGCGGTTGAAGGGCAGCCGGGCAATAATTTTGAGTTAACCCAGCCGATTGAAATGCGCTTTAATGAGCTGATTTCCGGGGTCAGGGCAGACCTTGGTATTAAGGTTATCGGTGATGATCTTGAGCAACTGTTGACCTCCGCCAATGCCATCAGGGAAGTGATTGAAAAAATTGACGGCGCCAGCGATATCCAGGTGGAACAAGTCACGGGTTTGCCTATGTTGTCGATAGTGCCTAAACGGCAACAACTTGCCCGCTATGGCCTGAATGTCTCCCGGTTGCAGGACCTGGTTGCCACGGCCATCGGCGGTGAAGGAGCCGGGGTTATTTTTGAGGGGGATCGCCGTTTTAAGTTGGTGGTGAGATTGCCTGAAGCGCTGCGCCGGGATGTGCTGCGCCTTAAAGACCTGCCGGTGCCACTGCCGGGGGCGAATCCTTTGGCGGGCAGCATGGCTGGCTATGTCCCTTTATCGGAAGTAGCCGAGATAGAGATAGCGCCTGCGCCGAATCAGATCAGCCGGGAAAATGGTAAAAGGCGTATCGTGGTAACCGCCAATGTCAGGGGGCGGGATCTCGGCTCTTTTGTCGCCGAGGCAAAAAGCCGTATTCAGCAGGAGGTCAAGATCCCTGCCGGTTACTGGCTAGCCTACGGCGGCAGTTTTGAACAGCTGCAATCCGCCAGCAATCGCCTGTCGATCCTGGTGCCGCTGACCCTGGTACTGATACTCGGGCTGCTGGTGATGGCGTTTGCTTCGATCAAGGATGCTTTGATCATTTTCACCGGTGTTCCTTTTGCCCTTACCGGCGGTGTTATTTCGCTATGGCTCAGGGATATGCCGTTATCTATCTCTGCCGGGGTCGGCTTTATCGCCTTGTCCGGGGTTGCGGTGTTAAATGGCTTAGTGATGCTGGCCTTTATTCGCGATCTTTGCAAAGAACGAAGCGACTTGCTCTCCGCCATTATTGATGGTGCCATGATCAGGCTGCGCCCGGTACTGATGACGGCCCTGGTGGCGGGTCTGGGTTTTGTGCCTATGGCGCTTAATATCGGTACCGGCGCCGAAGTACAGCGTCCGCTTGCCACGGTTGTGATCGGCGGTATTATCTCGTCGACCTTGTTAACCTTACTGGTGCTGCCGGTGTTATACCGCATCGCCCATGAAAGGTCTTTTAACAAGGCAAACGCCTGATCCCGGTTTGGCTATAAAAGCCGCTTAAAATCTTGAGCGGCTTTTCCCGGCAGAGTATATTTTCGCTTGGCTGAATCGAGTTTTTCATTTTGGCTTCTAAAGGGGAGCAAGGCATGGTTTAATCCCATGCTGCCTTAGCGATATGAAGGTAGCAACTTGGGGAAAATGCCCGATGAGTGTAACAGCAAATAAAGATAGTACCGATTGAGAGCTTAATATGAACAACCCTAAACGCCCAGTGAATATCCACCAGGCTTATCATGCCCATGTCTATTTTGAGCAAGAGACCTTACATCAGGCAATTCGTTTATGTGAACAGGCAAGTAAACGTTTTGCCCTGAAAATTGGCCGGGTGAACCAAAAACCTGTTGGTCCGCATCCCAAGTGGAGCTGTCAAATCAGTTTTAATGATAAAGACTTTGATGCGCTTATTCCCTGGTTGGATGCAAACCGCCAGCAGTTAACTGTACTGGTTCATGCCGTAACCGGTGACGATCTCAGGGATCATACGGAATATGTCTATTGGCTGGGGGAGAGTATAGCGCTGGATTTATCCTGTTTTCAAGATCCGGCTTGAAGCGGCTATCTGTTTTGGCTATTGATTGCCTGTTTTAGCATTCGGGTAGAACTAGCTTAGTTTAACCCATAAAACTTAGCGTTTAAGTGTTAGTGTGAAGAAGTTTTGTGGCCGTTTTATCTGTCGGCTATAGCAGCGCAGAGAATTTTCCCCTGCGCCATAAATGGTATTATCTTGCTGAATCACCTGGAAAACCGGCAGTGTGTAAAGGCAATGAACTGCTATGGCCAGTTTTTTTGCGGCGGCGCAGGGCCATTGGCTCTGATGCTTTCCTGATAGAGCTAATCCCCGGCCATCAAGGCTGTACGGCGATTATAGCTTTCTTCTGGTGAGCAGGCCTAAAGCGCCTAAACCAAATAAAAGTGCAGTGACAGGCTCAGGTACACTGGCATTTTTGGCAGCCGTAACGTTTTCAAAAACCAAGCTGTCTAAACCTTCGGTATCAATGGAAGGGGTAAAAGTAAAACCGTGAATGAGCGGTATATTGGTTGAAATCTGCACCGTTTCACCGGAAGCTGTACCGGTTTCGCTAAATAAGGTATCGCCATTGATATCAAATACGCGATAGCTCCATAAAGCAGTATTTTCACTGGCATAATCAACGACATCAAATTGAAGAAAGTTGGTAACGCCAAAGTTATCCAAATTGCCCTGGTCAAAAAAGGTCACGGTAATAGCGCTATTGCCGTGACCTGGCGTACCTGAGTAAATATAACTTAACCCGGATGTGGCGACATTTTCCCCGCCATGACCGGGAGACGGATCATCGTAGGCGTATAAATCAGCGTCGTTTGCTTCAAAGAGAATTTCTTTACTTGCCAGATATCTGTCACTTTGCCAGAGTACGTTATTACCGGTTATGTCATCAAAATCCAGAGAGATAAGTGCGGCACAGGCATGTGAAGAAATTAAGAGATTACATAGTGTTATTGTAAATAGGGTAAAATTTTTTTTCATATAATGTGTCCGGTTAGGGAGTTTAATATTAGGGAATGATATCACGAGCAAAATGTGAGCCACTTTAAATCAGCTTTAAAACGGCAGCGCCTTGGCGGCTTTTTTTCTGGCTTTCTCGCTGCGCCGGTCGTAATTTTTGGTGGTTTCCACCGAGGAATGGCCCATCAGATCCTGCACCAGGAAAACATCTTCGCCGCCTTCGAGTAGTTTAGTGGCAAAGGTGCGGCGCAGATCATGCGGGGTTAAACGTTTTAATCCCGCCTCTTTATAGCGGCGTATTATAATATCGTAAATGGTTTGCCCGGAAATAGGCTCATTAATCAGCCGGTTACCTTTCCTAGCCCTTAAAAACAACGGCCCCGGAGCTGTTAAACGCTCTTCCAGATAGACTTCCACTATTTCGAGAATACGGTTGTGCAGGGCATTGATGCGCTCTTTATTGCCTTTGCCCAGCACCTTGATGGTACCATCGTTTAGGTCGAGATCGCTAAGCATTAACCCTGCGGCTTCATGGCGGCGCAGGCCTGCACCGTAAACCAAGGCAATGACTGCGGCATCTCGCATAGCGAGCACGCCTTCTTGCCCCATGCAATAATCAATGAGTTCATTAAGCTCATCTAATTCCAGCGCCCGTCCTTTGCTGCTGCGGCTGCCCTTTATACGGTTGATCTCTTTGATGTGCTGGTAGCTTTCGACATCAATGAGTTTTTTGCGCCAGGCTTCTTTGGCGACACCTTTTACTGCCGACAGATAAACATTCATGGTAGCGGGAGACTTTCCCTGCTGGCTTAAATCAGACAATAAGCTTAGGATTTGTTCATAATTAACCAGGGACCAGCCCACCTGCCGGTGTGTTTTTTTCTGCTGTAGCTTATAGGCCACGACATTTAATAACGAGCTCATGGTGACCCGGCTCTGGGTTGACTGTAATGATAATAGGTAAATTTCTGACGGGGATTTATGGGAAAAAGCGTGTGACATCAAGTCTTTCCTAACAGGGGAAGCGGTCATTTTAGTTATCGGGGTTAGGCGAGTATACCGGTGGGAAAGGTGTAAATTCAAATGGAAATAATGGTGAGGTACAAGCGTGGGCTTGTTTGCTTAGGCTTTTGGCTGCAGGCTTAAACCGGAGCAATGGTAAATAGCTCCGGCTTGATAGTTTGTCGCCGGGGTTAGTTTAAATGGCGTGCGACTGAGCCGGTCAGAAAAATATAGCCGGCGCCGCGAACGGTTTTGATTTTCTCCTGGTCTGTGATCCCGGCAATTTTTTTGCGGATTTTGCTGATATGCATATCTATGCTGCGATCAAAAGAAGACAGCGGGCGCCTTAATACCTGATTGGCAATTTTATCCTTGTCTACCACTGTGCCGGCATGGGACATCAGCAGGGCTAACATTTCAAATTCGAAGCCGGTTAAATTCAGCTCGCTGTCGTGGCAATAGACCTCACGGGTGGTGGTGGATAATACCAGGTCATTGCTTTTGATCGTGTTTTGCATTTCCATCGGTTTGAAATAAAGCATACGGCGGACAATGGATTTTATCCGTGCCACCAGCTCCCTGTGGTTGAAGGGTTTGCACAGGTAGTCGTCTGCGCCTAATTCCAGGGCGTAGATGCGGTCAAATTGATCGTCTCGTTCTGTCAGCATCATTACCGGGGTTTGATTGGTGGACCTGAGCTTTTTCAAAAACTCGAAACCACTGAGCTTAGGCAGCATCAGATCCGATAATATTAAATGATATTGTCCCCGGTTGGCTTCAAGCAAGCCAGAGACGCCGTCATTGCACACGGTCAGGTCAAAACCTTCGCTGGCAAGATAATGGCTTAGTTCGGCGGTTAATTCCCGGTCGTTATCTATCAGTAAAATGGAGTTTTGCATTTCGCCGCCTTTTTTATCTCTTAACTGCAAAGAGTCGCCGTGTTGGCAATACTCTTATCTACTTTTAATCTGGCAGCAAAAATAAGCTTTCTTATTTTAAGGGGCAATTTCTTATTCTGCCAGTGGTACGAATTGGCAGCTGAAAAGTACATTTTTACGGTTTATGTACCATTCAATCTGCCGGGTGTACCACTGGGGTAATTGCCGCTGGCACTGACTAAGTGGGAAAAATACACTGGCTAAAGATGGCCCGCGGAGCAGGTCTGATGATTAACAAGGATCAAAAGAGAGCAGAAAAATGTACAAGAGCTTATCGGGCTTATTATTGCCTTTGTTATTTACTCCCTGGTATGTCGGCGTCGGTGCTGTCGAGCCTGTTTTAGCATCAGGTACTGACCCTGTCGATACAGGTGCGGTCAGTAAACTGCATGTTGTGGTGACGGGGGCTGAAAATAGCCGGGGGAAAATCGTGCTGGCACTGTTTGATAATGAAGATGACTTTACCAAGAAGCCTTACCGGGAGCAGATCATTGATGCCGATAATGCCGGCAGCGGCGCTATTTTCAGTCGCCTGGCCGACGGTGATTATGCCGTGGTTATTTTTCATGATGAAAATGCCAATGAACTGCTTGATCGTAATTTTCTTGGGGTGCCGGAAGAAGGGGTGGCTTTTTCCAATAACTTACAGGTGAAATTCTCCCTGCCGGGGTTTGACGATGCCAAAGTCTCCGTGCGCGGCGACACGGCTATCAGCATTAAACTCCATTATTTGTAGTCGCCATAGTGGCTCACCAGGCGATAACACAGCTTAATTCCGGGTTAGACGCGGATGGGGCATTTAGGTAATATGCTGGCTGATGCCGTTTTATTTTTTCCTGTAATTTAGAGTCTTACCTTGATGATAGCCGATTACCGTCTCAGTCAATGGTATTCCAGGAGGATGATCCTCCTGATTTATGTGCCGTTGTTTAATTTTCTGTTTTTCTCCCTTGCTATGACCAATCTCGGTTTTTACTCGCTGGAGCTGGCGGCCGGGTTAAGCCTGCATATGTGGAGCTCTGCACTGCTGTGCCTGTTGTTTGCTAAATTTCTGGAAACCTTTCCCCGGCTTAACAGCGACTCGACCAAAGGCTTTATCAGTAAATACTGTTTATGCGCGACGGTTGGCGGCACCACCAGTTTTATGGTGCTCAACAGCTTTTCTCTTCCCCTGGTGCCGGAGCCTTTTACCGCGAAAACGCCGATGGGACCTTTGATGTTCTCTTATATCGAAGTGTTGCTGTTTGCCTCGCTTAAATATATTTTACAGCAACAGCAGCAACATATGGAGCTTAATGCCAACTACAAGGAAGCCCAGTTCCGGGCGTTGAAGGCCCAGTTAAATCCCCATATGTTGTTTAACTCCCTTAACCTGATTTCCTCGGAAATCGAGCATAACCCGGATAATGCCAGCTTGCTGCTGGATGAGTTATCGGAATTACTGCGCGGGGTACTGCGCAGCTCAAATCAACTGCTGCTGCCTTTGTCCCAGGAAATTGAGCTGACCCAACACTATTTAGTGATCCAGAAAATGCGTTTTGAGCAGCGGCTGGAATATGAATTAAATATTGCCCCGGATTGTCTGCAGATACAGGTGCCGGGGTTAATGTTGCAGCCTTTTATTGAAAACTGTATTGTCCATGGCTTTGCCACCAAAAAAGATCCCGGTATTATTCAGGTGGATATACGTCAGAAAAACAATACCTTATATGTGACCGTCGAAGATAACGGCATAGGTTTTAACCCTGAGGGTAAGACTTATGGCCACGGGGTCGGGATAGTGCGCGATACCCTGGAACTACTCTATGGCAGTGGACATGAACTTGTGATCGTATCACAACCGGGTCGGGGAACGAAAATAACCATTGAATTGCCCGCTGATCAGCTAACGGATCAGGTTTAAGGGTTAAGACTCTGGTTAATAAAACAGTGAATCACGATAAACGGATATAAGATAAGGCTATGCTGACTGATTACCAAACCATATTGATCGTTGACGATGAACCGGCCGCTCGGCGTAAACTGGAAAGCATGCTGGCGAAAACCTGCCGCTTTGAACAATTGATCCAGGCCTGCGACGGCGATGAAGCGGTGGAAAAAATCCGCCAATATCAGCCGGAGCTGGTGTTTATGGACATACAAATGCCGGGCATGAACGGTTTGCAGGTGGCGATGCATACCAGGGACGAGCATTATCAGTTGATCCTGGTGACCGCTTTTGATAATTATGCGATAGAAGCTTTTGATACCCATGCCGTAGATTACCTGCTTAAACCGGTGACTCTGGCCAAACTTAACCAGAGCCTGGAAAAGGTGGCGGCCTTGCAGCAGCGTATCCCGGTGGCGCATCTGCAGCAGCTGGCGGATAAAATTTACGGGCAAAAAGACGAGCAGCAGCTGGCGGTCAGAAAAGGGGAGGCGACGGTGATCATTAACGCCTCGGAGATCTGTTATCTGGAAGCATTAAGCGGCTACTGCCGTATTGTGTTAACCCTTAAGGGCCAAAAAAATCACAATACCGATTCTGTGCTCAGCGATGCCCCGCTGGAGTTTATGCACCAGCAGCTGGATCAGGAGCAGTTCTTACGGGTGCACAGGAAATATGTAGTCAACAGCGAGCAAATTTTTGCCTATTACAGTGTAATGCGGCGTATGTATCTAAAAGTCAGGGACTTTTCTGATGTGGCTATTCCAGTTTCCCGCCGTAATGCTCCTTTGATCAAAGGCCGTTGGCAAACGGTGTGACCGGCTACAAGCTGTGCTTTGCCGAATAAAAAGGGGGAAGCACAGCTTTATTCCACTGCTGATAATTAGTTTATTCGATAATAAGCTCACTTTGATTGTGCTCGTGTTATTTCTTTATTTTTACCGCTAAAGCTGGCAAATGTACCATTGAGCCGATCCCCCCTGGCTTGTTTTTCCCCCTGTGTTTACCTTGGCTGTGTTGTCCCTTGCCGTGAAAAGGAAAATAAATGAATATGAAAAAAACAGCCCTGGCGCTGACCCTCAACCTGTTGGCTTTTGAAGCATATAGCGCCGCTTTCGCCCTCAACGAGCACAGCGCCTCCGGCCTTGGCCGGGCATTTTCCGGTGAAGGGGCGATTGGTGATAATGCTGCGGTACTGGCGAGAAACCCTGGTGCTATGACCATGTTTAGTCAAGCTGAATTTTCTGTGGTAGGCACTGCCATAGGACCGGACATTTCCCTTGAAGGCACTATTAATGACGAGCTGGATGAAGATAGTATCGCCCCCGATGCTTTGATCCCGGCGCTGTATTATATCCAGCCGCTTAATAAAAACCTTGTTGTCGGACTTGGCGCTTTTTCTAATTTTGGCTTAGCCACCGAATTACCCGACGATTATCCGGCCGGGCAACTCGCCGGAGAAACCTCTCTGACCACAATAAATGTCAATGCCAGCGGTGCCTATCGCTTTAACCGGCACTTCAGCCTGGGGCTGGGAGTTAACCTGGTGTATGCCGACGCCACCTTGATCAGGCATTTTGGCGCTAACCCCTACGGGATAAGCCAGGAAACAGAAGCGGCCAATATGACCGGGGACGATATTGCCTATGGCTATAATGTCGGAGTTTTGTATGAAATTAACAGCAATCACCGGATTTCACTGGCCTATCGCAGTGAGGTTGATTTGATCTTAAGCGGCGATTATTCCAATGATCTGCCGCTTTCATTTGGTGGCCTGGCAGGTGAAACCCTGGCGGGTGAGCTGGAAATTACCTTACCCGACATTGCAGAGTTATCCGGCTTTCATCAGTTGAGCGATAATCTGGCCCTTCATTACAGTGTGCAGTGGACCGGTTGGAGCAGTTTTGAGCGACTGGAAGCTTATGCCGAAGGGATAGAAAGCCCGGTATTTGAAAAAGATGAATATTTTGAAAACTCGGTGCGTTCGGCCGTCGGTATCAGCTATAACCTGCAGGATGTGCTGACCCTCAGGGCAGGGCTTGCCTATGATGAAACCCCGATAGAGCAGGCCTACCGTTCGATTTCCATTCCCGACAGTAATCGCATCTGGTACAGCACAGGCATGACTTATCACTTTAAAAATGCCTCGTCTTTTGATCTTGGCATGAGCTTTATTAAGGGGGAAGAAGTGGAGTTTACCGAAACTGATGATTTGGGCCAGGCCTGGCAATTTACCTCAAACGGGGATGCAACCTTAATGTCGGCTCAGTATAACTATAGGTTTTAACCTGGGGTCTGCTGAATTGACAAATAAGGGATATTTCTAACAAGCAATACTTTTTGGCCAAAAAGATAATTTTTGTACAAGAATTGAGGGGAAAATGAATGGTTAAAAAAGCCTAATAACATTAAATAGATATCTGATTGAAAGTCATGAAAACATAGTGATACACTCAAAGCCTGTTTAGTGAATGCAAGCGTGGCTAACCTTAATAAAATTATATAGGGCGCTTGCTGTTTGAAGCTTCAGGATAGTGGTATGACAATAACAACAATAAATACACTAGAAGCAGACTTGGGCTTTGTTTCCGATGCCTATCGTCTGGTCCGGAAAATAGGCCAGGGAGGCTTTGGTCAGGTTTATCTGGCAAAACAACTCAATACCAACCAAGATGTTGCCATCAAGTTCTTATCGGTCAGCAGCGATTTCGATGACGCCAAGAAAAAGCGTTATATTGAACGTTTTGATCGAGAAACCCTATTATGCAGCCGCCTGCAACACCCCAATATTGTTCGTTTGCTGGACAAAGGCTGTTGTCACGACAATCTGCTTTATGCCGTGTTTGAATATGTCGACGGTAAAACCCTTAAAGAGACCCTTTCAGAGTCCGGTGCCTTATTGCCGGTAGATGCCGCCGCCGTGATGGGGCAGGTACTTGATGCATTGGCCCATGCCCATGAACAGGGGGTGATTCACCGGGACATTAAACCGGCGAATATCATGCTGACCAAAGTTGGCGCGAAAATTCATGCCAAGGTATTGGACTTTGGTATCGGCACTCTAGTCAATGAAGTGCGCCAGCTCGATTACAAAAGCATTACCTTGACCCAGGAAACCCTGGGAACACCTTCCTATAGTGCGCCTGAGCAGTTACGGGGAGAGCCGCCGACACCTAAAACCGATATTTATGTCTGGGGTCTGGTCTTTATCGAATGTTTAACCGGGAAGCCTGCCATTTCCGGTACCAGCCTGGCATCTGTTTTCCATAAGCAGTTAAGTCAGTCGAATGTGCCCTTGCCACCTTCACTTGCCGGACACAGTGTCAGTGCATTATTGCGCCGGGTACTCAATAAAAAAGCCGGGGAAAGGGCAAGTAATGCTGCCGAGTTATATCATGCATTTCACCAGTTGAATTTCTCTACTTTGGTAGGAGATCTTACTCAAAACACCGACCATCATTTTTCAACGGACAATACCTTAGTGGTGCAGCCGGGGGACAATGAAACCCTGATCAATGATACACAGATCAATGACAGCAGTGTTGTACAGGCCACATATGCCAGTTTAACCGAACGTAAGCAAATTACGGCATTAGCGGTTGTATTAAATGTCAAAGCTATCGGAGATAGCGAACCCGACGGCGAGGTGGTGGATGCAATACACAGAGATCAAAAAGCCCAGTGCATTGATACCGCCGTACGTTACGGCGCTTTCCATGTGGGCAGTTTAGGCAACACCCTCTTGTTTTATTTTGGTTATCCTGTGGTCAGTGATAATGACGGACGGTTATGTGCCCGAACTGCGCTGGAAATTAGCAGTAAACTCAGTCAGCGAAGTTCACTGTTAAGGCAAAACCAGGGGATTGAAGTTAGGGTTCATATGGGGATGCATACCGGGATTGTGACTACTTATGCCGATGCTACACCTGAAGGGGATACCACTAATATTGTCCTGGATCTTGCCCGCCTGGCGGAGAAAAACCAGGTGCTGGCGACACAAAGCAGTAAAACTTTACTGGAGAGTTATTTGACCTTTCAGCCACAACAAGCAGTGTGTATGGGGGTTAAACCTGAGCCGGTTGCTCTTTATTCACTTGTTGGTGAGCGACAGGTAGAAGCCTTTGGCTTTTTGCGGGTCAATAAAAATAACCATGATTTTATTGGTCGTGAACAAGAGTTGTTCACTTTGGGACAGTTACTCAAAGCTCAAGCAAATGTTGATAATCGCATTGATACCGAGCCTGCACTGTTGAACAGGTCTGTGCATGTTTATGGGGAAGCAGGGATCGGCAAATCCCGTTTAGTCTTTGAGTTGAGGAGTTTAGCTGCAAGTTATCGTCATTTCGTGGCCCAGTGCTTGCCGGAGCATAAAAATAATGCCCTTTATCCGGTTTTAAACTTAGTCAAATATAAATATTCGCTTGATTCTTTGACCGCAGGCGCTGCGACAGCAAAGCTTCATCGTGAACTTAAGCATAGTGCAACGCAAGTAGGGCAAGAAATGGCGCAAGTACAGGATGCACTGGTGATTTTATGCTCCTGGTTAGCTTTGCCTTTACCGGAAGGTGTTCAGGGTAAACCGCTGAGTCCCGATGTGCAAAAAGATATTTTATTTAAGGCCTTAATCACACTGCTGCTTAGCCGGGAAACGATCGGCAATAGAGATAAGATGCAACCGGTTTTATTTTTATTTGAAGATTTGCATTGGGCGGATCCTACAACAATAGCCTTTATTGCTGAGCTTAGCAGTGCAAGCCTGGGGGAAAATGAGGTCTTCATCAGCACTTCGCGTCAGCCTTTGCCACAAACGTTAAGTCACAGTGGCTTTGCATCTATAGCCCTGACGAAGCTAAGTCAGGAAAAAACTGCTGAGTTTGTCTTTAATCTGTTTGATAAGCAGCAGGTATCGACAAAACTGCTTGATGTGGTTGTCAGCCGCACCGATGGTATTCCACTGTTTATTGAAGAACTGGTGAATATGCTAAAACAAAAGGGCTTGGTTCAGCATTTAAACGGTATAACCGACTTTATCAAGCCGGATAATATCAACGAGGTACCGGGCAGTTTACGTGACTCGTTACAGCAAAAACTTGATACCTTAATTTATGCCAAAGAAACCGCTCAGTTGGCGGCAACCATTGGCCGTGAATTTGATTATGCACTGCTTGCGGCTGCTTCTAACCACAGTGCTGCCCAGCTACAAACTGATTTAAATGAGTTAATAGAAGCCGATTTAATTATTTTACAACGTAAGGTTGCAGGTAATAGTTATATCTTTAAGCATGCCCTGGTCCGGGATGCTGCATATGAAAGTATGCTAAATGATAAACGTATGGCCGCCCATAATAATGTGGCCGGGGCGTTTGTCGATAGTTTCCCTGATTTTAGCAAAAAGAATCCTTTCGTTATTGCCAGTCATTACGCTAAAGCCGGTAATGATGAAACAGCTGTTACTTTCGGTATCGATGCGGTAGTACTGCAAATAGAGAAGTCTGCCAATGATGAAGCCTACTCTTATGCCAATCTTATCCTGCCCTGGGTGAAGAACATTTCTTGTGAAGTGAAACAGATCAAAATTGAGTTAAACCTGTTAGATATCATTTTGCCTGCGGTGATGAGCTTAAGTGGTTATGGCGGGGATGAGGTAAGCAAAATAAGTCACCGGATAGAAGCATTAATTGACCAGCTCGAACGAATGCCGGGAGCAAAGCTTGATGAGGGGTACACTGAACTTACCAATAAGGTTGAATGGTCTTTGTTCTTAAATTCTCATTACTCTTCTCAAAGAGCACAAACCATTGAAGTGGGAAATCGCATTATTGCCAGGGCAAGAAAAGAAAGGAATCGGCAGCGTGAAATGGTGGTGCTTACCCATCTGGGACAGGCTCATTTAGTGGACGGTAATTTAAAAGCGTCTTTAGATATGCACAATGCTTCATTGCAAATGTATAGCGAAGCATTGGATAAGGGGATTTCTGCTGAATATGGAACAGACCCTAAGGCTCAAAATTTATCCATGCTAACCCTAACTTATATCCACTTAGGCATGCCCGAGAAAGCACTGGAGAGCGTAAATAAAGCATTAGCCTACTCTGAGGTTATTGGCCACGATGTTTCGATTACTTTTGCTCATTTATTTAAGGCGCTTTATGCGTATTTTATGAATGATCGCGAGAGCGTTATCACGACAGTACAAAGATATGAACTAAGTCATGGTGATAAAAAGGAGTTGGTTTGGATCAATACCTTTTTATACATGCTTTATGATTGGGCATTATATAAGACAGATTTTGCGGAACTAAGTATCAAGGACCAGCTGGAGTCGGGGCAATTGTTTGCCTTAGCCTGGTATGAACCTTCTTTAGCTGATACTTACCTGGAGTTGAAGCAATATGATAAAGCGATAAACTTGATGGAAAACTCTTTGCAGCGCACTAAAGCAAATGGTGAATATGCAGCATTACCTTTTGTATTGAGTAGTTTGGCTAAATGTTATTATGTTGTAGACAAGACACTTTCTCCCAGAGTCGAACAAATGTTGAATGAATCCCTTCGTTATGCCCGGGAGCAAAAGGCAATCTTTTTTGAACTTCATTCGCTTGTGTATTATTACCCGTTAATTCAGGATAAAACTAAGAAAATGCAAGTGCAGTCAGAGATTAACATGATTGTTAATGGCTCAGATGAAATGAAAGATACAGCGCCATACAGAAAAGCCATGGAATATCAGGCAGAGTCTTTATGCACCTAAAGAATCTGCAAGAAAGTCTTTCAGACAATAAAAAAGCTCAATATGAAAGCAATGGTTTTCATATTGAGTCTGAAAAAATTATACCTGAAGCTGTGTTATCTTCAGCCATGGCAGGAATAAAACGAGTTGCTAGCGGAGAATATAATACCGGTCTTGCTCCCTGGGGGAAAATCGGTAACAGTGAGCAGCTGCAAAGAACCGCTCAGATACATTTGGCCGATCAGGACATTTTTAATTTAGTTACTCAACCGGCTATCGGTAAAGTAGCAGCACAGATAACCGGTGCCAATGAAATCAAAGTTTGGGGAACTCAGCTTTATAGTAAACCGCCACAATTAGACACTCAGGCAAATGTCGGTTGGCATACCGACTATCAGCATATGCCTTTTTTTCGTGACGGTGTTATCACTGCCTGGTTGCCATTAATTGATGTCAATGAGAACTCGGGAGCGATCACTTATATAAGAGGATCGCATCAATGGCAAAATGCCGCTCCATACCTCAATGCTGCGATACAGGATCTGGGGAGTGTAAAAAGTCATTTTATCAGGGCTAACAAGGCTTATTCCTGGTGTGAAGTTACGGCAACGATGGCTGCAGGTGGTATTTGTTTTCATCATAAGGACATGATCCATGGCAGTAGTGCGAACCAAACGCCTGTTTACCGTCATGCCATCGCCATAGGCTTGCTGACCGGGCAGGCTGAAATTGATACCAAGGCAAATGATTATGGCTACCGTGCTGTCCTGGACAATCGGGATTTTTGTCCGGTAATTTATAGTCAATAACCTTTTCTAAGAAGAAAAAATAGGAGAAAAACGTGAGTAATGAAGATATTCGTTCGTCAGTTGGTGCTGAGCAGGGTGACCCTAGTACACTAAGCAATATGGAAGCCATTCAAGATTGGCAGTTAGCCTGGTCAAGGCTAGTTTCATATGCTTGGGAAAACTGGAACGATGCAGAAGTGATGAAAAGCCTTCTTGCTGATCCGCATCATTATTTGAAACAGTTTGGTTATCAAGGCCAATTCGATACCACAAAAATTAAAGTGGTATTGGAAGGTAACGGTGCACCGGTAAACCTGGAACTTAATGAGTGGGATAGTGAGCAAAGAGCCGGTTATCAATCACCTGACGTCAAACCGGCGGGTGAAGAAAGTGTCGAGCCTCTGACCAATGGTTGGAACAGCGCACATGAGAATAACCAGCTTGCCGGTGCCCTTGTTGTGGTATTGCCTAAACCACCGGAGAAGGATCAAACATTGGCGTTGGCAGATTATATGGCGATTAGTAACTATCAGCCATTTACCTGTACTTAATATAAATTAACCGCCTTAGGGTGTTCGAGATCAAGTTCACCCTAATTATTTCCTGCGAAACTAGACACATATCACACTCCTAACCGAACCGGCTAATAATAAATAATGAAGTTTAAAATAATTGATTGTGACCGTCATGTCATTGAACCCAGCTTTTTATGGCAAGAATACGCCCCAAGTGAAGTTTTTAAAAACACCCCGGTATATTTAAAACAAGATACGCCAGAGTCCCGTAGTGAAAGAGTTGCACGGCTAGGGGAAGAAGCGGATATAGCATTACCGCCACAACTTATGATCGGCTCTGTGCCGGTGTTGAATAACTGGCATGAGAGCAATCAGATAGCTTCTGCACATATTAATCAAAACAGCCAGAAACAAAGGTTTGATGCAACACTCCCCCATACCCAGATAGAGACAATGGACACTGCCGGGATCGGTCGGGCACTAATGTTTCCGACTTTTGCCATGCTGGTAGTCAACCACTCACAAATTAGCCCGGAGACATCCTATGCTTACGCCAGGGCCTACAACCACTGGTTGAAAGATTATATCAATTATGATCCTAAAAGGCTTATCGGCGTCGGTTTGGTCAGTCGCCATGACCCTGATAATATGTGCCGGCAAATAGAAGAAATTGCTTCTTTTGGCTGGCATTGTATTACTTTAAGGCCTGAGGTTATCGCCGGCAGGGAACTGGGGCATGAAGACTATGAAGCGTTCTGGCAATTATGTGAAAAGAAAAATATCACCGTAGCTTTTCATGGTGGCACACATCTTCACGGGCCAACAGTTGGCTCAGAGCGGTTCAGTTCGAGGTTTGCCTTGCATGCCTGCTCGCATCCGATGGAAATTCAGATGGCTTTTCTCTCCCTGTTAGAATCAGGAGTGCTGGAAAGATACCCCAAGTTAAAGTTTGCTTTTCTTGAGGCCGGTTGCTCCTGGATCCCTCACTGGCTATGGCGATTAGATAATATCTGTTACCCGGAATTCCCGGCTTTAATCAAGAAGAATATCCGTATGCTGCCATCTGAGTATTTTAAAAGGCACTGCTGGACTACCTTAGAAATTGGTGAACCTTGTCTTAAAGCTGTAGTTGATATGATAGGTCATGAAAATATTCTCTTTGGCAGCGACTTTCCTCATCCGGATCACCTGCATTTTGATGTGGGAGAAATAGCCAAGGAATGCGATGAATTAACCGCAGAACAATTACAAGATATTTTAGAGGTCAATCCTCAAAATTGTTTCAGCCTGGATTAATGGCGCTGGCGAACTTTTTTAGAATAATAAATTTGGCAATAAAGTGAAGACTTTAGATAAAAATATATTGGCCTGGCATCCGAGGTTTCAGGTTTCTTTCTGGCAAGAGCTGGGGGTTGTTTTAATCAGTGAAAATGAATACCTTTTTCTGCCTGATAACAAATTCCCCTATATGCAGGCCATAAATGGTAAACGAACGGCTGATGAAATAGTGCTGGGGCAGGGGGAGCCGGGTAAAAGTGCGATCTTCTTTTATCAAATCAGTCAATTACGCCAGCAAGGCTACTTGGTTGATGCTGACGATGAAATTCACCGTCGTTACCAAAGGCATAGCGTCGACAATTTTCAGCAGTTGGGCTTAAATTCAGCAGTAGAAATGATCAATTTATCTGCGCTAGACAGAGTAATGTGCAAGCTCTGGGCTGATATGATAGAAACAGCATTAACAGACCTTGGCTATCCGCTGACTGTTATATTGGTGGATGACTTTTTAGAACCGCGTTTAATAGAGGTGGTAGCAAGTCTACCGGCTTATTGCATTATTAAAGTCACAGGAGAAAAAATCTGGATCAGTCCAGTTTCAACACCAGATAAAGTGCTTAATTGGCCAAAATTACAGCAGCAATTGTGGCTAAACCAACCGGTACGTAATCTGGTGGCAAGATTATATCCGCAGCAAGCGCATCAATTACCTTTTCTTCTTGATAGGCCCCTGAGCCGCGAAAATATCCGGCAACTAAATATTTTACTTACCGGACAATGTGTTGCTAAAAATGAAGAACTTATTGTGCTGACATTATCCAGCAATGAGTTTGAGTATCATCCGGTCAATCCATATTATGACAGCGAGCATGATTTTTCTGCCCAAATAGCAAGTCCTGTAGAACTAAAGACCTGCCCGGTATTGTTTGATCAAGATGGCGGTTGCCGCAACATTAGTCCAGCACAAACTCTGAAAAAGCTCACCCCGTTGATTAGTCCGGTAACCGGGGTGATCACGCATATCGAAGAGCTTAAGTCTGAAGAAAATCAGCCGGTAAAAACATATCGAACGGCTTTTTTCAAAACCCCGGCACTCTCTCAACAGGGGGCTGTAAATGAAAGTTTTGTGCAGGTCTGTATGGGGAAAGGGGTCTCGACAACGCAGTCTAAAGTCAGTGCCTTATGCGAGACCATAGAGCGCTATGCCGCCTTATATCAGGGGGATGAACCACTTCTGCTGTCCAGGCAGTCACAACTTAGCCAACGAAGTTATGGCCCGGGACAGTTAGTCCCTTATAGCGAGTTGCAATACCGCTACTTTGCAGATGAAAGCCATCCGGACTTTAGTCTTAAACAGGCGGCAACTCCTTATCTTGACTCAGAAATTCACTGGTTACCCGCCTGGTCACTATCCCAAAGAGAACAGGTTTATCTTCCCTTAACGGCCTGTTTTGCCAACCTTCCCTTTGACGATGAGCAATTCGGACGCTGGCATTCCAATGGTTGTGCTGCGGGTAACACCTTGGAAGAGGCGGTTTTACAAGGGCTATTTGAATTGATTGAGCGGGATGCTAGCGCTATTTGGTGGTATAACCAGACCAAGGGCGCTCAATTTGATTTGGATAAAATTCCTGCAAGTAATTTACAAAAATTGCAGGATACCTTATCGGTCAGCCATAAATTTTGGGTTCTGGATATTACCACAGATATTGGTGTACCTGTTATGGTTGCCATAGGCCAAGACCTGAAGACTAAGGGGTATAGTTTAGGTCTAGGTTGCCACTTACAGCCTGAGCTGGCAGCTCAAAGGGCTTTAACCGAACTTTGCCAGCTTATTCCTATTCGTGACCAAAACGGGGCGCCGTTTGATTTTGATGCCATTGCTGAAGGTGAATATCTGCATCCGGATATAAACAGAGCAGCAATACCGGCTTTTATACAGCCTTGTGGCGATATCAAAGAGGATATTGAGAATATGGTGGCTCGTTTACACGCTCTGGGTTATGAAACTTTAGTTGTGGATTATAGTCGCCCCCATTTACCAATTAAAACCGCCAAGGTTTTTGTTCCGGGTTTATGCCATATTTGGCCGCAATTGGCTAATGTTCGTTTATATCAGCTGCCTGTTCAGTTAGGTTGGTTGCAGCAAGTAAAAACTGAAACAACAATAAACCCGCAAGCTTTGTATATTTAGGGAATATTTTTGCTTGCAGGCTCTTTACCGGAACAGGCATAGGCTAATGAAAGCTGAAGCTATGATGTTAAGTTTGGGAAGGCTGTATAAGACCAAGTTAAAATAAAAGTGCTGGCTCTTTTGTTAAAATTTGTCGTCAATACCGTCAAAAGTCAGTAAACTTTTATCGAACTAATTTAAATAACAGTCTGTGTAAGGATTCAAAGGAACTCAGATGGCGATATTACTCAATCTTAACACCCAAGATGAAGTGAATCTGTTAGTACAGCATGTTTTCGGCCGCCATCGGGGCGCAACCAATACGGAATTAACCAATCTGGACGCTTCACGTTTGCACGCCACTATTCTATGGGACGGCGAACACTGGTTATTGCAAGATAGCAGCACCAACGGTACTTTCGTTAACGGTAAGCTTGCCCCTAAAGGCACAAAAATGCCTTTGTCATTGGATGATAAACTCAATTTTGGCAGTCTGCAGGCCGAAACCTGGCAACTGCTTAATCTTGATGCCCCCAAAAGTATGCTGGTGCCGCAAACACCGGGACTGAAGCAGCTTATGCTTGAAGATATTATGGTACTGCCCAGTGAAGAGTCTCCCGAAATTACCTTGTATCAAAATACCTGTGGCAACTGGGTTTGTGAAAGTGCGGCCGGTATTTCTGAGTTAAAAAACGGCGATTTGGTGGGGGCGCATGAGCATATCTGGCGTTTTGTTGAAACCAAACCCAGTGAGGCGACCCGGGTGGTTAGCGGTAATTACCAGCAGTTGACCCGGTTGGGCATGACTTTTGATGTCAGCCAGGATGAAGAGCATGTTGCCTTGACGGTGCAGATGGGAGAACACCTGATAAATCTGGAGCAGCGTAATCACCATTATTTATTGCTGCTGTTGGCCCGTCAGCGCCTGACCGATAAAGAGGCAGGTCTGATCAAAGCCGATCAGGGCTGGCTTGATAAAGAAGTCCTGGGCAAGATGCTTAAACTCAATGAAAATCATATCAATATCCAGATCTACCGTTTCAGAAAACAGCTGATCAGTGCTGCGCCTCAGTGCCTGGCATTGCCGCAGGCCATTGAGCGGCGCTCGGGAGAAATTCGCCTTGCCTGCGACAGCATAGAAATTAACGGCGGTATGCAGTTATCGGCATTTAATTGAAGGCGATAACAATTAAGGTTACCTTGCTGCTAAGCGACAGCCTATGCCGGTTAAATACCGGCACAGGCTTGCTCACTCATAGACGATTTCAATCTGTTCAAGGGTTGGGGTGTAATAATGTGGCAATCCAGCTGCTTGCTCAGATGAGATGGAAAAAGTGAAATTACTCGGCTCAGCACGACGCTGGCTGAAATACGGGAAACCGGACATGGCAAAACTGATATGCCAGTCACTGGCACTTTGAAAATTGATGTTGATGGCATCGCCTAAAAGCCCTTCATCCCGGGGGATATCCCAATAAATGATGGTGCGTTTATTTGCGTGAGCAACTTTGAATTCCAGGTAATCGGAAAAGTGTTTTTGCCCATTGTTCAGGTAAATATTGGTGGCCTCATCCATGCTGCCGGGAATGTTTACCGGGTCGAGATCGCTGGGATAAATATAGGTGATCTCATGAGGTATAATCATTTGGCCTTTAAACGGCAATTTTACCGCCAGGGTTTGCTGCGGGGTCAGTTCATCGCTGATATAATCGCAATCGCTGCGCCCCGGGGTTAAGCATAAACGTACGCTGCCGTCACCGTTATGATCATCCCGGATGGAAGATAACAAAAGTCGTGCCGTCGGGGGTTACGTTGATCGCTTGTAGGTTATTCTCTGATAAGATGTGTGCTTCTTGAGCCCACAGCTGTCCCGGGGCCGTTAAAGCATATCCGAGCAGCCAGGTAGCAAGTTTTACCGGTTTCATCTAATCTTCCTTGAATAAGTTGAATGTCTTGCTGTCAAACTGTTGATACCGATAATTACCTTACCGGTATCAACAGTTTAACGAATCTTCTACTTAAAGGAACAGTATGAACTCAGCCAAACTTGCCCTTAACTCGGGTTTCTTGCCGCTGTTTTTGGTTGTGCTTTTAAAGCCATGCGCTGCAAGGTTTCAGCGGTAATATCGACAATATTGAGTACGCCTTCCACTTTAGCCAACTCGTCTTTGATACCGTCGATGCGATAGCGGGAATAGGTCTTTAATCCGGCAATGCGGTCGTCGATAAACTGGCAATCAACTTCCGGCGTTTTCAATAGCTCAAGCTGCAGTACGTAAACTTCACCGCGGTTACGGGCATTACTTAAAAAGATCTCTCTGAGCTTAGGGGAGGTCAGCTCCGATGAAAATTTGCTGATGATCTTGATTTCATCCTTGTTTTTGTTATCGACAAAAATAAATAACCTGGATGTCAGCGGCTGGTGCTTATGGCTGAGGCATTTAAACTGGGTCGATTGCATGATGTCATTGAGCGGCGAATTTAAAATCGGATAAAGGTTAAAATCGGTATTGCCCTGGCCGGGCAGCGCCTCGTTAGTCCGCTTTTTCACCGGCTCTGCTGCTTTATTGGCCTGTGCTTTGTTTTTGGCTATGCTTTTCGCCGAACATACCGACAATAACTGGTTTAATGCCGATTTATTCCTGTGCGTGGCTAAACGCGAGGCCTGGTAACGGCTTTTTTGCTTCGATAAAAACACCAGGTTAAGTTGGCCGTGTTTGGTGTACAAGCGGCATAAACCTTCCGAAAGACCTTTGTTTTTGGTCGGCGTTTTATCCACCTGTTGGTCGACATAATCTTTAAGCAAGTGAAAGAAGTTCTGGTTATCGATATTGTGTTCAAGCGAAGCGGACTTTAAATGTAAAATGGTTTTCGATTCATTGATGGCCACTATCGCAAACGGACGGGAGCTGCCATCTTCCGGTGTTTTCCCCGGCAACTCTATGGTCAGCAAATCTCCCGATTTGGCGGTAATGGCGGACTCTAATTCCACCTGCAGTCCGCGCACCGAGACATTTTTGCTGTAGCCGATATAGCGGCTGTCATTTTTAATGACCCTTAGCTGCATTTTATAGTCGTAACGGGCTTCTTTGCGCTTGGAAATAAACTTCACCGGAATAATATCCGTCGCTCCCGACTGGCCCGCCACCATAAAGCGGCGCAATTGCTGCAAATCCTTCGAGCTGGCGGAAAAAGCTTTTGCCTGATAATCTGCCAGCATCTCCTCGTGGGTGATATCTGTGATGGCGCCGCAAAAACGCAGCTTTTGCAGCCTTTCTTTGGCTATCGGCGCCAGGCCGTCGGCTTCAAGGCCCAACTGATCAAAGCGGCTGCTGATAATGGCCAGCTGCAGTTTAAATACGCGCAAACTTTGATACTTCAATCCCAGGGCGATAAAGGCGGGTAACAGCCCGGTTTGCTCAAGCTCTTGCTCGGTGGCGACAAAATAAAGGCGGCTGTTTTGTTTTACCAGGGTAAAACCGTACAAAGCCGTGGTAATGCCCGATTTATTTTGTTGCAGCAGCAGTTTAATGCGCTTGGGGGTTAAAGCGAAGGGTAAAATGTTTTGTTTGTTCTGGTTATGCCAGTAGTCCAATGCTTCCTGGTTCCGTTCGGAAGAAAGGATATAATTGAGCTGTCCCTGGCCATTGAAAAACAGCGGCAGGGCGCTGCTTTTTGGCATATAAAGTTTTTCATAACCCTTGTTTAGCAATACCGGCTCAAGATCAGAGGCGTCTACCCGGTTAAACACTTTTTGAGACTTGATAAAAGTGGTTAAAAACTCATCCAGCTTGGCATTAGAGCTGGTACGCAATGCCCGTATCCAGGTTTTTTCGTCATTGCTGTCAACAGACACAACTTTATAATTGACAAACTTTTCCAGTATTTCGCCGACATAATTTTTGGCAATTTCGGCAAACCGTATTTTAAATTCCTGACCTTTGGCGAGCTTGGCCTCTTCCGGCAATAAAAAACGGATACCGACGGTGGAAATATCTGCCGTAAAAGTGGTCAGCTCCTGCTCTTCTATGGCCAGCAGGATTTCAGAGCGGAAGTGGATACGATCTTCGTTGCGGGTACGGTAGTCGCCAAAATATAAATGCTCAACATCAAAACGTTCGAAGTTTTGCGAAGCCTGCTCCAACTCCTGCAAGACATTGGCACTGGAAGGATCTGTTGCCGCGGCAAGCACGGCTTCATAGACGCCAACCGTGTATTCGCCGCCATATTGTTTGATCAGATATTCAAAAATATTGACGGATTTTTGATCCAGGTAATGGGTGATGTCGGCAAAAACATAATCTTCGCATGCTTCTTTGGTTTTACGGCGCAAGTCTATGGCGCGGACACAGGCGGTTTTTAACCGTGCCAGCTCCATTTTGATCAAAAAGCGGGTGCTTTTATTTTCTTTCGGCGTCAAACTGATCAAGGTGGACTCAAGCTTGTTCTTGCAGGTAATGGGAATTAACGCATTGATCAGTTTTGTATCGTATTTCTTGTTATTAGTTTGCAACATATTGGTATCCATACAAATGTTTTACAGCTTTTGCCCTAAAACAGTCTGTTTAAGCCCTCCGAAAAGTACGTGTTTACCTGGATAACGGATGAATAGGATATTCCTCTGGTGCCTGCAGCCAAGCTGTTGTTATTTTCGGGTCCAGGCACTTCAGGTTCCGGCGCTTATCAGTCACTTCTTCGAGTGAACAGCTAACAATTTGTTTAAGCCAGAACAACAAAGTATCTACAAAAGTATGTTACCTCGTGCTCGCCATTAAATAAACCCAAACCCTTTGTTATTTGATCCAATCGGGTAATCATTTTGATTGTTAATAACTTAGGCTGCCATTATTGATAAATAAGCGACAAAAAAAGGAGAAAAATAAAAAATAAGCTTTTTAACAAAATTTTTAACCCCTTTAGCTTTCTGTACCGTTTATAGGGGTATCAGTCATCAATAAGAAGCAAAAATTATGAAAGTATTATCTTTAGATAAGGGCTCAGATAAAGCATTTGGCATCTGTATTCCCGCGATCATTTTGGGCGCTTTGCTGGCAACGGGCTGCTCCTATCAGGAGCCGACGGCCAAAAATGAGCAACAGGAAACAACCCGGAAGCAGCCTGGCGGACAAGCAGCGAAAACAGAGCAGGGCAAGACACAACCTCCCGTTGAGATAACACCCGAGGCACAGGTTGCTGAAATAGCGGTCGTTGACGCCGTTAGAGGGGATGCGGATAAAAAAATTAAACACAGCCAGGCCCGGCGTTTGGTAACCACCATGGAATATCGCGGCCCCGCCAGTATGCCAAGGCCACCATTACCCGGTCCGGGTTTTCCTGGCGATGTTGACAGGGAAAATTATGCCAAGGTGGATGAAAACGGCGTTTTCAGGGTAGACGAAACCCCGGTTTCAACTTTTTCTATTGATGTTGATACCGGCAGCTACAGCAATATGCGCCGTATGATCAATCAGGGGCGGTTGCCGCCAGGAG
Source organism: Thalassomonas actiniarum (assembly GCF_000948975.2). Taxonomy (GTDB): domain Bacteria; phylum Pseudomonadota; class Gammaproteobacteria; order Enterobacterales; family Alteromonadaceae; genus Thalassomonas; species Thalassomonas actiniarum. Next base: position 3,186,140 of record NZ_CP059735.1, read on the forward strand.
ATGCTATCCGGGTAGAAGAGTTGATCAATTATTTTTCTTATTTATACCCGGTGCCGGGTACAAACACACAGCCTTTTAGCGTGACCACTGAAATGGCGCCTGCCCCCTGGAATGAAAAACGTCAGCTGCTGCGCATCGGCCTTAAAGGTTATGAGCTGGATAAAGCCCAGATCAAGGCGGCCAATCTGGTATTTTTACTTGATGTTTCCGGTTCGATGAACCAGGTAAACAAATTACCCTTACTGGTCAAATCCCTGAAAATGCTTACCCGGCAGCTCAATGAAAACGACAGGATTTCCATTGTTGTCTATGCCGGCGCCAGCGGCGTGGTGCTGGAAAATGCCAAAGGCAATGAAACGGCCAAAATTGCCATGGCCCTGGATAAGTTACAGGCCGGGGGCTCAACCCATGGCTCGGCTGGCATAGAGCAGGCCTACCAGCTGGCACAGCAATATTTTATTGACGGAGGTGTCAACCGGGTGATCTTGGCCACAGACGGCGACTTTAATGTCGGTACCGTTAATATTGAAACCTTAAAAGATTTGATCGCCCGCAAACGTGAGGCGGGGATCGGCTTAACCACCTTAGGTTTTGGCGCAGGTAATTACAACGATATGTTAATGGAGCAACTGGCGGATGTCGGCAACGGCAATTATGCCTATATCGATACCTTAAATGAAGCGCGCAAAGTGCTGGTAGATGAAATCAGCTCGACCTTACAAACCATTGCCAAAGATGTCAAAATCCAGCTGGAATTTAATCCTGAGTTTGTTGCTGAATACCGTTTGATCGGTTACGAGAACCGGTTGTTAAAACGTGAAGATTTTAATAATGACAAAATAGATGCCGGTGAAATCGGCGCCGGCCATACGGTAACCGCCCTGTATGAACTGACCATGGTTGGCAGTGAAGCCCTGCGTATCGATGACTTGCGTTACCGCAAAATTAAAGCCGCCGATGCCAAGGCATCAGTACCCGGCAGCGGGGATGAAGTTGCCTACCTGAGGCTGCGTTATAAAGCACCGCAAGGTGGCTCAAGTAAATTGCTCGAACATGCTATTACCTTTAAAAGCGCAGCAAAAGACTTGTCCCAGGCCAGTGATGATTTTCGTTTTGCCGGTGCGGTTGCGGCTTTTGGACAATTACTAAAAGGCGGGCATTTTACTGAAAATTATGGATATAATGAAGTCATTAGCCTGGTTAACGGCGCTAAAGGCCCGGATAACTTTGGTTATCGCGGTGAGTTTTTACAACTGGTGCGCACGACGCAGGCATTGACGGATAAGGGCATCAGCCGCAGGAATAAATGATGATGCAGGCTTTGCAGGGTATCCAAACATTTCAAGCAGGCCTGAGAAGGCAAGGTAGGGCAAAAAACTTGATGCAAAATGAGGTTACAGAACACCAGCTGGAGTCACTCGACGACGAGGAGCTTATGGCATGTTATCAGCAGGGGCAGCCAGCTGCCTTTGATATGCTCTATCACCGGCATAAGGGACCCTTATACCGTTACTTTCTGCGTCAGTGCCGTGAAAAAAGCCTGGCGGAGGATTTATATCAGGATGTCTGGAGCCGGGTAATAAAAGCAAGCGAAGGCTATCAGCCCAGTGCAAAGTTTACTACCTGGTTATACCGTATTGCCTATAACCGCATGGTAGATCATAGCCGCACCTTAAAAACCGCAAATAAGTTTAACAGTCCGGCGCAAGAGGATATGGTGGAGACGGTTATCGCCGAAGGACAAGATCCCCAACAGCAAAGCGAACAGGCACAGCAACTCGGTTATTTAAAACTGTGCCTGTCGTTATTACCGCCCAAGCAGCTGGATGTTTTTATGTTAAAAGAAGAAGGGGGCTTTAGCGCAGCGATGATCGCTGAAATTGTTGAAGTATCGCAAGAGGCCATTAAAAGCCGGTTAAGGTATAGCTATCAAAAGTTGCGTGAATGTATTGCCGGTAAAATGCAGGAGGCCGCCGATGAAAGATAACCATGAAACCGATAACAGAGAAGGCGCTGAGCAGGAAATCAGCAACTTGTACCGGCAAATGGCGAAAGAACAGCCGCCGGGGGAGCTGGATAATACCATTTTACATCTGGCAAGAAATAAAGAGTTGTTAACAGCTGAAGCTGAGGTTAAACCGGTCAGTTTCATTGAGCGAATTAAGGCCCGCAGCGGCCCGCTGGCCATGGCGGCTTCAGTGGTGCTGGTGGGCAGTGTGGTGTTACTGCAAGACTGGCGTCAGGAGCTGGTGCCGAAAAGATACGGCCCCCAGTCAGGGGACTATGATCATGTCACACCGCAAGCTGAACAAACATTGCAACCAGCACCTATACCCCCTGCGACACAAGCCCAAAAAGAGACCGGAGCCCTTGAGCAACTTGAGCGCTATCAAGCTGCTGAGCAGGTCGAAAACAGCATAGTTCAGCAACAAGAAGGTGTTGTCCTGGATGAAAAACCGCTAACAAAACAAACGGACGCCCGGGTGCAAAGTCGCTTTCGCTCACAGCCCGAGGTTGAGCAGTTATTCCCCGCGGCTGATACGCAATTGGATAACGTCCGGCTAAAGACCGAATTTGGCGGGGCAGGCCAGGAGGCTGCGGCAAAAGTGCCTGAGGTACAGGCTTTTACAGCCCCAGCTCAAAGAACCGGGGCCACGAAGATTTATGATCGCCCTGCAAAAACGCAAAGCAAGGATAAAGCAAAGCAGGATGAGGACAGTCAGCAACTGGGGGTTAAGGCAACTTCAATGAGCTTTTCACAAAAAACTGCACAAAGTCATGATGTGCTGCAGCAAAAGCGCATTACCGCCTGGTTAAGCGAAATAGATCAACTGCTCGCAGCCGGTGAACAGGCAAAGGCTATCGAGCAGTTAACGGCTTTTGTCGCCGCTAATCCGGATTATCCCTTAGCTGAAAAGTATCAAAAGTTATTACCTCAGCTTGAACCGCAACTTGAAAATAACTAGTGCTTGACTGAGCTTGCTTAAAAAACATGTCGCTCCCGGTATTTTTTGGGGCGGCAGCGAATCATCACTCCTGTTTTTCCTCAAAGTCTCCTTTAAAGCCGAAATTTTACAAATAACCAAGCTGGCCTCAAAAACATGGCTATAATTTGCTAGATTAGTCGAGGCAAATCTTGAATACCCGGGAGCCAAATGGATCCACAAGAGTATTTTTCCCTGCTCAGCGCCACTTCACAGGGAGATAAAAAGGCATTCTCAGCCCTTTATCAGGCCACGGCAGGTAAATTATTTGCCCTTTGTTTGAAGATCCTCGGCAATAAGGCTGCTGCCGAAGAAGCGCTGCAGGATGCCTTTGTTAAAATCTGGCATAACGCCGGCGAATACCAGGCGGCGAAGGGGGCGGTAATGACCTGGATGACCAGTATTGTACGTTACCGCTGCCTGGATATGCTACGCCAGAAAAACGTCAGAAAAGAGCTGGCGCTGGATGAGGAAGGGGTGAGTAATAAGCTTGGCAGCCAGCATGGCGTGCATAACTTTGAGGATGAGTTTTGTTATGAAGAGAACAGCAAACTTGCCGATTGTATGCAGGCCCTGGAACAACAGCAAAAACAGGCGATTCACCTGGCTTATTTTAAAGGTTTGAGTCACCATGAAGTCGTGCAGTACATTCATTCTCCCCTGGGGACGGTTAAAAGCTGGATCCGCCGTGGCCTGCTACAACTGCAGAGGTGTTTATCCCTATGAATTATGAGGATCCCGAGCTGATTAACAGGCTCAGTGCCGAGTATGTATTGGGGACCTTACGCGGGCGTGCCCGGCAAAGGTTCCAGCGCCTGATGCTGTCTTCCCCCCGGGTGCGGCAGGCAACCTGGCAGTGGGAGCACCAGCTGAATCAGATGGGCAATAGCATCACTGCCGTGCCTCCCGACCCTAAGGTGTGGCAGAGCATTTCACAACGTATTGATCCGCTTCAAGCCGGGGCAAGCGAAGCGGTTAAAGCCGAGCCTGTTAAGCTATTTCCGGCGCTTGCACGTTTGTGGCAAGGGGTTGCAATGACTGCCGTGGCGGCAAGCCTGGTGTTGCTTGTCTTCCTGTTGCAGCCAAGTGTGCCGGTCGAAAGCGAACAAGTGGCCTTAGTGCAAAATGAGCAACAACAAGTGCTCTGGCTTATTGATGTCAAGGAAGCGCAACTCAATATCAAGGCAAGCTCCGTGCTGACGGTTTATAGCGATAAAGATTATGAGCTGTGGATGGTATTAAAGGGGCAGGATAACCCCGTCTCATTAGGTTTATTGCCTAAAACCGGCAGCCGTATACTAGTGAAAAAACCACAATTTAGCGCCGATGATATTCGTTTACTGGCGGTAAGCCTGGAACCGCTTGGCGGCTCACCAACGGGAGCGCCGAGCCAGGTATTGTATACCACCCCACTGATCTCCCTGTAAAACTGCTTTGCTCCCGGCCTGAAACAGGGCCGGAGCTGCTTTTTCTGTCAACCCTTCATTATCTTTTAAAAATATCGTTTTTTGTGCATCCGCTTTTCTTTTTGCCGCGTAACTCGTTATGACGCCATCAGCTAAAAGGAAACCGTCATGAAAACTTTTTATTCAAGCTTGTCTCGGGGAATTGCCTTCGGGGCCTTTGCCGGCGCTGTTGTTGCCGGTGCTCTTATCAGCAACGGCTTTATTGTCGGGCAAGTGCAGGCTTCCAGTCACCGCGAAGCTCCTAATATCAGCCGTTTCCCGACCCTGGATTCAACGGACTTTTTTGCCTTTAACAGTTATGAAACCGGCCGGGAAGATTATGTGACCCTGATCGCAAACTATATCCCCCTGCAGGATGCCTACGGCGGCCCTAATTATTTCGCCATGGACAAAGATGCGGTTTATAACATACATATTGATAACGACGGCGATGCCATTGAAGATATCACTTTTGCCTTTCGGTTTAACAATGCCTTACCTTCGGCGCCTTCATCAAACGGGCAGGGGCTGGCATTAACCATAGGTGATGAAGATAACCCGAAAACGGTGGCGGTGCCGTTAAAAAATATCGGTGCGATCAGTTTTGCCGATCAAAGTGCGGCAAATTTTATCGAGTCCTATCAATTAAGCATACGTTACGGCGAAAAGGGCAAGTCTACTCCCTTGACTAATCCGGAAAATAGCCAGGATTTCTTTTATAAGCCGCTGGATTATATCGGCTTTAAAACCTTTGGCGCCGCCGGGGGCTATCAGGCTTATGCCGAGCAATTTATTTACCCGCTGGATATTCCCGGCTGCGACGGTGCGGCGAAGGTCTTTGTCGGGCAAAGGAAAGATCCCTTTGTTGTGAATTTGGGAAAAATCTTTGACTTGGTGAATTTCGTGCCGGTGGAAGGGGACAGCGCGCCCGGTACCGGTGATGGCGGCGGCTTCCCCGGTGGCATCACCCAGTCTGCGGATAACGATGATTTAATCGATAAAAATGTTACCTCCCTTGCCATTGAAGTGCCCAAGTCTTGCCTTACCGGTGAGGGCAACGGCAGTATCGGCGCCTGGACCAGTGCCGGGATGCCTCAGGTACGTATTTTAAATCCCAGGGCGACCTTTGCCCGGCCCGATATCAGCGGCGGGGCAAAAACGCAGGTTTCCCGCCTGGGGGCGCCGTTGGTGAATGAGTTAGTGATCGGCTTAAAAGATAAAGATCGTTTCTCCAGCGCCAAGCCGAAAAACGATGGCCAGTTTGTCGATTATGTCACCCATCCCAGCCTGGCGGAATTGTTAAATATCTTGTTCAAAGATGCCGTAAACCAGACTTTAGGCACGGACATCGCGACCCTGGCGCCGACAAACTTTCCCCGTAATGACTTAGTCACTGCGTTTTTAACCGGTTTTTTCGGGGTTAACCAGCTCGCTGAGATCACCCCGTCGGAAATGTTAAGGCTCAATACCCAAATCCCTTCGATAGCGGCAAGCGAACAATCCCCGCTGGGGGTTATCGACGGCGATCTGTCGGGTTTTCCAAATGGCCGCCGCCCGGGAGATGACGTGGTAGATATCGCTTTACGCGTGATCATGGGGCGTTTGTGTTATCCGATTGATGTTAACGGCACTGCAGTTGAGCTGGGCTTGTGTACCCCCTCTGATGCCAGTGTCGGTCTGGTGCCTTTTACCGATGGCGCTCCCGGTCATGCCGGTATGATGAAAACACGTTTTCCCTATTTAGCCGAGCCCGTCCCGGGCTCAAAGTAAGGAGCAGATCATGATTTATCTTAAAAGTCTAATCAGCATTAAGTTATGCCGGGCGCTGGCATTATTTCTTGTCCTGGGGCTGTTATCTGGGTGTAGTAAAAATCAAAAAGATGCCCCGGATGAGCCGGTAAACCTGGCTCCCGAGGTGATGGCGCAAGCCTTTAGTACGCAAACCGAGGAGGAGATCAGGGATAAGCTGGCGGCTCAAGATCCCGAGCATCAGACGTTACGTTTTACCCTGGTGCAACCCCCTGTTTTAGGGCAGGTGACCCTGGCAAAAGACGGCAGTTTTAGCTACAGCCCCAATGAGGAAACGACAGGCAATGACAGCTTTATTTTTAGTGTCAGTGACGGGGTAAACCCTGAGGTGACGGCCAAGGCAAGCATCACCATCACAGCGCTCATGGTTGATTTTTCCCGTTTTAGCCGCGATGCCTTTGCGCAGCAGGCAAACGATGTGCCTGTAAAGCTCAACGGCCGGATATTTACCGATGATATCGATTCGAGCGATTTTTATGCGGACCTGTTTGTTTTTTAGTACTTGATATTTGGCTCTTAATTTCAACCGGCCAGGGATGGCCAAATGCACAGGGGAATTGATATGAAAAAGTTATGTCTTATCTTAAGCGGATATGTCTTGATAGGCATTATATGTTACAGCCGGTTAATCCAGGCCCACGGCTATATTCCTGCCGCCGGGGCCGCTACAAGCAGCTCCTGGGAAATGCTGCCGCTGGCAGAGCTGGCTGTGTTGCTTGAACGGGGACAGCTGCTTGGTCAGTCTGAGGTGATGGCTGTTAAGATCAAACGCCAGATACACAGCTATTACCATCAAGAGCCGGGTATAAAAAGTGCTTATTTATATGCCAAGGTATTGCAGCGCGAGCATCAATTTTCTCAAGCACTCAATGTCTTGACTTCCTTACTGGAAAAGGCGCCCCGGCAGGCCAATGCCCGTTTGCTTCAGGCCAATATATTGATGGTACAGGGGTTTTACCGTAAGGCCAAACAAAGCTGTCTGGCCTTAACCGGGCATATTGCACTCACTGCTGTCGCCATCTGTGCCCTGGATGCTGACAGCCAAGCTCTGGGGCAAAAGGCAGGGCAACAAGCTCAGCTTAGGCAAAATTATCAAAGCTTGATAAATTTACTGGCAAAAGACAAACAGCCGGAGCAAGCGATACTGCTGTGGGCAAATCAGGTGTTGGCGGAGATGGCGCTGAGGTTAAACCGGCCCCTGGCAGCGCAGCAACACCTGAAAGGGGTAGCCCTTTCCCGGGCACCGGTTAGTTTGATCGCCTTGTGGGCAGATATTGAGTTGGCGCTGGGCCATCATGACTTAGTGTTAACAAAGCTTCCTGCTTTTGCTATTCAGGCACAAACTCAGCGTCTGCCTGATGCCATATTGCTGCGCCTGGCGATTGCCGAGAAAAACAGCAAGGCACAAACAGCAAACAACTATCAATGGCAAGTGCTGATGGCCGAGCGGGTGAAGTTAAGGGAAAGCCGCCGCGAAAACGATCATGGCGCGCAGCTTGCCCGCTATTACCTGGATGTTAAGCCCGATAATAAAAAGGCAAAACACTGGGCTGTTATCAATTATCAGCAGGCAAAAATGGCCAGTGATCGGGCATTATTGGACCGGGCGCTGTCTCAAGGAGGATGATAGGGCTACCGACCGGTCTTGCTTGAATTTATACTTTAGAAAACTGAGTTAATACCGGGCATTGAAGTCAATGGCAAAAGCTACCCCGATTTCTTTGGGTACCAGGGTAATGCGGGCCTCCTGCGCTAAAACCAGTTGTTTGACTAACGCCAGGCCGATACCGGTGCCCGGTGTCGTGCGGGTAAGTTCATTGCCGCAGCGGTAAAAGAGTTCGAAGATTTTATCTTGCTGGCCGGGGGAAATGCCGGGACCAAAATCGCGGATTTCCAGCTGGATTTTATCCGGTTTGCTGCGGGTAAAATTCAGCGCTATGCAGCGGCGTTGTTTATCGTCAATCTTGGCGGTATTAAAGAACTTTACCGTATTGTCCACCAGGTTGATCATCACCTGGGTAAAGGCATCACTGTCGACACTCAGGCGTGCATTGCCGGTTAACCCTTTATCCAGGGAGACAGTTAATTGAAAATGATGCTTTCTCAGCAGTGAGTCCAGCTTGGATTTGATCATATCCACCAGGGTATCGATTTTAATATATTCCAGCTCTACCCGGGCCGGTTGGCGACTGATATGGGATAATTGCAAGATATTGTTGATCAACCGGGCGAGGCGCTCACTTTCGTCAAAAATAAAATGATGATAGACACTTTGTCTGTCTTTGTCGGTCACCATCTCAGATTTGAGCATCTCCGAGTACATCAAAATCGAGGTTAACGGCGTTTTCAGTTCATGGCTGACGGAAGAGACAAAATTCATGCGTTGCTCTGCCAGGGCTATTTGCTTTAAGCCTAAATGATAAAAGCCAAGGCAGCCTATGATAATGATCAAAAATAACAGGGCGATAAAAAAGCACACATAAACAGAGGCGGGCCCAAGCGGCAGGGTATCTGTGCTAAAGGTCAGCTCTATATCCTGGAATAATCCCGCTAAAGCTCCCTGGTAAAGCCTGGTATTTTTTAGTTCATCGATAATCGCCGAATCGCTTGCTGTTAAAGCCCGGATCCCTGACTGACCGGCTTCGTCGATTTGATAGGCAAAATATTGCTTGTTGGCGCGTTCCCCGCTCCTGGTGGTGACGGTCAGCAGTACGGTATTTTCATAACGGGCCATTTTAAAGTAATCAAGCAGCAGGCGTTGTAAAAATTGACTTTTATTAACAACAAAACCCTGAATAAGCCTTTGCTGGCTTAACCAGATGTTACGGTAGAAAACCAGGTGTTCACCATCCAGGCTTGTTAACTGAAAAGCTTCCTGGTTTGTTATTATCTCTTGCCCGGATGAGAGCTGGTTTTCTTCCACGTGATCTTCATCTTCAGGCCACAGCTGCCCGGTGCCCGGGGACTTTCTTGCCCGTAACAGGCCGCTTGTCTGTACCAGTTGTTTTATTCTGCCCTGGCTGGCCAGACGGTGCTCTATTTCATCCCATTGCAATTGGGTATTTTCTGCCGCGATTTCTCCACGGCTGGAATAAGGCAGCAATGGGGTTGTTAAAGTGCCGGTTGCATCGATTTGAAAATAACCGATAAAGCCGATATCTTTGGGGTAGTTTTCCGGGTTGGCCAGGGGAGATAAGGTCTTGCGCCAGGACAGGTCAACCGGGCTCTCCAGCCACTGATAGAAGTTGTAACTTTCCTGTGTCAGCTGCTCCTGTGCCTTGATTCTTTGTTTGAGTATTTTGTTGACTTGTGCCTGGGCGTTGGAAGATTTCCAGCGATACTGAAAATACATTTCACTTTCAAATTGTTGATAGCCGTATGAAATAATAATGGCTAAAGGGATCACCAGCCCCAGGAAAAACAGTGCTACCACCAGGCGTAAATGGTTGATGTTTTGTTGAAAGATGGCGATATGTTTTTTGGCAAATATCAAGACCTGTCTCCACCGGGCAGCCTAAAGCACGAGTTTGTAGCCTTCGCCGCGAAAGGTTACCAGGATTTTTGGCTGCCTGGCATTTAATTCGATTTTTTTACGCAGTTTGGCAATATGGATATCGACGGTACGGGTATCCGGCTCGGCGGTTTTGCTGTAGCCCCATACCGCTGTTAATAATTCGCTACGCGGTACAGGGCGCTTACGACGATACAATAAACTGAGAATATCCACTTCACGCCGGGTAAATACCTGCTGTTTTCCATAGACAGTGCCGGATAAATTGCAGACATCTATGAGAATGTGCTCCCCGAGTTCAAGCGTGTCGTCTTCTTCGTGCCAGCCGCTGCGCCGTAAAATGGTTTTAATTCTCAAGACCAGCTCCTGCACGGAAAAAGGCTTGGCAATATAGTCGTCGGCCCCTAAGGTTAAGCCGTTGATGATATCTTCTTCCGAGCTTTTTGCCGTGAGCATCACCACGGGCTGTTCCCTGGAGGCTTTCCTGATGGCATTGCAGATACTAAAACCATCCAGGCCCGGCAGCATGACATCAAGAATAATGCAGTCAAACCCTCCCGTCAGTGCCTGTGCCAATCCGCTGTTGCCATCCTGCTCGGTTGCCACATCAAAGCCATGATAAACAAACAAGTCGGTTAAACCGTGCAGTATGCTGATTTCATCTTCGACTATCAATAACCGGGGTTTTTTATTCAAGGGCACTCCACTTCGCTGACTCTTTTTGCTTGCGCCACTATAACAAAATTTTGTCTGCGGGCTTTGTAAAACTTATGTAAAAGTTTGTCGTCTTTTTTTACTTAATTGGCCTGTTTTGTCCTGCTACCGGCTTTTAATATCTGCTTATCCATTTTTTAGTCTTTATTAGTGAGGAAAATATGAAATCTTTTTTAATGTTAGTTTTTGCCAATTTGCTGCTTTTCTCCGGCAAATTATTCGCCGGAGTGATCCCCCTGGATAACCAGCATTGGCAGTTTTCAAAGGACCAAGCCCGGTTTGTCGATTACCAGGGACGAGCCAGCATCAAAGTCCTGGACAGAGCCAAGGTAAAACTCATCGGAGAAAACTTCCATAACGGTGTGATTGAATTTGATATCCGCATACGTAATAAAAGGGGGTTTCCCGGGATACATTTTCGCGAATCCGGGAATGGCAATAGTGAAGTTTTTTATCTCAGGCCCAATGCTTCGGGTACAAGCTCGGCAAACCAATATACCCCTTCATTTAACGACATTTTTGCCTGGCAGCTGTATACCGGTGCCCGTTATGGCGCAGCGGTAAGTTATCACTATGATAACTGGAACCGGGTCAAGCTGGTGGTTAGCGGGGAAAAAATGGATGTTTATATCAATAGTGAAAAGCCGGTGCTGCATATTGAAAAGCTGGCCCATGGCGATATTGCCGGAGGTATTTCCTTCCAGGGATCGCTGGACGATTATTACTTATCCAATATCCGTATCAGCCATCAAAAGCAGGTAAAAACAAGCGGCACTGCTGTCGCGCTTAAACCGCTACCTGAAAACCTGGTGTCTGCTTTTTCCGTTGCTACCTTGCCGGTAGCAAGTGATGAAGTCGAAGCAAAAGCTATCTTGGAGCCTTCCCTGATAAACAGGCAAAACTGGATACAGGTACAAGTGAATGAGCTGGGCATGGCAAATCTGGCCAGGGTAGCAGGGCGGACGAAAACTAAAAATACCTTGCTCGTGAAACTAACGCTTGCTTCAGATCAGGCACGTTTGCTCAGGTTAAAGTATGGCTTTAGCGACAGGTTGACCCTTTTTGTTAATGGTAAAGCCCTGAGTCACAGCGATCGTACTTTTAAAAGTCAGGACGACAGATTTTACGGTACGGTAGGCTTATTTGACAGTGTGTTCCTGCCGTTAAAGTCCGGGCAAAACGATATTGTTTTTGCGGTAACCGAAGGTTTTGGCGGATGGGGCTTGATGGCGGCACTGGAACAAGTCACGGGAGTGAATATTATTTAAGCTGGTGTTGCACCGTAAAATAAAACCAGCGCTTTCACCTGTGATGGTTTGTCTCACTTTGGTGAAAGCCCTGGTGACAATCAGGGAGATAAACCCAGAGGCCATTTCAGGTTAGAGTGCCTTATTGACATCTTGTAAACCTTGTTGATTACTTGTGCTAATAAAAAATCTCATCTACATTTCATCATAATCCATTGGTGATCATTGCGTGTGATCAACTGACGGATTATTTACCTGACTTAAAAATTCGATCTTATTTTATGGTCGATAAACAGCTAATAAGGGAAGTAGATGTCAACAAGGACGATTATCGCTGAAACCTCTGTATCGTATTTTTTAGCGGATGAAAAATCCCGCCAACTGGCCTTATCCCACTGTGATATTGTTCATTTTACCGATGGCCTTGCCAGCGAAGAAGATATTCGCCGGTTAAGTGATTTAGTTAAAGGCACACATGGGCAGGCAGAAGTGAAACTTTCCATGTCTATCCGGGCAAGAGAAGATCTTACCTGTGCCCATGACCAGCTGTCCTTATTCGCGCTGCAGAGCCATATTATTAAAGTTATGGACAGAGTGGACTTTTTTGAACTTGATGCCGAATTTGATCTGGTGACTCCGCTGCTGAATTTGATCCCGGCCGAGAAGCGCATCATTACCCGCAGAATATCGACGCTTGCCGAACATCCGGATACCGGTATACCGGCACGGCAGACCCAAGGTTATAGAACCCTCGCCCGGCAATATCGTAGCGACAGTGACTTTGATGCTTTTCTCTATCGTCTTATCTGCCCCGAAGGTTTAACGGCGCTGGAGTTTTTGCATTATAACGATAACGATAAGGTCACGGCATATGATGAAGCCGAACAGGAAGGCTGGAGCCGCATTTGTGCCTTTTATAAAGGTGCCAGGGTTATTTTTGCCAACTTGCAGCAAAGCTCGTTGTTATCGCTCAAAGCGATGGATAAAAATTATTGTCTCAGTGCCTTGCCCGAGGATATCAACGGTGTTTACGGCATTATAGGTGATGCCATTAAGCAGTCTCTTTCTCCTTTGACCCACAATGCCGGTTTGAGGGCATTGGAATATCCGGCAATTTATTTGCATTTTAACATTAGCAACCAGCAGACTTTAGATAATTATATTTCGCGATTGGCCGCCATTAACTTACCCCTGCGGGGTTTAACGGTAACGGCGCCCCTTAAAGGCAGTATCAGCCAAAATTACCCCGCCAGCAGGGGGCTGGTCAAACGTACCTGCTCAGCCAATGTCTTGAAAGTCGATAATGACCAAATTCAGGTGGATACTACAGATGATGTCGGCCTGACATTGCTGCTGGAGCAGCACAACGTTGATATACCGGGTAAGCGGGTGGCCGTGCTGGGGTGCGGCTGCTCGGGACGAATTGCAGCACAAACCTTATATGAGCAAGGGGCGGAGGTGACGTTATTTAATCGCGGGGTGCAAAGGGCGGCCCTGGCGCATAAATTACTTCATTTACCTTGCTTATCCCTTACCGATTTGCAACTTGATGCCTTTGATGTGCTGGTCAATACCATACCGTTCGAGCAAGACTCAGATATGACTTTTAATCTGGACTGTCTGCACAAGGAAATGATTTATATTGATTTTGTTTACAATCAATTTCCAAATGGCTTATTGCACCGGGCAAGTGATAAGGGGTTAAAGGTTATTGACGGCCTGATGATGCTCAGAAGCCAGTTATTGTCACAATTTTATCGTTTAACCGGCCAGTTATTGCCCCCTGAGGCCTGCCAGGTACTCGACCTGGTGATTGCGGATAAAAAATCCCGGGGTATAACGACGCAGGAGCGGGACGTTTCGTTTAACAAGTCAAGGGATAACCACCAGCTGACCGGATCACCGAAAACCTACCGGGAAATCTGCTGAAATAAAGGATAAAAGCCAGGGAGAGCGGGTTATGGAGCACAGTGAAAGCGTTCAATGTCAAAGCAGGCTTAAGCTCGGTAATTTGCTCGGCACCTGGGTGAATGTTAATGCCCGGGCGGATTTTATTACTCGCTTTGCCCTCAACTTAGATGGCGAAGCATTGAAGCTAACCATTTTATCGACATCCGGGGGATGTGAGCAAACACAGCTTCACCTGGATGTTTATCCCGTGGCCAATCCCGGCAGTGAGCTGGCCACGGGTTTTTATCACTATCAACAGCCGTCGGGGCTCATTGTTGCCGCCAATGAAAAAAATGGTGTTCTGGTGCTGCAAAGTTACCGAGAAACGGATAACCCTTTAAACGCTCATCAGCAGAAAGAGACTAGCCATAGCCGCCAAACTGAGAAGCTATTAAGCCGGGAGTTTTATTACCGGCAAACAAGTTTATCAGCCGATGAACAACCTATCTTAACCGGGTTTTCCCCGGCAAATGAAAATAATGCCGGGGAGAGCACAACAGGGGCAAATATCCAGGCACAGGAAGATTTTCAGGCTTTGCCTGGCTGTTGGCATAATACCCATCGCCACAGCAGCTGGATGAAGGCCTTTTCTATTGAAAAGATATCTTCGGATTGGGTCCTGGAAGTTTTTGGCGACTGTAACGGGGTGACCTGGCCCAGGATGCCATTAACCCCCTATAGCTTTGATCAACAGGAAATGGGCTTTATTGCCTATTGCGACTTAGACAGTGTCAGCGGTTTATTTTGTGCATATTCGAATAAGGGTTTAATGGTGGTTACGGTATTTTTTGCTGTTAATAACACCGGGTCTGAACAATTGACAGATAAAACCTTTTGCCGTGAATTTTATGTTCATCAGGCCCGTGCTGATGCAGCGCACAGCTAAAATGTTTTTATTTCAGGCATTGCACACAGCAACAGGAATATCCAATTCAGGACTTTTACAGGGATGGTTATGAAAAGCCAACTAAGAACAGCAGTTAACGCAGCGGACCCCGGTGCGATGATCACCGCACTTGAGTCCCTGTCACAGGAAGTGTTCAGCCAAAGGGCCCGGGACTACGATCTTCAGGCCAGGTTTCCGGCAGAGAATTTTACCGATCTTTTTCATATCAATGCCTTGGCGGCCCCGGTTGCCCCGGGTTTTGGCGGCCTCGGATTTGCGCCTGAATATGGCAATGTTAATGCCCTGTGGCAAATGACCCGGGCCATCGCCAAAGCCGATTTATCCTTTGCCCGTTGCTGGGAAGGCCATAATAATGCCCTGATGCTGATAGATAAACTGGCCAAGACAGAGCAAAAGCAACGCTGGTTTAGCGAGGTGATGCAAAAGGGCCATCGCTGGGCCGCCTGGAGCGGAGAGCCGCAAACTAAGTTGCCCCACCAGCAATACAGCATAGGCACCCGGATAGAAAAACAGGACTCGGGTTATGTGATCAACGGCAACAAGGTTTTTGCCACCAGTGCCGTAGGGGCTAACCGGGCGATTTTGCTGGTGAGCCTGGCGGGGCCGGGAGGTGCCAGGGAGATAAGCGACGGAGAGAATAATTTGCTGATGCTGGCCTGTGATTTATCCGATCCCAGTATCAGCTTTGACGGCGACTGGTGGGATCCCATCGGCATGCGCTCTACCGTGTCCTACAAGGTTAACTTTGATAATACCTTTATCCCGGCAAAAGATTGTATCGGTGAAATAGGCGAATTTCTGACCCAGGATATGCAAAGCCGTTTTACTCCCCATTACGGCGTCAGTTTTCTCGGGGCATTGGATGCGGCCTATGAATATGCCCTGAATATAGTCAACTCACAGCAAAGGCAGCAAGACCCTTATGTGCAGCAGCATATTGCCCGGGTGAAGCTCAATATCGATACCTTAAGCTTGTGGATGAATCAGGTGGCATCGAGCCTGGATCACCAGCAATTTGATAGCGCCCGTGAACAGGGCGCTCAATTTCGCTACCTGGCAGAGCAACTGGCGCAAGAAGGCGTGGCCTTATGCATTAAAATTTGCGGTGCCCGGGCGCTGAATAAACCCAGTGTGCTGGAGCGTATCTACCGGGATCTGAGTATTTATGTACAGCATGATAATGCCGATCATATCCTGGCCACCATTGGCAGGCGGGCGTTGGGAGTAAAGGTCGACAATGCCTTTTTTAAATTAAAAGCCTGACAGGCAAAGCCAGGAGTCTTGTTCACAACCGTTCAGGGTGCAAGCAGGAAGAATAAAAGCAAATCAGGAGTGTTGCCAATGAAAAATCAAGCGCAGTATTATCCCGTTGCTGCCAGCATCTGGCTGCTGGCTTTGGGGTATTTTGCTTTTTATATTCCCTACAGTGCCTTGATTAAAGCCCTTTCTTCCGGCTTATTGGCAAACCTTGGGGTGAGCAGCCATGCTCTGGTCCTCAGTCCGTCGGCATTTTTACCCTGGGTGCTGCTTGGCACGGTATTGACTATGCCCTTGATCATTTATGTCTTGGGCTGGTATCGCTTTCTTAAAGGCGAAGATCGCAGTTTTAGCCAAAAGCTCTCAGGCATTAACCGCTGGGCCATTGGCTCCGGACTGGCCTTTTCGGTGATTATTGTCACCACTACACTGGCCTACAGCTTTGTCGGGGTCTCCATTGTCTTTGCCTTATTGCTGATGCGCGGCGGTGTCCTGGTGATGTCGCCGATAGTAGATCATTTTTCCGGGCGGCAAGTTCACTGGTATTCCTGGAGCGGACTTATGCTAAGTTTATTTGCCGTCGCCCTGGCCCTGGCACAGGCGGCAGAATATCAGCTGGCTCCGTTGGTGCTCCTTAACCTGGCGGCTTACCTGGGTGGTTATATATTCAGGCTCAGATTAATGTCCCATTATGCCAAAGATGCGCAGGAGTCGGTGAACCGGCAGTTTTTTGTCCAGGAAAATACTGTGGCGATGACGGCTTTGCTTGCCATTGCCGTGTTCACTGTGGTGTTCCACCTCAATCGCGGACAAATCTCCTTTGCCGATTATCTCTCGGTCATGGCCAGTTCCAAGGTGATTTACCCGGCCATGATGATCGGAGCTTTCTATGGCATTTTAGCCGTTTTTGGCAGTTTGATTTATCTGAACCGGCGGGAGAATACCTTTGCTATTCCGGTGAACCGCTGTGCCAGCTTATTATCCGGGGTGTGCGCCTCGTTCATTTTATACTTCTTCTTTGCCGGGCAGGAGCTCAGTATTGTTCAGCTCAGCAGTGCTTTTGCCATCTGCCTTGCTTTGACCTTAATGTCCTTTTTCGACAGCAAGCAGATCTCCGGACATCCCCATTCGCTGGAAAATCCGATGCAACGTATCTGGCTGTTTATTTGCGACGGTAACCGTATGCGTTCGCCCATGGCGGCGGCCATTTGCAATAAAGTGCTGGAGAAACATTTTCAACAGACAAGCCCGGAGGAAAATACCCGGGACATCTACGCCGAAAGCGCCGCCTTACAATTGGGGCAACAGCGAACAATGCCCGATGCAGCCAGAGCGGCTTTGACGGACTTTGATATTGAGCTGGATGAACACCGGGCACAACAGGTGACCGAGGAGCATATTCACCGGGCAGAGAAAATTTATTGCATGAATGAGAGCCAGTGCCGGGAACTTATTGCCCTTTATCCCTGGATAGCAGCGAAAGTGATCAACCTTGGCGGCGAAGCAGAGATAGCGAAGCCCGAAGGACTGCACAAGCAGCATTTTATTGCCCTGGGCAATATTCTCTATCAGCATATCCAGGGGCTGTTAACGTCTGTGGCCCTGGATGAGGAAGAGCAGCCGGTACTCGAAAGCGGACTGGAGCGTAAAAATGTCTGAACAAGTGACCAAAAGAGCCGGCAGGGCCCCGTTAAAAATCCACTGGCGTCTTTGCCAGGGAGGGGAACAACAGGGGCAGTCTTATAAAGCTTACGGTTGTGGCTTGCAGCGAACCCGGCACACTATGGGACAATCCCCCGAAAGCGGTCAGGTGGATTTAGCGCAGCAACTGGCTTTTACCCGGGAAGCCGAAGAGCTGGGATTTGATTCCCTGCTGGTTGACTTTAATTTACAAAAGCCCGATCCCATCCTGTTAGCCCTGGCACTGGGTCTGCAAACGCAAACGATAAAGTTTATTATCGCCTGCCGCTCCGGGTTGATGCCGCCAAGTTATTTTGTTCAAAAGCTTAATACCTTGTCCCAATTGATCCCCGGGCGTTTTTCCCTGAATGTGGTGGCGGGCCACTCCCCGAAAGAGCAACATGCCTACGGGGACTTTCTTGAGCATGACCAGCGCTTTAAGCGTACCGAAGAATTGCTGGCCATTTGTCGGCAACTGTGGGCCAACAGCGGGGAGGTTGATTTTTCCGGTGAACATTATCAGCTTTTTAATGCCAGGGTCGGCACGTCTTTTTTATCCCCCGGTTTGAATGCTCCCGAATGTTTTATCGCCGGCAGTTCGCCGCAGGCATTATCACTTGCCACCGGGCAGGGGAATACCTGGATCAGCCTGGCAAGACTGCCTGAGGATATGGCGCCATTAGCGGATCAAATGCTCAGTGCCGGCAAAGAGGTGGCAATCCGTTTGTCGGTGATCTGCAGGCCAACCCGGGCACAGGCCTGGGCTGCTGCCGAGCATTTAGTGGCCTCAGGCGAGGAAAGTGAAGCCGCTGTCGGGGCGGTCAAAGCGGCAGAGAAAAATTTTGTCCAGCAAAGCGACTCCTATGGCATCAAGCAATGCCATCAGGAAGCAAACTCAGACAGGTCTCCCTGGCTCAGTGAAATATTATGGAATGGTGCGGTCAAGACCCATGGTGCTACCGCCATTGCCCTGGTGGGCTCACCGCAAGAGATCGCACAGGCCATTAAAGCGTACCAGGCAATTGGGGTGAGCCAGTTTATTTTTTCAGGCTGGCCCCAGCTAGACGAAATGCGGATTTTTGCTCAGCGGGTATTACCTTTACTGATGTCGCAACACGCGGTGTGAATTAACGAAAAAAGCGATGCAGCCGGGGAGTTTAACCAGGCTGGCATTAAACGGCCTTAGCTGTCTCGGTCGGAAAACATCATGAATAAGATGATTTTTTGGTGTTATAACCAGGAGAAAGACAATGGGCAGTGGTGATGGTTTTTTTGGCTTGATAAAAGCCTTGCTAATGCGCCCCATGCGCGTGATAAAGCAGGCAGTAATGCTTGGCCTGTTATCTGTATTGGTGGGCAGTTGCGCCCAGGGCCCTTATTTACCACAGGCCACATATCCGTCGGCGGCAGATAACCGCTGTCAAATCGGCGGCAAGGTTGAGCGGATAGTCAAAGTCAATATGGTGGCGTTGAACCAGCCTTTTTGGTACAACCGCCTGGGTGCCTCGCAGCTTAACGGTATGATCTTTGCGCTTTCCTCCGATTTGATCTATACCGGCAGCGACCGCGATAAAGGCAATGCCTTATTGGCGGATTTGCAGGCCGGTAAGACCGGGAATTACTGGGATTTGATCGACAATGTCAGCCTGCGTCATGACAAAAGACCCAGACCCATAGTACTGCGTGCCAATGTCCATGATTGCCTGGACATACATTTTACCAATTTGCTGGCACCGGCGCCGCAAGAGCTCACCAGCTTTGCCGGTGTGCATATTGAGGGCACAGAGGTCTTTTCAACCAGGCTTAATAACCCGCAGGCGATCAAAAATGACGGCGCCTATATCGGGAAGAACGCCAATAACCTGGCTTCTCCGGGATTTAGCAAGGACTACTCATTGTTTATCCCCGCCGAAGGCACCTTTGTGCTCTACAGCGCCGGTGATAATTTCAGTAATTTTTTTCAGGGACAATTAACCTTTGGCTTGTTTGGCTCGTTAAATGTTCAGCCCAAGGGGGCCGAGTATTACCGCAGCCAGGTAAGCGAGCAGGCCATGCTCGCGGCAACGAAAAAAGACGCCGCAGGCAATCCCGTTAAAACCGGCAGCGGACAACCGCAAATCGACTACCAGGCGCGTTATGCTGGCAGTGATAAGCCGGTACTTAACATGTTAAGCCCATTTGATGGTCAGGTGAATACTTATGCGCTGGTTTATTCCGATCCCACCGCCATCATTACCGGGCCCGATGCCGGGCGTTTTCAACCGGGTACCCGGCCGTTTGGCGACGGTCCGCAATATCCTCAGCCGTTGGAGCCGTACCGGGAATTCAATATTATGTATCATGAGCCGGTCAGGGCAGAGCAGGCCTTTGCTGCGTTTGCCGGTGGCGCCTCCAATACCAACGGCAATACCTTTGCTGCCGGGGGGGACTTTTTTGCCATCAATTACGGCATGGCGGGCATAGGGCCGGAAATTTATTCCAACCGCATCAATGTCGGCCCCATGTACGACTGTGCCACCTGTGCCTATGAGGAATTCTTTTTAAGCTCCTGGACCGTGGGGGATCCTGCCATGGTGGTGGATATCCCCGCCAACTTCTGCTCGGAAAATCATCCCATCAGCCAGCCTACGGATGTGCGCGATCCCAATCCCCCCAATTGTCAGCCGAGGCTGGGGAAAAAAGCGACTAGGGCTTTTTATCCCGACGATCCTGCCAATGTCTATCACAGCTATATGAACGATCATGTGAAAATGCGTATTCACCACGGCGCCGGCACTTTACATCACCTGCACCACTTACATGCCCACCAGTGGCTGCATTCCCCCAATAGCGATAACAGCCATTATCTCGACAGCCAGCTGATAGGTCCCGGATCTTCTTTTACTTTGGATATGGTGTATAACAGCAGCGGCAACCGTAACCAGACGGTGGGGGACTCTATTTTCCATTGCCATTTCTATCCGCATTTTGCCGAAGGCATGTGGGGCTTGTGGCGGGTGCACGATGTCTTTGAGCAAGGCACTGTGCTGGGTAATAACGGCAGACCGGCAGCAGGCAGCCGCGCCTTACCCGACGGCGAGATTGCTGCCGGTACCCCGATCCCTGGCATAGTGCCTTTGCCTACCATCGCCATGGCGCCGGTGCCGGGCGAGGTGCATATTGAAAACGGCCAGATAGTATTGCCGCAGATCAGTGTTGCCACCAATAGCGACGGCCGCTATGTCGGTAAACTTCAAGACGGCACGGTTTATCAAAATCCCGGCTATCCGTTTTTTATTCCCGGTATTGCCGGGGAAAGGGCGCCGCACCCGCCGCTGGATTTTGCCCAAACAGCCAGCGACGGCGAGCTCAACGGCGGCTTGCCCCGCCATGTGGTTTATAAACCGGGCACCTTTTTCGCCGATCCCAAAGATCCCGGTACCATAGCCTTTGATAACTACGATCCTGAAATTATTGAATATCATAATAAATTTGATTTCAGTAAATTTACCCATGTCTTGCAGGGCACCAGGTTGCCGGAAGATGGCACCAACATAGAGAAAGTGGCTATGGGGGCGCATGCCACCCGCAGCCATCATTCCAGCACGCCGCAAGGTTTGGCGGATCAATTTGTCTTAAACGGCTTATTGCAGCAAAAAGGGGCGCCTTATGCCGATCCCTGTGCAACCAACTCCAGCAGTCAGTTTTTAGCGACACCGACACCGACGCCCCCGGATAAATTACGCCAGTATCGCGGCGTAGATATGCAAATGGATGTGGTGCTCAATAAAAAAGGCTGGCATTACTCCCAGCAGCGCTTTGGCGTGTTATGGCAGGATCTGCTGCCGACCCTGAACAAGCAAAGGCCGCCGGAGCCGTTGTTTTTCAGGGCCAATTCCGGGGATTGCGTCAACTACTGGTTTGCCAATGTCGTGCCGGAATATTACGAGCTGGATGATTTTCAGGTGCGTACCCCGACCGATATCCTCGGCCAGCACATTCACCTGGTGAAATTTGATGTCACCTCGTCCGACGGCGGTGCCAACGGCTGGAATTATGAAGACGGCACTTTCAGTCCGCAAACCGTGGTGGAGCGCATAGCAGCCTTTAATAAAGGCAAACTGGACAACCATAGCGGCACCCTGGCGGCAAAAGCGCCTACCTGGCTGTGTAATGAGCTGACCGGCAGCAATAAAAACGATTGTCTTGACCGGGCCGCCAATGAATGGCGCGGCGCGCAAACCACGGTGCAGCGCTGGTATGCGGATCCCCAGCTGAACGATTTGGGAGAAGACCGCACTATGCGTACCGTTTTTACCCATGATCACTTCAGTCCTTCCACCCACCAGCAGGCGGGTTTGTATATGGGGCTGTTGATTGAACCGGAAGGTTCTGTATGGAAACATTCGGAAACCGGCGTACCGCTTAATACCCGGCTGGACGGCGGTCCCACCAGCTGGCAGGCCATTATCGAAACCAAAGAGCCATCGGACAGTTACCGGGAATTTATGCTTGAGTTCCAGGACTTTCAGCTGGCGTATACCAAAGACGGCTTAAGGCCTGAACCTTGTATTACCGGGGAAGACGGCAGCTTGCCGGCAAGCTGTTATCCTAAAATCAACAGTACGCTTTCCTACGGCTCCAGCGACAGCTTTAACCAGGCGCTGGACAGCATCTGCCTGGTAACTACCACCAATACCTTGTGCCAAAACAAGGATGCCAGCGGCAATGATGCCGATTATGTTGCTGCGATCCAGAGCTTTACCCGCGGATATTCCGGCTACCTGGCGCCGGACTTTGCCATTAACCCGCCGCAAAAACAGGCGGGTGAAGTACAAACTCCGACCCTGATCAGCACCACGCCGCCTTTTGCCTTAGGCACTTATTCGGTGAATTACCGTAATGAACCTTTGCCGTTTAGAGTCTGGGATCCGACCCCGATAGACAGCAACGGCAAACAGGCACAAACTTCGGGACCTAAAGGGAATCTGGCTTATGTCTATAACTCCATTCAACGTGCCGATCCCGAGCTCAGCGGCCAGACACCGCTTGGAGCAAGCACCACAGCGCTCAGCGCCGGGGTGTATCCGGACGATCCCTATACGCCGCTGATGAGAATGTACCAGGGGGATAAGGTACAAGTACGCACCCTGGTGGGGGCACATATCAATATGCATAATTTCAGTATGCAGGGCTTTCGCTGGCTGTTTGAACCTGCCAATAAAAACTCCGGCTACCGCAGTAACCAGCCCATGGGCATATCCGAGCATTTTGAAATGATCTTTGATGTACCCGTCTCCAGCGTGAATTCAGGGCAAAGCCTGGCAGATGCCGGGGATCCCACCCAGATAGCCGGATGTAATTACCGGGCAAGGGAGCGGGTGCAGTTTGCCGATTACCTTTATAATCCGAGCTCGGAAGAAAATGGCCTGCTTAACGGCAATTGGGGGCTGATGCGCGCCTACCAGCAAGGGCGGCAGGATCTCTGCCTTGAGCCTTTGCCGGGTAAGCAGGTGAAAACCGTGAACAGACAAACACCACCGGCTTGTCCTGTTGATGTCAACAAACGTACTTATAATGTGGTGACAGTAACCGCAGCCCAGCTCCCCGACGGCAAACTGATTTACAGCGACAGGGAGCGGTTGAGCGATCCCAATGCTTTGCTGTACTTTGGCTGCGATGTCAGCGTCGAAGGCAGCGAATGCACCCATGATAAACTGCTGGCAAACCTGCCAAGCCAGAGCGCCGCCCGGCATATTGAACCCTTTGTGCTCAGGGCCGCCGCCGGGGAATGTATCACGGTTAACCTGGCCAATAAATTTAAAACTTCAGGGGATGCTTTTCCCGTTGCCGAAACCATTAATGCCCCCAACGGGCAAAATGCCTTGTTACAGTTCCGTTATACCTCAGATCAGGCGACCGGGGATAATTGCAAAAAGCTTTATTATGATAAATGGCAATGTGATATGAAGTTGCAGGCATCGAAACAGGTGGCTTTAGCGCCGCAATTGGTTTCCTATGATATCAACAAGGATAACGGCGTTAACCTGGGCTTTAACGAGAACCAGAGTGTACCTTTAGGCGATATGCGCACTTATACCTGGTATGCGGGGATAACCAGGGATAACAGTGACGGCAGCCGCAGCTTTATCCCGGCGGAATTTGGCAGCGCCAACCTGCTCACCGCTGATCCCATCAAGCAGACACGCTACGGCATGCTCGCGGGTATGGTGATAGAGCCTGCCGGTTCCTGCTGGAGCTCGCAAGATGGTAGTAAAACCACTTGTCCACCCTCTATGGGGTTGGGGGTCGCTCAGGTTGCATCCGCCAGTGATTCTTTAACCGGTATTAATGCTACCGTGCATTTGCCGCCGGGCAGTGAGCAGGGCGGGAAAAACTTCTTTAGGGAATATGTGATCATGCTGCAGGAGCAGCTGGCGTTTTCCAGGTTCACCAATACCATCAACTACGGTGTTGAGCGCATGGCCGGTAAAGATTCGGGTCAAAATGCCGGGGAAACCGTGATTGACGGCGTGGTGCAGGGACGGGGCCGCTACCGGGATACCGTGGCCAGCGGCACTAATGTCGGTCAGGTAGATAAATACCAGCTGGATATGGCCTGTGCCTTTGCCAATGATCTTGGTAAGCCTTACCCCAATGATCCCGACGGCACCCCTTTAGGTGAGCCGGAAACTTCGATATTCCATGCTAATCCCGGGGATCCGGTGCGTTTTCGGGTGATGGAGCCCCACGGCGCCGATCAGCATGTTTTCGAATTGTTTGGCCATGTCTGGCAGGAAGAACCTTACGGCATGGACTCAACCGTGATCACCAATAATCCGGACTCGCAGTGGCAGGGCTCCCGCATGGGGGTCAGCGCCGCCGATCGCTTTGATATCGTGCTGCCAAGTGCCGGCGGTACTTTTGCCAGCCCGGGAGACTATTTGTATCGCTCATACCCGGGAGGAGATCAAAATTATGGCATGTGGGGTATCTTCAGGGTCGGTGAACCGGGCAAGGATTATATGGCCGCTAACATCCGGCCGTTAGTGTGCATACCGCAAAGAAATGCCAATGATCCTGATGATCTTCAATATATCTATGCGGACAAACTGTTTGATAACTACCGGTTACCCAGTGGCTGCACCTTAGTTACCCCGGCGACTGTGCCGCAAACCGTGACTTGTAGCTAGCGTAAGTGAGCCTGGTTATTTTTGAGAAACTGTCCGGGCTTTTAGCCGGTATTAGTGCCGGAAAAAGAGTGGTTAACGGCAAAAAGTGGAGAGAAAAGACCTATGGATAAGCTGTTAATGCTGAGTTTAGTTAAGCCCTTAAATAAACTGCTGAAAAAAGCGCTGGTGACTATGTTTGCCATGTTTTTTGCCCTGGTGCTGGCGGATGTTGCTAATGCTTCAGCGATTGTCCAAAACGGTATCAAGGTGGATTTTAGCTTATCTGCGCTGCAACAACAGACGAGTCAGGGCAAAGAAAAAATACCCGAAGTGGTCTTTGCCGACACCGATGCCGTGTTCAATTTCACCATTACAGACGGCAGCGGCGCGCCGGTTTCCGGTGTCTATCCGGCGGGCTGGATGCAGCGCCGCGCCGAAAGCATTCCCAACACGCCCGCCAGCTGTAAAAATATGGTGAAAAGCTTTATCGGCGGTTCTCTTCTGGCCCAGCCCACGGTAAACCTCAATACTTATTATGTGCTGGTACTGAACCAGGATGCCAGCATCTCGGTGGTCGATCCCCTGTTTCATTTTGGCGGCAGCAACCTGCTGACTATGGTGGCGTTATCCAGCCCGGGGTTTGACTGGCAGCTGGCCGGGTTGCGGCAAAGGTTATTTGTTTCACTACCGAAAAGCCGGCGTCTGGCGGTGATCGACAGCCAAAGCTTTCAGGTCACAACCGAAATGAAAATACCGGGTATACCCAAAGCAATGGCCTTGCAGCAGGATCAGCACTATCTTTGGCTTGCTTATGAGGGCAGGCAGGAAATGCAAGCCGGGCAAGCGACGGGTCAGGGAGTGCTGGTGATCGATACCCGCACCCTGGAGCTGGTCGCCGATTTTCCCCTGGGAGTTGGTCCGCACCATTTTGCCTTTTCCGGTGATGATCAATATGCCTTTATTGCCGCAGAGGGGGCAGATCAGCTCACGGTCATTGATGTTGGCGGCCTGAGGCTGGTGAAAACCTTGCCTAGTGGTGATAATCCGGTCAGTCTGGCGTATTCCCGGGCAGCAGATGCCGTTTATATCAGTCATCGCGGTGATGGCACGGTGATCAGTGTTAATGCCAGCAGTTTGGCGGTAAATCAAGTGATCTCCCTGGAGCCGGGTATTAGCGATCTTGCTTTTGCGCCGAATGGCCGTCATGGTGTTGTTGTGAACCCGGTCAATGATCATGTTTATATCCTGGACAGTTTAAACGACAAAATCACCAAACAAGGTAAGGTAGAGCAGGGGCCGGATCAGGTCAACTTCAGCGATACCCTGGCCTATATTCGCCACCGCGGCAGCGAAACGGTCCTAATGATACCTATGGATGCCATTGTGGATGAAGAGGTTTCCCTGCAGGTGGTAGACTTTCCCGGCGGAGAGCAAGGTTTCGGTCTGGCTACCACACCTGCACCGGGTATTATCCAGGCGCCGGGGGAAAACGCTGTGCTTATTGCCCATCCCAGAGATAAACAGATTTATTATTACAAGGAAGGTATGGCGGCCCCTATGGGCAGTTTTAAAAATTTCAGCCGCAGTGCCCGTGCCGTGATTGCCGTTGACCGCAGTTTGCAGGAAATTAGCGCCGGCGAGTATCAGACGGTCGGCCGTCTGGCCGAAGCCGGCACCTATGATGTTGCCTTTTTCCTGGAATCCCCCCGCGTGGTGCATTGTTTTGAAGTCAGGGTGAAACCTGAAGCCGAACAGGAAGAAAACCGTTTGCTGCAGGTGGCGGCAAGCTTAGTGCAAAAGCAGCAGGCCCAGCCATTAAAGGCGCAGCAAAGCACGGCACTGACCTTTAAACTGGTGGATGCAAGCAGCAAAGCGCCGATTGAAGGTTTGAAAGAGCTGAGCAGTTTAACTGTCCTGGTGCCCGGGGTATGGAAAAGCCGCAGTAAGGTCACCGAGCTGGGGCAAGGTTTGTACCGCATAAACTGGCAGGCGCCGCAAAGCGGTGCTTATTATATTCAGCTGCTTGCCGACTGGCAGGCGATGAAAATGCAGGCACCCAGGCAAATGATGCTTGAGGTGATGTGAGTGTTATGAAGGACAACTGTATTTGCAAGGCGGAGCACATTGATTACATCATCAGTTACCGGGAGTCATCTGCCGACAGGAGAAAGGCGTTATTTTATGTGGTCTCCCGTCTTCATCAAACCTTCGACAGGCTCAATATCATTATTGTCGAGCAAGACAGCTCGCCTAAGTTAACAGCTGATGACCTGCCTTATTGCCAGCTGATTTTTGTCTTTAATGCCGGTTTGTTTAACCGCGGCTGGTCAAACAATATTGGCGTCAATGCCAGCATGCGGCCTTTTCTTGCTTTTGCCGACTGCGATATTTTTTTGACAAAGCAAAGTTATCACAGCTGTTTTGAGGCGCTGCAGGTATTTGATGCCGTGGATCCGAAGAAGTCTTATATCACCAACGTCGATTTAGCTACGTCCGCTACCGAACAGGTAAAGGGTAAAAAAAGCGCTCAAGGGGACATGAGTCAGCTTTCGACAACTTACACCATTAAAAACAGGCGTTATGGCAATACTTTTGCCGGAGGCATTTTCTTTATCCGCAGGCAAAGCTTGCTGGCATTGGGTTTTTGGGATGAAAACTTTGAAGGCTGGGGCGGTGAAGACAATGCCATGGAGCATGTTATTCGTTTGTTTTTACGCCAATGCCGGCTGCAGCTGGAAGTCTTTCATATCGACCACAGCCGTACCCGGTTTGATACCCGCGCGCAACCGGGCTATCAAAGTAACAGCCAAAGGTGCCGCGCCATCTGCGCTATTCATGGTCAGGCATTGCTGGAATATCTTAAGGAGAAAAAACAGTGTATTCCCGGGGCGATAGATAAATATCAGGCAAACAAGCTTGAGCAAAATGTTCAGGCCAAAAGTAAGCATAGAGAAGAAGATGCGTATATTTGTTCAAGCCAGGCATAAGTATCCGGCAGCCGTTGGCGGACCCGGGGGAGGCAGGGTTTTTGACGCTTTGGTAAAAGGTCTGGCACAGCTTGGCCACCAGGTGGTTTATTATCTAGAAAATAGTCCGCAAGAAAACCTGGAACAGGAAAAAGCGTGGCAACAAGCAACCCCGCCAGCCAATCAATTACCTGCTAATGTCACTTTCGTGGACGAACCTGTTTTTGACGCCGATATTTATCATATCAGAAGTGATTCCGGCTTAGGAGCAGAGCTTGAACGCCGGGGATTACCCTGGGTGGCCACCTGTCATACCGATTTGGCTGTGCATGGATTAGCGCGAAGCCGCTGTCGGGAAAACTGGATTTATGTCTCTCCTTCGCTGGCACGTACCTATGGCAGCAAACGTTTTATTTATAACGGCATAGATCCCAGTGAATTTATTTTTCGTGAACAAAAAAGTGATTATCTGCTGTTTGTCTCTGCCTTGCCGCTGGCGCGTCGCAAAGGGCTGGATATCGCCATCGATTGTGCCCGTGAAGCGAGGGTAAAACTTGTGGTGGCGGGTTCCAGCAGCGATAAAAACCTGATCCGGGAAATAACCAGGATCTGTCATGTGCCGGGGGTTGAATATGTCGGTGAAATCTTTGGCGAACATAAAGCCGAGTTATTTGCCGGTGCCAGGGCGTTATTGTTTCCCACGCAAATTAATGAGGCCTTTGGCCTGGTACTGGCAGAAGCCATGATCTCCGGCACCCCGGTGATCACCAGTGACAAGGGGGCCTGCATGGATATTGTTAACAGCAAAGTCGGCTTTGTCTGTCATCATTTCAGCCAATACCTGGAGGCTGTCAAAGCCGTCGATAGCCTGTCGGCGCACACTTGCCGGCAATATGCCCTGGATTTGTATCATTATCGGCATATGGCCCGGGCATATGTGCAGCAATACCGGTTGGAAATCAACAAGAGTCGTTCAGTGCAGATGTGTTTTAGCTAACTTGCTTTAGGTCTAAAATAAAACTGAAGCGTAAAAACGAATAAGGAGTTGAATAACAAAAATAAAAAACGGTAAAAGCTGTGGTTATAACTAAAGTTAAAGACGTAATTAACCTTGTAGTGATGATGTAAGGGGATTGGAGCAGAAAAAAATAAGAGGCGTATATAATGGAAACGATAAATTTTATTGATCGCTCAAGTGAAGCTAGTGTCCAGCAAGGGTTAACCTTTTTATGTGAGCAACTTGAAACCCTGGGTATCCGGGCCAGGTGGTATCCAAGAGTAGAAGAGGCGGATGCCGGGGCAATATTATTGCTGCATGACCCGGTAGATGAAGACAAAATTCCCCCCGGCTGTCAGGTGCTGGGGCAACGTTGCCTTAACCGGCGACAGCGTCTGGTACTGGCTGAGCGCTGCGGCTTACCTGTGGTCAGCTGGACTTCGGTGGCCGATATCAATGACATCCCCAAGCTGTTTGACCGTTGGGGGACGGATGCTTTTCTATTCAAAGCCGATTGGTCCTATTCCCGGGGCGGCATAAAGTGCCTGACCCGACGAGATTGGCAGCCTTTTAATCCCCGGCGTTTTAATCCGGATGCCGATGTTTTTATGCGCATCCTCA
Source organism: Thalassomonas actiniarum (assembly GCF_000948975.2). GTDB lineage: Bacteria > Pseudomonadota > Gammaproteobacteria > Enterobacterales > Alteromonadaceae > Thalassomonas > Thalassomonas actiniarum. The sequence continues at coordinate 3,215,379 of NZ_CP059735.1, forward strand.
ACGGCAGTCCGGATACCCACAAGGTGGATCTTTTTTATGATCAGGCTTTTGCCTGCCGCCATATGCATACCCGCTCTGTTTTTGACCGCAAATTCTACAAGGGCTTTTATCAAAGAAGCGAGCTGGGTTTTATTCCTCCCCTTGAACCTGCCCTGGCAAAATTAGGTAAGGCCCTGACCCAATATGGCCAGGGATTTAGCGGCGTTGACTTTATGTATGATGCCCAGGGGCAGCCCTGGGTGATTGAGCTCAATACTTCTTCCCTTGGCCGTGAAGGCACCTGGAGCCGCTGGGGAGATGTCTATTTAAAAGGTTACCTGGCAGGGCTGACAAGCTGGATTAAAGCCGGCTGCCCGGCGAAATTTTGTCATGGCATCCCGGAAGATGCAGCGCAATTAAGCGAAACGAGCGGCGGTATTTTCCCGCTGTCGCAGCCAGACGGTGCCATGACTGCCGATCTGGGGACAACCCGGGTGACTAAAACCGAAAAATTACTCGACGGGATCCGCTGATGACAGGGGAAGGCGGTCACAAGCTAAACAGTGATGGTATTAGTGCCCTTGTGGCCCTGACCACCTGTGCCCGTCCCGCCCTGGTTGCGAAAAACTTACCCGGTCTGCAGACTTTGTTGCAGGGCTTACCCGGGTTTGACCTGGTGCTGGTGATTGACGGTTTATCGCTTGTGCCTAACAGGGAAACTTTGGCGCTGGCACAGCAGATAGGAGTTAATTGCATTATCGCCGATTTTCCGGAAGGGGTTGGCGTGGCGAAAAACCGGGTGATGAGCTTATTCGGGCATTATGATTTTTATTTTTTCATTGAAGATGATGTTGAAGTGCTTAAGCCTGAGCTCTTTACCGCGCATCTTAACGCCTATGAAAAAACCGGCATCCATCACTTTTCCCTGCATGAGCCATCCAGGCTGCTCGAAGAAGGGCAACCAAGCTTCTTGCCCCGGGACAAAGCGGCAGATGGCGCACAAAAAATCCGCCATGCCCGTTTCGGCAGCGCCCAGGTGAATTTTTTTACTCAGCAGGCACTCGCTACGGTAGGCGGCTGGCACCGCCAGTTTGCTCTGCTTAGAAGGGGCGGGCATACCGAGCACAGTTACCGCATTTTTAATGCCGGACTGACCCCGGCGCCTTTTAATTATATCGATGAGCTGAGCAGCAGCTGTTGCTGGCATAACCCGCCTTCGATAGTCTCGTGCGCGGGTCATGCGGTGGCCGCCAACCGCTTATTTGATATTGAGAATAACCTCATCCGTCAGCAACTGGGGCCCCAAGCCTGGTATGCCAAATATCCAGGACGTTTATGCCTGTTTGGGCAAGGAGAGCAAGATGCATATCGTTATTTATAAATGGCGTACCCGGGAAGATTTCTTGTTACCCCGGTTATTTCCTGAGGCTGAGATCATCGAGGCAGAGCCCAGGGTGGATGATTGTCGGATCATCGCCAAAGCCAGGGAGATAGCCAGCGCTCATCCGCAGCAAAACCTGTATTGGTTTTTTCAGATCAATTTATCCTACTGGCGGCTGTGGCTAACTCACCACAAAGAAACCGTTGAGAGCTTAACCGAGCTGGGGTTTACGGTGATCAACAGTGAAGTCACCGATATCCGCAAACGCACCATCCAGAGCCTGAACCGGCAATTAGGCCTGGTGGATGTTGAAATTGATCATCTTGAGCCGGATCAGGGCAAGATGCCGGTGATGGTGAAGAGCAATTATAATTATGGCGGTGAATTTGAGGCGAGCCTGCCTTCTGATCTTATGGTGGCATTGGGGGTTGAAGACATCAATGACTGTCAGATAAAGGGATTCGACAGCTATTTTAAAACCCGTTTGGCAGACGTGGAACAAGCCCTGTGGCAGGATGAAGGGGTGATGATAGAAAGGTATATTGAAAATAAGGAGCGCAAGTTTTTCCGCTTTTACCGCTGCGGCAACCACAGTGTATTATCCATGATCATCAACGGCAACCTCATCAAGAAGATGCTGCCGGGTTTGCCGCGCAAAAACTGGTTCTTAAAATTTCAGCACAGTAAAAACCACGCCTATCAAAACCTGATCGATAACGCCAGCCTAATGCTGGAAGCCATGGGTATGGGTTTTGGCGCCGTTGATATGGTGATGGATAATGATCACAAGGCGTATATTATCGATGTCAATCCCACCCCGGGCTGGGGGGCAGAAAAGCAGGATGAGGTGATTGCTTTTTTACGTCAGGGCCTTTAATTAAGCCGGGATAGGGGATGCCTCATTTTTATCATGCCAAGCAAAATCTGCTGATCTCCACCAGTTATAAGGTTATGTATAGCCGTTTGGTTGCTGAGAAATCCTTAGACCTGGTCACGGCTTCATTTTTGCCTTTGGCCCTGGATAATGGCGCAGACTATTATGTCATCGTTCGCAGCCCCTGTAGCCGTCTGCTCTCTTTCTTTAACGATAAATTTCGCCGTAATATCCGCAATAAACAGCCGGGAAAACGTTGTTGGCAGGACTGCCAGCGGTTATTTTTTCAGGTACTGGCGCTCGATTTGGAAACGAATGATCACAGCAAGCGGCAGAGATTTTTGCAAACATCTTACCGGGAGTTTATTGACTTTTTGCCCGAGGTTTATCAGCGTGATGTTCATTTACAGCCCCAGTGTTATTTGCTTGATGAAATAGCTTCAGCATTGAAATCACAGAGCATAACTGCAAAGCTTTTAAATCCCGGCGAACAGGTACAATCAACCAGGTTGAGTTTGTCCGAAGTTATGCCTTATCAGCTGGTGCACCTTGAATCGGGAAGTGAAACAGCAGTATTTGCAAGGCGCAGCGGTATCAATCTTGACCGTAAGGTTAATGCCACACAAACCTTGCCTTTAGATGAAGCAGATATCAACAAATCTGTTGACAGCGGTTTATGGCAAAAGATTTATCAGCTCTACCGTACAGATTTTAACCTGCTGGGTTATGCACAGTCCTTAGGCAAGGGGGATATCGGCTGTTCTCGATAATCCCCGGGATGAATGCGGGGAGCAATCGGTATATCGGCTATTTTATCCCGGGTTATACTTATTTTAGCTTTGCTTTTAACCGGGAGCTTTAATGAAATATTTTGCCTATGGCTCAAACATGTCTTTACGGCGTTTGCAGCAAAGAACCCCCAGTGCTGTCCCGATAGGGCTTTTTGTCTTAGCCGGTCATGATTTAAGGTTTCATAAAACCGGGCAAGACGGCTCGGCCAAATGTGATGCCTTTTATACCGGTTCGGTTAGTGATCGTGTTTACGGGGTATTATTCGAGATAGCTGAGCAGGAAAAGTACATTTTGGATCACGCAGAGGGCTTGGGCGCAGGCTATGAAGAAAAGCTGGTGAGTGTCGCTAATGACGCCGACTTTGCCGTAAATGCAGCAATTTATTACGCCACCGATATAGATACCCGGCTAAAGCCTTTTTCCTGGTATAAAAATCATGTGCTTATCGGGGCCCGGGAATGCAAACTTGCCCCCGACTATATTCAAAAGATCATCCGGACAGCGAGTATAGAGGATCCGGACAGATATCGCAGTGCTCAGCAAAGGGCGATATATAAGTAATCGTCTATCGTCAAAGCAATTGTTAAAGTCAAAAATCCGATCCTGTCTGTGGTTTTGTTGCCTTCGCCTATCTGTTACTATGCTGGCATAGCCCAGTCATCGGAATTTCTGTTTTTTATGGCTTTGTTTTCAAAACTTTGCTTTGCTGTTTTCTCTGTTTTTTTACTTGGTGGCTGTGCCGGCAGATCACATCCGACAGTCGCCGATATTGCTAAAGATTATTTTCATGTCTATGCACAGCGCAGTGACTTTGATGTTTTTATGTCTTTTTACGGTGAAAATGCCCAGTTTAATGACATTATTTATGGTCACCACGCAAAAAATAAAACGGAAATAGCGAATTTTATGAACTGGGATAATGGCGAGTTCTAATTAAACCGGGGCAATAAAATCCTGACGGTGACCGAGCAAATAACCGAAAAGAATACCGTGTTCACCCGGGGCTATTTTCATCCGTTTAACTATAACGGCAAAGCCATGGGGCCCTGGCTCTTTGTGATTGTTTTACAGTTTGACGGCGATAATAAAATCATCAGACAGAGCGATTGGATCAACTATACCCCCAGAAAAGATTTTTTGGGCGGGCCGAATATGAATCAGCAGTTGTTAGAACAAGGGCAATAATTAACTGCCCGGAGATAAAAAGAATGGATAATATATTTGAGCATATACCCGCAGATTTAAGCGAAGAAGTCTTTCAGCAACTGGCAGGTAATGACAAGGTACAGATAGAGCGTATTGTCTCTAAGGGACAGAGTTCGCCTGAATCAGGATGGTATGATCAGGCGCATAACGAATGGGTTATGGTATTAAAAGGCCGGGCAAAACTCTGTTTCGAAGATTTAAGCGAGATCACCCTGGGCCCGGGTGATCATCTTGATATCAAGGCGCACCAAAAACATAAGGTCAGCTGGACCGATCCCGATGTTGAGACCATTTGGCTGGCGGTGCACTACCAGGACTAAGCCGTTTTTATAAAGGACTTAACGCTGATATGACAACGGCTAAAGCTTGAGGTGGTAAAACAAGGTCTTGTTGTCGTGGTTCTTTACCTGGCAGAAACCGCATTTTTCCAGCAGCGAGATTGAAGCCCTGTTGTCTGCGGCAACACCGGCATTTAAACAGGAGATGTTTTTGCTGTGTTTATAATATCGGATCAGGGACGTTAGCATTTCCGTTGCATAACCTTTGCCCCAATATTGCTCAGCCAACAAATAGCCGATATTGATTGCTGCTCTGCCTTCTGCCGCGCTGTGGAGCAGGATAACCGCGATGATTTGCCGCGCTGGTTTTAACTGCACGACAAGTAACTCACTTTCTGCCAAAGTTTGCTGCAGCCAGAGCAGCGCTTTAGGACGGTTATTTATCCCGTGAAACCTTATCGGCAAGGGTTCTGCCACTTTCGGGGTCAGCAGTGTTGTCATCGCATCCGCCAGAATAAGCTTGTCCTGTGCAAACAGCTCTCGGCCCCGGCAGAAAGTCAGGCGCTCGCTGCTAAATAAATCAGTCATGCTCTTTAACCAACATACTTTGAAGAAATGTTGTTTTCATTTGATATCCTTTAATAGCCGGCGCTGCAATGGCGTACAGACTGAGATGACCAAACATGATCAGGGTTGCGGTGGCCAGGGCGCCTATATCGGTTTAATGTTTAATGTTTGATTTTGGTATTATGCTCCCTTAATTAGACCTTTTATATGGCGGTAATTGTGCAATAATCGGCTTATTGTTTGAAAGCGTTATTTGACTTTGCTGCTTCGTGAAATGAATAACGCGTATTCCTGTCAGCACATGAGCCCGTCTCCCTTAAGGGGGGCCGAAGCGGTACATGGCTGTGCATCGCATTTAGCTACTCTGGTAAAAAAGAGAGGGGATATTCCATTGGTCTGTGGATCAACTGAAACCGTTTAACCCGGGTCTGTTTAAGGGGGGTGGACTCTAAATTGTCCATCAGCTAAATCGTAGAAGAACAGGGCTGGGGCGATACCAGATATTTTATCTGACAGTTTAAAAAAGCCTGTGGCAATACGCCCGCGGCATGGCGACAGCACTGGCGGTACAAACTGCAGATAATAAAGACGTTAAATCCTTACTTTCATATGGCCTGTTATCGCCAATATTGTTACTCAGCATGCCATTAACAGCGGGCTTTCCTATCCCCCTATATTATGTCTTTGCCGGATATATCACTATCATCAGCCAAACCGCACAAGACAGCGAGCGTTTTGGGCAACTAACACACCATTTCCGGTTTTTCACTCAGGTGTGCGACTTCTTCCCGGGAGCGTTGGCATACCTTGGAATATAATGCCAGGTGAGCCGGTGTCAGCTCTCCGGTAGCTTTGAGGTAGTTGATGATCCGGGTTCTCAGCTCAATAAAACGCCAGCTGTTGTCCAGTAAATTCGTTTGGGAAATACTGCCGGGATTGGCCGTTATCAAGGCACCTGTCTGGTTATCAAAGGCCAGTTTATGGTTATTCTTTAACAACCGGTACATCAGCTCATATTCCTGACTGCTTTTTTGTCTCACTGACCAGCCCCCCAGGGCAACCAGCGCGCTTTTGCGAAATAGGTTGGCGCTTGTTCTGCCAAGCTTTGAAGCGATTAAGCCATGCCAGTGATCATTATCCGGGTAATGCATTGAGCAATCCCCGCCCAGGTTTTGATATTGGTAGGCCCCCGCGATAAAATCAGCATTGTTTTGGGTCAAAATACCGCCCTGGCGGCAGAGTTTGTTTTCAAGTAAAAGATCATCGGCATCAAGAAACTGGATATATTCCCCCCGGGCAATTTCCAGTCCCTGGTTTCTGGCATTGGCGGCGCCTTGCCCTTGTTCGACGTCAAGGTATTCTATCTCTCCCTGAGATGCCAGCGAGGATAATATTTGCGGCGTGGTGTCGGTTGAATGGTCATTGACACAGATAATTTGCAGGTCAACATTTTGCTGCCGTGTGGCAGAGGCAACGGCATCTGAGATGCTTGCCTGGGCATTGAAACAAGGAATGATCACTGAAACACACAAGCTTTGCCTTTTAGTCATATTAACATCCATATCATTAAGCTTAAGTAAAGGAGAAGAGAAATACCTCATCTATAAAAATAGATGACTTTTTCAGTTATTGTTATCTATTTGTTATCTATACTGAAAAAATAGCTTAAGCCGGGGCAGTGAGTGATTAACCAGTTAAGAACAAGCTAAGAATACATTAAAATATAATATTGTTCCCGGCAGGACAAGTCAGTAAATGCTTCAACAATCCATCAGGGAAGGGGAGTTAATATGCTTTCGCATGATCAGCTTGATCTTAGGGTTACGGCTTCGGAGCATGAGCCTAACCGTCAAAGCCCGGGTGTCAAGGGGCGCAAGATCAATGATATTTTCCCGTTGATCGTTTGCCTGAACCTGAAAAGACGCAGCGATCGCCGGCAACAGATGCAAGCACGTTTTGCCGCCAATCAGATAGAAGAGGTCGTATGTTTTGATGCCATCGACGGCACCCGGCTATCTATTCCTGATCGCTGGCCGTCAACTCCCGGGGCATACGGCTGCCTGCAAAGCCATGTCGCTATCGTTGAATATGCCCGTCAGCTGGGGGTCAGCAGTGTGCTTATTTTTGAAGATGATGTTGAATTTGCTGAAGACTTTCAAAATAAACTTTTTGCCTTACTGGAGCATTTGCCCGCCAACTGGCAGATGTTTTTTTTCGGTGCGATCGAGCTTGAAGATCCCCTGCCGGTTTCTCCGGGGATCACACGTATCACCAAGGCATATTCCACTTTTGCCTATGCCATACACCAGAGCCTGTTTGAGCCCTTTATTCAATTAAACAAAGGCTCACAGCAGTTGCTCGATATCAACAGTTTTATACTTCAGCAAAATCATCCCTGTTATTGTGCCCATCCTTACCTGGCCTGGGTGGACAGCGGCTATTCTGATGCCCAGGAAAAAATCGAAAATCATTGGTATTTACGCGAATCCCTGGTTTTGTTCGGACAAAGTGCCAATCGTCTGCTGGAAAAAACCTGTGTTCTTATCCATTTAGCCAGTAATGCCAACCAGCTTGCGCTGGAGAATTTATATTTCTTACTCGATTATTACTGTGAATATTTTCAGGGCTATTTGTCGGTTTGCATTCTTGAACAGGGCAGGCACTCCAGGCTGGACTTTACTCGAGTGCCAAAAAACTCCCGCCATATGTTATTTAGCGGCAATAGTACCAGGGAGCAAAATTTTGCCCGGGCGGCAGGCAAGCTGGCAAAAGCGTTTGACTATCTGGTGCTTTCAACCAACGGCATATATTTACAGCCGATGGACTTTCGCGGCAATTTGCAAATGTGCCGACGTTATCAGCTCGCATCCGGCTTTTCCCGTCAGATAAAGTTAACGGGAAAAGACAGTCAGCTCTTGATGGAAAACCCCGATGGCAAGGGACTGGATTTAACTTGCTATCAAAGCGGTGATAAAACCAACAGTGAATTTTATTGGCGGCAAGTATTCGTTGACAAACAGTTTAAGGCAGATGACTGTTATTTCTTTATTGAAACCAAGCTCTACCTGAGCCTTTGTCAACATTCGCTTGTAAAAGGCAAGCAGGCTGTTATTGAGCTTTGTCGCCAGGAACAGGAACGGCCTTATTATCAGGCGGTCAATAACGCCTTGTTGTTATCTTCCTAGTTATCAATGCTTGGCAATTGATTATCGCTAGAGAGTAATTGGGCCAGTTGCTGCTCGGTGAGTTTGCGCATACGATTAAATTCTTTGTGCAAGTATTGCGGCAGCTCGGGTAATAGCCGGGTGCGCTCCATGACCGTGCGGCGGTTCTGCAGCAGGCTTAAAGTTTGCTTTAAGCTTCTGGTTTTGCTGGCAGCGGCGCGCTCTACCCGGCTGGCATCGTCGAAGCTGCGTACATGGGCAAAGAGTGCCGGAGTTACCCTGACCCGACAAAACTGGTACAGTTTAAGCTCTAACTCCCAATCTTCGCAGGAGATCAAATCATCGGCGAAAAGCGGCAACCCCAGGTCCGGCAGTAAGTCACGGCGTAAAGTAATAGAGCAGGTTGCCACCGAGTTTTCACAATTAGTCCATAACCAGTCGCACTCTTTAAGCCAGCATTCGCGTTTGTTACAGCTTGCTTGCAGGCCGTTAAATTCAAAACGGCTTTGCTTGTTTGCTTCACCTTCGGCAAAACTTAAACTGTCAGAGATGACAACTTGGGTTTGTGGAAAGCGGGCAAAGATGTCAAGTTCAGCTTTGAATTTACCCTCGAGCCAGAGATCGTCCGAGTCCAGAAAGGCCAGAAAGGTGCCACTTGCCAGGGCAACCCCCTGATTGCGGGCATAACCGCTGCCTTTTCTTTGTCTGAGCCTGCGATAGACAAGGGTACCGGCCTTTATCGGCCTGGCATAACGTTGTAGCAATAGTGTCCGGGTATCGTCGCTGGAGGCATCATCTATGACGATCACTTCTATGCTGCCATCAGGGCCTTGGCGCAGTGCGCTGTCAATGGCATCACATACCCAGTTGGCGCGGTTCCAGCTAGGTATGATCACGCTAAGCAAAGGAGCTGTCATCACTATGGGCCTGCGGTTAAACCGGGGAAGTATCTTCGGCTTCTTTTAACCGGCGAATGCTGTGGCCAAGGACAAGTTGGTAATTGGCGATCGCTTTTCGGGTTGAGCAGGCCTTAGGTTCATAAATAAAATTAAGGGCCGGGCTTAACCTGGCATTGCCTGCTATACGGGCTACCGGACTTATGCTTTTTTGCAGCGCAGGTGTGGCATAGCTGGCGGAAAAACCTATGCGTGGTGATGAACTCAAGTTAGCTTGTGAGCCGTGAACCATTAGCGGATGATGCACACTCATAGAGCCGGCAGGCATTTCGATATCGATGGCATTTTCAATCACCGTTTGCGCGGTAGTACCGCCATAGGTGAGGTTATTGGCGTGGGGAATTTTAGGGTGAGGCAACAGGCCCTTTATATGTGAGCCGGGAATGAATTGCAGGCAACCATTTTGTGCATAACTGGGGGTCAGGCCAAGCCAGATAGTAGGAACGTCAGGACTTTCTTCCTGCTCGGTAAAGCCGTCCTGGTGCCAGCCGACAAAACTATCGCTGTTTGGATGTTTATAAAAAAAGCGTGTTGATTTGAGCAGGACATCTTCCCCAATCAGCTGTCGGATGATATGAATGATTGCCGGATGGGTGCTGAGCTGCCAGACCCAGGGAAAGATCTCATGGGCGCCGTCAAAGCGGCTGATATTTCCCCCCAACTGATTACAGGTGAGCATAAGATGATGGCGGAAGTAGCTCAGCTCGGCTTTAGATAAAATCTCAATGCCGCTGATATAACCTGACTGGTGATAATTTTGCAACTGACACTGACTGAGTGTCTTAGCAGGACGGGGTTGGCGAGTGAACTTAGCATTATTGGCTTGCTGGTTAGTATTTTCCATAATATTTTCTTCAATTATTATTGGTTGGTAGCTCAATAAGCAGAAAGATAAACCTTGTTTAAAAACACACCTTTATTTATCTGTACATTTTTTGTGCTGGCCGGGGCCGTCGATTTGATTATAGTTTATAATCAGGAATGCGACATTAATGACAGCCAGTCGTTAACCGGAAGTGAAAGCTGCTGTCAAATGGAATATTTAGGGATAAAACCAGGAGGGATCATGAATTATTCATTATATCTATCATCCGAAGAGCAAGCTGCTCCCACTGAAAATGCTCCGGCCACTAGTGAAAAGATAAGCAAACCCCAAGGTTTTGCCTTGCTAGGTTCCTGGGCTAACACCAATAAAACCAGCCAGGAAATTAGAAGGTTTGAGATCCGGGAAAAAGTCCCCGGTGACAAGGATAATGTGTTGTTGCTCAGGGTGTATTCGGCAGCAGATGAAGGAGAGAAAAGCTGGGGCGAAACCGAGATCACTACCTTATTTGAAGATGATATCAACAAGGCCGGTTTTGATGCTTTTGTTGCTGATTATCGTTTTGAACATGAACTGGTACGTTTGCAGGCCAATATGAACCTGGGCTTGATCATTATGACCGCCTTGCATACCTATAAAGGCGATGGCGACCACAAAAATTATTTTTCCAGAGAATATTTCAGACGGCAAAGCACAATTTAAATCAGGGAAGTGAGAATCCAATGTCAAAGCTAACCATAACCAATGTGATTTCGGGGCAACAAGTCATAAGCCGTAAAATAGCACCGCAGCAAGTAAAAGGTATCACCGAAGAAGGTAAGAGTAATAGCAAGCGAACATCCACCAATACCCGCAAACCAACTTTGGATAAAATATCGACAAGCGAGTTTGAACCAAACGTGGAGGAGCCGGTTTTACTTTTGGGGAGATGGCTTAATACCGAACCTGGGAGCAAAGGTTTTTGCGAGATTGAGTTTTTAGATGCCAGGCACCAGGTTAAAATGCGCGCTTTTGGTTTGGATGAAAAGGGCAACAAGGTGGAATTAGCCGAAGTTGGCGTAGACATCTTTTTTGACAATGACATTTCTATCGGAAATAAATTTTCTGCCAACTTTGATTTCCCCTCAATTAAAGCCAGCCTGCACGGCTGGGTGAAACAAGGGGTGTTGGTGATATCTGTTTTTAATGTCTATAAAAACAGCGATAACGGTCGTAATTATTTTTGCCGGGAATTTTTCTATGCAGCCTAGCCTGGCCTGAAATTGTCCCGGTTTTGCTTTGTGTTTAAAGCAAGTCATATATTGGCGCTGAAATTCAGGTCAATTCATGACTTGATTAACCTTCTGCTTATGTCGGACTGATCGCCGTTACCTCTATCATTAACAGTGCACCTGCCGGCAGGGCCGGAACCTGAAAGGCGGTACGGGTTGGTTTTGCCGGAGTCACCGTATCTCCCGGCAGCCAGGCGGCATATATCTGGTCTATTACCTTATAATCTTTAATATTTGCCATTAATAAGGTGACTTTGGCGATATCTCCCCGGGTGCAACCGGCACTGTTGAGTACGGCATCAATATTAGCCAGTGTCCTGTGGGTTTGCGCTTCAATGCCTTTTTCCATTTCTCCGTCTTCATTACGCCCGGTTTGCCCGGATAAAAAGATAATATCGCCACTGGCACGGATGCCCTGGGAATAGGTGCCAAGCACAGGTGCGGCGGCATTGGTCTGGATACGAGTTTTATGCATGGAGTGTGTCCCTTATCTGTCTGTGCTGTTGTGCTTTTCTCTGGTGAAGGTTAAACCGATTCGGTCTGTGCCAGGTATTCTGCGCTCAAAGGAATTTCGACATTTAATTTGACCGGCTTGCCTGCCATATCGCTCAGATCAAGCAATTGCGGTAATTCCGGGTGAATGATCTGCAAAATGACCACATTGGCGGGATCGTTAAATTCCAGCTCAAAAAAATGAAATTGGCTGATGTTGGAAGCGTAAATCCACAGGTTGTCCTGCTCGCGGATATAGCGGCTGAAAGAGCCGCTTTCCATGGGCTCAGTGCGAATTTCCGTCGGTGTGTTTTTTAAGATGTCCTTGGTAAGCTGGAAGTTATCCAGGGCTATTTTCCAGCTTTGCTGATAGGAGCGTTTGCTCGAGCCCCGGGTGCGGGGCAACCTTCCTTCTTGTTTCAAGCGGATATTCTCACGGATGAAGGCCTGTTGCTCATTTTCTACCGGGTAGTCGGCATCGGTTAACCGTTGCAGAAACACTTCCTGACTGTCGCTGCTCAGCCAGTTGTTGCGGATGAGATGGAAATAGCTGATTGCTGCCGGGTTAATATCAAAAAAAGTGAGTTTTTTTGGCCGCCATAAGGGCAGCAGGTTGAGGCCATATAAACCGCCGACCACGCTGATCATATGGATATTATCACGGCGTTTGGGCTCGACCTGATAATAGTGATGTTCAAATTCTTTGAATTCTCCAAAACTACCGTCCTGATCGCCGTCATCTGTGCCATAAAAAACGTTTTCAGGCACATCATGATAGATTTCGCGGTTAAAGGCCCTGGGGGCAAGTTTTTGCTTTTTCATGGTGTTTCATCCGTTAATTATCGGGGTTATTCTTGTGTTTCGATATGCCAGGGGACTGGCTCGGGGTCAACCTTGTTTTTCTTTGCCCAGGTCTGCAATGCCCAGGCGGGGGTATCGATGTCGGTATAACCCCCCAGCAATTGCCGGGTCACGGGATCAAAAGATCGCAAGCGTTTTTGATCCCGATTGTCCAGGTAAACTTCCTGTTTCATCCAGCGGTAGGCATACCCGAACATCAGCACCTTAGAGACGCGGGTACTGCGGTTCGGGGAAGCGGTGTGGTAGATGCGGTTATCGAATAAAAAGGCATCACCGGCGTTGAGTTTGAGGTCGCAAATTTCCAGGCCCTGGGGGTCTATTGCTCCTTTGGGTATCACCAGGGGGCCGTTGAGCTCCTGGCTGCCGCGGGCAAGTAAGGTTAAGCCGCTATTTTTTTCATGGAAATCGGTCAGGCAATAACATACTTTTATCCCCACCCGGGGGAGATTCTTGTGGCCTAAGTCCCGGGGGATACGGATATCCCGGTGCCAGCCGCGGCGCATTGGCGGCAAGTTGGGATCGCTCGGGCGTTTGTAAATAAGCGCGGTGGAATGCAAATGAATATTCGGGCTGAGCAGCTGGGTCACTAAAGGCACAGTGCTGGCATTGGTGATCAGCTCTATTGTCTCGGGATATTTCAATAAACCCGGCCTGAGATCGAGCTGATTATACTCCGCCCTTAGCGGCACATCATGTTTGTCGAGAAAAGCCCGGGCTTTATTATCGGTAATTTCTGTCAGTGCGCTGACCTGCTGTTTTGACAGGGCATTGGCGACCACCAGAAATCCGTCACAATCAAAAGCTTTGCGTTGCTGTGTTGTCAGTTGGCTAAAGTCCATATTCACAGTTCCTTTGGATACGGGCGTTCAAAAAAGAGGGCATTGCAGCAGCAGAGCACAGTTAAAATAAGGTTGTTTTTGTGCCCATTTTTAAACATTACCTAGTTGAACTTAGGTAGGGATCCCGGATAAGTCAATGGCATATATGAATAAAACACAAGTGTAACCGTGTATGGCGACTGCCTTGTCTTAATAACAAGGGTTTAACCTTCAACCGTCCAGGGTTTTAAAGGATCTGAGCTTAATATTCATGGAGGCTGTCAGTTTGCCGAGGTCAAAGTTCATCAAAGCATGATACTCCGCCACCCTGTCTTGCGCCTGATAGGTGATAGTCGCCAATTCTGTCCCCGGTTTTACCGGATGGGCATATAAATAATGCAGTCCTGCGGGCAGGTGACTGAAAAAGGCTTTGACTACCTGCTCGCCTTTATTTAGCGGCAGTCGGGAAATACTGTCAAACACAGGTAACCCCAGCTGCTTTAAGCGTTTGTCCCAGTGATGACAAACTTTTGCAGGCAAGCTATTTAACTGTTGCCGGCTAAAGACTGCAGGGATACGATGTTCCAGCGCCAAATCCAGCAGTACCGGTAAAAACTTGGCCTGCTGGCAGGTAAACATATGACCGTCGAGATGGCTGGGGACAAATCCCAGGTTTTGCGCCAGTTCAATTTGTCCATTGAGCTCGGTTGTGACCGTTTCAATGCTGGCCTGCTCACAGACATCAAGATTACATGGGTGGAAATATCGGCCACTGGTATCGGTTAAACCGGAGTTTTTTGCCACCGGTGTTACAGGTCCCCAGCGGTAGCCGGCCCATTCGCTGGTTAAGGTTAAGTGCAGGCCCAAGTCCGCTTCGGGGAGTTTTTGTTGTAACTGGACCGCCAAAGCAAACCAGGGGCAAGGGGCCATTAACGAACCGGAGATGATTTTTCCGCTGCGAAACAGTTTGGCAAAAGCACTGATGCCGCCCTGGACCATGCCGATATCATCGACATGTAAAATGACATTGACTTCATTCAAATCCATAGTCTTGGTTGTCAGAGTGATCACTGTCTTTCCTTATTCTATCAAGTCTGATTTTTGGCCTTTCATTCAACTTCCAGCCAGTTTGATACCGGAATTATGGTTTTATTCACTAAATCCAGGGAAACCACATAAGCGCCCGAGGTGCCCAGGCGGCGGTTAGGACCGTAACTTATCGGCCGGGTCAGCGAGGTTTCAAACTTGTATAACCCTTCCATATTGGCGATGAGCTTTGTCGGGGTCAGCTCCCGTCCTGTGGTCATCAATCCCTGGCGCAGTAAAATGGCTGAGGCGAGTGCCAATAACTGACTGTTTTGGTAGTCCGGGCTTAACTGATATTTTTGTGACAACTGCCGAAATAAAGCGATGCCGCCTTTTTTATAATCAAAAGGCAGGTTCGGCAGGGCAATGAAAATCTTTTCATTAAATTTCAATGGACTGGCGAGTAACGCGTTGCCAAATTGACTGCCCGGCAGCATCACATAAGGCCACCAGGCAAGGGCATTGGCCTGACTGATAAAGCGCTGCTGGTTCACAGATGAGCCCAGCAGGTAAACCAGGTTATAATCTTGTTGTTTCAGCCGGGTTAAGATGTCTTTGAGCTTTTTATCTGAGAGCATGGTATCGAGCAAAACGATATGATTTTCCTCTGCGCTGAACTGCTGTTTCAGCGGCAGATAACCGGCACTTGCCTCGATTAAAATCACTGGCTTTAATGTTTGCTGCTTCGGGCTGTTTTCTGCGTTTGAATGTTGTTTGAAATAATCTCCCCGGCTGAAGCTTTGCAGGGCGGATAACTGCCGGGATTGACCCGATAATAAATAAAAGATATTCGGGTTGAGGGGAAATTGTGTTTCAGGCCTTGGAGAGAATGCGCCGATCACGGGGATGCCTGAGCTCAGGGTAAATTCTGCGACCAGTTTTTCTATTTCTTTGAGCTCGCTGGCAACAAAGGCAAATAGCTGGCTGTTTATTAAGGCTTGCCTGAACCGGGCCAGCGCTTGTATGGAAAAATCTGCCGGCCCCGGGATAAAAACGGCTTCGATTTCCCGCTGGTAGATACCACCTTGCTGATTGATTTCGCGAAAGTAACTGTTAAGCAGTTGTTTAATCGCCTGTGATTTTGCTATTGAGCCTTTTTGTGACTTTTGCGGCAAGGCTTTTTTCGGCAAGATAATGCCGATACGGATCTTATCCTGCCAAACGCCGCTTACCCGGTAACTGCCCAAGCCAGTTAAAAAGGCGACTAAATCCTCCATATCCTGGTGGCTGAGCTGGTAACGGGGCATGATTTGACTCAGGGGGGCGCCCCCGGAATCCACTCCCAGGCTAATGGCTTTTTTAATCGATTTGCGATCATAGGCCGGGGCCGTTTTACCTGTGTTATCTGTAGTGCCGTAGGGCCTGGTCAGGGTCGACCAGCGAATATCCGCAGGTGAAACACCGCCTTCTCTGGTGCCCTTGCCGTCATGCTGGTGACAGTTCACACAAGGCATCAAGCTTGCCGGCAGGCTTGCTCCGCTGCCTAGCCTGGCCTCAATATCCCGTCCGGAAAGGCTTTTCCCTGTCAGGTAGATGGCTTGCCCCCGGCGCTGCTGGGGGGTTAATTCAGCACTTTTTTCTTTTGCCGTGGTGACGATAAGGGCAGTGGTATCCGGGCAAAACATACTTGCCAGTATGGCCAGTACAAAAGGCATCAATTTGCTCATTTGCTGTTGCTTCCTGGTTGGCGTATTAGATCAGTCAAGGGCAGCGGTCACAGGTAATTTATCTGTTAACACTTCCCGTATCAGGGAGTCGAGGGCATCGGGTTTAGCCAGCAGGAAGGCCTTTTTCCATAAGCCGGTGGCTTCGTTTCCCAGGATCAGGGTATTTTTATGATCTTCGATGTCATCAACATAATGACCGAGTTTTTTCAGGGCAAATTCAACATTCTCCTTGCTACCTGAGATAAGCTGCCAACCGGGGCCGGTGTTGAGCTCCCTGGCATAGGCTTGCAGTTTCAGCGGCGTATCTGTTTCGGGATCCAATGAAAAAGATAAAATAAATAAGTTTTTCCCCATGTCATCGGCAAAGCGCTGCGCAATACCGGTCATCAGCTTCATGGACACCGGACAGGCGCTTTTACAGGTGGTAAAAAAAGAATGAATGATCACCACCTTATCCTGTAGCAGATCCGTATATAATGCCTGTTGCCGGCCAGCCTGGTTTATCAGGGTGACATCGGTAAAGTACTGCCGGGCCGGTTTTTCACTTCCCCCGGAGCCGGCCTGGGCGCCAAAGATGAACAGCAAGGCCGCCATTGGCAGCACACGGGCGAAAAATACCGATGTTAGCCTGGATTTTACTCTGGTTGCAGCTATCAATACCGACATAAGGATTTCCTTTATTGTTGCGGACTCAGGTCTTTAGGGGAATCTATATGGCTTGCTGCCAGAGGCGGCGGACTGTTGATAAGGGTATCGACAAGTTTTGCTATCGGGCGGGGAGAGCCAAGCCCGGAAAGCCGGGTCCAGGAGTTTTGGCTGACGCGCCCCACCAGGGTAATAGGGGTATGCTCCTGCAGATCCGGGGTAAAAAGGCCGGTAGCTTTTAATAATTTATCAATATTGGCCCTGGAGCCGGTTAACAGAGTCCAGCCCGGGCCTCCCTTAAACTTATTTTTAAAGGCGCGCAGCTGATTCGGTTCATCATTGACGGGATCTATGCTGACGGATAATAATAAGACATCCCGGAGTACTTTTTCTTTGCCGAAACGGCGCTTTAACATGTGCTGCAGCCGGGTATATTGCACCCCCATCACGGGGCAAACCGTGGTACAGCGGGTGTAGATGGTGTTAATCACTACGATTTTATCCTTGATGACATCATCCATCAGCGCCACTTCTTGCCCTAATTCATTGGTCAGTGTGATATTGGGGATAAAAACAAGCGGTTTGGCGGTGATTTCGGCTTCTTCTTCGGCCCGGTTCATCTGCGCCAAATGCTGACTGTGATCCAGTTGCTGCTGTAATTTCTTAGTGACCTTACCTTCCTGGGGCGCCAAATGGTTCACTTTGATATTTTCTGGTAGTGTAGCGGCGCTGCTATCAAGAGAGCAGAGTGCAAAGGCCATGGCCAGCATAAGGCTTAACCACACAGCCTCAGGAGTTGAAGACGATATATAGCTTTGATATTCGGTGTGCTGTTGCATGATGTCGCTTCCTGCGCCTGGCTGGTTTATTTCAGTTAACTTGCTTAATTGTTTTACGCCAGGTAAAGCTTCGCATTGTATTTATCTGGCTCATGTTAAGACTAGTACATGCACCGGGCGATTCCAAATTCCCCAAGGTGAATCCACAGCTAGATTAAGAGCTTGTTTCTCTGATATTTTTATCGTTTTTCCTGCAGTAATATTATTGTTATCTGTGCATTTATGGTCTGTAATGTAGATATTCATGGATGTTTTTTAATCAAAGTTATCAATATCATGAGATCTTTACCGGAAAGTGCCATTATCCAGGTGGCAGATAACAAAGCGGCCAGGCTGTTATCGGCCAGCGAACAAATGACCCCCTATAGCAACAGGGATTACTACCAGGCGCAAATTCAACTGGATGCTTATAACTGTTTACGGGGTAGCTGTCCGGATGAATTTGACACCCTGCAGGAGTTGATCAAAAGCGCCTTGCAACACCCTCCCTATAGCGTGCTGATCAAAGGGTTACAGTTTGATGATCATTACCGTTTATTGGTGGCATTAAACCGCAGCTTGGGGAAACTGGTCGCCCGGCCATTTGATGAAAATACTCCCAGGGCACAGCTCATTCACCATGTACAACCACAAACAGATATCAACAACCAGAATAAAACAACAGATGCCGTTGCCAAACTCAGTGAAAAATTGCACATCGACGGCGCCGACCGCCTGGTGCCGGTACGTTATGTGACTATGCAGTGCGTACGGGCAGACAGCCGGGGAGAAGGGCGCTCCCGCTTACTGGATATTACCGGTTTTAGAAGTCTGCTTGAGCACGGCGACATTAGCTCACAGCAAATCTCCCTGCTGGAACAAGAGCCTGTGCCCTGGCAAATAGCGGATTATCTTGGCGGAGGCGTCAGTTGGCGGACGATATTGAGTGACAATACCCTGAACTGGCGGCGTTATAGCATAGCTAGTGCTCTGGCAAGTGAGGATATCAGCTTATCCGAAAAGATGATGAGAACCCTGATACAGGTGGAACAAGTGATCGAACAGAGCAGCCGGCACCATTTTGAATTTTTAATGGTGCCGGGAGATTTTTTAATTGTTGATAATCTCAAGTGTTTACATGCCCGCTCAGGGATCAGCAACCCGGATACAAACCGGCTGATGTACCGAGCCTGGGTGGAATAAATGAAATATGCCAGCCGTTTGAGAAATTACAGGCGCAGCAATATACAATTAACCTGGTTAACCGGAGCATACCATGTCAGATCATAACTTTAGCAACTGCCCGTCCTTTTGCGGCGCCTTACAGCACCCCGGGCTTGCCGTTAACTTTGACCTTTATGTGGATTATTCCTGCCGGGAAACCACGGAAGATCAGCAGCGAATTGAAGCGGTACTTGAGACCATGATTGCCGAAAAGCAAATTGTCAAAGGCAGCCGGATATTACATGTAGGTGTCGGTAATTCCCAGCTTGCCGCCAAGTTTATCCCTCGGGGTCTGGTGGTTGACGGTGTCACGGTTTCCGGGTCCGAAAAGCATTTTGCCGAGTCTTTAAAGCTTAAAGGCTACCAGGTATATGTGACCAACAAATATCACCGGGACTTTGCCGGTTGTTTTGAACAAAACCAGTTTGACTATATCGTCGATAACAATCTCGCCTCTTTTAGCTGTTGCCAATACCACTTTTACCAGATGCTGGAAAATTATCTTGGCTGCTTGAAAACCGGTGGGAAAATTCTCACCGACCAAAGAGGTATGGATTGGGCATTGGCGGGACCTGGTTTTATTCTTGGTTTTGATGAGCTGCGCCAGGCGGTGGCTCCTTTGCCGCTAAAAGTTAGCCGGTTAACCGATATGGTCTATGTCCTTGAATTGTTGCCGGCAAATAATAACAAGCGGCAGGAGTTGTCTGTTTATGCCAGGCGTTGTGATGACGGCGGCCAAGCCTATATTGAAACATTTATTCCTCAACAAGGCGAATAAAGGGCCTGCTCCCAATGCAGTTGCAACAATAAAGGCGCTTTATTTATCATATAGCCGCAGCAATACCGGGGAGCTTAAGCACTGGTATCTGTTTGCGCAGGCTCTTGCACTTGCCTGGGGCCGTTAAGCCTTTGGCTGATATTTTTTAACCTCGACCAGGTTTGCAGGGATACGGGCAATAAAATTGCCGCTTCAACATATTCCCAGGAATAACTGACAATGGAGAAGATTTTACCGCTGCTCAGCTCTAATAATCCTGCTGCCAGCCATAAGTTGGTCACCACAAAACCGCATGCCAGCAAAAAAATAAGCCCGTACACCAGGGCTTCGGTGTCGGAAAGCTTGACTTGATACTTTTTCAACCGCAGAAGGTGAGCCAGCAAGGGCCTTGAACCTGCTTTAATATTTGCCACCTGTTTTTCCATTTGCCCGTTAAGCTTGCCGTTTAGTAGGTAAAACCGCCTATCAAACAAGCCATAAATAAACAACATTGCCAAGGTCAGTGCCAGGGCGGCAGTGGCCAGCTGCCAGTGAAAGCTGCCAAGTACGACCAGGGTGACAGTGATCTGGATCACCGCCGTCATCAGTTGCGGCAGTTCATGCTCTAAAAAGTCCACTAATTCTCCCCCCATATCCAGCCGGGCGTTTCTTACCGAAACCGGCTGCAGATCATGCCGGTTATCGACGGCCATGCCTAAAGATACCCTGATATCGCCATAAACCCGGGTATCGTAAATACGCCTGAGCACAGAGATCAGGGTAAGCAATACCAGCAATGCCCCGACAAACAATAGTGCTTTTGTGCCGCCGGTAAGTAAATCGTCGATGGCAAAGCCTATATACAGAGGCACCAGGGCCAAGAGGACATTTTCCAGTGCGACCAGCAGCCAGGTGCAGATTAATTTCACCGGGAAACGTTGAATAATAGCCAGGATACCTAGCTGCGTAGCTGACATCATAAAGCAGCTCCCGGGAATTGTTGATAGCAGATGAGTACGGCTTTCATTGGTTTTCCTTTGCATAAATAGTGAGACACATGCGTATCATACAGGTAAAATAACAGTGAGACAATAATGTCTCACTGGTGGTGTTTAAAATTGCCGTTCAGAAAAGACATGAACAAGGGAAAAGTTTATTAATCATGATTAGCAATCAGATATTTACCAAGGAAGTGTCTGAAACTCTCCATTAACTCCTAAGAGACACTATACTCAATGAGACAGCTTGCCCGGCTGCTCACTGTGCCAGGCAAACAGATGTCACTGCCTTCATCCTTTGATCAATACGGAGCAGGTATGAAAAGAGTCAGCGTCAGCATTCCCGCCACTTCCTTATTATTTCTATTACTGTTTTTTATGACCCCGGTGCAAACAAGTAACAATGAAATCAAGTCATTGCAACAAACCGGTAAAGCCTTTGCGTCAATAGCGCGTGCGGTATCACCCTCTGTGGTCTTTATTCAGGTGGAGGGCAAGGCGATATCACGCTCAGACCCCAGGTACTATTCTCCTTTTGGTGATGGTTGGCCTTTTGGCGAGGACTTTTTAAACGAATTTTTTGGCGATCGCTTTCGCGGCTTTCAACACCCCAAGCTACCTAAAGATCATCCAAAAATTATGGGGCAGGGGTCCGGCTTTATTTTTACCAACAAGCAAGACTCATCCGGCGATAAGAGTTATATTCTGACCAATTACCATGTGGTGAAAAATGCCGACAATATTCAAGTGACGCTCAAAGACGGGCGTAAGTTTTACGCTGAAATTACCGGCAGTGATCCGCAATCAGATCTTGCCGTGTTGGCAATCAAGGCTACTGATATACCGCCCCTGGTATTGGGGAACTCATCAAGTTTAGAAGTCGGTGAGTGGGTGGTGGCCATAGGCAACCCTTTTGGCTTAAGTCACAGCCTGACGGTCGGTGTGGTGAGCGCCATAGGACGCAATAGCCTGGGGCTTAACGATTACGAGGACTTTATTCAAACCGATGCTGCTATTAATCCCGGCAATTCCGGCGGTCCCCTGGTGAATCTTAACAGCGAAGTGGTGGGGATAAATACCGCGATATTTTCAAGAAGCGGTGGTTATATGGGCATAGGTTTTGCCGTGCCAATCGATCTGGCAAAAAGTATCGCCCAACAACTGACTGCTTCGGGTAAGGTTACCCGGGGTTATCTGGGGTTAGTGATCCAGGACTTATCTTTAGCCCTGGCAGAATCATTTGGGCTTGACGGTCAGGACGGCATATTGATCTCCCAGGTGATTCCTGATTCGCCGGCAGATGAAGCCGGGTTAAAGCAAGGTGATATCATCACCGCTTATCAGGATAAAGCGATCTCCGATGTCGGCACCTTCCGTAACCTGGTGGCGATGACAGCTCCCGGCAGTAAAGAAGCAATAACCATTATTCGAAATAGTAAAACACAAGCAATCCAGGTAAAAATAGGCAAGCAAAGTAAAACACAAAAAACGGCAGCCGAAATTCAAAGCAGTGAAGAGCTGGGATTACATGTTGAATCCATTACCCCCTATCTTGCCAGGAAATATGATGTCACCCCGGGCAGAGGTGTGGTGGTCACCCGGATCATTCCCGGCTCTGTGGCGGCCATGGCAGGCATAGAGTCCGGCTCGGTTATTTTACAGGTAAACCGTAAAGATGTTGATACCGCTGGTGAATTTAAACGGGCAATAGATAAGAGCCGCAGCAATAAGTCGGTATTGCTGCTGGTAGAAAAAGATCATCAGCAGCGCTACCTGGTATTAAGCTGGCGATAATGCTTGCTGTTTAAACCGTTAATAAAAGATCGGCCGCAGGATGAGCCATGTTTTAATGCTCAATGGCCTGGTTTTTCGCCTTCAGGGCTAGAATATCGCAATTGACATGATCCACGATTTTCTCTGTAGTATTGCCGATAAAACCGAAATGATTGCGTACCCCCATGATTAACAGATCTATTTTGTGTTTAATAATGCTTCGGGTTAAACGGTTGCCGGCAATGCCGGTATCAAGATGAATGTGCTTATCTTCAAAGGCATAATGATCGATTAAACGGAAAAACTCGGTTCTGTGATAGGCCTCCAGTTGTTGTGGCGGCACCGGGCTGACATAAGAAGGAATGTTAAGCCCTGAGGTGGAAAGATTATTGCCTTGCCATAATTCATGCCCCTTAGGATCATAAATATGGCTGACATGTGCTTTGGCATCGAGCATGTCACCTAACATCACGCAACTATCAAGAACTTCTCTGTCCAAGATGGGCTCATCCCTGGTGCTTTTTTTCAGATCAACCGCCGCCATGATGCTTTGGTATTTTTCCCGGCCATTGGCCTTGGCCAGTAATAAAGGCACAGGGCAGGTGTTAAGAAAATGCCAGTCATTGGCGCTAAAGTTTAATTGTTCAATTGCACTATGCTGGTGGGTTGAAATAACCACCAGGTCGGTGCCCGACTCGGATATCTTCTTCAAAATTTCCCGGTGAAGGGGTTTATGCCAGCGCACTTCAGAGCTGATCGCGATATTTTCCTTGAGCCCTAAAGTTAAATAGCTGTCGAGCCAACGCTGCTTGGTTTTCAGGTATTCGGCAATCACATGTTCCTGGGGGTGCTCCCGGTTGAGCCAACTCGGGGTCAGGGCACTGTGGTGCACCACCAAAAATAACTCTACGGCGGCATGACATCTTTTTGCCAGGGGAATGGCCTTTAATAAAGCCGGTTGCTCTTCTGTGGTGGGATCCATAATCACCAGAATATGATTAATTTTCATCGTCACAGCCCTCAGTCAGCTACGCGAATATCGTTTCCCTGTGCCTGCGTTTTGTTGCCGGCACATGTTAATTTTAGCAGCATAAAATCACGGCGCAGCGCTATTTTCACGGATAGCAGGCGATAGTGAGCGCAGGAAAAAAAATGGTTATTAGCGCGAATAACGAATACACTATTAAACAAATCTAAGTTGTTCTTAACTTTAAAAAATAAATTTCATTTGATAATCATTTTGCTGCTGGTGAAAGCTGCAGCAACCGCTATGGGGAAAGGCTTATTATGGTGCAAAAAACATGGCTGAAATTGACACTGTTGGCATCTGTACTGACATTAGGTGCTTGCAGTACTTTAACTGGGGAAAATACCGGCAGCCAAAACCGGGCAGAACAACAAAAACGCCAGTTTACCATTCTGGCGGTGAACGATATTTATAATATTGAAGGCACAGATGCCGGAAAATCCGGCGGTATGGCGCGCCTGCGTACCTTGCGGGAGCAATTAAGCACAGATAATGAAAATGTACTCTTGCTGCATGCCGGAGACTTTTTGTTTCCCTCGTCTATGAGCACGCAATATAAAGGCGAGCAAATGATAGATTTGATGAACCAGCTCGATGGCGAGGCTTCCGGTTTTGATGATCGCCTTTATGTGACCTTTGGCAACCATGAATTTGATAAGTCGGCAAAAAAATACGGCCCTATGCTGGCTAAACGCATTGAAGAATCTGACTTTTACTGGCTCGGCTCCAATGTTACCCTGGATAAAAACGCCAGCAACAGCAGCGCCGGGTTCAATAAATCGTTGCTCAGCAATGCGGTAACAACGATTAACGGCGTTAAGGTCGGCCTGTTCAGCATCACCACGGATATGGCGATCCCTGAGTATGCCGCCATTGACAATAATTATCTGGCGGTAGCGAGAAAAAATATCAGCGCCTTAAAAGAGCAGGGGGCCGAGGTGATCATCGCCCTGACCCATTTACGGATTTCAGAAGATGCCGAGCTGCTCAGGCAGCTGGGTGAAAACGGCCCTGATGTTATTTTCGGCGGTCATGAGCATAACCGCCAACATATATGTGTTGATGTCGGCAATGCAAAATCTTGTGTGATCAAAGCCGATGCCGATATTCGCAGCGCGGCCGTGGCTAAAGTGACAGTCTCGGCTTCGGGAGAGGTAGATATCAGCCACAGATACAGTATTGTTGAAGACTCTACCATAGCCTCGGATGATGCGGTTGCCAAACGCACACAGCACTGGATTAAACGTTATGAGAAAGAGTATTGCGACAAGCATCAGCAAGAACCAAGCTGTTTGCTGAAGGTGATAGGTAAAACCGATGTTGACCTTATTGCCGAAGAGCTGGAGATCCGCCGCTATGAAACCAACCTGGGAGCCGGTATTGCCGATATCATGGTCAGTGCTTTTGATGATATCAAGCTCGAGCGTAAGGTGCAGATAGCCCTGATCAATTCCGGCAGCCTGAGGCTGAACCAGAATATTCCGGCAGGCAGTGAGCTTAATAACTGGTACATCAATGGTATTTTTCAGTACCCGGTGAGTATCCGTTTAATAGAAATGAGCGGTATACAGCTTAAGCAAACCATAGCCCACAGCATAGAAGACTGGACCGGCAACGGCTGGTGGTTGCAAAGCTCGGGATTAGCCTTTCGCCATGACGTAAAAAATAATAGTTTCAGTGAATTAAGCCTGATTGATAAATCAGGTAATATCACGCCGGTAAAAGATGAAGACGTGATAGTGGCAGCGGTGAGTGATTATATCGCCGATCCAAGCAATGGCGATCAGGACGGTTATACCATGCTCAACCTGGACAAGGAAATCGTTTACGGTGAAGCGCTGATCGATCTAAAAACCACGGTCACCAATGTTATCAAAGCACAATGGGCCAAGGGTGAAGCGATCAGTCCGGGTTTACCGGGCCGGGTTTGCAGCAGTGACCGGGCAAGTTTACCTTGTGTACTGAATAAATAAAGTGTGCAGTATTGGCGGGAATCTTCTGTTTCACCTGAAAGCTGGAGATTCCCGCTTATGTTCTTTGCGGATCTAATCTGGCGTGAAGAATGCGAATGATCTCTATTTTATTTTCTAAGATCTGATAGAAGATATAGTGTTTTTCCACCGGAAAGACATATAAATTATTCATAATATCATCACGTTTGATGCCATTTTCCGGTGATAGGTTTAACCGCAGAAAAGCGGATTTAAAGCGGCTAAGGTATTGTGAAGCATGGGCTTGCCCCCAGTTAAGGGAGCCATATTGAACTATTTTTTGCAGATCCTGGTGGGCGATTGGTGACATGAGCAAGGTATAGCTAGCCATCATTTATCGAAGCCGAGTCTTGAAGCTCTTGAAAAAATGCAGTCAGGGCTTGTTCTGTAGAGAGCTCAAGTCCTTTGCCGCTATTAAGCTGGTTGAGTGCCGGCAACATCTGCTCCCTTAACCGGGAAAGTTTGACCTCACTGAGCCACTTTTCATGGCTGTCCATAAAACGCAGCGCTTCACGGATCACTTCACCGGCATCATCATATAGACCACTTTCAACCTTGGCTTTGATTTTGGCTTCAAGTTCAAGGGGGAGTGAGATCTGCATGTTTTATCCTGTCTCAAACCATCTAAGATAAATATGACATGGATACCGGGATAGTCAATATTTCCGTTGTACTTGAATGTTGAATCCTGGCAAGTTCATCACAGGCTTATCTTACAGGTTATAGAAGTGGTACTTCTCTGAACTGGTAAGAAGTGCCAGGCAAGCGGGCACTGAATAGAGCTAAGACCTATTTTAAAAGCACCAGCTAAGGCAGAGGAAATTTAGCAAGGCTAATAATAAGCAGCAGATGAAGTTAACGATATCATTAAAGCTTAGCTTGCCGGCAGATGACTTTTTCTTAAAGCATAGGCAACAAACAGGGCTTTTGTGGCTATCTGAAAACACCCGCAATACTTCCGATAATTGTTATTATCGGAAGTATTGCCATTGAGTGTTTATCCGGGTACACTAGGCCCTATATCCTGGCAAAATAAGAAAAACCAAGGCTTCAATAACTTATGGCAGCTAAACCGACACTCTCTGCGAAAATAAAACCTTTGCCTGTTTTTGACAATCTCACTTATCTGGACAACCCGTTCCAGTTAAAAAGTTTTAATGCCGGTCCGTTTATCAATTCTGCTTTATCCCCAGATAGCGAACTTGATCCCGAGCTGGCCAATGGCGAATACGAATATGCCTGGAAATTTATTTACAGCTACAACGGCAGCTCTGCCACCTTCAATGTCTACCGGCGTGAAACCGAACGTTTATTGCAATGGTCCTGGCTGGTCCACCGCAAGAATGTCCAGGCGCTTAAACGTGAAGACATCGAAAGCTATATTCATTTTTGCCAAGCGCCCCCCAAGCACTGGATCGGCACCAAAAACGTTGGCCGCTTCAAATCCAAAAACGGCCTGCGTATTCCAAATCCTGACTGGCGCCCCTTTGTCGCTTCGGTATCTAAGCTCGACAACAAAAAAGGCCTGAGCCCGGATATCAGAGACTTTGAATTATCCAAGGCTTCTGTCCAGTCAATTTTCGCGGTATTGTCTTCTTTTTTCAATTTCCTGATCCAGGAGCAGCTAATCGAGGCTAACCCCGTACTTTTGATCCGTCAAAAAAGCAAGTTTATGCTGAAAAGCCAGCAAAGCGCACCGGTACGCCGGATAAGCAACCTTCAGTGGGATTATATCATTGAAACCGTTGAATTTATGGCTGCAGAAGACCCGGAAGTACACGAGCGTTCGCTGTTTATTTTAAACTGCTTGTTGGGCATGTATTTAAGGATTTCTGAGCTGGTGGCGGATGAAAGATCTTCACCGTCCATGGGAGATTTCCAGCGCGACAGCGACGGTAACTGGTGGCTGCATGTGATAGGCAAAGGCAATAAATCGCGTAAAATTACCGTCAGCGATGAAATGATCGCCGCCTTGAAACGTTACCGCAGCTTCCTGAATCTACCGGCTATGCCAACCCTGGGCGATCATACGCCGCTGATAGCCAAGCAAAAAGGCAAAGGTCCGGTAACCAGCACACGCCAGATACGTTCGATAGTGCAATTATGCTTTGATAACAGCTACCAGCGCATGAAAAACGACGGCCTGGCAGAAGATGCCGAAGATTTGAAACTGGCTACAGTACACTGGCTGCGTCATACCGGGATTTCTGAAGATGTTAAAACCCGACCACGGGAGCATGTGCGTGACGATGCCGGTCACTCTTCGATGCAAACCACAGACAGATATATTGAAAGCGACTCCAGGGAGAGACATTTATCCGGACGAAAGAAAAAATTAAAAGAATTGGATTAACCATAGTCAAGAATGAAGCTTTATTTCTCTTAAAACAGCGCTGAACAATAATCGTGCAATACCTTCCATAAAAACAGTACGCTACGTAAAATCTAACGGGTAATCCCAGGCGAGATACTTCAGATTTTACGTAGCGTTACGTTAAATTAAGCTCGAATAACTCTAAAAGCCTTATAAAATAAGGCTTTTAGCTGGTTTTTGAAGGGAATATACCCCAGGTATAAAAGCTTAGATTGATGAAGTCAGGTGGTTTTTCATGCAAAGTTTGCAGAAACGGGCATTATTTTCCAATTTTTGCTAAGCGCTAAGCTTTTATGTTATTCCTCTTTAAGCTGATGTCCGAAGCGTTTATAAAACTGCCGCAACCAAAAAGGAGTAAATAAAGTGGTATAGGCGATTACGATCACTATGGTGGCGTAAATCTCATGATTGAACAGTCCGGCAGTGCGTCCCAGCTCCGCAAAGACCAGACCGACTTCCCCCCTGGGCACCATGGCTAAGCCGATCACCACTTTACTCGCCAGTTTTTCCTTGAGCAGCAGCGAGCCGCCGAGCTTGGAGACGATCGCCAGGGCGGTCATAGATAAGGAAAAAAACCAGAAAAATGACGAGGTCCAGTCAATCTCACTCAGGTTGAGAGAAAGCCCGACCGAGACGAAAAAAATCGGTGTAAACAACTGAATAATAGGTTTCATTTGCTGGTGTACATGATTGGAAAAGTCTTCATCAACCCTCAGCGCCATACCAAATGGGATCACGAAACGGCGTGACAATGCCAGCCCGGTCGCAAAGCCGCCGAGCAATTCCGGTATACCGATGGCATGGGATAACCAGGCAAGAAATAACACCAGAGACACTATGGTGGTTGGCACCAAACCAGGCAATGAACTTTGCGGTTCGAATTTTCTGATCAGGTAGCTGATGGCTTTGGCCACGGTTGGCGCCACCAGGAAAAAGATCATCATAAAGAGTAGGATGCGTGAGGCGCTGGTGATATCGATTCTAGCCGTGATGGAAAAATCAAATAAAATAGCCAGTAAAATTACGCCCATAATATCATCGAGTACGGCGGCCCCTAAGATAATCTGGCCTTCTTTGCTATTATGCTGGCCGATATCTTTCATTGAACGCATGGTAATGCCTATGCTGGTAGCGGTCATGGTGCCGGCAACCATCAAGGCAGAGAGAATATTTAAGCCAAAGCCGTAATAACTGAGCGTATAGCAAAGAATAAACGGCAGAAAAAACCCACCGATGGCAACAATCACCGACTTAGCGCCGGTTTTGATCAAATTGCCGATATTGGTTTCTAACCCTATCTGGAACAGTAACAGAATAATGCCAACCTCAGCAAAAACCCGGATCAGTTCATCGGGCTGAATTAAGCCCAAAAGCGAAGGCCCCAAAATAACCCCGGCAAGGATTTCACCTATTACTGTCGGTATTTGAAAATATCCGGCAATTTCACCAAAAATCCGCGCCAGAATAAGAATGACGGCTATTTGCAATAAGGCGGTGGTGGTATCCATCAAGCTCCAGTTATCAAATGCTAAAGTATAAACTTACAGCATTTCCAGTATAATCCCTGAATAATATAGAAGCCCGGACATCAATAGGATTTTCTTGAGGTAAATCAATATATATTATCTTTTAAAATAGTGATTTTAATAAGTAATAAATTAACTTTTATTATAGCGGTATGGCGAATTTTGCAGACGTGTCTGTTAGCTGTTTTTGAGAAATTTTTATTGTTATTTAATCTGGACTTAGAATATGTCGCTTATAGATTAAGAACTATGAAATCGACCCGGGGCCGATGCCGGTCTGGAGACTTAATCAATTAAGTCCGTTTACCAGCAGCCCTGATATCATCATCAGTATAATCTTTAAAGGAAATAATGGTTTGTCACAATCAGATTCCCTTGCGCAGGCACCTGACCCCGATGAAAACAGCCCAATACCTGATGAGTCCGTTTTTACCATGGATTATCAGCCTGAAAACATGACCATGGCCCGGTCATACTTAAGCGTGCCTTGTGAGCTAGCTTACAAATTTATCTGGATCGAACAAGGGCTTGGCAGTCACACTATCGAGAATATCGCATACCCGCTTATGAAAAATCGTCTCTATCTGGTTTATCCCGGCCAGCAGCACCGCTGGCATGAAAACAGTTGTTTTAGCGGGGCTGTCTGCACCTTCTCTGCCGACATCTTAACAGCCACCTACCTCAATGTAATACCAAAAAGTGAACTGCTCTCCCCGCACTCTCCGTGTCCCTACCTGGAGATCCCCGAGCAAGAGCTGCCAGCCTTGAAGCATCTGATACAAGCCGTGCAACAGGAATATCAGCGGCCACGCCCTGCCTGCATTATCCTCAGGAGTTTGCTCACCGCCCTGTTGACGGCTTTAACCCGCTTAAGTAACCGCCTGCACGACAAGGTAAACAATGCCAACAGCAAACGCGTCAAGCAGTTGAAGCAACTCATTGAAGAAAACTATACCCGGGAAACCTCAGCAGAATATTATGCCAGTGTACTTGGACTTACCAGTCGTCATCTTAACGAAATTGCCAAGGCGAATTTGAGTAAAACGGTTTCCGGCTTGGTTCATGACCGTTTAATACTGGAAGCCAAACGTAAACTCTTGTTTACCGGGCATAGCATCAAAAACATTGCCTACCAATTGGGGTTTGATGACCCGGCTTATTTTGCTCGCTTTTTCCGGCGTAATGAAGGCCAGTCTCCTAATGCTTACCGGGATTCTAAACGTCAACTGGAGAAAATGCCGCATGATATTGAAGATGTACATACACTCTAATGCCCGGCCGTTGCAAAAAGTACCCGATATTCTCTTAATCGTCCATTCCCGGCATTCATAGCGGCTTGCTACCATACAGGTGTTAAAAGCCGGGCTTTTGACACCTATCAAACCGTCACTGTTATCACCGGAGTTTGGGGAGTAAGTTCCGGGTTTGAAAAACAGTTAAGCTACAAAATAAGAGATGTAAGGATTCTATCTATGGACATATATTCAAGATTACAACCGGTCAGGGCAAAAGCGATCAAATTGCTTGCTCCTATGGCATTACTGCTGGCCGGAGACGCTCTGGCTGATATCAGCTCCCCGCCACAGCAGCTTATTGTCGACACCCTGTCGGCCAGTGAAATACGCCTGTCCTGGAAGGCGCCGCAGGGAGCGGATAATATCAAGGGATATCATGTTTTTCGTGACAACAAGCGCATTACAAACACCCGCAGAACTTCCTTTATCGATGAGGGACTCGATGTTAATACCCGCTATAGCTACCATGTGGTGGCATTTGATCCTGAAAAAAATACCAGTCCGCGCTCAAATAGCGACAGTGCCAAAACCCTGGCGCATGCCGACAACGACGGCATGCGCAACGGATCTGTACTCAGGACCGGTATTTTAAATTTACAAGAGGTTTGTGGCGTCAGAACCATTGCCGAAGTGCCTGCAGAAAAGCTTGATAGCTGCCTGGACACGGTTATCCAAGACTACACGCTAAAAGAAGGACTTGAAGATATTCGGGCTTATGTCGCCCGCTTAAGAAAACAAGAAGATCCGGCATTGATTGACCTTGGGATGCGTCTTTTTCACAGTAAATCCTTAAGCCAGAACGATGATACCTCCTGCTCTTCCTGTCACCACCCGGCACTGGGATGCGGTGGCGACGGCCTTTCACTGCCCATAGGTGTTAATGCCGATAATCCTGATCTGCTGGGGCCAGGTCGCTCTGATGGTAATGCTGTTCCCCTGGTTGGTCGACACTCGCCACATATATGTAATTCTGCCCTCTGGGTTGATAGCATGTTCTGGGATCAACGGGTCGCCACAGAAGGATCTGGTGGTAAAGCATCGACCAGCGGGGCTGTTTCCACAGCGGATGTAAGAACTCCAGAGGCAGACGTAACAGCAAGCTTAAAAGAGCAAGTTGATAATACCGACCCATTAAGACTGCTTATTGCACAAGCGCATTTTCCGGTCACGGCCGATGCCGAAATGGGCAGCAGCGCCGGCTTTGCATCGCCACAGTCATACAGAGCCCATATTGCAACCAAATTAGAACAAGACTGGTCACAAGGCTTTAATGAAGCCTTTGGCAGCGAAGAGATATCTTTCATGCGCATAGCCAGGGCAATAGCAGCCTATGAAGCGTCATTCCTCTTTATCGATAACCCCTTCTTCGATTATATCGACGGTAACCGCGACAGTTTAAATGAAGCCCAAAAGCGCGGCGCACTGTTTTTCTATACCGGCTCAGGCTGTGCTAACTGCCATGACGGGGTCTTTTTTACCCCGGAAGCAACCCGTGGCCCTGTGTATCCGCAACTGGGGATACATGCCGGGAGTGACGGTAACGCCAAGGGCCAGTTTAGAATGCCAAGTTTGTTAAATGTAGGCATTACTGCGCCTTATGGGGATAAAGGGGTTTTTACCACACTTGAGCGGGTGATTGAACATTATAACGATACCAATGGCTCCCTTATTGGCTTTTATGAAAACAACGAAGCTTGCCAACTCCCCCAGTTTAAGGGTTTAACTGACGAAGAATGCCGGAGTGTTGTTGGTGAGGGGGAAGAGCGTGTGATGGCACTTCAGGAGGCAAGAAGGGCTGAGTCTGATCGTAACAATGATAATCCGACCAAGAATTTAACCGCTGATGAAATAAGTTATCTCGCAGCATTCCTGCACACCCTGACTGATAAAAGTGCGCTGGCCGGCAGCAATGAAATCAATGCTTTGATTCCGCCAAGAGATGGTGGCCCGGATGGCAATCAACTTGATGCGGTCGATAAGGAAGGTAAAGCATTATAGCCCCAAATGCTATGGGAGTGACTGAGGCATATTGCTTCAGTCACTCCCATTGGCAGCTGCCTGCAGCAAAGAGAGTATCAACAGCCGGGAGCAAACTCAGCCTGCTCCCGGCTGTTGATACTTCAAGGGGTTACGGGTTTACCCACTGACCATCATGCAAGGTATAGATATGGTTATAACGTACCCCGTTCACATAAATATACATAGGGCACTGCTGATAGCCCTGGCTGCTGGTGTAAGCTCTTTCTACCGGATCAAAAATCTGCGTCGGATTAAATCCACATGTGGTGACATAGGTTTTAGCTGAAATGGCACTGGTACTGAGTAATAGGCTTGATGCTAAAACGAGTGAAACACCTGCTTTTATTATTTTCATATTTAACTCCTTGTAATGTAACTGCAAAAATTTGCAGTTTATTCAATCTAGCAAGAAAGGTTTACAATCGCAATATTTTGTTACATTGTGTTAACCTAGAGTTTACCTTTAAAGGTTCTAAAAGCATTATCAGAGCATCACTTACCGATAAGTGGTAGAAATGGCGATAAGCTTGTCAGGGTAATGGACAGACATGTACAGGCGGAATTTTTATTCCTGTATGCCCTGCGCATGAAAACCTGTTACAGATTATCCCGAATATGCCCGTTATTACTTTGTACTCTGGAGACCTGGGTTAAGAATAAAGCCGATAAGGCAACAGCAATCAACCCCGCGCCGGAGACAATAAACAAGGTGCCGGGAGCAATATACGTCATGACAAGACCACAAAGGCCCGTGCTTAACGGCGCCAGGCGGAGCGGTTTAACCCGTTACGCTGGCAGCGCAACCGGGACTGGCTGATATCGCCGAACTGGACAAGGATAAACCTTTTATCCCCTTTGGCTGGGGAGAGCATATTTGCCCTGCAAAATAAAATGAAGGGATTTTGAGCCGCGGGAAAACTGTCGCTTTTGATTAAAGTTCTAATTTATGCAGTAATTCTTCATCAACGGCTATACCGGAAACCTTGGCCTGCATATTTATCATGAAGGTCAAATCAACCACCGCCAATAGTTCAGGTACCTGCTCCTGGCTAAAGCCTAAAGCAAGGAGCTGATCACAGTAAACTTGCGTATCCGGTGTTTTTTCCGCCGCCATGGCGGCCAGCAGCTCAGCCGCACCTTCCTGCTCCCGGGTTAAATAACAAGCTTGCCCTATGCTCTTATCTTTGCCTTTTAATCGCTGTATTTTGGCCTGTAAATCCTCAATGATCTTGCTGTGGACATACATGCAATAACGACAGTTTTGCTGTTTGGAAATGCGGTAGATGATTTCTTCTTTAAGCAGCCTGGGTACTGTGCCATGAAAAAGCACACTCTTAATTTTTTCCCAGTTTCCCTTTAACAAGGCAATATTACCACCCTGGGCCTTAAAGTAATTGAGCACAAAATCGACATTAAAATGTGCCATCACATCATCGTACAAAGCCCTTAGCTCAGGCCCGGCATCGCTATAGGCGATCATGGGAAAATAACGGTTTCTGCTGTGCATACCCACCTCAACTCCTGTGCTTATTTATATTTTAGTTGAACTTTGTTTTTGAGTTTATAACCGCAAAGGGGTTAACCCGGATGAATTATATACCCTTTTTCGTGTAATCCCCTGATATGGTATAAAATTAGGGCTAAACGGACTTTAGTGTTAACCATAATGATAAAAAACATCGCCGCCCTGTTTGTGGTTTTACTCGCCACCGGAACCGGGCTCACCCTCTACCTGCCCCAGTTTCAACCTGGCAGCGACGGCGCTGATAAACACCTTGGTTATTTGATTAACCAGGACTCATTAAAAAAACCTTTGCTGATGTCCGCCACTTTACTTAACCCCCTGGAGCAGGGTACTGCGGACTTTGGTTTGCGTCTGGGACTGTTTAGCCAGTTAGCGCAAGCGGTTGATCAGGGGCAAAAATATGCTTTGGCGCAAACTCCGGATATTATCAAGGTGAGCGATCAGCAACGTTACTGGTATTTGCTTATTCTTGGCCCCTACCCCAACCAGGCACAGGCAAATTTTCAAAGCCGGCAGCTGGAAGAAAAACATGGAATTTCAACTACACTGATCAGGTGGCCCTTTTCTGACAATAAAAAAGGTGATGGCAAAGCAGGCGAGGCAAAAACGCCGACGGCGCCATAAACCGGGTCTAAACGTTTACTTGCCAAAGTATTATAGCCAAGTACAGGGAGCCGGGCTTATGAACTACCAGCCGATTTTACGCAATTATCACCAGATGGTACGCATTGTCCGGGATAAGGGAAATTCTGCCACCAGTTTTAAACTGGGTAATGCCTACGGCGATAACCACGGAGCCAAAGACGATATTTTTGCCCGTAACGGCGTCACCCCCACCGAATTGCAAATTCGCACCTTAAATGAAATGAACCTGCCCAGTACCTCGCTCCGTCGCCCGGAAAAGCCCGCGGTAGACGGTTTTTTACCCACCAGGGCCGGCTCCGGTCTTTACCATAAGTTAAACAGCTCCAGCCAGGACTACTTTAACGGTTTAGGCTCAGGCCTGGATTATATTCAGGCGGTGGGCCGCGGCGATGCCAAGCCGGGCACCAAATTAAGAACCGAACTCGGGCAAGGAGCCATCAATAGGAAGGTTTTTACCCGGGTGCCGTTTCAGATCTCCGCCAATCACCTGGCACAAACAAACGACCAGCGCACCGGACACAGAGAAAGCAAACATCTGGATAAGTCAGGGCAATTTAGCGCCTTTAAATAAAGCTTTACTTAAAACAATCAGGACAAAATCATTACCTTTACCTGACACGGGCTTAACGTCATGCCCGGCACATTAAGCGCCATGCCGTTTTGTCCGGTCGGAGATAACATCTTGGTGGCCGGCATCACAGATTTAAAGACCTTTACACTGCCGAACATATGGCGCACCGGGCCGATGATCATGCTCGATACCACCCCCATGGCCACACCCGCTTCATCGCCGTTGGATAAAGGCACAGTCGTCATCAGGTTATGATCCGGCATTGCCATGGTAAACAGATTGAAAATATTGGGAATGGCGGTTGAGGTGGTGGCGATATTGGGATACGGGATCGGCACCACCGCCGGACCGACTATGGTTTTACAGACATCGGGAAAACCCAGGTTAATGGCACTCATTTGGGTATTGGCAAACATAAACAGCTCCTTTTATTCTTGTTGGTGAATACAGCTAACCCATATTGATGCGTTCGCCATCGATGCGGACATCTTTTTCTGCGGTGATCACCTGGTGTTTGGCGCTTTGTTTCAATAGCCCCCTGGCTGTCAGGGATAAATGTCCCAGTTGCTGGATCATATGCTCGGCATGTAGCACCATGGAACTGGCCGCCGACATCAGATAATCTTTCCCGGTCAGTGCCAGTTTGTTCAGTGAGATCAGTTCAAGCTTGTCAAAGGCGGTGAAACGTAATCTTGGCGCGATCCAATGCACATTTTTGCCCGACTCCAGCACCAACTCCTGGTATTCACGGCTTCGAGCCAGTAACTGCACCAGGTAATAGTGGTCATCAACTTCAATAAAACACACTTTGTCGCCGATCTCAGGCTTTACCAGCAAACTC
Organism: Thalassomonas actiniarum; assembly: GCF_000948975.2. GTDB lineage: Bacteria > Pseudomonadota > Gammaproteobacteria > Enterobacterales > Alteromonadaceae > Thalassomonas > Thalassomonas actiniarum. The sequence goes on from NZ_CP059735.1 coordinate 3,251,623, forward strand.
ACGGCGCAGCTTGCATCAAATTGCCGATCCAGCTGCCAGCTCTGTCTTTGGGCGTCATAACCGGTGATCTCTCCGGTAAACACTGTGCTTAACTGAGGCTGGATATTGGCGTTAAAGCTTAGTTTTGCATTCATGGGGTCACTCCGGATTCGATCAGTTTTTCGTCCATGGCTTGTTGCTCTTCATCTGTGGTCAGCAACTGGCTCTTGTCTGCACCTTTATAGCTGCAGTCATCTTGCTTAACCGCATGGAAGTTGGTGCGCAAAAAGGTACTCTTGTTGAAGTTACACTTGTTCAACTGGGCATAACTGAAATTGGCATAGCTTAAATCGCACTGGCTAAAATCAAGCCCGGTGCCTTTGATGCCTTTGAACCAGGCCATGGCAAGCGGACAAGCGGCAAACTTGCTGTCTTTTATCTCAGCCTGCTGGAAGTTGGCGCTGGATAAATCCGCCTGCTCAAAGATACAGGCGGTAATTTTACTTTCGATAAACAATGCCTGGGTCAGCAAGGCGCCGCTAAAGTCGGTGCCGGTTAATACGCATTTTGAGAAATTGGACGATTGCAAGTCCGCTTTGGCCAGTTTGGTGCCCACCAGCAAGCTGTCGTTGCAGGTGCATTGTTTAAAAACCGTCGCCGTCAGGTCCTGGCCGCTGAGGTCGCAACCTAATAACAAGGCCTGGGTAAAAGCGCATTGTGTCAACAAGATGGTTTTAAAATCGGTATTGTTCCAGACGATATTGGTAAAAATACAGCCGCTGTAACTGGCCTTGGTCACTTCAATATCCGTCAGGGTCACGGTATGGAACTGGCATTGGTTGAATTTAACCCCGGCGAAATTGCATTGATTTAAGGTGCAGGACTGTACCTTGATTTCCTGCCAGCTGCCGCCGCTAAAATCGCACTCGCTCAGCATGGCCATTTCACAATGACTTTGCCAATTCGCTTCTTTAAAATCGCACTGGATAAAGTTGGCCTGGCAAAGGGAACAATCTGCTACCTTGGCCCGGCTAAAGTTACATTGGGTAAAAACAGCCCTGTTTAGCTGGCACGATTCAAGGCTGACGCCGGTAAAGTTACAGTTAATAAAGATCGCCCCGGTTAAATCCTGTTGCTGTAAAACCTCACCGGATAAATCCAGTCCCATCACCGGCTGACAGCTGGCTAATTTTTCCCGGATAGTGTCTAATGTGCTCATTTACTCTCCTTAGGCATCTGGTGACCAACAAAACCTGCTTTATAGAGGCTTATTTTATTGAAGGCACCGGCCTTTGTTTAAAATCCCGGGTCTGGCAATGGCTGAACTCGGCTTCGGTGAGGTCGGCATTGACGATCTCCCCCTGACGTAAGTCCACCTTATTAAACAGACACTTGCGCAATGCCGTTTCATTGATCAATATGCCCCGGCAATCGCTTTTATCAAACCTGGCCTGGCTCATAATGCAGTTGTCCAGCAAGACTTCATTAAGCTGGCAGCCGCTGAGATCTGCTTCGCCAAAGTCACAGTTTTTAAATACCGAGCCGCGAAAATCCGATAAGCTCAGATCCAGACCGCGAAAACCGCAGCCAAGCCACTTGCCCCCGGAAATATCTGCCCGGGAAAACTGTGCCACACTGCTGAACTGGACTTTTTCGGCATGTACCCCGCAACAGTTGATGCCTTGTGCGCTGCCTTCAACCATCAAGGTCTTGGTTAATGTCGCCTGTTGCCAGTTGCTCTTGTCCATCACCGGCTGTAAAAAAATGCAGTTTTTAATCTCTGCCTGCAACCAGTCGCTGCCCACCAGTTTGGCCTGGACAAAATGTCCTTTTTCACAGCTCACCCTATGTAACAGGCTGCAACTTAAGTCCACTTCGGTGGCCAGCACCCGGTTTAAGCGGGCATCGCTGAAATCACAATGCTTTAAGGAAGTGTGCATAAGGTTAGCCTGGGTTAAATCGGCCTTGTTAAAATTGACTTGCTTGCCTTTTGCCGAGGCCAGGTTGGCCTTAAGCAAGGAACAGCCGGTAAATATTGCTTTATCTAAAATGGCTTGGGTGAAAACGGCGCCGTCCAACCGGCAGGCGGTAAAATTACAGCCGGTTAAGTCCGCCTGCTCCAGCATCACATCCCGCATATCCCGGCCGCTGAAATCAATACCCGATAAATCGGCCCCGGCGAGATCCCTGCCTGCCAGCGAAGTCCCTGACTGCAATAGTTCCATTACCCAGCGACGCATTTTTATCGGCCCCTGCGAAGGCAAAGGTACGGGGAAAACCGTAACTTGAGGGGAATTTTGCCTGGTTTGCCTGTCGTTGCCCGAGGCTATATTGGCGGCTTGCTTGATATGATCTGATTGCGGTAAATCGCAAGGCAACAATCCCGCCCATTGGGGCTTTTTCTGCTGGCTTTTGTCTTTGGCTGCTTTTTCGGCTAAGTCGGTGGCGAGCACATAAACCACATTGTTCACCCTGGCCTGCATACTTTCTACCGATTCGCTGGCTTTTGGCGCTGCCTTGGCATGTTGCTGCTTTAGCTGCTGTGCCTCAGCCAGTTTTTTCTCCATATCGGCTCTGGCTTTTGCCTGCAAGCTATCGGTAAATTTGAGATAAGGAGATAAGTCGATATCCCCTTTAGCCAAGAGTTCTTGCGGAATGGGATCCGGTTCATCTTCAACGGGCTGAGGCTGGGCTTTAGTTTCAGAGATAGCCGTATCCGGATGTGATGATTGCAGTTTCTTCAGCTGTAATGCCTGCATCTCTTCAACTCTTTGTTGCTGCTGTTCTTTCGCCTTGGCATAAAGCTCGGCTTCTTGTGCCTGCTGTACTTTGTTTTTTGCCGGCATCAGTTGTGATTCGTTAAAGATATGGGCAAGTGCGGTTTTGCTATCGGACTTTAGCGCCATTACCTGCTGAAAGTAACTGGCCTCCCTGGGAGGATCCTGTGCGCCATCACAGCCAAGCAACAGCTTTTTCACATCCAGGCCGTCTGAGTCATTAACTTGAGCGACACCGCGGTAAATGGCAACCCCGAGTAACAGCTCGGGAAAGAACCATACGGTATCAATGGCGGTGTTAACCTCTTTAAAGTGTTCATCGCCCCCTTGCAACTGGCTGATAAAAGCCCGTACGTGAATGTCAGGCAGCAGGCCTTCAATCACGGGAAAATCGGCATGCATGCCTTCAAGGCGGTAACTGTCGCCGGGATTAAAAAAGCCTTTTATTTGCTGATCCTTTGGCGCAGCATTAAATAATTGCGCCCGGGTATCGTTTGGAAAGCCGGGATGAATCTCTTTCAACCATTGCTGATCATAAGTGCCCTGGTATTTGGCCCTTTGCGGCCAGCAAATATCCAAAGGGCCAAAACCGGCAACCCTGCGCTTTTGCCTGTCGGCACCGGTACTTTCTTTGTGATGATAAAGGTTGGCCAGGTGATAATAGCCGCTTTTGGCATCTTTGCTTTTTTTGTCGATCACCCCTTTACCGAGCGGATTTTCAGCAAAGGTTTCACCGCCATAGGCATTTTGATAGGTTAACGGCATTTGCTTAAAAGGGGCCGGATAACTTGCCGGACTTAACAGTCCCCCGTCCCAGTGTCTGTTGCCTATGACTTTCAGGCGCTTTTTAACCTTACCGATACCGGCGGATACCTTCATTTTTGTCACAGGTTGCCGGTTTGGCGCACAGGCGCTGCCGGCGATCAAAAACTCGCCGTGAGGCTTAGCAAACCCCATGTCCAATATGCTGTTGTTCAGGTATGCGCTGATCAGCGGCCATTGGCTGTTTTCCGTTAACAGCTCCGCTTTTGCTTTTTGGCTGCCCAGGCGAAAGAAGCATATGGCGCCGATGGCAAACCGGTTGCCATGAAAGCCATAGGTTTTACTGATCAGGCTCAGCTTGGCGGGCTTAATGATCTGCATGGTCAGAGTATCATGCTCATGGTTACGATTTCCGCCGTGGTGCCCGATAATTTGGCGATTAACTCTTCTTTGGTTTCAACCGCCATCGGCCCTTCGCTAATTTGTGCCTTAACCCCTAAGTTGTTTTCACAATTCACCGAGACTCCCATGTTGGTGGAATTATTCACATTGATCCCCATGCTGGTGGTCGTGGAAATATTGGCCCCCATGGTGGTAGCACTTGAAATACTGGCAGAAAGGTTCATCGCATCGCTCATCGAAGCGCCGATATTGACACTGCTGCTGTTACTGGCTGCCAATCTGAGCGAGGTTTCGTTGGTGGCGCCGATAAAGACATTGGTGCTGTTGGTGGCGGCCAAACTGGTGGAGGTCATATTTTTTGCGCCGATAAAAGTCTCGGTATTATTGGTGGCCCCTATGGTGGTAGAAGTACTGTTGCTGGCACTGATATTGGTCACTGTACTGTTACTGGCCCCGATGTTAGTGGCGACCTGGTTACTGGCGGATATATTGGTACTCAGGGTATTGCTGGCCGCAATATTGGTACTGATGGTATTACTGGCGGCAATACTGGTGCTGATATTGTTTTTCGCACCGATATAGGTCTCGATGTTATTACTCACCCCTAAGGTGGTGCTGATAGTGTTAGTAGCGGAAATATTGGTGGCTATGGTATTGGCGGCAGAAATATTGGTTACCAATGAGTTGGTGGCGCTGATATTGGTTTGCACCTCATCCTTGGTGCCGATAAACAAACTGTTGCTTGTGGTATTGCCGATTTGCTTGCTGGTGGAGTCGTTATCGCCTATATGGGTGTTTGAGCTTTTGCTGTTACCTATCTGGGTATTGCTGCTGTCTGTATTGCCGGTTTGCTTTGATGTACTTGTGGTATCCCCCGTAGTGGTGGACTCACTGATAGTATCACCGGTGAGTTCATTTGTATTCATCACTTTGCCTACGGTAATAGAGTGGGAATAAACGGTGGCAGAATCATCATAACTGGTCGGCGGCGCTGTACCCGTTCCGCTTAAACTGATGGTTTTGCCGGTAAGGTGGTTCTGGCTATAGGTGGAGCCGTCCGCCAGTGCGTCGCAGATATCGATGATCGACTGCTGTGGAATCTTGCCGTTGATAAAGCTGGGTTCGTCATAATTGATAGTATCGCTGAAAGTGCCCTGGTAAGAAACATTCACGCTTTTATTGGTTTTGGAAAAGCCCTGGCTGGCCCCGGTGAAGCTGACATTGTAATTTTGCTTGCTGTGACTTTCACTGAAATTGCAGCCCGCGGAAACGCTGGCATTGGATAAGCCGCTTTCATCATTATCACTGACGGAAAAGCCAAAAGAGCTGCCTTTGTTAAAACTGCTGTTGCCGTAGTTGGTGGCCAGGACCCCGGGATTATCATAGGCGCTTTCAACGATTTTAATCGACTGGGGCAAGTCCACCACAGATTCGTTGCCGTAACGTATGCTGATACCATCGCCGAAACTGGTGGAATAGTTGCTGCCCCAGGAGGTATTGGCGGTCCAGTGGTTGGCGCGCCGCTCCGGCGGCTGTATCGTTTTCTGGCCGTGGGAAGAGATCACCTGCTGGATTTCCGGCAGCTCACTTTCATTGCCCGCGCGCCCTATCATCACCATGGCATTGACCTCGGGCGCGGTTTGCGAAGCCGAAGAAAGGGCCACCCAATGGGTATCATCGGCGCCGGTGGCGGTGGCGAACTGGACGATGCAGCCGATCCTGCGGTCGACATCCTGATCAAAAGTGGCGGACGACATTTCTGTCTGGAAATTGTTTTTATTGCGGTAGCGCCAGTCTTTGGGGACTGCGGTTTTTAATACTTTGGCGAGCACGCTGCCCTGCTGGGTGCCCTGCATATCAAAAGGCGTGATCAGGGTATCCTTGTTGGCATCTTCGCTGATATTGACTTCCGTGGCTTCCACCGTGCCGGTATAACTTTCACTGTCGCTGGCTTTATGGCTGATTTTGGTGACGACAAAAGTGCGGCCGTTAAACTGGGCCGGCATGCGGCTGGCCGATACGGTATCGCTTACCGCCGCTTGTATCAGGGTAAAAGTATATCCAGGGCTGAGCAAGGCCGAGCTAGCAGTACCGCTTAAGGTGCCTTCTTCCGTGGCCAGTTGCTGGCAAACCTTTTGTTCCTGCCCCTGCACTTCGTCATCGTCTACCCCGTAGGCATAACAACGGTGCCTGAGATAATCGACACTGGCGCTACCGGGATCGTTAGTCTCATCATAACTGGTGTACTTGGCCACCTGGTTGGTTTCCCATACAGATTGCTGCCGCGTCAGTACGGTACGCACCGTTTGCTGCACCATTTTTACTTCATATTTAAGCTCAGTGAAAAGATCATCTTGCTGCAACCCCAGGGTTTTAATGTCGGTGTAGCTGTAACGCAACCCGACTTGTCCGTTTTCGGCCCCGGGAATGGTAACTTCCTGCAAGCTGGTGGTTTGGTTGGAAAACACCAGCGTCAGTTGATTAATGTCATGAATAAAATAAAAATGTATGGTGGCCTTGGCCAGTACCCGCTGCAGAAAAGCAAAATCTGACTCCCCTGCCTGCAGCCAGTCCTGGCGCCGGGTAATGGTTTGGCCGCTGAGTTTAAATTTCAGCGACAGATGGCTGTGATAATTCAGGGTTTCCGGTACCAGCAAGGCATTGACCACTTCCTCTATCGACATATCCTTGTAGATAAAATAGCGGTTACGTAAGGTCAGCGGATAAAGCGGTGATTGTATCGATAACTGGTAGGCGCCGGGAGCGCTATGGCTGACGGAGGTCACTATGCCGTTGAAAAATCGCGACGGGGTATCATCTTCCCAACCGGGGGCGGCGTCGAGCGGTTTATGGCTGAAACGATCGAGATCATAAGGCAGCCCCATGCGCAGCTGGGCCCACTTTCCCAATAAATCCGCCCCCATACCTTGTGCCAGCTGCTCATTAGCGCTGCGGGCAAATTGCTTTGAAGTATCTATACTGGCAACACTGGCGGGATTGTCTTCATTGGCTTTTAGTTCAAGATTAAACTGGTACAAGCCGGAGACACTTTCCTGCCCCTGAAAGGAAGATACCCGCAGATAATCATCATTAAGATTGCTGTCGCTGTTACCCAGTTCAATTTTTATCGCCAAAGGCCGGGTTTGCCGCCGCTCTGGCACTATTGCCATCAAGTCTAAAGGTTGCCGGCTCTCTGTCATACTGTTAAACCCATTTTATTTACCCGGGAGTGCTGTTAACCGTTATCAGGCATGATTGATGCCAAGGTAATAAAAATGCTGCAAGCCCTGAAAGCCGGACCCTGTGTACGACTTGCTGCATTCGTTTTTCCTGTCAGCAGCTTTTAATGACCGTCAACCGGGGAATATTTGACCCACAAGTTCCCTGATTGACCCGGAAAACCTCCTTCAGCTAAGCAGACGGCTAAAAAACGGAACACTTGTTCCCCGGGCATATTTGGGCGACCGATATCGATATAACTGCTTGATACTAACCGGCCTTTTTTATTAGGATAAATAAACCGCTACAATTAGCGCTATTGCCATAACCAAATACCTTTAGGATCCCAGATGAAAATTATTGCCTTTGCCGCGAGCAACCATAAGAAATCCATCAATAAACAATTAGTGGCATACGCCGCACAGCTACTGACCAAAAGTGAAGTTGAGCTCCTGGATTTAAATGATTATGAATTACCCCTGTACAGCCAGGACAAGGAAGAAGAACTGGGGCACCCTCAACTGGCAAAGGCTTTTTTGGCCAAAATAACCGAAAGTGACGGCATACTCATTTCTTTTGCCGAGCATAACGGCTCTTATACCGTCGCCTATAAAAACCTGTTTGACTGGTGCTCCCGTATCGAACCTAAGGTATTTCAAAACAAACCTATGGTGCTGCTGTCAACCTCTCCGGGATCTATGGGGGCTTCCAGCGTACTGGCCACAGCAATACAGTCGGCCCCGTATTTTAACGGCATTGTTAAGGCCAGCTTATCGATTCCGAGCTTTTTTGACAATTTTGACAGTGAGAAACAACAGCTCAAACACCAAGAGCTGGATGAGCAGTTAAAAGATGCCGTCAGCCACCTCAATCACCTCAAGTAAGCATTCTGCTCAAGAAGTGGACATCAATGGTTTTCACTATTGATGTCCAGGAAGTGTCATTAACAAATAGTTGAAACATTTTATAAAATGGTTATTTGTTATTTTGACTATTGCCGGAGTTAAACGCAGGATATTGATTTGGCTGTGGGTAATGTATCCTTGGCTGTGACTGCTGCATTTTGCCAAAGACATAATTGCCAACAAGACCGCCCGCCGTACTACCTGCCGAAGGCCGGGTATTGACCTTCTGGCCGGTGGCATGTTCAAAGCCAGATTGTGCAAACCCGCCGGCAAAATCTGAGGTAAATTGCCTTAATTTATTCATTTGCTCTCCTTTGTTGATCCGGGGCATGCCCGATTGCTGCCCCGCCTGACGAACACCGCTTTTATTCGGCATTTAAAATGCCTGCCAAATAGGATGAATGAACCGGGTTCTGATGAGATGAATTGCATATTTTCAGGGAGTTTTCTCCCCGGTAATGCGGGTAACAACTCATAAAATCCCGGTTTCAACAACCCTCTTTGCCGGATAATATTAATTAGTGGTTCGGCTATGATAGCTGCCCTGTTGATGGGTATGAACATCATAGGTTGAGCCACTATTACTGCGTACCCGGATGATCTGCGAGTTTTGATTGCTGCTGCTGGTCATCCCGGAAGCCTGATCCTGGGCACTGTTATAGTGATGGACATTAAGCACCGTATCAGAAGCAAAGACAGAGCCGTTACTCTGGGCATTACTCAGTACCCTCTGACTGAGGGCACTATTGCCTATACTGTTTCGTCTGTGTGCATTTGACATAAATTTTCACCTTATTTGCTGATAAAAATAGAGGTTAATACCTTACATGAAGGTACTAACCTCAAAGGCAGAAACTGTGCCAGTTACGCACTTAAACTCCAGGGTTTAACATACTGTTATTTATGCATATTTTTATTTTATTATTGATATAAATGTCCCTTTAAACGGCCAAGTTGTGCTCAGGGTGAAAATTGACCCGTCTTCATTTGCACGGAGCAAAGTATTTTTCTTCCAGCTCAAGCTCTGAGTCCTGAGCCTGCAACAACCAATTCAGCTCCCGGTATAAGTCCCATTGGCTTTTCTCCGGCCCCAGGTAATAAAAGGTCTCATTGGCAAAAGGCGGTTTTATTTCGAAATTCAGCGGGGTAAAGCCCAGCTTGGCCATGGCCTTTTGCGACGGGACATTATGGTGATAAACCTTGGCATAACAGCAGTCCTGGGCAAAATAACGTTGTGCAAGGGCCAGCAATCTCGCCACTGCTTTAGGGCCATAACCCTGTCCCTGAAAATCGGCCCCGAGCCAGTAATAAAAAAAGCCAACCCCCTGATAGACTTCCAGGGAAACTGAGCCGATAAAACCCCATTCGATATGCATCACCGCAAACAGGTAAAGCCCCCGCTCTTGCCGGCAGCTGTTAAGCCACTGCAGCCACTGCTCGTTTGAGGTAAATTTCGGTAAGTTACATAATTTTCGGATACGGGAGTCGGCATATTGCCAGCTGAAGTTTTCCAGGTGCTGTTCGCTAAGCGGCAGTAACATCAGCGGATCATCTTGCAAATCCGTCAGGGCAAACGGCAGCTGCTGCCGTTGCGATTTGCAGTATTCATAGTTGGTGATCAGTTCGGGGTCAAATGGCCGGGCCAGCAGCTGGTTCTCCAGTACCGCCAGTGCCTCGCTATACAAGCCCATTTGCTCCAGGCAATAACTTTGTTTGATGCAAAGTTCGTTGATATTTAAAGTTTCGGTGCCGGACGGATTGAGGTTTGTTTTGCTACCGCCCTGATTTATTTCAAGCAACTTGCCGCAAATCGAGGCCAGTAAGGGCCAGTCACTCAAGTAACCGGCCAAATCACTGGCCAGTAATAATTGTGCTTGGGATAATGCTGGACTTTCCGGTGCCAGGGCCTGGCGCATCTGTAACATCAGCTCCAGTCTTTGCCCTGCCCCTACCTGGTTATGTGCAAGCATATCGGCGGCTTGCAGCCAGTTAACGGCCCGGCCAGCGGTTGACAGAGCCGACAAAGCATTTAATTCCGCCGTTTGTTGATAGGCAGAAACACTGTTAACTTGATTACGTTCGCTCGTTGGGATCAGGGACGCCGTTGCCATGACATTTCCTGTTAATTCATTTTGTTACCCATACATAAGCTTTAAATGGCAAATTCAGTGCCAGCAGACAACCTCATTGAAAGAGTAAGCTAATCGATTGTTTTATAAGATATTAGTGAGAAGATGCAGCTCGTTTTCCCGGCAAGTTTTAATCGGCTGCATACTTTTTGACCCTGAATTGGGCTGTTTCGGGTTAAAAGCAACCCGAATTTCATCCGTAAGCGTCGCTTCAACAGCGCTGATATCTACTAAAAGGTAATATCTGCCAGGGCATACATTTTCCACCCTTCGCTGGTACGGCTAAAGGCATAAAAGCCGTGTACCGACTCTATTTTTGAGCCGTCTGCACGGCGCCGCACGGCAAAAGCCACCGCATGTGCTTCTTTATCATTAATGCCCTGGATCTCAAATTGCCAATCGGTTGAGTGATCCCATGCCTTTTCCGCTTTGAGTTTTTGCGGGTCAATCGGGTATTGCTCACATAAGATCATTTTCCCGTCTTTAAGATAAGTGAGCGGGTATTTAACCATGTGATCGATTAGAGCAACATTGTTGGTTTTAAACCCCTCGACATAATACTGCATATAAGTTTCAAGTAATTCTTCTTTGAGCTGACTCTCAGTCACCTTTTTCTCCTTAAATCCAAACATCATTTTCTGCGGTAAGTGCCCCGCCGGTATCCCCTGTATTGATCACACCTTGGGGTTCGATGATCATCACCTGACACAGCTCTTGTGCGTAAGGTTTGTGCTCAACCCCTTTGGGAATAACAAACATCTCACCGGCGGATAACGCTATGGTCTTGTCACGAAGTTCAATGGTCATATGGCCGGAAATTACCATGAATACTTCATCTGTGTGCTCATGGCTGTGCCAGGTAAACTCTCCGTGAATTTTCACCAGTTTAAATTGCACCTGGTTCATTTGCGCGATGACTTTCGGCGTCCACAATTCATCAAATAATGAAAATTTGTCCGCGATATTAACCTTATCTGTTCCTTTCGTTGTCATCGTAATTCTCCGTATTTAGTTAAAAACTGCTCACGGCATACTGGTAATGAAGCAAACTGAAATTAAATAAGGAGAGCTATGCCCTTCCCCTGCATGTCAATAACGTCGGCAATTTGCTACACGCCAGAGCAATGGATGTTAATCACCACCACCTCCACAGCTACTTCCCCCGCCACCGCAACCTAAACCGCCGGAGTCCCCCGAACCACCCGAGCATCCGCCACCACCAAAGCCGGTATCAGATGAACAGCCAATATGTGTGACACAGAATGCTGCGCCGGAGGATTGGCTTGTATGTGCTCCCTTATATGAGCCTGACGATACCACACCGGATCTCATACAATTAAGCTCATAGCTAAAACCGTCTTCAATTTTCAAACGGGCATCGAGCGCAAAAACCAGGGGAAGTTTTTTCGGGGAACGCGGGTTGATCGTTTCTCTTAAACAGGCTAAACGCCAGATATGTTTGATCCCGGCCTGGGCAATGACCTGTGATTGCATCGCCTCTGCCGGAGTATGATGTAAAAAACGGCCGAAAGCATGCTTACAAAAGGTCTGATAGTTGCGGGTAAAAAGAATAAATTCATGCCAGGCAACATCTATTACCTGGGACGGCATAGCGATCATCTTGCCGGCGGCTAAGTTGTTCAAATGGAAATATTCACGCAGGCCTTTAATAACCTGCGCTAACTCTCCGTCATTAAGGTGAGGATAAGTTTGTGCCACCTTTTTGCTAACGGCATCGGGAAATTGATAACTGTTGATATAACTCATTCGCCTTTTGGCCCTGGCTTTGAAATAAAACAAACCTGCCGCCGTGACTAAAAGGCAAATGACGATAATGTAAAAGACTAGTTCCATCTTTGAGTGCTCCGGGAGATATACAGCTAAATTAAATCCATCGCGCCAATATACCCCCTTAGCAGGCAGCAGGCAAAAAGAATATCGAATGAGCACAGTAATCACCGCCGTAAACGGAGGGGTAGGCTCCCGGATAAAGTCATAAAACTTTTATGTTACTGAAATGTTTTTGAAATTATTCCTCTGCAAACTGCACCGCGCTTTATCGGGAAGCCAACTTCATACTTTTCAGGGAATAATCATGCGATACCTTACCACCTTAACCTTGCTGGCAATAAGCGGCATCAGCCATGCGGCGCCGGAAGTTCACTACGACCAATGCAAGAGCAGTTTTAACTACAAGCTAAATACTTATTTGGGCACCACAGATGCCGATAATTCAGGCCAGCAGTGGTGTTACCTGAAATCTCCGGTTGACGGCTCCAGCTGGGGGATGGTACGCGAAGAAACCATACCCCTGCAACAGACCCAGGGGGGCGAAAACTGTAATGCGGTAACCGAATACCAGGGAGAGAAAATTCACGGCTGTACCTCAAAAAACCACACTTCTCCCTGGTGTTATAAGCCTTCCGGCGGCTGGGACGAATGTAAGCTGCCCGCCGGGGAGCCCCTGCTGGCCCATAAGCAGTTAAATACGAGCAAAAGACTCGATACCATCAGCGCAGGCTCCTGTTTTAAGGTGAAAGGCGATATGCCGGCGGCCATGAGCAGGGTTATAGCTCAACAGCCGGATCTGTTCTTATGGCTCGGGGATAATATCTATGCCGATACCACAGATATGGCCCTGATGGCGCAAAAATACGATGATAAAAAACAAAACGCTGATTACAAGCGTTTCCTTGAGGCTGATATCCCTGTGATGGCCACCTGGGACGATCATGACTTTGGTGCCAATAATGACGGCAAGTATTATCCCAAACGGGCACAAAGTCAGCAGGCGTTTTTACACCATTACGATGTGCCCGCCGATGACCCGCGTTTTCATGGCCAACAAGGAATTTACAGCGCAAAAATGGCCGGTCCCGCCAATGAAACGACCCATGTGATCATGCTTGATGCCCGCTATTTCCGTTCGCCGACTTTTTCCGGCTACGGCCAGTGTGAAGGCGAGAACTCCACTATACTCGGCCAGCAGCAATGGGCCTGGTTGCAGGCCGAGCTAAACAAAAAATCCGAAGTAAAAATTATTGTCAGCGGCATTCAGGTATTGCCGCCGTTAAACCAGGAGCGCAATAAATCAAGCTATTGTGCCTACGGTGACGGCAAGCAATTTGACCAGGCTATCAGTAATCTGCAAGAGCAGGATATGTCGGGCACCAACTACGAATCCTGGGCGGAAATGCCCCAGCAGCGGGAAAAACTGCTGCGAATGGCGCAAAAGTCCATGAATGACGGCAATGCCACAGCGATCATTTTTGTCTCAGGCGACCAACATTGGGGTGAACTGCTGCAAAAGAACATGCCGCCATCAACAGAGCACGGCGCTGCGGTAGCCTTGTATGAAGTTACTGCTTCCGGCTTTGGTCAAAACTGGCCCTATCATATTCCCAACCCGCTACGACTGCCGGTTTATGCCGATAGTGCAGGCAACGGAAATTTTGATAACCAGTGTAAACTGCCGTTTAAATATGGCGGTATTGAATATAAGGGCTGCATTACCCGGGATAATACTAAGCCCTGGTGTTATACCGAGTTAGACAGCAGCGGCAAGGGTATCGAAGGGAAATGGGGTAATTGTGCCCCCTCAGGTGCTGCTATTCCCACAGGGAAAGTAGGGGTTGTTTCAGCCGATATTGCCGCATTAACCACAGATGATCGTCATCTGGTAAACAAGTCCGGCAGTAACTACGGTAAAATTGATATCGACTGGCAAAAACGGACAATAAAAATGGCAATAGAAACAGCAAGCGAAGAAGCCGTTTCAACCGTGATTAATTTCTAGGTATTAAGCATCAGGCTGTGCAGGAAGCACACCGGCGAGCGTTCCTTGAGCACAGTTACCTGATATCAGGGTAATCGATAATCTTGTGAGCTGGTCCGGTAAGTTTACCGGGCCAGGGCTGTTACGAAGGAAATTTATCAACCTTAGCGATATTTTCCAAGTTATCGTCCCAGTCAGCTTTACTTGAAACGAAAATATGGGCATTAGGCTGAATCGACACTTCATCATCCAGGCTCCCGGCCGGAACCACCAGTAATTGCCCGTCCATCTGAATATTAGGCATGGCTGAGCCACAAGTTAAGCAAAAACTCTTTACATGTCGGGTTTGGGGCAGATTAAAGGTTTGGATGTTATCTTGCCCGGATAACCAGTTTAGCTTGGCACTGGTTGAAAATAGGCTGGCGGCATGGGCCGAGCCGGTATCCTTTTGGCAGTATTGGCAATGACAAAGAAAGAAATTGTCAAACTCCCCTGCTATCTCAAAATTTACCTTACCGCAAAGGCAAGAGCCTGTTTTTTTTGAACTCATGTTATTTCCCTAAACATAGATTTAATTTTCTAATTGATGTTTTTTTGTGATGAGTGAACTAATCACAAAACTCAACCTTTAACCAAACCGTATTCCAGCGGTTAAGTTTTTCTTCCGGAGCCAAAGTTTTTGGTGACACGGAAACCGCAGGTTTCAAATTGTATTGCTTCTCAAACATGCGTGCATTTATTGCTCCTTTTGTGTGATTATCAATTTCACAAGTGACAACAACCAAGTCATGGCAGGATGAACATTGCCAAAACGAAGCTTGCTCTGAGCCTTGCTTAAATGGTTCAAGTTCACTTGAGTGATAAACTTTCAGTTGACCATTTGAATCTGATAAATATGACAAACTTCTTGCCATGCAAAAATCGCAATCACATGCTCTTGGTTCGTATTCTTCAATATTCTTCGGTAGTGAAATTTTAATCGCTACCTTGCCACAACTACAAGTGCTTGAATAATTCATATATTTCTATCTCCGATGGCTTCGATCACATAACATTTTTCAGCCCCCGTGGTGTACTTGTACGCGGAGCTTGGATTGACCGGCTTTGTTATGTCTTTTTGAAGGCTAAGCAGGCTTTTCTTCGCTGGCAAGCATGTCCATGAACTTTTCGAATCGCCTCTGCCTGGTTTCTGGTTTTTTCGCACTGGTTAACCCGTAGGCGATAACATAACGACTCGATTTAGTAAGCGTTTCAAAAAACAGTTTCGCTTTTGGCCTGCTCTCAAGTGCCGCTAAGAAATCCGCAGGCACTGTCATTTCACTTGCCGCATAGGCATTCTCCCAGCGGCCATCTTCTTTGGCAGAACGTACATGCACGAGTCCGGGCTCTTTCATCCGGCCCTCACTTATCAGACGCTCTGCATGTTCTCTGTTTCTCTTCGACCAGTTGCTCCGCGTTTTCCTGGGAGTGATCCGCTGGATATAGGCTTGGGCATCAAGTGACTTCTTGATGCCATCAATCCAGCCCCAGCACAACGATTCAATCACGACATCGTCCCAAGTCACGCTCACAATCCCGGTCCCTTTTTTGAAGATCTTCACCCACAGTTCATTTTCGGTGGCGTGATTTACCTTGAGCCACCGGCCGAGATCTTGCGGCAATGCAAAGGTCATGATTTTCGCTAAATCGGGGTCAGGCATGAACTAGATTCTCTTTGGCATAATGCTTTGAACAGCGAAGAGTGCGTAACGACTCCGCTGGTTTAATTTATTAGGCTACTTTACTACGGAAATATCCAGATGAGTACCTTCTAAATACGACATTTTCATTTTATTTGGATGGGAAAACAAAACGTTACCGTCTTGAGACATTTTACCGCTCTTTTTATGAATAAATATCGCTTCTCCTGGAGTCGCGGAAAAGCCTTCATATGTTGCTACTTTCCAATACGCACCATAATCGACAATGATACCGGTAGCTCCACAACTGGCAGCTTTAGGTGTGAAAGCAAAGTTCTTGATAATAATATTCGCTTCTTGATAATCAATGCCATTGGAATAATCAATATTTTCTAATTCAAACTTCCATGATTCGTATAGGTATTTATTATCAACTTGGTGAACCTCTATGACATTTTGCTCACTTAGCACTTGCTGCTCATGAGCGCTTACCCAAAAAGTAACAATGAATGTCATTAAGATAAAATATCGCATACTTATCCACGCCCCCTAACCCATACAGCTGCGGAGAAAGTAACCCGTCGGCTACACTTGTTAAGGCTTTTTGCAAATATCTGAGATTGCATTTTTCCAATGCTCCATTTCTTTAACATTAACCGCTATGGAATCGTCTTCGCCATTTTCATTGATAAACATGATACGCAGCATTTTCCTAACAGGTGAAACACCTTTTAAACGGCGAACAAACTCTACGCCTTGAAGCCTTGCTGTTGGGACTGCAATGACCAGATCGAGAAGAATAAGTTCAAAATACAGGAAATCTTCAGTGAGTGCGATATAACCCATACCACTTGCTTGAGAATAGCCGGATGACTCTAAAGCTCTAAGCATAATATGTTCTGTCGGCATGATGACTTTCTGTCCCGCTATTTTTCTTTCAACCCGCTCCTGTACAAGTTGCTGCCGACGCCATAAAAAGTAAAAAAACCATACAAGTAATGAAATGGCGATCAAAATTGCAATATACATATGGCTCATAAATAAAAAAGTAAGCACAAGTATTAATACATTGATCGCTAAAGCCAATGTAATTCTCACTGAATATACCTCGCAACTCAAGCAGAGCACATAGCGCCGATTTAGGGGCAGTGACATATGCCTCTTACTCACAAGGAGCAGCGCCCCCGTTTTTCATATTTACCCATTCAATTATTGAAACTAGATAGCTCGCATAAAGTTGAACAAGTTAGGTTTGACCTGGCCAAATCAATTAGCAAAATATTCATAACTACTTTGTAAACCAAGCGGTAGGCCAAGTTGCCAGTAGAGCAATAAAAATAGACTCCAGACGACGATAAATACGACGGAGTAAGGCAGCATCAATGCCGTTAAAGTACCAATGCCCGAGCTGGTAACATAGCGCTGACAATAGACCACAACTAAGGGAAAGTATGGCATCAACGGAGTTATGATATTCGTACTGGAGTCACCAATACGGTAGGCAGCCTGTGCTAAATCAGGCGAGATGCCCAGCTGCATCAGCATGGGGATGAATATCGGGGCTAACAATGCCCATTTGGCAGAAGCCGAACCGACGAATAAGTTAATAAATCCCGTAAGAAATATAATACCGACGATGGTAAACTGTGCCGGAAGCGCCATAGCCTTTAAGAACTCAGCTCCTTCAACCGCCAATAACACCCCTAAGTTAGATTGCCCAAACGCGTAAATAAACTGAGCAATAAAAAACATGATGACTAAGTAATATCCCATACTCGACATGGCTTTACTCATGCCTTCAATGGCTTGTTTTGAATTACGTATCTTGCCTATGGCAATGCCATACACCAGGCCAGGAATGAAAAACAGCAAGAAAATTAATGGCACAATGGATTTCATTAACGGCGACGAAAAAGACGTGAGTGAGCCATTGTCATCTCGCCAGGGAGAAGTATCAACACTTGCACTGAATACCATAACCACAGTACCAACTACTATGGCAAGTAATGCCCAACGCAACGCCATGCGTTCTTCTTGTTGTAATGGCTCCATGGTTGGCAAGTCACTGAGATCGCCATCGAGTTTATTTTCTGTCAACTTAGGTTCGATAATTTTGTCGGTAATCGCCCAGCCAAGCACTGTAATCACTATTGAAGAGACCGCTGTGAAATAGTAATTATTCAATGGGTTTAATAAAATATTAGGGTCTAGTAATTGAGCACCCGCTTGCGATATTCCCTGCAACATGGGGTCGAGCGCTGAAGGAACAAAGTTTGCCGAAAAACCGCCCGATACACCGGCAAAGGCCGCAGCGATGCCTGCTAAGGGGTGGCGACCTGCAGCATAAAATATTACACCGCCCAGAGGGATCACCAATACATAGCCCGCATCTACCGCCGAGTGACTGACAATACCGACTAAAATCACCATAGGAGTCAACAGCCAAGTGGCGGTTTTGGCCATGATTGCCCTCAGGCCTGCATTGATAAAGCCGCTATATTCGGCGACACCAATACCAAGCATGGCAACTAAAACCACGCCAACCGGATGAAAGTGTGAAAAGTTGTTTACCATGACTGAGAAGAACTGAGTAAGGGCCGGGCCACTCAATTGGTTGATTACCTGTATTCCTTGGCCAGATCTTGGATCGACGGCTTCAAAACTGACGCCGGACAGTGCCCAGGATAAGCCCCATACCAACAACAATAAAAAGACAAATAATGCAGCAGGATCTGGCAATCGATTACCAATTATTTCTACGCGATTAAGAATGCGCTGCACTCTTGACGGTTTTGCGTCCATGTTGAGCCCCGAATTTGATTGAATTTTACTCTACCGATATTAACGAACATATCGAAAAATTAAAGAGAAATTATAGGATTATGTAAACATTATCAATTCATGGAGCCGGGTCGGTAAACACGACTGAGTATGAGAAAACAGTGGAGTAGCCCATTAGCCAGCATATAACATTAACTTATAGTTTGACCGTTTCATTTATTTATAGATTTACCTTTTCCTTAAATGGGTGGAACATGCTTCTGTTGGCTACGAATAGTGAGGCGCGAACAGACTATGTTCATAACAAGACGTTCGAGCCAACAGAAGTGACTTGTTTCAAAACGCATACTCAGGGATTTTCGTTGCACCGACTATCTATAAGACCTGCGAGAAACGAGTTTTCAGCATATTCCAGTAGTTACTTTACGCCGAGGAGGTTAGAAATGAAAGCCCCTACTGTCGATGATTTCGCTGCTTTAATTGGAATTGATTGGGCAGATCAAAAACATGATATCTGCGAGAACCCTACCGGTTCTAAAAAGTACCTTCATTCCGTTGTTTCGAGTAAGCCAGAATCCATTGATAATTGGGCTATGAACCTAAAAATACGTTATCCAAACAAGCAAGTTGCCATCGCTTGTGAACTTCAAAAAGGACCACTCATTAATGCTTTGAGCAAGTATTCTCATCTTACGATATTTCCTCTCAACCCTTCTAGCGTCGCCAAATATCGGCAAGCATTTACACCTAGTGGAGCCAAAGACGACCCTTCAGATGCTTATTTACAGGCTGAAATCTTGGCGCTTCACATGGATAAATTAACGGTAATTCAGCCAGAATCAGCAGAAATCAGAGCATTGTCACAACTTGTGGAGTATCGTCGAAAGATAGTGCAAGACCGTGTCGATTTAACAAATAAAATTACAGCAACACTAAAAAACTATTATCCACAGGTACTTGAGTGGTTTTCTGAAAAAGACACGATTATTTTTTGTGACTTTATCAAGAAATGGCCATCATTGATGCAGGCAAAGAAAGCTAAAAAACAGTCCTTACAGACTTTCTTCAATCAACATAATTCCCGATACCCGGAAGTAAATGCAACTAGAATTTCGTTAATAAAAAAGGCGACTACGCTAACCGATGATCTGGGAGTTATTGAACCTAATAAGATCTTGATTGAGATTTTAATACCCCAACTCAAAGTACTGATTAAAGGGATTGAACAGCTGGACAGTGAAATAAAGCAACGTTATAAAAAGCAAAAGGATAGGGTTATTTTTGATAGTTTCCCTGGAGCTGGGCCTCAATTAGCCCCTCGCTTACTTGCTGCATTTGGCACAAAACGTGACCGATATACTGATGCATCGGCACTTCAAAAATATGCAGGCATTGCCCCTGTTATTGAGCGCAGTGGTAAACAAAAGTGGGTACATTGGCGGTATAGTTGCCCAAAATTTTTAAGGCAGACATTTGTGGAATGGGCAGGGTTATCTGTACGCTTTTCATTTTGGGCAAAAGCTTATTATGAACAACAAAAAAGCAAAGGTAAGCCACATAATGTGATTATCAGATCACTGGCTTTCAAATGGATAAGGATCGCATTCAGGTGTTGGAAAACCCGAACACCTTACAATGAATCTATGTACCTGGAAGCTTTAAAAAGACGGGACTCACCGCTGTTAAAGTTTGCTGTTGGCGCTTAATTTTTAGTTGTGGTCCACCTCAGGGCGTGTTGTTAGGCATATTTTTCTAATACTTCGGGAATAGAGAATATCGGCAACAAGCCGTTGGCATTCTTGATCTGTTCATCTTGAGTAAGGAAAATCCCATCATTTCCTCTTTCACAGCATAAATTAATAAACATTTGTAGTTCTTTGTTTTGCTTTCTTTGCTGCTTGGAGGTCAGTTGAAGGATTAGATACAAAGCCAAAGGGGTACCGGTATAAAGGGTATACTGATGAGAAAAAATATCCCAAAGACCATCATTTATTGCGTCTAGTTGCTCATCTTCGTCAGCATTTTCATCAACCATCAAGTTAATAAGTTTAGTAAAATACTTTCTATCAGCAGGACCTCTACAAGTGTTGTATTTGCTGAAGTCTGCATTTTCTATATCTCCGATATTAGCTAGTTCCAATAACGCCCCCTGCTATGCCTAATGCCAGCCATAATTTGCTGCCTGAAGCGTAGCGTAAGGCGCTCAAATGGATAGTCTTGTTATGTTTCATCACCACACATTAAATGAAAAATGAAACGCAATTGCAATCAAGAATAAGATGAAACCAGTAAGCCTGATACGCTTTCCAAACTTATAATACTGATGTTCATTATCTCGCTTATCATAATGATCTATGACAACTGACAAAAGATATGCGCATAAACAAATCATACCGGCATACACTAACCATGCTGCAAGACCTGAAAAATGGAAAATATCACGTCTACTTGGAATATAAAGATCATCCGTATAAACTCCATATGCACCATAAAATAGTAACGATATTGAAAGTATTATGTGGAGCAAACGATTACCAATCGATATTGAGTTGGGAATGTAATTCCCCTCACCATCTACTTGCCTAACAGGCGCATCAAGGTCTACCTCTGACTGTAGTTCCGATGCTCTTTGACTATCATCCATATTTTTACTCTTCATCTGTATAACCACAAAAATACGCTTAGAGCGTAAAAAATATTTTTAACAGTCAATAACTTCGTAAATATCATATAAATTATTTTTCGAGAAACTATTATAATTTGGCTCCATTCGATATCACAAGCTGAAACATATCGCAATAATCGACGGGAGGTACTAGCGCCCAGCGATATTGGCGCGCAATTAATTTATAGCCTTGAATACGCCCAGTATGAGCATGGACTAATGAGGTGAAATACCTCTGTAGGAAGAACACCATTTATTAACTTATTATTAGACGCTAAAGACCAGCGAATGGCAAGAACTTATCCGCGAGCGCCAGCAAAACTATGTACTAATGAACAAGAGCATCATATGAGGCGTAGGCTGGAGAGCGAGTACTTCGCAGTATCGGTCAGTTCATTGAAAAATGCCTGAAACTGGTGGTGACTGCACTTCACTATCCTAAATGAAGCGCCCGGTGTAAACCCGCATGAAGGATGCTATTGGTAAGGGCTGGCTAGTGCCAACCCTTACCCGATTAAAATTGATTGCAACGACCTCTAATATGGTTACTTAACCATAGCTGAGCAATACAACTTACCACAGGCTCTTAACGTGAAAACCAAACACCGATTTGTGAGCCAATATTGGTTACATTCTCCCCTGCCCCTGAACTGTTCGTTGCCCCTTCGGGGCGTTGCGGGTAGTGATTACCTTGATCGTCCATGAAGACAAGCTGCTTGTCTGGAAGGTTTTGGAAAATAATCACAAAAGAAGAGCCGCCATAGTTGAACATCCCCATTTCCTGGCCCTTGGTGACGGTAGCCCCTGCTGTCATCTGATCATTGAATGTAATTGTTGACACTTCGCTCATGCCCAAGGGAATGCAGCAAATATAACCGTAATCAGGGGTTTCAATCACCATCAAACCACGAGCATTGACTTCAGCAAGATATGGTAATGAGGCCGTTGTTGCACCGCCAAAATCCGGCAGAACGAGCTTATTAAAATAGGCTCCAGGAATACTGATTGGATCAAACAAAATCTTACCGTTTGCCGGCACCCACCAACGGTGGAAATTATAAGGATTGAGATATGTCTGGAACACGTATCCGCCCTCAAAGAGTGAAGGCAAATCATATTCATCAATGACACTCTGTTGCTCCGGCAGTGGAGAGCTGAGGATATCGTGCAACGAGTAGTTCATGTCTTTGAACCAAAAAGTGTCATCCTTATTCACCTGCCAATCCCAGCGGAACAAGGAGCCGTCATTAGGACAATTTACGATTTGGTTATTGTCAGGAGCGGCAATAGGACGAGCGCTGGCAGAATCTTTGAATTGACGCGTAAAAAACGAATTCCAGGATGACCAGTAAGGAAGTGTTGGGCTGTCCTTCTTCCACAGATCAAATTGATAAGAAGCTTTAGCTTTTCTTGACAACCATTGCTCTCCCTCGACGGAGAATCCCTGTGCGGAGGCTGCTGTGCCGAGGAATTCATGCCATTTGTTCAATACCGCTCCCATCTTTTGATTAAACTCAGGCAGTCCCAAAAGCTGAGAACCTGGCAAGGTTGGATCAATTCCCACCGTGAACCCGGAAAAAGGCAAACCAACAAGATCATCATTAATGTAACGGGGCCACCAAGTCAGCAGATAATTGCATACAAGTGCGAAAAAAGCAGCATTAGGAATCAAAGGGATCGGTACACCATCCGTATCTAAATCTGGGGTGTCCCGCATAGTTTTATTCTGGCGACAGGCCGTAGTCATCAAATAGGACACTGTAGGATCATTTGTAAGATATTCGAATAGCGCTATCACGGTAGGATCAATCCAACATTCATCTCCCTGAATTGTTTCGACTGTTCCGGCTGCTTCACTCACTTCCGCATGAAACTTTAACCAACTTTCGCTTCCGGGCTCAGGAAGCCACCCGTGTCTATAACTGCTTGGGTATGGTAGCGCTTTGGCTGAATTGTATAAACTGCTCATATAAACCTTCTCCCTTATAATGCTTAACGATATAAATAGAAATCTTAAGCCATCCATTTTCCATTGATGTATTGCAAAGGAATTATAGTATGAGGAAGAAAAAACTCCATGACACCAGACAGTTAATACGATGTGTCCAGCTGCTAACATCCGCCTGAACAGCGAACCGCTTGTGGCCAAGCTGCTGCGCCTGCACACAGCTTGGCTTTTATTTGACCGTTATTGGCCGGTTTATTTCTCCGTTATTTACCTATCCTGCTTAGGGCTGATGAGAAGTTCACCCTGATTTACCGTAATACTAACCTTTTGTCCAATGGGAAAACCGGCCAGCTTAAGCCACTTTCCCCTGAGCACGATGCAAGGTTCAAGTTTTACCGGCACATAGTTAATACCTATGCCGCGGGTTTTCGAAGCCGTGCAACAAACAGTTTCTTGCACGGTAAGTTGCCGATAAATAGGATATTTTACTTTTGCCGAGCCAAGCTCTGACGTATGATGACATTCAGCCATGACGTACTCCTGGTTAGTTCGTTGTGGTTAGCGACCTCTGGGTGTTGGTAGCACTCAGGGGTTGCGCCTTTGCTTGCTGCATAAATAGCAGCCGTTGACTATTGAAGGTACTGGAAGTGGTGCTCTCCTGATGTCGGTGGATTGCACTATTAAATAAAGACCTTTTTGGCGGATAAATCAGGCCGGGGTTGTATTTAGTATTGGGCTTACTTATACATACTGTATGGATTGCTGTACACAGGATTAAACACTTTGGAAAACATTGTATTATTGAGTTAACACAATCGCGGCACTCTTGTCAGGTTGATTCGCTTCTTATCTCGTTTCTCAACTGCATCAGAAGTACGCCTAGTCGGTTTTTACCATTCCCCTTTGGGCCAATTCCCCAATATTTATCAAATGGTGAATTTTCAACTAACTCTTTTTTGCCGGTGCCAAGCAATACCGCTTTCAGTTCAGGTTTTTTAAACTTTTCTCTCAGCCCAGCGAGCATGATCTCTTCTTTGACTGCGTCCCAATCCCGGCGGATAGGCACGGCTCGCGACTGTCCTAAGTCTTTCGCTTGCTTTGGAGAGCCACAATTTAAAATTTTATCAAATTGCTCTGTCCCCTCAAATTTCATGGCCTGAAAATAATGCTCCATAGTTCGCCATTTATGTCCATCAAGCACAAAACCAAATCCGGCAAAGTTTGATAGCTGATAATATTTGTCTTCTTTATTAAAGAAGTAGATCGTTTTCGCCATATATTCCCGGAGCCTAACAGCCAACAAATCTTTCGCTGGTGTTGTTTTGGTTAATTTAACTGTTTCTTGGACTTCATTCTTAAACGAATTTGAAAAATAGCAGCGAGGATAATCTCAAGGATACCAAACCCTGGTGCAGCAGTGCTGTGTTAGCGTGCCTTTATAAAAGCTTTACAATAAGCACGCTAACACTAGTTCACCGCTTTACTTGGCGGCTAACACCCGGCGGGCCTGATGAAGCTTTTTATAGCTTTCAATCAGTCTCAAGTGTTTGTCCAGCCCTTCAAGCTTCATGCTGGTTTTGGTCAGGCCAAAGAATTTCACTTCGCCGGTTACCGAGCCAACAACATTCTCCATGTTCTCTTTACCGAACATTCTGCCAAGGTTGTCAATAAAGTGCTCCAGCTCCAGTTCTTCGTCCAGCACAATCTCAAGTACGGTATGAACGGCTTGATAGAACAAACCGCGCTCTACCGTGTTGTCGTTATACTGCAAGAACTCTTCTACCAGCTCAATCGCCTGGTCAAGCTCACCTAATGCCAAGTAAATAAGAATTTTCAGCTCAAGAATGGTTAGCTGGCCCCACACGGTATTTTCGTCGAACTCAATACCAATTAAGGTGCGGATATCGATATAAGCGTCCAGCTGGCTTTCTTCCAGGCGCTCCACCAAACTTACCAGGGCATCATCGCTTAATGAGTGGAGATTGAGGATATCTTCACGGTAATGTAGCGCCTTGTTGGTATTGTCCCAAATAAGGTCTTCAACCGGATATACTTCGGAATATCCCGGCACCAGAATACGACAAGCACTGGCGCCGAGCTCATTAAATTCGGCAATATACACTTCTTTGTCCAGCTGCTTTAAAATGGCCAGCAAGCTTTCGTTTTCTTCGGCATTGCTGCCGGAGAAATCCCACTCGCAGAATTCATAATCATGCTTGGCGCTAAAGAAGCGCCAGGAGATCACGCCGGTTGAATCGATAAAGTGATCAACAAAGTTTTCCGGCTCAGTAACCGCCATGCTGTTAAAGGTTGGTTTGGGTACGTCATTTAACCCTTCAAAGCTGCGGCCTTGCAACAGCTCGGTTAAACTGCGCTCCAGCGCCACTTCAAAGCTGGGGTGGGCACCGAAAGAGGCAAATACCCCGCCGGTTTTCGGGTTCATCAAGGTGACACACATCACCGGGAACTGTCCGCCCAATGAGGCATCTTTAATCACCACAGGGAAGCCCTGCTCTTCTAAACCTTTAATGCCCGCTAAAATGCCCGGGTACTTTTCCAGCACCTGCATCGGCACATCCGGCAGCACAATTTCTTGCTCGATAATTTGCTTTTTCACTGCCCGCTCGAAAATTTCCGACAAGCACTGCACCTGCGCTTCATGCTGGTTATTACCCGCACTCATGCCGTTGCTTAAGAATAAATTCTCAATCAGGTTAGAGGGGAAATATACGGTTTTGCCGTCGGAATGACGTACGTAGGGAATTGAACAGATGCCGCGCTCAGCCATGCCCGAGTTGGTATCGATAAGGTGTGAACCGCGCAGTTCACCGTCCGGGTTGTAGATGCCCAGGCAGTAATCATCCAAAATGCCCTGAGGTAATTCGTCATTTTCGTCCGGCTTAAACCATTTTTCATTCGGGTAATGAACAAAGTCACTGTTGGCAATTTCTTCGCCGAAAAACTGGTCGTTATAGAAGAAATTGCAGTTAAGGCGTTCGATAAATTCGCCTAATGCCGAGCACAGCGCGCTCTCTTTGGTTGCGCCTTTACCATTGGTAAAACACATCGGTGAGGCGGCATCGCGAATATGCAGCGACCACACGTTGGGCACTATGTTACGCCAGGAAGAAATTTCGATTTTCATGCCAAGGTCGGCCAAAATGCCGGTCATGTTGGCAATGGTTTTTTCAAGCGGCAGATCTTTACCCAGAATATAAGTGCTGGCATCCTCTCCCGGGTGTCCCATCAGCATCGCCTGTGCGTCATCTTCCAGGCTTTCAACCGCTTCAACCTTAAACTCGGGGCCGGTTTGTACCACTTTTTTCACGGTGCAGCGGTCAATGGATCTTAAAATGCCCTGGCGATCTTTTTCAGAAATGCTTTCCGGCAGCTCTACCTGAATTTGGAAAATTTGGTTATAGCGGTTTTCAGGGTCAACAATGTTGTTCTGCGACAGTCTGATGTTGTCGGTAGAAATATCGCGGGCCGCACAATAGACCTTGACAAAATAAGCCGCACACAGGGCGGACGAAGCCAGGAAATAGTCAAACGGGCTGGGGGCCGAGCCATCACCTTTGTAGCGGATCGGCTGATCAGCGATAACAGAAAATTCGTCAAACTTAGCTTCAATTCTAAGGTTGTCGAGATAATTAACTTTGATTTCCATCGAACGGTTTCCGAAGTTGTGCGCTGCAATCGGAAGCATTTCAAACCTGATGTTTGAGGTTTTTGCCGGCTGCCAATTAGCGGATTGATCTTAATTGGGGGATTATCCTTGTTTTTGCGCCAATAGTCTTGGGTAAATTGCATTAATTGGTGAAATAGGTGTTTTTAAGGGGGGAACTATGGCGCACAGCGCGGGACTTGGATAGTCACTTATTTTTTTAGCCCGTTTTTATGAATGGGTTAACAATAGTAATAATTTCATCTCCCTAGTATTATTGAGGAATTGGCAGACCATGCTGCTTTAAAAATGACAGCTTATCCCAATAGCCCCTTTGAAACTGAATTTTGCCATTTATGATGTGAAAAAAACCACAACCGCGTAAGCCAAGCGGATCTTTCCACTCTAATATCGCCCATTCGCCATCTTCAAAAATATTCTCGACAATGCAAACCATGTCGGCTGTTGCAAACTCTTGTTCAAACTTGGCCCGAATAGCTTCTTTACCGACAACTTCACCATCAGCGACTTGATGATTGGTTGCATCATCACTGTAAAAGCTTGAAATAAGATCGGCATCGGCTTTATTAAATGCCTCAACCCATGCTGCTACAACTTTTCGTGGTTTCATGATCCAACCCTCTTGAGTTTAAAGTTTTTAGAGTAGGAAAATGATAGTTGCTTAAATGCGCACCGGCTAGGGATTATTTTTCTTATTTATTAAACCGTTATGCTTCAGTCCGCTCGGTAGCAATTTCTCTCAATGAGAATGGGTTTGAAAAGTCTGCCTGCTGATCCAAAGCCAGCGGTATTAGCCATTTAAGGTTTGGAATAAGGTTAGCGGGTAACTCATTCACTTCAAATATATGAACTTGTTCTTTTTCAATGGTACGCGCTTCAAAAGCAAGATCTGAAAGTGCAAAGTAAACATCTAAATCATAATAACCGGGGCGATGTATTTGCGTATAACAAGTCCAGTTTTCTTTAGCTATGGTAACCCCCGTTTCTTCTTTGAACTCTCTTACCATGGCATCGGGTGACAATTCGTTTTCTTCTATTTTTCCGCCGACACCATTAAATAATCCTTTTTGCCATTGCGGATTTAGTTTTTGTATTAAAACGACATGGGAGGAGTCTTTTGAGAACAGAAATCCCGCTACATATTTTTTCACTTAACTTCCCTTGGAACATAGCGCCACATCAAGCGGCATAAAAACGCCAGATTACACTTTACCAGGTAAAAAACCTATGGATATTTGTCTTTTTGATATCTCTTGGGCAAGCTGTCGGGTGGATGTTCAATTAAGAAAAAGCCAATAAAAAGCCCCATAAAAATGAGGCTCAATTCAATACAACTGGGTAAATTTAGATTTCCTTACAGGCATGTCTGCCGTCGGTCCAGCTACATGCCGGCGCATCCGTTAACTGATATGTGGTGGGGTTGCCGCCACCAACTTGTGGTGTCATGCCTAGGGGAAGCGATTTCGCATCTTTAGAGAGGTTTTTTAATTTTTCTTTTGTTAGTTTGAGTTTCATCTCTAAGTCCTTTTTTGTGATTAATTGTTGATGTCTGTTATTAACACTGACATCAACAAATTACGGTTAAAGTGGTTAAAAGTCAAACAACAAGAAGGTTTTTTATTTACCTTTGGGAGTGATATCAACGACAGAAAAAAGGGGCGCTCTTGTTACATCTTCTGCCCCTGCTTTTCTACAGCCGAACTTGATTGACCGGTTAAATTTTTAACTTGCTCAAGCTCAGATTCAGTGAGTTTCCCGTAAAGGCGCGGATATGGCCAGCCATAACCCCACCTGAACTTGGTCGGTAAAAACGGTGTGCCGCCAATCCTTACACCAGCCAGCATCAGCAGTGCTATTTCGGGTTCTCCAACCTTAGCTACACAAGATTCTAAAGCTTTATCGGATTCCAGACGTTCTTGATAGGTACCACCTTTCCAGTAGTCATAGTCATGTTGATAGCAGCAAGACAGCCACAGTTCGTTTTGTTCAAGTGTGCCATCAGGGAAGGCGCTGCAGCCATCACTTACGAACGGCTTTAAAGTATCAGCTTTACTTGAAAGGGAAATAAGGGCCACTATGGCCAAAACTAAAATTTTCTTCATCTGGTTGTAGTGCTGATTCATGGTGAAAGGTTTTGCTTACTCAATGACTGGCGCTTCTTTTTGTCCGCCATTTAGTATATTTTCTGGAATATTGCTGTAATTGTTTACTTCGGTATAGTGAGTTAAATAGAAACAAACCTGACAAAGGTAATCTATAGCAACTGTTCGATAACATTCAGTATTTGGCTTCGGCGAACGTACTTTAATTTCAGCGCTAGCTCGTCTGATGAATGTAGGAATGTTTTCATAATTTTTACTTTCAAACAATGCCACGATAGTGTTTACATAACTGACCATAGGGAAACTCACATCATTTCTCCGATAACATTGCTCGGGAACATAGCTTGGATGATTGAGTACGCGGTGGAATTTTTTGATTTCCTTCACTGCTTTCTTGGCACCGTCTAATGGTGATGACATCATCCCTCCCCTGAGGTGCAACTGAGTTAAACGACAAACTCTTAGTAGCTCCTAATTAAAGCACCGGAGTATGTTCGAGCGACTTATATCAAATTTGTAATTGGGTCACTTTAGCATTTGTTATCCGCCAATAGCTAGGTTTCTTGAGGATCAACCTGCCCGTGATTTTAATTTGAAGCAAGAGCAGGCGCACCTCTATAGAGCCAAACCCATCAATCCGTTTTTCTCAATACAACACACCAACGAATTGGCAGGGCTATGATCTCCCCTATCACTGCCTAGCTTTGACTGTCCTAAATGTTCGGCTCTGCTAGGCGATTTTGAAATACACAATGCTAATCACTAAAACCAACATAACGTAAGATAAGAATTGAATACCAGCTTGTCGGTGTCTACGTGCAAGCTCACATATAGCGTTATTTGAAATGCTTTGTAAAAGCTTTGAACCTTTAGGGGATATAAATACTAAAGGGATCATTAAAAACTTTGGAGAGCCTAATTTTTCCCATATCTCCGGCTCAAGAGTTTTTACCGATTGATAATACTTATATTCAGCGGCAGCTGAACGAAACATAAGTAATGCCCAAATAGAAACGAGAACAATTGAAAGTAACATAATCCCTCCAAACTATCTGATTATACTATCTATGATAAAAAACCTAACATTGCAAAGCTGCCAATGAAATTAGGACAAGACTAGCCACCACGAATAAGCGGTAAGTATTAGTAATTAAGAATAAGCTGTTAGTGAAATCTTTTGATTGTTATATCTATTTACGCCATTTCTCATTATGCAATTCTACCTGCTTATCTGCATGATTTTTACTAAGATATTTTGGCGATTTGGGGAGTGATAAAAATACTCCGTCATGCAAGTTATTAATATTCTCATCGTAAAACGCATGTGGATTATATTTATATAGTGCCATTAGAGTTTGGTTGGTGGTAACACCATTTGGGCTTAATTCTTCTGCAATTGAAGTGAGAGTATCCCCCTGTTGTACAGGACCGTAACATAAACCTCTTTTCGCAAATCCTAGCATGTGTACATTGCATGGTTCACTGTAATCGCTTTGAATTATGTATTCACTAATTACATATTCAAGTTTCTCACGAACGACCTCAGCTGCTTCTGTATCCATGAACGTAGCGGTTGCCGCAATAATTGCAAAAATTGATGCCGTAATTTGAAGGCGAATATTGATGCTTCCCGGCTCAATACTGACAACGTCAAATTCAATTCCGTGGTCATTAATTAGTGACTCGCGCAACTTATTAAGTAGCTCTTCTATAAACTCATCTCTGTGAGGCCAAATACGTTGATGCCCAAGACAATTAGGAGTATCAATTGATATAAGTGCGGTAGCAATGCTAATACTAGCAGTATTTACTTTATTCTTTATCATGTTCCACCTTATGTAAGATACTGCTTGCAGCGATTAAAATGTAACGACCTAAACAACAGGCTTAACTAACTGAAAAATTCTTCTAACATCAATGTTCCCGCTCAACATTCAGTCCCATAATTTCAAAAATATTCAATTGCCCCCCCTTAGCCAAAAATAACTCCTGATAGAGATCCGGCGCCGACTTTTCTCCCCATTCACAGGCGGTATACACCAAATAAGGCACAGGACTATGCGGATCATCCTGCATTAAAAATTCCGCCGCCTTACGCAAGCAAATAAAAGCATCACTGCGATCTCGGATCGGGCCGTCTCCCGAGCCGCTGCCGCCGGGTTTGCCCATATCATCCTGCCCTTTCCCTGCATCGCCAGCATCCCCCTCCCCTTTACCGGCAGCAAGCAGCTCTTTCTCTGGCTCCCGGGCCAGGGATATGCCGCGACGGGTAAGCTCTTTACTGAGCATGTCATCAATTTGTCGCAGCAATTCGCTGATATCGCTCAAATTAGGACTGTCATTGCCGCAACAGTTATCCAGCCAGTCTTGCAAATGATTTAATGCCAGCAAGCCGTCTTCAAGCTGATAAACCAGCTTGAGCAATTCATCCGGTGGCGTCGCGGCCAGGCGCTGTTTAATGCTTTGCGGAGTCGCCCCGTCCCATTCAGTATCCACTTGTTGCTGGTTTTTAAGCTTGTCGTAATGGCAGGCGCTTTCCCAGTCGTTCCAGCAATACTCTTCGCCGTCAAGCTGGGCTTGGGTGATAGGGATTAATCCCAAAACCGGCAGCAGTTTTTTATTGAGCCAGTTTAGAGCGTTGGTGCGATATTCTATGTCGCCATCCACCATTTCCGGATGCATATTGGGCCAGTATTTTTCACATAATGCTTCTATCAGTAACGCCGCCGGTGCTATACCGGCAAAACCGTTAAGATGAATACTCGCTTCAAATAACCAGACCCCCAGCTGCAGATCTTTGCTTTTTTCTGCCAGAGCTTCCAGGGCGAGTTCCTTTACCTTTTGCCAGTCGGCGGTTTTTAATTCATGGGTCCATACCCCCATCGGCAGCGTCGGATCATCGGCCTCACGGGCTTGCTTGATGTTAAAATACACCCCGTTATGGCGCACCGACTCGCCTACCTGCTCCTTGCCTATAGGTGCCAGTAATTCTGTTAAGGTATAGCCATAAAAATGCTGGATATATTCATCTGGTGATTGCTCTGCTGTTGCTAATCTCATCTTGGCACCATTTTCCTTCGTTCAGCGGAGGATTAATCATTAAACCCCGGGGCATGGGCAGGTAACACGCCCGGCAAAGGCAGCTTTTTCGCATCCCCCTGCTTGTCCGTTACTTCTACCCACACCAATAAATTCGAGCGGCTTAAATAAGCCTGCTTTTTCGTTTGCTTGCCCGGTTCGGGCGCGGTTTTTAACTGCACCGGCACCTGAAATGCCAGTAAGGTTTCGTCCTGGCGGCTGGCTTTTAATCCGCTCATGCCTTTGTTGGTATAACGGGCCAGCCATTCAAATAACCCCCAGTTGCCCTGGCTGTTAAAGGTAGCGCTAAATTGCTGCTGATCCACCATCAAGGGAGGATTTACCCGGGTATCCAAATCACCGCTTTGCTCGGGCATCA
This sequence comes from Thalassomonas actiniarum, assembly GCF_000948975.2. Lineage (GTDB taxonomy): Bacteria > Pseudomonadota > Gammaproteobacteria > Enterobacterales > Alteromonadaceae > Thalassomonas > Thalassomonas actiniarum. The sequence goes on from NZ_CP059735.1 coordinate 3,283,888, forward strand.
GCGGTTTAAACGCCGAACCTGTCGCCCAGCGCAAATCCAGACTTAACGGCTCACCTACCTGCCATAACAGCAAGTTTTCACCGTTGGGAAAACTCGCTTGCTGCTTGCCGCTTTGCAATAGCCAGTTGATGATTTGATCACTGCCCTTGGCATATTGCGGCAAGGCAGAAAATTCTATGGTCAGCGGCACTTGCCATTGTTTTTGTTTACTGTTCCAGCTTTGGCTGAAAAAGTCGCTGATGGTGTTCATCTGGCTGATAAACTCCCGCCAGGAAGCCGGTAGCGGCTGTGTTGAAGTGCGTTTTTTGGTCTGCTTATCTGATTTAGCCTGAGCATCTGAAGTCTTAGCACCTTTTGCCGTGCTTGCGGCACTGGCAGACTCAGTTACCGGTTTAGCATCGCCTTTATCTTGTTGCAGTTTATCCAGGGTGTTCATATCTGCCAGCAGGTTTTTCGAGGCCTGACGGTAATAGTTAAAGAAACGCTGCAGCTGTTTGCTGCTGACATCCCTGATGCCCGCCTTGTCAACCGAGCTGAAGGGAAAACGACCGGCAAGCTGCTGATTGAACCTGTCCCGTATCGCCAGGTAACGGTCTATCACTTCCTTATCCCCGGCGTCGAGGCATTGTACGCTCACCTGGCGCTGCAATTGAATTCTGCGGGTGACAAACCAGCCGGTATTGGGGGCCTGGTTATCAAATGCCGTTTTATCATAACAGTTGCTGGTGGTTAAACCCGCCAGGGTTTCGCTGACAAAGTTTTCCAGCGCCAAGGCCTGATTATCCGGCTCATTGCGCTGGTAGCGGCCAAGATCGCTTAGGGTATAAAACCAGCGCTGCGCCAGTTTATCGCTTAATCCTGAGCTGTTTTGTAAAAAACCAATCAACGGCTCGGCATAGTTATAAGCCAAATAACTAAGCCTCTGCCGCTGATTGGTGAGGTAACTGGTAATTTGCTTGTCTGTGTCCAGGTTAAATAAAATACGGGCAAAATCCCGGCTGTCCCAACGGGGTGTCAACACAGGCGTATATAACTGGTTTTGAGCCACCAGCTTTTCCAGCTGCTCCAGTTGCTCCAGGGCAAAGGTATGGCTGGCCTGCTGCAAACGTATGGCATTGCCGTTATCCCCCAGCTGTTTGAGCAAGCTGTTAATTTGCAGCAGTAAGCTACTGACCCCCTTAAAGCTGGCGACCGATTTGCCTATTGCAGACTCTGTCGCCGTTGCCGGATCGGCAATAAGATAACTCGACGGGGTTTGTTCATAGGGACGCACCATGGCTTCGCTCAGCAACCGCTCTGTTACCCGCTGCAAACGCCGGTTCAGGGCATTGCTGAAAAACGGCTTTTGCTCCTGGCTGAAGCGGGAAAGAAACTCCTGATAACTCAGCAGATTATTGAGCAGCTCCTGCAAGGTACTTTCTTCCCAGGCAACGACGGACTCGGCCGCATCCGAAACCGCGGCATATTGGTTTTTCATGTAGGCCAATGCCTTGGCCGCTTCTATCTGCTCGGCTAAACCTTCTATTGTCGGGGAGAAACTTAACCGTCCCTGATCATTTTTAATAAACAAGGGGCCAAACGGCGGCACATTGAGATCTGCCAGTTTGTGCCTGACCTGTTGATCGCAGCTTTTCTCGGAAAAGCGCTCCACCATAGCCGCCAAACGGTCTTTATCAAAACCCACTGCCACCAACTCCTGGCGCAGCCGCCCCATCAGCTGGTAGACATTGCCGCAGGGACTGGTAAAGGCGGTGGCGGAAAGCCAGTCTCTTTTGGTTCTATCCAGCCACAATTGAAATTCGTTGATATTGTCCACCAGCTTTGATGGCGGCAGTACTTTATCAGAAGGTAGCACCCTGATTTTTTCGCTGATCTTCTGCAGTTTTACCAGGGGCACTTGCTGGGTATATTCGGTCAATTCGGTACGTAATGCCTGAGTCAGGTAATCAAGGTGGCTTAGCAGCTTATCCTGACTGATCAGGCTGTTGTTTTTTTCGTCCCAATCGACATTATAATTGAGCAGCACCAGGCCTCCGGTGATCAAACTGGCACTGGTATCTACCGCCTCTGGCACAGGACGGGCATAAAGATAATTTAACAGTTCCTTAAACTTTTTTCCGAGTCCATGGGGATTGGCAACAGGCTCTGCCAGACTTAAAAAGCGTTCGCGATTGACCTGGTATTCACGCAGCAGGTGACTGAAGGTGGTAATGTCAGTGATAACCTCACGGTAAGTATCTCCGAGAGCTTTTTTTTCCATTTCCAGACTTAAAGTTTGCGCCTTAAGTTTTAACCGGCATTCCAGGCCGGCAAACAGGATTTTCTTAAATAAATCGTTGGCAACAAGTTGCTGTTCCTTATGGGCCTGAATATTAAATAAGGACAAAGGCATCGACATCAGCAGCGGCCGTTCGCTGATTTCGGTGAGATCGCTTAACAAGCGGTAACTGTCGAGTCCTTCGCGGGTACAGTCTTGCTCGGCGCTTACCAGGGTGCGCAACTTGCCCTGCACCACATCGGTATAAAGATTAAAGCGGATACCGTCAAAAGCCAGCAACAGGGTCAGTAATACCGCTGCCGCCATCGAACCCAGTTGAAAACGGCGCAGGGTTTTCTGGGTGGAAAAATACCTTTGCTCCAGCGGAAAGGCCAAGTGCTTTTCCCCGAAGATTTTGCGGTTGACCACATCATTGACAAAGCTGACCTTGTTTTCCAACGCGCCGCTAAAATAGATGCCCCTGAGCGGCAAGGCTTCCTGAAAACTGCTGCGGGCAAAGGCACTGCTGATCACTGCCTTTAACGGCTTAAATAAAGCGCAGAAATTATGGCGGAACAGCATAAAACGGTCGATATCACCTATTTCCTGGCCGCTAGCCGCCACCTGCAACTGGGCCGCTTGCAGGTTTTCCATGACCTGATGAAGCGCTTCGTTGATCCAGTCTTTGCTAAAGGCGCTGTCGAGGCGGTAAGGATTAGACCAGCCGATCATTTCATCCCGCCTTGCTATAGGCTGGGCCTGCCAAAAGGCATCAAAACCTTCAATACCGTCGCACTGGGTAACGATCAGGTATACCGGCAGCACAAAACCGGTTTGTTTTTGTACCTGCCATAATTGCTGGAATAAATCTTCCCCCAGCGCCAGTAGGGTTGCCGGTTCGCGGCATTTCAGCAAGGTTTTGGCGGAGACCGTTAAAATAATACCGTCTACCGGTCTTTCCGGGCGATACCAGTGTAAGAGTTCGATCAGGTAGCTAAAACGTTTGTTTCTTTGCTGCGGGCTCAGCTCGGGTTCATGAAAGCTTGAGGCTTCCCGCTCCAGGGGATCGCTGAGCTCGGCGCTGCAGCCGGGAGCTTTATTGTCCTGATCGATGACCACGGCATGATCAAAAAAGTGCCAGCCGCTGCCGGGATCCTTTAATTTTTTCTCCCTCGGCTGCAGCTGCGCCCGGCGCCCCTTGGTAACGGCTTTGATTAGCGCACTTTTACCGCTGCCCTGCTCGCCGATAAGCAAAAACCAGGGCATGTTATAGCGCCAGTCGCGCTTGGTGGTGAGGTATTTCATGGCATTGACGGCGCGGCGCACCTGGCCCAGATGCAACCATTGCCAGCGGGATTTTTTCCGTTTGGCCTTACTAAACTTGCTCAGCCACTCGGACAGCAAACGAAACGGTGCCAGCAGCCAGGCAAAACCCTTTTTAATACCGGCAACCAACAAGCCAAATAAATATTGCAGCAACTGGTTGCCGCTTTTAAGCAGCCATAACACCAGTAAAAGCGCCAATACCGCCAATAAAATCAATGCCAGTGCCTGCCACAGCGGATCTTGCCAGATAGGCCTGAGCTGCTCCACCATGGGCAAGAGTCTATCCATCAGTGCCTGTTTAAGCTCCAGCGCCAACAGGCTGAGCTGCGCCAGGAGTTCATTAAACCTTTCCTTAAGCTGCTCAATTAACGAGCCCGCTTCGGTATTCGCGAACACGTTTATTACAGCCCCCGGAAAAGCATCAAGCTTTGCCAAAATAACGCTAAAAACCTCACTGAGCCATGACATTAGCCGCCCATCCATTGGTTAAGGCTCCAGGTCAGGGAGTACCACAGGCCTGCCCCGAAAATCAGATAAAACACCACACCATAAGTGATCGCCCGGTACCAGTTAGCCAGCGGCGCCAACCTTTGCTCCTGCTCCGACACCAACTGCTGCTGGTAGGCTTCTTTACTGATGGCGACACTTTCATCACTTTGCCCGCGGTTGACGATATTAAAAAGTTTTTTTCGGTAATAGGCCTGCTGCTGTTCATCATCGCGATAGAGTCCGAAAAACCCCAGGCGCAGCACTAACAGGTATAAGGCTGCCAGCTGCCGCTCAAGATCGTCATAATTGCCGTCACTGAGCAATTCGTCCATGTGCTGATATAACACCGCACCGGCGGAGCAGCTTTGATAATGCTGTTGCTCCAGCAGCACCTGGTGCCAATGCGCCTTGCCCGGCCAGTCCAGATCCATGATCAATAACTCGTCCGCCAGCGACACCATGGCAAAGCAGGCCTTGTCCAGCATATAGAGTTCCCGGTCCGTTAAACTATAGCGATACTCCAGCTGTTTTCTGTCAATCCACTGTCCCAGCAACAAACTGATGGCAGAGGCTGTTTCACTGTCGCTGGGCAAATTATCCAGCTTTAAAATTGCCATCACTTCGTTATTGAGCTGGCCTTCGCGGATCCAGATTTTTATCGTCGCTATTTGCTGGTAAAACTGGCTCATCAGGGCCACCAGGTTAATCGCTTCAGCTTTCATGACTCAGCCTTTCCTTGTCTGTTGCTATGCTTCATGGGGCAAATGCAATACGATACGTTTAGGTTGAAAATCTTTTAATTTACCGCTGGTACAGGTTAATACCAGGGTCTGGCCCACCTTGATATAATCTTTATTTTTCTTGATGTAGAAAAGTCCATGGCCGCTGGCAGCAGTGACCCCTGAACTGTCTTCGGGGTCGGGGGATGCCGTTTCTGCTCCCAATACCCGTTTGGTTTTTAAATCGTTATGTAAGGTCGACGAGGCAATACGGCAGGCTTTGAGCCATTGCTCCTGCTCCGCCAGGCTGGTATTTTCCCGGGGGATAAGCTCTATCAGCAGGTCACGGCCCGCCCAGGCCTTGTCATAAGTCAGGGTGAAGAAGCCGTCGCGGGTTTCATCAAAGGCGATGCTGGTGTATTTGAGATTAACCCGGTTAACCTGCTCGCCGATATAATCCAGAACAAAGGCAAGGCTGGGTAAAATATCTTTATGATCGTACCGGGGCAGTTTTGGCGGCATACGGCCGGGATCAAGTATGCTGATCCCCCCGGCCATACGAGCCAGCACCTGGTAAACTTCCCACGGAGAGCTGTTTTCATTGTCACTGACCAGCTCAAGTTCCGCCAGGTTCTGCACCATAGCGCGGATCCAGACACTGTGCTGCTCGGTGATGCGGCTGCCCAGCTGCTGCTCGCCGTCTTCTGAAAAGCCCGCCAGTTGCCGCGCCTTTTTCCTCAGGGAAAGTGCCAGCGCCTGGCACTTGTGCTGCAGCGGTTTACGGGTCTGGATAAAATCGTTGAAGGTTAAAAAATTATCGCCGCCGATGCCGAAAACCGGCGGACAATAGTCGGTAACGGAAAATTGCCCGTCGTCCACCTGGCTGATTTCCAGCAAAGGCAGCGAGATATATTGCGCTTTCACCTTGTTGACTGCCTGCAGGGACAAAATCGGCTGCAGGTATTGCAGCACCATTTCACCTTCACCGGTATTATCATCTTTGACCGGCTGACCGTCGCTGACATTAAAACGCTGGATGTCGGTACTGTCGCTGGCACTGCCGGGCACGCGAATGGGTACGGTCAGATGAACTTTCACCGCTTTATTTTTTGCCAGCTCTTCGTTGTCGGCCAAATCAAGCTGCAGCGCCGTGTCATGCTGCGTATTGTAATCTATATATAAACCGTCCGGCATCACGGCTTTTAACTGTCGTATATCTACCTTGCCTTCAAGCAGCTGGCCTTCATCCAGTGACAAAGCCATTATTCCCCAGCGGTACTGGGCGATGGACAGCATTTGCAGTTGCAGCTGGGCTTCCCAATAAAGATGGTTTTGCTGAAAGTGCTGCGGCGATAACAGCATGCCTTCATGCCAGCAGATAGATTGCGGGGTGCGCGCTTTATTGTTCATGGGTTCAACTCTTTTAGCTGGTAGGCCGACTTGCCCAGGGTAATGAGCACTTCGTCAAACAAGGTGAGATCAGCAACGACCTGACCGCCGACATCAATGTAATTGGCAAACATCAATACCTTAACGGCATCATCATAACCGTCGGGCAGGCTGATACTGTGCTTTGCCGTCAGCGGGACAATTTCGACATGGGCCAGGATCATTTTTTTATCGTACTGCAGCAATAAACCGGCTTTATTGGCGAACCACTGCGGCCCTTTCAGGTTTTTCACTACCGGGGTGACCGTCTCGTCAAAAATAAAGACAAAGTCTATCGCCACGGGCACGGTATTGTTGCTGTCGGCATCTGCTGTGATACTGATATCGGATATGGTGGTTTTATCATAACTATAAAACGGCACCACCTTGCTCAGTGCCTGATTGATGCTGTTGCAGCCGCCGAGCAAAACCAGGCAAGCGCACAGCAATGCCGGATATAGCCATGTGCGGCGCAAAAAAAACGGCGGCAAGCCGTTTTGGCTAATGGTGAACCTGTCCTCAAAATTCATTGTTTTTTCCGTCTGCTTTTATTTTTTATATGGGTTTAATGTCAATACAAAAATAACCTTTATCTGTCCGGCCGGGCTTTCGTTTCAAGGTGAACGTCAGTGCACCAGGTTGAGCATAAAGCTCACCCGCCTGTCGCCTAGTTCCTTATCGCTGTCGTCATCGGCTTTTTGGCTTGAGAGCCAGGAGCCGAACCCTAAGACATTGCTTACTTGCTTCTCCTGGCTTAATAGCGCCGCACAGCCAATGCTGTGATCGCACACCAGGGTGATCTTACAGTCACAGCGGATATCGCTGATCCATTGGACCAGACGGCGCAATTTGTCATGCTCTTCGCCGCCGGGCACCAGTTGGTTTAACCTGTTTGGCGGCATAGGACCCAGCACCAGCTCAAACACCGCCTGTTGATCCCAGATATCCCGTCCCAGGGTGGCTTCTTCCCCGAGACGATGATTGGCCTGGCCCAGCAAGGTATGATCGCTGCTTTCCACTCTTAACCAGCGGCCCTGGAAACACTTCATGTCCATCAGGGGCAAGTTAAAGTTGATGTCAAATAACTTGGTCATGGTCGGCAAGGTCATGCGGGTATTGGCCAGATCGCCGGCCAGACCGATCAGGGTATCGCTGCCCTGATGATGTAATTTCCTTTGCTGCTCGCTTAAGTGGCCGCTTAGCGACAATAAAAACCGGCCGCTTTCCGTTTTTTGCGCCGGGGCCCTGGCCAGGGTGTGATCGCTGCGGGCACGGATCAAATACCTCAGCGCCTGGATGCGGTTATTAAACAGATCAATAAAGGCCTGCATTGCCCCTTTGCCGTCGGTGATATCATCGTGGAGCATTTCGACAAAGGCTTCCGGCAAAGGCCCGCCACAACCGGCGATATTGTAGCGGCTGCAAATGATTTGTGTTTTTGCCTGTTCGCCATTGTCGGCGTTTGCCTGCCTGACTTCGCGGATTTCTCCCGGCGGGAAGTCCTGTGCACTGGAGGCATTGAAATCGATATATTGATGGATCAGGTTCAGCAGATGCTCATCCGCTTCGCGCGCGGGTAACAGCAGCCGTACCAGCTGGTAAAAGGACCAGTCGGCGTCTATTTTGGTGTACAGATCGGCTACAGTATAACCTGTTCGCCAATGCGCGCTGGCCATTGCTTCCACACTCCTTCACGTTTATCGCTGATAAGTTGCAGCTGGACAAAATGATTTAAGCTGGTGTACAAACCAAAGAAATAACTTAATACCGCGCCAAGCAACAGGGCATTGGCGCCGTCAAAATAATCTTCATTGATGGCTAAGGACACCCGGGTACCACGGCAATGGCCGCGCCACATTTGCCTGCCGATGCGCTTTACTACGGCGCCAGACTCCATGCCGGTTAAGCCGTCGAGTTGGCGGGCATGGGAGACAGCATTGGGATCGCAATATAAGCGCAACAACTGGCGCAGCAGCTCAAGCCGGTTCTCCCCCTCCCCCAGGGCATTGAGGTTCAACGACAGCTGAGATAACAGCTTGATATTATTTTCCCCGTCCAGGCTGGCCCCTTTAAATTTGCTCGGCATTTCCACGACATCGGCATTGAGCATAGGTCCTGCCCCCACCAGCTGCAGTTTTTGCCCCACCCTGAGCGCCTCCGGCAAGCGGCGGTTATTACACCAGCCTTTGACCACTAAGGTCTGGTCAATCGGCTGACTCGGGGAAAAGTCGGCATCGTAAATCGATAAAAAGGTGTCGCAGCCGCGCTCACCCGGGGTCAACAACTGGGTTAACCGGGTAATATAATACTGGTTGGCGGTGGGTTTGGTATTGGTGCCGAGCCAGGCACTGACGGTATTGCTTTTGCCGTCAAAGGCAATGCTGCGCACCTCGGATATGCTGTGCACTTCCGATTGCAGGTAAAAACGTTCATCCGCCAACAGCCGGTATTCATGCTGGTTTTGCTTGAGCTGCACCGGTTTAAAGGAGCGGGCAAAAAGGTTGATGGCAGGAAAGCAATTGACTTCAAAACTGGTTTTATTTAATGAGATGGCATTGCTGGTTTCATCAAGTAAAAACAGGATTTCAAAGCTTTCGACCGCACCGCTTAATGCCTGCTTTTCAAGCAACCGGGTCACTTCAAAGAAGTAAAACTTCTCGGGAAAAGTAAAATATTCCTGCAACAAGCGATAAGCCCTGTGGCTGCCGGCATCGTCGGGTAAAACATTTTCTTCCCGGCCAAAACCCAGCCACTGTATGGCGCTGTCGGCTTTATTGCCGGCATCATCGAGCAACACTACCTTGTCGTTGACCCGCACCGCACAACCCACCAGGCGGTCGGCCAGCAGCCGGTACAGCTGAATGCGCTGGCTGATATCACCGATATAAAAACGCAGCTTATCCAGCGGATATTGATGCAAGGCTTCGGTGCCGGTATTGGCAATTTGCACCGAGATCACCGACTGAACATCGGTACGCTGGTCGAGAAAGGCAAAGTAGTTTTTCGGCAACACCTTGATTTCATCGACATCAAAGGGCCACATCGGCGTATGGTAGCAATTGATAAACTGGCAGTCGGTGCTCTCGCTCTGGCCGCCTTTGACCACGCGGCTGGCCTTGCCGATAAACTGCCGGCCTTTTTCCAGGGTATAGCCGTTGATAAAGTTAGCGCCGTCGTTTTCGACATTTGCCTTTAATACCGTCATACAGGGCAAAGAGCGGATCAGGTTGGGATAGAGGCTGTGCAGCAACTGGTTGGGAATTTGATCTCTTTGTTTTTGCAGATCGCCGCGCAATTGCCCGGTCATATAAGCAAAGGATTGCAACAGCTGCTCGACATCGGCGTCGGCAGAGCGGCCTGCGCTTAATTTGAGCTCGGCGGCAACTTCCGGGTAGGTATGACTAAAGTCTGCTACCGAAGTACGCAAAAAGCGCATTTCCTCTTGAAAATACTCGTATAAACTGGTCACTTGCACGTCCGTTTATTCATCTTAAACCTTACTCAAGATTGGCAAAAACAAACTCTTGATCGAATACTTCGTTTACCAGCTCTATCTTCAACCGGCAAACCGTGCGCATGCCCTGGTTGAGCACGCTATAGACAGTCACCCCTTTTAACCTGGGTTCATGCCTTAACAGGGTTTGCTCCAGCCTGGCCTGGTACAGCTCCTGCTGCTCCTTATTACCCGCCGACTGATCCACGATGGCCGCCATGGCATGGGGATAAATACTGTCGGTGAGCATATGGCCGGAGTCGCTGCGTAAATCCAAAGCGGCATCAATATAACCGCCGCTGTCGAGTAGCCGCGCGATGTTGTTGGTCACCGACTGCTTTAAACTCAGCGGCTGACCCGGCAGGGTCAGCTTTTCGAACAGTGACTTAACCATCGGCCATTCACTCCTTCTTCCCTGATGCCGGATAGCTGATACCTGATAACGAAGTGAACAGGTAAAAGCTTACCGGCATTTTCTTAGTGCATACAATTACTGCGACAAAGCACCAATAGGACGGTTTTTGGCAATACTCCAGGCCGCCGCCGAGAAGCCCTTGTTGGCCACATTGGCCCCCTGCACCTGGTGGTGCCAGGCAATTTCGGTGAAATTGAGCTTAAACTGCTCGGTCGGCATATCATTGGGGTGCGACTGGAACTGGATTTCGCTGATCATCGCCAGCCTCATCTCAAAACGCATAATGATATTGAGCTGATCCCCGGAATTACGTAACACGTAAATCGTGGTGGGATTGCCGGTATCCGTGTCCAGGGGCTTGGCCCGCAGGCAGTAGTCATACATGCGCGGCGAGGTCACATCGACATATTTGACACAGGTAAAGTCCGAGATGATCGGCCGTCCGGAAGTACGGGAGCTGTTACTGACATCTGTCGTTACCTGCTGTTGTATGCCCTGGTTGATGGACACCAGCTCAATACAGTTTTTATGATCAAAGGTGCCGTTTGGATTCTCACCGTTATTGATGGCGTTCCAGTCGGGACCTTCCGCGCCGTCAATCAGTGATGCCCCTGTGGTACCCGACAAGGTGTCGTCGGGTTTGGTAAAGCCGCTGACACCAAATTGCAATAAAATTAAATCCATAATCGTTCTCTCTTAAAATGACTTATCCGGGCCTAAGGCAATTCCGCCACCAAGCGGATGGAGGTGGTTAATTCTTCCAGCTGGAAATGCGGCCTGAGGAAGACCACTGCCCGGTAACTGCCCGGTTTTCCCGGCACGTCGGTAACATCGATGCGTGAGTCCCGAAGCGGATAACTGGCTTTCATTTCCTGGGGCGCGGAGTCGTCCACCAGCACATAATTGCCTATCCAGTTATTGAGATAGTCGGAGGCGTTTTCCTTGGTCTGGAAGCTGCCGATCTTATCGCGCATGATCACCTTGATATAATGGGCAAAACGCGAGGCGTTGAGCACATAAGGCAACATGGTAGAGATCCTGGCGTTGGCATTGGCGGCATCGGTATTGTATTTTTGCGGCAAACCTGTGGTCTGGCCGCCGAAAAACGCCGCCTTGTCGCTGCCCTTACAGTGAAGAATCGCCATAAAACCTAAGTCATTCAGCTCTTTTTCCCGCCGGTCGGTGATGGACACCTGGGTCGGACAAGTGAGCTTGATATCCCCTGCTGTGGTTTTAAAAGTATGGGTGGGTAAACCTTCCACCAAACCGCCGCCTTCTACGCCGCGGATCGCTGCCAGCCAGCCGTGCAGGGAAAAGGCATTGGTGATGCGCTGCCCGAGAATATAAGCAGGATTGCCCCACAGATATTTTTTCGCATCTGTGCCGTCAACATCTTCAACATAGTCAAAACCTTCCGCTGCCACGGTTTCCGGACCATAAGGCAGACGCAGCAGCACTTTCGGCAAGGTTAAGGTGACATAACGGGAGTCTTCGCTTTCACGGAAACTGCGCCATTTGATCAATTCGGCACTGTCGAAAATCTTGGTCAGATCCCTTGGCTGGGCCAGGCTGAAGAAGTCTTCCATATCAAACAGTTTTGAATAGGCGGAGGAAATAAAGGGTGCATGCGCCGAGGCGGCGACACCGGAGATTTTCTCCAATAACTCCACGTCAGCCGGGTGACGGCCAAACTCATAATCTCCCACCAAAAAGCTGAAGGGATCGCCGCCGTAGGTGCCAAACTCTTCTTCATAGACTTTCTTGAACAGGGAGCTTTGATCGAACTCCACCGCCTTTTGCAGATCTTTTAATAAGTCTTCTTTGGAGACATTAAACAACCTGAGTTTCAAATGGCTGCCGGTTTCGGTATTCATCACCAAAAAGTGCAAGCCGCGCCAGGTTGCTTCCAGGCGCTGGAAAGCGCCGTCATGCATCACCAGGTTAATTTGCTGGGTCAACTGGTTGTCGATCAGTGAGATGCGGTCGCTCATGCGATCTGAGGCGACAGGCGCAGCATTTTCCCCGGCATCTTTTAATATCGACAAGGCAAATTCACCGATGAGCTCCAGGGCATAGGGTTTCTGGCTATCATCAAGCGCCATACGACCTTCGGTAAGCATACGGGTGATAAGCTCATTCGGCTCCACCGCAGACATATCTTCTGCGCCTTCATAAACGCCGATAAGCTCGGTTTGTTTGGCTTCATCGCCGAGGATCTCGTCGAGTATGCCGTCTAAGGGGTCATTACCGTCGAGTTTCGCCATAAAATCCCGGATACGGCAGCGTGAGGCGTAAACGGTACTGGTGATGGGGATTTGCTTCACCAGGCTCAGCGGGCTGAAATCTTCGATACTGTGAAACAGTAATTCCAGATTGGTGGTTGCGCCCTCTTCTCCTGAAATGACATTGGCGACGGAATAGGCTAAACGGACTTGTGAGCCGGCCATCACATCGTCAAAGTTGTCACGGTCGATAAACACAAAAGCCCGCTCTTTGATCGGGGGTAACGCCTCTTGAGGCTTACCTGACAGATCTGCAAGAATACCGACGATCAAAGGCAACTCACGTTGCACTATGGCATCACCGATTTCAACATCATAGGTGATGTGTACCCTTGGCGATCTGACCCTGGATAATTTTTTCTGAATACTTTCCAAAATTAGCTCCAAATCACAATTTATTTATTGCCAATAACAAAAACCTTACTTGCTTTTTGTTAACCTGTAATACGTTTTGTTGTTGCGTTCTACTGAGCAGACATCACCCTGCATTGCTAAAATTTTCAGCGCGTTATCAACAGCGATCAGTGAATCTGCAAACTTCTGCTGTTTGACCCACCATTGCGTAATACCTTTGATGGTATCCTCACTTTGAGGATGCTCCTCCAGGTAATGCTTGATGAGCACAACAACATCTGTTTGATAGTGGTAATTAATACTCATGTAGCTCTCTTAATAACTTCTCTGAGGCCCTAGTAGTGCATAAGGGGTGCCAGCAATCCCTTTTAAAATAAAATTGAATTATTTAATTGATATATAAGGTAAAAATTATTTTATTTTGCCTGGGTACATCCAGATAGAGCAGCTTTTATGGGGGAGAAACTACCCTCTTGGGTTGATTACTACCCTTTAAGCGGGTACCGCTGCTGACGGGTGAAAACGAGAAAAGTGACGGCGAGCAAAAGCGCTGTCCATGAAATAATACCGGGAGCAAATTAAGAGCAAAAAAGTAAAGTAAAAACCTGGTGACTATTGATCAGCTGCTAATCCAGCTGCAGGCCCTGGCGGTTGATCTGATATTTTTTCACCAGTTTGCCAAAGGCCCGCCGCTCTTTACCGCACATATTGGCGGCTTTGGTGACATTACCTTTGGTTTGGTGCAGTAGTTTGGTTACGAAGCTGGCTTCAAAGTCTTCTATGGCTTTGCGTTTTGCTTCACAAAAATCCAGGCCGGTTTCTGGCTCTACTTCGGCTTTAACTTCGAGATGACCGGACTCACTTTTACCGCTGTCAGCAAAGGGATACTGTTGAATTTGCTGCCCGCTGGCTGCAGGCGGTAAGCTGTTGTGGTCTAAGTCTATGGTTACCGCTTCATCAATAACAGGTCCACCGGCCAGCAAGTAGTAGCGGTGAATGGTATTTTCCAGCTCACGGATATTGCCCGGCCAATGATATTGTTTAAGTTTGCTGAACAGGCGCTCGCAGATACCGCTGCGGCTCAGGCCGTATTCGTCATTAAACTTATTGATGAAATAGGCAATCAAGACCTCCAAATCGTCAAGGCGCTCCCTGAGCGGCGGCATGCGCACACTGAGGATAAACAACCTGAAATATAAATCCTGCCTGAATTCGCCGGAGGCGATCTTTTTACACAAATCGCAGTTGGCGGCGGCGATGATCCTGACATTGGCTTTAATCACCTGGCTTGAACCCACCGGACGAAACTCCGACTCCTGCAACAGCCTTAACAACGCGGTTTGTGATTTAAGCGATAAGCTGTCGATTTCATCGAAAAAAATAGAGCCGCCATTGGCCGCCACCAGCAAGCCTTCTTTATCGGTTTTGGCATCGGTAAAGGCGCCTTTTTTATAACCAAAGAGTTCACTGACAAAAAGTTCATCGGAAAAGGTCGAGCAATTGAGGGCGATAAAGGGTTTATCGGCAAAAATACCACTATAGTGCAGGCCCCTGGCAGCCAGCTCTTTCCCCGTACCTGTCTCCCCGGTGATCAACACCGGAGCGGAATATTGGGCATTGATCTTGATAAGACTTTTAACCTGAGTTATCGAGGCGGATTGTCCGATAATATTGTTATCTATGATGCTAAACAAAGGCTTTCCTCCCTGCTGTTTAATTCATCCATGCGTGCAATGCCACTCTTTTGGTTAACCTGCTTATCAGGTTAATTTGTTCAGATAACACAAGATATTAGATAAAGGGTAAAGCAAAAATAGCGCCAATGGGCATTAATTTCTGGCCACTAACCATTATAAATATAACAAAAAATAAATTTTCCGCCTGTTTGTTGTAGATTATTTAAACATTTCATGTTAGGGCTTCCCATGCCAAGATTGGCACAAACTGATTCCTTGTTGGCAGGACAGCAGATCGACATTAACTGTTGCCGCAGGCAAAGATTGTAAAAAGCAACCAAAACGAAACGGCAAAACATGACCCGGGTTAAATATCTCCCCGGAAAAATAACGGGTAAGCTGATCACCTTTATGGCTTTTTCCGGGTAAAAAAACACCCTCAACGGGTAATAAACTACCCCGGGTTATTTCCCCACTAATTGCATCGCGGCAAAATCACCGGCAGCAAAAGCGCGGATATTGGCCATAGTGGTTTGGGCGATAGCGGTTAACGCTTCTTTGGTAAAAAATCCCTGATGTCCGGTGATCAGCACATTGGGAAAAGTGAGTAAGCGGGCAAAAACATCATCCTGCAATAAGGTGTTGGATTTGTCCTCAAAAAATAAATCCGCTTCTTCTTCATAGACATCCAGACCGAGATAACCGATATGGCCGGACTTTAATCCTGAGATCACCGCTTTAGTGTCAATCAGTGCGCCCCGGCCGGTATTGATCAGGGCAACGCCGGGTTTCATTTGGCTGATCGCCTGCTCGTTCACCAGGTGAAAGGTATCCTGTTGCAGGGGGCAATGCAGGGAAATAATATCCGCCTGGTGCCAGAGGTGCTCCAGGGTGACATAAGAGACCCCCAGCTTTATCAGTTCGCTATCTTGCACGGGATCACAGGCAATCACTTCACAGCCCAATCCTGTCATGATGCGGGCAAAAGTACTGCCAATTTTTCCTGTGCCTATCACCGCAACTTTCTTTTTGTATAAGTCAAAACCTAACAGACCGTTTAAGCTATAGTCGTTTTCCCGCACCCGGTTAAAAGCACGGTGAATATTTCGGTTCAGGGATAACAACAGCGCCAGCGCATGCTCGGCCACGCTGTGGGGAGAATAGGCAGGTACCCGGCACACGGTAATACCTGCCTGTTGTGCGGCCTGTAGATCCAGGTTATTAAAGCCGGCACAGCGCAGGGCGATGAGCTTGACGCCGACCTCTTTTAAGACCTTGATGGTGGCCTCACTGAGATCATCATTAACAAAACAGCACACCACTTCAAACCCTTGTGCCGTCACGGCAGTATGTGCATTCAACCGGGTTTCAAAAAAAGTCATGGTAAAACCGCTATCACAGTCGTTCCCAAAATATTGCTGATCATAAGCTTTGCTGGAAAAAACGGCTATTTTCATATGTTCTCCTTGACTAGCGATCGTTAAACGGCTCTCCTGTATTATTAATTTAACATAAAACCCTTGCTCCGACAGCGAGCAAATCAGTTATTTCATTGCCAAAGTGTTTACCGGCTTTAATGCTGACGTAAACAGGCATTGGCCTCAGGCCTAAAACCTGCCGGGGCATCATAGAGCAAAGTTCTTGCCCGGTTTGTCGTAATGAAAGCGAATGCTCAAAGCGGTTAAGATGCCAGGTTAATGCTCAGCATTGCCGACTGCTGCGGTAAATAAACAGCTGCAGTTAAGCGCTTGCCGTTATTGTTACCAGAAAATGCTTGCTTATTGTTAAGTTCATTCTCCAGCTGATTAAACAGTTTATTCAGTTTTTGATTACCGTGGTTATGGTGTACGGCATCCAGGATAAACCGTAATTGTCTGTTAAAGATTTTTAACCGCTGCTTTTGCCCGTCTGTCATCACAGCTTGCAGCAAAAACTGCCTTTGTTCATACCAGCATTTAAGCTGTTGCTTTATGCAAGTGGCATTTTCTGTCTGCTCTTGCCTGTATAATCCCTTGATATAATAATTAATTTCTATCAGTTTCTCTTTGTCGGCGGCGCTGAGGTTTAAGCTTGTCCGGGCAAAAAGCGCATCAGCCTGATCCAAAATAGCATTTACCAAAGCCAGGGCTTCATCTGTAATACCTGCAAGTGTCAGATAGTTTTTACGCTTTAAATCGCTCTGCTGGACAATTCGCTGACCTGGTGTGGGTATTGGTGTTATTTTTCTCAATGTCTTAATCATATGGCTTCACCCGGGGACATCCCCTACTTCATGGCTTGTGGGAGAAAATTTAACAAAAGCAAAAAGCGGTAAACAGTTGAGAAATGCATCGCTTTGTATCCGAATGTAGCACAGGCGATTTAAGGAAAAGTCGGGTTTTTAACGGCTCCCAAGCTGATTATTGAGCGGCACCGGTAAAATTCACGGTTTGCACATAGACAGGCGGAAAATTCCTTTTTTCTTAGCGCTCTACAAAAGCATAACATTACTCAAACAAAACTTGGCCTGTACTCTTATAAAATCAACACAGGTTTATGTATTTTGGGAGCAGATTCAAATGAAACGGCATTTTAGCCTAGCCCTCGCACTTGCCCTTATCGTGCAACTTAGCGCCTGTGGCGGTGGTGGCGATAGCACGGACACGAATACCGCAAACAATACCCCGGTGGTAAATCCGGATACGGGTAACTCAGGTAGTGGTGGCTCGAATTCAGGCGGCGAAACGGGCAATGAAGGAACAACGGGCACAGATCCGGTACTGACCGACTCCGGCCAGATAAGCCGCTTCCTGACCCAGGCCAGCTTCGGAGCAACAGACGAGAGCATTTCAGCCATGCAGGGGATCAGTGTCTCAAACTGGCTAAAAAATGAATTTGAAAAGCCGCCAAGCCTGCACTCCCCTTTGATTGCACAATACCGTGCAGTCGGCCTGCTCGAGCATGTTGCCGGTATGGCATTTTGGAAAAATGCCCTGGAAGCGGACGATCAGCTGCGCCAACGCATGGCCTTTGCCCTGTCACAAATTCTGGTGGTGTCAGATTTTGGTGAAAACCTGCTGTTTGATGTCCCCCAGTCTATAGGGTATTACCAGGATTTGCTGACCCGCCATGCCTTCGGTAATTACCGGGAGTTACTCGAAGCGGTCACCTATTCCCCCGCCATGGGGTTTTATCTGACCTATATGGGCAGTGAAAAAGGCGATCCCGACACCGGACGAATGCCAGATGAAAACTATGCCCGGGAGATACTCCAGTTATTTACCATAGGCCTGGTTGAATTAAATATGGACGGCACTGTTAAAGTGGACGACCAGGGCCAGGCGATCGAAACCTATAACAATGCCGATATTACCGGGCTGGCAAGAGTTTTTACCGGCTTAAATTTATATGAAGGCCTCGATGATAACGGCGAAGAATTAACGGAGCAGCTAAGGGTTGCCATGCCGATGCAAACCTTTGAAGACTCCCATTCGGGTTTAGAAAAAACCTTCCTCGGCCAAACCATTGCCGCCAATACCCCGGCAGAGGAAAGCATCAGCCAGGCATTGGATATTATTTTTGCCCACCCTAACCTTGCGCCTTTTATCAGCCGTCAGCTGATCCAGCGTTTCGTCACCAGCAACCCCGGCCCGGCGTATATTGAACGGGTGGCCAATGCTTTTGAAAATGGCGTATACCGCTTTAAAGACGGCACCAGTGTCGGTACAGAAATCAGGGGAGATTTAAAAGCAACCCTGGCGGCGGTACTGGCCGATAATGCCGCCAGACAAACCGCCGCCGAACAGGGCTTTGGCAAGGTCAAAGAGCCGGTGTTAAGGTTTAGCCAATGGGCACGGGCCTTTGCCAAAGATAACATCAGCCCGGAATATATGTTCGAGTTATGGGATACCAGCTCAGCCAGCAGTTTAGGCCAGCATGCCTACCGCTCTCCTTCGGTGTTTAACTTTTATCGCCCGGGTTATATAAAACCGGCAAGCTTAACCGGCGCCGCGGGTATGACCATGCCCGAACTGCAAATTATCAACGCCACGACTTTACCCGGTTATATCAATTTTATCAGCTTCTTCATTCAGGGCGATATGGACAGTGAAGAATACAGCCGGGAATATGCGGAATTTGTCGAAGTCGATAATATCAATTTAGATCCCGGACCAGCTACCAGCAGTTTTGCTGCCGACTATAGCGATGAAATCGCTTTGGCTGATGATGCTTCGGCCTTAGTGGCCCATCTTAATACTTTGCTGGCGGCAGGCAGCTTATCAACAAGCTCAAGCGAGCGCATTATCACAGCCATTAACGCCATCGACACCGAAGATAAAGCCCAGCGGGTAGAAACCGCCATATTGATGATCATGACCAGCCCTGAGTTTCTGGTACAAGGCTAACGGGCGTATGCCGTAAAGGAACAATCACCATGAAAATGAATCGCAGACAATTTTTGAAAAATTCCACCGCCCTGGCCACCGCCACCGGCCTGGGCAGCTTAACGGCGGTCAGCTCTGCCCTGAGCAGTTTCAGTGCCCTGGCCGCCACGGGAGATGACTATAAGGCGCTGGTATGTGTTTTTCTCCACGGCGGCATGGACAACCATGATACCGTTTTACCTTATGATCAACCCTCTTATAACCGTTATGCGCAAATTCGCCGGTCGCTGGTCAGTCAATACCAGGGGCAAAGGGACAGAAATAATCTCTTGCCCCTGAATCCGGATAATGCTGCCGGTTTCGGCGGACGCGCTTTTGCCTTGCCGCCGCAAATGCCGGGGATCAGCAATTTATTTGCCCAGGGCAATGCCGCCATCATAGGCAATGTCGGGCCATTGATCACCCCGGCGACACAAACGGAATTTGAACAGGAGTCGGTAGCCTTACCCAGCCGGTTATTTTCCCATAACGACCAGCAAGCCACCTGGCTTTCCAGCTCCCCCGAAGGTGCGGTTTATGGCTGGGGCGGCGCTTTTGCCGATGCCACCATCAGCGCCGGTCAAAACAGCAACCGGGAATTTAGTGTCATCACCAGCGGCGGCAATGACCTGTTCCTCACCGGAGAGCATGCCATTCCCTACCAGATAAATGCCGGTGAAGCACAGGAAATCAAAGCTTTAGGGGATGTTGACGATAACGAAGCGCTGGCACAGCTATTGGCCTCGCATTTTTCCGCAACAGACTTTAGCAGCAGCAATTTAGCCCAGCAGGATATTGCCGCCGCCCTGGCAAAATCCAGCGCCACCAATAACAGCTATAACCGGGCACTTGCCGGGATCGCTCCTTTAACCACCTCCTTCCCGCAAAGTCACCTTGCCAGGCAGTTACAAGGGGTTGCCCGTACCATTGGTGCCAAAGAGACCTTAGGGGTAAAACGCCAGGTCTTTATCGTCGGCATGGGCGGTTTTGATACCCACTCAGAGCAGGCAAAAAGCTTACCCGAACTGCACGCGGCGTTAGACGGCGCCATAACCGCATTTTATACCGGCATGCTGGAGCTTGGTCTCGGGGATAAGGTTACCTTGTTTACCGCCTCTGATTTTGGCCGAACCCTGGCGGTTAACGATGACGGTACCGACCACGGTTGGGGCGGCCATCACTTTGTCATCGGCGATGCGGTCAACGGCCGTAATATTTACGGCAATATGCCGCCGATGTCTTTTGGCCACGCTCAGGACGCCGGCAGCGGCCGCCTGATTCCCACAACCTCGGTAGAACAAATGGCGGAGCCGCTGGGTCGCTGGTTTGGCCTCACCGAGCAGCAACTGGCGCAGGCCCTGCCGAACCTGAATAATTTCTCTTCCCGGCTGAATTTTATTTAAGCCACCTTTTGTACTCAATTGCAATAACACTTCATAGCAATAACAGCCAGGGGCAAAGTTAGCACAGTGTAACTTTGCCCCTGTTGCTGTTCCTTACTCAGTAACAAGCCATAAAAATAATAAAAAAGGAAAATCTCGGCCTGTTTCAGTGCGCTGAAGCAGGCCGGCAACTATGAAAATAAACTAAGTAAAGGAGCAATTATGCTAACATCCCCCATCCAGAAGCCCACTGAAATTGCACAAACGGATTTACAGCAATTGCAGGACACCGACACCAACAGCGGTTTTCAAGGCAGCAGCAGCGACAACACAACTTTAGGCAGCACTTCCATGTTATCCATGATGCAAACCCGGTTATCGGGCTTGATGGACAGACTGAACCAAATGGGGCAAGGCTATGAATTTGGCGATGGTTATGATCCCAACGGTTATGCCGATATTGACAGTTTTGATCATCTTGAGGAAAGCGAGCCGACCTATAGCAACGAACAATTAAGCAAAATGCGCAAGGGGGACCATACCCTGGCGACCAAGATCAATGAGATGGACAGTCACGGCATAGAGACGACTCAATTTGCACACAAGAAAAAAGAGCAATTGACGGAGTTTTCCAAAGACATGTGGAACCAGAAGTTTCCCAATTTCAGCATAGAACGTATGACCCATGTCAAAGATACCGCACTTGAACTCAATGAAATGCGTGATGTTTATCAGACCCTGGATGATGATGAAATACAAAGCACTATCCGCTCGACCTTAACCGGTATTGCCATGGAAGAAGCCCAGGACGCCGGTAAAAAGGTACTAAAAAAAGGAGTTGAAGCCTTCACCCACCTTGATATTGACGGCCTGGTTGCCGCCAAAGACACTGCCGTAAAAACCGGCGATATTGCCTACCAGTTTATGACTGTCAGTGACGATACCGTACATGAATTTGCCGACAGTTTTAAAGAAATGCAAAAGGTAAACGGCGCACAAATCCTCACCAATATGACGGTAAACAGCGGTGTTAATGCCGGCCTTAACTCCACAGGCTCTGTGTTATCAAAAGCCCCGCACCCTGTGCCCAAGGCCATCGGCTTTGGTATGCAGGGAGCTGCTAAATTAAACCAGGGAGTGACCACCTACAGCAATGTCAAAACCCTGTCCGATGTTTTTGATAAAAAAGAAGCGATGGAAAAGCAGCATCCGGGCGCTTACGACAAGATTTTAGCCGACTTAAAAGAGAGCGCCAATGCCAAGAAAGCCCAGATGAGTTCCATGCAACAAATGGACAGCCAACAGCCGGGCGACTTGCACAGTGAAGGTATGCATACTTCGGCCACTTTTGCTCAGCAAAAAGTACCGTTTTCTGCCATGGAGATGCCTTTTGGTAATTATTCACAGCAAACTTTTACCGATTACGGCAGCCAAATGCCGTTTATTTCTCAGGAAGTTGACGATGCCATGCATGAATTTTCAGATCTCACTACCATGCTGGACCAACTGACCATGGGCTTGCACGGCCATCCCCAGGATGTGGTGGATATCACGGCATTAACCTCAGGCATAGATCTCGATGACACACAAAGCAATGCCAGTGACAGTGAAGATAACCAGGATATCCTCACGGTAGATTTTTCCGCCATGGAAGAAGTTGACTAAGCCATAAGCAAACCGGCAATAATTTTTTGGAGAAAAAATATGCTCACGTATTTAAATAGCAAGATTTTACCTCAAATCGCCAAGCTGCTGGGGATTAACGATTTAACCCTGGATGCCAGCGGCGCCTGTACTTTGCTGCTTGGCAGCGGCAAACGTTTTTTTATCAAATGCAACCAGGAAAGCCGCAGGTTATATTTTTATGCCCAGGTGCTGACCCTGGAAAATAATAAAAACCGCCCGGTTGACAATGCCCTGCTGAAAAATCTGCTTAAGTTGAATCTCAACCACAGCGGCCGCGATCAGGGGGTATTGGCAGCCGACGAGGCGCATGAGGATACCCAGGTGCTCTACCAGAGATTTCTGGAGGAGTCCGATTGTACTATTGAAACTGTCCGTCTTGTTATGGAAGATACCCTGACAGAGGCGGAAGCGATTTACTCCACCCTAAATCTGATTGAAATCGATGATTATGTTGCCGAAGCTTTGCCCGAGGGACCGGCATTAGGCGATGAACATTTTTTGAAGATTTAATTTTCGGTATTTCGCCCTAAGCGGATGCACAGCCCTTTTTTCGGCAGGCATCCGCCTTCTTGCTAACGCAAAGGCGCTAACAGCAACTATTCATTTTCCGTGGCATAAGCCCTTTGTACTGCGGGACGCACCCGGATCCTTTCATAAAAGGCGCTCAGGTTCTCGTAACTTGACAGCGGACAGCTCAGTGCGTCGGTCCAGCCAAGCATGGCAAAGAGATAAAAATCGATAAAACTGACCTGCTCTCCCAAAAGATAACTTCTGCTGGCAAGATGTTTATCAATAAAAATAAACATCTCCTGGATTTCCTCATCCGCCACTTCATAGACTTCATCGGCTGCCGGCTCGGACTTGACATAAGCGCCGGGGGCAAATGCCCGGCAATAACTGCGGTGCAACCCGGCGGAAAGTATGTTCATCCACTGATAAAATTCACCGCGGGCCTTACCGGTTTCCGGTCTGAGACTGGATGTTGGAAAATGATCGGCTAAATAGTTAAGAATCGCCACCCCTTCGGTAAGGATCAAATCATCGTCAATCAACACCGGCACAGTCGCCAGCGGATTAACCTCCAGTAATTCCGGGCTGACCTCTTCGCCGATATTTACCCTCAGGGGCTTAAAGTCGGCATTAAGCTCTTCCAGTGAAATATGAATCGCCAGCGAACAGGCGTCCGGCGCATAATATAATTTATACATAATATATCCCTTAAAATGTCATTAAAGGCAGCAAGCCTTGTTGATGCTTGCTGCGGTTAATAGAAAGTTAATCTGTTAGTGGTTGGCAACCAGCCCGGTTTCAGCACGGTTATTTTCAGAAACGAAATCGAGAATATTAAACTCGGTATTGGCTTCTACCCGCTCAAAAGTATCCCTGGGCATCCGGGTATCGGAAATTCTGAACTGGGCCACTTTTTCATTGTTGGGCATCATTTCTGGGTCATTGAGATAACCGCCCACTTCCGGTGTTCCCGGGGCCAGACAACCAAGCAAGGGCATCACCTGGTCCTGCAACTCGCGGGTTTCACGCGTGGTCATCATCACCGCACTTTCCGGGGCAACAAAGGCCAAAGTGGCGATCACGCGCACTAAAGCGTCATCCTGGACCAGTTTTTTATTCGAGGTGCCCAGGGCCGGGTTTAACCTCGGCAGGGAGAAAAACACGGTTTTTGCCGTGGTGCTCATCAAGTACTTGGCATGGGCGATCAGGCCGGCAACTTCCTCGCCGACATCCTTATTAACTCCCAATAATGAACCTATCTGGTGGGAAACAAAACCCATTTTCGACCAGGAGTCATGGGAGTCGATGCGGTTTTTGAAGTTTGCCTTAAAGGCATCTCCTTCCTGGGCCATAAACCGGGTATACATGGTTTCGTTATAGGTTTCCTGATTGACACACATCGCCACCCTGTGCCTGTCTTCGGGTTTGATAAAGTCGGCAATAATTTCCATATATTCCGGCTGCAGGCTGCCGATATTCATATAAACGGTTTTGAAACCGAAATCCAGGGCGCGGCGCAGTGCATAGCCGACAATAAAAGCATTGGCGCTGCGGGCAAAACCGTCGTTATATTCACCGGTTAAAAAAGCCACCCCGCGCATATGTTGCTGCTCGTACAGGAATTTCAGCTGCTCATCTATCATCGAAGGGGTGGAAAACTGGCGCACCAGGCTGTCATTATTCTTGCGCATGCCACACATCTTACATTCGCCGTCACAGTGATTGGTCAGGTAAATAGGCACAAAACCTATGATGTTATTTTTACGGTAAGCTTTTTTCCTGCGCTTCCCCGCCTCGATTAATGCTTCGGTGCTGATATCATTATTATTGTAAATTGACAGTGCGGTTGCCGCCGCAACATCCGGGTCTTTGATGATTTTTGTCGTGGACAGATCGATATGATCAATATCTGCGGCAAGGGTTTTCACTTTTTCATAGTTCAAGACATCTGTATAGAACGACATTCCTTTCTCCTTGGTTCCATATAACTCTACCGACAGCCTATGAAATGAAAACTCATTTCAACAATAGAAAGCTTTTAGCCCTTTCGGGCAACATCAGTTTAAGAGCACACACTCCGTGTTCTTTTCCTACCCGGCTTTTGTATGCCTTTGCGCCTTTGCGCGCAACATATAAACAGCGAGAGGGCGATAAACGAGCACAACACTTGATCGAGGTCAATAAATGGTCAACCAGTTAGCAGGCATTTAGCAGACAGAACAAAGTGAAACTTAAGGCAATGGCTTAATCAAGACTGCCGAGACTGGCCAATAAACGCTGCAACTCCTGCTCAAGTTGTACCAGGGCATCTTCTGCTATTTCTACCGGCTGCTGTGCCAGGCCTTTATCGATATCGGCGGCCAGGCGGGATATGGTGAGGGCGCCGATATTGCCGGCAACCCCCTTGAGGTTATGGCTGATAGCTTTTGCTTTGCCATAGTTATGATTTTGGATGGCGTCTTTGAGCTCCGGGCTGATATGGCGAAATTTTTTGGCAAACTGCACCACAAGTTTTTCCAGCAAAGGGCGTTTGCCAAGGCAGCTGCTTAATCCTGCCTGCAAATCTATCCCCTCAACCCGTCGCTGATTGATCATTAACACGGCTTCACGCTCCAAAGTGTCTTGCTGTTGCCCCTTTGGCGTAGTATGGTTCGGCCTCAGCCACTTGGCCAGTACCGCATAAAAGTTTTGCGCATCCAGGGGTTTGGTCAGATAATCACTCATGCCGATGCTCAAACCGACCTCCCTGTCACCTACCATGGCACTGGCGGTTAAGGCAATAATAGGCAGCTGCTGCCAGTCGGGGTTTTTGCGGATGATTTTAGTGGCTGTAACACCGTCCATTACCGGCATCTGGATATCCATCAGCACCAGATCATAAGCATGCTGTTCTAAGGCAGTGATTGCCGCCTTACCGTCTGCGACCGCTGTTATTTTTATACCGCTGTCAGCCAGCAATTCCATCACGATTTCCTGGTTGATGTCATTATCTTCTGCCAGCAGTACCTGTTTGTCCCGCCAGGCAGGTGATACCGGTTGCGGCAGTGCCTTGGGTTTATCCACAACCTCTTGTTCGCCGCACACCGCCCGGTATAACCGGGAATAATAAATCGGCTTTTTCAGGTCATATCCGGTATAACTTGCCAGTTGCTCCGGCATAGCCTGGCCTGAGGTCAATAAATAAACCGGTATTCTCTTATCCCCCGGGGCCAGGGAGTCAGAGCGTTGACCGAGTCGCTCGATAAAGTCGATCACCGCCGCCGGGGTCAGCACAGGGTCGAAGGAATTATCAATCAGGATCAAGTCGATATCCTGGAGCTTATCCGCTAAACCATGGACTGAATTTGCACGGCTTACAGGTATGTCGAACACCGCTAAGGTATTTGCCATACTTGTGATGGTTTTCTTGTCTGTACCGATCAGCAGCACCTGCGGCATCCAGCTTTGCTGCGGCACTGCCGGTGCGGGGGCAAGCGCCATGGGGATCTTGACGGTCACACTTGTGCCGACATTTTCCTTACTGCTGAGCACTAACTCCCCTCCCATCAAAGACGCCAACTCTTTACAAATCACCAGGCCAAGACCCGAGCCGCCAAAACGGCGGGTAATAGAAACATCTGCCTGGCTAAAGGAATGAAACAAGTTTTTTTGTGCCGCTTTGCTGATACCTATGCCGGTATCTTCCACGGTAATTGCCAGGGTCACCATATCCTGTTTGCTCGAAACGGCTTTAAAAGTCACGGTGACATAACCCTGGCTGGTAAATTTGATGCCGTTGCTAACCAGGTTTAACAGGATCTGTCCCAGGCGCAGCATATCTCCGGTATAATAAAGCGGCAGCGGCGGTTGCAAGTCAAACAGCAACTGTATTTGCTTATCCCTGGCCTTAGGTCCTGCCAGCATAGCCAGTTGCGATAACAGGCCGTCGATGGCAAATGATTTGCGCTCGAGATCGAGTTTGCCTGCTTCTATTTTAGAAAAATCCAAAATATCATTGATAATTTGCAATAAAAAATTTGCCGAGCTATGGACCTTAGTCAGGTAATTGTGTTGTTTGGTGTTTAGTGGAGTTTGCAGGCAAAGTTTCGACATATTGATAATGGCATTAAGCGGAGTCCTGATTTCATGACTCATATTGGCTAAAAAGGCACTTTTTGAGCGGTTTGCCGCCTCGGCATTATAGATGGTCTCCTGCAATTGCTGATTGGCCCGGTACAGCTCCTCACTGCTTTGTGCCACCGACTTTTTTAGTCCCCGGTTAAGATTAAGTACCGTTGTCACCACCAAAAGGGCAAGCACGACAAAGAAAATTGCGGTGCGCAGGTAAAACGCCTCCCGGGGTGCCTGTTTAAAATAATCCTGATAATGGAATCCGGTTAAATCGCCTGATTCTGGCGCCAGGCCTTTTTCCTGATAGATTTTCGAGATCTGCTTAAAGCGTCCCATATTGATATTGCCAAGCTCGGTCAATAACGGCCTGATCACCCGCCGGGTAGCCTGGGCTTCATATGTCAGCGCAGCCCGGCTTTTTTGGCTGTGATAATCCGTTAACAGCCAGCCGATCACTTGCTGTGGATTTTCCAGGGCATATTGCCAGCCGCGGATACTGGCTTTTCTGAAGGCAAGTACCAGTTCAGGATCCTGTTCAAGCAAACTTTGCGAGGTAAACAGCAGATCGCCGTAAAAGTCGATACCGTAATTGATGGGATTGGCGATATTCACCTCTATGCCTTTTTGTTTATAGAGGAAAGGCTGATCTGTGATATAGGCGGAAATAACATCGGTATCCCCTTTGATCAGCGCCATATCATCAAAACTATGGGGCAAATACTGGTAATCACCGGGCTTTAGCCCGACTTCATAGAATAAGGCGGCGATCATGGCATCATTGACCCCTTTTTGATACATGATGCGTTTGCCGACAAAATCCAGCGGCGATACCATTTGCTGCTCGGCCAGGCTGATCAGCACCATAGGGGAGTTTTGAAAAATGCAGGCCAGTACCACCACAGGTTTGCCATTGAGTTTATGCAGGGCTAAACTCGAGTCCGAGATGCCAAAATGAGCACTTCCGGCCAGCACTTCAGCCACCGGGGTTGAGTTGATATCCCGGGGCAAGATAGTGACCCTCATGCCGGCATCGCGATAATAGCCCATTTTTTGTGCGGCATAATAGCCGGCAAACTGAAACTGGTGAAACCATTTCAGACGCAGCACAACTTCACGGTCCTGGCTCTGCTGAGCCTGTAAAAGCACAGGCAAAGCACATAATCCGCCAAGGAGTAAGGCACGAAAAAATGTGATCAACGGGCTACACATATTATCTCTGGGAGCTGGCCTGATGGCATCAAACACTAACGTTTGCTAGCAGGTGTTGCTATACAGTATAGAAGACTGTCGGATCGGCTCTTAATGACAGAAACCGGTCCTTGCCGGTAAGCAGAAACCATCGCCCAAGCATAACCTTCCTGCCATTTAGCATCTGTGAGACATTGGCTTTACCCTCAATCAAGATAAGGCATAAAACAAAAATGCAGCGAACGCCATTGCCAGCAATCCGCCAAATGGGTGCCATTTTTTTGCCCGGGATAAAAACCATAACATCAGCCGGCTGAATTTACGCCGCCCGATAATGAGCAAAATAATGGCAGCGGTAATGGCCAAAGCGCCAACAAAGGCAATCACAAGCGGAAACTTTGTTTTTTCGGCAACAAAAAGCAGCAACACACCCAATATCAAGCGGAAAAAAACCGCTACCAGATGTAAGAGCGGATCGGCGGTATGTTTTTCAAGAAATTGGAAAAAATCATTCGGCCTGAATACAATAACGATCCCGGTTGCAAAAATCGTCAGAAAAAAAACGCGCAATACCAGCAGTATAAAATCCATATTATTTTCCCCATAACCAATCAACAGTTATCATAAAAAATTCTCCCTGGAAGCTGATAAAAACCGTTTATGGTAGAGTTTATGTCCTTCATCCACGACAATCAGTATGCTGGCTATCAACAGCAACATAGTCCACTGCTGCAATGTGACCGGAGATAAAGCCAGCCAGTCTTTTAAACCCGGGGTATACATGGCGGCTATATGGATCCCTTGGGCCGCGAGCATACCAAACAGCAGGAATTTGTTGCCGAAAAAATACTGCCTGAAAATAGACAAGTGTTCAGAGCGGCTATTTAAAACATGCACATTTTCGAATAACACCATCAGCAGCAGTGTCAGGTTGCGGGCCTGGGCTTCGGCAACACCGGCATCAAGTTGCCATTTAAAAAAGCTAAAGGCCAGTGTTCCCATCACTAAGGCATTGATCAGCACCCGCTCTATCATCAGGGGATTGAAAATCGCTTCATCCGGCGGCCGCGCCTGTTGCCTGAGTTCATTGCCTTCGGCCGGTTCAAATGCCAGCGCCACATCCTGAATACCGTTAGTGACAAGGTTGAGCCATAATAATTGCAGCGGAAATAACGGCAAAGGGGTAGAAAAAAGCAGGGAGAACAACACCAATAAAATTTCCGCAGCCCCGGTGGAGATCAATAAGAAAATAACCTTACGGATATTATTATAAACAACCCTGCCCTGGCGGATCCCCTGGACGATGGAGGCAAAATTATCATCGGTAAGAATAATATCGGCACTCTCGCGTGCGACATCCGTACCGCGCAGCCCCATGGCAATGCCGACATGAGCCTGGGTTAATGCCGGTGCATCATTGACACCGTCACCGGTAACGGCAACAAAGTCGCCATCGTGCATAAGCTGATCGATAATTTGTTTTTTTTGATGCGGAGAAACCCGGGCAAAGACATTGCTGCCATGGATACATAAACTAAAGCTACTTTTGCCCTGCCGGTAAGCCTGAGCTAACTGCTCCCCGGTGACCGCCAGCATTTTCCGGTCGGCAATACCTGCTTCCCGGGCCAGGGCCAGCGCGGTATCGGGATGATCGCCGGTGATCATGGCGACATTGATATCCGCCTGTTTGCACTCAGCGATGGCATCAGGCACTTCCGGACGCAGGGGATCTATCATACCCACCAAACCGATAAAGGTTAAACCATGCAATGCCTGGTCAAGCTGACCGTCAATACTGTCCACCTGGCGATATGCCAGCCCCAGCACCCGCTGTCCACGGGCTGCCAGGGCATTTGCCTGTGCAGTTACCCCCGCCATAGCCTGCTCGGGGGCGCACATGGTCAACAACTTTTCGACACTGCCTTTAACAAAGACAGTGTTCTTCCCCCGATAAAGATTCACACTGGCGCAATAGGCATTCTCGGATTCATAGGGGATTTGCCCAAGCTCAGGACAGGCTTTACGTGTTGTTTGATAATCCAGGCCGTATTTATGGGCCAGCAGTAAAAAAGCAACATCCACCATGTCCCCCTGTCCGCTCCAGCCCTGCGGTGATTGTTCCAGATAGGCTTCATTTGCCAACAGGCCTGCCACCACCAGCAATTCTACCCGAGCGATTTTCCCCCCCTGTTCACAGGCCGATATTTCCCCTTCGGGATTGAGCCCCTGGCCGCTTACCTGATAGCGGCTGTTGTCCGTGAGGCAGATATTTTTTATCGTCATTTCATTGACCGTTAACGTGCCGGTTTTATCGGAGGCGATATAAGTACATGAACCTAAAGCCTCAACCGCCAGTAAGTTACGGATGATCACTTTAACTCTGGCCATGCGGCGCATGCCGATTGCCAGGGCTACGGTAATCGCGGCGGGTAGTCCTTCGGGAATGGCCGATACCGCAAGCGCTACCGCCAGAAGAAAGACACTGCCCAGGTTATCGCCGCGGATCAGGGTAATAATAAAAATTAACGCGATTAAGAGCAGGATCCCGTAGGTGATCCTCAGGGTGAAAGTTTCAATACGCAATAATAACGGCGGCTTGGTTTGTTCATGCCCGACATCCGAAGCGATTTTTCCTATTTCGGTATTTTCTCCGGTGGCAATCACATGCCCCAGCCCCCGTCCGCGCATGACCACAGTACCGGCATAACAAAAACACGGCTTGTCTCTTCCCTTATCATCGGTATCATTAACGGCTTTTTGCCGATCCCCTTCAAGCACAAGACAGCCAGGCTCCAAGGACTTTTCTACCGCCATCGACTCCCCGGTGATCATAGATTCATCAACCTGCAAATCATCGTGGCTGCACAAACGAATGTCCGCCGGGATCTTATCTCCCGAAACCAGTTTCACCAGGTCTCCCACCACCAGATCGGCGCTGTTGATTTTCACCACTTTATTATCCCGTATCACATAGGCATAAGAAGGCACCATCTCTTTCAGGGCACTGGCGGCTTTTTCTGCGGAAAACTCCTGTATGGTGCCGATAACCGCATTAAGTATCAGCACGGCAAAAATGAAGAAGGCATTGATGTGCTGCCCGAGGAAAAAGGACACCAGGGCAGCGACAAACAACACATAAATAAAGGGACTGATAAATTGGCGCACAAAGATACCGATTAGCTTGGGCGGTTTGGCTTCGGGCAAGGTATTACTGCCGAATTTGCTCAACCGCTGCTTAGCTTGGTCGGCCGTCAAGTGTTCAGGAAACGCAGTGGACATGCTAGTTCATTGAGTATGTATTTGTTATGACATGATATTAGCCGATAATTCTCCCTTAGGTTAAAAATACCTGCATGCCACCAAGGTTTTGCTCCACTCCCCGATGGCTTTACTCCTTACCCGGGGCAAGCACCGCCTTCCTGCGGTAAATAATGTGATAAACCAGAGCCACCAACACACCGCCCCCGATAATATTGCCTAGAATAACAGGCATAAGATTATGTAAAAAGCCCGCCCAGGAGAGGGCCTGCATCGTCGCATCGCCCTGTCCGGCAGCGTATTTTTCCAGCATAGCCAGGGGAATAAAGTACATATTGGCAATACTATGTTCAAAACCTGCGGCGACAAAGGCCGAAATCGGAAAAACAATCGCCACCGCTTTGTCCACAACGCTGCGCCCGGCAAAGGCCATCCATACCGCAAGACACACCAATACATTACATAAAATGCCTTTAAAAAAAGCCTGCCACAAAGGCATACTACATTTGATAACACCGATTTTTAGATAGGTTTCGCCAATGAGGCCCTGATTCATCTCGGTATGTCCGGATATAAACACCAGGCAGGCCAGTGCCGATGCGCCGATAAAATTGCCCAGACAAACGAGCAGCCAATTCTTTAACAACTGCTTTGTGGTAATGTGCCTTTCCGCCCAGGCCATCACCAGCAGGTTATTGCCGGTAAACAATTCAGCACCGGCAACCACTACCAGCAAGAGTCCCAGGCAAAACACTAAACCGCCGAGCAACTGGCTGGCGGCAAAACTTAACAATGGGTCGGATTTAACGATCACATAATAAAGGCCTCCCAGGCCGATAAAGGCTCCGGCAAGCACGCCAAGCATCAATACCGACAACCAGGGCAAACCGGCCTTGGCTACACCTATATTTTTAACCCGCTCAGAAATATCTTTGGGAGCAAAGGCATCGAAACCATAAATATCCGACATCATCTTCTCCTCAAGGCAAGTCAGCCCGGATGTTTCATCTATAAGTGATATTAGTCTGATCCAAATCATTTTATTTGCAAAAATTTTATTCGCGACTGCCAATGCCGTCTACACTGGTAGTGCGGGTTTTGTGAAGGAGGCGAAAATGTCCGAGCAAATGATCAACAGCATTTGCCCCTTTTGCGGCGTAGGGTGTGGTATTTGTCTTAAGGTGGATAAAACGCAAAGGCGCTTAAGTGTCGAGCCCATGGCCAACCACCCCGTCAGTAAGAGCAAATTATGCGAAAAAGGCTGGAGTACGGCTTACGGTGTCAGCGAAATTGACCGCATTACCACCCCGTTAAAACGAGTCAACAAAAACTTTTATCCCATCAGCTGGCAGGAAGCACTGACGGATATCGCCGCAGAACTCAAGGATATCTCAGCCGAATCCGGGCCGAAAGCACTTGGGGTGATCTCCAGCGCCCGGGCCAGCAATGAGGACAACTATGCGGCGCAAAAATTTGCCCGCACTGTGCTTAAAACCAACAATATCGACCACTGCGCCCGTATCTGTCACAGCCCGACAGTAGCGGGATTAAAACAAACCTTAGGTTCGGGCGCCATGACCAACAGCGCCAAGGATATCTTTGCAACCGAGCTGATCTTGATCATCGGCGCAGATCCCACGGAAAATCACAGCGTCATAGGCGGACACATTATGCAGGCCAGGCTCGACGGCGCACAGTTAATCGTGATCGATCCCAGGGTGACCCGGCTGGCAAAACTCAGCTCTATGCATTTACAGCTGAAACTTGGCACCAACATCGCCCTGATCAATGCCATGCTCCACACCATCATCAAAGAAAACTGGCACAATTCAGCCTTTATCCGCGAGCGCTGCTCCGGCTTTGAGCAACTGGCGCAGCAGGTCAAAGACATCGCCCCCGAGTCGGTGGCCGATATCACCGGGGTCAGTGGCGAACAAATCAAAGCGGCAGCCAAAGCCTATAGCCAGGCGAAACGGGCAATGATTTGTTACGGCATGGGCATCACCCAATATGTCAGCGGCACCAATAATGTTATGGCCCTGTCAAACCTGGCGCTGGTCTGTGGCCATATCGGCAAACCCGGTACCGGGGTCAATCCGCTGCGCGGACAAAACAATGTCCAGGGGGCATGCGATATGGGCTGTTTGCCCAATGTTTATAACGGCTACCAGCCGGTCGCCGATCCCCAGTCACAGGAAAAATTTACCCGGGCCTGGGGAGAAGTTGCCCGCGAGCCTGGATTAACGTCTCTGGGTATGACCAAGGCGGCGCTGTCGGGAGACTTTCGCGCCCTGATCCTTTTTGGCGAAGATCCCGTGGTTACCGATCCGGATCAAAATCATGTGAAAAGCGCCCTGCAAAAACTGGATCTATTGGTGGTGGCCGAGCTTAGCCTGACAGAAACCGCCAAACTGGCCGATTATATCCTGCCGGCGGCTTCCTTTGCCGAAAAAGACGGGACTTTTACCAATTGCGAGCGCCGGGTACAAAGGGTGCGCAAAGCGCTGCCGGAGCTTGGCGAGTGCAAAGGCGACTGGCAATGGCTGCAGGCCCTGGCGCAGGCGATGGGCAGCACCAAGCTCAACTGGCAAAACAGCGAGCAGGTTTTTGATGAACTGGCATCCCTGACACCCGCCTACCAGGCAATGACTTATGTAAAAATTGATCAATATCAGGGACTGCAATGGCCCTGTACAGCGCAGAGCCCGCTGGGCACTGAGATATTACACACAAAAACCTTTCCCATAGGCAAAGCCAAACTGATCCCGGTTAATTATGTGGAAATAGATGAAGATATCGATAAAAGCTATCCGCTGCAACTGACCACCAACCGTTTACATTTTCATTACGGCTGCGGCTCCATGACCCGAAAATCTCCCTTATTGGAGCGGGAAACTCCGCCGGGGATCTTGTTTATCAACCCAAAAGATGCCAGGCGCTATAACATCCATCAACAGGCAGCCGTCGGCATTAAATCACGCCGCGGTTATGTTGAAACCCGGGCAATGCTCACAGAAGACGTCCCCGAAGGCCTGGTGAGCATGCCTTATCATTTTAAAGAAGCGCCTTCGAACCAGCTTACCAATACCGCGCAAGATCCGGTGACCAAAATGCCTGAGCTTAAGGCTTGTGCCGTCAGTGTATTTCCGCTACTGCCGCCAAGGGAGCCCAAGCCGGTATCACAGTTGCAGGTCGACGCATTGAGGTGATACATGCAAAGTTATCTGCTTGATGATGTACAAACGTTACAACGCCACCTGGCGAAATCTTTTACCTTTTACCAGGTGGTAAAAAGCCCGCAGCAGCAATGTTACTGGCAACAGCTGGATGATTCAGCGCATGACGGGAAGCTGCCGCCACTTATCAGCGAACAGCCGCTGAGCTCAGCCAAAGGGTATTTTTTTGCCGAGCATGAGAAAGTACTGGCTTTTAACGGCACAGAGTTTCGCGAAACCCTGCCCACCCCGCCGCCATTTGTGCTTTTTGGTGTACAAAGCTGCGATCTCAGCGCGATTTATTATCAGGATATTTTCTTTAAAGCAGATCCCTACTACCAGGCGAGGCGCAAGCAGGCATTATTGGTCGGGCTTGATTGCACCAGCCCCTGCCGACACGGTTTTTGTCCCACCGTCGACGCCGGACCCGGGGTCAGGAGTCATACTGCCGATCTTACCCTGCATCCCCTGGATAATAACCGTTACCTGCTGATAGAAAACACGGCTAAAGGCCTCCGGGCACTTGCAGGCCTGGACCTGCCGCTGGCCGGGGAGCAAGACCAGGAGCAAAGGCAGCAGAATTTACAGCAATGCGAGCAGGGTTTTGCCGATGCCAGGCATATCAGCTTGGGGATCGCAAAAATCAATGATCACAGCATTGCCGACAAGGTATGGCAGGAAATGGCAATCCAGTGCATCGGCTGCTCCGGCTGTACCAGCTTATGTCCAACCTGCTCCTGCTACGGCACGCGGGAGAAAAAGGAAAAAAACGGTGATCTCAGCCAAGAGCGTTTCTGGGATTCTTGTTTATATGAAGGGTTTCAGCGCGAAGCCAGCTTTCATAATCCGTCAACCGAGCCGGGCAAGCGGGTACAAAGGTTTTGGCAGCACAAATTCTCCAATGCCTATCTTGATGAATTTCAACGCTACGGCTGCGTTGGCTGCGGGCGCTGCGAACAGACATGCCCCGGTATTATCGGCGTGCATTCGGTAATGAAGAGGATAGTGAACCATGGCTGAACACATCCCGGACAGCATACAGCTCCTGAACTATATTGATGACGGCGAAGAAGCCCGCCACTACCGCTTTTGTTTAACCAATACCAGGCACCACAACCTCTGGTCAAAGGTTCAACCGGGACAATTCTTTATGCTTTATGTCCCGGGCGCGGGAGAAGCCCCTTTTACTTTCACCTCGCCCCCTGACAGCAAGGGCGAATTCAGCGCTTTTATCCGTAAAATGGGCAAGGTCACCGGCCATTTATTCGAGCTTAATCCCGGAGCTGTGCTCGGAGCCCGGGGTCCGTTTGGCCGGGGCTGGCCGATGGAAGAACTTAACAACCGGGATATTCTCATCATCGCCGGAGGATGCGGGTTAGCGCCCCTGGTTTATTTAATTGAAACCTTAACAAATTCCGGGAGCAAGTATTGCAATGAACTGACCTTAATCTACGGCGCCCGCAACCCCAAAGCACAAATGCTCAGCCCGGAGCGGCTGCGTTGGCAACAAAAAATCAAACTTTATAACACCTTTGATGAACTTAGCCCGGTGGCAACAACACAGCCGCAACTGATTAACAGCTGCCAGGGAACCCCGCTGGATATTTTAGCCGATGTCTTCGCCGGCTATTCCAGGGCGCCAACGGTGGCCTTGTTATGCGGCCCTGAGCAAATGATGCAGGCCGCGGCAACTGAACTGGTGGACTTTGGCCTGAAACCGGATTCGGTTTTTCTCAGTGTCGAGCGGCGCATGCACTGCGCTCTGGGACTTTGCGGCCATTGTTATATCAGGCATGCTTATGCCTGCAAGCAGGGGCCGACATTTAGCTGGCAAGCACTGCAACCGCTCATTTAATGGCGTGCGCCGGGGCATAACTAGCACAGGTTATTGCTGTTACTGTTCTTTTTGTTATTTTTGCTGCTTGTGCAGTTCTGCAGCAGCAATATAGCGGCTTAACCGAACAATACTAACCCGGCTCGATGAACCGGGTTAAATCACTTAAAACCGAGATTAAAAGTTATATTTAGTGGTATAAATAAAACCGTTTTGGTAGGTATTGGCACCCAGTTTATCCTTGGCATAACGATACTGGATACCAAAAGATAGCTGGTCGCTATAGTGATACCACACCGATGCCGCGCCATTTAACCCGGTTGTATCGCCGTTAATGGCGGCATATTCGTCGGCGCGCAACAATTCGATTTCATTCCAGTTAAAAAAGGTCAGTTTATGATCATCGATAAAAGTAGTGTAACCTAAGGCCCAGCCGGTCATGACACCGTTAAAGCCTGCACCGATATCGCTGTTATGGACATAATGTGCCCCTAAAAACGGCCGTATCCAAAAACCACTGTCGGTATTAACTTCATAACTGAGTCCGGCGATCAGGTTTTGCTCGTAACCCCCGGCAGAATCGCTGAAATTAAAAATATCCCCATACCAGTTCCAGTTGGAGTCCGAAATATTGATATTCACCGTAGTTTTAGCCTCGATACGAAATTGATCCGCCCCCTGCTGGCCTGCCTGATCTGCTTTAAAATCGCCCTTCGCCGGGTTTTGCAAATAAAGAAAACCATAGACATCTCCCCAGTCGTATCCGCCCCCGGCTTCAGCGCCGACATAACTGAAGCTTTTCTTGCCGGAGCGCTCCTGTGTGCCCTGGCTCCAGTCCCAGTAATTAACCGAGACATTAACAAAACCGCTTTCCTGCTCGGCAAAAGCAGGATTAACGTTAAAGAGCAGCCCGGTAACCAATAGCTTGCTGATGATCTGGACAGTGTTTGTTTTAATTACTTTTTTCGCTGTGTTTTTAATAACTTGGTACATAAGAAAGTTCCTTTTAAAATTAATAGATAAATTTTGCTTACTGAAAATGTTAAAACTGAGTGAAGCTGGGCCGACGCTTTTCAATGAACGCCGCCATACCCTCTTGCTGAGCTTCACTGGCGAACAGGGAATGAAAAACCCGGCGCTCGAACAAGAGTCCCTGCGTCAGCGGCAATTCCATCGACTGCTCTATTGCCTCTTTCGCCAAAGCCACGCTTAAGCGCCCTTTCTCGCTGATGCTTTGCGCCGCGAATAAGGCTTCCTCCAGCAGGGTTTCATCCGTAAACACCCGGGCCACCAGGCCGGACTGCTCTGCTTCACTGGCCGCCATGTAACGTCCGGTTAAGATCAGATCCATGGCTTTCGCTTTGCCTATGCTGCGGGTCAGCCTTTGCGTGCCACCGATTCCGGGTATAACCCCCAGGTTAATTTCCGGCTGGGCAAACACCGCACTTTCCCCGGCATAAATCAGATCGCACATCATGGCCAGCTCACAGCCGCCTCCCAGGGCATAACCGCAAACGGCAGCTATCTTCGGGGTTTTGATGGCAGTGAACCGCTCCCAGGGACTGAAATAATCTTCGGCTAACATTTGCTGACAGGATTTACTTTGCATTTCCTTGATGTCGGCACCGGCACAAAAGACCCGGCTGTTGCCTGTGATCACGAAACAGCCGATATCCGAATTGGCTTCAAGCTGCTGCATTTTGGCGATCAATTCCTGCATTAAGGCGCTGTTTAAAGCATTGAGGGCCTGATCGCGGTTTAGGGTAAGCAAGGCGACCTTGCCGGTGATTTCCACCCTGACATTGGCATTTGCCTCAAAGGTTTCCTCTTTGATGTTCTCGCTGTTTTTTACCTTGATATTATTCATAATAAATTCCTTTAATTGTTGATTCATAGGCCATCACCGCCCCGGTGCTGACTGTTGGGATCACGAATCCCAGATAGCGCCATAAGCGGGAATGCCGCGGCTTTCCATGCCATAAACCACTTCATTGGTGAGTGCCTGGTTGGAGATACAAATCACCGCCTCGGCATTAAATTGCCTGTAGGCGCGATAAGCCAGGGCAACCATATCCGGCTTGCCTTTTTCTCTGGTATTCCAGATCTCGGCATCGGGCTGTGCCGACATGATTTCATCGACCAGCTCATCGCCGTAGGTTTTGCGCGGATCACGGGTTGCCCATACCAGCAAGGCAGGCACCTTGGCAGCCAATAAATGCGGCAAACAGGGGCCGATACCACTGCCTGTGGCAATGTAAATAACGCGCTTAAATAACACCTCGATATTGGCGACCCCGGCGGTTGGTATGCCCCGCACCCAAAGATGCGAAGGCATATCGTCGATAAGCTCACCGGTCCAGTCACCGGCGCGTGAAATGGTCAGCCTGAACCCGGGTTCATTCGGGCTCGGCACATTGGCGAACGAATGCCACTGGGTTAACGGGCTGCGGCTAATGGCGGTCGATGAACCGGCAAACGGTGTCACCCCGTAATCAAACTTGGCCAGCGCCACGTGGGAAGACGGCCGGGTGATAACTACAGGCACTTTTTTTAACCTGAGCCAGGGCAAAATGATGCTGATGGTAACCAGGCAAAGCAGCCAGAATGCCGGGCTTTGTAACAACGGGGCTAATTCACCGTTTGCCGGGATAACAGACAACCAGGTATGCAGCCAGAAACCCGCTAACACGCTCCAACCGCCAAACCTGTGGACGATTTCAAACAGGTTGTGATAATCGCGCCGTATGGCAGGCAATGCACAAAGTGCTATCAGCAATAACGTTGCAGACAATACCGTCGACAGCGCCAGTAAAAAGTCCGGCACCAGGTTTATGCCCTGCAGCGAATAAAACCAGAGCGAGGCGTTATAAATGAAAAACCAGGCCGTGGCGAAGGTCGCACATCCACTGTGCAAGCCGCCGAAATGGTAGACCTTGGCTAAGTGCCAGCGAATGCTCAGCGGCCAGCTGGTAGGGGCACGTGTCGCCAGCCAAAACAAACCATTGATCACATATTGCTGACGAATTAAAATCGCCACCGTCAGGTTCACCAGCATCAGCTCGCTGATGGTTTCCAGGGCAAACCCATTTTCATGCCACCAGTGCTCGGTAAATACGCCGTTAAATAAAAAGTAGAGATTAACGGCGCTCACCAATAAAAATAAACGCTGGTAATGGGCCAGAAACGGATATTTCAATAAACGCTTTGCCAGCGGCTGCTGCTCGGGCAGCGCCAATGCCATTGAATTATTCATAACTGACCTCCGCCGGGGAAAGCCCCTGTACTTGCAAGGGCTCATCTGCTTTAGGCTTAGTGGCCAAATAACCGGCCAGCAAAGCCCGTTTATCCACCTTTCCCCTGGGGGTCATCGGCAGCTCTGCCAGGGGCATGATAGCCTTGGGAACGGCGTAATAAGGCAAGCCTTGCTCAGCAGCTTGTTGCAGTTCACTTGTGTTCAGCTCTGCCGGAGTGACAAAGGCGATCAGGCTTTCCTTATCCAGTTTTAACGTGACCGCCTGGCGGCAACCCGCCACCTTTTCCAGGCAGGCAGAAACCGAGTCCAGCTCCACCCGAAAACCTTTAATCTTCACCTGATCATCAATGCGTCCCAGGTGCTCAAGCTCGCCGTCGGCATTCCAGCGCCCGAGATCGCCGGTCCTGAACATCATGGCGCCGTTGCCGCGAAAAGGATCGCTTTTATATCTTTGTGCGGTAAGGACATCGTTGCCAAGATACCCCTGGGTCACGCACTCTCCCCCGGCCCACATCACACCGGTTTCCCCGATACGGCATGGCTGCTCGTTTTCATCGAGCACATAGACGGTATTATTGGGGGTCGGACTGCCTATGGTTAACGGCTTAAGTCCCGGCTGGTAATCTTGCATGGTATTGACAATAGTGGTTTCGGTCGGGCCACAGGCGTTATAAAAACGGCAATAGCCAGACCATAAATTCGCCAGGGGCTCAGGGCATGGCTCCCCCGCCACCGCCACGCACTTAATCTTGCTAAAGTCGGCCGGGTTAAGCGCGGATAAGATCGACGGAGTGGCAATAATGGTTTCAATATCCGGGTCAATATCGCTGATTTTTTTGCCGCGAATACATAAGGTTGCACCATGCGCCAGGCTAGTGAAGATTTCCCAGGCCGCCATATCAAAAGCGATGCTGAGCACTTGCGCCACTTTTTGCCTGGGTTTAGTCATCAGGTTGCCGGGGGCTGTTAAAACAATATTGCACAGATTGCGGTGGCTGACGCAGACCCCGTTGGGTTGACCGGTAGTGCCCGAGGTGAACAGCACAAAGCTCAATAAACTGCCGTCCCGGTACCGGCTCAGATCCGGCAAGGACAAGTGCTGATAGCTTTCGGTTATCACTTCATCCGCCCACACCAGTTGGCATGCATGTGTTGGCGGTAGTAAATGAGCAAGATCGGACAAGGTTAAAATAACCTTGATCTTGGCCACCTTAATGATATGCAATAATTGCTGGTCTTTGGTCACTCCTAAATGCTGCGGCACATAAGCCGCACCAAGTTTCAGCACCGCCAATATCCCCACCACCATGGCAATAGAGCGGGTTAAAAACAGCCCCACCTTATCGCCGGGGTTCACCCCCAGGATTATCAGCTTTTTCGCCAATAAATCTGCTTTTTGATTTAACTGGCCATAAGAAATGCTGCTGCCCAGGTGGGTGACGGCAATATCATCGGGATTAAGACGGGCATATTGTTCAAAGGCCTGATGGATCAAGTGATAATCCGGCGCTTGTGCCATCCCCTGACCGAAAAACTCGAACAGGATCCGATCTGACAAAGCTAATTCCTGCAAGGGTTCAGGTAAAAATGCCTGCCTTTGAACGCCTGCTTTTTGACGAATTTGTTCAGATATAAGTCCTTTGGCACTACTGCTTTTGAGCAGGTAAGGACTCGGTTTGGTTTCATTTACACTTTCTGCTTGGGTTAATTTATTTGTACTCATAATCGTTCCTTTTAAATATAAGCACGAAATAAGTTAACCAAATGCCGCAGAAAATAACTCACACATTAATAACGATTCGATCACGGTTCTCTAACGTTTTAATCTCATTTTTATCACATAAGTATCACACGCCAGATTAGTGGCTCTAATCATTAAAGCTCCAGATTTATCATAAAACCCCGCATCGCGCCCAAGCAGGCAATTGCATTAAAAATAAATAAAATGAATAGCAACAATAGGCAGCTAATGAGGCCGGGGCTCAAGAAGTCAGATCGTGATGTGGCTTTTGTCGGGCCTCCCCGGCAACAGGCATGCTTTAAATGCCAGGCGGAGCAAGTATGGTTGTCCCGATATAAAGTAAAACGCCCCGTAACTTAAAGCTAAGGGGCGATAGTGTGAGCAAGCATTAAAGTTGTTAACTCTTGCTCTTTTGGGCAATATTTTCCCGGCTTATTTTCATCAACCATAAAGGTTCATCCGCCGGTTTCATCATGGCTACCAGGTCAAAACCCATACGCTGGTAAAAGCGAATAACCGCTTTGTTATTATATTGTACATTCAAACTGATCCCGGCAAATTCCGGAGACTTGATAATAAAAGCATATAACCTTTCAAAAACCGCCCTGCCGACCCCCGAGTTTTGAAAAGCAGTATCGACCTGGAAACCGCCAAACCAGAGATAATCATCAACATCCTTGACCAGGGTAAAAAAGCCCGCCACCTGATCGGCTATAGTAATCACAAAGACTTCAAACGGCGGTTTGTTATCTTTACGATCGAAAATATACTGGCTTTGCACTTTCATCGGCGACGGTACAAATGCCTGTTGTAAGGGGTACAACCGGATGCGTAAAATTTTCGACCAATGTGCCGGTTTTAAAGGTTCGATATTAATATCCGCTGACGTTATCAATTTGCTCTTCCTCAAATAAAGCCAATAAATCTCTCTGATAGCGGGTTTCTAATTCCTGTTGAATATAATCAATACGCTTGCCGTGAGTCAGAAAGGTTAATGCGGTCGAGACAAACGAAACATAGTGCTTAAGGGTTTGCTTTTCCTGGGCAAGAAATTTTTTGCAATCTGCTATATTTTGTCCTCCCCGCTGAGGCACTTGCGTAACTTCATTGCTGTCATACAGGGCCAGCATTTGCTGGCAAGTTTGCAAAAATGCCTGCAAGGCCAAAATTTCATCAAGCCTGGTACGCGGTTTTTGGTAACAGGACAACTCTGATTGCAGACACTTTGATGTACTTATTCGTAAAAACATCAGTGCTTTTAAAAAACCTTCCGGCTCACCCGGGCCGATATCTATGTCC
This sequence comes from Thalassomonas actiniarum, assembly GCF_000948975.2. Taxonomy (GTDB): domain Bacteria; phylum Pseudomonadota; class Gammaproteobacteria; order Enterobacterales; family Alteromonadaceae; genus Thalassomonas; species Thalassomonas actiniarum. Next base: position 3,326,206 of record NZ_CP059735.1, read on the forward strand.
AGGGCATAGTTTTCTATCTCCATCAAGGCTATCTTTTCTGCTATCAGGGAGTCTGCCACATCCAGAGATACGGTGATCCTGGCGCTGTTAAAGCGGCTATCATCATGGACAAAGCCATAGCTGGCAAAAAGGCGGCGGTTACTTTTACGGCCGTAACTGACGGTAATCTCTTCACCGGCAGCAATGTTATCCTGACTGACCAGCACTAAGGCATTTTTTTCCTTATTTTGCTGCCAAAGGCTATTGGGCCTGGACATGTGATTGGCCATATCGAGCAACGGGCCAAGCACCACTTCACCATTGAGGGTAAAGCAACGACTGTTGATTACCGTTCGTGCCCACATGTATTGAACAAGGGTCACGTCTTTCATTTCAGGAAGTTCCCTGAGCCGGTGATAATCCTGCTCCAGGGTAAAACGCCTCATCAGTATCATTTCAATAACGGGAGAACCCTGTAACTGACAGAGCATGTCGGTGGAATAAAATAACGGGATGTGGTTAAAGTGTGCCGGCAACATCTCCAGATAAGGCGCCCAAAAGGAGTTTTCCCTGTTGTTTTCTTGCAGCAGATAAGCTGACAGCAAGGCATGCCCCTCCTTAATCCCGGCTTGCAGCAGTTTTTCTCCGATATCGGATTGTCGGGCTACCCCGCCCCCCATCAAATGGGACTGGGGCAAAGTTAACAATTTCTCCCCCGCCATTAATGGGTAAGCGGCCACTAGCCGGCGCTCACCATCGGAGGACGTATTAATGACAAGTTTTGTTGTATCTATTCCGGCAGAGCTCAACCAATTGGACAATTCATGGTCAGCGCCGTATATTACCTGATCTTTGGTTACTAACATATTGCTCTCTCATTAGCTTTTTAAGTAAGTAACCAGTAATGTTTTTTGGTCGCAAAAACATTATTAAAAATGAACACCAGCCGGCCAGGAAACAACTCTTTATCGTAAACTTTCTTTATATGCTTATCAGGCAAGAAAACAATACCAGGTAAACTTTTCAGCCTGTTACCTTTGGCCTGAATATGTCCTCTTTGAGCTAAATGAGGTATGAATATCACAGTATTTGCATCAAGCCGAAGTCAGGAATCAGGCTTTACTTTTGTACTTTATCTCGCTGGCAATGTTGAGTTAGGATTGCCGTTTTTTGCATCCTGTATTCTTAATAATGGGGAGCCTGTGGGCTCAGCTCCCCATTCACTATATTTACCGGTCGAGCCTTTAACGACCCATTAAGGTAAAATTAGCTGTCAATTCCTATTCTTTACTGGCCTTCTTATCTGCTTTCTCCGGCTCATTGCTGTTATTGTTACTTGTTGAGTCATTAGCCGGCTGTTTACTGGCCTCTTTATCTACTTTCTCCGGCTCATTGCTACTATTGTTGTTATTGTTGTTATTGTTGTTATTGTTGCCTATTGAATGATTAGCCGGCTGTTTCGCTAACAGTGTAGCCATAGCATGGTCGTTTTTATTGCTCCCGACCAAATGCTTTATAGCGTCACTCGGTTTTTCAAATCCTTCACTTACCCCCTTTGCACGACTATCAAGGATATGCCACTTCTCTGTTTGCTCTGAATAATTTAAGCTATAGGAGTGTGTATTGGATGAGCGGCCAAGCAACATCCCCGTTACTCCGCTCTCAGCCAACTCATCAGCTTTCGCAGATATATCATCAAGTTGCACTCCCTTCTCTACCAATTCTTTTTGCTTATCTGTCATTTTATCTGCAGGCGTTTTTTGCAGCTCTCCAGAAAATATAGCAGTATTCTTCCATGAACTGTCAATCTGACCTTGGTCGGCTAAAAATTCAAGTAATGCTTTTCCTTGATTATAATCAACCCCTTGTGAAACATTCGGTGGCTTATTATCAACATTATAAGTTTCAGCATCACTCTTGGTACGGAATCTTGAATTTTTATCACCCATATCTGACTCTAGAAAGGCTTGCGCCACATTAGGGTTTGCCACTTGTTTGCCTATCAAATGATTAATGGCATGAAGTGTACACATATCATCACTGATATTTTCATGATAAAGACCGGTATTTTCATCTACCCCCACTTTACCGAGATCTTTACTTTCAAATTTAACAGCTCTTTGTTCGTTACTAAATGCGATCAAAGTGGACTCTGAGTAGTTTTGTTTTTTGAGCCACTTATCATCAACCGGGAGCCATTGTCCACTTTGAGGATCGGCACGCAATGCCCCATTTTTCTGTTCATTAAGTTTAAGTAACGTTGGTTTAAAAGATTTAAAATCAGCTGACTTTTCATTCTCCTTCAACTCATCCTGAGCATTATTGCTACCTTTTTTCTCTGCCGGATTGGCGACAACAAAATAATCCCGGTTAGGGTTCATTTTCAGTAGGCCATTTGTCAAAACTTGTGCATCTTGGGTCCAGTTTTTTGCATCATAGCCAATATCATCTATGTTTGCGGTAGTGTTACGGGATACTGAAGGAGCAGTGCCGCCGCCCATGATCTGGTGGGGGTTTTTTCCCAGTTCTACTGCCTTATCAAAACCTCTGACAGCACGTGCCATAAAGATACTCTCGGCGCGATTATGCTGTGCAAAGTCATGTTTACTCTTTACACTTTTTCTCTTGCCGTGGTCTGGATAAGCTTTTTGCAAGTCATTAAAATACTTATCATCGTTAAGTCGGCTCAGTATGCCCTTTTCTTGTTCACTGGTAGGGGCGGCTTTTGCTTCCGATTTAGTGCTGCTGGCCTTATCGGCACTTTGTGAAGAATACTCCTTAGAGTTACTTGCAGGGGCACTCATACTGGATATCGCCCTCTGCTTCCATGGCCCCCTATACTTGTCTTTATTCTCCTTCATATTCTCAATCAATGAGTTCGCGGCCGCCTCACTCATCGGCTTGCTTTTTTTTGCTTCAAATCTATTTGTCTCAGGGTTTTTAAGCATGAAATTGACTTGGTATTGTGCTACTTGCGCCATAATATTTACCTCATTTAAAATTACGTTATTATTTAGCTTTCTTTTGCCCGAAGATGATTTTAAAGTCTCAACATCCCCAGCATGGCATTGCCATCATCTTCTATATTTCCAACAGCTTTATTTACATTGCTCTTCAATTCCTTCTTTAACTGTTCCGCCTTATCGATAAAGTTATCCAGAATGTTTTTAAAGTCCTGATATTCCCTTTTATCAAAGGTTTCAGTAAAACAAAGAAATAGCGCTCCAACGGTTTCATCCAAAGCAATTGCAGCGCCTTTGGTTTCTAATTGATACATGTTTAACGATAAGGCATGGCTTAAGAGCTGCTCACGCTCCTGATCCGGTAAATCAAGCAGGTGACAAGAAATGGAATAGCCTTCATTTAGTTCATCGGCAAATAAGGCAAAAGAGGTTTTCTTACCAGCCTGTAACATGCAGCTACCTTCATTGGTTAATGTAAACTGGGTATCAAACTCAGTTCCAAGCTCGTTAAGCCAGTGTTGAAGTTGGTGGTTTTCATATGACATCCGATCGCTTCCTATCTTTAATAAAACTCATTACACCCGTTAAAGGTGTAAATTTTCATGGTTCAAAGATAAGAAACAGCAAGATAAAAAGTGTTTGCAGTTAATTCAATTCTTGAGCTTTAGGGGAATATGTTATGAAGGAACATCAAGGTATAAAGTTAAACAAAGGTGGCGATAATTTTTCGTGTTGTCATCCCTCTAGAATACAGGTACAAGCTCTTATCAGCCATCGAGGTAAATCGGGATTGGGATTTCTTGGTAAGTTTTGCCTCAAAACTACTGTCTCTGTCATGCGGCGTTTCTGGCTAAAACTGGCCATCTACTGTTCAGATCTTCTTACTGGAGAAGCCATTGCATTGATTATCTGAGTGAAACTTTTCATGCTTGGAATAACCAAGATGATCTTCTAATTCTGCTTTAGAAGCAGCTTAGACGGTAACTTTAATAAGCACCTGCCTGAAGTTAGCCAGATATTGCCCGGATTTGATATGTTTCTCGACCTCTTTAGCAAAGGCTTTTAGTTCTTTATTATTCATAACCTGCCTATCCTTTAACTATATAAAGAGTAGTCATGACAGGCAGTTACGCTAATTTAATGCAGTCTCCTTGAGATCACAAATAAAGCTCTCAAGTATTTTCTTTGGCACGGTGGAGACTATCAGGTTGATTAAGCTCTGAAAATCAAATCTGACAGCTCAATTAAGACTTATTCACTTTATCAATAAACTCTCTCCAGGACTCATCAGCGAAAAACCCCGGGTTATCCTGATGACAAAATGCTTTATCTATTACCGAAGATCCCCATCATACTATCAATAACCTCATCATAATCATCAAGCATCTCCTGCGACTCCTGGACAATAGCAGCCATATCCTCCTCAAAAGCGGCGGCAATATCTTCATCCTGATAAACAATATCAACCTCGTCATCTTCATTTTGATAAACGATATTGATATCAAGTTCGTCATCTTCCGATGTTTGTACAGCCCCGAACCTGCTCAGATCGATCTTCTTGCTGACCAGTTCATCTGTGGTATCAAGTAAGGCATTTAGCCGCTCAATAATGTCCTGATCCATAGGCTCGTTGGGCTTAGTCCCCTGTTCAGAGATCTTGCGGTTAACCTGATCTTTGAGATTATCAATATTGTCCAGCTGCTGCTCAAGTTTTTCCAGGGTACCGTCATGTAAAGCCAGGGCCCGGTAATCATTGCTATCGACGGTGATTTTTTCTAATGCTTCAAGTTTTGAACTGATCAAGGCTGAGCTGACGTTGAGGCGATCCAGGCACTCGGAGTACGTTGTGGCAACCTGTTTGCTTTTCGTGCTATCAGGCTCATCCACAAAACTCACCGGAGTATTAGCGAAGCTGACTTTCGTTTCTTGCACTTTCTGCTCTACCGCATCGGGATTAATCATACTTTCATAGGCGGCGGTGACCGAATGCAAGGCTTCCATGCTCAGGCTGTTTTTATGGCCGCCCTTATACCAGCTGTCTTCCATTTTCTTATTTAATATTGAGAACAGCACGTCTTTTATTTCTTCATTATTAACCCCGGGAAGATCTATCTGATGAATCGCTTCTCTCACCGAACGCAGGGCCAGATCAAAACTTTCCTTTTTCTCGGCATTTTTCATGGCAAAATACGAGGGCTTTGATTCACCATGTAATTGTACCTGACCAGTGTTCTCGTTTTTGCTGGCACTTAGGCGAATATCTTTCCCGGGGGCATCGTTAACATGGGTGTTAACATAGCTACATAAACTGTCCATCTCGGCTCCTAAAGTACAGGCTTATGCCCGGATCATGTTTGGGTTCATAAAAGAGATATTGTCCACCAGCTTTTGCTTATCCTGGCTCGTTGCCGTCGGCCAGCTTTTAAGCAGATAGCGCCAGTGGATCATTTGTTCTGCAAAATTAAAAAAGATCGCAGAAAACTCTAAGGTATTTAACGAGGCCGCACTGTAATCCCCGAGTAATAAACAACTGTCGCCACTGCCGCTTAAGGCAGTTTTTACCGACCTTTGCTCCTGGCCCAGGGCATTAAAGGTCAGGAAAAACTTATACAGCTCCAGCTGGTCTTGCTTTTCTATGGCCCCGGCTTCGCCGCTAAGGGTAAAACTGTCATCTTGCTGATGGTAATAAACCCAAACCAGTTCGCTGTCGCCGTATTCAATGAGCCAATAGCCATTTTCAAACTGCACCACCGAACTCGCCTTGAGCACTTCACCTATGTCTGCCATCAATAATTTGAATTTATCTAGCGGTTCCATATTTACCCTGCATTCTTTTCAATAAGCGTTAAAGAATCGACAAAACAGACTCAGGTGGGTTGCCCCACCTTTGTCACATTTCCAAACCAATCGCAATTACACGCGGCTGCCGACGATTTCACTGTTGGTCTGGTGTCTGGCATCGTTGATGGCCTTGATCATATTCATGGCATCGTTGATGATCTGTTTTGAATCTCTGAAGTACTGATTTTGATCTTCAGATTTGGAGCGGTACAAGCCAGACTCGGTTTCCGCCCTTTGCTGCTCTTCCTGATCTTCGGTAGACACAAAGGTAATGGTTGAACCGGTTGTTCCGGCAGCGCCTTCGAGGATCTTACCGGCAGCGGTATATTTCGCCGTCGTTGCCTGTGCCTGTGCTTCGGTCATTTTCGGACCGGCTTTACTGGCGTTACTTGTAGTGCTGCTCGCCGTTGACGCCGTGGTAGAACCTTCACTCATGCCTTCGGCCAAACCGTTGGAAGTTTTCACCGTACCGCCGGAAGTATTGCCGGTGGTATTGGTGGGCGTAGGCGCTTTAGGCGCCGCTGCTGCACCGGTAGACGGTGTGCTTAAGCCTTTCAGGGTTTTAATACCGCCGGCCATTGAAAGTGCGCCACTGACAATAGTCACGGCGTTGGTGATCATACCCACCATAAAGTCTTTGGCGGCTTTATCACGCATGGCTGAAATGGCTTCTTCACTTTTTACCACCATCATCTGGCGGTCGCCGTTACGCATTTCCCGGTTGACATCCCTTTGCTCACGTACAGTTTCCAGGAATAACTTCATGATTTCATTAAAATCCGCCATAAAATCACGACCAACTACCCTGTCTTGTGATTCATCGCTGCCGGCTTCCAGTTTAGGCGGTGTCAGTTGCGGCACATCATGGATAGTAATAGTGCCCTTGTCGGTTTTTACCACCAGATCGTCATCCACTAACTGGATATTCTGGACGGTACCGATATCCTTTCCCTGGATACCGTTGGTGGTGCCGCTGCCGTCTGCTGCGGTAAAAGTCACCTGGTAGTCGCTATTTAAATAATCTGTTACTTGTGCATTGGGTGTTACTGTGGCCATAATTTCTTCCTTAATATTTTGTAAAAGTGTTAAATCAACAGGGATTAAACCGCTGTGTTGTTCATGATGGTGCTGCTAAGCTCGGTACTGGCGGTCAGGGTTTCCATGGCAATTTTGATCCCCTGGGCATATTGCTGCATGATTTCTTCCAGCTTGTCCTGGTAATCACCCAGTTTCATCATCAGCTCATTGATAAACATTTGTTGCTCGGCAGCATCGGCGCGGGCATCAGCCGCTTCTTTGGTATAAGCCGTAGTCGCAAGACCGGCTCCGCCCTGACCTACGGTTGCCGCGCCACCGACTACGCCACTGATAGCAGCCACTTTAGCCGCCATAATGGCTAGCGTGCCTGTTGCCGCAGGGCCCATCATGGCCGCACCACCGGAGGCAAGTGAAAGCACCATAACCGTCGCCAATACAGTGATTTGCGCCGCCATCATGGCGTCTTCTTTGGACATATCGGGGTCAATTGCCATAAAGACTTCCGCCAGGCCCTCATTCATCCAGTCGCCGGTTTCCCCCGAGATTTGCGAGGTCAGCATCACGGCGCCAGCCGCTATCATCAAGGTACCGGCAACGGCGCCGACACCGGTGGCGATTAACGCTGCCCCGGCCACTATCATGGCGGCACTGGCAATCCAACCAAACACCTTGCCGATACCGCTGCTTTCTTTGGCTTTTTCTATCGCCTTGAGAGCATCTTCAATTTTTTTGATGCGCTCGTCATGGTGCTGCTGCGTGGTCAGCTGGTTGTTTTTAATATTTTCCTTGGCATTAACCGCCTGCTCTTCGGTCACCTCCTGGTTCAATGAAGTCAGCATAAGCATAAGGTCATTCATGCTCATGTCTCCCAGCTGAGGGGCGGCCAGCTTGACCGCATTGGCAATGGCCTCGGCATCGCTTTGGGCCGTGCCCTGGCCATCGGTCAATATGGTGACAATTTGCTGACCCAGGGCCGAGCCGGGGGAAATATTGGTATTATCCGCATTGCTATTGTTTACATTGATATTGCCCATATTGGTGTTGTTTTGCGGCGTCGTTGGCTTATTTACCGTTACATCGCTCATACTCTCTGCTCCTTAAGATAATTTATTTTTCACAAGTGCCAGCATCTTGGTGGCCTTGTCTTTTACTTCTTCATAGCCGCCCTGGTTGCCGGCAAATTCCAGCGCCGCACTAAAGCCGCTGGCAGCATTTTCAAAATCTCCCAGTGCCAGGTAGCATTCGGCGGCATGCAGTGGCGGCAGCGGGTTGCTGATATCCAACAGGGCCGCCATAGAATAGGAGTTGATGGCATCTTTATATTGCTGCAGCATTTGCTGGCAGCCGCCGATACCCATAAGATATTTCTTTTCCAGGTGGTCGTATAATCCCAGGAATTTAAAGACCTTAAGCGCGTCTTCATATTTGGCATTCTGATAAAGGTTGTAGGCCACGTAATAGATGGCTTCCATGGTTTTTTCATCGACATTTTTCAGCTCGCGTAAAGCACCGCCTTTACCGATAAAGTCAAATACTTGCTCACCTAATGCCAGAGTGTGGTCTATTTTTTCTTGTGTAAAATTCATGATGACTCCTGCTGTTGTCACTTGCTGTCTGTTGAGTCTCAGGCCCCGGGCTATTCCATCAGTTGGTAATAGCCCGACAAAGGTGCCTGATAAAAATAAAGGTGCACAAATACCGCTGAAAAATTGTGCACTTAAGGTTAAATACGGGTATTGCCGATAATGGAGTCTTTTTCCCCGTGAGAAGTACTTAAGAAGTTGGTTTGCTGTTTGATCACTTCATCGTACTTGTTCATAATCGCCTGCAGGTCAATCAGATCCGTTTGCGAAGTACTGGTTAAGCTGTCGATTTCGGTTTGCATATTTTCAATCACCGCCGTCCACTCATCCTTGCTGTATTTGTTATCATTATCGTCATTAGGCACATCAACGTTGTTGGCCTTGATAAAGGCAGTGAACTCCGGAGACATCTCGGTAGTTTTTCCCTTAGCCTGTTCGCTGCGCCCTTCCTGCAAAAAAGTATTGAACTCTTTTAACAGGGCATTTTTATCGGCGATCATTTTTGCCTGCTCGCGGATCTGATCATCGAGAATCTCTGAACGTCCACTTAATGCTTTCATCATTACCGTTTCCAGAGACAACTTGTGCTCTACAGTCCCCAGGGTATTCGTGCTATTGACTGGATTAGCCATAATTAATTTCCTTTTCTTTTCCGCTTAACGCTGTCATGGTTAAGCGGTTTATTAATGAATCTTGATGTATTTAGGTCTCAAATCATTAGATAAAAGCACGGTGCCTGGCTTTTTTCGCCGCACGCACCGGCATATCCCGGTACTTGGCCCGGTCGCGGGCATCGCGCTGGGCCTGGGCAATTTCATCCCGAAAAGCCTCCGATTTTTTCTCTAATTGTTCCTTTTCATGGGCCGTTAACTCTGAAGTGTCCGACAACATCGCCTTGGTAATACCATAGCGTTGATACAGATCTTCTTTTTGTTTCAGCAGCCCTCGGGCTTGTGCCAGGGTGTCTTTACTTTCCTTAAGAAAAGCTTCCAGTGCGGTTTGTTTGGACATTTCATTCGCCATGATTTTTTCCTTTATAAATACGTTTTAGCTCAAGGATTAGATACGGGTGTTGCCGATAATAGAGTCGTTTTCACCGTGTGCCGTACTCAGCATGTTGGTTTGTTGCTTGACGTTTTCATCGTATTTATTCATTAACGATTGCAAGGCAATCAACTCGGTTTGCGAGCGGCTGGTGAGGCTGTCAACATAATCAGAAGACATTTGCGCCAGGTTTTCTTTCTCTGCCGGGGTAAAGACCAGGGCACTACCGTATTGCAAGGTTGAAATATCGGCTCCCATTTCTTCTAATAAAGCAATATTCTCCGGAGTTGCTTCTATGGTGAATAAGCTTTCCATCGCCGTTTTTACCGAAGCCATTTCGGTAGAGGTTAATACCAGTGCGCCGCCTTCGGTATAATCCGCCGGATCAAGGCCTGCCTTGGTTAACATTTCCTTATTTTTATCCGTCAGCGGCAGCGTAGTAATTTCTTCGGTAACTTCGGTTTGCGCCACTTTTATACCGCCGGAAATATCGTCGCCGTTAAGGGCGGCCCAGTCGCTCATATCGCCATTGTTGGTGACAAAAATGGTGCCGTCATTTTTAGTGGCATCATCAAATAAGCTGCCGTCGCTGGCGACGTCCAAAAAGTCATTGCCCTGGCCGCCGCCGTTGGCGTTATCACTTAAACCGGTAACTACCGCCTGATCATCGCCGCGGGAAATATAAAGGTTATCCGTTACCGTAGCGCCACTGTTGCCATAAGGAGCGGTTTCAACGGTGATCTTGACGCCTGTTGGGGTAATAAAAGTTGATTGCTCGTTAAAATCGAAGTCGACGGAATCGTCGTCGCCTTCATCAACATGCGGGTCACCCCAAACACGGGTTGAATTGGTAAAGGTAGGATCGGCCCCTTCAGCTCTTTGCTCCGCCGGATCATACTCAACCATTTTCCAGGAGCGGTTGTCGCCGGATCTTTCAATAACCACACCGGTACCGTCGCCAAAATCGATAAAGTCATCGCCGTTGCTTAATTTCGAAGTGGTGAAATCCGGGTAGTCGGCATCGGAAAAGTCATCCATCTCGCCGACGGTTAAACCCGCGTTATTGGCGCCGATATTGGTCAACTGGGACATTTTATTAGCAGCAACAATTTGTTGGTTGGCCGCTTCAATGCTGGCCGCTTGTTCACGAACACCGTCATCAAGGATAGTATCGCGCTCACCCAATACCCGCATCACTAATGATATCGTGGCTTCACGGCTCATATGTGCACTGCTTGTTGCTTCTGTTCCTACGCCACCTGCTACTGGTTGATTCTGCATATCCATTCTCCATTTCATTTTTTAAAAAGTTTGCCCGATGCCTTCTCATCAGGCGGTCATAAACTTTGTAACCAATAAAAAAAAATGGTTGTAAACTTCTTGCGATTTTTATCTTAAAAAAAGCAGTAAATGATGGCTGTATTGGCAATAAATACGTAAACAAACATAAATAAGACTATATAAATCACTGATTTTTAATCAAAATATCAAAGTGGAATTTTGTTATTAATGAAAGGAAATAAAATTTAAGATTTTCGCTATTTATGTCGATTAAACGGCAAGACTTTTACCTTCAGGCAGATAAAACGTCACTTTGCGATGATTTTATCTACACTTGTCTGCGGAGATATTTTCAATATTCAGCAAGCATTCTCTGTTACTACCGGTCTGCTTGAAAAAGGGGGCTGGCATGATGCAAAAATTATTTGCTCGCTGGTATGCAAAACTGTCATCCAGGCAGGTACTGCCGCTTATTCCACTCACTTTAGCCGCGGTTTTTCTGCTGGCAGATGTCTTCATCTCCATCCAGGGGGCGATACCCGGTTTTGGCTCCGCCAGCAACGGTTTCGATTTAAGCCAAACCTCTGTGCCTAGCAAGCAGATACATCATGGCGGTCCACCCCGTGACGGTATCCCTGCCCTGAGCCATCCTAAGTTTATCGCTGCCGATAAAGCCGGTTTTCTGCTGCCTCAATCTCGAATATTGGGCGTGAGTGTTGCCGGTCGGGCAAAAGCCTATCCCATTGCCATTTTAAACCACCATGAAATTGTTAACGACACACTGGCAGGAAAAGATATTGCCGTAACCTTCTGCCCTTTATGCGGCACCGGCATAGTCTATAACGCCAGAGTTGACGGGCAATTGCTGGAATTTGGCGTTTCCGGCTTGCTTTATAACAGCGATGTTTTGCTTTATGACAGGCAAAGTGAGTCTCTGTGGTCGCAGATCCTCTCCCAAGCTATCAGCGGCCCTATGAAAGATAAAACACTCACCCGTCTGCCAGCCCTGCATACCAGTTGGCAGCACTGGCAAAAATTGCACCCCCATACCCGGGTTTTATCGCAACACACCGGCTATAGCCGCAACTATCAACAAACCCCCTATGCCGGTTATAACCAGTCTGAAGCCATTTATTTTCCTGTGGCCCATCGCGATAAGCGTTATCACAGTAAAGAAGTGGTGCTGACAGTGGAAATAAACGGCAAGGCCAAGGCCTATCCGTTTAAGGAGCTGGCGTTATATCAGAAACAAACCGGTCGCAGTAAAATAACGGATTCCCTGGCCGGACACACAGTCGTGGTAGAATTTGACCTGGCTTCACGCTCTGGCCGTATCACCGGAGTTTCTGGCAAAGAAATTCCCGGCTTTCAGGCATTTTGGTTTGCCTGGATCGCCTTTCATCCCGATTCCGAAGTCTTTACCGTAAAGCAGGCAAAACAAGGCTAGCGGATCAGCCCAGTAAAACAGCCGTGACCAATACGCCAAGCACAAGGCCGATAATACCAAAAAGTAAACTGCCGGGAGCAAACACGCCTTTGCCGGTGCTTTCTTGTGTATTAACTACAGGATTGGCTTCACCTTTCATAGCGGCAACTTGCTGTGTCTGCCCGGCAGGTTCAGGGGGCGTTTCGAACATTTGTGGCGTTAACTGCATCACCACTTGCTCTGAGTTCACCCAGTGACCTTGTGCAATAGTAAAGTCACTGACAATGCCACTCGTTTCGGCTACCACTTCAAGTATTACCTTATCGGTTTCAACATCAAATAAACCCTGGTCCCTTTGCACCTGCTGCCCGGGAGTAACATGAATTGTCGATATTACGCCATCAGCCACTGATTCAGGCAATATCGGCACGATCACATCCAGGGGATCGGTATTTTCCCTTTGTTCAAGATAAACGCTATTTTTTGCTTCAACAGGCACCTCACCATCACGTTGCGGCCTTATTTTCATAACCACTTGCCTGGAAGTGACACTATCATCTTTGCTGATGTTAAACTCATCGATAATACCAGTGACATCAGCAACCACTTCAAGTACCACCTTGTCAGTTTCAACATCAAATAAATGATCGCCAACCTTAACCTGCTGGCCCTGATTAACATAAATATCTGCGATCTCAGCCTGGGGAACGGCTTCTGGCAAATGTGGAATGACAACGTCGGTGTGCACGAAATTTCCTTGAGTAAAATGCGCAGTAATTTCGCACATTTTTTGGTACTGGAATGGATAACGGGACAATAATCGAATTCCCACGGCAATACAAGCTTTCATCTGTGATGATTAAACAAGGTTGAAATTAAGGCCTGGGGGGCGTTGAGGTTTATCTCATCAGGAGAGCAGCAAAAACAGTAGATAAGGCGCAGACACGCACGGATAATCAAAAACACACAGTTAATTAGCCGCAGCCGACAGGCATTCTCCGGCTGCGGCAGGCACAAGCTTGCCGCATGATCCGGTTACATTCCAATAAAGCGTTACTGTTCAGGATCTTCGGTTAAAAACTCTATGCTTTGATCGTCCAGCTTAGTGCGGACAAGGGTAAGCAGCTCATCTTTTTGGGGGCCCTGATCCGCTAACAAGTCACCGTCAATAAAGGCATAAGCGAGCATATTGCGTAAACCGTCAGCATCGTCGGCATTAATAAGCGCATGTATTTCATGACGGTAATCGGCAAAACTCAAGCCCCCCCAGTCTGATCTCACACTCATATTGCTGTCTTCCGACAAACGGGAGGACTGCCTTGGTAGGATAACATCATCACCGACAAACTCGTCCCCATGATCAGCATCCTGACTTGCTATACTGGCATCATCTGCACTGACGTCATCGGCAAGTCGCGGATCCTGGTTTAAAATTTCGACACTTGGATCGGCCAGCTCGCTCCGGATACGGGTGAGCAGTTCAAGTTTTTGGCTTTCCTGATCGGATGTCAGCAGTTCATCGGTATAATATTCATTTTCCACCAAGTCGCGTAATTGCTCGGTTTGGCCCGCATTGATCAAGGCATGGGCTTCATGGCGGTAATCGGCAAAACTCAAACCGCCCCAGTCGGATCTGTCACTCATATCACTGTCTTCAGACAATAGCGAAGGTTGCCTCAGGACAACATCATCACCAACGATCAACTCGTGATCCATGACATGTTGTGCCAACTGGTTGACATCATGCTTGGCATTGGCAGCCTCTTCAACTTTAGCTGCATTGTCTGTGTAGACACCACTGGTATGCAGCAGGGCATAAAGCGGCTGACTCATCTTTGAGAAAGTCGAAGTTTCCTGGGTACTTTCGTTAATATACAAGACAGGAGCATCGTCTTCGCGAAAATGCGCGACATCATACATGTGTCCCGATGTTGCGACCATCTTCAGGCAATGGCGCTCATAACCGCCGTCAAATTGGGAAAAGTCCTGAAAATGCTGGGCACCTGAATATAATCCCTTTGCCGTTTCTGTTCGTAGCATATGGTCTATTGCCGGATCACCATCAGGATTCGGATCCCGCTGATCAAGTACCCTGTAATTTTGAGCATCCAATGACTTAACCAAAGTACTATACGGCATTAAGTGTACACTCGGCTCTGAGCCGTATGAATCATAAATGGCGCACATACCATACTTATCGGGTCCTTCAACGGTAAACGCATGGTTGATGTCCGGATTCTCCGGGTCTTCCCAGCCAAAACGCTGCAATTGCAGATCATGCCCTTCTGCGGCGCGATAGAGGAATACCAGGGAGCTGATATTGCCGCAGGTGCCGCCGCCGGTCCGCAAGGATCCGATGGCCTGCCCCTCGGTGGAAAGTTTCGAGCTAATGCCGTACTCTTTGGCATTTGCGGCCTCATAGGCCTTACCGTCAGACATGGTAAACAAGAAATTGCTGAAACCGCCGGACTTCATAATATCATCGGTGCGGTTGCCGACCAGGGGCACTATGGTTCTGGAGTACATATTGGCCCTCTCCCCCCGGGCCATGCCTTTAAACAGTTCGTCTGAAACTTTCTGGGTTTTCACGTCATGGCCGTCATAATTCTTTTGCTTGGCCACTTCTATGGTATCTGTGCCCTTTCCCTGGCCGGTAATAGCCGAAGGAGGCGTATTTAATATACTACGGTTGATAACATCCATGAGCTGCCTCCTTACACTAAAATCGCATGGGAAGACAGAGGTTGTTCCTCACCCGGCAAGGGTTGTGCTTCGTTGTCGTTTAACAGGGTATGCCAGAGCAGGCTATGATCCAGTAAGTTGTCAAAAGCCTGCTGTAGCCGGCTAAGCTCAAGTCCCTCACTTTCAAGACAAAAACTTAACGCCACCGCCTTTTTCTTCGGACAGATGCCTAAGCTGGCACCGGCTAATTCATCCTGGTTATGGTTGGCCAGCAGCAGGGTTTCATAAAGCTCAATGCGATTTTCCTCTTTAATCGGCGCTAAATAAGCAATCAGGTGACAGCGCTCCTCCTGATTTAGAATATTAATCTGCACCTTATTGTCTATCACCAAAGCAAAACCTTTATCATCGACATCGGCACTGTTCTCATAGCCGAGCTGTTTGGCAAATAGTTTAATAATTTCCAGTTGCGCTTGATTTACCTGCATATTACTTACCCAAATCTGTTTTCGTTATTATCAGGAAGTAAGTAACCGGGGAGAGCAAAAGGTTACAAAAATAGTGAGAATTTTATGAGTAGTGTATTTATTCCGGCACCAATGCCATCTAATGATGTCGCTGTTTAGCAATGTACAAACAGCGACAGAGGAAAAATCAGTAGCTTTACCCGACGGTGACTTTAGCTAAAAACGGCAATCGCTTCCCGCACCACCATCACAGCCAGCACCAGCCAGGAAAGGATAAAAAGGACAAAACGTACCATCACACGGTCGACTGTTGCCTGCACCAAAGAATGGCCAATTCGCAACACGGTATAACTCCAGGCACAGGCGACATAAAAGCTGTCAACATGCCCCAGGGCCGCGATAGAAATCGCCACCGCATAAAACAGCGTCGGTTGCTCAAACAGGTGATTGTAGTTGTTTGAGACCCGGTTCACTTCCTTTGGCAATAACTCCTTCAGCTTTGCCGTGTCCTGGCCTTTTTGCGGATGAATCTTGAGCTTCTTCATCGCCGGGACCCGGGTGAAAAACATCCAAAGGGTCATCGCGACCGTCAGTAAGCCAAGTACGAATACCGGCTGTAAAATTGCGCTTGCTTCCATTTTATCTTTCCTGATTGTTATTTGTCGTGTTTGCTTATGATATTAAAGACAATTTACCAGGGCGAATAGTGCGGAATCAGCCAAAATAAAGGCCATTTGGGTAATGGTAGGCTAGGGCCTGTGCTGCCTAAAAGCACCTGTCGCTAAGACAGGTGCTTTTAGGCAAAGCGAGTTACTTTTTCAGGCGGCGTACGCCCAGGCCGGTCATGGCCAGTGCCAGGATAGCCAGTGAAGACGGCTCCGGCACCTCGGCAGGCTGCGAGAAACTTGCCGAGGTGATCTCAGGCATACCGCTGCCGGGGCCTGCAATATTAATATAGCCAAAGCGCATTTCGCCGGTGGTCACAGAGCCGCCGTCCAAAATGGTGCCGCCGGCGCCAAAGCCCAGGTCTTCCAGGGTGATCGCACCAAGGTTATCAAAGCTTGCATAGTTAGTGCTGTCCAGGATAATGTCAGTGTCGTAAACCGAAACCGTCGCTGATGAGCCGGTTGCACCGATAGTCAACCTGGTGACGGTATTGGCAACATCGCGATCGCTGCCCCAGGGGGTGTAACCCGGTGACTGATCATGAATGTTATAAAAGTCCAGGGCATAATCGATAATGCCGTCACCATTGAGATCGATCGCCAGCGAATCATCAAACAAGCCGCTGAAGTTAAATTCCAGATTAATATCCGACATCACTTCGCCGGCTGCGCCTTCGACCGTCAAGGTAAAACCGTCATAGGCCGAACCGCTCTCGAACCCCGGCGCTATCGCCGGCCAGCTGCCGTTGTCTGTGATCAGGTCGATAGAAGTCAGCATTCCCGCAGAAGCGACATTAAAAAAACAGCTGGCGGATAAGAGTAATCCTGCGTGCAATAATTTTGATTTCATTAAACTTTCCTTAATTTCTTTGATGTGAATAACAGGATAATAGTCGGTAAGACATATGGTTATTTTCAATAAACCGGGTAAATATCAATAACGGCGCCAAGTATAGCGCCGTTTGGGCAGGCAACATCCCCCCTGAATGGGGGGGCTGGCGCGGCATTGTTAGCGCACAGCCTTTACTGGCTGTTTTTATGCTGAGTATTGGTCCTGATTTTTCTGTATGGCAAAGGCGGGTATGCAAGGTTTAATATGCGGGGGGTACGATATTATATCGAACGGGTCATGGCATAGCCGAAGCTGTTATTACCGTTAACCCGTCCGCTGCTTGCTCCGTTTAAGTCTTAGTTAAGGTCGTTGTTTGCGGTTAAGCGCCCGCCAGCGGTCCTGCAGCTCCTCTATTTTTTCCCGGTAACCGATGACCTGATATTTGAGCCAGTAGCACAGGTGCCTGATGCCTTCACTGGTGTGCTCGGTGATGCACTCGGGTTCGCGGCTTACTGCAGCCAGAGCATCGAACAAAAAGGCGCATTCTTCACTGAATTTGCTATAGTCTTCACGCAGGTTGGCAAAACCGTCCGACAGCTGCTCCCTTTTGACGGCATCCTCCGTCAGGGGTAACTTTGATTCAGACATGACAGCCCCCTCCGTTGTTATTTAGCGGCGCATAGCTGCTGGCATCAGTTACCGGTGAAACCCGGGTGATGGCGGCAAGTGTATTTTCTATTAAACTTTCTGTTAGGTAAGCTTTAACCGATTGAAACTCTGGCATATCATTAGGTTTAGCCATGATGGATACTCCTGTTATCTGTTGTGGTTAGCTGTCTCTGAGTGTGTCCGCACTTAGGGGCAGCGCCTGGTTTATCTGCTAATGTTTTTTTACGTTTTAAGTGCACCTCCGTTGGTGAGTTATTCACTTCCTAGTGATAGTACAAAATATTCAAAAAATCAGGCTGGGGGTGGATTTAATATTGGTGCAAGTTGATGGCACTGTATGACTTACTGTACGAAGCGTGTAACTAAATGAAAAGTAATAAATAAAATACAGAGGGGAATGAGTGGCTTAAACCTCTGAAAAAATCAGAGGTTCAACAGCATCATTTAGCTGATAGCATCATTTGCCTGCTCTTCTTTTTGAGAATACTAATCCCAATAAAGACAGTCCAAATATAGCCAAAGTCGAAGGTTCGGGTATTGTCGATAAACGAACAAAAGTATAAAGATCAGTTGACAGTTCTTCCTCGGTCCAGATACGACCCGGTGGCAGCATAGTACTGCCGTCGGCATCAAAAGAAATATAAATTTCTAACGCGTAGCTGGTGCCATCGATATAAAACGGTATCGAAAACGGCAGGGTATCCGGTAAAGGAGCCGTATTATCAACGGTGTAATCAAAGTAGTCGTCACAGGCCGATAGGAAAACATGGCTGGGACCACCGGGAACACCATCTTCATCCTCGGCACTACAGTTAGCGGGAATTGACTGGTTGAAGGTTTCTTTAAAGCCAATACCAAATTCACTGCTCGCATCGGCGGTAAAGGCATCGGCAATAATCGAACTGCCAAAGGCCGTGGCAATACCGCCGGTATTGGTGCTGGTGAAAATCAGATCCCCTAAAATCTCCGCTTCCGTCAACCAGGGCAGAAACTCCGCACTGATCACAAAGTTATTGTGGGTTAACTTCGAAATCATATACGGGGTATCCAGCAAATCAATATCCGGCATAAAGTTTTCCAGGATTAAAGAGCTGAATGCCCCGTCGCCCCCCCAGCGAACCCCGGCATGTTTAACGCCGTCGGTCTGATCAGGGTCTGCGCTGCCATCAAGTAGCGTATATTCTCCGGCATCTTTCATTACGAAACCGCCGTCAGCTTCGATTGTCATAAAGGTTGCGTTAGCTCCAAAAGAAAGCGTACTAGCAAGAATTATCGCAATCAAATTCTTCATTAATGCAATATTTTTCATTACCTTTCCTTTAACACATGAATTTTGCTAAACCAGGAATTTGGTTTAACTCGTTACAGCGCGGAAAAGGCAGCATAGAGCATACCGAAAATCCAAAATCAAGAGAAAACAATGGGCTGACGCTTAAGTTATTTTTGTTGCCGCTATTTATGTAAAATGTGCTGACACCGGGTATATGCTAAGACAATAGCGGACGAAAATTCAGCTCCTTGCTTATGCCGGTAAAATCCAGCCCAATCTAAAAACATGAATAACGGATACGGCTGGCAAACGACAAAAAGCCGGAGATATAACTCCGGCTTGATAGATAAAAAACGGGCAGGTTAAGTGCGGTAATGACTGGCTAATGTCTTGCTGATAACTTCCAGCTGGGTATCTACCAGGGCATCTACCACACCGGTTTCTGTTTCCAGGATACACCCTTGTTGCTCGCTTAAGGCATGATCGGCTTCGATATGGAGGTAGCCCAGTCCAGGGTAGTCTGCCACAATTTCCGCCAGTTGCGCTTCCATTTGCTGCGCTGATTCAGGGGCCACCCTTAAGGTGATGCTTTTTTCATCGGTAATGGTTTTCAGGGTTTGTTTGATCACTTGTGCCGTCACTTCTTGCGGGGCTAAATCATCGATAATACGGCGCAGGGCGACCATCACCAATGCCACCAGTTCGTCATTGACCTTATGCAGGAAATCCTGCACTTTTACCGTGGCATCAAGGTGCAGCGCCGCCAGCTCTTTTTTCCCTTCAGCCAAACCCTGCCGGTAACCCAGTTGGTGTTGCTGGCGGTAGACTTCTTTAGCTTCTGCGAGGATCTGGTCACTTTGTTGCCGTGCCTGGCGAATGATATCATCGGCCCGGGTCAGGTGCGCAAACGTTTGTGCCTTAAGAATTTGCTCATCCGCGAACGTCTGCTTTTCACTGATATCGGACTCTTGTGCTATTGCAGCATATTTGAACATTGGGGTAAGCACTCCACTATAATTCGTTTAATTAACAGGGCATCGGCATTTTCATCGATAGCCATCAGGGGATCCGATTGCAATTGTTGCCGCTCCAGGTACCAGCAATAGGGTAACTTGCTAAATAGCCGCATTTTTAACGGCTCAGCCAATAAGCTCAGCTGGGCAAACATCAGCTTTAATCCTATGTGCTGCAAGGTTTGCGCTATCCCCTTTTCGACACTGTCTTGTTCGCCGTTGATGGCCGGCTTGGCACTGGCATTTCTTAACGAGGGCAACTTCTTTTCTTTAAGCAATGCCGACAGCAGTTTCTGCCCTTGCAACCGGCGAGCTTCTTTAACCTGCTCTGTGCCCCTTTCCTGACCTGAGATAAAAGGCGCCAGCTTAATGGCAAACTGGTAGCCGTCCTCTCCTACGGCGGCGCGAATTTTTGCCACATCCCGGGCATTGATCAGGTGCCTGATTTCTTGTGAGCAGTACCAGATCCCCAAATAAAGCAAGACTTGCTGTAATTGCTCGGCCGGTAAGATCGCCAGTTGCCCCGGCCAGCGGATGGCTTCAAAATCATATTTTCCCATCCAGGCATAATGACTTTGCAGATACTCCTGCAACTTGCCCCTGGCCTCTTCCCTGGTAGCCAGTTTCAGGCAAAGTTCGCCATGGGGTAAATGGCTCAACCAGGAGGTATGTATCTGAGCCAGGGGATCAATATTGCTCTGGAGCATTAATTTAAAGCTGTATTCATCCTTAATGATCAGGTTTTCCATACGCTTGCCCTACTCTGCTGTCGCCGCAGTCAATGCCGTTGATTTTTGCGCTTGCTGGTCTTTGTGCTGCTTAAACCAGGTATAAAGGTTAAAGGCAACAGAAGCCGTTAACAGCAGCAATAGGGTTAAGGTGATCTGCCAAAACCTTGAAACCGAGCTTTGTGCGACATTCACCGACAATACCTGCTCCAATGCTACCTGCCCGGCGCTAGAGCTGGCTTCAGCGGTGGGAAACAGCACTACGTTGACATTGTCATATTCAAGGCCTTCAACCGAGCTGCTGACCAGTAACTTAATTTGCGGAATGGAATTATCCAGGGCGACATCCGACAGGTGTTTGATAAACACCGAGGCGGTGGAAGGATCCTGCTTCTTACTGCGCTTTGAGCTTTCCTTCGGGATCACCACATGTACCCGGGCATCGATCACACCGTCGATTTGCGACAAGGTATGGGAGATCCCCTGCGACAGTGCAAACATAAAACGGGCACGCTCGGCGGTCGGGGTTGAAATCAAACCGTCTTCCGGGAAAACATCGACAATATCGGCAAACTTGCGCCCGGGTAGACCGGCGCGTTTTAACAGCTCTATGGCGCGGCTCATTTGTCCATCTTCCACCAGTAAGGACACCATTTCATCCTTAACATCGGTTTTCTGGGCAGCAATATTCGCCTCCAATAAGATCGCCAGCATCTTGTTGGCTTCCTTTTCACTGAGATTTGAATAGAGTACGCTTTTACAGGCGGTTAAGCTCAGTAAGAGCGTAAAAACCAGCAGACATTTGATTAACTTGTTCACACCTGACTCCTTATTGGGTTTTCAGCAGAGAATCCAGGTTCTGCGTGCTTTTACTTGCGGTTTTTGCGATCATATCCTGCTGCAGGCTCAACCGGGATAACTTTAGTTGCAGCCCCAGCAGGCTCTGGACATCGAGATCAGGAGTAGCCAGCGACACGTTGATGCTTTCAACTTCCGCCTCATGGACATTTTTAATTTTCTCTAAGCCATCAAGCACCTTATCGCCGATATTACTGCCCTGCTCATCAGGCGAAGGTTTGCTGCTCATTTCTTCGAGCTCCATCACCTCATTCACCTTGTACTGGTGTTGCTGCTGACCATTGTTCATGGCCGCTTCCATCCGTGCCACGTCTCCCGGCGGCGGCAGTGCCGGGCCCTGTGCTTCCTGTACGCCAAGCTGCTCTATTGCCTTGACGGCGCTAATTGCTTCAGTAGTCATACTGATTCTCTCCTGCTGATTCGATCTCTGCGGCCAATTCCCGGGCCAGCTGCGCGGCTGCCGGGTTATTGCTCTCTTGTGCCTGCCGACTGTAAGCCAGTCCCTGGGCCATTTCATTATTGAGATAACACACCAGGGCAAGAAAGGCATGGGCAAAATCACCGTCCTGCTCGCTCTGGCTATGGCGCTGCAATAAAGTGGTCGCCGTGGCAAACTGCTTCTTCTTCAGGGCGATAAAGGCAAAGCCCAGATCTGTGATAAAGGCGCCGGGGCGGACATTAAGCAGGTAATTAAAAATGGTTTGCGCCTGCTCAATTTCACCATGGGTTACCGCCAGCAAACCGGTTTCGGCTAAAGATTTCAGCACCTGTGACCGGGACATTTCCCCGCTATTTGTCCCGCCAGTCAGTGCTGCCCCGCTGATGTTATTCATAACCGCTCCTACATTTTCTGGATAACGCCACTGACGGCGTCACTTAAGGATTTCATGGTGGTACTGGCCAAACTGGTGGCATTGCCCCATTCACCAATGGCTTGCTGGAATTTAAGCAAGTTACCGGTGTCGGTGAGATCCAACTCAGATGTCTCCCTGACCTTGGCATCTTTTTCTTCAAACAATTTTCCCATGCTGTTGGTGATGGCTTCGGTATTAAAGGTGCTCATAATATTCTCCTTGGTTGATATAAAGTTTTACTGGTGCAATTTGTTCCAGACACTGTCGATCACTTCCAGCGCCGCCGCTAACGCCTGCTTTTCCAGTTCCAGTTGCCGAAATTGCTCGGCGGTGCCGCCACAGGCCATTTGCTGTTTCAGCTTTCTTTCCCGGTCCATAAAAACCTGCTTTTGCCGACCGATAAACTGGCCGTTAAAATCTTTACTGATCTCATGTTCCATCGGTATTTTCAGCCAGTTATTCATTGTGTTGCCCTCCGATAAGATAAATCATCGCCTTGCCTGCTTTGCTCAGTACCACCCGGTCCGGCCCTATTGACTCAATCAGGTAACCGCCAGCCAGCTTACCGCCGGTGATCACCCGTTTGCCGTCGGCAGTTGTGATGTAAGGCACGGCGCCCAGGCTGACGCCTTTGATCTCCTGTAGGGTTTTCTCTATTCTTTGCGCCGAAAATTCCAGTTTGGGTAACCCCAGGTAACGCTGTTTAAATTCCTGCTCTATCTGCTGCCAACTGGCCAGCGAACCGGCGGCAATTTCACCGCTAACGACAATGGCGGACGCTTGTTTTGCCAGTGCAAGGTTATCCAAACCGTCCTGCGATAAACGGTTTCTCAGCCAGGTGGCCCTGGATGCCAGGGTGTCAAAATTGGCGCTGATATGACCTAACCCGGCGACATCCCGCTCCAGCTTACTTTTAAGGTTTTGCCAACGGCTGTTATCACTCAGGTAACCGCCGATAACAAAATCTCCCGCCTGCTCACCGTAATGCACTGTCAGATTCGGATAACCCAGTACTTTAAGTAAGTAACTGAGGTTATTAAAAAGTTGCGACAAAACCCGAATATTCATTTTTACCGGGTAACCAGCTCCGGCAATAAGCTGCTGTAATTGTTCCTGTTGCTTGTTATCGGCAACAAAACCTTCCAGCACCAGGGCTTTACCCAGGGATAAGTTTTGCTTTTTAAAGTGAAGCTGCTCCAGACCTGCTGCAGTTAACTGCTGTTGCAAGCTTTGCTGCGCATGCAGGCCTTGCTCTGCCAAACTCAGCGGCGCCGGTTCGCTGCTGCCTGGAGATGAAAAACCCAGGAACATACCGCCGCAGGCAAGGGTCATGCCCAGCACTAGCGAAGGTAGAACCACTGAAGAGCGTGTTTTCTTGCTCTCGGGATTAACTTCGTCTTGTTGCATTTGCTCAGGGGCCTCAGCATTTTGCTCGTCTTCAACAGATTCCGGGTCTTGCTCCGGCTGCTCTTGTTGCAGCTGTGGCAATTCCACCTCGGGCCAGGTTTCATTTTTAGGACCATAGACCAGGTGCAGCAAACCTAAGGTGAGCACTTCAAAGGGTTTGACCGGCACCTTAACCGCCTGTTGCTCAACCGCCTTTTCTTCAAGCGAGAGGGACTTACCCGCCAGGTAGTTGGCCTGCTGATCGCTTAAGCCTTCAACAAAAACCTCATCCTCGCTGCATACCAGGGTAAGCAAATGGTCAGGCAGGTTGTCGCCGGATAACACGATATCGTTATCTTCACCTTTACCTAAACGGGTACTGCCCTGGTAGAGGGGAATTTCAGCCCCTAAATGCACACCGGATAAAATCTTCAGCGTCCATTTCGCCAGAAATTGTCCGCTCTCGCCTGCTACTTGTTCCTGCTCCTGCTCCAGCTCTTGATCCAGTGAGGCCGGTGCCTGAGCAGTCAGGCCGTCATGGTCTATTGTGCTGGCGGGTAAACCATGCTCTTGTGGGGAAGCTAACGCCATCTTGGGTACTCCGTTACTTGATTAGTTTAAAATTGGACGGGGTATTTAGCTGCGCCCCCTGCTTGCCCATGGCGATATCCGATGCCTGGACCACATGTGGTGAAATCAAAAACAGCCTGAGCATTTTCACCGAGGTTTTCGAGGTACTTTTAAACAGGTTGCCCAGCAGTGGAATTCTGTGCAGTAAAGGTACCTTGCTTACCGACTCCCCCTCTGAGTCAAAGTAATAACCACCAATAAGCAGGCTCTGGTTTTTGCCGATCACCGCCTGGGTATTGATCAAGGTGTTGCTGATCACCGGAATACCGTCAACGCTCTGCTCCGTTTGCTGGCCGTCTTCAATCTGGATATCCATGCGCACCGCTTCACCGTCAAGCGTTCTTTGAATATGCGGGGTTACCCGTACCAGGGTGCCGACAGTGACCGGAAAGAGATCGACAACGTCTTCACCGGATAAGCGCACATAAAAGGTATTGCTGTTATCGAGCACCGCTTCATAGTTATCCAGGGTCAATACCGAGGGCTGAGAAGTGATTTTTGCCTTGCCTTCCGTGGCCAGCGCCCGGATCTTGCTGACCAGATTACCTGCAGCACCGGCGATTAGTTGCAGCTCGCCGCTTGCCAGGCTGCCTGTGCTTGAGATATCACCGACATTCACGGCATAATCATTACTGGTATATTGCCAGTCCACTCCAAGCTCGCTTAAATCGTCGCTTTGAATGTTAACCATAGTGACATTCACTTCTATTTGATCCAGCGGTACATCCAGGGATTTGATCAATTCGCCGTAGGTCTCGACATTGGCCTGGGTGTCCCCGATGACGATGGCATTAAGGCGGTGGTCGGCTTTAATAAAAGGCTTGATGCCGGCGGAGCCTGTCGGTTCTTCTTCCGCAAAAGGTATAGCTTCGCTACCCGGGCTGTTCTGCCCTTTGGCCTTAGCAGATGATAGCGGCAAGCGCCCCTGCAGGGTCGGCATTGGCGTTCTCACCTGTGTTACCTGCCCGGCCTGGTTGCCGGAAATGGTATTGGTTAACAGGCTTAATACCCCGGGCACCTGCTTTTCCTGGCCACGGTAGTTATAGGTATAATCAGTGGCACTGGCATATTGCAGGCGGAAGGTGGAGATCACAAACTTATCTTCATGCTGCTTGCGCACTTCCTTATCCAGCATGGCCGCCACTTTGACCACCATTTCCACGAATTTCGGCGCACCGGCGACAAAGATCAATTTTTGCTGCTCCAGCGCGGTCCACTGGGCATTAAGCTGCCACCAGGGCAGCACCCGCATGGTCTGGTATAAGTCTTGGGTGCTGATATATTTTAACTGCACTACGGCACTTTCCGATTCGTCGGTACGGTAAAAGTGCAACATATGGCCGTCGTAGTACCAGGTCATATTACTGATAGCAGATAGCTGCTTTAAGATGTTCTCCGCCGTGTTTTCCGGAAAATTACCGTTAATGGGCATATCCAGCGAATCGCTGACATTGGCGGGAATACCATAACTGGACGCAAACTCCCGCAAAATTTCCTTTAAGGTTTCACCGCTGGCCATATAGCCGTATTTTTGCCCTTTCCAGTCGGGCTGGGAGCTCAGGGCCGGCAAAGCGAACAAGGTAAGTAAAATTAAGCTGTAACGTAAAAAAGTCATCATAGATCCTTCTGTGCCGGAAAATTACGGGTGGATCATCATTGCCGGACGGGAAATTTCCACTTCATCCGATTCTGATTGCTGAAAAAAGGCCACCGCATTAAGAAACTCTTCCACCACCGACTCAAACTGGCCGTATTCGATGTTTCTCACCGATAACTGGTAAAAAGCGATAAGTTCACTGCCCTCAATGGCAATGGCAACCGGATAGCGTTTGATATAGGTTAACGCCATCTTCAGATAGCGCTGCAACAGCTCGGTTTGCTCACGCTCATCATCGGGCAATTCAACAATTTTTGCCGTTAAATGGAATTTACCCGAAGCTTCAAAATAGCGCAGGTTAAGATCATCGCAGATCAGGGTATAGGCTTCCTGTCCCAGATCGGCAATCTGGCTGTTAAAGCAGGCGAAATTGTACTTTTCACAAAGGGTGTTGACGAAGTTGTCTAAAATCATAATGAATCCATTTTATTGCTGCATTGCAACTCTCTTGTTAAGCCCTTGCTTGCCAGAGAAATTCGCTATCCAAATATGGCTATTAACTAGTTAGTAACGGCTGCGTAAAAAAGTTTTTATTTTTTGCTAAATAAGCGCTTAACTAACAAATATTTTTGCCGGCAACATTAGCTATGCCGCCAGGCACCTGATTTTACTAGCAATAGCTCAGCTCTTTACGTGCCCTGAAAATCCGGCTTTTAAGGCTGGAAACCGAAACAGCCAGGGTATTGGCGGTATCGGCGTAACTTAGGCCGTCGATACAAATCATCTGCAAACACTCGCTTAACTGCGTCGGCAATTTTTGTATTTGTTTGTTCACGTCTTGATAGGCACTTTTGGCCGCCAGGTCGCGGTCGGGTTCATTGCCGACATTGTTATCGACTAACGGCGTATCTAAGGCATCGACAAAATTGTATTTGTACTGGGCCGAGCGGTTTAAATGGTTGCGCACGATATTAAGGGCAATACCCAACACCCAACTGGAAAACTTGGAGCGAAACTCAAAGCTGGTAATACTCTTATATATCTGGATAAAGGTATCCTGCACCAGATCCTCAACATCATGGTGACACCTGATCCCTTTGGAAAGAATGAAGCTGTGTATTCTGGATTTATAGTGACGTAATAATTGCTCTAGTGCACTGCCATTGCCGTCTTTAGATTTTTTGATCAGTTCTGATTCATTTGCTGGATTGGTTTGGTTAAGCATGGCTAAACTCCATTTTTGTTCAATTTTTTGTTTTTCTATTTCTTATAAAGCTCAGGCTTATTGGTTAAATAAGTCTTGCTCTGTGGTTATCACTCAGAGCCTGCTGCTTTGCTCTTTTGGCGTCATCAGCAGGGTTAAATAGAAAATATCGAAGTGTGTAGATCCGGCTGTTTTGTCATCGAAAGTGACTCGCAGATCTTATGCTTAAGTTCTTTGCGGGCACGGAACAAACGCGTTTTCAGGTTAGCCACAGACAACGCCAGTTTATTGGCGGCCAGGGAATAGCTGATCCCCTGAACACAGGTCAGTTGCAGGCATTCGCTTAAATGTTCCGGTAAGGTTTGGATCTGGGCATTGACGGTTGCCAGGCTTTGCTTGGACATCAGCGCCTGCTCAGGTTCACTGTTGGTGTTTTCATCTTGCAAAACGGTATCGGCGACATCAACAAAGTTGTACTTGTACTGAACCGAGCGATTTACATGGTTGCGCACGATATTCAGGGCAATGCCCAATACCCAGCTTGAGAACTTGGAGCGAAACTCGAAGCTGCGGATGCTTTTATAAATCTGGATAAAGGTATCCTGAACCAGATCTTCGATATCGTGGTGGCATTTGATGCCTTTGGCCATGATGAAGCTGTAGATGCGGGTTTGGTAGTGCGCCATTAATTCATTTAATGCATTGGCATTACCGGCTTTAGATAGTTCGATTAATTCGTGTTCATTTTCAAGATTTTTGGGGGCTTGATTCAACATAATTAAACTCCGTTTATTTTCCTTGAACCCGGTGCGGAACTTAACTCTTGTTCCCTCATACCTTGGCTCTGTTATTAATAGGTACTTCGTGGTGAAGTCCCTCAGTCGGAGAAAGTATCTAAAACAAATGTGTAAGGAATACGTAAAGACTTAGGAAGAAAGTGGAGGAAAAAAGGAAGAATATGGAGGAAATTTGCAAGAAAAATGCAGGAAAAGGCCGAGAATAAGACATCCGCTGGCATGACCAGAATAGTCTGAGTACAGATATCGTTCACTATTTGAACGATTGCAGAATTCTACCCGCCCGGGCATCCGGGACAGAGCCCAGGTAATTAGTCGTAAGTACCTATTTTTATGATGGTTTCATAGGTTAGTAACAAAAAAGTGCTGACAGATACAGGCATTTGCACATTTGTTGCTATTTTCGATGAAAATGCGCAATGAAAGTGAATAATCATCAATGTTGCCCGTGAAAATTTTTTGTCATTTTGATCATTTATTTTAAGAAACAGGCAAAAATTTTTTGTTTCCGGCGAAATTAACGGTAAAAAAGCGGAAAAATATCGAGTACAAGCGATTAAGCAAAGAGCAAATCCAGAAATAAGCAGCCCTTTAATGGAGTTTACTCCTAAATTGTTTACCGGCTTTTGCAGATTTTTTTGAAGAGAGGCACTTCGAATAAAAGAAAATGACTTGATATGCAAAACCAGACAGACACAACCTGGGACATATTCAACTGTTGCCTTGTTGATTTTCTCCACCCAGGGTTCAGGTAAACAAGACAAACAGGAGATAACCAGAAACTTTGGCTACCCCCTGTCTGCTATTTCCCCCTAAATGTCTATGCGGCCCAGGGGCTGGATGGTGATCTCTTTAGTGAGATCCTGGTGGGACAAGATGGACAGATCATACAACTCCAGCTCCAGCAGCTTACGGATATAACGGCGGATATCCATGGAGGCCAGCAGCACGGGTTTGACACTCATCTCATTGATATTACCGACATTACGTTTCACCGACTGGATAAACTGGTTGGTCACTTTCGGATCAAGCGCCAAGTATGCCCCGGAGGAAGTCTGCCTGATCGCCCCGCGTATGGTCTCTTCCAGCTGGTTTTCCAGCAGGTAGACCGGCAGCATATTTTGTCCGTTGCTGTATTTGTAGCTGATCTGCCGTTTCAAGTTTGAGCGGATATACTCCACTAAGGTCACCACATCTTTTTCTTTAGGTCCCCACTCGACAATGGATTCAAGGATAAGACGCAGGTTACGGATAGACACTCCTTCGGACACCAGACGCTGCAGAACATCGGTGATTTTTTGCAGCGGCACGATACGTTGTGCTTCCCTGACCAGCTCACCAAAGTTTTCTTCCATTTTCTCCAGCAGATAACGGGTTTCCTGGATACCGACGAACTCTTCCGAATACCTTTTCAATACATGAGACAAGTGATAAGTCAGGATCTGGGTAATATGTAAGTAAGACAGGCCAATACCGTCAAGCTTATCCGTATCCTGCTCCGCCACCCAGTAACAGACCTGGGGACTGAGGATTTTATCGTCCATATCATAATTCAGCCCCAACAAATCAAGCTGCTTGCGCTGGCCTATCACCAACACGGATGACTCACGTAAGCTGCCGCTGGCAATAGGCACTTCATGCAACATGATGCGGTATTCATTATCCGGCAAGCTCTGGTTAAACCTTAAGTGCATGCCGGGAAACGGCACACCTAAATCCAGATAAAGCGCCCGGCGCACCTTAAGCAGGTCGTCGTTAAGCTGGTTACGGTCAATAAAGGCTTCGGTATTGGCGGCAACATCCACCAATAGCGGCATGGTTAAGGCAAACTCTTCCTGGGCGGATAAATCTTTTTTCACCGCCTTTTGTCCCGAAGGCGCCATAGTGGCATTGCCGCTGCTGTCAAAGCTTTCTTCCCCTGATTTTTCTTTGCGTGATAACCAGAAACCGGTTGCGCCAAAAATAGCCGCCAGGGTGAAAAAGGTCACCAGCGGGAAGCCGGGCACAACACCAAAGATCATCATGATCACCGCCCCTATCATCAGGGCATTGGGTTTGGAAATAATTTGTCCGCCGATATCATTACCCAGATCCTGGGATTCTTCCTGGGTCACCCGGGTAACAATAAAACCTGCGGTAATGGAGATAAGCAGCGCCGGAATTTGAGAAATCAAGCCGTCACCCACGGTTAGAATCGCATATAACTCCAGCGCATCACCGGCAGACATGCCCCTTTGGGCAACACCGATACTGATCCCGCCTAAAATATTTACCACGATAATGATCAAACCGGCGATGGCATCCCCTTTGACGAACTTCATCGCACCGTCCATCGAGCCGTACAACTGGCTTTCTTTTTCGACCACGCCCCGCCTTGCGCTGGCTTCATCCATGTCGATAACACCGGCGCGCATATCACCGTCGATACTCATTTGTTTGCCCGGCATGGCATCCAGGGAGAACCGGGCACTGACCTCGGCCACCCGCTCCGAGCCTTTGGTGATCACCATAAACTGCACTATGGTAATGATCAGGAAGATTACTATCCCCACCACCAGGTTGCCGCCGACCACGAAGTTACCAAAGGCGGTCACTATCATCCCGGCATCCGCCTGCAATAAAATCAAGCGGGTGGTAGTAATGGATAACGCCAGACGAAACAAGGTGGTTAATAACAGCACCGCGGGAAAAGAGGAAAATTCCAGCGGCGAACTGATATACACTGCCAGCATCAGCATGATGATAGAGATCCCGATATTAACGGCGATCAGCACATCCACCAGCCCGGTAGGCATAGGCAAGATCATCATGAAAACAATGCCGATAAGCAGGAAAGCCAGCATTAAATCTTTGCGCTCCCCTATGGTATTGGCGACTTTAAGCACAGAGCCTAGGTTCATAATTTATTTCTCTATAGCAAGTTAACTGGGAGGATTAGTTGACAGCACTCGGCTGCTCTTTTTCTGGTGCATTTATTTGCTGCTGGCTCTTTTCTTCCTGGCTCTTTTCTTCCTGGTAATGCGCTAACATCGCCTGAGCCCGGGAGCTTTCGTTGACCGCGTGTAAAACCTGGCTATAAAGCAAATAATATTGTGGCCACTTAGCCGGCTCGAATGCCGGGTTGTTGGCAAGCTTGGCCAGATAGGCCTGGGCAAGGTCAAAACGTTTTGCCCGGGTGCTGGCATAACAGAGCATTTTTAACACCTGGGTATCATTTACCAGCAACCCGTGCAGGGCCTGCAATAACACTAAGGCCGAGTCGTACTTGCCATACTGCAAATACAGGTAGCTTTGCTTACACAACCATCCGTAGCAAATGGAATCGGTACTAAAGAGTTTCATCATCACCTTCCTTTTTATACTTTTACCAACAGCAAGCGGTAGCTCATTAATAACCGGCTGTTGGTAATGTTTTCTTCCACCAGCTCAGTGGCAGACTCCAGCATTTGTTTATCCAGCAAAGAGCCGCTTTGCTGCTGGTCTTTAAATAGCGCCAGGGTTTCTTCCATGGCGCGCATATGCCCCGCCGGGCTGTCTAACTCACTGCTGGCCGTACTTGGTTTTAACGAGGCAAGCAGTTCATGGTCAAGGTTACTCAGGCCAAAAACATCTTCCAGGTGAACCTTAGGAATTTCCCCCAGGCCGTTTAAGCCTTTATCCCGGGGAAATAAATCCATTTCCTGGTCGGCATGAAAGCGTTCAACGCTGGCCAGACCGACATCTAAAGAGAATAAATCCGCTTTCATCCCTTGCTCCCTCTGCCGCTGTTATTGTGGCAATTAATGGCTGCCGACATGGTTACGCGATATCCAGCTTGTCATGCATCGACAATAAGATATCTACCGCCGGATTAATCACTTCAAGAAAATCGCCGCCGATGGACAACAGGCAGGAAAAAGCCAGCTGTTCATTTCTTCCCAGGCCAACACAAATGGGCACAGGCAAAAACTCCCGGTAATGGCACAGGGCCATGGCAGGCTTTACCACCTCAGCTAACTGATAAGCGGCAACTTCCTTGATCACACTAATCAACAAACCGCGCTCAAGCACCTCAAAAATCAGCCGCTTGTTGCCGCTGACGTCAAGTTCAATCACCTCGCCACGAAATGCCGAAACATCTTCAAAACCCAGGGTTTGCAGATATTGCTCAAGCATGGACCAGGTCAGGTTTTTGTCCGTTGAAAATTCAGTCACGGTTATTCTTCCTCTTTATCAACAAGTTCATGGACATATGACATCGCCGTTTCCAGTAACGCGTTACGGGTGTTGTCATCGGCAAATACCGTCGGCGGCAGTTTGGCAAAGATGGCGCTGATCCTGTGACCAAAATATATTTCCGTTGCCAACTGCTTGATATCCATGTCCTGGGCCAGGGAAGATAAATCCCGCTGCGATACCCATTTGGCCTCCGTAAGTTTAAGCATGCCGCCCATCAGTTCCTGGCCAATTTTTGCCTGGGCCTCGCCATAATCACTTTGCAGCCGTCTGACCAGGCCGTTACTCATATCAAGCAAGGTCTTCAGGGTAAAAATGTCTTTAATATCGCCAATAATGGCTTCAAGGCGTTCTTTGGCTACTGAAGAGTTTTGTGCCGACAAGTCGGCCCCCAATGCCTGGCGTAAAAAGTCCAGCGCCATCGGGAATTTTTCTTCGCCATGTTCTTCAATAATTTTGCTAAAAGTACTGGCCACCCCGCCGTAGTCCAGTACCGTATCCTGGTAGCCGCTGACCAGTTCGCGGGAGGACGCCAGCGACGGCCCGGCGCCGTCTTTGCCGTTAAATTGCGCTGCGGTATCGACCACATTAAAACCGGCGCGGATGTGCTCGCCGTGCTTTTCCGTTAACGCCTGTTGCAGGGCCAATGCCTGGTTTTCCAAGGCCTTATTACCGGTTTTAGCGGCATTTTGTTTGATCACTTCCAGCGCGCTATATTGTTCGCTGTGATCTGAGCTAAAGCCGGATAACCAGTCTCTTAACCCTTGTGCGCTGGTGTGCTTATCCATGTCCTGCAGGTAATTTTTTAATTTTTCCTGCTTTTCAACATCGGCAACATTTTTCAGGTAGTTCTCGGCTCTTTCCATCGCCTCTGTTTTCCTGACTTCATGCAGGGCACTGCGCTTATCCAGGGATTTCTCCTTTGCTTTTTCGGAGAATGCCGAGCCGATTTCTTCGGCAATATCAGCAATAGAGGCAGCGGCCGACTTGATCTGTAAGTTCATGCCCTGATGACTGATTTTGGCCCCGCCGCCTTGGGCATGGGCTGCATGACTAGCATGGTTTTGCAGATTCTGCGACTGAATGCTTTGTAATTGTGAATCCATCAAATCTCATCCGTTAAAGTTAAGATCAGCGTGAAACGGGATAGGTTTTTGTTAGCACTCTTTTTTGCTTACTTTTAAGGCGCCGTTTCCGCGTTTTTTGTTCTTGCCTAACCTGAGGAACCGATAAATTAAAAAAGTTGTGATTTATTTCCTTTTAGGTAAATATTTATCAGAGCATTTAAGTAAACAGCTTGTTACAATGCGCACTTTTAAAGCTTCGAGAACAGGAAAACCGGGAGGCCCCGGTTATTTTGATTAAGATAAAGGACTAACATTATGAATTTCAGTGTGTTTATAGTTGGCTGTTTAGCTTTGTATTACTTACTCGATAACCTAGCCCTGGCCGGCATTCCAGAACACACCCCAAGTGTTAAGGGTTTCAGGTGGTGGAGTAGCCCGCTTGAATATGCCGGCAGACTCTATTTTACCGTCGATAACTACAATACCAGCAACCGCAGAAGCGTACTTTATTATTATGACGACAATGCCAATGAACTGGTGAAGGTAAATCCCACCTCAAATGACGGCCAGCTGCAAAATGTCTCCAAGCCGGTAAAATTTGCCGGCAGGCTGTTTTTTTGGGCAAAAGTTAAAAATGATCTCGGTTACTGGCACAGAACCCTGTATTCATACGATGCCCTGAGTGATTCGCTGCTGGCCCACGATATCGAATTAGCCAACGAAGATGAAATAGCCAGTATCAGCGATTTTAAAGTCTATGATCATAAGCTGTTCTTTGGGGCAAAGCTCAACGGCAGCGATCGCAAATTATGGTCTTATGATCCCTTTAACCGGGAGCTGACGGCTATCACACCACTACCGGCAGAGGTCGCTAAGGGCCGGCTTGATTTTGATGAAAGTTACAACAATACCTTAAGTTTTACCTTTCTCGACTTTGACGGCTACCGCAGCCACCATTACCTCTATGATCGTAAGAACAATACCGTCAGCGGCCGGGAAGTCCCCTATTCCATTAACAGCGAAACCTTAAGCGCACAAAGCTCACAAGTGAGCTATATGGGGGAGATATACGGCAGCTGCCAGAACCCGGAGAATGGCGGTTACGATCAGGAGCTTTGTCTGCAGGATAAAAATGGCAAAATCAGTATGCTGGCAGATTTAGATCCCACCAGCCAGGGCTCGTCCGTACCCGGACAGTTCGTACATTATGCCGATGGCCTTTATTTTACCGCCAACCACACAGACTTTGGCCGCGGTTTATATAAATATGATGTTGTGACCAATAGCGCCAGTATCGTGCCCGGTTTTAAAGGAAAAACCTCAGACAGCTATTCCGGCAACCTGCTCACCGAGTATAACGGCAAGTTATATTTCACTCTGTATCATTATGATAGCGCTGATAAGAAAAGTAGTTCCTATTTATGGAGTTATGATGTTAAAACTGCGCAGTATCAGGAAATTGGCGGTTTTGCGGTAGACAATACCGCGGCTTTATTCCTCAGTGAGCATAATGACAAGTTATATGTCGGCCTGTCTTCGCGGGCAATTTATGTTTACGACAGCAAAACCGGGGTGCTATCTCCCTGGCAGCCCCGGATGCGACAAGAAGTGAAATAACAGCGCTGCAATAAAAAAGATCGCTTTGCCGGTAAGCGATCTTTTTCCTTTGAAACTTTCTTTCTCTACAACTTTTTTCCCCGCCCGGTTACCTACCTGTTACTCAAGCAAAACAACGAAAACCCGCAGCGCATGCAGGCAAAGCAACCAGGACGTGTTATGACGACAACATCAGCTTCGGCTATTCCCCTACAAAAGCCGACCCATGAGCTTAACCAGCTCACCGAAAACTTAGCAAAAAAACTGCAGCAAGCACCGATCCTTGAGATACGGGGCCGGGTTACCCAGGTATTGGGCACCATCATTAAAGCCGCGGTTCCCGGGGTTAAACTGGGAGAACTTTGCCGGTTGAAAGCGCCGGATCATCCGGATGAACTGATGGCGGAAGTGGTCGGTTTCTCACAAAAAGAAGCCCTGCTCACCCCCATAGGTGAAATGCAGGGCATCTCCACTTCAACCCTGGTTTATCCCACGGGAAAAAGCCACCAGGTGCCTGTGGGGCCGGGATTATTAGGTCGGGTGCTCGATGGTATGGGCAACCCGCTCGATACCGAGGATAAAGGCGAGCTCGAAGTGGACTGCTATTACCCTGTATATGCCGATGCCCCGGATCCTTTTCGCCGGAAAATTATCGATAAGCCGCTGCCGCTTGGGGTCAAGGCCCTTGATGGTCTGCTCACCTGCGGCGAAGGACAGCGTCAGGGCATTTTTGCCGCCGCCGGTGGCGGTAAAAGTACCTTACTGGGCATGCTGGTAAAAGGCGCCCAGGTGGATGTGATAGTGATCGCTCTGATCGGCGAACGTGGCCGGGAAGTCAGGGAGTTTATCGAACATGAGCTTGACCCCGAATCGCAAAAAAAAGCGATACTGGTGGTGGCCACCTCGGACAGATCCTCAATGGAGCGCGCCAAAGCCGCCTATGTTGCCACCGCCATTGCCGAGTATTTTCGCGATAAGGGACAAAAAGTATTGTTGCTGATGGACTCGGTCACCCGTTTTGCCCGTGCCTTGAGGGAAATCGGCCTGGCCGCCGGTGAGCCGCCGACACGCCGGGGTTATCCGCCGTCGGTCTTTGCCACCCTGCCGCGGTTAATGGAGCGTACCGGTAATAACCATATAGGTTCGATCACCGCCCTTTATACCGTGCTGGTGGAAGGTGATGATATGACAGAGCCGGTGGCGGATGAAACCCGCTCGATTCTCGACGGACATATTATCCTGTCGCGCGATCTCGCCGCCGCCGGCCATTACCCCGCCATTGATGTTCTGGCCAGCGCCAGCCGGGTCATGAACGCCATCACCACACCTGAGCATGCCAAGGCAGCGGTGAAAATGCGCTCTTTATTGTCCAGCTATAAAGACAATGAATTGCTGATCAAAATCGGCGAATACAAAACCGGCAGTGATAAAACCACAGATGAGGCTATTGGCAAAATTGATGCTATCAATGCATTTTTACGGCAAGGGGTCAATGAGCAGTTTGCCTTTGAGTCAACCATACAGCAACTGACCGGCAGATAAGTGCAAATGACCTTTGCTGCCAAGGGAAAAGTTAAACCCTATGATAGATAAGCTACAGCAAATCAAAATTATTCATGAGCAAAAAGCTTCCACTGAGCTGGCTAAGGCTAAACAGCAAAAACTCGATGCCGAGCAGCACCTTAGTCGCTGCCGCACTGAGCTTGAGCAATATATGCTCTGGCAGCAAGAGGAAATCAAACGGCGCTATCAGGAAATTATCGGCAGGGAGATGAAAATGGATGAGCTCAGTGATTTTAACCATGAAATTTCCGGTTATAAAATCAAACAGGTCAAACTTGAACAGGACATCGAACAGGCACAACAAGCGCTGGAGCAACAAATCCAGGCCTTGCAGCATGCAGAAAGCGCCTATGCCTATGCCCAAAAACAGTGCCAGAAATATGCCGAGCTGAGCCGGGTAGAGTCGGCAAAACAGCAAAAACTGGCGAATTTACTCGAAGATCAGGCGCTGGACGATTTTAAGGTCCGGGCGCCGGTGGCCATAGGTTAAGGGCAAACCGCAGTAATTGCCCTTAACCTTTGTTACCAGCAAAGGGTTAATCAAGTTTAAAGCGGCTCACCATAGAAGCCAGGTTGACCGCCAGCTGGTTTAATTCCTCGTTGGCCGAAGCGATATTGGCCGACACATCATCACTGCGCTGAGCATAGCCGTCAACAGTGACCACATTCTGATTGATGTCTTCCGCTGCCAGGGTTTGCTGCTCTACTGCGGTTGCGATCTGGCTGTTGAGGTCGAAGATATTGGTCACCGACTGGGTGATAGAATCAAGGGTATCACCGGTTTGCGAGGCCTGCTCTACGCTGGCGTTTACCGTTGCTATGCCTTTATCCATCACAGATACCGCACTGTCGGCCCCCTGGCGCAGTTTTTCTATCATGGTATTGATTTCAACCGTCGACTCCTGCGTTCTGCTGGCCAAACTGCGTACCTCATCCGCCACCACGGCAAAGCCCCGGCCATGTTCACCAGCCCGTGCCGCTTCTATCGCGGCGTTTAGCGCCAACAAATTAGTTTGTTCTGAAATACCGCGGATCACATCCAACACCGAGCCTATGCTTTCACTATCCACTTTCAATGACTGGATAACCTTGGCTGCCTGTTCAATTTCTCCTGAAAGGGTATTGGTGATCTCTATGTTTTCTTTAAACACTTTCTGGCTGACTAAGGTTTCATCCCGGGCGCTGCCGGCGGATTGATCGGCAGCTGTGGTGTTGGCGGCAACCTCCTGGATAGATGCCGACATTTCATTAATAGCTGCTGCGACCATAGAAATCTGGGTCTTCTGGTGCTCCGAGTCTTGTTTTGCCTGTGAAGTAATGGTACTTAATTCGGTTGAAGACTCCGACAACTGCTCTGCCGACAGGGCAATTTTTTTAATAAATAACCTATGGTTTTCCAGGAACTGGTTAAAGCCGCCGGCCAGTTGGGAGATTTCATCCTGGCCGCTGTCGTCAAGCCGCTGAGTCAGATCGCTGCTGCCCTCTGCCAACGCGGTAATACTGGTATCTAATAGTGAGATTTTTTTCGCTATAACCGAGCGATAAACAAAATTGATGGCAAGGATAATAATGATCATGGTCGCCAGCAGGATCCACATGATATGACTGCCGGTTGCCTGGCTGCCGGCTACCTGCATACTAATATCGCTGTTAATTTCCAAAATGCCGCGGACATCGCCAATTTTCCAGCCGGTGCGCGGAGTATCCGGGTGGGAGTTATGACAGGCAACACAGTCCTCGCCGATCATGGTATCGGCAATTGCCACCCGCACCAGGTTTTTACCATTTTTTTCGGCTTCAGCAACATAAACACCGCCGGGATTTTTAGTAAGGTAATCCCAGGCCTCGTTTTGAAAAGGGTCCAGTACCCGGGATTTCCGGTTGGGAAAAGGATAAGCGCTGTATAAATTAACCGTTGTTCCTTCGTTTTTAAGCAAAGCGCTTAAGTCATGGATCATGGTTGCCGGCAGGGGAAATGTTTTCGGCTCAGCCCTATGATTGATACCGGGTTTCATATCAGAGTTGGCTTTGACTTTAGCAACTATGTTTTCAACATAATATTTTCGCAACGTTTTATATTGTGTCGCGGTTTGCTTGGAGGCTATGGTCGCTCCTTCAACCGCTCTTTTTTGTATTTCCTGGGGGATATAAAAGCTTAACATTAAGATGGTGATGACAAATAATGAAATAACAGGAATGGCAAGTTTCCAGAATAAACCGCTAAAATTGATGTTTTTCAATTTCCTCTCCCTAGATATTGACCAGCTACTTCAATTAACCTTGTTTTAGGTTTGATTTATTGTTGCAGTAAATTTAAATGTAGTAGTCGCAGGCAAAAAAGTCATAAACAAAATAAGAATTTTTGCTAAATCTTCCTGCTGACGATAAAGATGCCAGCAGGCAGAGCAAAGTGAATTCATCTTGAAAATCAAAAATTAATGAAAAAATAGAATTCTGCTTTAAACATGACGGCTTCGGGGATAGCCGTAGCGGGAGATACGCCAGGCATACCTGGCCCGGGCTTTAATGACTCTAACAGATGCTTTTGTAGGCAATAAACGTATGCTTTTGTCGGCAATAGATTATTTTTAGAGGTGCAGCACAACGCCCAACCCGGGAGCATTGTTGGTAAAAATGCATTTAATGCCCCCTATCTTCCTGTCGATATTATTACTCACCGGAGCAACTTGAACCGGGTATTTCTTTGATGTAGAGATCCTGCTTGGCATAAGGAATTTCGATACCTTCTTTGATAAAGGCCTTATAAACAGCGGTATTTAATTTATCCAGGATCCGCCCCCTAAGCACAGGTTGTTCAATCCAGCAGCAGAGTTCAAAGTCCAGGCTTGACGGCCCAAACTGACGAAAGCGCACCCGCGGCTCGGGAGAATCACAGGTAGTTTCTTCATCAATTCCTACTTGCATCAGAATATCCCTGACTTTATCAATATCGCTGCCGTAGGCCACGCCAACCTGGACCCGGATGCGGAATTTTTCATGGCGGCCGCCGGATTCATTGATGATCTTGGTATTGCCCATAACAGAGTTGGGCACAGTCACTTCGACATCGTCCCGGGTAAGCAAACGGGTACTGCGGATACCGATTTGGGTGATTTCTCCGCGCTCGCCGCCGTCTAATACCACAAAATCACCTATTTTGTACGGGGCATCTGCCATGATAAAAACACCGGAAAACAAATTCGCTAAAGTATCTTTTGCGGCAAAACCGACGGCAATCCCCACTATGCCGGCAGAAGCCAGCCAGGCAGTCATGTCGATATTCCAGTTAATGAAAATATAATAAACGGCGATCACTATGATCAGGATAAAGGCGATATTTTCAAACAAAGGCAAGGTTTTCGGGGTTAATACCTTGACCTTTTCCGGATGGCTGGAAAAACCTTGCAGCATTTTTTTGCTGATTCTTAACAATAACCGCGCCCAGATAATAATTGCCAGGGTATATAACACGGAAAAGATCACCGACTGAATATTTTCCGCTAATGCCAGCAATAAAGAAGCGCTGGCCATGCCGGTTAGTACCAGGGAATAAAATACCGGTCGGCGGAAATACTCCAGCATATGCTGATCGCTAACCGATGGCTGTTTTCCTGAAAAAAACTTCAGCCACAAGGCAAGTATGCGGTCAAACAACAGGCCGATAAAACAAAAACCGATCAGGGCCGCCAGCGCCTGTAGATAGATATCATCCAAAAACACCGAAAAAGACGTCGCCAGTAATTGTTGCCATTGCTCTAGCATTGATATAGCTCCTTTAAGCTTGTGTTACTTTACCAGCGGATATGCTCTATTTGTTGCTCCCCTTCGGCTAATACGGTCTCGACGATGCGGTTTTGCTCATCAACCATAATAAAGCGGGGAATTCCGGCATGGGCAAATTGCCTGTAAATACTGCGGTCGGCA
This sequence comes from Thalassomonas actiniarum, assembly GCF_000948975.2. Taxonomy (GTDB): domain Bacteria; phylum Pseudomonadota; class Gammaproteobacteria; order Enterobacterales; family Alteromonadaceae; genus Thalassomonas; species Thalassomonas actiniarum. The sequence goes on from NZ_CP059735.1 coordinate 3,366,378, forward strand.
TCGGCCACCAGTGTTACTTTAATCTCATTTTCCGCAGCCCAGCTTGCCAGTTCAGTGTTTTGTTGTTCGCGGGCAATGGCAACGATATCAAGCGATTTATCCTGGATCAGCGGAGATTGGTGCAAGGCTTTCATTGCCCGTTGCGAGTCAGCACACCAGGTGGCAAATAAAATCACCAGTTTTTTGCGTCCCGGGGTATTGAGGACAACATGCTCCCCGGTGATGTCATTGAGCTTCGTCAGCGGCAATAATTGCCCGGGCTTCACCAAAAATGACATATCAACAGCAGGGGCATCATTGGCCGGAGCCGGCAGCAGCGCACAACCGGACAACAGTGGCGCGAGTACGGAAAAAACAATATACGGGGGAAATTTCATCTGGGATATCCTTGTTATTATTATCAACAGCAAACGTCAGTTGCCTATGGCTTATACGACGCACCGTTAAACGGGTATTCGTTTTCCGATAAATTAACATTTTTATTAAACTTTCACACCTAAACAGAGGGAAAATTAACATGCAATCCAAATTACCTTACCCTTACCCTTGTCTTTGGCCTGATACATCAATTTATCCGCCAGCTTGATCATATCGGTCAGTACAATATTGCCCGGATCATTGGTACAGGCAACACCTATACTGGCACTGATATTGATAACATGCCCCTGCACCATGTCTATGGCAGAAATTTTATCAATTAACCCTTTGGCAATGCCGTTTAACGCCTGGTCATTGGCGACTCCGTAAAGACACAAGACAAATTCGTCACCGCCGAGACGGCCGATAATATCATTCTTTCGGACACTGTGGTTTATGCACTCAGCCACCTGGCAAAGTACCAAGTCACCGATATCATGCCCGTATTGGTCATTCACCGCCTTAAAGTCATCCAGATCGATAAAAAGTAAGGATAGCCGTACCCCGTTGCGTATGGCTTCGCTGCGAATATTTTCACTTAATTCATAAAAGAAGTTCCGATTGGGTAAACCGGTTAGAGGATCGTTATTGGCCGCTATTTTAATGATCTCATTACTCACCTCTATCATAGAAGCAAGCACATAAGCTTCACCACCAAACGAGACAGGTGTCAGGCCGATTTTAATTTGGATTTCATGGCCTTTTTTATTCTCCGCCAATAATACCCGTCCCTGATCCATAGCCCTGGAAGTGGGCGCTTTCAGGTAATTGGCTAACATTTCGCCATGCTCGCCCCGGTAGCGTTCCGGTAACAGGATATTGACCGTTTTGCCAAAAATCTCTTCTTGGCTGTATCCCAATAAAGCTTGCAGTTTGCCGTTAATAAAAACAATATTTCCTTGCTGATCCACCAGCAGCAGTCCCACTGGCATTTCATTTATTAGCTGTTCAAAAACATCATCACCGGGATTGAAAAGCGCCATCAAATACACAACCTCATAAAACACTTGCTATTATAATTATATATAAAACAAGCTTTTACCTTAGTAAACATCAAAGTTATCACAAGAACAAAAATAAGACAAAAACCGGCAAGTGCACAAGCCGTTTCTTTTAACAGGTTAGCCTATCCGCCAATAAATAGATACAGAAAAAACCATTGCCAGGCAATAGCTTACAGGCAAAAAAGTAGCTACTATTTTGCAACTTTATGTCAACAGTTTGAATCAATACATCATGGTAAAGGCCAAAGCTGCTTTTATACTCCTTGGCAGGGATCATTTTTAAATTCGGCAGAAGATTAAATTTATGAATAAACCATTACAAGGCTTAAAAGTACTGGATTTTTCCAGCCTGTTACCCGGCCCCTACGCCACCGGCTTACTGGCTGATATGGGCGCCGAAGTACTGCGTATCGATCCGCCGGACAGGCAGGATATGGTAAAAAACGTCAAGCCCGCTTTCAAAGACAGCTCTTATGCCTATTTAACCCTGCAGCGCAATAAACAATCACGCACGCTGGACTTAAAACAGCCGGCGGCTATTACACAAATCAAATCCCTGGTAGCTGAGTATGACATCCTGGTTGAACAGTTTCGCCCCGGAGTCATGGCTAAACTTGGCCTGGACTTTGACACCTTAAGTGCTATTAATCCTGAATTAATTTATTGTTCCATCAGCGGCTACGGCCAAACCGGTCCATATAAAGATAAGGCCGGACACGACATTAACTATCTCGCCTTAAGCGGCCTGGCAAGCTTTAGCGGCACCAAAGAAACCGGCCCGGTACTGAGCGGCACGCAAATCGCCGATATTGCCGGCGGCTCCCACCATGCAGTGATGGCCATTTTAGCGGCAGTGATCCAGCGCTCCACCACGGGATTGGGACAACATCTTGATATCAGCATGACAGATGCTGCTTTTGCCCTCACCGGGTTATTCGGCGCAGGCGCCGTCGGCCTTGGTGTAGACCCTGACTTAGGCGGAACCTTGCTGAACGGCGGCAGTTTTTATGACTATTATCAAACCCTGGATGAGCGTTATTTATCCGTAGGTAGTTTAGAGCCGAAATTTGCCCGGCTATTTTTTCAAACACTGGGACAGGCCGACTGGTTAGAGCGGGCTTGCTCTTCTGATAACACACAACAGACTCTGCTCAAACAGGATATCAGCAAGGTGATCAGCCAAAAAACACTTCAGAACTGGCTTACCCTGTTTACGCCGTTAGATGCCTGCGTTGAACCGGTACTGACAGTCTCCGAGGCTGCCCACTCGCCCTTGATGGCAGAACGTAACATGGTAAACGAGATCACCTTAGATTCGGGGGAAAACATTAAACAGATAGCCGCTGTGATTAAGTTTAACTAGCAAGGCTTTCGCCAGCTGTTTCACCTTATCCGCATCATAAAGATAATCGTTGAACAGGCCTATGCGCACAGGACTTGGTAAAAGTCAGCTTCACCACAGATGCTAATCACCTTGGCATACGATGTTGGCTCGATCTTTATTCGTCACCCTGTCCTTACTTAGTGCTGGTTATTGACTATCCTTTAAAGTCAAACCGTGACAATTAAAAATCAAGGTAGAGATAATCGCTTTAACTCATTTAAAATATTCGAAAAAATCTTGCAACTTTTAGCAACCCGCCGTTACTTACTTTTAACAATCGTCAGCAGATACTATTTTTGTCGCCTTTTTAACTGTTTTTAAAAAGCCCCTTCGGCGCCATTTCAAAATAAATCCTGGTTTTTAGCAACCGAATATCAATCCCTGTTACCAACTTATCAAGCCACTTAAATGTCGATGGATAATGATGATAAAACAAGCCGATAAATTATCTTCTTTTAGCCAAAATGCCGGTGAAGTGCGTTCGGGTAACGACGCCAGCCATAAAAAGCTTAACCAGGCAAATAGCACAGATGAGAAGAAACTGCGCGCTTTGCTTGAGCGGGCTGAAAAAGGAGAAAAAACCGAGCACTTTAATGCCAGAAACCTTTCTGATGATACAAAGTCCGGCCAGGATGTGATGCCGCTTGATATCCAGTCCCGATTATTTCAGCAAAGCCTGGCTAAATCACCTGAGTTACAGGTAACGCCTAAAACAAATACCCAGGCCTGGACCGAATATGTGGTTAACAAGGTACAAAGCAACTTGCCTAACCTGCAAAGCAGTTCTATCAATATCAGCTTGCCGGTTGAGCACCTTAACGGCGCTAATATCGCACTGAGCCGGGATGCACAGGGAGCCTTGAGCGTCAGCTTTATGGTGGGCAGTTTAGCAGTGGCGGATCAGCTGCAAAAAGAGCTGCCTCAGCTGCGTAAAACGTTAGAGAAAAAGCTGCCGGGCAACAAGATCAATCTGGAAATCAAACAGGAAATTCAGCTTCATCGCAACCGCCAGCCGCAAGAAAACGAACTTGAGCAGGCTTAACGATCATGACGGAACTTACTGTAAAAACATCTGCCCACCAGCAAGCTGAAATTAAAGCGCTGGATTTACCCGAATTTACCCGGGAACAAGTCAAGGTCAACAATGAACTTGCCCGGTTGCAGCCCTTTAGCTTTAGCCTGGAAAACCATACATTTAACGGCCGCTTTGTCAGTGATGATGCCAGCTTTTTTGACTTTTTGTCCCTGAGCTTTTCCCTGTCCGGCCAGTCGCTGACCTTAAGCTGCGATCAGGCAATGACGGCGCTGCTGGTGAAAGACTACCTACCGGAAGAGGCCTTACTGTTCTTACCGGAAACGCTGCGCATTGCCACGCTACAGGCAGCACTGGCGCCTTTTTTACAACTATTGCAGCAGTCAACAAACATGAGTCCCACGCTTGATAAAGCACCGGTGATCACTAAACAAAAATCGGCAAAAGCAGCCCCTGCCCCCGGTATTTTCCGCCTGTTCGGGCAAATCAATTCTTTGCAGAGCCAGGGCAGCTTTTGTCTTGATTTACCGCAAGCGCTATATCAGCAATTAATACCTTTAGTGGCAACAGCCAGCCAAAGCAGTCATATCCCGTGGCAGCAACTGCCCCATAGCTGTGGGGTTATCTTGGCACAAACCAGGCTGAACATGCACCAACTGGCCCGGCTACAACATCAGGACGTGGTGTTTTTCGATACCTGTTATTACCGGGAAGAAAACCCCCTATTACTGGTAAACATCAGTGAGCAGCTCCAGTGCCTGGCACTGGCAGATAATAACGGCTTAACCGTGCAAGAAATTTTAACGAATGCAAATGGAAACAATGACATGAATAACGAACAAATCGCCATGGATGAAATACCGGTCACCTTAACCTTTGAAGCCGGCAATCTAACCCTGCCTTTAGGAGAGTTAAACCAGTTATCAAGCGGTCATGTTTTTGCCTTTGACAGCCAGACCAACGGCGAACAAGCCATTCAAATCAGGGCCAACGGTCAGTTGATAGGCACCTGCTCGCTGGTTTCTGTGGCGGGCAAACTCGGGGCAAAAATTACCCGTTTAAATAGCACAATCACCGCAGAAAATGAGAGCGCAGAAAGCCGTGGCCAACAGCAGCCAGATGAAGCTTTGCCTGCAGCTGAGCCTGAATCTGCAAAAAGCAGCGAAGCCGCAATACAAGAAATACCCGCCGAACAGGCAACACAAGAGTAAGCACAGCCATGAATAATTTACCCGATCCTATTTACCTGATTGCCGGCCTGTCGCTATTGGCCTTAGTGCCCTTTGCTGCCGTAATGTTAACCTCGTTTGTGAAAATAGCCGTGGTGCTGTCGCTGATCCGTAACGCCCTCGGGGTACAGCAAATCCCCCCCAACATCGCCTTATACGGGTTGTCGATTATTATGTCGATTTTTATTATGGCGCCCATTGGCTATCAGATAGCCGATATTGTCGAGCAAAACCCCGCCAGCCTGGAAAGCAGTGAAGGCATAAAATCTGTGGTAGAACAAAGCATGGTGCCGCTGAAAGTGTTTTTGAAAAAGCACGCCAGTGAAGACGAAGCCGCCTTTTTCCTGGAAACCGCCGGGCAGCTGTGGCCGGAAGATATTTCTGAAAAAGTCACCGAGGATGATTTGCTGATAGTGATCCCGACCTTTGTGGTCAGTGAACTCACCAGCGCCTTTCAAATCGGTTTTTTGATTTACTTACCTTTTATCGTTATTGACCTGATCATTTCCAACGTACTGCTGGCATTGGGCATGATGATGGTTTCACCCATGACCATCTCTTTGCCCTTTAAGTTACTGCTGTTTGTATTAGTCGACGGCTGGGCCAATTTATTACACAGCTTAGTATTAAGTTATCAATAGCTGATCAATATCCCTTAATTAACAGGACCTTTCCCATGGTTGAAGCCGATATTATTAAACTCACCACAGAAGCCTTATTGCTGGTACTGATGCTGTCCTTGCCCCCTATTATCGTCGCCTCTGTGGTCGGTACCCTGGTAAGTTTGTTTCAGGCGTTAACACAAATCCAGGAGCAAACCTTATCCTTTGCCATCAAGCTGGTTACGGTTACCCTGACCCTGTATTTCACCGCCGACTGGGTAGGCTCTGAGCTTTATTATTATACCCAGCGTATTTTTAACTATTTGCCTACCCTGGCAAGATTCTGATATGGAAGAGTTTATAGAAATAAAAGCCGTGCTCGGGGCCTTTATCTTCGGCACGCCCCGTATTCTCGCCGCCTTTGCCATCTTGCCGTTTTTTTCCAAGGCCATGCTCGGCGGCAGAATCACCCGCAACGGCGTCGCCTTTAGCTTATCCCTGCTGGTATTGCCGCTGGTCATGGGGCAGAAGGCACAGGCAGATCTCACCGGCTTTTTTGTGGTTTTTGTCATCATGAAAGAGATTTTCATCGGCTTGCTGCTCGGTTTTTTAGCCACTATCCCCTTCTGGGCGGTAGAGTCGGTCGGCCTGTTAATCGATAACCAGCGCGGGGCTTCCATGGCCAGTGCCATGAACCCCATGTCAGGCTCCCAGGCCTCTCCTTTAGGCATCATCCTGGTGCAGGTATGCGTCACCCTGTTTTTTGTCGGCGGCAGCTTTTTATTGTTTTTGGGGGCCGTGTACAACAGTTTTGCCGTGTGGCCGATATTTGAAATGATACCGCGCATTAAACTCGACAATGCCAGGTTCTTTTTAGAGCAGCTCGATTATATTTTCAGTTTTATGGTGTTATTTGCCGGTCCGGTGGTGATCGCAATGTTTTTCGCCGAGTTCGGCCTGGGCCTGATCAGCCGCTTTGCCCCGCAGCTTAACGTGTTCTTCCTGGCAATGCCGGTAAAAAGTGCGGTGGCGGTACTGGTGCTGATCATTTATATGCAGCTGTTGGTCGGCCATTTCAGCACCTATATGAAATTTGGTGATGAACTGATCACCACCTTACAAACCCTGATTTAACAACGCGCAAGGAAGCACAGCAAGTGAGTGAAAAAACCGAACAGCCAACCCCGAAAAAACTGCGCGATGCCAAAAAAGACGGCCAGGTTGCCCAAAGTAAGGAGGTGGTCTCCGCCGCTACTTTGATCACTATTTGCTCGGTGATTATGGCACTGGCGGATACTATCGTCAGCACCATACAAGAAATCATCCTGCTGCCGAGCCAGCTCTATCAACTGCCCTTTGAAAAAGCACTGGAAGTTATGACCTCCGCCAGCCTGGACGCACTGTTTTCCCTGGTGCTGCCGATTATCGCGGTAACCTTTATTACCGGCATCGCCGCCAATGTTATCCAGGTAGGCCCTATGATGTCCGCCAAGTCGATCACCCCCGAGCTGAACAAAATCAGCCCTATCTCCGGCTTTAAGAAAATATTTGCCGTGAAAAACCTGGTAGAGTTTCTCAAATCTGTGTTAAAAATCGCCCTGTTGTCGGCACTGATTTATATTTCCATGATCAAATACCTGCCGGACCTGCTCAACCTGAGCAGCTGCGGTAAAGCCTGCGTTTTTCCCTTATTGGGCACTATGCTCAAAGAGCTGATCGCTTATACCGCCGTGGCCTTTATCGTTATTGCCGCCTTTGATTACTTCTTCCAGAAAAGCCAGCATATTAAACAACTGAAAATGTCGATGGATGAAGTGAAAAAAGAATATAAAGAAAGCGAGGGCGACCCGCAAATCAAGGGGCAAAGGAAACAATTGCATAAAGAGCTGTTAAACGGCCCGCCACCGGAAAAGGTGAAAAAATCCTCGGTGATCATTGCCAACCCGACCCATGTTGCCATTGGTCTTTATTACGATAAAGATGAAACCCCGCTACCGCTACTGACGATAAAAGGCACAGATATGATGGCCCAGGACATCAAGAAAATGGCACGCGAGGCCAATATTCCTATCCTCGAGAACCGCCCGCTGGCTCGCGGGCTGCTGGCAGCTGCGGAAGAAAATCAGTATATTCCGGCAGAATTTATCGAACCGGTAGCAGAAGTCTTGTTATGGGTACAGGGCCTGGTGGATGAACCTGAAGAAGATCCCTCTTTGGATCCCAGCCGTTAATCTGCCGGCAAATGGATGACAATGCCAGAGCCGACATTGCCGACTCAACAGTAAAATTCATGGCGACAAGGCCTTGCAGGTAATCTATAAGATATTTATCTTTAATTTCAGGAGAAAAGCTTTCAAGATGCTTATGCAACACTTTCAATCTTGCTTACCCGGGACGGCCTCCGCCCTCCCGGATAAGCCGTATTTTATTGTGGCAACTTTAATATCATACCGGTAGCCAGCCTGTCGGGATCCTCAATACCATTCATAGCAGCAATTTCCTGCCAGCGCTCACGGCTTTGATAAAGCCTGGCGGCAATATCTCCTAAGGTATCGCCGGTATCCACCTGATAACTTGGCGTATTCATCACATAACTGGCCAAGGTTTTTCCTTTAAGGCTGGCTTCGACAATGCAAGGATGTTGTTCATCAAACAAGGGAACATTGGAATTAAAGCTGCGTACCCGGGCATCATCACTGGGATACACTTCAACTTGGATCGCTTCCCCGGCTTTAAGTTTGACTCCCTGCTCAAAGCTATAACAACTGGTTTTTCTTGCTTTTACCGGCGCCGTTAAGACTTTGACTACCAGGGCACTGATATCAAACTCTTTATCTTCCCTGTTTATCAATACCAGCGATGCCTGAGCACTGTCGGTTTCATCAACCCTATGTAGGGCATCACTGCCATAGTTAACCTTTAATTCAAGGCCCTTGATTTGCGCAGCCTCGGGAGCTGATTCAACGGCCCAGGCCGATACCGCAGGCAAAGATTCCCTGTTGCCGTTTTTGACCACCAAAGTGACAGTATAGGTGCCTTCAACATCCGGGGTGAAACTGGGGTTAGTGACACTGTCACCGCTTAGGACAATTTGCGACTCCGCGGGAGTTCTTAGAGTCCAGCAATAACGAACATTATCGTCAAGCCGGCTACTGCCTTCACTGGAGAGCTCAATCCGGTTATGAGTTAATGCCGTATAACCCGGGTTAATTTTTGCCACCGGGTGTTGATCCGGGTTTGATGCAATATAGATAGTGCGCAAAGGCGTTAAGCGGTTATGCTCATCAGAGACGGTCAGCTCTATGATGTAACTGCCATCAATATCCGGGGTAAACACCGGCGTGGGCTGGCTGACACCTTCAAGTATTGCCTGTGATCCCGGCGGTTTCTGAGCAATGACCCAGCGATATTCAACCTTATCTGAAGACAAGTCATGCGACTTTCGGCCATCAAGCAATACCGCATCTCCTGCATAAAGGTATTGATCCTCTCCCTGGTGCGTTAACGGATCCCTGACAGGAATGGGCCTGGCAATCCAGGCGGCCCTGGCCGGTAATGAATTTGCCTTACCGTCATTGACAATCAATTGGGCGGTATAAATGCCGGCAATATCCGGGGTAAAACCGGGGGTCAGTGCGCGGGGACTATCGAGCTCGGCACTTGAACCGTCAGGCCTGTCCAGGGTCCAGAAATAAGTCAATGCCTCATTACCCGCTTCGCTGGTAATGGCCGAATCTATCTTAAGAGTCTTGCCGACAAGAGCCGTTTGCCGGGCAAATACCGAAGCACTCGGCCGCTCGACTGCAGGCTCAACCTGATAATGAAGCTGCAACGGCATAAAGCTGTCACAGGCGTTTTTGATCACAAGTTCAAGCAGGTAATTACCCGCCATCCGCGGCGTGAAAGTAATATGGTTAGTTTCACTGACCGGATAAGAGAGCACAGAGCCCTGAGGCTGCTCCAATACATGCCAGTGGTATTTTAGCTTATCCTGGAGCCCGGGTACGATATGATCCGCCAGGATACAAACAGAGGAGCCGACTCGGGCATGATTTTGTCTATGACTGGCATCATCTATATGGGTGACTAAGGGATTTTCCTGCACACTGGTGTACTGATACCTGGCCAGAGCCAGTGAAGCATGAGAGGACTGATCGGCGCAGCGATCCGGATCAAAAATAGTAAAGGTAACCGTATTGGTACTGATCCCCTGCCAAACCAATAACGCCCGCCCCATTGGACCGGATTCAGCATTGCATATCTGTCCCCGGCGGCACATCATATTACCATCTATCTGGTGCGGCAATCCGATATTAAAACCGTATAGGTACACCCCACCCCGCACTTTTTGCACGTCCAGGACAAAACTGTTGATCCTGTCTTTAAACACCAGCTGCACCGTACCTGTAGCAATATTAACCTGCGACGGGCCAGTTATGACATTTTGTCCATAACCGCTAATTTCCGAGTACTGCATACCCGTGACAGATTTTATGACCCCGGACGGCTCATCGCCACCGGCGGTTTCTTTTAAAGGATTGGTGATTGATGAAAAGAAGTCAGAATAATTAATTTGTTGATGTGCCATGCTGTTCCCTTCTTGAATGTAGCACTTGCTTCTCGCTTAAACTAAAACTAAAAACAGCGCTGTTCCTATACTGATGCACTCACTTGTTGCTCCTCGAGTCTTATCCGAACGCCAAAGAAAGGCTCATTAATCACCAGGTATTTACTAAGGCGATAATACGCGCAACAAGCCGGCTAATAGCTTTAAACGGACAAAACAGAGGAGAAGACGAGCAAAGCTCTGAAAGCCCCGGAAGAATTAGCCTGCGAATGTGGTAAAATTATAGTCGGCTTTTGGGCGCTTCGAAAATATTTGCTTTTTTTCAGATAAAATATCTTATTAGTTTTAAGCGCGGGCGGCTTGCCTGAACGGCTTACCGCCATAAAGAAGAGATGGGAGGTACTTACAGGGCCAGGAACACTGCTAAGCACCTGTTTAACCTAGGCTTTTACCTGCCAGCCACTGGGACTTTGACAGGCTTGTACGGTATCTTTACGGGAAGAGCCGTCGGCAAATGAAACAAATTGCTCTATCGTGCGGCAGATCCGGTTTGAGTTCACTTCTTTTTCTTCTATGTCAGCCTGTGCAACAGCAACACCCGAGTCTAACATTTTCTCAGCCGGGGCCGCTTTAAGTAAAGGCGCATAAATAAAGCCCCTGCCGATGCCATCCTTGCTGATCAAATACCAGTTGCTGTCCCTGACTTTCCCTATGACATTCACGGCTTCCCCTGAAACCACGCCGGAAACAATGCGGTAGCTTGTACCGGGTCCGCCGCGGACATTCGATTTTTTCATGGCATGGTAGGTTTGCCCGATAAGATCTAACGGCGGTACCTTAGCAATCCTTTCCTTGAGTACGGGTATTTTGATTGAATCCGCTTTTTTTTCCGTGCTGATCACCCTGGCTTCCCCGCGGGTATTGTTTTGTGGGTTTACCCAGCTTTGCCCCTCACCCAAAGCCAGTGCAGCACTGGTCGCCTGCGTCATATGCTCAGCATCTTGCTCATCCAGATATTTGCCAAGCTCTTTACCTATAACATTGCCGGCAAAGGCGCCAAAAGAAGTCCATCGTTTCTGGTTATCCTCTGCATGCTTATTAACTGAAGCACTCCGCTGGCTCTCATAAGACGGGCTTGACTGGCAACCTGCCAGGACAAGGGTAATAACGCCGGCACAGGCGGCCAGCTGAAATGCATTTTTCATATTGATATCCCTTCAATTATCCGCCCTGCAAACAGGCCGGCGCTGGTAAGTCAAACGGCACACTCCCGGCATTTATAAAACATCGGCGGCAAGAAACGACTCACACTCTCCCTCCAAACTTGGACTCAGGTTAAGTTAATTCTTATCCAATTTCAAACTTTTATCCCGAGCCCTGGTCGCTTTACCTGTAAAGATCACAGGTCAAATTCATCATCTTCATCGCTGAGCCAGTCGAGATAACAATCAAAAAATAACGCCCAGAAACTTTCACAGCCACAAAGCACGACAATATCCTGCTGTAACTGTGCCAGTTGCCCGGGATCTGTGAGACTGTTCTCATCGGGAACAAATTGCGGCCCTTGCTGGTTGCCACTTTTACTCAACAGGGACAAGCATTGTAAGAAAGCCGCTAATGAAGAGGCAACCTGAGTCGACTCCCAAACCCCTTCCCCGTAAACGCCAGTATAGACTGGAAATTGAGGATCATTAACATCAACAAAATAGGGATCTCCCAATTCTGTATCTTGTGCGATTACCAACCAATGAGGTTCCCATCCCCCAAGTTCTTCTACCGACAGGGCCAGGCCTTCATCATCAACACTATAACCTTGCTGTGCATTTTCCAGTTCGCTTTCGCTGCTCGCAATCACAAAACCCTGGGGACCAAAGTAAACTTCATTTTCCTGAACCTGGCTTAATTGCTTTGCTAACGTTAATTTATTCATACTTATCCAGTGGTTGGCAAGAAGCCAACGCTCATTTCATTGTTTTCTTTATGATACCAGACCCGCCAACACTTGTATCGGACGCGGTAGCGATAATTAGCATCAGCACAGGAAGATTAAATCGGAAATAATTTCTCTTGTGTGGCGATAAGGTTTAACACCTTATGTATTTTAGCCTGAAGATAAGCTGCAACCAATTCGCGGCGCTGAGAAAATAAAGCCAGCTCTTTGCTGGTCAGGGCGACAATACATAAAACCTGACGTAAATCACTGTTATGATAGCTGAGCACATCATCAGCAAAATCAAAACGTTCGCCCGGCTGTTTCTGCTGTTGTAAAACGGAAAATTCCCCGGCCGATACCAATGACACATGGGTTTGCAAAATCTTATCTTCATCGCCATACCAGCCCGCCGTCATGGTTTGAAAATTAAATTGTGCCTCCAGTTTATTGACCGCACCAGTTAACCCCGGCAGTTGGCAGATTAGCTCTTCGGCGGTTCCGATAGTGATCGGCAGTTGCTCACTCATACGCTCATTTTCAAAAGGAAAAACTAAGCAGACTTTAACAACTTCATGATATTTATCAACCGTGCTCTACAGGCTTTCTGAGTTTGTTGAAAGCTAAGTAATTCGTCTGAACTTTCCCCCACTTCAAGATAAGCTAAAGAAAAGCTGTCGGTCAGCGATTTTCACACCAGGTTCAAATCTTGCCCGCAAGGCTATTTTCTTTCACTTAACCATGGCTAACCCCTGTCCACTTAATCTTGCCGCATAGAAAATAAATCAGTATAGTCAGCGGCAAAAATTTATCCCGGTAAGCGCCGGGATAAGGGCTATGCCTGAGACAGGTTGTTTAAGCGCTCAAACATAATAAGGAAACATAATCAAAAATGAATAAAGCAGTACGAGTGGGTGTTGGTGTCATTATTTTACGCAATGACAAAATTCTGCTAGGAGAGCGAATAGGCTCCCATGGTGCTAATACTTGGGCGACTCCCGGCGGGCACCTGGAAATAGGTGAAGGCGTAGAGACATGTGCGAGACGTGAGGTGTTAGAGGAAACCGGCTTGGTGCTGGGTGAAATCAAAAAACTCGGTTTTACCAATGATATCTTCGAACAGGAAGATAAACATTATGTCACCCTTTTTGTGGTGGCCAAAAGTGACAGCGGTGAGGCAGAAATTAAAGAGCCGAATAAATGCAAGCAGTGGCAGTGGCGCGGGGTTAACGAACTTCCCGAACCATTGTTTTTGCCGTTAGTCAATTTACTTAAAGAGAGCCCTGATTTTATGGCATTGGCTGATAAAGTCGTGGAAAAAGCTATTGCCTGATAGCCTGCCTTTATCTTGATAAATATCCAGGTAAATAAAAAGTCCGCTAAAACCAGGTTTTGGCGGACTTTTTTTCAGTTATGACTAAAAAATTACTGGCAATAAATACCTTTGATCCGGGCAAGCAAGTCCAGATCCTGCTCGGTTAAGCGTCCGAGCTGCAACCAGTTAATAAAGTTTTGCTGTAAGTCCACAGCACCGCCGGAAGACATTTGCTCCTGCATTAAACGCACTTGTGCCTGCATCCGATCCTGGGCCAGCTCCGCCGGCGACTCAACCCCGGCCAATATTTCCAGCTCCAGGGTCTTCTCTTTTCTGTCAACAACGTCGGTGGCAGCCAGAACATCCTGTACTTTTTTCTGCCAAAATGCAGATAAGCCGTTTAGCTCATCAGCCGAAGTGATCTTATCTGAAGCAATTTCCGATAAGGTATTAAACAGGGTTAACCAGGTTTGTTTTTCTTTATCTGATTTCTGCTGGTCAATCGCGGCATCTATGGCTTTTATTTGCCCTTCAACCGCATTTGCCACCGCCTTGATCACAGGTTTAATTGACACCACTTGCTCTAACAAGGCCTGAGTTTTTTGCTTAACCGCAGACAAAGCCGACAACTCTTGTGCCTGTGCAAACTCCGCCGTTAAGCTTTGCAGTTGGGCCTCAAATTCAGCCTGCTGAGCGGATTGCGCCTGCTGTTGCTCATTTTTTAGCAAGTCGCGTTTCTTGAACAACTCGTCGTTTACGGCACGAAAACGTTGCCATAGTTTATTTTCTTCACGAGGTCCGGCATAACCGACATTACGCCATTTGCCCTGAATCCCCTTAACCTGCTCAATCGCAGCATTGATATCGCCGCCCTCTTCTGTTGCCGTAAGTTGGGCCTGGGCTTTTTCAATCAGAGCGGTTTTTTCAGCGATATTATCATGGTGGAATTCACGTATCGCCGACTTTAATGGCTGTAGTGCCTGGGTATAGTCATGCAATAAACTTTTATATTTCGCCCGGTCGACTTCTCCGGTACCTTGCCATTGATGATTGAGTTTATTTAACTGGGCATCGAGGTGTTTAAAATCCACCGGCGTTTTTTCCAGCTCGGCAGACATGGCTTTTGCCTGCTCAATGATCTCCATTCTTTTGACCAGATTTTGCTCTCGCAGGTTTTCCTGCTCGGCAAAATATAACCGGCACGGCGCAAAAGCCTGCTCTACCGCCTGGTTAAAATCATGGTTTAAGCTTTTGTCCAACTCTTCGTCGGCATGGCCTAATGAATTCCATACTTTACGGTACTGCTTGATTTTCGCCGCCAGCTCATTGGGGTTATCTATCGGTTGTTCGATCAGCTGTTTCACTTCATCGAGCAATTGTTGCTTTCTTGGTGTGGCAATATAGTGTTCCCAGTCGCTAAGCTCGGCAATTTTCTCACTGACCTGATCAAAGTCTCTTTGCAGTCTGTGCTGCTGGCTGGCGGACAAACGCTCGAAATTGCCTTTAATACGTTTAAATACGCCAAAAGAAGCTTTATATTTACCGCTGGCCAAGAGACGTTTCAGCTCCGGCATCTTCTTCTGTACCTGCCGGAAAAGCCCTTGCTGCTCTTGCTGCAAAGGTTTTAAACCACTGCGCCAGTGCTGGGATAATTCCTGATAGGCGGCCTTGATAGATTCAGGTAAAACGTCGTCCGCCTGTTTCTCCGTGGTCTTCCATTCCTGCAGCCAGGCATCGAAGATTGGCTGACGTTCATTAAGCTCTTCTATGGTTTGCGGTAAGGCCAGCTGGGAGAGCCGGGAAATTAAATGGGTGGCATCACTCACCGACTGGGCGATCACTGGCAATTTAGTCAGCTTGGCCTGCTGCTGACGGATAGTTTTCTGATAATCAGCAATCTCTTGCCCGTTCAGTATCGAAGCAGCAATCTTGTCATTTAATGCGGTCAGTTTATTGGCAAATTCACTTTCATCCAGTGCGCTGTTTTCAAAAACTGCTGTGGTTAACGTCTGGCTTAACGCATTAATTTCCTGAGCAAAGGTGTCTTTGGCAATTTGCTTATTTTTTTGCAGCTCTTTTTCGATCAGCGACTGCTGGTAGGCTTCTTCTTTCGGGGCAAAAATTTTCACCAGCTGATTAGTAATGGTTTGATATTTTTCAGCAAAGCCGGCCTGCTCTTCACCGGTCAAACAAGCAAGGTCATCTTGCACAGCCTGCCATTCATTTTGCAGCAGTTCCCGCTTACTGAGCACCTGCTCGTAATCGGTAATATCTTTTAGCGCCAAGAGTTTGGATAATAATAACTGCACCTGTTTTTTCACTTTAGCCGGCTTTTGAGCAAGCTCAGTTATCTGGTTGATTTTATCCGTGATTAATTGACTGACCTCATCATTGACCGCCTTTTTCAGGAATTTTTCCAATACTGCGGTTTCCCCGGTTTGTTCAACAAAGAATAGTTGTACCTGGGGGTTTTGCTTTTGGACAAACAGCTGTTGCATCAACTGGGGTTTATTGATCTTTTTATAAAGTTCAATGATGAGATCTGCATCGCTTTCTTTATGCAGCCAGGGCTCAAGCATGGCCACCGTTGCCTGCTCCTGGAGAAAAGTAATTTTAGTCTCGCTCGATAATTTCAGCTCATGCTGGTCTTGCAGCATTAAGCTTATTTGCTGACGGGCAAATTCTTTCACCTTGGCATGGGAATTATGCTCACTGGCATTTTGCCAGTGAGTAAAATCGGCGAGTTTTATCAGGGCGGCACGGCGCACCAGCTCATGTTCGTCTTCATTCAGCAGCTGAAGGAGAATTTCCTGATCTTGGCTATTTGCAGCAGTTAAGTCTTCACTGATCGCCGTGATCCTGATTGTACTGTCCTTGTGCTGCCATCTGGCCTTGTTTGCTTTAAATAGTTTGGAAAAAATCATAAATCGGAAAACCTGGCTATAGTGTTATCGTCTGAGCTGCTCTCAGACTCGGATTGACTGAACTCTTTTTTTAATTCTCGCTTTGTTTTCGTCACTATCTGGCCATCGTTGCCGACGCTCATAAACTCTGTGGCATTTAAGCGACGGGACTGATACGCCATAGAAATTTGTAAAGCCGATTCCTGCTGGGCACTGTCTACGGGCGTGCCTTCAGGCCATTTGCCCGTCTCTGCCGCGCATTTAAGCCTGAGGTACATTTCATGACTAAGATTGTCAACTAACTGTAATAATTCCATAGGTTACTTAGTATTTCGCTTTAAAATAATTAATCGTATGCGGATGAAAATATAAAGAATAAAACCAACAGCCGTGCTGGTCATGGCCGCCGTATGTTGCCAACTGCCCGGGTGAACATCCTGCCAGAACATAAACAGGAAACCGCCACAGAAAAGTAGCATGGCAATAAATGAATAATTCATCAATGTTTGCGACTTTTTAATACGGTTAATGCGCTTGATGGAATTAAGCTGCTCCTGGTTACTCAGATCGACATCGCAATGCGAGCAGGTCTTTGCTTTATCTGATATTTTCTTATTACAACTCGGACAATTAATAACGGCCATAACTATCTCACATAAAAAATGAGTTAATATTTTACCTAAAAAAAACGCCCTTGCGGGCGTTTTATGTCAATTTATTTTGAAAAATCTAAATTAACTTGTGCGATAAAGCATTTTTCACTGGCAATCGCTCAGTTATGCTTTTTCTTCAACCAAATCACTGCTGACGGTTGATGCACTATCGCTCACCGGCGCTGAATTTTTCTTTTTCATCCACAGGTCCGCATTCTTGATGCCAAGCTTTTCCGGATCAAAGGTGATTTTATCGACCCCGGCTTTTCTTTGCCGTTCGTAATCTTTTAACGCTTTAATCGCCGGTTTCGACATAAAGAAGATGATGATGATACCGATTATATTCAACCAGGCCATCATACCAACCCCGATATCCCCCATGCCCCAGGCAATATCGGCCGCTTTTACCGTACCGTAGAAGGTGGCGGTCATGATGATCACTTTCAGCAGGAAGTTCAGCGCAGGTACTTTCAGGGTGCGGCGAATGTAATAAACATTATTTTCCGCGATAAAGTAATAAGCCAAAATAGTGGTGAAGGCAAAGAAGAATAAGGCAATCGCAATAAAAGGCTTGCCTACGCCGGTAAAGATACTGTCAACCGCCATCTGGGTATAAACCGGGCTGTTGGCGGCAATATCGGCGGCCAGGTTTTGCACGATAAAGGCATCGCCAGCACCGTGAACATTGTAGGCTCCTGTGATTAAAATCATAAAAGCGGTCGCTGAACAGACGAATAAAGTATCGATATACACGGAAAAAGCCTGCACCAGGCCCTGTTGCGCCGGATGATCGACTTCAGCTGCGGCTGCGGCATGAGGGCCGGTACCCTGGCCGGCTTCATTGGAGTAAACCCCGCGTTTTACCCCCCAGCCGATAGCGGCGCCGACACCGGCCATAGGTGTGAAGGCATCGCCAACAATCAGCATCACAATACCCGGCAACTGATCAATATGTAAGAAGATGATCACTAGGGCAATAATGATATAAGCCAGCGCCATAAAAGGCACCACCACCTGGGTGAAATGCGCGATACGCTTTACGCCGCCAAAAATAATGAAACCCAGCAACATCACGATAGCCGTGGCAGTGAACACTTTGGCATAACTGATATCCCCAAGGAAAGTACTGATAGTACCGCCGCCGCCAAAGGCGCTTTCAATCGCTGAGCCGATACCGTTAGACTGCACCATAGGCAATAACACGCCACAGGCAAGGATAGTGGCAATGGCAAAGATCCAGGCATACCATTTCTGTCCCATGGCTTTTTCAATATAATAAGCCGGACCACCGCGATACTGACCGTCACTTTCTTCTTTAAAGATTTGCGCGTTGGTGGACTCGATGTAAGCGGTAGCCGCACCGAAGAAGGCTACAATCCACATCCAAAAAACCGCACCCGGGCCGCCAAAGCCAATGGCAGCGGCAACACCGGCGATATTACCCGTACCTACGCGACCGGAAAGAGATACCGATAATGCCTGGAAAGAAGAAATGCCCTGCTCAGAGCTTTTGCCTGAAAGCAGTAAACGTACCATTTCTTTAAAGTGACGAATCTGGACAAAGCGGGTTAAAACAGAGAAGAACAGCCCTGCCCCTAAACATAAATAAATGAGCGCATTACTCCAGATCACTCCATTTATTGTGTTAACTAACTCTTGCACATGTAACTCCCAACATATTTGTGATTAAATTTTTTGTTATTGTGAATATCGTTTTTATAGGTTGGCATTAGCTTATCATAAATTTTCTCAAGAAAACCGCTGCCGGGCATTTTTATCTGAGCTCTGGCCGGGATTTATTGGCTCTAGCCCTATGCCGTTACTTTAAGCGGTTAAAGAGCAAACAAAAATGGCAAAATTAACGTACTACTCGATGCTCACTATGCTTCGAAGTGGTAAATAATAATATGGCGCGAAATTATCCATAGAACTGGATGATAGTGATAATCACAGAGTTTTATTAGTATTAGCCCGGCACTTCGATATTATGGCCGGGTAGATTCCAACACTTTGGGGCTGGTCTGCATTCTAATTGGAGAAATTGGATTCGGAGAAGTTGTCGGCCCTGTTTTTATTTTACGGGCATCCCCTAGTCAACTCATTGAAATTAAATAATTAATACTTTTAAACATATCCAAGCACAAAAAAGCCAACATAAATGCTGGCTTATCAAGTTTATAACATGGTTATGATTTTTTACAACGCCGCAGACCTAAGCCCATTAGCCCTAGCCCCAAAATAGCTAAAGTACCCGGCTCAGGTACTTCACTGACATTACCGCCAACAACATCACCGTCACGAACAAACCAGGCGTAATTCATGTAGCGACTTTTATCTGTAGGGCTATTATTTTGATATCCAGTATTCATCTGAAAATACTGAGCATGAGCTTGACCCCAAGTATCATTTACGGGCCTGAACGACCAATAACTGCCCCAAGCGATATTTTTAAACAGCTTTACATTATCTAAGCCAGCACCGGTTGCTTCAGAGATGTTCTGACCATATTCTAAACCAAAGTTTTCATAGAAAAGGTGCCCCAATTCGCTTTCTCGACAATAGGTTCCATCACAAAATGTGCCATCCTCCGATAGAGCATCATATAAACGCCAATCATCATAGCCACCATACACTAAGTTATCAGCTCTGGTTTTAGCTTCATACCAAGTCATTTTACCATTAATATGAGAGCCGGATGACCACGCATAATTAGCATCCTGCATCCAGGTGATGTCTAAAACATCGTCATAAACCATGCCGCCATCTCGAAGAAACAAACCGGCATTCGCCTGACTTGTGACTGTAAAGGCCGTAAGTAAAAGACCTGCCTTAATAACGTTTTTAATTTGTACTTTCATTTTAGGTACTTCCTATATTTATCCTATTGATAAATAAGCATAAACAATACCAAAAACACAAAACCATAACATCCACCCTGCAAGCTATTGATATTATTGCATTAATTATTTTAAGCTTTGTTATCTATTAAACAGCGTCAATAACCTGTCAGAAAGTGATACAAAACAACAGGTTAAAAAAAAGCCAGCGTTTACGCTGGCTTTTTAGATAACTCAATTGCATACCAATTAGCGCAAATCATCAACCACATGATAAATAGTGGTAAGTACGTCACGGCCAAGCAGGCTGCTACGTTCATCTGACCAACCAACGATGTGATCCGGCAATAAGGCATTATCCTTAAACGGCATCTCGATAGTAAAGGCCAAACAGTCAAACTGCTCCCCTACCCAGTTGGTCGCTACCGTCATATTGGCTTTACCCGGCTCATCTTTGTCATAACCCACTTCATCCTGGAATTCCGGGGTGATGGCAATCAGCATTTTCTTGAACTGCTCTTCCAGGGCTTTATTACGCTCGTCGTAAGACGGGTTACCTTCACAACCGGCAACAAAGTTATAAGGTAGGGCTTCATCGCCGTGAATGTCCAGGAACATATCTACGCCGATTTCCAGCATCTGCTCACGTACCAGGTAAACTTCCGGGCTGCGCTCCATGGTCGGCTCTAACCATTCACGGTTAAGGTTGGCGCCCACCGCATTGGTGCGCAGATGGCCGCGGTAGCTGCCGTCCGGGTTCATGTTAGGCACAACATAAAATACGGCTTTGTCGAGTAAGGCACGGGCAACGCCGTCGTCTTCATCAAGCAAACGGTCCAGGAAACCTTCCATAAACCATTCAGCCATGGTTTCGCCCGGATGTTGTCTGGCGGTTAACCAGATTTTCTTTTTACCTTTGCCTTCTTCTCCGATTTTCAACATGGTCATATCACGGCCATCGATGGTTTGACCCAACAGCAGCATCTGACAATCGATATCCATTTGTGCACTTTGGATCAAGTCCTGGTGACGCTCATAGCTGTAAGGCGCGAAATAAGCAAAATACACGGAATCAAATTCAGGCGTGAAAGTGATGGTAAGTTTTTCACCGTCAAATTCGGTCGGAACCCTGAACCAGTGCTCGCGATCATAGGAGGCCACGGCCTGGTAATCGTCCCAGCCTTCCACATAGGCTGATTTTCCGGCATTGGTTAAATGAATAACATGCTCAACATGATCATTGTTATGAAGTTTAAAATGAAACCACTGATAAAATTCCGACTGGTTGTCTTTGTTGATCTCCAGCTGAACATTACCTGGGGAAGTTGCGTCGATGACTTTGATATTACCACTGTCAAAATTGGCGGTTATTTGCATAATTTTTATACTTTTATCCGAAAAGAAAGTGATAGTGTACACAAACAGGATGCAGATCAGAAGACCTGGATCAAAGAGTCAATACAAACAGCTAAAGCGCCCTTAAATACAGTCCGATCTCGGATGAATACCCCATAGATTTGGCGGTGATCATATTTTGTTCATCAATAACATAATAACTGGGATAACCCTGTACTTTAAACTGGGCTTTAACCTGCTCATTGCCCAGGGCAATGGGAAAATCCAGCCGGTGCTGGGCACTGAATTCGGCTATTTCCTGGGCATTGGCGTAATCCAGGGCGACCGCAATCACATCCAGATCGTCATTATCCTGATAGATGCTTTGCAAATTACTGATACTGGCGTGACAAATGGTGCACCAGGGAGCAAAAAAATAGAGTACGGTTTTTTTACCTTGCGATTTTAAACTAATGGTTTCATCCATCAAAGTCGGTAATACCGGCGCCTGCTCGGACAACTCAGTGGACCTTGGCAGCATACTGGTTTCCCTGAGCATGGAAGCCCCCTGGAAAATCGCAAAAAAGACAACGAATTGAATGGCGAGACTACGCAGCACGTGATATTCCCCTGAAAAAATACAAATTAAGTCTAAGCTGTTGTTATTGCTATATGACCCGCTTGAGAGAAAAAATATTCAAAAAAAATCCGTTGCAATTATATAAATTGCAACGGATTGATTTTATTGCGCTTGCCGTAAACGCAGGCAACAAACCGGCAGATTAACCCAGCTGAGTTAACCCCTTCATATAAGGCTGTAATACCGTAGGTACTTTAATGCTGCCGTCGGCTTGTTGATAGTTCTCCAGAATCGCCACTAAGGTACGGCCTACCGCCAGACCAGAACCGTTTAAGGTATGCAGCAACTCAGGCTTGTTGGTTTCGCTGTTGCGGAACCTGGCCTGCATACGTCTTGCCTGGAAATCTCCCATGTTTGAACAGGAAGAAATTTCCCGGTAGGTATTTTGCGCCGGTAACCATACTTCCAGATCGAAAGTTTTGGTAGAGCTAAAGCCGATATCGCCGGTACATAACACTACGGTACGGTATGGTAATTCCAGTTTTTCCAGAATTTTTTCCGCGTGACCGGTAAGTTCTTCCAGTGCAGCCATAGAGTTTTCAGGCTTCACCAACTGTACCATTTCCACTTTATCGAACTGGTGCTGGCGGATCAGGCCGCGGATATCCCGGCCGTAAGAACCGGCTTCACTGCGAAAACACGGGCTGTGGGCAGCCATCTTGATCGGCAGCTCTGCTTCTTCAACGATTTCGTCACGTACCAGGTTAGTCAGCGGGACTTCTGCGGTTGGGATCAGGGAGAACTGCTTGTTGGCCAGCTCAGTATTGAATAAGTCATCGCCGAATTTAGGCAGTTGGCCGGTACCGTATAAAGAGTCCTGATTCACCAGGTAAGGCACGTACATTTCCTGATAGCCGTGCTCTTCGGTGTGCACATCCAGCATAAACTGGGCTAAGGCACGATGCAACTTGGCTACCTGGCCGCGCATCACAGCGAAACGGGTACCGGCTAGTTTTGCGCCGCTTTCAAAGTCCAGGCCTTTATCCAGGGCAGCGCCGAGATCTACGTGATCTTTAACTTCAAAATCAAATTCACGCGGGCTACCCCAGCGCTTGATTTCAACATTATCGTCTTCGCTGTCACCTTCAGGCACTGATTCGTCCATCAGGTTAGGAATAGCAGAGGCAATTGCATCGATTTCTGCCAAGACTTTGTTCTGCTCTTCTTTCGCCGCTTCCAGTTCATCACCTAATTGACTTACTTCTGCCAATAACGGCTGGATATCTTCACCACGGGCTTTGGCCTGACCGATGGATTTTGAGCGGGTATTACGTTGATTCTGTAATTCCTGAGTTTTTACCTGGATGCCTTTGCGCTGTTCTTCTAAAGCGGACAATTGCTCGGTATCGAGTTTAAAGCCGCGTTTCGCCAAAGCAGTGGCGATATTTTCTAAGTCTGTTCTTAGCAGTTTTGGATCTAGCATGATATATCACGTTTTAATTGTTAGTAACGATAAACATCCCCAAGGCGGCCGCTAAAATGCATAACACGACATTGAGTAAAATGTTTACCATGGCTTTTAATAATTCCCCCTGCTGAATTAATAGCAAGGAGTCGAGAGAAAATGTTGAAAAGGTGGTGAACGCCCCTAAAAAGCCTATGCCGATCAGGGTTCTGTAAACAGAAACTTCTAAAATACCTTGTTCAATTAGCCCGTATAAAAATCCCATAATAAAGGAGCCGGAAATATTAACCATCAAAGTGGCAAAAGGGAATCCTTTTCCGAGCCAATTTAACACTAATTGTGAAATAAAAAAACGTAAACTGGCCCCGCAGGCACCGCCGAGAGCAACAAAAAGGTATAAAGTGGTACTATTTATAGCGTTGGTCATGGCTTTGCCTGTTGAGGGAGTCCAAATATTGGCGCTTTTCTTTGAGCTTGATTTCCAGCCCGCGATCGCTCGGCTGATATAAACGGGTATCGGCAATCACTTCTGGAAAATAGTTTTCACCGGCGGCAAAGGCCTGCGCCTCATCATGGGCATAACGGTATTCGGCGCCGTGCCCCAGCTCTTTGGTAATGCTGCTGGTGGCATTTTTCAAATGGGCCGGCACATCCAGGTCCGCCGTTTGTTTTGCCAGTACCTTGGCCTGGTTAAAGGCTATATAGACGGCATTGCTTTTTGGCGCCAGAGCCAAATAAACACAGGCCTGGGCAATGGCGCGCTCCCCTTCTGCCGGTCCTACCCTATGGTAGGTATCCCAGGCATTAAGGGCCAGCTGTATTGCTCTTGGGTCGGCATTGCCGATATCTTCACTGGCGATAGCCAATAACCGCCGGGCGACATACAGGGCATCGCCGCCGCCGGTAATAATACGGGCGTACCAGTACAGGGCGGCATCGGGATCTGAGCCGCGCACCGATTTATGAAAGGCGCTGATCATGTCATAAAAAGCATCGCCGCCTTTATCGTATAAGGCGATTTTACTGCCCGCCACCTGGGCGATAAGCTCGGCGGTGATCACCTTGACCTTGTTTTCATTGTCCGGCCCGGGTGCCGGTACGGCAATTTCAATACAGTTTTCCAGCAGGTTCAACAGCCGCCTGGCATCACCATCGCTGCGTTTTAACAGGCTTTGTCTGGCATCATCATCCAAGTTGACTTGCACCTTCTCCTGCTCCAGGGATAAGGCCCGGTTAAGCACCAATTCGAGATCTTCACTGGCAAGCCGGGTTAAGGTATAGACGCGGGCCCGGGATAATACCGCCTGGTTTAATTCAAAGGCGGGATTTTCCGTGGTGGCGCCGATAAAAATGATGGTGCCGTCTTCGATATGGGGTAAAAACGCATCCTGCTGGCTTTTATTGAACCTGTGCACTTCATCGACAAACAATACCGTGCGCCGCTGCTGATGAATGGCTCTTTGTTTGGCGTTATCTATCGCCTGGCGAATTTCTTTAATACCAGAGGTGACCGCCGATACCCGTTCAATATCGGCATTGGCATGGCCGGCAATGATCTCCGCCAAAGTGGTTTTGCCCGTACCCGGCGGTCCCCAGAAAATCAATGAATGACAGTTACCCTGCTCTATCGCCAGACGCAGCGGCATACCCGGCGCCAAAATATGCTGCTGGCCAACATAATGCTCGAGGGTTTGCGGACGTAACCTGGCGGCTAAAGGCTTAAACTCGTCATTTTCTTCAAATCCCAGATCTAAAGTACCGTTAGCGCTGGTCATCTAAATAGGCACCCGGGGGTAAAGTAAATTTGAACAGTTCCATTTTCGGTTGTGAACTAAAATCACTGCCCGACAAGGCAAAACGACTGAGCTGGCCGCTGGCATCTAAGATAACAAAACCGGCAAGTTTATCCTGCTCAAAACTCAGCTCCAGTGTTTTTACCTGGCTGTTGCTCTCCAGGGCATGGACAATGAAAGTGGTCTCGTTGATTTTACTGATACGGTAATTTTGCCACATGGATTCATCCTGACTGGTTAACAGTAAAATCGGGGTATTGGCGATGGCACTTTCCAAAGCATAAGCGGTGGCCTGCTCGACAAAGGGATCATAAAACCACAGGGTTTCGCCGTCAGAAACAATCAGTGACTCATCCGGTTCAGTGGTTTGCCAATGCACTAAATTTGGCTTGCTGACCACTAAAGTGCCGGCGCCGTTTTGCAGTGGATTTCCCTCGGCATCAACCACCTGCTGGGAGAAATTTGCACTGAAATGTTTAATATTATTGAGCTTGGCTAACAGCGCTTTTTTTGCCTGCTCATCGCTCTCCTTTGCCTTGGCAACTTCCATGGCTTTAGCGGCTGTTTCATACGCTTTAGATACCGGCTTATTGCCAAGCTCTTCATGACCATTAACATGGGCCAATGCCGACGTTGCTGGCAGCAACAGACCTAATGCCAATGTAATACTTTTTACTAAGATTTTTTTATTCAATTTCATCAACCGTATTCTTAACTGGTGGTGGCGCCAGCACTTCCCTGGCACCGTTATGGCCGGGTGTAGAGACAACCCCCTGCATTTCCATTTCTTCAACAATGCGCGCTGCCCGGTTATAACCGATACGGAATTTACGCTGGACACTGGAGATTGACACTCTGCGGGTCTCGGTAACAAAAGCCAGGGCTTCATCGTACAGGGCATCTAATTCTGACTCTTCCCCCTCACTTTGCTCCCCCGGCAGCAAGACTTCCTGCTCGCTATCGCCGGAGAGGATTTCATCAAGATAATTTGGCTCACCACGCGACTGCCAGTCTTTCACCACGGCATGAACTTCATGATCGTCAACAAAAGCGCCGTGGACCCGGGTAGGCACACCTGATCCCGGCGGCAGATACAACATATCCCCCTGTCCCAGCAATTGCTCGGCACCCTGCTGATCTAAAATTGTTCTAGAGTCGATACGCGAAGATACCTGGAACGCCATACGGGTAGGAATATTGGCTTTAATCAAACCGGTAATAACATCAACCGAAGGACGCTGGGTTGCCAACACAAGATGAATACCCGCTGCCCGCGCTTTTTGTGCGATACGGGCAATCAGTTCTTCAACTTTTTTACCTACTATCATCATCATATCGGCAAATTCATCGACGATGACCACAATGCTGGGCAGTTTTTCCAGTTTCGGCGGCATGGTTTCCATGCTGTCCCCCGGCTTCCATAACGGATCAACCAAAGGCTCGCCGTCTTCGATAGCCTTTAAGACCTTCTGGTTATAACCTTTAAGGTTACGTACCCCGACCGCCGACATCAGCTTATAGCGGCGCTCCATTTCCCCGACACACCAGCGCAGCGCATTGGCCGCTTCTTTCATATCGGTAACCACTTCCGCCAGCAGGTGAGGAATACCTTCATAAACCGATAATTCCAGCATTTTCGGGTCGATCATGATCAAGCGGACATCTTCCGGGGTCGACTTATACAGCAGGCTGACGATCATGGTATTGACCCCCACCGACTTACCCGAGCCTGTGGTACCGGCAACCAGCAAGTGCGGCATTTTGCCTAAATCAACGACGATAGGGTCGCCGGCAATATCTTTACCCAGCACCATAGTCAACGGCGAAGTTGAGTTGGCAAAGGCATCGCAGGAAATCACTTCGCTTAATCGGACGATTTCCCTGAACTTGTTCGGTAATTCCAGACCGATCACCGACTTACCGGGGATCACTTCTACCACTCGAACACTGATAGCCGAGAGCGCCCGTGCTAAATCTTTGGACAGGTTGGAGATTTTGCTGACTTTTACCCCCGGGGCCAAATCCAGCTCAAAACGTGTGATCACCGGACCGGGGAAAACCGAAACAACCTGTACCTGGATGCCAAAGTCCAGTAATTTTGCTTCTACCAAACGGCTGACCTGATCCAACTCTTCCTGGTTGATAGGGTTTTCGGCTTTATCCGGACGATCAAGCAGTTCAATCGACGGCATGCCTTCATATTTGTTTATCGGCGGAGCATTTTTCGCTTCCGCGGCTTGGGCCAGCACTTCAGATACCGGCGGGAACTGCGACGGCTGTTCATCGACCAGGGCCGGCGGTAAATCTATAGATTCAACCGGTTCAAATGCCGCAGCAATTTCTTCATCATCCACATGCTCCTGAACATTCATTTCTAACGGACCGTTCATCAACTCGTCGATATTGACATAAGGCTCTTGTCCCTGATCTTCTCCATCATAGGTAAAAGGCACATCATCCAGTTCAATCGGAATGTTCACCTGGGGCAAAGGTTCATTTAGCTCATCAAAACCAGGAGCAGCCTCAGGTGCCTCTTCCACAACAAAATTGCTTTCTTCTTTGCTGTTCTCACTCTTGTCCTCAGGTAGCTCTAACTGTTCGCTGAGCAAAGCAGTATCACTCTTTTTACTGACCTTCTCGGGAGAGGAAGAAAATTGCTCTTTAAGTTTTGCCGGTAATTCAACTAAATACAGTGCGCCGGCAATGGTATACTGGCCGATATAATCAACCGCCTTAAGCCAGGAAAAACCGGTTAGCAACACAAAACCGGCACAGGCAAACATTAAAAAAATCAACGTGCTGCCAATAAAAGAAAAATAAGGCAGAAAGTTGTTACTCAATACATCCCCTAAGATGCCACCGGCAGAAAAGTAAAAAACATCATCAAAATTCATGCTGGCAAGGGAGGTAATACCGATATAAAGCATGAAGAAACCAATACACTTTAATCCCAGGGTCAAATAGTCTAGCTGCATCAGGCGGTGAAACTTTTGGAACAACAGCCAGCCGGTAATGGCGATCACTATAGGTAAGGTAAAGGCTATCCAGCCAAAAAGATTGAGTAACAGATCAGACAAATAAGCGCCAACCGCACCGCCAAGGTTTCGTACCGGGGTTTGATAACCGGTTTGCGCCCAGCCGGGATCGGCCGGGTCAAAGCTCACTAAGGCCAACATGGTAAACATGGCAAAGACACATGAGAATAATAAACCGGCTTCGAGTAACCGCTGGACACCGCTTAATTTAGGAGATTGTGAAGACAATATTGCAACCATTGGAAAATTTTCATTATTTTGACCTAAAATACCAAATTATTAGCCCTGTGAAAACGTTTTAACGTTTAATTGCGATCAGATTCGATGATTTCACCTCTTCCATCACCACATAGGTTCTGCTTTCACTGACCGCAGGCAACCTTAATAGGGTATCGCCGAGCAATTCCCGATACGCCAGCATATCTTTCACCCGGGTTTTTAACAAAAAGTCAAAGTTACCGGAAACCAGGTGGCACTCCTGGATAACATCAAGTTCGTCTACAGCTTTAGAAAAGTCATCAAAGACATCCGGACTGGTTTTGGTTAAGGTAATTTCGACGATAACCAATAAAGCCGCATCCAGTTTATGGGGGTTGAGGGTCGCCCGGTAGCCGGTAATATAATTTTCATTTTCAAGGCGTTTGACCCTTTCCAGACAAGGAGTCGGACTCAGCCCTACCCTTCTGGAGAGTTCTATATTGGACAAGCGCCCATCTCTTTGCAGTTCAAACAAAATATTGCGGTCGATACGGTCAAGTTTTTTCCCTTTACTGTCACTCATTATACATTCATCTACCAATAAGCTCTTTTACAGGATTATATTCTAAGAAATTAATAATTACGACATGTTACTCTGCCAAAAGCGTTTTATACTAGAGATATATACAACAAGCTATAAAACTTAGTGATTAAACTAAGTGATAGAAGCTGACTTATAAAACCAATTAGATAACAAACAGAGAGTATTCAAATATGATCATTGGTGTACCAAAAGAAATTAAAAATCACGAATATCGCGTAGGTATGGTTCCGGCGAGTGTCCGTGAACTGATTAATCACGGTCACGAAGTCATTGTTGAGACAAATGCAGGTATCGGTATCGGCTTTACCGATCAGGACTATGTTGATGCCGGTGCCAGCATCATCAACCAGGCCAGCGACGTTTTTGCCCAGGCAGAAATGATCGTTAAGGTAAAAGAACCACAAGCGGTAGAACGCGCCATGCTAAGGGAAGGTCAGATATTATTCACTTATTTGCACCTGGCCCCTGACCTGCCGCAAACAGAAGATTTGATCAAAAGCAAAGCCATCTGTATCGCCTATGAAACCGTAACCGACGATTTCGGCGGCCTGCCATTATTGGCCCCTATGTCTGAAGTTGCCGGTCGTATGTCTATCCAGGCAGGCGCCCAGGCACTGGAAAAATCAAATGCCGGCCGCGGCATGTTACTTGGCGGTGTTCCGGGTGTAGAACCGGCCAAAGTTGTTATTATCGGCGGCGGTATGGTTGGCAATAATGCCGCACAAATGGCGGTTGGCATGGGTGCCGATGTTGTCGTATTAGACCGTAACACTAACGTGCTGCGTAAATTAGACGCCCAGTTCGGCAATAAAGTAAAAGCGATTTACTCTACCGCCGATGCCCTGGAGAAACATGTACTGGATGCCGACTTAGTGATCGGTGGCGTGCTTATTCCTGGTGCAGCTGCACCTAAATTAGTCACCAAAGAGCATATCAAGAACATGAAGCCGGGCGCGGCAATTGTCGATGTTGCCATCGACCAGGGTGGCTGTATCGAGACTTCAAAAGCGACAACCCATGCCGAGCCTACCTATATTGTTGACGACGTGGTTCACTATTGTGTTGCCAATATGCCGGGCGCCGTACCTCGTACGTCTACTTTTGCATTAAATAACGCAACCTTGCCTTATATCCTGCAAATCGCCAATAAAGGTCATGTGCAGGCATTACTGGATAACAAGCACCTGTTAAACGGTCTTAACGTTATCGACGGTCAAGTTACCTGTCAAAGCGTTGCCGAGAATTTAGGCTTTGAATATGTTGACCCGGCAGTTGCTCTGATCAACTAAACCCTTTGAAAAGACTCCCAAAAGCTCATATTTTAACCATGAGTGTAAAATAAAAAGTGCGCTTTGGAAAAAGCGCACTTTTTTTTTAATTAAAATTTATTTTACCCCCTTGAGTTATTTCCTTAGAATCCCAATCAATTGAGTTTGATAAATTATATTTTTTGGAGTAATCATGAGCGAAGCAAGACATTGCCCTTTATTGATTTTGGGCTCTGGCCCTGCAGGTTATACCGCAGCAGTCTATGCCGCACGGGCAAATTTAAACCCGGTAATGATCACCGGTATGCAACAAGGCGGACAATTAACCACGACCACGGAAGTGGAAAACTGGCCCGGCGATGCTGATGATTTAACCGGCCCGGTACTGATGGAACGCATGCAAAAACATGCCGAAAAGTTTGATACCGAGATCATTTTTGATCATATCAACGAAGTTGACGTTAAAGAGCGCCCGTTTAAATTAAAAGGCGATTCCGGCGAATATACCTGTGATGCACTCATTATTGCCACCGGCGCTTCAGCCCAGTACTTAGGCCTGCCATCTGAAGAAGCCTTCATGGGCCGCGGTGTTTCCGCCTGTGCTACCTGTGACGGCTTTTTCTACCGCAATCAAAAAGTCGCCGTTGTCGGTGGTGGTAATACCGCTGTCGAAGAAGCGCTTTACCTGGCCAACATAGCTTCAGAAGTCCATTTAATTCACCGTCGCGATACCTTCCGCTCAGAAAAAATCCTGACCAAGCGCCTGATGGATAAAGTAGAAAACGGTAATATCGTACTTCACTTAGACCGCACTTTAGATGAGGTATTAGGTGATAACATGGGCGTCACCGGTGTCCGCTTAAAAGATGCTAAATCTGACGCTACCGAAGAGTTTGACGTCACCGGTGTCTTTATCGCTATCGGCCATAAGCCTAATACCGATATCTTCAAAGATCAGTTAGACATGAAAGACGGCTACCTGACCATAGAAAGCGGTACAAACGGTAATGCTACCCAAACCAGTGTTGAGGGTATTTTCGCTGCCGGCGATGTTGCCGACCATATCTATCGCCAGGCCATCACCTCTGCCGGTGCCGGTTGTATGGCTGCGCTTGATGCCGAGCGTTATTTAGATGCGAAAAACACCACCGCGAATAAGTAAGTTCAGCGCCAGATGATCCCTCAGCTCCATCCGGAAATTCTGGCGTTTCCCCCGCTCAGCCAGGCGTTAACAGATCCCAACGGCTTACTTGCCTTTGGCGGTGATTTATCGCTAAAGCGCCTGGTCAATGCCTATACTCACGGGATTTTCCCCTGGTTTAATGAAGGCGATCCTATTATGTGGTGGTCACCGGACCCCCGCGCCATCATTCCGGTCGATGATATCAAGATCAACCGGACCTTAAGAAAAGTCATCAACCGGCAAACCTTTACCGTGACCTTAAACCGGGACTTTACCCGGGTGCTCAAACTTTGTGCCCACGCCCCGTTTAGAAAAGAAGGTACCTGGATCACTCCCCAGATGAAGGCTGCTTATATAGCTCTTCATCAGCAAGGTTATGCCCATTCGATAGAAGTGTGGCAGGAGAATGAACTGGTCGGTGGCCTCTACGGTGTTGCCATCAATGGTTTTTTCTCAGGGGAGTCCATGTTTTACAAACGCAGCAATGCCTCAAAAGTCGCCCTGTTATCACTGGCGAAATTATTGAAAGAAATTAATATCACCTTTATCGATTGCCAAATCCTCAACCCTTTTTTGCAGGAAATGGGCGCCGTTGAAATTTCCCGCCAAGCCTTTGTTGAATTAAAAGAAACTGCTATAAATAAGGTAATTGCTCACGATTTTTGGCAGCAGCGCACCTTGAAGTAACTATGAGTAGCTCAGATTTCAAACTCGGTATTACCAAAACTTTTCCCTGCAATTATTTACCCGAAGAGCAAGAAAGGTTATTAATCGCCGTTGACGACAGATTCCAGAATAACGACAGTTATACTTGGCTAATGACCCAGGGCTTTCGGCGCAGCGGTAACCAGATTTACCGCCCCCACTGCCCCAGTTGCAATGCCTGCCAGTCAATTCGGGTACTGGTGGATTCTTTTTCGCCATCCCGGAGCCAGAAGCGATTACTCAAGCGAAACAGTCATTTTGTATTGAACAAGTCGACCGAACTAAAGGATGACTACTACCCTTTATATGAAAGGTATATTAATACCGTACATGCCGATGGCGCCATGTACCCCGCCAGCTACCAGCAATTTAAAAATTTCCTTTCCTGCAAGATATCAGAGCAGCTGTTCATAGAAACCTGGGATAAAGAAGAACTCATCAGTGTTGCGGTAACCGATAAACTGGAAAATGGCTTATCGGCTGTCTATACCTTTTACCATCCTGACTATAGAAAATCAGCCTTAGGCATACTTTCTATCCTGAATCAGATCAGGATTTGCGCAGAAATCAACCTGCCCTATTTGTATTTAGGCTACCAAATAGATAAGTGCCAAAAAATGAATTATAAGGACAGATACTTTCCATATGAAAAATTAACGGAAAATAACTGGTTAATCGTAAATAAATAGCCGGTATACCTTTACATTGGCCGTGCAATTGGGCATCATCTGCGCAGCTTTTTATTTATGCACAACATTAGAGGTTTAGCGCCCAATGGCGAAAGAAGAAAATATTGAAATGCAAGGTACCGTGTTAGATACATTACCTAACACTATGTTCCGCGTTGAATTAGAAAACGGCCACGTAGTAACTGCACATATTTCCGGTAAAATGCGCAAAAATTATATTCGTATTTTAACTGGTGACAAAGTTACCGTTGAATTAACGCCATATGATTTATCAAAAGGCCGCATTATTTTCCGTGCTAGATAAAACCTGACGGGTTAAAGATTTAAAAGTAAAAGCCCTGCTAGACAGGGCTTTTTATTGTGCAATTTTTATTGCTTATAACGTCAGTTCACAACTTTCCAATATTCAGAAAAACAAAGCCGGGAAAAATACCCGGCTTTACTAAAATACCCTTAGAGCTTAATGCTCAACTAACTCTCTTTTCTGTTCAAAGCTAAAGACCAGTTTATCTTTCTTGACTCCGGCCCTGGCGACTCCCCCTTGAGTTAGTTCGCCAAAGAGTAACTCATTAGCAAGTGGTTTTTTCACATGCTCCTGAATAACCCTGGCCATTGGCCGCGCCCCCATGTTTTTGTCATATCCGTGTTTCGCCAACCAATTCTTCGCTTCTTTGGTTAATTCCAAGGAAACGCCTTTTTCATCCAATTGCGCCTGCAGCTCGACAATAAATTTATCGATAACCTGCTGAATAATGGCTGTGGTGAGATGATTAAACCAGACAATGTTATCCAGGCGGTTTCTAAACTCAGGGGAAAAGACACTGTTGATTTCCTTCATGGCATCAACACTATGGTCCTGCTGTTTAAAGCCTATGGATTGACGAGTGGTTTCGGCAACACCGGCATTGGTAGTCAAGACTAAAATGACATTCCTGAAATCCGCCTTACGGCCGTTATTATCTGTTAAGGTACCGTGATCCATCACCTGCAGCAAGATGTTATAAACATCTTCATGGGCTTTCTCGATTTCATCCAGCAAAACCACGGCATGAGGATGCTTGATCACTGCATCGGTCAGCAAACCGCCCTGCTCATAACCCACATAACCGGGAGGCGCCCCGATCAAACGGCTGACGGCATGTTTTTCCATGTACTCGGACATATCAAAACGTAATAATTCAACGCCTAAGATTTTCGCCAGTTGTTGGGTGATTTCGGTTTTACCTACCCCGGTAGGTCCGGCAAACAAGAATGAGCCAACAGGTTTTAATTCACTGCCTAAACCGGCACGAGAGAGGCGGATCACTGATGTTAGTTCATCAATAGCGCTGTCCTGACCAAAGACCACAAGTTTTAAATTTCGGTCCAGGTTTTTCAGGCTATCTTTTTCCGTCAGGGAGACTGATTTTTCCGGTATGCGGGCCATTTTTGCCACTATGGTTTCGATATCGGTATTATTGATCACTTTTTTGCGCTTTGACGGTGCAATCAACTGCTGCTTTGCACCAGCTTCATCAATAACATCTATCGCTTTATCCGGCAGGAAACGTTCATTAATGTATTTGGCCGACAGCGAAGCCGCTGCTTTAAGGGCTTTATTGGTGTAGCGTATGCCGTGGTGGGATTCATATTTATCTTTTAAGCCCACTAAAATTTTGGTGGTATCATCGATACTTGGCTCGGCAATATCAATTTTTTGAAAACGTCTGGCCAGGGCGCGATCTTTCTCAAAAATACTTTGATATTCCTGATAGGTGGTCGAGCCAAGGCAACGCAGTTTACCACCGGATAATAGAGGTTTGATCAAGTTGGAGGCGTCCATCATACCACCGGATGCCGCACCGGCGCCTATAATGGTATGGATTTCATCAATGAACAATATGGCACTTTTGTCATTTTCCAACTCTTTAAGCAGGGCTTTGAAACGTTTTTCAAAATCTCCGCGATATTTAGTTCCTGCCAACAAGGCCCCCATATCCAGAGAATAAATAGTGGCATCTGTTAAAAAATCCGGCACTTTTTCAGACACGATCAAGTTAGCCAGACCTTCGGCAATTGCCGTTTTACCGACACCTGCTTCGCCGACAAACAGCGGGTTATTTTTACGGCGGCGACTCAGTACCTGTAAGGTACGTTCTAATTCATCATCACGGCCAATAAGCGGGTCTATATTGCCCTTTGTCGCTTCTTCATTAAGGTTAACTGCAAAGTTCTCTATGACGCGCGGTTCTTCTTCTACCTGACGCTCCTGCTCTTCGGTATTGTGGCTATCGGCCTGGTCAACTTTTGCGATGCCGTGGGAAATATAATTGACGATGTCCAACCGGCTGATATCGGACTTTTTCAGGATATAGGCGGCCTGGGATTCCTGCTCGCTAAAAATGGCCACCAGCACATTTGAGCCATTAACTTCACTTTTACCTGAAGACTGGACATGAAACACCGCTCTTTGTAATACCCGCTGAAAACCTAATGTCGGCTGGGTTTCTCGCTCTTCTTCATCGCTGGGGATCATCGGAGTTGTCTCGCCGATAAAATCGAGCAGGCTTTTCCGTAACTTAATCATATCCGCTCCGCAAGCCCTTAATGCTTCGGTTGCCGAGGGGTTATCCAATAAGGCAAGCAACAAGTGCTCTACTGTCATAAATTCATGGCGGGATTCTTTGGCCTGACGAAAAGCTAAATTTAGCGATATTTCTAAATCTTTATTCAGCATATGTTACTCCATATCAAAATCTTGCGAGTCTATACTTTTTCCATCGAACACTGTAACGGGTGCTGATGTTCGAAAGCATAACGAATAACTTGTTCAACTTTGGTTTCTGCTACCTCTGCAGTATATATGCCACATCGAGCTTTACCTTTATAGTGAATTGTTAACATGGTCTCAGTTGCTGTATCTGAATCCATATTAAAAAATCTACGCAAAATTTCAACTACGAAGTCCATCGGCGTGTAATCATCATTTAACAAGACAACAGTGTACATGGGCGGTTTTTCGAGCTTTTCTCTCTCCTTAACCACCTCTTCCATGACTTCTTGGTTTTGGGTTAGTTCTTTCCTACTACTCATAAGATTATATTAGTCTCTACGAATTAATTTTGCTGCAAAGTTTTTTAAAAAGTCAGCACAAAAAAACAAATAAATTTCAAAAACAACTTGACTATTACATCAATTTATCTACGATTCAATAAGTGACTGATTATTAGTCACCGCGCTCATTGTGCAAATGCTTTTAGGGAAGCATACCTAATTACTGAAGGATTTAGAAGGAAGTTGATGTATGGCTCACGGTACAGTTAAATGGTTTAATAATGCGAAAGGTTTTGGCTTTATTCGTCCAGATAATGGCGGAGAAGACATTTTTGCTCACTACTCAACAATTCAAATGGATGGATACCGCACGTTGAAAGCTGGACAAGATGTTAATTACGAGCTGAATGAAGGACCGAAAGGACACCACGCAGCTAGCATTAAACCGCAAGACCCTGAAGAAAGCGAATAAGCCGACTTCAGATATAGTTATCTTATGTAGTATCAAAAGGTAATCTATAAAAAACACAGCATTTATGCTGTGTTTTTTTATGCCTGGTATTCACGGCATCGCTTCATGTACCCCTGCTCCGCCACCCCCATGATTATATCCTGGTATAAAAAAGCCAGGGAAAGTCCCTGGCCTGATTTATTGCTTAGCATAAATAATAATTACATATGCTCAATAATACAGTCGCCAAATTCCGAACAGGTCACTAAGGTGGCATCATCCATCAGGCGCTCAAAATCATAGGTAACGGTTTTAGCCGCTATGGCCCCGGACATGCCCTTAAGTAATAAGTCTGCCGCTTCATACCAGCCCATATGGCGCAGCATCATTTCAGCAGATAAAATCACCGAGCCCGGGTTGACCTTGTTTTGCCCGGCATATTTAGGCGCCGTGCCGTGGGTTGCCTCAAAAATGGCCACTTCATCGTTTAAGTTCGCTCCGGGCGCAATCCCTATACCGCCAACTTGTGCCGCCAGCGCATCCGATAAATAATCACCGTTAAGGTTTAAGGTGGCAATCACGCTGTATTCCGCCGGGCGCAACAGAATTTGCTGCAACATGGCGTCGGCAATCACATCCTTGATGATGATCTCTTTGCCTGTGTTGGGGTTTATCAGGCTACACCAGGGGCCGCCATCGAGTAATTCGGCGCCGAATTCTTCTCTGGCCAGCTGATAACCCCAATCCTTAAATGCCCCTTCGGTAAACTTCATAATGTTACCTTTGTGTACTAAGGTGACCGAATCACGGTTATTGTCTATGGCGTATTGAATGGCTTGGCGCACCAGGCGCTGGGTACCCTCTTTAGAAACAGGTTTTACCCCGATGCCGCAATCATCGGTGAAGCGAATTTTTGTCACCCCCATTTCTTCGGTTAAGAAATCAATAACTTTTTGCGCTTCTTCACTGCCGCCCTTGTATTCAATACCGGCATAAATATCTTCTGAATTTTCACGGAAGATCACCATATCCACTTCACCCGGGTGTTTCACCGGACTCGGTACCCCGGTAAACCATTGCACCGGCCGCTGGCAAACGTACAGATCCAAAATTTGCCTTAAGGCCACATTTAATGAGCGCATACCGCCGCCGACAGGCGTTGTTAACGGCCCTTTGATACCTACCTTATATTCACGGAACATATCCAGGGTTTCGTCCGGCAGCCAGGTTTCAGAGTCATACATTTGCGTTGCCTTCTCCCCGGCATAAACTTCCATCCAGTGAATGTTTCTCGACGAGCCATAAGATTTTTCCACCGCGGCATTAACCACCTTGATCATTGGCGGCGTAACATCAACCCCGATGCCATCTCCTTCAATAAAGGGGATGATAGGATTAGCCGGTACTATTAATTTTCCATTATCAAAAGTGATTTTTTCGCCTGAGCTGGGTATTACGATGTTACTAGACATATAGGACTCTCCAGTCATAAAGGGATAATTCCAGAACTAAATCAAACAAGATACAGGCCTAGGGCCGATTGAATGAATTCAGGGTAAGTATTTAATAAACCTTAGTTATTATTACTTGTTTTGCAACCTGTAAAGTGTCTTATGCTAAATTAAAGCAAAAGGAGTAATTACACTAATCATTTTTTAGTGATAATAAATATAAACAGTATGAATAATAGGTAAAAGGTGAAGTGTAAATTAATTTGACAGGTAAGATGGCTGATAAACTTAGCTAAATAGGAATTTCATCGCATATTAATTTGCAGACTGCAAATATTTTATCGACTCAGAACACGTGAGAAACTCATTTATCCGGACATGAATATGGCCTTATCTGACGATAATAAACGACCCATTCACTCTAGGAAAAATCCGTTGCCTTAGCCTCCCCCATATAAAAAAGGGCTAAGTATTGCTACTTAGCCCTTCAAACAACTCGCTATTTTGGAATTATAATAAAATATCCAGAATAAAGTTAAAGGTCTCACTCGGACGCATGGCTTTTTCTACCAAGCCCTGTTCAGGTTTGTAATAACCGTTCACCTCAGGCGCAGTACCCTGGGCGGCATTTAATTCAGCAACGATTTTCTCTTCATGCTTGGTCAGTGCCTTGGCAACGGCGAAGAAGTTCATTTTCAGATCTTCGTCGGCATCTTGCTCGGCCAGTGCCTGTGCCCAATAAAGGGCTAAATAGAAGTGACTGCCGCGGTTATCAAGCTCACCCACTTTACGTGACGGTGACTTGTTGCTGTCCAGGAACTTGGCCGTGGCCTGATCCAGACTATCAGCCAATACTTTCGCCTTGGCATTACCACTTTCAACACTTAAGTGCTCCAGAGAAGCTGCCAGCGCTAAAAACTCACCTAAAGAATCCCAGCGCAGGTGGTTTTCTTTATCAAACTGTTGTACGTGTTTTGGTGCAGAGCCGCCGGCACCGGTTTCAAATAAGCCGCCACCGTTCATCAATGGTACGATAGAAAGCATTTTCGCACTGGTACCCAGCTCTAAAATCGGGAATAAATCCGTCAGGTAGTCACGCAAGACATTACCGGTTACAGAGATTGTATCTTCGCCTTTAATGATACGCGCTAACGAAAACTCGGTAGCTTTTACCGGCGACAAGATTTGAATATCTAAACCACTGGTATCATGATTTGGCAAATAAGCTTTAACTTTTTCAATTAACTGCTTATCGTGGGCACGTTCTTCGTTTAACCAGAATACTGCAGGGGCGCCGGTAGCACGGGCACGGTTTACCGCAAGTTTCACCCAATCCTGAACCGGCGCATCTTTAACCTGGCACATTCTCCAGATATCGCCTTCTTCAACTGCATGCTCAAGCAAGACATTGCCTTCGTTGTCGATAACACGCACCTGGCCTTTACCTGTCATCGTGAAGGTTTTATCGTGTGAGCCGTACTCTTCGGCTTTTTGCGCCATCAAGCCAACGTTAGGAACCGTACCCATAGTGGTTGGATCGAACGCACCGTTTTTCTTACAAAAATCAATAACCGCCTGGTAAACACCGGCATAACAGCGATCCGGGATCATCGCCTTAGTATCTTTTAACTGACCGTCCGGTCCCCACATCTGACCGGAAGAGCGCAAGGCCGCCGGCATAGAAGCATCAACAATGACATCGCTTGGTACATGCAGGTTGGTAATGCCTTTGTCGGAATCCACCATGGCAAGTGCCGGGTTGTCCTGGTAAACCGCCTGCAAATCAGCTTCGATTTCCGCTTTTTTCGCTTCAGGTAAACGGCCGATTTTCGCGTAAACATCGCCGATACCGTTATTGGCATCTACACCTAACTGCTCGAAGATATCGGCATGTTTTGCAAACACATCCTGGTAGTATACTTTTACCGCATGACCGAAAATGATAGGGTCAGAAACTTTCATCATGGTCGCTTTTAAGTGCAGAGAAAGCAGTACGTCTTCTTCTTTGGCGCTCTTGATTTCCTGCTGGTAAAACTCTACCAGTGCCGCTTTGCTCAACACAGCAGCATCGATCACTTCTTTATCCAGAAGCGCCACATGCTCTTTTAATACTTTTACCGCGCCGTCTTCGCCGGTAAACTCAATTTTCACGTCAGTGGCTTTTTCAACCGTAACCGATTGTTCACTGCTAAAAAAGTCGCCGTCAGACATGCTGGCAACATGAGACTTAGAGCTGGCCAACCATTCGCCCATGGAATGAGGGTTCTTTTTCACAAACTGCTTAACCGAAGCCGGTGCGCGTCTGTCTGAGTTACCTTCACGCAATACCGGGTTAACCGCACTGCCCTTGATTTTATCGTAAGTATATTTGATTGACTTTTCGGCATCGTTTTGCGGCTCTTCCGGGTAGTCCGGCAGAGGGTAACCTTTACCTTGCAGCTCTTTAATGGCAGCGTGCAGCTGAGGCACGGAAGCACTGATGTTAGGCAATTTAATGATGTTGGCTTCAGGTTTTGTCGCCAATACGCCAAGCTCTGCCAGGGCATCATCGATGCGCTGATCTTCGCTTAGATATTTCGGGAAGTTGGCGATAATACGGCCGGCCAAAGAAATGTCCCGGGTATCAACCTCAACATTAGAGGTTGCCGCAAACGCTTTAATGATTGGCAATAAAGATTGTGTTGCTAACGCAGGTGCTTCGTCGGTAATTGTATAAATAATTTTCGAGGTATCAGTTGTCATTTAGTTTCCTACTTTCAATTGCCAAGCACTTAGGGAAAAGAGTGTTCCAAGCCACTCTGGCTTGATTTTGACCTAAGCGTAAAAATTTATTTTGCGCGCGCATAGTATAGGAATTCAAAGCGCATTAAAATAGCTGGCAATAATCACTTGGTATTTTTTCAAGGCAAGAAAACGTGACATTTAAGACCAACAAAGCAAAAACAGGCCCTGGACGGGGAAAACCGAAAAAGGTCAGACCACCTGTAATAAATAGAAAAATTGTTTTATTTAACAAACCATTTGATGTATTGAGCCAGTTTACCGACGATCAAAAGCGACAAACATTAAAAGATTTTATTGATATCAAAGAGGTCTATGCCGCCGGCCGCCTGGACAGGGACAGCGAAGGCTTATTATTACTCACCAATGACGGTAAGTTTCAGCACCAGCTCACCGACCCGAAGAAAAAAACCGATAAAACCTACTGGGTACAGGTGGAAGGCAGCCCGCAGGAGTCAGATTTGGATAAGTTACGCAGTGGCGTCACCTTAAAAGACGGCCTGACCCTGCCCGCCAAAGTGCAGTTAATGAAAGAGCCAAAACTCTGGCCCCGGATACCGCCAATACGTGAGCGGGCCAACATCCCCACCAGCTGGCTCAGCATCACCATCAATGAAGGCAGAAACCGACAGGTGCGGCGCATGACCGCCAACATAGGGTTTCCCACCCTAAGGCTCATTCGCTACCGCATCGGTCAGTGGACCATAGACAATATTGCCTCGGGGGAATATAAGGTATTGTAAAACGTTGACTTGCTGTTTATTTCCTCAATGATCCCCGTTTTTCTTTCGCTGCTTTTTAAACGCAATCAGGCGGAAAAAACCGGCTCAAGAGAGGCCGCTGCCAGCTAAATAACATTTTCCAATGAAAAAGCGATATTTAATCTATAACCTGTTAAAGGCGCATGCTATAATTTCGCGCCTTTTTTCCTGATTCGCAGTATGTTAATGACTACTAATTCAAGCAGCTCGGATAAATCACCTGAGCAAACTAAAGTCATCGTCGGTATGTCCGGCGGTGTTGACTCTTCTGTCTCCGCCTATTTATTAAAAGAACAAGGCTACCAGGTCGAAGGCTTGTTCATGAAGAACTGGGAAGAAGATGATAATGACGAATATTGCGCGGCCGCCGAAGACTTACGCGATGCCCAGGCCGTTTGCGATAAGCTGGGCATAAAACTGCACACCATTAATTTTGCCACCGAATACTGGGACAATGTTTTCGAATATTTTTTGGCAGAATATAAAGCCGGCCGCACCCCCAACCCGGACATCATGTGTAATAAAGAGATCAAGTTTAAGGCCTTTTTGGAATTTGCCTGTGAAGACTTAGGCGCCGATTATATCGCCACCGGCCATTATGTCAGCCGTGAATTTCGCGATAACCAATGGACCATGATCCGCGGCAAGGACAACAATAAAGATCAAAGTTATTTCCTGTATACCTTAAGCCATGAACAAGTGGGCCGCACATTATTCCCTGTCGGTAACATTGAAAAACCCGAGGTGCGGGCCCTGGCGGAAAAAGCCGATCTGA
Source organism: Thalassomonas actiniarum (assembly GCF_000948975.2). Lineage (GTDB taxonomy): Bacteria > Pseudomonadota > Gammaproteobacteria > Enterobacterales > Alteromonadaceae > Thalassomonas > Thalassomonas actiniarum. The sequence continues at coordinate 3,408,359 of NZ_CP059735.1, forward strand.
TCACCCATGACAAAAAAGACAGCACGGGGATCTGTTTTATCGGTGAACGTAAGTTTAAAGACTTCCTGGCGAAATTCTTACCGGCACAGCCGGGTGATATCGAGAACCCCGAAGGGGAAGTGATCGGCCAGCACGACGGTTTGATGTACCACACCCTGGGGCAACGCAAGGGCCTGCGCATCGGCGGTCTGGCCAATGCCGGAGAAGCCCCCTGGTACGTGGTTGAAAAAGATCTCAAACGTAATGTGCTGATCGTCGGCCAAGGCAGCAACCATCCGCGGCTTTTCTCCAAAGGGTTGATTGCCAACCAGTTACACTGGGTATCGCGTCAGGCGCTTGAACAAACCTTAAGCTGCACGGTAAAAACCCGCTATCGCCAGCAAGATGTGCCCTGCACCATCAAGCCCTTATCTGACGGCAATTTCGAGATCATGTTCGAGCAAGAACAAAGTTCAGTTACCCCGGGACAATCCGTGGTTTTTTACCAGGATGAAGTCTGCCTCGGCGGCGGCATTATCGATATCCTTATTCGTTAAGTAGCACTATTAGCCATGATAAAAGAACAAGCGTTAACTTTCGCAGCAATATGCCAGGTCTCACACCTGGTACAGCAATTATCACGTACCGGACAAATTGACGAAGATGAACTGGTGACGCTGTTAAAAAGCATTACCATTACCTCACCGGAAAACACCTTAGCGGTTTATGGCGGGACAATCGGCAATTTAAAGACAGGTTTAACGGTATTAACCAATCACCTGGGTAACCAGTCAAAACATAAAGACCCGGAATTAACCCGCTATATCGTTGGCCTGCTAAACCTTGAGCGGCGCTTGACGAAAAAACCGGAGAACATGCAGCAGCTGGCCCGCCGCATCGAACAGGCACAGCGCCAGCTGGATCACTATGAGATCACCAGCGACACTTTACTGTCGAGCCTGGCCAGTATTTACAGCGACATCGTCAGCCCCCTCGGCGCCCGTATCCAGGTCGCCGGCGAACCGGAAATTTTAAAACAGCCGATCAACCAGCATAAGATCCGGGCACTGCTTTTGGCCGGGATCCGCGCCACGGTACTTTGGCGCCAGGTCGGTGGTAAACGAAGAAATATCCTTTTTGGCCGTACCAAGCTGCTTGCTTGCGGACAAGAATTACTTGAGCAAATTTAACTTTCTTAACTATTAATTTTAACACGGGAACATTTTATGGAACTTTCAGCGTTAAGCGCAATTTCACCGGTAGATGGTCGTTATGGCAGTAAAGTTAAAGCGTTACGCCCTATTTTCAGTGAGTTTGGCTTAGTAAAATATCGCGTTACCGTCGAAGTACGCTGGTTGCAAAAGCTGGCCGCCACGGCTGAGATAGCAGAAGTACCGGCCTTTAGCGCCCAGGCCAATGCGCTATTGGATGCCATCGTTGCCAATTTTTCAGAACAAGACGCACAACGGGTTAAAACCATAGAAGCCACTACCAATCACGATGTTAAAGCCGTTGAGTATTTCCTCAAGGAGCAGGTGGCCGGCAATGAAGAATTAAATGCCGTAACCGAGTTTATCCATTTCGCCTGTACCTCGGAAGACATCAACAACCTCTCCCACGGCTTAATGTTAAAAGAATGTCGTGAGCAGGTGCTGCTGCCGGAAATAGATGACATTTTAGCCGACATTAAAGCGCTGGCCGTTGAATACCAGTCAATTCCTATGATGTGCCGCACCCACGGGCAACCGGCCTCCCCCAGCACTTTAGGCAAGGAAATGGCCAATGTCTATGTGCGCTTAAAGCGTCAGCGCCAGCAAATTGCCGACATTGCTTTACTGGGTAAAATCAACGGCGCGGTCGGTAACTATAACGCCCACCTCTCCGCCTACCCGGAAGTAAACTGGCACCAGTTTGCCAATGAATTTGTTAATTCACTGGGACTGAGCTGGAACGCCTATACCACGCAAATCGAGCCCCATGATTACATTGCTGAAATGTTCGATGCCATCGCCCGTTTCAATACCATTTTAATCGACTTTGACCGCGACATCTGGGGTTACATCGCCCTGGGTCACTTCAAACAAAAAACCATCGCCGGTGAAATTGGCTCATCTACTATGCCCCATAAGGTGAATCCGATTGATTTTGAAAACTCGGAAGGTAACCTGGGCATCGCTAATGCGTTATTAACGCACTTAGCACAAAAACTGCCGATTTCCCGCTGGCAGCGTGATCTGACCGACTCCACGGTATTACGTAACTTAGGCGTAGGTTTTGCCCACTCACTGATCGCCTATCAGGCTACCCGTAAGGGGATCAGTAAGTTACAGGTAAACGAAGACAGTTTACTGACCGAGCTTGATAATAACTGGGAAGTACTGGCTGAGCCGATCCAGACCGTGATGCGTCGCTACGGCATTGAAAAGCCGTATGAAAAGTTAAAAGAACTCACCCGCGGCAAACGTGTTGATCAGGCTTCTATGCATGCCTTTATCAATGCCCTGGACTTACCTGAGACGGTTAAGGCTGAATTATCAGCGCTGACCCCCGCCGGTTATATTGGCCGCGCGGTATCCTTTATCGCTGAACTTGACTAGTAATGCTATAAAACGAATAGACTAACGAGTCATACAACAGCTCAACGAAACCTGCTCTACCCGGGTTTCGACTGAAAAAGAAGGCAACAGCCTTCTTTTTCTCCTTTACTACACTTGATAAATCCCGAAATAATCAGCGAAGCGAAAACATCATGATGCAAATCCACTGGCAGGATCTAACCCCTGAGCAATTTTTAAAAGAATACTGGCAAAAAAAACCCCTATTGATCAAAAATGCCTTTCGCGATTTTAGCGATCCCGTCGATGCCGACGAACTGGCAGGCTTTGCCATGGAAGAAGAAATTGAATCCCGCATCATCAGCCAGCAAGGCAAGGAAGACTGGCAGGTCGCGCACGGCCCTTTTAGCGCCTTCGACCAATTCGGCGAGCAGGACTGGACCCTGCTGGTACAGGCCACCAATAACTGGTCAACAAAGACCCATGACCTGCTCACCCCGTTTCGCTTTATTCCCAACTGGCGTATAGATGATGTTATGGTCAGTTTTTCCACCCCGGGAGGCGGTGTTGGTCCTCACCTGGATCAATATGATGTCTTCATTATCCAGGGACAAGGGAAAAGACGCTGGCAGGTGGGCTTACCGGATGAAAGTTTAAAGCAGTTATTACCCCATCCGGATCTGAAACAGGTATCGGATTTTACCCCGGTGATCGATGAAATCACCGGGCCGGGAGACCTGCTCTATATCCCGCCGAATCATCCCCACAACGGTGTTGCCCTTGAAAACTCCCTCAATTATTCCGTTGGTTTTCAGGCCCCCAATAACCAGGAGTTGTGGTCAGCTTTTGCCGACAAGCTGCTCGACCTTGACGCAGGTACCCGGCGACTGGATGATCCAAACCGTCAGCTTACCGAAAACCCGGAGCAGCTGGAAAGTAAAGATATTGCACAGATCAAAAACTTTATGCAGGCCCAACTTGATGACGAGACCCTGTTTAATGATTTCATCGGCAGCTTCCTGACCCAATGCCACCATGCCATGGAAATTTTAGTGCCGGTGACGCCAATTACTCCAGAGCAGCTCGATGATATCTTATCGGAAGAAGAGATCTGCTTCACTCCGGTATCAGGCATTAAATCTCTGATTATATCAACACCTTCTCCTTGTCTTTATATCAACGGCGAAGCCTGGGCACTCGAGGAAAAAACTTTCGCTTTAGCAACAAAATTGGCGCAAAGTTTGCCTTTGACAACACAAGAAATAAAAAGTTTCACCAGCTGTTTGCTTAACGCTCAATTGTTAACTAGTGTTTTAAACAAGGGTTATTGGTTTATAGAATAATGTCTGATGTCGTATAGCTTTTGCCGTGTCCAATGGGAGCAGGCAGCCCCACTCTTGAAAAATGTCCGAGAAAAAGTCTTTGTTTGTGAATGGCGGATCCCGCGAAAGATCGAGTTTGATCGCAAGGATCCTCTCGCCTACCACATGCTGGTCTGTGACGATGGCACACAAGAGCCGATTGCCACAGGGAGGATCTTGCCCACCGGTGAGATCAGCCGGGTGGCGGTATTGATGCACTTTCGCAATAAAGATGTCGACAAGCTGGTGCTTGACGGCTTACTTAAAGTTGCCAAAGAGCTCAAACTCACCGAAGTCTTTATCCATAGCCCGCTCGATTCGGTCGAATATTTTCGCAAGCATCATTTTAACGTTGTCGGTACGGTGTTTATGGAAGCCGGCATCCCCAGGCAAAGAATGGCATGTCCGATAGAAGAAGTCAGCAGTGCCCATTACTACCTGAGCCATTAACGCCTAAGCCACCGTTGCTTGCCGGTAGCTCCCGGTCTATCAGCCGGGGCGTAAACAAACCATACTTAAACAAGAACTGGCAGCCCGACCTTAAAGGTTATAAAAATGCCGGCAGCAGCCGGCACGGTTGATTTTCTCTAACAGCTTCTCAGGCTGAAGTAACAAGAACGCTTTCCCAAACAGATCAAGCCGGTTTTGAACCCCATACTTTTTCATCTTCATAAAGGCGGTATAAACCTTCGGCCCTGCTGATCAACAATTCGGCAAACTTATTTTGCTCAACATCGCCGGCTTTAGACAGGTTCTCCGCCTGCAACTGCCATTTCAGGGAGAAGTGGCGTAGAGCGTCACGGGCATCCGGGGCGACATCGGCGCTGGAATGATCTGTGGGCAAGTCGCCGCTGATCACCCAGGTTTTAGTGCCATCGAGCAATTTCAGTTTCCAAACAGCCAGTACCGGCACCAGGTAACGGCTTTCTTCCACGGCAACGGACTCGGTAATTAAACCTTTATCCGCCAGATATTTTGTCGCCACCTGGTATTGCTCACGCACCCATTGATTTTGTTGTTCTTCGTTCATATTTGCTTGATCGGTCATTTTTTACTTCTATTTATTTCACATCAATTAACTAAGATACACGTAAAGCCAGAACTTGTATTCATAACTTCACACTTTTAATGAAAGATATTTTAACAGTTTAGTAGCCTGGATATAAGTGAAATGCTATTGTGCGCAGCGAAATATTACAACTATAGTTCATTTATAAAAACAGCAATTGAGCTAGCCCCAGTATTCGCGGAGAAATAACAGTGGCAATTTTTGATTTAGTAGATTTCGATGACCACGAACAAGTGGTATTTTGCAGTGACAAAGCAACAGGTTTAAAAGCGATCATCGCCGTACACAGCACTAAGTTAGGCGCTGCCGTTGGCGGTTGTCGCATGTGGGACTACGCCACCGACGAGGAAGCCGTCATCGACGTATTGCGCCTTTCCCGCGGCATGACTTATAAAAATGCCATGGCGGGTTTAGCCATGGGCGGCGGCAAGTCTGTGATTATCGGTGACGCTAAGCAAATAAAATCAGAAGCGCTTTTTAAGGCCTTCGGCAATGCCCTCAACGGCTTGGGCGGACGTTATGTCAGCGCAGAAGATGTCAATATCACCACAGACGATATCGCCATTGCCAATACGGTAACCCCCTATGTTACCGGCACCGAAGGCAAAAGCGGCAACCCGGCCCCTTTCACCGCCCTAGGTACTTTCCTTGGCATCAAAGCCGCCGTTAAGCATAAGCTTAAAACCGATGATTTAACCGGATTGAAGGTCGCTATCCAGGGCCTGGGCAGTGTCGGTTATTATTTATGCGAGCATTTGCATCAGGCCGGCGCCAAGCTGGTGGTCACCGATTTGAACCAGGCGGCGCTGGATAAAGTGGCAACAGAATTTAACGCCGAAGTTGTCGGCTTAAATGACATTTACGATCAGGACGCCGACATTTACGCCCCGTGTGCCCTAGGCGCCACCATCAACGACAGCACCATAGACCGCATCAAGGCGGGCATTATTGCCGGTTGTGCCAATAACCAGCTGGCAGAGCCCCGCCATGACCAGGCACTGGTTGAGCGCGGCATCTTATACGCACCGGATTATGTCATCAATGCCGGCGGTATTATCAATGTTTCCTTCGAAGAAAACTATGATAAAGACCGGGCGACCCGTAAGGTGGAAGAGATCTACGATACCTTACTCGAAATCTTTAACACCGCCGACGGGCAAAACAAACCCACCGGCCGGGTCGCCGATGAAATGGCGCGTAAGATCATCGCCGCCGGCGGTAAGCACAACCTCTAGTATGGTTTAAGCAACAGCTGTTTTAAAATCCCCGCCGCTCATAGCGGCGGGGATTTTTGCTATTTTGCACTAAAGTTTTATTGCGATTCTTCAGCACCTTTTCTCAGGCCTGACTTTAAAATCGACTTAAAATCACCATAACTTTAATCCATCAAAGCAAAAACCAAACAATTACAAATAACAACAAAGAAAACGCAAATAAAGCTGTTTTTTTACCCATGATTCTATTATCATCCCGCCCCTTTTTTAGATATCCGTATTATTTAACTTTTGACAAGGAAAAAGTGATTTTATGTCAATCTCCCGCCGTACCTTTGTACAAGCTTTAGGCTTAACTTTATTAACTCCGTTTGCCGTTCGCACCTTAGCCAGCAATACCAGCCCTGTCTATGCCGACTTTTTATCAGGCGCAACCCCAGAGGGCCTGACGGTTGATCAGCAAGGACAAGTCTTTGATTTATCTGTCGCCTCCGGCGATCCCAGCGAAACCGGTGTTATTCTCTGGACCCATATCAATCCGGCCAGTTATGTTCAGGGGCAATCCCTGTTTGTCCAGGTTGCCAGCGACGATGCCTTTAATCAGGTCATTTTTTCTGCAGAAGTACTGGCAGAAAATATCAGCGCCGAACGTGACTATACCATCAACATGGATATCGAAGGCCATTTAAGCGCAGGTAACCGTTATTACTACCGCTTTATTTACGGCGATGTCATCAGCCGTACCGGCCGCTGTTTTACCTTAGCCAACGGCGAACTTGATAATATTAAAATGGCCGTGGTTACTTGTCAGGATTACACCACAGGCTTTTACAATGCCTACAACCACATCGCCAATGAAGATATTCAGTTTGTGATCCACTTAGGGGATTTCATCTACGAATATGCCAAATACGAAGGGTTCGAGTCGCAAGTCGTCCACCCGATGAACTTACCCAGCGGTGAAAAAGTTGCCATGGACCTGGCCGATTACCGCTATATCTACCAGGCATACCGCAAAGATCCCAACCTGCAGCGGGCAATGGAAAACCATACCTTTATTATCACCTGGGACGATCACGAAACGGCAGACAATGCCTACTGGGATTATGACCGCGATACCTTGGGCGTACCTCACCACCCTTATACCACGGATGATCGCTTTGGCAATAATCCGGAGAATTTACGCCAGTTGCGTCGCGACGCACAAAAAGCCTGGATTGAATATGTGCCGGCCCGGGTTCAGGTCAATGAAGACGCCAGCCATGCCTTTGAATATTTAAGCTTGTACCGCTCGTTCAAGTTTGGCGACCTGCTCGATCTTTATATGACCGACAGCCGTACCTACCGTACCAAAGAGCCTTGTAAAGACGGCAGCGCCTGGCAGAATTTCTGGTGTACCGACTATGAAAATAAATCGCAAACCATGCTGGGCCATGAGCAAAGAGACTGGTTGATCAACGGCCTGACCACTTCCAATGCCAAATGGAAAGTCTGGGGTAATCAGACCCTGCTGGCACAACTTGCCGGTACGGTGGCGGGTATTGAACTGGTATATGCCAACTATGATGCCTGGGACGGTTACCAATGGGAACGTGAGAAAATCATGTCTGCCGTTAAAGACAATAATGTCTCCAACTTCGTAGTACTTACCGGCGATCTGCACACCAGCATCACCTCTTACCTGAAAGTCGACTACGGTAATGTCAACAACTGGGATTACTCCAACCTGGTTGGGGTAGAGCTGATGACACCGGCAATTTCTTCTCCTAACCTGCAGGATACCGTTAATCAGAATATCGATGTCGGCTCGGTATTTAAAGCCATGTTAAATGGCGGCGTTCAGGTCAACAACCCGCATATTAAAGACTTTAACAGCGCTATTCACGGTTATGCCCTGCTTGAATTTAATAAAAATGAATTATTCTGGACCGTCTATAACATAGACAAGAAAACCGATAATCCGGATACCACTAAGAAGGTTTATAAGAAGTTCCATTATGAACCTGTTGATATGTGGCTTACCGAGCAAAGCTAAACCCTAGCGACTCAATATCCGGGCGGGGAAAACCGCCCGGATATTAAAACGAAAACTTCTGATACAACTTCCCCGGTATTAGTAAACAAGTGCCCGGCTGATTAATTGCGCTTAACCACTTCTTCATTTCTTTTTTTAAATTCATCTACATACATTTGGGCAATATCGACATTGCCAAAATGATGGATCAGCTTTTTAATGGCTTTATCTTTGGTATCCTGAAAATGGGTTTGTTCGGTATGTGCCATGGTTAACCAAACTTGAACGAGGGCCGGGGGGAGTTTATCCATGATCAAATATCCTTTTCGCTAGCTTAAAATAACTATAGCTGAGAAAGCCATGAGTACTAAATATCCGATGAAAACTATTGAAAATTAATTAAAACATCACAGTTTCTCTCCCGTTCTCCCCTAACCAGGCTGTTCAGGGCTTGCTGATTTTCAATAGCTCACTGCCCCCGACAAGGATCCGGCTTGTTGCCTTGCTCGCCACAGATTGTTGCCCAATAGCGGCATTTACAGCAAGTAAATGGGCTTGAGCGACTATCACGCTGATTTGGGCTAATACCGAGATGGCCTTATTGGCCATCACCGGCCGGGTGAGCATGGTAAACGCTTTTTATCATTGCTCACCTCACCAGCATGACCTTGTTACCGGCTAAGCTAATAAATAGCATCTTCGTCATGGTTAAATTCAGTGATTTCCCGCAGCAGGTTATACTTGGAATTATTCCATTGGCTCAGCAAGAAATAAAACTCTTCCTTCTCGATGGATGCGGCGGTATGGGTGAGTAACTTTTCAGATAATTTATTTAACCGGTCGAACTCTTCAATATTCATCAAAACACTCCCTGTTGTTAGCGGGTTATTAACGCCTTATTGGCTATTGATAAACCAAGGAAACATTTGGCAGTGAAAACTAAAACCACAAGGTTGCGGTAGCCATGCGATACCATATTGAAAAACACTTATTTAAAAGAAGCAATATACGACGACGGTGAGCATTTATACCCGGACCTTTTTACGCTGTCCTGCTTGTTGTTTTATCCTAGCCCAGCTTGATCACGAAAGCGAGTGATACTTGCTCTGGTCCTGATCAATACTCCTTATACGGGTAATAACAAAACCCGGCTTAACAAGCCCAGCTTGTTGACCTGATTGAAGTTATTTTGGACTAGTTTAGAAAATCGTCTTTATCTTTATCAATAAGATTACCGGCCAGTTTAATGTCATTTGGCACATTCCACTGCTGGAGTAACTGATGAAATTCTTCCATTTCAACTGAGCTTGCTGTTTGATGGAGGGCCTTTTCCGATAATAAATTCATCCGTTCAAATTCATCCTTGCTCATAACAAAACCTTGCAATAATTGTCAGTGGTAGTTACTTGCTTAATAATGGATGAATTACCGCCTGAGTTCAAGTATGGGTAAAAGGTCGCCGGCCATGCGGCAATTAATTGCCATGCGGTAATAAATTGCCGCATGGCAAAGCACTTGATAGCTGCGCCTTAAACCTGCTCATCGGCTAAAATATCCATAATCGATGCCGTTTGTTCTTGCCCTGAATTTAACTTTGAAACCTGCTGGTAAAGGTTTGTACCACCTTTAAAGGTGCCCTGGGCATTCATCAGGGGGTTATCTTTCGGCGCTTTACCAATCATGTCTTCTAAATTAACACCAAACTCGCTGGCCATATTTTTAATGGACTCGGGCGCCTGGCCGGCAAAGGTTGCGGCATCGAAGCTGCCTTTTTCTTTCGCGCTTTTCACCGAATCGAGGAAGGTCTTCGCCTCGGTTCTTTCTTCCGCACTTAAGCCGGACATATAGTTGTGAATTTTACCTTTGTCGCTGACATCCAGGGTTTTATCCTGTGTTTTTTCCTGCATGGTCGCCTGGAATTTTTCAATTTGCTCCTGGGTCGCTTTTTGATAATCCATGTAGGAATGCGTACTGGTCACCAGTGACGGGCTTGTGCTGTTAATATTCATTTGTTAGCTCCAAATCTGAGGATTTATTTAATTACGGCTAACTATCAGCAATTTACGTGCACGTTCATGTAAACACAGGGTAAGGTTTTGTAATTTTGTGTAATCCGCTAAAAACGGGGCCTGGCGCCGGAAAAAGTGCTGTTTTTTTCTCCGGCGCAAACAAGAAACCAGTAAGGTGAATTAAGATAAACTTGCGATGTTTTTTTCAAAAGCGGCGATATATCTTGCGATATCCAAACCGTCCGCCAGCGCATGATTAAGTTCAACCGATACCGGCATCATCAAACGCTCTTCGTCGGGTGCCGAGGCATTCTTAGCGGTTATTTTACCAAAGACAATTTTCGGCACATCATTGAAACCGGCATTGGCGGCATGTTTATAGCTGGTAAACTCAAGCCAGGGGATAACCGAATAGAAAATCTGCTCCGGGTGATTGCTGACATTCACTAACGCCGGCTCTGACTTCGCTTCTTGCATTTGTTCCCTGCCTTTTCGCACAAAGTCCTGCAGCTTTTCGGTATAAGTAAAGTCACAAAAATTAAAGGTCTCATCTTCTTTTAGCACAGTGGCGGAAGGCCGGGTACAATCTACTTGCCAGACATTTTTTTCGCTGTCTAAACGTCTTCGAAATGCTTCAACGGCATTGGTGGCTTTATTGGATAAATACAGCAAAGTCAAAAAAACCGAGAGTTGATGTTGCCTGGCGTAATTTACCGCATTGGAAACATCAACACTGACGCAGAGATTAAAGCAGGGATCGGTAAAGTCTTTATAAAATTCATAATGATTTCGTCTGTTCCAACTACACAGATCAATTTTTTTCATCGGTTACACCTTAATTTTTTTACCGCCTGATAGCTAAGACGCTGTCGGGAAAGTTATGTTGGCAATACCTGGGCCTAGATAAAGTGCCATCAAGCAAACGCCAGGATATTTTCTTTTATTTCCAGCACCATGACATCACCATAAGCTAAACCGGTAATTTCAGGCGCCAGTAATTCTAACACGTTGCCGGGCTGAACATGGCCAACTTTACTGCTGGCTGCCACCTGATAAATATAGGCCGGGTAGCGCTTTGCCGATAAAGACTCTTGCCTGAGCAACTCGCAGCTGACAAACCTGAAATCTTCCGCTGGTAAGGCGGCAAACCAGCTTACCCGTGAAAACTGGTGATCCCAACAGTTCAGACTCACCTGAGCGCAGTCAAAAGCGGCATTGATGGTACCATTAAAACAGCTACTGAGATCTAACCCTAAGGCCGAAAAGAAAGGTTTTTGCAAGGCTATCGTCCCTTCGAGATAAGGAGTATCGTCTGCCCGGCCCGATGCCACGCCATAACCCGGTACTACTGTAAAAGGATAACGGCATAGTTTAGTCTTTGCCGGTTTAACCATAGATAAGCCCCCTGCTCTTTCGGCTGCCAAGGGTTACCCGGACAGACCAAACTAGCTGGTCATAAAAGAAAAAACGCCGAATGTGACAACACAATCGACGTTTTAACATAAATGCTTAACTCAACTCCTGAGTAAAGCCGTTTGCCAAGCGCGAAATAAACACAGCGCTTGACACCCTACACCAATAAATGGTGGATATTGCCCAGATCTTTTTTACCTGCAATGATCTCATCCGGTGTTAATCCGGAAAGCTCGTGCGGGAACACCAGCCATTCTTCTGATTCGTGAATATAATAATCAGGTACCAAATCTACTTTAGAGTTTTTCGGCTTATACCAGGGGCAGGCAATACGCACATCTTGTGGCATGTTACGACGGGTCAACAAATTCAGCTGCTTGATCAAAGCTTCGATGCTGCGGCCAGAATCAAAAACATCATCGACAATTAATAAACCGTCATCGGCATTGGCATTTTCAATGATGTAATGCAGACCATGGACTTTAATTTCTTTACTCTGTTGATTGATGCCGTAATAAGAAGAAGTTCGCACCGCAATATGGTCCGTTTCAACTTTTTTAAAATCAAAGTATTCCTGCACAGCGATACCTATTGGCGCGCCGCCGCGCCAGATACCGACAATAAACTGAGGACGAAAACCATCTTCATATACTTTTGCCGCCAGACGAAACGAATCTTCCAGCAACTGCTGGGCAGTGATAAAATGTTTATCCATTTATGACAGAACCTTGTTGGGGCGCCTATTTAAGCGCTTGCTTGATACCAAAGGGCAATTATAACCCCATAGATAACATTTGATAATGCCTGAGGGTAGAATTTCCCTAAAAAATCGCGCAGGGATATTGCTGGAAAAGTACAGTCAGTTTGTCATCAAGCGATCCAGCAGGTAGATTTGCCGGCAGATTGACGCGGTCGCGCTTAAATAAAATGCCTGGTTGATACCATTAAAATCGTCGTTGCCGGTATGATAATTCTTATGGGTGCCAACGCCAAAATAAACAAAGGGGATCTTCGCCTTATAAAAAACATAATGATCGCTGGCGGCCCGCCACCTGATACGGTTATTGACCGAACTTGCGCCGCGGGTAATACTGCTTGAGCCTGATTTAAAGCCTTTTTTAACCTGGATCTCAGCTGAATCCCTTAACTCAGACCACCTCTTTAACCCTTGCTCATCGAGTAAGGTCTCGATGCCCTTACTGATAAACCTTAATTTTTTTGTGCCGCGATCACCGGCGATCATATCCAGGTTGATATTGAGTTTGATATCGCCAAGTAACCCTTGATATGAGTTGATAAAAGCATGGGCGCCCACCAGGCCAAGCTCCTCACCGTCGCTAAACAATAAAATCAAGCTGTAGCGCAAAGGAGCCTGTTTGACCTGCTCGGCGATGCTCAATAAGGCCGCAGTGCCTGAGGCATTATCATCGGCGCCGTTATATATCACTCTCGTCCCCTTGCCGATATGATCAAAATGGGCAGAAAGCACAATATATTGCTGTGGAAACTCTGTTCCCGGGATAACCCCGATCACATTGGCGCCTCTGACATCAGATTTGTGGTTAAATACCTGGCGGTAGTCCTGCCCCAGCGGCGCCACATCTAACTGCTTTAAGGCATTAATAATATAGACGCGGGCTTTTTCATTGCCCAGGGTCGCCATTTCACGGCCGGAGAATTCATCCGAGGCCAGGGTCTGTACATGCGAGAGTAACTGCTCCTGGTTATATACCAGCGCCTGAGAAGCAGGTAGTTGAACCGCCATGGCGTAACCCGGAATAAATATCAGGGCCAGCCATGTCGAAAAAAGTCTTATCAGGTTATCTATGCTCTTTTCCTGCCGATTTTAAGAAGTCTAATTTTGACAGGTATTCATGCTCTGTCTTGGGTACCCGGTTTAAAGCGATGGCTTTTTTCATCGCCCGTTTTGCCGAGTCCAGTTTATCTTGTTGATAGTACGCCTTTGCCAGACCAAAATAAAATTCATGGGCCTTGTTATCGAGCCTGATGGCTTTTTTATAAAGGCGCACGGCTAAGTCGGCATCACCGTTATGAAAGGCCTCATCCGCCAGCAAGGCATGATAATAAGGATTTTTTTCGCGTTTTCTGACAATACCCTGCTTGATCTTTTCCGCTTCCTCAATCTTACCTTCGCCTTTGAGCAATAAGGCCAGGTTACTCATGGCGGTGAAGTTACGCTTACTTAAACTGATCGCATGACGATAGGTCCGTTTGGCAAGCTCTCTTTGCTCATTGTACCTGTATAATAACCCCAGGTTACCCCAAGCCGTACTAAAACCGGGATCGCTCAAAGTCGCCGCTTTTAGATAGGCATAGGCGCCGTTATAATCTGAATTGACCATCGCCTGGGCGCCTTTGTTGTTATAAAACATCGCCAGCACGGTATTTCTGGTAATGGCTCTTTTTGGAAATGATTTTTTCATCACAAAGGGATCGAAGTCGACTTCGATGTCGTTGCCGCCGAAAATAATGGTTTCACTGGGTCTTTTATCCGCCGTCAAACGCAGGTTAACATGGCCGGTAAGCATATTATGCTCGCCGTGACGCACCCAATATTCCGGGATCAGCACCTCCTGGAAACTGACATTAAGCTCCGCCTCCCGGGCAAGGGCATAAGACATGATCGTTAACGACAAACAGTTGGCAATATTTTTATGGTAGGCATCTGTGGCAATAACATTGGCGCCGCTTTGATAAGCCAGCCCTAAATTATCCTTTTTAAAGATCTGACGCAGCAGTTTTATCGCGCGTTTTTTAAAATTATGCTCGGGCGCCACCTGCTCGGCGACCATCAGCCGCATTTCATCATCAATGGCAAAAATCTCTTCAGTGCTCTCGACATCCACCAGGTTATAATCTGGGAATTTTTCGTCAAGATAGAAACTGGTGTCGACCTGAGTGGCCGGCGGCGACTCAAATTTAGTGCTCTGACAAGCCGTCAGGGTAAGTGAACATAACAATATACATAACTGCGCGGTTTTTCTCATCAGCACTCCTAAAGCGAATTAAAGGCTTCCTCTAATATCCAGCTTATATGAAACTTATTGTTGCTGTTAGTAAAAGTTTCAAATGTTAATATTCTTTTACAATATCCCATCTTCCCTCTTGTGCTTAATCAACAACAGGTACAAACCGGCTATTTTTTAGTCGCCTCCTGAGGTATAATTGGCTTAAGTGATATCAGCAAGCGGACACTCTCATGGGCCCCATTTCCAGCAGTTTTTCGCCGTTAACCAACGCAAACAGATTGCAAAATAACGGCAATAGCAACAACATTCCCGCCAACAATAACAATGTTTCCGTACGTCCGAACGAAGATAATGTCGAGAACGGCGACAGATCACAAAATAGCGTCAATCTTGAAATCAATAGCAATAACCGATCGGTTTCCGTCGACATCAGCCGGGAGCAGGCAGTAGACCGTCTTGAACAAAACAGCCAGAGACAACAGGCACAAACTTTTACCCAGGCAACCAGGGATGAAAATGAACAAAATCAATTGAATATTTCTCCCCGGCAAGCTGCCGCAGTAGTTAATGCCACCGACGCCTCTGCCGATGAGGTCAGATCAACCGCTGTCGGCTTTGCCGGACAGCAGCAACAGGCAGAACTTGCCGAAAACGCTATCGAGCAATTTAATGAAAACCAGCAAGAGATACAAAACAACACCCAGACTTCCCAAAGTACTCAAGCAGAACAATCAACCAGCAATAGCAACGCAGTAGCAGCCCCAAATGAGACTTTTGTCGAACTTTCCGGACAGGCCAGTCAAGCGCAAAGGCGCAATGCTTTTATCAGCAGCGAATTTGTCAGCCAGTTGGATAATCGCCAGGGCAGTTTATTCGACCAAACAGTTTAGGATAAACAATGGCTCACCATTAAGCGATGGATTAAACAGTCAATCCGGAACTTTCATGCCATATAAACTCACCAGTCTGGCCACGAGTATAGCGATATAAAACTGGCCGATAATTGCTTCTAACACCACCCATTTCCCTGCCAGTTCCGTATGGGGTGAAATGTCACCATAACCTAGGGTAGTCATAGTGACATAGCTAAAATACAGCAAGGTTGAAAGCATATTTTCCACACCGGTATTGTGCTCCCCTAAAATGGCCCCGGGCGTTTGTGTTTCCAGGATAAGATAAATAAAAGCCCACAGCAGACCAATAATTAAATAGACGATGATGGCGGCTATCAGGTTAAAGTCGACGAATTTCTGGCTGATAATATGCCTGAGCAATTCAAAAACAATAAACAGATAAAACAAGACATTGAGAAAATATACCAGTACGCTTACCTGTGTCCCACCGGCAAAAAGATTATGCAGGTTCAGATACAACACCGGCAGTGACAAAAGAGTGCCCAGGATAATTTCAACACGCTTGCGGGCAACCAAACTCAAAAAAGATAACATGACCACCAGCAAAAGCAGCGCCATCACCACTTGCTTATGTTGCCCCTGCCAATATGAAGGCAGCAGCAATAAAGCAACCAGGCTGCATAATAAAACGATGAAGCCATACTTGTTTGTTACCTGCTGATGTAAAAACATCACAATACCGTGATTAATGTTAGCGCTGTGTACATAAATGCCTTTTCATCTTCGCCTGAGCCCAGCTCGGTTAAACTGAGTTAAACTCAGCCAAAGGCCGGTATTTAACGCCATGAAACAAGCAAAACAGCACAGGCACCACTATCAGGGTGAGGATAGTGGCAACCCCTAAACCAAACATCACCACAGCCGCCATCGACTCGAAAAAAGCATCCAGCAGCAGCGGCAACATGCCTAATATGGTGGTGATCGCCGCCATACACACAGGGCGTACCCGGCTAACCGCCGAGATAAAGACGGCCTCGTAGGGTTCAAGCCCCTTGTGCATTTCGATATTAATTTGATCCAGCAATACGATACCGTTTTTAAGCAGCATACCGGATAAACTGAGCATACCCAGCAAGGCCATAAAACCAAAGGGTTTTTTGAGGATCAACAAACCCGCCACTATGCCAATCAGGGCAAGCGGTACACAGGCCCAGATCACCAGGGGCTTTTTCACCGCATTAAAAAGAAAAACCGTGATCAAAAACATCACCAGATAGCCCATGGGCAAAGAGGAAAATATCGCCGAAGAAGCTTCGCTGGAATCGGCATATTCCCCACCCCAGCTCAACGCGTATCCCACAGGCAAGTCAATGGCCTCAATTTGCCTGATCACCCTGTTCCTTAGCGAGGTCGCCGTTTCCCCGGTTTTAAAGTCGGGATCCATCATCACGGTGATCATACGTTTTCTGTCCCTGCGCTGGATCAGCGGATCTTCCCAGATGATCACGGCATCATCGATAACCTGCCTGATGGGGATCAGCTGCTGATAAATGGGAGACCAGATACGCAGACTTTCCACCGCACTTTCCCTTTCACTGGCAGATAAACGGGTGATAATAGGTAATAGCGAAGTCCCTTCCCGGTATAACCCTATAGTCAAGCCGGACAAATTCATCTGCAACATATCATCGACATCCTGACGGGTTATGCCAAGTCGCCGCGCCTGGGTTTCATTAAAATGAGGCTGAAAAACTTTAGTGCGTTCGCGCCAGTTATGGCGGACATTGACCGTGCCTCCCGCCTGGTGGAAAACATCTATTGCCTGGGCCGCCAGCTGGCGCAAGACATCGGCATCGGGTCCGGTAAATTCGGCCTCAACTTTGGCCGAAGGCGAAGGCCCTATTTCCAGGCGTTTAAATTTAGTCATCAATTGCGGATGATTGCCATCAACATAAGTTTGGGCTAACTCCATGGTCGGCACAATCACTTCCGAATTTTTTACCCGCACCAGCAACTGGGCATAAGCGGCATAGCTGCGCTCGGCATCATAGGTGAGCATAAAACGTTGCGCCCCTTTGCCTACGGTGGCGGTCACATGCTCTACCTGCTCATAGGTTAATAGTTCCTGCTCTATGATATCTGAAATCGCGGCGGTGTCGCGGATATCCGTGCCCTGGGGCATCCAGAGATCAATCAAGAATATCGGTGTGGTAGAAGGCGGGAAAAAGGCTTGTTTTACCAGGCCGTAACCCCAGACAGAGAGCACAAAAAGCCCTATCACCACCAGCATGGTCAATGCCTTAAAACGCAGGCAAATATCTAATAACCCCTTATAAAAAGTAAAAAATGCTCCCTGGTAAGGATCCGCCTGTGCTTCCTTTTTATCCCCGTTTTGCTCGGGGGTTTCTTTAAACAGCAGATGAGCAAAAAACGGCGTCAGGGTGATGGCAGTAATCCAACTGATAAACAAGGAAATAAACAATACCCAAAATAAGGTGCCGGCAAATTCGCCGGTGGCGTCCGGCGACAGGCCTATCGGCGCGAAAGCGACAATCGCGATAACCGTGGCCCCCAGCAACGGCCAGATGGTTTGCCCGACAATTGCCTTGGCCGCCTCCAGTTTTTTCTGCCCTTTCGACTGGCCGATGAGGATCCCTTCCACCACTACGATGGCATTATCCACCAGCATCCCCAGGGCAATAATCAACGCCCCCAGGGAAATACGCTGCAGGTCAATGGCAAACCATTTCATAAACAAGAAAGTGCCCAGTACGGTTAACAACAAGATCAAACCTATCAATAACCCGGACTTTAATCCCATAAAAACCAGGAGTACCACCACAACAATGGCAACGGCTTCCACCAGGTTTAACACAAAGGCACCAACGGATTTATCCACTTCCTTGGGTTGATCATAAATCACCCCGATATTAATACCCGCCGGCCGAAATTGCTCTAATTGAGCCAGCCGTTTATCTATCGCCTCACCCACCTTGACCACATTGACGCCACTGGCAAAAGAAATCGCGACATTTATCGCCTGCTTGCCGTCAAAATTAATCAGGTTATCGGGTACTTCTTTATAACCCTTGGAGACCGTGGCAACATCCTTAAGATAAATCAGCTTATTGCTGCCCGAACTGGTGATTAATAAATCCTCCAGCGCTTTAACCGAGCTATACTCCCCGGTTGGATGGACATAAATATATTCCGTTCCGCCATGGATAGCCCCGGCGGCCTGTACGGTATTTTGCGAGGTCAATAAACTATAAATGGTGTCGGGTGATATACCTAAACTGGCCATTTTATTGGCGGATACCTCAATATATACCACCTCTTGCTGCTCTCCCGCGATTGAAACCTTAGACACCCCGTCAACCAGCTCAATGTCGCGTTTAAGGAAATCGACATAATCTTTTAAGTCGTTATAAGCAAAACCTTCTCCGGTAACCGCCCACATAATGCCGTAAACATCGCCAAAATCATCAATGACCCTGGGAGTCCCTACTCCCGGAGGTAACTGGGGGCTAAGATCATTGACTTTACGGCGTAATTCATCCCAGATCTGCGGCAATTCTTCGGCGCCGTATTGGTTTTTCATGGTCACGGTGATCTGCGATAAGCCCCGGCTATTTATCGATTTTATTTCATCAACATAGGGCAAAGTTAAGATCTGCTTTTCAATTAAATAAGAGACTTCTTCTTCCACCTGCAACGGGGTTGCCCCCGGGTAAGAGGTGATCACCAGGGCATCTTTAATGGTAAATTCGGGATCTTCGAGCTGCCCTAACCCCAGATAGGAGAAAGTCCCCCCCAGGAGCAAGATCAGGGTAAACATCCAGCTAATGACTTTATTCTTGATAAAATACTCGGCGACACTCATAAGGTTTGCTCCTTGTTGCCAGCTGAACTTTGCACAAGCCTGACCTTCATTCCCGGTTTTAAATAACTCAACCCCGATACCGCGATCTTATCCCCGGCATTAAGCTCCCCCAACACTCCAATATGGGCGCTGTCTGCCAGGCCGTGGGCTCTTACCTTGATCGCTTCGACACTAAAATCACCTTTGATACGCCATAACAGCTTTTCACCACCGGTTAGCGGGTAAGCATCGGGCAAAACAATGGCCTTAAGCGGTACGCTTATCATCCGGTTTTGCGCGTTTAATTTAGCCAGATCTATTTCAACACTGCCGGGCATGCCCTGCAGGGCGACTCTGTCCGGGTCCCGGGGTAATTCCAGGATCAATTGATAGCTTTTACTTTCGCTGCTTTGTTCTGTGGTGTGTTCCTTATAGCGGCCTTTAAAAACATGCCCGGGGTAAGCATCCAGACTAACATCTAAAGTTATCGACTCCCGCTCTTCATTATTACTGTCCGCTAATGCCAAAATGACATCCGGCAGGTTAACTTTGACTTCAAGTTTATCTATGCGGTGCATGGTTACCACCACCTGACCCGGCGCAGTGGTCTGGTAATTATCCGCCGGCACACTGGCAATAATCCCGTCAAACGGTGCTTTTAATTCAACATAGGTTAACAATACCCTGGCGTACTCATAATCCGCCTGTGCCATACTATATTTAGCTTCGAGTTCATCCAGGGTACTCTGAGACATGTTTTTAAGGGCGACCATTTTTTCCGCCCGCTGCATGGAAACCTTCGCCAGGGCAACTTTAGCCTTTTTATCTTTTACCGCCAGTTCAAAATCCGTGGCATCGATTTTGGCTATTAAGTCGCCTTTTTTTACTTGTTGTCCACTGCTGACCGGGATTTGTGTCAATTCCCCGCTAACCCTGAAACTTAATGATGTTAAATCACTGGCCTGGACCACGGCAGGAAATTTTTGCAGATCCTGTTCATTTTTTACCGGCACAGTAAAGACATCAACAAGCGGAGTAACCACCTCAGGAGTAGCGGGTTTGCCACAAGCCCCCAGCAGGCTGCAAAGCAGCAAAACCGGCAACCAGGCCACCGGCCAAGATAACATGTGATGCTTCATATTAAAGTCCCCGCTCTTTTTGCCACTTTTTCACCTTTTGTCCCGGGGTCAATTCACCGGCCCCGGCGGTAACAATAATGTCGCCGTCATCCAGCCCAGAGGTCAGCTGGTTATTGGCAGCCAAAGTGATATAGGCCTTTTCCAGGGTTTGCTCCTGGTTGATGCGCCAGACAAAGCGCTGCTCTCCCTCTGAAACTATGGCACTGGCGGGAATGCGGGCATTTAATTCATTATCCGCCAGTTGTAAGCTGGTGCTGGCCATGGCCGCCATGCCGGGATACAAGGTGATTTCCTTTGGCTGCGCCATGGTCAGCTTAACCTTATAAGAACCGGTATCCGGATCGGCAACGGTACCGATATTTTTCAAGCTGGCAGGATACTTTTTACTGGCATCCACGGCAAAAGCAATCTGTGCCTGCTGCCTGGCCCCGGCATTTGTCTGTTTTCTCAATGCCGTCATTAACCTTTCCGGCACCGCTATTTCAATATCTATGGCATTAACAGATTGAAACGATAATACCGGCTGCTGGGCATTCACATATTCATAATTTTGTTTATAGGTGGCGGCGACCACACCACTATAAGGGGCGTAAAACTTGGTATAAGAAAGGTTGGCTTGTGCCGTTTTTAATGCCGACTCTGCTACTTGCAGCGCCGTTTTGGCATTGTCAAAGTCCTCCTGGGAAATTAAAAAATCCTTTACCAGTACCGCAGCACGCCGGTATTGCACCCGGGCAAGTTCAAAATTAGCCTGCCTGGCATTGACCAAAAGTTGGTACTCAACCGGGTCTAGCTCAACAAGTAATTGATCCTGGCTTACTTGTTGACCGGAAACGACATGATATTTTAATATCTCCCCCGGTACTCTAAAGGCAAGCAGTGCCTGTTTACTGGCTTTCACCTCCCCGGGAAAGTGATGCTGTTTACTGGTTAACAGATTTATTTCCATAAACTTAACCGGCCGGACCGGCTCAGGGTTAACCTTGATATTCCCTCCATCCGAACAGGAAAGCAGTAAACCAGCTCCGAAAAATAAACATAAGATCCTGCAAAAGGCATTCATACTCATTTTCCCCTTGTCACTTTTCTCCCGGGGCATGGTTCAGCGGCTCATATTTTAATCATTTGCTACATTATTTTCCCTGTCCCTGTGCTAACAGCTTTTATTGATAGCGGTAACAGTAAATGAAACCGACCCCGAAAAATAAAAAATATAAAGTCCTAGTAAGCCTAGTAATTTTTTTTAAAAATGATATAGGCTTTAATCAGTATTTATCAATTAGTTACAAAAGCAAGGTGAAGCTAAGTCATTTATGGAACTTAATGCAAGGCAAGCCGTTATTTCAGCCATCCTGGTGCTGTTTTTAGGGCGCTGCCTCAACCGTAAAATCCATTTTTTTAAGCACTATAATATTCCCGCCCCGTCAGCGGCGGCCCATTGCCAATGAACACAAAGAAAAAATTACCGTAGATTCAGTCTTTTCCTGTTTATTTAATCTTGCTTTTGCCATAGCTATCGGCATTCAGCTGCACAGGTTTCTGCTCGCCTTTGGCATTCATTTACCATTTGTGCCCTGTGTTTTTGGCGGTATCTTATTAACAAATTCGGTGCCGCTTATCTGGGAAAAAATCAGCTGGCCGACGGGAAAAAATTATGATGCCGCCATTATTTCCTCCGGTTACGCCGGCCTGGCCCTGGGAGCAACCCCTACCGCCATTGCCAATATAACCGCTGTCCCCCCAAAATACGGTGCTTCACCGTTAGCTTTTGTGATGGTGCCTTTGGTAGGGGCGTTTTTATCGCTATCTCCAATGCGATCATTATTCAATATATGCGCGCCGGGGTGAATTGAAGTGTAAAATTCCGGAAAAAAAACAATCGCCTAGATAATCCCAAAAACATCGTCTAGGCTAAAGCCAACTTATCGTTTTCTTAATTTTTAGGTTATAAGGAGTGTAACAATGAAGAATTTTTCGCTGTTATTAATACTGCTATTATTAGGTTGCGGCTCAACCGGCACAGAATCTAGCCAAACAGTGCAAAGCAATCAGTTCAGCGGTTTTTTAAGTGATTATACACTGTTAAAACCGGTTGATGCTCAAGATGATTCCCAATTGCAACGTTTTATCAGCAAACAAATTAAAGGCAGGAGCTATTCCAAGGTATTACTGGATCCTATCTCCTATTACCCCGCCCCGCCGGCCAGCGATACCATATCAAAAAAAGTATTAACCGAGATCAGCCAATACTTTAACCGTCAGTTCCGGCGAGCCATAGCCAAAAACGTCCAGGTCGTTAATGAACCCGGAGAAAGAACCCTGCGCATGAAAATGGCGATTACCGGTGTTAAGGTCACGGATAAATCCCTGGCAGCCTACCAGTACATACCTATTGCCTTTCTTGTTACCGCCGCATCTGGCGGCATGAGTGATGTCGTGGTTCAGCTTCAGGTAGAAGCGGAAGTGGTAGATTCATTATCCGGCGAATTAATGGCCGCAGCCGTGAAAAGCGGTAAAGGTGAAACCCTGGATAACGATAAAACCCCGCTGACCTTAGATAAAGTCAAACCTTTGATCGACAGCTGGACCAAAACCATGCAAAAGACGATATCAGATAACTTGTAGTAAAAACAATGTAAATACAGGTAGCAACATGAATAGTTTTCAGGCCAAACCAGAAATTTTTACGACAAAGTCCCCTGCTTTATCCTTGCTGCAATGCCTGATGTTAAGCCTGCCCGTTCTATGCTATGGGGCAACAGGCGATGACTTGGATCAGTGCCTGCTTAAGGCAATAAAATCAGCAGCAGCGAACAGTACCATTGAACAAATTCGTCAGAAATGTCAACAGGAGCTAAAAAAGAAAATAACCAAACCCGGGGCCATTAGCCAGAGGATCTTGTCAGAACGGCAAACCGCCTTTGATCCCTATGTGATCACCCCCCATAAGATGAACTACATCCTGCCGGTGAGTATCAGCGATGAAATCAATAAACAAGCTTACACCGCCATTGGTGGCTGGGCTGAAAACTTTGAAGACACAGAGGCCAAGCTTCAGTTAAGCATTAAAGTACCGTTAAATTATGCCAGCCTTTTTACCCCGGGTGATGGCATATATTTCGGTTTTACCTTGCAGTCGTGGTGGCAAGTGTATTCAGATAACATTTCCAAACCTTTTAGGGAAACCAATTACCAGCCGGAATTTTTTTATTTAACTCCCTTAAACTGGCATCCGGTTGACAGCAATACCGGTTTGGCTCTGGGCATAGAACATCAGTCCAATGGCCGCTCCCAGCTGTTATCCCGTAGCTGGAACCGCCTTTACGTCAACTTTCTGTTTGAAAAAAACAACTTTGGCTTATCCTTTAAGCCCTGGTGGCGTATCGAAGAAGATGACAAGGCGTTTGAACTTGACCCGGAAGGTGATGATAATCCGGATATAGAAGATTTTATGGGTTACTTTGAAGTGAAAGCCGCCTATAAATGGCAACAATACGAGTTATCTTTTACCGGACGCGAAAATTTTGCCGAGCACCACGGTGGCCTGGAATTAGGTTTAACCTTTCCTTTGTGGGGAAAGTTACGCGGTTATCTCCAATATACCAGCGGTTATGGTGAAAGCCTGATTGATTACAATCATAAACAGCAGAGATTCGGTTTAGGTATCGCATTAACCAACCTGCTTTAATTGTGAGCAGAAACCCTTTGGATTAGTAAAATGAATACATTCACCTCAAAAATTGGACTTTTGGCCATAAATAAACGCTCTTGGCTAACACAGAGTCTATCAGTCATTAGCTGTTTACTGTTAACAGCATGCTCCACCAGCCCCAAGTTTACTATCAAACATGAGCTTAATCCGGCAATCTCAACATCAGGTTATAAAACCTTTTCCTGGTTAACCAAAGATCGCCTGCTAGTCCCCTCCCCTGAATTAAGTCCGATCACTCAATTAAAAATATCCCAGGCAATAGAAGATGAACTTATCCGCAAAGGATATACGCATATCGCTGACGGGGAAAGGGCCGATTTCACCGTTTCTTTTACCGTCGGTAGCCGGGACAAGATAAAAGTCACCTCTTATCCGGTCAGTTACCATGGTTTCGGTTGGGGCCGTGGCTTTTATGGCGGCTATCGCCACGCGGGTAGTGTGATAACAAACCAAAATGAAATCAGAAGTTATACCCAGGGCCATTTGGCAATCGATATTTATGACGTCAAAAGCAAACAGCCTGTCTGGCACGGCTGGGCCAGTAAGCGTTTAAGTAAACAAGATGCTAAAGACAGGGATTTACTCATTAAGCAGGTGGTGGCTCAGCTACTTCTCTCTTTTAATTCCGGCTAAACCGCTTAGGCCATAAAAAGTGATAACCAGGCATAAATTAAATGGGTAAATGAAGTAATGAACAGTCAGTGCCCGGCTTTACATTTTATCGCTAACACCAAAAAAGATATAAATAAAGACAAGTAAAATCAGCACTATGATACCGGCAAAGATAAAATATACCGGATCACGCCTATGCCTTATTTGTTCTGATAGCTGGTATAAGGCCTTAATATCTCCTGTTGGCAATGTCCGGGGGGTATCACCAGCCCCAGGTAGTATCTCGACCAGATCATCCAGCAATTTCCGCCGTTTAGCTAACAGCTGCGCCAGCGCGATATTGCCGAGATAATAATCAAATTGTAATTGCTCAATATCCTTGTTCCAGGGGTGTAAATAGGCGGTGGAAATTTCAGTCTCCAGCTGCAGCTCCGAATAAACACAAACCAGGGTGAGATTGTCATGGGCACCTGATTTTAATACCTTCTCCTGTATGTCACCCAGTTTATTCTCGATGCTGTTATCCGTTGAAAAACAGTTAAACATTAAACTATCACTCACTTCGCTATAAATACCGTCACTGCATAATAAAAATAACTGCCAGGCGGTCATATCCAGCAGTTTGATTTCCAGGCATAACTCCACATCCAGTCCCACCGCCCGGGTAATAGCATTGCTTTTGGGCATTTTTTTCATTTCATCTTCACTAAGCAGTCCTGACTTCATCAGCTCGGTCGCCTGGTTATGATCCCAGGTCAGGCAAAATAACTCCCGGGCATCTTGCCCGTAACAACGGGAGTCACCCGCCCAAATAAGAATACCGAGATTATGCCAACGGTTAAGCAACACCAAAGTCGTGCCCATATAGGCTCCGGCAAAGTTTTCCCCGGCATAGTGATAAATATTAAGATTAGCGTTAAAAACCAGCTGCTCCAGCTGCTCCACCCGCTCCACCAGCGTTTCTTTGAGCTGAACATTTTCAAAGGCCTGTTTAAGCATTTGACTGGCTAAAGCGCCGCCTTTTCCTCCCCCCATGCCATCTGCCACTAACCATAACTGATTGTTATCGTCGCTAAGACAGGCATCCTGGTTTTCACTGCGTACACGTCCCTGATGGCTGATAGCCTGACTTTGCCAGTTTTGCGTTAACATCAAGTTTCTCTTTCCAGAAAGCTGATATAGGCCTGCGCAGGCGGCATATCGTCAAATACTCTAAATTGCGGCGCGCGCCTCTGGCTGCCGCATGACCACCAGAAGCTATATTTAGGAGTTTGATGCTTAATAAAATTACAGGCCATGGCAGATACTGCCGGAGTCAGATCCTGCAAATCGGTGAGTTCACAACTAAAAAGTTCACCGCCGGTTAATGATGAAACCAAGGCCTCAGGGATCAAACGACCGGTTAGTGCTGCCTCGGTTTCCCGGGTCAAATGCGCCAGTAATACTTTAAGATCTATGATTTTCTCATCAAGTAAAGCAATTAAAAAATCTTCAAGGCGAATAAGTTCGCTTTCCAGGCAACACAACAAAGCCAGGGGATTATCTTGCCCGTCCAATTCCACCACCAGAGTAAACGGGTATAACCTGCCAACCTTGTCGACACTGGGCATAGTGATCCCCAAAAAGGCATTGTCATCCAACAGACCTTCACTGAGGTAAAATCGCCAAACAGGCGCATTTAAATACAGCTTTTGCCACTTGTCTTTCAGCTGCCAGCCGGCACTTTCCATCGCGCGCATTTGCCAGTTGTCCCAGTGGTCAATAAAAACCGCACTTAGATTGCGGCGGATAAAATCACCAAATGCCGGTAATTTTCCATAAAAGCCTATGCCCTTGATCATAAGCGCTCCAAACAGACAAATTCGGCTAAAGCAGGAATAGCCAAGGGATGTACCCTGCGCCGGGAAGCCACGGCATAAATAGCCTGATAGCCATCCAGGGTAAAGGTAAGTTGAAAGCTGTTTTTTTTCAGAGGCTTAACCTTGCTACTTGCCAACAGGCGAAATAAACCAAAAGTACCTTCCTCCCTGTGCACCACCTCGCTGCCATCTTGCCGGGTAAAAGACAGGGTAATGTGTTCAACGCCCCTGCTGCCGGGCCAGGTGATCTTTTTAGTGATCGGCGGACCGAACTGATAAGTTACCGGCTGACCGGAGATATTCAAACTGAAACGCCTCACCCTGGGATCCAGATATACCGGGGTAAACTCCAGCTCAACAAAGGGATTGTCGCCGCTGATATCAAAATAACTTTGTCTGATCAGGTTTGCCTGCTGAAAAAATCTCAGCGCCTGCTGTGAATATAGTAACTTTGCCGGTACCTCCCCTTTCCAGCGCCAGGGCACACTGACATTATCAATCAGTTTATCCAGGTATTGATCATAAAAACGCTGCAGCAATCCCGAACGGGCAAAAAGGGTACTAAAGTCCTGCAGCAAAATCTCCTGCCTGGCCGAAGGCATAAAGGGATAACCCTGAGCGGTGATCTTTTGACATTGCTGTAAATAAGATTGTTGCCAGACACGGGCCACTTCCTTGCTGGCGCCATACCATAAAGCATTTTCGGTTTCCTGGCTGATTTGCTCAAGCCAACGCTTTAACGGCATAGCTTGCCTGACAGCAAACGTTCTTAACCCCTTAACCGGTTTATGCTCTTGCTTAGCCTCAGAGACAATGCCCTGGCCACTTTGCTGACTTAACAGCGATAAATGGACAAAAAGCTCCGAAAGCGCATTGAGCAATTTATCCTGGTAAGCCAGTTTGTTTGCTTCATCATTTACGCCATTGATAGTAGCAAACGCCTGTGTCACCTGCTCTTTCGGGCTAAGCTTTTCGCCGCCAAGCCCGGCCCCCTGATCGGCTAAACGCCGCAGCCGGCTTTCCCCGGAAAAGCCCTTGTCCAATAATTTCTGGGTTTTATCCATCAAACCGGGTTTGCTCAACCGGGTATTTAATTCAAGGGTGTTTAACAGATAAATAAAGGGAGAGTGACTGCCGCTGGCACTTTCAAGGGCTCGGATCCCTCTGGAGAGTTCGGTAAAGGCATCTATGTGTAATTGCCCCAATAAGCTTTTCCATGCCTTGATATAGTCCCGGGTATAAAGGTCCATAATGTCGCTTTTTAGCCGGCGAAAATCCGGCTCTTGTTCTTGATCGCCTAATACCCAGCTATAGCGGCCATTGTCATGTAAAAAGGCCTCCAGCAGCTCTTGATCCGTTTTGTCAAAAAACTCCCGGCTATAAAACAAAGATAGTACTTTTTCCGGCTGTGGCGGCGCGGCAAAGACATCTTGCCACGCCGGTCCGGCAATATCTGCCATGGAGAGCATAAAGCTGGTATTGCCAAGATAGTCCTGTTTAAACTGGTGATAATATAAGTCGGCTAACTGGCTTTGTTTCAGCTTGTTTTGTGCCCGGGTGATCACTTGCTGATCCAGATTAACCCTTAACCCGGGTTCACGCAGCACATGCTGAAAATGATTCAGCAGGGCATTAAGCTGCTCTTTTGACAGCCGGTTTTGCTGCTGCCAGCTTAAAGTTGTCTGCGCCGTTAAAAAATCGATATCCCTGTCCCGTTCACGGTCCAGCATCAAATAAGCCTTCAGGTTTTGAAAAATAACACCGGTATCGACATTGCTGCGTGTTAATTGACTTTCGAATAAGGTTTTTACCCAGGGCATGACGATGACATTAGCCAGGCGCTGATAGCTTTCATTAACGGCATCATAAAGCGCTCCCGCCTGGCCCAGTCCCAGTTGATAAAAGCCGCCCTGGTGCGCTTTTAAGCTGGCAAGCATATTCTCCAGCTGGTTTAACGGCTGCAAGCCCAGCGGCACTGTCATGGCCTCCTGCCCGCTGTGCTGATATTGTTTCAGCCAACTCAGCAGCTGCTGATCGGTTTGCCGGATCATGGCTTTATTATCCTGGTAGCTGAAATACCAGCCTGCCACCAATAACAAAGTTATGGCGCCGGCCAGGGAAAAAGCACCGGTTAACAAGCGTTTTTTGCGTTTTTCATAAGCGGTGAACACCCCAAAGGCATTGGCTTCTTTAAAGACCAGGTCTTGCAGCAGGTTTTTAATAAAGTAACTGCGCGCTTCAAGGGGAAAACTCAGGGTATTTTTGGCGTTTAGCCCCAAGCTGGTGGCAACATTTGCCAGCAAGTTATCTATGGGAGCCCCGTGCTGGGTACCGCTGGTGAAATAAAGGCCCCGGACAATGCCCCCCCGGGTAAAATCGTCTTCATGGCAAAATGCAGTGACCAGCTCCTTCAAGGCGTTTTTCAATGCCGCCACCTGGTGGCTAAACAAATAAATACTTTTCTTGCGTCCGCTATCACGCTCCTGCTCCATGCGCCGCCACTGCTGGTGGCACAAGGAATGCGTCAGCGCCGCAAACGCCTGTTCGAACTCGCTCATCACCCCGCTGCCGGTACCGGTAAAGGTCAGCCCGAATACCTGTTCGCGCTCACGATAACCGTAACTTTCAAAAAACTCGCTAAACCCCGGCAACAGATCTGTTTTCGTCAGCAGCAAATATACCGGCAATTTTACCCCAAAGCAGGCATTTAACTCACTCACCCTTTGCCTGGCAGCATTTATCTGCTCATTAAGCCCGCCCGGGTTTGCCGTTAACAGTTCATCAACGCCGATGGCCACCAGCACACCATTAATGGGCTTTTTACGAAACTTGCAAATGAGCGCAAGAAACTGCTCCCAGGCGGCACGGTCAAGCTCACTGTGGCTATCCCGGCTGGTATAACGCCCGGCAGTATCGAGCAATACCGCTTCCCGGCTGAACCACCAGTCACAATTTTTTGTACCGCCCACCCCCTTTACCGCAGGTTCACCTAACTGGCCGGCCAGGGGGAACTCTAAACCCGAATTGGCCAGCAAAGTGGTTTTACCGCAACCCGGCGATCCTATGATCATATACCAGGGTAAACGGCTGAGCAGTTGCTGCCCGCCGGTATTTTTATTAATCAGGGTAAAAGCCTGGCTAAATTTTTCTTTGAGCTCAAGGGCTTCGGCATCTTTATCTGCCTGATCCTGTCCGTCCCCGGCCAGCGCCTGATTCAGCTGCTGCTCCTTTTTTTTCTCTTGATGGTAGCGATAAAAGCTGCTCACCGCCCAGATCAGCAGTATTAATAAAATCACTAAGAAACGCTGTGAAGGCTGGTATAAAGGATAGTAACCGGCAAAGGCAATATAGGGGCCGGCAAACCAGATGATCACGGATAAGCAAATAACCAGCAGCAAAGGTGTAAACCAGCTCAGGGTGAAGAGTTTTCTTATTGCCGATTTTACTTTCGCCATGATGTCAACCCCTTAACCAGCAGCATCACTTCTACCCTGCGGTTGCGGCTCCTGTTTTCATCACTGGTATTGGCCACCAGCGGCTGACTGTCAGCTACGCCCCGGGCATATATGCGTCCGGGCCGGTCCATCAGGGATGTCAGCCAGGTTTTCACAGCATTGGCCCGGCTTAGGGAGATACTCCAGTTTGAATCAGCTTTGCCGGTGGAGTCGGTATGACCCACCACCAGCACCGAGCCCTGATAACCGTCAAGCAGGGCCTTAAAAGCAAGCTTCTCCGGTAAAAACTGGCTATCCGGCTGCAAACTGCCGCTGGCAAACAGTGCAGCATGCTTTAAACGGATCACGACAAAACCTTGCGTCACGTCAACGCTGACCAGACCCTGCCTGATATCCTGTGCAAACAGCCCCCTGACATTATCCAGTACTGCACCGCTATTTCCCCGCTCCCCGGTTTCCCTGCCAACTTCTGTAGCTCTCTCATTATCGGGAGCCTGCTGTTTTTCCCAGCTGATCAATTCTTGCCAGGCGACATCCGATAAATGCCGGTATACGGGTTCAACCTGACCGCGTAATAAAAAGAAAAATGAAAAATAGCCGATGGCCAGAATAATGAGCATCAGCGAAAAGAGCAGATAGGGGGACTGATACCTGAATGCTTCCCCACCAGCTTCCGTGACCCCTTGCCAGGCAGGGGACAAAGGGCTATTTTCGCCGCGGCGTACTTCAGAGATAGCGGCCACCAGCTGCTGGTTAATGTTGCTCAGGGTTGCACCGTTATCTTTAGCGATGCGGTATTTGCCGGCAAAGCCCAGACTCAAACAGACATAAATCAGTTCCAGCAGGTTAATATTTTGTCCCGGCTGTTGCAGCAGCTTGCCCGCTAACAGGAAAAACTTTTCACCGCCCCAGGTTTCATTATGTAATTTAGCCAGCAGGGTCAGTTGCGCCCACTGGCTGTCATTGCCCCAGGGCGTAGTCAGGACAATTTCATCCACCAGGCAGCACAAGAGATAACGTGCCGTCACTGCCGCTTCCCTGCTCTCTCCTGCCTGAACCGCCAGGGATTCAAATGCCAGTAACTTGTCTTCTATATCTTGTCTAAGCTGCTCCGCTGTGGTTCCCGGCGCGATAACGGCAGCACTGCCGACAAAAATTAAAATATCATTCGCCGCAGCCAATAAAGGATTTTCCAGGCT
Source organism: Thalassomonas actiniarum (assembly GCF_000948975.2). Classification (GTDB taxonomy): domain Bacteria; phylum Pseudomonadota; class Gammaproteobacteria; order Enterobacterales; family Alteromonadaceae; genus Thalassomonas; species Thalassomonas actiniarum. The sequence continues at coordinate 3,439,655 of NZ_CP059735.1, forward strand.
ATCAAGGCACAACGGCTGCGTTGCATCCAACCTGGCCCTGACACGGCGGGCAAAATCAACGCCGGCAATTTGTGTTTCTTCACTGCCCTCGCTCGCCCCCCGCCTTCCCCCCGGATTCGGCATGCCTATGGTATTATCGTCATGGTTAGACACGTTATCTGGTCCTTACCGCCCAAAGCTCTAATTTCAGGTTGGGAAACTTGCTACCGACATGAATGGCAAGTCCCCCTGATGTTTCCAGGCTTTGCCAATACTGCCCCTGTTGAACCAGTTCAAAATAAACGGTGCCCTTTTGATAAGGTATTTGCCGGGGAGCCACCGCCAGCGGAGTGATTTGGATCCCCGGCAACTGGACATTCACCAACTCTTTAATTTCTTCTACTGCACCAAGTTTGACCTGGCCCGGGAAAAACTTCCTTAATTCATCCAGCCCCATGTCCGCACTCACCGCCAGCACAAAAGCACTGTTGGTTAACAGCCGCTTATCAGGCAATACAGCGATATTCACCCCGGCTTTGCCGTCTTTTAGCGCTATATTGACGGACTTTTGTTCAAGTACGGCACTAAAAGAAGCTTTTAGCTCACTGATAAGCACATGAAAACAATCACTTAGCTGCTGGTGATTATAGATAGGCAAATCAGGTGCTAACTTACCGGCATGGGTAAAGGTGGAAAATTCACCAATAAGCTCAATAAAAAGCAGGTACAGGAAATAAGGGTGAATACAAGGATAAGAGCTGACATGCACTAAGCGGGGCAAATAACGGTTCAGGCATAATAACATCAAAAAATCGGATACTTCACTGGCTACCGCCTTGCCTTCCACCGAGACCCGGTTGGCAACGGCCTCGGCCCGGTGACGGACAACACTTTCAAGCTCCTCCAGCGCACTGCAGATATAAGCACAGCTTTTGATATTGATGGTAGAAGCAATAAAATCATGGCTAAGCACCACCTTGCCGTCCCCTTTAACTTCCTCCACCCGGGCAAGCGGAATAGAGAGATACTCGGCCCTGTCATCTTTTTCCCTGAGCAGCCTTAAATTTAATGCGCAGACCTCAACATGATTTTTTTCGGCGTGATCGCAGCTGGTATCTCTTAACGGTATTTCTTCAAGCAAATAACGGCAATAACCGGCTTTTTGCTGGTCGCGGCTAACTTCGGTATTGCTGGCGTGAAAAAGATACAAGCATAAATAAATGATCTGTCCCCGATCTTGCCCGGTGATTTCCAATGCCGGGGGCAAGTTGTCCCGATCCGGGATCTCAAAAAAGCTGCCGTCGGGAAAATAACCCGATGCCTTTACCAGACTGACTTTACCGGCATTAAGTAAGGCACTGTCAATTTCAAGGCTTGCCATTCCCCACATAGGATATTGATAATGACTTTGCTGAGCTTGAATAAGCTGCTCAAAATAACGGGTTTGCTGCTGAAAGTGCTGAGGCAGCATCAGCATGCCCTCGCTCCAGACCACTCTTTTTTGCCCGGGCATAAACCTTACTCCCGGATCTGGGCGTTGATGCTTAACTTATTTACCCGGATCAACAGCTTGCCCCTGCCAAAAATAGACATCTTCTCCTCCGGTACCGCCACCAGTTGCCGCCAGGAGGCATTTTCAATATCCATAAAGCCGGATACCAGGCCAAAATATTTCGTGTTTTTGGAAATATCGATTTTAATGGTCTCTGTGCTGCCCGGTTGCACCAGGTAATCGTTGCTTTGGATCAACTCATTGCCTAAACCGCCAAGATCTGTCGCCAGTAAATCAGTGAAACCGGAATTGGCAAAATTGGCGTCATTGGTCAGCTGAAACACCCTTAATAGTACCGGTGACGGATCACCGGAAAAGTTGGGATTGATATTTTTGACCGCTTCAATTTCATAAACAAAGCCCCTTTCTTTATCCGCAGGAGAAACACAGGCGGTTAAAAGCAACCAAGAAAAGACGGTAATAGAAATGAGTTTGGGTAATATAGCCATTATTTGCTCGACTCCTGATGTTCCTGATTAAGTTTTGACACCTGTTGCTCATAGGCCCGGGCAAAATCCTGCCCTAAGAATTCATTAAGGTTCTCAGTGATCTTACTCTCAAGCTGCCGATGAGTAGTTTTATACTGCTGCCAGTATTTTGGGCTGGATAATAAACTGCGCAATTTATTGGGAGATGCTGCGGCTGTTTTTTCTATCTGCTGCGGCGACAAAGTCTGTAGTACCTGCTGTAAGGCCGCCTGTAGCCCGGCAACAAAGGCCATTTCATGAATTTGCAAATCGGTGATCGCCTGGCTGACCGCAGCTTTCGCTTCAAGATACGCGGGCTTTCTGCGGGTAAATAAATGCTCCAATGCATCTTGTTTATCGACGGAAAACTTCAGCGGATTATTGGATCTGGGCTGGATGGTGGTCATCGACAGCCTTGAACTTTGCTTAAAGACCGCCCGGCCATTAATTAACTTGATAATGCCTGCCGTAGCTTCATTGACAACATCGGCAATATTATCGACAAAGGGCTCGGGGTTTTGCAGCAATTCGGGAGTAAGTGTCAGTCCCAACTGGCGGCTTAAGGCGGCAACAGCATCAAAGCTGTCATGGCCTTCTTTAACCGGGTCTTTCCCGCCTGTATTGACAGACAAATCAGGTGTACCGTCAACAGGAGCCTTTTCAGCATCAAGATCTGCAATACCCTGCTGTTTATTTAAAACATTATCCGGTGCAAGCGCAGCTTCAGATGTTTGTTGCTCGGTTGAAGCGGTAACGGCTTCGTTGAAATCCCAATCGGTAGGAATTTTCTCCACCGCGACATTATCCGGCTTAAAGTAACCATCGAGCGCGCTATCGGCGCCATCACTTAAAGAAAGTTCACTTTGTTGATTAACCTCGGGGGAGGTAAAAGCTTGTTCACTCAAGCTCTCCCCTGCAATAGCATCGCTCTCACCGGGAGTTGTCTCAGCTAAAGGATGAGCACCGTTTAATATTTGCTGAACAGGATCTAGCTCATTATTGATTAATAGCCCCTCATCCCGGGAGATATCGCTGCCCTGGTCTGCCTGAGCAGTACTTGGTGTAATAGCAGACTTTTCCTCTTCATTGAGCAGAAAATGCAGTTCATAAGGGCCGATAATAACCGCAGTGCTGTTATCGAGTTTTATTCTGTTGCCTTTACCTATGGCCTCATCGGCTTCCTTTAACCAGCAACCGTTAGTGCTGATATCGGTAAAGAAAAAGCTGCCCTGGAAGTAATCTATCTGCGCATGTCTGGAAGAAATAAAACGTTTCGCATCTTCAAGCACACAGGTATTGCCTGCTCCCCTGCCTATGGTCGCTCCGTCTTCACCTATATTGATAACCTGCGCCGATATTTGAGGCTTTTGGGTATTAACGACGCTCAGTTCTAAAGTGACAGCCATGGATTTTCCAGCCTAGTTATTCAATCACTGGTGGTAGATGCATGAAAAACGACTTGGCCTGATATCCGATATACAGGCCTTTGAAGCCAGAATTGCCGCAAGCCTTAATTGACGTATAAAAGTGGCACTTACCACCCTTTAAAAATCTAGCACAATATAACAGATCCGCTAGTCTAATCAGGTAAATGAACTGATTCATTTTTTAGGCTTTTTCGGCAAAATCTCAGCTAAACTTAACCTGATTCAATCAGGCTTACATCACAGTTTACCGGGCAGGTTATGTTACAGCTGGTCAACCACACTCCTTTTACCAGTCAGCTCCTGATCACCACCAATCCTGAGGGTGAAGATATTGCCGTACTGTGTATCAAAGCCAGTTTCAGCATATTGCCTGAGGTAATGCTGGCACCAGAGCAACTCCCGGTTAAACTCAGCGACGAGTTTATCGGCGACCCGCAAACATCCAGCCTGTTATATGCAAGCGAATGCCTGTTGGCAAAACCCGGACAGGACATCGTACTTAACGGCAGTGCCTGGTCTCCCACAGGCAAAGCAGAGTCCGAATTTGACTGCGGTATCAGCATAGGCAAATTTTCAAAAAATATCCGTATCTTTGGCGATCGCCACTGGCATAAGGGAAACATCAGCACACCGGTCCCGGTACTTTCCATGCCCTTGACTTATGAAAATGCCTACGGCGGTTGTCACCACTTTTTACCCGATCAAGAACTGTCACCACAATCTGCTGTTTATTATCCGCAAAACCCCATAGGAAAAGGATTTTGCGGACGCAGGAAAAAAAACGACACCCAGGGGCTACCTTTGCCTAACCTGGAAAACCCGGAAAAACTTATCGCCGACATTCAAGACACAGTATTGCCCTGGAGCCTGGGATATATTCCCGGCCATTGGCCTGCGAGGAAAGAATATAGCGGCACTTATGACAGTCAGTGGCAACAACAGCGCAGTCCCTTGTTACCGCTGGATTTTGAGCGAAAATTTTTCCTCGCTGGCGCCTATGGCTGCAACCTGCTCCCCGGATCCCTTTGTGGTGGGGAAAAAGTTGAACTTACCAACCTGGCAAAACAAGGCTTGATCACCTTTGTGCTGCCCGAATGTGAATTTAAACTAGAGGCGACCTTTAACGGTAAAACTTCCCAAGCCAAACTGGCCCTGGAAACCCTGTTATTAGAGCCGGAGCTCAACCGCTTTTGTTTATTGTGGAAAACAGAAATCAACTGTCATAAAAACCCCCTGCTGTTAAATGAAATCACCATAGCTCTAACCAGGGCTGAGCACTTTTTGGGATTAAGCTGATCAAGGCAAAACGATATTGTCACAGCAAAGGCCAAGGTCGCGGGAAATTTATTGCAATCACTCTGGTATAAACGAAGAATCTCTTCTATTGATATACATGAGTCCCAATATTTCGGAACAAACCCATGGGCACTACTGTATACGCCAACGGCAGAGGGGTAGTACACAAACAAAGCGGCGGCATGAGCCTGGTCTTTCCCGATGTCTGTAAAACCCCGACCCCAGGGGGACCCGTACCGATCCCCTATCCCAATACCGGTAAGGCATCCGATACCAGCTCAGGCACAAAAAAAGTAAAAGTTGATGGCCAGATGGCCATGGTAAAGGGAGCAAACTATTCCAGCTCCATGGGGGATGAAGCAGGATCCGTCGGCGGCGTTGTCAGCGGCGTCACCAGGGGAAAATGTGAATTTATGCTTTACTCCTTTGATGTAAAATTTGAAGGTAAAAATGTCTGTCGCCTGGGAGATACGCTGTTTCACAACAAGAAAAATATTATGGGGTAAACCGAGGTGGCGCCGGCTCCCGTGATCAAAAGCGTGATAGAAAGCCATTTTGATGAAGCAAGCGATTGCTACGCGGACTTGCTTGGAACAGAAAATACCCGGCAATTCGCCCAATACCGCCACCAACTGTATCAGCGCCTGATGGCAAACCTCGAAGGCCTGGTTTTAAGCGGGGACTACGGCTGGAGTTTATGCCAACAATCTCTGGAGAACGAGGCTAACCGCGCCGACGAGCATTTTGTCGTGGCTTTTTTAGCCTTTGAATTCAACGATATCCGTTATGTCAAAAATATGCTTGGCAATGCCTTTATCGACAGCCGTTTTTTCAAAGCGACTTCAGATGCGCTATGCTGGCACACCTGGCAAAAAGCACAGTTTTGGGCGAATCAATTTAGCCGGTCAGAAAAAATCAATGACCGGCTTTTAGGTCTGCGGGCATTCAGGTACCACCAAAAACAAGCGCCGTTATCGTTATCCCTGAAGACAGCGGTTGAAACCTGTTTTAACGGCCAGCACAAGATCGCCCGGGATTTCTTGCTAACGGATGTGATCACGGATAAAGATACAGAACTGCTGCCGGTGCTCAATCCGTTTATTAACGACGAGCTCAGCACCGGCAATTTTAACTTAATTTGCAAATGCATAAGCCTGCAGGGATTTCAACTTATCGACCGGCTGCTGCCCTTCATCAGCCAGCAGAATACCAACCAGGAAAATGCGGTGGCTTTTGTTTTTTCCCGTATCGCCAAGCCCAAGAGATGCCAATGGCTAAATTTCTTAAAAGCCCACCCTGATGACATCCGGCTATTATTGATTGCCATTGGCGCCATGGCAGATAGCCAGTACCTGGACTGGGTTATCAGGCAAATGGACAATCCCGAACATGCCCGTCTGGCGGGTAAAACTTTCAGTTTATTAACCGGCATTGACCTTAATGAAAAAGGCTGGACATTAAATGATGCCAGTTTGGACCAGGCTTGGCTGGCTTATGATTTTGACGAAAGTTTCGACTGGCCGGATAAAAGCCAGATCATCGCCAATCGCGCCACTTGGCAGAACAATCATTAACTCCGTCTCTGCCCATTCACATTCCGACGGTATCTTTCCCGGCCTTAACCAAGAAGCTCCTGAGCTTTCCTCAGCAAATATTTCGGAATCAATCATGAGACGACAAACAGAATATTTCAGGATACAAAAATCCTTGAACTATCATAGCTGCGAAAATGTAACAAAATAATACAAAAATACTTGCGCAAAACCGGTTGAAAAATATACTATCGCCAATGCAGTGCAATTATGGAAGCACTGCATTAACAAAAATAATGATATCATTTATAAGGATTATTTATGAAAAAGTTATTAACCGCGGGACTTCTTGTCGCATCCTCTTTCGCTACTTCTCAAGCATATGCAGCCGCTATGGAGTGCTATGTCGATACACCAGCCTACGACCAGTATACAACAGGTTATTGTTCTGCCTTGGTATGGGGTGCGAATAAAGCAACAGCCGTATTTAGAATTAAAGACGCAGCCAGTAAACCTATCAGTTCAGTGAGCTGGGGCGGCGCAACGGCAAGCTGTGGCACCGGGGGCGCATACTGCTCGATCACCATTTATGCTTTCAGACAATACACAGCCACAGCCATAGTGAATTACCAGGACGGTACCTGGAGTACGGCCTCGGCTACCGCCTCGTTTGAAGATGGCAGCTAGTCACTTGTACTTAAATCTTCGGGGAAAACTTGATGGTTTTCCCCATTTTGTACTGCACGGAACTTCAACATCATACCGGGATAACCTACCCTAAATTAACCGCTGAGGTTCTTCCCTGACAAAACAAAAGCCTGTCCTGTATATAACTGACGCCCGATTTCCGAGCGACAGAAAAGCTTAGTCTTTATTGAAAGGTTTGGCTGTTGTTGACATTACCCGCCGTTTCAGCCGAAGCCGATGCCCAGGAAAAATCACCGTAAGCCTGTCCGCTGCCAACAAGCTGCAACGAATAACCCGCAGGCGTCGATGAGGTTTCCGCTACACCGATATCCGTCGAAGTCATGCCCGATGCCGGACCCGAGCTTGCCGTTAAGGATCCTTCATAGCTAAGAAACTGGATCACTTCTCCTGCGGCATTTACTAAAGCCAAACCATCGGCGCTGCCATTTTGCAACCCGCTGATAGCAAAGCTAAGCGTACCCATGCCCCCCTGCTGGTTGGTTAAAGTACCGGTCAGGTTTTCAGTTTTATAGACACCGCCACCGTTGCCGTTGTAACCCACCAGGCTCCAGCCACTTAAATCGGTATTGGCAGAGCCGGCAAGTTCGACAAACTCATTAACGTCGCCGCCGCTGTTATCGTAATGAATTTCATTAATCCAAACCACAGCCGCAGGGGTATCGGGTACGCCAATACCCGAGCAAATGTTTTCAAAGACACAAGTAACATAATCAGGATTATCGATAAAAGGGTTACGATTGCCCTGATAGCCGTAAATCACGTCATTACGACGCTGCTCAAACGCATCCACGGGATCTTCTTTATGCCACTGTAGCAAAACAGACTTTAACCCCATATAACCCACGGAAATATTGGCCTTGGTTTGTGAAGCATCCATCAGACTGCGGTCATCGGTGAGGATCAAATCCGGCTCGTCATGGCCGGTAATACCATGTGTACCGCCCTCATAGCGCACCGCCATATACATCAGTGCCCTGGCAACATCCCCGCGCCGGCCGTTCCAGGTTTGCCAGCGGCCATCGGTATGGCTGCCCCCGGTCCAGTTGGACTCACCGGCGCCGCCGCCGCGGGCATTGTTATATTCGGTGGGTTTTTCCGTGCATCCGCTGGTACAGTTATCATAAGGTTTGTCGTTTCGGCTGGTGTTGTAACTGTCGTTGGCAATAAATAAATGGTGGGCATCGGTATAGGGGTAGTTGCTGCTGACATCGACCGGGAAGCCGTAAGATTTGGGCCAGCTATGCTCGCGGTTATAATCGCTGTTACCGGCGCCGTGCTTGATATAACTGGCATTAAGATAAACATCGATAACATGTGCGCTATTGTCGGGATCCTGATCCGCCTGCTCCAGAATATCCCAGGTATCAGTTGCCGTGCTGCTATAAGGGTATCGCTGGTGATCATCTATGATCTGATGCAAAGAATTCCTTAACGCCTGGGCATTGGTATTATCTGCCATATCATAATAACCTTGGGGAACTTCGGCATTAACCGCCAAGCCGGGCAATAACAATCCGGCACATAAAGCTTGGATAGAAATCTGACACAAAGATTTCCTGAGTTTTTTATTATTATTCATTATATTTCCTTCACGCTTTTATTTTTATTGTTAATTTGCATTCGCGAGCCGGTTTTCGGCTTTACTCCTGACCATTCCTGTCAGGGATAAACAATATACCGACGTTATATGTCATTAAAATGACATATAACGTTACCCTCCCTCTTGATGGAAAAATAACCACCTGGACAACATTTTATATAATTCCTTCTTTCGACCTTATGGTTATTCGCTTACGAATCAATACAGTATTTTACCGATTGGTCAGCATCCTTCTGTAGGAATTACGACCAGATATCACAAAAAAACGACAAATTGATGCGAAAATTTGCGCCAAAAAGGAAAATAACAGTGAAAAAGGTGTTCAAAAAAGAGAAATAGTTTGTCCACCTCCGCCGGAGGAAAGAGCTTCAGGAAAGAAATTCACAAGACTTCATCAGTACCCGCCATTGAACTCATGCACTAAGTTTTGATACTGTATTTAACGGCAATCCAATGCTAATCACACTAAAAATATAACAAAGTTAAATTAAGGATAATAAATGAAAATATTCATGTTAGCACTTACGGTTACCCTTAGCTTTACTGCAACAGCCAATGCGGCGGACGGCAAGGCTTTATACACGCAAAAACTCTGTACCACCTGCCACGGCGCTGAAGGAAAAGCCCCCATAGCCCCTATGTACCCCAAACTTAACGGACAAAATGCCACCTATTTGCTCAATCAAATGAAAGATATAAAAAGCGGCAAAAGAAACAATGGCATGTCGATGACAATGAAACCTATGATGGCTGCGGTATCGGAAAGCGATATGACCGCAATTGCCGATTACCTGGCGAAGGTCAAATAAGTTATTCCCCTATACACCAGCCTTGTTTAAAAGCTTTCCGGCACTTTTTACAAGGCTGTTTTCAGCAATAACACTTACTTTTTCTCACTCAACCAGCGGCTAAATCCCGCACTGATTTTTTCAATGATTGCCTGATCCGAGCCTAAACTCAGTGCCATACAGTGCTTAGTAACAGCCGGAATATGCAGGGTCATACCTTGAACGACCTGGTCCTTGGAATAGCCGAGCATTGCAAGTCGGTGCTCTAATGACTCCTGGGCCAGACCGACAGCGTCAACGCGGCCATTAAACAATTTCCTTAAATTTATCTGCTCGTCAGCGGAAATGTCCAGGTTAACCCCCTCAATAAAACCTTGCTGCACTAAATAGCTGTGGTTGTGATCATCGCGCATCACACCAATAAGCGCCTGCCTGACCCCGGCTAATGAATCTATATTTCTGGTATTGCCCTTAAGTTTATATAAGTTAACGGTGACGCCTTCATTTACCGGACAAAACCAGTGGAAATAAGGCTCCCGTGATTTTGTCCTGAAAATAGAATAAATCAGCACATTAGGTTTGGTCATGCCCAGGTGATAACTGCGCGCCCAGGGATAGAGCGTTATCTGATAATCAAGCCCGGCATAATCAAGTATTTTCCGGACTTTACGGGTAACAGTACCTGAGACAGGTTGAGTATCGACAATAAACGGCGGCCAATGATCGGTGACAACTTCCAGCTGCTGCGCTTGGGCGGCACAGAAAAACTGAAAAACAAAAAGCAGAGCTAAGAAGTAGTTCACTTAACAACCAAAATAATTGTCAGTGTAAACAGCATAAGCGTATAACAAGAGAAATCAAGTCAGCACAATAACAGGCCAACGTCTCTCACTGTTACCCCGATCACAAGCAGCGCTGCAACACAGCTTATGATATTACTGATAGGACCTGACCCACTTCCCAGCGATAAATAAGGGAAAATTGGCGGGCCAGGCTTACATTTTTCTGATAAATAACGGCTTATCAGCCAAGCACAGACAGCAAGGCTTCTACCGGATGCCGGGGTTTGATATTGCCTAAACGTTTTACCTGGCTACGGCAGGAAAAACCGGTTGCCAGTACCTGCTGCTGGGCAAGTGGCTCAAGTTTTGGCTGCCAGCTCATATCAAACAGGGCTTTGGAGTTATCCAGATTGCTCTTTTCATGACCATAAGTGCCCGCCATACCGCAGCAACCAACGGCAATTTTTTCCAGTTTCTGATCAAAATGGTTAAACAAGGTCACCCATTGATCTTCACTTTTTGCCAGCGCGGTTTTCTCGGTGCAATGAGCAAAAAGCTTATAGCTGACTTTATCCGCTGAACTACCATGACCTCTTATACTTGCCATCTGAGGCAATTGCCCCTTTTCCAGCAAACTTGTTAGCCATTCATGGGCAAGCAATACCTCGAAATCACCGCGTTTATCGCCCAGCACCTGCTGGTATTCATCCCGGTAACACAACACCAGGGAGGCGTCTAAGCCCAGCATAGGAATTTCCAGTTGCTGTAGTTGGTTTAAAAACTCGGCGGCACTGCCGGCAGTTTTAGCAAAACGGGACAAGAAACCTTTCACATGCTGGGGTTTACCGTTGGGTTTAAAAGGTACCAAAATAGGAGTAAAGCCTAGCTTGGCACTGAGCTTCATCAAGGCTTCTACTGCTGTGGCATCATAAAACGAGGTAAAGGGATCTTGAACAATCAGCACATGCTGCTGGCGTCTTTCAAGCGGCATTTGCTGCAGGGTTTGCAGGTTAAATTCGGGATACCCGGCGTCGCTCACCCTTTGCTGCAGGGTAGGCACAGACAATAACGGCGTATCGACATAACCGATAGTTTTGGCAGAAAGCTTGTCATAAACCTTAGAGCTTAATACCTTGTTAACCAGCTTAGGAGCCTTGGCCATCACAGGAGCCAACACTTCAACATTGGCCACCAGGTGATCTTTTAACGGCCGCATATAGCGCGAATAATAAAGATTGATAAAGCGAGCGCGAAAGTCCGGTACATCCACTTTAATCGGACACTGGCTGGCACAGGCTTTACAGGCCAAACAACCGGACATGGCCTCCATCACCTCATGCGAGAAGTCCTGCCCGTTGTTATTGCTGAAACGGGTTTTCACCTTATCCAACAGGCGTTTTACCGACCAGCCGTTAATGTTCTCTTCCAGTGCGAGGATATCGACCCCTTTATTTTCTACCAGGCGAAGCCACTCGCGCATCAAACCGGCACGCCCTTTGGGCGAATGACGGCGATCCCGGGTCACCTTGCTCGACGGACACATAGGACTGTTAACATCATAGTTAAAACATAAACCGTTGCCGTTACAGTCCAAGGCAGAATTAAAGGAGTCCTTGACCTGCACCGGAATTTGACGGTCGAAGTAACCGCGCTTTTGCCCGTCTACCGACACCAGAGATTCCGTAGATGCCAGCGGCGTACAAATCTTGCCCGGGTTCATCTTGTTTAACGGGTCAAAGGCGGTTTTTATTTTTCTTAGCTCCCCGAAAAGCTGCTCGCCAAAAAACTGCGGGCCGTATTCGCTGCGGTAACCTTTACCATGCTCGCCCCACATTAAGCCGCCATATTTGGCGGTTAATGCCACCACCTGATCGGAAATTTCCCTAAGCAGTACTTCCTGCCCGGGATCGCACATATCCAGCGCCGGACGCACGTGTAATACACCGGCATCAACATGACCAAACATACCGTAATGCAGACCGTGGCCATCCAGTAAAGTGCGGAATTCGGCGATAAAATCCGCCAGATTTTCCGGCGGTACCGCGGTATCTTCGGCAAACGCCAATGGCTTTTGGCTGCCTTCGGTGTTGCCGAGCAAACCGACAGATTTTTTACGCATGGCATAAAGCTTATTGATGCTCCCCAGATCTGAGGTGACCTGGTAACCAATCACGCCGTTATCCCCCTGAATATCCAGATCGAGCTGATCGGTTAACCCTTTCACCTGGACCGCCAGGGCTTCAACGCTTTCGCCGTTATATTCCACCATATTGATGCCGTCCATGACTTTACCCGGCACGTCGGTGATCAAATCGCTGACGCTGTGCCAGATAATGTCTTCACGGGCAAGGTTTAATACCTTGGAATCTATGGTTTCCACCGAGGTAGCCTTAGCTTTTACCAGGCTCGGGGAATGACGCAACGCCGAGTCGAAACTGTCGTACTTGATATTAATCAAGGTCTTTGCCGGCGCTATCTTGGTTAAATTAAGCTTGGCTTCACAAACAAAAGCCAGTGAACCTTCCGAGCCGGTGATCAGGCGCGTTAAATCAAACCGGGATAAATCATCATTAAAAACATGCTCTAAGTCATAACCGGTTAAAAAACGGTTCAGGCGCGGGAATTTCTCTAATATCAATTCCCGGTTGTCGCGGCAGGACGCCAGCACCGCTTTGGTGATACGTCCCAGGCTGGAGTCTTGCTGTGACAGTTGTTCGGCATCGCTCAGCGCCATAGGCTCAGTAGCGATCAAATCGCCGTTGGCGAGCACAGATTCCAGGCCTAAAACGTGATCTGACGTTTTTCCGTAAACCAGCGACCCCTGCCCGGAAGCATCGGTATTGATCATGCCGCCCACCGTGGCACGGTTACTGGTGGATAAGTCCGGCGAGAAGAAAAAACCATGGGGGCGCAGGTAATCGTTAAGCTGATCTTTAACCACGCCGGCTTCCACCCGCACCCAGTTCTCTTCGACATTGATTTCCAGGATACGGTTCATGTACTTGGATAAATCCACCACGATCCCCGGCGTTAAACTCTGGCCATTGGTGCCGGTGCCGCCGCCTCGGGCGCTGAATTTTATACTGTCAAAACGGCTGTCGCTGGCCAGACGGGCAATTAACTGAATGTCCTGTTTGCTGCGCGGATGCACCACCAACTGTGGCAGTTGCTGGTAAACACTGTTATCTGTGGCCACCGCGAGCCGGGCACTGTACTGGCAATTGATATCGCCGGTAAAAGGCTGCTCGGAAAGTAACCGGGCAAATTCTTGAAATAAAGGAGAAACAAGGTCTTGATGATCTAGCCGGGGTAACATAAAAGATAAATTTCTGCTGACAACATTAGAGGTCGTGCAGTATATCACGGCGGCAGCAAAAAACATCTGCTAAACACCCAGAAAACAAAAAGCCCGGAAATTTTACCTTTTACTGAATCAAGTGCTCAGAAAAGTAAACATTATCGGGCTTTTTCTATGGCTACGCAGCTTATGCGGCGTAGCTTTTATCACGAAAAATTAGCGGTAAACTTACTTACCGTGTTGCTCCGCCAGGTATAACCAGGTCGGTAATACCGTATCCGGGTTCAATGACACACTGTCTATGCCCTGCTCTACCAGCCAGGCGGCAAAGTCGGCATGATCCGATGGTCCCTGACCACAGATTCCGACGTACTTGCCTCTGGCCTTACAGGCTTTAATGGCCATTTCCAGCAGGATTTTAATGGCCGGATCGCGCTCATCAAATAAGTGGGCGATCAAACCGGAATCCCTGTCCAGACCTAAAGTCAGCTGGGTTAAATCATTTGAGCCGATAGAGAAACCGTCGAAGTGATCCAGGAACTGATCCGCCAACAAGGCATTGGACGGCAATTCACACATCATGATCACCCTAAGGCCGTTTTCACCGCGTTTTAAGCCGTGCTCCGCCAGGATGTCGATAACCGCTTTAGCTTCGTCTAACGTACGTACGAACGGGATCATCACTTCAACATTGGTCAGGCCCATGTCGTTGCGTACCCGCTTGATGGCTTCACATTCGAGCGCGAAACATTCACGGAAATCCTGTGAAATATAACGGGAGGCGCCGCGGTAGCCGATCATCGGATTTTCTTCATCCGGTTCAAACTCTTCACCGCCGACCAGGTTGGCATATTCGTTGGACTTAAAGTCAGACATACGGACAATGACTTTCTCCGGCGAATAAGCCGCTGCCAAAGTCGCGATACCTTCGGTCAGTTTGGCGATATAAAATTCCACCGGGCTGTCATAACCGGCGATGATATCATCGATCTCTTCCCGCAGATCTGCGCTCTGGCTGTCATAATTAATCAGTGCTTTAGGGTGCACACCTATCATTTTGTTGATGATAAATTCCAAACGCGCCAGGCCGATACCGGCATGAGGCAACTTGGCAAAGGCAAAAGCCCGGTCCGGGTTGCCGACGTTCATCATAATTTTCAGCGGTAGCTCAGGCATTTGATCTACTTGAGAAGTAGTCACCTTATATTCCAGCTTACCCTCGTAGATATAACCTGTATCCCCTTCGGCGCAGGAAACGGTAACGGCATCACCGGCGTTAATTTTACTGGTGGCATCACCACAACCGACAACCGCCGGAATCCCCATTTCACGGGCAATGATAGCTGCGTGACAAGTACGGCCGCCACGGTTGGTCACAATGGCAGAAGCACGCTTCATGATAGGTTCCCAGTCGGGATCTGTCATATCGGTGACCAGGACATCGCCCGGCTGGATCTTGTCCATTTCCGCAAGCGAGGCCAATACTTTCGCTTCACCGCTGCCGATTTTAGTGCCGATCGAGCGGCCTTCACAAATCACATCCGCCGTTTCCTGTAACTGGAACTGTTCCATTACATTGGCATTTTCACGGCTGCGTACCGTTTCAGGACGCGCCTGTACTATGTATAACTTACCGTCCAGGCCGTCTTTGGCCCATTCGATATCCATAGGACGCTTATAGTGCTGCTCGATGATCACCGCCTGTTTGGCCAGCTCTTGTACTTCACCGTCAGTCAGGGAGAATTGATTGGAAACTTCAGGGTCGATATCGACAATTTCCACCTGCTTGCCGTGGCTTTGATCCGCAGAATACACCATTTTGATGGCTTTGCTACCGATATTGCGACGCACTACCGCTTGCTTGCCTTTGGCTAACGTTGGCTTGTGCACATAAAATTCGTCAGGGTTTACCGCCCCCTGCACCACCATTTCACCCAGGCCGTAGCTGGAAGTGATAAAGACCACATCTTCAAAGCCCGATTCGGTATCGATGGAGAACATCACCCCGGAAGAAGAGATATCACTGCGCACCATGCGCTGGATACCGGCAGACAGGGCTACACCGCGGTGGTCGTAACCCTGGTGTACCCGGTAGGAAATGGCGCGATCGTTAAATAAAGAAGCAAATACGTGCTTAATCGCCACCATTACGGCGTCTAACCCACGTACGTTGAGGAAAGTTTCCTGTTGCCCGGCAAAAGAAGCATCAGGCATATCTTCGGCGGTAGCGGAAGAGCGCACCGCGAAAGAGGCATCATCATCAAAACCGGCGGCTAATTGACCATAAGCCTGTTCGATATCGTGTTGCATTTGTGGAAGAAAAGGCGTGTCGATAACCCATTGACGTATGGTTTCACCGCACTTAGTCAGGGCATTGATATCATCAACGTCCAGGGTGTCGAGTAAATCATGGATTTTATCATTAAGACCGCTTTGTTCGAGGAATTCGTTAAAAGCATAAGCCGTGGTCGCAAAACCGCCGGGTACCTGCACGCCTACATTCGCAAGATTTGAAATCATTTCACCAAGTGATGCGTTCTTGCCGCCTACGCGGTCAACATCACCCATGCCCAGGTTTTCATACCAAAGTACGTTTTCTTGCACAACAATAATCTCCATTATGGATAACTAACGATATATGAGGAAAAGCTCTTTATTATGAGCTCCAGACATTCTACACTGCCCGCTACAGAAACCAAAACACAAATTGAAAGTTTTCATTAAGGGTTACAGATGCGTGCAGCTTTTTATATTTCAGACGGTACGGCGATCACCTCGGAAGTATTTGGACATGCCTTATTATCGCTTTTTCCTACCGAATTTGAGCATTTCACCATTCCATTTGTCGAATCACATGAAAAAGCCGAGATGGTCAAACAGGAGATCAATAAAACGTTTAGGCGAACCGGCGAACCGCCGCTGGTATTCCATACCTTTGTAAATCCTGAAATCAGGGAAATTATAGACAGTTGTGACGGCATTATTTATAACTTTTTAGAACATTTTGTCGCACCATTAGAACAGCAGCTGCAACTTGAAGCCAAACCTAAGGCCCACCGCACCCACAGTATTCATGAAAACAACTACGACTACCGTATCGATGCCGTTAACTACGCCCTGGCCAATGACGACGGCTCCAATGTCAGCAACTACGAACATGCCGATGTCATTTTAGTGGGGGTTTCCCGCTCGGGCAAAACGCCAAGCTCACTCTACCTGGCACTGCAATACGGGATAAAAGCCGCCAACTACCCCTTTACCGACGACGATATGGACGAACTGAAACTGCCTGACTTTCTCAAGAAAAACAAAAGCAAGCTCTTTGGCCTGACCATAGACCCCCAGCGCTTGATGGAAATTCGCGACGGCCGTATGGCCAACAGCAAATATGCTTCGGCCCGCCAATGCCGCATGGAAATCCGCGAAGTGGAAAAGCTCTACAAAAAGGAAAAAATCCCGTTTTTAAATACCACCAAATTATCGGTGGAAGAAATCACCGCGAAAATACTTTCTGCCACCGGACTGCAACGACATAAATACTAGGCTTTTTTCCCCGGAATCGCTTATATAACGTTCAGTTATAGACTTTCAGGCGCTTTATATCAAAAAAGTTCCAGTTTTCGCTAAAATTCCTGATAAAGCGGTTCCCTTCCCCGGCTTATTTAGCTATGTTAGCCCCATATATATATTGCACCGCAAAAAGGTGCAATTTTCTCATGCTGTAGACACGCTATGACCATCAAAACAGACGAATTACGCACGACACTGATTGAAAATTTAGTGTCTCCTGCCGAACTTGCCCGGCAGATCCCCCTAAGCCCACAAGACGCCGATTTTATCCTGAGCAGCAGAAAGGAAATTGAAGCCATTATCAACGGCGAAGATGACCGCCTGCTGGTCATTATCGGCCCCTGTTCGATTCATGACCCCGTGGCCGCGATAGAGTACGCACAAAAACTGAAAGTTCTGCATGATAAATACCGGGATAACCTGCTGATCGTAATGCGGGTTTACTTTGAAAAACCCCGCACCACAGTCGGCTGGAAAGGCCTTATCAGCGATCCCGACCTGGATAAGTCTTTCAAAGTCGCCAAAGGCTTAAACCTTGCCCGCAACCTTTTAGTCGCCATCAACCAGATGGGCTTGCCCGCAGGCACCGAATTTTTAGATATGGTGACCGGTCAGTATATTTCCGATTTGATCGCCTGGGGCGCTATCGGCGCCAGAACCACAGAAAGCCAGGTACACAGAGAACTGGCCTCTGCCCTGTCTTGCCCGGTAGGTTTTAAAAACGGCACCGACGGCAATGTCAAAATCGCCGTAGATGCCATCAAGGCCTCCAGCGTACCGCATGTGCTATATTCTCCCGATAAAAGCGGGCAGATGTGTATCTACCAAACCCACGGCAATCCCCATGCCCATGTGATTTTACGCGGCGGTAAAGCACCTAACTACCATGAAGCAGACATCAATGCCGCCTGCGATACCTTAGACGGCGCCGGTTTGCCGCAAAGGATCATGGTCGATTGCAGCCACGGCAACAGCAATAAAGATCATAACCGCCAGATCCATGTCGCCCAGTCACTGGCTGAGCAGGTAAAACAGGGAAATAACACGATTTTCGGTGTCATGGTGGAAAGCTTTATCGTGGAAGGCAAACAGTCGGTAGTTATCAACCAGCCGTTAACCTATGGCCAAAGCATTACCGATGCCTGTATTGATTTAAACACCAGCGAAGAACTGCTGAATATACTGGCAGAAGCGGTCGAGCATCGAAAAAGCTAACACCGCAATATCATACTCATTCTGGGCATAGCTGCTCCCTGACATCCGTGTCATCGCAGCATTGCTTACAGAGACGTAAGTACTTAACTTACGTCAGGAACGGGTAAGTTGACCGTTCCTCCTGAACATCGCTGCTTCCTGACATCCATGTCATCGCAGCATACCGTTCCTTCTGAACATAAAAAACCGCGATAACAGCTAATGTTACCGCGGTTTTATTTGTCTGATATTCAGAATATTATCGTTTTAGTCCATGCGCATCAGCAGGCCATCGCTGGCATCTTCCACCAGATCTAACACAAACTGAAAACCTCTGGCGCCGCCATAATAGGGATCCGGTACTTCTGATTCTTTATAATTTTCCGCGTAATCTAAAAACAACTGGATTTTATGATGCAAATGCCTGGGCGCCATTCGCTGCAGCGCGGCTACATTTTGCTTATCCATCGCCAGCACCAGGTCAAAAATCTCAAAATCCTGCTCAGTGACTTTACGGGCACGCATTTTATCAAAAGAATAACCGCGTAATTTACCGGCTTTTTGCGCCCGCTGATCGGGTTTTTCCCTGGCATGCGCGCCAACGGTTCCGGCTGAATCAACGGTTAAATCTTTACCTAAGGTTTTGATTTTATGTTTGAATACCGCTTCGGCACTGGGAGAGCGACAGATATTGCCCATGCAAATAAATAAAATGCTGTTTATTTCGTTATAGTTCATACATTTAACTCCATATTTACTTGTTACTTCCATGCAATCCCCGCATGTGCACCCCAATACAGTCAATAGCTTATAAAAAGCGCCCAGGGGATTAATCACGACTATTCTGATACTTTTTCCCTTCTAGGTAAAGTATAACTTGTTATCTGTCAAATAAAGTACAAAGGAAGAGTCAAATAAGAAGTAAAAGCTAACGAGCGATAGCAGCACTTTCCGATTTAAGCAAAGGGGTCAAAATACAACAAAACTGGACAGCAAAAATAAAACAGAGCTAGAGGGAAACAGGCTAACATAAATTCGTTTGTGGATGTTCTAGGCTGTTCGACGGCTAGTTAAGGGATAAAACCGGATGAGTTTTAACTATAGTCATGGTACACCCACCCGGCTTATTTTGTGTAAAACTTATTCCACTTACAGTTTACACTTAAGTATTCTCCAGCCCTCATGCAGCCGGTTAATTTTCTCCCGATAGCCTATGACCTGGTATTTAAGCCAAAAGTTGACATGCCTTATACCTTCACTGGTATCTGGCGTGATGCACTCAGGCTCTCGGGCAACTGCAGCAAAAGCATCGAAGAGGAAGGCGCATTCCTGACTGAATTGACAAAAATCCTCGCAAAGATCGAGCAGCTCTCGCGACCACTGCTCAATGGTGACCTCCTGATCAAGAGAAGCATCCTGCTTAACAGAATTTGAGGTGGAATGTGATTCAGACATAATACCGCCCTCCCATCAGTATTAACCGCACACAAACATTGGCCCATTCGCTATTCCAGCTATTGGTTACCTTCGCGGTATGCGTTGCTGGCGAGTATTGGGGGTTTGGTATATTTTCTGTTAAAGAAACTTTAACCGAGTGAAACTCTGGCATATCATTAGGGTTAGCCATGATGGATACCTCTGTAGTGTAGTATCTATTGTGGTTAGCTGCCGCTGAGTGTTCGAGCACTCAGGGGTAGCGCTTAATTGTTATCCGGCACTTTGCCGGTTAAGCAATTGCTCTTTATTGACTATTTACCGGTAAAAAAATACCTCCGCTGCTTGGTGATAAATCGTTGTTTAACCCTTTAAGGTATAGTACAAAACACTATATAAATCCACAGTATTCGAGGTGTTTTTGGCGGGAGCATTGCCGGGGTAACTGACTATATCCCTCTTTAAAAATCAGCTTTAAAAACAATAAGTAAGTTCTGCAACTTGTTATATACAGGTAAAGTGAGAGCAGGTTGAGGCTTAGCTTTAAACTTTCCTTTATTGCTGCCACGCACCACATGATGGTAATAATACCAATTGCATTAAGTAGATGAGCAAAATTCGGTGAGAATAAATTTTCAAGAACAAGGCGTTTGATTGAGCAATAGCAAGCTATTGTGATTGAAAACAACGCAGGACTTGGAGATTTAGACCATCCGAAGATGGTTAGATATTTAATAAAATTGGTATAATATGCCCGGCTAGTACTGTGAGTTTAAATGGTCAACGCTTTGCTGACATTGACCATAAAAATTTCGCGATATATTTTCTCATAAATTGTATAGCTTATTTATGAACTCATATCGAAGTTCAGGGATATTGCTGTTGTCTGTGCTATCACATGGCTCTTTGGAATAGCAAGCATGGACACCCAAACCTTGGTAAATGTGAAAAGCTGAACTACCTTTGTGCCGCGGTTATTTTTACTGACAGTGGTGTTTCACTATAACTCAAGCACGACGTTCTCAAATTTCCCTTTCCGATACCTGTTATTACCATTTGTTTCCCGCTGTATTCGCCGCGCTTTCCTGTGCAGTGACGATGAATACACCAACAAGAATTATGAGCACAGGCGACAGTGGATGGTTGACCGTATCCATTTTCTTACCTCCATGTTTGCGATTGAAGTGGCCGCTTATGCGGTGATGTCAAATCACTATCACTTAGTGGTATATGTTAATGAACAGGAAGCCAATAGCTGGGATCATGAAAAAGTTTGTCGGCGCTGGTTACAACTCTATGCCAATAAACCTTTAGTCGAACGTTGGTTATCCGGAGAAGCCAAAACAAGTACTAAAAAGGCTACTTGCATTGAAAATTATCGAAGAATGGCGAGGCAGGCTTAGTGATATTTCCTGGTTGATGCGCAGTCTAAATGAATATATTGCCCGTAAAGCGAATAAAGAAGATAACTGCCAGGGGCGCTTTTGGGAAGGGCGATTTAAATCTCAAACCTTACTGGATGAAAAAGCGCTGCTCGCTTGTATGGCTTATGTCGATTTAAACCCTATTCGCGCTAAAATGGCCAGTACTGTGCAAGAGTCTGAATATACCTCGGCCTATGAGCGGGCGCATGATAAAGCCAGTAAAAAAGATAACCCTTCATTGCTTCCATTTAAGGTTAAATCCTTGCTCGGTTTTATTGGCAATGAGCATCAAGACCAACCTTACGGTATAGCTTTTTCACTTATTAATTACTTTGAGCTAGTGGAAGCTACCGGTAAAGCCATTAGAGAAGATAAGCGGGGTTATATTGATGAAAAGGCTTATCCGCTATTAAAGCAACTAGGGTTTTCTGGCGATGACTGGATGGGCTTAGCGCAACACTTTGGCAAAAAGTATCACCGGGCAGTGGGCTCTTTAGCAGAACTATCCCTTTATGCCCAGCATATGGGGAAGAAATGGATTGCTGGACAACGAGAGCAGGAAGCTATCTTTCACTAAACTTCAAGCTCTAACTATAACGATGCCCGCTAATTGATAGTGACAGTCTATCTTGTTCTAAATTCTTCTATTATCGCCTTTTTGAAAGAAATATATCCGTTCATAAAATAGATGAAATTCCCTTGTTCCCTTTGCTGGTATTCATAATATTATCATCGTTGTAATTCAGTTTTTGGCTGTCAATCTTTGCTGATCGAATTGGATCAAGGCGCTAAGGAAATAGAAAAAAAGTCCTTTGGCCAATTAGCTAGATGCTGTTCAGCGGATGTTTACAGTGAAAACAGCTCTGGTAAAAGTTCTATAGTGAAAGCTATTGCTATTTCTGGCTGGACATATGCGTACAAGAAAGACATAAAATCTGATAGACCTATCCGGGACTCAGAAGTAAGAGAAGTCCAAGCTTGCTGTGATTAAAGGAAAGCATTTTATTGTTAGTGCTTCCCTTTTATAGGGGCCGTTAATTACCGGAACAATTATCAGAGGTGAGTAATGTGCCATGAGCCACGTATAGAGGTGCAGTAGTTTGCGGCTTGTGTTGCATCATTATAATTATCATAGTCTTGAATAAAAATAATGCCTCCCTTCTGATTGAAGCAAGCTACTATCCACCTTTCTGCTGCTGTTGTCGCTGCTGTCGCTTGGACAGGTAAGGCAGTCATACTAATACTTGCCCCTAAAGCTAGTGTTGCTAAGGTCGAAATTATGCTGATTTTCATATTTTTATTTCCCTAATTATTAATTACACAAGTATCCGCTTGTTACCTAATATCAACATATAATTAACAACCATAGGTGTCAAGTATAATTTATGAACAAAGTAACGAGATTTCTGGGTGATTCAGGGGCATAAGCCAGACAGCCAAAAACTAAACATAAACAGAATTGGACCCATATTGTTATAGCCTTTAATTTGTGGATGCCCCATATTGTTTTTTGTGGATGATCCAGACTATTCGACGGCTAGTTAAGGAATAAAACCAGATGAGTTTTAACGTAGCTCAGCCATGCTCATGATAGACCCACCCGGCTTATTTTGTGTAAAGCTTATTCCACCTTACTGTTTACGTTTAAGTATTTTCCAGCCATCATGCAGCCGGTTTATTTTCTCTCGATAGCCTATGGCCTGGTATTTAAGCCAAAAATTTACATGCCTGATACCTTCACTGGTATCTGGAGTGATGCACTCAGGCTCTTGTGCTACCGCAGCGAATGCATCAAAGAGAAAGGCACATTCCTGGCTGAATTGACCAAAATCATCACAAAGATCAAGAAAATCACGCGACCACTGCTCCATGGTGACTTCCTGCTCAAGGGAAGCATCCTGTGAAGCATCTTTTGAAGTGGAAGGTGAGGTAGAGTGTGATTCAGACATGATACCGGCCCCTCATAAATGTTAACTGCACACAGGTATTGTCACCGTTACTGGTATTGGTGACATTAGCGGCATGAGTTGTTGGCAGGTATTGGGGGTTTGGTATATTTTCTGTTAAAGAAACTTTAACCGAGTGAAACTCTGGCATATCATTAGGGTTAGCCATGATGGATACCTCTGTAGTGTAGTATCTATTGTGGTTAGCTGCCGCTGAGTGCTCCAACACTCAGGGGTAGCGCTTAATTGTTACCCGGCACTTTGCCGGTTAAACAATTGCTCTTTACTAACTCTGTACAGGTAAGTAAGACACCTCCTCTGGTTGTTGATAAATCGTTGTTTAACCTTTTAAGGTATAGTACAAAACGCTATATAAATCCACAGTGTTCAGGGTGTTTTTGGCGGGAACATTGCCGGAGTAACTGACTATATCCCTCTTTAAAAATCACCTTTAAAAACAATAAGTAAGTTCTGCAACTTGTTATATACAGGTAAAGTGAGAGCAGGTTGAGGCTTAGCTTTAAACTTTCCTTTATTGCTGCCACGCACCACATGATGGTAATAATACCAATTGTATTAAGTAGATGAGCAAAATTCGGTGAGAATAAATTTTCAAGAACAAGGCGTTTGATTGAGCAATAGCAAGCTATTGTGATTGAAAACAACGCAGGACTTGGAGATTTAGACCATCCGAAGATGGTTAGATATTTAATAAAATTGGTATAATATGCCCGGCTAGTACTGTGAGTTCAAATGGTCAACGCTTTGCTGACATTGACCATAAAAATTTCGCGATATATTTTCTCATAAATTGTATAGCTTATTTATGAACTCATATCGAAGTTCAGGGGTATTGCTGTTGTCTGTGCTATCACATGGCTCTTTGAATACTCTTTAAAAAAATGTTTTTTGAGTGCCTTTTCAAATTTAAATACTGATCTTGTGTATTACTTAGAAAAACCATATAACTATTTTTTTGCCCCGGCATCACAGCAATGAAAGCACTGAATCCAAAGATACCGCCTGCGTGCGAATAAACATTCATTCCCCCTACTTGCCATTCTTCCCAGTCAAAACCAAAGCTTTTTTCAAAAATAACGTTACGCTGCCTCTGAGATATCAAAGATTCATTCAATAATGAGTCAATCCACCTTTTCAGATCTGGCAAATTACTTGAATATGCACCAGCCGCATAAGGAATTGCCATTTCCATATGGCTTGCACGCTTAAGTGTATCGCCGCTGTAAATGTACCCGATAGAATGACTATTTTCCTGAGTATTGAGGGTACTTAAGTTAAGGAAGTTTACACTTGTATTGACCATGCCAAGGGGGGTGAATATGTGCGTTTGGATGTTTTCCCAATATGTTCTACCTGTGGCTTTTTCGATAATTGCCCCAAGTAAAATGTAGTTAGAATTTGAGTAGGCTTCACCCACTCCCGGCTGGAAAGCTAAGTCTTGCGCTTTAATTAAGTTTAGAAGCTCGTCCACTGTATAATGTTTTTTTATGTCAACCAGTGCTAGCAACTCCGGTATGCCGGAACGATGCTTAATCAAGTGTTCAATCGTTATTCTCCCGTCGATATTTAAATGAGGCAGGTACTTTGTTACCGGGTCTGAAAGGCTTTTTATTCTGCCGTCGTCAATAAGTTTGATAACGAGCAAGACGGTAAAATCTTTCGTTAATGAACCGATGCGAAATTGATCACTTGTTTTAAATTTGCGTTTTTTTTCTACATTGGCATAACCATAACCACCTTCATGCAAAACCTTACCATCTCGAACGGCTATAAAGACTCCTGAGTAGTCTTCCGATATGAGATAATCGTCAATCTCTTTTTTTGAAGTTAACATCTCTGCATTGAGCGAAAGTGAAATAAAAAAAAGAGTGATGATGCAGACAATGTAATTTACGCGAGTTTTATTCATGCTTTTCCTTTAGTTAGTGCCTTTATCAAGAATTGTGCTGTCGTGTTAATATAACAATCTCTATACAAAAACAGGAACTATTTCTGGGTATGTCCACTATTAGCCGTTGACGCGGAAGAAAGTTTGTTAGTTAAACGACTGTTTATGGAAACCACGTAACCAGGCGTGGACAGCCAAACTTTGGTATATGTGAAAAACTGAACTAACTTTGTACCACGGTTATTTTTACTGCCAATGGCGTTCACTATCACTCAAGCACGACGTTCTCAAAATTCCTTTTCAAAAGATCAACACGTCCTAATTGATAGCGCTGTTTAATTCGTTTTTACAATACAGCTGCATTCAAATGAAACAGTATGTTAACTTTATTTTTGGATACAATCTAAAATAACCGTTTAGTTCAATAGCTTGCAGTGAAAAAAATCACTTCTCTTATGTTTTTTTCTTTACCTTTATGTAAAACTATTGTTAAATACATCCGTATCTATGCTGATGCCTAGATCAAAATGACCTGCAGTCCGGCGATAATGAAATCTCCGTAAATTTAAAAGGAATTGTTATGAAATTTAAAACCATAGTAGCGGCACTGGGCTGCTCATTATTTATCAATAGCGCTGCCAACGCACTACCGGCAACAGAGTTTTCCGAGCCGATAATGTTAAACCCGCAAATGGCCATTGTTGGTAATTCCAGCGGTTTTACCGAATTTATCGAGTTAAATGCCACCACCTACCTGACATCGCTTTCAGTCCCTCAATATGAAACGGTGATCCAACCGCTTGAAGAACCCGCATCATTGTCGGCTTTAATAAATGCCTATGGCCGCGAAAATGTCACTATCACTATTGCCAGTCCTGCAGCCAATGGGCAGGTCAGCATTATCGGCAATACTGATTTTCAGTTTTTCTCTGAGGTTGCCGGCGATGACAAGGTGATCCTCAGCTACACTGCCTTTGGTTCATTACTGGCCAATATCATTATCGATATTTCAGTGGCAAACGGTGAAGCACCTAAACCTAACCAGCTACCTGTAGTTAAAGATATTGCCTACGAATCCCGTTACGGCCAAGCCATCACTTTTGATCCCAGCAGCAACGATTATGATCCCGACGGCGATAGCATGTCTGTAGTGCTGGAGCCATCACAAAATAATATCGATCACGGTGTTTTAAGCCAAAATGGCAATTCGCTCACTTTTGCCCCTTACAATGACGGTTTTTCCGGCATCCAGATCATATACTACCGAGTACATGACAGCCGCGGCGGTATTTCCAAGGAATGGCGCAGGGCGATCATTTATGTGCGCCAGCCAAATGGCGTCTCCCTGCCCATTATCAATACCGACAGCGCCATGCTGGCCAAAGGGGAAACTGTTACCATAGACGCCCTGGCTAACGATATAGGGGTTGAGGGCTATACCCTTAATGTGGCCATGTGGAGCCAGGAGAAAGTCTTTGAAGTGGTGAATAATAAAATCAAATACACCGCCAGCACAGATTTTAGCGGTATCGTCTATTTGTATTACACCCTTACCGACAGTAGCGGAAATACCTTAAAATGGTCAAATGGCAATGTCAGATATGGTGAAGTCTATATCGCCATACATGATTAACCGTTTATAAGCCCTGTTATTGATGGTAAGTCACATCAATAACAGGGTGTATCGCAATTATCTCGTGATACTGACCTCACCTGGATTGAACTTTTCTGGCTCCAACAGCTTCTCCTTTACCCTCAGCTAACGATAAATCCCTGGCCAGAAAGGCCTGGCCACCGCTTTACGGGAATTTTCCAACTTTGCGCTTGTTGGCCAATATGCCAGCGCCGAACAAACACTGTCCGACGTGTCTGACAATGCTGTCGCAAAACAAGATAGAAGCCATGTTTTTGGATATCGAAATGCCGCGTCATTTCAGCTATGATTTAATCCGCTTATGCCCCCTGCCCCTATGGGTGTTTGTTATCGCTTATCATCAATAGGCCATTGCCACTTTTGAATGCCCGGTCTCGATTATGGGTTAAAACCGATGGACCATATCAAAGCCACCTAAAACAACAAAAATAAGGCATTAGCATTGAGCAGCCATTAAGCAGCATGACTAATTCAAAACAAAAACTAGTGAACCAAAGCATTGAAATTTGCGTAAAGGCCGATACAGGTTATTTTCAGGTAAAAGTGGCAGATATACTCTATTTTGAGGCCACTGGCGATCATCTTTACCTGCATTCTGAGGCCGTTCAACTAATCACCCGGGATACCTTAAAAATACCAGGCATAACTTGCTGAACATAGATTTTATCAAATTCATAAGTCCTTTCTGGCAATAGCGGCCATTAAACAACAATGAAAAAACTTTCATATAGAATTAATAAATTTGTCAGCCACAGGTCTTTGAAACCTCTTAATTTGTCGTCTAATCTTAAATGGCTGACTAAGTCTCAAGTTTCCAAAGGAATGGCAAGATGAACAATCCAATAAGCAAACTCGATGAAATAGACAAGCTGTTAAAAACCTGGCAAGCAAGTGCCTATCCCTCTTTTCAAGTCTACGAAATCATTAAAGAGCTCGTTAATGAACTTAAAGCCGATGATTTTGCCCAGGACTCCTATGTCACCGAAAAACTTTCCACCTTAAGCTGGCATATAGACTCTATTGTCGGGGAAGGTAACGGCAATGGCCATGACGGTGAAAGACATTATTTATGGGCCCAGGGAGACTTGAACAAACTCAAGGTCATGGCCGGGCATCCGGATTTTCAAGAGGCTTGATTGCCCGATAACAACAATCAGCAACAGAAACATCCAGGGGGATAGAAAGTACTTCCCCCTTTGCTTTTTCTAAAAGAAAGCCATTACTCAATATATAGGCCGTCATTAGTCAAAATTATTTGTTGCTCAGATTCAAGCTTGCGGGCAAGGTCAATAATGGCTTTACGCGCTTTTTCAATCTCCGACAGCGCTTTAGGCGGTGCATTGTCCAGCGCTTCTTTTAGCATGGCCGCAGCATTGGCCGACATATTGGTAAAAAACTTTTGCTGGCACGCCCCCGTAATCCCGCGCAAGGCCAAATTTAAGCTTTCTCGTGGTATCTTGGCAATTAAGGTTTGCATACTGCGATCGTCAACACCGGCCAAATCATCAAAAACAAACAGCTGCGATTGAATTTTTTCTGCCAGCGGCAAATCCTGCACCTGCAAGGCAGTCATCATCTCCTTACCCTGCTTTTGCGGAAAACAGTTAAAAATCGCCGCGGCAATTTGAATCCCGTCAATGGCAACCATAGCAGCGCTTATCCTTATGTGGCCTTTAAGCTGTTTGTTAAAAGGCATAATAAAAATACTCCTGAACATTATGAACTTAGATTTAAACCCGGCTGTTAGGTTCCAAAGCACTTGTGCAATCAGAGGTACGGCTTTATTAACAATTTTTCAGATATTTTTTTTACTTTTTTTGATTAATTGAACTACCTTTATTTACAAAAGTCATTGGCTCATGCCGTTTCAATTTTGCATTATTTTCTTTGATTGACCAATCGCTTGCCCTCAGTGATCCCAGCTGTTAACTGACCGCAGTCATGTGCCGGCTTTTATTTAATAACAATACTAACGAAGACGTCTTGTAGGGATACCTTTGGCAATGATCGACAAGTGCATGGATGTTCTAAAAAACCAGATCCATCAGTATTTAAAATCACTCCCCGATCTTAATGTGACCAGCAATGAAACCGTTGCCGTCAGCCCTTTGGTAAAAGAAGATGGCGCCGTGGTGATCCCCAAAGACCAACTCGGGCTTTCCTTGATCAACATCGAAGAAGAAAAAATCAACAAGGCGCAAAACGCGGTGAAAAAATCCGCAGACGGTCAGGTAATGTACCGCAACCCGGAAATCAAAATAAACCTCTATATCCTGATAGCATCAAACTTCAACGACTATGAAACCGGGCTGAAATTCCTCTCGGCGGCGATGAGCTTCTTCCAGGCAAAAAGCGTGTTTATCAGCAGCAATACCCCGGATCTCGACCCCAAACTGGAAAAACTCATTGTAGAACTGCATACCATGGGGCTGGAGCAGCAAAACCACCTCTGGGGTTACCTCGGGGCCAAATACCTGCCCTCCATCTGCTATAAGGTACGCATGTTGATCATCCAGGAAGAACTCGTCAGCAGCGAACAGGCGGGTGTCAGCAAGTTTGCACTTGAAGGGAGCGGGATGTAATGGAGTCGGGTTACCGCACACTCTTTGCCGTCGAATTCTTCCATGAATTCTATAAACAGACAGACAACAGCTACAGCCACAGGGATGAAGATTTCGATGTTATCCCGACCTCTGACTGTAAAATAGCGCTGAAAAATCAGGGCTTGTTATTTCGCCAGGTGCCCGGCGGCTTTATCGTGTTATATAAATCAGACCCCGACAATGCAGCAAAGCCCTTGATCCCGCTATCCGATCTCGTCAGGTTGCGTTTTATGCTGATGGCAAAAACCCCCAACCTGGTGTATTACTCAGATCTGCCGCTCACCGGCGAGCGCTCGGCAGTCTTTTATCTGCATAACCGGCAAAGCAATATCCAGGATGTCGACGGCACTGACGAATTGCTACTGGTACAAGACAGCACCAGCCCTTACTTATCGGCCCTGGACAAAACCCGTTTAAGAGCGGCCCAATTTAGCTATCCATTTTCAAAAGAAAGCGACAGCGCCCAGCTGCTCATCAAAGATCGCCAGCTAATGCCGGTTTTTAATCAAAGCCTGGATAAACTTGACCCCGAAGTAAATGCCGGGTTACGTAAATTCAGCGCACAAATTGATTTATCACTGCAGCCACAAGGGTTATACACCCTGGCAATAGACGGGGAAATACAGGAGAGCTTTTATCTGGACTCCGAGCTTTCAAATAAGCAACCTTTTGGTTTAATTGATATTTTCCATAACGAGGAAGTACCTGCTGAATACCAGTTCGTCGACGGCTTGGGCCAGGTAACGGCAAAAACCTATCGCGTCAGGCTCAATAACCGCGCCACCATCTGGCGCTATTTTATAGGCCTGAAATACCGGGACAATGTCCCGCCGGAGAATCTGGATGTAGTCTCCAACATATTTACCGCCAACTTTACCCGCAAAACCAGCATAACGTTAGCGGACAAAACCCAGGTGATCCCCTTCGATTCGGGAACCACCAAAATTCCGTTAAAAAAGGCGCCGCTAAAAGGCTTCACTTTAAAACGGGATATCACCACCGGACCGGGCCACAGTGTTTATGAAGAAACGCCTTTGCCCAACCCGGACATTACTAACATAGCAACAGAAACCGGCAGTGAACCCATCTACTCCCAGGTGTATTTCTATATTTAAAAAAGGACAGGACGACAACCATGGCAAGCTACAAAACCCCAGATGTTTACGTTGAAGAAATATCAATTTTTCCGCCCTCGGTTGCGCAAGTTGAAACGGCAATCCCGGCGTTTATCGGTTATACCCAAAAGGCAAAAAGAAATACCGAGCGGGACTTACTGCTAAAACCGACCGAAGTCACCTCGTTGCCGGAATACAACCTGCTGTTTGGCGAAGCGCCGCCGATCAACGTAGACAACGTCAACCTTGACGAAAACTTCGCGGTCGCAGACAGCCAGATGACGTCAAAATTTTATATGTACGACGCCATCCGCCTGTTCTTTAAAAACGGCGGCGGCAAGTGTTATATTGTCTCGGTCGGGGTTTTTGAAGAAAATAGCGACGGCCCGGTAAGAACAGATTTTGACAGCGGCCTGGCGGCACTGAAAAAACAGGACGAACCTACCATGATCCTGTTCCCGGACGCGGTCAACCTCGATGCAGGCAACTTTTACGGCCTGCAAAAACAGGCGCTGGTGCAATGTAAAGATCTACAGGACAGGGTCTGTATTTTTGACTTGCAGGAAGAAATCGAGCCCGCCGATACCTACGACTGGAAAGGCCTGGTGTATGAAGCCTTTCGCAACAACATCGGCATGAACAACCTCAAATACGGCGCCGCCTATACTCCCTGGCTAAAAACCAATTTACCGATTTCGGTGCACTACCGGGATATCCGGGGCAAGGTAAAACGCGCCGGTATCGAACTTTCCATGAAAGGCCTGGTGCCGGATCCGCAAGTCGATGCCACGGTCGACAGTCTGGATCAGGCGGTTGATGATAAAGATACCGTCGATAGCGGCCTGGAAACCTTAAGGGGAGATCAGGCCACTATCAATAAGAAATTTACCAAGTTGCTGGATGAATTTAAAAAAAGCAGCACAGCAAATAACTATAAAGCCCTGTACAACTTTATCTATGATATCGCCCTGCAGGTAAATAACTGGTATGTCGGCGGCGCGGCGCTTAAAAATCCGTTGATGGTCACCCAAATCAGCAGCCTGGTCAAAGACTCCCTCAAAGGCAGCCTGACGAAATTGATCTCTTATGATATTGCCGCCGATGCCGCATTAACTTCCAGCTACAAGCTCCATGACGTAGCCAAGTATACCGACTTTATGGACACCGACGATTGGGGCAAAATCTTTAAAACCACGCCACCTGCCGCAGCAGATGCCGCCAAGCTCTTCGGTGACGGTAACAATACCGCTAAGCAATTAAACAGCTTAAGCAAGATCATCGAAGTCTTTGCCGAAGTCATAGTGCCGATCACCGAAATCCTTAGCGCGGCGAAAAAACATGAAACCACCCAGGAAGACACCCTGTACGACTCCCACCCCATTTACAAAAACATTGTCCGCGCTATCGGCGCCTCGTTAACCACTATCCCGCCAAGCGGCGCCATGGCGGGTATTTATGCCATGGTGGACTCCACCCGCGGCGTCTGGAAAGCCCCCGCCAATGTCAGTGTTAACGGCGTGGTCGGCTTAAACCGGCAAATCGATTTCTTCGACCAGGAAACCCTAAATGTCGATGTCAACAGCGGCAAGTCCATCAACTGTATCCGCGCCTTTACCGGCCGCGGCATGATGGTATGGGGCGCAAGAACCCTGGCGGGCAACGACAACGAATGGCGTTATATTTCCGTGCGGCGCTTTTTCAACATGGTGGAAGAGTCGGTGAAAAAGTCCACCTACTGGGCGGTGTTTGAGCCAAACGATGCCAATACCTGGATCAAGGTCAAAGCCATGATCGAGAATTTTCTCACCCTGCAATGGCGTGATGGCGCGCTGCAGGGGGCAACCACCAAGCAGGCGTTTTTCGTCAATGTCGGTTTAGGCACCACCATGACCGCCATGGATATCCTCGAAGGCCGCATGATAGTGGAAATCGGCATGGCGGTGGTGCGTCCGGCTGAATTTATTATTTTACGCTTCTCCCACAAGATGCCTGAGGCCTGATTCTCAATGAGCAGTGCTTAGGGAAAGAACAGTGATGCAATTAAACATAAACGTTAACAGCAATTTTAATTAAGGTGGATTAACCCATGGCCGACTATCCATTAGCCGCATTTCACTACCAGGTAGAATGGGGTGGTGAAAAAATGTCCTTCTCGGAAGTTTCGGGACTGAACATAGAAATACAAATGATCGAATACCGTGCAGGCGACGAACCCCAAAGCGAAGCCAGGAAAAGACCGGGGATCTCCAAGTACGGCAATATCACCATGAAAAAAGGCATTTTGGCTGCCGACAACAAGTTCTTCGATTGGCTTGATGCCACCCCGGCCAATAAGCTCGCAGACCGCAAGGACATCATTATTTCGTTGTTAAACGAAGCCCATGAGCCGGTCATGGTGTGGAAAGCCATCAATGCCTTCCCGGTGAAAGTGGAAGGCCCTGGCCTTAAATCCACCGGCAATGAAGTGGCGATTGAGTCCATCGAAGTGGCCATCGAAAAACTGACCATAGAGAACGGATAATTATATGGCCGCCTATTATCCGCCCGCCGGGTTTAACTTTCGCGTTGAATTTGAGTTTTTAGCCGGTGAAACCCAGGACATACATTTTCAGGAAGTGTCCGGCCTGGCGGCGGAAATAACCACGGAAGAGCTGGTGGAGGGAGGAGAAAACCGCTTTAACCACCGCCTGCCTACCCGGGCCAAATACGCCAATTTGATTTTAAAACGCGGGCTGTTAACCGACTCGAAATTAATCGACTGGATCACCCATGCGGTGGAAAACCTGGAGGCGAACCCCGGGGTTGCCGGACAGGAGCCGACCTCGGTCTATGTCACCCTGCTTAATGAAGAGCAAAAGCCGGTGGCAGATACCTACAGTTTTGTTCGCGCCTGGCCGGTGAAATGGTCGGTCTCGGACTTTAAGGCCATGGATAACTCCCTGGTGATAGAAACACTGGAGCTGAGTTACCAGTACTTTGAAAAAACTAAGTTGAGTTGAGGTGGGTTAAATGCCGGTAGAAATAAGGGAGTTAGTGATCAAGGCCTATATCGAAGGTACAGGAGAAGAAGGAACACAGAGCAGCAGCGCCATGGACAAGGAAGAAATTATCAGCGACTGCATGGAGCAAATCAGCGAGCTGCTTAAAGAAAAACTGGAAAGATAAATTATAAAAATCTCGGGAATAACTGCGCTAGCACAGGAAAATAACAATAAGGTCGACACATGGCAGCAACAGGTGAATTAAAAAAACTCAAAATCGAGCCCTATACCAAATTGGACTACAGTGCCAAGGCGGACTGCGGCGATTTTATTGCCATGTTCAACCCCAACACCTATAAGCAAAAATATGAGGTGGAATACCAGCCGGTCCAGGGACAAGGCACTACCGGAAGTACCCAGAAATTCGGCAAAATAAAGCCTCAGGAATACAGCTTCGACTTTGTCTTCGACGGCACCGGCGTCTCCTCGGATAAAAAAGAAGTCGCCGAT
Source organism: Thalassomonas actiniarum (assembly GCF_000948975.2). Lineage (GTDB taxonomy): Bacteria > Pseudomonadota > Gammaproteobacteria > Enterobacterales > Alteromonadaceae > Thalassomonas > Thalassomonas actiniarum. Next base: position 3,473,424 of record NZ_CP059735.1, read on the forward strand.
GAAATCGAACATTTCCTGGTGGTCACCGGCAAAAACAACGGCGATATTCACCGCCCCCATTACCTCAAGATTTCCTGGGGCTCGCTGATCTCCAAATGCGTACTCAAATCCGCCGATATCAGCTATAACCTGTTCCGCCCCGACGGCAAGCCGCTGCGGGCAAAAGTCACCGCCACCTTTGCCGAGAATATCGACGATGCCCTGCGGGTAGCCGAAGAAGGCAATAACTCCCCGGACTTAACCCATGTGCGCACGGTACACCAGGGAGATACCCTGCCGCTGATGACCTACCGTATCTATGGCGACAGTAAATATTACCTGGCGGTGGCCAAGGCCAATAACATTACCAACTTTCGGCATCTGCAAGTAGGACGCTCAATTTACTTTCCACCGCTGAATCAAAAGGCAGGCAAATGAGCGACGAACGTGTCATCCCCCTGCCGGACTTTGGCGATCTCGCCAGCTTCACGGTAAAAGTAGACGGCGCCGAGCTTAGCCCGGAGACCCATGTCGCCAATATCATTATCCGCAAAGAATACAACAAGATAGCCAATGCAACCTTAGTAGTGCTTGACGGCGACGCCGCCCAGCAGGACTTTGCCGAAAGCAATTCCGATATTTTCATCCCGGGTAAGGAAGTGGAAGTGCTTGCCGGTTATCACTCGGATGAAGCCCAGGTGTTTAAGGGACTTATCATCAGCCAGGGGCTTAAAGTCAGAAAAAACAAACCGGCGCAGCTGATCGTCGAATGTAAAGATAAAGCCATTCATATGACGGGGGCACGCAACAGCCGCTATTTTAGTGAGATGAAAGACAGCGAGATCATCGAGGAGCTCTCCGGCGCCTACGGCGTAGAAACCGATATTGAAGCCACCGACATCAGCCACAAGGAAATGGTGCAGTACAATTGCACCGACTGGGACTTTATCCTCACCCGCGCCGAAGCCAACAGCAAGCTGGTGACCACAGACGACGGCAAACTAACAGTTGCAGGCGCCGACCTCGGCCAGGAGCCGGTATTAAGCCTGAATTACGGCTCTACCTTAATGGAATTTGAAGCCTCGATGGACGCCCGCAACCAGATCCCGGCCAGCAAAAGCGAATCATGGGACTACGCCAGCCAGGAAATCATCGAAGAAGAAGGCTCAGATCCCGGCCTGAACGAAGCCGGCAACCTCAGCGCCGCAGACCTTGCCAAAGTACTGGAATACGACAGCCTCAACCTCAAACATACCGGTAAAGTTGCCGATCAGGAGTTGAAATCCTGGTCTGATGCGAGGATTTACCGCAGCCGATTGGCCAAAACCCTGGGGCGCGCCCGTTGCCAGGGCTTTGGCGAAATAAAACCCGGCACACTGGTGGAATTCTCCGGAGTCGGCGACCGCTTTAACGGCAAGCACCTGATCACCGCCATCCGCCACCAGATTAACACCGACAACTGGACTTCGGATATCGGCTTTGGCATGCCCGTCAACTGGTTTGCCGATAAGCTCGATATCATGGAACGACCCGCTTCCGCCCTGCTGCCCGGCGTTCGTGGCCTGCAAATCGGCATCTGCAAACAAATCGGCGAAGACCCCGACGGCGAAGACAGGATTTTGATCACTCTGCCGATCATCAATCCCGACGGCGACGGCGTCTGGGCACGTATATCCACGTTAGATGCCGGTGATAACCGCGGCTCTTTTTTCCGCCCGGAGATAGACGACGAGGTACTGGTGGGCTTTCTCAATGACGATCCCCGCGATCCTATCGTGCTGGGCATGCTCAACAGCAGTTCGAAGCCTGCGCCGCTGACCGGCAGCGACGACAACCATGAAAAAGGCTGGGTGACCCGCAGCGAAATGAAAATGATCTTTGACGACGATAAAGTCAGCTACACCCTGGAAACCCCCAAGGGCAACAAAGTCGTGCTCAGTGAAGACAGCGGCAGCATTTTAGTGGAAGACGAAAACGGCAATAAGATGGAAATGACCTCGGACGGCATTTTGATAGACAGCCCCGGGGATATCAATATCAAGGCCGCCGGTGATGTCAACATCGAAGGTACAAACTGCAATATCAAGGCATCGGCAGAATTTAAAGCCGAAGGCGGCGCGGGGGCGGAAATGAGTACCAGCGCCATTGCCGTAGTGAAAGGTTCATTGGTGCAAATAAACTAGCTTAACGCTTAAACCTATAAGGTAAAAAGGAGAAGAAATGCCAGCAGCAGCCACAGCCAGGAGAGAGCGAGATGTTTCATCCCACGGTGGTAATGGGACCAAGTGCCCATTACTAACGGTCATTTAAGGAGGTAGTATGCCAGCAGCAGCCAGAGTCGGCGATGTTTCAACCCACGGCGGTACTATCGTCGGACCGGGAGAAGCGACCGTGCTTATCGGCAAAATGCCCGCCGCCGTGCTCGGAGACACGCACGTCTGCCCTATTCCGCCACCGCCGCATATTCCGGTGACGCCGCTGGTGTTATCAAGCGCGACTGTGCTTATCGGCGGTAAACCCGCGGTGCGTGTCGGCGATACCTGCATCTGCGGCGCATCGGCGGCCATAGGCGAACCGACAGTGATAATAGGCTGATTTAGGGACAAGCATGAGTGAAGAAAATCCTTTCTTAGGCACAGGCTGGGGTTTCCCACCAACCTTTACCAAAGATACCCGCTCGGTAGGCATGACCAGTGGCGTGGAAGATATTAATAAAAGCCTGGAAATCTTACTCTCCACTTCTTTGGGGGAGCGTATCATGCACCCGACTTATGGCTGCAACCTTAAGGATTATTTATTCGAGCCGTTGGATCAGTCGCTGGACGCATTTTTAAAAGACCTGATCAAAACCGCCATTTTATATTTTGAACCGAGAATTTTGCTGGAAAAAATCAGCCTGGAGCCGGTATCCCTTGAAGGCCGGGTCACCATCACCCTGGATTACCGGGTACGCAGCACTAATTCCCGTTATAACTTTGTATTACCGTTTTATCTCAATGAAGGCGCGACAGCGCCGTAACCGGGAAGCAACTTATATGAAAACAGAGCGCCGATGGACATAGAGATCTGCAAGACAAAAAATCCCCTGGTAAGGGACGGCACCAGCCAGCAGCAGAGGTGGCTCAAACAGCTGCACCCGCGCTATGCCCGCATCGACGACAGATCCATGGCAGACCTGCTTAATTTCGCCAACCACTATAGTCGCGAATTACAGTATTACGACAATCAGGACCAAACCGACGGCGATTGGCACGCCTTTTTTGACTCAGATCTCGCCTGTATTATCGCCACCGTAGCCAACAAGGACAACAACGACTACAAGGTACTGCTGTACCAGCTCAAAAGCTATTTAAATGAAGAGTCCCCCGCCGAAATGATATTAGCATCAGGCGTACTGGAAATCCTGATCAAATTGACCTTCCAGCTGGCTTATGAAATCAATGACTGGGCGATAAAAGCACAAAACGATGGCGGCTTTAAACAGCACCTGCACCGACTGATCACCTCAGAACTGGCGCTGAGTCTGACTGAAACCGTCAACAGCTACAATGCCTTGTTAGAGCTACCGCCACCTGAGGAAGAGGCAAGCCCGCATCAGCTGCCTTCATTCCACTTTAACGCAGAGAAAGTACATCACCAGGTTTTCTCGGCGCTGTGGAAAAACGCCGCCAATGACAATACAGAGCATCAGTGGCAAAGCTTAAGCGACCGATTTATCATCCCTGAGTTTGCCCCGCAGCCGGGTGAACCGCTGAGCCCGGAGCAAAAAGCCCTGATAACGGCAAGCTCAATCAGCCTGGCAGCTGCGGCGCAGCTGTTTTTACAGGCACAAAACCAGTTGATCAAGGCCGCCCCCGGCTACCTGTTTCATCTCATTCACCATAACGAAAACCATAAACCCCATATTGCCCTGTTTATCGCCTTTACCCGGCTGTATAAATTTGCCCAGATCCATATCAACTCACTGACAGGAAAACATCTAGATCATTATTACCGGGATATTCTCGGCTTTAGCCCGCATGGGGCAACCAAAGACCGGGTACACCTGCTGTTTGAGCTGGCAAAATCCCCCAAACACCACAAGCTCGAACAAGGCACCTTGTTTAACGCCGGCTTTGACGGCGACGGCAAGCCGGTTCATTACGCCCTAAACAATGAGCTGGTAGTCAACAAGGCCAGCATCAAAGAAAGCGGCGATATCAAATCTGTTTTTATCGATAACGGCCCGGGTATGGTGGTATTCAGCGCTGCGGTAGCAAACTCCAGCGACGGTAAAGGCAAAGCCTTCACCAACCCTGAGCCGAGATGGAAACCCTTTGGCCAAAGCCAGCTTGTTAACGGTGAATTAAAAAGCCCGGAGATCAGAACCGGCGAAGTGGCTAAGTTAGGTTTTGCCATCAGCTCACCGCTGCTGGACTTACGTGAAGGTGAGCGCACCATCAACTTGAAGCTGTACGGGACTATGCCAAGCCCCCAGACAAACCCGATCACCTTAAGCCCTGAGCTTATCAAAGTGAACTTAAGCGGTGAAAAACAGTGGATTGAGGCGAAAATCAGTTCCTTTTTACAAAAAAGCGATCATCTGGAACTAACGGTCAAACTCTCCGTAGACCAAGCTGCGGTAACCCCTTTTGATGCGCAAATACTTCCCGAGCGAAACTACCAAAGCCGCTTTCCCGTGATGCAGGTCATACTGCGCCATGACAGTGAAGCACCTGAGCCTGAAGCCGCTCAGGAAAACCCTGATCAGAAAAACCAAGGCCTGCAAGATACAAAACAGCAAAACCAGGCAAGTGCTGACCAAAACAAAATCTTTGCCTACCAAACCCTTAAAGAGATACAACTCACGGGTTTGATATTAGACGTCACGGTAACCGGCATTAAAAACCTGATCGTGCAAAGTGATCTGGGCGTACTTGACGGCAACAAGCCATTTCTGCCTTTTGGCCCCAAACCGGTATTGGCGGGTGCCTTTTATATCGGTTGTGACGAAGCCTTTCGAAAACCCGTCACCTCAGTGTCAATAACGGCCAGCTGGCAAGGAGCTCCCGCAAGTTTTACCGAACATTATCAAGCCTATTATGACGATATCTTGCCCGCCCAACCTGCCAAGGATGCCTCTGCAACATCCGGGAATAGCACAGTTATCATCACTGAGGCTATCGAGCCGGAAGCAAAAATCAATGAACAAAATATCAAGGCCAAGATCAGTGTCTTAAAAAATTACGCCTGGCAAGAAAAACAATCAGAACTGGTTTTATTCAATAAGGCCAGTGCAAACGCTAGCGGGCAGGAAGCCGAACTGCCCCAATACGGCCTGAGTGTTGAGCTCAAAGCAGATACCGCCACTAACGAGCCGCTGATGCCGCAAGCCCCGGCCCTTGATAAGCTGACAAACTTTAATAACACTCTGGCGCAGGGCTTTATTAGATTGTCCGTTAATGGCCCGCTTGATGTCCTGGGGCATAAACGATACTCCCGGGTTTATTCAAAACGCGTTATCCAGCAAATAAACCACCCTGAGCTGACCCTGATCCCCAACGAACCCTATACACCCGTGTTGCAGGATATCAGCCTCAACTATCAGGCAAAAATATCTGCTGCCGTGAACCAGCTGGGAGCAGAAACCGAGCTAAGTCTCTATCACATATATCCCTTTGGCAGCACTTTAGCCAAACCGGACAGTTCAGCATCCACCAGCACAGCAACAACAGCAAGCCTGGTGCCGCTGATGCCCATGTTTGTCACCGAAGAAGACGGCCTGTTAAAACAAAACCGCGGCGAAATGTATATCGGCTTATCCGATACCCGCTTACCGCAACTGGTTACCCTGTTTTTCCAGCTGGCCGAAGGCAGCGCCGATCCCAGGTTCAATAAAGAAACCATCCACTGGTCGGTATTAACGGACAATCAATGGCAGGCATTAACCGCCAAAGAAGTGATCACCGACAGCACCAACGCCTTTAATACCTCAGGCATAGTAACCATCACCCTGCCCGGCGAGGTAAACGATAACAACACCTTGCTGCCGCCGGGTAAAGTCTGGCTCAGAGCGGCGGTATTAGAGCAGCCGACGGCGGTGTGCGATCTGATCACTATCGCCACCCAGGCCGGTGAAGCCTCGTTCAGCAATGACAACAATCATCAGGATTTTCTAGCCAGCCCTTTACCGGCGAACACCATAAGCAAGCTTAAGGTTAAACAATCCGCCATCAAAGGCATCAGCCAACCTTACTCCGCCGTTGAAGGCAAAGCCGGAGAAAATAACAACCGCTTTAATACCCGGGTTGCCGAGCGGCTAAGACACAAAGACAGGGCTATCACCCTCTGGGATTATGAACGTCTGGTGCTGCAAGCTTTTGATGATATCTACAAGGCTAAATGTATCAACCACAGCTGCTACCTTTATCCTAAAGAAAACCCCAAAGAGAGTCCCAAAGGCAGCCAGACGTTAATGACCTCAGAGTTTGCCCCCGGCTATGTCACGGTAATTGTCATCGCCTCATTAAATAATAAAAACGCCATAGACCCGCTTGAGCCCCGGGCTAGCCTGGACAAACTGGATAAGATCAAAAGCTTTTTGCAGCAGCGCATGACCCCCTGGGCGGCAGAGAAGTTACGTGTACTCAACCCTATGTATGAGGCGATACAACTGGAATTTAATGTCACCTTCCGCAGCGGTTTTGATCCCGGGCTGTATACCGAAACCCTCAATCAAGACCTGATAGCATTTTTATCCCCCTGGGCCTTTGATAGCAACAACAAGACCGAGATTCATTTCGGCGGCAAAATTCACAGATCGGTGCTGGTCAATTTTATCGAACAGAGAGAGTACGTCGATTACCTGACCGAAGTAAAAATGCACCAGCATCTCGAACCGCCCCCAGGCACTCCGGCAATGGATGCCACCAGCTATTACGATATCGAGCAAGCAACGCCGGGCAGCGCCCGATCTATTTTTGTCTCCCATAAAAAGCACCTCATCACCGCGGGAGGAAGTTGTAAATGACCCTAGACGCCAGTATCGACAAATTCCCCGAGTTCTGCGCCAGTAAAGACTATGAATATTTGCGCAGCAAAGGTATCGGCTATATCCAGGCATTAGCAGCCAATCAGTGGACAGATCATAATATCCATGATCCCGGCATCACCTTATTGGAAATGCTCAGTTATGCCATCACAGATCTCGGCTATAAAACCGACTATGCCATCGAAGACATACTGGCAGAGCGCTCTGTTACCGATACTAAATTAGCAACAGAGTCAGGTTTGAACGGCGAAAACCCGGCCGCAAGTCAGCACAGCTATTTCACCCCAAGGGAAATCCTGCCGTGCAAGGCCCTGACAATAAACGACTGGCGTAAGGTCATTATTGATGTGCCGCTGATCCACAATGCCAGGCTTGATTTATTACGCCAGTCTCAACCCGCCATTTACCGCGATGAAGAGAACTCTGAGCTCAGCTATACCCCGCCTGCCGGCAGTACGGACGAAGAAAAGACAGCCAGCAGGCTAAATATCCAGGGACTGTACCAGGTCAAACTGGAATTTGAAAACCAGGGCCCGCTGGGGGATCTTAACTGCTGGCGCTATCAATTTACCCTGGCCCCCAGCAACTTAAAAACGATAACCCTGCATTTTGAGCCTGCCTGGCCGGTGTTTTTTGAAAATGCCCTGAACGTCGATGAATTTGAGCACCTGTATTTTGATGATTTTACCTCCATCAGCGATTCAGCGGTTTATGTTAGCTGCTTTACTTTAAGCGGCAATGGCCTGGATATCCCCATTGAAGTACATATCGAATCGCCGCTGGAAAAAACCGAGGAAAACAAAAAGTTTATAGAACCAAGATTGCTCGATCGCCTTGACGACATCCGTGCCTATCTACAGGCACGCATCAAGCAGTGTTGTAAAACCGCCCGGCAGGTAAAACAGCGATTGCACCTGCAACGCCCCCTGTGTGAAGACTTTGTCCGCTTTACTACCAGCGAGATTGAAGAAATTGGCATCTGTACCGATATCGAAATCCGCCCGGACGTGGATATTCACCAGGTGCTGGCCAATATCTATTATGTGCTGGAAAACTTTATCACCCCAAGGGTCACCTTCTATTCCCTTGAAGAAATGCAGCAAATGGCCATCCCCCTTGACCACATTTTTAACGGCCCGCTACTCCAGCACGGCTTTATCAAGGACGACGACTTACTTGCCTGCCAGCACAAAACCGTGATCCATATCTCAGATGTCATGCGCGAACTGATGGCCATTGACGGCATTATCGCCATCAGAAAACTGCAATTAAGCAAGTTTTTCCGCGGCCTGCTGTTAAACGACGGCGAACACTGGTGCCTGCCGATCACAAACAACCGCGGCATCAGCTTTAACGTCGACAAATCGAAAATCGTGCTGTACAAAGGGTTAATTCCCTACCAGGCAGACGGCCCGGAGACTCAGGCCCTGCTGGAAGACTTAAGGGCGCTCAATTCAAGGTCAAGACTTCAGGCCAAACCCTATGATGTCACCCAGCCTGCTGGACAGGATCAGCAATTGGGCCTTTATCACAGTATCCAGGACAGTTTTTCTCAGGTGTACGGCATAGGCAAAGAAGGTCTGCCGCCATCGGCCAGCAAGCAGCGCCATGCCCAGGCAAAACAACTTAAAGGCTTTTTAACGGTAATGGATCAGATCCTGGCCAATTATTGCGCCCAGCTGGCCAACCTGAAACATTTGTTCAGTTTAAACCCCGACATTAAACGCAGCTATTTCTCCCAGCTGCTGTTTTCTTTACCTGTCACCTATAAACTCAGCCAAAGGGTACTCGATACCCTGGCTGATAACGGCTTAAGCCAAGACAAACTGGATAAGCTAACTCCACTCAAAGGCGACCCAGGCCAGGAGCAGGACACCTTTGAAGCCCAAATACAGGCACTTCCCGGAGACCCCTTAACAGAGCAGGAGCTTAGCCTGGTACTGGATTTAGCTAAAATCCCGCAAATCAAGGTGCCCAACCTGCCAAACGGCGCCAGCCTGGTGCGTGAATTTGTCAAGCAGCACCAGGGGGAGCAAACCATCGACTGGAATAAACCCGCCAGTTACCAAAACCAGTGGCAGCAATATTTACTGACCGTAAAAGAGCACCGCTGGCAAACCATGTGCGAGCGTGACCACGCCCTGGAGTCGGCACAAACCTACCAGGCACGCAAAAACCGTTTTCTCGATCACCTGCTGGCGCGTTTTGGCGAGCAGTTTACCGATTATGTCCTGCTCAGCACTCAGCTTGACGGCGTCAAGGCCGCCGATGACATCATCCGGGATAAGATCGCCTTTTTACAGGAACTGCCGGTATTAAGCGCAGAGCGCGGCCAGGGCTTTAATTACCTGCAACCACCTTCGGGAGAAAATGTCAGCGGGCTGGAAAAACGCGCTTCGCGCCTGGCAGGCATAGACAACTGGCAACGAAAGAGCCTGTTGCCGGATTATGAAAAAATATTTGCTACCTATCCGGAAATCGACGATGACGATATCGAAGAAACCCGCTTCCATTTACAAGATCCCAACCCGGCCCCCGGGCAGGACGCCTGTATTTTATTTCACAGCACCAAACATTATACCGATCTCGACACCCTGGAGCAGGCAATGGCATCCGCCTTATACAGCGGCCTGGAGCAGAAAAACTATAAAATCGACATCAATGTTCACCAGGAATACTTCTTCTGTCTGCTCGATCAGGACAAGGATATTATCGCCGTTCATAAAAAGTATTACCGCTACCGCTTTGAGGTGGAACAGGTCATCGACTACACCATAGCCGTACTGAAAAATAAGGAAGCGGTATTTGAGGGTTTCCATCTTATCGAGCATACCCTGCTCAGGCCTTTTGCCCCAGAAATGCCGTCAAAGAAAGCCCAAGGCTTACCTTTGCCTGCCTGCTCTGAGGATGACATCAAACTGTTTAAGGTTTCCCTGAATGAAGACTGCTCCCCCGGCTATCAGGATCCCTACTCATTCAGGGTCACCGCCGTTGTTCCCTGCTGGCTCAGGCGTTTTGCCAGCCTGGACTTCAGGCGCTTTTTCGAACAAACCCTGCGTCAGGAAACACCGGCCCATATCCATATTAAAATCTGCTGGGTTGATCAAGAAACCATGGCAGCGTTTGAACCGGCCTTTTTTAACTGGCTCGAACAAAAACGCCACGGGATATTCAGCCATGGCGAGTTGTTTTGCCAAAATCATGACCTGATAGTCGCCCAAAACAAACTGATGACCGAGATGGAAAAACTCAACAGCCATTATCCGCAAAGCCGTTTGTTTATGTGCAACCAGGATGAGACTCACCGGCCTATCGTTTTAAACCACTCACAATTAGGTGAAGAGGAAGGAAAATAACATGGACACGTGCAACACCTATCCAAAATTTCAGGCAGACCAAGTGCTGACAGCAGATCAGTTAAATGATCTGTTCGGTTATTTAGACTTGCAAAGCCGCTGGACCAGGAAATGTTTTGCCGGTGCGGGTATTGCCCATGGTTTCCAGATGCAAACAAAGGCAGATTTTACCGGCATCAGTCTAAGCCCGGGTTATGGCCTGACCACCTTAGGATACCTGGTTAAACATCCCGGCGCCGATTATAGCCACTACACCGCCTATACCGACCCGGTAAAATATGCCTTTTTCAACACCAGTGAACAAGGACAGCCGGAGCAGCAGGTGCCGCTGTGGCAACTACTGACATCCGAAGAAAAAGACAACGACAACTTAGAGCACAAGGCGCTCAATAAAGACTTCCTCCAAGACAAAGTGGCCCTGGCTTATCTGGAAGCAGAAGATGAAGATCTCGATACCTGTACCGGCAGCGACTGTAATGAGAAAGGTTCGAAAATAAACCTGTGTGTCCGAATCTTACTGGTAGCCAAAGATCAGCTCGATACCCTCAACCAAAAGCTGAAATCTGAAAAAACCAGCCTGCTCTACCAAATGCTGCAACAAAAATATCAGCTGCCGGCCTTAAAAATAGGCCGTTTGCACTGGCTCGGCGACAGCAATCACCTGCTGGAGCTCGAAGATATTGTCAAATCTTACGCCTTCCTTATCCAGCAAGGCCCGCTGCAGGAAATTCCCGAGGCCTTCCGGCAAGCTTATGAGGTTTACGCGCCGCTACTCAGTGAAGATTACCAGGCCAACCCCTTTGCCGACTGGCAGCCGAAACCCTGGAGCCAGCAGGCAAATTATCCCCAGGGGGTCCAATATTATTACGATCATATTAAAGATTTGATCCTCGCCTATGAGGAGTTTATCAACCTTGCCTTTGAGGTGTTCTCCGTTGCCTGCCTGCCCGATACCGGCTTTGCCAAACACCTGATGCTGGGACAAGTTGATGTGGCAACCCAATGTAAGCCATCCCCTTACCGCCACTACTTTATCCGCGCCAGCCTGCCACAAGAGCCGGTCGCCGGCGGGAAAATTCACCGGGTGAAGTTTTTATTCCAGCGTCTGGTGCTGCTGAGCAGGGCTTTTAAGGTGCCGCAAACCGGCGACAATAAAATCACTATAAAAATCACGCCAAGCAAAGAAAAACAAACCCCTTTGGGTAAACGCAGCCTGCCCTATTATTACGATTTGCAAAGCTATCCCCAGCTGAAAAGTTTCTGGGATTTTGACCTTGCCAGCCAGTGCCGCTCGCACCAGGTATTAAGCTACTGGGACAACCTGAGTACGCCGATATGTGTCGCCGAACTTCCTTTTAAAGACAGTCCCTTTACCGGCAGGGTCAATATCAGGTCATTGACGGATATCCAATCCCTGCTTAAGGAAAGGCTACTGACAGATACTATATCCCTGGCAGATATTGGCGCCCTGAGCGAACTTAAGGCAGAACTTGCCTTGACGCCTGAAGTGAGCGCAAAATTATCGGATGTAGCATTGTCCCCTGAACATCCCGAAGTCTTCTTTGAAGGTACAGCTAAAGAGCTGACGGAAGATTTGCCGAAAACCTTGCTCAAATCCTATGACCTCAGTACCGGGCCGAAAGCTAAAATCTCAGAGTCCTTCTCCCTCGGCCGTTTTATCACCCCTGTTACCGGATTTGATCCCAGACCGTTTCCCGGCATAGACCCAAGCCCTTTTCCGGGGTTCGATCCCAGACCCTTCCCGGGCCCCTTTCCCGGGCCATTTCCCGGACCGATCACCGGCCCGGACCCCAGACCTAATCCGTTTCCGCTGCCGTTACCTAAGCCCAGCCCGAAACCGCTGCCACAGCCGTTCCCCTGGCCTAAACCTATACCGGCTCCTAAACCAACTCCGGAGCCTAAGCCCGGACCCAAACCTGCGCCGACCCCGATACCGGCGCCTAAGTATCTGCTGCTAAAAACCCTCAAAGATAAGTTTCCCACGGCAGATGCGCTTATTGCCCATCATTATCCGCTGGATGTGGATCAGAACGAGTTTCCCTTTTACCGTATCGAGGGCCATCTAGGAGAGAAATACTCGGATGCCTTTGACCGTATCAGCCAGTGGATCAAATGTTATAACCTGCCGATCAAGTTGATGGCGCTTAAAGTTGGCAGCAATTATCAGGATATTACCCCAGGTTTAGGTTGCCAGTTCGATGATATCGAGCTGGTGTACAGCGCACTGACGCATAAGCTGAACTGCGAATACAACAAACTCAAGGAGCTGGTCGCCAATATCGAATTCGATACCCCCAAGGAAACCACAGAAATCAGTGAGGTGACCAAAGTTAAGGGTAAATTTATCGACGGCAAAACCAACTTGCCCCTTAGCCGGGTACATTACGCCATCAAAGAGCTCAATATTCACGGCACAACCAATAACGAAGGGGAAATGGAAATCACCAATTTGCCCCCGGGCTCATACCAGGTGGAAACCTATATTGATGATTACGGCTCCAAGTATTTCCCGATCACGGTACAAGATAAAAAAACCTTATCCCTGGCCAGTATTCCCTTGTATCAGGATGCCCTGCTCGATGAAAAACAACTGGTTTATCGCCAAAAAGTCGCCGAGAGTGAAATTTTAAACAAGGCCAAAGAATATGCAGAAAAAACGGAGCTTTATAGCAGCCCATTTGACACCCGAATAACCAGCTTCAGCGACAGTGCAGATTTTCGAGCGAAATCAGATCTCTTTAAAAGTCCGGGCTATGATCTCAGTTATGATCCGTCACTCTTTTCCAGCCGAAATATTACCCTGGATCTGTCGCAACCTGCCTTGACAGAAAAGGCGGCTTTTTTTGAGAAAAGGGATCTTGATAAAATTGAATTCGATAAAATAGAGTTTGAGCACACACTGCTTGATAAAGCCGGGCCAGAAAGCGTCTCCCTGGAAAAGTCCCTGTTTGAGCAACCAAGTTTTAGAATAAACACCGCCAAGGCGCTGGCAACCCCGTCCCCTTATAAGATAGATTCGCTGATCAAAAAAATTAAATTTGATCCGGTCACCGACAGCTCATTATTAACCAAACATTATCTTTATAAGAATTTCGCCAATCTCAATATCCGCGAAGATACCGAGATTTTCGAAAAAGTGAGTCAGCCGGTAGATATCACTACCAGCTTAGATCTGCTGCTCAAAGAGCTGGCAAAACCCCTGGCGAAGTTTGAACAGGAAAAATTTACCAATGCCTACCAGATGCTGCTGACCCGGCTGGATATGTTTGAACAGGTCATCGGCAAATATGAAGATTATATTCCATCAGCAGACAGGCCTGCACTGCTGCGTTATTTCAATCTGATACGCGACCAGGGCTGTTTCCAGCAGTTTAAGGGCCTGCTCGATAACTACAACGCCCGCAAGTTGAAAATTCAGCAAAGATTATTGCTGTCGGTATACTCAGAGCACAATTGCGGCATGTCCCACGTCGGTGGCTGCTGGGCCGGCGGTACCTTCTTCCTGGTATATGATGATGACAATACCGTGGTGCTGGACTTTGCCCTGCCCTATATCTGTTGCTCCGACTGTCCGCCGATTAACCTGTGCAGTACAGAGCCGGTATTGTTTAAATTGCCGCTGGAATATTTCTGCAAAAACGATAAGCGTAAATTTAAATTTATCACCAGCCCTCCGGGGGGCGAAGTCGTCGGTCCCGGGGTAAGCAAAGAAGTCACCACAGGCGATTTTTATTTTACCCCCGACTTAGCCGACATAGACGAAGGGGAAGTCAAATTCAGTTATCTGCTCAATAACACCATCTATGAATTTTCTGCGCTACTGGCGCAAATTAAGGCAGCCATCAGTTATAAAATCATTCAGGTCAGCGAAGACCCCAAAAGCGCCGAAATTAAATTTACCGCCACGCCCCAGGAGGCCAGCGAATATTTATGGGACTTTGGCGACGGCAACAGCTCCAACAAAGCCAACCCGGTGCATACCTTTGATTTAACCGAGACATCGGCCTTTACCGTGAACTTAACCGTCACCAAGGAGCCCTGTGTCGGCAAAGCCAGTCATGAACTGACCTTTGAGATTTGCAACGCCAACTTCACCGTTAAAGAAGTGGCGCGCTCCTTAGATAAAATCCGTTATGCCTTCACCCATCCCCAGGCCGCCAATACCCGAAGCTGGCAGCTGGATGAAGACATAGTGGTTGAAAACCTGGAAACGGTTGAGCACGACTACGAGCTGGCAGATACCCAGCGCGAAGTCACGGTGATCCTGAGCATAGCCCAGGACACCTGCAGCGACAGCAAATCGCAAACCATCACCATTCCTGCCCGGCGTGAAGTCTCCATCTTTATCGACCGACTGTTCTTATGCCACCAGGATGTGCACGAACCCATCACTTTCGATCCCCCGGGCGGCACCCCAAGAGGCAACGGCCTGGTGCTGATCGACGGCGACTATCACTTTTATCCGGGGCATCCCGATGTGCTGATCGGCGCCAATGAAATCAGCTATGAATACCAGGGTAAAACCGTATCCGTAATGGTGACCGTTGATGCGATAACACAGGAGTTTACCGCCATAATCAGCCAGATAGATGCCGATAATGCCAAAGCTAAGGTACAGTTTAAGGCGCCGCCGGGCATGGACTCCTACGCCTATAAGCTCGGGGACGGCACGGTTTCAGACCAGGCAATCGTTGATCATGTCTATGATATCAGCGCACAGACAGAATTTGACGTTGAACTGCAACTGATCAAAGGCGCCTGTGAAGTCACGCAAACCAAGAAGATGCTCCTTAGCCCTTGCAGCGCCGAGTTCACTTACCGCGTACTTGAAGATAGCACCAGTACAGGTGAGAAGATCATCCTGGAATATACCATGCTGGCAACCGGCGGCAAAGAGTATCAGTTAACCGATGAACTGGGCAGCATAAAATCCAATGGCAGGGTATTCAAACGGACTTACCCTTTAGGCGAACTGCCGCGTGAAATACCGGTGACCATGAAACTGGACAAGCCTCCCTGCCTGGCAACCTTTACCCAAATGGTTGCCATACCGGCATTCCAGCCCTTGCTGGTAGATCTGGATGTCACAGAATTTGTCTGGTGTGATAAGCAGGCATACCGGATCAAAACTAATGTCAGTGGCGGCAAGGCTTCCGGCCCCGGCGTTCGTGAAGACAGCGAAGGCTTTACCTTTACCCCGGCCCTCGCCAATACCGGCGGCGAAGTCACCATCAGTTACCTCCTGGGCGATCGCGTTAAAAACTTAACCGTCAAGTTGATCAAACCCCAGGCATCCTTTGGCGTCATCAGCATAGATAAGGTCGATAACGGTCTTTACGATGTAAAACTGGTGAACAACTCGAAAGATCACAACAGTGCCAAATGGCTGTTTTCTCCCGGCGGCAGTTCAACCAATAACGAAGAAGTCATGGTATTTCAACTCCAGGAAGTGGAGTCGGGCCAGGCAGTTAAAGCAACACTCACCGTTGCCTGGGACGGCAAGTGTGCCAATTCCATGGAGAAAGTCTTCCATGTACCGTTTGATATCATCCGCATAGATACGGATACCCCGCTTGATACCCTGAATAACCTCAGGATCAACGAGCCTTTTGTTAAAGTCATTCCAGAATCGAGCGGGCTCACAGAAAAAACCATGAGTACAGTCAACCTGGTGAAAGAAGACTTCACCAGCGGGCTCAAAGCCGAAACTTATGTTTCGGGAAAAAGAAATCCGGAGCTCAGTGAAACCCTGGATCCGCTGTTGAAATCAACACAAACCCAGCTGATGAAAGTCGCGGTTAACGAAAACCCTGAAATGGCGCAGCTGGGCTACCCCTTAATGTTAACTCAGGTAAATCTTGTTTTGGACCTGGTGACTGTGATGTCAGACGATCTGAAAGCAGAAGATCCTATGAATAACACCTTAAAACAGATAGGCAGCTCGCTTGGCACCCTGATGGAAACTGGTATCGAGTTAAATAAAGACAATGTGCTATCGGATAAGTTAATTCAAGTGAGAAAAGAAAATGCGGCTAAACCCAATGTGCTGGCCGCCATAACCAAGATTGAGAGCCTGATGGGCTGATGCCCCGTGACTTATGAATAATCATTTGATCGACAAAATTTGTGTTGAGATTCATCTGCCGGATGCCGGTCATGCCTATGAGTTTCAGCACAACATCAGCGCATTAGTACATAACGAATTAATGAATGTCATTAGTGAGCATTGCGATCAGCTGTGCCCGGATAATAGCCATATCACAATGGAAAAGCTGGAGCTTAATTTGGGCAAGCTATCGGCAGATAACTTTGTGCAGGCCTTTAGCGAACAGTTTACCCGGCACTTTCCCAGAGAGCTTTCTATACAAACAAGCGAGCAGTTAACCAGACAAGCAGAGCAAGAACTCATCTCACCTGGTGAAGAGCCTGCCGCAAGTGGCTCTTCACAGCCTTATGGCCAAGGTAAAGTCTCGGTTGACGCCCAAGCTCTCGATGAGCCCAGCCAAACGCCAACAAGATTGAAAACCATGCAGCTTAAAGCGCATGAACATGCCTGGTTGTTGCTCACACATTTTCTAAACCATGCCACCTTACCCTGGTATGTTGATGCCAGCCAGTTTACCGGAGTCACGGCTACACTGGAGTTTTTAATCAAACAGGAAAAACTGGATATCGCGGCCTTTAAGAGCCAGTTAAAAAATCAAACTGTTACCAATAGATTGATAACCCAATTTGACGATGAGAGATTAAACCTGCTCTATGCCCACCTCACCGGGATGAAAAATGGGGTAATAATAAACTGGCCGGAATTATTTACCGAATTGCTACGCAGCTTACAGCAAATAGATGCGCAGAGCTTCTCATCTGTCAGTCAGCAAAATTTCCAACAAAAAACATCCCAATCTCATACATCTCCGTCTGCCGGTTTGTCGGAACAAGAGAGTCAGCACAATATCCAACAGGCATGGGAAATAATCTGGGGTCAGATATCAATTGATAACAGCCACAGAGACATTTTTTCGTTAATACTCAAGCAAATATCAACTGGTTTAACCCCGGATACCATCCAAAGCTTTACTCGTCACCTACACCTGAGCAAACAGATTAAAGTCGCCGCAGGTGATGGCTATCAAGCCTTATTAACCGCCCTGAATGATATTATCCTGCCATTGGGGCAAGACCTCTCGGCAGCCAATAAGAATCTCCGGCATAACGCTTTGCCGGAACAAGGTGACTTATCGACAGCCACTGCCAGCAACTCATCCCAAATAAATATCCCGGATACGGCAGGCAGCGGCAAAGATATAAAAAATCAACAGCAAAGCCAGTCTGTTAAAGGTAAAATTGAAAAGCAAATACCTGCTGTTGAAGGAAATAGCTCGCTGCCTGCCGATGCCAATATCCCAACTAAGCCAGAGAAGCCAGAGAACCGGGAAAACAGTGTCAGCACAGATATCAGCAATGAATTAAACAGCATCCAAGGCAATCATCAGCCTAAAGACACGGTTAATAAAAAGCAGCACAATCTCCTCCATGAGCAAGAATTTTCGCCGGCTGATAGCACAAGGCAATCCAACAGCAACCACACGGATAATAGGGCAGAAAACCAATCAGATAGTGAAGAAAGTCTCCCCGCGAAGCTAGCACAGGCAAATAGAAGCTCTGCCATCAGTTCATCTTATAGCGAACAAAAGCGAAGCCAAGCTTGGCCGGAACATGAACAAGTCCCAACTCAAAACCAAAACAACCAGAGCATGGACAGCAGCGACAAGCTTAATCAAAACAAAAAAACAGGCGTAAACCAAGCCAGCACAGATAAGCAGACACAAGCCCAAACAGGGCAAAACATTTTCAAGCGCTCCTCTGACGAAGCCGGTATCCTGCCCACAAGCAAAACCGGCACGAACAAAGACGAAGCACCAATAAGCAAAAGTAATATCAATCTCCTGTCAAAAAACAAACTACCCCCCTGCTTTATACCCGAGGTGGCAGCAAAGGGACTGGCGGTAGGCAATGCCGGCCTGGTCATCTTCTGGCCTTACCTGCACATCTACTTTAAAGATCTGGGATTATTTGACGGTAAAGACTTTAAAAACCTCCAAACCCGGGAAAAAGCCGTGCATTTGCTGCAATACCTGGCAACCGGCGAGGTAAACACCGAAGAACATGCCCTGGTGTTAAATAAACTGTTATGCCACTGGGACTTTAACCAGCCGCTTAACCGCTTTGTCGAGCTCAGCCAAAGGGAGCAGGAGGAGTCGGAAAAACTGATCCAGGCAGTGATCAATCACTGGAGCATTTTAGGTAACACCTCGGTCAGCAGTTTCCGACACACCTTTGTTGCCCGAAAAGGCCTGTTAAGCCAGCAGGACAACGGCTGGCTGCTACGGATAGAAAAAGGCCCTTATGACGTACTGCTGGACAGCATTCCCTGGGGCCTGTCGATGATCAAACTCTCTTGGGTCGATGAACTATTGCAGGTGGAATGGTAATATGAGCAATCCCTTTATCACGGAAACCGCCGAGGTATTAAACAGTGAGCTGAGCTGGTTTTATCAGATCCTCGATACCCGGATAAAATTACATTTTGGCCACGACTGCGACTATCAGGATATTTTTGAAATAAGCCCGCCAGAGCTGGCCAGCGATTCGCAGCTGCACTACAACGGCTTTATCCAGCATTACAATATCAACTTTGAAGAGCGCGTAGTACTGATACTGGCATTAGTCAGCCAGATCCGCCCGCAAATGCTGGACGTATTTTTTACCCGCAACGCCAGCCTGGATAAAGAGTTTACCGAATTTGGCGGCGCCACCAACGGCCAGGGCAAGGTCTTTTTACCCACGGCGGAAACCGCATTGTTTTTATTGGCGGGCACAGATCTGGAAAAACGCTTTTTATATTCCTACCTGTTCGATGCCGATCATTTCTTTAATAAACATGACTTTATCACCCTGAACCATACCAACAGGCAAGAGTCCTATTTATCCGGGGTATTAACCCTGTCAAGGGAGGTACTCGATCTCATCACCCGCGGCCATATCCGTAAACCCGCCTTTAGCGCCGAATTTCCCGCCAAGCTGATTGAAACCCAGCTGGACTGGCAGGATCTGGTGCTCGACCCCTACACCCAGGACCAGGTCTATGAAATTAAAACCTGGATAGATTACGGCAATCAGCTGCTCAGTGAATATGATCTCGGCAAAAAAATAAAACCCGGTTACCGCAGCCTGTTTTTCGGCCCGTCCGGTACTGGCAAAACCCTGACGGCTTCCCTTTTGGGCAAAGTCACCGGCCGCGATGTTTACCGCATCGACCTGACGCTGGTGATCAGCAAGTACATAGGGGAAACAGAAAAGAACCTGGAAAAGGTTTTTAAACAGGCGGAGCACAAAGACTGGATTTTATTTTTCGACGAAGCCGATGCCCTGTTCGGCAAACGCACCAGTGTCAACGACGCCCACGACAAATTTGCCAACCAGGAAGTTTCCTACCTGCTGCAACGCTTAGAGGATTATGCCGGTGTGGTGATCCTGGCATCGAATTTAAAAAACAATTTAGACGAAGCCTTTACCCGGCGCTTTCAGTCCATTATTCACTTCCCTATTCCCAAGCAGTCGGAAAGGCTGAAACTCTGGTCTAGTGCCCTTGTCAGCAAATTTGAACTCGACCACGAGGTAGATTTACACGCTTTAGCCAATGATTATGAAATGACCGGCGGATCTATTATCAATGTTGTGCGCTATGCTTGTTTAATGACCCTGGCACAGCAAAAGCAAAGCATACCTTTTTCGCTGCTCAAAGAAGGTATACGCAAAGAATTCCATAAAGAAGGTAAAACTTTTTAAGGAGGCAAGATGACCACGTTTTCACAGCACAGAAGACGTACCCGAAGAGTCAACCGCAGCAAGCCCCGCAAAGGCGAAGTCATGCAGTATGGCGAGGTTCGTGAAGGCAACAGCGAAGGTAACACTTTCTTATCCGGTATTATCAGTCAAAGTTCACAAAATAGCGCCACAACAGCCCTATCCCGGCAAATACAGCACAAATTAACCGTGGGTAAGCCCAACGATGCCTTTGAACAGGAAGCCGACCATGTTGCCGATCAGGTGGTGAATTCACCGGCATCGGCAGATCGGCCTGCAACAGCGAGTCCTCAACTACAAAAACAAGAAGAAAAAGAGGAACAAGCTCAGAGCAAAGCCCTAGCCGAGCCCAAGCTGCAAAAACAGGAAGAAGAGGAAGAAGCCCAACCAAAAGCTTTAGCAGAGCCCAGGCTACAAAAACAGGAAGAAGAGGAAGAAGAAGCCCAGGCCAAAGCTTTAGCTGAACCCAGGCTACAAAAACAGGAAGAAGAGGAAGAAGCCCAGGCTAAAGCTTTAGCCGAACCCAGGCTACAAAAACAGGAAGAAGAGGAAGAAGAAGCCCAGGCCAAAGCTTTAGCCGAACCCAGGCTACAAAAACAGGAAGAAGAGGAAGAAGCCCAAGCCAAAACTATGGCTGATGTTAAGTTGAAAAAACAAAAGCAGAAGAAAAAGCACCTGCACAAATCAGAAGAAGAAAAGGAAGAGGAAGAAGTTCAAGCTAAAACCAGCAACAGCAAAACCGGTGCCCCTGCCCGGCCCGCAGACTCAAGCGTAGATGGCAGGAAAAGTAAACGTATCAGCGAGCGTCAGGGTTCAGGCCAGGCCATGAATGCAAACACCAGGCATTTTATGGAAGCAAATTTTCATAAAGACTTCAGCAATGTCCGCATCCATAACGACCAGGAAGCCAATAACCTCAGCCAGCAACTGCACGCCCAGGCCTTTACCTTAAAACAAGATATTTACTTCAACACCGGCAGATACAACCCCGAATCAAGAAGCGGCAAACACTTATTGGCCCATGAACTCACCCATGTAGTTCAGCAAAATGCCAACCTGGCAAACAAAAACCCCCGGACTGCGACAGCTCCCGGGCACTCAGATAACAACAAAGGAGAAGACAACTAAATACCGCCCTTTTCAGGGAAGAAAATTTAACAACAAGGATCAAACATGGCCAGTAAAACGATTGCACAGTGCAGTACCCCCCAGACTTCACGTCGCCCGACGTCTAAGCCCAATGCTCATCGCTCGCAATTACAGGCCAAAACACAAAACGGCAGCGACAATCTTACCAACCTGATCAGCAATGCAAATAAAGACAATAGCAGTGCGGCAGCGTTTAACCCGGCAGTTAACCCAAATAACCAGGGACCACAAATTTCATCCTTAACTCAGGTTATTCGTGCCAAGACAATTCAGCCGAAATTAAGCATAGGCGCAGCCAACTCCAGCTATGAACAAGAAGCCGACAGCGTTGCCGATAAAGTCGTCGCCCTTAACAGCTTTTCTGCGGGTACAGGCTCAGCAAGCAAAGGCGCTGAAACAAACGGCTCTGGTCACCAGATTAAAGCAGGAGTTCAAACTCACCTTCAGTCTAAAACAAACAACGCACCAGCCATCAATAGCAAAAGCAACAGCCAGACAATCCCGGGCGTTCAAAGAAGCTTTATGGACTTAGCCGGGTCAGAGCAGGAAAGTGAGCAGGAAGCCGAATCAGGCGCATTGGCCGCATCCTTTTCAGGTGAAGGCGAAGTATTAACAAAACTCATCCAGGCAAGCCAGGCATTATCCACCTCCGATACACCCGCCAGTCCGGCTTTTGAATCATCACTGCAAAGCTCCAAAGGCAGTGGCTCCCCCCTGCCGGACAATACCCGGGCGGAGATGGAAACTGGCATAGGCGCAAACTTTGGCGCGGTAAAAATACATACCAATGATAACGCCGCACAAATGAACCAGCAGATCAACGCCAAAGCTTTTACCCACGGCAGCGATATCTACTTTAATCAGGGACAATACAATCCCGAATCAAGCTCGGGCAAACATCTGCTGGCCCATGAATTAACCCATACGGTACAACAAGGGGCTTCACCCCAAACTCAGGCCTCCCCTGACAGCGGCAATATCAGCCGGGTCGGCAATCAGAGCACTTCACCCTCTTCACAAGCAAAAATACAACGGGGCTGGTTGGGCAGCGCCATAGGGGCAATATCCGACGCCGCCAGCTCAGCGGTAAACTGGGCTGCCGATCAAATCAATTCAGCACTGAACTGGGCCAAAGAAAAGTTTGCCGGTTTTGTCCAGTCAATTCCCGGTTATAAATTATTATCCGTCATCCTCGGGCAAGACCCGGTAACCGGGAAAACGGTAGCACGCAACGGCAGAAACTTCATTGAAGCCGGATTAAACATCATCCCGTTCGGCAGCAAGTTCCAACAAAAACTCGAAGCCACCGGCGCCATGGAAGAAGCCGCCACCTGGCTGGATCAGAAAATAGCCAAGTTAGACATCAGCCTGACCTCTATTCTCAACGACATCAGTAACTTTTGGTCCTCCAGATCCTTATCCGATTTAACCAATGTCTCAGGCGTGCTGAGCCAGGCAGCCAATATTATCCGTAGGCCAATCGCCAGTGTGATCAGTTTTGCCACCAGTATCGCCTCCAAACTGCTTGAGATAGTGAAAAAATATCTGCTCAATTCCCTGGTGGGCTTTATTAAAGACCATACCCGGGGTTATCCGCTGCTGACGGTTATTCTCGGCAAAGACCCGATCACAGACGAAGCAGTTGAGCGCAGCGGCATGAACCTAATCCGCGGCTTTATGCTGCTATCTGCCTCAGGCGAAGAGCAGCTGCGGCAAATGGAAGAAACCGGCTCCCTGCAAAAAGCCGCCGACTGGATCGACGGTGCGGTAGCCCGGCTGGATCTCAGCTGGCAAAGCATTAAAAACATGTTCAGCAAAGCCTGGGATCTGGTGAGTATTTCCAGCCTGATGGATCCCATAGGCGCCTTTACCCAACTGGCGCAAATCTTTTTAGCCCCCGCCGGACGCATTATCCGCTTTGTGGTGGAAGTCGGGATTAAAATATTAGGCCTGATCAAAGATGCCTTAATCGCCAGGTTAATTAAGTTTGCCCGGAAAATTCCCGGCTACCCGCTGCTGACGGTGATTTTAGGCAAAGACCCTTTCTCCGGCAATCCGGTACCGCGCACCGCAGAAAATATCATTCACGGCTTTTTAAGCCTGCTGCCCGGCGGCGAAGAAAAATTCCAGACCATGAAAGAGTCCGGCGCCATTGACCGCGCCACCAGCTGGATCGAAGGCGCCATCGCCGAGTTGGGCTTCACCTGGAAATATATCAAAGGCCTGTTTATGCAGGCCTGGAACAGCTTCAGCCTGTCAGACTTAGCCGCGCCGCTGGAAGCCTTTGGCCGGATCATGAATTTATTTATCGATCCCCTCAAACGCCTGTTTAGCTTTATTATCAAGGTGCTGAAAAAGATCATCGAAATCATCCTGTCGATCATGGGTTTTCCCACAGATCTGGTGGTCAATATCGTCACCCGGGCAATGCAGGCGTTTGCCGACATTAAACGCGACCCGATAGGCTTTATCCTCAACCTGCTAAAAGCCATCAAAAAAGGCTTCTCGCTGTTTTTCGACAATATCCTCAAACACCTGTTCAACGGCCTCACCAGCTGGTTATTCCAGCAAGTAAAAGATGCCGGTATCACACCACCCAAAGATCTCAGCCTGGGCTCGATATTCGGTTTTGTGCTGGATGTACTCGGCATTACCGCAGAGAAAATCTGGCAGAAACTCGCCGATAAAATCGGCCAGGAAAAGGTCAACCGCATCCGCGGCATGATCGACAAACTCACCGGTGTCTGGACCTTTGTTAAAGACGTCATGACCCGCGGACCAATCGCCATCTGGGAATATATCGTCGAAAAAATCAGCGGCCTTTGGAACATGGTGCTTGAGGGCGTGCAAAACTGGATCATGACCAAGATCATCACCCAGGTCACGGCAAAACTGCTGAGCATGCTCGACCCCACCGGCATTATGGCGGTGATCAACTCTACCATAGCCCTGTATAAGGCAATACAATCCTTTATCGCCTACATCAAACAGATGCTGCAAATCGTCAACTCCTTTGTCATGGGCGTGGCGGAAATCGCCAAAGGTAATATTCTCAGCGCCGCCAAGTTCCTCGAAGGTGCCCTGGCCAAAGCCGTGCCCATTGCCATAGGTTTCCTCGCCAACCAGGTGGGCCTGGGCGGTTTAGGCAAGCGCATAGGAGAAATGATCAAAAAAGTGCAAGGCAAGGTGGACGAGGCCCTGACCTGGCTGGTGGATAAAGCGGTATCGGCGGGCAGTGCCTTATTAAAAATGGGTAAAAGCGCCATCAGTGCCGTGAAAAATTGGTGGCAAACCCGCAAAGAGTTCACAGATCCCGCAGGCAAAAAACACGCCCTGTATTACCCCAGCGCCCAGGGCGAACTGACGGTAGCCAGTACGCCGACCCCGGTTAATCAGTTCCTCGATAAGCTGGTGATTACCGATACCGATCCGAAAAAGGCAGAAAAACAGGGCCATAAAACCAAGGCGCTGGCAATCATGAAGATCATCAATGACCAGCGCGCCATTATTCAGAAAAAAGGCGGCAAAGACGCTGCCGCAGAAGCCAAGGTAGCTGAACAGTTAGCCCTGCTGCCGCCCCAATTGACCCCGCTTATGGTGGGAGACAGCGGCGGACGCATCCCCTCGCCGCTGACATTGGAAGCGCTAAAAGAAAAGCCGGTGAAGATGCCGAGAACACCGGAAGAAGAAACCATAGATGTCAACGCCGCCACGCAAATTGTCACCCTGGCGGCAGAAGCGGCCACCGACTCCCTGGCCATGAGCAAACAGTTTAAAGCCATTCAAACCCGGTTCGCCCTGACCAAGGTCAGTTTCCACACCGAAGGCAAGATCACTAACGTCAGGATACAGGCATCGAAAAATAAAGATGTGCAGGTGAACCTGGCGGTAAAAGACAAAACCCCCGGCATCTCGTTAAAAAGCAATGTCGTCAACGTACCCGGCGCCGCGGCAGGCGATACCGTGTCCACCGGCATGACCGCAGATCCGGTCGGTCCGGATAAAATAGGCAAAGGCAGCGAACCGCTTGGCAGCGCATTAAAAGTGGTGATGGGTAAACTGATCACCGCACCGGAGCAGAAAAATCCGTCAAAATATATCAAGGGTCATTTACTCAACCACCACATCGGCGGCCCCGGCACCGGGCAGAATATGTATCCGATCACCGCCGAAGCCAATAAAAAACACAATACTTCCATCGAGGAAACAGTAAAAGGCTGGGTGGAAAAACAAAGTTACTGGGTCTATTACCAGGTCAATGTTGCCGGCATCAGTGAAAACATTGTTCACCCGACCCAGAAGCACCCGGATAACTACATCAACTCGAAATTTGTCTGCAAGGCCTATATCCGCAATACCGACGGACAGGAGCATAACCCGGTCACCTCCACCGTAGACTCCATTTATGTCAAGGGCGATGCCTCCGCCAGTGCCAATGAACCTGCCTACCAGCTTGATGGCGGCATAAAAACCGCTATGGACACCTTAACTACCGACGAAAGAAAATCGAGTAATTTAAGCAGTAAGATCAATATTTCAGGAATAGGACCAGAGGCAATCAAGATCCTGCTCAAGGCTTATGGCGATTATGCCAAGGGAGATTTGGTCAATGATTTAACCTCGGGACAAAAATCGACCTTAACCACGGTAAATGGCAAAGCCGGTGATATTAAAGCCGCCATTGCCGCCATAGTTGCAGGTAGAGCGCCGCCCCCGGCAGCTCCAGCGGCACCTGCGGCTGCTCCAGCTGCTCCTGCAACCCCGGCGACAACAGACACAACTGCACCTGAAACAACGACTGCGGAATAAACCAGGAGCGCTGCTTTGACAGGGTTCACAGCGTTTAGAAAGCCCGGTTAGTACGCACCGGGCTTTTTACTGGAAAACAAGCTCACTTTTTCAAGTAAGATATTATTAACTTGCCAAATGACCGGCAGTTAACCTATGGTAATTTACTCGCCGTCTTCAGCTAAGCAGTCAGTGACCTGGTCGGCACTAATATCCGGCTGCTGCTTGATATAATTGCTCGACATACAGGCGGTATAATAACTGAAATAACTGCGCAGCTGATCTACTGACGGCACTTGATTGGCCTTACTCCTCAAATGATAAAAGGACTTTTTACGGCAACTGTCTTTATAAGGCGTCAAACCGGCAACACAGGCTTGTTGGGACTGAAGATCCAGGCAGCCCCTGAATTTGGGGTCGGCACACATGGTTTGCTCGCCGTTAAGTACCAACTGATGCATCAGCAGCGCCTGACGCACGTCCGCATCTCTTTCTTGATCGGATTTATTCGGATCTATCAATAAATACGACCTGCTGGCAATCACACTGTCACGGTATAAAATATCAAGCTTCCAGCGCCCTTCCGCCAGTTCATAGTCTTCACCGAAATACCACCATGCATAATTGGTGTTGTTCTTAAACATGGTATCTGTCCATTGCGACTCTGAGAATTTATGGTTGTTTTTAGGGTTGGTCAGTTCTGGATGTGTCATACGTATAGTGACGGGAAACTGTACCTGATTGCTTAACCGCCCGGCATCTTTGGGCACATCGACACTGTAGGTAAAACCGATATACTGACCCAGTTCTGGCTTCACCAGCAAGCCGGGGGTGACTTGCTGCCCTGCCCCCTGCTTAACAATCAGTCCGGACTCAAGCACATTGACCCTGGGCGCCAGCAGCTGCTCTATGCCCTTATCTTCGGCGGTGCTGCCTGCTTCAGAGAGCGCATAAGGTGTGCCTTCTACCGACAAGGTAGTGATCTTATCATCTTCCGCTAACGTCAGCCGGTTCAAAGGATTATTAAAGGCAACAAGCTTAGACAGCTCAGGCGCATCCGTCAGATCAAGCGACACCAGCTGGTTGTTATTCAACTCAAGTCGCTCAAGCGATGGCTTGTCACCCAGCTCAATCGTACTCAGCTGGTTATAATCCCCTTTTAATGACATAAGCTCTGTTAAACCGCTGACATCCAGTTCGGTTAACTGGTTATTGCGCACGTTTAACCGGGTGATCTTTGGGTTATTGCTAAAATCTACCGCTTCAAGCTGGTTCCCTCCAAGGAAAACCATGGTAAGCGCCGGATTGGCACTGAGATCGACCTTAGCCAAGGTCCCGGTACTGAGGTTTAACATATTCAAATGCGGATTTTGCGACAAATCCACCGCCGTTAATTTATGCCTGCTTAAGCCTAAATCTTCCAGCTGCTTCAACCCGGTGACGTCAATTTCACTTAGCGGGATCTTATAGGCATATAAACGCTCTAAGGCTTTATTTTCACTGACATCAAGGGATTCCAGCGGATTTTCACTGACATTGAGCATAGTCAGGCCGGTATTGCGGCTCAGATCAATCGCGGCAATTTTGTTTTTTCCCAGCACTAAACGGGTCAGCTTAGGATTATTTCGGGTGTCTATCGCCTTAAGCTGATTGTTATATAAATTTAACTGTTCAAGCGCAGGCATATATTTTATTTCTTCAACCGAAACAATACTTTTATTGGCACATTCAAGCTCCTGTATTTCTGCCAACCTGCTCAGGTTGGCTTTTTTAACACAAGCGGCAAAATTGGCATCTTTAAAAGCCAACTCGTCCACGGTTTCAGGCGCTATCAAGGCACAACTGCTCACTGTTGCCAGCAAACTCGTGACCAGGGCAAATTTTACTTTTCTATACGGCATGACGATTTCTCTATATGAAAAACAAGCATATTGCTTTAATTAACTGCATTTAAAATGCGATGGAAAAAGGTAGAAAATTACGAAAGAATTCGTAAAAAAGCGAAGGATATCAGTAGCTCACCTTGAAGTAAACGGTAAAGCACACATTGTATTAACATTTTTTTAATCATCCTCCTTAATGCTGACATTTTGTTCAATATTTAATGAAATTAACCACTTATATGATTTAAAACAAAAGCTGATTATTGAAGACTTGTTACGATTACTGACATTTTGCTCGCCGAATGAATTGATTAACCCAGCGCTCCCCCCGGATTAGATAAAATCGAAATTGCCCCATTGCGATCATTAAGCCACAGCCTTGAAGGCATGTCACAACTCCCCCTGGAAAAGCAAATTTAACCGTCATTGCCAGCTGCCATATTCCTTTAGATAAAACTAGCCAGATCCTAAGGCAATAATTATTACCTTATCTCTCAATACATTAATTTGTTTTACAGGCATCCCAAAAAACAAAAGGTTGACATTTGTCAACTAAAACCGATAACATCCCCCTCAAATCAAGTTGACAAACATCAACTACATTTATGTTCTGCCACGTGGGGTGAAGTAATGAAAATAACGAAGAAAGTTCTAATAGAGAGGCATCCAGAGGATGTATGGCAAACAGTTGCCGAGCAATTTGACCAGGCCCATAAATGGATGGGGATAGTAGAAAATTCATATAAGGTTCAAGGACAATCTGCTGTCGACGGTGCTCCTATGGCCGGTCGGGTATGTGAATTTACCAACGACCCCAACGGGCTTAAAGCAGAAGAAAAAATATTGAACTTCTCGGCAGAGCAAATGCATTTTGATTTTGATGTTGTGCCCGTTAACGCACCTAAGTTATTTCCCGTAAAAAGAAACGTTGTGACCATGTCGGTCAGGAAAACTTCAAATTCACACAGTGAAGTTACCTGGTACTCCCACATTGAATTATCGCTTTTCGGTTATGTTTTTTATCCCTTACTAAAACGGGGCCTTTCGAAAAGCTTTGCCGGAATTATGGAAGATCTAAAGCGCTATTTGGAAATCAAGGATATAACGAAACATGCCTAGTTGGCCTGCTCATCTAAATTACAGTAAAACCATTAAGTTACAGGATTATTGATATGTTACGCATTGCACAGTTGATTTCAATTTTATTCGTTGACGTTTTTAGTGCCGCTGCTATCGCTGCTATTTTCTTTCCCGGCTCAGTAGGAGCAGCAAGCGGGTTTAACCCGACATCCGATTATGGACTCACCAATATTCGTACATTAGGCGCCCCACTGTTGATGATGGCTGTGGTGACAGCTGTTGCCGCCTATTCACGAAAATGGCTGTTTTTATTGCCGGCAACAATGTATTTTCTGTTTAATGGACTGACACGTGTCATCTCATTATTCAACGAACAATATGATGATGTTATGATGCGTGGCCTGTTTCTTACTTTTGGCCTGTTTATACTCGCCATCTGGGTGTTAAGGATGTTTCATCAAGCAGAAAAAAACACTGCCTGATGCGCCACTTTCCAGGCTGCGTTAACGTCAATACCGCTCTAGCGCAGCCAAAAACAGGCTTGTAAATTAAGGTTTTTCTTGGCAGGCGGGCATTTTATTATTAGCCCCGTATATTATTTAGCCGAACTCTCTTTATTTAGCTCTCGTAAGTTATCCGAAAGGCGATCGGATACCCTAAAAAAGGCCTCTAAGTCCTTAGCCGGGATACCTGCGGTTAACTGCTCTGAAAATACCGCTTCAATTTTTTCGATGGTTTCAAAAAAGTCGTAACCCTTATTGGTTAACTTTAAAATTTTACTGCGTTTATCTGCAGGGTTCGGTTCACGCTTGACCAGCTCTACCTCGCAAAGCTCATCTATTAACCTTTTCACCTGGCTCTTATCCCGATTTAATGTCCTGGCAATATCCAACAAGGTAGAGCCACCGGTACTCCATATTCGTCTCATGGCCCGCAATTGCATAGGCGCAGGCTTGAATGCTAATTGACCCAACTGGGGCGTGATTTGCGTCCCCAGATCGTAACTTAGGCGAAAGGCAACTTCATGGACGGTACGCTTCTTTTTCATGAATAAACGTATTTCTTCTCTGTTTACAACATACTGGCGACTATAACATAAATCGATGGACAATGGGTGTCGTTGATAAATATCAACTTTATGAATCGTTTTAATTCAAGTCAGCTGATCTTTTTAACCGGGTCAAATAACTTCCCGAGGGTAAAAAATTCCCCGCCCTTTACCTCAAATCCCCCCGTTTTTAACGAATTTAGCGCTATTTTGATGGTTATAGCCTGATCTGCGATGGCATTCTACTTGCTGTATCAAGAGTTAAT
This sequence comes from Thalassomonas actiniarum, assembly GCF_000948975.2. Classification (GTDB taxonomy): domain Bacteria; phylum Pseudomonadota; class Gammaproteobacteria; order Enterobacterales; family Alteromonadaceae; genus Thalassomonas; species Thalassomonas actiniarum. The sequence continues at coordinate 3,503,891 of NZ_CP059735.1, forward strand.
ATCTGAAACAAATGAAAGGCTATCCCTATGTCAAGAAATACAGGAAGACCTAGATCAAGCAGTGCGCCAACCATTATGACAAGAACGCAACACAGGCCGACTACGTTTCTGACTGTTGATCCAACCGGAGTGAGAGCACCTTCAGCGTACGGTGTAGAAAACAGCACCAGTACCCGCGGCATGATAAGTGAGCGATCCCGGCAACAGCATGATCACGGACCGACCAATACGGGACGGATGCAAACGGTGCACGCCTTTACCTCAAGCCCTCAAATGCAGGAAGCCGTTGCTTATAATGTAGATGATACAGTGGCGCGCACAGGAATGAATGTCAGTGCAGCATTACGTCTGGAAATCATGGACGGCTTGGCCAGCCCTCTGGCAACCAGTGGCGCACAACATCTGGAAACCTTCACAAATCAGCCGCACTCAATGGCCAACCCCCACATCAGCGGAGGAACAGTACATTTTGCCCAACCAACAAGTGCTCTGGGTGATTTTAATACTGTACGTGCCCGTACTGAACACAACAGTCAGTCAGCCCACCAGCGGCCCACATTCAGAACAGGCGTAACCGCCCATCAAACACCCCAGTCGGTAAGCTTTAACCGCTCTGCGCTAACGGCACAACAACGATTTGCCCGGTCAGTGCTGGGTGGAGGAGGTTAAAGATGATTACCTTTAAAACTGGTTGTTCAGTAACAACAACTTAATGCCAACCAGGAGCAAGCGTGGACATTAATAAATTTATCTTTATCCGTGAAATGCCGCTTTAAAATCCATTAATGGCTCTCCACTTAAGGCTATGTTTTTCATAGTATTAAAAACTTTGTACAGCTAGCTATACAGTACATAAAGTTAACAGCAATACTAAATACAACCATAGCCGGATCTATCCCGCTTTTTCGACTATAACTTGATGGGAAAATGTTAACCCGAGGAGGTATTTCAAGCGCAGCTCTTTAGTATCCATATCTAACAAAAGGCTAGTGAAGATCTAATAAAGAGCAGAATGAATAAACAACAAGCGCTACCCCTGAGTGCGACAACACCCAGAGATAGCTAACCAAAATAGATACTGGAGTATCCATCATGGCTAAACATAATGATATGCCAGAGTTAAACTCGGCTAAAGTTTTTTTAACAAATCTTTACACAAAAGAAAGACTTAGTCCCCCCTGCCAGCATCCGTTAACAACTGGCCATTACCTTCATCCCTACACACCTCAAGCTTCCTGGCAAAGCACTGTACAAGCTAGCTCAGCGAACTTCACACAAGTGCGTCACCGTAATTGTTTTGAGAATATGCAATGGCAGATAAAGGCCTTGGCTTATGGCTTCGGGCTATTTTGCTCTACAACGGTTTAATCGTGATATGAATGACGTCACTGTTTATGGTTTTAACTGCAACAGCTATTAGCTCAAAGATGAGCTGATGAATTTTGCTAAAGACATGCAGAAGCTCCCATTATGAAAAAAATTATCGTATTAACCGTTAGGGTGGATTCAGAGGTAGGTGAAGCGATTCATGCTTTAGCCCAGGCAGATGAAAGAAGTGTTGCCTGGGTTACCCGAAAACTGCTCACCGAGGCACTCAAAGCCCGTAAACTTTTAACAGCCCAAGATGACCAACAATACCGGGCAGCCAAAGGCTGATCTATATTACTAACGATATTAAAAATAATACTGAGCAGTAAAAAACTGATTTAGTCCAATAACAATCAGTTTTTTACTCTTGCTAACTTATAACTGTCCAGCTTAATTACTAAAAAGTAGAGTTTGCCAATTTAGTGCTTTAATTCTCTCTAACAAATCATGACAGTATTTGAAATTCATGAAGCAACGTGCCATGTTATTTACTCTTCATTTATCTTTTTAACATAGTTAGTAGTTAGTAGTTTCTAAATCTGTTCTTTTTTGAACTACCAACCACGCAATAAACATTGAGTTCACATAAGCAAACAATAACAAACCAACTTTATTTAATACTGTGGTCATAATGATTCCTTCATGGCTAACCGCTTGACTAATAGATGTTTTTGCATTCATTAAATTTAGAAATGCCCACCATAATGCCGACTCAGCGGTATTAATACTTGAATTATAAGAACGTTCAAACTCCAAAATAAATGCAGAGGATAACGTAAAACTGACGAATACAATTAAAAGTATACTTAGAGTAAATGTCTCATATTTACTTACATGTAAACTTTTAACGAGGATCTTAATAGATTTGATAGCACGCAGATAGCGGATTACTCGCACAACCTTTGAAACTCTTCCCCATCTAAGCGGATCTATTGCCGGAATTGAAGATATAAAATCCAACCACCCCCACTTAAGAAATTGGGACTTTGATTCAGCTTGATAAAAGTTCACAAAAAAATCACATAAAAAAATACAACAGACTGCAAAGTCAATATACTGAAGTACTTGTTTTATTTCTTGGTCTTCAATTAAGAATGCTTCAATTGAGAGAGTGGCAAGTACGTACACGCTCAAAAATATCAAAACCAAATTGTAAAGCGGTGAGCCTTGTTGTTTCATAACTTCCTTGAGTTTCACTTAAATCCTGGTATTACATAACGCCTTATAAAAATCAAAAAGTCTTCCTATAACAATGATTTTACAACGAAAATTACTAGTGAACACTTTCTTCTATTTGTAATCGCTCATTTTTCAACATCAATGGACCATATTGTACCTGCTGCTCTACCAGTTTTTTGACTCGCTCCATAGCAGACGCTGTAACACGTTTGAAACCTAACAATGATAAAGCACCTGCAATAGCGTCTTTTTCATTAACTGTGTAAGCATCACGCACTGTAAGTAATACAGCGTTAACTAATTCAACATCACAAATATTGTCAAGCTTACGGTAATTATCAGGTAAGAACTCCCAACTTCGTAGAGAAACTGATTGGTTATCAACAGCAAAAAGTGCCCCCTTACGGGCGACAATATTCTGGGCAGCTTTAGCTTCAGCAATGGCATTATCGACTTGCCGCTTCACTCTTGAGCCTGCACGAGCAAGCCCCGCAGCACTGGCGAGACGGGCGGTCAATAAAGATGGAATGATGGGGCTTTCACCATTAACAAGTATACGCACAGCATTAGTAAGAACATCTGTTGGAATAGCCCCAAAGTCATCGACCTTAGGCAAACCCAGTTCAGAATCACCTACCATTTTATATCCCGGTACATAGACACCATCGCTTTCAGGATCAAAATCTTCCCGTTCAATGATAGAACCTACAGGTGTCTGTTTAGCTGGGTCGATAGCCACCACAATATTACCAGTTGATTGTTCCATTTTTATTTGTTCATCAAGTAATGCTTGGTTTGTCATTGCTTGTTCGATAGCTTCTTGAATTCGCTCAATCTCAGACTTCGCATTACGATACCAATCGGTACTCCATACGCGATGTTGACGCCAACCCAAACCATGCAATACAGAAGACCTCAAGCGCTCACGATCACGAACGGAAGCTGCCTTTTGGTAACTAGCTCCGTCACTTTCTATAGCTAAAATATATTGCTCTTCATTCTCTGGGTTTTTTATTGCTAAGTCTAGATGAAACCCCTGCCGTCCCACCCGTTGCTCAACAGGATAGCCTAGGGTTTTCACTGCTTTATAAAGTTGTTGTTCAAACGTCCCCGCTTCTTCTTCATCTTTACCACTTTCCAGTTCGAAGCTGCCAGTTTCTGCATAACGTAAAAAAACTTGCAGCGCTTTAATGCCATAGGGTGAATTATCATGCACCCTTAATTCATCAGCAGTGAAGTTAGCAAAAACGTCCATCGCTAGTCGCGCACGGGAAATCAATACATTCAAGCGACGCTCCCCACCCACCTTATTAATCAAACCAAAATTTTGATTGATTTTACCATCGGCCTTACGGCCATAGCAGATACTGATAAAGATAACATCCCGTTCATCACCCTGTACGTTCTCAAGATTTTTAATGAAAAATTCGTCCCCTCCCTCATGATGCTGAAAGAAACCATCAAAATCAGGATTTTCACGACGAAGCCGTTCTACTTCCAGCATAATCAACTCACGCTGAACAATACCAAAGGCAACAACCCCTAATGACAATTGTGGTGTTTGTTTAGCATGGCGCATAACCGCTTCGGCAATGGCTTTTGCCTCCCCCCAATTGGAGGATGTACCTCCTTCTCCATATACCGTATCGGGCAAATGGTTAAACGTTAAGCCCTTAGCCTCTTTTTGAGCGCCAGAACTTGGGAAAGCTAGCAAGCGATCATCATAAAACTGATTGTTAGAAACGGCAATTAATGAGTCGTTACGTGAGCGATAGTGCCAGCGCAGCATAACTTGAGGCACACCTTTAGCTTCCATCATAGAGAGAATACTTTCCATCTCTGCTGTGGCACTGTCTTCAACATCATCATCCGTTAGCTGCACTGACTTGCCAAACAGATCACTCGGGGGCATCTGTTTACTATCACCTACAACAATAACTTGCTTACCTCGCATAAGAGCACCTAGTGAATCAGGTGCAGTGATCTGGCTAGCCTCATCAAAAATCACCAAATCAAAATCAACGGTTCCTTGTTCTAGATACGTTGAAATAGACATAGGACTCATCATAAAGATGGGTTTGATTTGCTGTACCGCATTACCTGCTTTGGTCAGCAACTGGCGAATAGGCAAATGACGATTTTTTTTACCTAACTCACGCATCAAAACTTCCATTTCACCTTTGGCGTGACGCTTAGGTAAAGATCGATAGATGTAGTCAGCAAGACGCTCTTGAGCGTAACCTAAGCAGTCGGCATCAAGTTGGCGAAAATCACTAAGAAATTTTTCATGGCCAAGACGGTCAAAACGTTTGATAACCTCGTTGCTGTCGTAAGCGATGGTTACTAATCCCTGATAATAACTCAATTTTAGTAGGATCAAGAGTAGCTCATTATCTTTTCGCCAATTTCTACTGTAATCTGCCAGTAGGGTTAGATTGTTTTTCCTCAATGTCTCAATCAATTGGTTATAGCGCACATATTGATAGAGGCCATCAATGTTTTGCCACCGAGATAAAATATCTAAGAGCCTATCAAAAAGGCAGGCCGATAGATTATTCAATGGATCACCTTCAGAGATTTTTACAGTTGATATTAATTGCTCTAATTGTTCCTCCAACTTGATAAACAATGTTTGGCTTGCGTCAAATAACTGTTTGTGTTGAACCAGATCAGAGTTGTCGGATAAGAACTGCACGAATCCTTTTGGAACATTACCTTTATCAATTTGTTCGTAAAGGTCTATGATCCACTCTGACAAGGTGCCCAATACACTCCAGTCGGATTTCCTTCCTTGCCACTGAGTACCAAAAAGTTTAGACAATAGCTGCTCATGCTCCTGAAAACATTTTTGCTGCTTTTGGTAATCAAGCACATCATCAACCCAAAGCAGCCAGTCATTAGGGTTATCTGCTAATGGCTCTTTGCACAATCCAGCCAAACTGTTTTTAGCACGGCGATAGGCAGCTGAAAATATTCTCCACCACTTGTCTGTACGGCCAATCAACCCTTGTCGAATTGGCAGCAATTCCGCATCAAAAGCCTGTTCGACAAACCGAGATTTATAAGAATGATACAGTTGCGACATTTTGCGACCAGCAGCAAGCCCTTCACGTATAGCCTCTCGATGTATTTGCCAATCATCAGTGTTAATATTAATGCCACTAAGTTTAGGAGCCTCTATAGCTCGAGCAGCTGTTAGATGTATAACCTTTAACTCGTCTATTGTCGTAGGTAGAGGTAATCCCATGTTACTAGATAACGTATGGGCATGTTGAATAAGCTGTTCCAAATCTGTATGGCAAATGACAGAAGTCTCGGAAATATATTTTTGATCGACTGGGGATGTATCACAGCGCTCTGTCATGCAAAATGGATTATCCTCAGGAATCCCCATATGATTAAGATGATCAATCAAACTCTGGACAAGCTGTGTTGCAGTGGTGAATTGCTGAACATTCCAGTCCTTCATTATTGCGAAAGGCAGCTCAGGGAGCTCGGTATTGCCTCTTTGTGCCTCTATCTCCTGCAAAAAACCTAAAGCATCGACATAGTTGATTTGACTGTTCAAAATAGGCTTTTCAATGGCAACGACATAAGCATTTAGATTCTCTTTATTTTCTATCAACTGCTGATAGAGTAAAGTCCGATCAGGAATGCTAGGCTTTCCTTGATCCATTGCCTGCGCCAACGAAGCTAACACAGCCTTCTTGGTGCTTTTATGGCTATGAAGTTCGAGTACGGCATGACCTAAATGGCATTCATCCAGACGCCTTTTTACAACTTCTAAAGCTGCCATTTTTTGAGCAACAAACAAGATTTTTTTACCGCGTCCCAATGATTCTGCAATGATATTAGTGATTGTTTGTGACTTGCCTGTGCCTGGCGGCCCCTGAATAATAAGATCCGCACCATTTTGCGCAGCAATAATAGACTCTAGTTGACTAGAGTCGGCATCTTTAACTAATGTAAGTGTTTCTGGGGACTGGAGTGTCTTGTGATTAGCCGCTTGCTTTACGATAGCTTCACTTTCATCAAATCCACTTTTCAGCAATCGATTTAACAAAGGGTTCTGCGAAGGGGCTTTTCCTTCGGGCCAACTCGACGGCTCAAGATCCATATACATTTGGAACTTACCAAAAGAGAATAAGCTCAGTGAGACTTTGTCTTCCATCACCTGCCAACGAGGCTGCTTGGCTATGGATTCCTTAACGGATTGAAAATAACTGACTGGATCGAATTCTTCATCGAATAATGGCAACTTCAAGTTGTATTCGCCACTTAGTTTAGCCGCTAAGGTGAGATTGGGACCAATATCTTCACCTGTATATTTTAACTTAAATCCTTCCCTTGCAGATGTCCGAAATAACTCAACAGGAAGTAGCACCAATGGTGCATACCGAGCAGTTTTCGACCGTTCATCTTCGTACCATTTAAGGAACCCCAGAGCTAAATACAGTACTTCAATCCCTTGCTCTTGAAGTAAGTTGTGCGCTTCAGTTTCGATGCGCAATAGTGATTTATCCAGTTTTTCTGGAATTAGACCTGTTTGCAGATGTTTGTCAGAAAACCTTGCGTCACCTTTCTTTTCTGCGAGGTGAACATCTAGCGGAGGAAGTGTTACCTGTTCTTGCTGCTCAAAAGTGAAACTACGATCCTGCTCATCTACTTCTTTTTGTTTTTGATAAACCTTGGGGATAGGCAAGAAGCTCATCTTAGCTTCTTGTTTCACAAGTAGTTTAAATATATGACCTGATTTTTCATCAACAATATCCAACACTTTTTGACTCGTGCTTCGACAGTTTAGTTGCGGATTGCCTCGAAGTCCCATATCTAAAAGCTCTAAACGGCTTCGCTCTAACTGCTGCTCAATACCTTCATTATTAGTTTTATTCTGGGAAGAGCTCATTATAGAAATCCTTGTCTAATGTTAATTATGAAATTTTAAACTTTCATCTTGGGCTACAACTATCGTGAACAACTGTTATGGAAGACAGAATGTCCCCAAAAGCCACTTTAGACTGATTACCACTATTGAAACAGCCCAATAAACTTATCTTAAAGTGTCCTCTTACAATTCTGAGAAGATGTTTTATTTCGAGAGAATACGACTGCAAGACCCAATAAATTACCAATCTACCTCATGGTAAACGATAAAAGTATGGAAAAATATGATTTTTATCAACACTTTTCAGTTTTACTGATAAAGTTGAAAAGTGTTGACTAAATTAGCCAAACGAAACTGAAATCGTCGTCCCCTTGCCGCTAGCAACATTTAATAACCAGCCCTGGTGCTCACACAAACGCTTAACAATAGACAAGCCAAAACCATAACCGGTACTTTGACTGCCTTTAACCCTGGGCTCTAACACATGTTCCGAAATCCCCTGCTCTATGCCGGGCCCGGTATCTTTTATTGTTAAAAGACCGTCAATAACGCTGACGCTAACTTCCCCGGAATCGGTATATTGAAAGGCATTACTGAGCAAGTTATCCAGCAACACCTTTAACATACCCTGCTGTGCAAAAACCTGGGTGTTGCAGCTGTCATCAAGGTGTACGTCAACCGGTTTACCCTCAAGCAGATGGCTGTGATCTATAATCGATTGTTCAACCATAGGCAGTAATGCCAGCGACTCTTTTTCTACCGCCGTTTGTTCTTCCCGTGCCAGTGCCAGCAAAGTGGTTACCGTTTGCTCCATTTGCATGCTGGCATCGCCAATGCGGTTAAAAATATTGTTAATCCCTTCTGCCGATGCGCTATTTCCCTCATTATTGCCCGTATGGCCCACTTGGTAGACTTCAAGGGCATTTTTGATAATGGCCACCGGCGTTCTCAATTCATGGCTGACATCACGGGTAAAGCACTTCTCCCGCTCCAATGCCTGGTTGATGCGCCCCATGGTATGTTCCAGGGTACGGGCTAAAATGCCTATTTCATTGTTTGGAAACTGATGGGCGAAGGTCTCGGGAATGTTTTCAGGGGCAACGCCGTCAACCAAGTCTGCCAGTTGTTTTAACGGCTTTGCCGTTTTTCGTCCTAACATCCAGGCTATCATGAAAGCAACGAACACCAGACAAACGCCGCAGATCATCAGCAACATTAAAACCCCGTCGCGACTGGGGCGTACCAGCAACATTTCGCTCACTTCGGCTACAAGATAAACATTTTGCTGTCCGGGTAAACCCAGCAGGTGATAATGACGCCCTTGAGTGCCGTAGAACTCTTTTCGATGAGGTTCATCAATAAATTGCTGCCTCATATCATCAGGCAATGTTTCTTTCGAAAAATAGAGGCTCATATTGGCATTTCTCGGCGTCGGCCATTGCTGCGTTATTTGATACTCTCCGGTTAAATAGTTAGCTTCTTTCCACACTTCCCGTTCAATAAAACCGTCTTCTAAGTTGTATAACAGCAAAAAGCAAAACATGCCGTAAATGGCCGAGAGCACCAGAGTAAAAATACAAAACTGGGCAACAATACGCCTGCCTATGCTATGAAACTTTACCGCCTTAATGTCAGGAATAGTGTTACTACTTTTAGCTTCCATTTTTATCTTCTCTTACATCCAAAGCAAAACCAACACCGTGTACCGTTTTTAACACGGGGTAATCAAAGGGTTTATCCAACACACAGCGCAATTGATAGATATGGGAGCGCATGGCATCTGATTCTGTCGGGGCATCTCCCCATAATTTTTGCGATAACATTGATCGGCTGACCACTTGCGGGTAGGCTTCGGCTAATACCGTTAAAATGCGATAGCCCATGGCATGTAAATCCAGCACTTCTCCGTTACGCGTTACCCGCTGTCTTTTGCGGTCAAGGCTTATCGGGCCTATGGTCAGGGTATTTTCACTTTGCAGTAAATGACGGCGGGCCAAGGCCATGCATCTTACTTCGAGTTCTTGTAATGAGAAGGGTTTGGTTAAGTAATCATCTGCGCCTACGGTGAACCCGGAGACTTTATCTTCAATGCTATCTCTTGCGGTCAACATTAAAATGGGTAAATGGCGGCTGGATTTCTCCCGCAATTGCCGGCACACCTCAAGGCCGTCCATTACCGGTAAATTTAAGTCGAGAATGATCAGGTCATAGTGATTTTCCAGGGCAAGTTCCAACCCTTGCTGACCCTGAGCGGCAAAGTCAAAGACATGCCCTTTGGCTTCCATATAATCTGAAATGTTGCGGGCAATATTAACTTGGTCTTCAACCAATAATACATAAAGTGATGATGTCTGATTTGTCATAGCTGTTACCGGGGTAATCCGGACCTCAATCGTTTAATCAAGGCCCTTTTATTTTGTTTTTTATACGTAAATCGTAAAATCTTATAGGGTTTTTAACATGTCTAATGCCGGTTTGTAATCAGGTTTTGTTGCCAGCAGCTGATTTAAGGTGGTTTTAGCGGCTTTTTCCCGGCCCAGCTTATGTTGTGTTTTTGCGATTTTCATATCCAGCATGGGGTTGTTGATCGCTTTTTGCGCCACTGTCATCAGGCTAAGGGCATGTTCAAAATCCTGTTCTGCTTCGGCTGTTTTTAGGTAATAAAAACCATACATACCGACCAGGGGAATGTGATAATCGTCTTGATTATCAGCCAGGTGTTTTATCACAGCTTTACCATTTTCCCTATCAGATACTAAAAACTTGGCCACCTGAGCCAGAGTTTTATCGTCAATATCCTGCTTTTGTGCAACCGGCGTTAATCCCAGACTTTTAACTAATGCTGTCGCTACCGCTACTGTCGATGTAGGGTTTTGTCCGGTGATCAGCCTGCCGTCTACCGCCACATGCTTTAACATGATTTCACTGGATTGAAACCGGGCGCCGCGCTCGGCTAGTTTGTCTTCCAGCATAAATTCAAATTTACTCAGCCACTTTTTACCGAACAGCTTTTCTTCTTTATTGGTAAAGCTGTTGACCTTTTTATTGGCCACCAGGTAACTGCCGTCGCTAAGTTTTACGTCAACCAAAGCCGCTGGTCCGTGACATACCGCAGCAACCGTACCTTGCTGTTGATAGATATCGGCAATCAGGGCTTGAAGCGATTCATCTTTTGGCAAGTCAAACATCGCCCCTTTGCCGCCGACGATAAAAACCGCGTCATAAGCTGTAGCATCAAGTTGTGCGCTTGCCAAGGTGTTGTCCAGTTTGGCCATTATCGCCTTATCGGCTAATACTTTGGCATTGTATGGTTTTTTCGGATCGTATTCATCCGCTTCCACCTGACCGCCTTTCGGGCTGGCAACATCAACTGTGATGCCGTTGGCTTTAAAGACGCCATAGGCTTTGGCAAATTCATCAAATTCATAACCGGGTGTCTTTTCCCCTTGCTCCTGGCCATAACCGCTTACCACCATGACGACTTTTTTATTCACCGCCGCGCTAGCCTGGGCCGAGACAACCATAACCAGGGTAAATAACAAGGCCAATAAGGTCATCAAATGTTCTTGTTGATATTTCATCTTTTTTAAATAATTCATGTTCACTCCTCCTAAGAACTGACTACAGCATGACAAACCCGGCGTGAAACAAATGTGAAATCCTTTTTATTTTCATACCTTTTCTTCAAAGAAAATTCCCCTAAGATATTTACCACGCCATAGCCGCCAACCTTAGCCCTCGGCCATTAACTGCCTGACAGAGCTTTGCAGGTTTCTCCTGCTGGCATAGACCCCAAGTGCCGCCACCAGCAATAAGATGGCCGACAAGGCAGCCAGCAACCAGATAAAGTTGGGCTGATAAGTTAAAGAAAATTGCGATTGATAGATCAGCAAGCCCGCGATATAAGTACCGGCAATAGCACCGGTTGCGGTGATCAGTGCCGTTACCAGCCACTCAATAACATTCAGGTGCAAACAGGTCGTTTTCGAAAAGCCAAAGCTCATGATGATACTGTTCTTTTTCTTTTCTTTGCCTTCAAGGGCACTGATAGAGGCCAAAATAACAACCGTAGCAAGTAAGACAATCATCAGGGAAAAGCCGCTGATCACTTTAGTGATCATCGCTAGAATAACGTCAAAGCGTTCGGTCAGTTCTTTTAAGGAAACCATACGCAGTGTCGGAAATTTTTGCCAAAGGGTCGGCAATAATGACCATTGCTGCGCTTCAAGCTCTAAACTCGCCATGGAGTAACGGGGGGCTTGAATATGCACCACGCCAGCTTGCGGCATTTGTACCCAAAAGGTAATGGAGCCTGCACCGGGTTTAAAAACATGACTGGCGCTGATATTAAAGGTGATACTTTGCTGGCCGATAAAAAATGTTAACTTATCACCTATATCTAGACCCAAATCTGTCATCACTTCCTGCTCAACGGAAACTTGCTGCCAATGCTGGCTGTTATCCTGTTGTTGCCCCTGTTTATTCCCCTTCTCATTCCCCTGTTCATTCCCCTCTTTTTGCCGCTTCTTATTCCAGTAAAGCCCTTCAGCCACTTCATTATTTTGTGGCAGCGCCTCGTTCCAGTGCAAACGTATCGGCCGGTTAAAGGTTGCCATGCTGTCACTGGGTTTTTGGCTAAATTCAGCAAGACTCTGGCCATTAACCTCAAGCAGTTTGGCGTACATATAAGGCTTGGCCTGGCGGATCTTTACCCCCTGCTCCGCTGCCCAGTGCTCAATATAATCCAGCTGCTGCTCGCTCGCCTGCGACACCATCACATTGCCATCATGCTGTCTTTGATAGGCTGTCATGGTAGCGCCGAGATCTTTAAGCAACATCAGGGTAAACAGGAGTAGAAAAGCGCATAACCCTACCCCTAATATTTGTGTGCTTTTACTGACCAGCCTTTGTTTCATCATAAACAGGGTAAAGGGGATCAAGCCGGAAAAACGCTTGGTAGACTTTTCCCCAAGGGTTAAAGCCCCCCAACTCATCGCTATCATTAAAAGAATAGTGAGTGCGATGGCAGTAACCAGCATCAAGGTTAACAAGCCATTATCTGAATAGGTGGTCGCCACCGCAACCAACACCAGGATGCTGCTCACTTTGCTAACCCAATGGCTCACGCCCTTGTTATTGCCGGTAAACAAACGGGCAACAGAGCTGGTGCGCAGAGAAACCCAAACCGGCGCATGAAAAACGGCAAACACAAAGATCACAAAACCTATGGACTTTAGCGCCGGCCAAAAATGCCACTGCCAGTTTAAATCAATAAAGGTTTCGCTTAACCAGTGAATGATGAAGTAGTGAAAGGCGGTAGAGAACAGCAAAACCACAGGTAACAGGCACACTATGCCCATCAGCCATTTAAAAAATGATACCTGGATACCGGTCGCCTTGGTGACACCAAGACTCATACATATCGCTGAAAAATATTGATCTTTTTTCATATGCACTTGCGCCAGCTGGTCAATGGCAATGGCCGCCATAAAAAACAAAATAATAGATGCCAGCCCGAGAAAATTTTCTGTTCGCTGCCAAAATAGCGCCAGCGGATGCGCCCCTTGCTTATGGTGCATTTGCGCTGCCGGTATAACTTCTTGCTGCCATTTAATCAAACGATTGATTTGCCCGCTATTGGCGGCAATCAGGTAACGGTAGTGAATAAGATCGGCTGCAAACCCCAATGTCTCCATATCCCGGACATGGATCATGGCGCGCATATCAACATTATGCCCTTCCATCAACCTGTCGGGTTCATGATGTAATACCCGCGAAACCTTAAAATGCTGTTCAGCTACCTGAATAACATCGCCAATACTGAGGGATAAACTGGCAAATAACCTGGCATCCGCCCAGATTTCGCCCGGTTTGGGGCCTGAAGCTGTAGCCTGGCCATTAGCCTGCGCTTTATTAGCCAAGCCCTTATCCGACTCAGCCCCCGCAAACAGGCTTTGGGAGGTTAACAACTGCCCCTGCAACGGATATTGCTCGTCTACCGCTTTTAATGTGACTTGCTGCCATTGTCCTTTGTGGGTCAAAGTAGTTTTAATTTGCTCAGTAACGACGATTTCATCGGTTAATTCAGACACAGCAGCTCGCTGCTTTGCCGTTAACGATTGTTGCTGACTGATCACCGCATCAGCCCCCAGCAAACCCTGTAAATTATTATTCAGGTAGTGCTGTATACTTTCGCTCGATTGACCTAAGGTGAGAATAAACAGCAAGAGCACGCCCTGGGTCCAGCGCAATAACCGCTGATGGCTATGTTGATACTCTTGTTTGAAAAAGTGCCAGGCAAGTTTCATATTACTCAGATAAAGGTGAAGTAAATGCTGGTTCGGTTGCTTATTTAACTGATGTGCTAACATGACACCGCCTTAAGCACATCGTTTACCTGCGCTTTGATTTTCCCGCCTGATAATGAAAATATATGCTGAGCGCGATTCGCTAACTCCTCGCTATGGGTAACCACCACCAAGCCGGCATTATTTTCCCGGCAACAGCTAAACAGGATATCGGCTATTTCGGTGGCGCTTTGTTGATCTAAATTACCCGTGGGTTCATCGGCAAAAATAAAGCCAGGCTCAAAAACCAGCGCCCGTGCTATCGCCACCCTTTGCTGTTCACCGCCGCTCAGTTCACTGGGTTTGTGGTTTACCCTATGTGTCAGCCCCACTTTATTTAGCCAAAGCCTGGCTTTATCTTCTGCATGTTTATCACCTCTTAACTTGAGCGGCAATGCAACATTATTCACTGCCGTTAATTCCGGCAACAAATGAAACTGCTGAAAAATAAAACCGATATCTGGCCTTAGAAAGTCCAGGCTTTTCCTTTGCTCCCCTTTCACATAAGCACCTTGCCCGCTGGTGGGACTTTCCAATCCTGACATTAACATCAATAAACTCGACTTACCGGCACCCGAAGGCCCGGTGATCGCATAAGATTGCCCCTGACAAATGGATAAATTAAGTTCCTTGAATAAGGTGACTTTTGATTCGTTTACCTGAAACGATTGACTGACATTTTTTAATTCAATATAGCTGGACATGGCTCAGACCTGTTATTAACTATGATAAGCCCAGCTTAAAGAGGCTAATGTGAAATGAGTGTGAAACGAAAACGAAGCAGATGAAATAAAGTATAAAGCTCAGGCGAGCCCCCTAAAGCCAAAAGCATAAAGCTAATTTACTGTTATGATTTTTCAGTATTTCTTACATCGCTTGTTAGATTTTTACGGTATAGGCAAGTTTGCTGTGCTACCTTAATGGGGCACCATAAAACTTACGGCGACCGCTTTCCCGATAACACACGCGGTTAGCTTGACAACAAAATAAAAGGAACTGCACAGTGGAAAGTAAATTGCCTCACCTTGGCACCAGCATCTTTACCTATATGACGGGATTGGCAAACCAGCATAACGCCCTTAACTTATCCCAGGGCTTTCCCGAATTTGATGCCCCCGTCCTGTTAAAGCAGCGCCTGGCCCATTACAGCGAGCAGGGATTTAACCAGTACTCTCCCTCCAGCGGCATTGCCCCACTGCAAAAGCAAATTTCAGCCCTTATAAAACGTAAATATGGGCTGGATATCGAAGCAGCAGATACCGTCACGGTAACCTCAGGGGCGACAGAAGCCCTGTTTGTCGCCATCCAGGCCATCACCCGCCCCGGCGATGAAATCATCATCTTTGATCCCGCCTATGACTCCTATGAACCGGCAATAGAACTGGCCGGTGGCCGCGCGGTGCATATTGCCCTGCAAGCGCCGGATTATAGCGTCAACTGGCAGCAAGTGGCAGAAGCCGTCAACGATAAAACCCGGGCTATTATCATCAACAGCCCCCATAACCCCAGCGCCAAAACACTAAAAGCAAACGACTTTAAAGCATTAAAAGCCCTGCTGATAAGACATGATCTCTTGCTGATCAGCGATGAAGTATACGAACACATCGCCTTTGATGACACTCCCCATATCAGCGTATTAAACGATGCCGAACTCTTTGCCCGTGCTTTTGTCATCTCCAGCTTCGGTAAAACCTTTCATTGCACCGGCTGGAAAATGGGCTATTGCATCGCCCCGAAACTGCTTACCGCTGAATTTAGGAAAATTCACCAGTATGTCACCTTCTCCAGCTTTACCCCGGCGCAATTGGCACTGGCGGATATGTTAGCGGAACAAGGTGAACATGTGGATGAATTGTCAGGCTTTTATCAACAAAAGCGTGATGTCTTGGTCGATGCCTTACAAGGCAGTCGTTTCACTATTTTACCCAGCGAAGGCACTTATTTTTTACTGTTGGATTATTCTGAAATTTCTCAGCTGGACGATATGGCCTTTTGCGAATATCTGGTCAAGGAAGTGGGCGTAGCGGCGATACCGCTCAGTGTCTTTTACCAAAAGGCCCCGAACGACAAAGTAATCCGCTTATGTTTTGCCAAAAAAGATGAAACCCTGGTGGAGGCGGCAGATAAACTCTGTACCTTGTAGCTAATGGATTTAGTACAGCCTGGTTGCTGCCAGGTTGTACTTGATTAATGGCAAATACCTGGATCAGCAAGATGCTATTGCCTGCTCAACAACCCGATGATATATGTTTGATAATTACTTGAGAAGCGGATGAAATTTGCTTTATTATCGCCTGGAACTTATTCTGTGTTTCGGTTTTCTCTCAATAGAGACGTATAGTTACCGAACTCTGGAAATAAATCCCAATTATCAACAGTCTCTGCAAACGACTCCTTTTGCACTGTTTCGCCATTATTGATATTTCTCCTCTCTATATAGATGCTGCCATTTTCTTCAAAGATAAATGTAGTTGATACGGAACAGTTATCGCTACTATCACTAAATTCGCAGTGAATAGCTTTCGACAAAAATAGTTTTTCATCATTTTTCTTTTTAAAGTCGTAACTTAGGTAACATCTTTTATGTTTATCAAGAAACAATACAGACACCCAACCATCAGCAATATCCACAACTTGATGCTTTTCACCTGAGTAAGAAATTAATGCAATATATGCATCTCCTTCTTTATGCCTCTTTTTTGCTTCTTCTTCTGCTAGAGGAGAAACAGGACTTTTTTTAGCCCTAAACCATTTATCATAATATTCTAATTTCATCAATATATAACTCCGTTAACATCCCTGATTAATATCCCATTATTATTTGCATAATCAAGAACTTTTGTATGTATGGAATGATGTTGTACCGGAATCTCCAAAATCAAATCACCAGTCAACCTTTGGCCACGCAATACTTTAGAATTGAATGTACTATCAGAAATAGTTGCACCACTTGGGTATTTACGTGCTAATTCCTGCAAATAACTAATCCCTGTTTCAGGCTTTATTTTCGATAGCTGAGAGAATTTTCTTGAGACTATTTCAGCTTTGACGTCATCGTATGAATCGACTCTAAATTTCTTACCTTTTGAGTCGATAACTTCAACTTCATTATAGGGATACCTCCCTCGATTAGCTCTATTGAATTCATTACCTGCTTCAAACCTTTCTTTTAAGAAATCAGGCATCCCTCCAGGCTTCTCCCTGGAAGAGTCAACCAACTTACGTAAGTTGTCTACATCACCTTTTTCCAGATTCTCTTGAATTATATCAACAGATAACTCGCCTTCGTCCGTTAACTTGCCTTCAGCCGCAATATCATATAGTTGATCGCTCAGCGCTTCTTCAATGGTACCACTGGTAACGCATTCCGCTAACAGTTTTTTAAGCCTTGCTTTGCCTTTTTCACACAACCCCTTCAAACCCAATGGATCAACCCAATTTACGGGGTTTGGGGTATACTGATACGGGTTGATACCACCGGCAAGACCTATCGGATCCTGATGGATAAAGCGCCTTTGCCTTGGGCAGTAATATCGAAAGCGGCTGTAATGCAGCCCTGATTCCCGATCATAGTATTGCCCCAAAAAACGCAACGGATTGTTTATGGTGCTTACCGGTTTACTGCCTGCTCCCGGGTATGCAGCGTTGCTTGCCCTTGCTAAACCCTGCTTACCAGAAGCGGCATTCCCCTTATCATTCGTTTCTTCATCCGCCCTTTCTTCATGGCGCTCAGCGCCAAAAACATCCTGGTTTTCCCGCCAGAGCACTTCACCATTTTCATCTGTCAGGCAAACAGGCGTGCCAAGTTGATCAAGGTGGTAATAATAAAGGTGTCCGTCTTGAATTAAGGCTATAGGCAGGAAGGTGCCCGGCTGATGGATATACCAGATAAACTTGCCTTTATGATGTTCACCAAGGAGTTGATGATGATCCCAGATAAAATCGGTGCGTCCCTGTCCGGTAATTTTCGCACTACGCCTGCCTAACGCATCGTATTCGTAATGGGTTAAAGTGCCGTTGACATTTATTTGCCTGAGTTGGTTCAGGCCATCAAAAAAGCGTTGCTGTTTTTCCCCCTTCGCCAGACTGGATACCTGGTTGCCGCTGCCGTCATAACCATAGTCGATGCCGCCAAAGCTTAGCAGGCGATCCTTACTGACTTTTATTGTCTGGGTATCTAAAGCGCTATCCGGACTTGAAGCGAGTGTTGCTTCTGCCTGTGCTTCGTTTATGTGGTCACTTTTCCCCTGGCTGGCAGCAACAGGGTTACCAAAAGCATCCCAATGATATTGGCAAGTCTGTTGCTCTTTTGTGCTGATTATCAGCTGGCTGAGGCGGTTATAACGAAAGCTTTGCTCACTCACTTGTTCTTGAAGAACATCAACTGAGCTTTGCTCTCCAGCCTCAATACCCTCAGGCGTTAATGTACCGGTTTGCCTGCTGTATATCAGCTGGTGCAACTCATCATATTGATACTGATGCTGCTCATTAAAAGCAAATACCTGGTCCGTCTTAGCATCAGGAGCATTTAGCCCGGTTGTGTTTTGCCAGTGCTGCCCGATTAAGCGGGAGTAAACATCAAATTCCTGGCTCAGCAAGATGCCGTTGCCCTGCTGTTGTCTGATCAACAACCCCGATGGGTTGTAGCGACGGCTGATCAGCATCTGAGGCGGGGACAGATTTTCATCCCGCACTTTCGCTATATAATCAAGCTGGCTTAATAACCCGTTATTGTCATATTCATAAAGTAAAGTGCTGCCGTCAGGCAGTGTCAGGCTGGCCCGTTGCCCCTTATTGTTATAACCATAATCCAGCGACCAAGGGCCCTGTTGCACCTGTTTGATCTGCCCCGTGCCCGGTCCTGTATGCTCATAACTAAACTGAACCGTACGCTGGCCGTTGTGGGCACGGATCATCCGCCCCAGCAGATCATATTGATAAAAGTCATGGGTGTTTCCCTGCCCGCTGCCGCCAAGCGCAGCCTCGCCGGATTGCGCCTTTGCACCGGCATTTACCGGCCTGGTAGAGGTTTTATCGGCAAAAAAACTGCTTTGCTCAATCATTCGCCCCATATTGTCGCGTTTTCTGCGGATAAAACGCTCACCGCTGTCGTTTATCGCAATGAGTTTATCATTACAGTCGTACTCATAATGCTGCTCCCGGCCATCAAAGCCAATGAGCTTAACCGGCTTTTCGCTGGGACTGTACTCAATTTGGTAGTGCGCGCCGTCACTGCGGCTTATGCCGGTAAGGTTACGCTCGCCGTCATACTGGTATTTCAGGTAACTGCCGTCGGCAAAGGTTTTTTGGCTCGGCTGGTCGAGCCCCTGGTAGTGAAAACGGGTTTCATTCACGGGAAGCAAACCGGGCACAGACTCTATATCTGCACTTTTAACGCTATCAGGCAGTTGTTTACCGATAAGGCGCCCGGCATCATCATAACGATATTTTTGCCTGTTCTTGAGCTCCCCCTTTGCCTGATCATAACTTACCTGTTCAATCAACTGGCCTTTTTCATCCCGGCTAAACTCTGTGATCAACCCCTGGGCGTCTATACTGGCATTGACACGGCCAAGGGCGTCGTAACTGTAGCGCAGCAGTTCATCCCCGCATTGAAGCGCCAGCAGTTCGCCCGAGTCAGACCAGTGATATAAACTGATCACACCACAGGCATCGATTTTTTGCTTCAACAGCCCCGAAGCCGTATAAAGATAACGAATACTGCGGCCATCAGGGCCGGTTTGCGATAATAAACGTCCGGTGGCATCAAAACGCCGCTTATGCTGCTGCCCCAGCGGATCCAGAGTTAAAATACGCTTCCCCAGGGCATTATAGAAATAGCGGGTTTTACCGCCGTCTGCGCTGGTCACTTCACTGAGCTGCCCCTGCTCGTTATAACGATAAAGGGTAGCATTGCCGGCGGCATCGGTTTGCCTGACTTTTCGGCCGGCGCCATCATAATCTGTCTCTGTGGTAAAGCCCCGCTGATCGGTATGGGCCACCAGTAAGTGTCGGCGATCATGAACAAAGTGTTCAACATTGCCCCGGCTGTCAGTGCTGGTAGATAATTGCCCCCTGGGGTGGTCCTGGTAAGTAAAACAGTATTGATAAGCCCCTTCATCCCCCCATTGTTTAACACATTTAGCCTCGATGCCCTGCCCCTGCCATTGAAAATAATGGCAAAATCCCGACGGCCGGATACGGCGCTTTAATAAATGGCCGTCAAAGTACTGATAGCGTTCAACCAGGCCCTGGTCGTCAATAGCAGCAATCAACGCCTGGTTGTCATCATATTGATAGCTGGCAAGAAACCCGGGCAGCAGCTGCTGTTTACCCTCTTCATTAAGCACATAGGCAGCAATGCGCAATAGATTATTGTCCTGATTATATTGCAGCACTAATCCCCTTTTGGGGCTGCAGGCAATGCGCACCAAGTGCTGGTGTTCATCATAATACAGGGCGTGCTCCTGACCATGACAATTACTGATGGATTCCAGTAACCACTCCCCGTGGCTTTCACCCGCTTTTGGGGAGTGCTCCTTATTGTCCGGGCCTTTGACAAAAGTCCAGTGGCTGTCATCGGGCCTGATCAACACTTGCTTACCGTCCCCCTGGTGATAAAGACTTAACCCGGAAGATAACTGCACACTGGTTTGCCCGCGTTTAACCTGGTCAAACACATGCACCCGGCCTTCTTCATCGGTTAGCTCTAAGAAGTACCTTCCTGGCTTTTTGGGACCAACTTTCGGCGGTGCCTGGTATTTTTCCACCAGTTGCAGGCAAAAGTTGTGACGCCAGCCATAGCCTAAGCCAACATTCACATTGGTTTTACTGCTACGGTATAAACGGCGCCAGCTAAGGGGCCACACCCCATTCAACTGAAAATCCACCAGCGGCAAGATTTCTTCACCCGTGAGCATAGACACGGGATCAGAGCGACACTCCTGCTGTTCTATCGACACTTCGGTATCGGTGTGATTAGTGCGGTTACCGCTAGAAAGACTGTTTTCGTCTGATTTTCCCTGGCTCTTACTCAGCACTTTTCCGGCTTCGCTGCCACCGGATGTCTCAGCCTTGTTCTCTTTGCCGCTAAGGGATTCTTCGCCTGAATAGAGATAAGGCTTTTCTTGTTCGGTATAAAACCTCAGTAACCCCTGCTTTAAACACTCACTGAGCTTAGGCGCTACCGTCCTGGCAGTGTAGGACGCCGAAGTGCCGATCGATTCCAATAAACCACAGGCATGGTTCAGGGCATGAAGGTTTTGTGCCAAATGAGGGGAGATTTCCCGTACCAGGGCGTCGGCATTGCTCTGGGTAGCACAAGCGACAAGTTTAAACCCGGCGGGTGGCTTGTCCTTTTTGGGTAAAATAATAATATGGCGGTTAAAGCCGTGAAAATGGAATATAGTCACATCCGTGTCAATCCTGTTTGCTCTCAATCCGTGAGTCAAATAAACAACTGGTTGATATTAGCGCGGTCAATTAAAATTAGCCACTCTTTAAGGGCAAATCAAATATATTTATCTCATTCCACCTGGCGCGCACTTGGCTGTTATTAACGGCCATAACCTGCTTCTATGAGCTATAAAAACTTTAATACTGTTCAAAGCCCCTCTGCGGATAGATGATTAATTCAGCTAATGATTATTCTACTCTTACTGCGGACAAAGGTTGCTGATATGAACATTTCACATACAAACGACAATGAACAAAACGATGATAACGAATGCGAATATACCAAGGCGTTTTTGAAAGAGTCCTCAGACAGTCCTGCGGTTAAAAACAGTGATGCGGCAATTAATAAAGTATTTGAATTGTTGGCTGACGCAACCCCAAATTACGTTTTAGGCTATAACTAACCACCAGGCAGATACTGATGGTTAGTTAAGATATCATGATTTTAAATAAGCTAGCTCTGGCAAGATTGTTTATTAACGGACAAACTTGCCGGCAAGTTTATCGGTATATTGTCCCTGCTTTATGACCAACTGGCCGTTAACCAGCACATATTCGACTCCTGAAGAATACTTATTCCACCGGGAAAAGTCGGCATTGGCTGCCAGGTTTTGCTCATCAAAAACAATAATATCGGCCTGGTAACCTTGCGCCAGTATACCCCTGTTTTGCAAGCCGAGTATTTTTGCGGTTTGCCCCGAGCTTTTCTTAATAAACTCTCCCAAGGTTAACAGGCCCTTTTTCACCACATATTCCTGGTATTTTTTCGGGAAGCTGGCGTATTTGCGCGGATGTCCGTTAGTGCCGTCCGACGATGTCACCACCCAGGGCTGCACCATAAAGTTTTCAACATCCTGAGGCGACATATTAAATGAGGCGACCCTGACATCTCCTTGTTGTACCAGGGCTATTGCGGCAGTTACCGCGTCAACCGCGCGCATTGAAGCAACCTCTTCCAGGGTTAAACCAACCAAGGCATTATCTTTAAAAGCGGTGATCAGCAATGCACCCGGGCCGCCGCGGCGGCGGATGTTTTCTTTAATTTCACGGCGCAGCTTTTCGGACAGTTCAGGATTATTTAAGCGCTTAAAAAAGGCCTGCTTTGAGTCCGCCATCGCCCATTTCGGCATGACCGCACTGTGCAATAAGGTACCCGAGGCCAACCAGGGATATTGGTCGGCAGAAATACTTAAACCGCTTGCCTGCGCCTGTTCTATTTTCTTAATTGCATCAGTGCTTTGCCCCCAAACATCTACGCCGAGTGCCTTAATATGGGCCAGATGTAAATGAATATCGGCGCTTTTGGCAATAAAAATAGCCTCATCCAGGGCAGCGGAAAAGCCGATATTAAAGGTGCTTTCATCCCGCAAATGGGTATCGTAAATGCCGTTATATTGGCTGGCAATTTTTGCCAGAGTTACCACTTCTTCGGTATTGGCAAAACTGCCGGGCACGTAATAAAGACCGGTGGATAAACCTAATGCGCCTGCCTGCATCGCTTGGTTAAGCAATGCCGACATTTGCTCCAACTCCTGGTCTGTGGCAAAACGCGGCGCCCGTCCCATGACCTGCTCCCGCACGCTGCCATGACCGACCAAAAGCGCAACGTTCGTGCCGATGCCGTTTGCTTCCAGGGACTTTGCCGTTTTAGCAATATCCACAGGTCCTGCGCCATCGTTACCATTGACCACTGTGGTCACCCCCTGGGTAAGATAATTCAGATTATGATTTTTATCCCGGCTGGATAATTCCTCCAGGGTATGGGTATGAGGATCGATAAAACCCGGACTGACGATTTTTCCCCGGGCATTAATAACCTCAGCGGCGGCAATTTTTTCACTGCCACTTGGGTAAAGGCCGCAGATTTTTTCACCGCAAACGGCAATATCCAACATTTGCTCATGGGTGCCAATACCTGTGTATACCCGGCCTCCGGTGATCAAAATATCTGCGCTTGCAACAGGCGACGAAAGGTTTGCCTGCTCGTTTCCTCTATTATCAGCGGCTTTATAAGAAAACGAGCAGCCTGTCAACAACACAGCCAATGAAATAACGGCCAGAGAGGTTAAATTCATGTTATTCATCACCTGATTAATCCTGCGCTTGGGTCGCCAACATAGTGGTCATTAGGGTATTCGCGGCTTCAACCGCCAGCTTATCGATAAAACCTCTGTCGGTTTCATCCCCCATTTCATAGGTAATGGCGTGCACCTTAAAGGTATCGGCAATGTATTGTTTAAACACCCCTTTATCGGGATTATTGCCCGGTTTCTGAATCACTTGAAAATCAGGATATGCACCGGCGATAGCCTGCTGCAGGGCAGTTAGCCAATCATTCACCAATTGCGGATTTTCCAGGCCATAATCATGGGGCATGCTGTAAAAAATATCTTTACGGGTGGAATGAAAATCTACCGCCATGGCAATTTTTTGTTTATCGGCGACCAGGGCGGTCAAATAATCATTAACCGCTGAAGACTCAGGTTGCTGAAACGTTTTCCAATCCCGGTTTAAGTCAACGCCGTTGACATTATGACGCCAGTTGCCAAGATAAACCCCGTCCGGGTTCAGGTTCGGCACCACCAGAATATTAAAGCGCTCCCTGAAACTTAGCGCCAACGGGCTAACACCAAGCAAGGTTTCTGTAAACGGGAACATGGCCAGCGCGCCGGTCAGTTCCGGCGGGTGCTGCCTGCCTAAGATCACCAGCCATTCTTTGCCCTCGCCCCTGGCACTGAGGCCATAAATGGGACGCTCCTGCACTGAGTGGCCGATGACCCCTTGCTCGACAATCTGATGAGCAGCCAGATTTTTTCCCCACTGGTAATAATCAACATTGGAAATAATCTCCTGTCCCGAAATCCAGGCCGCTTGACTGCTGGCAGCCAGGCTCAGCCGCATTTTTCTGTTATTCACCGTATAAGGCTGCTTTTGCCAGTGTTTACCGTCGCGGCTGATTTTAGGCTGGTATCTGTGTTTGCCGTCATTTACCTGCATCACAATATTCACGGTTTGCGGCTGTTTGGCAGTCACTTTAAAGCTATACCAGGGGCTGTCGTTAATCGGGGTATTTTCGGGGTTGAAAGTTAACAAAAAAGTATCCTGGCTCACTTGCTGGCACTGGGCCAGGCGGCCGCCGGAAAAGTCGGTGGCAAACTCCACATTGCTGAATTTGCAGGCATATCCATAAGCGCTGATCAGCATCAGCAGGCAGAAATTTAAAAGTCGAAACATTAAGCACCTGTTCTTTTAAAAAATAAAAAGGCTTGTTAAAAAAGACCCGCTATTGCGGGTCCGTTTGGCCGTTAATGGGCAAATCATAAATGATGATTAAAACTTCTTATTCACATTCATGTAGAAATAACGCCCCAGGCTCGAATGCACGCTGGAGTTATAACCAAAGGTTTCATCGGCAATCGGCGGCTCTTTATCGCCGATATTTTTAATGCCAAAGGTCACTTTAGTGTTATCCAAAACATCTTTGGGCAAACGGTAGTGCACATAGGCATCCACTTTAGAAAAGCTTTTCACCTGATATTTAAAGTCTTCTTCCCCTATGCTGTAGTCTAGGCTGGTATCTTCAAAACCGCCGACATAACGGTATTTTAAACCGGCTCCCCAGGCGCCGTTTTTCCAGTCAATTGACGAAGTCACCCGCCATTCCGGCCGGCCGTCCTGCTCGACCAGATCGCCGCTGCCGGTAATGGTGACTTCTTCTCCCCGATATTGCAGCGCCTCAACCAGGGCGGCATCACCGGAGTTTTGCGCGGCAATCACCTGCGCGGTGATGTCATCTGCTTCCTGGTAAAACTTGGTTAACTTGGCAGCATTGGTTTTAAATTTAAAATCACCCCAGTGGGTGTCCAGATCATAACTGATGCTAAAGTCGACCCCGGCCACTTCCCTGTCCTGCAAATTAATATAATCGTTGACTACAGCCACCACTTCATTGTCATCGCCGCCGCGGGTCACCACAGGGTTACCACCGCCGTTAGGATCCTGATGGCGCAGCAAGGCATCGTATAACAGCTGGGTTTGCGAGTGAATAAGACCAACGGTATCACTTTGATCCAGCTGCCACCAGTCGGCGGTCAGGGTCAGGTTTTGCGTCGGCTGCACCACAAAACCCCAGCTTAAGCTTTCACTTTCTTCCGGTTTTAAGGTATCGCTGCCGCTGCGCACTTCCAGCACGCCATAGCGGGTATCTGTCATCGGATCGTTGCGGTTGTTGACCCGGGAAATATCTACCGCGACCACCTGGGGTAAACCCGGGGCTTTAAAACCTTCGGCATAGGAAGCACGAAACTGCACATAATCATTGATGATCCATGACAAGGCCGCTTTCGGCTTTAAAATATCACCGACATCGGAAAAACGTTCATAACGCGCCGCCAGCTGCATATCCAGGCGCTCAACAAAAGGCAGGCCTTCCAGCAAAGGAATGGCAAGTTCACCATAAGCCGAGAACACGTTGCGACTGCCGCTGGCATCCGGCGTAGGGCTACTGCCGAGTACGACACTGGCATATTGGTCTACCTCTTTGGCGCCGCCGACAATATCAAGGAAAGACTCGCTGGTATTGAGCGCATCGGAGCGCACATCGGAAAAGCTTTCGTAGCGGTACTCTATGCCGGAGGCAAAACCGACATCCCCCGCCGGTAATTCAAAAATATCGCCCTTGGAGATTTTAAAATCCATCAGCGCCAGCTCGGTTTCACTGTCGCGCACCACATCGATCATAAAGTTGTCGATCACCGATTGGCTGTTGCCGGTCGGATCGCCGACATTGGTATTGTTGACATCGGCGCCGTTGAAAACATCATAAGCCGTTGCCTGATCTGTGCTGTTGATCGCTTGCTGAAACCTCTGGGTATGAATGCGGTTCGCTTTATCTTCTGTAGTCGCCTTGGAATAAAGCAGCGCACTGTCCCAATCCCAGTCGTTGAAATAACCGCGCAGGCCGGTTAATAGCCGGTAGCTCTTGTCCGTGACCTTGATATTACGTGGTCCGGTATCCACGGGACGATATTTTCTCAAATCCACGGTTTCGCCAAAGGGGTTATAAAAAGCATCGGCGGCTATGGTAAAGCGCTGGGAAGTTAAATTGGCGGTCTGCTCGCGCACCCGCTCTGCCTCGGCGTAATAATAAAGCGCCTCGGCATAAAGCTCTGTGTTCTCACTAAGATCATGGGTCAAAAGGCCGTAAAAGTTCGCACGTTCTATACCCGAGCTTAATGAGCGTTCGCTGTTTCTGTCGTAGCCGTCACTTGTTGGCTGACTGCCTTGGTCGACACAGACACCTTCAACACCTAAGGTTGTGGTCGGGTTACCCAGGTCATCCGAGTCTTCACAACCGGATAAGGTATCCGGCTGTAAATGGAAGGTGCTTAAACTTGAAGTGCGAAACTCCCCCCAGGGGGTGGAAGAATTTAAACCATTTAAGTCGCTGTTATAAATGGGATTGCCATCATCGTCTGTACCGGTAATGCCCACTTCATCGGGAAAGCGGCTATTGCCGCGTAAGTCTGAGCTGGCAGCATAGGACTTCTCGCTGGCCATGATCATTTCCCGCTTATAATAACCACCAGAAAAGGACAAATGACTCTTGTCGTCGTTAAAATAAAAGCCGGTTGCGCCGCTCAGGTTAAGGGTATCGCGTGGCGTGCCCTCCTCACTGCCGTAATTGACATTAAGCTCACTGCCTTCGTAATCATCTTTAAGGGCGTAATTGACCACACCTGCCACCGCATCTGAGCCGTAGATGGCAGCAGCGCCGTCACGTAACACTTCCACTCTTTTTAAACCGCGCACCGGCAAGGTATTGGCATTGGCCGTGGTTACCGGCACAAAATTCTCAGATTGTGTGCCCGGGTGCAGCACCAGGCGGCGGCCGTTAAGCAAGACCAAGGTATTGCCTGTGCCCAGGCCGCGCAGGTTATAGGAAGAGACATCGCCGCGGGCATCATTGACACCGCCGACCACCCGGGAGCTGTTAAAGGCGACATCCCCTTGCTGTGGAATATCCGCCAGTAATTCGGCGCCGGAAACCGCGCCGCTGTTTTCTATATCTTCTGCCGAAATGGCGGTGACCGGCAAGGCGCCGGTATCATGGTTCACTTTGATATGTGAGCCGATAACACTGATGCGTTCCACCTTCTTTTCAGCGGCATTTTTTTGCTGGTTATGGGTTTGCTGGCTGTCAGCCTGCTGACCATAAGCCAAGCCTGCCACACCTGCCTGGGCTGCCAACGCGGAAATTACACATAAGCTAAGATGCTTTAATTTATGTTTATATTGAGGTACAGAGCTTTGTTTCATCATTGTCACCGCCATCAGTTGTATGTTTTATATTTTGCCGACTGTTGAACCAGCCGATTATTGTTATAGCTGACACCTTGCCCAATAATTTCCCCGAGCACCATTGACTCTTCGTTAACACCCCATAACCTGAAGTTATACAAGTAGCATCCAGTTGCTATCAATATAGTCTCCAGCACCCTACTCAGGAGAAATTTTTCTTAAAAACGGCCACATATGCCGTTTTAAACGGGTAACAACTCCAGGTACAACTTTTGGTTATGGCTTTGCCAATAATATGAACTGCTGCTCGTTGGATCATGCCGGTACACTCATCTCCTTATGCCCGGTTCATAAACCGATCACAACCCTGACTAACCAATAAATAGAAACCCGTAATAAACGGAGCTGCGCTTATGACAATAGACATTGCCATTACCGAAACGTTATTAATTTCACTGCTCATTCTCTTTGCCGGCTATGGCTTGAACAGTAAAATTCCTTTTTTGAGAAACAATAACATTCCAGAACCCGTCGTCGGCGGCATCCTCTTTTCCCTGCTACTTGCCATCGCCCACAGCAGCTTTGACCTGACTATTGAATTTAACATGGCGTTGAAAACCCCGCTGATGACATTGTTTTTTACCACGGTTGGGCTGGGCGCCAGCTACAGCCTGCTGCTTAAAGGCGGTCCTAAAGTCGCCCTTTTCCTGGGCATCGCCACGATATATATACTGTTACAAAATGCCCTCGGCATCTCGATAGCCGCCGCAACCGGTTTAACCCCCTTAATGGGGTTGATCGGCGGCTCGGTCACTTTGTCCGGTGGCCACGGTAACGGCGCAACCTACGCCGATTTGTTTATCAGCGAATACGGCATGCCGGGCAATGTCTTCGAACTGGCGATGGCGGCTGCAACCTTTGGCCTGATCCTCGGCGGACTGGCGGGCGGCCCGGTCAGTAAGCGGCTGATTGAAAAACATCGGCTCAAAGCCCCGGATTATCATGAATCCCTTGACGATACCGTCACCTTTGACCCGGAAGATCATGACCGCGTCACCCCGAAAAAGATGATGGAAACCTTATTTATCATCCTGCTGTGTATGGCTTTGGGACAAGTGGCCTACCAGGAATTAAAAGCTATGGCCATCGTACTGCCCGCGTTTTTAGTGCCGCTGCTTTTTGGCGTACTGGCCACCAATATCTGTGAGGCCACTAAAGTTTATAAGATCAGCCGCGCCTGCATCGATCTCTGGGGCACGATGGCGCTGTCGATCTTTTTAGCCATGGCATTAATGTCGTTAAAAGTCTGGGAGTTAGCCAGTTTAGCCGGCCCAATGATGTTGATGATCCTGGCGCAAACCGTTATGTTGATGTTATTTGCCTATTTCATTACTTTCAGATTAATGGGAAAAAATTACGATGCGGCGATTATGGCGGGTGGCCATTGCGGTTTTGGTTTGGGGGCAACACCAACGGCGGTAGCCAATATGGAAGCCCTGGTGAGCCGGCACGGCCCTTCGCCGCAGGCTTTTCTGGTGGTGCCTATGGTGGGCGCCTTTTTTATTGATATCAGCAATGCCTTGATTATTCAGCTATATTTGAGTTTGCCCTTATTTGGCAACTAGCTGGCGGCTAGTTAGCGACTAGCAAATGTTAACACTTATACTTGAACAAAGATTTTACTGAGGACGTTAAATGCGCTTAAGACATATCGAAATTTTCCATGCCATTTATACCACCGGCTCCATCACCAATGCCGCAAAAATGCTGCATGTCTCCCAGCCTTCGGTCAGCAAAGTTTTATCACATGCCGAATTGCAGCTGGGTTTCAACTTATTTGAACGGGTCAAAGGCCGGCTGATCCCCACCGACGAAGCGGAAATGCTGTTCGATGAAGTTGATAAGATCTACCAGCAAATGCGCGCAATAAAAAATACCGCCGAAAACATCAAAAAATCCGAGTTCGGCGCCATCAGCCTGGGGGTGACCCCGGCGCTGGGCTTTGATGCCATTCCCGGGGTCATTGCCGATTACCACCGGGACTACCCCAATGTCACTTTCGATATCCAGACCCTGCACAACGACGCCGTACTACAAGCCCTGCTTGAGCATAAATGCGACCTGGCGGTACTGTTTTCACCCAACAGTATGCCGGGTATCAGCACAAAAACCTTGTCCCAGTCTGAGCTGGTGATCGTTTATCCCAAGGAAAAATTTCCCCACTGCCCGGAAAAACTGACCTTAAGCCAGGTATGCGAAGATGAATTTATCGATATCAGCGACAGCGGCCCCTTAGGCGACATGCTGTGGGCGCGCATTATGGAAGAAAATATTGCCTTTAACGCATCGATTAAAGTACAAACCTATTTTATCGCCGCTCGCCTGGTCGCCCGGGGATTAGGGATTTGCGTGGTGGATCGTTTCACCGCACAAGGTAACCTGGCAGACAATGTTGCCATCGCCTCCTTTGATCCGCCGCTGACTTTTAGCGTCAGCGCCGTGCATCTTGAAAACCGCAGTTTATCAAAAGTCATTGATGAGTTCCTGCCGTACTTAAGCAAAGGAATTTCAAGTACTTAACCCGGTTCATAACCCGGGGTTATGATCGAAAAAAACCTTCTTACTTTTAATGATGGCCCACAGGAGTAAGCTCAGATTAACAATAATTCTGTTATTTACGCTTTTACTTTTAGGAACTTCATTATGCACATAGCTTCTCCTTACCTGTTGTTTATCGGTGACGCCACAGATCAACTTTCCATCAAAATGGCACGCGGCGTAGCCGACTGGCGCCCCGAATTGTGCATAGCAGAATACAGTGTCCAGGGTTGTACCGTCACCACCGGCCTTGAACAGCTGGATATCAAACAAGCGGCGGCCCGGGGAGCTAAATCCTTTGTATTAGGCTTTGCCAACAGCGGCGGAGTGCTGGATAAAAAATGGCTGCCCTACATTATTGAAGCCCTGGAAAGCGGCATGGATATCGTCAGCGGTTTGCACGATAAACTCAGCGACTTCCCCGAAGTTGCCGCAAAAGCGAAAGCATGTAACCGGCAATTATGGGATATCCGTCATCCCGAGGCAGAATTTGTCACCGGCACCGGAGTAAAACGCCCGGGCAAACGTTTACTGACCGTGGGGACAGACTGTTCGGTGGGTAAAATGTACACATCGCTGAGCCTGGAAAAATCGATGAAAAAAGCCGGTGTTGACGTAGATTTTCGCGCTACCGGACAATGCGGCATCTTGATCGCCGGCAGCGGCGTTGCCATAGATTGTGTAGTATCCGACTTTTTATCCGGCGCCAGCGAGTCCCTTTCACCGGCGGCAAGCGATGATCACTGGGATATTATCGAAGGCCAGGGATCCTTATCCCATCCGGCTTTTGCCGGTGTCAGCCTCGGGCTGTTACACGGCTCCCAGCCCGATGCCCTGGTGATCTGCCATGATCTCAACCGCGTTCATATGCGCGGCCTGCCGGGCAGCCAGTTGCCGAGCATAGCAAAAACCATAGAGCTCAACCTCGAAGCAGCAAAACTTACCAACCCGGACGCCAAAGTCATCGGCATAACGGTCAATACTTCCAGCGTCAGCGTTGAGGAAGGCAAAAACATTTGTGCGCACCTGGGTAAAGAATTTTCCCTGCCTTGTGTTGATCCGCTGCGCGACAGCGCAGACAGCATAGTCGCAGCCCTTTTAACCAGAGACAGTGCCAACACAAGCACGGCAACCGGAGCGATAACAGCATGAGCATGGAAAAGTACCAAGCCGCTCCCGTCACTGGCACAGGTACAGCGTCAGGCACAACATTAACCGTTCAGGTATTTAGCCAGCAATTGCCGTTAAAGTCGGTTTTTCGCATTGCCCGCGGGGCTAAAACCCAGGCGGAGGTGATCCTGGTGGCGATATCCGATGGCCGCCATACCGGCTGGGGGGAAGCCGTGCCCTATGGCCGCTATCATGAATCGGTTGCCGGGGTTAGCCAGCAAATAAAGACCCTGCCGCTGGACACTATTAACGGCAAAAAGCTCACTGATGCTGTTCCTGCCGATAAAGCCTTTGAAGCCTTGATAGCCAAGCTGCCTGCCGGTGCGGCGCGTAATGCCTTAGATTGTGCCTGGTGGGATCTGAAGGCCAAACGCCAGGAAAACACGGTGGCATCACTTTTATCCCTGCCCCCGGCAATCCCCTGCATCAGCGCCCAAACCTTAAGTATCGATACACCACAGGCGATGGCCGCAGCCGTGGCCAAGCTGGATAATCCGCCGCTGGTCAAGGTAAAACTCGATAATAACAATATTATCGGCAAAATGACCGCCATCAAGCAGGCTGCCCCGTGCAGCCAGTTTATTGTTGATGCCAATGAAGGCTGGTCGCTTGATGACTTGCAAAGCTGCGGTGCAGCGTTAAAAGCTTTAGATGTTATTTTAATTGAACAGCCCTTGCCCGCGGGAAAAGATCAGGCATTGATAGATTTTGCCTCCCCCGTTCCCTTGTGTGCAGACGAGTCATGCCATACCCGGGCTGAGCTGGACTATCTTAAAAACCGCTACCAGGTAGTCAATATCAAGCTGGATAAAACCGGCGGCCTGAGCGAAGCCGTGTTGCTGGCCCAAGCAGCCAAGGCCATGGGTTTTGACATTATGCTCGGCTGCATGGTGGCAAGCTCCTTAGCGATGGCACCGGCATCCCTGTTATCCCCATATGCGCAATATGTCGATTTGGACGGGCCCTTATTGATAAGTGATGACCGTCACTATGGCTTCGCATTTACCCGGGGCTTGATGCAGCCGTTAAACACTGACCTCTGGGGCGGCCCGAACAGAAACACTGAGTTGCACAACTTGCTGGAGCAATAACTCACAGGCTTAATTGATGGCGATAAAGCAGTATCATTAAAGTTCGGCTTTGTCTCTGATAGCTGCCGTTAATGGCCAGCAAGGCAAGATCAGAGCATTTAACGGCTTTTGCCTTGCTGGCCATTGAACACAACTGAAGGTAAGCAAAACAGGCGTTTTATCAAATCACTGTTACACTAAATTGCATGGACTTATCTGCTAAAATAGAGCGTAAGTAATGCCAAATAAAAGAAAACCCGAAAAGGAACAACAAGCAAAGACAAGTGTAGCGGAGGCTGCCATATCAGAAACACCCGCAGCAGAAGATGAACTCGAACAGCTCAGGAACCTTGTCTTTGGCGCAGCCCGGCAAAAGTTAGTCACGCAAATCACGTCAATGCACAACGAACTTAAACAAGCCCTCAGCACACAAGAACAAAGCTTCTGTGATCGTATCAGCAAACTGCAGCAAAACATTGAACAGCAATTTTCACAGATGGATAAAAAAATACAATTGCTGGACAAAGCACATAATAACACCGAAGCCGACTTGCAAAAGAGCCTTACCGGCTTAGCCTCAGAGCATGAAACCTTTGCCGCCACCACAGAGCATGACTTTAAAGAGATGGACAAATCCCTCAACAATGAAAGTACCTTGCTGGCAAACAGCTTTAACGAAAAACTCGAACAGCTAAATGCCCACCTTGAAGAGGTTTCAAAAGAGCTCAGTTCATCAAAAACCGACCGTAAAACCCTGGCGAAACTGCTGGCGACCATGGCAACTAACCTAGAAGATGACCAGTTGTAATGACAAAAAAAGCCTCAGCAGCGCAGGACATAGAACAAGTTAGAACACTGATACTGGGAAAAGAAAACCGCTTAATCACAGAAACCATCAGAAAAGAAGCCCGCAACACGGTCAGCAATGTCCTCACGGAAGCATTGCACGACAGGCAAAACAAAGACGGTTCGGTTGACAAGGTCATACAGCCCCTGGTGGAAGACGCCGTCAAACATTCGGTCAGCCACAACCGCGAACGCTTAGTCAGCTCTTTATACCCTTTAGTCGGCAGTTTAGTCAGAAAGTCCGTCACCGCTTTTTTAGCCGACTTTATGGAGAAAACCAATCAGCTGATAGAAAACAGCCTGACCATTAAGGGAGTAAAGTGGCGTATAAAAGCATGGCAATGCGGGGTCAGCTTTGCCCAATATGCCGCCTCACAAACCTTTGTTTACCGCGTTGAACATATATTGCTCATACACAGGGAAACCGGCTTATTGCTCAATGCTGTTGCTTTAGACAATAGCGGTAAAAGTGATCCCGACCTGATCTCTTCCATGCTGACGGCGATCAATGATTTTGTCGGCGACTCATTTTTAGCCAATGAAGACGGGTTAAAAGAGCAGCTGCAATCGGTGAGCACAGATAATTTCAGCCTGTTAATAAAACCGGGGCCGTGCGCTCTGGTGGTTGCCGCCGTGACCGGCAATGCCCCGCAACAAGTCAGTGACCAGCTGCAGCTGACGCTGGAAGAGATTCATCGCTTATATCTCGATGCACTCAATAACTTTGACGGCGATGATCAGGGCTTTGAAAACTCAGACAACCTGCTGCGCGATTGCTTATTATCCGAACAAAAAGCGTCGGAAACAAGCGAGAAAAAAGCGACCTGGCCGGCGTGGATTTTGCTGGTGCTTGCCCTGTCTTTTATCGGTTTCCAGGCAGTCACCTGGTTGAACAACCAACAGCTGGCAGCAAAGATCCGACAACTGGATCAGCAAGCCGGCATTGTCATCAAACAACTGAAAGTAGTCGCTGACAATCAAGTGTATCTGGAGGTTTTGCGCGATCCGGATGCTATCGCCGTCAGCGACTGGTTTAAAAAAAACAACCTCTCCCTTACCGGCCTAAAAGCCAGCGAGCGCCGTTATTATTCTCTTGATCCCGACATTTTATACGTTCGTGCCCGGCAAATTCTCAAACCATATCCGGATATAAACATCCGCTGGCAAAACCAGCTACTGTCACTGTCGGGCACACTGGCACTAACCAAAAAAGAAAAACTGTTAAATGCCCTGTCAATCGCCGGGTTTACTGAAGGGATAAATTTAAACACACAGCAATTAAAACTTGCTGCAACAATAACACCCGATACAGGCAATGAAATCAAGCGGCAAGTTTTTAACACCCTGGTTGGCCGTATCTCCTCGATGCAAGTGGACTTTGCCGTAGCCAGTGAAGAAGTCAGCCAGCAAATGCAATTTTCCCTGCTGCGCCTCTATCAGGACATTAGCCGGCTAACAATATTGGCACAAGAGCTTAAGCTAAGTTTCGCCCTGGTCATTATCGGCTGCAGCGATAATAGCGGCAATAAAGCGACTAACCGGAGATTAAGCCTTAAAAGAGCCGAAAATGTCGCACAAGCTTTAACTCAATTGGGACTGAACAAACACAGCATGTTTGTTACCGGGATAGGAGAAGTGGATATTGCCCAAGTCAGCAAGAGCGCAAGGAAGGTAATGTTTAACCTGCTGGTAACCAGGGAGCCCTGAGAAAAAACCATAAAAAAGCCGTTTTAAAACAAGTATATCATTTAGCAAAGAGCAGTCGAGACGATAAATACGGCAGCATACGCTACACTTGCCCTATTACATATAAAATAACGGGTAAGCCAATATAGAGAGAGGATACATTGATCCAAAAAAAAATTTGCCTGTTAGGCGCCTCAAGTGTAGGTAAAACCAGCTTAGTCAAACAATTTGTCGAAGGGATTTTTGACGAGAAATACCTGACAAGCATTGGCGTGAAAGTCGATAAAAAAATGGTTTCTTTAGCAGACAAACAAGTACAATTAATGCTGTGGGATATTGAAGGCCATGACCGCTACCATGCATATCAGGAACGTTATTTACGCGGAGCTGCAGCCTACATCATAGTAGTAGACCAAACCCGGACCTCATCGCTGCTGGAAGGGGTTGATATCCATACCCTCGCCCGCCAAACCACTAACTGCCCGGCAATACTGGCAATCAATAAAAATGACTTACCCGCTGCCTGGCACTTGGATGACAGCGAATATAAAACCATTGCTCCCCTGTTCGAACTGCAATTTTCCACCAGTGCCAAAACCGGCGAGCAAGTGGAAGCGATGTTCTTCGCCATAGCCAAGCTAGTGTACAGGAACAAAAAAGATGACATCACAACTTAACCATGTGCTTAATGCGATGGATCAGCTGGTACTGGAAGTCATCGACAGCACAACATGTTCGGTTAGATTAATTGGCGGCGACAGTGATTGGGCAAAAGCGTTATTTCCACAATTAGCCTCTCAACAAGCTTTTATAATCACCGATGAGACCCCTTTTTTACTCGACTTTTTACATGACGCCAGACAAGTTTGGTGTGGCCAGCTTGATACCCGGCTAAGATCCGGTTTTTGGACCGAGGTCACGCAAAACAAAACAGAATTACATTTAGAAGCCATAGCGATCAAAAAAAAGCAGAAAAATTTACTGGTGATCGCCAACCAATACGAAGACTTTAAACTTCAGCAGCATACCAAACAATTGGCGCGGGAATTACTGCTGTCCAACGACCGGCTTTTTTTACAAAACGAATACCTGCGCTCGCGTTTACTCTCCCTGTTTAAACAGCCGCCAGAGCAAAGTGCCCTGCCGGCAACACTCACCAAGATCATCGAAAATGCCGACTTTTCCGTGATCATTACCGATAACAAGTTAACGCCCCTGGTAGAAAACTCAGCGGCCAGTAGCTTATTCAAAGAAGAGCAACCCTTTCAAATCCAGCCGGCCAAGCCGATAGATATCATCTTAAAGCTGATGAAAAATCAGTTACCCGAATATGATCGGATATTGTCAACCAAATCCCATTGGGATGGCGAGTTATGCTGGATGTCGCCGCCGTCGACTTTAAAGTGGCTCAAAATATCTTTCTATCCGGTAAAAAGCAAACTCAACGAAGTCGAGAACTGGATAGTGTTTGCCAACGACATCAGTACAATTAAACATTTAGTACAACGAAATGAACAACTTGCATTACAAGATATGCTCACCGAACTGCCCAATCGTTTTTCTTTCTGGCAAACCCTGGAAAAACACATCGCATCGGCAAAAGCCTTCTATTTGTTATATATAGATATTAATAACTTCAGGCGGCACAATGAGTTTTACGGCCACAATGAAGGTGATAAGTTATTGATAGAATGCGGTAAACGCATTAAAAGCGTGATCAAGGCTTCCGACTTTATCGCCAGGGTCGGCGGTGATGAATTTACCGTGATCCTAACCGACATTGATAATCGCCAAGCCTGCGAAATAGCAATACAGCGTATTATCGGCCATATCAAGAAGCCCTTTATCACCAGTAAAGGAGAAGCCTTCACTATCAGTATCAGTATTGGTGCGGCGAACTTTCCCAATGACGCTAAAACCGCTGCAGACCTGATGAAATTCATTGATTTAAGCGCATACAACGGCAAGAGAAATAACAAAAATTCGATACAGTTCTATTCCCAGTCCATGAGAGACTCTTCACACCAGTTGATACAATTAGAGCATGAATTAAGACTGGCCATCAAAAACAATGAATTTGAATTATTTCTGCAGCCGATAGTTGACTTGGCAAAAAATAATATAACCAAGGCAGAAGCGCTGATCCGCTGGAACCACCCGAAAAAAGGCATGATCAGTCCGGATAAATTCATCCCGGTGGCAGAAAAAAGCGATTTAATTATTGCCCTCGGTGAATGGGTTATTCAAAGAGCCTGCCAGATGGTAAAAAAACTCGCCAAACTTGGCTATAACATAAAAATTTCCATGAACCTCTCTTCGGCACAAGTCACCGACAACAATTTATTTTCATACCTGCACGCCTGTGTAAAAAATTATAAAATCGACCCCTGCCTGCTGGAGGTGGAGGTCACCGAAGGTGTGCTGGTGGATGATTATTCTGTCGCCAATAAATTACTCAGCAAAGTCAGAACTATAGGCATGAGTGTTTCCGTCGATGATTTTGGTACCGGCTATAGCTCGTTAAGCTATCTAAAACAACTGCCGCTGGATTTTTTAAAAATCGACCGCTCATTTATCAATGATATCGTCACCGATGATAACGACAAAGCCATAGTGAAGGCGGTTATTGCCCTGGCACATAATCTTAATTTATGCGTGATCGCAGAAGGCGTAGAAACCCAGGAGCAATTGAGCTTCCTTACCGATAATGCCTGTAATTCCGTGCAGGGCTATCTCTTTAGCCGTCCGGTGCAATTTAACGCGTTCGTTGAACTGCTGAAAAAACACCCACACACCTAGCCCCGCTCAACGGGGCCGGTATATTAACGCAATTGCGCACTAATGAAGTGTCAGTGAAACGGCTTCATCGATGAAACTGTCTATGCCCAGATAAGACGCCTGGCGGCTGTCAATATGATAAAAGTCAGGGGATAGTGCCTGGCTATATGCACTTTGCCATTC
This sequence comes from Thalassomonas actiniarum, assembly GCF_000948975.2. Classification (GTDB taxonomy): domain Bacteria; phylum Pseudomonadota; class Gammaproteobacteria; order Enterobacterales; family Alteromonadaceae; genus Thalassomonas; species Thalassomonas actiniarum. The sequence goes on from NZ_CP059735.1 coordinate 3,541,756, forward strand.
TATCAGGGCAAAATCATCAATATCTATCCGGGCTTTCTCGCCGTTTTCCAGTACCAGCTCCGCCAGCACCCGGTAACTTCTATAACCCACACGGGGAGAGTTAAATTCCAGCTCAACATGTTGCCAGCCAGGCTCTCCGGTTAAGGCCACACTGCCGATCAGGTGTTTTTTCCCGTGCTTAAAAGCATCAAACAGCTTCTGGGATTTCTTGCGCCCCTGCCAGTAAAAATTCACTTTCACCGCCTTGTCGATGTTAAATTTTGCGGTGACAGTCATCATGCTGCCGCCCTTATACACCCTTCTAAAACTCTGCATGCCGAAAAGGCTCGGTTTTTCTTTGCTTAACGCCAGCGACAAACTTCTTGAGCCGCTGGCGCCAAAGTCATTCACCGCCATGGCGGTGCGATCAAACAACCAGCCGCGCTCCGGGCTGTTAAAAGTGGCAAAGCTTTCAAAATCGCTGCCATTGATTAAGTTAGTGCCCAGACGATAAGCCGCCCCTTTATCCGGCAAGTTAATCGCCGCGAGCTGTTGCTGCCAGGGCAAATGATACAGGCTTGCCACCCTGGCGCCTTTATCAAATAAAAGCTGATGTATTTTTTTTTGCGTATTTTCAGGCTGTTCAGTGGCAATTTTCGATAACAGGGTATTCGTTATCACCCCATGACCGCCGGATTGGCCAATATGGGTGCCACGAAGCTTTGATAATTGGCGCAGGCGCTTCATAACGGTATAACGTTGCATCCCGGTGGCAGGTGTCGGCTTATAGCCTTTAACATAAACCGGCACTATCTCTGCCCGGTGAAATTTGCCGCTATCGAGCCAGACATATAGAAGAAAGCTGTGTTGGGTGGCGCTGAAGTTCTGATCAAAAACAAAATTGCCCATGGAATAGGCGATAAGCTTGTTATTATACAGCTCCAGCCCCTGGCTGACATGGGGATGATGGGCTATGGCCAGTGCAGCACCGGCATCAAGGGACGACTTTAACCTTTGCTCGGTCACCCCGGTCGGGCCGTCGGCATATTCCTTACTGCCGTGATATTGCACGATTGTGATCCGGTTTTGTTCAACTTCCCCCGCCACTGAGCTCAGCATATTCGCCATAGAGCCATATGCGGCGCCGCCGTGCTGATGAGTGGCCGTTTGTGTCGGTTTGCCACTGCCTTCCCAGCCGACATAACCCAACATGGAAAAATCCTGCCCCTTAAGCTGCTGCCTGTGGGCCTTTAACGCGGCCTGCTCATTCACACCGGCCCCGGAATATGCCAGCCCGCTTTTATCCAGATAGGCTAAGGTTGAATTTAATCCGGACTCTTTATAGTCATAGGTATGGTTATTGCCCAGGGAGACATAATCTACACCGGCCCAGCTCAGGGCATCAAGCACTTCGGGCCGGGAGTAAAAAGTCACCGATTTGGCCGCCCGCTCCCCCGGCGTTTTCTCGGCGACCTGGGTTTCAAGGTTAACGGCGGCATAATCGGCAAGGCTCATATAAGGCTTGATATGCTCGACAATTGCCCGGCTGTCGGCAAGTTGATGCCCGGGACGGATCAAAACTTCATCGCCGAAATAAGGCTGGTAATAACGCCGTCCCATCATCACATCACCGCCAAACGCCAGCATCACCCGGTTTTTAACCCGGGACACCAAACTGATGCCGTTAAGCAGGGAAACCGCATTTTGCTCCAGTTCATAATGGCTAAAAGTTTGAACTAAAGGAAAATAATCTGGGTGCGAGAACCTGATCTGATAGCTCTGGGCAACGCCGGGATTGAGGGTAAAAGTACCGTCTGCGCCGCTTATGCCCTGTATTTCAAGTATTGAGACCTTCACCCCGGCTACCGGCCTGGCTTGCTCGTCAACCAGGCTGCCCGCCAGGGTAAAACCAACCTCTCCTTTGCCCATGGCAAAACTGTTGGCACTTAAGCCCGGCTGCAAAGCCAGTAAACAAGCTATTAGAAAATACCGCATTATCATTCCTGTCGTTCATTTTTACTGCCAGTATATCGTTTTTACCTGCCCGGCTTTTATTCCTATCGCTAGCTAGTCCATAACTTGAGGGTATAGCTAAAGCCACAAAGAAATGAATCGCAGCCAGGGCTTACGGCCGGACTTATGCAAAAAATCAGCCTTAAATCCAGATAACAACTTGCAACAAATTGTATACTGTATAATATAAAAGCAAGTGCGGTTTAACATAATAATAACAATAAACAGAGGGAGCAGCGGATGAGCAGTGCCGAGCAACTATTACAGTTTAATGAGTCTATTCGGGCTGAGCCGCTATTGCCGTTCACTATAACACCTGTAAAACCGGTAGAGACATTAACGGCTAAAGAGCTGTTTTTCATTCATCAGCTGGATAAAATCACTGCCGAGCATCACCACGATCTGCTTTTTAACAGCTCGGTTGCCGCCAAGTTGCTCGCCACCAGCCAGCGCCAGCTGCACAGAAAACTGACTCAGCTGTTTCAGAAAAACTTTACCCAATACCTGGGACAGTATCGGTTGGCGCGCGCACTGCCGCTGTTAAAAACCGGCCTGCAAATCGTGCTGATATGCGACATGGTCGGCTTTTCCTCCCCTTCTTATTTTGCCAAATGCTTCAAGAAAACCTATGGCATAACCCCTAAACAGTTCCAACAGGGCAAACGATAAAAAATGGCCAATCCGTGATATTTTTTGGCGAACCTGTTTTATCGCCCGCAGGAAAAAATCAGTAGACTGATGGGGTCTGCAAGGCTTTGCAGCTAAATGTAGAACTGTCACTACCTGTAATTAAAAGGATAAAAAAATGAACTCAGCAACAATAAGAAAAACATTATTAGCCCTTAGCCTGGGACTGGGATTAAGCGGCCTGGCATCAAACATTGCCATTGCCGGACCAGGCGAAAGAGAGTGCCAGACCCTGGAGCAAAGATGCCTTCAAGGTGATGCCGCTGCCTGTGATACCCATGACCGTTTATGCTGGCGCTGGGGTCCGCTTTAAACCGGCTCTGAAAACAAAAGGAAATCTTGACGTTTTTCTTTTCTATAAAATTAACAAGGAATTTTTATGAAATTAGCAAATATCAAAAAAATATTTCTGGCACTTAGTCTGGGATTTGGCCTGAGCGGCTTTGCTTCTGTGACTGCCGTTGCCGGCCCCGCGTTAACCTGCAATGAGATGGAAGAGCAGTGCCGCTTGGGTGATCGCTACGCCTGTATTCAGCTTGAGTTCTACTGTGGTATCGGCGCTCCCTAACCCCGAAAGCGCCTGTTGGGCCTGCAGATAACGCGCGGCATAATGCTCATTTGCATTTACTGCCGCGGGTTAACTGCTTGCCCAAACACCTGCTCCCCTTCCCCGATCAGTTTCTGATAATGTGATGGTTATTCTGTTCATCCCTGAGCACATCATTATTCAGATAATGGATAAACTTGGCTGCGCCATACTGATTTGGCTGGCCGTCATTGATCATGGTATTTCCCCAAACGAGATTAGCACCATAGGTTAAACGCACATAACTGCGGATCCCTTCCTCGGTAGAATCAATAATGGTGTTGTTTATATACTGGTGCGGTAAACCCGCCTGCCCCATTTGTGTGCCTTCCGCAGGACGGTTATCGGCAAAAATACCATAGCTGCCCGCGTTTATAATGGTGTTGTTTTTAATGCGGATATCCTGGCCAATAGCAATAACGCCGTTCCCTGAGCCGGTATTGATCACGTTATTTTCTAAAACAACCTGGTTGCCGCCGATTTGGATGCCGTTGTTCTGGTAGACGGCAAAAGGATCCTGCCCGTATAACGACACCTGGTTGTCACTGATCAGGGTGTCCCGGCTTAAGGCGTTGGCCTGAATACCTTCCGACGCAGTATTGTGCACCAGGTTATGCTGGACACGCAGGCCCTGTAAATCATGGGGGTAAACCTTTTGCTCGACGCCATCACACACCAGGGTACGATAATGGCCGGTGTAGCCTAAATACATGCCTTCCCCCCTTTGGGTATTGTGGATCCAGTTATGGTGTATGTTGAGGTTGGCTAATGTGAAGTTGCCTGCCTGGGTGTCTGACTCACAAGTAGGATCTGTTTTCGCCATGATACCGGCAAAGTCAGCCTGATAGATTTCAATATTATTGACTTCAATATCAGTCGAGCGCTTCTCGATGCCGAGTGTACCGCCAAGGCGAAGTCCGTAATGGTTATCAGCATCACCTGTGCCGGATAAGTTAACATGGCTCGACTGTTGGATGCTGATGGCATAATGATAAGGAATGGTTTCAACCACCCCACCACAGTTTTTTACCACGACAGGTTCGCTTGCCGTGCCATGAATATTGCTTAATTTCATCGGACCGCGCTGACCGGCTGCCAGGCACAAGGTTTGTCCGGGCATAATGCCCTGCGCTGCGCCGTCAAAAGCATAATGGCTGGAAGGCAGGGTGAAATCACAACCACAGTCTTCATTGGCTATTACCCCGCCTGAGAGCAAGCTTGATGTGATCAGCACAGTGATTAATTTATATTGCATCATGTTATTCCTTTAAGCATATCTCTTGGTTTGATCGGGATTAATCAAGATAAGAGGACAAAGTGCCAAAAGTCTAAATGAATCTTGCACGTAAACAAGTTTGCCAGCCCCCCTAACTGGGGGGGAACAGTGAAAAACGCCAGATGATGGAATTAAAAGAGATGGGGCTGAGCTATCCTGTGCGTGTAAAATGTCGCACAGGAGAGCAGCGGTTTAATCAACAAAGCATACGGTAGGCATAGGCAAAGCTCCCCAAGGCAGGCACAGGCTAATTACTTACTTTTGCGATAAACCCCAAAATGCACAAAGTCATACTCACTACGTTTACCGGGGCGCACTTTTCTCGGCACCACATGTTTTACCGGCGGCAGCGACAATAAATAAGCCGCTATAGCGATGGCATCATCGTCCGTTATTTTCGCATAAGCCGGCCAGGGCATCACAGATAAGGTATGCTGGCCATATTGATTCACCCCGGTGCGCAACATTTCAATAATATCGCTCTCGTTCCAAAGCCCGATGCCGGTTTCGGGATCTGAGGTCAGGTTACCGGGAAAAACCACGCCGGGATTGCTTTGTGTCAAAGGATCAGAGAATGCAATGCCGGTTCGGGATCCCGCCAGCAAGCGGTGAAGGTTGGGAGAGCCCACCAGCGCACCGTCGGTATGGCAGGTGCTACATCCCAGTAACTCAACCAAATATTTGCCGTGCGCAACCTGGTCTTTGGAGTAATAACGCTCGGTCAGCACCACAGGTTCCGGCGCGGAAAGCATAGTGGAAGGTTCAAGTAACTCATAATCGGGTTTGTCGGTACCCGTAGTGGTACAGGCAGCAATTAAGCCAAACAGCACAAAAAGAAACACATCTGCGGCGGTTCTGCCGACAGACAATTGAGGGGGAGCAATGGCGACTCTAGAATTCATGGTTATCTCCGTTACCAAAAATAATGACGAGTAAAACAAAGCTAGTCATTAACATGTTCCGGTTCAAACCTGTTGCATCAAATAAAGAGAGTTTTCATTATTTAATTGTTTTATATCAAATTTGCTCGTCAATTCGACAAATATGATTTTTGAAGTTTACCTCTGAAGATCAGTCATCATATTTTTCAAGCAGTTCATGATATGTCATCCCCAAATGTTTTTGGTAAATACCATCAATACTGCCGTCATTTAACATATTCATAAATGCCCTTCTGAAATCAGTGTGTTGCGCTAAATGCTGCTTGCCAAAACTCAGCGTCAAAAACCTGATTTTCATGGCCGGCCCTAGCGCACTCAACTTTAGCTGATGTCTGTTCACTAAAAAGGTACTGCTTATTACGTCCCCGAAAAAAGCTTGTAGCCTGCCCTTGGCTAACATTTTTAAGCCCTGCAAATCATCTAAAACATCATACTTCTCTCCAAAGCCCTGATATTCTATAAAGTCTTTAGGATAGCCATAATCTCGTACATAACCAACGGATTGATTTTCAAATTGCACATAGCCCTTGAAATCGCCAAATTGGCTGTCCTGATGAACCCAAAAAATCAATATCCATAAAACCGGACCTCGTTCAATATGCAGAGAATTTGGAATTGAAACATCCCCGTCGACTAAAAGATCAACTTTACCGGCTAAAAACTCGGCCTTGCACCGGGCCCAGGGCATTTTGCTGTAACTCACCTTGATATTGGCCCGTTGCAATATGGCGTTATAGATTTCTATTGAGATCCCGGCGGGCTTACCGTCCACTTGATAGCTGTAGGGAGGCCAGTCTGCGTAACATGCTGATAGAGAGTTACTTTTTCCAATGACTGAGCAAGAGGCCACCATTAACAATACGTAGAGCAATAATCGCGGGTGCATATGAATGAAATTTTCATTGAATGGTAAATAAATACTAAAACAAGCAAGAGTATAGCTCATTTCAGATGTCAGTTATCTGCTCTGCTAAATGGCCAAATCCCCCCCTTACCGGGCTTAAGTGAGATTAACATTAACTATCAGTAGCCACATCAGACAACGCTTATGCATTCAGTTTGCACACAACCCCCACTGACCATACATTTCCCTTTCACTTGCATTGCCGATATTGGTTCTGTTTTGCTTTCACCATAACACTGCTCACTTAACAGTTTTTCGCTGCAAAATAAGGTGTCCACACCGCTTGCCCGTTACTCGCGAAGATAAGTTGGATTTATTCATAATCAGCGCTATTGTTACAGCGTAGCTAAATTTATCACCGTTAGATTTTAAATAAGTAGTCGTGAAAATGAATACGGTAAATGCTCTTAATGAACGCTGTTAGGGGGAACAGCTATGCGCACTATCTATTTGATACTACTAATGTGCTTATTTTCAGGCTGTGCGGTCAAACCCGAATACACGCTGCAAAAAGCTACAGGTATAGAGATTGGACTCAGCAAAGAAACAAACGAAATATTCAGGCTGATAGACAGAAAAAATCACCTTATTGCCAAAACAAAAGCAACAGGGAAAACACTTTTTTTCTCATTACCTACACATACTTCACCAAGCCTCTGTTACGCCATTATCAATAATAAAGGCGAGCCTTTATTTGATAAAAACAAGGGCATAAAAATAACCTCCGTTTATCACTATCAACAAAAAAAGATACAACGCAATATTGCCCAGCAAAAATATAACAGCTGCGCACGAAATGAAAAGCCTTATGCCGCCAGGGTAAATAAGACATGGGCAACGCTTAACAAAAACAAGCTTTTTAATGGCCGTACCTGTAATTTGCCTGCGCAGCGTGCCGTACCTCCTTTTCCAAAAACGATTTGCGGCAGTTATACTCAATGCCAAAAATTAGCCCAGGACTCATGTATAAAAAACCTGGTGGATGCGGAAACATGCGCATTGACCCTGGCCAAAACCAAGGTACACAGCTCAATTACCAGTGTCAGTTGCGGGGCATTGCTATCGTCACTTAATGGCGAAAAATATGGCATTGGCGCAGGCCTGCAAGATGCTATTACCGGCTATCTCGACCAACATACAAAAAATATGATTGATTCAGGTGAATACGGAAAAGCATTTGCTACCGGCGCGTTGAGAGTTTTATTTACCTATATGCGTACAGAGTCTTGCAAAACAAACTTTACCGATGCCGCCTATGCGCCTATTAAAAGGTGGAAGCAGAGAAAAGCCTATATAGAAAACGAGCCTTATCAGGCCCAAAAGCAATGTAATACCCTGATACATCATTATAATTCGGCATTTGATACATCTGAGAACAATAAATCATGTATGAAAAAGCAACAGGAACAACTGGTTTATTTAACCAAGTGGATAGATAAAGAAAAAAAAGCCAGCTCTGTGCCCAAAACCTGCACTTTCAGGTAAAGTTGATAATAGGAAAAACTTCCCGCTATAAATGTCAGCTTGACCGTCGCCAGAAACGCCACCACCTCATAAGATTTGGGCTTAACTTTTCACTGGCGCCCGTTTGAAGGTGCCCGTTTTTGACTTGATTAACTTCCTAAAACAGATCTACTGTCCACTTTTCTTGCGCCAATAAAGTATCAACAAACTTTCTGATTTTTGGCATTTTCACCATGTCACGATGTACCAGCGCCCAAACGGGTATGCTCCATTCCTCACCAAGAGACAGTGCCACTAAATCTCGGTTATTATTGATGGTTTCCTGAGGCAAAACACCAATACCACAACCGGTAAATAAGGCATGCGTTAAGATCTGCTGGCTGGAAGCTGACACAACAATATTTTCTTCAGGCACATGATGATAAATCCATTCGTTCCACAGCAAATGTTCGGGCCTGTCTTTTAAAGCAATAAATTTATGCTGAGCAAGTTCCCGTTCATTGGGCATACCGAAATCTTCTATATAGTTTTTACTTGCACACAAGCCCAGTTTAATTTCTGACAGCGAAAATGGCACATTATCCGGGGTCTCAGGCTTGCTCCCGACACGAACCGCCAGGTCAGCTTCGCCATATTCGAGATTAAAATTTCTGAGATCGCCAATAATATCAATCCGCATTTTAGGATGTTGGCATTGATACTGTTTAATGGAAGGCATTAGCATACCGGCGATCTCAGCCACACAGGTGATGGTGATTTTACCTGCCAAGGTTTGCTCTTTAGTTTTTAAACGCGCCGTTAACTGAGAGAACTGGCTATCGGTCACTTCTCCTAAGCGCATAATTTCCAACCCGGCTTCGGTGGGGATATAACCTTTGTCATTGCGTTGAAACAATGTGACGCCTAAATTCTCTTCCAGGGCATCAACGTGTCGCATAACCGTAGAGCGATGAACGCTCAACGCCTGCGCGGTCGCACTAAGCGTTTTTAACTGGGCTAACTTATAAGCCGTTCTAAGTTCATTCCATTTATCCATCACCATCTCTGCAAAAATGCACACCTGCATCGCATATTCGCTCATTTACCGCAAAAATGCTACCGACTAATATACCGCAAAATGGTTTTAAGCGTAGAGGTAAGAAATGAAAACAGAAGTATTGATTATTGGCGGTGGCTTTGCAGGCGCTTCCGTAGCCCAGGCATTAGAAAAATCAGGCGTAAAAACAACCCTCATTGACAAAAAAGATTATTTTGAAGTTACCTTTGCTACCCTGCGCAATATTACCGATCCGCGAAAAACACAAAACAGAGCAAGAAAAAAATACCGAGACTTTCTTACCGGCCAATTTATTCAAAGCAGCGTAGTAGAACTAACGCCAGACACAGCAACATTAGTCGATGGCACCGAAATACAGTTTCAGCGCGCGATTATCGCTTCAGGCACCCGCTATCCGGGTATGTCGGTAGCGAAACCTGATACGGCCATGGATATTAATTCACGTAATAATGAGCTGCTAGATGTTTATCAGCAGCTAAAAATGACTAAAAAGGTATTGGTTATCGGCGGAGGCATTGTCGGGGTGGAACTTGCCGGTGAAATCGCATATGCCATGCCGAATATAGAGTTAACCTTGGCTCACAACAGCAATGCGCTGCTAAACGGCTTTAAAGAAAAAACCCAAAGAAAATCGTTAGAGCAACTTCAAAACCTTGGCGTAAAGGTAATGTTTAATGCCCGGTATACAAAAGTTGGTGATAGCTATATTGATGAAAATACCGGAGTTGCGAGTGATGCAAATCTGGTTTTTCAAGCAACAGGCACCCTGCCCAATAACGAATTTATAAAGCCCCGATTAGCCCACATTTTAAATGATCATGGCTATGTTAAGGTCAATGAAAAGCTAGAGGTTATAGGCCAGGAGACCTTATATGCCTTAGGAGATATCGCTGATGTCGGTGAAGCAAAGTTAGGCTACCTTGCCCATGAACAAGGCAATTATCTGGCAAAAGTGATTGTTAACACCCTCAAGGGAAAGTCATATAAGGGCTATAAACGCAACCCATTAATGGCATTGATACCAACGGGACAAAAAAGTGGTGTTTTTCAGCTGCCCTTTGCCGTGACAACCTTAAACTTTTTAATTGGCATTAAGCAAAAGGATTTATTTATTAGTAAAATTTACAAGGGGCTTGGCTCTGAGCCGAATCCTCATTAATGACTCCGTTTATTTCAAAAAACATGTTCGCAGCTACAAGTGGCAAAATAGTGATGCTAACCCCCAGTTAGAGTAGCGTAGCTAGTTTGACTAATGTAGGTAACATCATAACGCATATTTCAAAGTAGCTGCTGCAGCCACTCAGACTTCAAAGATATTTCTATCAGTAGCGTCCTATACGGACGCTTAAACTAATCGGCATAAACAAAGGTAAATGACCTACGACTCAAATCCCCCTTCCATTTTATGGCATGATTAGTCGCCAACCACACTAAAAATCTGTTATATAAAGCGATTATTTCACTATAAAAAGATATGATGCACACTTTTATATTCACAAATTAGATAGCCTAGCTGAATACGAATTGATATCTATAGTTCGGTACTAAGTTTATTTTTAATTTCTTCTATCCTCCTATCAATCCGGGAAGCGATCTGGACATGCCATTGAGCAACATCTTCAAAAAGATCACAATAAGCATCAATAGACTTAAAGCTTTCATCATCATCCCTAATTTCTATTTGTACTTTCATAATGTTTTCATTACGAAAATATAAATCATTCCAATCTTTTACTCTATATACACCAGTAATAGCTTGCTTGAGTTCAGGACTCCCAAATTCTAACCTAGGCTTTAAAAAGCTTACCATTAAGTATTCACAAGAAGCATTGTGTCTATACTGACTAATTCTGTACCTTTTTAACTCTTCAAAATCGTGCTTAACAAAACTGGCCTCATCGAAAGCAGCTTCTAATTCCGACCATAGAGCGCTGCTTTGACTTGAATATTTATGTATGAAATTACTGAATTCTTTTGGATCCGTTTTTTTATAATGTTCTAAATCAGAAACTAACTCTGAATAAGTAAAACTATGATACTTATGAGCTTCATTAATAAAATGTCTGTAATAAGTCATAAGTGCGACCTTAATTTTTTTCGCCTCCTTCAACTCAACATCCAATGCCATCTGATGTTTCCACGTTTTAGAGGCTCGCTCTGAAACTTCCGCACTTTTCGCTGCTTGTTTTGCTGCGTAAGCAGTAGCTAAAGCTGCTCCCCCAGTAAAGATAGCAATAAAAAAGTTTAATTTTTCAGATGTGTTTAGGCCCCAAAAAGTTAAGACAGTTAACAATAAAAAAAATATCGTTAATGTTGTTGCTAAAGTTGCAGCACGCCAAATTAGTTTATTCCAGTCCATTCTACTGTTTTTGTTGAAAAAATAACTTCGCCACTATAACAATAAAAATACTCAAGAACAAAACACCTACAAAGCTGGACAGCCAAGAATTGAATTACTTGCCACTTACACGAAAATAGCTTAATGAAGGTGCAGTACGCTGGCATATTGAACATAATTATGGGCACCCAAACATTGCGTTATAAGACTTATGTACAATCACCGCAATGCTCTTTATGCGGGAAATGCCAATAGCTATGCAGGTGAACGAATGTTTGATTGTGCTGCGCTTGATTGTTCGATGAACCCGTCGGATAGCACGTCCAGACTAACTTGTGAAGCTCTTCTGTGTCATCATGCCTTACGAGAATTACCCAAGTATAACCTGATTGGGATTTTCCAAACGCCAGTTCATCAAGTCCACGAGCTTCTAGTTGTCGTCTTAATTGTACGACCTCATCTCGGGAACGCTGGTTGGCATCATTAAATGGTTCTCCATCCTCGGGATCGTATCCATCGTTTCCAAATATTACTGTAATGCCAGGGCACCAACATATTGCACCTCGATGGGCAGAGAAATGATGATTGTAAAGGTAATTTGCGGCCGCATCTGCTTCTGATTCCCATGAAAAAAAATACTTGTTGCGCACCTTTTCATGTTGTTGGAGAAGCTCTATGAGATCCGATTTATTCCAAAATGCTGCTTTGCGAACGTCAGCAGGAGCTTTTGTCATTGCAGCCAGCTGATCTTTAACAGTTTCGCTAACTGTGCTGCTGGTGATCAAAAGATATTTATTTGCACCGTGGATTTGCATTTTTGCATACCAATTGCCTATATCGGTTTCACGCACAGAGCGCCCACTCAATGAAAAGTGTTTACATTCAACGAGATACACTTCTCTCTCGACTATCCCCATGTCATCAGTCGTATCACGAACAGCAATTATATCCTTTCCACGATCTGGACCACGTGCTGAACGAGAGGATATAGTGAAGCCTTTCAATACGAGTAAATCCTCGGCAATAGATTCAAGGTCTTCGTACGAGATTTGGGAAAAATCAATTTTCATAGAGTAGGTCCAATGGTATTAGATAAAAATATTTTACCTATACTTTGTAAGGTATAGATAATACATTTAGAGCTATAGATATTACCTGCCTGCTTTTTGTCAGTTTAGGTATGCCTCGATTTATCAATTTGTCAGATTAAATTTAAATAAATCTAAGTTTATTTTTTGTTGGCCACAATTCTGGACACCCAAAAATCAGATACAATCCTGGCTGAAATTTATTACCTCATTTCAGGTAATAAATGACCTAGTAAAACACAAAGGATTCTAGTGACTTGCAGTTGTACAGAACTCCATACAATAGTGAAAAATAGGCCTAAAACAATATACAAACATAACCTGACTTATTTTGTGAATTGGTCTTTTATTAATAGTGCTATCCAAGCCAAAAAGGAGAGCGCTATTTCAATACACCTTATCTGTTAACCGCTGCACTAAAAGTAGCAAGCAAAGTCGCAACCCCTGAGTGCTGTCACACCCAGAGGTCGCTAACCACAACGAACTTACTCGGAGAACGTCATGGCTGAATATCATCATACGTCAGAGCCAGGCTCGGCAAAAGTAAAATATCCCATTTATCGGCAACTTACCGTGCAGGAAACCATTTGTGGCACGGCAGCGAAAAGCCGCGGCATAGGTATTAACTATGTGCCGGTAAAGCTTGAACCTTGTATTGTGCTCAGGGGAAAGTGGCTCAAACTAGCTGGTTTTCCCATTGGAGAAAAAACCTCTATTACGGTAAATCAGGGAGAAATAGTCATCACACCTAAGCAATCTGAGGTCACGGTCGATACTAACCGGGCTACTGAGGGCTAGTGTCGTAAAGGAAAAGCTAAGCTGTTGTGCTAAAAGGAGGCGCAACAGCTTGTATGGCCGAGATGCAATGTTGAACATCTGCAATTCAATAGTATTTAGTTAATCAAATAGACTTAACGCATCAAAAATAACCAATAAGATCATAATGGTACCAGAAAGAGTTAACAGCCAATAAAATATTGCAGCTAATACCCTATCTATCTTGGTCGTATGTTTATACAGTATTTCTGAATTTGCATATAGTGATGACAATGAACTGGTTTCTAGTTTGCGCCGCCAGCTTCTTGGAATTGATAATGCTTGTGCAACATTAATAATATCCCAGCCACTCGCATACTCTACTCCTAATATATTTTTTGTTTCACTATTTTTTCTAAGCCTTTTTACGGTCACTTGACCGAAAATAATGTACAAGATCATAGAAATAAAGCAGCCAGCCAGTCCAAATGAAAACATTAAAGATTCAAATTCACTCATATGCCTAACCATGCCATTATTTGATCATACTGAGAACCAGCATTTCTTTTGGTATAACTATTTACCCCCATAGAAACTGCGGCGGCCGTAAGCTTAGTGATGTTGCGGCTGCTAATTGCTTTTCCTGCCTAATTCATTTTCTACAGCTTCCTTTGCTTCTTGAATATCAGTAAAAAAGTCCCGTTGGTATTGCACGAATGCCGCATACTTCTTCCCCGAAAGTAGATAAATTGCCGCAAATAATATCAATATATCGATAAAACAGAAGATTAAGGCTGCATTTGTGCTTTGTAGCAATAATGCAGGCAAACAAATAACGACTAAAGTTATCGCGTAATATTTCAGCACCTTAGCACCAATAAATGAGCCTTTAATCACTCGAAAATTTGTAATACTGAAAAAGATCACGAGCGCGGCAAGTAAACCAAGGCTCCACTGTGCAGATAATTTATAGTAGGTATTGATAATAATCGATAAAGAAATCCCCGTACCGGCAATAAGCAGCATAGTGGTCAATAGAAAAAGGCCAATGTTTTTTCTCGGCGGCAGTAAACCAACTATTTCATTGTCTTTATATTCTGACATTACTGCTCCAACTCCTCATAAATACCAATGGCAAGCGAATTAACATTACCTGATACGGCACTGCCAACAAAACTCATGGTTGCACCTATAGCATCTTTAAGCTGTAATTGCAGCGAATTGGTAATTTGTATAGCGGCATAGCGTTTGGGATAAACACCACTTCGCACTAAACCTTTAAGTAGCTTATTTGAAATACCGGGTTGATTCATCCTGATAGCCTCATGGGTAAGGCGTTTCCTCTCAGCCCTGGACAAGCCTTTTAAAATTTCAGCATAAGACTTTCCACTACTAAGGTGTAATAATTTTACTGTTTTTATTGTCACAGCAGCCGCTGCCGCAGCACCGGCAACAGAAATAACATCAAGAGCGATTGATGCATTTTGATACCACTCTTGTGAATCGAGAAAATCATTTTGCTCTTGATCAAATATTTCATTACCTGTCCTATAAAGGCCATTTGCGCATTGTAATGAACTCGCGACACTAGCCGATACGGCAAGATAGGTTACCGCCCCGCTCGCCCCGCCTGTTAACGGTATAGCACCTGCACTGCCAAGCACCACAAACCATCCAAGAAATGCTGCGCCACAACTCAGTACCGTACCTGCCACTTCTTTTATCAGTTCAGATTCCCTTACATTTCCCTGACTGTATTTTAAATGAGAAGAAAACTGCACTTGACTCATGTCTTTAGGAGGTTCCCGTAAAACAACCTTAACAGGATTCACGCGGCATACAGGATTAAAAGGTCTAAGTTCAACAATATTGAGAGCACTATCAATATAAATAACAGCAGCACCATGAAGTTCATGGATACTATCGATTTCTTTGAATAATTTGTTTTGATCTATCTGAAGTGCAAGTTTATCTTTGAGCAGTCGTTCGTTATAACTTGGGTTGATATGAATATTCATCAGCAATTCCTTTGCCTTAAAATGGTCATTAAACAAACAGGCTAAATGTTTTTATATGTGATAGCAATGAAATTAAAAGCTGTTGAGGAGTTTTGTGAATATAAGATTAAAGGAAATTCCCTTGCCAACTAATCGTTTGAAAATTGCATATGTGATCTTTTAATGCCCGCATAACAATTCCTTATTGCTTCACAGCTCGTCTGCGGCGATAATCAGCACCATTATTGCCGTGACTATTTTCTAAAAAATAACCACATTGGCCGATCATTTAGCTCACTTTTTACTGCAAACATGATCCCTTAAAAAGAATCAAAAAACCATATGACCTACGACTCAAATACCCCTTCCATCTTGTGGCATGACTATGAAACCTGGGGAGTGTCGCCTAAATACGATAAACCTTCTCAGTTCGCCGGTATCCGCACTGACTTAGATCTCAACATTATCTCCGAACCGGAAGTGTTTTATTGTCAGCCGCCACAAGATTATTTGCCACAACCAGAGGCCTGTTTAGTCACCGGCATCACACCGCAAAAAGCGCAGCGCGAAGGTTTAACCGAGGCGGAGTTTGCCAGTCGTATCCATGCACTTTTCAGCCAGCCCAACACCTGTGTAGCCGGTTATAACAACATTCGCTTTGACGACGAGGTTACGCGTTACATGTTTTACCGTAACTTTTACGACCCCTACGCCCGTGAATGGCAGCACGGCAACAGCCGCTGGGACATTATCGATATGGTACGCGCCTGTTACGCGTTACGCCCTGAGGGCATTAACTGGCCGACAAACGATGAAGGTAAGGTCAGTTTCCGCCTGGAATTACTGACCAAAGCCAACGGCATCAGCCATGAAGCAGCGCATGATGCCATGAGTGATGTTTATGCCACTATCGCCATGGCAAAACTCATTAAAGAGAAGCAGCCGAAACTCTATGACTTTATTTTTAATCTCAAAAATAAACGCCAGGTGGCGGAGCTGATTGATGTTTATAATATGACGCCGATTGTGCACACCTCCAGCCGGATTTCGTCAGAGCATGGCTGCACCAGTTGGTTTGCTCCGGTGAGCTATCACCCTACCAATAAAAATGCCGTTATTGCCGTCGACCTGGCTCAAGATCCCGAGCCGTTATTAAACCTGAGCAGCGAAGATATCAAAGCGCGTTTATACACCAAACGCCAGGATTTGGCCGAAGGCGAATTGCCTATCCCGGTCAAACTTATCCATATCAATAAGTGCCCCGTTGTCTCGCCGGCTAAAACCTTGCTGCCGGAAAATGCCGCCCGCCTGAACATTCCCCGTGAACAGTGTCTGGCAAACTTAACCAAGCTCAAGGGCCATGACGCCTTGCGGGACAAACTCAGCGATGTCTTTATGCCGGATTTTGAGGGTGAAGAAGCGCCGGATGCCGAGCATGCCCTTTACGGCGGTGAGTTTTTCTCCGCCAGCGACAAGGCGCAAATGGAAGTATTACATGCCATGCCGGTGGAGCAATTGGCGGGCCATGATTTCCAGTTCCAGGACCCTCGCCTGCCTACCCTGCTGTTTCGCTATCGCGCCCGCAATTTCCCGTTAACCCTAACCAGCGAAGAGTTGCAAAAATGGCAGCAGTACAGCAGCAATAAACTGCAATACGGCGGCCAGGGTATTTTAAGCCTGGACGAGTATATGATGAAGCTGGAAAACCTGGCAATGGAGCATGAGAATAACCCGGAAAAAATGGCGGTGCTAAAAGCCCTGTTCCAGTACGTACAGAGCTAGTACCGAAATCAAGAATAGCAAAATACCAGTGCGCTTGTTTGTTACCTTGATGGCAAACAAGGCCTGCACCCGAACAAAACAGCAAATTCGTCTTAGCAAGGATTTATAAAACAATGAAAAAAGTCGCTTTTATCGGTTTAGGTGTCATGGGTTACCCTATGGCTGGCCATTTGCAACAGGCAGGTTATGCGGTCACGGTTTATAACCGTACCCAGGCCAAGGCAAAGCAATGGACAGAGCAATATCAGGGACAAATGGCCCTGACCCCGAAACTGGCCGCTGAAGGCGCTGATATTGTTTTTGTCTGTGTCGGCAATGACGACGACCTGCGCTCTGTGGTTTTGGGGGAAGATGGCGCTTTTTCAGGCATGAGCAAAGGCACTATTTTAGTCGATCATACTACCGCTTCCGCCGATGTTGCCCGCCAGCTGGCCGAGCAGGCAAAGTTATCAGGCCTGGCTTTTCTCGATGCCCCGGTATCCGGCGGCGAAGCAGGTGCGGTTAACGGTCAGCTCACCATTATGGTCGGCGGTGATGAAACTCAGTTTGCTAACGTCAACACTGTGATGGATGCCTATGCCAAGTTCAGCAAACTGCTTGGCCCGGTGGGCAGCGGCCAGCTGGCGAAAATGATGAATCAAATCTGTATTGCCGGTGTGGTTCAGGGATTGGCAGAAGCGATACATTTTGGCAGCAATGCCGGTTTGGATGTTGAAGCCGTGATCGAAGTGATCAGCCAAGGCGCCGCCGGCTCCTGGCAGATGAACAACCGCCATAAAACCATGATCAAAGGCGAATACGACTTTGGTTTTGCCGTTGACTGGATGCGTAAAGATCTCGCCATCGCCCTGGACGAAGCCCGTAAAAACGGCTCTACCTTGCCGCTGACGGCTCTGGTGGACCAATTTTATGCCGACGTACAGCAAAGTGGCGGCAACCGCTGGGATACCTCAAGCCTGCTCACCCGGTTACAAAAATAAGCCAACCTGGCGGTAAAGCTGCGGGCGTTCAATAACGGCGTCCGCCACATCTGTTTTATCCGCTACTTTTATTGCAGCCCGGCATTACTCAGGATCTTTTTTAGCCAGGGTTGAAACCTTGCCCGGTTTATCTTGCTCGCGGCAGTGATTAAACTCCTGCGCCCTGTTGGCATACGACAAGCAAAAATCAAATTCCCCCTGGGAGGCCAGTTGTTCACCGTTGTAAAAGGCAAAGATGCTTTTAGATGCTATCTGCTCAGGCTGCGTGTTGTTGCAGGCCATCATCGCGGACAACTTACATTCCTGCATTGACTGCACCGTTTGTATTTTCACGCAGCTAAGCCTGTCTTCGCACGGCTGAAAGCTTATGTTTTTTATACCGCTACAAGGGGTATGGCGATACTGCACCAGGCATTCCGTGGGCTCCTGCCCCTCTTCCATGTTCATCATGGTGATATTGGGGCGCATTTGCGGAATATCTTCGGGAGAATCCTTTTTTTCTTCAAGATAAGACAATACGGCCACGCCTATTTCTTCATCCTTGATCAGCTTGGTATTGATCATAAAAGCCAGGGTTTCCAGACGCTCAGAGGCAACCTCAGATTCCAGTGCTTTCATCACCAGATCCGAATTCAGCTTCTGATCCGCCAGTTGTTTATCCCAATAGCCCTTGATCAGTCCGCCGCCTATGGTGCCCATCAGGGCGATTAAACCGGTAATAAGTAAAGTGCTTATGGTAGATTTCGGCTCTTCAGACATAACCCCTCCCGGTCTTACCCGGCTGAGAAAATACCATAAAAGTTAACGCGTAAATGCCCGAAAACCGCCGTTGAAAAAGCTGCGCCTGATTTCACCATTCATTCCCTGAGTTGCTTTATCTGCAATGTCTGTCCATGAATATTGCACAAGTGTAGTCGAAAATTTTTAAAGGTTATATCAGCGTTCAATCAACCGGAAAAAATCCTCAAAAAAGCAGGATTTTCTCTCACCTGAAAAAGAGCAAAATAGAAGTGTGATTTAAATATTTGCTCCTATCCTTAAAAAACTATTCTTTCCGCGCTCCTGCCTTGCGCACTTTTTTCGCTCTCATACTTAAGGAAAAGAAGATGAGTCTACTTAATTATTATTTTTCGGATCACAGCAACGAAGTAGTCAGCCGCGGCAGTAATCATTCAGTATTAGGCATCACCAAGGGTCATTACAGCCAGGGAGCTATCCAATACCGCCACCCGGGCACAAATGCCATATGCAGCGACAACATCCGCTATATCGAACCCTCCCAGGAAAGCAATGGCTGGTCAGGCAGTGCCGCCGGAGCCAGCGTACTGGATCACGTGCCCAACCTGGACAATTTCACTATGTCCTGCTGGGCGGATGCCAAAACCTTAGGTTTCTGGACCATCCCCTTTTTGCTCAAGCAAAACGATCAGTGGCGCTTTAGCATTGACTATGAAACCACCTCCAATAATACCCTGTATGTTTATATCAGCTACCATTCTCCGCAAGGCGGTTACCACTGGACCTATACCAGCTTTGCCCTGCCCGATAACAACTGGCATTATCTTACTGTCACCAAAACCCGGGATGACGCGCTGCGTTTTTATGTCAACGGCGAACTGAAAATCACCAAAACCACCGCCACAGGCGAATATACTCTGCTTGACGATGCACCGGTGGAAATGAGTTTTCGCTCGGATCAGCAAAATAATTTCCATAACCCGGGCGCCCGCCTGGGTAACCTGCGTTTTGATACCAGTGCCGCCAGCGCCGAACAAATCAGGGCGCAGATGCTGGAAGATCTGGAGCGGCTGAAAAATCCCCAGGTGCTGGATGTTAAACAGGACAGCTTTACCAATAACAACGCCGCCGTAGTTTCCAATTATCCGGCACATCCGCAGATCCCGCTGGAAAATACCTTAAACAACTTTACCCCGAGAACCGAAAGGGTCGCCGGCACCGACTTTCACTACCTTGAAGCCGAGCTTAACGGTAACGGCAATTATGTACAGATCGACCGCAGCTTGAAATTTACCGAAGCCGACAGCCTGGACTACCTCAGCGTCGCCGCCTGGGTACGGGTGCCCAGCAATTTACCCGCCATCAACGGCGATAACGAAGAAGAAATCATCGTCTCTTTCGACCGCAGCGAATATTTCCGCCTGTCCGTCAATGCCCCCTTCGGCACGGAAACCGGCGCTATCTTGTTTGCCACGGCGGCGCAGATTGGCGAGACCCGGGATATTCACGACCAAAGCCCGGCAAGCGGCCATAACATCAATGACGGCCAATGGCACTTTATCACCGCCGTCTATGACGGCGACAACCATACCAAGAAAATCTACCTGGACGGTTTATTAATCGATATTGCCGAAGGAGTACACAGCAACCACGGCAGCCTGGGGACCGGCGTCGACCGGGTCGGTTTTATCGGCGCCGGCAGCGAAGACGACGGCAGCGGCGCGGTTCATCTCGGCCCCACCAGCTCCAATTATATTAATATCGGCCGGGTGATAGTACGCCGGGATCTGCTATCGCCGGCACAAATCAAGGCGCTGATGGCGCAAAGACCCGGCAGTCGCCCCGCCAGCCGGGATTTCTGGCTCGATTATCATTTTGACCGCCTCAGCGACGAGCGGGTGCTGGACAGCTCGGGCCACCAGCACGATGCGGTATTCTCCGGGTTCCAGCGGCAAAGCGAGCGTATCGGCGGCAGCAATTTTCCCTTTCTTGAAAACGTGGCCAGCCAAAACAGTTATCTGGACATCGTCGACAACTTCACCTTGTCCCAGGACTTAAACTATGAGTCTTTTGCCTTTTCCCTGTGGCTGAGGCTGCCGCAAACCTTAAATTCAGATCAGATCCTGATCTCCATGGACAACAGTCAGTTTATGCAGGCCTGGGTCGATCAAACCAGCCATAACCTGCATCTTAACCTGATACATAGCAGCGGCATGATCCAGCTCACCGGCAGCACGGCAATCAATGACAACCAATGGCATTTTGTCACCTTCAACCTCGACTGCCCTACCCGGCAAATCAATATCATGCTCGACGGCGCGGTCGAAGCCGCCGAGTTCTTTGACAATATCGACCGCCCGGGCGGCGCAGATGCCAACGCCCGACTAAAAGTCGGCAGCCAGAGTAATTTATTGATGGGTGAAAACCCTGTCTATTTCGACGGCGATATCGGCCCGATACGCTTTGAACGTTATGCGCTTGAGCTGTCCGAGCATAATGCCTGGCGGAAAAAAGACCGCCCGGATACCCAAGGCAACGGCCTGGTATTTAAATTAACCCGCTTTGAAAAATCACAGCAACAAGCCAATACCCTGCTTGACGAGTCCGGCAATGATAACCACGCCCGCTTTGTTGAGATGGACATCAATACCGATGACGACTTGCATTACCTGGTGGCAGGCGGCGCCCAGCCCCAGGTAATGTTGCCCGCACCTTTAGTGCAAGATCAAAGCGCCGGCATCAGCCAGCTGTCTTTTGCCTGCTGGGTACAGGTACCGGACAATATGGCCTCCGCCAGTGTTATTTTATCTTTTGGCAAGAACCATTATTATGAACTCGGTATCACCGACCAGGGCAAAGCCAGTTTAGTCACCCAGGGACACCAGGTGATCGATGCCAACGAGGCCGACAGCCAGTTCCTCAATACCCTGGAAAGCGGGCTGGCCATTAACGACGGCCAGTGGCACCATATCTGCGCCATTTACGATGGCATCAACGGCTTTAAACGCCTGTATATCGACGGCCATCTGGACCGGGAAATTGCCGATCCCCACGAGGGCGCGCTCGGCTCAGGCTCTACCCGTTACGGCATTATCGGAGCGCCAAGTTATTCCACGCATTTTGCCGATAATCCGCTACCTGATGATGCCCAGCTGTTGTCCCGGGAAGCGGATGAAATTGTCAGGATCGGCCCCTTATACCTGTACAACGCCGCCCTGGACAATATCAGCATCGAACAGCTGGTAAACCAGGACAACTCTTACCTGCTCAACCGCCTCACCAAAACCTACAACCTGGATAACGGCCACTATACCCAGGTGCGTATGGTGCAGCATGAAAACCAGCTGGTGCTGCTGGCCCAGGCCAGTGACGGCCGCTACTATTATGCCACCGTTGCCCCGCAAATTGTCAGCAACAGCGAACGTAACCAGCGCTCGGCGGAGCAGCTAAGAAGCGGCACCCTGGACAACAGCCAGATACGCACCGATGTTTCTTACTGGCCGGCGGCCCTGAAACAATTAATTTTCCCCACCGAACTCAGCCAGGTGGGTTACAGCATAGTGGATAACTATGTCTTTGAGGATCAGCCGGAAGATCCCCGGGAAGACAACTACAGCATCTCGGTCTTTAACCGCTCCACCGGTATTCTCGGCGAGAACCAGCCGTTTAAACTGCTTTCCGACGGCGACTACCTGATTTTATGCCGCCAGGCCAAGTCCAAAGACGACGCCAGCGTGCCCAGGCGCAACAACAAGGCGATCGTCAATAACACCCTGCTGCTTGACCGCTTTGTTCTCAGTGGCGATACCCTGACACCGAAACTTGAGTCCAGGTACCAACGCAGCCGCAACAAAGTCAGGCCCTTTAACAGTAAAGACTCAAAAGATGTCAGGGATCTCAACGGCCAGTTCTTTTACGAACCCAGCCATGAGCTGGCCTTCGTTGACGATCTCTTTGATGGCCAGTTTGATGTCACCCTGGTACCGACCTCTACCGGCTCCCAGTCCCGCTGGTCGATTATGGCGCTGGAAAATAAACGCAAGCTGCTGCGTTATTTCAGCCTGCCCAGCAATAATAACGGCCTGTTCGACACCCGGGGCAAAACCTACTATACCAGTCCGGATGTGCAATACCGCGACAGCATTTACCAGGACAGACCGGGGCTGGATCCCTTCAGCGGTTTACCCCTGATCCCGGTACGGGGTAAACCCGGCTCGGCAGGTTATGCCCTGTCGCTGATTTCAGGCAGCCACTTGCGCCTGGACAACCCCTGGTACGATCCCGCCAACAGCGCGGCCAATAACGGCAAGCCGCAGCAATTTACCCTGATGCTGCGCCTTAAATCCCTGCTGCCGCAAAACGGCGACAGCAGCCGCTGGCTGATAAGTTCAGACAGCCATGCCAGCCTGGCGGTATGGATAGCCAACAATAATACCCTGTATTTCGAATACGGCGGGGTTCAGCGCAGCGTAGCCGCGATGATCCCGGATGAAAACTGGCACCAGTTAACCTTTGTTTACCAGCAAGGGGAGATCATTATTTATCGCGACGGGGTCAGCCTGGCACTAAATAATAGCAGCGAAGCCAAGCCGGCCCTGCCCTTTAGCAGCATCGGCAGCGGCGAATATCAGCTTGGCGGCGGCAGCCAGGATCTGGGCCAGGTGGATGACATCCAGCTATGGTCGCTGGCGCTGGAAAATGAAATTTTATTCGATGCCGTCAATATCGTGCCCCAGCCCAATGCTCCCGGCCTGGTAGCCTATTACAGCATCAATGAAGGCGGTGGCAGCGAAATTTATGATCACAGCAGCAAGAAACACACTGCCACTCTGGTTGCCGGCAGTGCCAACGGCCAGCCACTGAGCACTGACGATTTATGGCGGCGTTCAACCGCCAATCAATATGAAAGTACCGGCCTGGTCCAGCGCCTGTATAAATTACACGACACCCCGGCGGCGAGCGATATCAACCATTACCTGGGATTTGATCTCGAATATTACCAGGTACAGGAAGATGGCATGAATGGAGACGGCGAGCCGACCAATGTACTCAGTGACCGCCGTATGATGCTCACCGCCGCCGTCGGTCAGGGCAATAATACTAAATTGGCGACGGTAGATTTTGCTGTTGATCTTGACGGCACCCTGGCAAATGTCGGCACCCGGCTGCCCCTGCCCGCCTTGGATACCGGCGGCCAGGGCTTGCCGCTCGAGCGCCTGGCGGAGCTGGAAACCCAGGTCGAAGCATTAAAAGCCAAATATGATCTCGGCATCGGCTGGCTCAGGCAAAACAACTTCCTGCTGACCCTGGATGAAAGCGGCGCACCGCTGGCGTTTGGCCGCGATGCCATGCTGGAGCTGAACTTTAATTACCTGGTAAATCTGGACTATGACTTTGACGATGAAAGCAATCTGGATTTAAGCGAACTGATTGGCAATAACGACACCTTCAATGCCGCCTATCAGCAGGTCTTCCTGGTGGATCCCGACGATGCCGGCGGCAACAGGCTCGCCCCCAGCCTGGACGGCAGCCTGATGGCGCTTAGTGCGGATTTATCCGGCCTTTACCCCGGCTTTAATGCCGATGCCATGGGCAAACTGCTGTTTAACAGCGAAGATATCAACCAGCAGCAAAACTACCAGACCTTTTTACTGCAGTTAAGCGAGTTTCGCTGGGCACGTGAGTCTACCCGGCTGGCGGCCCAGTATAACGGCGGACACCAGCAGCTGCTGTGGCCAAGCGGTATTTATCAGTATGTTAACGCCTCGCCGACCCACGGCGCCGGTCTCAGGGTCGACCCCCATCTTTTGGTGACCGGCATCATGCTTAACCTGTACTTCGACTATGCGGTGAAATTGCAGCAGTTAACCGATGCCAGGGAAAACTATAACAGCGAAAGCCAGTTTATGATGCCGATAGTGGCGGCAGATCAGCGGGGGTTAACCGCCAAGGCCGGTTTCTTCAATGAAATACGGCCGCAAACCGTCCCGACGCTAAAACGCAACAGCAGCGGCGGGGTCGAGGTCTTCTTTAAAGGTCTCAACAACAAGATCCTCAGCGCTTATTACGGCACCGCCACCGGCCGCGCCGTCCATAGCCTGAGCACAAGCAACCAGGAAAAAACCTATGTCCAGGCAAAATCCACCGAGACCGAATATAACCATACCCGGATCAGCATCAGTGACGGCAGCTCGGCGCAGTTATGTCACCTTAATATCGTCAACAGCGCCCTGGGGCTGACAGAAACCTGGAGCGATGTGCCGAGATCGCCGGGTAAATTTGCCACGGTAGTTAACGGCAAGGCCTCAACCCTGAGCGCACTGGCGCTGGATCTGCAAAGTTATGACTACAGCAGTGTGATCACCGAAGCCGATACCAACGGCCTGGAGCTTGGCAGCCGCCTGGTGTACGTGGTGCCGGCATCGAGTATTTCCCCCGCCAATAACCTGTTGGAAAATGTCAGCAATGCCTTGCCGGATGCGGTCTTTAAAGCCAACAGCTGGACCACGGACAAGGTAGATAAGGGCTTAAACTTTAACGGCACTAACTATTTGCAAGCCACCGCGGACGAGCAAAGCCGGGTATTGATCAACGCCCTGCAGGATATGACGTTGGAGGCCTGGTACCTGCCGCAATTAACCGGCTCTGCCCAGACCTTAATGGCGTACAGGGATCCGCAAAACCGCCAGGCAGATATCCGCCTTAAACTGGTGCCGCAAAGCGATCCGCTCAAATACAAGCTCAACTTCCAGCATGCGGGCAAGCAGTTCCAGTCGCAAAACAGTTATGCCTTTGACAGCCTGGCCCACTATGCCGTGGTCATGAAAAAACAGGGCGGGCTGGAGCTGGCCCCCCGCGCCCGTAACCTTAACGTCGCCGATAGCAGCGGCACCTTTGCCTTAAAGGGAGATACCACCATAGATCTCACCTTTTCCCTGGAAAATACCCGTAAAGATGTCGATCAGCTGCTGATGCGCAAAGGCAATAACTTTAAAGTGTTTGTCGATACCAGCGGCAATCTTGCCCTGAGTTTTCATGATGAGGATGCCCTGGAATTTATCACTAAGCTGCCCGCCGGTACGGTATTGCAAAACAATACCCGCTACCGGATATTTGTCAGCATAGATCAGGCGGTCAATACCCGCGCCGCCCTCAATGATATTTATGCCAGCAGCACCAATGTCGGCTCCGCCACAGATCTGACCTCGCTGATCCCCGACGGCACCAGCTTCAGGCTCAATAATTCCAGCAACTACACCATAGACAACTTTGCCGTGCCCAGTCTGCCGGACACAAGCGGTGACACCAGCGGCGCCGCCAGTTCGCAATATATCGTCGCGGTAAACCTTGAGGTCTATAACCTAGATGCCGGGGATGAGGTGCCCTCTCTGGCGCTGGACAGCCCGCAAAAACATTACTGTGCTAATTTCCTCAACCAGAAAGATAACTCGGCTTTAGAGTTAATGGCCAATCTCGGCAGCTCGCGTATTATATACCAGGCCGCTTTCTGGTCCTTGCTGCGGGCCAAGGCAGATCAAAACACCCTGATTTCCGGCAACGAAGAAGGACTGACCGCCTGGTGGCCGTTCTCGGAAAATGCCGGCGGGGTTGCCGCCAACCGGCAAAACGATCAGCTCAGCCTGGACTTTTCCGGCGCCCAAGGCACACCGGCTGCCGGGTTTAACTGGCAACTGGGCAGCGCCGATCAGGGCATCAACCTTTATGTCAACGGCAAGGAAAGCGCACTGGACAGTGTCGCTGTTGATCATATCCCGGGCACTGAGGCGATAATCGGCTTACAGCTTGGCCGCGATAGCAATCAAAACCATTACTGCAGCGGTCACTTAGGGGATCTCAGGTTATGGCGTTCGGTGCGCAGCTACGAGCAAATTATCGAAGCCGCCTTTTCCGCGACCCCGGGCAGCAGCCAGGATTTGCTGTTACATTACGATCTCAACCGCTCCGTCGACAACCAGGTGTTTAACCAGGCGGCAAACGGTTTTGCCCTGACCGTTACCGAGCCGAGCAATGCCGAAAACATGGATCTTGTAGTCAGTCAGTCTGTGGCCCCTGTGGGTTATAACGCGCCCTTTATCCGCAATGTTTTCCTCGATGCCAACTCCCCGATGCATATTGAAGTCAACACCAACTCGCCTTTGGATGTCGCCTATTATGCCGTGGCCAATCAGGGCTCTACCGGAGTTGAAGGCGGTTTGTATAAAGGGGCTTATGCCTATGTCGATGACGGCGAACTGAAAATTTATACCGGACAGCCGGTGGCAGAGCTTTATACCGAGTGGTTAAGCCAGGTACAGACAGATCCGCAGATTGTCGGCTTTATCGAAGGTGCGCCGCCGGTGCCGGGGGAAAATCTTACCGGCGGTGATTATAAAGGGGCAACCTCGGTAGCGGTCAGCACCAGCGAAAGCGACAATTACAGCTGGGGCCGAAGCCGCTCCGACTCCGGCTCGGTCGGCATTAACTTTGACTTTGGCATAGGGCCGACGGTGGATGCCTCCAACAACTTCTCGCCGCTGGGCTTTGGCCCGAGTTTGAAAGTGATCAAGGCCAAGTCCCGCTTTAACCTCGGCTTTAATGCCTCCTTTGGCGGCGGTTTTGATGCCAGCAAGAGCCTGTCCGCCAACTTAAGCCTGAGCCAGGAACTACAGCAAAGCCTGGGCGGCGAGCAGGAAAGAAAGCAGTCTTTTTACCTGACCCCCGAGCGGCGCTTCCAGCCGGATAACCTGGGCACGGCATTGGTGGAGTCGTTAACCGCCGATCTCTTTGCCCTGAGGATAAAGCGCAATAAGGCTCTGGTGGGTTACAGCGTAGTGCCCAATGAGGATATTCCCCGCGACAGGAATATCATACATTTCCCCATCAACCCCAAATACACCAAACAAGGCACCCTGGACGGTAAACTGGGCTTTAGCAGCCAGGACTCGCAATTTGTACTGATCAAAGATCCCAGCTACCCGCAGGCCGCCACATATGGCGAATACAGCTACTTCAAACCCAGGGAAACCTATCGTTTAATTCAGGAAATCGACGATAACCAGGCACAAATCCAGGAGCAGTATAATCAGTGGGATAACGGCAAACTCAGGACCTTTGATTATAACCTGGGGGGACTGCCCCGGCAGAACTCGGATGCCATTGTCGGCAGTTCCGATCAGGGTGAGCAAAACCGCCAGCAATACGAGCCGCCGAAACTGGCATTTGCGGTGGACCTTTACAACCGCTATATCTGGACCGCCGAAGGCGGCATGTATAAGGAAAGCTCGGGTTATACCGAAGAGGTGAAAAACTCCTATACCGGCAAGTTCAACTTTAAGTTCAGCGCCAAGGCAGGCTTTAAAACCGATATCGTATTAACCGCCGTTGCCTTTGATATCGGCCTGGGGTTAAGCGTGGATGCCAGCTTGAATTTATCCACCACTAAATCTAAAGCCAGTAAGGACAGCTTCAGTTTATCCGCCAATGTCTCCGGTGAAAATGATCTGCAGCTCTATACCATCAACGAAGCCGAGCGCAGTTTTTACGGCGCGGCAGAAGTCGGCGATGCCGCCTATGATCTTGAAAACGATATCAGCACCCCGCATGGCCTCTATACCCCGGGGACGGCCATCAACCGTCCGGGGAAAGTTGATGCCTACCGCTTCTATTCCTTCTTCCTGCAGCCAAAAGAAGCCTCGTTTGATTATTTGCGGGAAATGGTGATAGATCAGGCCTGGCTCAGGGAAAGTAATGATCCCGGTGCGGCAGCGCTGCGCCAGGTACTCAAACCGGGTGTGCCGCTTAGGGAGAACGAAAAGTCCAAACCCTGGCGCATCATGCACCGGGTCTCCTATGTCAGCCGTATTTTACCGCCGGCCAGCGGGACCTCCGGGGAAACCACCACAGAGCAGAAAGTCGGCAGCAAGTTCGGCAGTAACCACCAGTTATTGAGGTTGCTCGAACCTTATGTTTACGCCGATGATCTCACCAGTGGCCAGCTCGATGCCCGGGTACGCAATGCCGTCAACCTGTATTTGCCTGAGTTTGGCGATCACCAGAGCAAGCAATATATCGTCAACCTGTTCAGGGATTATTATGGCCTGGTATAAACCATAAAAATTCACTGAGACACGATATTCAAGGCCCTTAACTAATTGAAATTAAGGGCCTTATCTTTTCTCACCCATCAGCAGCGACTTTCCCGTTCCCGCCTGTGAAAATCAACAAAAACAAATTAAGTTGCACACAACTAAATTTGACACTACTATTACTCATTATTTACCTTCAAAACTTTCAGGAAAGAAAATGAGCCAAAATATCTATGATTTTAGCGCCGAAGACTATAAAGGCGATCCGGTGGAATTAAAAGACTATCAGGGCAAGGTGATGCTCATCGTCAATACCGCCAGTGCCTGTGGTTTCACCCCGCAATATAAAGGCTTGCAGGAGTTATATGCCAAGCACAAAGAGCAGGGATTTGAAGTACTCGCCTTCCCCTGCAACCAGTTCCGTGAGCAGGAAAAAGGTGATAACGCCGAGATAAAACAATTTTGCGATCTGCAGTTTAATATCAAGTTTCCCTTGTTCGGCAAAATTGAAGTTAACGGCGATAATGCCCATCCACTGTTTAACTTCCTCAAAGAGCAGGCACCGGGCATATTAGGTAGTAAAGGTATCAAGTGGAACTTCACTAAGTTTTTAGTCAATAAAGAAGGCAAAGTGATCAAACGTTACGCGCCTGCCACTAAACCACAAGCGATTGAAGCGGATATTGAAAAACTGCTATGAATGACAGTTTGCAACTGGAGAAACAGCTCTGTTTTCGCCTCTACAGTGTCAACAAAGCCATGAACCGTATGTATGCCCCGCTACTCAAAGAACTGGGCTTAACCTATCCCCAGTACCTGGTGATGTTGGCCTTGTGGGATAAACCTGAAGCAGTAACGGTAAAACAGTTGGGAAAATTGCTGGATCTGGACTCGGGTACGCTATCTCCACTGTTAAAACGCATGGAAAAGCAAGAGCTGCTGCACCGCAGCCGCAGTGAGTCAGACGAGCGCAGCGTTCAAGTCAGCCTCAGTGCCCACGGCAAACATATTCGCGCTAAGGCCAAACTGATCCCCGCAAAGATGTTTGCCAAAACCGGGCTGCCTATGGATGAATTCCTGGCGCTAAATAACCAACTGGATCAACTGTTAGCAAAAATTAGCGACAACTAAGTGTAATTGTTCCCGGCTTGCCCCTATTCCTGAAAAGGTTTGGCCTCACCGGGATATTTCACTTACCGCTGCTAAAAAAGAGTATTGTGCAGCTGCTCGACCACAGTATTGGCATCGGTTTGGGGTACCAGGAAACACAGGTTATTGTCACTGGCACCGTGGCAAATCATGCGGATATTAAAATCGTTAATCTTATCGAAGATATCACTGCCTAACCCTCTCGCAGCATGCAGGCCATTACCAATCACCGCCACCAGGGACAAACCGTGCTCTACCGAGACCTCACACAACTGCTCCAGCTCCGACACTACGGTACTGGTGAGCAGTGCCTGGGTGGTGCCTGTGGGGTTATCAAAGGTAAGGGCAACGCTGATCTCACTGGTAGTGATCAAATCAACACTGAGTTCGTGCTTGGCTAAAATGGAAAAGACCTTGGCCAGAAAACCACTGGCATGCAGCATAGCGGGGCTTTTCACCGTCACCAGGGTTTGCTCTTTTCTCAGCGCTATCGAGCGATAGGTCGGATTTGATTCCACCTGCTGCTTAATCAGGGTGCCGCCTTTTTCCGGCTCTTTGCTGGAGCCGACAAAAACCGGAATATTTTGCCGCATTGCCGGGATCAAGGTGGCCGGGTGCAAGATTTTAGCACCAAAGGTCGCCATCTCCGCCGCCTCGCCAAAACTGATCTCTTTAATGGCCCGTGCCTGATCGGTAATACGCGGATCTGTGGTGAAAATACCAACAACATCGGTCCAAATAGCCAGGTTATCGCCGTTAAGGGCTTCGGTGAGCAAGGCCGCGCTGTAATCCGAGCCGCCCCGCCCTAACGTGGTGGTATGGCCTAAACTGTCGCTGCCGATAAAGCCCTGGGTGACGATAACTTTTTTGGCCAGCTCAGGCACCAGCAACTCCTGGCAATTGCGTTTCAGCTCAGCTAAATCCACCACCGCCTTGCCATATAAACTGTTGGTTTTCATCACCCGGCGCACATCAAAACAGCTGGCGGCGATATCTAACGACTGCAATACCCGGGTAAAAAGCAGTGAGCTAAACTGCTCGCCATAAGCTAAGATGGCATCCGCCGTCTGGGCTTTATATTCATTTGCCTGCTGCGTTGCATGGTTTTCCAGCTCACCAATCAGCGTTTGTAACTGCTGATCCAGTCCGGCTTCCTCCGGCAACTCTTTACGGATATTAAACTGAATTTGCGAGATGGCGGTGATAATGTCACTACGCTCTTGTTCGCCGACATCTTCCTGACTTAAACGTACCAGGTAATTGGTTACCCCGGCACTGGCAGAGACCACCACCACTTTGTTGGCCAGATCATTTTTAATGATAGTGGCGCAGCGCAGCATCGCCTGGTAATCGGCGACACTGGTGCCGCCAAATTTCGCCACGGTCAAAGCATTTACCGCATCCTGGTTTGAAGCATTAACCCCTAGTGACATGAGACCCCCGCATAAACAAGGTTGCAAACAGTAACACAACTAGCCCTACTATAGGCGACAAAAAGCTTGATAATAAAAGATTTAGTAAAAGAAAACATATAACTTCTCCCTAACAGGCATAAACCTGAAAACATTAAGGAAGAGCGTGACTGAGCAGATAAGCATTCATGAAGAATTGTGACCTTACATTTTCAGCCAGAAGCTCTCCACCGAATAGCAAACCAGGCATTTAACAATACCCAAAAGGTTGCCGAAAACGAGTGACAGTCCCAGGGATTCAACCCTGGCAACCGAGTACTATTGACCACAAGCAATAGCGCTCTCGGCGTTAGTCCCCCTCAATAACCGTCACAGGAAAAGTGGTTCCTCGTGTTATCTACCTGGCTAACGCGCCTCTTCTGGTGCTGCTGCTTTCATGCGCTTAGGCAATAAAGCAAACAACGGGGCCATTACAGCCTATTTTTCAACTAATTGCAATAGCCTTTTAGACGGCTATGTAATTTTATTTCAAAAAAGGACAAAGCTTATGATTCACGAGGGGAAAATTGCTATAGTGGGCGAAATTAACTAACCGAACACATTCAAGCCCTAAGATGGATTTATTTCTGCTGAAAAAAGTGCTCGGCCTGCTGCTGATGCCGGTCAATCTTATTTTACTCTTTCTCTTCTTTGCCCTGGTTTTCTACAAGCTCAAACCGGGTTTGAGTTTCAAGTGCCTGGTTTTAGGCTTTTTCACCCTGTTACTGTCAAGCCTGCCGCCGGTCGCCGATAAGGTGATGGCGCCGATAGAGACACAATATGAAGCCTTTAGGCAGTCAAGCAAACCGGTAGATTATATTGTTATTTTAGGGTGCAGCCACAGCAACGACGATGCCCTGCCCGCCATCGCCCAGCTGGAATATTGCTCGCTGCAGCGTTTGGCTGAAGCAGTCAGGATATTTAAGTTACATCCCGAAGCCACCTTAGTCTCCACCGGCAGCGCCGTAACTCAAGGGACAAGCAATGCCGAAAAGGTCAGGCAGGCCGCCATCAGTTTAGGCGTACCCGAGCATAAAATCATCAATGAGAATAATGCCCGCGATACCGAAGAAGAAGCCGAGCTAGTCGCCCCCAGGGTACGGGGCAAACACATGGTGCTGGTTACCAATGCCGATCATATGCCCCGGGCAATGGCCTACTTTAAAGCACAGGGGTTAAGCCCGACACCGGCGCCGGCGGCTTTTTGGGTCAAGGGAGATGGGCAAAACAAACAGTGGCATTATTACTTTCCCCATGCCAAAACCCTGGTGCAAAGCACCCGGGCCTGGTATGAGTATTTAGGCCAGCTGGCCTTATGGTTCAAATCCCTGCTTTAGGGAGCTGTTACTTTAACGCTTTTTATACCGGATTATTAATATCGATAAATTCCACCGATAAGTCGGTATGCTCCGCTAAATGTGCCGCCAGGGCTTTAGCGCCATAACGCTCGGTGGCATGATGGCCGGCGGCAAAGAAATGGATATCCATTTCATGGGCAACATGTGTGGTTTGCTCCGAGGCTTCGCCGGTAATAAAGGCATCTATGCCCTGCTCTGCCGCCAGCTCAATATAACCCTGGCCGCCGCCGGTACACCAGGCCACGGTGCGTATCGTTTTATTCGACGGCGGCGGTATATGCAGGCACTGGCGGTTAAGGGTTTCGCTGATACGTGCCGATAAGACTTCCCCGCTAACTTCACCGGCAAACTGTCCCTGCACAGCGACGCTCAGCGGATTACCCAGCTCCAGCGGTCCCGTGGTTTCAATACCCAATAGCTTGGCCAGTTGCGCGTTATTGCCCAGCTCAGGATGGATATCGAGCGGTAAGTGATAGGCAAATAAATTAATATTATTTTCTAACAGCGCCTTAATGCGATCATGTTTCATGCCGCGGATCACATAAGATTCGTTTTTCCAGAAAAAGCCGTGGTGCACCACCAGTGCATCGGCGTTATGGGCGATGGCCTGGTCAATAAGCGCCTTGCTGGCGGTAACCCCGGTAATGACCTTGTGAATGTCATTGCTTCCCTGTATCTGTAAACCGTTGGGACAAAAGTCTTTAATTTGTTCCGGTTTTAACAGCTGGTTTAATTGTTGCTCAAGTTCATTGCGTAGCATAGTTAATATCTTTTAAGGGTGACTGATCTATTGCCAGAATAATAAGGCATTTACCTCAGTCTCGGCAATATAAGTCCAAGCTCAGCATCACAATTCCTCCTGAGCGGGCCTGTATTCTGCTCAAGCCAGACACCGGGTGTTGAAAAACACAGCAAGACTTGCGGGCTTTTTGATCGCCGGATAATAACCACCAAGAAAAGTTCCAGTTTGTTTTATAACAAAATATTTCAAGTTATAGCCTTTTCACTATTTGCTTTATTTCTTATTTTTCAGTTAGATAGACGATCACCCTTAACTAAAGCCAAGCCTTGGATGCCGAGCACTACACATTTATTGCCGATTCTTTCATTGCCAAATGGGGTGTTTTTCGCTAAAACTTGGGCGGTAAAATGACTTTTAGAACAAGATGTTAAAAGAGTGTTACTTTGATTGGAAACTTTCAAAGTAAAATAATAACAAAGTAAAGGGAACGGAAATGGAAAAGACCAAGTTATTTACTAAACGTACGTCTCTCGCCTTAAGTGTGGCAACTGCTGTCTTGGCCCTGCCAAGTTATCAGGCGCTCGCCGAAGAGCAAGAAGTTGAGCGTATTGAAATCACCGGCTCACATATCAAACGTCAAGATATGGAAGGCCCCTCCCCCATCACCTCATTAAGCGCCAAAGATATTGCCGATACCGGTGTGACCGACTTAATCGGCTTATTTACCAAGTTGCCTATGGCGGGTCAGGGAACCTTCTCTACCCAAGGTAACAGCAGTGACGGCACCAGTAATGGTGGCTCCAGTGTGTCACTGCGCGGCTTAGGCGCAGATTCAACCTTGATCCTGATTAACGGCCGCCGGGTATCGGTATCACCTTTTGCCAACACCATAGACACGGCATTTGTTGATATCAATAACATCCCGATCTCCGCCATTAAGCGCGTTGATGTACTGAAAGACGGCGCGTCCGCCACCTATGGTTCGGATGCGATTGCCGGTGTTATCAACATCATCATCAAGGATGATTTCGAAGGGGTGGAAGTTACCGCCAAAGCCGGCGATACTGCAGACGGCGGTGGCCGTGAAGAAAGCATCAGCTTGTTATGGGGCAGCCATAATGACACCACCAGCCATACCTTTATCGTTGACTATTTCGACCGTGAAGAGATTCTTTTTGGCGACCGTGATTATTCCAAAACGGCCAACCAAACAGCCCTGAGACCAAACGATCCCTATGCCACAGATTTTCGCAGTTCATCCGGTTATCCCGGTACCATTGCTTTAAGAAGTGACAGCACCAACCGTATGCCGGATACCTTTGGCAATGATGTTTGTGCTCCCGGAGACATTGTTGGCGATCTTTGCCGCTACGATTATGCTCCCATGTCCAGTTCAACCCCGGCTTCACAGCGTTTTAGTATTATTTACACCGGTAAGCATGAGATCAGCGATGATTTAAGAGCCTTTGCCGAGTTTAACGGCCAAAATTCCAAAACGACTATCCGCGGCGCCGCCAGCCCGAGCTTTAATGAATTCTTTATGGACGGCGATAACGTCAATCATCCGTTTGCCGATGACCCTACTCATGAATTCTATCAACAAGACTTAACTATGCGCCGCCGCATGGTAGAGCTGGGTAACCGCGAGAAACGCGTAGATTCAGACTACTACCGCACCGTCTTGGGGCTTGAAGGGGAAATCGGCGACTGGAGCTGGGAAGCTGCCTATAGCTATATCAAAAGTGACTCCCTGGAAAAGGGCGTTAATGGTTTTGCCAATATGCGCCGGGTTCAGGAGTCTATCGATAACGGCAGCTTTAACCCGTTTGAACCGACAATGAACTCCCAGGAAACCCTGGATTATATGGAAACCACAACCACCCGTTATGGTAAGTCCACCAATAAATCTATTGATGTCACCGTTTCAGGCCCGATCATGGAAATGAAAGCCGGTGAACTGATGTTAGCCGTCGGTGCCGAATACCGGGAAGAAAGCATCAGCGATAATCCGGACGATCAATATATCCGCGGGGAAATCTTCGGAACAGAAGCAACACAAGCCGCTGCCAGCCGTGACAATACCTCCGTTTATGCCGAATTGGCCATTCCGGTACTGGATGAGCTGGAAGTTCAGCTGGCCCTTCGTCATGAAGATTACAGCGACTTCGGCACCACCACAGACCCTAAAGTCGCTTTCTTATGGAACCCGACCGATGAATTATCTTTCAGGGGTTCATATGGTACCGCGTTCCGTGCACCGTCCCTGCACCAAATCAGCTTAGGTAATACCGACGAGTCTCCCAACCTGGTAGATAACCCGCGCTGTAATGCTGTTGGTAATATCAATAAAGCCTGTGAGCCGCAAGAATATACTGCGATCTTATCCGGTAACGAAGATTTAGGTCCTGAAGAGTCAACCAGTTATAACCTGGGCATGATTTATCAGATCACCGAAGATCTGTCTTTCTCACTGGATTACTACAGTTATGATATCGAAGATATCATCACCAAAGATACCCAGTATAAGTTAGATACCGTGCCGGGTGCGACCATACGTCTACCATCAGAGATCCCGGGGGATCCGGGTGAAATCGTTGAAATTCACGATCAGTTTGAAAACATAGGTAATGTTGAAACCACTGGCTTAGATCTTGACCTGAGCTATAACCACAGCAATGCCTGGGGTGATTTCAAATTCAGCTATGCAATGAACTATGTACTGAAATACGAAGATACCCGCCCTACCGCCAATGAAGACGGCACACCTGGCCCACGTCGCCTGGATACACAGGAAGGAGATTTCGAGCAACCGGAAATCCGCTGGAGCTTTTCTACCAACTGGGTAAAAGATGACTGGAATGCCAATGTCGCCGTAAACTACATCGGTGAATTCAAGCAGGATCCTTCGGTACGTATCCAAGACGTGGATACCGACGGTGATGGCGTAAATGACGCTACCGTCACCTTATCCGATATCGATTCCATGGTAACGGTAGATACTGCCATTAACTATACCGGATTTGAGAATACCACGCTGACTTTAGGTGCAACCAACCTGTTCGATGAAGAGCCGCCATTTAGCTACCATGATTATATGGGTTATGTGCAAAGCATTCATAATGCCCAGGGACGTTTTGCCTATGTTCAGGCAAGTTATAAGTTCTAGGAGAATAAAATTCAGTTAATCACAAACTGATTTTTACCCATTAAAAAGCCCGTTATTATATAACGGGCTTTTTGTTGTGCTTTTCCTGTCAAAACTGTGATTAGCGCTTCATTTTCGAAGAATTCATGGTGGAGACTTTCACCGGTTGGAAACTTGGCCTGAGCTGCCATTTAGGCTTGATCGGTGTTAACGGCAACACCCGCTTTTTCGCGATAATCACATACACTGAGCCCAAACTGGTGAGATAATTATTGGCAAAGCTTTGCCAATAGCCACTGAGCTTGCCCTGGCCGACACTCGTTGCCAGTGAATGATGCAAACACCTGTGATCGGCAATAATTTCATAACCCATTAAATGCAGCCAGTCCTTTACCCGCATCGGCGAGAAAAACCGCTCATTCCACGGCGTTTTATTTTTGCGGTAAGGGATAAGTTTATTAACCCCTGCCAGGCTAAAGGGATTAAAACCAGTGATCACCAGGTAACCGTTTGGCATCAACACCCGGTTGGCTTCCCTGACCACATGATGGGGGTCGAGAGAAAACTCCAGCGCATGGCTCAGCACACAAACATCAACGCTTTGTTTTAACAGCGGCAAATCATCGATATCGGCAACAATATCTCCCTGCCCGTCAAGATCACCCGCTACCAGATCGCTTTCT
Organism: Thalassomonas actiniarum; assembly: GCF_000948975.2. GTDB lineage: Bacteria > Pseudomonadota > Gammaproteobacteria > Enterobacterales > Alteromonadaceae > Thalassomonas > Thalassomonas actiniarum. The sequence goes on from NZ_CP059735.1 coordinate 3,578,955, forward strand.
CTGCTTACTTGCTGGTTTGTCTGCTGACTTGTTTGCTGAGTAATGGTCACCTGTTTCGGGATAGGTGAATCATCACAGCCGATGGCACCGCTTAAAGCGCCTATCTTCAACAAATAATAACCAAAAAACTTAGGCCACCAGGGTTCAAGCTGTTTATTAATTGCCGCCAGGATCAACTCTCCATTTGGCAAAGACTGCCAGGATTTGGGATAATGGGGTTGTCTAAATGCTAAAGCCGGTTTCATTACGTTTTAATATAAACCAATTTCGGTATAATTTGCGTCACACTACCTTTAAGGATCGGTTATGACTGAAAATAACACCCAAATCAATGCAGGAAGCACAGCAACTGCTAATCCAAGTGTCACCACCACTATTCCCGTAACGATCACAGGAATAAAAGCCTTTACGGATAACTATATCTGGTCTATCGGCTCAAAGGCAAGTAATGAAATTGCTTTGGTCGATCCCGGCGATGCCAAGGTATGCATTGAATTTATAGAAAAAAATCAATTACAACTGGCCAGTATTTTGATCACCCACCATCATCACGACCATGTCGGCGGTATCAAGGCCCTGGTTGACTATTGCCGCCAAAAAGACTGGGAATTGACTGTTTACGGTCCGGTAAAAGAAAATATCCCCCACTGCAATGTTAAACTCGCTCAAGATGACCAAATCAGTCTCGAATCCCTGGGTTTAACTTTAAAGATCATCGATGTTCCCGGCCATACCTCAGGCCATATTGCCTATGTCGGCGAGCACACTTTATTTTGCGGTGATACCCTGTTCTCCGGCGGCTGCGGCCGCTTATTTGAAGGCAGTCCGGCCCAAATGCTCAATTCGCTGCAAAAACTCGCCGCCTTGCCCGGGCACACCTTAGTGTATTGTACCCATGAATATACCAGTGCAAACCTTGATTTTGCCCTGACCATAGAACCGGACAACCAGGCATTAGTAGCCTATCGCGAGCAGGTACAGGCATTAAGGGCACAGGATGAATCCAGCCTGCCCAGTACCATAGCCCGGGAGAAGGAAATTAATCCTTTCCTGCGCTGCCATCAGACGGGCGTACAAAAGAATATCTTGGGAAGTCTCTCATCGAACACCGGCGATAATCAAGCATTAACCCTGGCAACCTTTACCGAAGTACGACACAGAAAAGATAACTTTTAATCGCTCTTTTTTAGCGGGTAAAGTAAGACAACAAACCAAAAAAAGAGGTGCACATAGGCACCTCTTTAGGCAAATAGCGGTATTTTCTAGCGCTATTTTACCGTCAGTCTAGTAACACGCAGGCATTACCACGTCTTTCGCCGGTACTATGACGGCCTCTTTATCTTCTTCACCAACTTTTTTAATGGCGTAGTTGCCGGTGCCTTTTCCGCCGCAGTTACCTGAGCCGGAGCTAGTATAAGGATAGATGTAGACACGACTGGTTGTTGATGCCGTGGCGCCAGAGCTGTCGGTTACCTGCAATTCAATATTGGCATAATAGCCGCCGTCAAAGTTATCCATAGAGAAGCTTGAAGATGAACCTTTATAAGCGCCGTTAACCCACCATTTATAACCGGTCAGGGTTTCCCCTTCATTCGCATCAGAATTACTCGATACCGTGACAATGTTATGCCCTATGTTGTTTTTATAGTTTTGGCTAACAGAAATATCAGCACTGATCACTGTGGTACACTCTTCAACATTAACCAGCTGGGTACCGGCATAAGGAACTTGTGCATTACAGCTCAGGGCGCCCGAGTAAATTCTTGTGGTGCTGGAGTAGCTCAGTCCCACGTATTCCTCAAGTTCAACCCATTGACCGTTTGAATAGGTAGTACAACTTGACCAACCTGAGTATACCGGCACTGAAACTTGCTTAGTGGTACAAACTTCATCGGCATAAGCGCCAGCAGCTGGTAGCAATAACATTAACGCGGCCGAAGATAACCTCTTAACTAAATTCATTTTTATTCCTTTTACATTTTATTTTTATTTAAAACCCGCATCCGTTTGCGAGTTAATACAATGTTAATTAAAAACAAAGGAATCTGCAAGCTATTTACTTATCATTAACAAACCTACCAGTACACAGCCGCCTGAGCTCGCCGTTTTGATGACTTTGACTTGAATAAAGCGGTTAAATAAGTAAAACTTGCGCTACGAATAAAAAAATAGAATTTTCATGAAACATTTATTACTCTCACTCCCCGCTTCTTTATTACTGCTTGGCTGTCAAAATACGCCATTTTCCCAGGAGCAGGAACTCCCTGAAGCCGCCAATACCGAGTTAGCCGCTAATGTCGCCAGCCCGGTAGAAATCAGCCAGGCATTGCTGGCGGATGAAGCCGTTGATGTGATCCACCCGGTAGCAGATGTCGACATTACCCTGTCTGAAAACGATACCCATGTCTCTGATGATATCTGGCAGCGTATCCGCGACGGACTTACCTTCGATGTGCCTGAGAATAAACGAGTGCTGGCACAGCGCAACTGGTATGCCAAACATCCCAAGTACCTAGATCGGGTTGCCAAACGTGCCGAGCCTTTCATTTACTATATCGTCCAGGAATTAGAAGCCAATGATATGCCGATCGAAATGGCACTGCTGCCGATCGTCGAAAGCGCTTTTGATCCCTTCGCCTATTCCCATGGCCGGGCCTCGGGCATGTGGCAGTTTGTTCCCGGTACCGGCACCCGCTTTGGCATGAAGCAAAACTGGTGGTATGACGGACGCCGGGACGTGGTCGCTTCCACCAAAGGCGCCATCAGCTACCTGAAATATCTGCATAAGTATTTCGACGGCGACTGGCTATTGGCCCTGGCCGCCTATAATTCCGGCGAAGGCCGGGTGAAACGTGCGGTGAAAAACAACGCCCGTAAAAATAAGAAAACCGATTTCTGGTCACTGGATCTGCCTAAGGAAACCCGCGCATATGTGCCTAAATTACTGGCACTGGCAGATTTGGTCAAACGCCCGGAAGATTTTGATCTTAAACTTTATGAAATTGAAAACAAGGCCGTGATCACCCAGGTGGATATAGGATCTCAGCTTGATTTAGCCAAGGCCGCCAGTTTATCCGGTTTATCGCTGGCAGAGCTGCAAAGGTTAAACCCCGGCTTTAACCGCTGGGCCACAGATCCAGACGGCCCCCACTACCTGTTATTGCCCAGCCATAAAGAGGCCGATTTTATTGCCGGCTTAAGTAAACTCAGCGAGCAGGACAGACTGGCCTGGCAACGCTATAAAATAAAATCCGGCGACAGTTTGATCAAAATCGCCAATAAGTTTCATACCACACCTGAGCTGATCAAACAGGTAAACAATGTCAAAGGCACCCGTATCCGCGCCGGCAAACATCTGCTGATCCCGGTCGCCGCCACCTCACTGGATCACTATATCTTGTCCCAGGATCAGCGCCTGGCCAGCACCCAAAGCAGAAAACAGGCAGGCGTAAAAACCATACATACCGTCAGATCCGGCGATACCCTGTGGGATATCAGCCAAAGTTATAAAGTAAGTAGCCGCAATATCGCCAAATGGAACGGCATAGCGCCGCGCGATACCATCAAACCCGGCCAGCAGCTGGTGATCTGGCAAAATGCCAAACTCACCAAGGCGAAACTCGCCAATGCCTCAAGCCCGGCCGAGCAGGCAGTAATGCGTAATATCACCTACAGGGTGCGTCGTGGCGACTCTTTTGCCCGCATTGCCGATAAGTTTAATGTCACCATTCGGGACATTGAGCGCTGGAACAGCCTCAGCCGCAAGAAATACCTGCAGCCGGGACAAATATTAAAACTCTCGGTGGATGTTACCAACAATATCTAGGTTGCGCTCAATCTAGACTTAAGTCTATAAGCGGATACGGCATTAACGCCCTATCCGTTTTTTTATGTCCATGATGGACGGTATAGTGCGGTGATAGGATATCAAAGAGCAATAATGTCCAGGATGGACGGTATAGTGCGGTGATAGGATATCAAAGAGCAATAATGTCCAGGATGGACGGTACAGTGCGGTGATAGGATATCAAAGAGCAATAATGTCCAGGATGGACGGTATAGTGCGGTAATAGGATATCAAAGAGCAATAATATCCAGGATGGACGGTACAGTGCGGTGATAGGAGATCAAAGAGCAATAATGTCCAGGATGGACGATATTTTGCTCAGGCGTTGAAAGCCAAGAGGTATCAAGAGCAATTATATCTTAGATAAACAATATAACTCCGGCATAAAGACAAAGTCGCGCTCAAAGGGCTGTGCTCACTTTCTGGCAGGCAGCGCAAGGGTTATATAAGAGGGCCGCTTAAATACCTGCCAGCGCGGCGCTGATCATCGCCTTGACTTGAATGGTAATTTTTTTACTTTCAGCCGCCTGATAACCGGATATTTTTGGCGTGTGGATATGACCTACCGGGATCAGCGGCGCATATTGCTCGCGCAGTAATAAACTGCGATAGGAAACCTCATTGGATAAATACCCGCCGCCGGAGCCCTCCACCGAGACTTGTCCCTGCAATGCCGTCAATGACGCAGCGGTAATCTTTCCGTCCAGTGTTTGTACCTTACGGTTATCATTCACGGGATAGCTGCCGGAAACCGCTTGCATCGCCGCGACAGGTAAGCTGAATTCCAAAAACTCGGGTCCTGTCAGCTGCTTTTCGCCAAGTTTAGGCAACAGCGGTGCCTGCTCACTCGCCCCGGTGTAAACGTTCAGGTTATCCGGAGCTGAGGCACTGCGCCGCAGACCCGGGAAACGTTCCAGATCGAAATGCTCCCTGCCCATGGAAATAGTGACCAGCATATCAATTTTATTATTTTTAAAATAAGGGGTTAACAGGGTTTCTACCATTCCCTGATCAAAGTCATGAAAACGCACCGGCAAGATCAAACTTTCAATTTCAGCGCTGCTGCCGTCAAAGGACAGGGATAAACCGTCCAGAGCCAGGGCGATGGCTCCGGAAGGGTTCGATTGTGTTATTTTTCGGTCAAGAAAAAAAGGATCAAAACCTGTGATCAGCACCCTCTTCTTTGCCTTGCGGTTGAACTTAATATCCTGCTGGCCGCGGGATAACAGTTCAAATTGCCAGAGTAGTTTTTGCTGCTGCGCCGGTAACAAGGAAGCAAAGACGGGCGTCTGCCTAATGGCCCGGGTCATTTTTAACCTGGCCCAATAAAGTGCCCGGTCATCATTATCCTGCTGCTGATCGAAACCGGCAACCGCATCCCGCCAAAGTCCGCTGCCATGACGCAGCACCAGCTGGGTCAATGCGGTCAGGTTGCGTACCCGGGATAATTGGTCGGTAAAAAGTGCAATCCTGGGTGCTAATATCCGGGTTAATTCCGGCATGGCCGCCATGGCCTTGGGCAGGCGTAATTCTTCAATACTGAGCTGGTTAACGGTTTTGGGCGACACCATGGTATTTTCCCGGGCAAAAGCCGCGGCATTGCTCCCTGGCAGTATAAAACAGAGCAGTAAAGGACAAAGCAGCAACACGGCTGTTAGCCAATATCTTTTATTGTCCATAACAAAATATCCCGCATAGTATTATTTAACGCCTGTGCTTTTCGCTAACAATTATGGCCGCGATTGCTGTATTTGCCACATTTTTTGGTATTGACCGGCTTGTGCCAGCAACTGGTTATGCTGTCCCTGCTCTACCACTTTGCCTTGATTCATAACAATAATATGATCGGCATCCACTATGGTCGATAACCTGTGGGCGATCACGACACTGGTACGCTCGCGCGCCACTTCTTTGATCGCGGATAGAATTGCCTGCTCCGAGTGGCTGTCCAGCGACGACGTCGCCTCATCAAACACTAAAATTGCCGGGTCTTTTAAAATGGTACGGGCAATGGCCACCCTTTGCTTTTCACCGCCGGACAGTTTTAATCCCCGTTCCCCCACCAGAGTATCAACCCCTTCTGGCAAAGAAGCAACAAAAGCGTTAAGGTGTGCCAGCTCTATTGCCTTATAAACATCCTTGTCACTTGCCTCGGGATTGCCGTAACGGACATTTTCAAATAATGATTCGTTAAATAATACCGTGTCTTGCGGCACTATGCCGATATTATGGCGCAGGGAATGCTGAGTAACCTCGGTAATGTCCTGCCCGTCTATGGCAATGCTGCCGCTGGAGACATCATAAAAACGAAACAGCACCTTCACCAGGGTAGACTTGCCCGAACCGCTTTCGCCAACAATCGCCACCTTCTGACCGGCGCCAACCGAAAAGGAGACCTTCTGTAATATCTTCCGTTTGTCATCATAAGAAAAACAGATATCCTTGATCTCAATGTTACCGCCATTGAGCTGCAACTGACCGGCATCGGCTTTATCCTGCACTTTAGGATCTTTCTTTAATAAATCAAACATATGCTCAATATTAGCTAACGAGCCTTTAATTTCCCGGTAAACAAAGCCGAGAAAATTAAGCGGGATAAAAAGTTGCATCATAAAAGCGGTGATCAGCACAAAATCCCCCAGGGTCATTTCCCCATAGGTCACCTGGTAGGCCGACAATGCCAGCATGGCCGTCATCGACAAGGAAATAATCAGCCCCTGGCCACCGTTTAAGGCAAACAAAGATAAACGGTTCTGCGCCCTGGCCTGCTCCCATACCGCCAGTTGCTTATCATAAGCCCTGGCCTCGTAATCTTCATTGGTGAAATACTTCACGGTCTCAAAATTAATCAGGCTGTCGATGGCCCGGGTATTACTGGAGGAGTCCGCCTTATTGGCGGCGCGGATGTAACGGGTGCGTCGCTCGGTGGCCACGACCGAGAAGGCGATATAACAAAAAATTGATGCCAGGGTGATCAGCGCAAACCAAATGCCGTAATTGACCAGTAAAATAGACACCACCATGATGATCTCTATCAAGGTCGGCACGATATTAAACACCATAAACCTGAGCAAAAAACTGATCCCCGAAGTGCCGCGATCTATATCCCGGGATAGACCACCGGTTTGCCGGTTCAGGTGAAAATCAAGATCCAGGCTGTGCAAATGGCGAAAAACCTGCAAACCGATACGGCGCATCGCCCGCTCGGTCACCCTGCCAAACAGGGTATCGCGGATTTCAGCAAATAACATAACAGAAAAACGTACCAGGCCATAAGCCGCCACCAGGGCAAAAGGCACCAGATAGACCCGGTTATCTTGATTGTTATCCAGGGTATCGACAATGTCCTTAAGCACAAAGGGTAAATAAACACTGGCAACTTTGGTTAAAATCAAGCAGGCAATGGCCAAACTGATTCTTGTTTTAAATTCAAGCAAGTAAGGCCAGAGCATTTTAGCTACGCCCCAGTTGATTTTCGTGGCATCACGCTCCGGATACTGGCTAGTGCGCATAGGTGAAATGACTCTTTAGTTTAATGGAAAATTGCCGCGGTATGTTTATCGGGAAACCGGCTTACACAATGCTAAAATACCTGAACCGGTTCTTTTCGGCCCAGCATGCACGCCAGCGATAATTTTTAAAAGACCAGTACTGGCCGTGAAATCATAAAAGCCAGATAAAAGGAAGTCTAGCTTTATCTGTATTTATCAGATACTTAGTTAGCCTACAATCACCTTATTATTAAGGTCAACACAGCACCAACAACGGGCTCTCAGCAATTTGCCAAAAAAAATCAGCCCGAAGGCTGATTGTTAGCAAATATTACCGCTTAAACCGTTTGCTCAAGTTGCTCGTTGGCAGCTAACCAGGCCTTTTCGGCAACTTCCTCTCCCATGTTTAAACCCTCGGCATAAATAAAGTCCACCTCACTGATGCCCATTAAGCCATAAATACCTTTGATAAAACCGGTTTGGGTATCCATAGGGGTTCCCTGATACATGCCGCCGCGGGCAGCCAGCACCACGACCTTGGTATTTTTGACTAAACCTTGCGGACCATTTTCGGTATAGCTGAAGGTTTTACCGGCGCGGGCAATCCGGTCGATATAGGCTTTAAAAGTAGACGGCACGCCGAGGTTATACATAGGCATACCAATCACGACAATATCATGGGCCATCAGCTCATCAATCAATTCATCCGATAACTTAGCCAATTGCTGTTGCTGCACCGTTTGCTGCTCCGGCGGGGTCATCCAGGCCTGCATTTCCTGTGCGCTTAAATGGGGCAGTTGCTCATTATTGAGATCCCGTACAGACACCTCATCGACCAACCCCGATGATTTTCTGACATCCAGGTACATTTGGGTGAATTTAGTGGAATTACTTTGCTCGCCGTTCAGGCCGGTATTTAATACTAGAATCTTAGACATGTGCTACTCCTCAAATTTGTGAGCTTATTTTATCTATCGATTATTAAGATTAAAAACACAAAAAAACTAAGATACCGTCCTATTTATTCGAATGAATTAAGCCGTTGTCAGTATCCGGCCTGCTAATGTACCGTGCCATTAAAACTCAATATTAGCCATTGATATATATGCAAATAACTTTATGAGTGGATTTCTCGTATATTGAGATTAATCGCGTATAATAATAGTGGTTCAGGGGCTTTGACAGGAGCAGCCCTTGTTTAAAGCACGATACTATGCCAAAAGATACTGCTTATGCCTAAAATGCTAGCCACCTTAATTGATCGTTGTTTATTTACGACCTTTTTTATCCTGGGGTTACAGTTACCCGAATTTATGCAGCAATATATGCAAAGGTTATCCGGCCATTTGCACGAAGCCCATTACCAGCTGGATCAATTCCAGGCCATCGCCGATAACCAGTTTCAGGGAAATTTACTGGCCCTGATCGAACGTTATCAAAGCAATAGCGATGATGTTTTCCAACAAACCGGAGAAATGATAGAAAACCTGATGCTGCGTATTGAGGGATTTAACCAAAGCCTGACGAACCTGCAGCAAGGGGACTACCTGAACCGCTTATATTATTTTGTCACTCAGGTCGATCCCGAGCTGGCAGCTGCCACACTCAGGCAATATCAGCTGGCAGTGCCGCTGGATATACATGCCTTAGCCACAGGCGCAACGTTTGCCATTGTCTTGCTGTTACTGGGCAGTTTACTTTCTATTGTGGTTAAACGCTTGATCCGCAGATTCTCGGCAAACAATCAAATCATTACCCGGGGTCCGCTGACTTAGCTTTGCCAAGCCCGTAACCTTGATAAACTCATAAACAAATTTACCCCGCAGGCAAAGCTTATTACTTAGACCTATTTCAGCTTTTTTAAGACCGAGTCGTCAAAGAGTTGCTCGGTATTGAGCGACACATCACCGAAAGATTTGCGTATCCGCCCTTTAAGAGATTTTGGCGGTGTTTTAAAAAACGCCTGCACTTCGTCGGCTACAGTCTTCATTCGGGGAAAAGCAGCCAATGAGCTGGCCGCATCTTGATAGATGTGAGCATCGCTGAGCCAAAGTTCAAACTCCTTCACCGGCACTTGCGACAGGGCGGCCATTTTAGCCAATATTGCTTTGTCGTTAACGGCGTTAAAATACTTCTTAACAAAGTTGAGATAAAGCTCGGGGTTTTGCTTATATGCATCCCGGTTTACCACTACCAGGTCAAAAATATTTTCCGGAAAATCAGCGCTGGTGGCCGTTAACTTCCCTCCCCCCTTGATGGCCTCATCCAGATTAGGATTCCAGCCGACCACTCCGGCTAATTGTTTGTTTTTAAGAAATGCCTCGCTGACTTTATCGCTGCTGACATTGATGATTTGGATATCATTTAACGATAAGCCCTGTTTTTTCAGGAAAAGATGGGTGAAATACAGAGAAATAGAATTCGACTGCAGTCCGAGTTTTTTCCCGTTTAGCGAGCCGCTGTTGCCATGAAGCACTACGCCATCGCCACCCGAGCTGTAATCGGTAGCAGCAAGGATCACACCGTTGTTTTTAACGCGCTGCATCGAGATAAAGTCATACAGGGTAACAAAGGTCATGTCCCTGACCCCCGACTGAAAGGCAGCTACACAGGTTTCATATTTTTCATAGCGATACTCAAACTCATCAATTTGATTGAGCTCAGCCATGGCATGTACCACTTCCCAAACCGGCCAGTTGGAGCCGCAAATCACAGGTTTTTTTGCATAGCTGGTCGCAGTTGTTATTAGCGAAAAAACCAGGAGCATTAATAATTTTTTCATAACCTCTCTCACTATTAAGCATTCAAGCCTTGAAAGTATAGGAAAGGTTAGACAATAGAGCTGGAGCTGACCAAGGATCCTGGCGCAAAATTTTCACATCTAGGTGTCAGGCAGGGAAAAGTCAATATAACATCCCGTATAACGCAATAAAGGCCGCAATGCGGCCTTTATTGGGATATCCATATCAAAAGTCTGCGTGATAAGGTGTAAACATTATCACGTGAAAATCAGCTAGCTGTCCTGATTTCCCGCTTCTACGCGACTTTTTAATTTTTGTCCTGGTCTGAAAGTAACTACCTTACGGGCTGAGATAGGAATATCTTCACCGGTTTTTGGGTTACGCCCGGGACGTTCACTTTTCTCACGAAGATCAAAGTTACCAAATCCGGAAAGTTTAACCTGCTCGCCGCTTTCTAAGGTTCCACGTATTTCTTCAAAGAATACTTCAACCATTTCTTTGGCGTCGCGCTTGCTTAACCCGACTTTTTCAAATAAATGTTCTGCTACTTCTGCTTTGGTCAGCGCCATTGCTTAATCCCTCAGTGATGCATTTAGTTCAACTTTTAACGTATCAACCACGCGATTAACGACTTCGTTAATATCTTTCTCTTCAAGAGTCTTGTCATGATCTTGTAGTATCATGGCAATCGCTAGGCTCTTAAAGCCGGGTGCTATACCCTTGCCCTGATATACATCGAACAAGTTTAGATCAACTAAATAATTTCCGCCAACCTTTTCAATAAGTTGTAACACTTTATTAGCATTTATTTGCTCTTCAACCACCACGGCGATGTCGCGTCGATTCGACGGGAAGCGAGATAAATCGCGCGCCTCAGGTAGTTTTTGAGTTAATACTTCAGACAATAATATTTCGAACATTAATGTTCGGCCATTAAGTCCTAATTTCCTTTCTAATTCAGGATGTAAGGTACCAACGTGGCCAACAAGTTTACCATTTTTATGGATCGCTGCCGTTTGTCCCGGATGCAAAGCATCAATTTCTGCCTGCGAAAATTCATAAGCGCCGGCATCGGCGGTTAATGACAATAAAGCTTCGACATCACCTTTGATATCATAAAAATCACTGGCGGCTTTTTCCATCTGCCAATGCTCATCGCTGCGCTGACCGGAGATGATACCGGCAAGCATTTGCTCCTGGCGCACACCATTTTCAACACTTTCATCGGGGATAAAACGCAAACCGGTTTCAAATAAACGCACCCGGTTTTGCTGGCGGTTCTGGTTATAAGCCATCGCCTGCAATAAACCGGTCCACATGCTCAGACGCATCACCGACATTTCCGAGGAAATAGGGTGCGGCAAGGTCATCACTTCCTGACCCGGGTGAAGCAACTCTTGTACCTTAGGATCAACAAAGCTGTAGGTGATGGCTTCCTGGTAACCGCGGCCGACTAAAGTATTGCGTAATTTCGCCACAGATAACTCGGCTTCACGGTGCGTCGGCATGGTCAACTTGGCAGTCGGTGAAACATTCGGGATATTGTTATAGCCAAAAATACGCGCCACTTCTTCAATCAAGTCCACCTCAATTGAAATATCAAAGCGGTAGGCGGGTACAACCACCTGCCAGCTGTCATTGCTAAAATCAACGGTGAACCCCAGACGTACTAAGATCTCAGTCACGGTATTGTCTTCAATATGCAAACCAATACGGCCGTCGAGTTTTTCACGGCGAAGAGTTACGCTTTTTTCTGCCGGGATATGACTTTCATGCTTGGCTTCAATTACAGGACCGGCCTGACCGCCAACAATCTCTAATAATAACGCGGTTGCACGTTCCATTGCCTGGTGTTGCAACTGAGGATCTACACCACGCTCATAGCGGTGAGAAGCATCGGTGTGCAAACCGTATTGACGGGCTTTGCCCAGAATGGCCAGAGGTGCAAAGAAGGCGCTTTCCAGGAAAATATCCTGGCTGTCAGCGGTAACACCTGAATGCAAACCACCGAAAATGCCCGCCATCGCGAGGGCTTTACTGTTGCCGTTATTCTCACCGGAACCAGTATCGGCAATCACTAAAGTATCGCTTGATAACGTCACTTCGTTTTCATCCAGCAGTACCAGTTTTTCGCCTTCATTGGCAAAACGCACGTCGATACCGCCATCAATTCTCGCTAAATCGAACGCGTGCATCGGATGACCAAGCTCAAGCAGTACATAGTTCGTCACATCGACAACCGGGTCTATGCTGCGTACACCACAACGACGCAGTTTTTCTACTAACCACAGCGGTGATACCGCATTGACATTAATGCCTTTGATCACACGGCCCAAATAACGCGGACAAGCTTCACCGGCGCTGATGGTGATCTCGCGCTTATCATCGATGCTTGGCGATACCGCAGGGATTTCAACTTCATTCACGGCAAGTGAATTTAATACGCCGACTTCACGGGCCAGACCTTTAATACCTAAACAGTCACCGCGATTGGCGGTTAAATCGACATCGATAGTGACATCATCTAAGTTCAGGTATTCGCGCACGCAGGTGCCGATTGGCGCATCTGATGGCAATTCAATAATGCCGTCTGAGGTTTCTTCCAGACCAAGCTCAGATTCCGAGCACAGCATGCCAAACGAAGGCTGACCGCGTAACTTGGCTTTTTTGATCTTAAAATTACCCGGCAATACCGCACCTACGGTAGCCACGGCCACTTTTAGCCCTAAACGACAGTTTTTAGCGCCACAGACAATATCAACAATTTCATCGCCTAAATTAACTTTGGTTACCTGTAACTTGTCGGCATCCGGGTGCTGGCCGCATTCAACCACTTCACCGACTTTAACACCGGTAAATTCGCCGGCAACAGCATCGACACCGTCAACTTCCAGGCCCGCCATGGTGATTTGGTGAGTTAATTCTTCAGATGAAATGGCAGGATTCACCCATTCACGTAACCAGGATTCACTAAATTTCATTGTTGGCTTTCCTACTTGAACTGTTTTAAGAAGCGAAGATCATTTTCAAAAAATGAGCGTAAGTCGTTAACGCCGTAGCGCAACATGGTAAGACGCTCTACCCCCATACCAAAGGCAAAACCGGTGTAAACTTCCGGGTCGATGCCGACACTGCGCAGCACATTGGGGTGCACCATGCCACAGCCCAAGATCTCCAGCCATTTGCCGTTTTTGCCTTTCACATCCACTTCTGCCGAAGGCTCAGTGAACGGGAAATATGAAGGGCGGAAACGAATTTCCAGATCTTCTTCAAAAAAGTTATGTAAGAAATCGTGCAATATCCCTTTTAAATGGGTAAAGCTGATGTCTTTATCTACCATCAAACCTTCTACCTGGTGAAACATAGGAGTATGGGTTTGATCGTAATCGTTGCGGTATACCTTGCCCGGCGAAATGATACGCAGCGGCGGCTTTTCCACTTCCATGGTACGGATTTGTACCCCGGAGGTTTGCGTTCTTAATACCAGTTTAGGGTTAAAGTAAAAGGTATCATGATCGGCACGGGCCGGATGATGCTCGGGAATATTCAGGGCATCGAAGTTATGGAAGTCATCTTCAACTTCCGGACCGGATTTTACCGTAAAACCCAGATCGCCGAAAAAGCTTTCGATACGCTCGATAGTACGGGTAACCGGGTGCAATCCACCCAAGTCATTGTCACGACCCGGCAAAGTGACATCAATAGATTCGGCGGCAAGTTTTGCTTTGATCTGCTCGGCGCGTAATAACTCACCGCGAGCATTGATCAGTTGTTGTACTTTTTGCTTTGCCTGGTTAATCAACTGACCTGCTTTGGGTTTTTCTTCCGGTGGTAATTTACCTAAAGATTTTAACTGTTCGGTAAGTAATCCCTTTTTACCCAAAAAATTAACTCGCACTTGATCAAGTGCCGTTGGATCGGTTGCAGCAGCGACAGCTTGTTCCGCCTGCAAAATAATGTCGTCTAAGTTCATGATCTCCTCGGATGCGAAATGTGTTTCGCTATTTGGGTAGACTAAGTTAATAAATAAAATGGTGAACGATTTTACACAAAAATCAATGGAGAAAGTAGGTAAAATATTGGCTTTTCAGTAAAAATTTTACATAAGCACGAAAATAACAAGTATTTGCAATGTAACAAACCCTTTGCATGAGGCAATTCTCATGCATTTTCCACTCTTTGGTCGTGATAATAACGAAATTAAACATTGGCGTTAACTGGTCAGCTACAGGAAGTTGATATTGTATTTTGCCAGCAATAGTTGATAATCCCGGCTTGATTTGAATTGTTTTAATCCGGCATCAAAGATTTTCATGATTTGGCCGGCATCAGCCGTTTTAGCCGAGATGCCAATATAGAGTTTCTTGCCCTGATGCACAGCCCCGGCAGGAATGATTTCTCCTTCCAATTGCAACCGGGCTAAGCTATAAGCCATCACGGAGCGGTCAAAGACCACCACCCGGACACGTTTATTGAGCAACAGATGTACCGCCCTTTCAAAGGTATTGCCTCCTCCCAGGACAAGAAATAACTCGGGCGTCTCTTTGATAAATTGCTTAAATGCACTATCGCCATAATCATAGCCATGGGCAACCAAAACCCTGTCACCACTGACTTGCAAATCAGCCAGGGAAGATAAGCCGGTATATCGCCAGGGATCGTCCGAGCGGACAAAAAACATTTCTTTGCCATAACTGATATATTCCTCCGGATACAGTAACCCGGCAACTTCGTCTTTATACAGGGTAGTCACAACATCCAGCTTTCCCTGCTGCGCCAGCAAGATAGCCCTGGAAAACGGGGCATATACCGGAAGCAAGTTATAACCTGCCGCACTAAAGATACGCTCGCTGATATCATAAAATATTCCCCTGCTACCATTATATTCCGAGGGCAAGCATTGAAACGGGCAGATACTGCTGATATGAATGGTTAAGGTTTGCTGCGCTTTTTCACCTTGAGCTTTAACCGTTGAGACATTATTCATTTCCCCTTTAATCCCGGGTTCGGCAAACGCATAAGGGATAAATGAAATGCAGGCTGTCAGGATAAGCAAACGAGACAGTAAAAAAGCCATGGGCAAGGAAATCAACACGGAACCGGTTTATTAAGTCTAGCCCATGTGAAGGCATCCCGGTTTTGTTGAGCTGCCAAGCATAAAAAACCCCGCACTGGCGGGGTTTACAACATTAACAACGGGAATACTGTTCCGTTCGAAACGTTTTAATCAATTAACTGGTATTGCTCACGCAAGATGCTGATAATTTCTGCTTTAGGATTATCCGAGAGGGTGATTTTCTCCCCGGTAATTTTTTCGGCGATAGCAGTATAAGTATTTGATACTTCCATCAGTACTGACTCCGGCAGTTCATTATCCCGGGCCAGGGCTTCACGCTCCGCCATACGGTCTTTGTTAAGCAGGATATCCGGATCAGGGAAATGATTAAGCAATAACTGGCGGAAACCTTCTTTGGAGTTTTCCACCACCTTACCGGCGCGGTATTGCTCACCGTCCCAGATACGGGAAGAGTCCGGCGTCCCCACTTCATCCATATAGATAAGTTTATCTTTGCCATCTCTGCCTTTGACGTAACCGAATTCAAACTTGGTATCAACAAAGATTTGGTCCAGTTTGGCTAACGCGTCAGAGATCACATCAAAACCTTCGGTTAATAACTTCTCATACAAACTGATATCCTCGAGGGATTTGAAGTTAAAGGCCTGGTAGTTGTCTTCGATATTCTTACGGGTGATGTTCACGTCATCTACCGCAGGCACACCGGGAATGCCTTCTAAAATACCTTTGGTTGACGGGGTTTGTAACAGTTCAGGCAACTTGCTGTCTTTCTCTAAACCTTCCGGTAAGGCAATACCGCAGAAGTCACGCTCGCCTTTGGTATATGAACGCCACATGGAGCCGGTGATATACTGACGGCAAATAGCTTCGATCATCACAGGTTTTGCTTTTTGTACGATCCATACAAAAGGATGGGGAATATCCAGGATATGGCTGTCTGCCAGGCCGTTTTCTTTGAAGAGTTTAAACCAGTGGTTGGAAATGGCATTTAAAGCAGCCCCTTTGCCCGGGACACCTTTCATGCCGCCCTCGCCTTGCCAGATGCAATCGAAGGCTGAAATGCGGTCGCTGATCACCATGATCGCCAGCGGGGTATCTTCGCTGACATCATAGCCTTTTTCTTTGATTAAACGGCGGCTGTCTTCATCCGTTAACCAATAAACAGAGCGTACCTTACCGCTGTGCACGGCACTGTCGGTACGAATGGGAAGATCGTTATTTACTGCTAATACTTTATCCGCAAGACTCATGACTTCAGTCCTTTCCAGGTTGATATTGAAATTGAAATTAAAAGTAACGGATAACATCTTTGCTGAGGTTTTTACACATCAGAAAATATCATCCGTTACTTTATTCAATTAAAATATCGGTAACTGGCAGGCTAAGCCGTTAAGATTAAGAAAAAGGACGCCGAAGCGTCCTTTACCTAAAGTCTCAGTTTCTCAATTAAGCTAAAGAAGCTTGCGCTTTTTCAACCAGGAAAGAGAAGGCTGCTTTGTCGTATACAGCGATGTCAGCCAGGATCTTACGGTCGATTTCAATAGAAGCCTTTTTCAGACCATTAATGAAACGGCTATAAGATAAACCATTTTGACGGGCTGCTGCGTTAATACGAGCAATCCAAAGTTGACGGAACTGACGCTTACGTTGACGACGGTCACGGTAGGCGTATTGGCCAGCTTTAGTTACAGCTTGAAAAGCAACGCGATAAACGCGACTACGGGCACCGTAGTAACCTTTAGCTTGCTTTAGAACTTTTTTATGACGCGCTCTTGCGACTACACCACGTTTTACTCTTGCCATTTTATATCTCTCCTATTAACCGTGACGTAAAAGTTTTTTAACTGACTTGATGTCAGAAGCAGCGATTTGACACTTAGCACGTAAGTGACGCTTAACTTTAGTACGACGCTTAGTCAAGATATGACGAAGACCCGCTTGTTTGAATTTGTAGCCAGAAGCTGTCTTTTTAAAGCGCTTTGCAGCACCTTTATTGGTTTTCATTTTAGGCATGTTAATAACTCCGCATTGTTATGCCAAATATTAAGCAGTAGAGGCGAAGATACTCGCGAATATAAATACCCGCCGATCTTACTTGTAGGCCCGTACTACCGGTTCATAGTGATAATAATGGTGAGCCGGCATTCATAAATGAATCCCGACTACTTGCTAGACCAGTTATTATCCTTTTTTAGGGGCTAAGACCATCACCATTTGGCGACCTTCCGCTCTGCGAGGGAAGAACTCCACTACGGTCAATTCTTCCAGGTCGGTTTTAACGCGACTTAAAAGTTCTAACCCCAGTTCCTGGTGTGCCATTTCACGGCCACGGAAACGTAATGTAACCTTGACCTTGTCGCCACCTTCTAAAAAGCGCTTCAGGTTGCGTAGTTTGACCTGATAGTCGCCTTCATCTGTGCCAGGGCGGAATTTAATTTCCTTAACCTGGATTTGTTTCTGCTTTTTGCGTTGTTCTTTTTGTTCTTTACTCTTTTCGTAAAGAAACTTACCGTAATCCATTACGCGACAAACTGGCGGCTTAGCCGTCGGGCTAATTTCAACGAGATCAACACCCGCTTTTTCAGCTTCATCCATGGCATCGTTTAATGAAACGATCCCCATGGGTTCGCCGTCAAGACCAATCAAACGTATTTCTTCTGCTGTAATTAACTCATTTAAACGATGTGCCGGCTCTTTTTGTCCGCCTCGTTGACCACCTTTAATAGCCATGTTCCTCCAAAGAACTTTGTACCAAATTTAAATATGTATTTGGATTAAAAAAAATTATGCCCGTGTATTAACTTCTTCAGTTAATTTTGCAACAAACGCATCGACAGACATTTTACCTAAATCTTCTCCACTTCGGGTACGCACCGCAATTTCACCATTGGCCATTTCTTGATCGCCAACAACTAACAAATACGGCACCCTCTTCAAAGTGTGCTCGCGGATTTTAAAGCCTATCTTCTCATTTCTCAAGTCTAGTTTGGCTCTAAATCCATTTTCTTTCAGTTTTTTGACTACTTTTTCACAATATTCACCCTGTTTGTCGGTAATATTCATTACCGTTGCCTGAATTGGCGACAACCAGGTGGGGAATTTTCCTGTGTATTCTTCAATTAAAATACCGATAAAACGCTCTAATGAACCTAAAATCGCCCTGTGAATCATCACCGGGGTATAACGTTCATTGTCTTCACCAACATAAGTGGCACCTAAACGCTCCGGTAAGGCAAAATCAAGTTGTACCGTTCCACACTGCCAGGCACGTCCTAAACAGTCCATCAGGGTAAACTCGATTTTAGGACCGTAGAAAGCCCCTTCACCCGGTAAATATTCAAACTCAATGTTAGAGTCGGTTAAGACCTGGGCTAAGCCCTGCTCCGCCTTATCCCAGATTTCATCGCTGCCGATACGCTTTTCAGGACGGGTAGAGAGTTTCACCACGATTTCTTCAAAACCGAATGAACCGTAGACGTCATAAACCATCTGGATACATTTACTGACTTCTTCGGCAACCTGATCTTCGGTACAGAAGATATGGGCGTCATCCTGGGTAAAGCCACGTACCCGCATCAAGCCGTGCAACGAGCCTGAAGGTTCGTTACGGTGACAGCAGCCAAACTCGGCAATACGTAAGGGTAAATCACGGTATGACTTTAAGCCTTGGTTAAATATCTGCACATGGCCCGGGCAATTCATCGGTTTTATGGCGTATTCACGTTTTTCCGACTCGGTCGTGAACATAGCATCGGCGTATTTGTCCCAGTGACCGGATTTCTCCCACAGGGATCTGTCCATCATCATTGGCGCTTTGACTTCGTCATAATCGTATTCGTGTAATTTTTCACGAACAAATTTTTCCAGCTCGGTATAGATGGTCCAGCCGTCGTTGTGCCAGAACACCATACCCGGCGCTTCTTCCTGCCAGTGGAATAAATCCAGGGTCTTACCGATTTTACGGTGATCGCGCTTTTCCGCTTCCGCTAAACGCTGAATATAGGCTTTAAGCTGCTTTTTATCTGCCCAGGCAGTACCGTAAACCCGTTGCAACATTTTGTTGTCTGAATCGCCACGCCAGTAGGCACCGGCCACTTTCATCAATTTAAAGTGATGACAATGACGCATGCTAGGCACATGAGGACCGCGACACATGTCAATATATTCTTCGTGATGATATAACGCCGGTTTGTCGTCACGGTCGATATTTTCATCTAAAATTTCAATTTTATAGCTTTCGCCGCGCGCTTCGAAGGCATCGCGGGCGTCTTGCCATGAGCCGGTTTTTTTCACTACCTGGTAGTTGGTTTTCGCCAGTTCCATCATGCGCTTTTCCAATACCACTAAATCGTCTTCGGTGATGGAATGCTCAAGGTCAACATCATAATAAAAACCGTTATCGATCACAGGACCAATGGCCATCTTGGTATCCGGCCATAATTGCTTGATGGCATGCCCTAATAAATGCGCGCAAGAGTGGCGGATAATTTCTACGCCTTCTTGATCTTTACTGGTGATTAATTGCAGCGCCGCATCTTGGGTGATTAATTCACAGGCATCAACTAACTGACCGTCGATACGACCGGCGATAGTGGCTTTGGCT
This sequence comes from Thalassomonas actiniarum, assembly GCF_000948975.2. Lineage (GTDB taxonomy): Bacteria > Pseudomonadota > Gammaproteobacteria > Enterobacterales > Alteromonadaceae > Thalassomonas > Thalassomonas actiniarum. Next base: position 3,598,714 of record NZ_CP059735.1, read on the forward strand.
AAACCCGGGCCGATATCCAGGGCAACATCCATTACCGATACGGCATTGTCAAAACTACGCTGGCTTCCGTCAGGGAGAGTAATTACAGGCATGAAATTTCCTTTATACAGTGGTGGCACATACCAAGTGTCACTTGTTTATCTAGATTATTCTTTAAAAACAGCTGGTTAACTCTAGCTGTTCAGTGTCATTTTCAAAATTTGGTACTTAATGAAAATTTTTATTTCGGCTCTTTACAACTTTAAAGAAGCCTTTCTTTATAAAGCCCTACTTATATAAGGCAACAAAACGGGGCTTATAATAAGCCGAAGGCTATGAAAGGACAACAGGTTTTCATGAAATAATCATCAATGGGAGCATAAAGTATAAAACCGTCGAGACTTAATATTTTAGCGCGTTATCGCCGCCTTTTAATTCACGACTGTCAGGCTTACAGTTCATGGGAGTATAATCACGGCTAAACTGGTACAAGGCTTCAATATCCACCGGTTTGCTAAAATAATAGCCCTGAAGCAAGCTGCAACCGTGCTGCTGTAAAAACGCCACCTGCTCTCTGGTTTCCACCCCTTCGGCCACTGTTTCTAATCCCAGGCTATGGGCCAAGGCGATAATGCCTTTTATAATGGCTTCGCTTTCGGCGTCTTTACCTATTTCCCGGACAAAGCTGACATCAATTTTCAAGGTATCTATCGGCAAGCGGCGCAGATAACTTAACGACGAATACCCGGTACCAAAATCATCTACCGCGATACTGACCCCATAGCTGCGGATAATACTGAGCATTTCAATGGAAGCTTCGGGATCTTCCATAATCAAACTTTCGGTGAGTTCAATCTGGACATGGGCCGGGGGGATCTCGCATTGCTCCAGCACTTTGCCGATGAGTTTATCAAAGCCTTCGACTTTCAGCTGTTTCGGTGAGACATTAACAGAAACCGACAAAATTCCCAGGGCAAGCTTTTCATCATTAAGGGCTTTTATTTCCATACAGGCCCGGTTAAAGATCCAGCTGCCAAATTCGATGATCAAGCCGCATTCTTCCGCTAAGGGAATAAAAACCGACGGTGCTATCATACCGCTATCATCAAAACACCAGCGCATTAACGCTTCTACCCCGACCATTTCCCCGGTTAAGGCAGAAAACTTAGGCTGGTAATGTACCTGCATCTGCTCTTTTTCCAGAGCATGACGCAAACCGTTGGCCAGCCTGGTGCGTTCATTATTACGCTGTTGCAGCTCGGGATCAAAAAAGCGGTAACTGTTACCTCCCAGGCGTTTCGCTTCATACATGGCAATATCCGCCGCCCGGTTAAGGGCTTCTTTATCGCTGCCGTTATCGGGGAAACAGGCGATACCGAGACTGCAACCGACAAAAACCTCTACGCCCTGGTAATTTATGGGGGCGATCACAGAGGAGATCAGCTTGGCGGCAATATTGGCGGCATGCTGCTGATCGGCTATTTTATCGGTAGCTATGGCAAACTCATCCCCTCCCAAACGGGCGACAATATCACTTTTTCGTACCCCGGCAGTGATGCGTGACGCCACCGTGGATAAAACATGATCACCGGCATCATGTCCTAAAGTGTCGTTGATCTGTTTAAAACGATCCAAATCGAGGAAAAGCACCGCAAAGCTGTGCTGTTCACGCCTGGCGCCGGCAATCAGCTTGTCCTGGAAAGTATAATAGGTAGCACGGTTGCTCAATCCGGTAAGCTGATCATAATTGGCCAGTTGCTCAAGCTGGCGGGCTACCTGGCGTTCCTGGGTGATATCACGTGCGAACAGGGCAAAGGTTTGGATTTTTTCCGAGGAAAACTCAACAATAGGCAATAAGCTCACTTGAAAAAGCAAATCCCCGATGCTTTCTTCATAGTGCTGCAATTGGTGACTTTCCTGAACCTGGGTCATTTTTTCCTGCAACACCCCTGCTTGCTGCTCAGGCAACAGGGAAAACAGACAATTACCGACCACAGACGTTAACGGCCTGTGCAAGCGACTGGCCATCACCTCATTCAGGGCCATTATTTTACCGGTATTGTCTAATAGCAGAGCGGAATCCGTTTGTGCATTAATCAGTACCTGAATGATTTTTTCGCTGGCCTGCTTTTGTGCCAACGATTGCGCCAATTCCTGCTTCTGGCGATCTAAATCCAGTAACACTTTGACCTTGCTCAGCAAAACCTCGGCTTCTATCGGTTTGAGCAAATAGTCCACCGCACCGGCTTCGTAGCCACGAAAGATATTTTGGGCGTCCCGGCTCATGGCGGTGACAAAGATAATGGGGATATTGCGGGTGTTTTTATTTGCGCGCATCAGCTCTGCGACTTCAAATCCCCCCATGCCCGGCATCAGCACATCGAGCAAGACCAGGGCATAGGCTTGTTTGATCACCCTGCGCAGGGCTTCTTCACCGGACTCGACGGTCACGATATTTACATCTAAGCCGGCCAGCACCCGGCTAATGGCATGAAGGTTTTCTTTTTTGTCATCTACAACAAGCACATTCTGTTTGATCATAACTCATGCTTTCCTACGGCTGGCTAAGGGCTGCCACCCTTTTGCCTGCCGCCGTTAACAGCTTTCACCAAAAAGATACGGCAAAGCAGAGCGCCTATGTCCTGCAAAGGTACGATAAAGTCAGGCCGGGCATTAGCAATGGCATGTTCCGGCATTTGCGGGGCTTGTGCTGTTTGCGGCGATTGAACCAGCGTCAGTCCCCCCCTGCCTTTAATGTTTTTTAAGCCCATGCTGCCGTCTGAACTTGCCCCGGTTAAGATCAGCGCCGCCAAATTTGTCCCAAGCGCATCGGCAGCGGTATCAAAAAGCACATCGATGGAAGGAATTGAAAAATTTACCGGTAAATCCACCGATAAACTCAGCTTTCCCGACAACTCGAGCTGTAAATGATATCCGGCGGGTGAAATATACACAGAGCCCGGCAAAGGTACCTCCCCCGCCCTAGCCTCCCTGACCCGTAAGGCAGTCATGCTGTCGAGCAACAAGGCTAAATATTCACTGTCATTACCAACGCCCTGGTGCTGTACCACCAGCACAGGTGCAGGAAAAGATCCGGGAAGCCGGCCCAACACGACACCCAAGGCATTAAGTCCGCCGGCAGAAGCACCTATGACCAGCATATGATATTGCTTAAGCTTCATCTTGATTTGCCTTAGGCAAAGCGGCGGTTTTACGATAAATTTTAGCCCCGGGCTCAAAATCATCAAACTGATGTGTTATCGAGGTAAATTCCAGGGTTTCCTTATCCCCCAAGACAAGAAAGCCTTTATGCACCAGACTGTTAATAAGCAGGCCCAGCACTTTATTCTGCAGAGCCTGATTAAAATAAATCAGTACATTACGGCACATGATCAGGTGCATTTCAGCAAAGACCTGATCCCGGGTGAGATTGTGATAGGCAAAGGTAATACGCTTTCTTAAAAATGCCTTCATGATCACCGCATCATAATTGTGCCGGTAATACTCGCTCAGGGCCTTTTTCCCTCCCCCCAGCAGATAATTCTCCTGGTATTTCACCAGCTCCTGGGAATAAATGCCTTTTCGGGCAATTTCTAACGAATGATTGTTAAAGTCGGTGGCATAAATCCGGGTTTTTTCCAGCAAGCCCTCTTCGTGCAAGAGTATCGCCAGGGAATAGACTTCTTCCCCTGTGGCACAACCGGCATGCCAGACATTAATGCGCGAATATGTCTTTAATCTGGGGATCACCCGTTCACGGAGCCGTAAAAACACCTTGGGGTCGCGAAACATTTCGGTGACAGTGATCGACATATCCTGAAGGAACAACTCGAAAAAATCACTGTCGTAAAGCATTTTACCCACCATATCCGAGATATGGCGGCAATCACTCTGCTCCAGGCGGTTGAGTATCCGTCGCTTCAACGAAGCGCCGGCATAGTCACGAAAATCATAACCGTAACAGGCGTAGATGGCTTCGAGCAGCCATTTTATTTCAAATGCTTCCCGGGATTGTCTATCCATAGCACCCCCCTGTTAAAACAGCCAAATTTGCATCATGGATAATAAGCGCTCCATATCGACAGGTTTAGTGAGATATTCCGATGCCCCGGCTTCAATACAGCTGGCCTTGTCTTCCGGCATCGCTTTTGCCGTCAACGCAATAATGGGCACCTGCTGATAGACGCTGATTTTTCGGATTTCCCGTATTGCCGTCAGGCCGTCCATTTCCGGCATCATGATATCCATCAAAATCAAATCAAAGGGCGCATCGCGTTCAGCAATTTTTTCTAGTGCCACCAGGCCATTTTCCGCCATAGTGACATTTACTCCGGACTTCTCAAGCTCCCGCGACAGGGCAAAAATATTTCTCATGTCATCGTCGACCAGTAAAATCTCCTGTCCCGACAAAGTTGTTGTTTGATCATGGAGCATCTTTAAGGTTTTTTGTTGCTCCATGGAAAAGGCGCTCTGGATACTGTGCAGAAAAAGCGAGACATCATCGAGTAACCGCTCCGGTGACTCGGCCCCCTTGACGATAATATCTTCGCTTATCTTGCACAGCGCTTTATATTCATCGTCCGGAATATCTTTACCGGTATAAACGATCACCGGTACCCGCTCTTGCCCGCGAAGCTGCTTGATGGTGGTTAATAGCTCTCCCCCGCTCATATCCGGCAAGCCCAAATCCAGAATAATGCAGTCCACCTTATGCTCTCCCAGGTATTCAAGTGCCTTGGCGCCGCAATCGACACAATCTACCCGAATGGTCTCTGCCGAAATCAGCTTGGTAATCGCCTGCTGGTTGCCGGGATCATCTTCAATCACCAGCACTTGTTTGAATTGGCGGGACGAGGTTTTAATAAGCGAACTGAGTAAATTACCGATTTGTTCATTCGCCACAGGTTTGGCCAGGAAACTGAAAGCCCCAGAATTTAAAGAGTCCTGCTCGCAATCGGCTCCGGAGGCAATATGTACCGGAATATGCCGGGTTTTGAGGTTGAACTTAAGCTGCTCTAACACCGTTAGGCCATTAATGTCCGGCAGACCTAAATCCAGGATGATGCCCATGGGCAAAAATTGCTGGGCCAATAACAGCCCTTCCCTGCCCTTGTCGGTGGCCAGGCACTTAAAGCCTTCCTTTCGCGCGGCTTTGACAAGAATCCGGGCAAAATGAATATCATCTTCAATCACCAATAAGCTTTTATCACTTTCCCGGAGGATCTCTCTGTCGTCATCGAGAAAATCGCCTGGCTGAGTCATTTTATCTGCCGAAGAGGAAGAGTTTACCCCGGCCTCGGCTTTGACGGCTTTAAAAACATTAGCTTCCGGTAAAACCGGCTCTGATGCCGGAGCAATCTCTTGTGAATGCAAAGGGAGATACAAGGTAAAAACACTGCCCTGGCCCAGGGTACTTTGCAGCTTTATTTCCCCGCCCAGCAGGTGAGCCAGTTCGCGTGATATCGCCAGCCCTAAACCGGTACCGCCATATTTACGGTTGATGGAACCATCTTCTTGTTGAAAGGCTTCAAAAATCGCCACTTGCTTATCATCCGCAATGCCGATGCCGGTATCTATCACGGAAAACGCCAGGGAATCGTCCGCCTCAATATAATCCGGCAGTTGTTGTACTTCAGGTAATGGCCGGTGGATCCGCAGACGGACCGAACCTTTGCTGGTAAATTTAAAGGCATTGGACATAAAGTTCTTTAAAACCTGCTCCAGCCGTTGGATATCGCTCTGTATGGCCACAGGGACATCGGCATCCTGGCTGAGGCTAAATTCAAGTTGTTTTTGCCGGGCCAGTTTGGCAAACATCAGCTCGAGATCCTGGCAAACCGTATCCAGGGACACAGACTCAATATGTACGGTGAGTTTGCCCGCTTCCACTTTGGACAAGTCCATAATGTCATTGATTAACATCAGCAGTGCCTGCCCCCCTTCGTGGATCACCTTGGCATCTTCAAGCTGTTCAGACGTCAGGTTGCCCGCATCGTTATTGGCCAATGACTTGGATAAAATCAGCAAACTGTTTAACGGCGTGCGTAACTCATGAGACATATTCGCCAAAAACTCAGATTTGTATTTACTGGTGGTGGTGAGCTCTTCCGCTTTTTTCTCCAATTCAGCTTTGGTCTGCTGCAGGCTTTTCGACTGTTCGATTAAGGTTTTTTGCTTTTCCGACAACTCCTCGTTGGAAACCCGTAATTCTTCCGATTGTTGCTGCAGCTCTTCCTGCGAGAGTTTCAGTTGCTGTGCCTGACTCTCCAGGTTTTCATTGACCGAGCGTAACTCTTCTTTTTGCAGGTTAAGCGCTAAAGCCTGGTTTTGGGTTTCTACCAACAACTTTTCGGTGCGGTTACGGTTGGCGACATTGTCAATAATGATCCCTAAATTAACACTGACTTTTTCCAGCAACTGCAGTTGGCGGTCGGTGAAAGTGACAAAGCTGGCCAGCTCAATGATCCCCACCAGGTTATTTTCATGCATGACCGGATAGGCAAGGATATTCATCGGCTGCTGCTGCCCCAGGGCAGACTTGATGCTGATATAGTCCCCCGGCACCCGGGTCAGTAAAATGGGCTTGCCTTCCTTCGCTGCCTGTCCGGCCAGGCCTTCTCCCAGCTGGAGCTGTGCAGACAACTCCTTGCGCTCAGTAAAGGCATAACTGCCACAAAGTGACAAGGATAAGGATTCTTCCTCCTCCTTATCGGCCTGGTTTGCCAGGTAAAAGACGCCATGCCCGGCTTCAAAGCTCCTGGCTAAATGCGAGATCACCAGGTCGCAGATATCATTTAGGCTCAACACTCCCTGGGTAAGCTCCATCACCCGGTTTTCCTGGGTGGTTAGCCAGTTTTGCTGCTCTAAACGCTCAGCCCGCTCGGCAATTTGCTGCTTCATTTTCTCCAGCGCACGCCCCAACCTCATCATTTCTACCGAGCCCGTTAACTGGGTATCTATCGCATATTCGCCATTGCCTATTTTCACCGTCATGGCCAATAACTGATGGATAGGCCGGACCACGGCACGCACTATCATGAGCGCCAGACACAGAATAAGCAGGATCACCGTAGCAAACAGTATGCTTGACTCACGCTCCAGCCGGTTCAGTCCTTGCTGGTGCAAGTCAAAGTCGGCAACAAGCAGCATTTCCTGATCTTCACTCATTTGCGTTAATTTTGATTCTATGCTGCTCACTAAAGGGATCGCCCGGGTCGCCAGCCAATGATTGGCCAGATCACTTTCTTGCCCCTGCATGATCTCCTGCATCCGGTCCACTAATTGGGAAAATTTGTTTCTTGCCGTGGTTAACCGGCTAAAGGCCAGTTGCTGCCTGGCGCTAAAAGACTGGCTCAACTCCATTAACTTAAGGTAACGGGCGCCGTTGATTTGCCACTGTTTTTCATAGAACTGGAGATAACTTTCATCCGCCAGCAGGACATAGAGTTCAATATAGACCTGCGACTGACTGATACTGGCGCGAAAGTCGGCCATGGCTTTAAATAAATCTATACGGATCTTGGCGGACTTTAGCTTTGCCTCTTCATTGATCATGGCGGTAATGCTGTCCAAAATCACTTGATTGGCAGGCGTGAGCTCTAACGTCAGAATCTTGGCGGCGGGCTTATTGTCTTTACTGTCGGCAATGGCTTCTATTTCGTCCTGGTACTGGCGAAACTTGACCAGATCCGCCTGCAGCTGGTTCAGGGTTTTGATATTTTCCGGATTGGTCCAATTGAGCGATAACATTTTCAGAGTCGCCAGCGACAAGCCGATCTCATTTTGCCAGAATCCGGCACGTTGTTTTTTAAACACGGGATCTTTAAGTAATATCCAGCCACGCAGAGAAGCCAGGGTTCCCTGAATGCCGATAAGCATTTCTTTTGAGCTGTGGGCAGTGGGGATCCGGGTCTTGGCGATTCTTTTCTCTGTTTGAGCAATCGCTGTAAAATGGACTTGAATGACCAGGATAACGGCTAGTATTAACAGCAGTACCAGCGAAAACCCTAACCAAATCTTAGCGGTGAAGGTTAAATTTTTCACCCCTTCATACTCCAGTCAACAAGGCCCGAATAGCAGCCCCTTGATAATGGCTTTAAGTAAAGAAAGAATAGTACAATTTCTCAAAAGTCGGCTGACTTAGCTTTTACTTGCTCAAATAAATCGCTGCCTCTCATGGCAATACTTGAAAGATATGACACCGACATCCGAGAGCAAAATTTCCTTTGTTAGTGCACTGAATATCTTTATGGCAAACAATCGCTTAAACTAGAAAAATAAGTGATGTCATACGATATGTTCAGGAGTGCCCACTTGTTCCACGGGATTTTCGCGCTTTATCTGCTGCTTTTTTCAAACCTTGCCTCTGCCCGGCCAGCCACTGAAATGCCTTTACCGGCATCAAGTATGACGGCAGATAAACCGGCAGCACAAAACACCTGGCGACTTTGGCGGGAAAATAAGCATTCACGTGTCCGTTACCGCGCTGTCACTGACAGTCCACTGATAGAAATTTCAGCAGAGCTCAGGCTAAGCTCGACTTTGTCGGGCTTTTTATTGTTTTTACAAGATTATCCCAATATCCCGAACTGGTTGGACAATGCCAGCCAGGCCCGTTTACTCGCGCAAATATCCCCCCGGGAAAATATTTTCATCACACACTTTGACGGTTTTTGGCCGGTCAAAGCCAGGGAAATGCTGATACATTCCACTTATTGGCAAAACCCTGACTTATCGGTTGAAATTGCCGTCAACGATGCAAGTCATAAGCTAGAGAACAACACAAAGGCTATTCGCATCAAAATTCATAAAGCCCATTGGCAGCTTACCCCCCAGGCAGGCAAACAACTTGAAGTGCACTACCGCCTGATTGCCAGCCCCGAAGGGAACTTGCCCTTATGGCTGGCAAATAAACTCTCCCTAGGGGCTATGTGGAAAACCCTGCAAGCCCTGCATCAGCAGCTTCCCTTGTCGACATGGCAACAAAAAAGTATTCCGGGGATCAAAGAACAGGGCCAGTAACGGCTTTTACATGAATAAACCGTAAAAAACCACTTAGATAGGCTACACTATGCAAAGAGTAACGATTTTACCTGACAGATATTGCAATAAGCTTCAGTGGTGGTTATATGTGGCAAAGTATCGGGCAGGCCATTGCGTCAGAAACCGGCCAATCCTTTTCTATCAAAGATAAAAAACCCATTTCCGGCGGTGACATCAATCTCGCCTTTAAAGTGAATGATGAGCATCACAGCTATTTTATCAAACTCAATGATAAAAACCGTCTGAGTCACTTTGAAGCAGAAGCCTATTCCCTTGAGCAGCTCAGGGCAATAGAAACCCTGATCACCCCTGAATGTATTGCCGTAGGCACGACTCTGGATAAAAGCTATATTGTACTCTCCCATATCGATTTTTGTAGCGACAATGGCGGCCTTTGGTATCAGCTGGGACAGCAACTTGCCCAAATGCATAAAAACTCCAGCCACGGGCAATTTGGCTGGCAATATGATAACTACCTGGGCAACACCCGACAGCCCAACGACTGGCAGAGTAACTGGCGCAGCTTTTTTGCCGAACAAAGGATCGGCTGGCAATTGCAATTACTAAGCGAGCGCTCCGTCTATATGGGGGATATAGAACATATCATAGATATGTGTCATAACGGTTTAGCCCATCATCATGCTACCCCTTGCCTGGTGCATGGCGACCTCTGGCAGGGCAATGTCAGTTTTTGCACTCGGGGCCCGGTAATTTTTGATCCTGCCTGTTATTACGGCGACCGGGAGGTTGATATCGCCATGACCGAGCTGTTCGGCCAGTTTCCCGGCGAATTTTACCGGGGATACCAGGACATCTTTCCCTTGGCTGAAGGTTATGAACGCCGCAAAAACATTTATAATTTTTATCATATACTCAACCATGCCAACCTCTTTGGCGGTATCTACATAGATCAGGCAAAAGCCCTGTTGGGCCGGTTATTCGCCCTTGCCATTCATTAGCCACCATCAAAACCAGTTTGCAAATAAGTTTATTTTCCACAATAGCAAGTATTTACCGCTCTCCCCTTATCATTAAAGGGGCAGCGGCTCGCACTTTGGGCAAAACCGTTCATAATGAGATAAAGTTAATGGCTAAATTGAGTTATCAATTATCAGGGATATTGCTGATTTCATCTTGTGTTGACTAGCTCTTTTTGGCGTTAAATCTGGGAGGTCTTATGCTCCAGGATATTACCGAACAACGCATTCGTTGTCCGCATTGCGGCCATCACCTGCATGTCACATTAGATACCACCTCAGGTGATCAAGACTATTATGACGAGTGTCCCGCCTGCTGCAGCGATATTCATTTTAACTTGCATATAGACGAATACCGGCAAAAAATTCAGCTGGCAGTAGACAGCGATGATGAGCAGGTCTTTTAACGGCTGCTACGATATCCAGGTAGATTTAGCTATCAATAGCTGAGCAACAGATTAACGCGGGGAAACCATTCAATCAGGCTTTTCCCGGCTCAAGACATTCGCAGATAACATTTGCTATTAAGTGTCATCTCGCTTCCTTTTTAACACGCCGAACTCAAACCAGGTTCATTCGCTCCAGCGTTGTCACTATTGTGATGGTTTGCTGATCAAACTCCAGGTTCACCTTGTCGTTAATGGACAGCTGGCTTAAGTTAGTCCGGGCCAGGGTTTCCGGAATAAGGTGCACGCTAAATTGATTATCAACCACTTCCCCCAAGGTTAAACTGATGCCATTTATGGCAATAAAACCTTTGGGTAAAATATACTTCATCCAGTTGGCTGCACAGGCAAAAACCAGACGACAATTGCTCGAGGTCATATGATTTTCGACTAACTGTGCCTGGCAATGAACATGGCCACTGACCATATGCCCGCCAAGCTCATCCCCGACTTTTAAAGAACGCTCAATATTAACCGGGGCATTAAGGGTTAATGCCCCAAGATTTGTTACCGCTAAACTTTCATCGATAACATCAAAACTGATACAGGCGCGGTTTTCATCCAAAAGTGCAAATTCCACCACAGTTAAACAAACACCGTTCACTGCGATACTGGCGCCAAGTTCAAGCTGTTCTATATTTTTCGGCTCTACAGCCAGTGTTAAACGACATAAATTATTTTTTGTTTTTATTGCTAAAACTTCAGCTTGTGATTGCACTATGCCCGTAAACATATATTATCCGTCAGGTTAAATCAGTAAAGCGTCATATTAACAAACTCAAGTCCTCGTAATAAGTACCCGAATGAATTTAAATAATTTCCTCGAACAAAGTAAAAGCCTGCTTAAACTGGCCTACCCTATTTTAATTGCCCAGCTTATCCAAAACTTAATGGGGTTTTCCGATACCGTGATGGCCGGGCGCGTCAGCGCAACCGATATGGCAGCCGTAGCGGTGGCCAGCAGTGTCTGGTTACCCTTGATTTTAACCATTTATGGCCTGATCATGGCGCTGGCCACCATAGTTTCCCAGCTTGCCGGGGCAGATAAATACCACCAGGTCGCCAAAGCAAGCTTTCAAACCGGGTGGATAGCCCTGGTATTAGGCTTATCTTTGATCTTCTTATACTACCTGTTAGCCCCTTATCTTTATCCTCTGGTCACACTGGAGGCTAACTTAAAACAACTGATGTTTGACTACCTGGGTTACATCATCTGGGGCGGCCCGGGGTTTTGTTTATATTTGGTGCTCAGAAACTATTCCGAGGGTTTGTCCCACACCAAACCCACCATGATCATCAGTATTATCGGCTTAGTGATCAATATCCCGGCCAACTATATCTTTATTTACGGTGAACTGGGTATGCCGGCATTAGGGGGCGCCGGTTGCGGCATCGCCACCGCCATTGTCTACTGGGTGATGTTCTTCAGTATGCTGATTTACATTTTAGTGTCTAAAAAATTAAAGCACGCCCCACTGTTTAAGCAATTTTACTGGCCCCAGTGGTCGGAAATTAAAGGCATTCTCGCCCTGGGTGTCCCGATTGCCCTGTCTTTATTATTTGAAGTGAGCTTGTTTGCCGTGGTTGCTGTGATCCTGGCCCCTTTTGGCGCCAATGTCGTCGCCAGTCATCAGATAGCCATTAACTTTTCCGGCCTGGTGTTTATGGTGCCTTTAAGCCTGGCACTGGCGGTTACCATCAAGGTCGGGTTTGCCGTAGGCAATAAAGATTACCAAGAAGCAAAAACCATCTGCCGCTATTCGGTGATACTGGGCTTGATGATCGCTTTATTCACGGCGGCGCTGACCCTGATTTTTAAAACCCAGATTGCCACTATCTATACCACAGACACTAAAGTGATCGAATTGGCCGCCAGCTTAATGTTTTTAGCGGCATTATTTCAATTCTCAGATGCAATCCAGGTAATCTCCGCCGGGGCGCTGCGCGGTTATAAAGATACCAAATCAATTTTAGTGATCACCTTTGTCGCCTACTGGCTGGTAGGCCTGAGTTTAGGATTAATCCTGGGAGTAACCGATTGGTTAATGCCTGCCATCGGCGCTTATGGCTTCTGGATCGGCTTTATTTCAGGATTAACCACAGCGGCATTTTTCCTGGCATGGCGGCTGCGTATCGTACAGCAGCGGTTTGAACGGGCACCATGTGTTTAAAATAAATGCGGTTTGTTGCTTTAACAAGCAAACGGTTGCCGGTTTAAGAAAATCTGTATAAAAGTACTTGCAACAACAAAAACAGATCGCTAGTATAGCGCCCCGTTGAGGCAAAGAGATGTTTAAATTTTTTTATCTAAGATAAGAAGTTATTCTCAATATTTGCACGAAAATTCCGGGAGCGTAGCTCAGTTGGTTAGAGCGCATCGTTGACATCGATGAGGTCGCTGATTCGAATTCAGTCGCACCCACCATATATAAAAATAGCTGCCTTAGGGCGGCTATTTTTCTTTCTGCCCCCAAAAAATTCAGTCACAACAAAAAACTCTTGCCTCGCCGTTTAATTGACCATTATTGTTAAAGCTGCTTTCTCAACTCGTCATGAATATTCAACATAAAAAGCCAGTGATAATGATGACTGGCGCAGCCTATTCCTGCCATATTAATTTTTGCCTTTTACATTCCCGGCGGCTCTTGCGCCGGAATTTTAAAATAGCTTGTTCCTCTAACACGTCACAACCATCATCTGCCTGGCGACCAATAGCAGATACAGAGCGGCGAATTAAACACTGACAGTCGCTCAAATAAAATGCAGCATGTTGATTTAACAAACAAAGTGGCACTAATTTAATGTTATTTTCAGAAAAAGACTTGCAACAGGGAAAACAGATCGCTAGTATAGCGCCCCGTTGAGAGACGAAGATATAAATCTTCTTGCTGATTCAAACGAATATATAGCAAAACTTTTCTCCTCTCGGTTTATGGAACTGCATCCAGCTTAAGCTAAGCGAATTGCACAGAATTTTGGGAGCGTAGCTCAGTTGGTTAGAGCGCATCGTTGACATCGATGAGGTCGCTGATTCGAATTCAGTCGCACCCACCATATAGCAAAAGCCGCCTTTTAGGCGGCTTTTTCTTTTCTAACAATAAATATTTCCACTCTCAGAGCTAAAGCGAAAAAACATGCCAGTCTGGGAATAAGCCATCAATAAATAGCTTTACTTTCCGGCAATTCAGTCTCCTGCTTACCTGTTACATTCGTACTATACTTAGATTACCGTGAGTTAACGGCTGCTTAAATGCACGGGAGTTAGTATGGCTATTTCAATCAATCGTGTTCAAACGCAATTATCTGTCACCCCAACCGAGCGTCAACAGCAAACAGAACGGGCCGCACAAGAGCGCCGCGAGCAGGAGGCATTGCAGCAACAAAGGCAACAAGCCCAGGTGCAGCAAAGGGAAAGAGAAGAAGAAAACCGAATTGCCGCGCAGGAAAGAAATGCACGCACTATCGATGTGATCGTCTAATGACACAGCAAAGGGCAAAGAAGAATATCGACAAGTTAATATCGAAATTCCTCTTGCCCTGCCTTCAGGTATGGCTTAAACCAGCAGCAGACCCCATAAGTCTGTTTAAAAAGTCACGATAGCTTCAATAGCAAATAAGTCCGAATCGCCGTTAGATAATAGGTTGTTTTCTGTTTCGGAATATTCAAAAACAAGCAGTAAATCATCTGACACTTTATAAGAAGGTGAAATGGTCCATTTTTCAATGTCCGTGATCTCAAAGTCGGCATCATTTTCAACTTCCAGGGCACTGGTCCTTAACGTCAGGCCTATTTTACTGGTAAATTCATAATTTGCCATTACCAGCCAACCATCGCCTTCATAATCTTTGCCGCCCCAATCTTCCAGATGATTATATTCCGCCGCCAGGGTTAGGCCATTTTTACTATAACTGGCCCAGAGGTTAGTTAACGCCTGATCATAATTGGCTATTTCTTCTGTGGTATAACCCAGATGGATGGTTACGTCGGGAATAGATTTCACCTTAACCGCAAAGTCATAAGCATTATCATCCGTTTCCGTATCTTTAGAGTCCCAGGCACTGGCGACTATCGCACCATGAAAGGTAAAATCATCATTACTGTAGGTAACACTGGCGCCGTTCATCATGCCAGGGTATACCAAAGTTGCGGACGTAGAGAACTGATACAAGTCGGGGGCGTGAAAGGCTTCCCAGCCCTGGATACTCAAGAATTTACCGGCAACGATATTGAGGTTTTTATTCACCTGGTAATTAAGGTGGGCCTGTTCCAGTTCGAAGTCTTCGTCACTGCTACCGCGAACATGTGCCACCACACTCAAGTTATCCTTTCCCTGATATAAAAACCTTAATTCCAGCGCATCCAGGGTAAAATCATCTTCGGTGCTATCATCAACATCTTCTGAAACAAAAGAAACATCCAGGTAACCCGAAAACGAAATCGGATCATGTGTTGCCGCAAGGGTCTGCGCTGAAATCAATGCCAGGCTTGATAAGGTTAAACACGTATATGCTCTCATATATTAAGTCCTCTCCAAAAATTACCTAATTTAAGTTTTACCGCATTATTATTACGACTCACTGCGAAATAAGTTTTTTCAGTATTTTTATTACGACTTACTACAAAGTTAGTTGCATGACTTTTTATTACGACTTACTACAAGCTAGGATTTACCATTTTCTGTACGACTTACTACACGTTAAGCTGTGTACCTTTACTATATTTGTTACTCGTTAGACGCTACCACCTTTTATACAAACATAGTCCAAGATAAGTATGTTCACATCTTTATTCCCCTGAATATCAAGCATAACTGTCAATTCAAGCGCAGATATTCTGCGCTTCGATCTGTTCAGCTTCCCCTGGAGAGTTAAGTGGGTACCCTTCTTCCCTTGATATAGTACTCACCGCCATTTTCACAGGTTTTCCCAGGGTCTATCTTAGGATTAAAGACCATGGGCTCAACCAAGTTAGCCGACTCATCGAGAATATCGAATAACCCGGCATCATTCACCCGCCCTATCCTGGGCCTTAATGCGGTGTGCAAATTGTTGCTGTTAACCCTGACCTTACCTTCCGGGGCATTGATTTCCATGCCCTTACAGGCATTAACCAAGGCGACGGGATCAAAACTTTTACTCATTTTCGCCGCTTTGGCGAACATTAAAAACCCGCTATAGGCTGCCTGCATCACCCCGGAAGTCACCGCCGGCAAAGGAAACTGTTTTTTGTTGCTTTCAAGAAAGTTTTTAAACTTGGAAACAAAGGCTTTATTCTCAGCAGAATCGACGGTTTGGAAATAAGTAAAAGAAGTATAATGACCGACACAGTTTTTAATACCGGCCGATAGCACTTCCGGCTCCGTCATAGGATAAGATAAAATAGGCATATTCGTGCTGTTAAGTCCCTGTTTGGTATATTCCTGCATAAAGGCATCGCCGGATGCGCCGACAACATTGGACAATACCCAGTCAGGCTTTTTCGCCTTTATATCTTTAACGATGTCTGTGTACCCGGCCGTTGTCGTTACATTCAAATCAACATATTTTTCCCCCACCACTTTGCCGCCACTGGCAGATATCACATATTTCGCCGCTTTGTTCATGGTACGGGGATAAATGTAGTTTGAGCCGATTAAATAAATATTTTTCCCCGAGCGTTTAATCATCCAGGGAACTGAATTATCTACCTGCTGGTTGGGACAGGACCCGGTCATGATCATGTTGTCGGTACACTCCCGGCCTTCATAATAAGTCGGGTAAAACAACAAACCATTGGCTTTTTGAATAATAGGCAATAGTGCTTCACGGCTGGCCGAGGTATAACAGGAATGGAAGATAGACACCCCGCTTTCCACCAGTTCTTTTGCCTGCTTGGCATAATTTCCCCAGTTGCTGGCGGGATCCCGCATAACCGGTACAACTTTTTTACCATTGATGCCGCCTTTACTGTTAACTTCCTCAATCGCCATCAGCAAGACCGCTATTTGGTAGGGCTCAACTATGCCCATAAACCCGGTGGAGGAAAGTACCAAGCCGATGTGAATTTCATCCGGGGACGGCGCCAAACGGGCAAAACAGACAGGGTAAGGCAGAGCCAATGCCAGGGCAGCCGCGGAACAATTGCGTACGAATCTGCGACGGGTAATACTCATGAGAAGCCTCCAAAAATGTCATACTTTAAATTGAGATACCATTTCTTTAACCTGCTGTGCCATATCGGTAACGCTGCGACATGAAGTCACTGTCGTCTCCGAGCTTTCGATGACAGTGCTGGCGATGTGTTGTATCCTTTCAGTACTTTCATTGACATTGTCAATGGCCAGGGCCTGCTCCGCTGAGGCGTGGGCAATTTCAGAATTCATGGTCTGGATCACATTGACCGCTTCAACTATTTGATTTAAAGATTCTCCTGCTTTATTGGCAACTTCCACCGAACTTTTTGTCTGTTCTATACTGATCTGGATCACCTCTATTGCCTGGTTGGTTCCGGCCTGAAAATGATTGATCATACTTTCAATTTCCCCGGTAGAATTTTGCGTGCGCTGCGCCAGGGTCCTGACTTCATCAGCCACCACGGCAAATCCCCGCCCCATATCACCGGCACGGGCCGCTTCAATGGCGGCATTTAGCGCCAGTAAATTGGTCTGATCGGCAATATCACGGATCACATTGAGCATTTTACCGACATTTTCCCCTTCCTGCTCCAGGGTGCTTAATACTTTGGAAGTAGTTTTGGCATTGTCCGCCAAAGAATGGATTTCTTCTATGGTTTGCCCCACCACCTTAGTACCGTCTTTGACATTATTCATGGCATCATTGGCGGCTTCTTCAGCTTCTTTGGCGTGGCGTTTTACTTCATTAATGGAGGCGGAAATCTCGGTGACTGAGGTCGCTACCATGTTAATTTCCTGGCTTTGCTCCAGGATGCCGGTTTTATTGTCTTCGGTGACTTCAGACATTTTCAGCGACTCCCCCAGCTGCAAACTGGCAGTGCCTTCTATATTTTTCAGGGCGGTGGAAAAATGTCCGAGCATGGAATTAAAGGCTTCAACCGCAAACCCCACTTCGTCGGATTTATCATAATTAACCCTGACCTTAAGATCTGAATGCTCCGCGGCATTTTGTGCCGCATCCTTCATTAACACTAACGGCAAAACAATAGAGCGGATGATGAAATAAGAGGTGGAAATAACGATGGCGCCTAAAACCAAAGTGTAAAGGATAGACTGGGTGATGGCATCTTCCTGGATCTCTTGTGTTGAAGTATCTAAGTTAGCCATGGTTTGTTTGTCAATTTTAGCAATTTCCTGCTCCAGGACCTGTAACAACGCCTGAAACTGCTCATTACCGGTATCAAGCAGCTTGTTCATGGCATCTTCCTTGGCAAAGTTGCTGCTCATATCGATGGCCTGCAAACCGATATCGGTAATAAAGGGCTGCCACAGGCCAAGGATTTTTTGACCGGCCTTTTTACTGGCGGCATCAATCTTTCCAACACCGAGCAAGCCTTTTTCTATCTGGGCGGAAAGCTCGGTAATTTCCGCTTGCATCAGCGTCATGGTTTCATCTTCAAAAGTACTGGCATGAACAATAAGCCGGTAATAGACATTCCAAACCATACTGCGGATATTTTGCAGTTTAGCTAAGGGGATGGTGCTTTCCTTAAAGATAACCGAGGTGGATTGTGCTACCTGCCCGGTAAGGTTGATCCCGGAATAACCTATGATGACAAAAAAAAGGGTAACGACAAAAGAGAAGATATAAAGCTTGTTTTTGACTGAGATGCTTTTCATTTTCAACGACTGCCAGTTAAGAAAAATTATCCTTAAGAACCAGTTTTAATGAATTACTTTTCAAGTGACTTAAGTGTAGATGCTCTTTTTGGAAAGACAAATTTAGCCTGTCCCCAAGCCAACCGGGATAAATAGCGGCCGGCAGGTTAAATGAGTGCAAGATTATCCCGGGGGAAACAGAGACGAAAATTTACACTGAGCCCAAAAAAAGAAGTAAAATCCTGGGAATGAAGATAAGATGCCGACCCTGGAGGCAAGCCGACATCAAGCGATAGAAATGCTATAGCAAAATTAGTGCTGGTGACCGCCAACACCGTGGGCATGGCCATGTTCAATTTCTTCAGCTGTGGCTTCACGCACATCCAGCACTTCTAAATCAAACGTCAGTACCTTGCCGGCAAGCGGTGGATTAATATCGACCGTCACCATAAATTTTCCCACTTTAACAACCGTAACCTGGCGCTCCCCCTGCTCAGTATGTACCAGGGCAGTCATACCCGGCTGCCATTTATCGGCCCCCTGCAGGTGCTTAACCGGTACCCGCTGGATAGCATCTTCCTGCCGCTCGCCGTAAGCCTCTTCGGGCTGGAGCGTGACAGAAAACTTATCACCGGCGGCTTTATCGGTTAATGCCTTTTCAACCCCCACCAACATATTATTAAAACCGTGCAGATAGGCAAGCGGATCCCCGCCCACTGAAGACTCGATTTCTTTACCCGCTTCATCTTTTAAAGTGTAATGAAACTGGACAACGGTTTTATCTGCAATTTTCATAGCAATTCCAAAATGTTTATTCGTTAATTTGGCCGCGAGTGTAGCAAAAACCCCCTAAAATCCCTAATGTTTTATCCTGATAGTCATATGTTAGCAAAGAAGGGGCAAATCAGGCCCAAAGCAAGAGGATCACCACACTGGCAAGAACCAACAATATACCTGCATATTCAGCTAACGCGACTTTTTCTTTAAACAAGCGGTAAGTCAGCACGAGTGTAATAAAAAACTCCACCTGCCCCAGGGCCTTGACATAAGCGGCATTTTGCAAACTTGCGCCGGTAAACCAGCCGATGGACCCCAGCACGCTGGTGATCCCGACAAACAGACATAAACGCCAGTGTTTAAGCATAAGGGGTAACTGGGCTTTATCCTTCAGCCATAAATACATCAGGGAGATCACCGATTGCACTGTGATCATAAAGACCAGGGTCAGCGCTGCACTCACCATTAAATTGGTTGCCAGTGCCAGACTCGACTGGCGGATCAATAACGTGGTGATCGCCAGCGCCAGCCCGGAAGCGAGCCCGAAACCGGCGCCGGGATTTTCCCATAACTCCCTGACAGAAAGCTTGACCTTAGATAAAATCAAAACACCGACCACACCTAAAATCACCGAAAACCAGCCCCAGAGACTCAAAGGAGCAGCAAAAAATAAAGCCCCGACTACTGCCACCTGGATCGCCTCGGTTTTAGATAAACTGGTGGCCACGGCAAAATTACGGTATTTGAATGCCGCGACCAAAAAAACCGTGCCCAGGATTTGCGTCACACAGGCAATGGCCGCATATTGAATAAACGCCTGATTTAGTTTGGGAACCTCCATCTGATGATATTCAAGCAAGGCATATAAATAAAACCAGGCAAAAGGCAAAGCATAAAGGTAACGCACTCCCGTTGTCGCCATCGCATTCAAATGGCCCGACAACTGCTTCTGACCTGCGGTGCGTACCGCCTGCATCAAAGCGGCAAGCAAGGTGAAGTAAATCCAGGTTTGCAATCAAATACTCCTTAATAACAACTTGCCATGAATCCCGGGGTATTCATGGCAAAATATTCAATCATAAAACGTTAAAGTCGGTGAAATCAGTGTTCAGGGGCGTATTTGAACTGGCTTTGCAGCTCACTAACCCCCAGTCCATTGAATTTTTTCACTTTAATTTGTACCGCAATTCTTTCCTTTAAAGTTTCCACATGACTGATCACCCCGATCATCTTGCCGCTGGCATTAAGGTTATCCAGGGCGTCCAGGGCGATTTCCAACGTCTCGTTATCCAAAGTGCCAAAGCCTTCATCCAGAAACAGGGAATCGATACTGGTTTTTGCACTCACCAGGTCCGATAACGCCAATGCCAGCGCCAGACTCACCAGGAAGCTTTCCCCGCCGGAGAGGGTTTTGGTATCCCGGACAGTATCCCCCTGCCAGGTATCGAGCACCTCCAGTGCCAGAGCATCTGTTTGCTGGCATTGCAGTTGGTAGCGGCCATGTAAACGCTCAAGCTGTAAATTTGCCAGGTAAACCAGGTGTGCCAGAGTTAACCCCTGGGCAAAACGCCGGAATTTAGCCCCGTCGGCGGAGCCTATCATGGCATTAAGGCAGGACAAGTCTTCCAGTTGATGCTGTTTATCCGTTATTTGCTGTAGAATTTCTGCCTGCTGTTCACGCGACTGCCGGTCATGGGCAAGTTTCTGGCTAAGCTCCCCCTGCTTTTGCTGTAGCAGCTTAAGCGCTTGCTGCACGGTTGCCAGCTGCTGCTTCAACACTTGTGTGTTATCCAGGTCATCACCGAAATCGGCTTTAGCGGCTATCAGCTTTTCACTTTCTTGCTGCCCCTGCTTTACTAAGGTTTGCGCCTGTTGTATTTCCTCGCTAATTTGCTGTTTTAACAGGGTTAGTTCCCGGCGCTTTTTCTGCGGCAGCAAGGCGGCCAGGAAATCACTTTCGAGCTCGAACGGACTGGTGGTCAGCAGAGACTGCCATTGCCCCTGACTGCTTGCTAATTGCTGCATGCCTTGCTGTAACTGTTGCTGACTCACCTGCAACTGCCCTTGCAATAACTTAACCTGCTGCTGGGCATCGGCCAGGGCCTGTTGACAGTCGAGTAATTGCTGCTCAAGCAGCTTACGCTGTTTCAGGATATCGCCCCTGACATCCGCCACCAACTGCGTGCCGAACAATTCCTGCCGTTGGGCCTGTTTTTGCCCAAGCAGCTCTTGATATTGTTTGAGTAATTCTTGTGCCTGTTGCAGCTCCTGGCTTAAATACCGTACCTGCTCTTCCTGTACCGCAAGGGTTTGCTGATGTGCTGCCAGTTGCTCTTTTTGTTCCCCTTGCCTGGTTAAGGCATCCTGATAATTTTGTACCTTAGTCACTTGCTGCTGCCACCAGGCATCAAAGCTTTCCAGCGCAGGATAATCCAGCTCCAAGTCTTTAAGCTCGCCGGTTAACTGCTGCCTGACTTCCTCCAATGCCGCTTGCTGCTGCTGATACTGCTGCTTCATCTGTGAGATGGCATTCTGGTCGAAGCTAAGCTTACTGCCTGATAAATCAAACTGGCTTTGCAGCGCCATCACCTGTTTGTCCAGCCGGGTGACTTCTTGCTGCTGCTGGTTTATTTGCTGGCTAAGTTGTTGCAATTGCTGGTTTTGTGCCGTCAGCCATTCCAGTCTTGATTCATTTTTCAGCAAAACTTCCTCAATAGCTTCAAAATGACTTAACGGATAGGAGATCTGCAACAGATCCTGAAATTGTTGCCAACCAAGCAATAACTCTTCCTGCTCCTGGCGATTAACTTTCATGCTTTCGAGCAAGGTATCATGGCGTCCCTGGAGTTTGCTGCCCTGGTTATTCAGCTCCAGTCCCTGTTTCTCAATCTCCTTTAACAGCTGCTTTTGCTGATCTTGTCTTTGCTGATATTCATTGCTGCTTGCATCGGCATATTCGGCAACAGATGGATGCTCCTTCGAACCACATAACGGGCAGGCCTGCCCGGCCTGTAATGCTTGCCGGTGCTGTGACAAAGACATAATGGTTTGCTGCTGCAATACCAGGGCATCTAAATCCCTTAGCTGTTGCTGCTCCCGGGAAAATGTCTGCCTTAATTGATCCCGTTCGCCAGTAATGCCTGATAATTCGAGGGTGATTGCTTTGACCTGTTGTTCTTGCTCATTAATTTGCTGTGCAAGCCGGGCAAAACGCCGGGCATTTTGCAATGCTTGACCCGCCTGGGCTTGTTGTCCCTGCAGCCGGGTTAACTCATCAGTGAGTTGCTGCTCATCAAGTCCGCTGTTTTGCGCGAACAGCCCTTGCTTTTCATTGCTAAGGGCTTGCATTTTCAACTGCGCCTGCTGGTATAAAGCGCCGGTCTGTTCACGGTTTTTTTGCTGGCGATCATGCTCATCCCGCGCCTGTATCAACTGCTGCTCAAGTTCACCTATTTTGCCGCCAAGGGTACTTTGCTCGCTCCTTTGCTGCATTATTTGGGCAAACTTCTCCTGCCACAAGGGTAATTTTTCCGCCAGTTGCGGATAAAGGAGATGCTGGCCGATAAAGGCAGTGGTTTTTTCATATTCATCAAGCAAGGCTTTATGCCGAACCTGGCCTTGCTGTAATTGCTGTTGAGCCCCGCCAAGCTTTTCTTTTATTTGTGTCAGTACTTGCTGCTGGTGATTAGCCTGCCCCAGATCTGAATCAATCGCCTGATCCAGGGGAATAATGGTCTCAACCACTAAGGTTTCGGTGCGGGTAAAATCCTGCTCTTTAACGGCCTGATCTTGGCTAAGCTGCGCTAATTGCGCATGTTGGCTTTGGGCCTTCTCTTCGGCTGCCGATAACGCTGCGCTGATCTTTTCAATCGCCTGCTGATTTTGTGCCTGTGCCTGATCAAGGACCTGCTTTTGCTCATAAGTGCTGCGCAACGCTTCGGCAGGCTCGGCCTTTTGCAACTGAAGCAGCAGGTCCTGAGACTCACTTTCTTTTGCCTGCGCCTGCACCAGGGCATCCCTGGCACTTGTCAGTTGCGCGCAAGCTTGTTGATATTGCTGTTGCCAGTTCAGGGCCTGCTGCGTCTTTTCCTGCTGTGTCAGCAGCTGTTTTTCCCTGAACTCGTTTTGTTCGAGCTCTTGCTGAATTTGCCTTGACTGCTCTGCTGTCAGCACCACCACGCCCTGGCTTTGCGCCATCAGGAGTTTTAACGCTTCGTTTTCACTTTTAAAGTCTTCATATATCTTTTGCGAGATCAGGCCATAAATTTCGGTGCCGGTGAGCTCTTCCAGCAGCTCTGCCCGCTCATTGGCGGGGGCATTTAAAAAGGCGGCAAATTGCCCCTGGGATAACATCATTGACTTGGTAAAGCGGCCAAAGTCCAGTCCGGTAATGCGGGCAATTTCACTGCGCACCACCGACAGCTTTTCCGCCACTATGCTGCCGTCGAGTAAGGCCAGCTCCGCCTTGGGGGATTGCAGCTTTCCGTCTAACTTGTTTTTGGCACGGCGTTGACTCCAAAAGGCGCGATACCCCTGGCCTTTCACTTCAAATTCCACCTCCGCCAGACAAGTCGCGGTATTACGGGTCATCAGCTGATTTTGCTTATCCGACACCGTTAATCTCGGGGTCTGATGATACAGAGCCAGGCAAATAGCATCTAATATCGTGGTTTTACCGGCGCCGGTGGGGCCGGTAATGGCAAAAACCCCATTGCTGTCAAAAGGCGAAGCGCTAAAGTCAATTTTCCAGCAGCCCTTTAAGGCATTAATATTTTCAAAACGCAGGCTTAAGATCTTCATGCACTCTGCTCCGTTTTCACCGCTTCCGCCGCCTGTAAAAAGAGCGTCGTTAACCTTTGTTCACGCTTAAGCTCTTCATCCGTCTGCCAGTTTTCCTGCGTCAGGCGGGCGGTAAAAACATCGGATATCGATAATTCATCTAACGTGATCTTTTCTTGACCGCTGCCGAGCGATTGCCGGTTTTTCTTGCTGCGCCGTATCCTCAAGACTTCTATCGGCAAGTCTTCAAGCAAAGTTTCTATCCGCCCCTGTACATCCTGCAGATAATCACCGCTGTCGATCTCAATATCCAGCCACAAGGTTTGTTCCGGTTGTAGTTCTTGCTGGTGATCCGTTGCCAGCTGCTGTATTTCCTGGCCTAAGCTCTCCAGCGAAGTTTTCACCATAAACAAAGGCTGGAAACAGGGTACGGCTACTGAGGTAACCTTATCCAGCGCGCCGTCGGCAAAGTCTGCCAGCAAAACCTGTTTGCCCTGGCCGGCCTCATCGAAACTTAGCGCCAAAGGAGAGCCGCTGTAACGGATATGTTCACTTTTCGCGACTTTTTGCCCGCGGTGAATATGCCCCAGGGCAATATAATCGGCCTCGGGGAACTCCCGGGCGGGAAAGGCTTCCAGGGTGCCGATATAAATATCCCGCACCGATTCTGTGGTCGTGACCCCCAAGGCGGTGAGGTGTCCTGTGGCCATGATCGGCAGTTTTTGCCCGGTATCAGGCTCGGCCTGGCCAACGGCCTTTAGTGCCAGCTGCTCGGCCCGGCGGTAAAGCTTCTGGTAATGTTCGCTGATGGCCAGCTGCAACGCCTGCTGTTTTTCCTGTGCGCTTTGTCCGGCCCGGCTTTTGAGTACGTCTCTTGGCCGGATAAAAGGAATGGCGCATAATACCAGGGCATCTTCGCCGCTTTTATTTTGAACAACAAAGACTTGCTGATCCAAATCATCGCTGACCGCCGGGATCACCCGGGTGGACAAATGTGCCAGCAACTGTTTCGACTCACCGAGCATGGCAACCGAGTCATGGTTGCCGGCCAAAATCACCAGCTGGCAACCGAGCCGGTTTAATTGCACCACAAAGTCAAAATACATTTCCCGGGCATAACTGGGAGGAGTACCGGTATCAAAGATATCACCGGCGACCAGGACTAAATCCACCGATAAGCTGCTGACCTGCTCCAGTAGCCAGGATAAAAAACCCTGGTGTTCGCCGGCCCGGCTTTTGCCATAAAAATATTGTCCCAGATGCCAGTCTGAGGTGTGAAGAATACGCATATAAAGTGAAAAGCCCTGTCAGAACTGCTAGCCATTCATCGTCCTTGTGTCCGCGACGATCATCAAGCCCGATAACAAAAAGCTGATTCTACCCCAAGCCGGGGCAAGACGCAGGAAAATTTATTAATTTTCATTATTCTTCATTTTTATCCCGCAAATATTGCCCGGTCAGCAAACCTGGCGGCAAAGCCATTGCAACTTTTGCCCAAATAACAGATAGTGATGGCATCAGTTAATACTTATTTTCATTCGCTTTTACCATAAAATACAGGTTATTAGCCTCTTTGGGGAGTTGCCATGACACCGGCCGTCAACAGCGCGAAAAAACATAACATCGCTTTCACCCTACACCAGTACCAGCATGAGGCAAGCTCGGCTTCTTTTGGCCTCGAAGCAGCAGAGAAACTATCGGTGACACCGGAAAAAATTTTTAAAACCCTGGTAGTCAGTACACAGGACAAGCAATTGGCGGTGGCGATAGTCCCCGTAATGCAGCAATTAGATCTTAAAGCCATGGCCAAGGCATTACATTGTAAAAAAGTGACCATGGCAGACAAGGCACAGGTAGAAAAAAGCACCGGTTATGTACTCGGAGGTGTCAGCCCGCTTGGGCAGAAAAAAAACCTGGTTACCGTCATAGACAAAAGCTGTATGGCCTTAGCCACTATGTTTGTCAGCGGCGGCAGGCGGGGCTTGGAAATTGAACTCGCCCCCAAAGATCTCGCCAGTCTTACCCGGGCAGCCTTTTTCGCCATCAGCACAGAAGATTAGCAGGCTCTTGATTTAAAAGTCTTATTAAAGGAGACAAATGATGCAGTATAAAACCGTCACCGCAGCAAAAACTAAGTCCATTGCCCTGGTCGGCCACGACAACCGCAAAGACGAACTTATCCGCTGGTGCCAACAGCACAGGCAAAAACTGGCCGCGCATAAACTCTTTGCCACGGGCACCAGCGGACACCTGGTGGCGGAGAAAAGCTCACTCAAGGTAGAGAAACTCATCAGCGGGCCCTTGGGGGGTGATCAGCAAATCGGTGCTTTGATCTCGGAGCAAAAAATCGACCTCTTGATTTTTTTCTGGGATCCCCTGGCGGCCCAACCCCATGATCCCGATGTTAAGGCCTTATTAAGGCTGGCGGCAGTATGGAATATCCCGGTTGCCTGTAACCAGGCCAGTGCCGACTTTATCGTCAACTCGCCGTTATTTGACCGCGCATATGACAAAACCATCCCGGATTACCAGCACTATATCAAGAGCCGGGTGACGGGAAAATAATATCACTTGGGTGATAATCTTAACTAAACGCTTATTTTTACTATAATAAATAAAAGGATCGGTGAAAGTATCCCTGAAGAAAAAATTGCTATAACAAGACCAAGCTAAAATAGGCCTGAATAAGCCCGGGATAAGTTTTTATGAAGCCATATCGCTCTTTCTTTAATACTTTGATGCTGCTTTGTTTTACCCCGGCACTGTTTTTTTCCGTCCATGCCAGCGAGTCTGGCAAGTTTTACAAACTCTATCTCGACGCCGATTTCACCCATACCAAGACAGCAGGTTACGCCATCAAGCAGGGGATCATGCTGGCCCTGGCTGAAAGCGATTATAAAATTAAAGGCTATCGCTTTGAATTAGTGCTAAAAGATCACAAGGGTAACTCGCTGCGCAGCAAAAGCAACCTGGAGAGCTTCTTAGCCGATCCCCGGGCACTGGCGGTGTTTTCCGGCCTGCATTCCCCTCCCCTGTTGGCCAATAAGTCCTATATCAATAACCAGCAAATTTTACTGCTCGACCCCTGGGCCGCGGCAGGCCCTATCACCCGGAGCAAAGACAAAGAAAACTGGATTTTCCGTTTATCCATTGACGATTATAAAGCCGGCTACACCATCAGCACATATGCCCTCAAACAAGGTTTTAAAAAACCTTACCTCTTACTGGAAGATACCGGCTGGGGACGATCAAATGAGAAAACCATGACCCAAGCCCTGGGCGATAAAGGCCGCAAACCCGTCGGCATCGAATGGTTTAACTGGGGCATAGGAAAAAATCATGCCCGCTTGTTATTACGTAATGTGCTGTCATCCGGTGCAGATGTGATTTTTTTTGTCGGCAATGCCCCGGAAGCAAAAACCTTTGTCCAGGCGATGATAGACTTACCGGAAAAAACCCGTCTGCCGATCCGCAGCCATTGGGGCATAACCGGGGGAAACTTTGCCCAGGTCATCAATGCCGAGATGCGAAAAAAGATAGATCTGCAATTTATCCAAACCCGGTTTTCATTCCTGAACCGCTCCTTATCGACATTTGCACAAAAGGTGCTCAACAACGCCATAGCTAAATTGCCCGGGATCAAATCCCCTTATGATATCAAGGCACAAACGGGCTTTGTCCATGGCTACGACTTAACCCGGTTACTGATGGCAGCCATCCGTCAGGCGGGACTAACCGGCGATGCTAAACAAGACAGACTGGCAATACATTATGCCCTTGAGCACTTATCACAGGATGTCACCGGGCTGCTAAAAACTTACCGGCAGCCGTTTCAACCTTATGATAAAAACACCCCCAATGCCCATGAAGCGCTGGGCCAGCAGGATTATACCATGGGCTATTACGGCAATAACAATGAAGTGATCCTGCTGACGCAGCCAATACCCGGAAATCACTGAGGAAAAAGCACAACAAGATGAAACATATTTCCATTTCTTATGCCCTGGCCCGCTTTGTCTTTTTAAGCTGTTTAACCCTGGCCCTGCTTACCAGCATCTTAGTGGTCAGCCATGTGGTTACCTCCTTTAGCCAGCAGCAGGATAAAGTGATTAACCGGGAAATCGCCAGCATCAGCAAAAATTTCCTGCTTTTTCTCAGCCACAGGCAAACCTTGCTCAGCGAACAGGCACATACTCCTGTCATGGTACAAACCTTGATGCAGCCGGAATCCAATATCGGCAAAATCCAGGATCATATGGCAGATCTTTCAATGTTGGGCAAAAAATATCCCCAGAGCCTGTTGGACTTTCAGGGCAATATCCTGCATACCACAGATCACACCCGGGTGATAGATTTTAGACAAACTTCCTGGCTGAGCGGCCTGCTTTCGGGGCAAGCCCCTCATTATATCGGGGTAGAAACGATAAACGGCAGGCATTACTGGTGCCTGGCGGTGCCGATAAACTATCAGCAAACCATAGAGGGGGTGCTAACCGCCCTGCTACCCCTGGGTGAAATTTACCCGCAAAAAACAGCGGACACCCGCTTTCAAGGCCTGGCCATTGAAATATTAAAAGACAAACAAAGCCTGATCCGTTTTGGTGAGCAGCTCAAGGGGCACAGCCTGCAGATCCCCTGGCCATTTTCACAACTGTCGCTACGCTTTACCGTCGACGATGAAGCGCAAAACCAACAAGTCTTTACCCTGGTGCTGCAACTGGGCCTGCTGATCATTGTCGCCATCGCCCTGACCACCTTACTCGCCTATTTATATGGCTACCGCTACCTGGTCAAGCCGGTTTTTATGGTGGCCAAGGCAACGGATGAGCTGGATAAAGGCGGCAATTACCTCAAACTCAAGGAAGAATTTCGCATCAAGGAATTTTCCGAACTGTTCAAAAAATTCAATCATATGACCGCCCAGGTAAACCTTAGAGAAGTCGCCCTCAGGCAGAGTTACGATCAGCTGTCCCAAACCATAGAAGAGTTAAAACAAAGTGAATCCCAGCTGGTACAGGCAGAAAAGATGGCCAGCTTAGGTACCCTGGCCGCCGGCATTGCCCATGAAATCAACAATCCCATAGGTTTTATCAAAAGCAATCTTGATGTCTTACAGGACTATGCACAAAGCCTGAAGGCCTGTCATGAAGAAATCACCGCACATTCAACCGACGAACAACAAAAACAAAACCTGAGTCTGCTGGCAGAAAAATATGACCTCGACTATATCTTTAGCGATATTGCCCCCTTGCTGCAAAGTTCATTAACCGGGGTCGAACGGGTTATTGCCATTATCGACAGCCTGAAAACCTTTGCCCGGGTCGACCAGCCGCAAAAAAGCCTGTGTGATATCAATGAGGGGATCAAAGCCACCATTACCATGGCCTGGAACGAATTAAAATATCATTGCCGCCTGCATCAGGAGTTCGGACGGTTGCCACAAATTCCCGGCTATCCGGGAAAACTCAACCAGGTATTTATGAATCTGCTGATCAATGCCGGCCAGGCGATAACAGATCAAGGGGAGATTTTTATCCGTACCTATGAGCTTAACCAGAATATTGTTATCGAAATCAAGGATACCGGATGCGGCATCAAACCGGAAAATATCAACCAGATCTTTAACCCTTTTTATACCTCCAAAGCCGTTGGCCAGGGCACGGGGTTAGGTCTGTCCATCAGCCACGACATTATTTTACAGCATAACGGCCGCATCGAAGTCGACTCTAAGCCCGGCGAAGGCACTTGTTTTACCATCTATTTGCCGATCCCTGCCCAGGACGAGCATACTAATGAAGCGCCAACAAGCACTCCGGCAGCAACGACCCCCTAGTGCTACCTGGCATTAGTGTTACCTGGCATTGGCTTTCTCCGCTCTCAACCAATATCGCCCTGCATTGCATTTTGCAAATATTAGCAGCACATCATGGCCTGCTGTATTAAAGGCTAAGCTAATCAGCTGATATATAACAAATAATATTCTGGCCTTGATTTTGCTCGCTTACTTCTACCCCACCAGTCAAAACAAGGTCTGCTTATGTACGCCAATAACAGCCTTTTAAGCAAATTGCCAAGCCCCCAGTCCGCCATCTGGCTGCTGCTCGACAGCCGCTACTTTGGCGGCATCGAAAGCCATGTGCTGCAACTGGCATCGGCCCTTACCGGACAAGGATTTAAGGTACAAGTGATTTTTATCGCCGATTATGGCGAACATGCCCTCAAGTCCCGCCTGGCACAAGCCAACATCCCCTTTACCTGTTTAACACGCGGCTGGCGCTCTTTACTCTACCTGGCTATCCGGGAAAGGCCTTTGCTGCTCCATACTCATGGTTACAAGGCGGGATTGCTGGGACGCTTTACCGCCTTATTGAGCCGCCTGCCCGTGGTCAGCAGTTTTCATGCCGGTGAAAAGTTAACCGGAAAACTGGCATTTTATCACTTTATTGACCGGAAAAGCTCAGTGTTGTGCCAGTCACTCATTGCCGTGAGCGAGCCGATAAAAGCAACTTTGCCGGCAAAAGCCCGGGTGCTCAATAATTTCGTCACCGTTAGCGAGCAAAGGGAAAACACCGGGAAACAATTGGCCTTTGTCGGGCGCCTCAGTCATGAAAAGGGTCCGGATAGCTTTATTCGCCTGGCCCGTTTTTACCGCGGCTTTAAGTTTCACATTTATGGCTCCGGCCCTATGGAAAGCCAGCTAAAAGCGCTCGCCACAGACAATGTGATTTTCCACGGCGCCAAAGAGAGCATGGCCGGGATATGGCCCAAGATCAGGCTATTGATCATGCCATCAAGATTTGAAGGTTTACCTATGTCAGCGCTCGAAGCGATGTCAAACAGTATTCCTGTCCTGGCCTACCGGGTCGGCTCCCTCGATAAACTGATCACAAATGATAACGGCTACTTGATCCCGCCAGAGCATTTTACCGGACTAAGCAACGCCTTATTCAGCTATCTCAGCTGCGACAGCCTCACACGCAGCCAGTTATGCCAACAAGCCAGAAACACTGTCCTGGAAAAATTCAGCACCCGTGCTGTCCTGCCCCAGCTGCTGGATATTTACCATGAGTCGATCGAGGCGAAATACTTATGCAAATTGCGATAAAGTCTTTGCAACTTGCAAGAATATCAATAATCAAAAAATCAACCCACTGAAAAATAACATTTTTATTTTTGGCCTGGCCTTTGCTCTTTATCACTACAGGCACAACACCAGACACAAGGCGGTAGCAAGATGCAACAAGGCAAGTGTGAAAATCCCCGTAAAAACGAAACGGTCATAACCAACAAAAAATGTCCGGTATTATTTGTCCATTATGGCGACGAATGGATCCGCGGCAGCGAGCAATGTCTGCTTGATCTCCTGACCTTTCTTAACCGCGATAAGTTCTTCCCCGTGGTCTGGTGCAATAGCCAGCGCATGTACCTGGCGGTATTGGCGTTGAAAATAGAGGCCATTTATGAGCCTTTCCCGTTATTGCTTGGCTGGAAAGCGCCGTTTTTTGATATCAATGGTTTTATGCGCCTGATCAAAAGGGGAAAAACCCTGGTAGATCATTACAATATTCGCCTGATCCACAGCAACAGCGGCGCCCCGTGCCAATGGCTTAACTTTGTCGCCAGAAGCCGTAAACTACCGCTGGTCGCCCATCTGCACAGCCGCTATCCGCTCAGGGACAGGCTCACGCTGGGACTGTGCCAGGTATCAAAAGTCATTGCCGTCAGTCCGCCGGTTGCCAGGCAACTCACGGATATCGGCATGCCGGAAAGTCGCGTGACTACCGTTGCCAACGGCATCGACGGACAAAAGTTCAACCGCGCCAAGGCCATAGATCTGCGCAGCATGCTTAAACTGGATAAAAAAGATTTCCTGCTCTTTTCCACCGGCTCACTGATCAAACGAAAAGGCATGGACTTAGTGATCGCAGCAACAGATCTGGTGAAAAAGTCCGGGGTGCCGGTTAAGCTCATCATTGCCGGCGGCGGCAGTGAACAGGCCAACCTGGCCGCGTGGATAAAGCAGCTGGGACTGGAGCAAGATGTCTTTTTACTGGGAGAGCGCCAGGATTTGCCGGCATTATTAAAGGGCGGCATAGATATCTTTGTTTCCGGTGCCCGTGAAGAGGCCTTTGGCCTGGTACTTGCCGAAGCGGGCCTTAACGCCTTACCCGTCATAGCCCCTGCCGTGGGCGGTATTCCTTTTGTGATCCGCCATAAACAAACCGGGCTGTTGATCCCCCCCGAAGACCCGCAAATCATGGCGGAAAAAATTATCCAGCTTTACCGGGATCCGACCCTGAGGTTAACCCTGGGCCTGGCCGGAAAAAAACATACCCGGGATAACTTTCTCATCGCCGGTTATGTTGCCAATATTCAGGCCTGTTACCTTAAGGTTATCGACAACCCGGAGTGCAAACTTCACTGGCTGTCGCACTGGGTGCTCGCTAAACCCCTGCTGAGCCTGTTAAAAGCCCTGGGGAAATTGACCGTTAAATACGCCAG
The DNA here is from genome assembly GCF_000948975.2 of Thalassomonas actiniarum. Classification (GTDB taxonomy): domain Bacteria; phylum Pseudomonadota; class Gammaproteobacteria; order Enterobacterales; family Alteromonadaceae; genus Thalassomonas; species Thalassomonas actiniarum. The sequence continues at coordinate 3,630,988 of NZ_CP059735.1, forward strand.
GTTTCCGCAACGATTAAAGCCAAGCCGTTAAGGAGTCGCCCATGAACAGTCCAAAACATATTTTGATTTTAGATGCCATTCCCTTTGCCGGCGGCTCAAAAATTGCCACCAACCATATATTAGCGACCTTAGCACAAGAGAATATACGCTATACGGTGATCAGCAAAGATCGCAAGAGCTGGCCCGGTAAGCAAGTGCGCTTTTCGCCTTTATGGCAGCTGCCCTGGTTTTCTACCTGCGAGCAGGGCTGGGGTTACCTGTTACGCCAATTGCTGCTGATGGTGAGTGTGATCGGCGCCCGCCTTAAATACGGCAAAATCGATCTTGCCATCGCCCCTTCCGGCCCCGGAGTAGATCTGGCCTTATACCTGGCAAAATACCTGGTCCCTTATCCGATATTACAGTTTATCCACGGCCCGGTGGCACCGTCCAAATCCATTGCCCTGTGCCTGGTCAAAGCGAAAAAAGTTTACTATCTCAACTCCGCCCGCACTTCAATCATGGCCGCGTTAAGACGCATCATGGGGGAAAAAAAAGCACAGGAGCATATCCGCAGCAAGGCATTTGAGGAGCTTGTCAACGGCCTGCCCCGCCCCTGCTGGCCGTCACCTTGTCGCTACGAAAAGGTTAAAGTTTTCTGGGCCGCTTCCCTTTTGAAATGGAAAGGGCTGGAGTTTATGTTATCGGCGATCAAGTCCCTGCCGCCGAAGGACAGGCCACAAACCGAGATTTGTTATATTAAGCCCAAAGACATCAAGCAAGAAATTTCCAGAGCGCCACAGGCGATAGAGAAAGTCAGCTGGTACCAGGCCCCGAAAAATCTCGATGAAATTCGTGCCGGCTGCAATATTTTTGTCTCAACCAGTATCAAAGAGCCCTTTGGTTTATCTATCCTCGAAGCCCTGGCGGCCGGCCATTGCGTGCTTATTCCCGCCGACGGCGCCTATTGGGATCAGGTGCTTGAGCATAATGTCAACTGCTTCAAGTATCCCCCGGGAGACAGCCAACAACTGGCCAATTTGATCCGCCATGTCAGCCGGGATATGACGCTGCTCAAACGTATTGCCGGGCAAGGGCAGCAACTTGCCCAAACTTACCGGGCAGAGAAGCAATACCAAGGTATTAAAGCGCAGATAGACGCCATGACCCATTTATCTGCGACAGACAACGCGACACTGGAAAAAGCATGCTAAAAACCTTATCCCAGAGGATTAACTCCTCGGCTATCAGCCAGGCGCTGTTATACGGCCTGTCGCTGGCATTCATGAAAGGGATTTCCCTGCTGATGCTGCCCCTGACCACCCGCTACCTGACCCCCGCTCAGTTCGGCCAGTTGGAGCTGTTAGCCTCTGTCGCCATCATCGGCAGTATCCTGGTGGGACTGGGTTTTGAAAGCACCTTCTTCCGCTTTTGTGCCCATGAACAGACACTACTTGGCAAAAGGCGCTGCGGCGGCAATATCCTGGCCCTGGCCATTTTACTCGCCATCATTGCCGCACTCACGGGCTGGCTGTTTGCACCGCAAATCGCCGCCTTATTGCCGGCAGAGGTGTCTGCCTACCAGCTGCGCCTGGTCTGGACAGTGTTTGCCCTTGAAGGCATTATCGCCATCCCCCTGGCCTGGCTGCGCATTCAGGATAAGGCCATGGCGTTTTTTATCCTTACCACCAGCCGGGCGTTAACGCAGGCGGGACTGACCTTGCTGTTTTTACACTGGCAATGGGGCGTCAACGGCGTTTTACTTGCCACTGCCCTGGTCGCGGTATTGCAGGCCCTGGTATTGCTGGTGATGCAAAAGCATCCCGACGGCTTACAGCTCAACCTGTGCCAAGTCAGAAAATACCTCAGCTACACTTTACCCATCGCCGGCAGCGGCCTGCTGGCTTTTATGCTGATGGGGCTCGACCGCTGGTTATTGGCACAGATGACCACGGTAGAGCAAGTCGCCGTCTACGGCGTTGCCGCCAAGCTTGCCCTGGCAACCGTATTCCTGATCCAGCCGTTTGGCATGTGGTGGTTGCCGCGCAGGTTTAGTGTCTTACAACAGGCAAACGGCGCCGGCAAAGTCGCCAACTATATCGCCCTGGGGATCACTGTGGTGATGATCATTGCCGTTTTTATGTGTTACCTTGCTCCGCTGCTGATCAGCTATCTATTGCCTGAGCCTTATCAACATATTCTGGGTTATATCTGTGCCCTGGTGCTGGCAATGACCTTTAAGGAAATCGCCGAACTGGTCAATATCGGCTGTTTCAGCGGCCATTCCACCCGGGGGCAGCTGGTGGTTAATATTATCAGTGCCGCCCTGGGCACGGCCGTAATGGTGATCAGCATTCCCTTGTTTGCAATCTGGGGGGTGATCCTTGCCCTCAACCTGGCGTATATCAGCAAGGCATTGCTTTATTACCTGCTGAGCCAGCATCATCTGCCCTTGCCCTACCCCGGCAAAAGGTTAGTGCTGATGGCCCTGGTGTGTTTGCTGGCACTGCTGTCAACCCCGGGACTTTTCCCGCACATGCCTCAGCTGATAAGTCCCTTGCTGGCCGCCATCGCCATACCGGTAATTTTATGTGTGCTTGCCCGGTATTTGCGCCTGTTTCCCGCCCCGCCGGCATTTTTTACCCGGTTTTCTTAACCTTTATTCGCATCAGGTCGCAAAGGGCTTATGCTTATGCTAAGAAAAGATCAATATCTGCTGGCAGGCTCAGTGTGTTTATTTATCGCCGCCTTGTGGTGGAGCCTGCCCCACCCGATAGTGCCGCTTATACTGCCCTTGTTGCCGCTTGCCATCCTGGTGGTGCTGGCACTGCCTTTTCAGGTGGTGCTGATGTTTGTGATCTTCTCCTTCTTCCGCCTTCATGAAGTCTTCCCGCCCCTTTACTCCCTGAAAATTCCTCTGCTGCTGTCGCTGGCCTCGCTGGCCGCATTAGGCTGGCATATCGGTATCAGCGGTAAAATCCGGTTATGGTGGCGAAAAGAGCTGACCTATATCAGCATCTTTTTCCTGCTGGTCTTTATCGGTGTGATCATGGCCAGTAACCGCCCGGTGGCCCTGGCCTATTTTCAGGGGGTGTATTGGAAAATCGCCCTGATGACCTTTTCCCTGGCCTGGTTAACCCGCAGCGAAAAAGATTTCTCCTTCGCTTCGGTCACCATCACGGTTGCCGGGGGCATTGTCGGCGTCACAGCCTTATACAATAAAGCCTCCGGCATAGGTTTAGTGGAAGAAACCCGGGTCACCATAGGCCGGGCATTGGGCTCTGTACTAGGGGATCCCAATGATCTTGCCTTGGTGCTGATGTTTCCTGCCGCTTTCGCCTTGAGTTTGGCCCTGACCCCGGGCATAGGCCGATTTCCGCGCTTGCTGGGCATGCTCAGTGTGCCATTGCTGTTTTTTGCGGTGATCGCCACCCAGAGCCGCGGCGGCCTGCTGGGTATATTAGCGGTTTTTGCCGTGTTTATTTACCGGCGCATGCAAAACAAGTTACTGTTTATTTTATTATCGGCTGTCGGCGCCGTCTTGATTTATGCCCTTGCCGGTATTTCAGATCGCGCCTCGGGCGGCAGCAGTGAAGCCGGTCTGGATGCGTCCGCCAAAGGACGTCTTTATGCCTGGGAAGCCGCCTATAAGATGGCGCTGGAAAACCCTTTTACCGGGGTTGGCCTGGATAATTTCTATGCCAACTATTTTTATTACAGTCCCCACTGGGACGGTTTAAATCATGCGGTGCACAGCACCTGGTTCGGGGTACTGGCAGAAACGGGGTTTTTAGGCCTGTTTAGTTTTATTACCTTGATTGTGGTGCTATTTAAAACCGCAAGTAACAATATCAGTGCGCTGTCAAAATTAACCTCGGCCCCCGGTTATATGCTTGCCTGTGCCCAGGCGGTTTATGCCGGCTTGCTCGGTACCATAGTCTCGGGCACTTTTCTGACCCAGGGTTTCACCTGGCCCATCTATATCCAGGCGGCACTGATCATCGCCCTGGCCCGTCAAATTGATTCGCAAAAAGCAAAAACTTAAGCGAATTACTCTGCAATTTGCATAGCCTTTAAAAAAACAAAAACATAACTCATTGTAATTTAAACAATAAATAACTGGCACTTTAAATGCTATTACCAGTGTAAACCAAGGTTATTAACAGAAAACACGCTTACGAGCTGGTAAGCATTAATGCTCAGGGATAAAGCGTTTTTCTTGTTTTTGAATAAGAGGTATCCGGCAATGACTATATTACTGCTTCAAACAGGTAAACAGTGGCTTAAGCACCATAAACATCCCCGGGTACAAGCCTTATGCCGCTTGCTCAAAAAACTGCGTATTGCTGAAATTCCCGCACCTAAGTTTTTGTGCCAACTGGTTTATTTCCTGCACCAAAGCCTGAGCGGCGCCATCGCTTTTTTGCTGCGTTGCTTTTACTGGACGCCGCTGTTTAAAAGTCAGCTGATCCATTACGGCAAAGGCCTTTATCTTTATGGCGGTCTGCCTCACCTCTCGGGCCCGTTACATATCAGGTTGGGCAATGATTGCCGTATCAGCGCGCAAACCACCTTTAGCGGCCGCAGCAGCCAGAAAAAAGGGCAAGGCAAAAACCCGACCTTGTTTATCGGCAATAACTGCGATATCGGCTGGATGACCACGATTGCCGTGGGCAAAAAAATTATTCTCGGCAATAACGTCAGGATCGCCGGCCGGGCATTTCTGGCGGGATATCCCGGCCATCCCGTCAATGCCGCACTACGGGCACAGGGCGTCCCTGACAGTGATGAGCAGGTCAAAGATATCGTACTCGAAGACGATGTCTGGCTCGCCACCGGGGTTTCGGTCATGGCCGGGGTACGCATAGGCAAAGGCAGCATCATAGCGGCCGGCAGCGTGGTCACCAGGGACATTCCCCCCGGAGTACTGGCCGGGGGAGTGCCTGCGGTGGTCATTAAGACCCTCTAGCAGCGTATTTACATTGATGCATCGACTTTTTATCCAAGAAAATAAGAGGATAGGCTTATGAAACGCGATATTATCGTTTTTGGTGAAGACTGGGGCGCACTGCCAAGCAGCACCCAACATATCATCCGCCACCTTTCAAAGGAGCGGAAAGTGATCTGGGTAAACTCCATCGGCCTGCGACACCCGAAACTGAAATTCAAAGATCTCAAGCGTTTGCTGCACAAGTTTGTCAAACTTGTCTTTCGCGGTGAACAGGCCAAACCCCAGAGCTTGCCGAGCGAGCAGTTTGTGCTGGTTAACCCGCAAACCCTGCCCGCCCCCAGACATCACCTGACCCGGAAAATCGGCGCTTACTTCCTGGTACGGCAACTGAAAAAAATCATGGCCTTGCATCAGGTAACCGAGCCTGTGTTATGGACCTCGCTGCCCACGGCAGTGGACGTAGTAGGCAAGCTCGGCGAGTCTTCCGTGGTTTATTATTGCGGCGATGATTTTTCCGCCCTGGCCGGAGTCGATCATGATACCGTCAGCTTAAGGGAAAATGAACTGGTGCAGCGGGCGCAACTGATCCTCACCGCCAGCGAACTGTTAAGCAACAAGTTCCCGTCAAAGATCACCCGTGCCTTGCCCCATGGCGTCGATTTTGATTTATTCGCCACCTCGGCCCCCAGGGCTGCCGATCTACCCGATGACGGCAGACCCATTGCCGGGTTTTATGGCAGCATTTCTCCCTGGCTGGATATCGAATTGCTGGAAAAAGTGGTCTCGCAGTTAAGTCACTGGCATTTTGTCTTTATCGGTGAAATTCATATAGATATCAGTCGCCTGCAATGCCTGGAAAATGTTCACTTCCTCGGCCCCAGGGCCCACCGGTTACTGCCGGGCTATTGCCAGCACTGGACGGTTTCCCTGCTGCCCTTTTGTGATAATGCCCAAATCAGGGCCTGCAACCCGTTAAAATTGCGCGAATATCTGGCCGCGGGTCGTCCCGTGGTCAGTACTGCCTTTCCTGCCCTGAAACCTTACGGCAAGCTAATTGATGTCATCCACAGCGCACCGGCCATGGTTAAGGCCTTAAAACGGGCCCTGGAACGGGATGTTACCCGGGCCAGCCAGAACGCCGTGCTCAAAGATACCTGGGCCGCCCGGGCCGATCAGGTTTCTGAACTGGTAGATACCTTATGACAGATCTCAGCTACCGCTTGCTCTACATCCTGATCGGTGCCTGGCGCAGGCGCTACGTGATTATTTTACCCGCCCTGGTGATGCCGGTGTTGGGTTTAGCGATCTCAAGTTTCAGCGCCAAACATTATCAGGCCCACACCAGCATGCTCATTCAGGAAACGGCAAAGATGAATCCCTTTCTGGAAGATCTCGCCGTCTCCTCCATGCTCAAAGAGAGGCTGGACTCATTACAAACCTTATTACATTCGCGTCATATTCTTTCCAGTGTTGCCGCAGAGATGTCCTTGTTTGCCGCCGATGCCACGCCTGTAGAGCAGGACAGGGTCATCAGTCAGCTCTCCGGTAATTTATCCATGATGATGTCGGGCAAAGATCTTATCCGCATAGATTATCGCTCAACCAGCCCCCATGGCATGAAGGAGATCCTTGAATCGGTGAGCAAACATTTCGTTGAACAGTTGCTGGCACCGGAGCGATCAAGTATGACTGATTCAGTGATATTTTTAAGCAATCATTTGGAGCAGCGGCGCCAGGCACTGGATGAATCTGAAGCTGCCCTGGCCAAATTTAAAGATCTTAATGCCGAAAACATTCCTGAACTGCACGCCGGCAGCATCACCCGCCTGGCAAAATTACGGGAAAAGCTCGCCGAGCTCGAAGCAGAAAAAGCCGGGGTAGAAAAGAGTCTTGGTGGGCTTAACCAGCAATTATCAAAAACCAACCCGGTTATCGGTCGCCTGGAAGAACAGATCATCCGCTACCGGGGAGATTTAACCCTGCTAAAAGCCCGTTATACCGATAATCATTCCAAAGTTCAGGCCAAACAACGCCAGTTAAGGCACCTGGAAAATGAACGCCAGTTGCTGCTCAGCCAAACCCCTAAGCTGATGAAACCCGACCAATTGTGGGATATTGCCAGCGCAGCAACCTCGGGAGATGACAGCAATAACCGTCCTTTGTTGCTGACCCAGCTGGAAAACCTGCAACAAGGGCGCAGCCGCTTGGAGCACCTGAGGGAAGAGTTATCGGTATTAAAAACCATGATCAGCGACTTAGAGCATACCAATGAAAAGTTTGGCGTATACGAGCAGGCACGTTTAAAACTGGAACGGGACTTGAGAGTGAAAAGATCCCTGTATGAAGACCTGCTCAGTCGCCACGAAATGGCTAATATCACGGGCGCATTAAGTATTTTCGAACAAAGTAAACGGATTAAGGTTATCGATCGACCCTACACCCCCAATGCACCGGTGAACTTGCCGGCAGTAGTGTTTGTGCTGGCGGGTATTATCGGCGGTTTATTTACCGGCATTGCCACGGCAATTTTACTTGAGCTTGCCTGTACCTGTATCTATCGCCGCGACCACCTGGAACAACTGGCCGGGGTGGCGCTGTTAAGCCGCATACCGCCGCTAACAGCCGGGACAGCAGGTTCGCCACAGACCGATCCCTTTAATATCAAATCCTTAGCCGGAGAAATATCATGAAAACATCCAAACCCAGCGTCAGCGCACAAGTCGTTCAACACCTGAGTCCGGGAGGCATAGAAACCCTGGTACTGGACCTTATGCGTCACAGCAAGCATAAAACCCTGGTTTTCAGCCTCGAAGGCACCCGGGAGCAGGCCATGGAAAAATGGCCGGTGTTAAAGCCCTTCGCCGATCGCCTGGTATTTCTCAATAAACAACCCGGTTTCCAGCCCAGGGTGATCAAGGCTTTGATCCGGTTATTTTCCTGGCACAAGATTACCTCTGTCCATACCCACCATATTGGCCCCTTGCTTTACGGTGGCCTGGCCAGTCGTTTTTGCGGCATAAAGTCCCTGATCCATACCGAACATGATGCCTGGCATTTAGCCGATAAAAAACGCCGTTTTTTGCAAAAGTGCCTGATAAGCTGCCTGAAACCTTCATGGGTGGCAGATGCACAAGCCGTGGCCGAAAAAGTCAGCGATTACCTGAAAACAAGCAAGGTCAAAGTGATCACCAATGGTATCGACATAGACAAATTTGTCCCCGGAGACCGGCTAAAAGCGCGCCGGCAATTTAATTTGCCGGCAAATGTCAGCCTGATCGGCTGTGCCGCCCGCTTAGAGCCGGTCAAAGGCCAGGATATCCTGATCAAGGCACTCGGTTGCCTGCCCCCTTGTTACCATTTGGCTATAGCCGGTGACGGCAGTACCAAAAATGCCCTCAAGCACCAGGTCAGGCAGGCAGGACTAGGTGCCAGGGTACATTTTCTCGGCGTCGTTGACGATATGCCGAGTTTTTATCAGGCACTGGATGTTTTTTGCCTGCCGTCACGTTTTGAAGGCATGCCGCTAAGCCCGCTGGAAGCCCAGGCCTGCAACATCCCTTCGGTGATCACTAATGTCGGCGGCAGCAGTGAAGTAGTTTGTCAGCAAAGCAGTGTGCTGGTGCCGCCGGAAAAACCGTTTTGCATCGCCGAGGCTATTTTAAATCTTAGCGTAGTATCTTACCGGCAAAATCCCCGGGCTTTCGTCCAACAACAGGGCAATATTAAAGACACGGTATTGGCCTATGATCGATTGGCCAGCGAAAGCGGATGAGGAAGTCAGCAGCACAGGGTCATCAACACAGACAAGTTTCCCCTTGGCAAATAGCATTGCAATCTAAGAATAATTGCAATTTGCCAGGGGGTAAAACATCTACAGGATTATAACTATTTGATTTTACTTTATATTAAATAAAATAAAAGCCTGGCGTAAACTGTGCATTTCTCACATCAATACGAAAAAGCAACCAGGAATAGCAAAACCGAGATTTTGTTATGCCTTAACCGGGAGTAGTAATGATGCACAGACACGCATGCTTTTTGATCCTGATATTCACGTCGGCTTGCAGCTCGGGACCGCCGCACGGTCAAGGCGGCTTTGCCGAACACTCCCTGGACAGCCGTTATCCGGTGGAAGCTGACCAGCCGCTAACGCCGGCACACGGCTTACGCTTTGACTTTAGTCTGTTAAGCCAGCAGCTTGATATTCTGGTGCTTGAAGGCGCCGAATTATGTTTCCCTGCCACTGTCGTACAGGCTAAGACCCGGCAAAAGCGCATCGCCCGGGAAATAGCCGGTGGCCTGGTCTACGACGCCGCCAATGATATTATCATCCAGCGCCGCTTGATTGCCCGTCTCGAACATCAGCTCGATTATGTCAACGAGCATGAAATTTGCGATTTGCCGCAAAGCACAGCATTAGCCAGCCCCGGGGAGCTGGGCGAGAAAATTCAACGCCTGCTCAACCACGATAACCAGTTTGCCACCGACTCTTTTGCCCTTAGCCCCAAATATATGGCGCAACTGGCCGAGGCAGCAATATTATTGAAACAAGCCCCTGAATACCATTTATTGATCACCGGCCATGCCGACGATCGGGGCGATGGCGAGTATAACCAGAAACTGTCCGGTAACAGGGCAAAACAGGTCGCCCGTTATCTGCACATTTTCGGTATCCACGAAACGCGCATCCGGATCAGTGCCATCGGGGAAAATGATCCCCTGTTTCTGGGCAGTGAAGCGCAAATACGCTTGGTCAATCGCCGGGTCAGTATCGAGTTGATTGAACATCCCCAAACACAAGAAAATGGAGGCTGGCAAGATGAGTAATAATATTCAGGTGACCCCGCTGAAAACCAGGCGATTATTCATTGCTTTATTGGCTTTTGCCTGCCTTTTCTCTACACAGGTATTTGCCAACAAAACGGTGACGGTCAATAGCACCGATGCAGAGCTCAGCCAACTTGATGCCCAAGAAAGTGACCACGAGCACCACTACCGTATCCATATCGGGGATAAAATTCACATCGCCCTGCCCGGTGAAGAAAGCCTGAACCAGGGGTTCACCGTGAACAAACAGGGACAAATCATACTCCAGGAAGTCGGCGTACTTGACGTTGCCGGTTTAACGCGGGTGCAGCTGCAGCATAAGGTGATGACGGCGCTTTCCAGGGTGTTTAAAGATCTCAATGGCGCCCAGGTCTACCTGGCCCAAAAACAGAAGCTGGTATTTGTCCTGGGTTACGTCCACACCCCGGGGGAAGTGTTATTACCCGGTGATGCCGATATACAAATGGCGTTAAAGGCGGCCGGTGGTTTAAGGGCCGGTGCCCAGCTTGACCAGCTGCAACTGCGCAAAAGCGGGCAAGCGCCAAAGCGCTTTAACTATAAACGCTATTTGGACAGCGGCGAATCCGATCTCTTGCCGCAACTAAGCTCCATGGATACCCTGTTTGTACCGGCTTCATCAAAAATCGGCAATATTGAAATGGAGTTTGACCCGTCAAAAATTGCCGCCGGCGGCGATGCCACAGACAGGTTGGCGATCAAGGTTTTCGGCGAAGTTCACAGCCAGGGCAGCTTTGTCTTTGATGAAAAATCCAACCTGGTGGAATACCTGATGAAAGCCGGCGGTGTCACCCGTTATGCCGGGGTTGAACAAATACGGGTGATCATCGACAGCAAACCTGTACTCTTTAACCTGACCCGTTACCTTGACAGCGGCGACTTACACTTATTGCCGAAAATCGCCGCCGGCACCACCATCTTTGTCCCGAAAAAAGAAGAGCAGATCAATGCCGGTGCCAATATGATTTATGTCATGGGAGAAGTCTTTAAACCCGGTGCCTATCAGGGGCAGGCTGAAGCCAGTTTTATGGATATCCTCGCTAATGCCGGTGGTCCGACACGGTTTGCCGAGTCGCGCCAGATCCGTATCATCAAGGCAAGCGGCGAGGTCCGCCCCTTTGACTTATCCGCCTATACCGAAGGCAGCTCCAGGGAGGGACTGCCGCACATTCAAGCGGGCGACGCGATATTTGTCCCGGAAAAAACCGATATCAATGAAAAGTCCTGGCTCAAGGTTGCCCCGAGTCGGGCCGTCAGGGTATTGGGGGAAGTGGTCAGACCCGGCCGGGTGGAATGGTCGGATGAAATGTCTTTTCTGGACTTACTCGCCCATGTCGGCGGCCCGACATCAAGGGCTGATACCTCGGGTATAGATATCGTCTCTAAAGACAAACAGGGGACATTGCAAAGTTACCGCTTTGATCTCGACAGTTTTATCAAGCAGGGACGCGCCGAGCACGAACTGCCGACGATTGTTGCCGGGGCCACCATCCGGGTGCATGATTTACCCACAGATCCCACCGACAATAAATCCCAGTGGGTCAGACAAGCATCCGACAAGTCCATCTATGTTTTTGGCCAGGTCGGCGCCCCCGGGCGTTATATGTTTACCGATGATATGCACTTTTTAGATATCCTTGCCGCCGCCGACGGTCCGACGGATAAGGCGGACCTGCGAAATATCCGTATCAGTCACCGTAATAAGAAAACTGCCAAGATATCTAAGGTTAACCTGGCGTTATATTTTGAAACCGGTGATGAACATTTACTGCCGAAAGTCAGCACAGGAGATACCATTTACCTACCGGAGCAGAACCGCCACTGGCTGGAAAAAGCGAAAGAAACCACGGTCAGGGTACTGGGCTCAGTGAATAAACCCGGGCGTTATGCCTTTGATGATAATATGACAATTTTAGATCTGCTGGCCCAGGCCGGCGGCACCAGCGACAGTGCCCATATTGAGAAAATCACTGTCATCAACCTGTCCTGCTGCCGAGATCAGGCCAGAATCTTTGATCTGTCCGGCTTTGCCAAAAGTGCCGATTTCAGCCTTTTGCCTGTGATACGCGCCGGGGATACGGTCTATGTGCCGGATGAGGGAGAAAGTACCCTGGCCAAAGTACGCAACGGATTGGAAAATACCTTCGAACTGGTATCTCTGGCCGCTTTGCTGGGGTTCTTATAATGATGATCCCGGACGGTTATATTGAAATAGAGCGCATCTATGCCGCAATGATGGCGGGCAATGTCCGCTCCCTTGCCGTGACCGCAAGCCAGCCGCAAGAAGGCGTCAGCACGGTTATCAGGGCACTGGCCAGACGTAACCTTAACGCGGGTCGCTCTACCTTGCTGGTGGATTTAAACCTGCACAGTCCCCATCTGAGCAATGCGCTGGCATTGCCGTCATCATCTACACCTGAGCAAGGTCTGTCCAAGCCCCATATGCTTTCATTACACAAAGAAATAAAAATGGCAGTGATCACCGCTCCTGCCAGGCGCGAAGTTATTATGCAGCTCAGGGAGCCGGGCATGCTGGCAAATCATATCCAGGGATGGCTGAAAAACTATGATACCGTGCTTTTAGATACCTCACCGATAGGCTTGCACAACAGCGGCAATTTGCCGGGTGAATATGCCGCCAGTGCCTGTGATGCCTGTATCCTGACGGTATTAGCCGGCGTTACCTCCCAGGCCAGTATCAAAAGCACGATTGAAAAGCTTAACAAGGCACAGGCACTGCTGTTGGGTACGGTAATTAATGACAGGTATAATCCGGGATTAAAACAGGAGTTATTACGCGAAGCCGATAAACTCAGCCGTTATTTTCCCGGCTTTGCCAACCGGGTAAAAAACTGGCTTAACAAATCACATCTGTTGTCCCTTGAACTCTAAAGGCGAAAAAGCAACCCCTTATTCCCAGCTTTGCTTTTTCCGATAAAGGGTAGACGGGCTGACTTCCAGCAAGGCTGCCGCTTTAGGGACATTGCCCTGGCAATAGGCGATAGCCTGCTCTATCGCCTGCTTTTCTACCTGCCATAAAGGCAAGATCCCTTGCTGACCCTGCTGCTCTGTGCTGCCAGGGGTTTCAGTCGCAGACTCTGCCGAAAGCGCTTTTACCGGTGCGGCAAAACCCCCGACCATATTGGATAATGATTTGATAATCATTTCTGAGGTAATTTTTTTGCCGGTATTGAGCACCACCATGCCATGGATAACATTTTCCAGTTGTCTGACATTACCAGGCCAGTCATAACCGCAGATGATCTGAATCGCATCGCGGTTAAAGTCTTGAAAATGCTTACCTTCAAGCCTGGCATACTTTTTCAGGAAAAATCGCGCCAGCAGCAGGATATCGGCCCCCCGCTCCCTCAGCGGCGGCAAGCCAAAAGTAATGACATTTAAACGGTAATATAAGTCTTCTCGAAACTCTCCCGCCATCACGGCTTCGCCGATGGAAGTGGATGAGGCCGAAATAATTTGTGCCTGAAACTGCTGAACCTTAGTGGTACCTAACGGGGTGAACTCCCGCTCCTGAATAACCCGGAGTAATTTTGCCTGCAAGGGTTTGGACAAGGTGGTGATTTCATCAAGAAACAAGGTACCGTTTTTTGCAGCAGCAAATAGCCCTTCCTGCGCACTGACCGCCCCGGTAAAAGCCCCTTTGCTATGACCAAAAAGCTGGGACTCCATCAAATGCTCGGTGAAGTTGGCACAGTTCACCCCGATAAAAGGCTCATCCTGATGAAAACCTTCCAGATGACAGGCCTTGGCCACCAGCTCTTTGCCTGTCCCTGTTTCGCCGGTGATAAAAACCGGGGCATTGGTGCTGGCGGCATGACGGATACTGTCGAATAATTCATTCATGCTGTCATCTGCCGCCACCAGACCGTGAAAATTTACCGGTGTTCCCGGCAGCAGACTTTCTCTTTCCTGATGATCCGTCGAATTCGTCACCAGCACTTCCAGCGCTTTATTAACAATAAACTTCAACTCGTTATTGTCCCAGGGCTTGCAGATAAAACGTTCCACCACCCCGGCATTAAAGGCAGCGGAGACTTTGCCAAAATCCTGGTAAGCCGACAGGATAATACGCTGCGAATGCGGCCAATAATGCCGGATCTTGGTTAAAAATTCACAGCCGTCCATTTCCGGCATGCGCTGATCTGAAATCACCACCTCCACCGGATGCTGCTCACTGTATTGCAAGGCTTCAAGTGCCGAATTAAAAGTGACGATATTGGCTTCTATGCCCCTTAGGGTTCTTTTTAAACTGGACAGGATCCCCTCTTCATCATCAAGTAACAATAAAGTAGGTAAGATATTGCTATTCTCCGGGCTTTGCACAGGCATATCAGCTCAATTCCTTCGATTATCAGACGGATATAAGCAAAGCATAGTCTATAAATTACTTGGCTGTGCAAATTGAGAGGATATTTGCATTTTGCAAATGCCAGCTAAGATAAATCAAGGCTGGCAGCAAAAGGAATGGCTCTGTGATTTTTTAAAAGCGCCCCAGAACCAGCTCATGCCCGCCACAAGGCAGGATTAACTCGGTTCCTTGTGGGGTTATTCGCTCTTTGGCAAGATCTGCCCACTGATAAAACACATTACGGTGAACTTTCGCCAGCAGGTTACGGCGCACCGTCACATACAAACAGCCGTTATCAGCAATATGCAAAGGATGGTTTTCCCCAAAAATAAATTCATCACCAAGGTTAGTGGCAAGGTGCATGTCACCATATTCACCTTCCTGTCCCCAAGACCACTGGCTCAGGATAAAAGGAACATCTTCAACGGTGATTTTAATTTTTTCCACCGGGGTTACCAGGAAATAATCATCCCGTTCTTTTTTTAATACCGAAGCAAAGAGTTTAACTAACTTTTGCCGCTTAAAAACAGTCCCGTTGTGATACCAGCTGCCGTCCTTTTTGATGACTAAATTCATTTCACCACAATAGGGAGGATCCCATAATTCAACCGGCGGCAACTTTTGCTCTGTACCTGAATGCTTTAGCTGCGAAGATATTTTTTCCAGTGACATAAACCATTTCCATAACATGCGCTTATAAGCAATATTTTACCATTTTTCACGGTAAAGGTGTTATATAAGGCCATAGGTTATTTTGATAAGCAAGAGCAGCTTTCGGGGGCATTGCAACAAAAGCAACAGGATATTTCGGCAGGCAAGTGCGGGGCATATGCAAATAAAGTTTGACAGCTTATGCCCCTGAGCAGAACTCGTGATCAAAGATTTCCCGTTAACTAAATTTTTAACCGCTGAATATTATCTGCCAGGACCTTGGCCCCTATGCCTTTTACCTTAAGCAGATCATCGACACTGGCAAATTTTCCATTCGTTTCCCGATAGCTAATAATGGCTTGCGCCCGTTTCTTGCCAACACCTTTTAATGAGATCAAATCATCCAGACTGGCCTGGTTAATATCTACCGCCTGGCTGGCAACATCCATAGCTTTAGCTTGCTCCGGCATTTGCTTGGCAATGGATACGGCACTAAAACAAGTTAACAGCGCGATCAACAGCAATGAAGAAATGTTTTTCATGACAAAATCCTTCTATATCAAATATTCCTACAGGGGGTTAAATAAGTGGCCGTTGAAATCGGCCACTTATTATTTTTAGAAGTGATTCTTGCCTTTGTCAAAAAGAAGTGGAACTTTATTCCGGCACTAACCCATAAGCGATTGATTAATATCTAACAGCACCTGATGCGGATCGGCGGCTTTAGTGATCGGGCGACCAACAACCAAATAATCAACCCCGGCGGCAACCGCCTGCTCAGGTGTCATAATACGTTTTTGATCATTGCTGGCAGCCCCCGCAGGACGAATGCCGGGTGTGATCAGTTTAAACTCCTCACCAAAAGCGGCTTTTAACTTTTCGGCTTCCCAGGCAGAGCAAACAACACCGTCCAGACCGCAGTCTTTGGTCAACCCTGCCAGGCGCATCACCTGCTGCTCAGGGGAAGCATCAATGCCTATACCTTGTAAGTCTTCTTCTCCCATGCTGGTTAACACGGTTACCGCAATTAATAACGGCGCCTTGTCACCATAGGCTTCCAGGGCTTCTTTTGCCTTTAACATCATTTCCCGGCCGCCGCTGGCATGGACATTTACCATCCACACGCCAAGATCCGCCGCCGCGGTCACTGCTTTCGCCACGGTATTGGGGATATCGTGGAATTTCAGATCCAGGAAAACATCAAAACCTTTATCCACCAACTCACGTACAAATTCAGGGCCAAAATAAGTAAACATTTCCTTGCCAACTTTTAACCGGCAATCATTGCTGTCAATTTTATCGACAAAAGACAAAGCCTGCGCTTTGTTATCAAAATCCAACGCAACCAGGACTTTTGCATCATTCATCATTTTTACCCTTGTGTATCCTAAAAATTAAACAAAAACATCGCTCAAACGGGCGAAACCTACTCACCTTCGAGCCCGCGCACCGGTTTTAACTGCTCCCAGCCATGACAGGACGGACATGACCAGTAATGGGTACTGCTATTAAAACCACAGGTATGGCAAGTATAACGGGGTCTCATATTCAAATAAGCCGAGATCAGCTCTTTAATGACATCCAGACCTTCACTGGTGTGATTATCCTCTGAATCTGTCATCTGCATTTTTACAAAATGTTTAAAGCCACGTATCGTCGGCCGCCTTTTCAGCGCCGACAATAAAAATTCTTTCGCTTTATTAACGCCGTACCTGGACTCCAGATACGTTAAATATTTCAGCAAGGCACTTGAGCTGCCGGTTTCTTCATAGACCTTACGGATAAAGGTGAAAAACTCTTCTTCAATATCCTGATGGACATAACAGGCATGCATAGGTTCGATAACCTCGGGAAAAAAGTCCTTGTCTTGCTGGTAAATATCCCGGTAACACTGGCTCGCTTCCCGATACTGCTGGTGGTTTTCATAAATCTGCGCCATCAGCCAGTTGGCGCGACAGGAGTTGGGATCATAACTTAAGGCATTTTCCAACAGCTCCAGCACTTCAATAAATTCATCTTTCTCCAGTGCCGTGGTCGCCAGTTCACAGTAGAAATTTGCCAGAGTATGCAACAGCCGCTTGTCTTTGGTTTTAACAATCACTTTTTTTAAAGCTATCCCCTGCTGCCAGTCTTTGGTGGACTGAAAAATCTGCATCAGATAGGTTAAAGCTTTCAAACCATAGGTCTTGGACTTTAACACTTTTGTAAACATTTTTTCGGCGCGGTCATATAAACCGGCACTTAAAAAATCTTTACCCAGCTCAAACACCGCCTGCTGTTTATCCTGGCTAGGTAAATGGCTTTGCCTCACCAGATATTCATGCACTTTTAATGCCCGATCGAGCTCACCACGGCGACGAAATAAATTGGCCATGGCAAAGTGGGCTTCAACGGTATCATCTTCCACCTTCAAGGCCTCAATCAGGTAATCTATCGCCTTGTCCTGCTGGTTCGAGAGCAAGTAATTTAAACCGGTGGAATATTTGATCGACAAGTCCTGCTTGGCACTTTGATCTTTTTGTTTAATGCTGTTGCGCCCCATAAACCAGCCATAACCCATGGCAATGGGCAACAACAGAAATAACAGCTCTAGCATATCTTATCAGCTAACCTTAATGTCTTGAGAGGATGATTTTTTACCGCCTAAGGCAGAGACGAACTTCCATAACAGGGCAGTAAGCAAACCTAAGAAAAACCCTATGCCGGTAAACAGGCTCACCATTTGTGCAACTGTGGGCTGTGCTACTGCGATCAAATAGTTAAGGTCAACAATCTGGTTATTCTGAGTGGCGAAAATAAAAGCAATAGCAAACAGGATCAAGATGAAAAAAGACAAGAGAACAATGCGCAAACCAACCCCCGTAAAAGTGTGATTAAAAAAAACGGCATGCCGTAGCATGCCGTTGATTAGCTAAATTAAAAAATTAAGCATGGGAAAGGTTAACCCTTTCCCGTAATTCTTTACCGGGTTTAAAATGTGGAACATATTTACCGGATAGCTCTACGGCATCACCCGTTTTAGGGTTTCTGCCTACTCGAGGAGCACGAAAATGTAGCGAAAAACTACCAAATCCTCTTATTTCTATCCGCTCACCTTTTGACAAAGATTGCGCCATCATTTCAAGAATTTCTTTAATAGCTTGTTCGACATCTTTAGCAGATAAATGATTTAATTTCTCTGCCAATCTTTCAATGAGTTCTGACTTGGTCATTCGACCTCCCAGTGATTCATTTAGCTTCGCGCCAATGGAGTTAAAACTTGAGGGGAAGCATTTCTCAAAGGTTAATGAAACCTTCCCCTCACCTGCCCGCTAAAAATTAGTTTTTAGCGTTTTTGAATGCTTCGGCCATAGCATTTGAGAAACCAGCGTCTTCGCTCTTGTTAAGGCTTTCCATGGCTTGACGTTCGTCAGCCTGGTCTTTCGCTTTAACAGATAAGCTGATAGTGCGGTTCTTACGATCTACACCAACAAACTTAGTTTCTACAGAGTCACCAACAGATAATTCTGTCGTGGCATCTTCAACACGATCAACTGAAATATCAGCAGCACGTAAGTAACCTTCAACGCCTTCGGCTAATTCTACTTTAGCACCTTTGGCATCTACTTCGATGACCTTACCAGTAACAATAGCACCTTTTTTGTTATCTGTCAGATACATATTGAACGGATCGTCTTCGGCTTGTTTAACGCCTAAAGAGATACGCTCGCGCTCTGGGTCAACCTGAAGAACAACCGCTGTGATCTCGTCACCTTTCTTGTATTCACGAACAACTTCTTCACCGCCGTTCCAAGAAATATCAGATAAGTGAACCAGACCGTCAATGCCGCCGTCAAGGCCGATGAAGATACCAAAGTCAGTGATTGACTTGATCTTACCGCTAACCTTATCGCCTTTGTTGAAGTTCTTAGCGAACTCTTCCCAAGGGTTCGGGATGCATTGCTTAAGGCCAAGAGAAATACGACGACGCTCTTCGTCAATTTCAAGCACCATAACTTCAACAGTATCACCCAGGTTAACAACCTTAGACGGGTGGATGTTTTTGTTGGTCCAATCCATTTCAGAAACGTGAACAAGACCTTCAACGCCTTCCTGGATTTCAACGAAACAACCGTAGTCGGTCAGGTTAGTGATACGACCAGAAAGTTTAGAACCTTCCGGGTAACGGTTAGCAATAGCTACCCATGGATCTTCGCCTAACTGCTTCATCCCCAGAGATACACGGGTACGTTCACGGTCGAATTTAAGTACTTTAACCTGGATTTCATCGCCAACGTTAACGATTTCACTTGGGTGCTTAACGCGCTTCCAAGCCATGTCGGTGATGTGCAATAAGCCGTCAATGCCGCCAAGATCTACGAACGCACCGTAGTCAGTCAGGTTCTTAACGATACCTTTAACTTCTTGACCTTCTTGCAGAGACTCTAATAATTGATCACGTTCTTCACTGCTTTCGTTTTCGATAACAGCGCGACGAGAAACAACAACGTTATTACGCTTTTGATCAAGCTTAATAACTTTGAATTCTAAATCTTTACCTTCAAGGTGAGCTGTGTCACGTACAGGACGTACATCAACCAGTGAACCAGGTAAGAAAGCACGGATGTTGCTCACTTCAACAGTGAAACCGCCTTTAACTTTACCATTGATAACACCGATAACAGTCTCTTTTTCTTCGTAAGCTTTTTCAAGCACTTGCCAAGCTTCGTGGCGTTTTGCTTTTTCACGAGAAAGGATAGTTTCACCGAAACCGTCATCCGTTGCATCTAATGCAACATCGATTTCATCACCGATGTTAATTTCTACTTCGCCAGCCGTGTTCTTGAACTGGTCGATAGAAATAACACTTTCAGATTTTAAGCCGGCGTCAACAATAACATTGTCTTTGTTGATGGCTACCACGGTTCCTTTGATAATAGAACCTGGACGTGTTTCGATCTCTTTTAAACTTTCTTCAAAAAGTTGTGCAAAATTTTCAGTCATAACCTGTGTATATACTCAGTTATTAATCCAATCAACTTGCCTGTGTCATGGGGTTATTGATAAAGCCTTATGCATCCTTACAATAGGCATATGTTTGTACTCTTAATAATACAATTAAAATTAAGAGGCTTTGTCCTGCGTTAATTTCTCATTGGTAAATGAGAGGATTTTATTCACCACCTCTTGTATCGAAAGGCTAGTAGAATCAACAATTAACGCGCCTTCTGCCGGCACTAACGGCGCAACCGGACGGGTACGATCCCGTTCGTCTCGCTGACGTATGTCATCCAAAAGGCGCCCGATTTTAACATCAAAGCCTTTTTCTTTCAACTGTTTAAATCGCCGCTGTGCTCTTTCTTCCGCACTGGCGGTGAGAAAAACCTTCACCGGGGCGTCGGGGAAAACCACAGTGCCCATGTCCCGGCCGTCGGCCACCAGGCCGGGAGACATCTTAAAGGCACGCTGGCGCCGCAGCAGTGCTTCCCTCACCCGTGGAAAGGCCGCCACCTTAGAGGCTAGTTCGCCAATTTCTTCCATGCGGATGGACTGGGTAACATTCTCCCCTTCAAGGATGATTTTGACCTCTTCTCCGGTAACTTCAAACTGCACATCTAAATGCGCCGCCATCGGGATCAGGGGCTCTTCCTCTTCGACACTGACATTATGGTGCTGGATTGCAACCGCCAGCACCCGGTAGATGGCGCCGCTGTCAAGCAGATGCCAGCCGAGCTGGTCGGCGATAATTTTCGCAACCGTGCCCTTACCGGCGCCGCTCGGGCCATCTACTGTAATTACGGGGACTTGTTCGTTCATTTGATTATTCCTGATTTAGCGACAGGCCAACTTGATTTGCCAAAGCTACAAAGTTTGGAAATGAAGTGGCGACGTTATCACAATCCAATATCGTGACCGCGCCGGTCGCTCTTAATGAGCTGATAGCAAACGACATGGCGATACGGTGATCATCCTGGCTGTCCACTGTGCCAGACGTGATTTGTCCACCGATAATATCAATACCATCATCGTATACCGTACAGTTTATATCTAAAATGGTTAAACCATCAGCCATCGCCTGAATGCGATCACTTTCTTTCACTCTTAATTCTTCTGCCCCGCGCAAGCGTGTGGTGCCCGTTGCGCAAGCCGCGGCAATAAATATAGCGGGGAATTCATCAATGGCAAGGGGAACATCCCTTTCATCGATATCAATACCTTGTAAATTCGACGATTTTACCAGGATATCGGCAACCGGCTCCCCTCCCGCCATGCGTTCGTTCATCACGGTGAGATCGCCGTTCATTTGTTTCAAAATATTAATCGCGCCGATGCGGGTCGGGTTCATACCGACATTTTTGATGGTTATTTGACCTTCTTTGGCGATAAGGCCCGCCACCATGAAGAAAGTAGCCGATGAAATATCACCCGGCACCTGGATATCACAGGCTTTAAGCTTATGACCACCTTCGATAGAAATCTTATTGCCTTCAACAGTTACCGGGTAACCAAAAGCGGTCAGCATACGCTCGGTATGATCCCGGGTAATGCCCGGCTCGGTGACACTGGTAGTGCCGCTCGCATACATACCGGCAAGTAAGACACAGGATTTCACCTGGGCACTGGCCATGGGCAGATCATAGTGAATCGCATTTAACTGCTGATCTTGCCCCAATGCCTGGGTAACCACAGGCGGGGTACCGTCAACGGCGGCATCAATATTGGCGCCCATCTGCTTTAACGGCGTGATCACCCGGCCCATAGGGCGTTTGTTCAGTGAGCTGTCACCGGCCATGCTGGCGTTAAAACGCTGTCCCGCCAAAATACCGGATAACAGACGAATGGAAGTGCCTGAGTTTCCAATATCCAGCGGCTTTTCAGGTGCCGTCAAACCATGTAATCCTTTACCATAAACCGTCACATTTTGCTCAGCATCCGGCCCTTCAATCTCGATACCCATGGCTTTAAAGCTGTTCATGGTAGCAAGACAATCCTGTCCCGGTAAAAAACCGGAAATATGGGTTGTGCCTTCGGCCAGTGCGCCGAACATGATGGAGCGATGAGAAACCGATTTATCACCGGGAACAGTGATCTCTCCGTTGACGGCATTAGCGGGGGTTGCGATAAAACTAAGCGATGTTGATTCTTGTGACATGTTTTTTCCAAATTATTGTTTATAAGTACTGTTTACTCTTGTTTGTTGCTGCTTGTTTGTTATTTTTTGTCGTTTACTGTCTTTAACTTTGCTCTGCGGCAAATTTATCCATAAAGGCGACCAGGGCTTTAACCCCTTCAATCGGCATGGCGTTGTAAATGCTGGCACGCATTCCCCCCACCATACGGTGGCCCTTAAGGGCCAGCAAACCGTGTTTTTCGGCCTGCGCTAAAAACCGGGCATTGAGGCTTTCATCTTTAAGCCAGAACGGCACATTCATTAAACTGCGCTGCTCAGGGATAACGTTATTATAATAAAAGCCGCTGTTATCTATATATTGATACAATAATTTTGCTTTGGCCTGATTGCGTTTGGCAATTTCCGCCACACCGCCTAAGTCTTTAAGCCACTGAAATACCAGGCCGGCTAAATACCAGGCATAGGTCGGCGGGGTATTATACATGGAATCATTTTCTGCCAGCAGCTGGTAATTCATGATTGCCGGTGTGCCTTTAGCGGCATTGCCGAGTAAATCTTCACGTACGATGACTAAAGTTAACCCCGACGGACCGATATTTTTCTGTGCTCCGGCATAAATGACGCCAAATTTTGTTACATCAATTTCATGAGACAAAATGGTCGATGACATATCGGCGACAATCGGCACACCAAAGGTTTCGGGTAAATCGAAAATTTCAATGCCGTCTACGGTTTCATTGGGACAAAAATGCACATAAGCAGCATCCTGATTTAATTGCCAGTCTTGTGGCGCCAGCACGCTTTTGCTGTCGGTGTGCGCTTGCGTGATATCGAGAATATTGATCTCACCATACTGGGCTGCTTCTTTCGCCGCCGCTTTCGACCAGGAGCCGGAAACAATATAATCCGCCGACTTTCCGGGCTTAAGCAGGTTTAAAGGTACGGCAGAGAACTGTCCGCGGCCGCCGCCATGGCAAAAAAGTACCTTATAATTTTCAGGGATATTGAGTAACTGACGCAGATCGGCCTCAGCCTTGCTCGCCAGGGCAACAAATTCTTTGCTGCGGTGGCTTAATTCCATCACCGAGCAGCCTGTGTCCTGCCAGTTAATAAACTCTTGCTGAGCCTTAGCCATCACCTCATGGGGTAACATGGCCGGCCCCGCACAAAAATTAAAAATACCAGACATATAACGCAATTATCCTCTGTTAATAGTGTTTTGCTTTTTCTTCGTTATCTTCAAAAAAACTTCAAAAGAGTTGTCAAAAATTCGCCAAAGCTGAGTATCCCTCATTTCACTGCTATTATTCGGCAAGTACACGGCAAATCAGCAAAAACGGCAAGGGTGAAAATGCCATTACTGTTCATCCATAAAGCCATGACATACATTAGCTCCTGTAAATAAAAAAAGGGCGGTAAATCCGCCCTTAATGCTTATCCGTTGCGGTGATTATTCCTCTTCACCGCCGCTGAGCGTTTCGCCGTCATTTTCAACAGCCCCCTGCTCGGCTGAAGCATCAGTGGCTTCGGCTGAAGACTCTTTGCTTTCGGCTGAAGGCTCACCAGCGTCTTCACCCGCCTGCTCGCTTTCTTCGATTTCATCGATGCGCTGCAAGGCCACCACATGCTCGTCGTCCGCGGTACGGATCAAACGTACCCCCTGGGTATTACGGCCGATAACGCTGACCTCATTCACCCGGGTGCGGACCAGAGTGCCGTTATCGGTGATCAGCATGATTTCATCCTGCTCTTCCACCTGCACCGCGCCGACAACAGGTCCGTTACGTTCACTGACCTTAATGGAAACCACACCTTTAGTCGCGCGGCTCTTAGCCGGGTATTCTTCCAGCTCGGTACGTTTACCAAAACCGTTCTGGGTTACCGTCAGTACCGGCCCCTCGTTATGAGGCACGATAAGTGAGACCACCTTCTCGTCACCTTCAAGCTTCATGCCGCGTACCCCGGTAGCATTACGGCCAACCGGTTTAACCACGAAGTTCTCATCATCCGGGTTTTTCTTACCTTCGGTAAAACGTACCACCTTACCGGCATCGGAGAACAACATGATATCGTTGTCGCCGTTGGTGATGTCGACCCCTATCAGGGTATCGTCTTCACGTAAGTTAATGGCAATAATACCGTTGGCGCGCGGACGGGAATATTCCGTCAAGCGGGTTTTCTTCACCGTCCCCGATGCCGTTGCCATGAAGATATACTTATCTTCTTCGTATTCGCGTACCGGCAAGATGGCGGTAATGCGTTCGTTATCTTCAAGTGGCAAGATGTTGACAATCGGACGGCCACGGGCCGTTCTGCTTGCCAGCGGCAACTGGAAGACTTTTAACCAGTACATGCGTCCCCGGTTGGAGAAACACAAAATCGTATCATGGGTATTGGCCACCAGCAGACGTTCGATGAA
This sequence comes from Thalassomonas actiniarum, assembly GCF_000948975.2. Taxonomy (GTDB): domain Bacteria; phylum Pseudomonadota; class Gammaproteobacteria; order Enterobacterales; family Alteromonadaceae; genus Thalassomonas; species Thalassomonas actiniarum. The sequence goes on from NZ_CP059735.1 coordinate 3,655,313, forward strand.
GTCTTCTTCCTTCATCTTAGTAGCTGCCTTACCCTTACCGCCACGGCGCTGGGCTTCATAATCGGTTAATGCCTGGTATTTGACATAACCTTCATGGGACAGGGTCACCACAACATCTTCTTCGTTGATCAAATCTTCCATGGAAAGATCATGGGAAGCAGAGCTTATCTCGGTACGACGCTCATCACCAAAATCATCACGAATCACTTCCAGCTCTTCGCGAATAACTTCCATCAAACGCTCAGGAGATGCAAGAATATGCATCAATTCGGCAATAAGGTCTAATAACGCTTTGTACTCACTTAGAATTTTTTCATGTTCTAAGCCGGTTAACTTATGCAGTCTTAAGTCCAGGATCGCCTGGGCTTGTTGAATGGTTAAGTAATACTGACCGTCACGGATGCCAAATTCCGGCTCCAGCCACTCAGGGCGGGCGGCATCGTTACCGGCAGCGCTAAGCATATCGGCAACATTACCTAAGGCCCAGCCGCGGGAAACCAGGGCTTCCTTGGCATCACTTGGCGACGGCGAATTCTTGATCAGCTCAATAATCGGGTCGATATTTGCCAATGCAATCGACAAGCCTTCTAAGATGTGCGCACGCTCACGGGCTTTACGCAATTCAAAGATGGTCCGGCGGGTCACCACTTCACGGCGGTGCAAGACAAAGGCTTCGAGCATTTCTTTGACATTGAACAGTTTCGGCTGGCCGTTCGCCAGGGCTACCATATTCAAACCAAAAGAAACCTGCATTTGCGTCAGCTTGTAAAGGTTGTTTAATACCACCTCGCCGACTTCACCGCGCTTAACTTCGATAACCATACGCATGCCGTCTTTATCCGACTCATCACGTAAGGCGGAAATGCCTTCAATGCGTTTCTCTTTAACCAGCTCCGCCATTTTTTCAATCAAGCGAGCCTTGTTCACCTGATAAGGTAATTCGTGCACGATAATGGTTTCTTTGCCCGAAGTTTCGTTGACTTCAATTTCAGCGCGGGCGCGAATTTTTATCTTACCGCGGCCGGTGCGGTAGGCTTCCTGAATACCGGCACGGCCACTGATGATACCCGCGGTCGGGAAATCCGGTCCCGGGATATGCTCCATAATCTCTTCAATAGTGATGTCGCTGTTATCAATCAGCGCCAGGCAACCGTTGATCACTTCGGTTAAGTTATGGGGCGGTATGTTAGTCGCCATGCCCACGGCAATACCAGAAGTACCGTTTACCAGCAAGTTAGGAATGCGGGTCGGCATTACCGCCGGTATATGCTCAGTGCCGTCGTAGTTAGGCACAAAATCAACGGTTTCTTTATCTAAGTCCGCCAGGATGGAATGGGCAATTTTTGCCATGCGGATTTCGGTATAACGCATCGCCGCGGCAGAATCACCGTCAACCGAGCCGAAGTTACCTTGTCCGTCAACCAACATGTAACGTAAAGAGAATGGCTGCGCCATCCTGACAATTGTGTCATAAACAGCGGTATCCCCATGAGGGTGATATTTACCGATAACGTCACCAACTACACGGGCAGACTTTTTATATGCTTTATTCCAGTCATTGCCCAAAACGTTCATGGCGTATAATACACGGCGGTGAACGGGTTTGAGGCCATCGCGTACATCTGGAAGTGCACGCCCGACGATTACGCTCATGGCGTAATCTAAGTATGAGGTTTTAAGCTCATCTTCAATATTAACTGGAACTATTTCTTTAGCCAGATCGGTCATAAATCGACGGTATCCCTTAAATCAGAAAATTTTCGAACTTATTATTCTTAATCGACTGGGGATATTAGCACAAAATATTGGCCGGCAATACTGCTTTGTGAGGGATAATTTTAACTCTGGTTTCCGGGTGGAAAAATCGCTGGTTTTATCGGCACGGTACAAATGTAACCTACTGATAAAAAAGAGAGTAAACCTTAAGGGACGGGGGGACCACTTTTTTGCTGTTTATCTGGCTATACCGCGATAAAAAGCAGTAAAAGGTTAGAATTTAACCGCAATGGACGAAAGGAGCGTGCGCTTACCCGGCCAAAGCTCAGCCCGGCCGGGGACAGCTACTATGAACTTATGCTTTTGCCTGTTCCAGCAGATGGCGCTTTTCCAGTGCCTGATCATGAATATCTTTCGCCATCGCCTTATTAAGTCCCAGGGTAAAATAAATTTCAGCAATTAAAAAAAGCGGCCCTATCAGCAACTGATTTAAATCGTCAATAAAAGCAGGTTTGGCTTTTTCAAAACCATGGCCGATAAATTGAAAAACCCAACCGACAAAAAATATAATGCCCGCCAGCATGTAGCTGCCCTCCCCTTGAGCAACCTGGTGCGCCCCATAAAAAACCGGGAAAAAGCAAGCCAGTATCATCAGCGCCAGGGGAATATGCAAAATAAAGTAATACACCATAACAACTGCTGCAATTATCAATGCCAGGGTAAAGCGATAACTGCCGTTGATAAAATCCGGCAAACTCATCGCATCTAATGACATTTCAAAGGTGACCGTGCTCAGCACCAGGGCAATTGAGAAGATGATCAGGGGAATACCGATAAAATGGGTAATGATATTGTTGCGGTTAAGATGGACACTTTTATAATTGGCCAGCTGCTCTGTAATTGTTTTCATCGTGTATCAACTTATGTTCGTGAGTCTGCATATTAATTTATGAGTCCGCTATAATAAAAGCAATGGTAAATTCGCCCCAAGTCTATCGATTTTGCCAAGGCAATAGAGCAAAACAAACGGATAACCCCCTTTCGCCATTAGATGACAATTTGTTGATGTTAATCACTAGGTTTGCCGACAAGTTTCGTTTAGAATCTTCTCATCTATCAATAAATGCTAAACCCTACATGTCAGAATCAATCAATGTAAACCCGGATGAAATCGCGAAATTTGAAAAAGTTGCCAGCCAGTGGTGGGACTTGAGCGGTGATTTTAAACCCCTGCATCAAATTAATCCGCTGCGCCTGCAGTTTATAACGCAACATCTGGGTGATATCTTCGGCAAAAAGATCATTGATGTCGGTTGTGGCGGCGGCATACTCGCCGAAAGCCTGGCCAAATTAGGCGGCGAAGTTACCGGCATAGATATGGGGGAAGAGCCCCTTAAGGTCGCCAAGTTACATGCCCTTGAAGGGGGCGTCACGGTTAATTACCAGAAAATTACCGCCGAAGCCCAGGCGCAAAGCCAGCCGCAAGCCTATGATGTGGTCACCTGTATGGAAATGCTCGAGCATGTCCCAGATCCCGCTTCCATTGTCAGGGCCTGTAGCGATATGGTCAAACCCGGTGGTCTGGTATTTTTCTCCACTTTAAATAAATCCGTTAAAGCCTATCTGCTGGCAATTGTCGCGGCTGAAAAGTTATTCAAGCTAGTGCCGGACGGTACCCATGATCACGATAAATTTATCCGCCCTTCCACCTTGATCTCCTGGGCAGAGGCCAGCGCGCTAAAATGTATCGATGCTACCGGCATCCATTACAATCCGCTGACGGAAAACCATAAACTGGCCCCCGGACTGGACGTTAACTACCTGCTGTGCTGCAGGAAGTTATGATCATGACCGAAAACAACCGCTACCAGGGAGTATTGTTTGATCTTGACGGCACCCTGCTCGATACCGCCAACGATCTGGGCGCAGCATTAAACCATGTGCTTGAGCAGCATGACATGGCGCAGGTCCCGCCAGAGGCCTTTCGCCCGGTGGCCTCCGACGGCGCCAAAGGTTTGCTTGAGCTGGGTTTTGGCGATACCCTGACCGAGCTGGATTACGAGCAGCTACGCCAACAGTTTTTACGTTATTATCGTGAAAACATCGCCAAGCATACCTGTTTTTACCGGGGAATAGTCCCTTTATTAACGGCTTTAAACGAGCGTAACATTCCCTGGGGCGTAGTCACCAATAAGCCCATTGCCCTGACACAGAAGTTACTGCCTCATTATCCGCTGTTCGAACATTGCGCCGTAACGGTCGGCGGCGACAGTTTAGCGCAGCGTAAGCCGCACCCGGCGCCGTTATTATATGCCAGCGAGCAGCTTGCCCTAGCCCCTGAGCAATGCGTCTATGTCGGAGATGCCCTGCGGGATATCCAGGCCGGAAATGACGCTAAAATGGCCACCATAGTGGCGCAGTGGGGTTATATTGCCGACACTGACGTATGCCGCTCATGGCAGGCGGATTTACTTGCCGAAGATCCGGCACAAATTCTGGCGTTTATTTTATAACCAGGTTGGTCAAACAAAGAACAATTGAGAATAAGCTTTTGTAAAATAGGTGTTTTAACATTTTTATTTCAACAAGTGATATAAAATAACTGAACTTAGTTCAAAATAATTATAGAAAAGAAATTAAGACAAAATAATCGTTGCGTTTACTAAATATCAAAATAAAACAGATGTGCTAAGTTAGTTACTACTAACATGTTTTTAGAGAGCGACTTTTTAGAAAAATGCAAGGAATTTTTAGGCTTGCAATAGCCTTAAAACCTCATTATCTTGTGATGAATTTTTCAAACACCCCTATATATTGTGCATTAGTTATTCAGCAAATTTATTCCAAAATTCGCAGAAGACTTTTTTTCGCCGCTATAAACGGGTAATTAAAACAATAATTGGCTTTACGGGTATTTCATGAACAGTAATCTTTTTGTAACGAAACGAAATGGTGAAAAAGAACTCATTGATTTAGAAAAAATCCATCGGGTGATCACCTGGGCGGCAGAAGGCCTGGATCAGGTATCAGTCTCGCAAGTTGAATTAAAATCACATATTCAGTTTTATGACGGTATCAAGACCGAAGATATTCATGAAACCATTATCAAGGCCGCTGCCGATCTGATCTCCGAAGAAGCCCCGGATTATCAATACCTGGCAGCACGTCTTGCCGTTTTCCACCTGCGTAAAAAAGCCTACGGCCAGTTTGAGCCGCCTAAACTCTACGAGCAGGTAGTAAAAATGGTGGAAGCCGGCAAATACGATCAGCACTTGCTCAGCGATTATACCGAAGCAGAATTTGCCGAAATGGAAAGCTTTATCGACCATAGCCGGGATCTTGATTTCAGCTATGCCGCCGTTAAGCAGCTCGAAGGCAAATACCTGGTGCAAAACCGGGTCAGCGGGGAAATTTATGAGAGCGCGCAATTCCTCTATATCCTGGTTGCCGCCTGTTTATTTGCCAAATACCCTAAAGACAGCCGGTTAACTTATGTGGAAAATTTCTATCACGCCATTTCCACCTTTAAACTGTCTTTACCGACCCCGATTATGTCCGGTGTGCGCACCCCGACCCGTCAGTTCTCTTCTTGTGTGCTGATCGAATGTGCCGACAGCCTGGACTCGATTAACGCTACTTCAAGCGCCATCGTAAAATATGTCTCGCAGCGTGCCGGTATCGGTATCAACGCCGGCCGTATCCGCGCCCTGGGCAGCAATATCCGCAACGGTGAAGCCTTCCACACCGGCTGTATCCCGTTTTATAAGCATTTCCAGACCGCAGTAAAAAGCTGCTCACAAGGCGGTGTTCGCGGCGGCGCAGCCACCTTGTTCTACCCGTTATGGCATCTGGAAGTAGAAAGCCTGCTGGTGTTGAAAAACAACCGCGGTGTTGAAGAGAACCGTGTCCGCCACTTGGATTACGGCGTGCAATTTAACAAGCTGATGTACCAGCGTCTGATCAAAGGGGAATCTATCACCCTGTTCAGCCCAAGCGATGTGCCCGGCCTTTACGAAGCTTTCTTTGCCGATCAGGATAAATTCGAAGAGCTTTACTGCCAGTACGAGCAGGATGATTCCATCCGTAAAAAGCGTATCAAGGCGATTGAATTATTTACCCTGTTTGCCCAGGAACGTGCCAGCACCGGCCGTATCTACCTGCAAAACGTCGACCACTGTAACACCCACACGCCGTTTGAGCCAAAAGTAGCCCCCATTCGCCAGAGTAATTTATGCCTGGAAATCGCCCTGCCGACCAAGCCGATGGAAGATGTTAACGATCCCGACGGTGAAATTGCCTTATGTACCCTGTCCGCCTTTAACCTAGGCGCCATCGACTCCCTGGATGAATTAGAAGGTTTGGCAGATCTTGCGGTACGCGCCCTGGACAGCCTGCTCGATTACCAGGATTACCCGGTACCGGCGGCCTTAAATGCCACCATGGGACGCCGTACCTTAGGCATAGGCGTGATTAACTTTGCCTATTACCTGGCGAAAAACGGGGTGTTTTACTCCAACGGCAGTGCCAACAACCTCACTCACCGTACCTTTGAAGCAATTCAGTATTACCTGCTGAAAGCGTCAAATGAACTGGCAAAAGAGCAAGGTGCCTGTCCTAAGTTTAACGAAACCCGATTGTCCCAGGGCATCTTACCGGTTGATACCTATAAGAAAGACATCGATAACATCACCAATGAGCCGCTACACCTTGACTGGGAAGGCCTGCGTGAGAGCATTAAAGCGCACGGGGTAAGAAACTCTACCGTATCGGCACTGATGCCGTCGGAAACCTCGTCGCAGATTTCCAATGCCACTAACGGTATCGAGCCGCCGCGGGGCTTGATCAGCATCAAGGCCAGTAAAGACGGGATCTTAAAGCAGGTTGTACCTGAGTATCAGCGCCTTAAAGATAACTATGAATTGTTATGGAATATCCCCAGCAATGAAGGTTACCTTGAACTGGTCGGCATCATGCAAAAATTTATTGACCAGACCATTTCCGCCAACACTAACTATGATCCCGGCCGTTTTGAAGGGGGTAAGGTACCGGTTAAGCAGATCCTCAAAGATATTTTAACCGCCTACAAGCTTGGGGTGAAAACCATGTATTATCACAATACCCGGGACGGCGCCAGCGATCAGGGACAAGACGACGGCTGTGAAGGCGGCGCGTGTAAGATCTAAGCCAACGAAAACCCGCAACTCAGGTTGCGGGTTTTACACGCTAAAGAGACAATAAGTCACAAACGTTACGCAATTTTTTTGATTTTGTCACCTCCCCCGGGGGAGATTTCCAGGAGTATTTAATGTCGTACACCACATTCAATCAAACGCCCAACAATGCCTTGTTAGAGCCTATGTTTATGGGGAACAGCGTGAATGTTTCCCGTTATGACCAACAAAGGTATCAGGCATTTGAAAAGTTGATTGAAAAACAACTTTCCTTTTTCTGGCGCCCGGAAGAAATCGATGTTTCCAAAGACAGGGCCGACTGGCAGAGCCTGACCGCTTCGGAAAAACATATTTTTATTTCTAACCTGAAATACCAGACCCTGCTCGATTCTATGGCGGCCCGATCCGTCAATGCCGTGCTGCTGCCGCTGGTTTCCCTGCCGGAAGTAGAAACCTGGGTAGAAACCTGGGCCTTTAGTGAAACCATTCACTCGCGCTCCTACACCCATATTTTACGTAACCTGTTTACCGATCCCAGTGAAGTGTTTGACGATATCGTGGTCAATCCGGCGATATTAAAGCGTGCCACCAGCATCGCCAAATATTTTGATGACGTCATCCTCACCACTCAGCTGCTGCAATCCCAAGGAGAAGGCCGTTATGAAGTTGACGGTAAAACCCTTGAGGTTTCAAAGCGTAAACTCAAAGAGCGGTTATTCCTGGCCATTTGTTCGGTCAATGCCCTGGAAGCAATACGTTTTTATGTCAGTTTTGCCTGTTCATTCGCGTTTGCCGAGCGGGAATTACTCGAAGGCAATGCCAAGATCATTAAACTGATCGCCCGCGATGAAGCCCTGCACCTGACCGGCACCCAACATATCCTGAATAACTGGATGTCGGGCAAAGACGATCCGGAAATGCAGGAAATTTCGGAGCAGATGAAAGATCAGGCGCTGCAGATATTCCTTGATGTGGTCGACCAGGAAAAGGAATGGGCCCAGTACCTGTTTAAAGACGGCTCGATGATCGGCCTCAACGCCGAAATCTTAAACCAGTATATCGAATACATCTCCAGCCAGCGCCTGGCGGCTATCGGCCTGACCAGCCCCTTTGCCATCAAGAGCAATCCCCTGCCCTGGATGAATGCTTATCTGGTCAGCGATAATGTCCAGGTGGCGCCGCAGGAAACAGAAATTTCCAGCTACCTGGTGGGACAAGTGGACTCTGCGGTTTCTTCCGATGATTTTGATGATTTTGATCTCTAAGTGCCTGCCCCGCCCGGGCAAACACCGGGGCAGTCACGATCATCATGAGTAAACCGGAAACACCTTGCCAGAGGGAAGTAAAGCCACCTGGCGCCGGCGGGCAACAGCATGGCGAAAAGCGCCAGGTACAGGCACAAGCAGAAAAGCCAAAAGCGCCGGTGATCAGCGTTGAAGGAAAAAACATCGCCTGCACCGGGCAATATCCCAGCATCCTTGAATGCCTTGAGGGTGCCGATGTGGAAGTACATTATCATTGCCGCGACGGATTTTGCGGCGCCTGCCGGGTCATCCTGCACCGGGGCCAGGTTATTTACCCTCAGGGGGAGCCGCTGGCTTTTGTCGGCGAAGGAGAAATATTAACCTGCTGCTCCTTGCCGGTAACCGATATCCAGATAGAGCTCGACTAACCCCCGGCGGCAACTAACTGCTGACATTATGAAGCTGCTCCGCCAGCTCCTGCTCTATACCTGCCATTACCTTGATTAATTCTGCCGCCACCCCTTCAAACAACAGTTGGTATTGCTCTTTTTCTCCCCCACTGAGGGCCTTGTCCAGGACCTTGGCCCGTTCAAACAGCGCCATGGCGCCAACCGAGCTTGCAACCCCTTTCAAGGTGTGGGCCAGATGTTTTGCCGTCGCATGATCTTTAGCTGACAGCGCCGATTGCAGCTTTTCCTTATCGTCATGATGATCCTGGTAAAACATCACCAGTATCTCCTTAAACAGGCTTTTATCGCCAAGCACATTACCCAGACCGATTTTCTGATCTATGCCGGGGAACTCCTGTGGCTGGGGTACTTTCGGCGCAGGTTCTTCGTCATTCATAGTATCAATATAATCGATCAACGGCGCTTGTGTTTCATTAATTGGTTGCAGCTTGTCGGCATTGATGGTTTTATTGCGCCCGGTGTTTTTCGCCTCATATAATCCCAAGTCTGCCCGGCGGATCAGATCATCTAATCCGGGGGAAGCAATGGTCGTTGATGCTACCCCGATACTGACGGTAACAAACAAGGTTTCTTGCGCCTGTTTGCCGGGTAAGATGGCGTGTTGCTCAAGGCAAAGGCGAAACCGCTCGCAGGCATTGATGGCTTCCTCTATCACCGTATAGGGAAAGCACACGGCAAATTCTTCCCCCCCGAGGCGGCCAAGAATATCGTACTCTCTGAAAACCTTGCCCATCAGTTGGGTATATTCTACCAACACCTTATCACCGGCTTCATGGCCGTAGTTATCATTGACCTGTTTAAATAAATCAATATCAAACATCGCCAGTACCAGGCCGGACTTTTGCCGCACCGACTCGATAAAAGCCTTACTTGCCAGCTCATAAAAGCGGCCACGGTTATTAATGCCGGTTAAGAAATCTGTGGTGGCCAGAATTTCCAGCTCACGGTTTTTTTCCATCAGGCGCAAGGAAGTTCGTATCCTGGCCAGCAAGACTTTGGCAATATAAGGCTTAGTGACATAATCATCCGCTCCCAGCTCCAACGCCGCAACAATTTCATCTTCACCGTCGGCAGCCGATAACATGATCACCGGGATATGCTGCAGTGCTTCCTTCCTTTTGATCACTTCCAGCGCCGCCATCCCTGTGATGCCGGGCATATACATGTCCAGTAATATCAGATCGAAATGCTCCTTTTCCAGGAGCCTCAGTGCGCTGTCTGCCGCATCTGTGGTCATAACCTGATAGCCTTCAGCGCTGAGATCAAATTCGAGCAGTAACAAGGTATCCTTGGCGTCATCTACCGCTAATATCTTATACATGGTCTTATTTCCATCCCTTATGGCGCAGGTCAATACTGATTAAGCACCGTCATAAATTTATCAAACTCGCTACTGAGCTGGGGCTGCATTTCATTCAACAGGTTAATATCTCCCGCTTTAGCGACTTCTTCCATTTTCGCAACAATTTTTGATGAGCTGATACCGCCGATATTTTTCATGGTACCGTTCATTTTATGGGCAAATGCGGCGACATCGGCAAAATTTTTCTCGGCAATAGCCAGGTATAAAGATTCAATCACCTCGGGCATTTCCTCTAAAAACATGTTCACTAAGGTGCGGGCAATTTCTTCGTTGTTACGGATGCGCTTTAAAAAGCCTTCCTTATCCCAGATTTCATCCTGAGGCTCGTCTTTAAAGACACTGGGGCTCTGTGTTGCCGGGGCCGTTTGTTCCGGTGCCGCTTTTGCCTGTACGGTTTTCGCCGGCGTTTGCTGTTCATCTTGCTCTTGCCCGGCAGGGGTTTGTGCAGCAATAATCCGGCTGGCGGTCAAATATTGATTGATATCTAACTTCCTTTCCTCTTTAAGCCAGTAAATCAGCTTTTGCTCGATAATATCGCCGTCAATCGGTTTGGTGGTATAATCGCTCATGCCCGCCGCTAAACATTTTTCCTTATCGCCTTTCATGGCATTGGCGGTCATGGCAATAACAGGCACATGTAAATAGGCTTCGCCGCCTGCCCCGTGGCGAATTTTACGGGTGGCTTCATAACCGTCCATCTCAGGCATTTGACAATCCATAAAAATCACCTGGTACAAGCGATCACTTTTTGAAGCGTTGAGCTTGGCAATGGCTTCAAGGCCGTTATTGGCTACATCTGCCTGTATTCCCAAATTGGCTAATATCCCCTGAACCACGGTTTGGTTAATTTGATTGTCCTCCACCAGCAAGATACGGGCATCTGCTGCAACCTCTCCCTCGCTGGTATTGCGTTTGAGGCTTTGTAAATGGTGGGTGGTCACTAAAGGTTGCGCCACTTCCAGTGCTTCCTTACCTTCAACCACAACAGTGAGGGCATCAAATAAGTCAGAAGTGGTGGCAGGTTTGGGAAAATAGGCGCAAAAGCCTAATTCGGCAAAGTAACTGGCATCTCCGCGCTCTCCCATAGAGGTCATCATGATAAGTTTGGTCTCACGGCTGTTGCTGTGGTTATGGATCTTGGCCCCCAAAGTCGCACCATCCATACCCGGCATCTGCATATCCAAAATAGCCACCCGGAAAAAGTTCTCCGGCGTCTGCTCCACCAGCGCCATCGCTTCATAACCGCTTTTCGCCTGGGTCACCTTGGCCCCCCATTGCTCTAGCTGGGTTTTTAGCACTTCCAGGTTGGTGCTGTTATCATCAACAATTAAAATCCGGGTACCTTTGATGTCCACACTCGGCATCATGACTTTTTTCTGCTCGCAGGCCCTCACACAGATCTCAAAGCTAAAGGTACTGCCCTGTCCCAATTCACTCGATACCCGGATATCCCCGTCCATTAACTGGCAAAGCTGTTTTACTATCGCCAGTCCCAGCCCGGTACCGCCATATTTTCGCGTGGTGGAAGAGTCCACCTGGGTAAAGGAGTCAAACAGCTGACCCACTTTATCTTTGGGAATGCCGATGCCGGTATCTGTCACCGAGCAATGCAACATCAGCGACTGGTTTTGCCCCGACTCGGAAATGGCAGCCTTGATCACTATCTCCCCTTCGCTGGTAAATTTAATGGCATTACCCACCAGGTTAGATAATATCTGGCGGATACGCCCGGGATCTCCTTTGACCATGTAAAAGTCTAACCCCGAGACATCAAGAATAAGCTCGGTATTGTTTTCCTGCGAGCGTACCGCCATAGATTCGGCAAAATTGCCGAGCAGGGTACGCAGATCAAAATCAATGATCTCCAACTCGAGTTTACCGGCTTCGATTTTGGAGAAATCAAGAATATCATTGATCAGGGATAACAGGGACTGGGCGCTGCTACTGGCCAGTTCGATATAATGTTGCTGCTGCTTGGACAATTCGGTGTGCTCAAGCAGGCCTAACATGCCCAAAACCCCGTTCATGGGGGTACGGATCTCATGACTCATGCTGGCTAAAAATTCAGATTTTAACCGCAAAGACTCTTCCGCCAGCTCCAGGGCCTCCTGCTTGAGGTTTTGTAAATTTTGTTGCTCGGAAACGTCAATATTGGTGCCCACCAGGCGGATAATGCCGCCATAACCATCAGACATGGCTTTGGCATGGACCTCGATATATTTTATCACGCCCCCGGGCAGCAAGATCCTGAAGGTGGTATTAAGGGCCTTGCCTGTCTCTACCGTCGCCGCCACCTTAGCTTCAACAGTCTCGAGGTCATCCGGGTGCATCCTGGATTTCCATAAATCGGCGGGGTCGAGCCCGCAATTGGCTTCAACCCCGTATAAGTGGTACATACGCTCATCCCAGGTCACCTTGCCGCTCAGCACATGATAATCCCAGACCCCTATCCCGGGAGCCGCCAGGGCAAAGTCCAGGCGCCAGGCCAGCTCCTTGGTTTTTTTCAGTACCTGGACCCGCTCTTCTTCCATCAGTTTATTGGCGGTCACATCCCGGATCATGGCGGTATAAAGCTTGCCTTCCCGGGTCATCACCTCAGTCAATACCAGATACATGGGAAAATCATCGCCATCGTGACGAAGTCCCGTCAACTCCTCCCCTTTACCGCCGACACAATTAATGCCCGAGCGCAGATAATCGAGTACCGCATTGGCCCCTTGCCTGCCCTTGGTATCGAGCATCAACACCCTGATACTTTTTCCTTTAACTTCCTCTTCCTGATAACCGAACATTCTTTGGGCCGCCTGGTTTAAGGAAAGGATCTTACCTTCGGGGTTGATATTAACCACGGCATCGGCAATCGAATCCAGCACTCCCTGTAAGCCTGCGGAAAAATCTTTTGCCTGGCTAAGTGCTTTTTCCTGGGCAAACAGCTGTTTGCTAAAAGTAGAAAATACCCGGGAGAGGCTATTACTGAGCTCGCCAATTTCATCGCGCCTGCCAGCGGGTAAATCCACCTTGGCGCTAACCTCGTACCCTTGTATGCTGTCATTTAAGACCTGTAACGGCGCCAGCAATTTACGGGCACCATAAACCACAAGCCCCAGCACCAGTATGATCCAGGCCAGCATCAGGAAAAAACCCTGCTGCTGTATCCAGTTGACCACCACCTGGTAACCATGATGGGGAGATCTGAGTAGAAAATTAAGATGCCCGGCAATGCCCAAGTCCGCTAAAGAGATGCGGCTGTAATAAGCCATATCAGTTGTTAGCTGACTTTCGCCGCTGATCGCCCCCGTGGCTAAAGTTAACTGCCTTAATTTCTTAAAGAGCAAATGCTTATCCATAACAGCCTGTAGCTGGGGAAACTCATCCTGTAACCGGTAACCATCCGGCCTGAAACTTAATGAATCAGGGGACTGGGCATAATAAAGATAATCACCGTCGGCATTGGCCAGATAAAAATCCAAATCAGCCAGAGGCCCGTCAACCAGCACTTGCATATAGGCATTAAAGTCAAGCTCAAGTAATATCAGGCCCAGCAAGCCTTCTTTTCCCCCGACGCGGCCCGACGCCAAAGATTGACTGTCGTACCTGGGCAAGATAGCCTTCATAACCACTTTAGGAGGTCTGAGGCCTTGTTTTCCTTGCTGCTTCAGGGCTATCGGGGAAAAATACGCCTGGCGTCCCTGAAAAACATCGGCCTCGGTTCCCTGATAAAACAACAACTCATGCTCAGAGATAAAATTTAACCCTAAGGTTTGTAACGCCAGCGTTGACTTAACGACTTTATCTTTCTCGCGTGTCAGGCTGATTTTCTCCGTAATAGCCTCCGCCACTTCAAAATAACTGATTTTATGATAAAGACGGCTGCGCATTAATAACATACGGAACATGTGCTCCATTTTATCCGCTACGCCTGCGGTTAACTTTTTTGTCCCTGGTATTTTCTGAGCCGGAGCTTGTTCTGCTAAGCCTCTTTCTGCCAAACTAATGCCGTAATCAAGCATCAGCACATCCGCACGGGCATTATAATAGAAATCCCGTAAAACAGGTGTCACCAGCTGGCTGCGCTGTTCAAGTTCCTTTAATTTTTGCTCCTGCTGGAGTTGGCTGGTTTGCTGATATAAAAAGCCGCCAATACCGAGCAGGGCCAGCAGACAAAATAACACCGCCGCCAGGACAATTTTAACCAGCAAAGATTGTATCCCGTAGCGCTTTACACTGGAGATCCCCTGCCCGCCATTTTGCCCGGCTATGCCTGTGGCAACCGGTTTATTCATTTGTCCCCCCACACCAGGCCCAGCCCCTGATCAGGACAAGCAAGCTCACCACCGGGCAGACGGGCTCAAACGCCGTTACCGGGAAAGTTTCCTTACCAAACACTGCTGCCATTACCGTCATCGAAACTTATTCCTTGCTCTTTTGTCATTCCCTGGCTATTTGCTTTCTTTTGCTAGCGCATCAAAAAGTCTGCCAACTCCTTAGAGTTAAAAGGTTTTCTCAATACAGGGTATTGCCACTTCCTGTCTTCATGGGTGATATAACCGCTGATAGAATAGATCTTGATCTCGGGAAACCTTGCTTTGACCAGGTTTACCGCTTCACGGCCCGACAAATCCGGCATGATCATATCGGTAATAAAAATATCGTAATCCTGCCCGCTTGCCAGATGTGCCAGCAACTCTTCCTTATTATTGGCATAGGTGGTAAATGCCCCTTCACTTTCAAGATATAAGGCAATAAATTCACTGATACTGACTTCGTCATCAAGGATCAGGACATTTTTATCCTTGATATTGAGTCCCGGCAAAAGTGCGGCATATTCCTGTATCTCTTCTTCTTCCAGCTGGCAGTTAAAGATCAGGGTAAAGTGCGCCCCTCCCAGTTCGCATTTACCCTGTACCTGGATCAGGCCATTATGCTTGTACATAGTGCTGTAGACATTGGCCAGGCCGATACCATTGCCTTTGTTGATGGACTTGCTGCTGAAAAAGGGATCAAATATCCGGGAAATATTTTCCGGCGCTATGCCTGTGCCGCTGTCTTTGACATGAATTTCCAGCTGCTTTTCCTGATTCAAGAGCACAGAGAGCTCAATTTTCCCCGGCTCCCCGGTTTCCTTGATGGCATCCTGGGCATTTAAAACAATATTGAGCAAAATATTAATAAATTCCCCCTGCGGAAAGTGGATCAGGCAATGCACCGGGGCAAAGGCAAAACTTAACTCAATAGAGCTGGGCAACAACTGTTTAAACAGGTACTTGTTTTCCTTGATCTCGCGGATCGGATCAAATTCCACCACTTTAACCGGCGGTTTACGGGTAAACGCCAATAAGCGCTCGGTCACGCTTTTCCCTTTATCTATGGCATTTTTCACCCGGTCAATATAACCGGAAATTTCCCGCTCTCCCTGGGCATATTTAAGCTCCAACATTTCAATGGCTCCCAGAGCAACTCCCAGGACATTGTTGATATCATGGGAGACATTGCCAAAGGTGTTGCCCAGCAAGGCTAAACGGTTGCTGATGATCTGTTGCTGCTCTTTACGAAAGTTATCGGTGACATTTTCCACGATCCAGATATAAATCCCTTCCTGTGCCTCATAGGTCACGCACAAGTTAAAAACGGTATTAAACTTGTCAAAACTGATATGGTTTCTTTTGATTTGCCCTTTTAATTTCGTGGTCTTTTTCAGCGCCAGGTAATCGGTAATACTAAAATTAATGTAATTAAACAAGGTCGATTTTTCACTGTCCCCCTGGGGCGACAAATCCTGATAGACGACATTATCGTTATCATCGATAAAAAATATCGGCACCTTGATGGTATAATTGACCATGGCAAGCAGTTTAAGCTTTTCAAATACTTCCTCGGTGCGGGTGATATCCCTGAACAAACCGAAAATGGAAATCACCTTGCCCTGCTGATCCAGCTCAACTTCCCCTATGGTTTCAATTTTGACTTTTTGCCCCGAAGGACGCTTAATGCAGGTCTTAAAATAAAAGCCCTTAGCACTGCTTACCGCCGTTAACAAATGTTTTTTCAACAGCTCCCGCTGCGACGGCACAAAAAAGTGTGCACTTTCTTCAATGCTTGGCCGGTAGTTCGAAGGGCGAATGCCAAAAATTTTAAATACCCCGCTTGACCAGAAAAATTTCTCGTCATCGGGACTAAAGCGCCAGTGCCCGCAAATACTCAAGTGTTCGACCAGGCCTAAATAGCGCTCTTGCCCTTGCCCCGGGCTGAGCAAAAACGGCGTTCTGCTGACATCCTTCATCATCCCCACCAGGCGGCACACTTGCTGCCCGTTACTATGCTGGGGTTTACTTTGCCGGACTTTCGCCTGGATATTGACCCACTTTTCCTGGCCGCTATTATCCACCAGCTTAAGGCTGAAGTTCACCTTAGTGCGCTTGCCTGACGTTGCCTGTGCCAGCTGCTGGTTAAACAGTGTGACATCAGCTTTATTGATGTGTTTTTCCCAAAAAGAGACAGGCCCGCTAAAAGCACGGTTTTCATAACCGAGCAGCGCCATAAAGCGGGAAGAATAATAAACCTCTTCTTTATCTCCTTGCCACTCCCAGTAGGCCTGCTCGCTTTCATCGGCATTATTGTCAGCCAGCGGCGCAGATCCGCTGCTGCCCGGGGTCAGAAACACAAATACCTGGCTGTCGATGGTTTGAGAGCGCAGCTCCATCAACTGTTTTTTCCCGTCTTTTGCCAGCAAGGCTAAGCTGACAGGGCCGTTATTTTTTTCCTCGGCGAAGGGAGCTGAGCGCTTGATGCTGCCATTTTCATCGCCGCTTTCCTCCTTAGCCCCGGCAGAGCCTGCTGCCCCGGACAATTTTCCTCCCGGGTAAGCCGGCAGTAATGCCTGTACCGCCATACCGACTAACTCATGTTCCCGGTAGCCGCTTAAGGTCACCAGGGCATCATTAACCGAGGCAATGTCAAAGGCGCTTCCCAGCGCAAATGCCGGTAAGGGAATATCCTTAAGCTCAAGGCTGGGTACGGACTTCAAAATAACTCATCCTCTTCATCAAGTTCACAGGAAAGCTGCTGCCCGCTATTGAGTGCTTGCAGTTTATCGACACTGGCCAGCGCCAGATCTAATAACTGACTGACTTCCAAAAAGTTAATATCATCCTGGGTGTGTTTTTTCAGGGCGCTGTGTACCAGGCTGGTCAAATAACTTTCCTGCTCTTCATTTAAGTCCAGGACATGGAAACTCATGCCAATGTTTTGTACGATTTCCGACATCACCTCCTGCTGGTGAAGTTTTGAAATCCCCAGCATTTTCTTGGTCTTAAAGACCGCTTCCTGGATCTGTTGTTCCACCTGCTGCAAGGAATGTTTGTAGGTAATAAATTCCATTCTCGCACCGATACATTCGATCACCGATGCCAGGGCATCAATATAAATATCAGTGTCGATATGACCTTCTTCGAGGTTAAGGATAAGAATAGAGACCAGGCTATGATTAAAAATGGTTCTGGGACCAAAACGGTATAAACGGGGTTTGGCTTTTAAGATTTCCATCACTTCCACTTCAACCGGCGAACAGCAGCCTTTTTGCGAATGGTAAAAAATGGCGCTTTCATTTAACGGGTAAAACGCCAGGCAGCCATGTAAGTTCATATTGTAAAAGTAATGAAACACTTCATCGCGGATCTTTTCATAACTGTCGCAATGGTTCAGGCGGGAGCTTAACTGCATACAAGCGCCATATTTAGCGGCCTGTGCCATGGAAATACTGATGACATTATCTTTAGAGTGCAGCTCGGCTTCAAAGTCTTTGATCTTATGCTGGTAGGCAATGAGCTTTTTAAGTTTATTGGCTAACGCCAGCAAAGAGATAGGTTTGCAAAGAAAATCATCGGCGCCGCATTCTAATCCGGCTAAAATAGCCTCTTCCGTTGCCATGCCCGAATAGAGCACAAAAGATCTGACCGAGGTTCCGCCCCGGGTTTGCTGCTTTATCCAGGCCGAGCCTTTTGCCTCTTTGAGATGCTCATCCACCAAAGCGATATCAAAAGGCGGTAAATCACTGAGCAGCATTTCCGCCATGGAAAAATTATGGGCGCATTTCACCACAAAATCGCCTTCGAGGGCTTCGGTTAATAACTCCAGATATTCTCTGTCATCATCAATAATTAATACCTTAGGTTGTGACATGGCCATTTACTTCCTGTGAGTTATGGATGAGATCCGCGTTTATTTATCCAAACACCATGCTGTCGTCATTTTCTGAAACAACACACATTGCATGCGGCCAAGGCGCTTTGCCTGATACAGAGCCTGATCCGCCTGCTCTATCAGCGCCAGCGGGTCTTTTGCCCCCAGCGTACTGTTAGATATGCCAATACTGACAGTTACCCTGGGGGCAACATCAGAATATTCATGCACTATCTCCGCCTGGTTTAACGCCGCTATGATGTTTCGTCCCCGATTTTTCGCCTGTGACAGCGAAGTCGAAGGTAGCAGCATGACAAATTCTTCACCGCCATACCTGGCGAGCAGCTCAGCGCCTTTAAGTAAAGTTGCCGCCAGTACCGAAGCCACCCGCTGCAGGCACTGATCTCCCCGGGGATGACCATAGTTGTCGTTGTAGGCTTTAAAAAAATCGATATCGAGCATCAGCAGGGATAATTCCCCCCTTTGCCGGATATTTTTTTGCCAAACCGCATCCAGCTCTTGTTCCAATCCCCTGCGGTTGAGTACATTTGTTAACGGGTCGATGCAGCTGAGCATTTCCAGTTTTTTATTGGCCTCATCCAGCTGCTGTTTCATTTTGGCAATACGCGCCATCGCCAAAATTTTTGCATTTAAAATCTCTTCTTTCACCGGTTTGGTCAGATAATCATCCCCACCGGCTTTGATACCTTCTGCCAGACAACGGGCACTGTCATTGGCACTGAGAAAAATAATCGGGATCCATTGGCTAAATTCCTTTCTCACCATGCGGGTCAGGGTCAGGCCGTCCACCTCAGGCATTTCAATATCCATTAAAATAACATCGATGACCTGGCGCCTTAATTTCTCCAGCGCAGCTACGTGGCCATCAACAAGCACTGGCTGATGATCACTGGCCAGCACCATAGCCCCGATCACATCCCGGATACATTTATTGTCATCAACCACCAATATGTTCATAATTTTTAATAAACCCCAGTAGATGCTTTACACTCAACAGCCAATAAAATCCCCCCGAAGCGCCTTGGCATTACTTCGCCCAGACATAAGTAGCCTGCACCTTATTGCCACCGTCCATATATTCAAGCTTTTCACACAATTGATGCACCAGATCTATACCGCGGCCACATAACATGACCTTGTCCGCCTGTTTAAGCTTGAGCCTGTGCTCATAAAAGGCCGCCAGGTCAAATCCCTCACCATCATCGACTATGGTGATGATCATTTTTCCGCCACTTTGTAAGGGGTGATAACTCAAGCTGATATCTATCATGCCGCAGGTCAAATTCTTCAGCCTCGACTCCCTGACCATAAAATAATGGGCAAAGCCGGCCGCTGAATTTTTCAACTCGGAATTTAACCTTAAAATACCGTGATCCAGGGCATTGACATAAAGCTCGGTTAAAATGCTGTACATATTATTCCAGTGCTCGCCATTACCTTCTATTTCCTGAATTTGTCCCATCGCCATAGGCACGGGGTTTACCAAGGCCAAGCGCTGGCCGGTGAGCTTTAATTGCCATTTCCAGCTCGGCTCGGACTCCAGATATAAGTCATGCATTTCACTGATGGCAAGACTGTGGGCAGCTTCATCCGATGCCGGGATTTGCTCCCAGCCATGACAGGGAATATCAATCAGAGAGAGATCATCTTCCTGCGGCCTGCCCTGACAAAATTCATCAACGGCATCAAAGACCTTGCCGGGAATATCCCCATGATAAAAGCCTTGTTTGGCGGCAAACTCAAAGCGCCGGGCACCATACATTTCCCCCTGATGATTTCTCGCCTCCAGGATACCGTCACTGATCAGCACCACCCTGTCGTTGTTTTCGACACTAAAGACCTGCAACTGGGCCTGCGGCAACAGGTTCGGCATCACCCCTAAAGGAATATGGTTAGAGCTAATTTTATGCTTAATTTTTCCTTCAAAATTGAAGATATAGGTATCCGGCAACCCGGCATTAAAGACATAAGCGGAGCGTTCATGGCTGGAAATACTGACACAGCAGACACAGCAAAATAAATCCACCGGCAATAACTCATATAACTGCCGGTTGATCTGATCAATGATTTCCAGCAGGGAAAAGCCCTTTTTCGTCATCACCCTGAAAGTTTCGGCCAGGGGAATGGCGCCAATAGACGAGCGCAGGCCATGGCCGGTAAAGTCCCCCAGCAACACATTAACATTGCCCCCGGGGCATAACGCCGTTAACTGGATATCACCGCTAAACAAGGCTGCTGCCTGTTTGATGATGCCGATACGGTCGAGGGCAAAATTTCTCGCCTCGATCACCCCGGACATAATTTGCTCTGCCAGTTCGGCATCTTGTTGCTGCTCCTGCTGCAAGTTTTTCACCTGGCTATATAAATTACTGATCCGCTGGATGGATTTGATCTTGGCTTTAAAAACCTCCGGAGAAAATGGCCGGGTCAAAATACCATCGCCACCGGCTTCGATACTATCGACAAAGGCCTGGTCCGAGTCCATGCTGGTGATAAAGATCAAGGGGGCTAAGCTGTTCGGCGACAAGCTTTTAATACGCTTTGCCGCTTCATAACCGTCCATCACCGGCATATTGATATCCATCAACACCAGATCCGGTAAATGCTCAATATATAAAGCGACCCCCCTGGCACCGTCATTGCCGGTTAACACCCGATAACCTTCCTCCATAAGCAGGTTCTTTAAAATCATACACTGCATCTCGGAATCATCGACCACCAAGGCAAGTTTGGCATCCGGGTTTTCAACCATGGCATTCATGTTTTACAGCTCTATGGTCAACAGGCGATGAAACTGGGCAATCTCGAGGATTTTATTCACGGTTTCATTGGGCTTATTAATGATCACCTTGCCGGAGATTTTATCCGCATGATCTTTAAGCAATAAAATCATGCCCAGCGCAGAGCTGTCCATATAACTGGTTTTATCCAATTTGAGGGTAAAAGTCGTGCCGTTAGTATCGCAATCGGCATACGATTCCCTGAATTTCTGATGTAATGAAAAATCGAACCTATCCTCAATCGCGATAGAAACATTTTGATTATCTGCTGAAACAATTTTTTCAATCGACATAAAAACTCCCTGCCTTGCCTGACCTAACGAAAAAGTTAGCGCTGTTAAAATAAATCAATGGCCCCTTCCTCCATTGATGCCTGTTCGACGGTACGATGTTTGTCGGCAGATTTCGTTTGCTCAAACACCTGCTGACAACATAGCTGTAATTTCCTTAACTGGCTGTCAATGTTATGCTCAGCCGAATGCTCTAATTGATTCATTTCTCCGGCAATGGCTTTTAAACGCTCCAGGTTGCTGGTGACGGAATCGAGGATCTGGTGGGTTAAATCTTCAAACTGCAAAGAGCGTATGCCGACAGAAACACTTTCATTGAGCTTAGGCGAGAGCAACGCCAGTTCATCCACAATGCCATGGGTTTGCTGGCTAACCCTTTCCGCCTGTGCCATCATGTCCTTCACCCTGTCTTTGGCTTCCAGGGTTGAACTCATATCGGCAGAGGCGATCACTTCAACCGAATCCCTGAGTTTGCCGATAATCCCCTGCACCTGATTAATAGACTGGCGAATATTGCTGTTTAATTCACTTGAATTAAGGGAAAGCGCCCTGACCTCGTTGGCAACAACGGCAAAACCTCTGCCGGCTTCACCGGCCCGTGCCGCTTCGATGGCGGCATTTAACGCCAGCAAATTGGTCTGGCTCGCCAGGTTCTCCACCTGCCCGAGGAAATTAAATACCTGCTCAAACTGCTTAGCCATTTCATCGATAAAGTACATGGTTTCCAGGCTCTGCTTGCTGGTTTTGATTATCACTTCGACAAAATCATCCAGCACCTGGCGCGAGTTATCAACAAAGGCTGCAAAGACATTGACCTGGCCGCCATCGGGGTCATGTTTACAATCGACGATTTCATTAAACAAGCGCTGCTGTTCATCGCTTATTTCCTGTAATCCCTTGAAACTACCGGAGACTCCGGAAACGGCATCACTGAGCACGGTACTGGTACGCCTGACTTCGTTGCCTATGACCTCTACTTCCTGCGACAGGGATTTATTCAAATCCGTCAGCACCGACCGTATCCTTAGCTGCTCGCTTGGCTGCAGATTTGGCTGCTTAGCCGTTTGCCCTATGTCTTGCTGCGCGCCAGGCGGCCCGGGTGATAACACTTTTTGCAGCAAACTATTACGCAATGTCAGAGCAAACAGGGCTAGCAAGTTGATTAACAATAAAATATCAAGAAAGACCTGCCCGGTAAAAAAGACATTGAGCAAGGCAAGTACCACGCCAAAAATCCCGACAATGGATAAAGACAGAGTAGAAAACAGTGCTTGAGGTAATAACTTATTCATTGACATTTAATACCTCCTTCATCTGGCCTCGTTTAAGCAAAGCAAAATCAAGCAAAGTAGCGGCGATGTCCCCCAGCGGATACTGCTCGGTATGGGCATTAAGGGCATAGGCTTTTCCCGGCATGCCCCATACCAAGCTGCTCGCCTGGTTTTGGATCAGGGTCCTGGCCCCTTGTTGCTTTAAATTTAACATGCCGCGGGCACCATCCTGGCCCATACCGGTGAGCAACACCGCCTGGACATTGCCGGCAACAGGCACCAGGGAGTCAAACAAAACATCCACCGCCGGCTTATGTCGGTTTACTTCGGGAGAGTCTTCAAGCAAACAAAATAAAACCCCACCTCTTTGCTCTATTTTCAGATGTTTATCCCCCGGTGCAATATAGACATTGCCCGGATGAACTTTTTGCCCGTGGCGGGCTTCCTGTACTGCCATTGGGCAGCAGGCATTAAGACGGTTAGCAAAACGCGCACTGAAGGTCACGGGAATATGCTGGGTGATCACCACGGCAGGGGATGTGGGTGGCAGACACATCAAAATACTTTTAATGGCTTCCGTGCCTCCGGTGGAAGCCCCGATGGCAATCAGGTGGTTTCGTCGTCCACTGCCGGCAAAAGGCAGCTCCCGAAGATCTTGCTTTGCCGTTAAACTCTTGCTCAGTTTCAGGTTTTTTAAATTAATACCTGCCGCATCTTTGAGCTTGGTTACCAGGGTTTGTCTGAAACTGTCCCGCTCTGCCATTAACGCCTCGACATCGGGCTTAGTGATATAATCTACGGCACCGGTTTCCAGGGCAGCTAACGTGGTATCGGCCCCTTTGGTGGTCAGGGTCGATAACATCACCACAGGCATAGGACGCAGCCGCATCAGATTAGCAAGAAAAGTCAAGCCATCCATTTTCGGCATTTCCACATCCAGGGTTAAGACATCGGGATTGAGCTGCTTGATTTTCTCCCGGGCGTCATAGGGATCTTCAGCTTCCCCGACCACCTCAATCTCACTCTCCTGTGCCAATATCGAGGTGAGGATATTACGTATCGTAATTGAATCATCCACTACTAACACTTTGATCTTGTTCATTTAGTAATGTCCTTTACTAAAGTGCTCAATGCCGGTTTCAGCTCAGGCACTAAAACAGTTCAATATCTCCACCCACTGCCTGATGGTCGATTTTATATTTATAATCTCTTTCCCTGCGCACTATGGTATCGTTATGCAAATTATCAAGACGTTTCATATAAACCTTACCCGTGCCCGGTTCAAAAATGACTTTGCGCGGATAATCCCCCCCGAGATCGGCATTATCGATACGGATATTTTCATCCTTGAGATAACCCAGGACAAAATCAATATTGCTTTGCCCGACATCCGACATTTGCTTTAACACCTTACCGCCGCCAAACACCTTGGCGCGAAAATTACACCGTCGCCCGCCATGGCTTAAAATCTTGTTGATCAGGTGCTCCATCGCATAATTGCCATAGCGGGTGGCATCACAAATTCGCTTTCTTTGTCCCCAATTGACCTCTGCCGCTTCTTTTAGGGTATGGGGCAGCATAAAGTGGTTCATGCCGCCCATCCCGGTGCGCGTATCCCGGATACAGGCCGCAATACAAGAACCTAAGGTGGTAGCGATGGCAATATTTTCCGTGGTGATGTAAAACTCACCGGGTAATATTTTCGCGACCACCATTTGCCTTTGCCGATCCCAATAATGATTAATATGGGTAAATTCGGGCAAACATTTATGCAGGCACTCCTCTACTTCCACTTTCACCACACTAGCCACAATCACTACACCACTTGAGCTTGTGCTGATATCACGGGTTTACGAAAAATGGTTCGGCCGACATTGTCAAAATCACTTTGAAACGAACCTAAATTTTCGCTATGACCGAGGATCAATAAACCCCCGGGTTTTAAATAGTCGTAATAACGGGCAAATAAGTCTTGCTGGGTATCCTTATCAAAATAAATAATGACATTACGGCAAAAAATCACATCAAAAAGCCCTTTCATCGGCCATTGATGCAATAAATTCAACTGCTTAAAGGTAATAAGTTTCGACAGGCATTGGGCCACCCTGACCTTGCCCGAGTTTTCTCTTGTGCCTTGTTTAAAATATTGCCTTTTGATTTCACTGCTCAGGTCATCAAGCTTATCCTTGGCGTATATACCCTGTTTTGCTTTGGCCAAGACATTACTGTCGATATCGGTGGCCAGTATCTTCACGTCCCATTGCGACAACAGCCCTTGCATCGCCTGCATTAAGGTGATGGCAATGCTATAGGGCTCTTCACCGGTAGAGCATGCCGACGACCAGATGCGCATGTACTTTTCATGACTGCCGTTTCGGATCAGCGCCGGCAGTTCATGCTGGCGCAGGTAATCGAAATGATGCTGTTCACGAAAAAAGCTGGTCAGGTTTGTGGTGATGGCATTAATAAAGTAGTTTTGCTCTTGCTCGGGATTCTTCTGTAATAAACGGCAATAGTCACTAAAAGAAGATAAACGGCGCTCCCGGATAATGCGGGAGAAACGCCGGTAGACCATTTCCCGTTTACTTTCACTGAGCACTATGCCGGCATGCTCATGCACATACCGGCAAATGAAACTGAATTCTTGCTGATTTAACGTTAACGCATCGTCACGGGATTTATCACACAACATGGTTTAGAACTCTTCCCACTCTTTATCGGTTTGTGTCACCTGACGCTGCCTGTGCCGGGTATCCGGTTTCACTACGGCTTTTGCCGGTGGTTTTCTTAGCACTTCCCCGACACGGCTCCTGCCGTGATCCGAACTTGCCTGTGGTTCACCATTATTAAAGAAGTCTACCTGTTCGAGTAATGATTGTGCCTGCTCTTCCATCGCCTTACTCGAGGCGGTCGCTTCTTCCACCAGGGCGGCATTTTGCTGGGTCATTTCATCCATCTGACTCACCGCCGCACTGACTTCACCGATACCGGCACTCTGCTCTTTACCGGCATTGTCGATATCGCCTATCATATTGCTGACTTCTTCGATGGCGGTCACTAACTCGGTAAAGGTCTGCCCGGTTTCGTCCACCAGTTTAGTTCCCTGGCCCACCGCCTCAACACTGTCATTGATCAGGCCTTTAATTTCCTTGGCGGCGCCGGCAGAGCGCTGCGCCAGGTTACGCACTTCGGCGGCGACCACGGCAAAACCGCGTCCCTGTTCACCGGCGCGGGCCGCTTCAACCGCGGCATTAAGGGCCAGCAAGTTGGTCTGAAAAGCAATCTCATCAATAACACTGATAATATCGGCAATTTTTTTACTGGATTTGTTGATATCACTCATGGCTTCAATGGCATTTTTCACCACAGCACCGCCGTTACTGGCTTTTGCCATCACCGAGCCCGAGAGCTTACTGGCCTCCGTGCTATTTTCGGCATTTTGCTGTACCGTGCTGGTGAGTTCTTCCATCGCCGAAGCCGTTTCTTCCAGGCTAGATGCCTGGGATTCGGTACGGTGACTTAATTCATTATTACCGGCGGCAATTTCCCGCGCGGCCTCAAACACACTGGTGGAGGCATTGCGGATTTCATCTACCATCTTGCTCAAATTTTCAATCGAGCCGTTCATGGCATTGGCCAACGCCAGGAATTCCCCCTGGTATTCACCGTCCATGGCATTGGTGAGATCGCCGTTGGCCAGCGCCTGGGCAACATCTATGGCATCGGTGACAGGCTCGACTATGGCATTCATCAAGTTATTGATGTTATCCCCGAGGACTTTCATAAAGCCTTCGTAGGCATCGGTATCGATGCGGCGGTCCAGCTCCCCCTGAATAGCAGCACTGATCAAGCCTTCTACCTGGTTTTGCGCATCTTTTTGTTCGGTTAAATCCAGCCACTGCACCGCCGTGCCCAAATGGTTATTTTCACTATCGAGCAAGGCTATACCGGTCAGGGAGAAGGTTAAGCCAGCCACGGTAATTTCCGCGGCATATGGCAGGTTCGCCGGATTCCCCAACAAGTTTTTCTGATGCGCCGGATTTTTATGGAAAGTATCAAAATTAGTGCCGATCAGAGTATCCACATTAAAGGAAGGCAACACGCTGCGTAGCTGGCTTTCCCGGCGCCTTAACATGGCGATCACCGCGGGATTGGCATAGACAATATTGCCGTCTATATCCGCCATCATCAGGTTGGTAGTCATACCTTCCACCGCAGAGGTTAGCCGGCCCACCTGCACGGCATTTTGACATGCCTCCGTGACATCCTGCCATTCGAGCGAATTACCAATATAATCACCGTCGCTATTGGTAATTGCGGTAACATTCAGCTCAAACTGTAAATCTTCTATGGTGATGGTCGTGGTATAAGGTAAATTATTGACATCACCGAGTAATTTACGCTGATGCGCAGGGTTGCTATGAAAACCATCGATATTGGAGCCGATCAGGGCATCGGCATCCGCTTTAAAACCCGGCCATTTCTTCGCAAAGGTTGCTTCATGCTGTTTTAATAGCCTCAGGGTCGCCTCATTGGCGTAGGTGATAGTAAAGTCCCGGTCGATCATGATACAGGCGGTACCGCTTTGATCCACGGCACCTTGCAGTTGCACCGCTTTATTTTTTTGGGCCAGGGCGTCGGTCACATCCTGCCATTCCAGTGAATTGCCGATATAATTGCCGACATTATCAAGGATAGCGGTGACATTAAGCTCAAACTGTAAATCTTCTATGGTGATGGTTGTTTGATAGGGTAAGTTATTAACATCATCAAGTAACTCTCGTTGGTGCGCCGGATTAGCATGAAAGCCGTCAATGTTGGTGCCGATCAGGGCTGTGGCATCCGCCTTAAAGCCCGGCCATTTTCTCGCAAAGGTTGCTTCATGTTGCTTTAATAACCTGATGGTGGCGTCATTGGCATAGGTAATAGCAAAGTCCCGGTCGATCATGATACAGGCGGTACCGCTTTGATCTACCGCCCCTTGCAGTTGCACGGCTTTAGAGCGCCGGGCCAGGATCTGGGTAATATCACGCCACTCTAATAAGTTACCTATATACAGGCCTTTTCCGTCTTCAATAGCGGTGATATTAAGCTCAAAGGTTAATTCACCGATCTCAATTTCAGTTTGATAGGGTAAATTGCTGATATCATTAAGCAACTGACACTGATGCTCGGCCCGGGACAGAAAGCCATCAATACAGGAGCCGATGACATCATATTTATCGGCTTTAAAGCCCGGCCACATTTGGGCAAAGGCCTGTTCATGCTGACTCAATAAATCCAGTGTCGCCTGATTGGCATAGGTGATGATAAAGTCCCGGTCAATCATAACAATAGCGGTCGTTGACTGGTCCAGCGCGCCTTGCAGGCGTTCCGCCAGTTCTTCGGTTTCATTGGTTTTGCTGTCCATGGCTGGCTCTTTATGCTGAGTTGATTTAGAAGATTGCGCAGATTTCTGTGTCGAAGAAGTCGCCTTTCCCTTGGGCTTAGTGGTTTTCGCTTTTCCCGTTTTAACCGTTTTTCGCTCTTTCACTGCGGTAGTCGCTGAGCTGTCCCCGGCAGACTCTGCGCTATTGGCCGCTTTCATTCTCTGCCTGCCCGCTGCGGTTTCAACCTCTACTAATTCTTGCGCTTCTTGTACTTTTAAAGCCTCGGCCGCGGCTATCATGGTTGAAGACAGCGTTTGGTAAACCTCAGTCCAGGCCTTCTTTACCATCGGAGTAAACTCATCTCCAAGGCCTGTGGCAAGCGTTGTTAATAATGCTTCGCCCACCATGTCATAGTGCTGGGGCTCAACACCGTACGCTAAATGGCGCTGACCTAATTTTTGTACCGCCGGCAGCAACTTATCCGGCTTATCAAGCAATTTAATCGCGCTGTCGAGCATCGCCATTAATTTCCCTCCCTGCTCAGAAATATCACTTTTAAACAAGGATTTAAGAGCAGGCGATAAGTCAAACAAAGTTTGATAAAAGAGATCTGCCGCCTTGGGGGCCATAGGCAGTACTTTTTTCCAGCTCTGCCGGACTAAAGTTATCTGTTTGGGAGTCATAACCTGTATTCCTTACACATTAATGATTACGGTAAGATCTGTCCTTACTGTACGACTTCACCAGCGTTTATTATTTTATTTGCGCTTAACCTGCAACCGGGTCAAGCACTCGTTTTTCAGTGCAATATAATTCTTCATAATCAAGTAAGGCTTTCGAGTCCAATAAAATAATCAATTTGTCATCTATTGATGCCAGCCCCTTTAAAAAACAATTATCAACCACCTGACCAAAGGACGGCGCCGGGCGGATCGCCCGGCTGTTAAATTTATACACTTCAGAAACGGCATCTACGACAATCCCCACCACCATAGGATTTTGCTTGTCATGATTACTTAAAATGATGGTGACGGTCTGATCATTGTATTCCAGCGGCTCCTTGCCAAAGCGCAGCCGTAAATCTATGATCGGAATAATGACACCGCGTAAATTAATAACCCCTTTAATATAAGCGGGTTTATTGGGCAGCTGGGTTAATGCACTCCACACCCGGATTTCCTGGACACATAAAATATCAACGCCAAACTCTTCCCCATGTAGCACAAAGGTCAGATATTCTTGCTCTTTTTCCATCATGATATGTCCTTTATCAAATTGCGTTTGTGCCAATACCGGCTTAGCCCTACACCGACAAGGTACGATATTCATTAGTTCAACTGGTGCGGCTCCAGCGCCTGCAATGACTGGACATTAAGCAAAGTCACCACATTGTCCCCGACATTTACCAGCCCCTCGACATAATGCTGAGGTACACAACCGCCAAAGGCCGGTGCCTTTTTAATATCGCTTTCATCGGCATTTAAGACATCCGAGACCGCATCGACGACAAAACCTATGGTGCGGGACTGCTGCTCGGATTCCAGAGTCAGGACGATCACTACCGTTACTTCGCTATAGCTGGGCTGGCCAATATTAAACTTCAGCCTTAGATCCAAAATAGGGACAATAATGCCGCGCATATTGATCACCCCTTTAACATATTCCGGAGAATTGGGAATTTTCGTCGGCGGCTCCCAGCTCCTGATTTCTTCCACACATAAAATATCCACGGCATATTGTTCATGTTCCAGGATAAAGGTTAGATACTGCTCACCACTGGTAATAAAATCTATGCCTTCGATATCATTATCACCTACCCGGGGAACATCCCGGGCCAGCTCTTGTATATTCATTACACAGTTTCTCCTGCCAGGACGTTAGCGGAATAATGTTGTGTCTGGTTTTTTTGCGCGCTTTTCATAGCCAGTTGGATCATGCCCGGTATATCCAATATCATGGCGACCGAACCATCCCCGAGTATGGTCGCCCCCGAGATGCCGTCCACCTGTTGGTAATTATCTTTAAGGCTTTTGATCACCACTTGCTGCTGCGCCAGCAAATCATCCACCATTAAGCCGACCTTTTGTCCGTCGGCTTCAACCACTACCAATAAAGAATTTTCAACTTCAGTGGTATCGGCAGGTAAACTAAACAACTGATAGATAGGTAATACCGGGACATTGTCTTCCCTGAGGCGATATAACAGCATGTCGCCGGAAACCCGGTTAATCAGCTCGGCTTTCGCCTGTAGAGACTCCACGATAGCGATAAGCGGGATCACATAAATTTCACTGCCCACCCTTACCAGCTGACCGTCAAGTATTGCCAGGGTTAACGGCAGGTTGACCCTGAAAGTCGAACCTTTATCCTGCTCAGATTCTATCTGGATCCTTCCTCCCAGTGACTGGATATTCTTTTTCACCACGTCCATACCGACACCGCGTCCGGAAATGTCGCTAAGCTCCTTGGCGGTTGAAAATCCCGGTTCAAAGATCAGATCAAAGATCTGGCTTTCACTCAGGTTACTGCTCGCTTCCACCAGGCCTTTATCTATCGCCTTATTGAGCACAACCTCTTTGTTGATGCCGCCGCCATCATCATTGATCTCGATAACGATATTCCCGCCTAAATGATAGGCATCGAGTTTTATCGTCCCTTGCTCCGGCTTGCCCTTGGCCTTGCGGACATCCGCCGGCTCTATGCCGTGATCCACGGCATTACGCACCAAATGTACCAGGGGATCACCGATTTGTTCCATCACGGTTTTATCCAGCTCGGTTTGCTCACCATTAATAACCAGTTCTATCGCTTTACCGGTTTTTTTCGATAGGTCATGCACTAAACGAGGGAAACGGTTAAAGGCAAAACTGATGGGCAACATCCTGATGCGCATCACGCTTTCCTGTAACTCTTTGGTATTTTGCAACAGTTGTTCAAGCCCTGAGGTTAAACGTTCCAGTTTGGAAAGCTCAAAGTCATTGCCTAACTCGGATAACATCGACTGGGTGATCACCAGCTCCCCGACCAGGTTGATCAGGTTATCCACCTTATCGACCCCGACCCGAATCGAGCCGGCATCTTGTTTATTTTTAACCTGGGCTTTCTCCGGCCTTTTATCCGGGCTTTTATCTGCGACAGGCATAGTTGCCGGTTCGATAAGTTTTTCTGTGGTAACTTGCCCGCTACTTGTGGCAGCTTCAGGTTCCTTGTCCTGTTTTCCTTCCTTTTGCCCGCTCAGCTGCACCAGTTCTAACTGGCATTCATCCTCCACCCATTCGAACACTTCCCGGATCTCGGCTTCACTTGCTGGCGAAGTTAATATCAGATTCCAGCTCAAATATAATTCTTGCGGATCCATATCCGACAGCGACGGCAGTTCACTGGCCTGGGCGCGGATCTCAAGCGGCCCCAGATCTGCCAGAGCATTAAAAAGCAATAAGGGATCATTGCCGGTTTTCACCAAATGATGACCGGGTATAAAGCCGATCTGCCATTGCGCTGCAGCCGCCTCAGCTTTCTCTTCTGGTTCGGGCGTATTTTCACCTCCGGGCACATTTGCTCCCTGTGACAGGCTCTTTGATAAGGCCTGTGAGGTTTGCGCCACCTTGGCTTCATCATAATCGGATTGATCCCGGGCGGACTCTATCAGCAGGCGTATGCAGTCAACCGATTCGAGTAATAATTCTATATCTGCTGAGGCGATGACCCGACGGCCATCACGCATTTCATCCAATAAGGTTTCCACCAGGTGGGTAAATTCGGTAACTCTTTCAAAACCGAAAGTCCCCGCCCCTCCCTTGATAGAATGCGCTGCCCGAAAAATGCTGTGGATGGTTTCGTTATCATCCACCTCAAGTGACAACAGGCTGGACTCCATTAACGCCAATCCCTCAAAACTTTCTTCGAGGAAAGTTGGAATAAATTGTGACAGGTCGACACTCATAATAAGTTACCGGACAACCCTTTTAATGGTTGCTAACAATTTTTCAGGATTAAAGGGTTTAACCAGCCAGCCGGTTGCCCCGGCCGCCTTGCCCCGCTGCTTCATATCACCGGAGCTTTCCGTGGTAAGCATTAAAATAGGGGTAAACTTAAACGCGGGTAACTCCCGAAGGGCCTGGCACAAAGAAATGCCGTCCATATTGGGCATATTGACATCACTGATCACCAGGTCAAACCCCCCTCCCTGCGCGGTATTGAGTCCTTCCCGGCCATCTCTTGCCTCAACCGTCTCATAACCCGCGCCCTTAAGGGTAAAACTCACCATGTCTCTGATAGAATTTGAATCATCCACAACCAATATTTTGGTCATAATCTCTTCCTTCACTAAATAGCTACAGTAATCGTCTGCCCTAAACTCCAGCTAGACATTAAGATATTGATTTAAAATAGGTTCATTTAAGCCAAGCTGCTTTACGCTCGCCTGGACAGCAGAAGATTGGGATTGCCATATAAGCTGTTTATTCAATGATGATAATTGGGTAACGGTGGCGAGCAAAAACTGAATACCTAAGGTATCAATTCTGACAACGTCGCTGTCGTCAAGGGTGATGGCATCGTTATCTTCGATCAGCTCCAAGATATTGACTTTGCACTGCTCTAACTGAACTATGGTTAATTCAGCGGGTAACTTAAGTACGGCAACTGTAGACGCTTCCATGCTAATATCTCAGTAGTATTTTGATTAACTGTTTTTAACTATATGTTAGATTTTAGGTAAATCAAGAAAATTACAGGGGAATTTATAGCATTAAAGCTATAATCACAGCCCCGTATACCTTAGCCTGCAAGCCAATTTACCTTGCCGGAAAACCGGCGCTCGGGCATTTAGTCGGATAATGCAAAGATAATTGATTGGCTATTGAAGACAGTTTCGTTAGAATTAAGGATTATTTTCTCTGCTCTGGTCATTTATGCACGCTATTTTCGAATATTTGCCATTAGTTATTTTTTTCATTTTTTACAAAGTGTTTGATATCTATTGGGCAACAGCTTCACTTATCGCAACCTCTGCACTGCAGATTTTATATTATTTTGTTAAAAAACAGCCGGTGCCCACCAGGAACTGGGTATTTTTTGGTTTAATTGCGGTTTTTGGCGGTTTAACCATCTTTTTGCACGATGATGCCTTTTTAAAATGGAAAGTGACCCTGATCAATGGTTTTTTTGCCCTGGCCTTGCTTGTCAGCCAATACGCTTTCAAAAAGAACCTGATCAAACAGTTTCTCAGTGAAGCCCTGACCCTGCCTGAGCCCGTCTGGAATAAGCTCAATCTTGCCTGGGCGATGTTTTTTGCCCTGTGCGGCATACTCAATATTTATGTCGCCTTTAATTTTGAACAGGAAACCTGGGTAAACTTCAAGGTCTTCGGTTTAACCGGCCTCACCTTTGTTTTTGCTATTGGCTCCATTATCTCCCTTCATAAACACTTGCCCGAGGAAGGATTACCGGCCACGGAAGAAGCTCAAGACAAACAAAAGAACGTTGAGCTAACTAAAGACTAATCGTAAACGGAAACCTTATGTTTTATTTAATTTACAGTGAAGATGTCCCCAACAGTTTACCTCTGCGCTTAACGGTGCGGGAGCAACATCTAGCCAGGTTAAGCGCATTGCAGGATGAAGGCCGATTATTGGTTGCCGGCCCCTGCCCGGCTATTGACAGTGAAGATCCCGGCGAAGCCGGTTTTACCGGCTCTTTGATTATTGCCCGGTTTAATAGTCTGGCGGATGCCAAACAGTGGGCCGACAATGATCCTTATATCGCTGCCGGCGTATATCAAAAGGTCACCGTCAAACCCTATAAAAAAGTGCTGCCAGGCTGATCAGTTACTTATATTGAATAATGTAGAAACGACATGAACAAAGCAATCACTACCTGTGCCGGCTTATTGCTGCTGACTCTGTTTTCAAACAGCGCAATGGCCGCAAAAACCCTGGCACAATGCGAAAAAGTAAAAAATGATGACAGCGAATACCTGCAATGCCTGGATATTGTTAAAGACTCGGTAGAGCGGGAATTACAAACTTGGATCAATAACCAGGTTTTTAAACTGGAAGAGCTGGCCCTGGTCACAGGACGCGAGTCGGCGCTGACCATGTTCAAACGCTCCCAAAGCAACTTTATCACCTTCCGGGAAAATAATTGCCGTTGGCAGTACCTGGCCTTATCGCCGGGCAAAAAAGCCGCACCGGCTTATAAAAAGTGTTTTATTGATGTCAGTAAAACCCGGATCGCCGAGTTAAGCCGCTTCGATTAATCACGTATATTCACCTGCCAGGTGAAACCACAGCGCCCTACTTCCAGATGAAAGCCCGTTTAGCGGGCTTTTTCTTTGCCCGCACTAATTAATCACCAATACAACCAGGCCAGCCATACTTCCAGCAAACAATAGAAGCTTTACTGCTTATGGTGTTATAGCAATTTTATTAACTATCTAACCATCTTCGGATGGTCTAAACCTCCAAGTCCTGCGTTGTTTTCAATCACAATAGCCTGCTATTGCTCAATCAAACGCCTCGCCTGCATGGATGCAGGTGCTTAGCTTTAGTCTGGAACGATAAAGGGATTTCTTGAAAATTTATCCTCACCGAATTTTGGTCATTTACTTAATGCAATTGGTATTAATCCAGCCAAAGGGATAATAACAGCTAAAGAATAAGGTCAATCAAAGGGAAAGCACACAGACAAAAGAAAGAAAAAAGCCCGCTAATGAGCGGGCTTTATAATGTGGCGGTGAGATAGAGATTTGAACTCTAGAAGGGCTACAAACCCTTGCCGGTTTTCAAGACCGGTGCTTTCGACCACTCAGCCATCTCACCATTGAACGTTTAAAGATGCTCCAATAAGAGCATCTATACAAGAAAAACTGATTCCGGCTTTCCTTGTTGCTTATGCTCGTCATAAAGACTAACACAAGACTTAATGTGGCGGTGAGATAGAGATTTGAACTCTAGAAGGGCTACAAACCCTTGCCGGTTTTCAAGACCGGTGCTTTCGACCACTCAGCCATCTCACCATTGAACGTTTAAAGATGCTCCAATAAGAGCATCTATACAAGAAAACTTATTCCAGTTTTCCTTGCTGCTTATATTCGTCATAAAGACTAACACAAGACTTAATGTGGCGGTGAGATAGAGATTTGAACTCTAGAAGGGCTACAAACCCTTGCCGGTTTTCAAGACCGGTGCTTTCGACCACTCAGCCATCTCACCATAAACTGTTGCTTATCAAAAAAATAAGCGGTTTGCAGATAAAAAACACCTACAAACTAAAAAATGGCGGAGAGATAGGGATTTGAACCCTAGAAGGGCTACAAACCCTTGCCGGTTTTCAAGACCGGTGCTTTCGACCACTCAGCCATCTCTCCGTATGTCTGCAAGCAATGCTTGCCTGAAGACGGAGCGAATATTAAAGTGTCATAAAAGGCTTGTAAAGTATTAATTTAACAAAGCTGTTCATTTGCTAAATAATTAATCATTTTGCATGGATTTAACCCAAGTTCATCCGTTAAAGGAGAAAAAATGTCCGCTCCCCAGCTTTGTCGTTGCCCCTGGTTAGACACAAGTAAGCCCGACTATGTTCAATATCATGATGAAGAATGGGGGGTACCTGTTTATGATGATAATAAATTATTCGAGTACCTGACCCTGGAAAGCGCCCAGGCGGGACTGAGCTGGTACAGTATTTTAAAAAGGCGCCAGGGTTATCGCCAGGCATTTGCCGACTTTAATGTCAAAGCGGTGGCCAAATTCAGCCAGCAGCAAATAGAGGCGCTGATGCAAAATGACAAGATCATCAGAAACAAACTAAAAATTCAGGCAGCGGTGAATAATGCGCAAAGATTTCTTGAGATCCAGCAAGCATTCGGCAGTTTCAGCAACTATATGTGGCAATTTGTCGACCATAAGCCCAAGGTAAACCAGTTCAAGGCATTATCCGACTACCCCGCCACCTCGCCAGAGTCCGATGCCTTTAGTAAAGATTTAAAAAAACGCGGCTTTAAATTTATCGGCTCGACCACCTGTTATGCCCATATGCAGGCCTGCGGCATGGTCAATGATCACAGTATGGATTGTTTTCGGCGAAAGCAGATCTTGGAGGATATAAACTAAACGATTGATAGTTAACAACAAAACAAGGAATAGCAATTCCATTATCTTCGTGCCATAATATGTCACAAGGCTTTAGAGAGAGCTAACAAGCTGGTGTTGAATAGTTAAATATCTACAATGTAGACTTGAACTTCACCAAACAGCCCTTATCTAAAAACTATAACTGAGTTCTTAAAGGAAAGTTTATGCAATCAAATATGAGTTTAAATGCGGCAAGTCAAAGCTCAGCACTGGAAATTAATAAGGTATTACGTAATACCTATATGCTGCTGTCGATGACATTGGCCTTCAGTGCGGTCACCGCTGGTATTTCAATGGCAATGGGATTATCTCATATTGCCGCCCTGGTGATGACCTTAGTGGCTTTTGGTTTATTGTTTGTCGTTCATAAACAGGCGGATAAAGCCAACGGAATTTTCTGGATCTTTGCTTTCACCGGTTTGATGGGCGCTTCTTTAGGGCCGATGCTTAATATGTATGCAGCCATGCCTAACGGCGGCTCGTTAATCATGCAGGCTCTTGGCGGTACAGCGTTAATTTTCTTCTCGCTGTCGGCTTATGCCCTGACCACTAAAAAAGACTTCTCTTTTATGGGTGGTTTTTTAATGGTGGGTCTGATCGTGGCCATCATTGCCAGCATCGCCAACATCTTTTTCGCTATCCCGGCATTGTCTCTGGCAATCAGCTCAGCGATTATCCTGATCATGTCAGGTTTGATCTTGTTTGATACCAGTCGTATCATTCACGGCGGCGAGCGCAACTACATCCGCGCAACCGTATCACTTTACCTGAATATTTATAATATCTTCACTAGCTTGCTGCACCTGTTAGGCGCCCTGAACGACGACTAATAAGCCAGTTTAGCATTACAAACAAATTGAAAGCCCCGCCAGTCGGGGCTTTTTTATGTTCAGGGAGAAAAGTATTTTGCGGTAAAAGCAAGTCATAAAGTAAAGAAGTTTAGGTTCAGCAGTCTTTTGCTCCCACCTAAAACAAAGAACATCATCAAGGTATTCCTGCCCGCAAAAGAGTTAACTTAGTTATACAGAAACGTTTCATTTTTAAGTACAATAACGTCAATTGAAAACACAGCCCCATCACGCAACATCCGCCTCAACATGATCAGGCGTTAATACCCGGTTGGGGAAGTATCTTTATAAGTGAATTTTTGTGGGACAAAAACTTGCGGTTGTGATCACAACCCCCCCTTACAGTAACCTGACGGTAACGGCGCTGGATTATGTTGAAAGCGCCCTTAAAGCCGGTATCGAGCTTATCGGTATCTTTTTTTATCAGGACGGCGTTTTACACGCAGATGCCAACCTCAGTGTCGCCAGCGATGAATTTCAGGCGGTAGATAAGTGGCAGCAATTGCATCAGCAATACCAGCTGCCTCTTCACCTGTGCATTACTGCCGCAGAAAAACGCGGCCTGCGCGACGATATCACGCCAACAAATATCAATCCGCTGTTTACGGTTTCCGGACTCGGCGAACTGGTTGAACTGACAGATAAAGCAGACCGGGTGATACAGCTATGACAGATAAACAGAATAAAACGGTCGCCATTATCAACTCACAGGCGCCGTTTTCATCTCCCGCAGGTAAGGATGCTCTGGATACAGCCTTGATTTTTGGCTCTTATGAGCAGAACATCGCCCTCTTCTTTATGGGAGATGGCGTCTATCAGCTTACCGACAGACAAAACCCGGAATTAATCAGCCAGAAAAATTACCTGAAAACCTTTTCGGCTTTTGAGTTTTACGATATCGAACAGGTATATGTCTGCGCGCAATCCCTCAAAGACAGGGGATTAATCGGCCAGTTCCATATTGAAAACACCACAGTACTTGAACCGGCGCAGTTTGCACAAACCCTGGCCGGTTTTCAGGTCATCTTCAGATTTTAACCGGGAGCTTATTATGTCCATTTTACATCTGGTGCGCAGCTCACAATTTAAAAGCTCAGACTTTTTACAATGTATCGGGGTGTTAACACCGGGTGATCACCTGGTATTACTCGATGATGCCTGCTATAACCTGCACCATCCCCTGCTGATAACAGCGCAAGAAAAATTATTCCCCCAAAAAATAGCAGTAGTGACCTGCCATGCACAGGCCAGGGCTGTCACCTTACCCGAAACCATAACAGGTATTTCCATGACAGAACTTGTACACCTTACCTTTAACAACAACAGTGTGGTGACCTGGCAATGAGCATAATTTTTGAAGATAAAACCATCAATACAGACGAACAGGGCTATTTGCTGGCGCACCAGGACTGGAGCGAAGCCCTGGCACCGGTACTTGCCGAACAGGACGGCTTGGAACTCACCCCGGCCCACTGGGAAGTAATCCGTTTCGTACGCGAATTCTATTTAAAATACAATACTTCCCCGGCCATTCGCGCCCTGACCAAAGCAATGAAA
Organism: Thalassomonas actiniarum; assembly: GCF_000948975.2. Taxonomy (GTDB): domain Bacteria; phylum Pseudomonadota; class Gammaproteobacteria; order Enterobacterales; family Alteromonadaceae; genus Thalassomonas; species Thalassomonas actiniarum. Next base: position 3,693,726 of record NZ_CP059735.1, read on the forward strand.
GAACAATTCGGAGAAGAGAAAGCCAACAGCCGCTATTTATACCGGTTATTTCCCGAAGGACCGGCAAAGCAGGCTACCAAATATGCCGGTTTACCTAAACCGGCACGTTGTATTTAGTCGCTTTAAAAAGGACGGCAATAAAAAGAACAAAAAAAGGCGCCTGAGCCAAACTCAGGCGCCTTGTTACTGAACTGAGTTTATGCGCTTTTCACCATTTGGCTGGAGAAAGTCGAGCGGTATTCCGTCGGTGAAATCCCCATATTGTTGCGGAAATTGTTACGGAAATTCACCGCACTGCCAAAACCGGATACCCCGGCAATTTCTTCAATACAAAGTTCGCCGCCTTCAAGATAACTGATCGCCAAAGACAAACGTTTTGCCGTGAGCCATTCCTTCGGACTTTGGTTAAAAGAAGCGCGGAACTGGCGATCAAAACTTCTCCTGGACATAAAAGCCTTATTGGCCAGCTGATCCAGGCTATCGATTTTACTTAAGTTTTTCTCCGCCCATTCCATCGCCAGCAATAACCTTTTAATGCCCTTGGCATTGGAGGACTTAGTTAATTTCGGCGGGTTTTTCAGCTGGATAGCCGGCACAGATAATATTTTAGCCACCTTAGTCGCCGTGACCTGGTCAAAGTCCAGGCTGATCAAATGGATCCCTAGTTTTAACGCCGCTACCGACGAAGGCGCACAATAAATATTGTCCTCGCCGCTAAATAACATCTCGGCATTGAAGTTTACCGCCGGATACTGCTCCAGCTGCTCGTCGATATAACGGGGATCGGTAGCAACGGTTTTCCCGTCCAACAACCCTGTCTTCGCCAACAGGTCTATAGCGGTGCCAAAAGCGATCAACCTTTTCCCGCTTTGATACAAATCTACGATCAATTCCAGTAAAGGCTGCTCTTCAACGCATAACGGCAGGATAGCATCGGAAATCAACACAGAGTCGCGTTCAAACAAACGCTGCTTGGCGCCGGAGTTGCTGATGCAGGAGGTCCACAATTGCACGTCAGAATCATACCAATTGGCGACATTCGCGATATTATTGGTAAAGAGCTCGTGGGCGCACCCGAGACTAAACGAAGGTTTTTCGTTATAAGAAAGGAAAGTAATGCTGGGTCTGCGGCTAGTGTACGGATCAAAATTAGACATTAAAACTCCCTTTTAATACATAAGGCTACATCCATTTGTAACCAATTTTCCATCAAGATAAAACAACGAACAAAGCTGCATCATTGTCTTATTTCTACATACGCTGCTCAACAACTTGGTTAAGTAAATAAAGCGGTTAAAGATCCCTTCTTCAACGGCTCAATAATAACACTGCAGTAACAGATATACTACTAAGCTATCACGGTTAAGAGGCATTTTAAAGACAGGTGCATACTCTGGCTGAAAACCGTTTATGGCTTATTATTAACTTTATCGTAAATAAAAAGCAACAATAACAGTAAAGTTCACGCCACATTTATCCCGACATTAACGACAGCGGCGCCGAGACTCACTGATTGCTTTTACAGGGTAAGGAAAATAACGGCAGCTTTGCCGCGATTCAAAATGATATCAGGGCAGAGGAAATACCCTGTCTGCCCGTTAATTTTTACAATATGGCGGAAATTAAACTTTGATATTAATACTTTGTCCGACACCGGGTGCTGCGCTTGGCGCGGCAGTTTGTGCGCTGGAATCAAGCAAAGTATTCACCATATGCCCTTCCAGCTCCTGTTGAGTTTTAGCAAGTGAAGCCACCTTAGCTTCGGTTTTTGCTTCAGTCACGGAATTGGTCATATTTGCCTGTAACCCGGGGCTTGATCCATTAATTGAAATCGACATAGTTTCTCCTTGGCCTAACAGCGTCAAAAAAGATATTCACTATATTATCGGCCAGGAAAATATTTTCTTTAATTTTATTTTGATCTTTTTTGACTTGGTTATCATCTCCCCGTGAAAGCCATACTCTAACTAGTAGTATCCTGTCCTTGACTCTGCCCTGCTATATTACAAACATAAAATACAGGCATAAAAAAAGGCGCATAAAGCGCCTTTTCATCAAAACAAGCAAAATGCTTATTTCATTGGTAAAGTCGGCACATAAATACCGGCCATTTCATGCATAACACGCACAACCTGGCAGCTGTAACCAAACTCATTATCGTACCACACATACAGTACCGCACGATCTTCATCCACAATAGTGGCCTGCGAGTCAACAACACCGGCATAACGAGAGCCAACCAGGTCGGTAGAAACGATTTCATTAGAGGCGGTATAATCCACCTGGTTTTGCATATCTGAAGCTAATGAAATGTAGCGCAGGTAATCATTTAGACCGTCTTTATCGGTAGCTTCTTTTAAATTCAGGTTCATGATCGCCATAGAGACATTCGGGGTCGGCACCCTGATAGCATTACCGGTTAACAAACCTTTAAGCTCAGGCAGGGCTTTTGATACCGCTTTAGCCGCGCCCGTGGTGCTGATCACCATGTTCAGCGGCGCACTGCGGCCACGTCTTGGTGCTTTGTGATAGTTATCGATCAGGTTTTGGTCATTAGTATAAGAGTGAATGGTTTCAACGTGACCATTGCGGATACCAAACTTATCATTAACCGCTTTTAATACCGGAGTAATGGCATTGGTGGTACAGCTGGCGGCGGAAACAATTCTGTCTTCGGGCAAAATCATGTCATGGTTTACGCCGTAAACGATGTTTTTGATATCATCCTTAGCCGGTGCCGTCAATAAGACTTTTGATACGCCTTTTGATTGCAGATGCTGACCTAAACCTTCTCTGTCACTCCAGATCCCGGTGTTATCAACCACTAAAGCATTGTTAATGCCGTACTCAGTGTAATCAATGTCCGCTGGCGATTTGGCATAAATCACTTTAATGAAAGCGCCGTTGGCTTTAATGACATTGTTTTCTTTATCTATGGTGATGCTGCCGTTGAATGCGCCGTGTACCGAGTCACGACGTAACAGGCTGGCACGCTTTTCCAGGTCATCTTCTTTACCCGGACGAATGACAATAGCACGTAGATTCATCTTGGCACTTGGACCGGCACGTTCAATTAATAAACGGGCCAATAAACGTCCGATACGGCCAAAACCGTATAACACAACATCTTGTGACGGCTGCTCTTTAGCACCGATATCGGCTAATTCTTTTTCAAGATATTGTTCAATTGACAGGCCATTGGCGCCGCCGCAAAATAAATAACGATAAGCCAGCTTACCGACATCGATGCGCGCCGGCGATAATTGCATTTTACTTAGGGCTTCAACAAAGGGAAAACTTTCACGCAAACGTAATTTGCTTTCTTCATGTAAAGCCACAGATTTGTGGGCCTTGATAATATCAATAGCAGAAGCATTTACCAGAGGGCGACCATAAACCGATACTTCTATGCCTTTATTTCTGAAGAGTTGCCCGATAATGGGTTGCATATTTTCAGCAAATGTTTGACGTTCTTGCCAGCTAGTCTGATATTTTTCCTCAAGATGAGAAGTCATTGCATAAACCTTTTTATTTCAGTCGATTGAACGATAGTCTATTATCAATAAAGTTAATATAATATATGGGCACCAGTGTTATTTTACGAAATAATACTAGTGGATACCTTAAAGCGGCGCCTATTGTAGTCGAGTATGAAAGCTTACGCCACTGGTTACAGAATTATTTATCTCTTTATATTGGAAAAAGAATGAAATTACACCTATTAGCTGCAATTAGCGCTTTGGCCTTATCTGCCTGTGATAAAGGCCCTAATTTAGCTCAAGTATGTGATTCTCACCCCTTGATTTGTCAGGAGTTTAAGGAAGATAACTGGTGTAAAAAGGAGCGCACCCAAACAATTTTTGCCGGTGCAGATTTACAGGACAGTCCCAGCGATCAACATAAATATAATTTATTGATCGCCTATGAGAACTACGCGGAATGCGTCAGTTTTGCCTCACAAATCGAGCATATTAAATTAAAAGAAAAGAAAACCGTCAGAATCAACAATTACATCAAGGCCAAAGAAAGAATTGAACAGCTTTCGCAGGAAACCGCTGCTTCAGAGCACCCTCAGCTGCTGTATTTTCACTGGACCCGTTATTTAAACGAGCGCTCGCTGGAAAAATTTCTCAGACTCGAAGGCAGCCCTGAGCTGGAAACACCGGCATCGCAATTAAATCTAGCCACCTATTATGCCAAGCGAGATCCGGACAAGACCCTGAACCTGTTATTCCACGCCCTGGAGTTATACCAGGCGGGAGATGTTATCGACAGTGAAATATTTAAATCCCTCACCACAATTTTCACCGATAAAAAAGAATACAAACAAGCTTATATCTGGTTGAAGATCATGAGGCTCTATGATCCCGAAGATACCGATTTAACGGAGAAGTCGCTGAAGAACTACCAGGAGGCATTCCAGCTCGACAGTGATTTTCTCGACCAGGTGGCCGATACCACCTTAGATAAAATTAAAGCCGGAGAATTTCACTCCCCCAACCTCAAGGGCTGAGTATTTTGCTCGCCCCTTGCTGTTACCGGCAATTCTAATCATCCCTGCTTTGCGCCATACCATACATCCTGTATATAAAAAGGCACTTCACTAAAGTGAAGTGCCTTTTTACTAAAACATGTTTTTACCCGGCTAGTGCCTTATTTTTGCACCGGCGGTATTTCTACGGTTTTACGCTCCGGCGAAGACCACTGCACATGGTATTTTTTCCCTGCCGGCTTATCTACCCGCTCAAACGTATGAGCACCAAAGAAGTCCCTTTGTCCCTGTAATAAATTCGCCGGTAACACTTCTGCCCGCATCGAATCATAATAAGATAACGCCGAAGACAGGGCACCGACAGGAATACCGAGCAAAGTGGCATCAGCTACCGATTTTCGCCAGTTACCCTGATGTTCATTTAACTGCCCGGCAAAAAAGTCATCCAGCAGCAAGTTGTCCAAGTCTTCATTGCGCTCAAATGCCTCGGTGATCGGCTGCAGGAAAACGGCGCGGATAATACAGCCGGCCCGCCATATTTTGGCGATACTGGCAAAGTTCAGGGTCCAGTTATGCTCTTTTGCCGCCAGTTTCATTAACTGGAAGCCCTGGGCATAAACACAAATTTTCGCGCTGTAGATGGCATCATGCAAACGATCGATAAAGGCCGTTTGCTCTTCTGCGGTAAAAGATACCGCTTGTGGCCCGGATAACTTCTGAGCCGCTTGAACGCGAAAATCTTTAAAAGAAGAAATAGATCGGGCATAAACCGCCTGAGAAATAGTCGGCGCAGGGCAACCTACTTCCAAACTGCTGACCGCGGTCCATAAACCGGTCCCTTTTTGTCCGGCTTTATCCAGAATAAGGTCAACCAGGGAAGTGCCGGTATCAGAAGACTTCTGACGCAAAACTTCCACCGTGATTTCCATTAAATAACTGTCCAGCGGACCCTGGTGCCATTTTTCAAAAATATCGGCAATGTCATCGGTAGATAATCCCAGGCCGGAGCGCAGGATATGATAGGCTTCACCGATGATCTGCATGTCCGCATATTCAATGCCGTTGTGGACCATTTTCACATAATGACCGGCACCGGCAGGCCCGATATAGGCGGCGCAGGGATCGCCTTCATTGATCACTTGTCCGGGCTTGGTACGCTCCAGCGGCTTGCCGGTGTGCGGATCCACTTTCGCGGAAATCGCTTCCCAGATAGGTTTTATCCGGGTCCAGGCATACGCAGAACCACTGGGCATTAATGCAGGCCCGAAACGCGCCCCCACTTCCCCGCCGGAAACTGCCGACGAAAACAGGATAAAGTTATTTTTATACTTTTGCTCACGGGCAACGGTATCCATCCATAAGCTGTTACCGGTATCAATAACGATATCATCCGCGCCTATGCCTGCACCGATCAGGTTTTCACAAACTTGGTCAACAGGAGCGCCGGCGGGTACGGATAAGACAATGAGGTGGGGAGGTTTTAACTGGGAGAGAAGTTCGGTATAAGAGGAGCAGCCATGAACCCGGGGGATATCTGAGTTATTTTCTTGCTGATCCTGTAAAATAACATCATTTACTTTTTCGCTGCTTAAATCAAACGCCGCAATTTTATAGCCATTATCTGCCAGGTTAAGCACCAGGTTCTTACCCATTACACCCAGGCCGATAAAGCCTATGTCACACAAAACCGTATCTCGTGTCATCAATTTATTCCAACTGTGAAAGATGAAGAAGCCAGGGGCTCCGATTTAAATTGAGCGTCATTGTAACACGCAAAATGGTGTAAATCCTACAAAATTACCGCGATAAAACCAATAAAACACCTATAATATAGTAATCATACGTAATTAATGCTTAAAAATTGATTCAAAACAGCTAAAAGATGATCTTTTACTTGCAGTTTCTTAAAAATGATGTAATTTTACTACATAAAATATTTACCGGAGTTTATTATGACTATTAAAGTAGGCATCAATGGTTTTGGCCGCATAGGTCGTTTTGTCTTCAGAGCAGCAGCATTACGTAACGATATTGAAGTTGTTGGTATCAATGATTTAATCGATGTCGATTATATGGCATATATGTTGAAATATGATTCAACCCATGGCCGCTTTAATGGCACAGTAGACGTGGTTGACGGTAATTTGGTGGTTAACGGTAAAACTGTCAGGGTCACCGCAGAGCGCGATCCGGCGGCATTAAAGTGGAACGAGATCAATGCCGAAGTCGTGGTAGAATCTACCGGCCTCTTCCTCACCGATGAAGCTGCCCGCAAGCACATCGAAGCCGGCGCCAAGAAAGTGGTCATGTCTGCCCCGTCCAAAGATGATACGCCGATGTTTGTTTGTGGTGTTAACCTTGACAGCTACCAGGGTGAAGATATTGTTTCCAATGCTTCCTGTACCACCAACTGTTTGGCGCCAATTGCCAAAGTATTAAATGATAACTGGGGTATCGCCGACGGCCTGATGACCACAGTCCATGCCACTACAGCCACACAAAAAACCGTCGACAGCCCTTCGGCTAAAGACTGGCGCGGCGGCCGCGGTGCTGGCCAAAACATTATTCCTTCTTCAACCGGCGCAGCGAAAGCCGTGGGTAAGGTTATTCCCGAGCTTAACGGTAAACTCACCGGTATGGCATTCAGGGTCCCTACCCCGAATGTTTCCGTGGTTGATTTAACCGTCAACCTGAAAAAACCGGCCAGCTACCAGGAAATCTGCGATGCCATGGAAAAAGCTTCTCTGGGTGAACTCAAAGGCATTTTAGGTTATACCGAAGATCAGGTCGTCTCCAATGACTTTGTTGGCGAAACCTGTACCTCCTATTTTGATGCCAAAGCCGGTATTGCTTTAACCGACAGCTTTGTGAAACTGGTTTCCTGGTATGATAACGAAATCGGTTATTCCAACAAGGTATTGGATCTGGTGTCTTATATTGCCAGTTATGAGCAAGCGGTACTAAAGTCGGCTTAAGCCATTAGTTCATGCTGATGGCCCGGTAAATTAAGCAACGATTAAAAGTTGCCCTACTTCCATCTTAAGCTGCAGGCAACTTCACTTTATCGCTAAACACAAAAAACCAGCAAACTAAGTTTGCTGGTTTTTTATGCTGCAAAGGAATGAACCAGGACTAAAACATATCTACGGCTTAGTCCCGCTCACACCAATATATCAATCCCAGTGCCAGTCTGGCCGTTAAAGGTAACTTTCAATAAAATTGAGTACATTGATGCGATCCAGGCGGAACACCCCGCCAGTCCCGGCACAATTGCCATTTTTACCAAAAGAAGTTACACCAGCAATAACACTGCTCTGCCCGAGAAAATTAGGCCCTCCTGAGTCACCAAAACATACCCCGCCGGTACTGCGGTTATTGGAGAGCAACATAGAAAAGTCGTTTTTAGCCCCCAGGCGGTTTATTTTCACCAGATGCGGGGTGGCAAACATGCGCACCCGGTTGGCCTCCATAAACACCGGGTTTATTTGCTGCAGGCCATAACCGACGGCAGTAAATGAGCTCTCTTGCTGACCGCGACGATGGGTAAGTTCATCCAATTGATCTGCTTCTGGCAAGCTGGGATAGGAGTCAAGCACGACCCCGGGTTCTTGTAAGATCACCACACCTACATCATAACGGGCAAAAACCGCATGGCTAAAGCTTGGATGTGATGCCCAACTGACCGCTTCAACACTGTTAGGTCCCTTGTTGGGGTAATAGTTATTACCTTCATCAACATTAGACTCGATAAATACCCGCATTCCGGAAAAATCTCCCGGCTCCCCGGTACAGTGGCCGGCGGTAAGCACGACAGTTGGCGACAATAAAGTCGCACTACAGCGGCCAACCGGAACACCGCCGGCCTCCATCAACAGCATCACTACCGCCGGATGGTTGTCGCCATCGAGCTCACCGTCAGTAATCGCCAGAGCAGGAAAACTTAACGGCAATAAGCTCATCATAGAGCAGGCCAGAGTTAAAGTGTTTTTTTTCATCACGTCGATTATCTTCATAATTCTCTCCAGTATTTCATTACAGCAGGCCTTATGGCCTGAAATATGGTCAAACATTAAAAACCTGTTGAGGTGTTTTAACGGAACTAATAATCAATTATTCGGATCAGGTGTATTAACCTTATGAGACATGTCATCTTCTGCGGGTTAAAGCTTCCTTAAATATCTTAAAACAAGATTTTCACTTGTTTTAGCAGGGATCAGGTGAAGCCTTCCAGGCCCCCCCTTGCTCTGGTGTTAATACGCTATTGTCATACTGCCCGTTTCCCTCCTTTGACGATATTAACATTATAAACTTTGCTCTGAGGCAGATAATCAAGGGCAACCCCGTAGGGTCATCCTGCTTCTATCTAAACGACAACTATCTAAACAACAACTATCTAAAGCAAAGCGTTAATCATGATTTAAAAAAATTATCCAGAAACCACTTTCCAGTATAGTGAAGATGCGGTCAAACATTGACGAGCAGAAAGAAAACATTCCCCCAGGGCTTTTAGAAATTTAAAGCAGCCCCTGTAATAACTAGACTGTAGCAACAGGCCTGACCAGGCAAATAAAATTCACGGCATCATTACCCAGGTGTGAAGTTTAAATCAACAGTCAGCTAGCTGCGGGCATAAAAAAACCAGGCTAAGCCTGGTTTTTATTAACAACATCAACTGCCGTCATTATTATTTTACATGATTAAGCGCCTGGGTGGCGAGATCCGTAATTGCAGCCCAGTTCTTTTGCTTAACGATATCATCGGTAACCAGCCAGGAGCCACCGCAACAGGCAACATTAGGCAAGGCCAGATAATCGCGGACATTGCTCGGGTTAATGCCGCCGGTGGGACAAAAACGGATATCCGGGAAAGGACCGCCGATAGACTGTATTGCCTTGACCCCGCCCGAAGCTTCTGCCGGGAAGAATTTCAGGTGATCGTAACCTAAATCAATCGCATCCATCATTTCAGAAATCGAAGAGATACCGGGAATTAATGCAATGTCGCCTTCATTACCCGCTTTTAATAAATCTTTGGTTAACCCGGGACTGATGGCAAACTTGGCACCGGCATCGGCGCAGTGCTGCAACATCTCACGGTTAGTGACCGTGCCCGCGCCAACAACTGCTTCCGGCAATTCTTTGGCGATAGTTCTGATCACTTCAAGCGCCGACGGCGTTCGCAAAGTCACTTCAAGCACTTTAATACCGGAGGCTAACAGCGCCTTAGCGATCGGCAAGGCATCTTCCACGTTTTTAATCACAAGCACAGGCACTATAGGGCCCATGGCAAAAAGCTCTTTTGGCGATATTTGCCAGTTTTTTGATACCGTCATAATTCCTCTGTATTGTGTTGGCGAAGATAAGCTGAAGCGCCGATAATGCCCGGCTGTGATTCGGTGATCACAAAGGTCGGGATGGTTTTGTTAAATTCGACAAAACGTCCTTTGGCTTCAAAGCGACTTCTAAATTCACTACTTTTAAAATATTCAATAAAACGCGGCACTATGCCGCCGGCGATATAAACCCCGCCAAAGGCGGCCATGGTCAATGCCAGGTTGCCTGCAAAACTGCCTAAAATCTTGCAAAACTGCGCCAGGGCCTGCTGGCACACGTCACAGCTTTCATTGAGCGCCCTTTCGCTGATGTCCTTGGCGCTATAAGGCTGGGGAGCTTCCCCTTTATCAAACATCAATGCCTGGTAAATCTGCTCTAAACCTAAACCGGATAATACCTGCTCATAAGACACCCTCGGGTATTTAGACAACAGATAAGCTAAAATACGCGTTTCATCTTCATCTACCGGGGCAAAATCGACATGACCGCCCTCACCGCCCAGGCTGAGCCACTGGCCATTGGCCGGCACCACATGGGCAACCCCCAAGCCGGTGCCCGGGCCACAAATGGCGATGGGTTTATCCGCTGCCACACTGCCCTGACCGATTTGCACTTTTTGCTCATCGCTTAAAAACGGCACCGCATGGGCAATGGCGGTATAATCATTGATCAATAATAACTTGTTGAGACTTAAGGTTGCTTTAAGCGCAGATTTTGAAAATTGCCAAGGCAAATTGGTCATGGAAATCAGATCATTTTCCACCGGACAGGCAATTGCCAGGCAGGCATTAATTGATTTGCCGGTTATCGCCTTTTCACTGAAATAATGCTTAAGCACATCCGCCAAACTGGCAAAATCATTACACTGGAACACTTCCAGTTCACTGATCTTGCCCTGCTCATCACTGATCCCCAGGCGAATATTGGTGCCGCCGATATCGGCGACAACATTAACCATAGATTCACTCATTAACCGACACCACCTTCATCAAACAAAGAGCAGGCGCCGGTATCGGCCGAGCTTAAGTTACGGCGCATAAAGCCGAAGATTTCACGCCCCATGCCCTGGTGATGGCCATTGACCTGGAACTGGGCATTTTCTCTTTGCGCCAGCTCTTGCTCGCTTACTTTTAAGATCAGCTCACCGGTTTCACCGTCAAGGCGCAGGATATCGCCGTCGCGGATTTTCGCGATAAGGCCGCCATCTAAGGCTTCCGGACATAAATGAATAGCTGCAGGCACCTTGCCTGAAGCGCCGGACATACGGCCGTCGGTCACCAAGGCCACTTTAAAACCTTTATCCTGCAATACGCCAAGCGGCGGTGTTAACTTATGCAGCTCAGGCATGCCGCGGGCTTTTGGTCCCTGGAAACGCACCACGGCAATAAAGTCTTTTTCCAGCTCTCCGGCTTTAAAAGCGGCATCGAGATCATGCTGATCTTCAAAAACCACTGCCGGGGCTTCAATGACCAAGCTGCCTTCACGCATTGAAGAGGTTTTTAAGACACTGACCCCTAAATTACCTTCCAATACTTTTAAGCCGCCGTCGACTTTAAAGGGTTTGGCAACGGTGGCGATCACCTGATCATCGCCGGAGACTTCTGCACCATCCACCCATTTCAGCTCACCGTCTGCTAATACCGGTTGCTGGGTATAACGGCTTAAGCCTTTACCGCAAATGGTTTCAACATCTTCATGCAATAAACCATTGCCGAGCAATTCTTTAAACAATAACGCCATACCGCCGGCTTGCTGGAAGTGGTTAATATCGGCATGACCGTTAGGGTAGATACGGGTGATCAGCGGCACAACTTCAGATAAATCATGAAAGTCCTGGAAGTTAATGATAATGCCCGCCGCCCTGGCAAAAGCGATAATATGCATGGTCAGGTTGGTAGAACCGCCGGTGGCAAGCAAGGCGACGATAGCATTGACAATAGAGCGTTCATCTATCATCTTGCCCACAGGCATATAATTGCCGTTTTGTTGGGTTAAGCGCGTAACCTGGCGGGCCGCTGCTTTGGTTAATTCTTCCCTAAGCTCGGTATTGGGGGCAACAAAAGAAGCACCGGGTAAATGTAGCCCCATCACTTCAACCACTAACTGGTTGGAGTTTGCCGTACCAAAGAAAGTACAGGTACCGGCACTGTGATAAGAGGCGGACTCGGCTTCTAATAACTTATCCTCACCGATTTCACCTTTGGCAAATTGCTGGCGAACACGGGCTTTTTCTTTATTGGGAATACCTGAAGGCATAGGACCTGCAGGAACAAATACCGTCGGCAAATGACCGAAGGTCATACTGGCAATGAGCAGGCCAGGCACGATTTTATCGCAGATCCCGAGCATCAGTGCGCCGTCAAACATATTATGGGATAAGCCAATCGCCGTAGACATGGCAATCACATCCCGACTCATCAGACTGAGATCCATTCCGGGCTGGCCTTGGGTAACACCGTCACACATGGCTGGCACACCACCGGCAAACTGGGCAACACCGCCGGTTTCTTTTATCGCCGCTTTAATGATTTGCGGGTAAGTTTCATAAGGCTGATGGGCGGACAACATATCGTTATAGGCAGAAACAATGGCAATATCGCTATGATTGATACCGCGCAAAGTTTGCTTGTCTTCTTTACCGCAAGCAGCAAAGCCATGGGCCAGGTTACCGCAGGACAGGCTTGCCCTGTGCACCGTCTCTGATTTGGCCCGTGCTATTTTGTCCAGGTAAGCACTACGCGAGTCTTTACTGCGCGCTTTGATACGCTCGGTTATCGCTATAATATCTTTATTCATCATACTACTCCGCCCAAAATACTTGCGTATTGATTTGTGGGTGCTGCAAAAATGCCCTGATCGGCATTTCCAAAATATCCTGCTTGCCAAGCGCCTTGTTTAATACGGTTTTCTTACCGGCCCCGGCAATGTGCAGGAAAATGGCTTCACTTTTGATCAAACTGCTGAAAGTAAAGCTGATGCGCTGATGAGGTGCCGTTTTCGGCTGAACCTTAAGTAAGGCATTAGGATTATCCTGCGCCAGGCCGGTTTGAATCTCATCACTGCACGGGAACAGGGAGGCGGTATGTCCGTCTTCACCCATGCCTAAAATCAATACATCCAAAGGCAATAAAGATGATTTCGCCGCCAGGTTCAGATCCGTTAAGGTCTCATCTGTTAGGGCTTCCCCTTGTTTAAGGTGGAAAAATTTCGCTTCACTGGCGTTATTTTGCAGCAAGTGCTCGTGCACCAACTTGGTATTGCTGGCATCATCATCAATATTAACCCAGCGCTCATCGGCCAGGGTTATTGTGACTTTTTTCCAGGGCAGTGTTTTTTGCGACAAGGCTTTAAAGAAACCTTTCGGGGTAGAACCGCCGGATACTGCAAGACTGGCTTTGCCCTTAGTTTCGATGGCCTGGCTTAAAAGCGCTGCCACCTTATCGGCTAAGGCATTATCCAGCGCTGCTTTTTCATTAAATTCATTGATTTGATACATTATTCAACCCACTGCCTGTCGTCACGTGCAATTAAAGAAATCGAGGAAACCGGTCCCCAGGAGCCTGCGGCATAAGGTTTAGGTTTTTCCTGGGTACTTTCCCAGGCTTCGATAATGCCATCGGCCCAGGCCCAGGCCTGTTCAACCTCATCGCGGCGCACAAACAGCGACTGGTTACCGTTGATAATTTCCAGCATCAAACGCTCGTAGGCATCAATTACCCGCTCATCGCGATAGGTTTGGGAAAAACTCAAATCCAGCTTGTTTTCATGGATTTTAAGCTGTGAGGCTATTCCCGGGATCTTATTCATCATCTGCAGCTCAACCCCTTCATCCGGCTGTAAGCGGATGGTCAGTTTGTTGGCAGGCAGATCGCTGTAGCTGTCTTTGAAAATATTGTGGGGCTGCTCTTTAAAGTGCACAACAATTTCACTGTGCTTGGCAGGCATGCGCTTACCGGTACGTAAATAGAAAGGTACGCCGGACCAGCGCCAGTTATCGATTTCCGCTTTAATGGCAACAAAGGTTTCGGTACTGCTTTTTTCGTTAGCGCCCTCTTCCGCCAAATAACCGGGCACAGGCACACCGTTAAGGTAACCGTCGGTATACTGACCGCGTACGGTTTTTTCCTTGATATTTAGATGATTGATGGGACGTAATGCTTTAAGGACTTTGAGTTTTTCATCCCGGATACTGTCGGCGCTTAGATCCGCCGGCGGCTCCATCGCCATCAGGGATAAAATCTGCAACAGGTGGTTCTGTACCATATCGCGCATTTGTCCGGCTTCATCATAGAAACCCCAGCGTCCTTCGATACCGACGCTTTCTGCCACCGTGATCTGCACATGGTCGATACTGTTGCGGTCCCAGTTGGAAGTAAACAATGAGTTGGCAAAGCGTAATACCAGGAGATTTAATACCGTTTCTTTGCCCAGGTAGTGGTCAATGCGGTAAATCTGGTTTTCTTTAAAGAAGCGCGATACCTGGTCGTTGATCACCTTGGATGATTCCAGGCTGTCGCCGATAGGTTTTTCCATGACCACGCGATCTGCTGCGCTGATAAGTTTTGCCTGATTTAATCCGTCACAGATGGCGCCGTATATTGCCGGCGGGGTCGAGAAATAATAAATGCGGGTTTTATGCCCCTGCTTGAGGGTTTGGGCGAGATGTTTAAAAGCAGCACTCTGGCTGAAATCCAGTTGCTGGTAAACCAGGCGGCTGAGAAAACGATCCAAAACCTCGCTGTCCAGGCCTTCGCTGACAAATTCATTTAGATTGGTTTCAACAAAATCGCTAAATCCTTTTATATCCATGTCAGTACGCGCTACCCCGAGGATGCGGCTTTTAGGATGCAATAAACCGGCAAGGTCAAGCTGATATAACGCCGGTAGTAACTTACGACGAGAAAGGTCCCCGAGCGCACCAAACAAAACAATTTCACTGGCAGACTGACTATCTAAATTTTTCATATGGTATTTTTCTCTAGTTTACTCATTGTAACTAAACTACATTTAGCCTTAATTTAGCGTCTGATCCTTCATCAGTAAAGAACTTTTTGTAATTTTACTACATCTTTTGTGCTCACGGCTTTTATTACCCTTTTACTGAAAATACTAGCGGTGAATTATTAAACATTTGCTAATTTTCTCTGTTTTGATTTATATTATGTGTCAAAATGAAAGAAAATTTCATTTATTCTGTCGTTTTAGCAGAAAATAAATTACAGTAAAAAGATCTGGGATCATGCATTTATGAATATATTAGAAAAGATCGCCAACGAACTGGACACATTTAGTAAGTCTGAGCGGAAAGTGGCAGAAGTCATATTGGCCTCCCCTAGTACTGTTATCCATGCAAGTATAGCGGCATTAGCCAAACAGGCGAATATCAGCGAGCCTACGGTAAACCGTTTTTGCCGACGTTTGGATACTAAAGGATATCCTGATTTTAAATTACACCTGGCGCAAAGTTTGGCCAACGGTACACCCTATGTTAACCGGCATGTCGACGAGAATGATACCGCCGAAGAATATACCGCGAAAATATTTGAATCGACCATGGCCAGTCTTGAACTGGGCCGTAAAAGTTTAGACACAGCCGCCATTAACCGCTCGGTAGATTTACTGACCCAGGCCAATAAAATTTCCTTTTTTGGCTTAGGTGCCTCCGCCGTGGTGGCCCATGATGCGCAAAACAAATTTTTCCGTTTTAATGTGCCCGTGGTCTACTTCGATGACATATTAATGCAACGCATGAGTGCTATTAATAGCCAGCAAGGGGATGTGGTGATCGTCATTTCCCATACCGGCCGTACCAAATCCCTGGTGGAAGTGGCCAGTATTGCCAAGGAAAATGATGCCACAGTGATCGGTATTACTTCTGCCAACTCACCGCTGGCGAAAGAATGTAATATCGTATTAACGGTAGATGTCGCCGAAGATACCGACTTATATATGCCGATGTCTTCACGTATCGCCCAGCTGGCACTTATTGATGTACTGGCCACAGGTTTTACCCTGCGCCGGGGCACTAAATTCAGGGATAACCTGAAAAAAGTCAAAGACAGTTTACGAAGCTCCAGGTTCGAGCGCAAAGATTAAAGGGTTTATCGCACCTCCCAATAGGGAAAACGATAGACCAGCTAGAAAAAATTAACAGTCAGCTCGTTAAGAGCCGTCTGAAGAAAGAAATTTAATAACCTCAATACTTTTTAAAAGTAAGGATTAAAATGCTTAGAAGAACAAAAATCGTTGCTACTTTAGGGCCGGCAACTGATGACAGAGAGACGTTAAAACAGGTACTGGCAGCCGGTGTTAACGTGGTAAGACTTAATTTTTCTCACGGTGAGCCGCAAGATCATATCGACCGTGCCAATGCAGTGCGCGAGCTGGCCAGGGAATTAGGCATCTATGTTGGGATTCTGGGTGATTTACAAGGGCCAAAAATCAGGGTATCGACCTTTAAAGACGGTCCTATCCAACTGGCAATCGGCGACAAGTTTGAACTTGATGCCACCTTAGGCAAAGGTGAAGGGAACCAGGAAAAAGTCGGTATCGACTACAAGGCCTTGCCTCAGGATGTCAGCGAAGGAGATATCCTGTTACTTGATGACGGCCGGGTACAGCTTAAAGTGCTCTCCACCACTCAAACCTCGGTTTTCACCGAAGTGACCGTGGGCGGACCTTTATCGAACAACAAAGGCATTAACCGCCAGGGCGGCGGCTTGTCTGCCGCGGCATTAACCGATAAAGACAAAGAAGACATCAAACTTGCGGCGAAATTAAATGCCGATTTTCTTGCGGTTTCTTTCCCGCGCGATGCCGCCGATATGCGCGAAGCTCGCCTGCTGGCCCAGGAAGCCGGTTGCGATGCCCGCCTGGTTTCGAAAATCGAGCGTGCAGAAGCGGTCAACGATGACAAGGTATTGGATGAAATTATCCTGGCCTCGGACGTGGTGATGGTGGCCCGTGGCGATCTCGGTGTTGAAATCGGCGATGCCGAGCTGGTGGGCAAGCAAAAACATATTATTGCCCGTAGCCGCCAGTTAAACCGTATCGTGATCACCGCCACGCAAATGATGGAGACCATGATCTCACAGCCTATGCCGACCCGCGCTGAAGTGATGGATGTTGCCAATGCCGTACTCGACGGTACAGATGCGGTGATGCTCTCGGCAGAAACCGCCGCCGGCAAATACCCGATAGAAACCGTCAAAGCCATGGTCAATGTCTGTTTAGGCGCCGAAAAACAGCGCTCTGTTCATACTTCCGGCCACCGTATCGAGTTAATGTTCAGTGAAATTTCCGAAACCATCGCCCTGTCGGCCATGTATGCGGCAAACCACTTAGACGGCGTTAAGGCGATCATCGCCCTGACCGAGTCGGGACATACCACGAAAATCATGTCGCGTATCACTTCGGGATTACCGATTTACTCCTTATCCCGTCATGATAAAACCTTAAATAAAACCGCCATTTATCGCGGTGTTTACCCGGTAGCCTTTGATTCCACCCAAAGCGACAACGACAGCCTTTCCGGGGATGTACTGAAGCAAGTGATCAAACAAGCCAAGTTAAACGTCAATGACAAGGTGATTTTCACCCACGGCGATGCCATGGAAACCGTAGGTGCTTCCAATACCCTGAAGGTGCTTAAAGTGACCAAGGCGCATTTAAGCTAAGCGTTATTGCATAGACCTATGCCCCTGGTTTCTCCCAAAACCAGGGGCATTTTTGTTTCTTGCCCGCCTGTTTTATCTTTTGATACACGTCATAAAAACAGCGGATAAAGCAAGCTAAAACATGTCCTCAAGCGCCTTGCTTGCTATACTTGTTGCAGCAAATCTCTATCAGTGCAGAGGGGCAATATGGCTATTTCCAACACCTTAAATGATTACCTATCCAGCCATGATATCCACTACGAATTAGTACAACACCGCCATACCCAGTCTTCCCTCGACTCTTCCTGCGCCGCCCATTTGCCCGGCTCTCAAGTGGCAAAAGCAGTGATTTTACAAAGCCGGGACGATAAATTTCTGATGGCGACCCTGGCCGCCGATCACCGCCTGGACATCACCCGGGTCAACGAATTGATGGACAAAGAGTATCATGTCGTCAGTGAAGCCAGGTTGCGGGACCTGTTTCCCGACTGTGCCCAGGGCGCCATTCCGGGATTAGGCCAGGCCTTTGCCATCGACAACCTGATTGATGATGGCCTGCTCGAAAGTGAGCAGGTATATCTCGAAGCCGGAGATCATCATTCTTTAGTTAAACTGGAGCAGCAACAATATTTAGCTATGGTTGAGCACATGCCCCATGGCAATATTTGCGGCGAAGCACTTGGCATGCCCAGACAAACAGCAATCCTTCGCCAGGAAAAGTAAAAAGTCACCACAATAAACCTGGCGGTGATTTCATTTCTCACGTTAATTGTTAGGATCTCTGCTTACTGCGCACCAGCAACAAAAAAGCTTGCTGTACATTCGCTTAGTGAAGACCTGCGGTATTATAACGGTAATAACAACACTTTCTTTACTGATGCCTGATTTGGAATATAACAAGATTTGATAAACTGGCTAAGGTTAAACAACAACAGTGATTAGCGCAGGGAGTTAACATGGATAATCAACTCAAAAGGGTGGCCTTGCTGACCAGCGGCGGCGATGCACCGGGCATGAATGCCGCCATCAGGGCGGTGGTACTGGCTGCCCATCATTCTCATATTGAAGTGTTAGGTTTTTTCCATGGCTTTAACGGCCTGCTGGACAATGACCCCACCCTGCTGGATTTATCCTCCGTCAATGACATTATCCGCCTGGGGGGCACTATTTTAAAAAGCGCCCGCTGCCCGCAATTTCAAACGCCAACAGGCTTAAAACAGGCGGCCAATACCTTAGTCAAACAGCATTGCGATGCCTTGATCGTGATCGGCGGCGACGGCTCTTTTACCGGCATGCTGGCATTAAAACAATATTGGCATGGTCAAATGATCGGCATCCCGGGCACCATAGATAACGACATCGACGGCAGTGACGCCACCATAGGTTTTTCCACTGCGGTCAATACCGCCATTGACGCCATAGATAAAATCCGGGATACCGCCAATGCTTTCGAGCGCATTTTTATCGTCGAGTTGATGGGACGCCACAGCGGTCATATTACCTTTAATGTCGGGGTCGCCTGCGCCGCCGAGCAGGTATTGTCGTTTGAAAACTTTTGTGCCGACAATCAAGAGCACAAACTCGAGCAGTTGGCGCAAGAAATTAATACCCTGCAGCAAACCCGGCAGAACAGCTATATTTTGGTGATTGCAGAGAATGTCTGGCCCGGCGGCGCCACCGCCCTTGCCCGGGAGCTCAAAGCAAGGTTTGCTATCGACAGCACCGCCTGTGTGCTCGGGCATATTCAGCGCGGCGGCTCACCCGACGCCAAAGACAGGGTGATTGCCACCAAAATGGGGGTCGCTGCCGTCCAGGCCCTGATCAATGGCGAAACCGATATGATGATCGCCGAGCAAAACAGCCGCATTTGCTCCGTGCCCCTGGAGCAGGCGATTCAACATCAGAAAAAGGTCAACCCCAACCTGGTGGCCGCCCATGAAAATATTCTGGCGCTAACGGCGCAAAACCAATGTTAAGCCAAATAAACTTATCAACACGGCTTACCGCCCCCCTTCCCTTGCCTGCCTTCCCTTGCCAGCTCTTTAGGGCAAAGCTTACGCGGTTAGCTTTTCACAGCAATAACCTGCACCACAGCGGCTTGCCCTGTATGGTATATCCCTTCAACAACACTGCGCTGTAATTCTTTTAAATGAAGAAAATTCAGCTCTGCCAGTTCGCGGCGCAGCATTTGTGCCGTTATCATAGTATCTGCTGAATTCCCGCCCCCGGTGCCAAAACTGAGTTGCTCCGGGGTATAGTTTTCCAGCAGGAGAACCCCTTGAGGTTTTAAAGCCGCCATCACTTTTTCATGCAGCTTTTGCCTAAATGAAGAAGGCAAAGGGCAAAAAATGGAAACAATACCGTCCCATTGGCACTGCCCCGGCTCGTAATCCGCTAAATCAGCATGAATGCATTCTATGCTCACCCCGTTTTCCTGCGCTAATGCTTGCGCTTTAGCCAACCCCACCCGCGACGAGTCCACCGCAGTCACCTGATACCCGAGCCTAGCCATAAAAACAGCGTTACGCCCTTCCCCTTCAGCCAGGCTCAACACTTTACCTTTTGGTATTGCACCAACGTTTTCCTGTAAAAATTCATTAGGCTTAGTGCCGTATGCATACTCTTTTGTCGCGTATCTTTGATCCCACATAAGTTTTCCTTTTTTCTTTATATTGTGCTCAATTAACTTTAAAACTATGATACAAGTTCAAGTCAACTTGAAGTCAAGCACATATTTAAGGGGAAGATCTGTGGATATCGCCAAGGTCGCCAAAGCCAGCGGATTACCGGCCTCAACGCTGAGGTATTATGAAGAAATAGGATTGATTCAATCAAATGGCAGAAACGGCTTACGCAGGCTTTTCCATGCAAGTGTCATTGACAGGTTAGCCCTTATTTCCCTTGGACAAAATGCCGGGTTATCACTCGATCAAATTGGCGGCATGCTGACCGCCAAGGGAGCAGATATAGACAGGGAACTGTTGCTGGCAAAGGCGGATGAACTGGACAAAAAAATCAAAGCGCTGACTTCTATGCGCGACGGACTGCGCCACGCCGCGGCCTGCAAGGCAGAAAATCATTTTCAGTGCCCGAAGTTTTTGAGGCTGTTAAACCTTGCCCCGAAAACACGTTTAAGTAAAGCAAGTAAAAAAGCAGGTTAGCTTTTTGATAACCAACAGGCTTTTGATTCCAGATGCAGTTCTTTGATTTCAGGTAAGGACAATTCATGATCAAAAGCCGCCAGTGCTATCGCCACCCATTCGGGAAAACGCTCACTGCAGCCCCATTCGATATTTGAGCCGCAGCGGCGACAAAATTTACGTAAAATATCCTCAGAGGAGTTATAAACGGATAACTTGTCTTCCCCCTGCAGGTAGTTAACATCATCTCGCCTGAAACGGGCATAGGTGGCGTAAGCCGCCCCGTGCTGCTTTCGGCACATAGTACAATGGCAATGCGATACCTTAACCGGCTCGGCATCGATTTGGAGTTTTATCGCGCCACAAAGGCAGCTGGCTTTATTCATCTTCAATTCCCTGACTCATCACTCTCTTACTATACAAGCCATTGATAGTTAATGTAAATAAAGACAGAAAAGATTAAAACTTGGTTTGAAAACTTAATTCAACCGCTCTTGGCGGGGCAATGCCTATTTGGTTGGGATAAAAGATATCGCCCCAGGGGGCATAGTCTTCATCCAGTATATTACGGGCATTGATAGAGATGCGTAACTTGTCCAGGGTATAGGCGGCAAAGGCATTCACCACCATATAATCCTGTAAGGTGACGGTATTTTCAAAGTTAGTATGGCGTTTGCTTATGTAACGCACTCCCCCGCCCAACTCCAGCGGTAACCCGGCAATGTTATTAACACTGAACCAGGCATTGGCCACCCACTTGGGTACATTCGGCGGGGTATTGCCGCTGGCATCAACACCAAAGTCCGGATCCAGGTAATCCTCATACTTAGCCCGGGTATAGGCAAAATTTCCCCCCACCCGCCAGTTTTGCGATAAACGCCCGGAAGCGGCAAACTCTATCCCTTTCGCCACCTGGCTGCCTGAATTCCCCACACTATCATGTGTCACCAGCAAGAGAATATTTTCCCGTTTAGTTTTATAAATCGCCGAGGTCATTTCGATGTTGCCGTCGGCGGATACCGATTTAACACCCAGCTCAAGCTGGCTGATATCGGTAAAATCAAAGTTTTCATTGGCGTTAACCAGGTAGATATTTGAACCCACGGGATCATGGCCGGTGCTGAACTGGCCATAGACAGAGAGATTTTCTGTCAGCTGATAACTCGATGCCAGCCGGTAAGAAGTGGGTTTAAACGTTCTTTTAAAGCTGTCTTCAACAATAAAAATGCCATTTTCATCAAAATTATCCCGGGTGGTATCAATGAAATCTTTACGTATTCCCAGGGATAAATGCCAGTCATCGTTGAGAAACACAGTATCTTCAACCATGATGGCAAACTCATCTATTTTGGTCGGACTGAGCCTTTTATCAAGCGGACCAAACAGGCCGGCGACGGGTTGGTACGGATCAACACTGTCGCCGTCAGGAAATCCACGGGCACGTTCAAAATCTGTGCGGGCATAGTCCAGCCCGATCGTCAACTGATGCTCAACTTGACCGAGCAAGTGTTCGATATTGATATCGAGTTGGTTGCCGTAAAATTGATGATCATGGAAGACAAAAAACCTGTCCCGGTCGAGCAAAGAGGTTTGTGGGTTAAAAACATAGCTTTCGGCATTTTTCCATGCCCGGTCGGCGCTAAAGTGAAACAAAGTATTTTTCACTTTTACCCTGCTGCTTGGCTGCCAGTTAGCCGTGATTTTGCTCCATAAATGCTCAGAATCCGATCTTTGGTCGTCAATATTATAATTATTAAACCTTAACTGCTGATCCAGTACCGAGCCATTATCAGTGTTGATAATCCCCGAAATGGGCTCCCGGGAAAAAGGTGCCGGTACCAGCGGGGTCCCCCAGTAAGCGGGTAAGTCATCGTCTAAATAATCAAAACTGAGCAGCATATCCAATGACGGCGACACCTGCCACAGCATGGACGCTGTGATATTAAAGGAATAAGAGTCAGTATCATCAACCCAACCGTTAGAGGCAGCACGGTTAATATCAACACGATAGGCCAGCTTATCGGTAACAGGTCCGGAGCGGCCAATGCCCCATTCGCTGCTGTCAAAGCGGCTATAGGCGCCAAACAATTCGGTGGCGCTTTCCTGGCCAATCACAGGCTTTTTGGTGATCATATTGATAATACCGGAAGCCGTTGGCGCAGCAAAATGTAAAGAAGCCGGCCCTTTTAAAATCTCCACCTGCTGCAGGTTAAAGGTATTATGTGGCCGCATTGTCATAGATGCCGGGCCAAGGCGGATACCGTCGCGCAATACAATAACAGAGTCGCGGATAAAACCGCGCATGGAAAAGCTCGACGGCTCTGCCGGTGACTCCCCGGAAATCACCCCGACAAGATGTTCGGCCGCTTCGGTAACCGTTTTCAACCCCCTGGCACGCATGGTCCGGCTGTTGATCACTTCCACCGATAACGGCAGTTGCATCGCGCTCAGCTCAAAGGGATTGGCGGTTTTTATCGCCTGCCCCAGGCCAAGGTCGCGTACCGCGGCCCCGGCAATGTCGATTTCCAGCAATGCCTTTAACGATAACTCCGGCATATATTCATCTATCGGCTCTTGGGCAGTCGCAGGAGGTAAACCGATAAAAAACAGGAAAATAAAATAAACCCGTCGGGAGCACAAAAGCATAACGTCCCCTAAGTTATAGTGATAATAATAGCCAGGTTTATTTTCTAGTATAGAGCCTATTGGCGGGTACGGGACAAATACAAGCCTGGATTACAGGGGGAGGCAGGGGAATGGCTGTTTTTTGCAAAGGATTTTTTACAGCTAACTCCCCCTTAGCCGGGATAACATCAAGGGCTATTTGTCATCCCTATACCGGTCTGAGGGGCAGTAAAAATTTAGCGATTGAGAACCGCTAACAGTTAATCGCCTGTTTTACCTTCTCTTTATAGCTGCGGCTGACTTTAAGCTCTTTGCCGTTTTTCATCACCAGGAAATATTCACCGTTTAACTGGCTGCAAAACTTTTCGATATAGTTTTTGTTAACCATGCTGGAGCGGTGACTGCGGATAAAAACTTTCGGATCCAGGATCTCTTCCAGCTGCTTCATGGTTTTACGCAATATATGGGTGCCCTCGCCGGTATAAACACACATATAATCCCCCGCGGCATCTATCCATAAGATATCTTTGACCATCACCCGGGTAACTTCGCCGCCATCTTTAATCGCCAAGACATCGGTATACTGGGTCAGGTTTTCACTCAATTTGTCCCCGTCATTACTGGCGAGCTGTTCCAGTATTTTTTCACAGTCGTTGCCGGTCACATCACTGACCAGGCGCACCAGTTTAGACTTATGATCACTGTCCTGCTGCACTTGCTTATGCTGGCGTATTTTATCGAGTGCCTGGCTTAACCTCAGTTCATCCACAGGTTTTAACAGGTAATCTATGGCATGTACTTCAAACGCTTTAATGGCATATTGATCAAAAGCGGTCACAAACACCACCATAGGCATGGGCAGTCCCTGTGCGATAATTTGCTCGATCACGCCAAACCCGTCCAAACCCGGCATCTGGATATCGAGAAACATCAGCTCCACCTGACCGCCGGCAAGGGTTTCAATCGCCTCACGGCCGTTACTGCACTGGGCCTGAATATCAATATCGCTGTGGGCTTGCAAACGTACCGCTAAGCCTTTTCTGGCAAGGGGCTCGTCATCAACTATGATGGTTGATAGTGGGCTGTTCATTACTACTGTCCTAACTCATACGGGATGCGGATATTTACTTTAACACCTGAAGGCTGATTATTGGAGACCACAAGGGAAAAATTATCCCGGTAAAGGGCCTGTAACCGCTCGCGGCTGTTCACTAAGCCCACCCCGCACTCACGGAATAAGTTGCCGTTTTTGATCTCTGCCCCCGGGCCGTCGTCTGCCAGTTCAATCAAGAGGTCATTGCCAAAACGGCTGACCGAGACGGTAATGCTGCCTCCCTGCTCCTGCACGGCAATGGCATGTTTAATCGCGTTTTCCGCCAGGGGTTGTAAAATCATGCTCGGCACTAAAGCCTGCTGACATTCTTCATCAATATTAAAATGTACCTGCAAACGTTCTTCAAAACGCACCTTTTCAATATCCAGGTATAAGGACAGCGCCTGAATTTCACTTTGCAGTGTCACCCGTTTCATCGGATCCTTATCCAGGGAGTAGCGTAAAAATTCGCTGAGCTTAGTCACCATGCCATTGGCCAGATCATTTTCTTTCACCAAAATCAAAGTGGAAATGGCGTTAAGGGTATTAAAAAGAAAATGCGGATTCAGCTGATAGCGCAGCATTTTCAGCTGGGCCTGATGGGCGACGGTATTGGCCTTAAGCACATTCTGCCGCTCTTTTTGCAGCATCTGGTAATACTTGATACCGAAATACAAACCGCTCCAGCTAAGGATGATATAAAACGCCCAGACACTGGATTTGGTATACAAAAGCCAAAAATCAGGCCGGTAGCCGTGTTTATAGATTTCCCAATAATTGAAATTTTTCACCACCTGCCACAGGACACCGGTAGCATAAGAGGCCAGGATCACCACGATGGCTATTTTAAGCGGCGATAAATTCCAGGCCCGGCGGTAAATATAGCGCAGGGGCACAGTGAATAACCAGCCGGCATAGGCATTGAGAAAAATGATGATGACAAAGATATCACGGGAGTCATGCAACAATGACCCGAGATAATGTACTAAGGCAAAACCAAACCAGCCTGCTGTATGTAATAACCAAAAAAAGCGGTTATTGTTTTCGACTAAATCTTTCCAATTCACACAAAATAACCAATAACATGTCCTAACGATATTATGCGCCGCTTCCCTTGGTGACGCACTACCATTAATCGTAACTTCTCAGCAGCTTATCTCATTCTCCGGGTAAAAATCAGCAAAAAGTTGATGAAAGCTGCCATCGGCCAGGGCAAGTTCGTCCAGCAGGACAAACTGACGGCTTGCCTGCACCATAAATTGCTTGTCGCCGCTTTCGTGCTGATACACCAGATACCACAAGGCATTGATCAAATAGCAAAATGCCAGATAGTGACAAAGTTTGTCGCTGTATTGGCCATTCAACAAAAAAGTATTAAGCGGTACTTGCTCAAGCAGCGCCAGCATATCCGGCTGCGGGATCTCATTGACCGCGATCAGCATCGCCAAATCAAACTCTTTTTCCGCCAGGGCGCAGCATTCAAAGTCGATTAACCAGGCCGTGCTTGTCTCAATCGCCTTATCTGTATCCCCTGGCTGTGTTGCCAGAAGAATATTGGAGAAGTTGATATCCCCATGGCAGGGAACCAAAGGACCGGGTGTGATCCCGGCTGTGATTTTCCCTGTCAGTTTATTCACCTGCGCCTCCTGGGCCACCGTTAATTCACCGGATAAGGCAGAGGCTAATTCGCTTATCACCAGCGCCATATCCAACACCGGCAAGGCCACCTCCAGCTGATGGCAAGAAGCCATTAAATCCAGGGCTAAGGCAGCTTTTTCACGGATGTTAAGTGTACTTGATGATAACGGCTCACCGTCAATATAGCGACAAATAAGGTAATCGGGATCCTGATAAACCACAGCAGGAGAAATACCGGCCTTGGCCGCCGCCAAAGAAAACGACACTTCATTGTCAGCGCCGGGCAGCAAGTCTTCCTTATCAAAGACCTCATCACCGCCGCTAGAGTGCCCGGCAAAGCTCTTTACAAAACTCTTCACAAAAAAAGCCTGCCCGCGGTCAATCACCTTGACGCAGGCCTGGCTATAACCGGAAGTGATCGCAGTAATGCTGTCAATATGATGAAAACAAGGCAAGCTGCTTAATGCATCATAAGCCGGGGCAGTATCTTGTATAACAGGTAAGGCCATAGGGGTATAGACTAAGTTAAGGCAACTTTAGCTTCGCCGGAAAAGCTTTGTTTCCAATGATAGTAACCATAAGCGGCGATAACGACATACAGGCCAAAAAGCACTGCGGTCGGGGTCAGGTCTTTTTCCAGGTACAGATAAATCGACACCAGATCAATCACCACCCAGTACAACCAATTCTCCAGGACTTTTTGCGCTACCAGGTAAGTGGCAAAAACCGCAAACACCGTAGTTGCACTGTCAAAATAGGGAAAATGTGCCTGAGTATAATTGGCCATCACATAACCCAGGCCAAGACTGACAAGTGCTAACACGGCAATCACCTTAAGGTGCAAGAGCAGCGGCCAGCTCTGGATCCCCTCCCCTCCCTGTTCGGCGGTGCTGACATTGTTAACGGGCATATTCTTGCTCTTTTGCCAGCAAAACCAGCCATAGACAGCCATCAGCAAATAATACACCTGCAGCAGGGAGTCCATAAATAAATAGACATCATAAAAAATGGCGGTGTAAATCGCGGTGCTGATAAAAGCCGCCGGCCAGCACCAGACATTGCCTTTTGCCGCCAGCACCACATAAAGCAAGGAGGTTAATACCGCCGCCAGCTCCAGCAAAGGCAGGGAAGTAAAATAGTTTACCGTTTCCAAAAATACAGCTTCAGTCATTATTGCTATCAACCTTTTTCTGCTTCAACTACAGAGCGGTCGCCGTTAATAAATTTACAAACAAACACTGCGGCATCAACATTTTGGTGCACCTGTTTAATTTCTGCCATCACATGGCTTACCGCCAGGTCATAGTCGCCAAAAACCTGGGTGCTCATGCCATTGGTCACGACTTTAAGGCCATCAATGCCCCGCAGCCGTTTGATAAAGGCCCAGATCTCATCTTTAAACTTAAGCTCGGCCAGGGGATACAAGCTGATCTCAATTGATATTTTCATCGTTTATCTCCTCATTACCCTCTTTAGATAAGGTTAACCTTATCTGTCCGCAAAGGTTTATACCAGTGCTTGCGCGGTTTATCCAACCCCCGCCAAACACGCAAATGCCACTTTCACCGCGAAAGTGGCATTTTATGCAGATATGTTCAACCAGTGAATTAAATTAACTCAGGTTAAAATTCATAACTCGCGGTTATCCCCAACTGACGCGGCGCACCGTAACGGACATATTTTTTATTGGCCCAGTCAAGGTCGGGCTCATTGCCAAAATAAAAGCCACGGGTGCCGTATTTTTCATCGGTCAGGTTACGGGCCCAGAGATAAACCGCCCATTGATCGGCTTCATAACCGATACGGGCATTGACTAAATTACTGCCGTCGGCTTTCTCATCGTGGCTGTCGGAGTAATAGAAATCACTCTTGCCGGATAAGCTGACATGGCTGAACCAGCCGTTATCCGCGCGGTAGGTCAGCCCGGCACTGTAGGTATATTCCGGGGCATGGGCCAGTTCACGGTCGGAAATGTCCACTTCGCTACCGTATTTATCCTGATAGGCATAATCATCGTAACTGGCATTGAGATAACCGATACTGGCATCAAAGCTCAGTTGCTGGTTTATCGCCCAGTTCAGATCAAACTCCACCCCGTAACTGGTTGAACTGGCGGCATTGGCGGTATAAATAATAAAACGCTGCGGCTCGTCCGGATTTTGCTGCGAGGCATTCACTTGCTGATCTTGCCTGTCCATATAAAACACGGCAAGGTTAGTGCTCAGTCCCAGCTCGGCAAACTGGCTTTTTAATCCCAGCTCATAGTTGATCAGGGTTTCGGTATCAAACTCTTTATAGCGGCTCAGCTCTCCCGGCAAACCCATATTAAAACCACCGGCCTTATAACCCTTTGAAATGCGGGCATAAGCGCCATGCTCGTTGTTTAATTGCTTGCTCAGGGCAAGATGGCCGCCCCACATGTTTTCAGAAGGCGAGAATTCATCTCCCTGGCTGTCATCATAATCTGTGCTGCGGTGCTCAAAACGCAGGCCGGCAGACAGCTGATAACCCCGGCTTAACTCGCTGTCGAGCTGAGCAAAAATGGCAACATTTTCAGCCTGGTATTCTGAATCCAGTACTTCGTCCGGCCAGCCGTTATAGCTGGAGTCGAGATCATTTTCTTCATCCAGTTTACTGAAATAGAGGCCACCGAGCCAGTCGGTGCTGCCGTTAAAGAGCCGTCCCGATTCGTTAGAGCTTAACCTGATTTCCTGGCTGTAGCTGGTGCGCTCTGCCCGCTTATCCCAAAGATAATCATAGGTACAACCTATCATATCGTCAGACTCGCCGTTGCCGTTTTCATCGTAATAATCCACGCACGGCTTGCTTTGCCAGTACTCGGGGTTGGCCCAGTCGCCGTCATAGGCGTGTTGATGGTCGGTATCGCTCATGCTGGTGATAGATGTTAAGACAAACTGCTCAAACCCGGTATACCGGGCTTTAACGGCCAACCCGTTTGATTGCTGGTTATCGACACCCGGCTGATCCGATAAGGTATCAAAACCATTGTTGTCTAAGGTCCAGGCATCAAAGCCGTTGTCTAAATCCGCGTGCAGATAAGTCAAGTCCAGCGTCAATTCATCTGAGGCCAGGTAACGCAGCTTTAACTTACCGGTAAATTCATCGATACCATTGCTATCGTCACGGCCCAGGTACTTGTTGTCCCGGTAACCGTTTTGTTTATGCTGCTCAAACACCGCCCGGTAAAATAACTTTTCGGTAACGGGCCCTGAGCTATAACCGCTATAGGTTTGCAAATCGTCATCGCCCAGGGTGGTTTGCACCCCGTGTTCAAAGGTTTCGGTCGGGGCATTTGACTGGATATATATCAATCCGGCAAGGGCATTGGCGCCATAACGCGTGCCCTGCGGGCCGCGCAGCACTTCAACCTGGCCGACATCATACATATTCGCCGCCATCCCTAAACCGGACATGTCGATATCATCAAGGATAAAACCAACAGATGAATTTGGCGCACCGCGATATTCAGAGCGCTCGCCTACCCCGCGGATCTGGAAATATTTAGGCCTGGAGGTACCGCCGGCAAAATTAAGGTTGGCCACCTTATTGATCACTTCTTCAAAGTGCTGGCCGCCTTCGTCGATAATTTGCTGCTGATCGATCACCGCGACACTCACCGGCACTTCGGCCAGGCTCTGCTGCCTGAAATCTGAGGTGACGGTAATGTGCTCAAGATCATTGTCAAATGAAAAAGCAAGGGGTTGGTACAAGGCCGCGCTTATGGCGATAACCAGTGGAGATTTAAACATAATTACTTCAATTCTTTTGGGAATTGACGCAAGGAAATTTGGGAAGTTATAACGCCGGTTTATGTGCTCACCAGGCTATTTTTCAACCATTCCTACGCCAGTACTATCCGGTTCAGGTTC
Source organism: Thalassomonas actiniarum (assembly GCF_000948975.2). Classification (GTDB taxonomy): domain Bacteria; phylum Pseudomonadota; class Gammaproteobacteria; order Enterobacterales; family Alteromonadaceae; genus Thalassomonas; species Thalassomonas actiniarum. Next base: position 3,723,592 of record NZ_CP059735.1, read on the forward strand.
TAAGGGTTCGAATCTTTCGTCTCAGCACGGTTTTGATGGTTTATTATCCGTATAACGCATAATAAACCATCATAACCAGGCACCCCTTGGCTCGGCAGGCATATTAGCAATTTATTGCTAAATGTCCACCACAGAAGGTAAATAATTTTAGCTTAAAATACTTAGGGTAAATCCCTACAAAAAGCAGGTATTTGGCAATATTCACTATCACCGGCTATAAATGTTCGCAACCAGGTGAAGATCATCACCTAGACTCAACACAGAGATTTATTTTATCCGGGTCAGCAAACGGGGAACACCAATGAAAGTCGCCTTTACTCCGGGGAAAAATATTGCCATAAAAACCCCCGCACATGAATACGCCGCTGTAGTGCATTTTTATCAAGAAGTCTTGGGATTCAAACAATTACCCCATAATGCCGGCGATCCCTTTGAGTCCGTCTGCTTTGCCTTTGGCGATAAAGTGCTTTGGATAGATAAAATAACCGGCATCAGTCAGTCGGAAATCTGGCTGGAAATCATCTCAGACGATATACCGGCGGCAAAAAAACACCTTGAACAAGCCGGTTGCAGCATCAGAAACGAGATCGAAGCGCTGCCCAATGATCTCAATGCTTTCTGGCTCAGCAGCCCGTCTAATATCATTCATTTAGTGACCGATAAATAACGCTATCACCATTCGTTAGCTCTCACTCCCGCCTGCCCGGCCCTATCCCGTACGGCTATTGTCCGCCCCTATATGCTGTATTTTTTTACAATTTTTAATTCTTCATATTCAATACGTTAGTAAATAAAACTTTCTGGTTTTCAAATAAAGCAAAAAAGTTTTAGCAAAACGAGTGAGATAGTCTACCGGCTGCCAACACTAACTAAGTGTTCCAACATGAACACAATTAAAACAGGAGAAATAGAATGCGTTGGCAAGTCAACAATAACAGCCCCAGACCCCGATACACGGTTACACCCTGCATCTTATATGTACATGAAAAGCCATTAGCAGTTCGCACCGGCTGATCAGGCAAGCGAATAACAACAACAGCTCATAGATGTAAGGGGGTGATATTCATCAAGCCTTTGTTAAGAAGTACAAGGCTTACACAGTGCCATATAAACACACAAACATAATATTTATTTCGATGCCGGACCATGCGCTTGAGACGCCGGATTCTGAGTATCGTCAGCTAATTTAAACTTGATTAAAGCAAGAGGAAACAACCATGACTTTTGAAGAAATTGAAATCGTAGATGCACCATCTGATGCCGAATTTTGGGGCGGTGTCGCCGGCGGCGTCGTGATCGGGGTAGCGGTTGGTTTACTGTTCGTTTCGTAACCACTGCACCACAACTACAACTTAATTTAACCAATTAACTTATTCATTTTAGAAGGAAAGTATTATGACTTTTTCAGAAATCGAAATCATTGAAGCACCAGTATCCGATACCTCAGCGGGTGTCGCCACAGGCATTGGTATCGGCTTAGCCCTCGTTGGACTTATGTTCATCAGTTAAGCAAAACACACTCTGGGGCCTTAGCGCAGTTTGCTCTGGTCCCTTAATTTTAGCTAACAGCACATAAATTAAGGGGGACGGTTTGAACTTAGCATTAAAGAAATCCATTAACTTTTATCCGCTCGAACAAGGCATATACCATGTCTACGATGCCTCAACTTCCCGGCATTTCAAATTAGGCGAGCAGGAAGTTAACTGGCTTAAACTACTCGACGGCAAAACACCGGTTGAAGCCTTAAGGGGCCTTATTCCGCTGGAGTACTTCGATAAATTTATCAAGACAGTTCAGCACCTGGATTTACTCGAAGGGGAAAGTAAAAAAGAGCCGTTTTCACCGCTTAAAATCAAGGTGTTTAACCTCGACCCCTCCAGGTTTATCGACAACAGCGGCAAGTTTGCCCTTTATTTCAGCCACTTTCTTAACTGGTGCAGCCTGCCGCTGCTGGTTATCAATGTACTTATGGTCGCCCTGCTGGTGCCCCAGGTACAAAACATCCGGGAAACCCTGACCTTTGACACCTTTACCGTAATTTTTTACTTTTTTGCCATTTTAGTCACAGGCATAGTACACGAAGGCGCCCATGCCCTGGTGGCAAAATCCTTTAATGTCAAAGTGCCCCAGGTCGGCATGATGCTGTTTTTCCTGCACCCTTCCTTTTACGCCGATGTCAGCGGCATCAACCTGATGTCAGACCGGAAAAAGCGCATAAAAGTGCTGATCGCCGGTGTCCAGGGCAACAACCTCTTGATGTTTCTCGGCCTGATGCTGACCTTTATTCCCATGGGGGAAACCGCGTTATCGTATCTGCTGTTTTTTACCGCCATCAATTTTGTGCTGATGTTTATCAACCTTATCCCCTTTGTCGAATACGACGGCTACTATATTTTCCAGGAATTACTCGGCGAACCCAGGTTTGCCCGCAACGCCCTGGTAAGCCAGCTTACCCGGCAAAACCAAAAAATTGAATACCGAGCTTATTTTTTCATCAGCCAGCTTTTTCAATTTATCCTCATCGTTTCCATGCTGGTGCTGATACACGACGGCGTGCTGCTTTTGTGGGATGCCCAATGGGTTGATGTGCTTTTTCTCGTGCTGATAGTGGCCGCCTATCCGGCGCTGATGGCTTTTAAAATAAGGAGCGCAAAATGAGCAGCGCCAAAAGTTACCATTTTAATCCCTTTTCCTTTGTCACCCGGATCAACGATGAAATCCTGATCAATACCGTGCCCCACAACCGGGTCACCTTTTCGGCAGATTTCCAGCCGGTCATCGACTTCTTTTTGCAAAAAGAAGAACTCAGTGAAACGGAAATTTTAAAATGCATTGCCCCTTCACGCCTGGAAGAGCTAGTGTCAAAACGTATCTTGCTTGAAGGCCCTGCGCAAAAGTTAGCAGGCCGCTACTCGCGTCAGCACGGCTATTTCACTATGATTTCCGAACAGCCTGAGGCGGTACAGGAAAAACTTCAATGTTCCCATGCCTTGATCCTCGGCGTCGGCGCCATCGGCAGCCATATCTGCTGGAACCTGGCAGCCATAGGGGTCGGTAAAATTACCCTGCTGGATTTTGACACCATAGAAGAAAGCAACTTTAACCGCCAGCTGATGTATACCCCCAAAGATATTGACCGGGTAAAAGTGGAAGTGCTGGCGCAAAGAATACGGGAATTTAACCCGGAAATAGAAGTCGTGACTTTAAACAGGAAAATCACCTGTCAGGCCGATGTCGAAGCCCTGCTGCCCGGTGTCAACCTGGTGGTAAAAGCCATTGACAGTCCGGAAGAGTCCATGGCCTGGGTCAATATCGCCTGTGTCCAAGCCGAAGTGCCCTATGTCACCGGCGGCTTTTTAGACTATACCGCGGTAGCCGGTCCCAATTATATCCCGGGTAAGTCCAGCTGTTTTGCCTGCCAGGGAGATGCCGGCGACGTCAAGCGGATACACGGCACCGGGCCGACATTTGGCCCGCTGACCACCCTGGTAACCTCTATGCTGTCGATGATCGCCTTTAAAATCTTGATCGGCAAAGCCGACGGCTACGCCAACAAGGTCTATATGTACAATGCCGACAACGGCAGCTGGGACATGGAGCAAGTTACCCCGGCGGTAACATGCCAGGTATGCGGCACCACCCCGGCAAAACCGGCAGAGGATACGGCGCCTATGGTAAACAATCCCCTGGTTATGTTCCGCAGCCTGTTTGTCGCCGTGCTGGTGCTTACCGTGATCTTAGGGGAAATTTACCAGCAGCCCCTGGTCGGCGTTATGACCTTTTTCGGCATTTTTATCGCCATCCCGGTAGTGAAGAAAATTCACGCAGACAACCTGTTAAAAACCCGGCGCGAGTTTTTTGTGATGACCTGCATCTATATAGGTTTCAGCCTGGTCGGCCTGGTTATCGGCAATATCAGCGATGACAGCTTTGCCTTGCCGACAAGTCTCAGGACGGTGTTCGAAACCATACAGCTGGTCAGCGCCACCATTATTCAGGCGACGATCAGTATTGCCATCATCTTTTTATCCCTGTGCGGCGTGATGGAATATGCCCCTAAGGTAGTTAATTTCCTCAATGAGGATTTATAAAAACTACCATCAAGTAAAAACATATTTTATAACCCGGTCACTGCATCAGGCCGTAATTGCAGTGATGAATACAAGTAAAGACAGAGATCAGAACATGAACATAATCAATATATACACAGGCCTGTTGTTTTCACCCCAGCAGGCATTTGCCCAAGCCTTACGGTTAAAGGTTATTACCTTGTTTTTTCCTTTGGCTGCCGCCTTAGTGATCACCGCCCTGCTCAATACCTATTATTATGCCGCCGTGGATATGCCCTGGCTGCTTGAGCGCATGGTGATAGACATTCCCGACGACCAGAAACAAACGGTATTAGACTCGCTGTCAAAAGGCCGTCTGCTCGGCATCAGCCTGGTAGGGGTGGTTTTTCTGACCGTCTCCATTAATTTATTCCGGGCCTTTATCTACTGGTTTGTGCTCAAAGTTAAAGGAGAAGCACAACGTTTTGTCCGTCTGTTTGCCATTGTAATGTGGTCTACTGCGCCGCTGCTGCTGATATTACCCGCCGGGATATTAAATATTTACCTCAGCGCAGGCCAGGCCCTGCTGCCAAACGACGTCAACCCGGTATCGCTCAACCAATTGTTCTTTAAGCTCTCGGGAGATTCGGACTGGGGCCAGCTGCTGTCAACTTTCAGTTTGATCAACATCTGGGAGATCTTTTTGATCATCATCGGCCTGAAACTGGCAACCACCTTGTCCATCAAACAGTCTTTTACCATCGCCCTTATTCCGGAGCTCGTCATCTACGGGCTTTGGATAACAACCTTGCTGTTATAAATCCGGGAGATAACATCATGAGTAAGCTATTTTGGAGCCTGGCCATGGTCTTTATTCTGGTATCACCTTTAATCCTGCGTGTCTTTAGCCAGGCCCATGAGGTTGATGTTGAAGTAGACCGGGTAACCAGCCGGGTGATCCGCGACTCAGTGCTCTCTTCCGGCAACTTAGTCTACAACGAAGAAGCCCGGCTGACCCCGGAAATTATCGCCCGGGTCACCTCGGTACAGGTGGTGGAAGGAGACAAGGTAAAAAAAGGCCAGCCGCTGATTTACCTGGAAGACTTAGATCTCAAGGAAGTGATCTTTTTACAACAAGCCCAGGTGGCTATTGATGCCGAAAATGTCGACCGCCAGCAAATCAATGTTAAAAATTTACAAGCCAGGTTCGAGCGCATCGCCAGCCTGCTTGATAAGGGTATTATTACCCGGGAAAACTATGACGACGCCTACTACCAGCTAAAAGCGGCCAGGTCAGATCTTGAGGCCAGTAAACTCAATGTCAAACGCTCTAAAGCCGCTTTAAAACAGGCCGGGCAAAGATTGCGGCAAACCATCATTAAAGCGCCTATGTCCGGCACTGTGGTGGCGGTAAGCATCAAACCCGGGGAAACGGCGGTACCCAGCACCACAGGTATTCCCGGTTCGAGTCTGATCACCATAGCAAACGAAGCTTCGATTGTCGTCGATCTTAACGTCGATGAAAATGATATCGGCAATCTGGCCATCAAGGGCGAAGCCTATATCAGCTGCCCGACCCTGCCCGAAGGCGGCTTAAAAGGCCATATCAGCGAAATTGCCATCGCACCGCGCAATGCTTCACAGGCTTTCGCCGCGAACGATGCCACCGGCCGCTCTTATTCGGTGAAAGTCGCGCTGTTAAAACACCGCTCTGCCAAACTGCGCAGCGGCATGTCGTGCCGGGCCAAGATATATACCAACAACCCTGATCCTGCTTTAACCGTGCCGGTACAGGCGGTGATGAGCGAGCGTTTAACGGATGATGACGGTGTCAGTTTGCCCAGGGGCCAGCGTAACAAAAGCAAAAAATATGTCTTTGTTGCCAGCAACGGCCGCACCGAAAAGCGCACGGTTGTCACCGGGGCTGCCGATGACGAGTACCAGGAAGTTAAACTCGGCTTAAAAGCAAATGAGAAAATTGTGATCGGGCCATCGCGTATTCTCAGCTCGCTGCAAGATAAAACACCGATTGCCGAAATTAGCACACAAGGGGAAAGTTATGCCCTGCTTAATTAATCTCTCGGGTATCACCAAGAAATACCACCTCGGCGGACGTAATATTTTTGCCCTTAACCAGCTGGATCTCAGTATTCAGACTAATGAATATCTCGCTATTATCGGCGCCTCCGGCTCGGGCAAGTCGACCTTGATGAATATTCTCGGCTGCCTCGACCGGCCGTCTTTTGGCCGTTATACCTTAGACGGCAAAGATATCGGCCAGATGCCGGACAATGCCCTTTCCCGGATACGAAACCGGAAAATAGGTTTTATTTTTCAAAGCTTTAATTTAATTCCTAACCTGACGGCGCTGCAAAATGTGATGCAGCCGTTAGTATTCTGGCGTTTAGCGCAAAAAGAAAAAATCGCCATGGCGCAAGCCGAGCTGGCGCGGGTTGGCCTGAGTAACCGGGAAATGCACCTGCCGAGCGAATTATCCGGCGGCCAGAGGCAACGCATTGCCATTGCCCGGGCACTGGTCACCTGCCCCTCTTTGCTGCTGGCAGATGAACCCACCGGCAACCTGGACAGCAAAACCACAGCAGAGATCATGAAACTGTTCGACCGCCTGCATAATGAAGGGCAAACCGTGGTCCTGGTGACACACGACCAGGAGATCGCAAGCCGCTGCCGGCGCAGCATTACCCTGGTCGACGGCCAGATTGCCCGGGATGAACACCAAAACAACCCCTGCTCTCTTCATCGGGTGACTGACACAGAAACGTTTCAGGCGGCATTATTATGATACACGTTTTTTATCAATGCTTTATCCAGGCGATAAACAGTATCCGCTCACGGGTATCACGCAGCCTGATCACTTCAATAGGCATAGTGGTCAGTGTCGCCTCTGTCATCACGGTTGTCTCCATTATCCAGGGCATGTCCTACTCCATCATGAGAAACTTTGACGGTTTAGGCGCCAATGTGCTGACCATACAATCGGACACCTCGTTTCAGCAAAGGCTGCTGGGGGAGTTTAACCGCCTGACCATGGCCGACTATATCCGCATTAAAAGGCATTTTAACGGCGCCGGGCGCATCATTCCCTCTTTTTCCCCCTTCGGGCAATTTGGCGCCTTAATTTCCAGCAACGGTCAGGAAAGCCAGACCCGGGTGGTGGCGGTGACTTCGTCCTACAAAGAAGCAACCCAGGTTTTTCCGTCCAAAGGGCGTTTTATTACCGACAGCGACAATACCTCCTCGCGCAAGGTATGTATTATCGGCGAGCGGGTCAGGAAAAATTTAAAACTGCCACAAAACCCTATCGGCGAGTTTATCGAGGTCGGCGGTACTTCGCTTAAAGTGGTCGGGGTGATGGAAAAACGCGGCGATATTTTCGGCTTAAGCCAGGACGATTATATCGTGGTGCCCTTTACCATAGGCCAGCGGCTGTTGCCGAATGAAAGCATGCAGGATATCACCATATTGTTTAATGTCGATGATATCTCCAGGCTGCGCTCCTTGCAGGTGGAAATCGAAGACCTGCTCAGGGAGGCCCATGAGCTATCACCGGATCAGGAAGATGATTTTCGGGTGCAGACGCCTCAACAGTTAACCCAATCCATCACCAGCATTATGGATACTATCACCCTGGTGCTCGGCGGCGTGGTCGGTATTTCTTTGATTGTCAGCGGCATCGGCATTATGAATACCATGTTGATGTCGGTGTCCGAGCGCACCCGGGAAATCGGCATCTGTAAGGCGCTGGGCTTTGAGCGCCATGTGATCCTGTTGCAATACCTGATAGAAGCGGTGATTTTATCCTTCCTCGGCGGCGTGGTGGGTTTACTGTGCGGCTGGCTGTGTGGTTTTCTGGCCATGCTGCTTATTCCCGGGCTGCCGGAGCCTATTATCCCCTTGTGGGCGGTCACCCTGGCGTTGGCATTTTCGAGTTTTATCGGCCTGATTTTTGGCGTAGTGCCTGCGGCCAAGGCCTCAGACTTAGATCCGATCACCGCGCTGCGTTATGAATGATAATCTGCTGTATGGCAAAATAACCATAAGCCGCTGCGCTTTACAGCATGTCAGTTACACTGAATTTTCGGGATATCTCCCCAGCAGGTAGTATATTGCGGCGATAAAAACTCACGGCGCATGGTAAATTTTGGCGCTATGCCCTGCCCGGCTAATATCGTGGTATTGCGGCCAAAGCGGGCATTGATTTTATCCATACATGACATCAGTTTGATATTGTCTTTCGAGGCTTCAAACAAGTCCTGCTGATAGCAAGTTTCATCGGATATCTCCAGCAGGCCGACACCGCAGCGGTAAAACCGCACTCCGGTTTGAAAAATTTTCTCCACCGCCTGCGAGCAGGCATTCATGATCTGGCAACTGTCGTTGGTAGGCACGGTAAAATGATGATACACAGATTTGCGATAATAACCGGCTTCGTCATGGGGCGAACTGTTGGCAAAAATAACCAGGGTCTTGGTTAAACTGTGCTGCTTTCTCAATTTTACAGCAGCAATACCGGCATGGGTTGCCAGCGCAAATTTTAGTTGCTCAAGCTCGGTAATGTGTTGGCCGAAGCTGCGGGTACTGTAGATTTCTTTTTTTGGTGAGCGTACTGCATCCCAGTTTAATTTCACCACACCATTTAATTCATGCACCGTGTTTTCAACCACAATTGAAAACTGTTTCCTGATCCAGCCCGGTTGTGCTTTAGCCAGTTGCAGCGCCGAATAAATACCCGCCTCGTTTAAGCGCTTACCCAGCCTGGAGCCTATACCCCAGACATCGGTCACCGCCATCTGAGCTAAAACCGCCTCACGAGCCTTGTCATTGTCAATCACGGCAACCCCCTTAAAACCGGGCAGTTTTTTAGCGGCATAATTGGCGCATTTTGCCAAGGTGCAGGTCTCGCCAAGTCCGACAGAAACCGGCAAACGCACTTCTTTCCACACGGTTTTCCTGATTTTTACGCCATGGGCCAGCCAGCCCTCTTGCGGTACATAAGCCTGGTTTTTGCCGTAATACAAAAACAGTTCATCTATGCTGTAAATATGGCTGTGGGGCGCAAAACGGCTGCAAGTGTCCATAAGTTTCTGGCTGAGATCGGCATATAACTCGTAATTGCTGGAGCGGATCACCGCGCCAATGCGGGCGAGCTCATCTTTCATCTGGAAATAAGGGGTAAATTTTTTCCCTATGCCCATTTTTTTGGCAATGCCGCAGGCAGAACAAATGCAGCCGTCGTTATTGGTCAGTACCACCACAGGACGGCGGCGAATGCCGGGGTCAAACACCTTTTCGCAGCTGGCATACATAGAATTTACATCGCACAGGGCATACATTATAAGGTTTTCTCCAGCGGACGGTGCAGCCGAATTGAGCGGATCACCACCCCTTCTACCTGGAAGTCATCCCCTTCCTGCAATTGATAAGGCAAATAACCGGGGGAGGAAGAAAGTAACCGGGCTTTTTCCCGGTCGATTTTTTTACAGACAAAAACGCCGTTGAGATTGGCAACAATAATGTCTTGATCTTGGATGTGTACTGCCCGGGAAACAATCAGCAAATCGCCACTAAAAATACCATCACCTTCCATGGAATGCCCCTGTGCCTGTCCGATAAAAGTGGCCGAGGGGTGATCGATCAATAACTGATCTAAATTCAACGCAAGCTCGCTATACTCCGCCGCCGGAGATTCAAAGCCGGTAACACCTGCCTGCGCATAAAAAGGAATGATTTTAAGCATAACATTAACCTGTATATTTATACAGGTTAATGTTAATTCATATTTACAGGATTAGCAAATAACAACGAGCTGCTTAGCACAAGCGCGATAACATCAGCCGGGTAATAGCCGCTACTGAGAAAATAAACGCTATCAAGGGTTAGTGCTGAGCAGAATTACCGGCGGCTATTTATGGATTTGCGGATATAAGCAATGCCCAATACCGCAAACACTATCGCTACGCCATAAAACGGCCTTTGCTCGCTAATAACGGCTGCGGCAACAAAGGCAGCGCCGCTGGCAATAAATAAGTAACCTGTTTTTAAGCTTTTCTCAATAGTCATAAGGCGCTCCACTTTATCCTGCCTGATAAGCCATCTCCAAGCAGGTTTAGTTTGAATATAGAATAGATTTTAGGTACGGGTAATGGCGTAGTAAAAGCCTGAAACCGTAGCGCTTCACCGATATTAGTGCGGTGAGTGGATAAAATATCTCAGCTGAGATGAGAAAATGTTGTAGGGCTGGGATAACAGCTAGTTTTGGCTGGCTATCCCACTTTACGGTTTGCTGTGATGTTGTTTGATTTTTGTAAAGGTTATCTATTCCAAATAGTATTCTCCAAGAATTTTCTTAAAAGTTCCGTCATTCTGCATTTCCTGAAGGGTTTTGTTGATTTCGTCAATTTTTTCGGCAAGAAAAGATTTTTTGGATATGCCTAAACGGAATACTTTTGTCGCTAAAGGTTTTTCGGCAAAGCGCAGTTTTTCATGCCCCGGGATCTCTTTGAACATGGCGATAGCGCTGACATAATAAAGGGGAATAACATCAACTCGCCCATGCAATAATTTCAGAATATTCATTTTGTCAGTGGTTACCATTTCGAAATACACATCCTCTTTGACCGTGATTTCACTAACATAATTATATCCTCTTGTTATTCCTACCTTATAAGGTCTCAGATCTTCCCACCGCTGCCATTCAAATGTTTCAAATTTATCTGTCGAGTATGCAAAAAGCAGCCTGTCTTTATAAACCGGTACAGTGAAAAGCATATCGGCTTCTCGTTCAGCATTTTTGATGATCATCGGAATAACATCCGCCTGTCCGGTTTTTATCATATGCTGGGCCCGGCCCCAGGGGGCATTTTTCAATTCGATGCTGATATCAAGTCTATCAGCCAATATCCTGATAAGTTCAACCGCCAACCCTTCTGTGACCTGTTCTTTTTTTGTGTCGCGAGCTATTTCCCAGGGCGGCCAGTGTTCAACGACAATAACGGCTGTCCTGTTTTCAGCAGATACTGCTGCAGAAAGACAAGTGAAAAAAATGATGCCAATTCGAACCTGTATGAGAGACAGCGTTTTCATCATTTTTATAAGCCCAGACATAATGACTTCCCATAAAGCGCGCATTCATACTTCCGGTGCAGCGAAGCTAAATCACTAAGTGATAAAAGCTTCTTCTGATGTACAGTAATTTAATATCTTTTTTGGCCGACTGTTTATTATATTTGCAACTTTCTGAAGTTGTTTCTTAGTTATAGTTGAAAAATCTGTTTTCTTAGTGCATCAGTCATGGACAGCCAATATACAAAAACTTATTGATACCGATGACAGTACCATGAACTGCGACAAAGATAAGGAGAAAATAATAATTTCCCTTAAATTAAGGTCTTTGTGTGAAAAAGCGATCAGTAAATGGTAAACAAGATAAGGCGCTAGCCAGTTTTTGGGTGTCCCGCATTGGCATTTCCGCACTGGCATTGTTGCCAGTTATTTATATTTAATGCGTTATAAAAGAAAACTTAAATGATAACAACGGCATCACCTTGGCAAAAAACCAAGCAAGCTGCTGCCTGAAAATAGCCGCTAACACCAAATATAAGGTGATAACCGTATAAGCAGCCATTATGCTTGCTGGTTGCAATACCGGCTTAAGGCATAATTGTCAGGTCCAAAGGCAAGGCCGTCTGGCCAAGACAGTTCATTTGATGAGAACAAGGTTTTGTATTCACCATTTGCCAGTGTCACCCCAATTGAATTATCTGTAATCGAACTTACATAAACGTTGCCACTGCCGTCAACGGTAATGCCGTCGGATAGAGGTTTAGTGCCGTAACGTTCTATTTCTTTGACTAGCTCAGCATGACTTAATGTTTCATCTCCCAGGTGTTTTGTATCAACGCGATAAACCGATGTACCATTCATTGCGCCGAAATATAGCCATTTGTTTGTCGGGTCTATCGTTATCGGATTAACTCCCAGGCGAACCGCCGCTCCCTCAAGCATAACCGTATGTTCATCAATAACCATGTCTATATCTTCCGGCAGCGTAAAAACACTACTTTGTAATACCCTTCTTGCATAACCTGATTTAATATCAACGACAATAATAACCGCTTCTTGCCCAGCCGTGTCAGCTATGTAGATGTAGCCATTATCAGCATCAACGGCTAAGTCATTTAAAAATGAGTTTTCCACAATAACCGGCTTGGGCAGGTAAATTAATTTAGCTAACTTTTCATTTTCCACGTCCCAACCGACCAACTTCCCGGGACGATCTTTACCGGAAGCATCTAATAGCCATAAGATATTGTTTTTATCTACATTCACACCTAACACATTATGCAACCCGTCACCTCCATTCTTCGGCGCATATGCCCACGTTTTATTGGGATAGGGCCTTACGGAACCGTCATTCATCAATTCAGCAAGTTTTAGTTCATTTCCATAAAAGCCGTGGATACTGATGAACTTGCGGCCATTTTCACTAACAGCGATATTTCCCGGAGGATTGGCTGTCGTCAGTTCGGCATAAACTTCCAGCTTAGAAGTTGCTAATGCTGGATTTAAAACAAAAATAATCATCACTGCGGCTGAGAAAGCCTTTAAGTATTTCATCTCTATTCCTGTTGATTGGAAGTGACAGATTTAAGGTAAAAAAGCGGCACAATAAATCAGTGCCGCTTTTCTTGAGGGCTTGCCAGACAATTAAAATGAGTAAGTAAAAGTTGCAGTGAACTCATGCGCCTTTAGCTCTGGAAAAACAACCTGATCGCCAAGCGGATCTATCGCCGTTTCAGCATCCTTAAAGTCGATATATTGATAGTCCAGTCCGACGGCAATACTTTTTGTTACCAGGTAATTAAAACCGGTACCAACAGACCAGGCAAGTTCACTTGAGTCTTTGCTGGGATAGCAAAAAAGTGAGTTACCCGGACACGCAGTGAGGCTGGAAAAGTCAAAAGACTGAAAAAGCGGTTGGATATCAAGCTTAGCACTGACGTCATGTTTAGCGATCCCTATCCCCGCCTTAATAAAAGGTTTGAATTTATCCGACTCGGTATTGAATTCGTAATACCCGTTAAGCATAAATGAGTCCGTATCGGCCTTAGCAAGTGTTTGGAAAGTATGATCTGACAAACCGCCAGCAGGGTTAGCGGCTAAAGCCCCCCTAGCTGTTTCGAATTTACGTGAACGCCATTCTGCCTGAACAGCAAAGCCATTACCGAACCGGTAACCTAGGCCAAGTCCATAAACACCGCTGTTATCGACCTTATAGCCATTAACAGGAGTGTTGGCCTGATTAGTGCCTCGTTGCACCGCGTTATCTCCTTCATATGATGACTGACCCGCGGTTAAATTTAAAAAAAAGCCAGGCTCAGTGTTTGCAAAACTTGATGTACAAAAAAGTACGCAAGCCAAAGGAACAAATTTATTCATGATTAAGTAACTCCTATTAGTACCTTAGTTGTTATAAAGACATGCACCTCAACCTAGATGCAACCGCATGCACTTTACATGCAATTGCATGGACATTCAAGAAGATATGCAGGTGCATTTATATTCGAAGGAATTGCTGATGCATGGTTATGACTATCTTTGAGGTACAAGTGCGACTCAGTTAAGTGCAGGTAAAACGCACTGTTGCCAATACTGTGTGGGAGCCGTCAAATAAGCGTTAGTGAATGTGGGCCGGGGATCACGCAGACATTTTGAGATCAAGATACATCCGAAATTTGCATCAATAAGCTAACACTTCTGTCGTGGCCTTGCCGCAGGCGTGATTGCTGAGCCGGGCGATTTAAAGCGGTTCGAGCATCCCCGTAAGCTAATGACCTACTTGGGCCTAGTACCCAATAAGCACACCAGCAGTGATAAGCAACGGTTAAGTGCCGTCACAGAATGCGGCAATGGCCGGGCCAGGCGCTTACTGGTTGGAGGGGTCCATGGCTATAAATACAAAGCCAATGTCTCAACAGAATATTGCCGTGTCTATTAAGCAAGTCACCGTTCAGCAAAATACAAACTTAAACAGTGCTTTGTTATGGCAGCCTGAAAACCATAAACATGCCGGGCAGCTGAGTGCATTTTCCAAGATCATGGCCGAGCATATCAATGGTAAGGAATTGCCGGGAAAAGCATCACACCCTTTGGTTAATTCGGTGATTCGCCATGATTTAAAAAACTGATATTAAGGGTTAATGTCAATGAGTTAACAACTAACGGTAATTACACCTTTCGGCAGCTATAGAGGCAATTATGAATGCCCTAAGCGTTATCATCATGCCACGAAAACTCCAATGTATCGTCGGGAAGTTTTACATACTTTTATCTCCATCTCCTTTCCAATTTCCTAGGTTGTTGATTAAGAACTGCCATCTTCTTATGGCATGTCACTTGCGCAGGCGAAGTTGTTAACTAAAGAAGGAGAGTTCCATGTTACGTTTTTTATTTATTTGCATGCTTATTGTGCCTTCGTTTGCGGGCGCTGAACTGATTACCAACGGAGACTTCTCGGCCGGTAATGCCGGATTTACGAGTTCATATACTTTTTTTGCATCGGGAGACATAACAGGGCCCGGGGAATACGCGATCGTCACAAACCCATTGTCTGCACACCCTTTGGCATCATCCTATGGAGACAATACCGATGGTTTTGGCAATATGCTGATGGCCAACGGCTCAACCATGGCTGAGCTCGTTTGGTCTCAGACGGTAAGTGTTAATAGCAACACGATTTATGAGTTTTCCGCATTCGTATCCAGTTGGTTTTTAGACGTTCCTCCTGCCCCGGCTAGCCTCGACTTTGTTGTTAATGGTTCATCAATTGGAATATTCACTGCGCCTGATACTACAGGCCTTTGGCTTGAGTTCTCCATGTCGGTCAGTAGCGGTGCGTTGACTTCCTTTGACTTAGAGATCTACAACCTGAGTACCCAGTTCGGCGGCAACGATTTTGCACTGGACGATATTTCTTTAACGGCGTCGGTACCCGAGCCATCTCCCCTTGTCATGGTCCTCATCGCAGTCTTTGCATTAAGGAGGAGATAACAGCCTAACCTGAAATTCGAGTTGGTCGCCGTTGCTCCCTAAACAGGTGTACTCCGGCCACTCAGACTGGCACCATAACCCCGCTAAATATTGATGAAAGCTGAGGTTAATATTTAATAATCGCGCTGCCAGTCATGGATACCCAAAGCGTTATCACCATGCTACGAGAGCATCACACAGATTGTAAAAACAACGATAGAAATTCATTTCCTGCAAACGGTTATTCAGCCTGCTGCCACCTAAGATCGAAACAACAATTCCAGAAGGATTTTTCTCAATTGAAGCGTTACTCATTCGTTATCTTTTGTAAGTTTACGTTTACTTTTGTAAAAAATATGTTATTTTTATGTTTAGTAAATATAACAAACAACCCCATAAGTAAGGATATAAAATGAACCGGAAGTTATTTTCTCTCATCCCGTTATTGCTATGCGGCACATTACAGGCCGAGTCGGTAAAAGATGAATATGGTTTGATCATTGACGCACAAAACACCATTTCTCTGTTCTCTACCGAGAAAGACGCAGCAAAATTTAACAGTAAAATCCCTCAGGCAAGAAATGCCATAGCAAGTAGCTCATCAGCAAAGTGGTACATCAACTCTGCCGAAACCAGGAGAATATGTGTTGAATGGGATTACGGTGACGGGGGGATTAAAAGCGTTAAAAAAGACGACAATAAAGCGACTATTCAGGCACCACCTCCCGGTCGCTGTCTGGAATGGGCAGATGTGCCGACAGAACGATACGGTACCGCGGCTGTTTATCAAAGCAACGATAATGTCTTAAATAAAGCAGTTGTGGTTGTTCAACCTTACATTGTTTCGGTTACCGACAGCACTTACAGCGATGCTCAGTTTTATTCAGACATCAACCAGAGCGGACTGGCTGCCAGCCTGAGAAGTGCCGGTTACGATGTTATTTTATACCGTTATTTAAACACAGACGCCGGCGTTGCTTTTAACGCAAAAGGTGTTAAGGCATTAATGAAGAAACTCGAAGAGATGCCTAATGTTACCTCAACCTCTGTTATTGGTTTATCTATGGGTGGCGTGGTTGCAAGGTATGCATTAAAAGAATTGGAAAACGGCACCGGTTTACACAAAGTTGCAGGTTTTGTCTCCTTTGATGCGCCGCATTTAGGTGCAAACTTACCCAGCAGCATTACCGACAATATTTCCCGGTTACTCAGTAAAGTGGACTCGTCATTATGTGGCTTAAGCAGTGCTTGTCGTGAAGCAAGAACCAAACTGCGGGCAGTATTAAGTAAAATGCAAACCAAAACCTATAACGAGTTAATTATCGGCAGCCCTTCCGGATCGTCAGACAGATACGCCTTATTGAACAAACTTTCTTCACTTGGCCATGTCAACACAGTACCTACCCTTGCTATTACCAATGGTACAAAAAATACCTCACAGGGATACCCTAACCAGACATTAGTCACCCATTATAAATTACACAGAAAGTGGTATAACGGCGGCAGTAAGTATTTTAAAGTTTATACCAACCCCAGTATGGATAATCAAAGTGGCGGCTATGCTAACTTTTACCAGGTATTGTCAGACCTGATAAAAGAGCAACCGCACCCGATCACCCCTTATGTTACCAGTGGTCAAAGACATTCATTTGTTTCCACTCAATCTGCCTTGGCCGGCAGTGAAAGTAACTTTACTGAAGTGGCGGCTTACCCGAGCAGTAATGAGCAACACATGACCATTACCTACAGTAAAGCCCTTAAATTGAGACA
Organism: Thalassomonas actiniarum; assembly: GCF_000948975.2. GTDB lineage: Bacteria > Pseudomonadota > Gammaproteobacteria > Enterobacterales > Alteromonadaceae > Thalassomonas > Thalassomonas actiniarum. The sequence continues at coordinate 3,740,461 of NZ_CP059735.1, forward strand.
GTGGTTAGACAGCAATCACTTCTAATTTGACTTGTTGAAACTGCTTGAACCCAGCAGCAGCCTACAGCAGGTTGCTGCTTTTCTCCACTCTCCTTCACAAGCCTTAAAGAATGCTGCAATAACGACAAAACGGGTCAGTTTTGGGTAATTCAATTTTTTGGGTGTCCCGCATTGTTGCGCTAAACAGCTTGTTATGATGATTTATTACATACAAACTCGTTTTTACTAAACTCAGATAGTTCACTGAACTTCTTAATAGACTCAATGCTATAGAATTCACTTTTTTCAAGTTCACAATCAGTACATGAATATGAAATATCTATTCGTGCATCATGATTTTGCTTAAAACCATTGTGGAAGCCAATCCATACGTAAGGTTTATCATCAAGTTGATTGTATGGAACACGGCTAACAAAAGCACCTTCACCGTTAATTTGATAATCAATAGTGACACTTGAAGCAAGCCAGCGTTTGTTTATTGTTTTAGGATAATTTAAAACTAAAGTTTCATTATCTTTGTAGGTTATTTCAAATCCATTACAAACTGCAACTTTTGGGGTGATGACATTTACGCGGTCAGGCATTATCGCCAAAACTGAAAAAGAAATGGTCAGAAAAATTAATGATAGTAATTTCATACTCTATCCCTGCAAATCATCATAACGCTGCCATAATTTGCCGACCGAAGCGCAGCGTAAGACGGTCAAATTGTTGGCCTTGTTATAAGCCGGTTTTCTAATTTTGCGATAGCCTTTAAGACTAACTCTCTATTTTTTGATGTTTTTAACCACTTTGGTAGTCGCGTAAAATAAGACCACTTTGTACCGCCCCCCTCTCTTAATTGAGCAGAAATATAAAGTTTTAGTTGTTCCAAGTGAGTTGCACCGTAAACCCAAACAGTGCCATGGCGAGTATCTTCTTTTAACGCTAACTCTAAGCCCCAAAATGGGTCTATGGCATGATCAATTGGTTCGGTGCGGGTAAATTCTAAGGAAACTTCATTTTCTGACTTGCACTGCGGACATTTAGATTTCGCAGACTCTCCTTTTATTTGGGTCGCGTCATCAAATACCTTCTCGATTCGCACCCACTGATAGCCGCATGTGCTACAAGGGCGACGCCCCATCCCTAAAACTGGCCCCAGCCAACCATCATGCTCTGTTTTTAATGAGTGAGAACAACTGTGACACAAAAAAGTAGCGCGCCAATCTTTCCAGTATGGGTTTCCGCTGACAACTCCAACGCCATCGCATTTCGGACACACAGCTTCAATTTCTGTTGCCCAGTGTAAGAGTGGAAATCCTTCGTCTAAATATCTAGTGCTCATGATGACCTAAAGTTTATAACGCTTAAAACAACGGTGAGTTTACGAATCCGTTGGCTTTACTTGATTATGCGTAAATTTAACAATCGCAATAGTAAATAAAACTAACCCAATAAAAAATATTTTTGAGCCAAAATGTACTTTTTGGTTATAAATATCTGACACTTCATAAAAACTCTTTCCATTGATTTTTAAGGCTAAAACGCTACTTTTTAAATAAGTAAAATCAATATTTTTGTTTAACAGTTTTTTATAATCATTTTTATCTGCACAAATATAGTTGTATGGGTCAATGTTATTTTCTAGGTAAAAAGTTTCTTCGTACCCTTCGACTTTAATTCTTGGACTACCTTTCTGTGGGCAGTAAGCTTCAATAACGATCCCTTTTCCTGAGGAAAGAGTACTTTCATCGAAAGGCTCTGGCTTGACCAACATCCCATGTAACCCTTTTCCCAAAAAAAGAAAAGCAGCCAAAAAGTAAAACCAATGAGAATATTTGCTCATACTACCCTTTACATATAACGCCCGGCTCACCGAGCAAATTTTTGATGGCGGCTTTTGTGCGTGTTTTTGCACAAAAGGTGACAGCGGAAATTTGTCCGGTGCAGCCGCTTGTTATGCTATTTTCACGGGATCTGCATACATTGTTTTTGGCAAAATATAATTACCTGGCGTAAACCCTTGAAGAGTTGCTTCCATACCAACTAAAGTGTTGGTAAAACCACTTAAAAACAGGGCATACTCCTCATACCGGTCCGTGCAATCTGAACTTTCTGTACCGAACCATTGATATTTTCCATTTTTTTCAGACCAATACCAGTAACCCTTACCTAAAACACAAATTGCGATAAATTGAGGGGTTTCCGACGTATCATATTTAAGATACCTCTCAATCTCATTACCTTTAATATCACTAGAAAAAGCAAATAGAACATTTCTAACCCAATTGTTACGAAAGACTTTATTTCCTTCTTTATCCTCATGAGGAAATAGTTGAAGCCTTCTTACACTTTTTGCTTTTTTAATAGAATCTTTGATTTCGGTTGCCGTTAATGTACTTTTAACCTCAATTGCGTATGCGCAACACTCAGCGGGAAATATACCTAGCTCTGAATTTATAAGTAAAGCTGGCGCTAACTTAGAATGATAAACAACCAAATCAATTTGATCCGACAAGCTTCCTTCGGTATCAATAATTTTTCCAGTTCCACATTTAAAACTGTGAGTAAGAAATGGAACTATACATTTATTTAAAGCTATTTCTCTAATTTGACCAGCTATACCATGATGCTCAATATCTGAGGCCAAAAGATTAGCCTCTCTCTTTGCAGAATCAATAAGATTTATAATATAGTCAAAATACTTACGCTTACTCATAAAACTCCTTCATTTGCATAACAGCCAGCAAAAAACCGTATTTAAATAATTTAATAAAATGTAAAATATACATTCACCTTTATCATATCAAGCCATTAGTATTATTTCGGTAATTGAAGAAATAAGAAAAATACCTTTTTTTGCCGTCTAACAAAGCATTTTCGCAGATAACGCAAAGCTGCAAGAAAGAACAGCACCTTGATAGATAAAAACCAGCAGTAGTCAAGTTTTAGCTATTCACGCTTATTAGTCTTTCAGCGAAAAAAAGAGTATACAAAATTAATGTGGGATCAAGTGTTCGCTACAGCACATAAAAGCAATATAAGATGAAAATAAAGGAATTTTCATACTCCTCGTAGCCATTATCGAAAAATTCCAGCCAGGTCCACCTGATAGCCGTTATATTCTGGTCTGTTACATTTTTACATAGCAACAATGTAAAACAACTGCGCCTGCCAACAGGCACAGTTGTTTAGACTGCTCTTACTTTAGGTGGAATGCTTAGGTGTAATGATCACTTCATCCGGATTGATGAGCAAAGTGACTTTTTGTCCGATAGAGAAACCGGCCTTTTTCAACCATTTCCCCTTGAGAATAATACAAGGCTCAAGGTTAACAGGTACATAGTTAATGCCTGTGCCGCGGATTTTCACTGCCGAGTCGCAAATGGTTTCCTGTACGGTTAGCTGGCGGTAGCGCGGATATTTTACTTTTGCCGAGACAGACTCTGGCGTATGATGATATTCAGCCATGATGGATACCTCAGTAGTATCTGTTTTGGTTAGCTATCTCTGGGTGTTCGTGCACTCAGGGGTAGCGCTTGTTGTTCATTTACTCTTTATGTACTCACTCTTTATTTGCCCGTTCAGAGCTGGGGGCTAAGCACCTCCTTTGGTTGATATTCCACTATTAATATATAGTAAAAAAGGTAGGATAAATCCACAGAAAACGGGCTTTTTTGGATAAAATATTTACTGTTTTTTAGATGTAAAGCAGTTAAAAACCACCAAACCTAAACAACCAGAACAAAACAAAATTAAGTAACTGATATTTAAAACTTAAAATAACAAGTAAAAATATTATTGTGATATAGGCACTTGTTCTATTAGGCAGAAGGTGGGCTTTAATATACACAAGATTCAAATATGGGATTTATCTTCGAGGCTCCTGCCCGAAAAACTCGCCATACAAGTTGAGGTTATAAAATCTTTATGATGAGGTTACTGCTGATATTTGGGATTCGGCCATCAGACAAAAACATAGCTTGGCAAATTCTTGCTTAACGTGGCAAAACCTAACCTAAAATGATGGGAGAAAGACTTTCCCCAGCGATTCAAGTTTTACTCGAAATAGCCAGCTAAAGCACGTGGCTTGGTTACAATACTTATAACCTTTTAAAAGTTGAAACAGATATCCAGAGCACTGTTTCAACTTTGGTTCATCATATTTTTCAGTACATTTGCTAGAGTTTTTCTCAAACAAGTCAAGCTAACATACTTAGCGTTATCTGCTCAGAAAAACTAATAAGCCAGCATAGGTCCCAGCGGCTGTCCGCCAAGTAAATGCATATGAATATGGTACACTTCCTGCCCGCCATGTTTATTACAGTTCATGATCAAGCGGTAGCCGTTTTCGTCTATGCCCTCTTCCTTAGCCAGCTTCTTAGCCACAGTGATCATACGCCCTAAAGTTAATTCATCATCTTCGGTAACGTCATTCACCGTTGGGATTAATTTATTGGGCACAATCAGGATATGGCTCGGCGCCCGGGGAGAAATATCACGAAAAGCCGTCACCAGATCATCCTGAAATAATAATTCAGTGGGAATTTCCTGGCGGATGATTTTTGAGAAAATGGTTTCTTCAGCCATAATTGTTCCTTAATGTTCGTAAAATAAGTTAAAAAATAACGAGTTAATATTGCCCTAGTCTACCGTGAATAGCAGATGAATACCAAGACAAGGGGCCGATAAAAATCTGTTAATAATAGCAATAATGCACGCTTATCCGGCTTTAGCTTCCTGCCTGTCGTAGCAACCGTTGCTTTTTTCAGCATTAAATAAATCATAGAGCCGGTCGTTATGGGAAAAGCTGTTCACCGCCTCCTGTAAAACCGGAATAAACGCCTGCCCCGCTGACTTTTCTGAGACATGCAGCCACCAACTTTTATTCCCCAAATGAAAGGCACCTTCAAGCAAACGGGTATCATAGTCAAGCTGTATCATGGCATACTCCAACCCTTCCCTGGAGCCAACTACGGCATCTACCCGTCCGGCAATAAACATATGTAATCCCTGCACATAGTTTTCTACATTTACTTTGTTCAGCCGTTTGTCCCGGTCAAATCTCGGTTCAAACTGGGCTTTGCGGATCACGGCAATCGCATTGAGCTTTTGTAAGTCCTGGTATTGTTTGAGCTGGTATTTTTTATTACTCAGCACGATCACCTGAGAGCTGGCCACCGGGCCTATGTATTGCACCGCCTCTTTAACACTCTGGTTTTTAAAAATCAGTGCCACATCTAACTGTCCCACGGTCAGTGAGTGCAAAATTCTCGCATAGGGGTAATCTTTATAAAAAAAATTAATATTGGCCTGATGACCGATAAGGTTTAACAGCCTTTTAGTCACTCCCTGACATAAAATACTGGGATTTTTTAGCACAAAAGGCGGAAATGGCGGCACACTGGCGCTCAGGGTTACTAAATCTGCCGGTGCCTGTTCTGCTTTCAGGGAGAGACTTTTTCCAGTCACCTGCACCGGAATAAACAGCAAACACAGGACAACAAAAAAAAGACTGAAACACCAACATAAAGACCCAGTATTCCGGCGCTGTTTATCCTTGGCAGATAAAAAAATTAACATACTTCCATTTTATATTCATGGCAATCAATGGCGTTTATAATAGCTGATAATTTTTCTCGCAATATTGCGCGCGAGCAAAGTGAGTGCATTATACCCTGATTGCCGTTATTTATCATAATACCTTCATTTAATGACTAAAATCTCACTATGATTTAAAATTTACTTTATCATTGTATATTGCGGATCATCCCTTTGCTGTCTTTGTTTACCCAGATATGCTTTAGCTTGCTATTAACCCTGGTATTATTACTCCCGGCCACTGTCGCCCGTCCTCAAGAGAAAGCAACAATCCCCAAACAGCAAAACCATTCATCCCCTTTGCAGGTACGCTATTATCAGCGCACCCTGGACGCCCAGCTGTCAGACTATGAAAGTTACTGGATTGGCCTGTTAAAGCTGGCGCTTGAGAAAAGCGGCAGAGACTATCAACTCTCCCCCGTCAGCGCCAAAGGCGTGCCCCATGCCCGCCTGGTCAGCAACCTGCTCAATAAAGGGCCGGTCAACATCATTTTCATGGGTACGAGCAAGGAGATGGAAGAAAAACTGCTGCCGGTACGTATTCCACTTTTTCGCGGCCTGGTCGGTTACCGCATTATGATGACCACCACAGAAAACGCCGCTGTTTTTAGCGATATTTCCTCGGTAACAGCATTTAAAAATGCGGTGATCGGCCTGGGACTGAACTGGCCGGATGAAGTAATCATGAAAGAGGCGGGATTAAATGTAGTCACTTTGCCCTATCACAGATTATTTAATGCCCTGGCCGGCGGGCGTTTTCATGGGGTCTCCCGGGGGGCGCACGAAGTTAAGGGAGAATATGAAATCCTCAAACAAACTAAAACTAACCTGGTAATAGATAACCACCTGGTACTGGCATACCGCCTGGCAACCTTTTTCTTTGTTGCTCCCGATAACCGGGCACTGGCAGATGCCATTCGCTTCGGGCTGGAACAGGCCTACCGGGACGGCAGTTTTTTAGCTTATTTTAATAACCATCCGGCGGTAGACAACGCCATAAAATTATTGAACGATCCCAAGCGAACCTGGCTGTGGCTGGAAAACCATCATTTATCATCGCAAACCCGGGATATTCCTCCTGCCTACTGGTTTAGCCCGAACGAGCAAAGCCCCTAGCACCAACACCAGGTTTAATACTAAAACTCATATTCAATCGCCATCCTGAAGGTATGATTCTTACTGTGGGTATTTAAAGCACTGATAAAGGCCGCTTCCCACTTTAACTGTTTCTGGCCGCTGAACCTGTGGATCCCCATAAAGGCCGGTCCCGCTCCGGTAAAGTCCTGCCCGGTATAAAACTCGATTGCCGGCTGAAACGCCGGGATCCAGCGGTAACGGTACTTAAGGCGAAATTCGGTTTCAAACTCGTCTTTAAGATCCTCTCCCCACTCATAAACGCCGAACAGGTTCATGGTTAAACTGGTTTTACCGAACTCTTTTTCAAATAATACCCCGGTGGAAACTTCCCAGTTATCCCGGTCATGTTGTTTTTCCACTTCATATAACATGCCCCAGTCCGCCCAGTACTGCCCCTGTTGGGTCAGCATCTGGCGAATTTCAATTTCATAGGCCTGCAAACCGAAATCATTGGTATCATCGCGCTCTCCCACCACGTAAAATTCTGCCATGATGGTTTCGGATAAAGAATGACCAAAAGCAAACCTTTGCCCTAAACTGTTTGAGTTTTTTTGCCTGTGGGACAATAGGCGCCATTCCACCTCGGTTTCATTGGGCAAGACATAAGGGTGATACACCTTATCCACCACCACACCGTCGCCATAGGCGAGATGTACCGGGGCCAACACAAGCAATACTAGCCGAATAAAACCTCTGGCCGTGAAACTCTTCATAAGAGTTCTTCCTTCTGATTAACTTTTCTTTTATTAGCTTCTGCTAACAGCAAATATGAAATCGGTAAAATCACCGCCGCCAGATAAATACTCACCTGAATAAGCGACGGCGAGGCGTCATAACCAAATAAGGCGGTGAGAAAATGTCCCATACCCGAACTTTCATCCAGCAAATGGTTGCTGTCCCACAGGGGCGACTGGCCGGGCAACATATCAATTTGCAGCAGTAATTTAGACGCCTGCAATAACTGCCCGGCGCCAAACAGCAGCGTCAGCCAGCTCGAAGTAAAGGCATATAACTGGCGATCGCTAAATTCCAGGGCAAAAAACACTAAAATACTGATGCTGAGCAAAATCCCCAATCCCAGCACTATGCCGATAAGTTGCGGTTTCAGGGTATTCGATTGCGACCAGTAGCCGGTGATATACACCAAAAAATTACTGCTGTGTAAGGTTAATACCGCCAGCAACAACAACAGGGTTAAGGCCGACCAGAGCCGTGTATGCCGGGTATATTGGGCATAAAGCGCCAGTAAAATGCCCAGGTAAATAAAAATATATCCCAGGGAATAAAGCCACTCCAAACCTGTGCCTTCCAGGGTTGACGCCACCGCATCCACCTGAGACACCAACAGGATACTGCCGGCAACGCCAACGGCAATGCCGCCATAGAGCCACTGACGTCCCAGCGCCAGCTGATTATTGATAAGCAGCAATAACACCAGCATTAAAAAAATCGGCAGGCCGTCGCGTAAAAACAGGATCACGGTATTAATGAGCATCACTGTCCCTGTTATCATTGCCTGGCGTTTCTGTTACCACCACAGTGCCTGTTGCCGTGTTGGGGTTGTATTCCCCGAAAAAGCCGTAACGGCCCGGCGGCAGCGGACCGACAAAAATCACTGCTTTTTTCTTGGGAAAAATCACTTTTTCCCGGTTCAAATCAAAGCTGTCGAATTCTTCCGGGGTGCTGTCATGGTTATGGATCACCAGCTTGACTTTACGGCCCGCAGGTATTTCTATTTCCGCCGGATAAAACAGGTGATCTTTTAGCTCCAGCTTATATTCCGGACGTTTACCCCAGGAAACACAGCTACAGCACAGGGTCGCCAGCAGCAAAATCCCTTTAATATACTTATCCATCGCTATCCTCGGGCAAAAGGGCATTTGCTGTGCTACTTACCTTATTAATTGCTTGGTTGGTTGTTTGATTGGCAGCTAACCGGGCTACCTTGTTATTCTCTTGTGTAAAGCTCACGCTAACCTTTAATCCCTTAAGCTCGGGAGATTGAGAGAGTTCAATGTCGGCATTATGCAATACTGCGATATGTTTTACTATGGATAAACCTAAGCCGCAGCCAATTATTTTCGAGTTGTGCTGATCGCCGCCGACCCGGTAAAAACGGTTAAAGACTCTTTGATATTCCTCAGGTTTTATGCCGGGTCCCGAATCCTCAACCACCAGCACCAGGCGCTCCTGTACCCGCGCTGTACTGACCTGGATTGCCCCGCCGTCTGGCGTGTATTTGCTGGCATTGGAGATCAGGTTTTGAATGAGGATACGCAGGGAAAATTCATTGCCGCGGATTATCTGCTCTTCGCTTTCCAGTGAAATGGTTTGCTCGCGCTGGGCAATTTCCGGATATAAATCACTGATGGTTTGCTGGATAAGAGAAGTTAAATTAACCTCAGTGCTGTCCAGGCTCACCTGCTCCGGGCTGGTGCGGTTGAGCATTAAAATTTGATCCACCACGTGCGCCATGCGGTCAACACTTTCGGTCAGGTGGCTCATGGCCTGGCTTTCGTGGCCAAGTTCGTTTCTGACATTGTGGACATTAATTTTTAATACACTTAACGGGGTTCTCAGCTCATGGGCGGCATCCGAGGCAAAATGCCGTTCCCGTTCAAATGCCCCGCTTAAACGTTCAAACAGGTGGTTTAAGGTGTAAACCACAGGTTCAAGCTCTTTGGTTTTGGTATGGGTTTGCAGCAGGCTGAGATCGTTTGGTTTTTTACTTTTTAACTCTTTGGTTAAATGGGTCAGGGGTTTAAGCGCCTGACGTATGGTCAACGAGATAAACAGGGCCAATAACGGCATCACCAAAATAATAGGCAACACCGCCGATAAAATCACGTCTTCGGCGAATTCAAAACGCCTTTGTACCGGCTGGGCCAGGATCACCATACGGCCTCCGTCAGCTCCTGAAGATTTCACATAAGTACGCCAGCGCTGGCCGAGAAAATTGTTTTCGGTAAAACCGCTTTTTTTCTGGCTCATGCGCCTGTCGGGGGCATTATTGCTTTTTAACACTAAATCATTGCCTTGCCATAACTGAAAGGCAAGGTTGGTCTGGGCGCCTGCCTCCAGCAAGGTTTTGTCCTGCTGGTCGGGCGCGGCTTCGATGGCTATCAGGGTATTGGCCAGTATTTTCAGCTCGGCATCAAAAATACTCGATGCTTTTTGCATACTGGCGTTATAACCCTCGATAGCCGCGATAAAGGTCACCAGGGTGATCACCGACAGCAGGATCAGCACCAGGTAGCGGCGAATCGACATCAGCTTTTATTCACCGTATAACCCACGCCCCGTACCGTTTGGATAAATTTCTCCGGTAATTTCTTGCGCAGGTTGTGCACATGCACCTCAACCGCATTGCTGGCGACTTCTTCTCCCCAGTCATATAAGCGGGATTCGATTTGCTCGCGCGACTGGATACGCCCGGCATTTTCCATCAGGGCTTTGAGCACCATGTACTCTTTTTTCGACAGGTTAATGTCCTGGCCGTCAATCCCCACCTTATGGGCGGCAATATCCAGCTGTACGCTGCCAAGCTGGATCACTGAGGTTTTTGCCGTGCCCAAACGGCGCTCAATCACGCGCAGACGGGCCAGGAGTTCATGAATGTCGAAAGGTTTGGCCAGGTAATCATCGGCGCCGAAATCCAGGCCTTTGACCTTGTGCTCGATAGAGTCGCGAGCGGTTAAAATAATCACCGGAATATCGGCTTTATTATTCCTGAGCTTTTTCAGTACCGACAAACCATCCATATCCGGCAGGCCTAAATCGAGGATCACCATGTCCTGATCCGGCACCGCCAGCGCATTAAGCGCCAGCTGCCCGGTATTGACATGGTTGACCACAAAGCCTTCATGACGCAGGGACTGCTGTAATCCCTGGGCCAGCGGCATATCATCTTCTACTAATAAAATACGCATGCTTATTTCTTCGAACGTTTGTTTAAGCGTTTTTCGACTTTTGCCAGTACCTGCCTGACTTCTTCCTGGCGGTATTTATCCGCCAGCGGCCGGTTAGGGCGAGGTGCTGCCTGCAGGGCAAGCTGCAAATAATCTTTGGCTTGTTGATATTTGCCCTCATCATACAAATATTCGCCGTAAAAGTAATTACCGTCGATGCCTTTAGGGTTGATTGCCAGGGCTTTTTTCATCAATTCCTCGGCCTTGTCGTCATCGCCGAAAGCAACCGGCCAGCCGGGTACCTTATGAAAAAGGACACCTAAACTCATCATGGCCGAGCCGTTTAAGGCATTGGCATCAAGCTCAATCGCTTTTTCAAAGTCTTTTTTCGATTTTTTCGCCAGCGACAAGGCTCCCAGGCCGCCTTTTTGTCCGGCAAAGCTCGATTGTATGATACCACTCCAGATCCAGGACTTGGCATTATCACCATATTGCTCCGTCACCGCCTGTGCCTGCTGTACCAGCTTTTTAAAGCCCTGCTCCTGGGCATCATCTTTTAGCTCATAATTGACATGGGCCCACTGCTGTTGCAGTTTAGTGATCTCTTCATCGATGGAAGCGGCATTGGCCAGCAAAGGCGTGCTTAATGCCAGGCTTAAAGTGATCAGGGAGTTTTTCATTAATCTGTTCATGTGTCTTCCTCAACTATTAACCATTTTTACAAACTTTTGAATTTTCGTGAATTTTTTTGCCAGTGCGTTATCCACCACCTCGGGCCAGAAACCGTTAAGACGGGCAAATAATTTTTCCGGCCAACCGACAGCCAGACGTTTTTTGCCCAACTCCAGCTGTTTGACCAAGGCATGGGCCACCTCCTGCGGGGTATCGGTTTTGCTGCCCAGCGCCCGGTTCATCTGTTTTACCGCATCCGAGTTGATGCTGGTGTCGGTTGCCCTGGGAGCGAAATACAAGACCTGGTGGCGCGAGTCGGTAAGCTCACGTTGCAGCGCCTCGGTAAAGCCCCTGAGGCCGAACTTAGTGGCGCAGTAACTGGCATAATAGGGATAACCTATGCTGCCAAGCGCCGAGCCGACATTTAGTACCACTTTCGGAGTGTCGCCCAGCTCATGCAAAAATGACCGGGTTAACGACATCGGCGCCAGCAAATTGATGTTCATCGCCTGTGCCAGGCGGGTATCGGAGAGTTGGGAAAACTCATTAAATTCGCTGATACCGGCATTATTGACCAACATATTGGCTTCAAATCTTTTCGCCTGAAGCATGACATCCGCCCTGCCCTGCACACTGCTGATATCCGCGCTGAGCCACGAATGCTCACTGCCCAAATGTTGTACCGTGCTGATTAACTTATCGCTATTCCTGCCCACGAGTAATAAACGTGCCCCACGCTCGGCCAGCAGGTAAGCCACTGACTGGCCTATTCCGCCGGTAGCCCCGGTGATCACCACTTTGGCATCAGAGAGTTTCATCATTTGCTCCTAAGCAGCCGCCGGCACGCCGTGATTGACCTGTAATCCCCTTAAGATGTTGCCGTATAAGGTGTAGAACCTTTTCGCGGACTTGATGATCAATTGCTGCTCCTGCTCATCGGTGATCTTATTCATCAGGGTTTCAAAAAATTTCACATGCTCGATATCAATTGCCCCGTGTGAGGTTAAATAGGAGAAGGCATTTTTCGGTAAGCCGATATTGTCACCGACGGTTTTGGCGACACTGTCGGCCATGGCGATACTGGTGCCTTCAAGCACATGTACCAGGCCAAAAAAGGTCAGCGGACTTTTGCGGTTAATGGCGTCGTAGGTATAAGCCACCATGACTTCGGTTTCAAAATTCGGCTCACTGGCCCGCGCTTCTTCCTTGTCATAACCGCAGGCGGCGATATCATTTAAAATCCATTCCTGGTGACCCAGCTCTTCTTCGATATATTCGGCTACCGCTTCGCGCAGCCACTCTTTTTCTTCGGTTAATTTCGCGCCGACGTTCATCAGCAGCGGCGTGGTGTGTTTTACGTGGTGATAGGCTTCTTTTAAAAAGGCGACATAGTCATCCAGGCAAATATCTCCCTGCATGCAGCGGGCAATAATAGGGGCAGATAATAAGTAGTTTTGCTCTGTTGTGGTTTCTTCTTTTAAACGCTGGAAAAAGTTCATGATAATCTTCCTATAAATACTGGTGAAATGTCGTTAATTTGTTGTTTATTCATTTGTTAGTTGGTGATCAGCCTGGGCAGTACTTAAGAGGCTTTTCGGTACATACGCTCAATTTGTGTTTGTAAAAACGCCGTCATTTGCTTTCTTTTCACCCGGCCATTGGCGGTAGTTAACTCGGGGTCGGCAAACAGGGATTCATCAAGATAAAACCAGTCTTTTACCTGGGCATAATCAGGCAAATGAATATTCATTTTTGCCAGCATGGCGCTGATTTGTTCGTCGCTGACCAGGGCCTGCCCCGCCATCATCTGGGGTAAAATACCGGCGATGCAATATGGCTGGCTGTCGCCAAACACCAGCGCCTGGCGGATGCCGGTACAGGCATTAAGCTCTGACTCCAGCCATTCGGGATTGATATTGCGGCCAAAGCTTGAGATCAGGGTGTTTTTCTTGCGCCCGGTAATATGTAGATAGCCCTGGTTGTCGATATGGCCGATATCTCCGGTGGCGTAACTTGTTTGTCCCCAGGAACTGCGGTCTCCGGCATAACCTAAAAAGGTATTGCCGCTGACAAAGATTTCGCCATCCACCAGGCTTATCTTGACATGCTCCAGGGGTTTGCCGGCAGAGCCCGATTGATGCTCACGGCCGCTATTCAGGCTGACCACAGAAGCACACTCAGATAAACCGTAACCTTCAAAGGCGGGGATGCCTGCCTGCTGTGCCTGGCTTATCAACTTAGCTGACACCCTGGCCCCACCAACGGCAACGAATGCCAAACTTGAAGGTACCTGCCAGCCCTGCCCCGCAGACATCACCAGGCCCTTAAGTATTTCCGGCGTGGTGATAAGAGTTGACGGCTGATGACAGCTGATTTGTTTTAATAACGCCGGAAAGTCTAACGAAGAGCTGCCGCTAAAGCCCAACTCGGTTAATGAAGGCACCACCACAGTGGCTCCGCCAAGCATGGCGGCATAAATACCGGCAACATTTTCCAGTAAGGTAGATAGAGGCAACAGGCATAAGTGACGCTTAACCTTATTGGTTAACATAGGCGCCACGGCATTTTTAAGTGATGCCGCCACCTGCCACTGCTGCTCCAGACTCAGGCAAACTCCTTTAGGCGCACCGGTAGTGCCGGAAGTAAAAGTCACTTTACTGGTATTTTCAGGCAGCAGCTCCCCCTGAGCCGATGCGCCTTTATTGGTGATCTGATAAGAAGATAATGGTGTTAATACACTCGAATATAAGCTGGAATACTCGCTTCTTTGCACCGTAAAAGCACTTTGCCCGGCATCTTGTTTACCACCTGTAACATTACCGGAAAGTAATTTACCTGAAAGCAAAGCCGGATTGTCTGTAAGAAGCAGCTGACAACCCGCGGTATTAACGCTGTGCTGAATTTGCTGTTTTGAAAAGAAAGCCGGTAAAGGCAATAAGGCGATACCCAATTGCTGACAGGCAAAGTCTACTATTACCCACTGTAAGGAATTGTCCGCCAACAGGGCGACCGAGGTGACCTTATGCTGCGCTAAGTAAACCGTTAGCAGCTCAACTTCTTTAATAAAGGCCCGGTAGGTTAATGAAGTTTTACCGTCAGTTAATAACGCTTGTCCGGGTAAATTGTCCCAGGTATCCGCTAATCTTGTTTTGATTTCCTGCTCTGTCATCTTTTTACCCCTTGGTTACTGCTTGGGGTTAAAGTTAACAAGCAAATCTTAACTCAATCTTAAGAAATGGTTTTTATCTTAAGAATATTAATAAATTCCTGTTTCAGAGAATAAAATTCAAAACAACTAACGGTTATTCAGCCAGGATTTTCCCGGGAGAGTCCCCTGCTGAAGAACATCCAGCTGATGCTGGAGATCGGTTAAGGCATGCGTTAGTGCCATCAAATGCCCTTGGGATTGCTGCTTTTCTGCCAGCGCCTGTTCCAGCGGCTTAAGGGAAGAATTAAAGCGTTGCAGGTTAAAACCTTTGCTGCTTGTTGCTGTCATATCAAATCCGTTTAATCTTGTGGTGGTTAAGGCCAACTTTTTAAAAGCATGCTTCTGGCTTATCCCTGAGACAACTCATCTGACCTGCACTATTTTATAGTCGAAAAATTTAGCAAATTTGTCAATAAATAAACAAAACAAGCCTTGATTATTCATCCAAATCGATATACTGTATAAACATACAGCAACTTATTAATCAACCCGGGAATATAGCTATGCTTGAATCTAACAATATTGATATCAACCAGGTAAACTCAAAACAGCTGCCAAGCCCTGGAAATACCTGGTTGAATATTAAAAACATTGAAAGTCGGCAACAATGCTCAAAACAATACTCAGATATTTGTCAGCAGCATTACCAGCAAAAGAAATGGATTTTAGTGATTAACCCGGAGAAAAATGCTTTAGAATGTTTGTCGGATAGCACCTGGCTCGATACCTCAAAAATATTGCAGGTCAATACCAATAAGGTAAAAGTAAACCTGGAAAGTATCGAAAAAGCCCTGAGTAAGGGAAACTGTGCGGCGGTGATCTTATCTAACGCCAGCCTGGCGCAAGCAGAGTTATCACACCTGGCCGATTGCGCCCGTAAAGGAAAAACCCGCTGCTTTATTTTAAAAAGCTCCCATACTTTGCATTAGAATAGACAGGCGCCAGCAACGAACACTCAAATATGCAGCAATAAAAAAGGCGCTGATTTTAGCGCCTTTATGTTTCATTTAATCATTTAAGCCTTACGGCGAGATAATAACAATAAAACTGTGCCCAAAAGTAACCAACTTTGTGGCTCTGGTACGTCTGCGGTGCTGAACACTAAGTTATCTATTCCCCCGGAGCCAGGCATATTAACCACCATTTTTTTAACATCAGTAATGTTACTAAACGTTTGCCGGATAAACTGACCATCTCCCACTTCAGGCACAAACATACCGGCGTGAATCTCGTTGTCGTTTTCATCAAAAAACTGAATGGCATTAAAACCGTTCATATTGTTGGTGTCTTCGGTATCAAAAAAATCAAGATTTAGAATCGAAACCAAATCGGCAAAAACAAACTCGAAATAACCCGCAGCCCTGCTGCCTTCATCATCGGGGTCGTCACAAATACCGTCGCTACAGCCATTACCGTTTTCTTGTAAGATCAAAATATTTCCCGGGTTACTCGCCCCGGTATAACCTGGTAAGTTGAGCGCACTATAACTAAAAGCACTGCCCGGATCGTTGTAATCATTATTGTTATTATTATATTCAAGATCGCTATCATGCGAAGCGTCATTTAAGGTATCAAAAGCAACCTGGCGGTTGCTGACATCATTGCCGTTACCCACCACGCCATCAATATAATTAACACTATTGATGGTCACGCCATGTGAGCTAAAGTACTCATCATCGATGATTTGGCCATCCTGAAAGCCATCAAAATCCAACACTATCATGCTCGCCAAAGCATTTGTCGTGGATAATGCAAATAAACCACAAATAAGAAATAAGCTTGTTCGTTTCATATTGATACCCTCTTTAATTTCAGGGGTATTTACGCAACATCCGAACCAACAACATAATCATTTGATTTAATAGTATTTTTTATTTTTTGCGGCTGCTTTATCATTGTTTTGTATAGTATTTCAACACTATGCCTGTTTTATGCAAGTAAATAATGAACTTTATATGCCTGAATAACTTAAAAGGTAATAAGTTACCGAAACTTGAAAGTCCATAGCCTCGTTAAATCAATAATAAAAAAAGCCGGCTAGGCCGGCTTTGTATAGAAATAAAACTCAATAATTAAGGCGTACAGTTTAGCGTTCCGCCAGCATCGACTATACCTTCGAGTTTCCAGAGGTTAATCAAAGAACCACTATGTCCTTTGTCATCATCGTCGTCATCGCCGTGATCTCCTTTACCGTTCCCTTGCATGTTACCGCAGTCTTCCGGTCCATTCATATGCTTGTCAGAGCAAGATAAATGAAACTTCGACTTACCAAGCAAGTGCCCTGTCTCGGCATCATGAATCAACCAGTAAACATCATTGGGTGAACCGGCAAAACCGGAGAAGCTAATTTCATCACCCGGAGCTACTATCTTCTTGCCAAGAGAAGGAGCATGACTATCTCCTTTAAAAGCCTCAACTTCTACGCTGTTATCACCGGTCCAAAGCATGGTGAGCTCGTCTATAGGCTTAGTGCATTTGTAATGACCCGGATCTGAGCTGATATCCAGTTTTACCATGCAGCCGCCGACAAAAAATACCTTGATAATGTAGTCCTTGGGTAAGGTATGTTTGAGTTTCTTGGTAAACTCAATCTCCAGCCGTCTATACCCACCCGGCTTGATCTGGCGGTTATTAACGTCATTGATGAAAGTATCAAATACCGCAGGTGATGAAACATTGCCATCTTTGAAAATATCACCGTTGAGTTTTATTTTCTTAACGCCGCGCTCTCCCGGGAAGGCAACTTCGATACGTTTCACCGTAAGAGGGTCGTGACCTTTATTAAAGAGTTTCCACTTAACTTTATACTCTTTTATGGTCAGTTTCTTTTCCCCTTTGGCTTTGCAATCCGGCAGTGGCTCCTTGCGGGTAACGGTTGCCGAAGCACTTGCCTCACAGGCAACCCCGGAAGGTGCCAGTCCGCCGCTGACGGTTACCGTATTGGCAAAGACATTGGTGCTATCAGGCAGCACAAACTGCTCGGCACTGGTGATAAAGACCTCATCCGGGTCAAGTACCAGGGGATCGGCTATGGTACCCAGGACATCATCCACGGCAACGCCGGTAAAGGTTTCCGTGCTGTTGTTGGTGATGACATAACCATAATTGACATCAGCGCCGAGTGATTGCTTGCCCCGTTTGCTGGTATTAAGTGAAACCAGCTTCACACTACCGAATTTATCTGCCAGGTTTAATGGTTTAGAGCAGGAAGTATGCAACTGAACTTTTTGCACCCGCTTGTGATTGGCATCGAAGATTTCAATCAGACTCCATGAACCAAATTCATGACGCCCGGCATTTGAAGCTGAAGCCGTGACAACATCTCCTATCATCACGTCAGACTGATCCAAATAGACTTTATGACCGCCATCACTCACCCGGATACGTACCGGTTCTTGAGCGGGTTTAATACCGTAACATTTGGCTTTGCCCCACTGTTTATTCGGCGTGATCTCGCAGTCTCCGCCCAGGTAGTGCAAGTCCATTGACTTAATCTTACCCTTACAATGGGGTCCGGAAGGTACTTCAAATGAACAGCTATTGGTGGGGGCTGGTGGTGGTGTTGGCGCACTACAATCAAGTGTTACACCATTGCTGCCAGCCATTCCTTCAAGCAACCAACTACCGATACCATGACCATTTCGGTCATCGTGGTCTTTATCGTCACCATCATCGTCATCTCGGTCATCATCGTCGTCATCGTCGTCATCGTCGTTTTTACGATAGTCACCTGAATAAGTGAAAGTATAGGCATAAGCACGATGGTCGCGATCATCATCGCGGTCGTCATCACAATCGTCATCATCGCAACCATGATGCGAACCATTTTTACCCTGCGGGCTACCGCAATCCTCGGGTCCATTCATATTCTCATCAGAGCACGACAAATGAAAACTTGATATGCCCAAACGATAATGGCTACCTGCCTTAAATATTTCCCACTCGACATCATTTTTGGCGCCGGCAAAACCACTGATAGTAACCTCATCACCCGGGGCGATATTATCAACTCTGGCCAGTACAGGATCCTTAAGTTTGCCGTAATGAGCAACTACATCAATATTCTTACTGCCATTCCAGATCATGGTAAGCTCGTCAATCGGCTTGGCATCTTTGCAAACGAAAGGATTGGTTTTCACCGGAAGGATATCACAGCTCTTGCTTACAGAAATATCACAAGCCAGCGGCTGGTAAACCCCGGCATCTATTGTCAGATCAGTTTCACCGGATGACAAATTGGTGCAAGCACTGCGACCTGTAAACTGGTTGGCATCACTGTCTATCTCGGTATTGCTGCCAACATTAGCCGGACTGAACACAAATCCCGTGGGCAATTCAAACTCAACCAGGTAACCGCCGGGCAGTAAGTTATCAAATAAATATAAGCCATCGGCATCAGTTAAAGCACTCATGGGCATATTGACATCATCAAGCACCGGCTCACCTAAGCAGTCAAGCAGGTTCACTTTAACATCTGCTTTCCCCTGCTCATTACTCGCCTGTAAGCCGTCTTTGTCCAGATCAAGCCAGACATAATCTCCCAGCGCTGCTAAGCGGTAAAGCCCTGCATCCCAGGTCAGATCCGTCTCCCCTGCCTCCAGGGAAATAGTGGTAGTTTGTCCAGTTGCCGGATCTGCATCACTGTCACTGCTATCAGAGCCAAAATCCTGCGGGCTGATAACAAATCCTGCCGGGGCAACAAACTCTACGCAGTAATCGCCGGGAATAAGTTGACTAAAACTATAGAGTCCATCGCCATCAGTCGCGGTATTATCCAGAGTGAACTCATCACCGGTATTACACTCAAGATCAGAGCCGGGATCGAGCAAGTTTACCGTAACCCCCTCTATGCCCGGTTCATCGTTATCCTGAACACCATTGGCATTTAAGTCTTCCCAGACAAAGTCTCCCAGCGCAGCTAACCGGTAAAGCCCCATATCCCAGGTCAGATCATTTTCACCCGAGTCCAGGGTAATCGTTTGTGTTTGCCCGGTTACCGGGTCGGCATCGCTATCCATAGCATCATCACCTCCGGCATCTTGCGGACTGACGATATAACCATCGGGAATAATGAATTCGACACAGTAGTCTGCGGGATCGAGTTCGCTAAAGCCATAAAGACCATCGGCATCGGTTGTCGTCATATCGAGCATAAGCTCATCTGAGGTATTACATACCCCGTCATCACCGGGAGCGAGCAGATTAACCGTCACGGCTTCTATGCCCGGCTCTCCCATATCCTGAATACCGTCTCTGTTAA
The DNA here is from genome assembly GCF_000948975.2 of Thalassomonas actiniarum. Classification (GTDB taxonomy): domain Bacteria; phylum Pseudomonadota; class Gammaproteobacteria; order Enterobacterales; family Alteromonadaceae; genus Thalassomonas; species Thalassomonas actiniarum. The sequence goes on from NZ_CP059735.1 coordinate 3,760,229, forward strand.
GGTCTTCCCAAACAAGGTCCCCCAAACTGGCGGGATCTTTTGCCAGTTTCACTCCACCGATAAGTCCTTTAGCTTTGCCGCTAAAATCTACGCCAAAATCTCCGTTAAAGTTTGAGCTTTCGCTGGTCAGATCTATTCCCATATTACCAGGGTAAAATGAAGCTAAAGCCCCCCCGGTAACGGTAAATTTAAAGTCAAACAGGTCAAGACTACTGGTAGAATCTCTAAAGCCAAAAGCCGTTACCTTGCCTGAGATAAGCGTACCGGAATAAACCACGCTGTTAAGGGTCAAGGTACCGCTGATCTGGACATCTTCTGCTGCAGCATTAGCAAGCAAAGCGCCACTATCATCTACCATGATCTGTAAATTCAATTGACCATTACTGATAAATACCGGCACTGATGAAGAATTTTCAAGTAATGCCGTTAGCCCCGAATTCAGGCTGAATTCATCGGTCGCGGCATTATAAGAGGTTGCACCTATAGTAGTGCTGTTAAAAGAAATCAGAGGAAAATCAAGGGTATTATCCAACAAATCAGCCTGTGCAGAAGTTGTCATCGCAGCTGATATCACAGCTGCCTTTATAACTCTCCTCACATCCGCAAGTGTTATACCCACCAAACAATAAAATCTTGATAAGAACATTTTTTGCGCCTTATTTACTCTTGAAAACGAGCATCCATCTCCCTGGATAGCTCGAATTTTCAAATCCATCTGCCCGCATAGCGGACTTGCCAGACACCCTGCTTCCTTTTTGTGTATAGCGATCACTTAATCACGTTTATAAAAACTCCGTTGCTAATGACGACGGCGCCTTGATGCCACAAAGCCCATCAAAGCAACAGCAAACAGCAAAAGGCCCCCGGGCTCAGGCACTGTCATAGGTACCCCGGTATCAGAGCTGGCGGCCATTAAACCACTGGAAAAGTCGTTAGTGAAAAGGTTGGCGTTAAACCCGGTGTTTGTCATGATGATGCCGCCAACAGGACCGTACATGCCCATTAAATCTCCTCCGGTAATATCCACCATAAATTCCAGCGGATCACCACCTAAATCATCAAAACCTAAATCGGTCAATAAACCCGTTAACAAAATCCCCGAGTTAAAACCTGCAGTGGTACCGGTAATAGTAAAACTACCGCCGCTTAATACACCGCTATTGTCAATTGACGCGTTCAATGAAAAGGTGCCGCCGGCAATGGCATTATTTGCGCCATCAAAAAAATTCAATGCAAAGCCGTCGGCAGTCAACATTTCAGTGCCCATATCATAATCAACAGTGATAAAGCTTGAGAAAATATCCGGGGCCGGTTCCAGGGTAAGCCCGAGCAAAGCCGCATTGGCAGAACTTGCCGCAAACAGACCAGCCGTAGTGATGACTATGGCCAGTCCCTTTTTAAGCTTACTTTTAAACAGTTTCAATACTTGTAGATAACTCATAATAAAACCTACTCTTTTGTCATAGTTGATAAATTCAACCGTGGTGATAATTCATTAACCCGGCTAAAACCAGGCAATTAATCATGAATGCACACATTAACAAAGTGCGCACCCGCACCGGAGTTCAGGTTTTATGCCAATTTACTCAAGCCAAGCTAGAGAGATATTTTAAACTTAAAATTCAACCCTATAATTGACACCAAAGAAACTATTGACAAAAGCATGGATATATGGTTAGTAAAAAAGTCTGACATTCATTAAGAACCAAGTGAGTTCAAAACAAAAGTAAGAAAAAATCATTTTCTTACTTTTGTTTTTGTAAAGTTTTCATTAAACGCATGTAGTTTTTATCAACTCAAATAAAGGATATTTGGAATCAGCGAAAGTTGGATGTTATCACCCGGATTAACGTAGAAGCTTACGCCCGGCTTGTTGAAAAATATATGGCTATTGAGCGTACTATTATTACGCAAATAACAGCTCTGGCGGCAAATGACTTTTCAACAAAGTGGAGGTTTACCAATAATTCTTCAGAATAATATTCATGCTGATACATCAGCACTTGTTCAGCGCTACTAACACCTTATTCATTGACTTGGTATTCATTTTTAAAATCTTCAGGAATATGCAGATCATATTTGCCGCTTGCTTTTAGTCTTTTTAGCCCCTTATTGAACATTTCAATGAAATATTGTCCTTTATGATGTTTCTTCGAGACCATAAGCCCTACAGTAAAGGAGGTGAGAGGTTTTGGATGGTAAGTAAATAATTGCGCCTGCTCCGCTGTAAATAAATCGACCACTTGTTGAAGCCCCATCGCCCGATTCATAGGAAAAAGTTGAATTCGTCCCCTTAATAACTTAGTAAAATTAATTTGATAAGATGACGCATATTCCACCAGGAGTTTTCCCTCTTTAGCTTCGGCATCAAATTTTTCTCCATACGTAAATAGCACCGTAGCACCGATCGCGATATCTTTTAGATCATTAACTGACTGCCAGTCAAATGAATAGCTTTTTAAGTGAAAGAATACAATGTCGGTTCTTCTTATGGCGTCAGTATAATCAAAATATTCACTTCGTTCATGGGTAACTGTCCAGCAACAAGTGGCATCCCAGTTATTCTCTTTCGCCAGCACATAGCTTCTGCCCCAGGGGAAAAAACCGTATTCCACCTTAATATCCATTTGAGCAAATGCTTGAGTGACAATATAAAGGGTTTGTCCATACCCCGGATATTTTTCTGAACTATAGGGCGGATCTTCCCCAGTCGCAATTCGAATGGTTTCTTGTGCAAAACCATTAAATGCCCCTAGCGAAGCAATGAAGCCGTAAATAAGCAATAATAATCTTCTCATCATAAAAACTGTCATTCACCGGCACACCTTGGGTGCTGACACCTCATTGATTTATTTTATTTTCACTTCTTTCAAGTTCAGCAATATATCGGTCATACTCACCGCTTGCTTTATAACGTTTTAGCCCTTCATTGAATGTTTCAATAATATAATCAACTTGCTTACTCGTTTTAGACACCATAAGCCCTACAGTAGTTAAAACAATAGGTTTGGGATGATAGGTAAGCAATGGAACTTCTGCGGGTTTGAATAAACTGGATAGTAATTGAGACCCTAATTTACGATCGATGGGAAAAACCTTAATCCGGCCCCCTAATAATTTCCTGAAATTGATTTCATCCGAAGAGGCATATTCTGCCAATAATTTTCCGGCACTTACGGCACTATCCAATTTATGCCCATAACTATAGTTATAGGTTATGCCTATTTCTATGCCGGTTAAATCATCAACAGAGTGCCAGTCAAATGGATAGCTTTTTAAATGATAAAAAACATACTCTCTTGTCGTTACTTCATCCGTATAGCTAAAATATTGACTTCGCTCAGGGGTAAGCCCCCAACAGCAAGTGGCATCCCAGACATTGTTTTTGGCCAATTCGAGCGTCCTGCTCCAGGGGAAAAATCCATATTCCACTTTAACATCCATTTGCGCAAATGCTTGTCTGACAATATGCAGAATTTTTCCATTACCTGGCAGTTTTTCAGAATAAACAGGAGGATACTCCCCGGTTGATATACGGATGGTTTCTTGGGCAATACCATTGAAACTACCAATAGCAGTAACGAATAAGCCAAGGGAGTATAAGTAATTTTTCATCATAGTTTCATTCTAATATACTAAAACTTATTCTGTAGCGGCTAAGGCCTTATTCACTGATTCAATATATGCTTTCAGGCGTTTGGGGATGATACCGTTTATATTTATCGCCTGCTTATCGGCATTTTTACTTCCTGTTAGCCAGCTCTCATTTATTAATTTTTTTACCTTGCTGCTCCCTTATAAAAAAAGGCTCATAATCAGCACTTTCTTTAAGCCTTTTGAGGCCCAGATTGAACTTATCAATGAAATATTGATTCCTGGGATTCTTTTTCGATACCAACAGCCTCACGCTATCAGAGAAAAGAATTTTCGGATGGTGGGTAATCAACTGAATTTTTTCAGGCTTAAAAAGGTCGGCTAATAATTGGTATCCCATCAAACGATCAATGGGAAAAATATCAATGCGCCCGACCAGTAATTTCTTTAAGTTCATTTCATTCGTCGGCGCTTGTTCTATCAGTAATTTTCCCGCTTTATTTGCCGCATCAAATGCTGCTCCGTAAGAGTATTTAACCGTAGTCCCTATCCTTAAACCTTTTAAATCATCAAAGGATTGCCAGTTAAACGGATAGCTTTTTAGATGAAAGAATATTTTTTCTCTTGATCTCACTGCATCCGAGTAATAAAAATCCGCCTCCCAGCCCGGCGTCTCAAACCAACAGCAAGTAGCATCCCAAATATTGTTTTTAGCCAGCTCCAGGCTCCTGTTCCAGGGAAAAAAGCCAAATTCTACCTTGATATTCACATGAGCAAATGCCTGAGCGACAATGGCAGGAGTCGGTCCGTAATTTTCATAGCGCTGAGAATAATACGGCGGAAATTCTCCGGTCGTAATGCGAATGACTTCCTGAGCGAGACAACTAAGAGGTCCTACAGACGCAATGAACAAACAAAGTGACGGCAATAACTTTTTCATCATACTAGTTATTGTAATACACGAGCTCTAGCACGCTATTTCTTGCTTATTTGTCCCCTTGCCGTGCTTTAATAAAAAGTTGCTCATATTCGCCACTTTCTTTAAGCATTTTTAAGCCCTGATTGAACTTTTTCATAAAATATTGACTCTTGGGATTTTTCTTAGATATCAGCAATCTTACCCGACCGGAAAAGAGTATTTTAGGATGATGGGTGAACAACTGAGTTTCTTCGGGTGTAAATAAATCAGCTAATAACTGATATCCCACCTGGCGCTCGATTGGAAAAATATTGATGCGCCCGGCAAATAGCTTTTTTAAATTCATTGCATTAGTCGGTGCATCTTCTATCAATAATTTGCCCGTTTTATTTGCCGCAGCAAACTTTTCACCATAGGCATGTCTGGCCGTAGCACCTATTTTGATGCCTTTTAGATCCTCATAAGATTGCCAGTCAAACGGATAGCTTTTTAAATGAAAAAAGATTTTATCTCGTGATACCAGCACGTCTGAGTAATTAAAATATTCATACCACTGTGAAGTATCAAACCAGCAGCAGCTTGCATCCCAGTGATTACTTTTGGCCAGTTCCAAACTCCTGCTCCAGGGGAAAAAACCAAACTCGACCTTGATATTGGCATGAGCAAAGGCTTGGATCACAATATCCGGGATGGGTCCATAATTTGTGAGCTTTTGAGAATAATATGGCGGGTATTCCCCGGTCGTAATACGAATGGTTTCTTGTGCCAAACTATTAAAAGCTGCTGACAAAGCCATTAATAAGCCAAGAAAAAAGTCTTGTATTTTCATCACCACCTTCATTGTAATTCACTCAAAGTGATCCTGTTTGCCTGAAAGCTTGCCTGAAGTTTTATTGACTGATATAGTCGTCAAACTTAGCTTCTATGAAATATTTCTCATACTCGCCGCTTGCTTTAAGCATCTTCAAGCCTTTATTAAACATTTCAATGAAATATTGACTTTTAGGGTTTTTCTCGGATACCAGCAACCTGGAAATGTTGCTCACAAGTACTTTAGGGTGGTGGGTGATCAAATCAGTTTCTTCGACATTAAACAAGTCGGCGAGTAGTGTATACCCTACCTTGCGGCTAATGGGAAAAATTTTTATTCTCCCGCCTAATAACTTCCTAAAATTAATTTCATCTGTTGCCGCAATTTCCAGCGACAGCTTACCCGCGTGATCGGCATCGACAAATACTCCACCGTAACGATATCGAACCGTAGTCCCTATCTCTATGCCGGTTAAGTCATCATAACTGCGCCAATCGAACGGATAACTTTTTAAATGGAAGAAGACCACCTCAGTTGAGTAAACGACATCCGAAAAATAAAAATATTGCTGCTTCACAGGGTCTTTAAGCCAGCAACAAGTAGCATCCCAGCTATTATGTTTAGCCAGCGCTAAGCTCCTGTTCCAGGGGAAAAAACCATATTCCACTTTAATATTCATTTGCGCAAATGCCTCACTGACAAGATGAAGAACGTGCCCGTAGTTTCTGGCATTTTCAGAATAAAATGGCGGATATTCCCCGGTCGCAATACGAATGGTTTCCTGTGTGAAGCCTTTAGCAGCAGTGAGCGAAACTAATAGCAGCCACAGGAGCAACAAACTTGTTATATGCTTCATGCGCTTATTCACCTGGCCATAGCATGGTTTTCACCCGGTTAATTCAATTGTAGGTAAAAAGCAGGCAATTAAACACTTCAAAAAAATAGCTGATAGACAGCATATCAACATAAAAATCAGTAATACGTATAATGCAGGTACCGGAAAAAGCGCTGAAAACCCGCATAAACCGGATGACAACAAAATAAGCATCAAGGTTTAGTGCTTAAAAATCAATACATTGAGACAGCTGATTTGTTTTCATATAAAGTGACTATACTTATCACTATTTTCCAACGTTTTGCATTGGCATAAGGTAAGCTCTAACAGCAGGGAAAATACCAGGACTATAGGCTGTTAGCCACATAGCAAACACATTAGGTAAGTCACTATGTTTAAAAGAAACCTGGTTTGCCAGGCTATTTTATATGCACTCGCCACAGGTGTTGTCAGTCACTCCTTAGCCCAAGAATCAATGCAAACCTCTTCCCAGGCCGACGATGATGAAATAGAAACTATTATCGTCACCGCAAGCAAACGTCGCCAGAATATCCAAGAGACCCCTATCGCGGTACATGCGATGAGTGGCGAGGCATTAAAAGCGCAAAATATCGGTAATTTTGACGATTTTGTCAATTATATGCCCAACGTCACCTTAGGGGGGCGCGGGCCGGGACAAGCGGATATCTTTATCCGGGGCATGGCGATCCAACCTATCGTCTTCAGGATTTCCGGCGCCCAGGGGGTGATGCCAAATGTCGCCTTATATATAGATGAACAGCCGGTCACGGCACCGGGACGTAATATGGATGTTTACGCCACCGATATCTCACGTATTGAAGTCTTACCGGGCCCGCAAGGAACCTTGTTTGGCGCCAGCTCTCAGGCAGGTACTATTCGCTATATCACCAACAAACCGGTTTTTGATGATTTTTCCGCCGGCTTTAATGTCTCACTTGCCGACACCCACAAGGGAGAGAGCAGCAACACCATTGAAGGTTATCTCAACCTGCCGGTCAATGAACAGTTGGCGCTAAGGGCAGCCCTTTATAACGTCAACCGGGGCGGTTACATAGATAACGTTTATGGCGAGTTTACCTTAGATCCGTCCATTAATCCCGACTCCGCTGCCAATGTGCCGGACAACTCAACCTTTGAAACCATCAACAACCAGGCGTTTGTCGAAGATGATTTTAACTCCAGCGCTTATACCGGGTTCAGGTTGGGGCTCAATTATAAGATTAATGACAACTGGCGGTTACTAGTGCAACATGCCGGGCAAAAAATTGATGCTGACGGGGTCTTTGATTACGATCCCGACATTGGCGATCTTGAAGTTGCCCGCTTTTATCCGGATAACTTAGAAGATGAATTTTCACAAACCTCGTGGACGCTTGAAGGCAGGCTTAACCGCCTTGAATTGCTCTATACCGGTGCCTATCTGGATCGCGATATAGATCAATTATCAGATTTTACCAGTTATAATAACTCGGGTGCCTTTATTGCCTATTACACCTGTACCTATACCAACCCGGATTATATCGCTACGTATGGCATTTCTCCCGACGTCATTACCCCGGTGCGCGAATGTAAAGATCCCAGCAAAGGTTTTATCGGTATACAGCAACATCGCAGGCTCACCCATGAATTTAGGATTGCCACAGATCCAAAGGAGACATTAAGCGCCATCGCCGGCATTTTCTATGATGACTTTGAAATAAAAACCCAGGACGAATGGTGGTATGCAGCGGCGACCGAACTCGGCTTTGCCCCGAATGCACCAATAGCCGCGGCAAATAACATCAATGACAATACCCGCGCCGCCAATATCACCTTTTTTAATGATATCACCCGCACAGAAGAGCAAATTGCACTATTTGGCGAACTCAAATATGACTTTTCACAGCAGCTCAGTCTGACCCTGGGGCTGCGCTGGTATGATATTGAATCAGATTTTACCGGCTCCAGTAATTTCGGCGACGGCATCTTCCAGGGCTCACAAAATACCGATCGCGGACGCGACTATGATGTCTCCGGCGGGCACAGCGAAGACCCGCTTGAAGCCGACGGCATCATTCCTAAAATCAGTTTAAGTTACCAAAGGGATAAAAACAGCCTTTATTACCTCACCTATGCCGAAGGGTTCAGGCCCGGCGGTTTTAACCGCACCGGGGGATTCAGCTCCTTTAATCCGGACTTTCCCGACATTAACCTCACCTATGAATCTGATGATGTCTATAACTATGAACTTGGCTGGAAAACTTTATCATTCGAGCGCCAGCTGCTCTTTAACGGTAATATCTACTTTATCGAATGGGAGAATATGCAGGTGTCCCGGTTTGATCCCATCAATGTCTCCAGACTGACCTTTATTGAAAATGCCGCCAATGCCGAAATATTTGGCGCCGAAATGGACCTAGCCTGGGATATCAATGAAAACTTAACCGTTCACAGCGCCTTATCCTATAACCATACCGAGCTGACCGATGTCAAAGCGCGCATCATTGAAATAGCCCCTACCGGCAGTGAGTTACCCTTAACCCCTAAAGTGCAGGCCAATATCCGTACTAATTATTATTGGCAGCAGGGGGAGTATGAAGCCAGCTGGCAGCTTGGCCTCCAGTATGCCGGCAAGTCATGGAGCTCAGTTGTTTCCCAGGAACGAAAACGTCAAAACAGCTATACCATCATTAATTTTTCCCTCGGTGTGAAAAAAGATAACTGGTCGGTGAAGCTCTATGGGGATAATTTAACCGATAAACGTGCCGATCTATTTATCAACAACCAGGATTTTGTCACCCGTATTACCACTAACAGGCCGAGAACTTTTGGTGTAAGTTTCTCCTATGACTACAACTAGGTTCAATAACACGGTGGGATCTGAGCAAATCATGCAAGCGCAATATTTCAAGCAAATAACCGATAACATTGCATTTCGTGATGCCACGATAAAAAGTGAAACTAAAGTTATACTGTTACTTAAAGTAAAAATAACACTGGATATGGCGATCTTTTTCTCCGCCATAAAAAAGAACATCCGGTCATAACATGCGGTGGATTATAGAGGTGGCGAATAAAAGTTTTAAGTTGAATGTCAATTTCAATGTATGAGGAGGCGGTATGAAGCCTCCATCCCTGGTTGACGTCAAAGACTCTATCGCAACACACCTGCTTAAAGTTGTCTTTTCCTTCTATCTTGTGCTGACCGTTGCCGTAACCCTTGCCCACATCTATGTGGAATTTTCCGATACTAAAGAAAAAGTAAAAAATGAATTGGTTGTGATCGGCAATACCTTTGAACCCGGACTCGCCAAAGCATTATGGGACTATAATACCGAACAGCTGCAACCGGTCTTTTTAGGCATGGTTGAGTCCCCGGACGTTGAAGGCATCAAGCTCGAAGATGAATGGGGAAATATTTCAGGTAAAGGGCGCATTATCAATAAAAATGGACAAATCATCGACTTCGATTCAAAAGGAAACCAACAACCTGTTTTGGGCTATTCGCATTTCTCCGGATTATTTCAGCACTCATTTACAATAAAACATATCAATAAAGGAGAAACCGTCACTCTGGGCCAGGCCACCATATACTCAAGCTCCGGCGTTGTCGTTGAGAAAGTCAAATGGGGTTTTTTCTATATCATCATCAACGCCATTATTAAAACCATCGCCTTATGGGTTTTATTCCTGATCATTTCAAGAAAGCTGCTCAGCCGTCCACTGGCGTCATTAACCGAGGCGACACAGCAAGTCGATTTAGACAAACTGGATAATTTAGAAATCGTTATCGACACTAAGGGGCGCAATGAGCTGAAAATACTAGAAGAAGCCTTTAATGCCATGATCGAGAAATTAAACGGCGCCAAACAGGAGATAGTCGACAAAGCGCAGCAATTAACAGCACGTAACGAAGAGTTATCGAATTTATCGACCGAGCTCAAGCTTTCCAATCACAGATTAACGACCATATTGGAAAATACCAAGGCACTGGGTGAAGTCAGTGATAAAAAATCGGCTATGCTGCTCACCACTAATACCCTGTTGCAGGAAATCCCTTTCAGCCATTTTCCGAAAATCAACATCGTCTATCAAGATATCGATGCCGGAGATAAGGAAGCTTTTATCTCATTCTGTCCCTCATCCACCGCCGAGCCTCTTGATAATGACCTGGCTCAAGTCAATACCATGAACAGCAGCGAGTTGCTTTTCAACAAAACACTTTCCGAAAGCCCCACCTTACCCACAGATATCCAGCCGGAAACAGGGTACTGTTTGACAGACACCCAGCTTGACTTGATTGTCCGCCAGGGGGAAGAGTTACGGGGCGTGATCTCAATACAGGATATAGATACCTCAGTGCTCAGTGAGGAATATCTGGCCTTCATTGATACCCTGGCACATTTTTTATCATTAACGATTGAAAAAATAGAAATGAACCAGGGACTGGAGCGCAAAATCAATGAACGCAGCGGTGAGCTCATCGAAGCCTTTCAGAAACTAGCCAGCCAGCACTCGGAGCTAAAATCTACCCAGCAACAGCTGGTACAGTCGGAAAAATTAGCCTCCATCGGCACATTAACGGCGGGAGTCGCACACGAGATCAACAACCCCAATAATTTTGCCTATGCCGCGGTGTATCTGATGCAGGATGAAATAAAAGAAATAATGGCCTTCTTAAAGCAGCTTGCCGGCGGCGATGATGCCGACCCCGAGGTCATAGCTGCGCTTGAGAATAAATTTACCAAATTAATTGAATTAACCAATACCGCCAGAGAGGGAACGAAACGTATTAAAGTGATCGTCAGTGATCTCAGATCATTTTCCCGCCTCGATGACACGCAAAAGGAACAGATTTATCTGTCTACCTTAATTAAATCAACCCTTAACCTGGTCAGTACCCAATATACCGAAATAGACATCACAACAAACTTTATTTGCGACCCGCTAATAACTTGCTTTCCGGCAAAACTTAGTCAAGTATTTATGAACATTGCTGTCAACGCTTGCCAGGCGATAGAGACAAATACACGCAAAAATAACAATTTAGCAGGGAAATTAACCATCACCTTAAACGAGGATTATCATCAGCTAAAGCTAACCTTTCAAGATAACGGCTGCGGCATGGATGAAATGACTCAGAAGAAAATCTTTGACCCGTTTTTCACCACCAAAGATGTCGGCAGCGGTACCGGGTTGGGCATGGCAATTTCGTTCGGCATTATTGAAGAACACGGAGGTACGATCAAGGTAGCTTCTACTATCGATGAGGGAACAAGCATATCTATTTATTTGCCTTTAGATGAAACATAACATTTAAAGGCGCAGGAGTTGCGTATGGCTGTTTTTGATACCAAAAATGTACCGGATAAAGCAGACGGTACCGGCGAAAAACCCCTGATCATGCTGGTGGATGATGAAATTGAAAACATCAATGTCCTCAGCCAGTTATTAGCCGCCAACTTTCAAGTCATCACCGGGCTCAATGGCAGCGAAGCAATTGATATCATAGATAACATGGCAGATCCGGGTAAAATCCAGCTGATCATCAGCGACCAGAGAATGCCGAAAATGACCGGCGTTGAATTCTTAGAGAAAGTATCCGATAAAATACCGGACACCATACGGATTATTTTAACCGCCTTCTCTGACACCCAAGTCATTATCGACTCGGTCAACAAGGCTAATATCTATAAATTTATCACCAAACCTTTTGATCCGGTTGAACTGTTGTTAACGGTAAAAAGAGGCATTGAAGCCTTTCAAATGCGGCAAAAACTACTCGCCTACTCCAGTCATTTAGAAAAGTTGGTCATAAAAAGAACAGAAGAATTAAAAAGGAAAAACCGAGAGCTGGTTCAGGCATTAAACACCTTGGAAGCGCGTAGCCTCAATGATCAATTAACCGGCACCCACAACAGGCACTTCCTGCAAAAATTAATGCCGCAGGAGCTGACAAAGTTCAGGCGGGAGCATCAGGTAGACCCCAAGGATGACGGTTACTTTGGCATGATGATGCTCGACATCGACTATTTTAAACAGGTCAACGATACCTATGGCCATGATGCCGGAGACAAGGTACTTATCGGCTTTAGCCAAATTCTCAAAGCCACTTGCAGGACATCCGATTGGATAGTGCGCTGGGGCGGTGAAGAGTTTGTGATTATCGCCCGCGGACTCTCTTTCGACGGACTGCATCACCTGGCGGAAAGGATCAGGCAAAACGTTGAATTACATGAATTTGATTTGGGGTGCGAACAACGTATGTTAAGAACCTGCTCCATGGGGATAGTATCTTTTCCTTTTATCAAAAATCAATTTGACGCCTTAAGTTGGCAGCAAACCCTCAACTTGGCAGATATTGCCTTATACCTGGCCAAAAACAACGGCAGAAATGCCTGGGTGAGTTTGTTTGCAAGAGAAATCAGCTACCATGATGGCTTCTATGACAATATCCTGAGCAACTTAAAAACCTTAATTGAAAACAATGCCATTGCCTACAAAACATCATTAGCGCAAAGCAGCTTAAAGTTTAACGATATTCATACTCAATGACGCATGCAATCCCGTGCGTATTTCATAAGACCGGGCCAGTAACAAAATACACCAGACGCCGACAAGCAAACGGGATTCCTCTCAATATGCCAACACCCGATCCCGATACAGGCGTTCATTCTCTCCCTGGCTCAGTAGCAAATCAAAGGCTATCCGGAGCTCTAATTTAATAAAATCAACCGCTAAACGGGTTAGCAGCCTATAAAATGACATCACCATAAAATAAGATTTTACCTTCCTTCCCCTTGTTAACTTGCTTTCCTGACAAACTTAGTCAAGTATTTATGAACATTGTCGTAAATGCTTGTCAGGCGATAGCAACGAGTAAATAAAAAGCAACCACTTAACAGGAGAATTTGCCGTTACCTCAGCCGAAAATAAGTGTAAGTTAATCATGAGCTTGATAGAAAATGGCTGCGGGACGGACGAAGTGACTCAGGAAAATATTTACCCCGTTTTTCAGCACGAAAGCTGTCAGCGAGATACAGGGTTGGCCATGGCAATTTCATTCGGCACAATTGAAGCACACGGAGGTACTGTCAAGGTAGCTTATACTATAGATGAGGGAACAAAAGTATCCATATATTTGCCTATAGCTTAAGGTAAATAATATCAGGCGCAGGAGTGATGCATGCCTATTTTTGATATGAAAAATATTCCTTCCAAATCAAGCCGCCCTCCGGAAAAGCCCCTGATCATGCTGGTTGATGATGAAGCTGAAAACCTTAATGTAATGCGCCAGTTATTGGCCGCTGACTTCCAGGTCATCACCGCACTCAGTGGTTATGAAGCGATACAAATCATCAACAATATGGGCGATGCCGGCAAAATACAACTGATCATCAGCGATCAAAGAATGCCGAAAATGTCCGGTGTTGAGTTCCTGAAGCTGGTTGCAGATAAAATACCGGATACTATTCGCATCATACTATCGGCTTACTCTGACACCCAGGTCGTTATTGATTCCATTAACAAGGCTGAGATCTACAAATTTATGACCAAGCCTTTTGATCCGGGGGAATTGTCCCTCACGGTAAAAAGAGGCGTTGAAGCCTTTCAAATGCGGCAACAATTATTCAAGTATTCAACCCACTTGGAAAAATTAGTTGCCGAAAGAACCCAGGAGTTGCACCAGAAAAATGAAGAACTCAGCCAGGCATTACACGCGTTAGAACAGCTCAGTTTGAGCGATCAACTAACCGGTGCCTACAACCGGCATTTTTTGGATAAGTTTATGCCCCAGGAAATTAACCAGTTTAAACGAAAATATAAACGGCATTTGGGGAAACGGGGTTACTTTGGCATCATGATGATAGACATAGACCATTTTAAAGCCGTCAATGATAACTATGGCCATGACGCCGGAGACAAGTTACTTGTCGGCTTTACCAAAATGCTGCAACAAAACTGCCGGGAAGAAGACTGGGTGGTGCGTTGGGGCGGTGAAGAGTTCGTCATCATTACCAGGGGGCTGTCATTAACAGGTCAGCAATGCTTAGCCGAAAGACTCAGGGCTAAGATAGTATCAAAAGAGTTTGACATAGGTTGCGGGCAAAAATTACTGAAAACCTGCTCTATGGGCCTGGTCTGCTTCCCCTTTATAAAAAACAGCTTTAATGCCTTAAGTTGGCAGCAAACCTTAAACCTGGCAGACCTTGCCTTATATCAGGCTAAAAATAACGGCAGAAATACCTGGGTCAGCTTATGTAATGCCCACCTGACCCAGGATGAACACTTATATGAAAATATCATGAACAATTTACAGACCTTAATTGGCAACAACCTTATCTCCTACCATAGTACTCATCCGGGCAGCCATATCACTTTTAATACCATAAAACACGGCTAATACAGGAGGCAGCAAACCGATACATTATCCAAGCCATTTTCTCCGTCGCTTTTTAGTAAAAAAATCAAACGATTTCATCTTATTCCGCTATAGACGCAGTACAAGAGATCGCCTATATTGGATTCGGGTTTGCGTTTTTTGCCTGTTTGTTTTGGCACCTGGTTGTGCTTTGCTTTAGCCCTGAAATCTTCATGGATTTCAATCAGCCCTGATGGTTTATTGTTTCATGTGTATTGTTCCGTGCATAGTGCTGCGATTAACTGCACTAAGCCTCAATAAAAACCCATGCCTCATCAATACCCCCTCGGGAATGAATACAGGATCTGGCATGTCCTCTTGCAGATAAATTAGCGAATCCCGGCTTTATCCCTAATAGCAGTTCTTCAAAGAAACCTTCCAAGATCCACTATAAAAATAACAGACAACAAGGATATACAGTGGAACAAAACTCACAATACGATCTCATCATCATAGGTGGTGGCGCCGTAGGCCTCTCTTGTGCGTATCACGGCACAAAACGTGGCCTTAACACCTTAGTAATAGAGAAAAGCAATTACTTTAATGACCAAGGCAGTTCCGCCGGACATTCCCGGCAATTTCGCCTGCAGTATGCACAAGATTATATGGCCGAGCTGTGCATAGCCTCGCAAAGCTTCTGGCGGGAGCTGGACCAACTGACCCCACAAACCTTGCTTGGCGATGACGGCAGTTTATGGTTTGGCGATCCAAAATTAAACTCCCAGGAAGGCGGCATAGATGCGGCCAAGGACACCATGGACGCCCTTGGCATCCCTTACACGCCGCTGACGGCGGCACAAATAGAGCAGCAATATAACTTTAAAGACCTGCCCCCCAATTACGAAGGTTTTTTCCAGGCTGACGGCGGAACCATCAACCTCAAAGCCACCGAGCAGGTCATGTATGACCAGGCGCTGAATTCGGGCCTGGCAGACTTTCATGAACAAGAAGAAGTCACCAACATCGACTCCGGGGCCGACGGGGTGATCACCGTCACCACCAACAAGGGAGCCTATCGAACCGGTAAACTTGCCATTACCACCGGGCCTTATGTGAATCACACGGTAGAGTCCCTGTCGCTGGAAGTGCCTATCATCATCTGGCCGATGTCGTCGGCATATTTTGAGAAGACCCAGCATGATATCCAGTATCCTTCCTGGTTTGTCTTCCAGGAGCCGGTCGAGAGCGCCCAGTTTTACGGCTTTCCTGAAGTTAACTGGTCAAACCCGGGATATATCCGCGTCGCCACCGACTTTCCCGATGACGGCATTATCCTGACAGACCCCGATGACCGCCCAACCGAGCCCAGTGAGCAAAGTTTGCAGCTGGACTCACAATGGGTGCGCGATCATATGACCGGACTGAGCGATGAGCCCTTTTTTACCGATACCTGCCTAATCGCCCTGGCACAAGACAGTGATAAACAGCTATTGCTTGATTATATGCCGGAGCATATCCCTAATAATAAAAACATCGTCACCTATACCGCAGGCTGGGCGGCCAAGTTCATCCCTATCCTCGGCGATATGATCTGCCAGATGCTGGAAACGGATACCGACAGCTTCACCTATGGGCAATACACTATCTCACGCGACAATTTCTCCATTAACTGGTTAATAAAGGAATAATAACATGGCTAAATATACGATTTTCGGTGGCGGCCCCTCAGGGCTCTATACCGCATGGCGCCTGCTCACGAGCGGCAAGGCAACAGCAAGCGATACCGTAGAAATTATTGAATGGGGCAATTACGATTACGGCGCAGAAGGCGCCGGCGACAGGCTGCCTGCGGGACGGATTTGCTCTCACCACTATCAAAACGATACCGGGAAATCCTATATTGAAGTCGGCGGCATGCGCTACATTCAATGGGATCCGGCTAAAAAAGAAGGCCACCAGCTGGTAACCACCACCATCTCCCAATTAGGGCTCGACAGCGGCGACAGCAATGTCGTGGTGGACTTTCAAACCACAGACAACCCACTGTTCTTTTTACGGGGCGAGCATTTTTATCAAAAATGTTTAGTGGGAGAATATGATCCCAGCAAGTGCAATACCGAAACCACGATTGCCCCCTACAAAACCCCGGGCAACAACGAAAAAGCCGCCGGTGTCTTAATTGGCAATATTTCCAATCTGATCACCGGCAGCAATCCGGTAACCACCCGGGCCGAACAATGCCAGTTTTATGCCTCAGGCACCTTAACAAGCGAGTTTAACTCTTTTGTCTATTCCCCCGGGGATACCGCCGGCAACATAGGCTACTGGAACGTCTTTTACGATCAGGCAGGCAACGAAGGTTTTCAATACGCCGCCGATGCCGGGGGCTACAGCTCAAATGTCATTAACTGGAATGCCGCCAACGCCGCCGTTTACAATGGCGAATTTGCCCCCGGCGGCAGCTTTAAAACCCTCTCAAGCGGCTTTTCCAGCTTATTCGTTGCCCTGCATAATAAATGTGTTGAAGCAGCAGCAAGCAGCGGGGCGGAATTTACCGTACGCAAGAATATTCGACTGCACTCCATCTGGAGCAATAACGGCACCACAGAATATCATCTGGCAACCTCGCTCTCACCGGAGAAACCTTCCGGGGTGCCGCTCACCACAGACTATGCCTTTTTAGCCATGTCTCCCAATGCTCTGGAGCTGGTAGCCGGCGCCAGCCGCTACCTGGCAGACAGGGCCGGTATCAATGATTTTCTTAACCATAATGACGTGCAAAATTACCTGCAGTCGGTGATTGAGCAGCCGTCCTTTAAAGTGGCAATGTTCTTTGATACCCAGTGGTGGGAGAACGCGACTTATCCCCCCAGTATCGACCTGGCCAATAATACCTTCGGCCCCACCATTACCGATCTGCCGCTGCGGCAAGTATATTACTTTGGTGATAATGCCCCCGAAACGCAATCATCGCCGGTTTACGGCATGTTGGCATCATATGATGATATGCGTTTCACTAAATTCTGGCAGGAAATGGAGCTGGGGGTAAATGAGCGGCGGGAAACCCCGCTCAGTAGGGATTACCAGCCATTGCATGGCGCAGGGACTGCCAGTGATACCATGGAGAAAATGCTGTTATTGCAGCTGGCCAAAGTGCACTATGGCGATCCTAATGCCGCCGGTACCATTCCCACGCCGCTGGAAACTGTGTTTATGGACTGGGGCCTCAACCCCTTTGGTGCCGGTTACCACGCCTGGGCTGCCCATTACGATATCTGTGATGTGATGAACCGGATCAGAACCCCGGCGGTGATGGCAGGCGACAGCAATGAAAATATCTTCATTATCGGCTCCGCCTTTTCCAATGATCAGGCCTGGGTAGAAGGAGCATTTTGCACCGCAGAATCGGTACTGGTGGATTATCTTGGGGTCAGCACCATAGCAACAGATCCCGTTGAATATCCTCTGATTTGTTCTTGTAATAATGGCCAGAAAGCCAACAAAGGCAATAACAGAAAAAACTAAAGTCACATAAGTGCTGATTCACTCAGCTTTCGCCGGGAAAACCTTTTCCCGGCGAAATATTTATTAACGGGCTAAAGCAAATGCTACTTGCCCGCATCTCCGGCATCAGCAAAGAAAATATTTCCCCCTGCCATCCCTCTTTAAGAGACAAACATGAATCAGGCTTTTTGCTGTTTTACCCAGCGTTTCACATCCTGCTCCAGCAAGGTCAGCGGACGGGCGCCCGGTAACAGTACTAAATCATGGAAAGCTTTTATATCAAACTTTTCTTTAAGCTCGGCTTTCGCCCAATCGCGCAGTTCAACCATTTTCAGCATACCCAGCTTGTAGCCCAGCGCCTGTCCCGGCCAGGCCATATAGCGCTCAATAGCGCTTTCTACATCACTCATGGCAGTGCCGGTGGCATTATGGAAATAGGTGATCGCCTGTTCCCTGCTCCAGCGTTTATGGTGTAAACCGGTATCAACCACCAAGCGTGCAGCGCGGTAAACTTCTGCCTGTAAACGTCCCAGGTTACCCCAAGGATCGTTTTCATACATGCCCATCTCATAAGCAACCAGCTCGGAATACAAGGCCCAGCCTTCAGTAAAGGCATTAAACTGGGCTATCTGCCTCATAATGCCGATATCCTTTTGTGCCATATTCAAAGAAATTTGAAAATGATGTCCGGGCACCGCTTCATGATAAGTCAAAGTTTTTAAGCTAAAGCTTGGCTGCGCCTTCATATCTTTTAAGTTGATGTTATAAACCCCGGGGCGCGAGCCATCCAGTGCCGGCGGCATATAAGAGCCGCCCGGCGCGCCTGCTTGAGAAGCCACAGGCACACGTTTAACAATCACTTCCTGGGTCGGCATGGTGGCAAATAATTCCGGGGCTTTTGCCATCACCTTATCAATTTCTTTACTAAGATCTGCCAGCAGCTGCGCACGCCCTTCGTCTGAGTCTTCATAAACAAATTGCGGCATATCCACCAGCTTGATCAGACGCTCGCCGACACTGCCCTGCTCCATGCCTTGGGACACTAAAATAGCATCCATTTCCGCGGTAATACGCGCCACTTCATCTAAACCGATTTGGTGTATTTCATCGGCAGATAAGTTCGAGTCAGCCAAATAACGGATTTCATGTTGATAGAAGCTTTCCCCGTTCGGCTGCGCCCAGATACCGTCTTCACTTGGTGCCCGCTGCTCTAATTGCACCATGGTTTTTTTGATATCCCGGTAACCCGGATAAACCTTAGTAGCAACCGTTTCTGCTGCCTGTTTAATCAAGGCTTGTTTTTCTGCCGTGCTAAGCTGCTCAAGCTTATCCAGCTTTTTAGCAAAATGCGTTACCAGGCCATGCTCAGCAGCCTTGGGAGCAACAAAGTTGTCCAGGAAATTTAAGGTATTCGGGAACAGGGCTTTAGGCAAGATAATGCCTTTTTCGGCATCATCAAGCACCTTAGATTTCACCGCTTTAATTAACGGCTCAAAAGCCGCCAAACGCTGCAGGTAGTTAAGTGCATCGGTTTTCGAACTTATATTGTGTTGATCCTGCAAGACCGCAGGAATATCAATGAGCGGCCCGGAAATTTGACTCACAACAAAAGGTAAATGCCCACCCCAGGTATCGATATAACCGCCGGGAAAACCTAAATCCCCCTGGTAATAACCGGCAATATCCTGATTGACACCGAGGTGCAGGCTGTTTTTATCCGACAAGGCATCAAGATCAAAAGCCTTTAATGAGGCTACCGATGCTTTCATGCTGTTTTGCACCGCCAACATACCTTTAGTGGAATAATCCGGCCAGGTGCCCTGGTAGTCGCCCGCCACCTCAGATGACAAGTTAAGGGAAGTCGCCAGCGCAGGCTGCAGTTTAATAAATTTTTGGGTATAAGTCTCAACAGCGCTATCTATCGCTGCCTGACTGTAAGTGTTTATTTGTGCGGTGGTGTTGCTCGTCTGATTAGCTTCATGACTGCAACCGGATAAGGCCGCCAGTAGCGTAAGGGCGATAATGCTTTTTTTCATTTTATGGATCCAAGCTTGTTGTCTGATTTACTCAAGGCTGATGATATATTGTATATTCGTTAATTTATCGTAATTATGTGCTTTATTTGATAAAACTCTGCTGAAGCGATAACGAAAGCAATGACAAAATCAATCAACTAGCTTCAACAAGGCACTAAAACCGGCGACAACGCTATAAAAAAATAACCATAAAAGCAAGTGCTGTGCGGTGAATCCACTGTTTTTGCGGCCAATACATTTGCAACCAGAACAAAAGCAAGGCTTACCACCTTAAACCTTCTTTATTTATCGACAGCGGCGCTCCACCAGTCAGTGCTTGACTTTCAATGGGCGGTAATAAACAATTTCCAGAGATGAACCTAACAAATTATTTGCTGCCTTTTTCCCCTTATTTCTGATTAATTTCCGATTATGTGGCGATTAAGTGCCGGTAAATATTGTTAAATTTTAGGATGTTCGGCATGAATGGAAGTTTTGATTTTGATCTCAAATCGCTGGAAATATTTGTCTATACCGTAGACTCCGGCAATATGACACTGGCCGCCGAGCGCTTAGGCACCACCCAGTCAGCAGTTTCCCAAAACCTGGCAAATTTAGAAAAATCCTTACAGGTAAAATTACTCGATCGTACGGTAAGGCCGTTGGAAATGACCACCGCCGGGCGTTTCTTCTATGACAGTGCCACAAAAATGTTAACCCTGGCACAAAAAACCAATGAAGATATGCATCAAAGTAAATTCAGCCATTTAGATCATGTCAATATCGCTATGGTGGACTCCCTGGTCACAGCCCTTGGCCCTTCACTTATCGCCGCACTCAAAGGACGCGCCACCAGCTGGTCGGTAAACACCGGGCTGTCACACTTACATGCCAATGCCCTGCTCTCACGTCATGTCGATATGATCCTCTCGGACGATGCCTTAGAAGAGCATGCCGAGTTAAAACGTTACCGTATCCTCAGGGAGCCTTTCGTATTGGTTTTGCCCAAAGGCCATCAAGGTCAGGTCGAGCACCTACCTAAGCTGCTCAAGACCTTAGGCTTGATACGTTATAGCGCCAATTCACTGATCGGCATAACGGTTGAGCGTTATCTCAAGCGCATGTCGGTTGAGCCGCCGGTAAGCCTGCGTCTGGATAATACCTTTGCTATCCTTTCCTCGGTTGCCGCTGGCCTTGGCTGGACCATCACCACACCTTTGTGTTTATTCCAAAACGGTATTCGCCACCTGGAGCTTGATTGTTATCCGCTGCCGGGAGAGCCGCTATACCGTAATTTAACTTTGGTCAGCAGGCACAATGAATTGTGGGAACTGCCCAAAGTGATTGCTGACGATAGCCGTATTATCTTGCAAGATAATTTTCTCGGTTATGTAGAGCAACACCTGTCCTGGTTAGACCATGAAATAAAAATAGGTTAAAGACTGCTCCCCTGCCTTTTCCCCTGCCGGGTAAGCTATTACCGGCAAAAAACCACCAAAGAAATCAGCTATAACAAGGCTTTGCCTGACATTATTAGTTTTTCTAATACCTCTTTTCACGAAATATTTATTCTATTTGACCGCAACTTTCCCCTCTTTTAGTATCGAATGAGGTTGTTTTTCAGTCAGTTAACAATCGCGGATGCTGTACCTAAATAAACAATAAATGGGGAAATATTCATGTCGGACATCAATAATAACTCGACGGTAGATTACGAAGACGTATCTTCGGACTATCTTGAACAGAGACAACTCAAAAAAGGTGTCGCCGGCTGGATTTTACTGGCAAGCCTCGGGGTATCCTATGTGATTTCCGGTGATTTTGCCGGTTGGAACTTTGGTTTAGCCCAGGGCGGCTTTGGCGGTATGTTAATTGCCACCATTTTGATGGGTGTAATGTACAGCTTTATGATTTTTGGTCTGGCTGAGTTATCCGCTTCCCTGCCCACCGCCGGTGGTGGTTACAGCTTCGCCCGGCGCGCCATGGGCCCCTGGGGCGGTTTTTTAACCGGCACCGCCATCTTACTGGAATATTCAATTGCCCCCGCCGCCATCGCGGTGTTTATCGGTGCTTATGTCAATGAAATTTTTGGCCTTAATGGCCCGCTCATTTATGCCGCCTGTTATATCATCTTCGTCGGTATCCACCTGTTTGGCGCCGGTGAAGCGCTAAAAATCATGATGGGCATCACAGGCGTCGCCGTTATTGCCCTGCTGGTTTTTGCACTGGGATTAATTCCTCATTTTGACATCAATAACCTGCTAGATATTGCCGTCAATGAGCAAGCCGTTGGCGCCAGTGCCTTCTTACCCGAGGGCTATATAGGCATATGGAGCGCCATTCCTTTTGCTATCTGGCTATTTCTGGCGGTTGAAGGGGTACCGCTGGCAGCAGAAGAAACCACGAATCCCGGCCGCGATATGCCCAAAGGTATTATCACCGCAATGGGCATTTTAATTGTTTTTGCCACCCTGGTATTATTTTTAGCCCCGGGGGTTGCCGGCTCAGAGATGATGAAAGATCACGGTGCGCCTTTAGTGGGAGCCCTGCAGGTGGTTTATGGTGAAAATTCATCAATAGCCACCTTTGTTAATATCGTCGGCTTATTCGGCCTGATCGCCAGTTTCTTTTCCATTATCTTTGCCTACTCCCGCCAGGTGTTCGCCTTGTCCCGCGCCGGTTATTTACCGCGCATCTTGTCAGTTACCGGAAAAAGAAAAGTACCGAGCATGGCCTTGATCATTCCTGGCATTATCGGTTTTTTACTGTCCCTGACCGGTGAAGGCGATCTGATGATCACCATGGCAGTCTTTGGCGCCACCATTTCTTACGCGCTGATGATGATGTCCCATATTATCCTGCGTAAAAAAGAGCCGGAGCTGGAGCGCCCCTACCGCACGCCCGGCGGCACGTTAACTACAGGCATCGCCTTTATTCTCGCCATCGGCGCTTTTATCAGCACCTTTTTTGTCAGCCTGGAAGCGGCAATGTGGTCGGCAGTGTTCTACGCTATTCTCGTGGCTTACTTCGCCTTTTACAGCCGTCATCACCTGGTGGGCAAAGTGCCGGAAGAAGAGTTTGCCGCCATTGCCCGGGCTGAGTCAGAGTTAGCCGAATAAGCAATAGTTATCCAATAAAGAGCAGAACATCGCTAATAAAGAGCCAATAACGAGAAGGAAGGGTTATGTTAGATCCCAGAGCAGTGAACACCATCAGCGACGCCAAACAAATCGTAGAAGAGCGAAATCTAAGCCATGTCAAAGTTGGCCTGTTTGACAATGATGGCATCATGCGTGGTAAATATATGAGTAAAGAGAAGTTTTTTTCTTCTCTTGATAATGGCTTCGCCTTTTGTGACGTGGTCTTAGGCTGGGATTCCAAAGATCAACTGTATGATAACGTCAATTATACCGGCTGGCACACAGGTTACCCGGATGCCCCGGTAAGGATAATTCCCGGCAGCTGCCGGGCACTGCCTTTTGAAAACAATATGCTGCTCTTTATTGCCGAATTTACCGACGCAGCGGCAAACGTCTGTCCCCGTAGCACCTTAACCCGGGTGCTGGAGCGGGCGAAAAAAATGGGCTTTGATGCCACGGCGGCCTTTGAATATGAGTTTTTTATGTTCAATGAAACGCCGGACTCCATCAGGGAAAAAGGTTATCAAAACCTTAAACCTATTACCCCGGACTTTTTTGGTTATTCGATGATACGTAACTCGGTGCATGCCGACTTGCATCATCAAATTTTAGCCTTATGCGAGCAAATGGACTTCCCACTGGAAGGTTTACATACCGAAACCGGCCCCGGAGTACTGGAAGCCGCCATTGCCCATGACAATGCCGCAAACTCCGCCGATAAAGCCGCCCTATTCAAAACCTTTATTAAGGTCTGGGCACAACGTAATGATTTGATGGCAACCTTTATGGCCAAATGGTCGTCAGATTATCCAGGGCAAAGCGGTCATATCCATATATCCCTTAAAAATGCCAAGGGAGAGTCTGCTTTTTTTGATGCAAGCAAAGAATACAATATGAGCGATACCCAGCGACACTTCCTGGCCGGGCAACAACGTTATATGCCGGAATTTCTGGCGATGATAGCCCCCACAATTAACAGCTATAGCCGTATGGTGCCGGGGTTATGGGCGCCACTGGATGCAACCTGGGGCGTAGAAAATCGTACCACCGCCCTGAGAATTATTCCCGGCACGGCTAAATCCCAACGGGTGGAGTACCGGCTCGGCGCCGCCGATGCCAATCCCTATCTGGCACTGGCAGCAGCACTGGCCTCCGGCTTACTTGGCATAGAACAAAAACTCGAGCCTTTGGCCCAGGTGAAAGGCAATGCCTATGAGCAAAGCCACACAGAGGAAATATCCCTGCCAAGAAGCTTGTTTGAAGCCGCTACCAGGTTAAAAACCTCTACCGCCGCCAGAGAGGTTTTTGGCAATGAATTTGTCGAGCATTTCGCCGCCACCCGGGAATGGGAAGAGCGAGAATATCGCAAACATGTTACCGACTGGGAGCTTTCCCGTTATTTTGAAATTATATAGGGCAGATCCTTATGAGTAATAAACAAATCACCCACTCTCCTATCGATGGTTCCATTTATGTTGAACGGACACTGGCAAGCCAGAGTGAAATAAGCCAAACACTTGAGCTGGCAAACCAGGCGCAGCAAGACTGGCGAAAAACCAGCATTAAACAACGTGCCGCGCTTTGTCACCAAATGGTGGATAATTTTATCGCCAATGAAGACCAAATTGCCGAGCAAATTTGCTGGATGATGGGCCGCCCAATTCAATATGCCAAAGGTGAAGTGGCCGGTATGGTCGATCGCGCCCGTTATATGATCGACTGCGCGCAAAAAGCACTGGCAACAATAAAGCTTACCGATAAACCCGGCTTTAAACGTTATATCAAGCGTGAGCCCTTAGGTGTGGCCTTTGTAGTAGCCCCGTGGAACTACCCTTATTTAACCGCCATCAATGCTATTATTCCGGCGATCATGGCGGGTAACAGCGTAGTGCTCAAACATTCGGCGCAAACTCCTTTGTGTGCCGAGCAACTGTTTCGCGCTTTTGAGCAAGCAAAACTACCCCAAGGCGTATTTCAATACCTGCACCTTAGCCACGAAGACACCGAGCAAATAATTGCCAACCCTTTGGTGAATTATGTCGCTTTTACCGGCTCAGTGGCCGGAGGAAAAATGGTGGAGCGCGCCAGCAGCGGCCGCTTTATCGGAGTTGGCCTAGAGCTTGGCGGCAAAGACCCGGCTTATGTCAGGAGCGATGCCGACCTGGCCCATGCGGTGGAAACCTGTATCGATGGTGCCTTTTTTAATTCCGGGCAATCGTGTTGCGGCATTGAACGCATTTATGTCGATAGCAGCATATATGATGAGTTTGTCGCGCTCGCGGTTACCTTAGTAAATAACTATCAACTGGGCAGATCTGACGAGCCGTCAACCACCCTGGGCCCTGTGGTAAAAGCTGGTGCTGCCGATTTTGTCCGCCAGCAGGTGGCTGATGCCGTAAGCAAAGGGGCCATCGCCCATATCACACCATCGGACTTCCCGCTGGATAAACCCGGCACCCCCTACCTGGCACCCCAGGTATTAACTAATGTTGATCACAGCATGTCGGTAATGACAGAAGAAAGTTTTGGCCCTGTGGTGGGGATCATGAAAGTCACTAGCGATGAGCAAGCAATAGAGCTGATGAATGATTCCGAATTTGGCCTGACCGCCTCGGTGTTCAGCACAGATATCGAGGCCGCAATTCGCATAGGCGAGCAACTGGAAACCGGCACCTTTTTTGTCAATCGCTGTGATTATCTCGACCCCGAGCTGGCCTGGACCGGCGTTAAAAACTCGGGCCGCGGCTGTACCTTATCATCACTAGGTTATGAAGCCCTGACCCGGCCAAAGTCTTTCCACGTAAAAACAAGTATTTAAGGAAACCCTATGGATTTCAATCAATTTGACGCCAACTGGAATTACCCCACCACGATACGTAACGGTATTGGCCGGATAAAAGAGCTGCCTTTAGCCTGTAAAGAGCTGGGCATGAAGGCGCCGCTGCTGATCACAGATCCCGGACTGGCCGATACCCCTATGGTGCAGCAGGCGTTAGAAAATTGTCGCCGTGAAGGCCTTCGCTGTGACATTTTTTCCGGCATTAAAAGTAATCCCAGCGGAGAAAATGTCACTGATGGTGTTAGCGCATACTGGCAAGGAGAGCATGACGGCGTGATCGCTTTTGGCGGTGGCTCAGCGCTCGATGCCGCCAAAGCGGTGGCCCTTATGGTAGGACAAGACAGGCCGTTATGGGACTTTGAAGATATTGGTAATAACTGGACCCGGGTACGCAGCGAAACCATGGCCCCTTTAGTTGCCGTGCCGACAACCTCAGGCACAGGCTCAGAAGTGGGCCGCGCCTCGGTGATCACCGATGAAGCACAGCATATAAAACGCATTATTTTTCATCCTAAGATGTTACCGGCCATCGTTATTTTAGATGCACAATTAACCACAGGATTACCGGAAAAACTGACGGCGGCAACCGGCATGGACGCCCTGTCTCATGCCCTGGAAGCTTATTGTGCGCCGTATTTTCACCCCATGGCGGAAGGTATTGCACTGGAAGCGATTCGTCTGGTTAAAAATTACTTACCCCGGGCCACAGCCGACGGTAATGACATAGAAGCAAGAGCCCAGATGATGGTGGCTTCGACCATGGGCGCAACCGCCTTTCAGCGGGGCCTGGGCGGCATGCATGCCCTCGCCCACCCGCTGGGCGCCGTTTATGACAGCCACCATGGCTTACTTAACGCGATTTTAATGCCGTACGTGCTTAAGGCAAACCGCAGCGCCATTGAAACCCGCATCGAACGACTGGCCCGTTACCTGGAATTACCGGACAGCTCTTTTGATGGTTTTGTTAACTGGATACTGGCGTTACGTGAGCAGCTTAATATACCGCATGCCTTAAGCGATATCGGTATAGATGCTACCCGGGCAAGTGATATTGGCGAGATGGCACAAAACGATCCTTCGGCTGGCGGTAATCCTATTCCGTTCACGGCTCAAGAATACACAGACATTTGTTTGTCAGCCATTAACGGCACTTTCTAAAGGCAAAAAGCAAAAAAGGCGCTAACGATGAAATTAGGTATTTTGTTATGTGATCACGTTCAAGAGAAATTACAGGTCGATTTTGGTGGTTATCCGGACATGTTCAGCAAAATATTACTGGCAGTAGATGACCAATTGGACATTGTTTATTATTCAGCGGTAGATGGCGAATTGCCAAGCGATATCAATGCCTGCGACTGCTATATGACCAGCGGCAGTAAATTTGGCGTCAACGACGAACTCCCCTGGCTCAATGAGCTGGAAGATTTTATTCGCAGGCTTTATCGCGAGAAAAAAGGGTTTGTCGGTATTTGTTTTGGCCATCAACTGCTGGCCCGGGCATTAGGGGGCAAAGTACAACGTTCAGACAAGGGCTGGGGTATTGGCGTAGCAGCGGGTGAGATAGTGAAACAAAAAAGCTGGATGGAGCCAAAACAAGCTAACCTCAGCCTGGTAGTGAGTCACCAGGATCAAATCAGTGAGTTACCGGCCGATACCGAGGTTTTGCTCAGTAATGAATTTTGCCCTTATAGCATGATACAACTTGACGATCATTTTCTCGGCCTGCAGGGACACCCGGAATTTAGCCGTATCTATTCCTATGCGTTGATGAACAGTCGCAGAGACAGGATCCCGGGGCCGCGAATCAGCGCGGGGGTGGTTTCATTAGAGGAGCCTGTGGATGATTTGCTGACAGTGCGGTGGTTGCTGAACTTTTTGCAGCAGACAATAGCTGATTAGTTCTCCTGAAAGGGTAAGCCCCTTTGGTGCAAATGAGTAAATTCAGAATTTATTCTATCAAGATTATTAAAAACGGGAGGATTACCCTGGGAGCAGACTACTATGCTGTAAAAGACAAAAATCATTATAGCTTGAGAGCTTCTCAAACCTTCTTTAATAAGTAGGCTAATGAGGTTTAATTACAGCAGATTAGATGAATTAGCTTATAGGAGTTAAGCTTTATTAATCACTTAAAGTAGTGTCTGATTTTTTGGAGATATTTCTGGGGAATGACCATAAATCCATCGGGTAATTATTAAAGCTATGTCCTGATTAAGGTGGAGGTTTGAATGGTTAACTACTTTGAATTCATCGTAATTATTGAAATGTATCGGTTTTATAGAATCCTTTTTCCATGTTAGTTTTGTCCAGTCACTACTATATTCAGTAACTAGTCCATCATTTTCTTTATTTTTTAATTTTGATTGAATATATTTGTTTACCACATAATTGAAAAACGGAAAGTCATAACATTCTAGGTGCTGTAATCCTCCTGAAATACTCAGCTTAGGAATTGTAGAAATATAACTCTCCTCCACTTGCATTTTATCAATCAGAGTATTGCCTAAGTTCCCATCAGTACAAGTTAATTCTTTGGCAGATTGACAACTTCTATTAAACCCAGGTGTGGTTATATTATATTTTAATTGCCAAGCTCTAAGTGCCCACTTTAAACTTATCCAGTCGACCAGAGTTCCTTGGTGAGGTGTCCCTAAAGTGACAATAGATTTAACATATTTTTTTTCATCTAAATTGCAAAAGGCTCTTGAGACCAACCCTCCCATACTATGGGCAACAAGCGAGATCCCTTTATCATTAATAATTCCAATGTTACTTATTTTAGTATCGATACTTAGTTTATCTAAATTCACTAATCTATTGTAAAGGTTTTTTGCTGCATTGATGATTCCCTTAAAAGAATCATAATTGAAAATTATCGGGTTTAACCCTTGCTTTTTGAATTCTTGAGCGGTTTGTACCATGTATTTACCATGCGCAGTAAATCCATGAATGATAATAACGGTATAATTATGATTAAAATCTGCAGCGGATACTCGTTCAAACTTGTCACCCTCAACAAGAATTAGTAATTCATCACCTGTCTTTATGGTTTGATTCAAGGAGCTATCAGTTGTCATAGCTCTATTCCAAATAGGATGCCCTTACTTCTTATCAAGGATGGATTTTCTGGAATATCAGTATTTGGTTCAATTAATTCTAATAACTGAATACTTAAGTGTACCCCTTCAGAAGTGACTTTATGAAAATCTCCAACTGATAATAATATTTCCGAGTTGGGATAATAACAAAGCACACCATATTTTTTTTCATTTACTCTGACTGAATATTTTTCCCTCCAAGGAAGGATAATATAGTGATTATTTTCAAATAATTCATTAGCCATAAATTCAAAACTAATAGTTTTTGTTTGCTTTAATTCTAAGTGAACAAATAACGTACAGGCAGCATAAGCTTTAGGTTTGTAACCTTCCTTGTTAATATCATTCTCTCTACTTTCTCCAATAGAAAATACTCCATATCTGCTTACTAACTGATCATTTAAATCTGTGTCTTTGCTCTGTGAAAGTTGGTTTATAGGCCAGCCATTAAAATCCGACCAAGTGATTTTCTTTTCACTTTTAATTTGGATCTTATTAAACCCCGGGTCTATTCCTTTAAAAAACCGACGAACTTCAATTAAAGCTTTTACCTCATTGCCATATAAAAATTGATGTTTTTTCTTTTCGGTATTTAATATAGATGTGGCTTTCATCAAAAGCATGTAAAAAAGAAAAAACTGGTGAAAATTAAGTCGAACATGTTTAATTTCCTGTAGTAAAGAGCCATTACTTAAAATGGTACCAGGCAAAACAGCAATCGATAATGCCTTTGGTTTTAACTGTAATCCACCCGCGTTGAATACGCTTAACTCATTTTTGAAGTTTTGTTGTTCTAGCAGATCATGGAAAGGACTCAATACCATATTGTTTGTACTTTCATAAACGTGATTTAGGGTTTTAATTGGTATTTCGTTCTTAATTAAAAGATTATAAAACTCAACCAATGCTTCATCTGTTTTTACGTTTTTAGCAACAACAACAGTCTTTATCTTTTCAGTAGTAACTAGAGTTACTAATTGTTCAAATTCTTTTTTTCGACCTTTTATCCTATATATATCGAATCCTTGCTCCCACAAGGTATTTGCTAATATTGCTATTCTTCGACCTGTACCTATTATGATTATATTTTGCTTACTAATCATTATGATAGGCTTGTTCATTTTTACAACAGTTCATTTTGAATTTACTAGTCATTAGCTAACTAAAGTATATAATTTAGACTGTTTTAAAGAGTTTTCCATTTAATCGTAATGGTATTATTTAATTAACGAATCAGACTGAGGTCATGCCACGTCTTTATTTAAAGAATACCTGCAGGTAGACTTACTTTCTTATTCATTAACGGAGCTAACCATAAATCATAGTTCCATGAAGATTGGTAAAAATTAAATAATGAACAGGACAGTATCGGCTTGAGTTTTTCTACTTTTTGTAAGCAACATTAAATGAACTGTAACCCTTACATCGATCTAACAGCACAGGGAGGGTCACACAGGGAGGGTCAGGTCTTTCATTTTGCAATAACTTAAAATTCACTTATTAAATCATTAGAAAGAGAATTATTGATAACTCTCCCTGCCACTTTCACACATTGAACGTCTGATAAACCGCTTGGAAACCCCTGATGCCGGGGTGATGATTGTCGCGCATCGCGCCTGTTGGCAAAAAGCACCTGAAAACTCTTTGAAAGCTATCGACGACTGTATCGCCTTAGGGATAGATATCATTGAAATTGATGTGCGCAAAAGCCAAGACGGCGTTTTGGTGTTAATGCATGACAGTACGGTAGAGCGAACCACAAATGGCATCGGTAAAGTTTCAGAGCTGACCTTGGCGCAATTAAAAAAGCTGCAACTAAAAACGGGTAATGGTCAGCAGGGAATGTTAACTCACCAGCGTATTCCGACATTTAAGGAGGTTTTACTCAGCACCAAGGGCAAGATCCTGATTAACCTTGATGCCAAAGAAGATGTTTTTGCTGCGGCAATAAAAGAGGCTTCATCATTAGGCATGGAAAAGCAGTTAATTATCAAAATAGAAGTACCGGCGGAGAATGCCAAACTAAGCGCTTTTAATTTTTTACCCCGAACTCACTTTATGCCCAAAATTACCCAAGGAAAAGGGGCTCTGGGTATATTGGCGTCGCAATATATCAGCTATAACCCGGTGGCGTTTGAAGTTAAGGCCAAGACCGAAGCCTATCTTATAGAAGGGGCTGATGATATCGCTGAAATAGGCGCCAGATTATGGGTGAATACCTTATCGGCTACCCCTGAAAAAGCCGCCGGACATATCGATGTGTTAGCAATAAAAGATCCCGACGCCCACTGGGGGCGACTGGTGGAACTTGGTGTCGGCATGTTCCAGACCGATGAGCCAGAAGCCTTGTTGAATTACCTGGTGGCTAAAGGTTTACGCTAAACTCGTTGCCTTTACCTAAACATCAAGGGTCAGTCTTGTATTTTGCAGTACAACTAAATTTGAAGAACAATTAGGGACATCAAAAAATGAATGAACACACCACCAGCTTGTCAGTTTTTGAGGTTCAAAACGGCTTTAAAAGTAAAGGGAAATATACCGGGAACACTTAACATTATTGGCTCTACAACCCCATATTTAACAGGCCCGGCCATGAACCAACAAATAGCATATCAAACCACATTTAATGCAGATATTGGTCTAAAAAACAACTGAACCACTGTTGCTTTATCCAGCAGGTTAGTCTTTTATTAAAGGAGCCTCTAAGCAACAAAGGAGCGCCCCACCCCAGTAATATTGATAACGTACCGCAATACTTTGCTAAGCAACAACCGCAACCCCTGAGTGCTCGAACACCCAGAGATTGCTAACCACAACGAACTACTCAGGAGTCCATCATGGCTGAATCTAATCATACGTCAGAGCCAAGCTCGGCAAAAGCAAAATATCCCGCTACCCGCCAACTAACGGTATTGGAAACCATATGTGAGAACGCCGCCAAAACCCGCGGGGTTGGCCTTAATTATGTGCCGGTAACGCTGGAACCTTATATTGTATTAAGAGGCAAGTGGCTCACACAGGCCGGTTTTACCGTAGGGCAAAAGGTCACGGTTACCACCAACCAAGATGAGTTGCTGATAATACCAACCCCTGCTTCCCCCGAGTAGGCGGCTAAACCCTAGTTGGTTAAAACCTAGTTAAAAAAGCAGCTGCTGCGCCTTGGCATTTACGCAGCAGCTAATACTTACAAGCAATAGCGAAGGCTCTTGAACAATTGCAATAGAACAGGAGTTGATTATTGGGCTGAAAGGGCCAGGTCTTTCATTTTGCAACAGCTTAAAATTCACTTATTAAATCATTGGAAGAATAAGCAAGCTTGAACAGCCAAAACTAAATACTGGGCCTAACCTTATTATTCCTCACCACCACCATTGGGGCTGGCCAAAAAGGGTATAAAAAACAGAAGCCATAGTGAGCTAATAAAACGGCATATAATTGTCATAGGGATATGTTGTAATGCTCATCCTTTTTCTGTGGTATAAATGTATACGCAGCAGCACTGCTCTACCGAATCAGTCAGCCGCCAGCCAAAATAGTGTTTTTTCCGTCTACATTGATGGTTTTGAGTGTGTGCCCAAAGCCCCCGTGTCGGCCAGGAAGTGTTGCTGGACTTTATCAACGGCTATCCCAACCAGCCTATTATCAGCGACAGCAGCACAGGCATTAAGAGCTCAAAGTTAAAAGTCAGCGACAACGCCATTGCCCTGAAAGCAGCGCAGATAAAGTTGAACTAAAATATGCACTCAAGGATGAACAAAGGAATGATATTACATGGACCTGCTTAAATATCCCGGCGTCGGTCACAGCGGGCATTTTTGCAAAGGGCATTATCTTTTTTGCAACTTCGGTTATCAGTACCTTGCCTGCAAAGCAGTAGACAAGCCGGATGATCCGCTACTGGGACTGCCATTGATGGCCTGTTACGCCGACCTATATTACGCCCGTCTGTTTATAACAACCCTGCATCAATGGAAAAATCCACTGGATATCATCAGCCGGTTGATGTGTTACCTGCTTGGTGATGAACATAGCCTGTCGCGTTTTAGCGAGGCACAGGCAATAAATTACCTGGTGGATAGACTGCTCAACCGGGACTTGCTAATTTTTGAGATGGACGAGCCGAGAATGACCTTTAGCGGTCATAGGGGCAGTGATATATCGCCATCAAGCACAGCAAAAAATACCGATGTCGTGTTAACTCAAGGGGATACATCGAAACCGGCAGCTGTAACCACGCTGGCAACCCCAGCAACAAGTTCGTCAATATATTCGAAGCAAAGCGAACAGGCTGGAGTACAAAAAAATAGCT
The DNA here is from genome assembly GCF_000948975.2 of Thalassomonas actiniarum. Classification (GTDB taxonomy): domain Bacteria; phylum Pseudomonadota; class Gammaproteobacteria; order Enterobacterales; family Alteromonadaceae; genus Thalassomonas; species Thalassomonas actiniarum. The sequence continues at coordinate 3,793,655 of NZ_CP059735.1, forward strand.
CGGGCGAGGATGTTAAGCTTGCAACAGAACAAGCCAATGCCGAGTTATTAGCCAGACCGCTAACACAGCAAGAAGTAGCCTTAACAGCAGAGCAAAGAAAAGAGCGCTACCAGCAGCGACAGGCGTTAATTGCCAGAACAGCAGGCGCGCCAGAAATAGCCCGGGCCAGGGAACGCCTGGCTTTTAATAATGATAATATTTTACGGGCCGAAGCTGCTGATTACGTATACCGTGTTGATGAATTTAACCGCGACCATATTAAAGAGTTACCGCCAGCACCGGTGGGCCTGGAATTGCTGGACGCCAAGCAAATTCCAGGCATGGAAGGTGCGCTATTAACCAGTAAAGAAACCGGCTTTGGCGCTGCCTTGTTTAAGTCATCAGTAAATGATGAAACCATGTTAACGTATCGGGGCACTAATAATGATGTGACCGGAAAAAAAGACTGGAAAACAAATTTTAGGCAAGGAACGGGCAAGGAAACCGCTCAATATAACCAGGCGATGGATTTAGCTGATATTACTAGCAGTATAATGGGAAATGAGGTCAGTATTGTCGGCCACTCTCTTGGTGGGGGCTTAGCCTCTGCCGGAGTTGCTGTTTCGGGTAATAAGGGGTATACCTTTAACGCGGCCGGTTTACATCCCAATACGGCAAAACGTTATGGTGGTTTGAGCAATGAGGACGCAGGAAAGCTTATTACTACCCAGGCGGTATCAGGTGAGGTACTAACCGGCGCACAAAAACATGGTAATAAAGCGGTAACAGGTATTGCTGGTACTGCTGGTTTTGCCTTAGGTGGGCCGTTAGGTGCTGCGGCTGCAATAATTGCGCAAAAAGCTTTTACGGATGATGTACCTCAGGCGATAGGAAAAATGAAACCCTTGCCCAGTGTTAATGGCGGCAACCCGGTAACCCGTCACGCTATGGAGCAGGTTATCACCGGCATTGAGGCACAAAAAGAAGAAGATAAAGCTATTTTGAATAACCATATAAAGGCTTATTATGGTGATTAATAACAAGAGATATAAAATATTGACCTACAAATTCAAAGGGATATGTAGCAAGCTGATAAAAACTCTAGGTTTATTTTCATTGGGTTTGCTAGCGGCTTGTAATACAGGAGATAAAATGAAAGCTGAAGAGTTTTTTACCCCCCAAATGGTGTTGCTTTTAAAAACCATTAAACAAGGAAATGAAGATAAAGCCCGGTCAATGATAGCCCAAGGGCTTAAATTAAACAGCCATGGTGATGAAGGTATCACACCCTTATTTTGGTTAATGCTAGATAAAGATCTTAAGGCGATTGAGTTGGCGTTAAAGCTTGGCGCCGATCCTAATTTTACTGCTCCCTATGGTCAACATACCGTGGCCACCATCGTAGGGGAAGGAGATGACGATATTTTGGCTTTATTATTGGAATATGGTGGTGATGCCAATGCGGTGGATCTTGATGGCTTTCCCGCTATTTTTAAATCAATAGGTCATGACAATTGGCAACAAATAAACATGTTACTTGCTGCCGGGGCTGATTTAAATAATACCGATCCAGGACAGAGAAATGCTCCACTATATGCTTCATCTTTAAATAAGTTTGAAATTATTTATAAACTTATTGGTTTAGGGGCAAACTTTCATCAACCCAGTTCTGGAGGGATAACCCTTGCATGGCAAATTCATAGAAAATTAACAAAAAACCTGCTTAATCCTGAGTTTGAGGCTTATGGCTGGGCACTCAAAACTAAAGAACTGTTGATTGAAAAAGGTATTAAGTTTCCACCATTATCACCTGAGCAAGTTCGCAAGCGGATGAAAAATGGTGAAGCCATAAATTAAGTTTACGAATGCTTGCTGAGTAATTAGAGGCATTCCTGGCAATGAAAAGTGTTTGATTATAGGGCTAGATACGGGCTTGAATTAACAGGGAAGGTTATGTCTTTTTTAAACACTCAAAATTTACCCGCTGGTCATCGTACTGCTGTCGAGCTAGGTGATGCTTTTAAAGATGGAGAAATATTATATTTAATAGTAAGTAATAATGAGGTTATTTTTCTTCGTAAAGAAGTCTGGAATGTTGGAGATTGTTTAGATGAGGATGAACCTGGCTTTACTTTAGAGCAGTTTATTCTGCCGCGTAGTGCTATATCCTGGTTAGTGGATATTATCGAAAATAAATTTTGGAAAAAGCCTAGTCAGGGTGGCGCACCAGCAGATGTTTTACATTACGAACATATTTTTGATGATGAGGATATTGAGATACGATTTACTCCAAATTGTCTTAAGGAGTTTGAATCCGGAGTTAGCATCATTAATTACTCCAGACCTCATGGACGCTTAAAGTTTTCACGTTTTGCAATTCCTTACCACACCTTAAGAGAGAAAAAACTACTACAAATGATGAAAAGCATTTGATGTAATCTTGGATTATCAGGGAAAGTTATGTCCTTTTTAAATATTAAAAACTTACCCACTGGATATCATATTGTTGTCGAACTAGTTGATGCTTTTAAAAGTGGTGAAATACTTTATTTAATAACAAATGATCATGAGGCAATATTTCAACGAAAAGATGTTTATTTAAGTACGGGATTTCGAAAGGAAGATGAGCCTGGCTACAGTTTAAAAGAATTTACAGTGCCTTTATTATCACTCCCCTGGCTTGTTGATATTATTGAAAATAAATTCTGGAAGAAGCCGAGCCAGGGAGGAGCTTCCACAGATGTTTTACATTATGGGCATGTGTTTGAGCATGAAGATATTGAGATTCGTTTTAGCCCGAATTGTCGAAAGGAATTTGAATCAGGTATCACTATCACAAATTATTCAAGGCCCCATGGACGCTTGAAATATTCATATATTGGGATCCCTTATTACACTTTGAAAGATAAAAAACTACTCCAGGCCATGAAAAGTATTTGATTACAGGGCTAGTTATGAAACTTGGATTAACAGGGAAAGTTATGTCTTTTTTAAACACTCCGCTGGACATCGTACTGAAAATATTAGCTTTGTTATCCCTGGGGTTATTAATGGCTTGCAATACAGGAGACAAAATGAAAGCAGAAGCGTTTTTTACCTCTGATCTGGTGTTGCTATTAAAAGCCATCAAACAAGGAAATGAAGATAAAGCCCAGTCTATGATAGCTCAAGGGCTTAAATTAAACAGCCATGGTGATGAGGGTATCACGCCCTTATTTTGGTTAATGCTAGATAAAGATCTTAAAGCGATTGAGTTGGCTTTAAAGCTTGGCGCCGATCCCAATTTTACAGCTCCGGACGGCCAACATACCGTGGCCACCATCGTAGGGGAAGGAGATGATGATATTTTGGCTCTCTTGTTGGAATATGGTGGTGATGCCAATGCGGTGGATCTTGATGGCTTTCCAGCAATTTTCAAATCAATTGGTCATGACAATTGGCAACAAATAAACATGTTACTTGCTGCCGGGGCTGATTTAAATAAGACAGATCCAGGACAAAGAAATCCCCCTTTGTACGCCTCTTTTATAAACAAATATGAAAGTGCTTATAAGCTTATTGGATTAGGGGCCGATTACCATAAAGCTAGTAGTAGCGGAATCACACTTGCCTGGAACATATATAGTGATCTTGCGGATAATTTGCTTAATCCTGAATATGATGCTTACGGTTGGGCACTAAAAATCAAAGAGTTACTTATTGAGAAAGGCATTAAATTTCCGCCGTTATCACCCGAGCAAGTTCGTGAGCGGGTAAAAAATGGTGAAGACATAAACTAACGGTATCTGACGGAATTAACTGCGATTCGATATTACATGCTCCTGTAAATTTTAACCTTCTTTAATTCGAACTACGTGTCCATTTTATTTACATTTTTTTTATGGCACTAAAACAACGAATTACAGCCTTTTGTATTTTAAGGTTATTTTTTTGTGGTACATGCTTTGCTGTGACCGGCTGTTGTAAAAATCTGAAAGTTTAAAAAGGAAATCACCGAGTTATACAATATTACTTATGATGGCTAAGGAAGCAGTGCCAGTAAGTGATATGTGATGTAAGGGGATGTATATCACCACCACTTTATAAAAGGATATTATGATGGATACAAAACGATTTACCGGCCTACTTACTTTTGCAGCTGTTATGGCCTTTACCTCTGCCGCACAGGCAAGCATTATTGAAGACAACCTCCTCGATAATTTTTACTTAAGCTCCGCAACAACTACCACCTCAGGTCAGTTTGATTTAACCGGACAGGTTTATGATTACGCCAAAGTGACTTTTTCTTTTGTCGATGACACCTATTTTTTTGATGATGACCGCCCCTGGGATCGCGGGGATCTGGATAATAGCTCAGGAGATTACCCTTACTTGCGCAGCGATGGTTATGGCTCTTCATGGTTTGCCCATGACTACGAGCACTTAACTTATAGCTCGCAAGATATTATTGAGACGGCAGGCGTCAGTATCGGTAATATTGTCAACGGCAACACCAGCACCAGCTTTATGGAAACGCATACTGCGTATGAGCATCAACATAATGAATACGGTCATCACTGGGATACAGTCCCTGCCAGCTGTATGCCTACCTGTAAGGAATATACACTTGATCACAGTGTTGAAACATCCGGGTATACCGGCTTTTTTACTTATGAAACTTTCCTTCCTAAATCATTGATCGATGGCAGTTTACTCAACGGTATGCTTACATTTGATGTCAGTACCCTTTCAGGTGATTTTTACTTAGCTTCGGCGACCCTGGAAACTTTCGGTAGTGCGGTAGCTAGTTTTGATGCATCTACAGCTGTTCCTGAGCCAACCACCATCACTTTATTGGCCTTAGGGCTCTTTGGCTTACACTTTGGCACAAGGAAAAAAACGGCTAAATAGCAAGGAGCTTACGCTCATTGTAGTCATCAAGTTTTAACGTGGCATTGACGCTGTCGTCGGTGCCTTTTTCTAAACTTATCATCCAGACAAGCATTTTCATCGACAAAATCGTAGTGGCCCCTCATAGACAGCCACTCACTGACCTGTATCCTTTTACCGGCAATCAGCAGCCATTTAATAAATTTTTCAAAGCCCCTGAGACATTTTGCCCTTTAGGCACACTAGTGTAAGTGAAGTCTTTTAGTCAGTTAAAGACCATAGTCAGTTAAAGACCATAGTCAACCAGGATGACCCATTCACCCGCACTCACCGACCCAAAGGCTGCAAACGAGGGGAAGAAAATGATAAATATCTACCTGGTCATCATCTTATGTGCGCTGTTATTGGCCAATACCGGCTTCTTTTGCGAGCATCACGGCGCTACGACCCCGGGGCAAACGACCGTCACTGCCAATCAACAAACGTCGACAGTGCTACAGCCCATAGAAAAAAACAAACTGGCCAAGCTTGAAAGCCGCCTGGAGCAGTTATCACAGGAATTAACCGGGGTCATCAAAACCGTCAACAAGCTAAGTAAAACACTTGCCAGGCACAGCCAAAAATTACAAAATTCACCGGGAAACCAAGCAAACAAGCCGCTCAGGTTAACAACAACATCCTTTCACGCCGACAAAGTAATTAGCGCGCCTGCGAAAGGGGGATTTATCACACCCCCTGCCGAGCACTTGTTAAAAAAAGCGGACCCGAGATAAAAACAGACGACTTTCGCTCATGATCCGCTATTTATGCAGAAATTTACCTTTCCTTAAGATTTCATTAAGATTTGCTTTATATATTGAACTCAAGCAAGCAACGCCTCGGAGTACAATATATGATCACTATCACACCAGCAGTTACCGGTGAAGGAAATAAAAAATGCCAAAACAGCTCCCTGCCCTTTACCGCCGAGCTGATCACGCGGGCAAACAGCGAGCGCAATATGGTTGAGCGTTTTATCAGCGAAGGTTTCAGACAGACGTTTAACGCACAAATCGACAACTTCTTACCGGCAATAATCACCATCAAAAGAAAGGGAGATATCAAAGCCGCACTGGGGATAAGAAGCGCGCGCACACCGCTTTTTATCGAGCAATACACTAAAACACCGGTGCAGGAGCTGGGCTATTTCAAACAAAATAACGTCAAGCGCTCAAGCATTGCCGAAATCGGCAACCTCTACAGCAGCTCTTCACGGTTTACCATCTCGTTATTTTTAACCATGGGGGTTTCTTTGTACTTAAACGGTTATTCGCATCTGGTGTTTGCCGGCACGAAACAAGTGGTAAAGTTGTTAAACTCTACCGGCAGCGAAACGCATTTTTTGTGTCATGCCGACAAAGACGCCCTGCAAAACGAGCAAAATAGCTGGGGCAGTTATTATCAGGCAGAGCCTGAGGTGGTTGCCGTCGATTTATTGCAAATCATGTGCGTGATTAATAATAATGCCAAATACTCCGCCATGTTTAACCAGCAAACCCCGCAAATCGCGGCATTAAAAGAACAAATGTTCGGCAGTCTGTGAAGAATTTTTACTAAAACCTACCCTAGGCTCATTTTACACCGGCACCCAAAAATTCAGGTGCCGGATTAGCCATGCCTTATCGGACATAAAGTGGTACAAGAGGTTAACTAAAGCCAAATGGCCGTTTCGTGGCTTTAGCCCGTTTTTACGTGTTAATATAGCCGCCCCAATAATTAACATACCTGATTTTTATGCTCTGTCCCTGCGGTTCTGAACTTGAATATGCCCTTTGTTGCCAGCCTTTAATTAACGGGCAAAAAACAGCTAACAGCCCGGAGCAGCTAATGCGCTCGCGTTATAGCGCCTATGCCACCGCCGATGCGGATTATCTTTACCGTACTTATGCCAAAGCCAGTCAGGCACAGCAAAACCTCGAAGAAATCGCCCAGTGGGCGGCCATGACCAAATGGCTGTTTTTAGAAATTCATCACAGCTCAGCAATCCCGCAAAACGCAGATGAACTGCCGGTGGTTAAATTTTCAGCCCATTACCTGTTGGGCAACAAGTACCATAAAATGACGGAAACGTCGCGTTTTGTCCTGGAAAGCGGCCAATGGCGTTATCTTGACGGCGATGTCAGCGAGTTTGATGAAGTCAGGGAAATTAAGCGCAATGAGCCTTGTCCTTGCCGCAGCAAGAAAAAGTTTAAGCAATGCTGTGGACGTTAACCAGGGAAGATTTCACTATTGAGGTTTGTACCGCATCGAGCCAGCCCTTGGCATTAAACGCCATACGCGATAACTGCCCGGTGCCGGTTTGATGCTTTTTCTGGCAATGGGTGGTGGTATTGGTCATTACCTGGTGCGGCACATGGCTTTTGTCGTCGCGAAAAGCCAAAGGTTTGGGGTTGATGGCATTTTGCAGCTGTAAACTAGCCAACTGATTATCCTGCACCAATTCTGCCTGGTTGAAGTCCTGGATCTGGGTATCATTTTTTAATGCCAGCGGCGCTTCATCCGGCAAGTGAAATTCTTTTCTTAACGTTTCTGTGGTGATATCGCGGGGTTCGTCTTCCACTACCGGTAAGGCAAACTGGCTGTGATCGCGAACATCTTCGGTCAGCATGGCCAGCATCAACGAGAAGTCAGAGCGGCGCGCACTATGTACGCACTCGCCAAGCTGCTCGCCTAACTGTAACTCATGAACCAGCAGATTATTTTCGACCTTTGCTACCACAGTAACCACCCATATACTTAGATTACTTAGGTTATCGGTGGTTTAAAAAAAAACTTGAGGCTTTTTTTAAAATAATTTCAATTAAATAAAGATTGCTCAGGATTATTGCTTCAAGCTGTTATTTCAAACTCTTACCTCAAGAAAAGCAATACTGACTTTTCGCCCCCCAGGGATCTCACTATTTTGATAGTGCCAACCCATCTTGGCCACGATTCGCTCCACCAGCATCAGGCCTAAACCATAGCCATAATCCGCCCCGTGATGGTCAATATCTTCCTGGCTGCGGTTAACATTGGTGATCAGCACTTGCCCCTGAGACAAGCTAATTTCAATATCCCCTTCGGCGGTATACTGAAAGGCATTGCGGATAACATTATTGAGGATCAAACGACACGGGGTCTCGGCAACCTCCACTATGTTGTGATCACAGTCAAAACTTACGGCAACATTTTTCCCCTGCAACAGGTAGTGATTATCATCACTGAGCGTGGTCAGCATCTCGCTCAAATCCAGCGCTTGCCCCTGAACTTTTTCTTCCTGCTCACGGCTCAGCCATAGCAAGGTTTCCGTCATATGCTGCATATTGAGCACCGCCCGCTGGATACGTTCAAGCGAGGTGCTGCCTTTTTGCCCCGCCAGCACCCGGGTCAGCAGCTCGGTATTGGATTTAATCACGGCAATCGGGGTTCTGAGCTCATGGCTGGAAAAACGCAAAAAATCCTGCTCTTTTTCAAGGATGGACGCCAGGCGGCAAAAGGCATCCTGTTGCTGCTGCGCTATGGTATTAAGCTCATTAAAGGCAAAATCAGGCGGCGATTTGCTGACATCATCCAAAGTTAGCGCAGCGCTCCAGTTGCCCAGGGCTGACATAGGCCGGGTCAGCCGGCTTAAGGTAAAATATACAGAAGCTAAAATTGTCAATAAAAAAGCCAGCGCCAGCGGCCAGGTCAATAATACGGTTTCTATCATCCGGGTACGGATCTGTCCACTGTGATCTTCCAGGGTGATACGGCGCACCAGATAAAAGGTGTTGCCGTCTTTAAGCGGCTGGGCCACCATAAACACCACCAGCTCTTCCTGCTCCCGGGTCGAACTGTCATTGGTTAATTTCAGATTGCGCAGTTGCAGTTCGGTCACCTGCTGCAATGAAGAAAATTGCTGCTGCAACCAGGGAGGCAATTGTTGCCAGCCCAGATAGCCGTTGAAATGAATGGAGCGCGGCACCTGAGGCTGTAAGCCGGCATCATAATTCTTCGAAAAACTCTGTGCTTCCATGGTCATATACATATAATTGGACTCGTCCAGGCCGCGGATAAAGAACCAGTGCAACAGCAAACTATAACAAAGCACCACTATCAGGCCATGGATCATTGCCACCCTGAACACATAACGGCGCAAAGAGCCTTTTTTCAGCGCTTGTTTAATCTTCATCTTGTTGCCGCAAGGCGACCCCCTGCCCCGGCACGGTATGAATAAGTTTGCTTTCACCCGGCGCGTCGATTTGCTGACGTAAATTAAATAAATGTACTTTTAAACTGTTACTGTCGGGTAATTCATCCCCCCAAACGGCATGGCACAGCTGATCCCGGGTGACTATTTGTCCTGACTTACGTACCAGGGTTTCCAGCAATATCCAGCCGGTGGGCGAGAGCTGCAAAGCCCTTTGTCCGCGTTTTGCGGTTTTTTGACTGAAATCTATGCTGAGATCATAAAGCTTAGTGCTGGTGGTTTGCCCGCTTCGGCGGTTGGCCAGCACATGAATACGTGCCACCAGCTCCAGCATGGCAAAAGGTTTTACCAGGTAATCATCCGAGCCCACTTTAAAACCGGCTAATTTATCATCTAAAGTATCCCGGGCGGTCAGCATAAGCACCGGGGTATCTATGCCCTGCTCTCTCATGTTCTGGCAAACCAGCAAACCGTCCATACGCGGCATATTGACATCCAGGATCACCATATCATAACGCTGAGACTGGATAAGCCCCAGCCCCTGGACACCGTTTGCCGCATGATCGCAACTGATCCCTTCCAGTTCAAGGTAGTCGACCACAGTTGCCGCCAGATCGAGATCGTCCTCCACCAGCAGGATGTTGCGTTTTACATTATTCACGGGTTACTCCATTTTACTTCGGGGAAAGGCCTGCGGGAAAACTCAGCTGCCGCGCAGGTTTGCTATTATATTCAATTTCCTCTAAAAAACTAATTCCAGGCATCCGGCACCAGCAGGTATCCCTGGCCGCGCACAGTTTTGATCCTAAACGGCCTTTTCAGATCATCATGTAATTTTTTCCTTAACCGGGAAACCCTGACATCAATACTGCGGTCCAGGCCGTCATATTCACGCCCCGCCACCAATTGATAAATGACATTTCTGTCCTGTACCTCACCGGCCCGGCTCGCCAGCAGCCACAACAGATCAAACTCCTGTCCGGTGAGTTCGACTGGCTCACTATGCAAATGGACCTGGCGTGATAACCGGCACAAGGTTAGCTCACCGCAGGAAACTTGCTGCGCAGGCATTGCCGTTTGCTGCTGATACTGCCACCTGAACATGGCCTTGATTTTTGCCAGCAATACCCTTAAGGCAACGGGTTTTACCACATAGGCATCGGCACCGACCTCCAGGCCGAGCACCTGATCGATATCGCTTGCTTTCGCTGACAAAAACAACAGCTGGCCGTTATACTGGCGGCGCAATTCCCGGCACAGGGCCAAGCCGCAATTATCCGGCAATAATACGTCCAGGATCACCAGATCCGGCTGATAATGTCTGACCTGGTGTTTAACATGCTCTGTCTGAAATTCCTGCAATACCTCAAAGCCTTCAATGGTTAACATCTCGGCAATAATCCGGGAAAATTGCCGGTCTTGTTGCACCACTAACACTTTTTTTACCGGCATTTGCCAGGCGCCATTATTGCCAAATTCAGTGCCAAATTCAGTGCCAGATTTAGCAGCCAAGCCCCCCGCTCGACTTTGCGGGCCTGGATATAAACCTGTATCCGTTTTATTTACCGGGTAAGACTCAGGCAACATGATTTTACTCTCGCTAATATTTTGATCACTGCTAATAACGTGCCGGGCAATAATAGGTTGACTTCCAACCGAAAAAAGCCGATGAAAACAGGCTTGTGCCGGACACCTTATCTTCTGTAGCCAGTATAAAGTGTGCGGGGTTAAGGCAAGGTTAAGGAGGGTTAACTGTCGGTGAAATTCAAGACACAAAAAAAGACACCGGGAAAATATCTCTATCCCGGCTGTAGATTAACAGCTGTGGCAGGCGTTAAAAGCAGTTAGTTAAACCGTCAATTGCTGCCAATGTCATCGGCCATCTTTAGCCTTTATCCTGCCTTTACCAGTGCGGTTTTAACGGCAAACAAAGTACAAAACAGGCACCGCCTAAATCACTGTCTTCAACATAGGCGCGGCCCTGGTGCCAGAGCATAATTTTTTGCACAATCGCCAGCCCCAGGCCAAAACCGCCGGTTTCCCGGCTGCGGCTTTTATCTCCCCGGGAAAAGGCATCAAAAACCAGGGATTTAAAATCATCGGCGACCCCGCCACCATTATCTTCCACCCGGATATAGCAATAATCGTTATCTGCGCTTAATCGGATACAAATTTCTCCGTTACCATATTTCACCGCATTAACCAGGTAATTGTTTATCGCCCGGTCGATAAAGTGCCGGTCACAAACCAGCATTAATTCATCCGTTTGCTTGATAAAACTTAGCTCGCCGCTAAAACAGCTAAGTTTTTCTATCTGCTGCTCAATAATATCGGTAATGGCGTGCGCCTTAAAATCCAAGACCGGCTTATCGTGTTCAAAAGCGGCATAAACCAGCATTTCATTGATGAGTTCATCCAATTCGGTGACATCACTGCTGATCTGGCGAATATATTGGCGACTTTTCTCCTTGTCTTCGGATTTTTCCAGCATTTGCAGGGCAAACTTAGTGCGTGCCAGCGGGGTTCTTAATTCATGGGAAACGGCATTGGTTAACTCCTTCTGCTCCGCAATCAGCGCCTTGATACGCTCGGCCATCATATTAAAGGTTTTAACCACAGGAGCTATGGTGGGGGTGAATGCCGTCGGCGCTTTTATATCCAGATTGCCTTTACCGAATAAACGGGTGGATTTTTGCAAGGCATCGAGGTCCCGGGACAAGGGCCATAACCAGAGTAAAATCACCAAGGCGGTGACCAGCAGGAAAAAGACCCGGATAAAGGCTTTTTGTTTCGGCCGGGTCGGTACTTTCACCGGCCCCAAAGTGATCAGGGTCGTATCATCGCCGAGTAAGTGATACAGCCGGATACTGGTGTTTTCGTAATAGACCACCACTTCACCACCGGTCAACATCTGCTGGTGCTCGGGTTTAAAACGACTGTCGGCATTTTTTTCAATCAGGTTCACCGGTAATTTTAACCGGCTTGATGCCTGGCTCAGGATGATCGGCCACTGCTCTCTGGGTCTGTGATTGAGCAGATCGCCAAGGGCAAAAAGCACGGATTTATAACCGGTATAAGATTCAATATCCTGCTCCAGTTCCTGGGCCCAATATTCATCCAATACCCAGGAGACCCCGGTAAAGGTGAGGATCATCATCAGGTAAAGACTGATAAAGGTACTGCCGAATTTCATTTAAACCTCAAATCTTCTCAAATATAAGCAAAGCCCGGGACATGGCTGAAAACTAGCGGAAAAGCGTATAAAACGAATGGCATACCGGGCTTAATCGACAACAGGCCCGGCTTTTGTGACAAATAAGCGGGACAGTTACACCCAGGCATCGGGTACAAATAAATAACCCTGCCCCCAGATGGTTTTGATCCTGAACGGGGTTTCATTGCTGTCACGTAATTTTTTTCTTAACCTGGAAATCCTGACATCAATGCTGCGGTCTAAACCGTCATAAGGACGGCCCACCACAGATTTGTAGATATAATCGCGGTTTTGTACTTCACCGGCTTTACTGGCCAGTAACCATAATAAATCAAATTCCTGGCTGGTGCAGACAATATTTTCACCGTCCAGGCTCACTTGACGCGATCCTTTATTAATACTCAAACCGCCATAACTCACCGCCGAGCTTTCCTGGGGTTTAAGCGCAAACTGTCCCCGGCGCAGCAAGGCATTGATGCGGGCAAGCAACACCCTGGGTTCAACCGGTTTAATCACATAATCATCGGCGCCGATTTCCAAGCCCAATACCTGATCAAAGTCAGTGCCTTTGGCGGTTAAAATCAAAATAGGCCCGGTATAATTAGGCCTTAGATCCCGGCAAAGACTAAAACCGTCCTTACCCGGCAACATTACATCCAGCAGGATCAAGTCCGGCGCAAATGAGAGCACGGTTTTTTCCACCACATCTCCGCGGTACTCCTGCTTGACGTCAAAGCCTTCAGAAATAAGAAATTCACTTACTAAACCAGATAACTGGCGATCATCTTCAACCAATAAAATTTTTTTCACTGACAAAGTATTATCAGACATTCATTTACTCCAACAGTAGCCATCACCGCTACCCTATGCTTGCCAAGACGACCAATAAGCTATTAGAGACCTATCGGCAGACAATAAGTTTCAATCCTAAAACGATAAATAAACCCTAACGCAGGAAAGCCAAGACAATCAAAGGTATTTATGACACTTATTCTAACAAAGCTTAATATTCGCCAAGGGGTAAATTACAAGTTTTTACCTGCTGATTACATTTAGTTACAAACAGGTATAAACCGGGGCAAAATTGACTATTTTAACAACACTCATTCGCATAATGTCATGGATTGTCCGGTATTTTTACAACAGCCGATCCAATTCACTTATCAAACGTATAAAAATCAATCAATTAGCCTATATGGCCTGAAATATGCCCTAAAACCCCCTAAGAGAAAAGCCGGTGTGGGCAACACCATCATAACTGACTTTTCTTAGCCGTAACAATCAGGAGTAACTTTATGAAAAACGCTAAGATTTCATCTGTTTTTTTACTCGGTTTAGCTTTTCTCCTCTGCCAGTACAACCTGGTACACGCCAGCGCCCACGGCATGTCTGCCGTTGAAACCAATCTTTTGATTTTATTAGCCGTAACCGTTTCCATTTTTACCTTGCTCAAACAAGGCAAGAAAAAATAACATTTTCCCTGATATCCAGTTTCTGCCCGGCAAGCCCCCAACCTTGCCGGGCTTTTTCTTTCGCTAATCCCCCCTTACCTGCCTCGCTAAATCGGTTGGGGTTCATTAGTATTTAATGCTATTATTGCCCGCAATCAGCGACGTCAGCCAGGCAGGGAGCAATCCCCGGTCCGGTGACTCCAAGCAAAATAATAATTTCCACCTTTAAGGTTGTTATCTTCCTATGAAAATAGTCTCTTTTAATATCAATGGCCTGCGGGCAAGACTCCATCAACTGCAAGCATTAATCGACAAACATCAGCCGGATATTATCGGTTTGCAGGAAATCAAGGTGCACAATGATGCCTTTCCCCTTGAAGACGTTGAAGCCATGGGTTATCACGTTTATTTTCACGGGCAGAAGGCCCATTACGGCGTAGCCATGTTATGTAAAAAGGAAGCTGACCAGGTACAGCTGGGCTTTCCTTCTGACGACGAAGACGCTCAAAAGCGTATGATCATGGTGACCACCACCAATGATCAAGGCGAAAAGGTGACGGTATTAAACGGCTATTTCCCCCAGGGAGATAATATCAACCACGAAACCAAGTTCCCCTATAAAAGACAGTTTTATAAAGACCTGATGGGCTACCTCGACGAGCATCACCAGCCGGATGAACACCTGGTAGTGATGGGTGACATTAATATTTCACCGACGGATCTCGATATCGGCATCGGCGAAGTCAACCGCAAACGCTGGTTAAAAACCGGCAAATGCAGCTTCCAGCCAGAAGAGCGCGAATGGTTGGCGAAATTATTAGACTGGGGCTTTACCGACACCTTCCGCAAATTACATCCGGAAACGGGAGAGCAATATTCCTGGTTTGATTACCGCTCAAAAGGTTTTGATGACAACCGCGGCCTGCGCATAGACGTGGTACTGGCAACCAAAGACCTGGCAGAGCGCTGTAATGAATCCGGTATCGATTATGAGCTAAGGGGCATAGAAAAACCCTCAGATCATGCCCCTATCTGGTCAACATTCGGGTAAGCCAAATGAGTTTGCCCCACTATTTATGCCCCATCTGCCGCTCGGCGCTGAACAGCCAGGCAGCGGGGTTTCATTGCAGCAATAACCACCATTTTGACCGGGCAAAAGAAGGTTATGTAAATTTATTGCCGGTACAGCACAAACATTCCAAAGATCCCGGGGATAACAAAGCCATGGTGCTTGCCCGCCGTGCTTTTTTGGAGCAGGGTTATTATCAGCCGCTGATCGACAAACTCACCAGCTTATATCAGGCACACGGTGATACAAATTTGCCGGTATTAGATGCCGGCTGCGGTGAAGGCTACTATACCCACCAGCATAAAACCGACAACAACTCGGTTTACGGGGTGGATATCGCGAAAAATGCCGTAAAAATAGCCGCCAAGCGCTATAAAAGCTGTCACTTCAGTGTCGGCACCCTGTCTCATTTACCCTTTGAGGATGAGTTTTTCGGCTGGTTGTTTTCCATTTACGCCCCGATTTTAGAGCCGGAATTTACCCGGGTGTTAAAAAGCGGCGCTTATTTGCTGACGGTAACCCCGGCCGAAGATCATTTATTTGAATTAAAGTCGCTGATTTACCGGGAGCCCCAAAAACATGATACCGGGAAAAGCCAGATCAAAGCGCTGCGCCTGGTGCATGAGGAAAAGTTAAATTACCAAATGGATTTTAACGGTCCAGATGATGTGATCAACCTGCTGGCAATGACGCCTTTTGCCTTCAAGACTAGCGAGGCTTTACTTGAACAGATAAATGCAATGACAATATTCAGCTGCCAGGCCGATTTTCATATTCGCCTGTATCAAAAAACATAAGTTATTGTATTACGTCTATGTCTTCGTGATATTCCCTTCATCCTGAACAGAAAAAGCAGCAAATGAAAATTCATTTGCTGCTTTTTTATTATCGGTTGAGAGTGGGTAAAAACCCAAGCTTCTACTGTTTTTTATGCTGATAGGTTAGGTTGAGTAAACTGGCAAGATCTACATATCTGGGTTTATGAACGGAGAGTTTGATCTCTCCCCCCTGCTCATTAATCCTGGCGACTCCTTCCCGGTACCAGCTTGCCAGCGAAGGCGGTAAATGTTTATCCGCTTTAACCCCCAGCATCACTAAAGCCTGCACCGGTATACTGGCAATAAACAAACCATAAACCAGTGCCTGCGGTAATATCGACACAGAGCCAAAATACACTTGTAATAGCACAGAAGTTACGGCTAAAGCGGGGAAATGACGATAAACAAAACGGCCCACCTGGATGGCCCGATAATCAGCAAAATACTGACCTAATTCTGCGCGTTCCGGCCAGAGTTTCATATATCTCTGACCCAGCTTGATTATTTCAACAACACTCATATTCATAGATAACACTATAGCAGGAGTCTGCTGTCAAGACAGTATAATATTGTCTATTTTACGCATAATAGATCGCAATTAATGCCCCACTCTATGTCCCATGTCAAAACTCTGCTGTAGCCAGGCTTTATAATAGCAAACCTAAGTTGTTATTTTTATTCAGTAGTATTTATGTCCCAAATTCATGTACTCGTAATCAATTGCGGCAGTTCATCGGTTAAATTTTCCATTATCGACAGCAACTCCGGGCAAGCTGTTTTAACCGGCATCGCCGAACGTTTACTGTCGGCCAAAGCCAGCTTTAAATTAAGTTATCAGCAACAAAGCGAGCAATTATCCCTAAAAGCACCCTATGACCATCAAGCGGCCATCACCGAGCTGGTACAGCAGTTAACCAGGCTGGCATTACTCGATACCCTCAGCGCCGTAGGTCACAGGGTCGTACACGGCGGTGAACATTTTTCCGCGCCAAGCCTGATCACCAAAGAGGTCAAGCAAACCATAGCGGATTTGGCCCACCTGG
Source organism: Thalassomonas actiniarum (assembly GCF_000948975.2). Taxonomy (GTDB): domain Bacteria; phylum Pseudomonadota; class Gammaproteobacteria; order Enterobacterales; family Alteromonadaceae; genus Thalassomonas; species Thalassomonas actiniarum. The sequence continues at coordinate 3,810,305 of NZ_CP059735.1, forward strand.
CGCCGCTGCACAACCCGGCAAACCTCACCGGTATCAATGCCGCAGAAAAAGCCCTGGGACACCTGCCACAAGTTGCCGTCTTTGATACCGCTTTTCACCAGAGCATGCCGGAAAAAGCCTACCTCTACGGCCTGCCCTACGAGTTATATCAAGAGCACGATATCCGCCGATATGGCTTTCATGGCTCCAGCCATAGCTTTGTCGCCGGACAGGCAGCCAACTTTATCGGTAAACCCTTAAGACAATGCAGCTTTATCAGCGCCCACTTAGGCAATGGCTGTAGCATCACCGCCATCAAAGCGGGACAAAGTATCGATTCGAGCATGGGTTTTACCCCGCTCGAGGGTGTGATGATGGGCAGTCGCAGCGGCGACCTCGATCCGGGTATTATTTTTCATCTTATCGAACACTTAGGTTATTCACCCGAGCAAGTGCAAACCTTACTCAATAAAGACAGCGGTTTGCTTGGCCTCTCGGGGTTAAGCAACGACTGCCGGGAGCTGGAGCAGGCGGCATTAACACAGGGCAACAAACGGGCGAAACTCGCCCTGGAAATTTTCTGTTACCGCATCGCCAAATACATCGCCGCACTTTCCGCCAGCTTAACCAGCCTTGACGGCGTGATCTTTACCGGCGGCATAGGGGAAAACTCCAGCTATGTACGCGAGCAGGTAATAAACCAACTGAGCCTGCTCAATTTCCACCTTGATCAGGACAAAAACCGGGAAACCCGTTTTGGTAAAAGTGATGATATTTCAACACCATCATCAAGATATGCCCTGGTGATCCCCACCAATGAAGAAGGGGTGATCGCATCCCAAAGCATCCAAGTGCTGCAGGAGGTTTTATAATGTCTTACCGTATTATGTTAGTGCCGGTAGGTTTTGGTGTCGGCCTGACCAGTGTAGCCCTTGGGTTGCTGCATGCCTGCCAGCAAAAAGGTATCAAGGCAGGCCATTTTAAACCTATCAGCCAACCGGCAAGAAATGTGCTGAAACATCCGAAAAACGGCGAGACAGAGCCGTTAGAATTCAGTCATGCCATTCCGCTGGCGGATGTCGAAGAAAAGATCGCCGACGGTCTGCATGATGTGGTACTTGAAGAGATAGTCGCCAACTTCAATGCCTATAGCGAGGGGGACGAAGTGATGATCATCGAAGGTTTGATCCCCACCACCCGCCAGCCTTATGCCGGACGTATTAACCATGATGTCGCCCAGGCACTGGGGGCTGATATTGTCCTGGTGGCCAATCCGCAAAACGATGATATCGCCCAGTTTGAAGACCGGCTGGAAGTCAGCGCCGACACCTATGGCGGCATCAAAAATAAACGTTTGATCGGCTGTATCTTAAATAAGGTCAACTCCCCGGATCAGGACGAACACGGCTTGCTGCCGCGGGAAAGTGAAATCGACCCGAAAAAAGATCTGCATGCCTTTATCAATTTATCCCTGTTTAACAACCGCTATTTCGACTTATTGGGACTGGTGCCCTGGCAGATCGACATGGTTGCCCCCCGGGTGATCGATATTTGCCATTACCTTGACGCCAAGGTGATCAATGAAGGCGACATGCAGCACAGGCGCATCCGCAGTGTCACTTTCTGTGCCCGCAGTGTCGACAACCTGGTCAGCCATTTAATTCCCGGCCGTTTAATCGTCACCCCGGGCGACAGAACCGATATTATCATTGCCACCTGCTTATCTGCCCTTAACGGTACTAAAGTCGGCGCCCTGCTGCTCACCAATGGTTTTGAGCCCAACAGCGAAGTATTAAGCTTATGCCGCCAGGCACTGGACAATGGCCTGCCAATTTTATCCGTGCCCTGGGATACCTGGCAGACCTCGCGGCATTTAATGAACTTTAATCCGGAAGTGCCCAAAGACGACGGCCAGCGCCATGACAGGGTCAAACAATATGTCGCGGACCACCTCAATGTCGACTGGCTAAAGCATCTCTCAGACAAAGCATCCCAGGTCAACCCGCTGTCGCCGCCGGCGTTCAGACACCAGTTAACCGAACTTGCCCGCAACGCCAACAAGCTGATCATCCTGCCAGAAGGCACAGATGTCAGAACCATCAAAGCAGCAGCGATATGCGCAAAGCGAAAAATTGCCCGTTGCCAATTACTGGGTAACCTTGATGAAATCAGCCGCATTGCCGATCAGCAAGGCATAGAGTTGCCCCCCGGGTTAATGATCACAGATCCCGACACCATCCGGGAGAATTATGTTGCTCCCCTGCTTGAGCTGAGAAAACACAAAGGCTTGACAGAAGTGGTGGCGCGGGAAGAGTTAAAGGATAATGTCGTGCTGGCCACCATGATGTTGCAGCTGGGCCAGGTAGACGGCTTAGTCTCGGGCGCGGTCAATACTACCGCCAACACTATTCGTCCGGCATTGCAGCTGATCAAAACCGCCCCCGGCAGCTCATTGGTGTCGTCTATTTTCTTTATGTTATTGCCGGATCAGGTCCTGGTATACGGCGATTGTGCCATCAACCCCGAGCCTAATGCTCAGCAACTGGCTGATATTGCCATACAATCGGCAGATTCCGCCGCCCAGTTTGGCATTACCCCTAAAGTGGCAATGATAAGTTACAGCACAGGCACCTCGGGACACGGCGCCGATGTCGAAAAAGTGGCCGAAGCCACCCGGTTGGCACAGGAAAAACGCCCGGATCTGGTGATAGACGGCCCGCTGCAATACGACGCCGCCATCATGGAAAATGTCGCCCGTAAAAAAGCCCCCGGCAGCCCGGTGGCGGGCAAAGCCACGGTCTTTATTTTCCCGGATCTCAATACCGGCAACACCACCTATAAAGCGGTGCAGAGATCGGCAGATCTGGTCAGCATAGGTCCTATGCTCCAGGGCATGAACAAGCCGGTCAATGACCTTTCAAGGGGCGCCCTGGTGGACGATATCGTCTACACCATAGCCTTAACCGCGATCCAGGTAAAGTAAGCTTAACCGGGTAAACCTTAACAGGGCAAAAAAAGTACCGCTATCCCCTGCACTCCAGCTGGAGTTAGCGGCTTTCTTTTATTGCTAAGACCACAAAAGATGGGAAAAAGCGAGATACGGCAAAGTACTGCGCCGGTGAAAGTGAGATAAAAACGTTTTAAAGACAAATTCAAGCCTAATTCATCATTAATCCTTTATTTTTATATGTTTTGTATTTCTCAGTAAAAACACAGCAATGACTCAAAAAACGTACCGGCACTTTTTTACAACCTTTACAACAACATAACTTGCTATCACGAGTTTGCTCACAATGTTATCCACAGCTTTTGTGGATATCATTTTTGCAACAAGACTCTGATCACGGCGAGATAACCTTAAAGAAAGCATCATTTTATAACTAACAACAAAACTTTTAACGAAATAGCTTGCATTATTGTACATTATATTTTTTATCTACCTTCCCCCCTGAAGCCAGGCCTTAAAAAACAGTTCGCTTTTGCCATGCTCAAACATAGAGTTAAACGTTATTTAACGTTATAGTATGACCATAACTAACTCTGCATATTGAGAAACCATGTCAAAACTGACGCTTAGATTAATGGATGAAACCTTTGCCATACACAGTTTGCCGGCGAACAGCGAGATCCCCGAACAGGTATTTGCCGCAAAAATCTTTTTTATTGCCAAAACCTTTGAAGAAGTCTCGATTGTGCTGCCCCAGCATGTACAGCTGGCCAGTGATGACGTGGAAAAAGACTGGCGCGCCCTGGAAGTGGTCGGCCCGTTAGACTTTACCCTGACCGGCATACTGTCCAACATTTCTGCGGTACTTGCCAAAGAAAAAATCAGCATCTTTGCCATTTCTACCTTTGACACCGACTATATCTTAGTCAAAAACAATACCGTCAAAGCCGCCACCTCGGCGCTGCAGGCCAATAACTATCTGATCAGTGCCCCTAATTTATAAAATAATGATTTATTAACATATACCAATCATTATTACCGGCTTTCACTATCCTGTTTGATAAAATCTATGGCGGTTATCTTCGCCGCCATCCTCCTTGCCTCCGCTCTCTTTATTATGCGGCAATGCTGATTACCAGTGACAATATAGAGCCGTGCTGTTTAAAAGTGCCAAATGAAACCATCCGCTATATAAAATTTCTTTTCCCTTATTCGCTTAAAAAACCATCTAGTATTTGAAATCACTGTGATTATGCTCTAATGTTACAATTCTGTTAATATGTGGTATTTAACAGTTTATCAAGTCAGATAATACGTACTTCCATAACTAAATCATTTAATTGAGGGATCATAATGAAAGAAAACATAACACGCTTATATCTGATCATTTTTGTACTCACGTCAGGAATAACACTGGCTACGGCTGACAAGGCCAGCGCTAAAAGTGCAGAAATGTCTACCGGCGCCCCACAAATTCAGTCGAGCTCGCACCAGGAAGTAAACCTCAGCCCAGGGAACTACTTCCTCATTGATCCCCTTGGAGGATACGATGCCTTGCAACTTAAACTGGCAACCGATGGCAGCGGTAAAATCAAAGAACACTCCGCAGCCAGTATCACTTGGCATAACAATGGCGCCACTACCGAAGTAACGACTCTAGAGCCACTGGTTTTATATCAATTTGCAGATTCAGAAACAGACAGTTACCGGGGGGAGTTAGTATCAATAACCCTTACGCCATCAACAGAGCCTGACCAGTCTGCTCTATATCACTATGTAGCGCAGCAACGCATAATCCATAACGAGACCGGTGAGCTTATCGAGAGCTATCAAGAGCAAAGAGTTATTCAGTTAATCAATAGAAAAAATACTCAAAGATGGCATTTGGATCTGGTTGGCAAAGAGTGGGTGATTGATGACATCGACCTGCTGACTTACCCTGAACAGCCTTACTTTCAGGGACTGAGCGCTGCCCGAGCCGCTTTCTTTGACAACGGGCTGGGTATATTTACCCACCATGACCAAACCATAAGTGATTTTAAATGGCGGTTAAAAGGACGTAAGTTAGAGATCAAAACCCTGTCCGAGAGCAAAAAGCTCAGCTATTCATTTTGGATCACTGAACTTGTCGAGGATATAGGCGTAAAGTTTGTCGCCAATATACGGGGTAAGCATGCAAATACCTGGCGCACACGTAATGGTTATATGTTGATGCAGCAAGATAGCCGTTTTACCCCGGAAAGTGTTATCGGAAGCTGGTCAAGGGCGAACGCACAATTTGACTATTATGCCGATCAGATACACGTGCCAAATATTGCACACCCGGCATCAAAATGGACAATATCTGATAGCGGTATCCTGTTGCGGGATAAAATCGTCCACCCCGAACTTGGGGCCGTGGTGGAGTGTCCGGATGAACAATGTTATTTATCTTGCACCTTTACCCGGAATTTAATCGCCAAAATAGGCGACACCCTATATTTTGAAAGCGGATTAGATTCTGAATTTTATGACCAGGGCCCGATTTTTTATCAAGGCTCGGCTATTCTGACAGCAAAATACAGTGAAAAAACCGGGGCAGAACAATTTGCTCATAGCTGGGTTGATTATGCCAGAATGCAACTTAATGATGTTGACGCTCAGACTTCACTTATCTTTGCTCCTGAGTTCGGTTCAGACGGCACTGAGCAGCATATTGTCTATAAAGATTCCCCCGGCAACCTCTATGGCCGCTACCAGGTGCTTGATGGCAAACTCCATATTACGCAAGATGAGCAAACGCAGGTATATGAATTATTAAGCTTTAACAGGGATCACATCCAGGTATGCCGCTATTTCGACGGGCAATCATGTGAACAAGGCAGTCAGCTGACCTTCTCATTTAATAATAATGCCGGCAGCTTAACAACAAACGAGTAATAAAATGACGGGCTGACCAGAGCAGTTAACCATGGTTACGGCAAAGCAAGACCCGCTTTACCTGTCGTGACTTAAATATCTTTGTCAGTTTATCTTATATAATTCTCATAAAAATAATGGGACTCCCCAACACCTAAGGTGAAAGGGAGTCCTATGCTCTACAGCTCAGTTATAGACAGGTACTAATAATCAGTGACCTGAAAATACAGCACCGCCATTAATGCAATGGTGCTACCCCGCTACTGGGGTTATCTGCCAGACCAATATCACGTGCGTGTTGTTCAAAACCTTTATTTCTCCAGAAGAAGGCACCCGGCATCGTTGTCGGTATGACCAGAACATAGAATAAGGCCCGGCCGATAGCGGCGGTAAAACAATTTACCAGCGCCAACAGTGTCCATGCCACCAATAAGCCGGCATCGTTAGTGCCGGTTAAATGCAGGACAAGTAAACTTGTTGCCGCGATAATATTTAAAGCCAATAAAGTATTACGAAATATATAGGTTTTCCCAAAGGTGGTTGACTGTATGTAATGGGCTGCCCCTCCTTCATTTTCACTGCGGTTTAAATCATAGCTGTGCTTGATTAAGCCCAGCGCCTCAATGAGCATGCCGAAGATAAATACGCTGGCAAAGACCGCCGTTGCCGTGTCGATGGCTTTCCCCTGAACCGTTAATGTCGACAGCACAATAATACCGCCAATAAAAGCCCCTAAAGACAAACTATTGCCGGCAAATGCGGTACTGGTTTGTATATGGTTCCAAAACGGACGCGCTTTAATTTGATAACACTTGTTCATATAGAAGAGGCCTGCAGCCCCCGCCAGCAAAGTAAAAATACCAAAACCTGTGACTAAGGTATCTAAGGGAAGCCCCTGGGTTAGCAGGACTAAATCTATTGAGGTGACATTATTAACAGCTGTCACCAGGTATTCGTTGCCGGGCAATAAAAACAGTGAGGTTAATGCACAACCTGTGCAGAAAAGCGCTAAACCAAAACCTTCGCGAGCCATAGGTGAATGACGTAAGTTGTTAAATCCCCGATAAAACCGCATCGGCTTACCCAGATGGGTCACACTCATCAATAAGGCAAAGGTGGTCATGGCTAAAGACGTTACCGTCAGCGGTAAAAACATATCTGACGCAACAAAACTGCTTAACGCTTCAATGCCTAACAAAGCGCCTAAAAATGGAATTAAAAAGACTCCGAAAGCTGCCTGGGCAAATAAAGTAAATAATACCAGCGGGTTTTCCCTGCTGTTTAACCGCTTGAAGTTCCAATGTTTGGCTTTGCCTGCTTTTTGGTCTATCGCCGGTTTGTACTGTCCCTTCTCGTTGCGATGATATTTAACCGGCATGGAGTCGGTGCGTGTCATTTCATTGGGCAAGGTTCTGGTCTGCTGAAAACGTATATTGGGATGGGTAATTTCAGGGGTTGGGAAACCGGGGATCTCTGTTTTACATTGCTCACGGTTTTCCGGGGTGTTTTCAATAACGCCAAAATCTAGAGCATTACCGACGCAGGCTGAGACACAAGCGGGTTTTAAGCCAACCTCTAACCGGTCAACACACATATTACATTTGGACACCCGCCCTTTGACCGGGTCCAACTGCGGTGCGTTATAAGGGCATACCCAGGTGCAATAGCCGCAACCAAAACAGGTCTCAGGGTCTTGCAGCACCGCGCCGTATTCGGCATGTTTGGTATAGGCACGTGTCGGACAGCCTTTTAAACAAACCGGGTCGTCACAATGATTACATGCCATGGAAATATTCATGCGCTTATAATCCGGGTATGAGCCCCCTTCCACATAACCTACCGAGCGAAAAGCAAGATGTGCCGGCGTTTCATTTTTTTCTGCACAGGCAGACTCACAGGCATGGCAGCCGATACAGTTATCCGCGGTAAAGAAAAATCCGTGTTGTTTATTGCGGTTAGGATTACTGCCCACTTCCGGGTTTTCGTTGATGTACATGGGGCGTTCTTTGGGAAGGCCGGTAAGATCGACCAAATCAATCAGTTTGCCGTAGCGATTTTCTTCTTTCACCTCCTGGTCCGGTAAAAACGCATAACTTTGCTCCTGGGTGCGCACTTCCCAATGATTGGAGCGCCCCTCTTGTTCCTTGCCTACCGCCTCTTTTGCCGGGTCAAAACTTTCTACCCCCGAATCGTCGGCCGCCGGGATCTTGGTTGACGCGGTTTTTTGCGGAGTAACATTTTCTTCTATCATGATATTGTCCTCTATCAGGCGTCTAAAAGGTTCTACGTTCAGCATTAAGGCGAGCGGCTTCAAGCTGGTCTACCGGTTCTATACGTACCGAGCCTTGTTTAAAAGCAGGCTGACGCGAATAAGGGTCAAGCAAGCCCAGCGTTAAACGGTTAACACAGTCATGAAAATGAAAAGGGATAAAAACCATATTGCGCGATACCCTCTGGGTAAGCTGTACCATCACCACGGCATCGCCGCGGCGGCTGGTTAAGCGCACATAACTTTGATGCTCAATCCCTAATTCCTTCGCGGCATCCGGATTCATTTCCATATAAGGGGTCGGGCTGAACTTATTACAGTTGCCTATTTTTCCGGTGCGGGTGCGGGTATGAAAATGTTCAACCACACGGCCGCTGTTTAACCAGAAAGGATAATCGGCACACGGCTGTTCGTTGTTGTTGTAAAAATTGACGGCAATCAGGTTGGCTTTGCCGCTTGGGGTGGGAAATACGCCGTCGGTATACAGGCGGGGAGCGCCCTTAAGCCCTTCATCGCCTTCACGGTATGGCCATTGAATGCCGCGCGCCTCGATAAGCTTCTTATAACTCATGCCGGAAATATCGAGATTACGCGGCCTGCCATAAGTGGTGCCTTTTGACAGCTGCTTCATTTCATTAAAAGCCCCTTCCGCCGTATCAGGAAAGTGAATGATTTTGCCGTTATCAAAGCGTTTCGCCATCTGATTAAAAATCCAAAAGTCGGGTTTGGAATTGGCATAAGGCTCGATGGCATTACTGATCAGGTTAACACGGCGTTCGGTATTGGTATGGCAACCTTCTTTTTCCGCCCATACCGACGCCGGAAAATAAACATGAGAATATTGGTTGGTTTCAACATCTTCATAAACATCCTGCACCACCAGAAAATCAAGTTTCTCCAACGCCTTTCTGATGCGGCTGGTGTTTGGCATCGAGGTCATCGGATTGGTGGCGACCAGCCACATGCCTTTGATTTCACCGGTTTCTATGGCAGGAAAAATATCGGTTTGCGCCAGACCCCGTTTTTTAGGGAAAAATTCAGGGTCTATGCCCCAAAAGTCGGCGATTTCCTGGCGGTCGGCTTCATTTTCCAAATAACGATAGCCGGGTAAGCCCGAGCAGGATGACCATTCACGTGTGCCCATGGCATTGCATTGGCCGGTAATGGATAGGCTTGTGCCCCCGGGTTTACCTATGTTGCCGGTGATCAGGTTAAGGTTGTTGATATTGGCCACGCCGTCTGAGCCATGGGTCGACTGGTTGATGCCCATGGTCCAGATACTCATGGCCGCCGGTGCTTTGGCATAAATGCGGGCAACATTGCGAATGGTATCTTCATCTATACCGCACAAATGCTGGGCTTCCTTGGGGTTATAGTCTTGCACCAGGGCCTTTATCTGCTCAAAGCCCTGGGTGTGGGCGTCGATATAAGCTTGATCCTGCAGGTTCTCGTTAATGATCACAAACATCATGGAATTAATTAAAATACAGTCGGTGCCCGGGGTAATGGGCAAATGGATATCGGCAAACTGCGCCAGCATGGTCACCCTCGGGTCAACCACTATCAGCGGGAATTTACGTTTTTCCAGCGCTTCTTTTAATCGCCAATAAATAATCGGGTGCTGTTCAGGTAAGTTGGAGCCAAAGGCCATAAAACAATGGGTATGCTCAAAATCACCATAACAGCCGGGAGGGCCGTCCGAGCCAAATGAACGTTTATAGCCGCTTACCGCCGATGCCATACAAAGTGTGGTATTGCCGTCGTAGTTGTTGGTGCCGATACAACCCCGGGTTAATTTGCCCAGGGTATAAAACTCTTCCGTTAATAATTGTCCGGTAGAGACAACCGCAAAAGCATCTCGGCCATATTTTTCCTGGATGGCTTTAATTTTGCCCGCCGTGGTATCAAGGGCATGATCCCAGCTGGTTTTTTCAAACTTTTCATAATGTTTATCGCGGATCAGCGGCTCAGTGCCGCGGCCGGGACTTTCAAAAAGTTCATGCTCCAAGATGCCTTTGATGCACAACTTGCCGCGGTTAACATCGGCGCCGGCATGTCCCCTGGTGGTCACAATGCGCTTTTCGTCATCAAGACCAATTTCGATAGAACAGCCGGTAGAGCAGTAATTGCAGGTAGTGTATTTCCAGGTTGACACTTTTTTTGCGGGAATTGAGATGGGTTTTCTATTTTTACGTCCAAACAGCATAGCCGGTTCCTAATAAACGTCATTGTCCGTTGCTTTTACAAGGCATAAATTGTGCCCAAATAAATGTGACTTAAAATCAATTTGTTAGCAAAGCACCAGCCTCACTATTTGCCTTATGAAAGTGCGCATGCGCCTTTTTGGTGCGTAAAAAAGGCAAAAGTGTCTGCACGCTTTACACCAGCAACGGCTGTATCGATCGCCGCTTGATAACAGCGCAAATAAATAACTGAACGGGGAGTTTTCATTTCTGTTATCAATCTCATCAAAAAACATGCTGGTCAGCTTAATAGAGAAGTTTTATACTTCAGCCCTCGATTTTTCTAATAAGAATTATTTCCATGAATAAAATAAAAGGATTAGTGCTTATCGGCACGGCGGCATTAACCGGCTGCATGTCCGGCACAGAGCCGACAAACGCTTTTGACAACAGTTACAACAGCATCAACGCCCAGCAACTGGCAGACCATGTGAAAGTCTTGGCCTCCGACAAATTCGGCGGCCGAGCCCCTTCAAGCGAAGGTGAAAAACTCACCCTTGAATACCTGACCGAGCAGTTTAAAGCCATAGGCTTTAAGCCGGGCAACGGCGACAGCTTCCTGCAGCAAGTACCGCTGGTTTCTATTGAAGCCTCAACCGATATGGTGTTGTCTATCGGCGGTAAAGATTACCAGTACCGCACCGACATGGTGATGGGCAGCAGCCGCATCACCGAGCTGTCTCAGCTAAAAGATTCTGAGCTGGTATTCGTCGGTTACGGTATTAACGCACCGGAATATAACTGGAATGACTACCAGGGACTGGATGTTAAAGGCAAAACCGTCGTGATCCTGGTGAACGATCCCGGCTATGCCACACAAAACCCGGAGCTGTTTACCGGTAATGCCATGACCTATTACGGCCGCTGGACCTATAAATACGAAGAAGCCAGCCGCCAGGGCGCTGAAGGCGCCATTATCATCCATGAAACCGCACCGGCCTCATACGGCTGGAATGTAGTGAAAAACTCCTGGTCAGGCCCGCAGTTTGGTTTCCAGCGTGATGATTTGAACATGAACCGCGTCGCCGTTGAAGGCTGGGTGACCACTGAGGTGGCACAGGAATTATTCACTAAGGCCGGCTTAGACTTTACCGATGCCAAAGCCAAAGCCGCCAAAGGCAGCTTTAATGTTGACATGGGCGAGCTAACCGCCTCGGTCACGGTAAACAACACCATCAAAAAGTCGGTTTCCAACAACTTTATTGCCACCCTGCCCGGCTCGAAAAAACCACAGGAGCACATTTTATACAGCGCTCACTGGGATCACCTGGGCACAGACTTAAGCAAAGAAGGCGATCAAATCTATAACGGCGCGGTTGATAATGCCACCGGTACCGCGGCACTGATTGAAGTTGCCGAAGCTTTCGCCAAGTTGGACAAGGTTCCTGAGCGTTCCATTACCTTTTTAGCGGTAACGGCTGAAGAGCAAGGTTTGTTGGGTTCTAAATTCTATGCCGCCAATCCGGTGATCCCCGCTCAAAACACAGTCGCCAACATCAATATGGATGCCCTTAACGTTAACGGTAAAAGTAAAGATGTTGCCGTATACGGCCTGGGACAATCCCAGCTTGATGATTACCTGAGCAAAGCAGCCGTTAAGCAAGACCGCATCATTTCCGGCGATCCGCGCCCGGCCAGCGGCATCTACTACCGCTCGGATCATTTCGCTTTCGCCAATATCGGTATCCCGGCATTATACGCCAAAGGTGGCGCACAGCCGGCCGATGAAGCAACGGCAAAATTGCGCGAAACCTTAGATGCTAAATTGAAGAAGTGTTATCACAACTTATGCGACGAATACTCAAGCGATTGGGATTTATCCGGTGCAGTGCAGGATATGCAATTGTTCTTTGATATTGGTTACGAGCTCTCTGTCGACGGCCAGTGGCCAAACTGGAGTAAAACCTCTGAGTTTAAACGCCAGTAATTTTTAAGCAAATATCAGCCCGCACCATAATAGAGCTCCTTCTGTGATAGTGCGGGCTATCTAGCCACCAACTGAAGATATTGCCAAGAACTGAAGTGTTTTTAAACAGCCTTACTGAACCAGCATAAAGGCTGATTAATACTAACTCCCCTCAATCCTCCAAGCCAAAAGCTTATCGGGCTAGAATAACCGACCTGATACTTATCCATTAGTTTTCAACGGCAAAAGATAAACGGCCAAAGCCCTGAAAATCATTACTCGTTGAGGCATCAAGCAGGCTATATCCGTCAATATGTTGATTTTATTGCCGGCCCCCATCAAGGGATTGAGCTGGATGTGAGTAAACCGCTGCTCTACTTAAACAAAAGCCGATCTCCATGATGTTCATGACTGTTAAGATATGCAAGATGCGATATGGAAAACCGTTATGATTTTTCGTCGCAAACCAGGTAAACATAAGAAAATGTATGGTACGTCAAACCAAGAACGGAAGGAGTTGTTAAACTGACAGCGCCAGTTATCGATTTGCAACTACTCACCTCCTGGCTGCCTAGGGTTAAATAACTCGCCAAAATGAATTATCTGGATTATTAACTTTGCGGATTTATGGAAAATCAAAGTTATGCTAGTATGCCAGCCATATACGCATCGCGCTTAAATGTAATTTCGCACTTATTAAAATGAATGTTGCTGCCACATAGCCTATACCCCGGCAACAACAATAAAAACTGAAGAATATAAAGGTAAAAAAATGACAGTAATATACGGTATAAACAACTGCGACACCGTGAAAAAAGCCCTGAAGTGGTTAAATCAAAACAATGTTGACCACACCTTTTATGATTTTAAAAAACAGCAGCTGACACCAGAACTGTTAACCTCATTTGTTGAAAAAAGCGACTGGGCCAACTTACTCAATAAACGCAGCACGACCTTTCGCAACCTGCCTGCAGAAATTAAAGACAACCTCACCGAAGAAAATATGTTTAAGGCAGTCATGGAGCAGCCTACCCTGCTGAAACGTCCGCTACTGGCCATTAACGGCCAGCTGCATTTAGGTTTTAAAGACGCCAGCTATCAGGAACTGTTTGACAATGCCTAACACAGGGGCGACAGCTGCAGAAGAAAAAACATCTGAAGCGGTGATTGAATTAACCAAAGCGTTGATCAGCAGAGAGTCGGTAACACCCAATGACGCCGGCTGCCAGCAGTTAATGGCTGAGCGCCTGCAAGCTTTGGGTTTTGCCAATGAAACCATGGTCTTTCATGACACCACCAACCTCTGGTCACGCCGGGGCAAAGCAAACCCGGTCTTTTGCTTTGCCGGTCATACCGATGTCGTGCCCGCCGGAGAGTTAGCACAATGGCATACCCCGCCATTTGAGCCTGTCATTAAAGGGGATTTACTCTATGGCCGCGGCGCCGCCGATATGAAAGGCTCTCTGGCAGCGATGATAGTAGCCACCGAGCGCTTTGTCCGGGACTACCCGGATCATCAGGGCTCCATTGCCTACTTGATCACCAGTGATGAAGAAGGCCCCTTTATTAACGGCACCACTAAGGTCATAGACACCCTGGAAGCGCGCAACGAGAAAATGACTTATTGTATCGTCGGCGAACCGTCAAGCTCGGCGAAAATTGCCGATGTCGTGAAAAACGGCCGCCGCGGCTCCATTTCCGGAGAACTGGTGATCCGCGGCAAACAGGGACATGTTGCCTATCCCGAACATGTCGATAACCCGATCCACCAGGCAATGCCAGCCCTGGCCGAGCTCAGCGAGAGCCACTGGGATGACGGCAATGATTATTTTCCAGAAACCAGTTTTCAGTTAACCAATATCCAATCGGGCACCGGCGCCACCAATGTCGTACCCGGGCAATTAACTGCCTGGTTTAACTTAAGGTTCAGTACCGAGCTTGATTTTGAGCGGATCATGGAAAAAATCAATGCCATCTTAACCGGATACCGGCTTGATTATGACATTAACTGGACCTTTAACGGCAAGCCCTTTATCACTAAGCCGGGTGCTTTACTGGATGCGGTAACCACAGCCATTAAAGGGACAACCGGCCGCGAGCCTGAGCTGTCTACTTCTGGCGGCACCTCAGACGGACGTTTTATTGCCCCGACGGGTGCCGAGGTGATAGAGCTGGGACCGCTCAACGCCACCATACACCAGGTTAATGAATGTGTGTCCTGCGCAGACTTAAAACAGCTGACCGAGATCTATTATCAGACCCTGGTAAATGTCCTGGCATCATGATGAACGAAAAACAGCTTACCGGACAAACTGATTCGCATATACATTTCCTCGAGCAAGGCCCGGGTATACACAGGGAAATGCTGCCCGCCTGGCGGGCAATGCAACAGGCAGCAAAAGAGGCCGGCTTTAATCTCACCATTGCCAGCGGTTTTCGAAGCTTCTCCCGCCAGCTTAGTATCTGGAACCGTAAATTTTCCGGTGAGCTGGCGGTGAAAGATGATGACAATAATATAGTGTCCCTGCAAAATCTCAGCGATGAAGCGCGTATTTATGCCATTATGCGCTTTTCCGCCTTGCCCGGCGCCAGCCGCCATCACTGGGGCACAGATATCGACATCTATGCCGATAACCTGCTAGCACAAGGGCAAAAGCTACAACTCGACCCCTGGGAATACCAGCAGCATGGTCCTTTTGCCGAGTTAACGCTATGGCTTGAGCAGAACAGCAGGGATTATGGTTTCTATTTCCCCTACGATAAAGACAGGGGCGGTGTCGCCACCGAACCCTGGCATTTATCCTATGCGCCGCTGGCAAATAAATGCCAGCAAATGTTCACCCTGGAATTGCTGACAAAAACACTTGCCGGGCAGGAAATTTCAGGCCAGCAAACAATACTTGATCTGCTGCCGCAACTTTATCAACAATATATTATTAACGTCACCGAGGTAAATTTTGGATAACTGGTTGATTATCGGCATTATTGCCATCGTTTTTATTATTATCATCGGTAATTTCAGTACCGTACGCCGAAATGCCAAAACGCCGCTGCGCAAAAAAAGCTTAAATGATCTGCAGGAAACCCTGCCCCGTACCAATAAAACATCACATCAGATGCCGAGCATGGGGCAAAGCAAACCACATTCAGAGGCCAGGAGCCCATCAGAGGTTGAGCATTAAGCGCTTATTTGCCCTTTTCAAGGGCAGCTAATGCCAGCCTTAGCAGCTGCACTGTCTCTTTTGAAGTTGTGTTACTGGCCGCCAGATAAAAATCATTATTGAGATCTTTTAATTCATAGAGATAGCGAAAATCTGAAGAGTCGCAGTCCAGCCTTTTACACATAAAATCCAGGTGTACGGGAGATGCGGCGATAATATCGATCCTTTGTTTTATCAGCATCTTCAGGGTAGTTTCTGTTTCGGGCAAAAAGACCATTTGCCGGGATAACGGATATTGGCTCAGGTGCTGATACACCACATCGTCACGTTTGACCCCTATACGATATTTATTTAAATCCGCCGGGCTATTGATCACGATATCACTGCGCTCTTGCAGGGCTATTAAAAAGGTCTTGGTCGAGAGCAGCACGCCTATCCACTGGAATAGCGATTCCCGCTCAGGCGTCCTGACAATAGAGTAAATCAGGGTGTCGGGTTTGGTTTGCGCTATCTTATAGGCTCTTGCCCAGGGCATCGCCAGGATCTGAGGAGATAACTCCAAGGCGGAAAACAAGGCTTTCACCTTTTGTGTAGCCAGGCCGGTTATCTGTTTATCTTCCTCAATGTACTGATAAGGCGGCAATATTTCTGTTACCACCTGCAATCGTGCCAAAGCTTCCTCAGTCGCCGAATAAACCAATAAGGGGACAACAGACAATAATAAGATAAAACTCCTTGTCATTATGCTGCTCTCCCGCTTCTGTTCAGGTTCTCAATAGCTGTGCGAATAAAACTTGCCGCCGGCAAACTGAGTTTGATAGATATCTTGGTATACCCAGGTAATTATTACAAGGATTGCTTATCTCCTGCCCCGGCTTTAACAGGATAAAGACGTGTTATTTTCTTTCAAAAGGGATGGATACCACGGCAACCGGACAGCACATGCCTTAACTCCTGAAAAAAGTAATACGATTGGCCGTCCGCAATTTACTTAACTTTACTTAATTTTTTAAAAATAGAGCTTTTTAACTAATTTCTGTAAAAATAGTACAAATTGCTATTGATTTTTCCGACAGAACTGGCAAAGTGAATTCAATGGACGGCTAGCTGTCCGTTGTTTTTTTGTCTGAAAACTTTCAACTTAAAAACCACTTTTAAACCCTGAGTGGCCAAAATCCGCAGTACCACTCAGTTTTTCTGCGGACCATGATTTCGATTAAATGATTGTATAAAGGAGTAACACTTCAATGTGTTCCATATTTTGTGTATTAGATATAAAGACTGATGCCGCGGCCCTTCGGCCCAAAGCATTAGAGTATTCTCGGTTACTTAGACATCGCGGACCCGACTGGTCCGGCATTTACAATAATGACAACGCAATTTTAGTTCACGAACGTCTTGCGATTGTTGATACCGAAAACGGCGCGCAACCTTTATACAATCGAAATCGAAATCACGTGCTGGCCGTTAATGGTGAAATCTACAATCACAAACAACTCGCTGAACTTCATACCGGCGATTATGAATTTCAAACCCGCTCTGACTGCGAAGTGATCCTGCCGCTGTATGAAAAATACGGCAGCGACTTTGTCGATCACCTTCAGGGCATGTTTGCCTTTGTCTTATACAATGAAAGCGACAACAGCTACCTGGTAGCCCGCGACCATATGGGCATTATCCCCTTATATACCGGTCATGACGAAGACGGTAACTTTTATGTCGCCTCAGAAATGAAAGCGTTGATGCCGATTTGTAAAACCGTCAGCGAATTCCCTCCGGGACATATCCTCGACAGTAAAGACGGCGAGCTGAAAAAATATTATATCCGCGACTGGCACGAGTATGGTGCGGTGGCCGATAACACTTCCAGCAAAGATGACTTACGCCATGCCCTGGAAGAGTCGGTAAAAAGCCATTTGATGACAGATGTGCCATACGGGGTGTTATTATCCGGCGGTTTGGACTCTTCCCTGGTATCGGCTATCACGCAGAAATTTGCCGCCCGCCGGGTTGAAGAAAACGACTTATCTGAGGCCTGGTGGCCAAAAGTGCATTCTTTTGCCGTTGGCCTTGAAGGTTCACCTGACCTGGAAGCGGCACAAAAGGTCGCCGACAGTATCGGTACCGTGCACCATACCATCCACTTTACCGAGCAGGAAGGTATCGACGCACTCAAAGAAGTGATTTATCACCTGGAAACCTATGATGTGACCACAGTGCGGGCTTCAACCCCTATGTACCTGATGGCGCGTAAAATCAAGGCCATGGGTATTAAAATGGTGCTATCCGGCGAAGGAGCCGATGAAATCTTCGGCGGTTACCTCTACTTCCATAAAGCGCCAAACGCACAGGAATTTCACGAGGAAACCAACCGCAAACTGAGCAAACTGCACATGTTTGACTGCCTGCGTGCCAACAAGGCCATGTCGGCCTGGGGCATAGAAGCCCGGGTGCCGTTTTTAGATAAGCACTTTATGGATGTTGCCATGCGCTTGAACCCGGCAGATAAAATGTGCGGCAGTGGCAAAATGGAAAAAGGTATTTTACGCTCTTCTTTTGAAGGTTACCTGCCAAAAGAAATCTTGTGGCGTCAAAAAGAGCAGTTCTCCGACGGTGTCGGCTACTCCTGGATTGACAGCCTGAAAGCATTTGTCGAAGCCCAGGTCAGCGATCAGCAAATGGAAAGTGCCGCCTTTAAGTTCCCGGTCAATACCCCGGATACCAAGGAAGCCTATTTCTATCGCAGCATTTTTGAAGAGCACTTCCCTGTGCCTTCGGCAGCAGAGTGTGTGCCCGGCGGCAAGTCGGTGGCCTGCAGCACGGCAGAAGCTTTAGCCTGGGATGAAAGTTTCAGCAAGATGGCGGATCCGTCAGGCCGTGCGGTACTGAGCGTACACAACGACAGCTACTAATCGCATACTTCCCGAATAAAAAAAGCCGGTTACTGAGAAGTAACCGGCTTTTTTATTTAGTCATCATAACTCGCTTGGTTATAAAGACTGGACGATATCTTTGATCAGCTCAGGTCCCTGGTAAATAAAACCGGTATAAACCTGCACCAATGACGCCCCTGCCCGGATTTTTTCAACAGCATCTGCGCCGCTGGCGATACCGCCAACGCCGATAATAGGTAATTTACCGTCAAGTACCTTGGCCAGCTGAGCGATAACTTCTGTGCTCTTCTCCTTAACCGGCGCGCCGCTTAAGCCTCCCTGCTCATTGCCATGCTCCAGGTGGCTGACCTGATCCCGGGCTAAAGTGGTATTGGTTGCTATCACGCCATCAATGTTATTTTTCATCAGGCTTTCGGCGATAGAAACAATTTCTTCTTCGGTTAAGTCCGGGGCAATTTTCACGGCAACGGGCACATATTTGCCATAGCGCTCCGCTAATATTTTTTGCTCATCTTTTAAAGATGACAACAATTCATCCAGCGCTTCACCATATTGCAACGAGCGCAGCCCCGGAGTATTCGGTGAAGAGATATTGATGGTGATATAACTGGCATGTTGATACACCTTACGCATACAGAAAAGATAATCGTCTTTGGCCTTTTCTTCCGGCGTATCTTTGTTCTTACCGATATTGATACCCAAAACGCCTTTAAAATCGGCCTTGCGCACCTGATCCACCAGGTAATCCACGCCTTTATTATTAAAACCCATGCGGTTAATAATGGCATTGGCCTGCTCAAGACGGAAAATTCTCGGCTTGTCATTACCCGGCTGTGGTCTCGGTGTTACTGTCCCTATTTCAACAAAGCCAAAGCCCATGGCGTCAAAGGCCCGGATACATTCACCGTTTTTATCCAGTCCAGCCGCCAGGCCTACAGGATTGGGAAACCTTAACCCCATCACCTCGACGGGTTTATCGGCCACCGCTTGCTTATAGAAATTATTTAACGGCGTCGCTCCGGTAGATTTCAGGCTTTTAATGGTAAGTTCATGAATGGTTTCGGGGTCAAATTTAAACAGTAACTTGCGGATTGCGGGATATAACATGGTGCTCCTTTAACAGCATAAATAAGTTGAACAGTTTTAGTGTAGCAATTCCTTTGCTACAAAATAAATCAAAGTCAGGGTATTGCCTGATATGAAATATTCCGGCCTGACTTTCGGCCGATATTTTTATAAAAAGTTTTACAACCTGCTTCTTCATCTCCATAACCGCAGGATAAATACATCCCTGTATCTCGTCACTCTTTCGCATCCTGCGATCGCGACATACCTACATCCCTGTAGGCAAAAAAAATCCCCGCAATGCGGGGATTTTTAGTTTTCTTTAATTAATGGTATCGCCGTGTAAACTCAATAACATCAGTTCACGCAGGGCAACTGAGAACTTGGCAAACTCATGGGTTTGGCTGGTTTTAAAATCAGCCAAAATGCTTTGCCAGCGCTCAAGCGGCTGTGCCCCTTGCTCAAACCACAAGTCCAGCATAGCACTTGAATCTTTGCCTTTTGTGTCGATATGCAGCACCACAGAAGTCAGTGAGCGTTGCTGCCAGTCCAGCTCTTCACGGAAAGATGCCCGGGCAAGTGCCTGCCAGTGGTTGGAAACCGGCTGACGGGTAATCTGATCCAGGAACCAGTGCAGCTGTAAGCGTGCGCCAAGTTTAAAGTAAAGCTCGGCAACAAACTCGATAGAGCGGCCGTCTGCTGCGGCAATTTCGGCAATATCCATAACCGAGAACAAGGTGCTTAACTGAGAAATACGCAAGGCAATTTTCTTCGGCACACCCGCCTGCACCAGGTCATTTTCAACCCGCTTCAGCTGAGCTACTTCATCGTCTATCATCATCTTATGCAGATTCTTCGTCATGTTCTCGAAGGTCGGCTGATAGAAAGCGATGGTTTGTGCAATATCCAAGGCCTTGTTTCTGTGGCGCAGGAACCAGCGTGTTGCCCGGCGCACTGTGCGGCGCAGTTGGAATAACATTTCAGTCTGCACTAAGGTAGAGATCTTGTTATCCAGGCTTTCAATCATTTCCCATGAAGCCGGCAGGTCAAAGACTTCACTGGCCATCACATAACAGTTGGCAATTTCAGCAACCGTGGCACCGGTTTCTTCGTGCATGCGGTTAATAAAATTAAAGCCCATATCGTTGCCGATTTTATTGGCAAGTTTAGTGGCGATGATCTCGGCGCGCAGCGGGTGATCTTGCATCTGCTCGCTGTATTTATCCTGAAGTAATTTCGGGAATGCCTGGATCAATAAGCGGTTATGATAGGCGTTTTCGGTGACTTCCGGACATACCAGCTGCTCTTTGAGCACCATTTTACTGTAGGCAAGCAATACCGACAGCTCAGGACGGGTAAACCCTTTGCCTTGTGCCAGACGCTCGGCAATTTCATCGTCGTTGGGGATAAACTCTAACGCACGATCTAATTTACCGGCTCTTTCAAGCTCATGAATAAAGCGGGTCTGCTCTTTTAACTGAGTCGCACCGCGCATCGCGGTAATAGACAGTGAATGAGTCTGACGGTAACAGTCTTCCAGTACGATTTCAGAAACATCGTCTGTCATATCAAACAATAACTGGTTACGCTGCTTAGTGGTTAAATCACCGCTTTGTACCAGGCCGTTAAGCAAGATTTTGATATTAACTTCGTTATCCGAGCAGTCAACACCACCGACGTTATCCACCGAGTCGGCATTTAAGCGGGTACCGTTGGCCGCCGCTTCAATACGTCCAAGCTGGGTTAAACCTAAGTTACCGCCTTCACCGACGATTTTCGCCTGCAGCTCACTGCCGTTAATACGGATGGCATCGTTGGCACGATCGCCCACTTCTAAATGGCTTTCCAATGAACCTTTAACATAGGTGCCGATGCCGCCGTTCCATAGCAGGTCCACCTGCATTTTCAGTAAGGCCTGCATCAGGTCGTTTGGCGCCATGCTTTGTTTTTGCGTGCCGATCATTTTCTTGATCTGCGGCGTTAACTTAATCGACTTGGCCGAGCGGCTGAAGATCCCGCCCCCTTCTGAAATAAGCTCTTTGTTGTAGTCTTCCCAGGTACAACCCGGCAGATTAAACAAGCGCTCACGTTCAACATAAGAAGTTGCCGCTACCGGTGTCGGGTCGATAAAGATATGCATATGGTTAAAGGCGGCTTGCAAGCGGATATGCTTGGAAAGCAACATACCGTTACCAAATACGTCCCCGGCCATATCACCTATGGCAACACAGGTAAAATCTGTGCTTTGACAGTCGATATCCATTTCACGGAAATGACGTTTAACCGACTCCCAGGCGCCTTTGGCCGTAATACCCATGCCTTTATGGTCATAACCGACACTGCCGCCGGACGCAAAGGCATCACCAAGCCAGAAGTTGTATTCTTCGGCAATACCGTTGGCGATATCCGAGAAGGTTGCCGTGCCTTTATCGGCGGCAACAACCAGGTAGGCATCGTCTTCATCGTGACGGACAACATTTTGCGGCGGGACTATGTCGCCGGCAACTATGTTATCAGTGATATCAAGCAAACCACGGATAAAGGTCTGGTAACATTTTTTACCCGCTTCAAAAATCTCAGCGCGGCTACCGCCGGCAGGCAGCTGTTTACAAACAAAGCCACCTTTGGCGCCCACAGGCACAATCACGGTATTTTTAACCTGCTGGGCTTTTACCAGGCCTAACACTTCGGTACGGAAATCTTCACGCCTGTCGGACCAGCGCAAACCACCGCGGGCAACCTTACCGCCACGTAAATGTACGCCTTCGACCTGAGGAGAATAAACGAAGATCTCAAATTCAGGCACCGGCTGAGGAATTTCAGAAATTTGCTCCGGCAAGATCTTAAAGGAAATATAAGACTTATCCTGTTTTTGCGCATCTTGCTGGAAGTAGTTGGTACGTATGGTGGCATGGATCATTTCGACAAAGCGGCGAATGATACGATCATCATCCAGGTTGGCAACATTATCTAAAGAAGACTCAATTTCTTCCGCCAGCTTGGTTTCCGCCTTGGCGCTTACTTTCGCTTTCGGATCAAAACGGTTGTTAAACAAGGTGATCAAAAGCTCTGCCAGGTTCGGGTAACGGGCAAAGGTATCTTCAATATAACTTTGACTGAAAGTACCGCCGATCTGGCGTTCGTATTTGGCAAAGGCACGTAAGATGGAGACTTCACGCCCGCCTAAACCGGCGCCTAAAATCAAGCGGTTAAAACCGTCATCTTCTAACGCACCGCTCCATACCCGGGCAAACGCATCCTGGAACAGGGACTGGACTTTTTGCAGGTCAAAACTGCGATCGCCGGTCAGCAACATTGAGAAGTCCAGGATCCAGCAGGTTTCCCCTTCAGAGGTGCGAACCGCATACGGGCTTTCACCGATAACACGCAAACCAAAATTTTCCAGCATAGGCAATACATCGGAAAGGTGCAGCGGCTCGCCTTTATGGAACAGTTTTAATTTAACATAGCGGCTGCCGGACTTTTCTTCCTGCGGCTGGTAAAACAACATTTCCAGGGCATTATCGGCTGATAAGGCTTCTAGCTTTTCAATATCGACAATGGCGGTGCCCGGCAGAACCTCATCTTTATAAGATTGCGGGAAGCTGACATATTTACGGCTTAATGCTTTACCTTTTGCTTCCCCTTTATGGGAGTTCAGGGCATCCGCCAGTTTATCGTCCCAGCTGCGGGCAGCTTCGTTTAGGTTCTTTTCAATTTCTTTCACATTAATATCTGCTTTAGTGTTTTTGACCCGGACTATGTAGTGGGTTCTTGCCTGTACCGATTCAGAGAAGTAGGTAGTAAATTCAACTTCCTGATCGCTGCCAAACGCTTTTTGCAGCAAGGCCTGAGTTTCTATACGTAACTTAGTGTTATAACGCTCGCGCGGCACATAAACCATACAGGAATAGAAACGGTTAAAGTCGTCACGGCGGATAAACAAGCCGGAATAATCACGCTCCTGCATTTGCAAAATACCCAAGACATTTTGCAGCAAGACATCGGTATTGGCTTGCAGGATTTCATCACGCGGGTAAGTTTCTAAGATATTAATCAAAGACTTGTAGGCATGTGTGCCTTCGGCAAAACCCGATGCCGCACAAACGGCGGTTACTTTGGACTTAATTAACGGTAAGTCCAGGGCGCTGTTGGTGTAATAAGCCGAGCCGAATAAACCGACAAAACGCTCTTCACCGACGACCTTACCTTTAGCATCAAAACGCTTGATACCGATATAGTCCAGGTGCGCCGGACGGTGCACCCGCGAGCGGGAGTTGGTTTTGGTTAAAATCAGTAAATTTTCGCCCAGGGCAATTTCACGGGCAGACTCGCTTAAGGTAGAAATCAAGCGCTGCTTAGTGCCGTTGGAGTTTTTCATCAAACCCAGGCTGGAGTCGACATTGGCTTCTAGGGCGGTATCCCCTTTGAGCTCAGTGACGTCATAAGAGCGGTAACCCATCAGGGTAAAATGATCCTGGGCAATCCAGTTTAAAAACTCCAGCGCATCTTCGCGCTCTTGCTTGG
Organism: Thalassomonas actiniarum; assembly: GCF_000948975.2. Classification (GTDB taxonomy): domain Bacteria; phylum Pseudomonadota; class Gammaproteobacteria; order Enterobacterales; family Alteromonadaceae; genus Thalassomonas; species Thalassomonas actiniarum. The sequence continues at coordinate 3,834,194 of NZ_CP059735.1, forward strand.
AGCAAGGTTGTTTGCCTTTTTTAAGTTCTGCGGTAACTTCTTTGAGGCGCTTAAGCATAGGTTGCCAGTCGGTCACCGTCAGGGAAATATCGCTCACCACTGAATGTAGTTCTACGGCAATATTATCGATAACATCCTGCTCGGTCTGGCGGTCAATTTCAATGAAAAATACTGTTTCGACAACGGCCGACTTCAACGATTTATTCGATGCCGGTGCCAGGGTAGTAATTTGATTCTTCTTATCGCGCACGACTTTCATCGGGCAATTAAGCATTAAATGCGGAGACACGCCCAGGCGATTTAGCGCAATACGCATGGAATCAACCAAAAATGGCATATCTTCGACGATAACTTCGATAATGGTGTGGCTGGATTTCCAACCGTGTTTTGAAACCTGGGGATTAAACACCTTAATCACAGGAGAGCCGGCTTCATGACCATTGAGTGAATTCCATAAACTTAATGTGGCGCCATACATATCACTGTCATTGCGATGGGCCAGATCAAGGTTTGAGATATTTCCATATAGGAGATCTGAAAACTGCTCTACTAGAGAAGAGGATTCTTCGGGGACTTTTTGCTGTATTAATTTCGCTACGTTGTTAAGTATTACTGAGGGTAAACCGTCTACTAACGCCATGCCGTTTTCCTTTTGGATAAAACGCTTAAAATAATTATTATGAAACTCGTCTATCAAGATAGACCATGGGTGCGATTTTATTAAGAAAGTTAGGCTATTGCGAGTGTTTTTTTAGGGCAGTACGAAGAAAGCGGTATCGGGGCTGTGCCGGGGGATAATAAATTTAATTGTTTATTCATCTGTAATAAATAGAAAATGGCCTTTCGGCCATTTTCTTGTTTATTTATGCAGGTAAGTGATTAAAAATTTTTTTTATCACTGCTGAAAAGTTACCACGGCATTTACATGCTCAACATCGATAACTTATCCGACCACCTGATGCTCTATTTCTGGCTTATCCTGCTTGGGCGCAGCCAGTTTTTTATTCGGCCACAAGAAAGTGGCAATAGCAGGCAGGACAATAACCGCCGCCAGCATATTCACCAGGAACATAAAGGTTAACAGTATGCCCATATCCACCTGGAATTTCAGATCTGAGAAGAACCAGGTAGAAACACCAATCGCCAGGGTAATACCGGTAATAAGCACCGCACTGCCCCGCTCTTTCAGCGCCTCAAGATAAGCCGTTTGAATATTGTCGCCGTTTTTAAGCTTGATGCTCATGGTGGAGAGAATATAGATACCGTAATCCACACCGATACCAACCCCTAAAGCGATCACCGGCAAGGTAGAAACCGTCAGGCCGATGTCCAGGGCCGTCATCAGTGCCTGTGCCAGTGTCGATACTATATACAAAGGCACCACCACAGAAATCGTTGCCCGAACGCTTCTAAAGCTGATCAGACACAATAAGATCACCGCACCATAAACATATAACATCATAGGAATTTGCGCCGCTTCCACCGCTTCATTGGTGGCCGCCATTACCCCGACCGGACCCGAGGCCAGCTTAAAGTTCAGCTCGTCATGGCCTAATTCACTTGATGCAAGCTTCACCGCATCCACGACGCGGTTAATGGTTTCAGCCTTATGATCTTCTAAAAACAAAATTACCGGCATCACGCTACAGTCGGTATTAAGTAAGCCGCTGTTGGTGGGCACCCGGGCAATAGATTGCACCAGGCTTTGCTGGTTGCGGGACAAGACACGCCATTTAGGATTACCTTCGTTATAACCGGCATTGACGATTTTTGCGATCGATGCCAGGCTGACCGCCGATTGCACCCCGGCGACATTTTCCATGCGCCACTGGAAGCGGTCAATCACATCGAGGTTTTTATGATAGGTACAGGCATCTGCCTTGGTTTCAACAATCACCGACATATAATCGACACTAATGGCGTATTTATCGGTGATCAAAAAGGTATCCTGGTTATAACGCGAACTTTCATGCAGTGCAGGAGCACCGGCATGCAGCTCACCGATTTTCATGTTTTGGGCATAATAATAACCAAAGGCATATAGAACCGCCGCGAGCAGCAAAATCACAGTCGCCGGCCCCCTGCTGGCAAATTTTGCCATCACAAACCAGATAGCTGGATTTTTGTTCTCGACTTGCTTGTTTGCCTGCTGACGTATTTTCAGGTAAGACACCAACAGCGGCAGTAAAATCAGGTTGGTCAGGATAATCATCGCCACACCAAGGGAGGCAGTGATCGCTAATTCGCGGATAATACCGATATCAATGGCCAGCAAAGTCATAAAACCGACGGTATCGGATAATAATGCCACACCACCGGGAATGAGTAATGCGCGGAAGCTGTTTTGCGCGGCATCCTTAGAGCTGTATCCCATGGCCACCTGTTTGACCACGGAATTGATCATTTGCACCCCGTGGCTGACCCCGATGGCAAAAACCAAAAACGGCACCAGAATCGACATCGGATCCAGACCAAAACCTAAGGTAGATAACATCCCCATTTGCCAAATCACGGCAATAAGCGAGCAGACAATAGGTAAGATAGTTAAGCTGACACTATGGCAGAAGAAATACACCATCACCGCGGTAATGGCGATAGCGATACCAAAGAAAGTTACCACCCCTTTGGCCCCTTCGGCAACATCGCCGACCATTTTAGCAAAACCGATGACATGGACACTGATATTGTCTTTTTCAAACTCCTGACGCACTTCCTGCTCAAGCTGCCCGGCAAATTTCAGGGTATCGAGTTTTTCACCCGTTTGCGGGTCGATTTCCATCAATGCCGATTTCACCATGGCGCAGCTGTAGTCATCGGCAACAATACGTCCGACGATACCCGCCTTTTCAATATTGGCTTTCACCACCGCCAGGCCAGCTTCAGTGGGCTGAAAGTCGGCAGGGATCACAGGGCCGCCGGCAAAACCGTCTTCGACCACCTCAACAAAACGCGTGCTGGGAGAGAACAGGGATTTTACCTGGATACGGTCAACCCCCGGAATAAAGAATAATTTGTCATGCACCCCTTTAAGGGCCGAGAAAAACTCCGGGTTAAAAATATCCCCCCGGGTATCACAAACAGAGATCAGGATATTGTTGGCGCCGCCGAAATCTTTCCTGTGTTTGAGGTAAGTTTTCATGTAGCTGTGATTTAGCGGGATATTCTTGGTAAATGCAGCATCAAGTTTTATTTGGGTCGCCTGGAACAATAAAAATACGGTGGCGGCAAGAAAAACACATAACACAGCTAAACGATGGCGAAAAATACCAACTTCTAAACGATTGAAAATAGTTATTTTACTCATGTCTCTACTTCATAATTGTGATTGTTTTGATACCTACGTCTGAGACCGCCACCAGCTTGCCTTTAAACCAGACACCGGCGATCAGGGCCTTACCGTCTGCCTGCGGCTTCAAGGTAAAGCTCACCCCGTCATCCCTACTTTCAAGCAAGACGCCGTTATTGCCGAGCAGTAAAATGCTTTCTTCTCCTGCCAGCACAATAGAATTAATCAAGGCGGTGGTGCCGGTATCAACATGCTGCCATGGCGTACCGTTTTTCAGGCTGCGAAAAACATTGCCCCTGAGCCCCGCCACTAAAAGATTGCCTTGTTGGGTGCGGGTTAAATCAAAAAATGACCCCTGGTAAATTTCATCAAAGGTTTGCCAGGAAACACCAAAGTCATTGCTTTTGGCAATCAGACCGATTTCACCCACTAGGTATAAGGTGCGGCCGTCCATAAAAATACGGTTAAAATGCGGCAGGATACTGGAGATTTCATCAAGGTAGGCTTCTTCATCTTCCTGCTTCAACTCTTCGATATAATCCGCATCATCCGGATGTAAAAATTCATCATGAAATTCAAAGGTCCAGCTTTTGCCGCCGTCATGGGTACGGTACAACTGGCCGTAGGCCCCGACCGCCAGGCCGTGATTTTCATCTCTAAAAACGATATCGAGCAGAGGTTTTTCCCGCTCCGGCAGATATTGCTGTACGTGCCAGCTTAAACCGCCGTCGTTACTATGCAAAATACTGGCATCATGACCCACCGCCCAACCTGACTGTTCGTTAACGAAATAAACGCTGGTCAGGGTCGATTGCACCGGCACCTGAGCTTGCTGCCAGTTATTGCCGTCAGTTGACGTTAAAATATGACCATGCTCACCCACGGCCACCAGTTTATCAGCGCCGGCACTGACGATATCGAGTAATAGCGACTGGCTGGCCAAAGGCGCCGGCTCTGAGGCGATAGGCGCAGCAGAAGCTTGGGATAAAAAGCTGCTAAGACAAAACAGGGAAAGGGCTAAAAAACGCTTCATGAAAATCCAGAATAAAAATAATAAACGATTAATAAAAAAGGTAAAAAAACGGTTGGCAGTTGCCAACCGTTTCCATCAGGCGCGATTTTAGCGGCGCCCTTCTCTTCTTAATGCCGCCGGTGTGAAGGATTTCTCTTTCATTTGGGCAGAGAAGTCATACATATTGGCTTCATTATCTAAGCCCATCGCGATATAACGACGAGATTGCAAGTCATGGAAGACTTCCAGTGTAGACCATTGAGTCGGAACTTCATAATAGTTGATACCATGGGCGACACCAACGCGGTAAAGTTCATCACGGTTATCATAGATATCCGTTACCGCAATTTGCCAGCTGTCTTCATCGATAAAGAAGACACGTTTTTTGTAGGTATGGCGGGTATTGGCTTTCAAGTCCGCTTCAACCACCCACACCCTGTGCTTTTCATAACGCACCAGATCAGGGTTGATATGACCGGCCTTTAACACGTCATCATATTTGATTTGGTCGCTGTGCAAGCGGTAGTCGTTATAAGGAATAAGCAATTCCTTTTTCCCTTTCAGGGTCCAGGTATAACGATCCGGCGCGCCGTTAAACATATCAAAGTCATCTGTGGTACGCAGGCCATCAGACGCTGTGCCCGGTGCATCATAAGCAACATTCGGCGCACGACGTACCCGGCGCTGACCTGTGTTATAAGTCCAGGCCTGGCGAGGCGTTTTGATCTGATCCATGGTTTCATGAACCAGCAAGGCGGTACCGGCTAAACGGGCAGGCTCGGTCACTTTTTGCTTAAACTTAAACAAGATATTGGTTTGCTCAAGCTGCTCCGGTGACGCATCTTTTACGCCATAAGGCACCAATAAACGGTCATCAAAGCCCATGTAGGTATAATCACCCGAAGCCGTTGGCGCCGCCTGTCCACCCTGACGGGTAATGGCTTCACCGCGGTAACGCAGGATATGGTTCCAGATGGCTTCTAAACCGTTGGCGGGGATCGGGAAAGGAATACCGACTGATGCCTGTTTGATACCGTTACCTTCCTGTACCAGCTCGGCGCGGGTGGCATTATCAAGCGTGGCCTTATATACATGCTCGGGATACGAGGCCGAGCGGCGTGTCTGATAGACATTCATTTTATAGCTATCAGGGTAAGTTTCAAATAACTTGATCTGTCCCGGTGTCAGCAAGTCTTTATACTGGCCAAGGTTTTTCGAAGTTACCGTATAAAGTACCTTATCCCCCGGATACGGGTCCGGGTGATGATCGCCGGGTTTAAAACCTGCCGGTGCAGATTTGATCCCGCCGTCCCAGGCAGGTATCGAACCGTCGGCATTGGCGCCGCGTTCAGCACCAAAAACCGTTAATTCTTTATTTAACTTTGCCGCCTGTTCCGGCGATATCTTGGCCAAGGCTGCGCCACTGGTAAAGGCAAGCGATACGGCTAATGATAAAAGGGAAATATTTTTCATTGTTGGATGCCCTTAAATAGAATATTTAACACTAAAAGAAACAAAATCACGATCTTCCATCTGATTGGTGGTGCCTACACCGTCAAAGAAGCTGTTGTAGCTGAAATCGGCTGACCAGCGGCTTTGATAGTCAAGCGTTACCCCAAGGGATACAGACTTGCGATCTTCGACAAACAGGAAGATAGGATCGGGTGTGATCCCCTGGACGTCATGGGAGAACACCATTTTCGGCGAGACATTAATCCCGGCAAAAACATCGTTATATTCGAGCTTAGTCACTACGCGGTAACCCCAGGCGAAATCATCCGGGAAAGGATTGGTTTCCACACCGCCCTGCAGGGCGTCATTAAGGCCCGGCGCAGTAGCAATAACACCACTTCGCCCAGTACCCGGGCCGTTCAAACGCAGCTCATCTTTATCCGGCATATCTTCGATGCTGATAGCGCCAACTTCCAATAAGGTCGTAAACTGGCTGGCACCTAGCGTAGGACCAAACAAATGAGCAAAAGTCATTTGCGCCTGTATGGTATCGGATAAAATAAAACCATTGGCCTGTACACCGGAGCCGTATGGATTACCTGTACTGTCTACCATCTGTGAAACATAGTTAGTATCGTCTCTAAGACCGGCATTATATAACTGCTGCGGCATAGCGGCGAATAACAATTCTACATCATCGATTTGCAGCGGCTCGTCCTGACGATAAGTGATCTCACCCGAGAAGGCAGTGGTGCCTAAGGTTGAGTTCCAGCTTAACGCATACATATTAATGTCTTCAGGGTAAGATAACAGCACTTGAGAGAAGGTATTTAAATCACTGTAGTTGTCTATCGTCACGGGACCGCTGGCGATGGTTGCCAGATCGGCGCCCATGGTTTCAGCCGAGAAGTCGGCAGTAACTCCGGAAAATAATGGCCGGCGGCTATGATAGTTAACATAATACAGACTTAATTCAGTATCGTTAAACTCAGGCAGATACCAGGATAAACGTAAACCGTACTGACCACCGTCTTCCGGCTTTATCTCCGCTTGTGAGCCCGGCGCCCGTAAGGTCACCTTAGTAGGATACTGGACATAAGCCGCTTGTGCTGCAGCCATCTGCTCAGGATCACCAGAGCGAAGCATATCGCCGATTTCATTTAAGCCTTCCAGCAAAGAATCCAGGTCTAAGTCAGGACGACCGCCAAAACCTAACTGGATATTGTTGTACTGACCGCCGTCGCCGGCAAAATCATTGGTGGAAAAATAACTGCCCGGTGCCGGCAAAATCGTTTTTTCCCACTCATACTGATAATACATTTCGATATTGAAATTTTCCGTTACCCCTAAAGACGCCCATAAGGCACCAAAAGGAATAAAGGCTTCTTTAAGCTCTGCGCCCGGCGCTTTTAAACGAGAAATATCTACCGGGTTTATTTCACTTAATCCGTGGGAGATTAACGCACTTTCACCCCAGCTTATCACCTGCTGGCCCAGACGTATGGATAACGGCATCTCACCTATTTCAAAATCACCATAAACAAAAGCATCGAGTAAGCGAACATCGCGGCAAAGTTGCTCACGGGCTTCCTTGTCACGACAGGGATCATTGGTATTGCCGTTGATGGGATTGTCCCAGGCACGACTTTCATCCATCATTTCAAAGTCATAAAAATACATGCCGCGCACGAACAGACCAAAATCCCCATTGCGGATGTCCAGTTCATGGCTGCCTTTGATCATTTTTGAAAAGGTTTCACCGGAGTCGTAATTAAGGTTACCGTTATCACCGTTATTGGAGTAGTTGCCTGATCCAAGCCAGATATCTCTTTGACTCAACCCGCCCGGCTCATTATTAAAGGCGGCATTGTAACTGCTAAAGTCAAAACCATTTTTCAGGTTATTTGATTTAGCGACATTGTCTGACCAATTCCTGTCTTCTACGCGCCAACTTGAGCCTGCCGTAAAGGTAGAGTCAAAACTGATATCAAAGTCGCCCAGTTGGAAATTAGCCGCGGATGCTTGACTCGCCGCGAAAGACATTAAAGCGGCGGTAATACTCAAAGCCAATGGCTTTTTATAAAACTTATCGCGCGGATGATGTTTCATTCATTCTCTCCCCAGTCCCGAAACAATTATTCTTAGTTGTTCTTACTTTTTATTTTTCTATCCCACTTTTGTGGATTAAACAATAATTGCATCATTTGCGTCATGAGGCAAGACCAAAACACATTTGTTAAGGCACTGTATTTTAATGACTTGCATTGAAATTAATCGGAAAGCTAAAACATCGTTTAAAACACCTGTTTAAAACAATATGGCTTTTGTGGGTTTCAGGACGATTAAGTGAAGGAATTAGCCGCTATTTCTGTTAAAACAGCGGCTGATATTATTTCAAAGATGGTCAGACCACCGTTTAAAGCATATACTCTAATTATCTTAATTTGCTTAAAGATAAAAACTTATTATTCTTGGTTTCCATACAGAAATAACCCCGAACCCCAGATCTGGTCAGGTATTTTCTGATATGCATGGCAGGAAACTGGATCCTTTGCCCCTGTGTGCTGGTGACTATCAGGGAGTGGATCTGCCCCTGGTAATAGGGCAGAAACTCCTCACTGGTCATATTAATGGAAAAATAATACTTCATGGTGTTAGTTTAATGCCGCATCCAATTTTTCCAGCAGATCTTTAGATAGTTGCGGCAAAGCACGCAGTACTTTAAGCTGCTCCAGCATCAGTTGCTGGCGCGAAAGATCATATTCCTTATACTGGATAAGCGGGGTGATCAAACGTGACGCCACCTGCGGATTAATTTCATTAAGCCTTTTTATTTGCTCTGCCAGGAACTGGTATCCCCGCCCGCTTTGACAATGAAAGTATTGCGGATTGGCGCTGACAAAGGCACCGATCAAAGCCCGCGCACGATTCGGGTTTTTAATACTGAATAACGGATGTTTAAGCAAGGCCGCCAGGCGTTCAAAGATATCGTCACTGTTTAAGCTGGCATTGATGGTAAACCATTTATCCACCACCAGGGGCGTGTCATGCCATTTGCTTTCAAAAGCAGACATCTGGCTGTCAAAGGCCGGTAAGTTGTTATATGCAGAAGCATTGAGCGCCGCTAAGGTATCTGTCATATTTGCGGCACTGCTCAGCTGAGCCGCAACCAGGGTATCGGCCCCGGGTAATACCGCCAGATAAGATAAACAGATATTTTTCAGTGCCCGATTACCGATAGCTTGTTGATGGCTGAGCGCTGTTTTTTCGGCACAGTTGTGATAGCAGGCGCTTAATGGCTCCTGCAAGCCCTTGGCTAAAAAACCTTTTAACGTTTTCAAAGCATTCACCAGGGCAAGCGGGTCTACCTGGTGGATTTGGTCCACGACCTCGCCAAACGCGGGTAAAGTCAATTGCTCGGCGGTAAAGGCCGGATCTGAATCTTTTTGTAAAATTTTACTGAAGATGGTGATCAGGCTCGCCGGCAGTGCATAACCCGGCTCCAACACCAGCTTATGCAGATAACGGCTTAAGAGTTTTTGTCCGGCATCCCAGCGGCAAAAGCCGTCGCTGGCTGCCAGCATTAACACTTCCAGCGCCAAGTCCGTTTGTTCAAAATCCACTTTCACCGGCGCAGAAAAGTCTTCCAGTAGAGCCACCACAGGTTTTGCCTGGTAATGCTCAAAGGTCCAGGTTTGCTCCGGAGCGGTTAATTCCAGCAACTGTTGCTGGCCAATGCCTGAGTCGGCATCAATGAGCTCCATTTTTACCGGAATATGCAGGCAACTCTGCGGTGAAGACAATTCACCCGCCTGGTTATGTTGGCTGATGGTCAGGTGATACAAGTTCGCCTCGGGATCGAAGCTTTCGCTAACTTTCAGGTGTGGCGTGCCACTTTGGCTGTACCAGCGCTTGAACTGAGTTAAATCAACCTTGGAGGCATCTGCCATGGCATTGACAAAATCATCGCAGGTAACGGCCATACCGTCAAAACGTTCAAAGTATAATGCCATGCCTTTGGCAAAGCCCTCTGCCCCGAGCAAGGTGTGGATCATGCGGATAACTTCTGAGCCTTTTTCATATACGGTTAAGGTATAGAAATTATTCATTTCCATGACCTTTTCCGGCCTGATGGGATGCGCCATAGGCCCGGCATCCTCGGCAAACTGTTGCGATCTCAGCACCCTGACATTCTGAATACGGCTCACCGTTTTAGAATTCATGTCTCCGCTAAACTGCTGATCGCGAAAAACCGTCAAACCTTCCTTTAAACTCAGCTGAAACCAGTCCCGGCAAGTCACGCGATTACCGGTCCAGTTATGGAAATATTCATGGGCGATCACAGCTTCAATATTATAATAATCCACGTCTGTGGCGCTTTCCGTGTCTGCCAGCACATATTTACTGTTAAAAACATTCAATCCTTTGTTTTCCATCGCCCCCATATTGAAGAAGTCGACCGCCACTATCATATAGATATCTAAATCGTAGGCCAGGGAAAAGGTTTCTTCGTCCCAGGCCATGGCATTTTTTAAAGAAGCCATGGCATGCTCGGCTTTTGCCAGGTTGCCTTTATCGACAAATATTTCCAGCGCCACTTCTCTGTTTTCTGAAGTTAGATAACTGTCCTGCAGCAAGTCAAAATCACCGGCCACCAGGGCAAACAAATAACAGGGCTTGGGAAAGGGATCATGCCACTGGACAAAATGTTTGCCGTTATCCAGCTCTCCCGAGGCAATTTTATTACCGTTTGAAAGTAAATATGGATACTTGATTTTATCGGCTATAACTTTGCTGGTAAAAACGGCCATCACATCCGGGCGGTCCAGATAATAGGTTATTCGCCTGAAACCTTCGGCTTCACACTGGGTGCAAAAAGCATCACCGGACTTAAAGAGCCCTTCCAGGGCAGTATTGTCCTGGGGGTTTATTTCCGTAACTATGGTTAATTGGAATTCATCTGCCCGTACCGGAATTTCCAATCCGGTAGCCGATAAATAATAATCGCTGGCAGATAACAGGCATTGGTCTATTTTTACCGACAGTAAAGTCAGGTGTTCGCCATCAAGCACAAGCGGCTCTTCACCACTGCCCTGGCGTTTCACCGACATCACACTGGTGACTTTCGTGGCGGTATCATCTAATTCAAACGTTAAATCGATAGTAGAAATAGTAAAAGCTGAAACTTGGTAATCTGCCAGATAACGTGGGGTAAATTCACTCATAAATAGGTCCCTGAATACGGCCAGTCAGTTGGCCTTGATGAATATTATTTTATAAATAAACAAGCTGAAAAACAAAAAACCTGCATAACACAGGTTTTTGAATAAATATTTACTTTAAAAAATTAGCTGCTTTTAACCAATTTTTTTATTTTAAATCCGATCATGCCATAAACAATCGCCAGCATCGGATTGATCAGGTTAAAGAAGCAATAGAAGATATATTCCAGAGGATTAACCATCAACACGCTGGACATATAGGCGCCACAGGTATTCCAGGGAATAAGCGGCGAAGTAATGGTGCCTGAGTCTTCCAAAGTACGGCTTAATACCACAGGATCCAGTCCCCGGCGCTGATATTCTTCTTTATACATACGCCCGGGCATCACAATCGCCATATATTGATCTGCGGTGATCAAGTTAGTACCGATACAGGTGGCAACCGTACTGGCAATCAGGCTGCCGGTTGATTTCGCGGCGGCAAGAATAGACTCCACCAGCTTACGCAACATGCCTAAATGCTCAAGCACAGCACCAAAACTTAACGCACACATGATCAGCCAGATGGTCGTTAACATACTTGACATACCACCACCGCTTAACAGCTTGTTCAGCTCGGCATCGCCGGTTTCGATTGCTACGCCGTCGAAAAAGGCGGTCCATACCACCATAAGATTACCGGCAAACGCCTCACTGCCTTCGCTTGCCAGGCGCATGATCAAGTCCTGCTGGAACAATACCGCCCATACTCCCCCTAACAGCGCGCCGATAGAAACCGCGGGAAAAGCCGGTACTTTTTTAATCGCCATCGCTAACAGTACAACTAAGGGAATAAGGTTAAAAATACTGAGGTTAAACTGCTGTGCCAGCTGGCTATTCATCATATCGATGGCATTGGTATCCGCGCTGGAGGTTTCAGAAAAACCCAGTATCAGGAAAATCACGATTGCCGTTGAGATCGAAGGCACCGTAGTCCATAACATATAGCGGATATGGGCGAATAACTCGCTGCCGGCAACAGCCGGGGCCAGGTTGGTAGTTTCAGACAGTGGAGAGATTTTATCGCCAAAATATGCCCCGGAAATGACCGCACCCGCGGTAATGGCCGGCGATAACCCCAGGCCCTGTGCTATGCCGAGCAAGGCAACACCTATGGTAGCCGCCGTCGTCCAGGAGCTGCCGATACTCATGGCTACTATGCCACAAATAATACAGGCGGCGGCATAAAACCAGCTGGGATCCAAAATTTTCAAACCATAGTAGATCATGGTCGGTACAGTGCCGGATAATAACCAGGTACCGATTAATGCGCCTACGGAAAGTAAAATCAGCACAGCCCCCAGGGATAATGAAATACCGTTAACCACGGCTTTCTCCATTTCACGCCAGCTATGGCCATTCTTTAATCCTATGACCATCGCCAGGCCCATACTGATCAATAAGGCAATCTGATTGGGACCATAAGATGAATTATCACCAAAGTAACCTACTGCAGTGGCTAGCATGGCCACCAGGGCTAATACCGGGATAAAGGTATCGACCATACTGGGAGATTTTTTCAAAGGAGTGTCTGTCATGGTTATATTGAAACCTTCTTATACTTAATTATTATTGAAGTCATACCAAGCACACATAAGGAAACACTCTGTCAATAAGCCTTTTCTTGTATATGTTGGCATCAAAGCCTGCTTAACATGCCTAGTCTCTTTAAAGAGTGCAAGTGCTTTCTTTATTATTTACTTCGCAGCTATGGTGGTTAAGGCAAGGTTTGGTAAATAACTATTCTTATTTTATGGATATTTCTTATGGTGCAGATAAACAAAAGCCGCCATGGCCGGCGGCTTCATACGCTATTACGCCCGTTATTTTTTAGCAACTTTCCCCAGGGAAACCAGATCAAAAGTGATTTTGGCGGTTTCATCTAAAAAGGGATCTAACTCATCAAGTTCATCAGGCAAATCGTCTAAAGATTTCACTTGTTCCATCTTCATCGCCACTAACCTTTCGTTGGTACGTGCCAGTTGCTTCACCTTGCGCTCTTCCCTTTTCGCTTTACGCTTGGCCAAATTCAACGAGATAGTCTTATCGTCTTTTTCTGCCTGATAGACCACAATATCATCTAACAAATAGTTAAACTCTTTATTGCTTTTGATCCGCTCTTTATGCAGGGAATTTAAATAAGCCAGATCCGAGCTAAGATCATTGAGCTTAGTATACTTGGCCTGAGCAATTTGATCCCAGGGCAGTGCATTTTCTTCCCGGCTTTCTCCCCAATCCTCAGGGTCAACCGCCGACGGATATTCAATATCGGGCAATACCCCCCGGTGCTGGGTGCTGCCGCCATTGATACGGTAAAACTTGGCGATAGTAAACTGAATGCTGCCAAAAGGCTTCTCATAGAGATCGTAAACCCGGCCCAACCCTCTGTGCTGCTGAACGGTGCCTTTACCAAAGGTATGTTCACCGACAATAACACCGCGGCTGTAATCCTGAATAGCTGCAGAAAAAATTTCGGAGGCCGATGCACTGTAACGGTCCACCATTACGGTTAACGGCCCGTCATAATAGCTATAACCGTCTTTATCGCTGTTTACCGATACCCGGTTGGCGCCGTCCCTTACCTGGACCACAGGGCCTTTATCAATAAAAAGACCGGTAAGCAAAGTCGCTTCGGTTAATGAACCACCGCCGTTGCCACGCAGATCGACGATAATGCCTTCAACCTGCTGGGCTTTTAGTGAATCCAGCTCTTTTTTAACATCGCGGGAAAGATTATTGTAAAAACTCGGGATAGTGATCACCCCCAGTTTTTTACTGTCTACATCGCCGGCTTTTTCGTAATAAACTTCGGACTTGGCTGCCCTGTCTTCGAGTTTAATGGTATCGCGGATAATAGAAACAATTTTGGTACTGGCATCGTCATCCGATTCTCCGGGTAATACCTGCAAACGAACTTTACTGCCTTTAGGTCCCTTGATCAGTTCAACCACATCATCAAGACGCCAGCCGATGACATCGACAAATTCTTTATTATCCTGGGAAACCCCTACAATACGATCTTTTGGTTTTAATTCATTAGACTTATCGGCAGGGCCACCGGAAACAACACTTTGTATCACGGTATAATCTTCTTCAGCCCTAAGCACCGCCCCTATACCTTCAAGGGATAAGTTCATTTCCATCTGGAAACGTTCGGCATTACGGGGAGAAAGATAAGAAGTATGAGGCTCAACGACCCGGGCAAAACTGTTCATCACAATTTGAAAAACATCTTCACTTTCGCTTTGCTTCAAACGCTTAATGGCGTATTTATAACGTTTAGATAAAATTTCCTGAATTTTTGGCCATTCCTTACCCGCCAGGGTCAGGTTCAGGGCATCGTATTTTACCTTTAACCGCCACAATTGATTTAATTCGGCTTCAGATACCGGCCAGGGCGCCTCTTCCCGGTCAAAGCTGTAAACTTCGTCCTTAGTGAAATCAAACGGCTTTTCCAGCTGAGTTAATGCATATTCATAACGCTCTAACCGGCGCTGCATATTGAGGTTATAAATATCATAGGCAACATCAAGTTGCCCGCGGGTGATCATAGTATCAAAATCATGCCGGTTCTTTTCAAACCCGGCTATATCAGAGGCTATAAAGACATTACGGGCATAATCGAGTTGCTTGATATAACGATCAAAAATCTGCTCGGATAAAGTATCGTTTATTTCAACAGGTTTATAATGGGCACGCGTAAATTGCGCCGTTATCCGCTTGGTAGCTGTTGCATGTTGACTTTCTGGTGCGAGAACGGGAAGTGAGTCAGCCTGGTTCTTGCTATCAAAAGCAAATAAATGCATGCTTGTTAATGACAAGGATACGGCAAGTGCGATACGACAAAATTTTTGCATGCCTGTTACTCCATATTATTCAGAATATATATTTTGGATTTGTGTTTTAACGACCATTCCTGAACCGAGTTGTACACTGATGTCATTACCTGCAATTTCGGTGATTGTCGCATCCATCGGCGCATTACCTAATTGCACTTTTACATTCTTACCTACACTAATAGTAGCCGATTCTACCGGTTTCAGCGTAACCTTTTCTTTTTTTACAGGTTCACGTTTAGTCGCTTTCACCGCTTTAAATTTAGCCTTATGCTTTTCAGACGCAGACTCCTTCGCAGCAGGCTTATTTCCTTTATAAGGTTTTTTACCTTCTTTGTCTTTACGGTTTTTGTTACCAAATTTTTCCTGGCTTTCTTTTAAGGTTTTGCTGGCATAATCTGCCTGAGCCTGATCGATTTCTTCAGCATGATTCCCCTCTAAGTCAATACGAAAACTGCCTTTTTTAATCGACTTCAGGTAACGCCAGCTGCTGGTGTAATGACGAAGCGCCTGGCGAAGACGGGTTTTACTGACAGTTTCGTCATCAGCCAGCTTTTGTGCCAATTCCTGAAAAATGCCAATTTTTAATGGTTTCGCAGCCCCTTCGACAGAAAAACACGCGGGAAATTTTTCTGCTAAATAGGCAATTAATTCTTTACTGCTAGTACGTTTAGTTTCCATAAATACAATTTAACTCAAAATAAAAATTTAATCCTGAAGATACTGATCCCGGTTTTCCAAAACATGTTGGCACCAGTCATAAATATCATCCGTTTCTAAATCCGGCAGTTCTTCCTGCCCGATCCAAGTATCCCATACCCGCTCTAACAGCTGAGTAAGTACATTAGGTTCTATATCTTCTTCGGCACATGCATAAAGGGTATGATAAATTTCATTTAACCTTTCTGCTACCTGCTCTTCATTTCCTTCCCAGTCTCCGACAACCGCTTCTGAGACCAGGAAATCGTGAATAACAACAAATTCTTTCATCGTTATACCAGACTCGATTCAAAAGTCTGCACTAAGGCTTCTAAGCCTGCTTGATCATCAGCATCAAAACGCTCAAATCGGGTACTGTCAATATCTAATACAGCCACCACTTTACCTTCTTTTCTCACCGGCAGTACTATTTCAGCATTACTGGCGGCGTCACAGGCAATATGACCTGAAAATTGGTGAACATCGGCAATACGCTGAACCTCTCCGGTTTTAGCAGCAGTACCACAAACACCTGCTCCTAAGGGTATTCTAATACAAGCGACCTTACCTTGGAATGGTCCCAGCACTAATTCTTCATCGAAACAACGATAAAAACCAACCCAATTCACCTCATCCAGGGCATCAAACAATAAAGCAGAGATATTGGCCATATTGGCAATGCTGTCGGTTTCTCCGGCAATAATAGCACTCACTTGTGCGTTGAGCGTTTGATAAAAGTCAGCTTTACTCATCTATAAAACCCCATCAGAGTCAAAAAGCGCATAACATACCCTGTTCATGCCATAAATTAAAGCATTATCCGGTACTAGAACAGAATAAATTAAGGAATTATTCTAAAAGAGACAATAACCCGCGCCCGGATCTCTTGCCCGGGATGATCCGAAGCCGCACTCCCTTTCAATAAAGGATGTCCCTGCCCGCGTATACTGTCCGGTAATATAACTTCCTTGAGTGAAAACAAAGCTCCCAGTTTAGTACCGGTTTGCCGGGCCAGATGCCCGGCCTTGGTTTTGGCATTAACCACGGCTTTGTCTAAAGCTTGTTGATAATACTGGTGGTATTCATCTGGATTTATCGGGCTGGGAAAAAAATGCTTGATACCGTGACTCAAGGCTCTTTGCAAAAACTGCTGATAAAGACCGTGATCAGAAAAATTGATGCTCAGTTCCCGGGACAACTCAAATTTCTCAAGTCCGCTGTTCTTACTGCCCGCAGCCGCAGATACAAAAACCTGAGCCTCTTGTCCCTGGTATAAGGTGTGCGGTACTTCGAGTGCCTGAACCTGTACCGCATCTTCTTTATATATCGGCCGGATATTAAGCTGCTGCCAGTGAATATTTGCCTCTGCTATCTCTAAACCGGCTGCTATTTGCTTTATTTGTCTGCTCTGTTGCTCTATAAGCATTTTTGCTTTACTGATATGGCGGCTTTCCTCTTTGAGCACCAGATTCATTTTCATCCGGTCAGAATTTGGGGCTATTACGCCATCACCGATGACTTCAATAATATTTTCTCTTTGAAACTCGCGCTCGTGCTCTTCAGCCCAGGATGGTAAGAGTATTAAACAGCAGGCAGACAATATCAGGAGTCTCATTATTTTGCTTCTCCCCGTGCTGCCGAGTCTATTTGCTCCTCTAACAGCAGATACTGCATAAATTGTCTTTTCTGCTTTTCACTGGCAAGCTGCCACCAGCGCTTAAGGTGTATCAAGGCATTTTCCCCCTGCCCTGTTACCGGCTTTACCGGGTCTTTGCCACGAGATTTAAATACCGGATGATCAACCATAAGTCCCGCTTTATATTTCATTAAATCTTGAATAAATACGGGATGTTCGCGGTTTAACGTATCATGGAGAGTGACATTAAATCTATCGGCAAAATCCCGGGCCTGCTCTTCATCTGCAATCTTGGGCAGCTTAAGGGTCAGTTCATCCTGCTCACCGACAGTAAAAATGACCACATATGGCTCAGATGTTATCTTGGTATGATCATCATCTTCATAGTTTTCAAAAATATCTTTATATTCCAACACCAGCAACTGCTGTCCCGGTGTTAGGGAGATATCGCTGTCAGAGGCAAAAAAT
Source organism: Thalassomonas actiniarum (assembly GCF_000948975.2). Lineage (GTDB taxonomy): Bacteria > Pseudomonadota > Gammaproteobacteria > Enterobacterales > Alteromonadaceae > Thalassomonas > Thalassomonas actiniarum. The sequence continues at coordinate 3,851,844 of NZ_CP059735.1, forward strand.
GAATTTTGGTAAGGCTGGCCGTTAATACTGACAACAGTGATTTCTTTGGGTAATGACAAATTACCAGCCAAAACAGTCCCAGAAAAAAACAATAAAAATAAAAAACTTAGGCGCAAAACAATTTCCCTGATTGCTCAATAACAGATAGTTATGGTGTTATAAACCTTTCACCCTAAACTGTAAACCCATTCCCGCCGGCTAAGAAAAATATTTTCCCCATTTCAGGAAAGTTTAAGCGCTTGCCTCCTGGCTTTATTACCTAAACTTTTCCCTAACCTATTCACCTAGATAATAAATTTCGATGTAGCCTGATCAAGTTTTACCGCATTGTTATCCAGGCCGGATGCTACATTACGCATTTCATTTACGGCTTCAGAGGTCTGGCTAAACTTCAGATACATTTCTTCAATATTATTAACCACGACATCAGCCACCACAGATTGCTGCTCGGTTGCGGCGGCAATCTGGCCATTCATAGAACTGATATGTTCAATCTGGTGTTTTATTTTATCCAGCGACTCCCCCATTTCACGGGAGATCATTTCATTATTATTGGCTTTTTCACTTGCTTCATTCATGGATTTTACCGATAAGCTCGCCGCAGAGATTAATTTATCCAGCAGTTCGCGAATTTCCGTGGTAGACAAGGCGGTCCTTGAGGCCAAGCTCCTGACTTCATCGGCCACAACGGCAAAACCTCGCCCTTGCTCTCCCGCTCTTGCCGCTTCAATGGCTGCATTTAGGGCAAGTAAATTAGTTTGCTCGGCAATACCATTGATAACATCGAGAATTTTATTCATATTCTGTGAGTCTTGTGCCAACTGGTTAACGACATCAGAAGCGGTTTCTATGTCTTTGGTCAGTTCGGTGGAAACAGCCAAAGACTGCTCTACTTTTGCCATGCTTTCATTGGCTTCAATTTCCCCGGCATTGGCGGCATCGGCGGCTTGTGAAGCTGACTTGGTAATATCTGCTACACTTAACTGCATTTCTTGCATGGATTGCTTGGTCGTCTCGGCCACACTGGTTTGCTCGCTGACATTTGACTCCACTTGTTGCACCTTCGCCGAAAGCTCCTGGGCGCTATTAGCAAGCGGATTTACGACATTAACGATTTCCTGCACAATACCGCGTAGCATTTGGGTAAAGTTATTAAAATACTTCACCACACTGCCAAGCTCATCTTCACTGGTCACATGTAACTGATTGGTTAAGTCACCGTCCCCTTCCGCCAGTTCTTTTAATGAAGCCTCAATAGAGACCACTGAATGGCTGATGGCTCTAGCAATGTAGGTCCCGAGCACAGACATCAGAACAAGTAATATGACCCCGACAATGATGCTCAAATCCCGGGATTGATCTGAGTTATTGATAGTGGTTTGAATATTCTTTTGAAAATCAGATAACGCTGCCTTTTTTTCTGCTTGTAACTTTTTTTCCACCTGACTAAACAAGTTTGACTTCACTTCAATTTTTGGCGTCAAGGCTTCGAAATCAGCACTGCCTTCAATAAAACCCCGGGTAATTTCATCCGATAGCACATTATATTTGCCCATACTGTCTTTAATGCCCCGATAAGCCGTTAACTCAGGTGCCAGTTCGCTGATCTTTTTGACATTGGCACTAAGCAACTGATAGGTCGTGCCGGCATCAGCGAGTAAGTCTTCATCAGAAAAAGAGACACTCTGGGTGTAAATTTCATCCAACCTCTGCCATAAGGTGACATTCTCACTGGTTAAGTTAACCAGATGAATGGATACCTGGGCCACCCTTTCAAGCAATACCTGGTTTTTTGCTATCGCATTGATATTTATGATCAGGTTCACCACAAAAATTAATACCGCGATAGCGAGAATGGCGATTATTTTATGAAAAATACGCAATCTTTTGAAAAACAGCATTCACACCTCCAAATGATTCATCTTACGAATTCTACTTTCACGATAACCAAGCCATTTAGATAATTGCCAATATCAGGCTAAGGCTTAATTAACCGCTATACAGCTCAAATCAGGACATTGGACCTATGCCTGAGCAAGCAAAAATAAGGAGTAATCCGCCAAAGCAAAGCTGTTGACAGAAAAATAAGAATAAAAACAAGCCTTTTGTATTAGTCATCACAAAAAGCAAACACGAAAAGGGATTTCCTTATGATGGGTAAAGTGCGGCGAACGGTTATCATCAAAGCCATATTCACCTCCACAGGTAAAAGCAAAAACTTCACAGGCCGGAGATATACCTGTTGCCCGATGCGAATAAAAAACCTGCTCCTGGCCATGTTCAACTCACTTCGATCAAATATTGACGATAGTTAATAACGAAAATAGAAAACATCGCTTTAAGAAAAGCGGTGTTTTCTAGTATAGATAAAATAAGAATATTTTCCTGTTATAACAAAATTCTGCCCCGGGAATATTCTCCTGCGGCATAGGAAAATATTCACATTTTCGGATACTCGAAGCAGAGGCAGGAAGTGCTAGCCAAAAAACCAGTAACAAACCGACATAGCGGCAAGGATGCCGCCAAGGTCGGCAATTAATCCGCAACTGACGGCGTGGCGGCTGTGCCTTATCCCGACCGAGCCAAAATAAACCGCCAGGACATAAAAGGTCGTCTCGGTCGAGCCCTGAATAATTGAAGCTAAGCGCCCGGCAAAAGAGTCTGCGCCAAAATTATTCATGGTTTCAACCATCATAGCCCGGGCCCCCGAGCCGCTTAAAGGTTTCATAAAGGCCGTCGGCAAGGCATCAACAAAGCGGCTATCAAAGCCCAGACCGTTAACTAAGCTGCGGATAACATCAACAATAAGATCCAGGGCGCCGCTGGCCCTGAATACGCCAATTGCACATAACATCGCCAGCAAATAGGGGATCAACTTGATACTGACTTCAAAGCCCTGCTTGGCACCGCTGATAAAGCTGTCATAGACATTAATACCACGCTTCATAGCCACCAGCATAAAAAGCACTAAAGTGGACAGGATCAGTAAATTGCCCAGCAAGGAAGATTGCGCAGCCAATGCCTGCGAACCTAAGCCGGCAAAATAAACCGCCAGCGCAGCAATCAGGGCCATGGCGCAAGACAAATAAACGAGCACCACCCGATTAACCAAGGAAATTCGTTGTACAAAAGCCACCGCCATTAAGCCGGTCATGGTTGAAGCAAAGGTTGCCAGCAAGATAGGCACAAACACATCCGTCGGGTTTACCGCTCCCTGTTGGGCCCGGTAAACAAAAACCGACACGGGGAAAAGGGTCACCGAGGAGGTATTAAGCACCATAAATAAAATCTGTGCATTGCTGGCGGTATCTTTTTTGGGGTTAAGTTGCTGCAAATCCTGCATAGCCTTTAACCCTAAAGGGGTTGCCGCATTATCCAGGCCTAAAAAATTTGCCGACAGGTTCATGGTCATCGACCCCATAGCCGGGTGTCCTTTGGGAACTTCCGGCATTAAACGGCTAAACAAGGGAGAAATCCATTCGGCTAATTTCGCCACAATTCCGCCATGTTCGGCGATCTTCATCATGCCCAGCCAAAAACTGAGAATACCGATCAAACCGATGGCGATTTCCACCGTCAACTTGGCCATATCAAAAATAGCATTGATAATTTGTTCAAATACCAAGGCATTCCCAGCAAAAAGCCATTGATAAAGAGCTGAAATAAAAGCGATAAGAAAAAAGCTGATCCAGATCCGGTTTAGCACAAACAAAGTTACCTGTGATGACGTCAGGCAAATGATCATGCCATATCTGATGTAGACTGCCCAGTAAAAAACACTTGCCAAACATGTGGATAACAAGTGGATTAAACGTAGATATCCAGATAAAAGCTTGTTGATAACACCTGAAAACGGATAAGAAAACCTTATCATCAAACCGAGGGAAAACAATAAGTTAAGAACAATAAAAAATATAAACGAAATTTATTTGCAATAAGTTCGCAATACTTTAGGTTTCCACTACACTTAATTTTACCGGATCATTTAATATCTTTTGTTGATACAAGTTTATTAGCGCAAGGCTCAACCCCATTGAGCCATTACCCTGAGCCCGAAACTGATATGGTTTCGGGCCATTTTTTATCTGCCTTTTTATGGCGGCAGTGATTAAAGGGAAAAAAGACGCTTATAGTTTTCACTCGATAACCGGGCAATTTCTTCTACCGACTGGCCGCGGATACTGGCCAGATGTTTTGCCACTTCTACTACATATGCCGGCTGGTTTTGTTTGCCTCTGTGGGGTACAGGCGCCAGGTAGGGGGCATCGGTTTCAATAAGGAATTTATCATCCGGCACTTTTTTCGCAACATCCCTAAGGGCACTGGCATTTCTAAACGTCACTATGCCGGAAAAAGAGATATAAAAACCCATTGCCATCGCCTGCTCCGCCATTTCCCAGCTTTCGGTAAAGCAATGTAATATGCCTCCTACTTGTTCGGCCTGCTCTTCCCTTAAAATGGTTAAGGTGTCTTCACGGGCATCCCGGGTATGGATGATCAGGGGTTTCGCTATTTTTCTCGCCACCCGAATATGTTTTCTAAAGGCATCAAGTTGTAATGCCTTGGTCTCTGGCGCATAAAAATAATCAAGACCGGTTTCCCCGACGGCAATGACCCGCTCATGCTGCGCTAATGCCAGTAACTCTTGTTCATCAATTGCTTCTTCCTGGTTCAGGGGATGTGCGCCGCAGGACAAACGCACATTGGCATAATCCCGGGTTTTTTCGACCATAGCAGGAAAGTCTTTCAGGGTGACACTGACACATAAAAGCTCATTAACCTGAGCTTGCTCAGCAGCTTTAACGACATTGTCCAGGTTATTGTCAAATTCAGCCAGATCCAAACGATCTAAGTGACAATGAGAATCAATAAACAAAAATATTCCCCTTCAGTGAATAAATTAAGAAATAAAAAATGGATGTAAGCCGACAGAAAAACTTACATGGTTAAGGTGGGCTCGGACGAATTCAAGTGACGCCCCAGGACTTTTTCAATCTGGTTGCGTAAATTATCAGGATCTTCGATAAAACTGATCCCTATCCCGGGAGGTGTGCCGTTTTGGGCCCCTACCGGCGTTATCCAGCAAACTTTTCCTTTTACCTGCGAACTCTCCAGTGAGTCCGGTAAGGCCACTTCAAGCATGATATCGGCCCCCAATTCATAGGCCTCCGTGGTACGGACAAACAAACCGCCGGCTTTTAAAAACGGCATATAGGCCAGGTACAAGTCTTTGTCATTAACAAACTCTAAACTTATCTCTGTCATATCAGCCTTCTTATTTATCTAGCCTGGTCTCAATATCGACCAGCAGTTTTTCACTCAAGTAAGCAGCATTTACCTGTACCATAGACTTTAGCTGTTTAATACAGCCAACAACAAGCTGATAAATTTGCCAAATCGTCTCGCTATCGGGAAGCTGCCCTATTGCATCGCCCGGTGCAGCTCCTGTGGCAGCACTTTTTCCCTCTGCGGTGACGAGTTTGACCCTCAGTGCAGACCAGCTAAGCCAATTATATTGACTCCTGGCCATAGTCACAAGCATATACTCCAGCCAGCGAAAAGCATAAGTATTTTCATTTAACAAGGCCAGTAACGCCCCCCGGTTTTGCCTTTTAATGATAAAATCGAGTAAACGAGCCGTAAATTGCCGAAACTGTTCGTGAACCTGCTCATCGGTCAGCTCAGGCAACTGGCTGACATTAGCAAAAAGATTCTCTTGTGTCTGTCCCCGGTTAAGGCTTTCAAGCAGAGCCTGCCCCGATAAAGGCCTGATGTCGTATAAGCGGCAGCGACTGGTAATGGTAGGTAATAACATATCCAGATCGTCTGAAACCAAAATCAGTACACAGGATAACCCCGGTTCTTCCAGCGTTTTTAATAAGGCATTGGCGGCCGCTGTGGTCATTTTCTCCGCCATAGGCAGCAAAACTATTTTATTTTTGCCTAAATGCGCAGTTGTTTCGACAAAAGCACTGATGCGCCTGATATCATCGACGCCGATATTTTTCGAGTCACTGGTCACGCTAAGAAAATCAGGGTAACTGCCCTGATGGTAAAGGCGGCAGGCTTTACAGCTATTACAGGGCGATAAAATGCCCTGGTCATTATTTTTTTGTACTTGGCGACACAAAACCACCTGCACCAACCAGTTTGCCAAAGATAATTTCCCCGCACCGGCAACACCCGCCAGCAAGATGGCATGGGCTAACCTACCCTGTGCCAACTGTTGTGACAATAATTTCTGATGCTGTACTAACCAGGTTTGCATTAAGCATTTTCCTGCAGGTAGTTGCCAATAACAGTCGCAATATGCTGATGCACCTTCGCCATACTCTGGCTGGCATCGACGGTTTGAATGCTGCTGTCACCGCTTACCAGTTCAAGGTACTTGTCATGTACCCGAGTGAAAAAATCAAACTTTTCCTGCTCGATACGATCAAGGGTTCCCCTGGCCTGGGCGCGGGATAAGCCGAGTTTGGGGTCGATATCCAGATAGAGAGTCAGGTCCGGGGTAAAGCCTTTGAGGGTGACATCGGCAATCGCCTGGATCACTTTATCATCAAATTGCCTGCCGCCTCCCTGGTAGGCACGGGAAGACAAATCATGGCGATCACCTATAACCCACTGGCCGCGTTCAAGGGCGGGCAAAATGCGGTTTTCCAATAACTGGCTGCGGCTGGCATACATTAATAACAGCTCGGTTTCCTGGGTTAACGTTTCCTCATGTTCGGCAGATTTAACCATGTCACGCAACGATTCCGCCAGTGGAGTACCGCCGGGCTCGCGAGTATTGATAAAATCAATCTTGTACTGCTTAAGCAGCTCTTCAATAACCGTTATCGCCGATGATTTTCCTGCACCTTCCATGCCTTCGACGACAATAAATTTTCCACGCTTCATTTACTTCTTACCTAACTTAGCATGAGCAACGAAACACACCGGCTTCGCTCAACTCTTTAAAAATTTCAGCCCCGGCTTTCCTGTCCGGGGAAACCCGAATGGGAAACAGAGGGTTTCTTGATCTTGCAGCCCCTAGCAATCAGTGTTTTCCCAACTGATAGCGGCTAACCGCGCGGTTATGCTGCGCCAGCGTTTTTGAAAAGACATGAAAGCCATCGCCTTTGCTGACAAAATAAAAATAATCGCTGCTTGCCGGATTTAATGCCGCCTTGAGTGAGGTATAACCCGGCATGGCGATCGGCGTTGGCGGCAGCCCGTTAATACGGTAGGTATTATAGGCGGTTTTCTCCCGCAAATGGGAGCGTTTTATATCTCCCTTATATCTTTCCCCCAGACCATAGATCACAGTAGGGTCGGTTTGCAAACGCATGCCCTTGTGCAGGCGGTTAATAAACACAGAGGCGATCAGCGGCTGCTCCGCCAACTGGCGGGTTTCTTTTTCAATAATCGATGCCATGATCAACGCCTGATAAGGCGAGCGATAAGGTAAATTCTCAGCTCTTTGTCGCCATAACTCATCCAGGGTATTGCGCATTTTCTTATGTGCCCGCGCCAGGATCACCAAATCTGAGGTTCCCGAGGTATAGGCATAGGTTTCCGGGAAAAACCAGCCTTCGGGATTTTCAGCCTCCAGCGACAATTGTGCTGCAATTTGTTTTAGCGAAAGCCCAGTTAAGCTCTGCTTTAACCTTGGCTGTTTGGCCAAGAGTTCAAGCCACTGCTTGAAAGTGGAGCCTTCGATAAAAGTGACGCTAAACTGATGCTCTTTGCCCTGTACCAAACGGTGGACCAATGCCAGCGAACTCATGCCCGCCTCGACCTGGTAGGTACCCGCCTTAAGCCCGGCAAGCGAGGGATGCAAACGGATATAATTGCGAAGGTAAAACCGGGTATCCAGCCAGCCTTTTTTAACCAGCAAGCGGGAAAAAGAACCGGCATGGGTACCGGGTTTAACCGTCAGTAAGGTATCTTCTGCCAAAACCAGGGGCTGCCTGACCTGATATTCAATTAAGGCGTAAGCCAAAGCCAGCATCAGTAATAAGGGACATAGCAGGAATAAAAGAATTTTTTTGATCACGAAAAACTACTCTCAAGGGTCAATACCCGGGAGATATCAAGCTCACGGCAATTAAATACCCGCACCGGCACGACTCCCATCACCGTATTACAGATAAACATGGCATCAATATCATCAAGCGCCGACAAGCCCGCCTTTACTATCTCTACCTGACCAAGTTTTGCCAGCATAGCAGCCCGGGCCAAACCTTCGACCCCGCTATCACTAAGCTCAGGGGTAAACCAGTGCCCGTTTTGTTGCCAAAAAACATTTGAACAACTGGTTTCAACAATTTCATCCCTGAGATTCATCACTAAGAGATCGTCTTCCTCACACTGATCCAGCTCCTGACGGATAAGCACCTGCTCCAGGCGGTTTAAATGTTTAATCCCTGCCAGCATGGGGTTTAAGCCCAGTTTTTGCTCGGCTATACCTAGAGTGATCCCCTGACGCGCCCATAAAGCATAATGCTCAGGAAAGGCATGTACCTGGATGATCACACCAGGTTCCCCGGTGCCAAGACGTGAATAACCCCGTCCGCCCTGTCCGGCGGTAATGATCACTTTCATCACCGCCTTTTGAAATTGAGCAGCAATTTGCTTAAGTTCATCACCCAGAGTTACCCAGTCAGGTGGTGTTATCTGCAGCTTACTGCAGCCGAGCTTAAGCCTTAAAAGATGTTCGCTACACAGCTCAAGGCAGCCAGTGTTAATTGTTCCCGTGGTAAAAATGCCGTCACCATAGGCAAATCCCCTGTCGCTGACTGACAAAACATTGGTCTGCTGGCCGTTGACCTGACAATAAAGCATATAAATGGAATACCAAGATAATAAAAAAGCCTGAATACTGCACTAGTATTCAGGCTTAAGCTGATGACTTCAAGTCAATTTATTGATTAATTAAACTTTCTTAAAGATCAATGAACCGTTGGTGCCGCCAAAGCCGAACGAGTTGCATAAAACATAATCTAAATTAACATCGCGCGCGGTATGGGCAATATAATCAAGATCACAACCTTCGCCCGGATTATCCAGGTTGATGGTAGGAGGTACAGCATTATGCATCAGCGACTGGACAGAGAAAATGGCTTCCACCGCACCGGCGGCGCCCAATAAATGCCCGGTCATGGATTTGGTCGAGCCGACCATGAGCTTATAAGCATGTTCGCCAAAAACCGATTTTACCGCATTGCTTTCTGCGATATCGCCGGCCGGCGTCGACGTACCATGGGCATTGATATAACCGATTTTCGATTTATCCAGCCTGGCATCCTTAATGGCATTTGACATGGCAAGCGCTGCGCCTTCGCCGTCCGCCGGCGGCGACGTCATATGATAGGCGTCGCCGCTCATGCCAAAACCAACTAATTCGGCGTAAATTGTCGCGCCGCGCGCCTTGGCATGCTCATATTCTTCCAGCACCATCACACCCGCGCCGTCTCCGAGGACGAAACCGTCTCTGTCTTTATCCCAGGGACGTGAAGCAATTTGCGGGTTTTCATTACGGGTGGACATGGCGCGTGCGGCACCAAAGCCCCCCATACCTAAAGTGGTAGAAGCTTTTTCTGCGCCACCGGCCACCATGGCATCGGCATCGCCATAAGCGATCATACGGGCGGCATGGCCGATATTATGCACGCCGCTGGTACAGGCGGTAACGATTGAGATATTCGGGCCTTTTAAACCGAACATAATCGACAAGTGGCCGGAAATCATATTGATAATAGTGGAAGGCACAAAAAACGGCGATAATTTGCGCGGGCTGGTTTTAAGCATTTTTTCGTGATTTTCTTCGATTAAACCTAAACCACCTATGCCAGAACCAACAGCAACCCCGATACGGGAAGCATTTTCCTCATTAATTTCCAGGCCGGAATTTTTTACAGCCTGCACCCCAGCAGCAACACCATACTGAATAAAAAGATCCATTTTTTTGGCATCTTTTTTTGCCATATAATCCTGGGCATCAAAGCCCTTAACCAAACCGGCAAAACGGGTTGGATATTCCGAGGTGTCAAAATGCTCAATAGAACCGATACCGCTTTTGCCAAGCAGTAAATTTTGCCAAGTCGTTTCTGGAGAATTGCCTAAAGGGCTAAGCATTCCAAGACCGGTAACTACAACACGTCGCATAGGATGAGTTGCCTCCGATAGAATTGAATAACGGGATGGAGATCTATGCTTTACCCTCAGGGTAAAGCATATAAAATTTTGAAAATAAAACCCGGTCGAGCACCTGTTTACAGGGCTGGAATCGCCGGGTTATTCACATTACTGGTTTGCAGTAACGTAGTCGATGGCAGCTTGAACTGTAGTGATTTTTTCAGCTTCTTCATCAGGAATTTCTGTGTCGAATTCTTCTTCTAACGCCATTACTAACTCAACTGTGTCAAGTGAGTCGGCGCCTAAATCATCAACGAAAGATGATTCAGTTTTTACTTCTGCTTCACTCACACCCAGTTGTTCAACAGTTATTTTTTTTACGCGTTCTTCGATTGTACTCATTTTTCTTCCTTTGCTAGAAAATGCAATTTTACAAATTGCGTGTAGTGTATTCGGCAACAGCGCCCCATGCAAGCATCTAATTTACTTTTTATGCTGGTCTAACCTGTTGCCTGTCTTATATTTATACTTATTTTATGTTGAGAGCAAGCGTTAAAGACAAGCCCTTAAATAAAATAACTAAACCATGTACATGCCGCCATTGACATGAATAGTTTCACCTGTGATATAGGCGGCGGCATCAGAGGCTAAAAACGCCACCGTAGTCGCAATTTCTTCCGGCTTACCTAAGCGGTTAGCAGGTACCTGGGCAAAAATGCCCTGTTTTTGCTCATCCGTCAATTCCTGGGTCATATCGGTATCGATAAAGCCTGGGGCAACGGTGTTGACTGTGATACCGCGTGAAGCCACTTCTCTTGCCAGCGATTTGGTAAAACCTAATAAGCCGGCTTTAGCTGTGGCGTAGTTGACCTGGCCGGCGTTGCCCATAGTACCGACAACCGAGCCGATATTGATAATACGGCCATTGCGATTTTTCATCATCGGACGCATCACCGCTTTGCTGAGCTTAAAGACAGAAGAAAGGTTGGTTTCAATAATATCCTGCCATTCTTCGTCTTTCATACGCATAAACAAGTTATCGCGGGTGATACCGGCATTATTTACCAGGATATCAATGCCGCCGTGCTGCTCTTTGATGGTGGTAAACATCTCGCTGATGGAGTTATCATCGGTGACATTAAGCACCAGGCCGTTGCCCTGGCCGAGATATTCACTGATATTGTCGGCACCTTTAGGCGATGTAGCCGTGCCGATCACCGTAGCGCCAAGCGCTTTAAGTTGACTGGCAATGGCTTTACCTATGCCGCGGCTGGCACCTGTGACTAAGGCAACCTTACCTTCTAATGAAATCATAATTAATCCTGTTTAAATGACGTTAACGCTTTTGTTAATGTGTCGGAATCATTGACAGCAATACAAGTCAATGATTTATCAATACGTTTGAGTAACCCCTGCAACACTTTACCCGGACCTGCTTCAACCACATCCGTGACGCCCTGGGCGGCAACTTTTTCTATGGTTTCAGTCCAGCGTACCGGATGATATAACTGCTTAACCAGGGCCTGCTTAATGGCGGCAACATCGTCTTCAACCTTAACGTCGACGTTATTGATCACCGGAATGTTTGGCGCAGTAAAAGTAATGTTTTCCAGTTCAACGGCCAGCTTATCTGCGGCATCTTTCATTAAGGCACAATGAGAAGGCACGCTCACAGGTAAAGGCATCACCCGCTTGGCACCGGCAGCTTTACATAAATCACCGGCTCTGGCGACGGCTTCTTTATGACCGGCAATCACCACCTGCCCCGGAGAATTAAAGTTTACGGCAGCAACAACTTCTCCCTGCTCTGCCTCAGCGCAAGCATCAATAATGGACTGATCGGCTAAGCCGATGATCGCGGCCATGGCCCCGACACCTTCAGGCACACAGGCCTGCATCAATAAGCCACGTTTTTCAACCAGTTTCACCGCATCTTCAAGTGAGAGCACGCCCGCACATACCAGCGCAGAATACTCACCTAAGCTATGTCCGGCAAGTACAGCAGGTTTAGCTGAACTTTGTGACTGCCATAAGCGCCATAAAGCGACACTGGCAGTTAATAACGCCGGCTGGGTAAATTGGGTTTGGTTTAATTTTTCCGCAGGTCCCTGGGCAGCCAGCTGCCATAAGTCATAACCTAAAGCTTGTGACGCCTGGCTAAAAGTTGCCTGGACGATATCGTTTTCAGCAAAATCTGCAAGCATACCAACAGCCTGAGATCCCTGTCCGGGAAAAACAAACGCTAAATTATTTTGCATTTTTTAAAACCTAATGAATTTTAAAGTAAAACCAATCCGCAAATAAGCTTTGGGATCAGTGATAAAGAATCTGTTCAGAAACAAACGGCCATGATATATAAAAAAAATATAAAATAGCAAACCGGTCGATAGTGCTTATCTTCTCTATTGCCCGTAAAAATACCCGCAACATACTTGTCTCAGGCAGGGTCTAGGGTTTGGGTAACAACCCCTGTTCAAGCTTAGCTTTTATCTTATCCGGTACCTGCCTTTCAACCTCTTTGACTGCCTCCATAATGGCAGTATAAAAGGCCTTGGCATTGGCATTACCATGGCTCTTGACAACAATTCCCCGCAATCCTATCAAACTTGCCCCGTTGTACTGGTCGGGGTTCAGGGATTTAAGCAGTTTTTTTAAGGCCGGTGTCAACAGTTTGCCCAATAATCGCGCAAAAAAACTCTGATTAAAGAAAACTTTTGCTTTTTCATAAACTAATCGGGCGACCCCTTCACAGGTTTTCAGGGCAACATTACCGACAAAACCGTCACAGACAATCACATCCGCTTTATTGGTAAAAATATCACTGCCTTCAACAAAACCGATATAATTCACCTCGGGGTTGGCGGCCAACTCAGAGGCGGCCAACTTGATGTGATCACTGCCCTTGATTTCTTCTTCCCCCATATTAAGCAAAGCCACCTTAGGATGCTTTAATCCGTCCACCTGCTCCGCCAGCACAGAGCCCATCACGGCGAACTGATATAACACGGTGGCATCACAAAAAACATTAGCCCCGAGATCCAGCATAAACACATGCTTGTCTTGCCTGTGTGTTGGCAGCGAAGTGATCAGCGCCGGGCGCTCAACCCCGGGCAAGGTTTTAAGGACAAAATGGGCGATGGCAAACAGGGCCCCGGTGTTGCCGGCACTGACACAGGCCTGGGCTTTGCCCTGATGCACCAGGTCAACGGCTTTGCGCATAGATGAATTTTTTTTATATCTTAACGCTGAAGAAGGTTTGTCTGTCATTTCCACCACTTCTGTGGTCGGGAAAATGGAGAGTCTGGGATGTTTGCTGAAGCTTTGTTTTTTGAGTTCGGCTAAAATGATATTTTCATCGCCGCACAGGATCAAATGCAGGTTGGCTTGTTGCTCGATTGCCATGATCGCAGAAGAGATTGTTATAAGGGGGCCTTTGTCCCCCCCCATAACATCTAACGCTATGGTTAGATTTTTCAACGCAAAGTCGCTTATCTAGCGATAACTTTAACGCCTTTGTAAAAGCCATCAGCTGTTACGTGGTGACGACGGTGAGTCTCACCTGAAACCGCGTCAACTGATAAATTCTCTACAGTTAATGCATCATGTGAACGACGCATGCCACGTCTTGAACGAGACTTTTTGCTCTTTTGAACTGCCATAGTCTACTCCTAAAATCGGTTAATTACTTGAGTTGTTTTAATACATCAAATGGATTCGGCTTCTCTAGCTCTTCCGGCAATTCACCCCAAACACTGTCGGCAGGCGCTTGACAGTCTTCGATGGAATGCCTGGGAATCAGGGGAATGGCGAGCAGGAGCTCATCTTCCACCAATTCACGCAAGTTGACTTCACCATTTTCATCTAATTCAATTGCGTCATAATATGACGGCAATTCAGCAGCCGCTTCGGCATTTTTCACAGGACTGAAAGTAAAATCTACTTCCAGTGCCTGCTCATATACCTCAGTACACCGCTGACAAGTTAATGCAACTGATGCCGAGCCTTTGCCTGATATAACCACCAGTCCAAGTTCATCCACATTAAAATCTACATTAACTGTAACTTGCCCGTCGCATGGTTCACATGCAGCAAGCAGTCTGTTCATCCCCGACATTTCAAAGATGCCTTCACACTCCAGCCGACGCTGGGCGCTTTTGTAAGGGTCTATCGTGATCGGAAGTTTAAGTTTTTTCATAAGGCGCGCATCATAAAGCCAGCAAAGGCATGTGTCAAAAGAAATTAGAGAAATTTGTTTAAAAACGCATGATAGGCCCAATATTAGCATTTATCTGATTATTTTTTGAGTATTAAAAATGAAAACCCTGGTTTTAGCTTCCACCTCTCCTTTTCGTAAAAGTATCTTAGCCAAACTGAACCTGGCCTTTGAGTGCGCCAAACCCGACATCGATGAAACCGCCGGGGTCAATGAAAGCCCTCAGGCCCTGGTCGAGCGTCTGGCCGGTGAAAAAGCCCGCGCGGTTGCATCACAATTTCCCAACGCCCTGATCATAGGCTCAGATCAGGTTGCGGTTTGCGACGGACAGATCCTGGGTAAGCCTCATACCTTTGAAAACGGCGTGAAGCAGTTAAGTCAATTCAGCGATAAGGCGGTAACTTTTTATACCGGGTTGGCTCTTTATAATAGCAACACAGGGCAAACCGAGAGCCAGGTGGTGCCTTTTACCGTACATTTTAATCCCCTGAGCCAACAGAACATAGAAAATTACCTGCATGCCGAACAGCCCTACAACTGCGCCGGCAGCTTTAAAAGTGAAGGTTTGGGCATTTGCCTGTTTAAAAAACTTGAAGGGGAAGATCCCAATACTTTGATCGGCCTGCCACTGATTAAGCTGGTAGCGATGTTAAAGGCCCAGGGACTGGATGTCCTGGCCAACCAGGTAAAATTATAATCAACAGCAGTGAGCAGGATACTTCCTTGCTGGAAATAGCCTGCTCAGATAACAGGAACTCAGGTGCAGTGAAACCTTACTGAGGTAACAGTAATTGAGCCAGTTCAGGCAAAGAATCAACGATAGCTTTAGGCTGATACTGCGCCAATACTTCACTTGGGTGTACGCCATGGGTTACCCCAACGCTGTCCACCCCGGCAAGCTGCGCCATTTCCAGATCAAAACTGGTATCTCCGATCATCAGTGCTTGCTCGGGCTCAATAGTCAACTCCGACAATAAACTGTGTATCATATCGGGATGGGGTTTTGACTCACTTTCATCGGCGCAGCGTGAGGCATGGAAATAATGCCCGCTATTGCTTTGCTGCCAAACCCTTTCCAGTCCCGACCGGCCTTTGCCCGTCGCAACCGCCAGAAGTTTCTGCGCCGCTTTCAAGCCGCTGAGTAACTCATCGGCATGGTCAAACAAAGGGGTGGGTATCGCATCGAGTTCCCGGTAGTGATGCTTATACTGTCCTATCAGCATTTCATGCAAATGTTTATCTTCGGGGAAAAGTGTTTGCATGGCTTTAGGCAGGCTTAATCCTATTATCTGTTTAGCACTGTCAAAACAAGGCTCCTGCAAAGAAGCCGCCCTGGCCGCTCCCTGCAAACTCGACACGATTCTGGCAACGGAGTCCATCAGGGTCCCGTCCCAGTCAAAAATAATCAGCTGGTAATCTTGCATTATCCGTTATTGGCCACAGTCAGTTGTTTTAATGCCTTGGCAAGGGTTTTGTCCAAAGGCGCTTCGATTTTTAGTTTTTGCTCAGTTCTGGGATGGGTGAATTCTATGCTGGCGGCATGTAAAAACAGCCGCTTTACCCCAATACCTTTCATATCGCCGTCAAAGTCTTCATTGCCGTATTTGGGGTCGCAGGCGATAGGGTGTCCTTTCACCTGGCAATGCACCCTGATTTGGTGCGTGCGTCCGGTCACAGGAAAAGCCCGTACTAAGGTGGCATTGCTATAATGCTGGATCACTTTATAGCGGGTTTCCGACTCCTTGCCGTTAATATTATCGACCACCACTACCCGCTCCCCGGATTTGAGGTCATTTTTTTTCAGCGACTCGGTTACCCGGGTTAATTTCGGCGACCAGCGCCCTTTGACCAGGGCATGATAGAATTTCTGCACTTTTTTATTGCGTAACTGCTCGTGTAAATTGCGCAGCGCCGAACGTTTTTTCGCCACCACCAGGCAACCTGAGGTATCCCGATCCAGCCGGTGCACCAGCTCCAGCATTCTCGCTTCCGGGCGCAGTGCCCGCAAGGCTTCGATGACGCCGAAACTTAAGCCGCTGCCGCCGTGTACCGCCATACCCGAAGGTTTGTTGATCACGATCAGGATTTCATCTTCATATAAAATCTGCCCTTCCAGGTTTGCCACCACATTAAGCGATGTTGAAACCTCGTTGGTTTTTTCACTGACACGAATAGGTGCAATGCGCAGCACATCTTCATCTACAAGTTTATATTCAGGTTTAGTCCGTTTTTTATTGACCCGGATCTCCCCCTTGCGCAACAGGCGGTAAATCATGCTTTTGGGTACCCCTTTCAGGGTTTTCAATAAAAAGTTGTCGATTCTTTGGCCAGCGTCTTCACTGTCAATGGTGATAAATCTGACTTGAGGTTTTTTAATTTCATTCATGGCGGGCAGTTTAACACAATTAATTTCACTTTTAGGAGAATAAAAACCGGGAATTCATTGCTATATACAATAATATAATGGGATAATAAAGGTGTTACGGGCAAAAGTATCGCCGTAACATGAATTTAGGAAGCTTTTAGCGAAACGTAAGAGGCAAAATGCGGTCACATTAATATGCGCCATTGAAATATCTGCGACATATTAACAGTCAGACCTGTTGCAAAGTTCGACGTATGTAACCTGTCGAATGAGCTGCATAAACAGCTTGTCCCGCGCAAGAAAGCAATTTTGTAATCATATTCAGCAGACGGACTTATCTTAATCCGGGTGGCTGGCTTATTGGCAAAGTAGCGACATATAAAGCAGTGTCCACCAAAGTCAGTCACTTTAACGAGTCAAGCACCGCTGAATAGCAGGCACAGCATATTATATTTGCTGAGTGCATAAAGACAATTAATCACGCCCGCCAAAGATCCGGTGAGCGTGGGAAAATACAATCAGAATTTATACTAACAGCTTACCCGGCAACAAGGGCCGGGTAAGATTGACAACCGTGAGGCTGACAAGCTGCTGTTACCATGGCGAAAGATTGCTTTGTGTATTAAGCAAGTAGCATGCTGTGACTAAAAAAAGAGTCACGCACACTATGAAACGTATGTTAATTAACGCTACACAGTCGGAAGAATTACGTGTAGCCCTGGTTGATGGTCAGCGTCTTTACGATCTTGATATCGAAAGTCCCGGCCACGAACAAAAAAAATCCAATATCTACAAGGCAAAAATCACCCGCATTGAGCCTTCTTTAGAAGCCGCTTTTGTCGATTACGGCGCCGAAAGGCACGGTTTCTTACCGATGAAAGAGATTGCCCGCGACTACTTCCCTAAAGGTTATACCTTCCAGGGGCGCCCGAATATCAAAGAAGTGTTACGTGAAGGCCAGGAAGTCATTGTCCAGATCGATAAAGAAGAACGCGGCCAAAAAGGCGCGGCGTTAACCACCTTTATCAGTCTTGCCGGCAGCTATCTGGTACTGATGCCCAACAACCCCAGAGCCGGTGGCATCTCCCGCCGCATCGAAGGGGATGAGCGCACCGAACTCAAAGCCTCTTTAAGCAAACTTGACCTGCCTAAAGGCATGGGCCTGATTGTACGCACCGCAGGCGTGGGAAAATCCTACGAAGAGCTGGAGTGGGATTTAAGCGTGCTGCTGCACCACTGGAAAGCCATTGACGATGCCGCCAAGAGCCGCCCTGCCCCCTTCTTGATCCATCAGGAAACCAATTTGATCTTACGGGCGATCCGCGATTACCTGCGCCGCGATATCGGCGAGGTCTTGATTGACCGTCCGAAAATTTACGAAAGTGTGAAAAAGCACATTGAAGTGGTGCGTCCCGACTTTTTAAGCAAGGTGAAACTTTATAATAACGATGTGCCGTTATTTACCCACTACCAGATTGAAACGCAAATAGAATCGGCGTTCCAACGGGAGGTGAGATTACCTTCCGGCGGTTCAATCGTCATTGATCCCACCGAAGCCATGACCTCCATCGATATCAACTCCGCCCGGGCAACCAAAGGCGGCGATATCGAAGAGACCGCCTTTAATACCAACTTAGAAGCGGCAGAAGAAATTGCCCGTCAGTTAAGGCTGCGGGATTTAGGCGGCCTGGTGGTGATCGACTTTATTGATATGACACCGGTACGCCATCAACGGGAAGTTGAAAACCGCATGCGCGAAGCCGTGCACCAGGACAGGGCCCGCATCCAGTTGGGACGCATTTCCCGTTTCGGCTTGCTGGAAATGTCCCGCCAGCGTCTGCGTCCGTCTATCGGCGAAACCAGCCAGGGCATTTGTCCGCGCTGTAACGGTACCGGTCACGTACGCGGTATAGAATCTCTGGCGCTGTCCATTCTTCGCTTAATGGAAGAAGAGGCGATCAAGGAAAATACCCTGCATGTACAGGCCCAGGTACCGGTACCTGTTGCCACTTACCTGTTAAACGAAAAACGACGCTCGGTATTTCATATTGAGAAACACCACAACGTCCATGTACTGATCATCCCTAACCCCCATATGGATACACCGCAATACGAAGTATTAAGGGTCCGTAAGGATGAATCCGTTGATGATGCCAGCTATGAGCTGCCAATCCAACAGGCGAAAACCGAAGAAGCGGTCATGCCCAAGTTTAATAAAGAAGCCAGCAAAAGAGATGAGCCTATTGTTCAGGGACTCTCTGCTCCTAAACGGGCTCCGGCATCAGCAGAAAAAGTACCGGCAGCGAAAGCCAAAGAACAACAATCGGAAGGTGTTTTTTCCGGCCTGTTCAACTGGCTGAAAAAGCTGTTTGCTGCACCTGAAACACCGGTAGCAGAGCCTGCCCCGGTAGAGAAAAAGCCGGCCAAAGCAGAAGAACAGCAGGAAAGACGTCCTCGCCGTAACCGTCAGTCACAGCGTAAGAACCGTCGCAGCGGTGATAAAGCCGATAACAGAGCTGATAACAAAGACTCTCGCGATAACCGTGACAGCCGTGACAATAGAGAAAGCCGTGAAAACCGCGATTCCCGTGACAGCAACAGGGCAAAACAGCAAGGGCGTAAGGCTGAGCAGAGTAAAACGCAAAAGCCAAAAGAAGAAAAAGTGGCCGAGCGTCGTCAGCGTCGCAGTAACCGTAAAAAGATACGCATCAAAAATGCCGCAGAGACCAGCACTGAAAACCTCGCCGCTCAACCCATTCCTGAGGCGGTAGCAGCTAAGGACAAAGCCCCGGCGAAAAGCGAAGAGAGCTCCCCTGCTGTTACAGCGCAAGCCGGTGTTGAGGTTCAAGCGGAAGAAAACGTGGAAAAAGCCGGCCGTGAAGAAAGACCTAGAAACCGTCGTTCTCCAAGGCATTTACGCTCCCATGGACAACGTCGTCGTCGTGCAAATAGCGATAGCGAGCAGCAAGCCAGCAACGGCGAAGCCGTAGCGAGTAATGAAGTGAGTGAAGATCCAGTCGTTTCCCGCTACCCTGAGCAGGTACCAGCCAGCACCAAGGCAACAGCACCTGGTGTAGACGCAGCAGAGGCAACGCCGAAAGTTGAAGCTCAAGCCGCTGAAGCAACAGATACTGCTCCAGTAGTTGAAGCAGCAGAAACTGCCCCGGAAGTTGAAACTCAAGCCGTTGAAGCGGCAGAAACCGCCCCGGTAGTTGAAACTCAAGCCGTTGAAGCGGCAGAAACCGCCCCGGTAGTTGAAACTCAAGCCGTTGAAGCGGCAGAAACCGCCCCGGTAGTTGAAACTCAAGCCGTTGAAGCGGCAGAAACCGCCCCGGTAGTTGAAACTCAAGCCGTTGAAGCGGCAGAAACCGCCCCGGTAGTTGAAACTCAAGCCGTTGAAGCGGCAGAAACCGCCCCGGTAGGTGAAACTCAAGCAGCAGAAACCGCACAGGTTGTTGAAACTCAAGTAGATGAAACAGCAGAAACTGCCCCGGTTGTTGAAGCCCGGGCAGATGAAGCAACAGAAACTGCCCCGGTTGTTGAAGCCCAGGCAGATGAAACAGCAGAAACTACACCGGTTGTTGAAGCCCGGGCAGATGAAGCAGCAGAAACTGCATCGGTTGTTGAAGCCCGGGCAGATGAAGCAACAGAAACTGCCCCGGTAGTTGAAACTGAAGCAGTTGAAGCAGCAGAAACGGCGCCGGTTGTTGAAGCCCAGGCAGATGCAGTAACCCCTGAGCCGAGCGAAGAAGTACAGCAGCAGCTGCCGCTTGAAGAAGTCTCGGCTGAACAGCCACAAGCAAGTGAAACTCAAACGAGCGAGCAACGTGCGAAAAAAGCAGACTCAGCAGAGAAGAAAGCGGTGAAAAAACCGGCCAAAGCGAAGAAAAAGCGCCTGAAAGCCAATGGCGACACTCGCTTGAAAGGTAAAGCCTCTTCACCTATGACCAAGCCTGTGACCATTAATACCGTTAATGAGCTGCCCACGGCCTTCTTCGCCGCCGAAGACAGGAAAAGGGCATTAACTTCGGGTAAAAACGCCATTGCTGCGGATGCCACCAGCCGAAGTGCTGCCGGTCCGACTAAACCTTAAAGGGTATTCGGAGCTCAGGCAAACAGCCAAATAAATTTGAAGGTAAGAATAAAATCCCTGACTGTTGATGCAGTCGGGGATTTTTTATAACCGCAAACTATATGCTCTAGTCCAGTGTTGTTGCCGTTTCACTCAAGCAAGGCTCTTCAACGGTATTAGGCATATCTATACCATAAATACTGACCCGGTTACGTCCCGAGCTTTTCGCATGATACATGGCCTCATCTGCTGCTTTAACAATTTCATTTAAACTATAAGAGCCATTTTCCGACGAGCAGATACCAAAACTGGCAGAAATCTTAAAGTTATAGCCGGTTTCAACCGTTGAGATCTCACTGATCACACTGCGGCATGATTCCGCCAATTCATAAGCTTTATCATTATCACAACCGGGTAAGAGAATGGTAAACTCTTCCCCGCCAAAACGACCAAAAATGTCATTTTTACGGCAGAGTTTCTGACAGGTCATGATGGTATTTTTCAAGACCCAGTCTCCTACCTGATGGCCATAAGTATCATTGATAGCTTTAAACTCATCTAAATCAAATAAAATCAAACTAATAGGCTGACCGCTTTGGTGGCAATATTTGATAGCGGTATCGGAAAGTTCATTAAAGCAGCGACGATTGAGAATACCGGTCAGTTCATCGTATTCCGCCATTTTTTTCAACCTTCGCTGAGTGAGTTTTGACTTATAGGTCCAATAAGCCAAGATCGCGACAATCAGCATAAGCGACAGGATCAAGAGCTGGTCTTTTTCTCTGGTACGTTCATTGAGCACTTTCTCCAATAACAGCCTTCTATTTTGTTCATCCAATAATTTGATCCTCAAGTTTTTTTGCTGGTTATTTTCTTCCGCTATCTGGTAAGTAATGCTGCGCTTATTCAAATCATCATTATAAAGTTTATCGTGGGCCATGTAGAGCTCATGATATTTTAGCGCTAACGCAAGGTTGTTATTTTTCCGATTAATCTGGTACAGAATTTTACTGGCCCTGACAATAGACATAGAGCTGTGATCCGCCCTGATCCTTTCAATAACCATATTGGCATAGCGCTCTGCCTCAGCAAAATTCCCCAAGTCAAAATACGCCTGGGCAATGAAAGAGTTAAAGCGGCTGATGAGTAAATAATATTCGGTCCGTTTTACCGAAGGTAATTGCCGTAAAAGCAAATCAAGCGCCAACTGGGGTTTATTTTCATTTAAATATAACTCCGCAATAATCACGTAAATAAAATTAGACGCCATCGTCTCGCCAACGGTTTCACAATGGCTGACATTGATATTCTTGATGCCTTCCACCGTCAGCTGCTTTAAAAAGAAATTAGACTCTACCGTCAACATATTCGCCAGGCACATGTGGCGCAGTGAAGGGTTGCTTGCCTGTAATTTCGAGGCATATTGTTGGCTTAAGTGATAAATTGAAAGACGGTTATAAAAATTTGCCACCGCAAAGAGTGCGTCCGGATAACTTGTTTTTCCCTTCATTTCATTAAGCTGCGGTAACAACTTATTCAGGACAGTAAAGCCTTCACTGTAATTTTCGCTGGTGGAATAAATATTAACTTTGGTAATAATGGCCCTGTGCTTTAAAACGGTATATTCATCTTGTTTAATAACTTTATTTAATAGCGTCAGCGCCGCCTGCACATCTCCGCCGATCACTTTCTGGTATCCCATAAAGTAGGCTAAATAAAGCGCTTGCTCCTGAGATAACAAAGCTTGTTTTGTCCTTAATTTTGCAACAATCGAGTTAAATAATTTGCGATCTAAGGTCCGTTGTTTATCCGCCTGATAAATAAGCCGCTCAATTTCTCTGTATTGTTCAAACCTGTCGATAAAGTAATTTTTCTGCGCCGCACTCTCAAAGCATAAGCACAATAAGATATAAGTGCAGAATGAAGAAATTCTAGGCAACATCATCCTGCACTTATGACAAGACAGAAAGTTCAATCGCTTATCCCTAAGCGACTTGTCTGCATCTGCTGTCTTCAGGTACAGCCGTTAGCGGTCCTATGTCGGCCTTATTCTCAACACTAAAGTCATCCGGAACATCCGTTATCGAAATGTAACAACATGCACTGGTGCCAGCCCCAGCTAATAAGCTAATTTCCTTAGCATTATCAGAGATAAGCACAGAGCAGATATCATGATTAAAATTCGCTTGCCGTAACAAAATAGAACTATCTTTAAGGACTTCGGTGTTTAGCGAGGCATTACAGCCAATATTTTCAAGTATTCCAATTACGTCAGACATAATAAATCCTTATAAGTATATTATTAAATCAACTCATTATCTTAAGCCGATTCTTGCTCACCCTGCTTAGGTTCATCTTCAGCGGGTTTATTATCATCTTTTGGCATTTCATGCTCCTTTGCAGGCGCAGAGACATAGCAGATGATATCCTTTTTGTTATCAGACAACTGCGCTAATTCTGATTTATCGTTGGCAATCAATACTTTTCGTATAACGGCAGGTACACGCATTTCGGTTAACTGTAACTCACAGTCTACTTCAGTCGAATATTTTAAATTCGACTGCTGACCAATTTTTTCCAGTACATCCGTTATGCTATTCATAATATCTCCTTAACTCAGTTGACTAAAAATGAAATATTTTTAACTAATTGAACTATAAGATTAATTTCCTCCTCTTTTGGTTGATAGATTAGACAAGCTTGATATTTTTGTGATCCTTGTCGATGGCATCTAATCGCTGTAAAACTTCCATATTGCGAATAAGCTCCTGGCAGGGAGGAATAACTAAGGTGGTATAACCATGAATCTCTGCATGGAGCAAGGATGACAAGGGAAGACTCTCGATACGATGGCTGTGAATAGGTAAGGTCGGCGCCTCGTATAATATCACTTGGTGATCTTTAGGATAGTGAAGGGATAATATATCTATCAGTACCTGACGGTAACTCTCACCGGTGGAAAACTTACTTAAAGAAAGATCACCGGCTATGCCTACCTGCCATAAGATCAAGTACGCAGAGGGATCTATGATGCGTTTATAGAACATAAACTGGCTGGCTTCAAAATGACTGCAACCAAATTGTCCCGGGTCTATGGCAAGATCTGAAAACAGACAATCTTCGGCTGAAATCCCCGGCTCCATTTTCCCGTAATATCCCAAAGCCCTGGCCTGTTCAATGACCTTGTGGGGCACACAGGCAAAAACCCCGGGATGGCCATAAAAGGCACCGACAACTTTTTTCCCCGCTTTAACTTCTGCTATCATGGCAGCAACCATAGCGTTATAGGAAACCAGCCGGGACGTACCTTCATGGTAATAAGGTTGCAGGCTGCGCACATCAGGATTCATTTGACCGATCCACTGTTCAACCAGGCCGTCTGAAACAAGAGAAAAGACCACATCGGCCTGTTCAATATAACTTCTCGATAACGGACTTAAATGGGAGCCCAGAGTCATACCTACGCCAACACAAACGATACTTCCTTGTTGTTCATTCATTTTAACCACCTATTGTTCTTGTTCTTTTTATGCCATTGCTAAAGGCTTATTAACTCGCACACCAGTTAAATACCTGGTTTAGCTTGCTGAACCGAATAAAATTGATTGTTAAAAAAACTACCTTGTTATTTCCATCCTAAAGTTAAAGCACAGTTAATGTTATTAAAGCCAGGAAACGCTTAGGATAGTTATCGGGAAGTTTGCTAGTGGTATTGAAAGAAAATATCAGTATTAACGGCACTATTTCACGAAAGAGTATAATAAAACATCGATATAAGTCTTAAAATAACCGGGATATCAAGAGCTCCCTCTCTTAATCTAAACTGACAGGTCCTAGCCCGAGGACAGATGCCACTAAGTTTAGGTCAGATCATAACCATGTCAAATGCAATCACACCATAATCCCTTAAAAAAACTAGGGTTATTTAAGGGATTAACTAGAATGATCCACTTTAATTTATTTTACAACTGCTTGCATTTTTTCCCAGGCGAAAGTATCACCTGCCTTTTAAGGAAATAATGAAAAATTTACCTGTGAACCGAAAAGCAATGGTGCAGCTGTAATGAAATACTGACAGCCGACTAAACTAAAACCAGACACAATCGCTTTATTGTCTTAACTTGTCCCTCACCTTTTATAGTGGCATCAACTCCAGTACCAATAACTGCTTTGCCCGGCAAGGTTTGCCCAACAAATATCCCTGGGCAAAATCACAATTGAGGCTTTTTAACAAATGCAGTTGCTCCTGGGTTTCCACTCCTTCAGCCACCACAGTTAAATTCAGGCCATGAGCCATGGCAATAGCAGCATTGACTAACTTTCTGTCGGTTGACTCTGTGGTAATGCCCTGGACAAAACTACGGTCTATTTTAAGGACATCAAACGGATACTGGCGCAAATAATTTAATGATGAATAACCGGTACCAAAATCATCCATTGAAAGATAAATGCCTAACACACTTAATGCCGACAATGTTTTTTTGATATAGGAATGGCCACTCATCAGCACGCCTTCAGTGATCTCCAACTCCAGACAATTGGCAGCAACCCCGGCCTGAATCAGTGCCTGCTCAATCATATCCACCAGTTTAATATCCCTGAACTGCCTCGGAGATAAATTTACCGACATTTTTAACGCTCGATGATGGCGCTGCTGCCAGCTGGCCAGTACAGATAAGGCTTGTGTCAGCACAAATTGCCCAATATCAATAATCAAACCGGTTTGCTCTGCAATGGGAATAAACTCTACCGGGGATACCTGACCCAGTTTAGGGTTATACCAGCGTAATAAGGCTTCGGCCCCGATTATCTCACCACTGTTAACCTTTACCTGCACCTGGTACACCACTTCAAATTCCTGACGCTGCAAGGCGCCACGAATTGCTTGTTCCAGCTCAAGCCGCCTGGAGACATCCCGGTTCATTTTTTCGTTAAAATACGAATAAGTATTTCGCCCTAGGGCTTTTGCCTGGTACATCGCCATATCGGCATTACGCAACAAGGTAGAAGAATCACGGCCGTCCTCAGGATAAACGGCTATGCCGGCGGTTGCCGTGAGAATGAGCTCACGACTGTCAATGTAAAACGCCCGGTGAAATTGTTGCAGCATTTTTTCAACGATAGCTTTGGCATCTACGCCTCCCGACAAGCCGCCCAGCAAGATAATAAACTCATCACCGCCAAGACGACCGACCACATCAACCTGACGTATTACGCCCTGTAAACGCCCGGCGGCTTCAACCAGTACTTTGTCGCCAACTTCATGTCCCAGGGAGTCATTAATTTTTTTGAAATCATCTAGATCAATAAACAGCACCGCAACTTGATGACCCGATCGCTGTGCTTCATTTAACATTTGCGCCAGCCTTTCAAGTGCCAAAAAACGGTTCGGTAACCGGGTTAAGGCATCATAATGGGCTTGATGCTGGATCTTTTCTTCCGCCAGTTTTCTTTGGGTAATATCCGTGGAAATACCGCACACGGCATATATCTCCCCCCGGGCATTTTTCAAGGGGAATTTCACCGAAAGAAAGACTTGGCGTTTATTGGCCGTAAGCACCGTTTCTTCCGATTCCACCGGCTGGTTAAGGTTGATGGCTTTTAGATCATTTCGGCGAAATTTCCGGGCAACTTCCTCCGGGAATAAATCAAAATCCGTTTTCCCCTGTATTTCACTTTCGCTGACATCAAAACACAATTCATAGGCCCGGTTAATCGACAAGTAATGCCCGCTGAGATCTTTAGTATAAATAACAGAAGAGGTATTATTGAGCAAATCTCTTTGCCTTTGCTCCGTTTCAAGCAAGGCCTGCTCGGCTTTTTTTCTGCGGGTGACATCTAAAATAATCGAATAAAGGAAAGTTTTATCCTCTACCGTGATAGGACCGGAATATACTTCAACATCCCGTATATCGCCGCTGGCCAAACGATGACGAAAATTATGAAAAACACGGGCTTCTTTTTTAGCTAACAGCATTTCCTGCTTAACTTCTTCCTCTGTTAAGGTATTCAGCTCTGTGATCAACATACCGACAAAGGTTGCTTTATCATAACCATAAAACCTGAGCGCCGCTTCATTGGCCTCAAGGATACGTCCTTGAGCAGGGTCAATAATTAACTTAATCGCCTGATTTTTCTCAAACATTTGACGATATAATTGTTCATGCTTGCTCAAGGATAAGGAGACATTAAGGCGATCATTTGTAGCAACCATTTATCATCCTTAAGGTAAGCGCCGGCTTTACTGGAAAAAGTAATAATGAACTTGGCAGAAGAATTGACTTATCATTTAATAGCGATGATAAGAGTATAGAAATGATTTCCTTTCCCGGCATCAAGTTTAGCATTCTGCCAGAAAGGCTGTACAAACAGTAAGCTTCAAACAAGGTATCACCGGGAAATAGCCATATTTATTGCCTTTTACGCTAAACTAAACCAATTAACTGCTCCAGTTTATTCTTATTTCTTCTGGACAGCGTCAATTGCTCACCGGTTTTGATTATCACGGTATAATCGCCATTATCATTAGGATACAACTCACTAACACTGCTGCTGCGGATAATGGTGGACCTGTGAATACGCAAGAATTCCTTGGGATCAAGCTGCCTTTCTAAAGCGGTCAGGGTTTCCCTGTGTAAATAATGTTTACCTTCGAGCATATGGACATCGGCGTAATTACCCGCTCCGGTAATATAATTAACCTGATCAACATCTATTAACCGGATATGCCCGGGGTCTTTGATCACCAGGCGGCTCTTATAGGTTTTTTCTTGTTTGGTCATTAAATGCTGCATCAGGGAAACCATATCCTGCATCTGATTATCACGCTCTGTTTGCAGCTGGGCCTTCGCCTTATTGAAGGCACGAGAAAACCGCTTTGCCTCAAGCGGTTTTAACAAATAATCAACGGCATTAAGTTCAAAGGCATCAAGGGCATAGCCTTTATGGCTACTGACAAAGATAACCTGGCATATTTCAGTTAACGCCCGCGCCAGTTCCAGCCCGTTAATCCCGGGAATTTCAACATCAAGGAAAATAATGTCCACCTGCTGCTTCCGGCAGATCTCCAATGCCAGGCGACCCTCTTTAATGCCGGGCAGCACTTCGACATCAGCCTCATTTTCAAGTAATTGCACAATACTCTCCTGTGCAACGACTTCTCTGTCTGCCACTAAGACTTTCAGCATTTCCCTCCCCCCATCTAATAAAGATAAAGTCCCCGACAAGATCTCAATCTCCGGGTAAAAAGATGCGATTAAGCTATGACATCAGCCCACTGCCACTTTTCAGCCCGCACAATAAGTCTTGCCGTCGGCAGAGAACCGGGCGGACAAACATAAAGGCAACAACTAAAAAATGGAGAAAGAGGCCGGCCAGTGGGAATAGCGTCTGATAACGGCAAGCAACTTGAGTCCAATCTCTGCCTAAACACAGATCGATTGAAAAGCCAGCGTTTAACCGACAAATTAACTTGTTATTAGCCCCATTGGCAACATAGATCATCGTCAACAAAATCACCTACTGTCACAGGTAAGCATTCATTTCTTAGACAACATGTAATCGTGATGTAAACCAATTGCATCAAAGGTAAATGAGCACTAAAAAAATTATAAAAAACAGGCTGATTTTTCCCCTTATCGACAGGCGAAATCAACCGTTTTCAATCACCGCCATCCACACCTCAATAACAACCGCTCATCACATAGTTTCTGTCATTAGTGTATCGACTAGTGTTGTTGGCACTCTATAAAGCTAGCTTAACAACAGGTAAAAATAAAATTGTATTAGCTGTTTTTTATCTCTTTATTTGTCGATAAAACAAAATATTAATGGAGAAAGTCATGTATATAAGCTCCAAAGTTGCCAGAGCCGTTAAGCTTGCCCTGATATTTGGCACAGCTTCTACCGCTCTGTTAACACCCACCAGTCTCTTGGCAGAAGAAGCACAGGCAGAACAAGAAGTAGAACGAATCGCAGTCACTGGCAGCCGTATCCGCCGTCCGGGCGCGGTATCAGCCAGTCCTATTCTTTCTATGGATTCAGAAGAAATGAGTTATATGCAGGAACCTGAAGTTGAAAAGGTCCTGCGGGTCTTACCCGGTACTACTCCCGGGGACGGCTCCAATGCCAATAACGGTACGGCAGGTGCCGCCACCGTCAATTTACGCGGACTAGAGCCCGAACGTTCACTGGTCTTAATGAATGGCAGGCGACTAGTGCCCTTTAACTATGATGGCCAGGTAGACACCGCCACTATACCCACGGCCTTGGTTGATCGGGTTGACTTGGTCACAGGCGGCGCTTCTGCAGTATATGGCTCAGATGCCATTGCCGGAGCCGTCAACTTCATTATGAAGAACAATTTTGAAGGGGTGGCCCTGGAATATAATTTTTCCGAAACCGAAGAAGGTGACGGCACCCGGGATACCATTTCTTTAACCTTAGGCTCTAATTTGGAAGATGGCCGGGGTAATGTCGCGGTATCCGCCAGCTGGATGAGCCGGGAAGCCATTATGCTCGGAGATCGCGATTTAGGTTTACTCGGCATTGACACCGCCAGTGGCGCCGGTTATGAGCAGTTTCAAAATGGCGAGCCGCCGGTCGATCCCGTTGCCGGCTGTGGTGGCCCCAATACCGTCGATTTTGTCCAGGGCTCAGGCTCGACCACGTCCATTCCCACCCGATTTGCCATAGTCGGCGCCGGTGCCGCCGCTTCCGGGCAATTCAGGGATGACGGTACTATCGGTGAAGAATGTAGCCGTTTTAACTTTAACCCTTTTAATTTCTACCAAACCCCGCAGGAAAGATACAGCGCCACCGCCATCGCCCATTATGATATTAATGACGATGTGCGCGCCTATACCACATTTAATTACAGTAAGGTCCGCGTAGATGCCCAGGTCGCACCCTCCGGAACTTTTGGTGCCTCTTTTGACTTACCCCTGGCCAACCCCCTTATTGGCGATCAGGCACGCCAATGGATGATAGATGCCGGTAACACCGCCCTGGGCAATGGCTTATTGGAGGACGGAGGCAGCTGGAATGACGTTAACGGCAATGGCGTAGTTGATAGCGAAGATTACCTGACGGTACAACTGCGCAGACGTACCGCAGAATTAGGCGCCCGCACAGAGCTTTATGATACCGATCAGTTCCAGATACTGGCAGGGTTTGAAGGCACGCTTTACGAAGACTGGGGATTTGATATCTCCTATCAATATGGCGAGTCTAACCGGGTCACCACCCGCGGCGGTTACACTAACCTGACCAATGTGCAAAATGCCTTAGACAGTGTTGATGGCGTCACCTGTGCCAACGGCGACACCAATTGTGTGCCTATCAACTTATTTGGCGGTTTTGGTACCATCACCGATGAAATGGCAGCTTATGCCCAGGCCATCGCCCTGCAAACCCAAAGATATGAGCAAACCGTGGCTCAGCTGGTGATCGACGGGCCGATAGAATTTATCGAAGTACCTGGCGTAGGAGAACCTTTGTCTATCAGCATAGGTTTCGAACACAGGCAGGAAAAAGGTACCTTAACCCCGGATGAATGTTTAAAACTTGCCCCGGCAAGCTGTCAGGGCGGCGCCGGCGGTAACTTATTGCCGATTTCCGGCGGCTATAAGGCGGATGAAATCTTCTTCGAAGGTATACTGCCCATTTTTGACGGTGCAGAATATGCCGATACCCTGGATTTAGAGTTCGGTTACCGCGCCGCCGATTATGACTCGGTCGGCAATGTCAGTACCTGGAAACTGGGCTTTAGCTGGCGGCCTGTGGATGATTTATTAATTCGTGTGATGCAGCAATCGGCTACCCGGGCGCCAAATGTCGGTGAAATAGCCTCTCCCGTGGTCACGGGACTGGATAATGCCCTGCAGGACCCCTGCTCTGTCGCCAATGCCGCCAATATTGACGACACCCTGCGCCAGTTATGTATTTCAACCGGCATGACAGACGCCCAGGTCGGTCAGGTACAGGATGTTATCTCGGGACAAATCAACTCCATCGACGGCAGTGACCCCGCCAACCTCCCCTCCGAAGAAGAGGCCGATACCTTTACCGCAGGTTTTGTCTGGAGCTCAGACTTCCTCGATGACTTTACCATCACAGTCGATTATTACGATATCGATATTGATGATGTTATCGGTGAATTCACCGCCCAGGAAGTCCTGGACGCCTGTTATATTAACGGACTGGCCAGCGAATGTGCAAAAATCAACCGTATCGGCGGCGACTTGACGGTAGCCGGCTCCGGGGTTGAGCTGTTCACCACTAACCTGAAGAATCAAAAAGCTGAAGGTATCGAAGTCGGCGTGAATTTTAACGTCAAACTCGGCGATATGGGAGACTTGGCCCTGTCCGCCAATATCAACAAATACCTGACCCATGAAAAACAGGCTTCTGATGTTCAGCCGGTTATCGACTGTAACGGTTATTTTGGTACCTCCTGTGATCCGGTATCCGAACTGCGCTGGGTACAAAGAACCACCTGGAGCTATGAAGACTTTACCGTTTCCCTGTTGTGGCGCCATATGAGCAGTATAGAGGTTGAACCATTCCAATATGCCGCAGCAACGGCTGAGGGCGGACCCGGCTACTTTGATGCCTTCAAGAAAATCGACAGCGCCGATTATGTCGATCTGTTCGCCAGTTATCACTACGGCGACCATATGAAGTTCACCTTCGGGGTCGATAACCTGTTCGAGGAAGATCCACCGGTAGTTGGCGGCGAGGCAGGTAGCACTCAGTATAACTCGGGTAATACCTTCCCCAGTAACTATGATGTGCTAGGCCGTCTCTATAAAGTGGGGGTTAAGTTTGAGTTTTAACTAAGCGCCTATACCACGCATAGTAAAACAGGGCCTGCTGGCCCTGTTTTTTTATGCATAAAATGAAACTTATAATGCGAACGCAATAAGGTTAACTTAACGCATCCAATAACCTCTGGTTGAAATTAACAAACTGCCCACTGCTGCTATCTAAAGCATCCTTCGCGTCAGCCAATACTTGCTCGGCAACACCGCTCATTAACTCTTTCAGGTTATTGCCTGCAAACAAATTATCGGCGAGGCTGGCGGCACTGTCCAAATCTTTTAAATATGGCGAAATAGCAGCAAAAGGCGACTCATGCTGCTGAGGCACACGGCCATAATGCTCGGTAACGGCGACTTGTTTCACTTCCTGGAAGTCAAAAGAGACCTGGGCAACCTGCTGATCGTCAAAACCAAGTTCATTGGCCTGTTGCCAGGCTTGTTCGATATCACCACTGAAAAACGTATCGGCAAGTTTGCCGATATCCTGCACCAGCGAACTGACGGCTTCGAGTTCTTCTTCATCAAGCTCACCTTCAATCTGTAAGCTGAACGACTGGCTCTGGCTAAAACTGATCTCCCGGCTGAACATGCCCTGTTGCTGCATACTCTGCTGATCTAAAGTCATCAGGCTGCCAAAATGAATATTAATATTATCCCCGTCCCGGGTCTGGATATTAATCGTGCCCTGCTCCTGCTCCAGCATATTTAACTGTTGACTGAGCAGGCCATTAGCCGCTAATCCCATATCACCTTGGCCAAGCCCATTCTCAGCGCCAGACTTTTCAGTACCAAACAATTCTTCTTCAAACTCATTAAGATCACTTTGCAGCAAATCGTAACTCTTGTTAATCCCCTGCTCCAGCTCTTCTGTCATCATGCCCAGGCCTTCTAATTCTTCCCGGGCCATACCAAAACCCTGTTCAATGCCCGAGCGGGCCTGGCTGAGCATATCGGCAAGTTTGTCATCATCGGCGCCATCGGCTTTTGCCAGCATAATGCCGCTGGAAACAAATTCCATGACATTTTCCGCCACCGCTTCAAAATCAAAGGAAAAAGGCTCTACTTCCATCTTATCCAGCTGGCGGGTTTGTTTTTCACTCAGCTGAATGCTTTGACGGCTTTCAAAAGTCACATTAAAAGAATCTCCCAGGGTGACATTACTTTTTAATGCCGACATCAAGGACTGTACCCCCAGGCGCAATTTATGCTGAGACGATACCCCGGCACTGACTTCATCCTGCCTGGTTGATAACTTATCGGCTTTATGTTCGCCGTCCCCTGTCCCCTGAGCTTTGCCCTGACCTTTATTCAAAGGGCGGTTAACTGGCTGATCTATTGGGTTAATGTTCATGTGAATAACCTGCGGTACCTTGGCCTTAGTAATACTGTATCGGCCCCATAAAACATAACTTAAGGGGAATTTGTCGTTTTTTTAATCTCGAAAGTATACACAAGAAGCCCGCTAAAGCGGAATGATTTTATTGGTAATTGGCAGGGAAAGAAGTCATCTGCTTGGCTATAGTAATAACGGTGCTTTAACATCAACAAAATCTGAGGGCCGCTGGCTCCAGAGCACAACATTTAAGGATAAATATGAGCACAGCGAGTAAAGCCTTGATCTCAGTGATCGCCTTTGTCATCTGCCTGGTAGTGATCCTACCCTTTTTCATCTCATCGGATGATATCCTGGCACAGGTGAGCAGCCAGGTGGAAAAACAAACCGGTCGCTCCCTGTTTATCGACGGAGAGAAAAAGCTCAGTCTTTTTCCTGCCCTAGTGCTCGAGCTTAACCGGGTCCGTTTTGCCAACCTGCCGCAGGGTTCAAGAAAAAACATGGTGACGATGACATCCATGCAAATTCATTTGCCCTGGATGTCCATTTTTTCAAAACAACTCAATATTGAAAAATTTATCGTCATAGAGCCGGATATCCTGCTGGAAGTCGACGATAAAGGAACAGCTAACTGGCAATTTCTCCCGGTAAACAATACCACTTTAAGCCAAAAGGCCAGTCCCCCCGGGCAAAAAACAACAAATGCGGTAACACCGCAACACCCGCCAATGTCCCTGCCCGAAGGTTTTGATTTGCAGTTAGGTCAGATAGAAATTCAAAACGGTACTATCACTTATCTGGACAAACGAAAAGAGGTTTCGCAGCAACGCATTAAACTCGACAAGCTCAATCTGGCCATTTTGCTGCCGTCACTGCACCAGGCATTAAAAATTAACGGTGAAATAAGTTATGCCGATCAAGTTTTTAGCTTAGCCAGTACCTTATCAACCCCCGTCGAGGCTTTAAACAGGCAAAGCTTTACCTTTTCCATCGCGTTAACTTCGACACTGGCAAACCTTAACTACAACGGAAAAATCACCAACCTTGGGGAAGACATCCGCGGGACACTCAATCTCTCAGGCGACTCAGTAAAAAAAATTGCCTTATGGCAAAAACTGCCGCTTGAGGCACAAGCGCAGGCTTTTAACCAGTTTTCCCTGATCGGCAATCTGCATTTAAACAACAATATCCTGCGTCTTGAACAGCTCAATGCCACTTTAGATGAGCTCTCGATAAATGGAGAAGCGGATTTACACTTGACCACGCCTCCCTATATCCGCAGCGATATTAATCTCGGTATACTGAATCTAACGCCTTATCTGCCCCCAAAAAATAAAGATGCCCCCGGCCTTAACACCGACAAAAGTCCGCCGCCCTCTCCGGCCGAAAAAGAGGGCCCCTCAGACAAACAAGCTCAGCCAATAGTTTGGGATAAAACCCCGATAGACCTGGCCGCTCTCGGGGCAGTCAACGCTGATATCAAGATAAGCTCTGAACAACTCCAGCTTAATGACATCACCCTGGGGACAAACCAGCTAAATATTTCCCTGAAAAATAAACGGGCAGAGATAGCGTTAACTCAATTTAGTGCCTATCAGGGCCAAGGCAAGGGCACAATCAAACTCAATGCCTCCACCAGCCCGTATCAGCTAAACACAGAGTTTTCACTTTCAGGTATTCAGGCTCAGCCACTGCTCAGGGATGTTATCGGTTTTGAACAGCTTATCGGTAGTGGCAAACTCAACTTCTCTTTCACCAGTCATGGCCAAAGCCTGAATGACTTTATCAACCAGCTTAACGGCACCGTCAGCACCGAGTTAAGCGATGGCGCCATAAAAGGCGTTAATCTCGGAGCGCTGGCCCGCAGTGCTAAAAACCTGCTTAGCGGAAACTTTGATAAAATGAGCCTGGATAAAGACTTCAGTCAGTCAGAAAAAACAGACTTTGCCGCCCTCAATGCCAGCTTTCAGTTTGCCCAAGGCATAAGCACGGATAATCAGCTAACCCTGGCAAACCCTTTTCTCAGGGTTAGCGGCCAGGGAAAAGTCAACCTGCCCGAAAGCCACTTAGACTATCGCCTTAACACCCGTTTGGTCAATTCAGCCAAAGGGCAGGCAAGCACGGAAAAAACGTCGGGATTAACCCTGCCGGTCAAAATCAAAGGTCCCTTCCATCAGCTGAAAATCAAGGCAGATCTTAAAAGTGAAGCCAGTGAGCAATTAAAACAAAAAGCAAAAGATAAAATTACAGACAAATTAAAAGATTTATTTGGAAATTAAGCTTTCTTTGACCCATAGTTAACGCACAAACAACTGAAAATATAAGTAAAAAGTAAAATCATGAAAAACTTAACCTGGAAAACATTCACAAAACGCTTGTGGTCTTCACTCACTGTTTTATGCGGTTTTTCTTTACTGCTTTGCTCACCGGCAAGCCTGGCGGAAACCCCGGATGCCAAAGTCCTGGTGGGAAATGCCTATTTCGGCGTTGATAGCCTCTACCTTACCACAGATAATGACAGAAAAGTGAACAACCCCACTAATACCAGCATTGATCATGGCTATGGTGCCGGGCTGCATTTTGGCTACCGGGTCAACCCGACCTTTGAAGTCAGGGGCTTTTGGAGTAACCTCAGCCTGGAAGTTGAAAATAACGGCAAGAGCCCGGACGGCCGGATGTTCGGCATCGATGGCCTGATATTTCCTGATGCCAAGAATGTGTATTTTATCACCGGCATCAATATGATGGACTTACAAGCACGGGATGTTGCCGTCAATCTCGGCGCCGGTTACCGCCATTATTTTCAGGATCATTTTGCCCTGCAGGCCGAAACCAAAGCATACTTTACCCCGGAAGAAAATCATACCGACTTTTCCCTGGGCCTAAGCCTGGTCTATTTCTTTGATACCAACAAGCCCAGGATAAGCAAACCCGTCGACAGTGACCGGGACGGCATCCCTGATAGCCGCGATCTGTGCCCTGCAAGCCCGCCAGGTGCCCGGGTTGATAATACCGGCTGCCCTGACAGCGATAATGACGGTATCGGCGATAATAAAGATCTTTGCCCGAATTCACCTGCCAACAGCAAGGTGAACAGCAAAGGCTGCGGTGATAACGACGGCGACGGGGTTGCCAATAATCTGGATAATTGCCCGACAACCCCGCAGGGTGAAAAAGTCGACAACAAGGGCTGCCCCCTATATCAGGACGAGACTGTCACCATAGAATTACTGGTGCAATTTGACAACAATAAGTCTGAGGTAAAGGCCCGTTATTTAAGTGAAATAGAAAAAGTGGCCCGCTTTATGAAACAATATCCCAAGACCCAAGTGGAACTGGCCGGGCATACTTCCGCCCTGGGGGATGAAAAATATAACCAGAGCCTATCCGAAAAACGCGCCCGGGCGGTAGCAAAGATCCTCACCGGGGAGTTTAATATCAGTCCAAGCCGGGTGAGCGCAAAAGGTTACGGCGAAAGCCGGCTGAAAAATCCCGATAACAGCCGGGAAGCCCATGCAGAAAACCGCCGTATGGAAGCGGTGATCACCACAGAAGTGAAACGTTCGAGAAAATAACAGACGCTTCAACAGCTTAAAAACGAATTAAGTCGGCACTGTGCCGGCTTTTTTATGGTAACTCGTGAATAATTTGCTATTCTATTAATCATATCAATAACATGAGTAGTTTATATGAAGCCTGGTTCCCGGATTAACAAAAAAAATATTATTGCGCTAATGTCAGTTTTATTGATATTGGTCATGCCGGCACAAGCAGAAGAAGATTGGTGGAACAGCGCCAAAAAGCTCATCAACGGTATTAAGGACAAAACCGTTGGCGCCAACCTCAGCGACGAACAGATCTCACAAGGGTTAAAGCAGGCGCTGAGCGTAGGCACAGATACCGTGGTTCGGGAATTACAGCAGCCGGGCGCCTTTAACAACAATCCCGATCGCCATATCAGCTTACCTACATCACTGAAAACCGTCACCAGTGCCTTAAGCAAAGTGGGCATGAGCTCACTGCCCAAAGAACTGGAGGCACGGCTCAACCAGGCGGCAGAGCAGGCAATGCCTGGGGCGGGGCCGATATTAAAAAATGCCATTGCCGAGCTTAAACTCGAAGATATCAAAAAACTCTATCGCGGCGGCAGTGATTCCGCCACCCGATATCTCGAACAATCCATGTCTGTCCCTATCAGTACTGCCATGATCCCGGTGATCAAACAAAGTTTATCCGGTGTCGGAGCTTTTGAACTTTATGAAAACATCATGAACAAATATCGCAACCTGCCTTTCGTGCCCGAACTGAATGATGCCGATGCCAACATGATACTTTCCCTGGTTCAGCAAAAAGCCATAGGCAGTATTTTTGATAATCTGGCAGCAGAAGAAATAGCCATACGTACAGATCCTAAAAAACAAAGCACCGAATTATTAAAACAGTTATTTTCTAAAAGCTGATCAATCAGTTGCGTGCCGGTCACCGGCGCGCTTTACCTGCCCCCCGGTTTCCCTCCCTTTCCTGTCAGCTAAGCTAATGGCTTAATATGCTTCTTTTATAGACGAAATTGTTATTTAATTTTAAATTAAAAGTCCTTATGATGTTATTGAGCTTAAATTTCGGACTTTCAGCGCTGCCTTTGAAATCTAAACAGCTGGTTAGAAGTAAAGGACAAAAACCGCGATGACAAATTAACCAAAATTTCAGCCTTTAGCATTAACAAGAAAAACAAACTGATAAGGTAAACACATGGACGTATTTAACAATTTCAGACCCTCACAAAACACCCTCAACCTTATATTCGAAGTCAAACCGCCGATAAGGAAAAATGCCCTCAACTTACGCCAGGTTTTTAAATACCTGACCCCGGAGAGCTGCCTGGAAAGTGGTAAACTGGACTATTCTCCTTTTCTTTTTCTCGACCATAACGCGAAATTACAGGTCTGCACCACCTATGACGGTGACTTTATCGATTATCTGCATAAGGTGATCAATCATCACTGTGATGTACTCAATGCGCTGTTAAGTTATGTACTGGTACCGCAAGACCTTATCCCGATAGAGCAGAATCAAGCTGCCTTTATCGATTATATCACCGCAATCAATGTCAAAGATCAGGTCTTTTACAGCGCCCATCCTGAGCCTAAAGTTGCCGAGATCATCAAAGATAAGCCTGAATATGATGTTGTCTGAGCCGACAAGGTCGCGGGGTAAATATGTTGAAAGCACACTTTCCCCTTAATCTGGGGTGACTGGAACTATAGGCCTTTTCTAAAAGGCCTGAAAGATAATTCAATGGCCAACGCTTACCCGGCTCACAGGCAAAAGCCACGGGGGCATCTGTCACCTGCAGTGAAGCGACCCGGTATCTAAACATTCGGGAATAAAATTCACCTGTTGCATCAATCATACAACAAGACATTTCCACTAAAACCATCGGCACTAAAGCCCGGATTGCCTCATGCCAGGTTTACCCTGATACTCGCGACAATCAACGGCCAACATCACATACAGACCAAGCGCATTATAACAAATCAGCCGTTTACCATAAGAGTCCAGGCTTTATGCTAGACTAAAGTGCAAGGGAAGAAAAATGGATCACTCTGGATGTTCGAACTAACCCCCAATCTCATTTCTCTCATCACCGCGCTGGCCATCATACTGGTATATGGCCTGAGCTCTTTCAACTTCCCCCATTATCGGCTGGAGCAGGAGAATCAGCAGTTTTACACCATTGAAACCCTGATAGACATGGAGAAATTCTCCCCTAAAGTGCTTTCCGGCAACCGTAGATACCAGCTGTATAACCTGGTCTATATCCTGATGTTGATCCTGCTGTACAGCCTGCTCAGAGAGGTATGGGATCCCCTGACGTTAATGCTGCTTGATTTACCCCAAAGCCATCCCGTGATTAAAAATATTGTTGTGGCAATTATTATCAGCACCCTGCTGCCTAACCTGCCCCTGCTCAAAGACTTGCTAGACAATACCAAACGTTTCTTGCACTCCCGGGCCCGTATCCCCGGATATGCCCGCGACCTGTTTTCCCTGCTCAACGATAACCCGATCAAATTACCTTTATTGTATTCGGTAGCTTCCCCCGCCGAAAAAGCCCTGTTCAAAGACTCGTTTTTTAATAACAGCCAAATGGGCATGGTACTGAATTTCCCGAGGATTTGGCTCAGATACCAATACCTGTACCAGGAAATCAATAAAGAAAAATGGCAGCTGTTATTTTCCCAGGACAAAAACTTCAGCGCTTTCCCCCTGGCAAAAATCAAAGCACAACACAAAGAGATCACCCGGGAGCTGGAGAATTTACAGCAAAATGACATCAGCGATTTTTCCGATCTCAAAATCAGGGTAGTTAAACAACTCAAACATATTTATGCCCTGATCACCTGTGGTTTGCTCCACCGGCAACTGAATCCAAAACAAAGCAGAGCACTTATCGAAGAATTAGGTTTTGAGATCATCAAAGAAAGCCATCCCCGCTTTGATCAAATGAACCAGTTAGTCCTCCATACCTGGCGGCTGCTTATCGTACTCACGGGGGCTTGCCTGGGCTTTTTCGCCTTAAAAACCTTACTTCCCGGCCAGTTTCAACCGGGCACCTTTGATCAGCTTACCCCGGTAAGTGCCATGAGTTACTGGTTTTTATCCGGCATTTTCACCTTAAGCACCGCCTTATTTACCGCTTATTACGCCCGGCATCTGCTGAAACACCACCGGCTCTGGCAAGAAATCGACTTATCCAGCCATTACAAAAAAAACGCAGAGCGTCCGTGGAAGATATACTTCGGCATCTCCCTGATAACCTATTTGTCCATCACCGGCGCTTTATTTTTTGCAGATTACCTGTCGAGACTAAATTTGTTCTCCCCGTCCCATTCCCCCTGGGAATACCTGCTCTGGCCGGTGATCCCGTTATTCATCACACTTTTTGTCTGTTACCGCTTTGATACTTTGCCGGCAAGCCGTGATAAACAGCTTTTCGAGCAGTCCTTATGGCAGGCATCGCTAATACAGGGGCTGATATTGGCTGTAGCAACCTTTATCATCATGCTGTGTATACAAGTACTGCTACCGGGGGGAAAATACAATATCGCCGATTTTATCCTGCTTACGACCACCAATGGCCTGCTCGGCTTTTTTAATTCCCATACCATGGGATATTGCGCGCTTGATAGGCGCACAACGCCAAGATATTACAGCGATACCGACATGGTAGAGCTGCAGCTGGATCCCAAACACAACGGGCCGGAATGCCGGTTAAAGGATGTTTCCGCTACCGGTATTAAAATACAATTTGAGCAACCGGTAAATTCCTTATCAAACAATCAGAACATCAACCTGTGTTACCGGCAGGAAAATAATCGGCTGTTCTTTCATGGCAAAGTGCTGCAAGCCACCCCACATTATGCCCGGATAAAACTGGAGTTGACCGAAAGCTGGTCCCAGGCATGGCACCAGCTTAAAAAAATCTATACCCGCTAGGCTTGGCTAATACTAAAAAGATGTTTATGCTATCGGTTTGAACTGTCCGGGAACTTTTGAAATTTATGGGGAATTGCAACTAACTTTCATGCTCTCATTTAATATTCACTTCTCATACTAAATAACAGGTTAATATGTCAGTGCAAACGGATCCGGCTCACATTACCATTGCCGACTGGAGCTTAAATGTAAACAATAATGTTCTCAGTCGCGAAAACACCCGGGTGCAACTGGAAAACAAACAAAGCCAATTGCTGGCATTTTTAGCTTCCCGGCCCGGGGAAAACCTCACAAAAAGTGAGCTGCTGCAACAGGTATGGAACAAACGTGTGGTCACCGAAGATGTCCTTTATGTCTGCATTGCCCACCTGCGCAAGGCATTAGGTGATAATTCCCGTAACCCCAGCTATATAAAAACCATCCCCGGGGTTGGCTATAAGCTGCTGATAAAGCCGGATAAAAGTCCGGTAAGCCCCGGTGAAACCGCCGAAAAACAAGCATTAGCTTCAAAAACAACCCCGATCCAAGAAATAGCTCCGCCAGGCAAAGTGCCCCCCCTTTCAGAGTCAAGCAAACATACCGTATCTGAAAATAAACGCACTATTTTCTCCCTTAAGGGAAGGCGAAGTGTTTTTTGGCCGCTAATAACGGGATTAATACTGATATTATTCCTGGCAGCGGCTTATATGTCAGGCAGCAAACCTTCATTTTTCTCCGCCGACACCAACAACCCGGACAACATAAGCCATAGCTCTCCCGTACCGGCGAGTATCAGGGAGGACTACCAAAAAGCGCGCTATCTGCTCTTTAGTGACAATCCGCAGCCGTCTTACCAAGCCAAGGCAATACAATTATTACAACATGCCATCACCCTGGAGCCCGGTTTTTCCCCGGCCTATGCCCTGCTCGGCGAACTCAAATACCTGCAATTTCAGCAAGATAAAAAGGAAAAGTTTTACCAGGAAGCGCAAAGCCTGATTAATAATGCGCTTGAGCTCGATACCGCCAACAAAGCCGCGCATTTAACACAGGCCAATATGAGCTTTTGGCAGGCATGGGACTTCCCCCGGGCGCAGCACCACTATCAAAAGGCAAGAGGCGAAGGCGCAGCAGATCACCTCTACGCCCAGTTCTTGTTGTCACAAGGAAAATACAAACTTGCCCGCCAGTATAGCCAGCAATATATCTCAGCGAACCCTAACGCCTACTCAAGGCCCGCGATAGCCTGGATCTATACCATGGCCAGAGAGTACGAAAAAGGTTATCAGGAGCTGATGAAGCTTGCCCCTTTTCAGCAGGAGAGTTTCGACCACCATGTCTCTTTACAGGCGATACATGAACTTCAAGGGCAAGAGCAAAAAGCCGCCGAGCAGTTATTCTGGTTAATGGCCAGGGCCGGTTATAAGAACAGCACCATCACCGAGCAACGCCAGCGATTCACAACTGTTGGCCTGTC
Organism: Thalassomonas actiniarum; assembly: GCF_000948975.2. Lineage (GTDB taxonomy): Bacteria > Pseudomonadota > Gammaproteobacteria > Enterobacterales > Alteromonadaceae > Thalassomonas > Thalassomonas actiniarum. The sequence continues at coordinate 3,893,719 of NZ_CP059735.1, forward strand.
CGGCTTGTATCACTGGTTAGCCTTTGAGGATAAGCAGCAATATAACCTGGGACAATACACCCCGCCCCTTTCCCTGGCCCGTTATGCCATAGGTGCCGGTGACCATGCCCGGGCACTGGAGTTACTGCAGCAGGCCGTTAATCAACGCCAGTATCAAGTCTTATGGCTAAAGGTTGATCCTAAATACGACGCCATTCGCCACCAGGAGCAATTTCAACAATTATTGGCGCAAATCGGCCTTTAACTTGATCTCAAAAATGATCTTCCCTTAGACAACAAACATCAGCTCATTTACTGTCTAAGGGAGAATAACCGCCGGATCCAGCTAAAGATACACCAAACCCTGAAAATACCTTTCCTTTAAACAGCTTGGCCTGGTGCTGACCGTTTTCAAAAAAAACACTAATTATCAATAAGTAACAACAACTTAAGAACTCTTAAGACTTCTTCAGAACCGATTCAGGACAAAAGAGCCTTGCTGCCTTTACTTTTAACGGGCTGAAACTTGTGAGCCAAGCCAGCAGGTTAACCCGGTTTATAAAACCCGGTAATGACTTAATCAGATTAATAACGTAAAGGAAGCACGAATGAGAATATTATCCCTGCTAAAACTTATCCTGGCCATATTGATGACCAGCTATTTTATTCACCCCAATACCAGCTATGCCAAAAGCGGCGATCATTTATGGTCATTCTCCACAGGCGGGCCTATCTGGAGCGATATCAAGGTCAGGCACAATACCGCCTACTTTGGCAGCGATGACGGCTTTTTATATGCCGTTGATATCAATAGCCGGCAATTAAAGTGGAAAAAAGCCACCGGCGGCATAGTCCGCTCGACACCGGCTTTTAAACACAAGAAGCTCTATTTTACCAGTGACGACGGTTATCTTTATGCTTTAAATGCCCGCACCGGTGAAGAATTATGGAAAATAGATCTCGGCGATGGCGATATGCAGCGCAACGGTCCCGCAGGCCATGCCCCGTGGGATTTTGACTGGGCCAAATCATCGCCGGTACTTAAAGGAAAATACCTCTATGTCGGCAGCGCCACCGGCGAGCTTTTTGCCATTAATGCCTATCGGGGAAAAGTCATCTGGACTTTTAGCGCCAAAGACAGGATCCGCGCCACCCCCACCATTGCCGGCAACCTGGTCTATATCACCAGCTGGGATGGACATATTTACGCCGTTAATCGCAAGAACGGCCAGCAGGTATGGCAGTTTGCCGCCAACCTGGACAATTACGACTTCAGGTTTGTTTCCGCCCCGAGCGTTATTGACGATAAAATTATCGTCGGCAACCGAGACAGCCAGCTGTATGCCCTGGACAAAAAAACCGGAGAAAAAGTCTGGGATTACACCTATGAAGGCGGCTCCTGGGTTGAATCGACGGCAACGGCGGGATCAGAGCACGGAACATTATTTATCGCCAGCTCTGACTCGCTTAAATTCTATAAGTTTGACAGTGAAACCGGGGATCTGCTGTGGACAACCCCTTTATCCGGCTGGAGCTGGGGCAAACCCGCCGTCACCGACGATACCCTTTATATCGGCTCTACCGCTACCGATGACTACTGGCAGCCCATCAGCCGAGGCTTTGTGGCAATCGACAGCAGCAGCGGCGAAATAAAATGGCGCTATCAGCCACAATACCTTAATAACAGCTATATCAACGGCGGTGTGCATTCAAGCCCGGCAATCAAATATGGCCAGGTATTTGTCGGCGATCTCGACGGCAAACTGCATGTGTTTGCGGAATAAGCCCAGCGATAACGGACAAAGCTGCTGTGCCCGGCGATAACGGGCACAGCAATAATTTTCAGGGAGTTGGCAAACCTCCCTGATATCATTGCTATACTGTTAAATCAGACACAACTCAGTTATTGATTTAAGGACATGGTAGTGACAAGGGAGCTGTCTACATCTGCAACATGGGTTAACCTGGTTACCACAGCGCCTGACAGGCGTGGTATTTATTCCCTTATCCCCCCCTTATCTCAGGCCGAAGCCAAAATATTTCTGTTGAGCAGCTTAAAACGCCAAGGAGTTTTTAATGACAGATATTAATCAGATCCTCACCTCGCTCAAGCGAAAAAATAGCGAAGAAATCCAGACCTATGAAGAAGGCTTCCTCTTGGCCCCCGCATCACCCCAGGCGCTGGAGCAGCTGACTACACTCAGTGAAAAATATTTAAAGCAACCTTTGTCTCCTGAATATGTAGAGTGCTTACAACTCTCGGACGGGTTTTCCCTTAATGGCCTCAACATCTACGGCACCACGGAAAAACTCGACCCGTACTTTTTACCCGGCATTGTCCAGGTCAACCTTGCCTTTTGGCAGGAAGACTTTCACCGGCAATATATATATTATGGCGACGAAAGCCAGTACAGGTTAGCCTTTGACATTAAGAATAAAAAATATGTATGCCTAGATCAGAACAAGCACAAGGCGCTACAGTTTTTTGATAGCTTCGGCCAATTATTAAACGCGGTGATCATAGAAGCGCGTATCCTGAACCCGCTGCCATTTTTCGGTTAACCCCTGCCCCGTAAGGAACCGCAGGCAATAACAAGCGCAAACGGGTTAAAAGTGAAGCTTAATTCAGCCGGGAGAAAACATTAACGAAGAAAACCTTTACTGAGAAAAGAAAATCGAACACTACGCACCGCATGATAATGTTATATCGGCTCAAGTATCATTGCGTAGTAGAATATTAAAACAATCAGAAAATGCCCTGTCAGCCAAGTACCAGCTGTAACAGCGGTGCTTCTTTTTCCGGTATTTCTTTCACTGAAACTTTTTCTACCGGGGCTTTTTCTTTCGGCGCTTTTTCTACCGAAACCTTTTCTGCCGAAGGCTTTTCTACTGAAGTAAATACCGGTATGGTATCGGATTTTAGTTTATTTTGTTTGTAGCGATCAAAGTTTACCTGGTCGACATTCATTTGCGCAAAAAATTTACGAAAACTTTGATAGTCATCCCGGGTAAATTCCGCCTGATCACTGGTCATCAAACCATCAATAAAGGCGTGCTGACCATTAAGGCTGACACTGGCAGTGGCACTGTAGGGCTCTCCGTAGCGCTCGGTGCGAATGGCTCGAACCATTTTCACTTCAAAAATCCAGTCATCTATTTTTACATAACGTGATATATCGTCTGACATAATGTTTACCTTTTACGAAAACGGCTGCTGACAATAAGGCAGCCGTCAATATGGAAAATAAGCAAATAGTGTATTTGCCTCTAATAGTTTTTGAGGTATTCCATTAACTCCTCATGACTTATTTCCGAGTCTTGGTTGAGATCGATGCGTGCCAACCTTTTATGCAAGGTTTTACTGCGACTGGCGAGGATCTCTGATTCATTAAGTTTGCCGTTTTTGTCGGTATCAAATGCCGTGATAATACTTGAAAACCGCTTAGGTGCTTTATCCTTAACAACAGCGCCAGCTCCCGCCTCGTCACCGGCTGCTTCGCCGGCATAGACAATGGCAGACACTAAAGCACAGGCCAACACCGCCAGGGTGACTTTGAGTAAACTTATCTGATTCATACACCTTCCGTTTTCATTTCTGGGATAAAACAAGCACAACATTGCTCTTGCCACCCCAGAAGAGCACAAACCAGGCCAGAATTGTAACTGTCTGTTTTATCTATATAAAACAAAAATCCCACCCAGAAGACTGTCGCCGGATGGCAACAGTTAAATTATTTAGATAAACTTATTGGTGGAGAATGTCGAACATCAGAAATTAAAAACCTTAAAAATCATGAGCTAACAAGCCGAAAACTCAGTAAAAAAGCTTGTCGCCGATTTGAGACAGAATTGTTTTTTCCTCCGGGATAACATAAAAAGGCCTTTGTCAGCATCATAAAAAAACAAAAACTAACGTGAAACACATTCAATTAAGCAAATCAGCACAGGCGCTGCGCCGGCAAAGTTTATTTCCCCGCGGCATCAGAGCATTTATTTTCAGCAAATTTTTCCGCATTGAAACCCTGTCGATCAAAAAACTCACCCTGTTAGGTTTCACCCTGGTGGCGCTGCCGCTGGTGCTGGCATTACTCTACAGTGCAGTCCAGGTCGATCTGTTATCCAAACAAGGCGCCAATGCCATCTTTGACGTGGCCCGCCTGATCAAAAGTAACCGTGAAATTAATGAAAGTTTGCGAAAAATGGAGCGTTTTGCCAGCCAGTATGTGGTGCTTAAAGACGAAACCTTAAAGGAACAGTTTTTAAGCCGGCAACAGCACCTGCAAACCGTGCTTGCCCAGCAGTCCAGGGATAACCAGGATCTGGTGCTGACCTCAGAAGTCAACGCATTATCCCTTGCCCTGGAAAATATTCACAGGTCATTTTTGACCGAAAAGCGCAACATCTCATCGGATGAACTTGCCCTGGAGCAATTGCAGCAAGAATTCAAACACCTGGCGGCGATCACCCACAAAATCAACCAGCGCAGCAATAAACTGATCGACCTGCAGGCAACTTATATCAAATCCTCAGCCGAAGAAGTCAGTAATGTCATCCTCAAAGGCCTGGTGATCATTCCCGTCACCCTACTTATTGCCGGTTTTTTCATCTTTTTGATCACTAAACCCATGAAGCTGCTCACCCGGAAAATTCAGCGGCTGGAGCAGGGAGATTTCGAGCAGAAAATCATTCTCAAAGGCTCTCCGGAAATCAGGGAAATAGCCGAAGCCCTGGAAGTGATGCGCACCCGGCTGCACGCGCTGGAGCTGCAAAAGTCCAGTTTTATCCGCCATATCTCCCACGAATTAAAAACCCCGCTGGCGGCTATCCGGGAAGGCACCGAGCTGCTCTATGACAACAGCGTCGGCGAGCTCAACGACGGCCAGCAGGAGATCTGCCATATCATCAAAAACAGTGTCCAGCGCCTGCAGCGCCTGATAGAAGACCTGCTGGATTTCAATATTGTGCTCGACTCCACCAGCTTACAGGACTCGGAAAAAGTTTCCCTGGAGCAACTGCTGGGTAAAGTATTGCAGGAGCGTAAACTCGATATCAAACGCAAGCAGCTCAAGGTAGAGCAAGCCCTTGGCGGTATTTATCTGCACACCAATGCCAAACAACTGCAGGTTATATTAGATAACCTGTTATCAAATGCGATAAAATACTCACCGGTCAATGCCAGCATTACCTTTGACGGCGAGCTGCAAGCAAGCCAACTGACATTAACCATAACGGATCAGGGCCCCGGCATCGCCAGCGACATAGAGCAAAAAATATTTGATGCCTTCTATCAGGGACCGGCCCCTGAAAATAGCCAGATAAAAGGCAGTGGTCTGGGGCTGACCATAGTGCAGGAATTACTGATGCGATTAAACGGCAGTATCGAGCTTTTCAGTAACACCTTAGCTCCCAGCGGCACACGGGTAAGCGTGACCTTACCCCGGGCCTATATTTTTAATGAGAACTAATGAAATTTAATCCAATGAAAGCGAATAAAATCAAGCTTATGCCATCAAAGCGACCGGGTAATACCTGGCAGTTCACGGCATTTTTCTGCACCTTAGTACTGCTCGGCGGCTGCCAGCTGACAGCGCCTTCTCCGGCAACAGGGGCAAAAAACATCCACAATCAGGCATCGCTGTCGCCAGCAAACTTCAGCCAATATTATCTGTCACTGAAACAGCTTAATCCGGCCGAGCTGCTCGATGAAATCGAGCGGGTCAGCCAGGCGAAAAAGCAACGGGAAAACCAGGCGCAAAAAGCACAAGACTTCAAAGATGATATTTATTTATTGCTGTTAAAGGCCCTGCCAAGCTCGCCGATTTATAATCCCTACAATGCCAAGGATCAGCTCAATCAGCTGCCCAAAGAAGTCTTATCCCTGAGCTACTTAAAGGCGGAAGATTTGGCGTTATTAAGCCTGTTAAAAGACCAGTTAAATGAGCAGTTATATGCCCAGGCCCGCATTACTGCCCTGGAGCAGGAAAAAGGCCTGAGCCAGCAAAAATTTAACCGCCAGCTCGGCGGCTTGCAAAGTTCGCTGACCGAATTACAGCAAAAACTCACCCAACTGAAAAACATAGAAACGGCAATTGATAAACATGGGCAATAACAAGGTGATCAAAGCGGAGGTAACCGCAGAAAAACAAAAAATACTGATTGTCGATGACGATCCCAGCCTGCTCAGGTTGCTGGGGATCCGCTTGTCTGCCGCCGGTTATGCGGTTGAGTCCGCCGCCAATGCCAAAATCGCCTTAGGCATACTGGAAAGTTTTCACCCGCAAATGGTGATCAGCGATCTGCGCATGGAAGGCATGGACGGCATGGCATTATTTGAACAGATACGCAAACAACACCCCAATATGCCTGTGGTGATCATGACCGCCCACGGCACTATCCCCGATGCCATTAACGCCACCAAGCAAGGGGTATTCAGCTTTTTAACCAAACCGTTTGAAAGCCAGGAATTGCTGGAAACCGTACAGCAGGCGATTAGGCTGCAGCCGACATCGCAAACCACCCAAGCAAAACAGCAGTTGTGGCGGGAAAAAATCATCAGCCGCAGCACGGTAATGGAATCCTTACTGCAGCAAACCCAGCAAGTGGCGCGCAGTGACTTTCCCCTTTTGATCCACAGCCAAAGCGGTACCGGTAAGGAATTGCTGGCCCAGGCGATTCACCAGGCCAGCCATCGCCACCAAAAACCTTTTACCGCCATTAACTGCGCCGCCATTCCCGAGCAATTGCTGGAGTCGGAATTATTCGGTCACAGTAAGGGCGCCTTTACCGGCGCAGAAAAAAACCATACCGGTTTATTCCAGGCCACCGACGGCGGTACCTTATTTTTAGATGAAATCGGCGATATGCCGATGAGTTTCCAGGTGAAACTGCTGCGCGCCCTGCAGGAAAAAGAAGTCCGGCCCGTCGGCAGCACCCAGTCGGTGAAAGTTGATGTCCGCATCATTTCCGCCACCCATAAAAATCTGCAGCAGGCCATTATCGATAACACTTTTCGGGAAGATCTCTATTACCGCCTGAACGTAGTAGAGCTGGAATTGCCGCCGCTGTCCCAGCGCCGTGAAGATATTCCGCTGCTGGCACAGCATTTTCTTAATCACTGCACCCAGCAGGTACACCAGGATATCAAAGGCTTTTCAGGCGAAGCGATGGAGCTTTTGATCTCTGCTCCCTGGCCCGGCAATATCCGCCAGTTGCAAAATGTAGTGGAGCAAAGTGTGGCGTTAAGCACCGAAGTGCTGATCAGCGCCAATTTAGTGCGCAATGCCCTCAGGGATAAAACCACCCAACTGCCCTCCTTCGTTGAAGCCAGGGATCAATTTGAACGCGATTACCTGGCAAAACTGTTAAAACTCACCGCGGGTAATGTTTCCCAGGCGGCGAGAATTGCCCAGCGAAACCGCACCGAGTTTTATAAGCTGTTAAACCGCCATCACCTGACGGCAGAAGCTTTTCGGGAAGAATAGGCTCAGCTTTCCTGGTAAAATTCCCCGGCAAAGACCGCTGACAACACAACCTTTGCCGGTAGGTTCACTCTCCTTCCAAAAGTAGAAACGAGCTATCACCAGCTTTGTTCCTCATCCGCTAACAAGGCAAGCAATTGCTCTTTCACTACCCGGGTTTGTGTTTTATCAATTTGCGCCGATATTTGCTGCTCCTGTGCCGGGTTTAACGTCAATTGCTTTGCCGCCAGCGCCCGCCCGAGGGCATGAATGGTTTTAGCCTGGTTGGACACTATCGCATAATTTATCAACTGCTCATGATAGGCGGGATCTTTTGCCAGCAGCTTTATCAGAGCAACATTCACCGCCGCAGATTTATCCCCTAAATAATTGACCGCCTGGGCATTTAAGGTATTGAGGCCACTGTTATTGATGGCCAATAAAGTCACCGCCTTATTGTCACTTTGCCTGAGTTGCCCGGATAAATAATCACTGACACTCTCTTTTTGCTGTTCGTTATAGCGGGCCGCCGTGCCTATGCTTAACTGCGCGGTATGAGCCAACACATTATCCGATGTTTGTGCCAGCTGCTGCAATCGGTTTAAGCTGTGCTCCGACACAGCTTCAAACCGCCCGAGCGACATGATAACCCTTTGCTTATTGATGGTTTCAAGCTCGGGATGTTCCAATAAATCCACCAAGGTCACCTCGGCGGCAAATTCCGGGTTTTTCTGGATACTGTAAATGATCAATGAAGCCAGCTTGTCATTATTTTCTGCGCCAAAGTTCTCCTGCATCTTCATCAGCTTCACCAGCTCATCGGCGCTGTAATGTTCGATTAAATACTTACCTATGCTTTTTGCCAAGGCCTCATCGGGCAAAGTGGCAAGTTTTGCCAGCGCCTGCATCAAGGCTTCATATGAGTTGATATCGGCCTGGACATTAAGTCCGGGGGCCTGATAGACAAGTGAGCTGTTGGCATTCGCGTTATAACTGCCCTCTTGCCCGTTATTTATTTTTTCAAGGGCTGTTGTATCCAGGGCGGTAACCGTTAACCTTTGTTTGACGGCAAAGCCTCCATCCTGACTTTGGTAAAAGGTGGTCAGGCTATTGTTTAATGCTTCAGGCAAGGCGTTATTATCCAGGATTAATTGCCAGTCTTCGGTGACTTTTTCCACCGAAATATTCAGCGCTTGCGGCTGAGTGTCGTGCAAGATTTCCCGCGATTCAAGCTCCCGGTTTAAGCGGTTATCCCTTTGCAAATAGCGATAGCGGGCAATATCGGTCGCCGTTGCTATGGTAATCGGCTGCTTAAGATCATAAGAGACTTGTTTAAGCAGATAACGTACGGCATTGGCGGGATGACCGGCATCTAAGCCAAGAAAATTGATGTCATTAAAAACAAACTCTTGATACTGGGCGGTAAATAATATCGCCTGGTCAAATTGCTTTGTTTTACCCGCCTGACTTAATTGCCCGTCGAGAATTTGCCCCTGCCAGATAAACGGCGCTGCCCCCTGTTTTTCAGGAGCTGAAGTATCCAGGTTATTTTGTGCCGGCACACGCTTTAACACCAACTTTCCGCTAAAGACAGAGCTCGCCAGCTCCACCTGATCATTATTTACCACCTCAGTGGTAATGTTATAGTCAAAGCCGAGTAAGGCATGTATTGAATCAGCCCCCTTAGTTGCCGGCAAGGAGCGCTCTTGCCGGCTCCTGTCAGCTGCGGCCTGCCTGGCAGGCATAGCGCTCTGGCCAGATTGGGACACAGCACTTAACTGCTGGTAAAACCAATACCCGCCGCTAATAAAAACACCAAAAACAGCGTATAAGAGAAAGTTTGATACCGGTTGCTTCATTGCTATCTTCCTTGAACCATCTTCTGAAATTCACTCAAGTAGATGAGGGGGAACTTCCCCCTCACATCATCTTACTCACTGATATCAGCGAGTTAATAATCCTTATTAAAGGGTTTCCCATACAGGGCTGGCATATTCAAAGAAGGTATGTTCATAACGATAAAGCGGATCCCACTTCATCAAATTAGTGTTGAACTTAATTAATCCCCATAGCTTATGGCAATAGGCATCAACTTTGCCGTCACCGCCGGATAACTCACCGGAGATCTTTAACTCAAGAAAGCCCTGTTCCACGACATCCTCTTCTACTTCAACACGCCGGATCCCCGCTTCCATATAACCCTTGCTTTTCACGGTCACCAGGTTAAGTTTGCCTTTAACCCCGGCTTCGGCAATGCCGTGACCGATAGTGGTATAGGCCGCACCGTCCACTTGCCCGGAAATATAAGGTTCGACAGAAGCGTAAATATAATCCGGACGGCGAACACCGCCAGACTCAAAAGGCTGGTCATTATCATAGCCGCCGATAACACCGCCGACGGTAAAATCGGCCCCGACTTCAACCCCGATACCAAATTTTACCCCTACCTGAACCAAACCCAGAGGATCAAGCGGCACCACCACTTTAGGTTTTATCACCTCGGGGATAAGATCAAAAGTGTGGCTTATCGGATAACTCACCGACGCATTAAGCAAGTCGTCACAGTCAGGTTTAAACACGGCAGCCGTATCTTCCCCCACTTCCAGGTTAAAACTAAAACCCTGGGTGCAATCGAGTTTGGCGGGATCAAACTCAAAAGACACCAGGCCCGAGCCGATTTTCACCGTGCTTTTATGTATACGGAACCAGTTTTCTGCCTGATAAAAACCCGAAGTCGCCCCCTCATCTGTGGTGGCGACATTCATCCAGCCTTCCTGCTCCCTGTGCTGCCTACTGCTATCGATCACACTGTGTTTGGTCGCCATACGGGTGGCAAATTCCACCGTGCCAGGATTTTGATAGATACCGGCAATACTGGTTGCAGAAAAAACCATACCGGCAGAGGCCAGCAGGATCATGGTTATTTTTTTCATTAAACTTTCCTTGTGTTAGTAATACTGCTATTCGCTCACAATGACAGCGTTATCATTGCGCGACGTAAACTAACACAAACAACAAAAACAAAAAGCCGGGGTCAGCATTCTTAATGTAAACTTCACGTCAATGTTATCTAAAATTCACACTGATTTTCGTAAACAAAAGAGTACAGGAGAGCTTACAAACCCCGTTGCAAAGGTGAGCTATTTACCACAGCAAATCAATCTTTGACTGACATTTTCCAACAGTGCGACAAAGGGAGTGTATTTGTCACCTACCTATAGCTGCACACAGCTGGTGTTCAAAAACAAGGGGGTGTTGCAATGACGAGTACCGCCTCATTTCAGAACGAAGAGCAGATAAATGACCAGATAAACGGCTTTGATAAAAAAGACACTAAAAACCGCAAAGGATAAACAGAGGTTTTAGCAAAAAAAGTTATGCGAACTATACTCCCCCGGGTAAAAACGTTGCCCCCGGGAGAGTTTTCAGTTGCAATTAACTGTGTTCAAAATAGATACGATAGGTAGAGGACCAGACAGGATAATTAACTTCCATCATATAACAGACAAAATCATCCTTGTTAAGGTGGGCAAAATTAAACAGGTAATCGCTCATTTCACCGATATCTAAACCGGCGACATTTCTTGCCCGCGGCGATGAGGCATGTAAAACATTTAACTCGGGAAATTCTGCCAGGCGCTCGGTCCACAATTCGTCTGCCCTGAGCTTACCCTCTTCAACCTTTTGGTTCCCCAGGTAGCAACCGACATTAACCGAGCTGCGCATATCGAGTTTTTTATCTAAAAATACCATCATCACCAGTTTTTCGGTGGGGTTTTTAATACTGATGCTGGTGGAGCTGCATTGGCTTTGGTGTACTAAAGGGTTCGCCAGTTCATCGGGATTGGTAAATAAAAAACTGGCATCAAAAGGACCGCCTTCATTAACATCATTAAAGACAATGGCGGAGTTGCTGGCGGAATAACTGGAGTAGGCATCACTGAGAGCCGGATCGGAAAATTCCTCAATAATACCGATACGAAACTGATTGTTTTCAATACGGGAATCGGCAGAGATCTGATCCGGCGCGGTAAACCCCTCTGGATTGGGATGGGTGTAAAACTGCACAAAAGGCGGCGCTTCTTTGCTGCGGATAATGCCCCTTTTCGATACCAGCGCCACTTCCTGCAGAAACTCTTTATCAAAGCTGTTTTCCGTTAACACATGGCAGGCAAACAAGGTATCGACCGATGAGTCTAGAAGCTGTTTCGAGCTGAGAAAATGCTGCTTTCTTTTATTTTCCGCCGTTAAAGCTTGATTACTTTCATCACTGCTGCTGCCGGCATCAGTCAATAAACGTTTAAGCTCAGCATGACTGCGGGCATATAACCTGATTTGCTGGTTAAAGACCTGGACAGCCTTTTCGGCTTCAAGCATTAACTGCGCCTCCTGCAGCCGGCCTGAGACCTTAGTGATAAATTCTTCTAATCCCGAAATGCCCGGCAATAAACACAATACCTGCTGGCCGTTTTCACTTTTTTGTATGGCATTTAGCAGCCTCTGGCAATTCGAACGATTATAATCGAGCCAGGCAGACATACCTGAAATAGATTGTGCTGCTTGTGGAAATTTAGCAATTAAATGACGCAATACATTTTTTAAATTTTCCCCGGTACGGCCCAGGGCGACAATATCTTCTTTTTTTAATGACATAGTTTTTATTAGTGGCGTAGCTTTTATTAGTGACCTAACAAATGGCGCTGCTTCATTTTTATGACCTTACTGTATCATAGCTGATGATATTAAAGGAAATTAACCCTGTATAAAGCAGGCTAAACCAGGCTGATAAAAACAAAGGAGCACATCCGGGCTCCCATGTTTGGCTCAAAATATTATTGGAAGGTTTTACTTCCTGCCCGGTGAATACGCTACAACCCGGCTCACGGTTTTACTTAAGGAAGCGAGTATTCGCGGACATGAATATATTACCAATAACATCAAGGTGTTAAACAAAGACCGCTATTTCATTAAATCATCAAAAGAAAGGGTTTAATGATAAACAACATAGCGGTACTTAATTACCCGGGCTTTACTATCTGTCGGTACATGCCCCTAAATATCTCCAGACATTGCTGAAAATATCCGGTTGCGCGCCGGCAGACCACCAAATAGCCTGATATTTTCTGTTATGGTAGCTGACAACATCGTTTAGCGCATAAATAGTCGCGCTATTCCAGGGTGCAAGGCCATCACAGCCAGTATCAACACTCCCTATTTTAACCAGGTTGGAAGTCGTTCCCGTTTGCCCTTTAGTGTCGGTTACCGTCAAAGTCACGATATAGTCGCCATCATGAGCATAATAGTGGTTTGGCTCGTAAGCACTTGAGAGTTGCGAACCATCGCCAAAGTCCCAGGAATAACTCTCTATGCCTTTATCGTCCGTTGAACCATTACTAAAGCTGACATTATTACCCGTTACCATACTGCTAAACCTTGCCACCGGCTTTTCATCGCCACCAGGACCTGCGGTGATACCGGTTTTACGCTCGATCCAGTCGGTATAACTGCTGGTACGGGTGAACGCCGTTGCCCCCTGACATGACCGGCCCCAGCTCACGGTGCCTATGCTGTAAACATCGCCATTGGCATTAACCGCAAACGGACCACCACTGTCGCCATTACAAGCCGAAGTACCGTTAGGACCGCCACCACAGATCACCGAATTGGGCACATTAGACTGCAGCTGGCTGCTACAGCTTGCATTTGACAATACCGGTAAGGCAACTTCTCTTAAGACATCACTTGGGCTGCCGTTATTGCTGGTAAGTCCCCACCCGGAAACCGTCACGTAGCTGCCGACACCGGCATATTGACTTTCAATAGCTGCCGTAGGCAGTTTTGCCGGGGTATATTGGCTGTCAGCCGGCGTTGCCAAGCGTAATAAGCCAATATCATAACCGGTTTGATAACCGCCGGAGCGCCAGTTTTCATGGGTAATGATCTGGCTTACCCTGTGGGTATCACCGTCATTGGCCCTGAGATTATGCGCACCAACTTTTACCGTCAGGGTATTGGTTGAAACCTGGCCTAAACAATGGGCTGCCGTTAACACCCACTCACTGCTGATCAAGGTACCACCACAGCCCTGCTGCCCGTTAAGCAATAACGCAACCTGATGGGGTTTTGAATAGGGAGCAGTAACATTGCCGCCGACAATCTGGATACCGACATCCCGGGCGGGCTTCTCAACTTCAGACAAACAATAACCGGCAGCAGAGACAAAGCCACTTGCTAAAATTGTACTTTTTAACATCCAGCTCAGCTTGTTGCCGTTGAGAGTCTTCTTCGCTTCTTTCAACATGATCATTCCTTTATTTTATTATTTTATAATGCTTTATAATTTTATTTTTCAACACACGCCATCCGAGACGCACCTTAGATATAATCTCAGATCAAATTTCGATCAAGCTTTATTTTTCATCAACATCTGCTTAAACAGCGAGCAACAACAGACAAGAGAGAACCAAAAGACAGCAAAAACAAAGAATTAAACACAAAAGAAGAATCCGATAAAAAAGTTTGGTTATATGACAGTTTTTTAAGAAAAAAGTACCACTTTCACTTTACTGTCATAGAAAAAGGCTATAGTGCATTATTTTTTATTTGCTACTGACTTTACTAAAGCCTTAGCTAATAGCTTGCGCTAAATAAAATTGCTGACGGCAACAAAAACCTATTTAAGCCAAGACTCCCACTTACGCTTGTACCCGATATGGCACCAGCTTTTTCCAGACAAATACCTGTAACTGAGCATTAATGCTTCTTTACCAATTCCATACCCAGCCGACACAAAAAAGCATAAATCTTAGATAAACTCTCGGATAACCACACCCCGTTCAGGAGCCTTAAATACAGAATTAGTGCACCAAAAGACACCGAACAACCAGGCTATAATTACCAAATAAAAATTTAATTTTATCCGTTCAAAGTGAATCTAGCCGGTGGGATTTATTGATAGCAAGCCTGGTAGTTGTTCATAAAACATGCATATGTTTCTCTACCACAACAAAACAAACACAATCAATAAAAATCAATAAAATACAATCAAGTGCTGCTATCCCTGGCTCAGCACCTTTATAAGCCACCACAAAATCAATTAACAACAATTGCACACCATTACAACCTTTTGATAACCAAATAAAACACTCGTTATACTATATCGACCAATAGGGAAGCTTAGTTCCCTATTAAGTAACACAATGGAGAATTTAATGAATTTTAAAGGAATTGCCCTGGCAGTAGCTGCTATGGCCTCAGTTAATGCCTATGCCGCCAATGACGTTTACGGTACGGTCAGTGAAATACACCTGCGCTCGGGTGATAATGGCGATCACGACATCTATGTCCGTCTTGATGTGATGAAAGACTATTCCACCTTTGAATCTTGTATTATCGACGGCGGCACCATGACCTGGGATCTGGATATGTCATCCCCGGTAATGCCTCAGCAGTATCAAATGTTACAACGTTCTTACAGTGAAAAATTACCGGTCGTGATTAGCGGTTTCGCAGACGTTTGTGCAAACGGTAACACCAACTCAGACAAAATCTTTGAGTTAAGCCCCTGGTCCTGGGATGCTTACTTAAACAAGCCTCAGGCTAATTAAATCTTAACTTGGGTATGAGGCTGATTTTCAGCCTCATTATCTGGCTTTACAGGGCTATGTTTGCGTTGACTGTTGCTGCCCTGTAACAAGTCGCGAACTCTATTTTTATCCATACATTTCATATAGTTGAACCTTTCGTACTGCTATCGATACAGTGCGGGCAATTGGCATAAATATTAAATGCCAGCCCAGGGAGATTTTTCCGGTATTTTGTACTATCACTAACAGGTGAATTCCCCGTCAGCGGAGGTGTTTAAAGAAGAGAATCTGCAAATAAACCAAGCGCTGCCCCTAAGTGCACCACCACTCAGAGACAGCTAACCACAACAGATAAACAGAGGTATCTATCATGGCTAATCCTAATGATATGCCAGAGTTTCACTCGGTTAAAGTTTCTTTAACAGAAAATATACCAACCCCCATAACCAAGTTTCCACCGCCAGTCTATGGCAACAGCTATACGCCGTTAAGTCGCAAGGGAGGAAGCTGCCATGTCTGAATCAAAGTTACCCCTGACGGAGGATGCCGTCAAAAGGGAGCAGCTGTCGGACGATTTTGCCAACCTGCGTGAAGACTTTAGCAAATTCAGCGAAGAATGCGCCTTCCTGTTCGATGCATTCGCAGCGATTACCCGCGAGCCAGAATGCATCACGGAGCACACCAGTGAAGGTATCAGGCACCTGTGTTTTTGGCTCAAATATCAGGTTATCGGCTACCGGGAGAAAATAGAAGAAACACAGGAGTGCTGGAGAGTGCTTAACCGCAAGAAGTAATGTTAACTACGTAAAATTGAGTAAGGCTTAAACGGAGCAAAAAGCGGGCGAGTCAACGGCAATATTAGTTTCAGCTATGTCAGTGACCCGCCCGCCATTAACTGCAATCCATACCTTTTATCGCTACTGGCTACCAATCCTAATGTCGTGATAATCCCCCTTATAGCGGAACTTTTCATACCCCAGTCTATACCGTGGTGAATAATTAACAGCAACACTAAATGCAAACAAAGCCCTATATAGACAATGATGCCTCAGCAAAAAACAAAAATTATTGTCAGTACCTATACTAAACATACTTAGCATACTTCATTTATTATTTACTGATGACTTACCGGGTTTTTACGCACTTACCTAGCAGTAAACCGGCAATCGCGGTTATTCTGGCATTGCTTTTTTTCAGCGCCAGTTTATCGGCTAAAATCCAAGTGAATGTCGGCGGTTATTATTATCCCCCCTTTGTCGAAGTTACCGAAGGTAAGGCCAGCGGTATCACCCTGACAATGCTGGAAATCCTTAACCGCCAACAAGACCAGTACCAGTTTAACTTTACCCTCACCACGGCGAAACGCCGCTACCAGGACTTTAGCGCTAAAAAATACGATGTCATTTTCTTTGAAAATTTAGCCTGGGGCTGGCAAGACTTTCCGCTGGAAATTTCCGAGGTCTACCTCACCGGTGAAGAAATTTATCTTGCCCTGCAAAAACCGGGACGCGGACAAAAGTATTTTGACAATATCACGGATAAAATCATCGCCGGCATTCTCGGTTATCACTATCGTTTTCTGGACTACAACATAGATGAAGTCGCAATAGCTTCTAGCCATGAAATTATCTTATCTGAAAGCCACCAGAGCAATATTGATTTACTGCTTAACGAAAAAGTCGACATTGCCGTCATCAACCGCTCTTATTTACAGCAGTATTTTTACCGGCATCCGCACATCAGAAACAGATTCCTCATTTCAGATAAATTAGACCAGCGTTATACCCACAATACCCTGATCAGGAAAAACTCCCCGATAACCGTCAAAGCCTTCAACCACTTGTTAAAGCAGTTAAAAGACAATGGCTCACTAAAACGTTTATGGCAACAATATCACCTGGATTCAGGCTCGGCTTACCCCAAGAAAAAATCACGATAAAGTTAACCGCCTGACAACATTTAGCACCAGCAACAGCCCTGCCCGGCCCCGCAAGCACAAGAGTAAATGCACAACCGGAAAAAATTCGCTAAAATAGCCGGAATTTCCTCGCGAATAACGCGCGCCTAAGCGCAATGCAGTTAACCATACTTAGGACACCTATGCCACAGACAAGTAAACATTTAATTTGGGACCTGCCGGTACGCCTGTTTCACTGGAGCTTTGCCCTGACCATGCTCGGCGCCTGGTATACCTCGGGCCAGGAAGGGAAATACATTGAATATCATATGCAACTGGGCTATTTAGCCCTGGGTTTACTCATCTTTCGGGTGTGCTGGGGTTTTATCGGCCCCAAACATGCCAGGTTTACTCAATTTGTGCCCTCGCCGATCAAACTTGTTCATTACCTTAAAAGTATCAAACAAGGTACCGCAAGCCCTTCTCCCGGACATAATCCGCTTGGTAGCCTGATGGTATTAACCATGATCACCCTGGTATCGCTTCAAGCGATCAGCGGATTATTTATCAGTGATGATGTTTTTTCTTCCGGCCCCTATTACGGCAGCCTGGACAGTGAAACGGAAAAGTTAATGAATACCCTGCACCATAATGTTTTTAACTACATCTGGCTGTCCATTGGCCTGCACCTGTTGGCCATTGGCTATTACTGGCGGGTGAAAAAACAAAACCTGGTGGTGCCTATGATCACAGGGAAAAAATCCGCGCCGGAAGTATCACCGGAAGATGGTATCAGCAGTTCGCGCCTGGTGCTGGCATGTGTTGTGGTAATAGCCGCGGCGGCCTTTGTATACTGGCTGGTGGTACTCAATGCCCCCGAGATAACGGAGTATTATTATTAATTCTTGCCAGGGTTGAGCAAATCATAACGGATAATAAATGCCGCAACCTTTGACTAATTAAAACCAGGTTGCGGCATTTCTTATTTTACACCTTCGCGGTTACCAACTCGCTATAACAAAAAAAGCTCAGTAGCTAAGTTTTATTCCGCTTTAAAGTCATCATGGCAACCGCCACAAGTTTTACCGACACCGCCGATAGCCCCTTTAATGGCCGAACTGTCTTTCGCCGCAGCCACTTTTTGCAATTTGGCTGAAGCCAGGGTTAAGTCGTTAATACGCTTGCTATAATCGTCGCCATGCTTCCAGATTTTATCCAGCGCTTCGGTTTCCACTTTAAAACCGGAAGTATCTGTTTTGCTGTAATCGGCAATCATTAATGATAACTGATTGATGCGCGTGGCATGTTTTTCCACGGCCACCGGGTCCATCGGCATTTTTCCCCGGGCCATGGCCCCTAAAGGTCCCATATTACTGCCCAATAAACTAAAGACCGACTGGCGTAATTCGGTGGCTTTTTTCGCGTGCTTTAATGACTTTGCCGGCTCTGCCACTACGGTAAAGGCCGCACATGAAACGAGGGTAGCAAGGGCAACAGATACTTTGATAAACTTCATAAAACCTCAATTATTATCTTTCAACTCTTATGATCAGCTGATGCTGATTTCATTATTTTGGACATGCTTTACACATTGACTCTTTCCCTGATTTTTCTCAAACAGGTTCAGTTTAGATCATGCCACAATATATTTATCAATGAAAAGTGAATATTTAACTTTATTCAGTCACCAGAGGAGCTTTCCCCCGGCTATCAGGCCAAAAAAGTATCAATTGAATTCTTACCGAGAAATGAGTATCCACTGCCACTGCCTGCACCATAGCTATTTTTACTCGATAATTTCGGATGCCGGTAACAGGCATACATCGACCCCATAATCCACTTGTGTTTTACCGGGAACAATCGCATATCGCCAGGGAGCCGGATTCGCACCTGTGCTGGTGTCTTTCACTTTGGTTTTGCTTTTACTCCTGTTCCAGCCAAACGTTTATTCCAGTAGGCCATCAGCACCTTTAATCATCGTATTTTTAGTATCCTCAGCAAAGATACCCATCGACGAGCCTTTGGCCATGACATATAAAATAAGGGCCGTACCTGCCGTTTCATAATAAGTTTTGGAAACCTCTGTATACCCACACCGTTTATATGGCAATCAAATTAATTTCCCTTTACAGACAATGACATCCTGATAACGCCCCAGTGTTCATTTATAAGCCCGGTTTAATAAACGCTCTTATTGTTTATTGTAAAAAAACACGCATGTAAGCGCTTTCATTTGTGTTTTTTTTAGTCTATAGTTTTCCTGCTAATGAGGAGAGCACTTTTTACTGGTAACGGAACACAGATAAAAAATAAACTAAAGCCTAAATTTTTCCGATAATTATTTAAATAAAAATGTAAGCGCTTACAGTTTATTTTGTTTCTTTCAGACATTGGATTTATGCCAACAAAATAACCCGGCGACAATGGTAAGTCTTAGCGATTACACCACGAATAGAACTAAAACACTAAAATAATTACAATAAGGAATAATGCAATGAAAACAACGAGTAACTCTTGGCCATGGCGACAGCCAATGAGGTTAATACGCCCCGGGTGGCCCGTCACCTTATTGACCCTGACGACCCTGATAGCCCCCGCTCAGGGTGCTGACTGGCCAACAGAGCAAATCGGTGCGGGTGCCGTCAGCCTCGAAGCCGTCGGCGAGCAAATTTTTGACTGGCAGGGACCCTTTGCCCGCTCGAGCCGGACAACACCGGAAAATCCCTATTTAACGGCAAACTTCACCGGCCCTGTCCCTACTAACGACTGGGCATCGAGCTTGATCATGGATCCCTTTTCCAAATCCCTCTATGCCCATCCGTTAAGCTTTAAAGCCACTAATGAAGGCCTGGAAATCAGCCTGCCGCCGCTGTCCATCGGCAGCGTTGATAACATGGGGGAAACTTCCGTCAGGCGTATGCATGACGGCAATGTCGATTTAGTGGTAAAACCATCAACTTTCGCCCCGAACGATGCTAGGGCGGATAAAATCACCGACTGGAGTTATGATCTGGTGATGGCCAATGGCGACAAGGCAATGAAAGCCACCATAGGCCATGGCCTGCCCTATGCTTTTTTTGAATTTACCGGTAGCGAGCCTGTGGTAAGCTTAAAGCGCGGCACCAGCATGAATATCGTCAGCAATAATGGCCACCAACTCCATATCCGGATATGGGATCCGGTAGCAAATCACTATAACCATTATGGTTTATTTGCGCCTACAGGCACCAGCTGGAGCATTTCTGCCACACAAATCAGCGCTGACCTGCCTGAAGGCAAAAATTATTTCACCGTCGCCGGCCTGCCCGATGGCACCAACACCACTTTCTTAGCCTTTGCCGATAAAGCCTATAACTTTGTGACCGATACCCGGGTTTCCTGGTCGGTAAGCGACAGCAGTGGTCAGGTAAGCACCCAATATCAGGTAACGACTACAGCCAAAAGCGAAGGCAATAATAGCGGTACCCTGATGGCGCTCTACCCGCACCAGTGGCGTAATCTCAGCGGCAACACCACAGGCAGCCAATATGAGAGTATTCGCGGCATCATGAAGCTTGTCGCCGGCAACAGTTTCACCACAGTGATGGATTACCATGGTATTTTACCCCGGATGCCTGACCTGCCCGATGCCGCTGCCGTGGCTGAGATCACCGGGCACCTTTCAGATTATTACGGCTACGGCGCGTCATTAACGCCCAAGTTTATCCAACCCGGGGCCGATGGCGGCAATACCGGTTATGATACCTACTGGATGGGCAAAAATCTTAACCGCCTTTCCGGCTTGATCGGCATTGCCGATATGCTTGATGACAGCGACAGTGGGGTAGCCCCCATGACAACCGATATGCTTAGCAGCTTAAAAGACCAGCTGGAATACTGGTTTGACGGTAATAAACCCACGCCGGACAGTTATTTTTATTACAACCAGGACTACGGCACCTTGATCGGTTACCCGGCAAGTTATGGCTCGGATAACGATCTCAACGACCATCACTTTCATTACGGCTACTGGATCAATGCCGCCGCCCAGATCGCCCTGCGGGATCCCGACTGGGCCCAGGACGAAAACTGGGGCGGTATGGTCAAAGAGCTGATCAATGATATCGCCGGTTATGACAGAGGCAGCAACCGCTATCCGTTTTTGCGTAATTTTGATATCTATGAAGGCCATTCCTGGGCATCGGGCACCGTGCCCCACGACCCGGACGGCGTCTGGGCCGGAGGCAACAATAACGAAGCTTCCTCCGAAGGCATCAACGCCTGGGCCGGTTTGATCCTCTGGGGAGAAGCCACCGGCGATAAGGCCATCCGGGATCTGGGGATCTACCTCTACACCCATGAAGTCGAGACCGCCAACAGCTACTGGTTTAACCTTTACGGCGATATCGGCCATAAGGATTACCCCAATGTCGAAGCCTCCCGGGTCTGGGGCGGCGGTTATGATCACAGCACCTGGTGGACAGAAGACCCGGTCCAGACCCATGCCATCAACTTTTTACCTATCACCGCCGCCTCCATGTACCTGGGGGAAAACCCGGGTTTTGTCCAACGAAACTTCGATGCCATCTGGAGCGAATATGAACTTTGGGACGGCAACGGCGGACAGGAAGACAAGGAACTGATGCGGGACCGCTGGCAGGATTTGATCAGCGAATACCTGGCGTTTGCCGACCCGGATGCCGCCCTTGCCCGCTGGAAGTCCACCAATATCGAAGACGATCCGGTAAACGGTATCGACCCGGCACTGGGCATCGAGTTTGGCGAGTCCAGGGCGCATACCTACCACCATATAAAATCCCTGCAACTACTGGGACAGCCCGACTTTAGCATACGGCCGGTGGGTCACAGCCTGGGCCTGGTGTTTAATAAAAACGGCGTGAAAACCTATGTTGCCTATAATGCCGGAAATACGGCTAAAACCCTGCTCTTTAGCGACGGCAAAGGCCTGGTGGTCCCGGCAAACAGCATGGCCCAGGGAGCAGGTATCGCAATAGCAGACAGCGACAATGACGGTGTCGCCGATCCCATAGATCTTTGCCCGAATACCCCCCCGGGTACTCAGGTCGATGCCAGCGGCTGTCCGGCCACGGTTACCGACAGTGACAACGACGGCGTGATTGACAGCCTGGATCTATGTCCGGACACCCCGCCAGGCACCCAGGTCGATGCCAGCGGCTGCCCGGTAACGGTTCCCGACAGTGACAACGACGGCGTTGCCGACAACTTAGATCAATGTCCGGACACCCCGCCAGGCACCCAGGTCGATGCCAACGGCTGCCCGGTAACGCTTTCCGACAGTGATAATGACGGCGTTGCCGACAACTTAGATCAATGTCCGGATACCCCGCCAGGCACCCAGGTCGATGCCAACGGCTGCCCGGTAACGGTTCCCGACAGTGACAACGACGGCGTTGCCGACAATTTAGATCTGTGCCCGGGCACCCCGCCAGGCACCCAGGTCGATGGCAACGGCTGTCCCCTGGTCGTACAGGAATTCGGCATTACACAAAACGCTACCACTTCGGTCACCTTTTATGTCAACACCAACGACTGGGCGATAGTGCACTACCAGGTAAACGGCGCAGGCCAACTCAACGTGCAAATGACAGACAACGGCTCGCGCAATGAGTACACAGTCACCGGCCTCGCCCCGGGAGACAGCATAGATTACTGGTTTACCTACAACACGCCAACCGGCGCTATTGATACCCCGCCCCAGCCCAGCTACACGGTCACGGGCAACACCACCCCAAACGACAGCGATGGCGACGGTGTGCCGGACAGCAGTGATTTATGCCCGGGTACGCCTGCGGGCACCCAGGTCGACAACTCAGGCTGCCCGGCAATCGAACCTGAGCCTACCCCTGACGATGATTTTGGCATTACCCAGCCAAGCACCAGCTCAGTCAGCTTTTATGTCAACACCAGCGACTGGGCCATAGTCCACTACAAGGTCAACAATGGTGCCCAGCAAAACGTCACTATGGTGGCCGCCGGCAGTCAAAAAACCTATACCGTAGCAGGGCTGAATCCCGGAGACAGCATAGATTACTGGTTTACCTATAACACGCCTACAGGCGCCATAGATACTCCGCCCCAGCCCACCTACCAGGTTTCGTCAGCGCCGGACGGACCGGATACCCCGGATCCGGACAGCGATGGCGACGGTATTCCCGATAGCCGTGATTTATGTGCCGATACCCCATCGGGCACCCAGGTAGATAATAACGGCTGCCCGGTAAGCACGCCGGTTAACCGGGAAGTTGCCAGCGCCAGCGGCCTGCTGGTGGGAGGCGCTGATTCCTCCTTTCCCGGCTTTACCTTATACCGCTTTGATAACGACAGCGCCGGCCAGAGCAACTGCTTTGATACCTGTGCGCAAAGCTGGCCGCCGCTGCTGGTTACCGACGGGGTACCCTCGGGCATCCCTCAGCAAAGCGATTTGAGCACAATCGATCGGGGAAACGGTACGTTCCAGGTGGCTTACCTGGGAAAGCCCCTGTATTTTTATAGCGGCGACACGGCTGCCGGACAAACCCGCGGCCAGGGCCTGAGCGGTCTCTGGTGGACCGTCGCTTACGGCCAGCCGCTGGGAGAAATTGTTCCCCTGTACGATGAAAATACGCCGCTTGCCGATGCCATCACCTTCGACCGGGGCGATGCCCTGATCACCCGGTTTTCTGACCGTGCGCGGGATCGCCACGCCAAGGAAAACCACTTCCAGGCCTATGATCACTTCCTCAGCTTTTACTGGGAAGACCGCACCGCCGCCATCGAGATCATCGATTATGTTGCCAAAGGCGGCAGCAGTATCCGCATGAATGTCAAAACCCTGAACAAACTCGACGACCTGCAGGCGGAAAACCGCTGGTGGTACATGGGCAACAACACCCTGGCGGAATATTGCGGCAACGGCGTGATGGCCACCACAGACAACCGCAACTACGTCAAAGAAGACAGCTGGAACTGCCGGGAAAACCGCCCTATCCAAATCGGCGACAAACTTGAATTTGAAATCAGCCAGTTCCTTGATGCGTCGGCGCTGGCGCGGGGGCGCTCCAACTATTACGGCACCACCTACTTATATATCGTAGGTGAAGGCCTGATGCCCTGGGATGTCACCGACAAGGAAGCCTTTGTCGGCGGCAAGACCTTCCAGCGCGACTCTATCCCGGTGCCCGAATCTGCCCGCGCCGGCGGCGATACCAGTTTGCATGTGCAGATGACCGCAGAGCCCGACGGCCACTTCCAGCAGATGGCCACCAACCTTGCTTACGACAACGGCCAGCCCTGGGTGTTGGGCCGCCGTGTCCATCACAGCTCCTTTGTCGACGGCAGTCATGATGAAAATGCAGAAAACGGCATCTTCGAGGATGTTGCCGGCTTGACCGAGCGCCATTATATCAATGAACGTTGCAGCAGCTGCCATGTGCGCAACGGCCGCGCCGTACCGGCCGGGCCAGGCGAGACACTGGAGAAATGGGTCTTTAAAGTAGGCGACGTAAACGGCAACCCTCATCCTGCCCTGGGCCGGGTACTGCAGGGCCGAGCCAGCAACGCTGCAGGTGAAGGTCTGCCCTCGATCGCATCATGGACAGAAACCGACGGCTTACGCGCCCCCAACTACCAGTTCAGCGGGGTCACCCCGGATAAGTTTTCGGCACGGATCACGCCGCAGTTAAACGGTCTGGGCCTGCTTGAGGCCATCCCCGAAACCAGCATTCTCGCCCTGGCAGATGAAAATGACAGCAACGGCGACGGCATCTCGGGCAAAGCCGCAAAAGTGTTGGATCCGGTCACCGGAGAGACGCGTTTAGGCCGTTTTGGCTACAAAGCGGGCAACGCCAGTGTCAAACACCAGGTCGCTATGGCCTTAAATGCCGACATGGGGGTCATGACCTCGGTCTTACCGACTCCGGACTGCGGCAGCGAGCAAAACGATTGTGCCCGCTCTAACCGCCAGCTGGCCGATGAGCACCTGGAAAACCTGGTAAAATATATTTCCCTGTTAGGGGTAAGATCCCAGCGGGATTATAACGATGCGCAAGTGCTTCGCGGCAAGCAGCTTTTTAATGACATCAGCTGCAATAGTTGTCATGTCGAGCGCTTTGAAACCAGTGAATTTCACCCTCTGGCAGAGCTGCGCAGCCAAAGCGTCTACCCATACACAGATATGTTGTTACACGATATGGGCCCCGGCCTTGCCGATAACTTAGGCGAAGGCCAGGCAACGGGCGCCGAATGGCGTACCGCCCCGTTATGGGGCATAGGTTTAAGCGCCTGTGTCACAGGCGGCGTTACCGGTGCTCCGGGCGGCGTTGCTTTTGGCCTGGACGGCAATGAAAGCTGTACCCCGGCCCACGGCTACCTGCACGATGGCCGCGCCCGTACCCTGGATGAAGCCATTCGCTGGCACGGCGGCGAAGCGCAAAACGCCGCCCTCGCCTATCAGAACCTGCATGCAGACGATAAGGCAGCATTGCTGAAATTTATCGGCTCATTATAAGCATAAGCCGGGCTGTCCGGCAGCTGAAAGTTTTACACACCAGGCCCGCTTACCGGCGGGCCTGCTCCTTCTCCTGCAAATGCCTGAGCAGCTCAGGCTTTAGCTGCCCAAGCAGGTCGTCACTCTTCCTGCAAGCAGAAGCCAGTGCCTGCCAGCCATCTGTCCCCAGAATCTCTATGGCCTCGACCTCTAGCCTGGCTACAGGCTGCTGGCGACATTGCCCTTGCCAGTAGCCGCTTAACCTGAAGATGCCCTGAGCCGTGTGTATCCTGCTGATGTGAAATGGCAACAATGTATAACCCCGGTCAATAACCACAAGATCTGGAACAATAGCGGAGTTGGGGAAAAATGAACAGCTTTGGCTGCACCATAAAAGTAATAATGGATCCCTTTCAAGTAGCTAAAGTACCTTCCCTGAACGAGGATAAAATAGCAGCAGTCAGTTGTCCTGCCATATACCCGGGTAAAAAAATAACATACACTGACACGGCTAAACCTTGCTACAGGTTAATGAAAGAATGCCAAGCACAGAAACCGAGATCACCGGCCTTAGCAACTGACCCGACAAAAGTAGGCTCCATTGAAGTTTAACCTGAGCATCAAGCCCAAGTGGCTGATCCGTTTGCTAAAAACACATCAAAACCATATACACCTGAACGGCCAAGGCTTAACCTGTGCCCGCAGCGGCTTACACAGGAGCTTCCCCTGGCAGGAAATATCTGCCCTACCGGTCCTTGACCGGGGGTTTTTCTCCGCCGCCCTGGTATGGCGTCATCAGGGCAAGGTTTACCGTTTCAGCTGGTTCAAAAAGCCGCTGGCAGAAAAAGTGCTGACCCAGGCCAGCCAGGCCTGGTGTCATGTCCATGGCCACAAGCTGGTCCGGGCCGCCGATCACTGTTGCCGGCTGTTGTACCCCAATAAAAAGAAGTGCTATTTGCGCCACCAGAGCTGGCTAAATATTAAAGCCTGCGCACAAACCGCCCTGGCTCCCTGGCCGGAGTTCATGCCAAAAGCCTTGCTGACAGACGCACAGCAGCAAGCCTTTCATCACCTGCAGCAGTTGAGCCGCTGGAGTGAAAGCGACTTAGAGCAATACCGCCAGGCATATATCGGCCAGCAACAAAGCCGTTATGCCGATTTTTTCTGCCGGGTGGAAAGCAATCCGCTGACCACACAGCAGCAAATTGCCTGTATCAGCGACGAACACAACAATTTAGTGCTGGCAGGCGCAGGTACGGGAAAAACCAGTGTCATGGTGGGACGTACCGGTTACCTGCTGCAAAGCAAGCAGACCGGTCCCGGTGAAATCCTGCTGCTGGCGTTTGGCAACAAGGCCGCCAAAGAAATGGACGAGAGGATCAAGCAGCGCCTGGACAGGGAAGATATCAGGGCTTCGACCTTCCATGCCCTGGGGCAGGCCATTATCAGCAAAGTCGAGGGGCGTCCCCCGCAGTTAACACCGCTGGCACAAGATGAAACCGCTAAACAATTTTGGCTGGAGCAACAGTTACAGCAGCTGTTAACCGGCCAGGGAGCTGATCACGACTACCCTGCCCTGATCTTAAGCTATCTTGAGCGCTACCGCTATCCCAGGCACAGTGCTTTTGATTTTACCACCCTGGCACAGCACATCGACTACCTGAAAGACAATAAAATCCTCAGCCTGGCAGGCGATAAGGTACACAGCTATGGTGAGCTGCTCATTGCCGACTATTTATATAAAACCGGCATCCACTACCGCTACCGTCAACACTACTGTGTGGATCAAACAGGCACAGCTGCTGCCCCTTCAGCGGTAAAAACTCCGGATTCACGTCCCTATAAACCGGCATTTTATTTACCCGCTTACGATATCGTCATTGAATTTCGCCATCTCAAGGCTGACGGGGAAACTCCCCCGTTTATCAACCGCTCAGATTATCACCAGCAAATTGCCTGGCAGCGCCGGCTCCATAAAAGCACTGATACCCGCCTGATCGAGCTGGATGAAAATTTATTAACCGGCGCTAAGTTAACCCGGACACTTGCGCAGCAATTGAAAAAATATGCCGTGCCTTTAACCCCAGCCGATGACCAGAGTCTGCTGGCAAAGTTTGCCGACAACGGCGATTTAGCCAAACTGGGGCAGTTACTGGCCCGGACATTAACCTTATATAAGGCCGGCGGCTTTGATAAAACCCGCCTGGACAAACACCTGAAAACCTTTTATGCCGCCAAGCCCGAAGCAATAGAACGCGGCGGGCCCGAGCAGATCAATTTAACCCTGCAGCTGCTTGCCCCCCTGTACCAGGCCTACCAGGCCATGCTGGCCAAAGAAGGGCAAATCGACTTCGACGATATGATCGCTAAGGCCACAGCCTATGTCAGCTCAGGGCAATTTACCTGCCCCTGGCGTTATATCATGGTGGATGAATTTCAGGATATCTCCGTCCCCAGGGCCAGGCTGATCAAAGCGCTGCGCGATGCCGTCAGCGGCGCTTCCCTGTTTTGTGTCGGCGACGACTGGCAGGCGATATACCGCTTTGCCGGCTCAGATGTCAGTTTAACCCGGCATTTTGCCGCTTATTTTGGCCAAACCTGCGTCACCACACTGGATAAAACTTTCCGTTTTAATAACAGCATTTGCGATATTGCCAGCCGCTTTGTCAGCCGGAATCCGGCACAATTAACGAAAAAACTGACCACGCTTGACCGGGTGAAAGCTCCGGCAATCACCCTGATGCCGCTGGCATTAACAGGGCCTTTCGATATAACAAGCTGTCAGAAGCTCAGCAACAATCTCTTCAGCCCGCTGGCCGATATCTTAAAAGGTATCGGCCTGGCGCAGGCAAAATCAGACAAGAAAAGGCCATCTTCGGTTTTGCTGCTGGCACGCTATCATCATTTACTACCGGATAAACACACGTTAGCGTCCCTGGCACAGCAATTTCCTGCATTGGCAATCAAGGGCCTGAGTATCCATGCCAGTAAAGGCATGGAAGCCGATATCGTCTTCGTCCTTGGCTTACACCAGGGAAATCACGGCTTCCCGGCAGAAAAAAGCGAACCTCTGCTGATAGATGCCTTATTGCCGCTCGAAGGCAATGACAGTCAAAGCCCGGCCCACGCGGAAGAACGCCGGTTATTTTATGTAGCCCTGACCCGGGCCAAAGATCATGTTTATTTGCTGGCAGATCAACAAAAGCCCAGTGAATTTATCCGGGAGTTGCTCACAGATCAGTACCCGATAAACAAAGAAGCTGCAGATAGCTATGGCTTATCTGCAGCGTGGACAGAAAAGACTGGCCAAAACGGTTCAGCTTCAAGCCAGACAAATTGCCGGGTCTGTAAAACGGGAGTATTAACCGCCAGATCGGGACGATACGGCAACTTTTATGGCTGTTCGAATTATCCCTATTGCGAACACCATGAAGAAGCCGGAGACAATGGCCCACAGCCATCAAGTGAAAACCGTCAACAGCATAAAGCCGCGGCGAAAAAAGTCGTCCCGTCTTAAACAAAAAACCCCGCTAATCGGTTGTTAAAACCGAGTAACGGGGAGTCTGACGTAACTGAACTTGGCGGATGGCTTTCTTTGGTTTTTACCTGGACTTGCAGCTAAAGACCACTTTAAACAAGTGTAGACGGATCCTGTCATTTACACATTACAGCATATTACAATAATATTTTTCCTATAAAGTCAACAAGTTAAACAAGCTCTTTATTTAACCGTTCCCGCACCGCCATTAACGCAAATCCCAGCAGGTTCAGTCCTTGCCAGTGAGCGGGATCTTCAATAGCCGCATCATCGGCGGCCAGGCCTACACCCCAGATATTATCCACCGGGCTTGCCTCCACCAATACCCGCTCGCCGGTATTGAGCAAAAATGCTTTAAGTTCAGGTCGCTGGCTAAATTTAGCCAGATTAGCCTCCACGACAATAGCAAAGCGCTCCTGTTGCCAGACTTTATCGTCAAACCCCATAACATTACGGCCTGACTTTTTAGCTTCTCCCGGGGTCCGTGCCGCCGATATTTTTTCAAACGCACTTTGATCTTTAAAAAGCAGCGCCTTGCGGGCCATCATATAATGCTCCGCGGTTGGATAGCGCCTGCCGTCAACGTCAAAAGGCGCCTGATACCATTGGCTAAAACAACTTTTGCCAATCCCTGCCTTTGGCTTTTGATGTCCCCAGAAATAAAGATATCTGACTTTTTCACCCCGGTTAAGGGCTGCATGCAAGGCTTCAAGACTTACCATATGTTAATGAAGATCCGTAATTTAGTGGTTGTTATTTCAGGTATTCATGCCTTTTATCAGCTCAATACCCTAGTCCCGGGATACTAACATTAATACCTGCATTTAAAAATGCCGGTTCGCCACATGGGTCCCACACTCGCCATAGCGCCAATAAGCACAAAATAACCCCAACGAAGGTTTACTTTTTAAAGCGACTTTGTACTATGGTACTTTTCTTTATTGACGCTTCATCTGACAACCAAGCAATAAGAGCCTGATTTAATGCCCAATGCGATTACGATTAAAAGAAAAGTCCGGTTCGGTGATTGCGATCCCGGCGGCATAGTATATACCCCCAGGTTTGCCGACTTTGCCATAGAAGCCGTAGACAGTGCCTTAGCAGTATTATTTGAACGTAAAGGCGGCATCTCAGCACTGATGAATTTTGGCATCATGCCACCGGCAAGATCTTTATCTTTTGAGTTTTTACACCCGGTCACCTGGGATGACGAACTCAGTATCAAGGTATCGGTGGATGAAATTCGGCTACATGCGTTTTGCTTCTTGATTGAGGGGTACTTAGCCGATAATACCCTGGCCTTTAGCGCCCGTCTGACCCAGGTTTGTGTATCGCCCGAGACGAAAAAAACCGTCAAAATCCCGGAAATGCTTAAAGTCAGGCTGGCGCAATTACACGGATAGCGGCCAAACAGCCATTACCCCGCTATGAAAGCTGCTCACCACAATAAAGTCCTTTATTGACACAGGGTATGCCGACTGGGGTGTGAATATCTTTTTTAACTGTCGTTTTTTTTAGCCTCAACCGTTTATCTTCAACGCCTGCGGGACCAGAATGTTGCCCCAGACCAGCGGTGCTCATGGCGATAGCATTTTTTACGCAAACGTAAATAATGTTCAAAGTGATCGACAACTTCCTGCTGATAGGCATCAAGCTGCGCCTTTTTGGTATGTTTATCAGTCGAAGTTAACTGGGTTTGCACCGCCTTGGCACCATGACAGGCTGAAGTCATGGCAAAACCTAAGCCTATGGCGGAAATAGGATCAAAGGAAGCGGCGGCATCCCCTACGGCAATAAAGTTTTTCTTCAACACCGAATGGGTGATGTGGCTGCTGGCATTTCGCACCCAGGGGGCGCCGGCTAACACAGCCCCCCCTTTTCCGCCAAATTTAATATGTCGGCTCTGAGCGAGTAACTGCTGCCAATTCTCCGGTTGATTTAACCTGTGCTGACCGATAATATCGGCATCAGAGAAAAAAGCCACCACCTGGCGCTGATCCGGTAGTCTGGCGCAATACCACCAGCCAAGTTCATGACTCTCCATCACTTGTTCTTGTTTGGTTTTTCGGCTTTTATCAAAATGAAAAAATGCCCCGACTCCCATTAACTTGTCGTGCCTGGCACTGAGCACCCCCACCTGACGGCAAACATCGGCCTTACGTCCGCAAGCATCAATTAAATAACGGCCATTCAGTTTAAACCGGCCCTGACTGCGGTTTTTCAGGTTCAATTGCCAGCTGTGATCGGCGCCCTGGGCAAAACCGGTACACCGGGTTCGGGAATAAACCAGGCCCCCTCTGGCAGCGACGTAACCAAGCAAGACAAAGTCAAATTTCTCCCGATCCAGGCGAAAAGCCTTGTTGTCTATGTTAAAGAGCTCCTGCACACTCACCGGCTCATCACCGCCCCAATAACTGGTTTGGTTATAACAAGGTAAAAAAGTGTCCTCGGGAAAAGCTGACTTGGTTATTTTTAAATAACCGAGTAAGTCAAAAATATCTGAGCCGACATGCTCTGCCACCCGGACATCATTTAAGTCCGCTTGTTCAACCAAAGTGACCTTAAGATCTGAGTAGGTTAACAGGGTCAATGCCGCCGCCGCCCCGGCAGGGCCTGCGCCGACAATAATAACGTCGGTATTGATCTCTGTTTGTTCCAGCGGGTCAGTCATTGCTTGATACCCACCGAGTACACCGCGTGCGCTATGCTTAAATCGGCTTTAACCGCTATACAAGGTTTTAATTTTCTCTGTCTTATAAGCATTTGTGAAAAACTCCCTGTCAGCGGTTCCGTGATCAGTAAAGCTAAAGAGCCATTGATGAAAAGTTTCTGATAATGCAGGATTTATTAACCCCAGCCTAAGTAGAGTCTAGTTAAGGAGCAGTAAGAATTTAGTATCAGCTTGGTATCAGTTTTCGCCCTGTTTTCACTGCGGCTTGAGAAACGCAAAAAATATCCATCCTGTTGGCTATTTCCCGTCCGCCTGGCTGTACTAAACGCGATAAATTGCATAAGCTGCTTACACACAACAAAAGTTTGTGTTATAAAAGTGATGCCGATGAAAAATAATTTTCCCTCCGGCATCATAAAAACACAGATCTGTTACTCTGTTTAACACATTCTTTACATACTAATAATCAGGATCGTTGATGACGATATTCAACTTTGGTTCGATCAATATCGACCATGTTTACTCTGTTGATCATTTTGTTCGCCCCGGCGAAACCATGACTTCGGATCATTACCAGAAAATTCTCGGCGGTAAAGGAGCCAACCAGTCGGTTGCCCTGGCCAAAGCAGGTTGTGACGTGGTGCATGTGGGGGCGATCTCAAAACAAGACACTCACCTTTTGGCTGAACTTGAAGGCAAAGGGGTGAATACCGAGCAAATTGCCACATTAGATCTGGCCACAGGTCATGCCATTATCCAGGTTAATAAAGAGGCAGAAAATGCCATCGTGTTGTTTGCCGGGGCCAACCATGCCCTAAACGCACCGCAAATCAAGCAAGTATTGGCCAATGCCGATAAAAATGACTGGGTACTATTACAAAACGAAACCAACGAAATCGACACCATAATCACCACAGCTAAAGCACATGGCTTAACTGTGGTTTATAATCCGGCCCCCATGGATAAATCCCTGGTTGAAAAACACTTGGCGGATATCGATTTGTTAATCGTTAATGAAGTTGAAGCCATGGATTTAGCCGGTGTCGACAATGTCGATGCTGCCCAGAGTAACCTTGTTTCGCAGCACCCTAACTTACAGATCCTGATGACCTTAGGGGCCGAAGGGGTACGTTACCTTAACGGGGAAGCTATCACACAGGTACCTGCCTTTAAAGTCAAAGCCGTCGACACCACCGCCGCCGGAGATACTTTTATCGGTTACGCCCTGGCAGGTTTTACCAATCATCTGAGTGTTGAAAACGTGCTTAGGCAGGCCTGCGCCGCCTCTGCCATCTGTGTCACCCGCGAAGGCGCCAGTACGGCGATCCCGGGCCATGAAGAAGTCAGCCAGTTTTTAAAAGAGAAGTAAGATGACACGTAAAATTATTATTGATACAGATCCCGGCATCGATGATGCCATGGCGATCATGCTGGCATTTAATGCTCCCTCGCTTGACGTGCTGGGTTTAACCACAACTTTTGGCAATGTCCCGGTCTCCCTGGCAACGTCCAATGCCCTGAAGCTGGCGGAGCTGGCACAAAAAAATGTCCCGGTGGCCGAAGGGGTGGCAACACCTTTAGCGGCGCCGCAATTACCTCACCCCGACTTTGTCCACGGCAAAGACGGTTTTGGTAATATCAACTGGCCGGCAGAAACCACTAAAGCCGATGGCCGCAGCGCCGCCGAATTTATTGTCGAGACCGTACGGGCCAATCCCAACGAAGTCACATTAATCGCCCTGGGACCGCTGGGTAACCTGGCCAAGGCACTGGAACTGGACCCGGAAATCGTCAACCTGGTGGATGAAGTGATATTAATGGGGGGCGCCGCGGTTGAGCCGGGCAATGTTACCCCGGTGGCAGAAGCCAATATTATCAACGACCCCCACGCCGCCGATATCGTCTTTACCGCCGACTGGCCGGTGACTATGGTGGGCCTGGATGTCACCCATAAGGTGATGATGGATGAAACCTTATTGCAAAAAATCCGCGCCGCCGACAGTAAAGCCGGAGAATTGTTATATCAGTCGACCCAGTTCTATTTTGACTTTTACAATAAAACCTTCGGCATCGAAGGCTGCTTTGTCCATGATGCTTCCACCATAGTCTATGCCATGGCCCCTGATGTCTTTACCACAGAGCCTGGCATTGTCCGCGTCGCTACCGAAGGGGTCGCCATAGGACAAACCATTATTGCCCACCCGGATAAACATTATCCACTGCCCCACTGGCAGGATAAGCCGCAAAGCAAGATCTGCATGGGGGTCGACAGCAAGCGCCTGTTGGCCGTTATAGAAGACACCTTTGCCGGCGCCGCTTAAGGCAATAAGCCGGCGTAAAAGCGCATATCAAGGCCAGAGCCGAACGGGTGACTGGCCTTTTTTCACTCTTTTTTTCTATATTTCTCAATAAGTTTTGTTAAAGTCCCGTCAGCCTGTGCCCGCTTGAGTTCGCGGTTAATTTCGGGTAATAACATCGCACAGGGGATTTTCTTGAGAAGGCAAAATGCACCGCCAGCGCGGCAAGCAGGGTCGGCAAAGCAACACTTGTGGTATGCAACTGGCGCTGTTTCAAGTAACTGAACATATCGGCATGGTCATGAATAAGATAATCCGTCAAACCGCTAAATAATGCCCGGATCATCACCTTTTTGTCGCTTAGCTCCTGTAGCTGCAATTTCTTTTCCCGGATAATACGGCCAAAGTCTTCGCCAAAGCTGCTGCCGCTCAGGTAAATGCCGGTTAAACCTTTCAAGTCGGCATAGTGTTGATAAGGAAAAACCTTGTCGTTTAAGACAAAAATATAGGACTTATTATAAAAATAGGGCCTGGGGTACTGAAAAATCGCCCCTCTGGGCTCATTCCAGTACAAGGCGGACATCATATCCAGCTGGCCGGATTCTAAATATTTTAACCCCCTCTTCCAGGGAAGCCAGGCCTTAAATTCAAGCTTAAGCGCCATTTTATCCCCGATATGCCGGATCAGATCATAACCTATGCCTTGAGGGTGCTCGGTGTCTTTAGCGACAAAAGCCACGGGAAACCAGCGGTTTGAGCCACCAAGCACAACTTTATGGCAGATATTCTCTTGTGCAGCCACTGGCTGAGACAAAAACATCAGCAAAGATAACAAGAACAGTTTGAGCAAGAGAACCCCCTGTTACGAATACCTGCCGCCTAAAGGCTGAAGCAATAAACAGGATAGTTGAAAAAGCTTTACCTGCATCAGGGTAAAGCCTTTATCCGGCCAGCTTTTTCATCGAGACTTGCAACTGAAACAGCAATAATATCCCCGTCAGCGCCAGCCCCAAACCGATCCCCGCCCAGATCCCCGCCAGCTGAAAATTAGCCATCAACAGCCAGGCCGCGGGCAGCCCCGCCAGGCAATAGCCGACGGCGGTTAACAGTGCCGGCACAGTAACAATTTTTAACCCCCGCAAGATATTAAGCGCCATTAACTGCCAGGCATCCACCACCAGGCAACAGGCGGTGACCAGGATCACGGTCGGCAGGATCAACACCAGCTCTTCAAAAAGCACATCTTGCTCACTGGCAAATAAAGCGGTTAATCCATTGGGATACAAGATAAAGGCTATCCCGATCACCGCGCTGATCACAGTCGCCAGCACTAAACCGTTTACCGATGTCTTTTTAATTTCGGCTTTACCCTGTCCGGCGCCAAATTGCTGCCCGACTTCCATCGATGTCGCCTGGGCAATGCCAAAGGCAATATTCCAGGAAAAGCTTAAAATTTGCAGGGCGATCTGGTGTATTGCCAGCGATACCGCCCCTAAAGTGCCTGCCATCAGGGCGGCTCCCGAGATCAAACTGTATTCGGTTAAGGTGGCGAGCGCGACCGCACTACCGATTTTTATCAAAGGTAAAGTCGTCGCCAGGCGATATTCGGACCACAGGCGCCAGGGGCGATAGCGGCTAAATGCCGGACGGGTAAACAGCCAAAAGAGATATCCCGCTGCAGTAATAAAAGCGGCAATTGCCGTTCCCGCCCCTATGCCGCTCACCCCGAGGTGAAAATGAAACGCCAACAAATAACTCAGCACAATATTTAACAGCACAGAAATTACAGTGATCCACAGCACCGACTTACCCGCAGCAAAAGCCACAGCAAAACTGCGCGCCACCAACAGCAGCAGGGTCGGTAGCATGGCCCATTTAAGCGTATCCAGATATTGCATGGCGACGGTAATGATAGCACCGTCCTGCCCGGCCAGGACAAATAAAACCTCAAGGTTGTAAAACAGCGGCAACAGCGCCAGGGAAACCAGTACAGACAATAACAGGCTGCCTTTAATGATTTTACGGATTTCCCGCTCATTTTCCCCGCCCCGCCCTTGTTCGCCACAAGCTATCGCCAGTAAATTGGCCGACGAGCCGATCACACTGTGCACCAGGATAAAGATAAAACCATAAACCGAGGCCGCCAAACCACCGGCAGCCAAGGTAGTGACGCTGATCTGCGCCATCATCCAGACATCGGACAATACCATCAGCTGGGCGACTAATTGTGAAATGATCAGAGGTACTGCCAGTTTTACTAATTTTTTCACCTTAAGGCCCTATTACTTTGAATATCAGCCAAGATACCCGGGAGTTACTTGCTTTTCAAACGACATTTATGCGAATCTGGCATGCAGAAATCTCATGCGAAAAATCATACTAAAAACCGAGTTCAAAAAAGCGTCCAGCCGGAGAGGTCCAATGCAACGTCATGTTTTAAAACGCCACGGTAAATTGCCGCAATCCCTCAACAGCTTGCGGGTATTTGAAGCGGCCGCCCGCTATTTAAGTTTTACCGATGCCGCCACAGAGCTCAATGTCACCCAAAGTGCCGTCAGCCGCCAAATCCGCCAACTCGAAGATAACTTAGGTTTAACCTTGTTTATCCGCCTGCACAGATCGCTGGCGTTAACCAATGAAGGACGGGAATTATCCACCTTATTGACCCGGCAGTTCGGAGAATTAAACCGCGCTATTTATCAACTGACTCCTTCACAGCAGGGGGAGTTGAAGGTTAAGGTAGAAACCAGTCTGGCTTCACGCTGGCTCGCAGGACGTATGGTGAATTTTCGCCGGCAATACCCGGACATCCAGGTAGAATTAACCCTGGCCTGGTTTCAAAACGGTGTTAATGTCAATCTTGAAAGCGGCGGTTATGATGTCGCCATCTTCGGCGAAAAATACCCGGATGCCCGTTACAGCAACAATATGTTAAGAAAAGAAGTGATGGCGCCGGTTTATGCTCCCGCCCTGAGTACAGGCAATAAAGCCTTATCGTTAGCCGATACTTTATCCTTACCCAGAATACATCCGACCCAGGACAGGGCTGACTGGCATGGCTGGCTGCATTTTAACGCCATTGCCGATCACAGCCTGGATAAAGGCATCACCTTCAATAGCTTAGATCTTGCCGTCAGTGCCGCCACCAGCGGCGAAGGCGCGGCTATGGTGGATATTATGTTGATCTTAGAGCAGCTCAAAGAGCAACAATTGTTGCTGCCTGCAAATGCCCGTTTATGCCACAGCCCGTGGCAATACTATTACTACCTTGCGCCGCAAAGCAACGCCGATAAGGAAGCCGGCATTTTTATTCACTGGCTCAAGCAGGAAATGGCCCATGACATCACCTTATTAGAGCAGCTTTGCCAACAGCATGGCTGGCAAATGCCCGATAAAGCAAGTTATTAACCCACGCAGCCAGTAATAGGACATGACTACCTTAGACACAAAGCTCATAAACCAAGGGCCTTATTGTTGACGGCTAAACTTAACAAGCTTGCTAAAAGCCCCGCCGGCGGCTCTGAAGCATAAATCCCTTTACTTTCACGGAGGATCACCAACGGGTCGCTAAAGGGGAGTTTACCGTCACCCCCTGCGTTGCTGGCGTTAATCCC
The DNA here is from genome assembly GCF_000948975.2 of Thalassomonas actiniarum. GTDB lineage: Bacteria > Pseudomonadota > Gammaproteobacteria > Enterobacterales > Alteromonadaceae > Thalassomonas > Thalassomonas actiniarum. The sequence continues at coordinate 3,931,243 of NZ_CP059735.1, forward strand.
TTATCCCGATCATCGCAGCCAGGCAAACCAGGCGTCAAACAAAGACGGATAATGTCACTACGATCTTTATCGGCGAAACCTTGACTAAGGTACTGATAAAAGCGGCCCGCAGACGTTTGCGCTGTTGTTTTTTCCGCCGGGTTATCCGTATTAATATCATGGTTTAACAAGTGGCCGAATGCCTGTTCGATATGTGACCAGGAAAAAGGATACTGGCTATGCTTGATGGCCGAGGAAATAGTACCGTCAAGCGCCTGGGTTTCGACATAAGAGCTGACATGAATCATCTCCAGCGCGGGAAAGTTATGCTTTAAAGTTTCCAGTGATACAATCACGGTCGTGACGGTATCCTCCCCTTCATAAAACTCCAGGGTATGCTCCATCGGCGCCAGCGCCTTGCCCGAGCTGTCTTCAAGCAGCAAATCCAGATAGGTAGTAAAAGTTCCTCCCTGTACCGAATTTTTCGTGTGTATGACCAGGTAGGGACTATTATCTTGCGGGGAAATGGCGACATTCATGGCTAAGAATACATGTCTGGCATTTTTCATTTTATCTGACAACGCAGCTATTTGCATCGGGGTGGGAAAGAGCTTTTCCAGCTGTTGCTGCTGCTGTTTCAATTCCATGTTCCGATGTAAATGGGGAAACTCCTCCTCACTGATATCCGCCTTATCCAGACGAGATTTCACCAGGTTGAAATGACACATATTGGTCATATCCAGCTCGCGTACCCCGAGGGCATTCTTAGCCACCTTCACCGACTGGCTGTCATAAGCAATCTCCAGCGGAACCGGCTGGCCAATGCGAAATCCCGGATAATTGGCGTGATAACTAAAAGGGTTATTAATAAGTGACGCGGTGAGTGAGCTATCTATCTCCGGCAAAGCGAAAAGCTCTAACGGCGATAACAGCAGTAAAACCATAAAAACTATGGTTCCTTGGCTGGGTGTTTTCATTGTAATCATCCTTGATTAGTTTTAATGTGATCTTCACTAATCCAGGATTGCTGATAGTTTACCGTGCAAAAATCCCTTTTGCTCAACCGGGTACAGACAAGAGTATCCCCGCCAGGCGGAAATATTTGCCGGCAGCTTCCCCGGTAAACTGCTTTAATAACGGTACGCTATTAATCAATCCTTTGATCAGAGCATATCATTAGTGCTACCTTTCCTTTACATAATAGCAACAACACCCACTATACTGGCAGTTCAAAAAAACTACAACTATAAAAAAGCTTTTATTTACAGATATTTCGCTTAGGTGACTTATACTTTATTGAACCCGCCCGGCATTGTCCCTTAGCCAGGCAGACGAAAAACAGCGGCTTGTTCAGGCCCGGGTTAACTCACTGCACCATTTACTGGCAGAAACAAATTCCTGCTGGATCAGCTCTGCCGTCAGGGAATAATCGCTGAATTTTTCCATTAAGCTGCCATTATCGCCAAGAATATAATGGCTGGTCATAGACAACAACTTACCCAATAAACCGCTGCGGTGAATTAACGCCTCTTCTATCGGTTTTGCCAGCGGCATGGTACGCAAAATATCTGCCATCGGCATCGCCAAAATCACCTCCATAGCACTTAGCAAGCCGGTGATAAAGGCAAAATCTTTTACCTGCTTAAAATCACTTTTTTGTGCCAGCTCCGACATCAAGCGGGCAGTGATCAAAGATTGTTTGGCGATTTCATCGGTGCATTCGCTACTCAGTTTAGACAAAGCTAAGATGGCAACAAACTGCTTTAATTTCTTTTCTCCCAGATAAGCCGCCGCCTGCTTGATCGAGGTGATCGCCACCTTAGTACCGGTGGAGACATTATTGACCATTTTCAGCAAACCTATGCTGAGATTCACATCATGGGCCAGGATTTCGGCGATGGCATCAAAGTTCAGCGGCGTGTTCGCACTCTCGCTGATCAGCTTCAGCATTTGTGCCTTGATCGGTGACAGGGTCTGCCCGGTAACAATTTCCGGTTCATGATAGAAAAACCCCTGGAAATAGTTAAAACCCACTTCCGCCAGGGATTGCAGCTGATAGCGGGTTTCCACTTTTTCCGCCGCCAGCAGTACCCCATGTGAGCGGGCTTTGCCAATCAAAGCCCTGAGGCGTTTGATATTGATTTTTTTAACATCGATTTTGATCAGATACAAATAAGGCAACAACACGTCCCAGTGCTCAGCCAGATCATATTCAGTGAGCGCAATTCTATAGCCTTTTTCATGATAATATTTAATGATTTTAATCAGACGCTCGGTGGGAAACTCATGCCCCACTAGCTCAATGACAATGGTTTTTTTGTCAAAGAGCAGGGGAAATTTATTGATCAAATAATATTCGGTGAAATTAATAAAAGCCGTTTTTCCCAGGGTCAATGCGGCAATATCACCATGAATATGGTTCTGAATAATGAGTTTTGCACTGGCAATATCCGGGTCGATTTCTGGAAACTTATTATCCTGGCTATCCCGAAATAATAATTCATAACCTATGGTTCTGGACTTCCTATCCAGGATAGCCTGTCTGGCAATATATGTACTTTGCATCTGATTAAACTAGGGTCCCTACGAAAATTTATAACCATTATTCGACATCAGCTTACGCTAAATGCTGATTTAATGTTAATAATTAATATATTATTAGTATAAATAACCGTTTATTTGAGCACAAGACCCTGATTCACCCTCAAGTTTAGATCATAAATAATATCTACCTGATTAAAAGGATCTAACTCCCGGGTACATTTTTCCAGAATAAAACTGCGGCGAAATTCCGTTGCCAGTCCTTCAAATTCAGCAATCACCTGGAATAACCAGATTTCCGCATCCCAGTCCAGCTGCCGCTGCTGTAAATACTCCAAAGCACTAAGCCCCCGCGCTTCTCCTGGGGCTGTATCTAGTATAGCGATAAAAAAGTTTTCAACATCTTCTTTGAGCGCCTGTTCGCGCGCCTGTAGCAGACTTTCATCGACTAACTCAAACTCGCCGCCGCTTTGCGGTATCTGTACCTGCCCCTGGTGCTCTATCGGAATTTCCCGCACCAGCTCCGCCAACACTTCCGTATCGCCGCTGCGGTCCAGGCCAATGGCGGCATTGGCAATAATGGGTTTGGCCTGATTAACCAGTTCGGGGACTTTAGAGCGATTGGCGTAATCTCCGACCCGGAAATTGGGATGCTGCTTTAAAAAAGCACTCATGCTGGCGATTAACTGCACCCGCTCCTGCTGCTGACGGAACCTTGCCATCAGTTCAACCAGGCGCTTTTGCACTTCCAGCAAGGAGCTGGCATGATCGCTGATACTCACCTGCAACTGGCTCACCAGCAGTTTACGCAAGGCGCCGTTGCTTTGTGCCAGCTCGATCATTTCATTAAAATCGATCAGTTCAAAACCATCGAGCAAGCGCCTTAATTGTTTTTGCGCCAGTTCATTTTCACGGATTTTATCCGCCAGGTTACTGACAAAACCAAAATCTGAATTAAGCCGGTTCCATAAACTGGCGATAGCATCACTAAACTGCCCGGTCATATCATGGACTTTTTCCGTCAATAACTGGAAGTGATGTTCGCTGGCGGCATAATCTCCCCGGTATTGGGCATCCTGGTAATGGGTCACCCGGGTGCGGATTTGATCCAGCTGACCGGCAATATCGGCGTTGATCTGCCGCTTGCGTTCATCCTCGGTGAGACTGGCGATCAAGCCGTTAACGCCGGGACGCAGGCATAAGGCTTCCTGCTCGTCCGGACGCCATAACAGCCTGGCCTTGATCAGTTTATCCAGGGCCTGTTCGGAGACTGAGGTTTCGTCAAAATAACCGCTGATATAGGTCTGCATCAGCGGCTGGGCGTATTTACCCAGCAGGGATAAGCGCTCAACCCCAAGGGCCTGCAACCGGCTCTGGGGGGACTGCTTGCTGTTTTTGTCCATTGGCTCTTTTGTGCTCAAACCGGTCTGCCTCAAAACAAAGACTCCTGCTCGCTTTCTTGTTCCAGCGGCAGGCTTTCTTCGTCTTTAATAAAACGCACCAGTTCGATCAGCTGCTCTATTTTTCCGGTGACCACATAAAATTGCCTGTCTTTATGAGGCTGGAATAAATAGCCGTTCTCTTTAAGCCGTTTAAAAATAAGTTTTAACTGGGTATCGAGGTTGTCACTGCCGGATTTGAAATAACGATCGCTGGCCAGCTGACCCAGGCGTAACCTTAACGACTGGTTGTCTTCGGTTTTAAGGACAAACTCCTGCAGTTTGATGGTATCACCGGCGCTTAAGGCGCTGTCCCGGCCCAGGCACTCCTGTACCAGCTGCATCCATTCCAGCAGCGGCAGTAAAGACTGTATCGTTTGTTTAAACTCGCGGCTTAAATGTTCCCGGGCATCCGAGGTTAATTCCTGGTAGGCCAGGAAAAAGACGCTGCCATCCTGGCTCTGGGCAAGGCGGCGGTTAAGGGGGCGCAGGTAATGGTTAAGCTCTTCCCGGGTAACTTCATCCTGGAGGCGACGAAAGGCTTCTTCATCGGTTACGGCGCAGATGCTTTGTCCCGCCAGTAAACGTTCTAATAAGGGGCCGTGTTCTATCATGCATTCACCTCAGGGCTTGTGTTTTCCAGGTTTTCTTGTGCTTGTTGCGCTTGCCCGGCGCTGCTTTGTGACTTATTTTGCGACTTATTTTTTGAGGAAAGGCGCTCGGCAATACGGCTTAATTTAGGCTCAATGCGTTGCAATCGCTTTTTCTGTTTATCGATAAGGTACCTGTGCTTAAACAAAGTTAAAACATCGGATTCAGGATTCGGGAAAGCGCCGACGATAGCAATTTTATTACTGTCACAGGCGCTGAATAATTTTTCGACATTATGATATGCCAAAGTGCCGATTTCATCTATCGGCCAGTTGATGACGATATCCGCATCGCCGCGCAATAACCGGGTAAAGGCCAGTAAGAACTTACATAAGATCAAATAGGCCATACCGTGACTGGAAGACTCCAGCAACTGACGGTCATTTTTAATCACTAAATCTGTGCCGGCTTCATTTAAATGCAGTTCCAGCCTTAACAGGGATTCAATCGAGTAGCTGGCATCGCTGCGCAGCAGGTCCACCACATCCGACAAGGCATCGATATAATCATCCCCCGGCAGCTGCTTGCCGGATAAACACCAGTCGTCAAACAAACCGGCAAAACGTTTCAGCGGCTGCCAGAAGTTAAGCTCGTCCACGGTGGAGATAATCTTCACCTCCGAGCGTTTGATACCGTCAAGGTTTAAATCATCCGCCACCGCCTGGGTCAGCCGCTGGCTCTGGCCGGCAATACGGCGGTTGATGTCGCTAAAGACAGTGAAAAATTTATGCAGATCCCCGCCTATGGTTTCCCCCTGCTCCAGTATCTGCCTTTGCTGATCCGCCAGTATTTTCAACAAACCGTCAAAAACCGGCAGTTTTAAACGCACATCACAGTCGGGCTCGAGCCGTGAAAACTCGCTTTCCATCAGGCCGAGAAACTGCCCCTGGGCATCCCGCGTCAACTGGCTTTCAAAATCATTAAGACGCTCTTTTAACTCGCGTGAGAACTTGACGCTTTGCTCCAGTCCCTGATGGGCGCGGCTGAGCCTTTCGCTGAGATCCCCTCCCTGGCCATCTTCAAGAGTACTTAAGTCACTGCTTTGCGTTAACGCGGTAAAATCAAGCTCGGCAAGTTTATTCACCAGGGGCTGCAACTGGGCAATAAAACCTGTATATTCCTGCAATAACTGCTGGGCTTGCTGGCGCTGTGACTCTATTTCCCGTTGCCGGCTGCGATAAGCCGCTTTGTGCTGGTCCAGCTCAAGGCGCAATGACTCGGCATCGGATTTAAGCGCAATTTCTTTCTCCAGATAGCCGGGGCGCTGTTTTTGCCACTCCTGGCTGATAAAGTTGCGGTACTCCCGAAGTTCGTCCTGGCGGCCGGATACCTGAGAGATATCCGCTTTTAAGGTTTTAATTCCCTCTTGCAGCTGTTTCAGGGTATTGGGATCTATGTCTTTTGAACTCAGCTCCTGGTTAAAGGCCTGCTCCAGCTGTTTGATCTGGGCGCGGTTGCTGTCGCGCTTGTCATCCACCTGGACTTCTAATTCATGGATTTGCTCGTTAAAGAGATCAATCTGCTCCTGCCAGTCCGCTTTAAATTCCAGCAATTGCTGTTGGTGATCTTCTTTAAGTTTGGCCAAACTACTTTGCTGCTGGCTGCAAATTTGCTGATGGCGCTCTTTGGCACTCGCCAATTCCTGGCGGGATAAACTTTGCCGGGCGCTGATCGCCTCTTTATGTTTTTGTGCCAGGCGGCTTTTACTTTCCCGGGCATAAGAGACTTCCTGATCGGCATCATCAAGCTTGCGCTGCTCTTGCTGGGTTATCTCCTGCAGCTGTTTCACCTGTTCATGGCTGGCGGTCAGGGCTTTTTCCGCCTGCTCCTGCTCGACTCTCGCCTGCTCGACCCGGCTCTGGGCCTGTGTCAGGCGCTCTTGCAGGGCCATTTCATCCTGGGCATATTCAGGGGCATCAACCGCAGCTAACGCCAGCTTGACACCAAAAAGTCCGTCCTGGCTTTCGGGGGCAAGCTGGGGATTTAAATCGCTGCGCTCAAGTAAAGTTTGATCGATAACCTTGCCCAGGCTATTTTCCCAGCCCGGCAGCTGAGTGCGTAAATAATGGCGCAAGCTGCCCTGCTCCGGATTTAACATCTGCTCGAGCTGCTGTAATTCCTGGCGCGCTTTATGGTGAAAAGTCCGGCTTTGCTCCAGTACGGTTTGTGCCTTATCCTGTACCTGGCGCGCCTGTTGCCACTCCCGCTGCGCCCTTTCCTTGCTTTTACTGGCCTCGCGCCACTTATCCTGGGCATAATCAAGCCGGGTATCGGCAAGCTGGCTGTCTTCCTGTTCCTGCTTGGTTGGCCCGACATTATCGATTTGTACCAGCAAACGGGTCATGATTTCCTGCTGCTGATGTAATTGTTGATCAAAACCGAGTTTCAGCTCATCGCTGCGTTTTTGATAATCATCATTAAAAGCCGACTGTTTATCGAGCTGACTGTTGCGGACATTTTCCCGCTCGCTTTCGATCGCTTTAATTTTATTCCGGTTTTTCTGGGCCAGGCGTTCCAGCGATTCATTGAGGGTAATTTTCTGCTGATTGAGCTGCTTTTCCAAATCGCCATATTGCTCCAGCAGGATTTGATATTGCTCTTGCTGCTGTTGCAGGTTCTCCCGCCATAACGGCAAGTTTTCACTGTCTTTTGACAGCTGGTCGATATCACCGTCAAGGTAACTGTCATATTGCTGCTGGATATTATCAAGCCTGGTGCCTATCACTTCCAGCTCGGCATTAACTTCACTAAACCGGCTGTTTAAGGTATTTTCCTTATCATTAAACTCGGTTTTGATCCGGGATAAGCTTTGTTTGAGCTGGGCTAAACCTTGCTCAACATCGGCTTTTTCGGTGGTATTTTGCCCGAGATCTTCAGTTAATAACGGGCGCAGCTGAAACAGTTTAAGCTCAACATCATTAAGCTTTTGTGCCAGCAGCTCAATTTTATCCTGCTCCGCCTGTAAACCTTCCAGGCGCATCGACTGACGAATTTGCTTGATCCATTCCCGCGCCTTGGTATTTTTTACCCGGGTAGTGGGCTGGACTAAACCATCTTCTTCAAAAATCGCCGCCAGCATAGATTTCAAGGTATCCATCTTGCCTTCTTTGGCATGCACCGCACTGACCAGTTTTTCAATATGGCGCACCCTATGGCGCGAAGAAACCAGGGAGTAACGTCCCGCTAGCTGACGCAGTTTTAAGGCATCTTTGGAATTGCCGCGGATCATGCTGACATCGTTTTGGATAATGGCCCGGTATTCGCTGGTGGCGCCGATTTTATGGGAATAGGAAATGCCTGCCCCTTTTAACTGCTTCAGCCATAACTCCTGGCTCAGGGCATTCACCTTGCCCTGGTTATCTTTCACTAACAGTTGATCATGAGTAAAAGCCCCTTCAATGAGGCGATAATTTACCCCTTCCTTGGCTTTGCTGGTCAGTACCACCTGACAGATATTGCCTTCTTCACGCTGGTACTCGTAAACCAGGTAACTGTTATCACAAGGCAAATAAAAATCATCGAATTTCTTACGGGTTTTAGGTACCACTTTCGAAGGCAGTTCCCCGTAAAAGACCGGCACCAGGCGCTGCAAGGTGGTTTTACCCGAGGCATTGGTGCCGCAGATATTGGTATGGCCATCAAGGGCTAATTCAACCACTCCGGGTAAGTGGGTATGAATAAGGATAATACGGCGTAGACTTCCCATGAAGACCTCAAAGATAAGCGCAAAAACAATAAAACGCACATCTTATAGATAAATAAACACAAAACAAGTTAGCATAAAAAATTTTTTAGCCTGCAGCGGCAATTGCCTTATTTAGCATCAGCAAGCGTTTAAAAAAGACCAGTTTAAGGCGAGAAAACAGCCGGCTTAGCCAGCGACAGGCAGAGCCTTAACGGCAAAGACTATTACAGATCCAGACGCATATTCACTTCGGTAATGCCGTAGCCGTTTTTTTGATAAAAACGAATCGCGTCCTGATTAAAACCAAAGACATGCAGCCAGACAGAGGGACAATTTAATGCTTTGGCCTTATCCTTAATCCAGGCCATGGCCTGACTACCGTATCCCTGACCACGATAGGGTTCATAAAGATGAATATCAAAAAGACATAAATAAGTGGCATTAAAGTCTTTCAACCACAGATGTCCCAGCACCTGCTCACCCTCAAGCAAGACATAAAAATAATTTCCCGCTGTCTTTGCCCCCAGGGGCAAATCATCAACCGTATGCTTTTTCGCCAATTCACGCGCCGTTTCCAGGGGAATATTATGGGCCCGGGCTATCCCCTCGGGATAGGTTTTACTGACCAGATCCATATGAGCCTGATACTGGGAAGCGGATGCTGCTTGTATTTTCATCGAACCGTCCTGCGTCGCCGTTTTTACTAAAAGGGTATTTGCCCAAAAGGATAACAGCAAGGTTAGCAATATCTGCAGCAGAAATCCCGGATAAAATCACCTGACCCCAGATATCACCGCAAACAAGCGGTGCTTATTTTTTTATAGAGACCTGTCCGGGCTGCCATGTGTTTTTTCTTCTTTGTGGTCAAGCGCTTGCCTATCTTCGCTGCTGTCATTGGCCGCTCCTTGCCCTTGTTGCCATAGATCGCCTATCAGGTCATCTTCAGGTACCTGGGTATTTTCATCTTCATCTTGCCAGTCATAACGTTTTACTACCGGCTTGGGATCCACCTTCCTAAAGACAATGGCACACAAAACCCCGGATAAAGCGCCAAAAAAGTGATATTCAAAGGAAATTTCCCGGGCCTGGGGGAAAATGGTAAATATCATGCCGCCGTACATATAAAAAGCCACCATCAGCAAAGCGACAGAGCGTTTATCCCGCCGTAAGATACCACCGATAAAAAGGTAAAAAAACAGGCCGTGGGCAATGCCACTGGCACCGATATGATAACTGGGGCGACCGAGAAACCATACCGCAAGCCCGGAGAGCAACCAGATCAAAATCAATACCCGCAGCCGGGATTTGGGGTAACCGTACCACAAGATACTGGTCAGGATAAGGATCGGTAAGGTATTACTGATCAAGTGCTCCCATGAGCCATGGATAAGCGGAGCAAAGACAATACCGGTTAAGTCAGGCAAGGATAAGGGATAGACCCCAAAAGAAACCAGGCTCCAGCCAAAAAAGTGTTCGCACAATTTTATCCACCATAATACCAAAGTGAATAAGGCGCCCATGAGTATGCTTTTTTGCAATATGTTTTTTTCATCCTTCATGAATAAAACATAGGGACAGCAAGAAAACTTATCAAGAGAGCGACGACAATTACCGCACCAGGGCGAATGTTTCCCCGAATGGCTCAGTAAAGCGGGCGGACTTATCTCTGCCCGGCCTGCTTAGATAGGCGCATGAACTATCTTCCAATAGCTGTCCAGCATATTAATACAGTCGCGAAAGTTTGCTCCGGCTTCATTTTTAACAAAATAACCGGCAACATGATGTTGATAACTATGAATAATATCTTGCTCGGCTTTGGAAGTAGTCAATACAAAGACAACACTGTCGGCGAATGTCTCATTTGCCCTGAGTGCGGTGAGAAACTCCAAGCCATTCATTCTCGGCATTTGAATATCAAGCAAAATGGTAAAAGGTTTGCTGACGACCCCGTCCTTCAACATTTCCAGTGCCTGCACGCCGTCATAAGCCCGCTTTACCGGGTTGGCAATTTTTTGTTTTTTCAAGCTGCGCTCTACCGCCATGGCATCGATATCATCATCTTCAATTAGAAATAGTGTCACTTCTTTCATATCATCCATCTGCTTCTCCCGATGCCTGGCCTTTACCATCCTGTTCAAAACAAAATCATGTATTGGCCGGATCTACTGGCCACAACACAATAATCCCGGTGCCCCGGCTGCCGTCTGAGTCTATGGTTAATTTCCCCCCCTGGTGCTCGGTAAATTTATTGACCATGGCCAGCCCCATGCCGCTGCCCTCCACCTGATCCCTGGGTCTGAGGGTCTGAAACATTTCCATCGCTTTTTTATGCAATTGCGGGGGAATACCCGGGCCGTCATCCTGCACCCGGATCTGGTGAAAGCCATTTTTTTGCTGGTAGCTGATGGTGATATTACCGACACTTTTGTCATGATGTTTAATGGCATTGGAAATCAGGTTTCTTATCACAAAATCAAACGGAATACGGGCAATCTTAAGCTTAACCCGGGGAGCCGTGCAGGAAAATCCTTCAGGGGCATCAAGAAAAGCAAAAATATCAGCTGCCATCTCCTTAAGATCAACCTCTTCATCATCATAAACTAAGCTGCCGATACGGGCATAGGCCAGCAGATCATTTAATAAGGTCATCATGCGTTCGCTGCGTTGCTTGAGTAACTGCAGGTGCCCCTTGGAGCTATCGGGGATGAACTCACTACAGTCTTCTTCAAGCCAGCCCACCAGCTGCTTAATGGCATTTAACGGCGATTTAAGATCATGGGAGGCAACATAGGAAAACTCTTCCAGATCCCGGTTGGACTTTTCCAGGTTACGGGTTTTGCTTTCCAGCTCAGCGGTCATCTGATCCGCATAAAATAACGCCGTACGGTTCGCCCGGGATAAGAAAATAAACAACCCCAGCAACAAGCTATCTATGATAATACCTCCTATCAAAATAAAGTTGGGTTGGCTGTTATCTACCGCCTGTCGAAAACCTAAATTGGAGCGGATATCAAAATGCCACTGTCGCCCGTACATAGGCACAGTGACTTTTTTCTTAAACATAGGCTCAGGATCGGTTTGACGGTCATAATAAAGTTCTTCGCTGTTATCTGAAATACGCACCGCCACATGGCGTTTATGCTCCGCCAACGTGCCCTGCATCAGCTTATCCATGATAAAAGGAGCATAGGTCATGCCTTTGATATAATGTTGTCGCTCACTGACTGTGGCCGGCTTTCGACCGTCAAGATAAAAAGGGGTATAAAAAAGAAAACCGGGGGTTTGTTTTGCATCCTGTACCAGGGTTATAGGCCCGGTCAATTGTGCTTTTCCGGTGTCCCGCGCTTTAATAATCGAGGCATAACGGTTTCTTTCAAACGCCATGTCCAGGCCCACCGCTTTACGATTCGGCTGCTCGGGTTCAATATAAGTGATCGGCCAAAACTCTTGCTTATTATGCCTGGGAAAAATCTGATAATTAGGACGGTTTTGCCGTATTTTTTGCAAATAGGACGCTAATTGATCGGGATGAATATTAAAAATAACTCCTATACCATTAATGCCGGGATAAGTTTTCTCTATATGCAGGCTATTGGCATACGCAGACCATTGCTGATAAGAAATATCGCTGCCGTTAGAATCTATCAGGGATACGCCTCCCCAGAGCGCATTTTCATAAAGCTCCATCCGCTCTTTAATCAATTCTATCGTTTGCTCCGCCTCACGTTCAAATTGCTGCTCAACTTTTTGCAATACCTGCTGTTTTGAAAAGTACCAGGCCCCCAGGGTCAACAAAATTGACAGTGCCACAACCAGGTAGTGTACCCAATGTAAATTTCCGGCATGTTCCAACTTTTTTCTTTGCTCGATGGCGTCAGGCCGCTGTTGACACCCGATGTTATGATCAGCATACTGTATCTCTTGCAAAGCTTTATCCATACGCTTTCCCTGCTCTTATCTCTAGCTAAGCTATTTTCCTTATCCGGGCCGCCACCTGACGATTAATCTGATATTTTGCTTTACATGAGAGTCACATCGCTGGCACTCAAATATTTTTGACTGAATTCACCGGCTGAGATCGGCCGCTCAAAATAATAGCCCTGGATCCGATTAACGGCCAGTTCCCGGCTTAATTCCAGATGCTTTTTCATCTCAACCCCTTCAAGTACCGTTTGCAGCCCTAATGAACGGATCATAAAGACTAAACCGTTTAGCAGGCGTTTATTCGGTGACGTGCCGGTTTCATTTAATAACAGGGATTTATCAATTTTTACCGTATCTATGGGGTATTTCATTAAATGGGAAAGGGAGGAAAAACCGGTACCAAAATCATCAAGGGCAATACGGCAGCCGAGATCGCTAATCGCCTGGATTATCATGCTTGACTGGGCCACATCCGCCAACAAGGCGGTTTCTGTCAACTCAAACTCAATACGCTCGGGTAAAATATCATGCCGGGCTAAATTATCTTCAATACACTGCAACAGTTTTGAGTCCGATAACTGCACCGGGGATAAATTTATCGACATCGAAATAGGCTGATCGCTGGCTTCATCCCAGTCACCTAACTGCTTGATAGCTTTAGATATTACCCAGCGTCCGATACCGTTAATCAACCGGGATTTCTCCGCTACGGGAATAAACTGCTCCGGCGACAAAATCTCGCTGCCGCTTTCCCAGCGGATCAAGGACTCCACCCCTGTCATGCTGGCCGATTCAGGGTTAATGATCGGCTGGTATAACAGGGTAAACTCATTTTTTTCCAATGCCACCGCCAGCTTTTGCTCTATTTCATAATTAAACAAAAACTGCCGCTGCATTTCTTTTTCAAAAAACGATAACTGGTTACGTCCCAGCCCTTTGGCCCGATACATGGCGATATCGGCATTTTTAAACAGCTCTTTGGCACTGTTGCCGTTACTGGGGTAAATGGAAATGCCGATGCTGGCACCGGTTTTAATGGTTTCATTGTCGATAGTAAAAGGCTTAACCAGCACTTTAAGGATACGCTTCGCCACCAGGCTGGCTTCAGTGACAGTCGTCATATTGGGCAAAGTAATAGCAAACTCATCGCCGCCGAGGCGGGAAAATAACTCATTGCCCCTGAGACAGGTATGAATGCGGTTAACCACCTTGATCAGCAACTGATCGCCGGTATCATGGCCATATTGATCATTGATAAATTTAAAATGGTCCAAATCGATTAAAATCAGCGCCAGCAGGCTGTTTCGCCTGCGACAGGCCTTCAAATCTACTTTTAACGACTCATCAAAGCGAACACGGTTCGCCAGGCCGGTTAAGCTATCGTGCTCGGACAATATTTTGGCATCCTGGTAGCTCTGATAAAGTTGCTGTTCCAGGGTAAAGCGGGTTTGGGCATTGATGATCGCCCGGTGCAGGCGAAAGGGGGTGATCTCGGTTTTGCTGATAAAGTCCTGCGCCCCGGCCTTGATACAATTCAGTGCCAGCAACTCATCTTCCGAGTTACTCATCATTACGATGGCAATAGGGTTTAAAAAAGACTCGCCTTTTAGTTCCAGCAGTAATTCAATGCCGTTACGCTGAGGAAAAGTATGATCAAGCAAGATAACATCATAAAATCGCTGTCTTATTTTTTCCAACCCCTCATCGACGGTTTCTGCTTCATCGATAATGCAAGTGGTGCCACGGTTTAATATTCTTTTAATATGTTGACGGTCAAAGGAGTCATCATCAACGATCAGCACGTCCATAAGCCAGATTCTTCTTGTTAACGAATTAAAATAGTCACCACAAGCAGACCAGGGTTAGATGCCAAATAACCGGCATTGACAATATTATAGTTAGCGCTGGCTAAATGTATTAATTTTAAACGATAAATTCTTAATAATTCGTTAAATATACTGGCTTGCAGCGATTTCTCCTGATCATTTCTTAAAATATCAAACAAAAAAACAACCCCCGGGGTTTCCTGCTTTATGCTTTAAAGGTCACTTTTACCTGCCCCCGACAGGACTTTCCGGTTATGCCCTGCTCTGTGATGACTTCATTACTTGTTAAGTTACACTTGATCTCTTGCTTAAAAGCGCCATAATGATATCAAATTGATATCACACATCTCCTTACCCAATTAAGGGGGTGAATAAACAAGAGTGAATAATATGATCCAGGATAAAACGAGTTTTTCTAAAAATGGCTACCTAATGCTACTGGTGTTACTGGCCCTGACCGCTTTTGATTTTGCCTTACTCACCCAGGCCAAGGGCCTGTTCTTTGGCGTCACCCTTATCGGCGCGCTTATCCTGGCGTTGTGCTTTATTGGCTTTTATATGGTGCAACCCAATCAGGGCAAAGTCATGACCCTTTTTGGCGCCTATGCAGGTACAGACAAAACGCCGGGACTGCGCTGGACCATCCCTTTTTACCTGCGCAAGAGCATCTCATTGCGGGTGCGCAATTTTGAAAGCAGCCGCCTTAAGGTCAACGATAAAGCCGGTAACCCCATAGAAATTGCCACTGTGGTAGTATGGTCGGTAGAAGACACCGCAGAAGCCTTATTTGAAGTGGACGACTATGAAAGTTTTGTCACCATCCAAAGTGAAGCGGCACTGAGAACCCTGGCGACCTGCTACCCCTATGATCAATATCAAAAAGATGAAGTAGCCCTGCGCAGCCATGGCCAGCAAATCTCGGCTTCATTGCGGGAAGAAATACAGGAGCGGCTGAAAAAGGCCGGCATACAAGTACACGAAGCCAGGATCAGCCACCTGGCGTATGCCCCGGAAATAGCCAATGCCATGCTGCAGCGCCAGCAAGCGGCGGCAATCATTGCCGCACGCAGTAAAATTGTCGATGGCGCCGTCGGCATGGTGGAAATGGCACTGGACAAGCTCACCGAAAATGGCGTGGTGGAATTAGACGAAGAAAGAAAAGCCACTATGGTCAGCAACTTATTGGTTGTGCTTTGCGGGGATAAAAATGCCCAACCTGTGATTAATGCCGGTACCCTTTACTAGAAATGAAACATAAAGGTAAAGGGTGATGGTAAAAAGCATAGCAAAAAGTAACGGTGCAAAACCTAGGGTAAACAACTGATGGCAGCAAAAAAATCCTATCCGCTTAGGATCAACCCGGAAGTACTGGCGGCGATGCAACGCTGGGCAGATGATGATCTGCGCAGCGTTAATGCCCAGATAGAATTCGTGTTGCGCGATGCCCTGGTAAAAAGTGGCCGGGTAAAATTAACCCAGAAAGTGATCACTGTGCTGGAGCAGCCCGAGTCCGAGAGCAAAAAAGAAAACCAAGAGTAGTAAGGAAAAGTATATGGAAGAAATCACCGGCAGTTTTTTATTGGGAATAGTCAGGGCAATATTTTTCCTGATCAGATGGTTGATCGTCGAAGCCCTGCTCGAATTCAGCTTTTACTGGATAGGCAGAGTCACTTTACTCATGTTTACCTTAGGCCACTACCCCAAAGGAGAAAAAACCAAAACTGATAAAGAAAAAATCATCTGCTTCGGGCTCCTTATTGGCGTGGTTATCGTCATAGCAGGTATATATGTTGGCCGGAGCTGATATAAAACCCTTGAGGGACATATTCACTATGTCCCTTTAAAGCCCTTAGCCAACCTTAAACCTTAACAAAAATCTTTCGCCGGTATAAAAACAGCAACAGCAACCACTGCAACAACAGCATAAAAACAACCTGCAGCAACATTTGCCAGCTTGAGGGCATCGCTTTAACGATACCGCCAAACAGACTTTGTACACTGTAATGCCAGTTAACCAGGCTGGTGGCTAAATAAACCAGCAAGGCATTGGCGCCGATAACCGCAAAAAAGGCTCCCCATTTCTGTATGTTCAGCACATCTATCACACCGTAGAACAGGCAAAGTAATAACAGACTAAAGCCAGAGGTCACCAGCACGAATGAACTGGTCCACAAGGTTTTATTCACCGGAAAAACCAGTCCCCAGCTATAACCAAGGGCTAGTAATAGGGCTGCCGCCAGGGCCAGATGTGTTAACAGCTTTCCCGCTTGTCCCCGCGAGGCTTTGATATGCCGCCCGGCAAAAACACCAATCAGGGCATTCACCACTGAGGTGATATTGGATAAAAGGCCTTCGGGATCTACCGCCAGGCCTTGATAGCTCGTGCCCGGTAACAGCTTTTGATCAAACCAGACATTTAGCGCCCCCGCCCGGCTATAATCCCCGGCGCCGAAACCGCCGATGCTCACCTGGCTTAATAATAACCAGTAGCCGAGCAAGAGCATAACCGCCACCAGGTATTGTCCCCGGTGACTGAGAAACCACACCAGCATAATCGCAACAAACCAGGCAATGCCGATGCGGCCAAGCACACTGGCAAAACGTATCTCATCCAAAGCCACCGGAATACCGCTGCTCCAGCCATGATTGTATACCACACCTAAAAATAATAATAAAAACAGACGCCTGAATGCATGAGTAACTTTTTCCCGCCTTTGCTGCACCGGATAATCCGCCAGCGGTTTTGCCGCCAAGCCGATACTCACCCCGGACAAAAAAATAAACAGCGGAAAAATCACATCATAGGCGGTTACCCCATGCCAGGGACTATGCAACATTTGCTTGGCCAGCTCATTAAATAGCGCCATGCCGGTGAGCAGATACAGGGCGGAAAACAGCCCCTCGGCCCCCAAAATCCAGAACATGTCAAAACCCCGTAACGCATCGACGGATAATACCCGGGAAGCTTTTCCCGCCGCATCATTTTTTACCTGGTAAGTCATCTTCCCCTTCCCGGTTGCCTGAGCCTTGCCGATATGGCTTATGCGCTCTCCTGTATTTTCGATTTTGCTATCCCTACACACACAAGACAGCGCTGTCATTTTGATATCATAAAATATCCGAAGGTAAAATAAAAGCAATCTGCCAAAGCCGGAATAAAAAACGACCTATTGTAAGGGCATGAGTGAAAGGACTGGCTTTAACCCGCTTAACATTAAAGCTTCGTATAAAAGCATAAAGAGAAGCCGGTGAGTACCGGCTTCCAAATCAATAAAAACAAGGGAGACATTTAATACCTGAGTGCCCTTGAACAAGTTGAGATCACATCCTGATCTACATAGTAGGTTTTCCCGTCAACAATGATTTCAACCCTGTCATCCTTGAGGTTGTCGGTAAGATCAAACTTATCACCAACTTTCATATAGAGATTGTCGTCCTTGAATTCCATATTATCGCGAACTTCATAACGACCTTTGTACATAAGACTTACCTTCTCTGAGCAATGCCACCTTTAATTTTAGCCCTATTATGCCTTTTGCGCCGTGCCTGCCTTAATATTATTCGTCGGCCAACCGGACCTCATCCGTGCCTTTAAACATCATCTCCGGGGAAGGCGGCAGCAAGGGTAACAAAATTTGCGGACGCTCTCCGGTCAGGCTCTTTAAAAAGGCAACAATATCCGAAGTCTGCTGCACCGTTAAGGTTCTCCCCAGCTGTATGCTGGCCATCACATTCACGGCTTCGCCAAGCTCCCATACCGCCCCGTCATGAAAATATGGCGCGGTTAATTCGATATTCCTTAAGGTCGGCACTTTAAACACATTTTTATCTGCCGCCCTGGAAGTGACTTGATAACGCCCGAGTGAGGTATTTTTCGTCAGGTAAGGTTTAACCACCCCCATTTTCTGGTAACTGTTGCCGCCAACCGCAGGCCCGTTATGACAGGCAATACAGCCGATTTCTTTAAACGTTTGATAACCGCGTATTTGTTTTGCCGACAAGACATCCCCGTCTCCCTTTAACCAGAGATCGAAGTCTGAATTAGGGGTCACTAAGGTGGCTTCAAAAGCGGCAATGGCATCGGTGACTTTATCAATATTGATATTGCCTCCGCCGTATACCGCCATAAACTCTGCCTGGTACTGGGGAATGCCCGCCAGGGTTTTCACTACGATATCATGGCTCGACGCCATTTCCTTCTCGGCGACTATCGGGCCTGCGGCCTGCTCTTTTAAATCGGCTGCCCGGCCATCCCAAAATTGCGCCAGGTTATAACCGGCATTAAACACGGTCGGCGAGTTTATCGGTCCTTCGGCCCAGCCATGGCCGATAGATGTCGGCAGATTATCCGTGCCGCTGCTGGCTAGGTTATGGCAGGAGTTACAGCTGATAATGCCCGATTTTGATAATCTGGGTTCAAAAAACAGCTTTTTACCCAGCTCGACTTTAGCGGCATTTTTGATACTTACCGGCTCGATAACCTGGATAGGCTCTTGTGCCCAAGAAGATGCAGTAAAACCACCGGCGGGTAAAAGTAGAGATAAAAAAAGAAAAGATTTCATATTGTCAGCTTCCTTGTTCGCTTCCTTGTATAAAAACAGCCAACAGTGTAACAGCCAAAAATACCTAAAAGCCCGTTAAAAACTCACAAATTTATAACAAATTTATCACGACAACAGCCAAGCAGCTTTCACTCCTGGTATCTATCCACACATTAATTTATACACAATCTCCAGATGCCGCGATAAATAACTGCTCCCTTAACCACAGATTGGCGGGATCTTTATCAACATTTATATGCCAGTACAAATGTACATCTATCCCGGGCAATTCAACCGGCAAAGGGTATACCTTAACGCCTAACATCCGGGAAAAAATCATCGCCGCCGTTTCAGGCAAGGTTAATAACATCTCACTTGAAGCCACCACCTGGCAGGCGGAAAATAATTGCTGGCATCTCAGCCCGACCCTGCGCTGTAAACCTAATCGCCCCAATTCAAAATCTTCAATCCCGGGACCCGAAGCCCTGGATGATACCAGTACATGGCTATGTTTAAGATAGGTGGCTAAATCCAGCCCCTTATCTTGTGCCAGGGCGCTATGATGCTCACTGGCCACCACCATAAGTTGATCATATTGAATTTGCCTGTGCCGGATATTATCGCCAACCGGCAGCAGTACATCGATTGCCAGGTCGATATCGCCACTGGCAAGTTGATGCTCCATTTCCCTGCGCATCACCCGGGTACTGGTCAGGTTTATTTTCGGCGCTTGCCTGCTCAGCCCCGACATCAGGGAAGGCAAATACAAGGCTTCCAATGAGGCATGCAGGGCAAGATTGCAGTGTTTTTGACTGGTTTGGGGGTCAAATTGTCTCGACTGTAACAGGCTTACCTGAAGTTGATGCAGGGCCTGCCTGATCTCTATGATAACATTTTTAGCCACCGCCGTTGGCCGCATCTGGTTCCCCTGCCGGATAAACAGGGGGTCGTCGAAATGTGCCCGTAATTTCGCCAGGGCATGACTTACCGCCGGTTGTGACAGGTTCAGTGCCTTGGCAGCCTTGGTAATATTGCCTTGGGCATAAATGGCATCAAAAACCGTAAACAAATTTAAATCCATGCTTCCCCTGTTTCCTTAGCCAGTACCCAGGCGATAACACTAAAATGCCATTCGCTGCATAAAGCCCTTCATTAATCAAAGCCCAAACAACTATTCGTAGTTTGAATAGTTAACTATAAAGAATATTCATTTGTTTAATTGTGATGACGGGCATAGCATAAGTCAACAAGCAAAACTCAGGCTTTAGCGCTAATTCAATCATCGCCTCAAGGGATGATGATACTTTATTTTAGGAGCACAGATCTTATGTCAGGGAAAAGGGTCTTTATCACCGGAGGCGCCAGCGGCTTAGGCAAGGCAATAGCATGTAAATATGCCGGTGCCGGTTACCGGGTGTGCATTGGCGATGTCAACGAAAAACGGGGCCTGGCGACAATAGCAGAGTTAACGGCATCAGGCTGTGACGCCTTTTTTGTCCATTGTAATACCACCCGCCTTGAAGACTTAACTCAGGTTAAAGAGCAGATCATCAGCCGCTGGCAGGGCCTGGACCTGGTAGTAAACAATGCCGGGATCGCCGGTACCGCAGGCCCGATTGACCAGGTCGCTCTCGATGACTGGCAGCAGGTTTTAGATGTCAACCTGCTTGGGGTGGTACGCGGCTGCCAAACCTTTACACCATTATTTAAACAACAAGGCTTTGGCTATTTTGTCAATATCGCCTCCGCCGCCGGGTTAATGAATGCGCCGCAAATGAGCAGTTATAACGTCTCTAAGGCCGGGGTTATTGCTTTATCTGAAACCCTGAAACATGAATTGGCCCCCTTTAATATCGGCATCAGTGTCGCCTGCCCTGCTTTTTTCAAAACCAACTTAGCCGAATCCATGAAATCCACCATAGACGGCTTATCGCAGCGCCTGAGCCGCTTGATGGCCCGCTCAGCCATCAGCGCAGAAGATATTGCCGATGATATTTTCACGGCCGTCGAAAGCGGCAGTTTTTGGGTGTTACCCCATAAAGCAGAACGCAGATTATGGCTGCTCAAACGTTACCTGCCTTTTGCGTTTGATGTGCTGATGAAAAAGAAAATCGCCAAGCTGTTTACCGCGCCGAGACCTGCTACTACCAAGACGGCGGCAACGCCGCCAGGCTAAGCGCTGAAAAGGCATCAGCACAGGTAAAAATTTCCTGCTTTCGCGGCAGGTGAAGATAAAAGAACAAGGATACCCGATGGCCGCATTATATTTAATCCGTCACGGTCAGGCTTCATTTGGACAAGCCGATTATGATCAATTATCCGATAAAGGATACCAACAGGCACACCTGCTGGGAGAGCACTGGCGGGCATTAGCGGCGCCGGACAAGTGTTATTGCGGCCAGTTATTACGCCACGGGCAAAGCGCCGATGCTTTTTTATCTGCCTACCGGGGCAAGGACCTGCCGCTGTTGAAACACCCGGGATTTAATGAGTTTAATCACCTGGAAGTCTTAGCCCGTTATAACCCCAGGTGGCGGGATTATCAATTGATGAACGCCGATATTGCCGGGCAGGAAAATCCGCCCGCGTTTTTACGGCAAAGCTTTACTCAGGCGATGCAGCGCTGGATAAGCGGCGCTTATGATGATTACCAGCAAACCTGGCCGCAATTTAAACAAGGCTGCCTTGATGGCCTGCAACAGGTGATCGCCCGGGAGAGCCCTTCCTTGGCAGCAAAGGGCTCAGGGGCAAAAGCAGCGGAGACTGAAGCTAAAAACATCCTGGTATTTACCTCCGGCGGCCCGATTTCGGTGATCATAGGGCATATTCTGGGGCTGGGGGATCAGCAGGCACTTACCATCAGCCAACAGCTGGCCAATACCGGGGTAAGCAAACTGCTGTTTTCACAAGGGCGTTTAAATATCGACTATATCAATAACTACCGCCACCTGGAAATCGCCGGCAAGGAGTGGGTCACCCTGAGCTGATATTCAACAGCAGCGACACATGGCAATCAACAGTAATAAAACACGATTACACGGAGTGAATAATGACCAGCAACAACCTATTTGATTTAACCGGAAAAATCGCCCTAGTCACAGGGGCCAGCCGGGGGATCGGCGAATATATTGCAAAATTACTGGCTCAGTCCGGGGCCCATGTTATCGTCTCCAGCCGCAAACTTGAAGGCTGCCAGCGGGTGGTTGACGAGATCGTCAGTGAAGGCGGCAGTGCCCAGGCCATTGCCTGCCATATCGGCGACATGGCGCAAATAGATGATATCTTTGCGCAAATTAGCGGGCAACACGGTACCCTGGATATTTTAGTCAACAATGCCGCCGCCAATCCCTACTTCGGCCATATCCTGGAAACCGACTTAGGCAGTTTTCAAAAAACGGTGGATGTGAATATCCGCGGTTATTTCTTTATGTCCAGCGCCGGGGCGAAACTGATGAAAGAAAAAGGCGGCGCCATCGTCAACGTCGCTTCCGTCAACGGCGTCATTCCCGGGGAAATGCAGGGGATATATTCCATCACCAAAGCCGCGGTGATCTCCATGACCCAGGCTTTTGCCAAAGAATGCGCGCAATTTAACATACGCGTCAATGCCCTGTTGCCCGGAGCGACCGATACCAAATTCGCCGCCACCTTGATCAATAACCCGGCAATATTAAAGCAGGCCATGGCCCATGTACCGATGAAGCGGGTCGCCCAGCCACAGGAAATGGCGGGTACTGTGCTGTATTTAGTGTCCGATGCCGCCAGTTACACCACAGGTACTTGTATCAATGTCGACGGCGGCTACCTGATAGGTTAAGGCCGGCGGGTTAAAGCATTAAAGCTTAATAAAACAGCCGCTAGATGAGGCTAATACAGGAAAAAGCAATGAATTTTGAATACAGCGATAAGGTCAGCAACCTCAGGGCAGAATTAACGGCCTTTATGCAGGAATATATCTTTCCGGCAGAAAAGGAAATGCACAGCCAGATAGCAGAAAACCCCTGGTCGACTCCCCCATTAATGGAAACGTTAAAAGCCAGGGCCAAAGCACAGGGTTTATGGAATTTATTTCTGCCGCTCAGTTATGGCCAGTACAGCGGCGGTCTCACCAACCTCGAATATGCGCCGCTCGCTGAAATTATGGGACAAGTGATATGGGCGCCGGAAGTGTTTAACTGCGCCGCCCCCGATACCGGCAATATGGAAGTGCTGGCAAAATACGGCAGTGACGCGCAAAAACAGCGCTGGTTACAACCTTTGCTGGCGGGAGAAATCCGCTCGGCATTTGCCATGACCGAGCCGGATGTTGCTTCCAGCGACGCCACCAATATCGCCACCAGCATCATACGCGATGGCGATGAATACGTCATTAACGGTAAAAAGTTCTATATCAGCGGCGCCTGCCGGGAGCAATGCCAGCTGCTCATTGTCATGGGCAAGACTGATGCCGCCAACCCCAGCCGTTATCTCCAGCAGTCGCAAGTACTGGTGCCCAAAGATACCCCCGGGGTTCATATTGTCCGTCCGATGCAGGTCTTTGGTTACCAGGATGCCCCCGAAGGCCATGCTGAAATTATTTTTGATAATGTCCGGGTGCCGGCAGCCAATATCATTTTGGGAGAAGGCAAAGGTTTTGAAATTGCCCAGGGCCGCCTGGGACCGGGCAGGATCCACCACTGCATGCGTTCAGTCGGCGCCGCCCAGCGCGCCCTTGAGCTGATGTGCAAACGGGTCAATGAAAGACAGGTGTTCGGTCAGCCGTTAAGCAAACAGCAATCGATACGTGAAGATATCGCCAAATCTGCCTGCCAGATTGAACAGGCCAGGTTGCTGACCTTAAAAGCGGCGCAAAAAATGGACCTCGAAGGCAATAAAGCCGCCAAAGATCTCATTGCCATGATCAAAATCATCGCCCCCAATATGGCGCTTGAGGTATTAGATCGCGCCATTCAATGCCACGGTGCCGCCGGAGTCAGCCAGGATACTTTCCTGGCCCATATGTACGCAGGGCAACGCAGCTTACGCTTAGCCGATGGGCCGGATCAGGTGCATATGATGCAACTTGGCAGGGAGTTAATAAAACGCTATGCCGGATAATGCACTAAAGATAACGGCAAATTCCCCTGGGCAGGGAAAATAATATGTCATTTACTATTGTCAGCAGATAAATGAACGACCCGGTCACCGAATCATTACAAGGAAATCATCAAATGTCACAAATAAGTCCCATGGAGCTGGAAAAATTAACCGAGTATTTAACCGCCCAAGTCACCGGTTTTCAGGGGCCGATGCAACTGGAAAAATTCACCGGCGGCCAGTCCAATCCCACCTATAAGGTGAGCGCCAAGTCCGGCTGTTATGTTCTGCGCAGCCAGCCCGGAGGCAAATTACTGAAATCCGCCCATGCGGTTGACCGTGAATACCGGGTATTAAACGCCCTTAAAAACAGCCGGGTACCTGTACCTGAGGTTTTTCACTTATGTGAAGACAAAACCATTATCGGTGCCATGTTCTATTTGATGGAGTTTTGCGACGGCCAGGTATATTGGGATGCCGCCTTAAAAGAAATTCACAGCAACGACGTCAGGACCGAAATGTATGATGCCATGAACCGGGTATTGGTGGATTTGCATCAACTTGATATTCACGCCTGCGGTTTAAGCGATTATGCCAAACCCGGCAATTATTTCCAGCGCCAGTTTACACGCTGGAGCAGCCAATACCGCGCATCCCAATTACAAAAAAATATTGCCATGGATGAATTAAACCTTTGGCTGGAGGATAACCTGCCCGCAGACGATGGCCGTATCTGTTTGGTACACGGGGATTTTCGCCTGGACAATATGATGTTTCACCGCCAAAAAGGGGACATTATCGCAGTCCTCGACTGGGAGCTGTCAACCTTAGGACACCCCTTTGCCGACCTGGCCTACCAATGCATGCAACTGCGTATGCCTCAGGGGATGGGCACGATAGATGGCTTGCAGGGGATCAACCGGGCCAGCCTGGGTATTCCCAGTGAACAAGCCTATATCGAGTCCTATTGCCGGCGCATGAACCTGGGGAAAATAGACAACTGGAGCTTTTATCTGGCCTTTAGCTTCTTCCGTCTGGCAGCCATCGCCCAGGGGATAGCCAAACGCGCAAGCCAGGGTAATGCCTCAAACAAGGACGCCGCCAAGGCGGGCGCTTTTGTTGAGCCGCTGGCTTTAATGGCGCTGGACATCATCAATAAAGAAAATATCGGTGTTACCAGCTACTGACCCTGTCCCGAGATTCAAGGAGAAATAACGGCAGGCAGGGTCATCCGGCGCTGCCCTCAGCTTTCCCTGCTTTCATCATACCTGGTGCCATCAGCGATTAGCAGATAAAAACTTTCGCTGTTTATCCTGTAATCTTTTGTAATGTACAAGCCTTGATATCAAGGCTATTACTTCACCTGAGTCATCAAGACTGCTGTCATCTATGTCAAATGAGCACACTGGCCCGCGGTTAACGGCAAGGTGCTCTCCCTTATAAATTTGTCCTATCTGGCTTTAAACGGACCAATGCTTTTCATTGTTCAATATTTGCAACAACGGAGAATGCAATGATGCTTACCTTATCTAAGATAAAAACACCTAGCCGTCAGTTAACCTTATTAACCAGCCTGTCCCTTTGTGCTTTAACGGCCTCGGCAACGGAGCTTAATGCCCAGTCACTGGATCAGAAATTGCGCATGAAATTAACTCATCATAATATCAGCCAAGTGACGCCCCCGCCTCCCCAGTCACCGGCCTTAGTGGCCCTGGGGAGAAACCTTTTTTTTGAAAAGGAAATTTCCGGGCGCAGAAATATGTCCTGCTCCACCTGCCACAGTCCTATGCTGGGGTCGGCCGACGGCCAAAGCCAGTCCCGCGGACAAGGGGCAATTGGACTCGGCCCCGCCAGACGGCAAAAAGCAGATGAATTTTTCCAGTTCCTGCCCAGAAATACCCCCAGCCTCTGGAACCGGGGGGTTAAGCAGTGGACAACCATGTTCTGGGACGGCCGCCTGGGAGGCACACCCCAAACCGGTTTTTTCTCTCCGGCAGGCGCCGATACGCCGCAAACATTCTCCAGCGCCCTGGCGGCTTTTGCCATTATGCCGGTGACACCGGACGAGGAAATGCGCGGTTTTCCCGGGCAATTGGATGCTTTTGGCCAGGTCAATGAAATAGGTGAACTGGGCAATGAAGATTTCATCCAAATCTGGGATTTAGTCACCGCCCGGGTCACCAACCATGACGGCTATAATACCTTACTCGCCGACGCCTTCCCCGGCGTACCCGAAAGCGAGCTGGATATCAGCCATATCAGCGAGGCACTCGGCGCCTTTATGACGGATGAATTCACGGCATTAAACTCCCCCTTTGACCGTTACCTTAAAGGCAATAATAAGGCGCTGTCCAAGCGGGCGAAACAAGGGGCCTTGCTGTTTTATGGCCGGGCCAATTGCGTCAACTGCCATAGCGGTGCACTGCAAACCGACCTTGATTTTCATAATATTGCCGCCCCCCAGGTAGGCACAGGCCGGGGAGATGCGGCACCGCTTGATATCGGCCGGGGTGCCATCACGGAAAATCCGGCGGATAACTTCAAGTTTCGTACTCCCTCCTTACGGAATATCACACTTGAAGCCCCCTATTTCCATAACGGCGCCTTTGCAAAATTAACCGATGCCGTCAGGCACCACCTGGACCCGCAAGCCAGCCTGGCCAATTATGATGCCTCGCAAATAGAACCTGAGCTGGCAGGCATGTTTGTCAACGATGCCGACACAATAAATACCCTGCTCACCACCCGCTCCCCTAAACTCAACATCTCCGGCGCCCCGCTTTCAGAACGTGAAATCAGCCAGATCTTGGCGTTTTTATCGGCGCTTACCGATCCGGATTCCCTCAATAAACTCGATATCGTGCCGGATAACCTGCCCAGCGGACTGACCCTGGCCGACTAGCTGTTCCGCACTCAGCGCTTGTTTTTGTTTAAGGACAAGCGCTTTTTTGTACTCCCTTAGCAGATAACCTGCGATCTCATCTCCTCACTCAGCACAGCAACAAGTAAAGGTAGCGCTAATTCTCGCTATTATTTTCACTTTTGCCGATTAAAGTCGTCCTTTATGCTTAGTTCGCCAGATTTTACACCAGAAAATCGTCAATAAAATAAAGAAATTACCTGATCACTCGTCACGTTTTTCATTTTTTCTTGCCATTTATTTCTCATCAGCTTTTTTAATTCGCCAGATTTTTCCTTTATGCGGCATTTCTTTCTTATATCGGAAAACCGGGTAATCGCGCTTCAACAAAAAAAATCTATCAATCTTTAAAAGACAACAAATTACAAAGAAAAAAACTGACTTTGCAGATGTTGGCATAAAGCCTGTAAGACCCCAAACAGGGAAGCATTTATATCGGTGCAGGAAAACCAGCAAAGGATCAACAAGCATGAAAGAACTTATTACGAAATAACAATCCAGATTTAAGTTGTACGGGAGTAGTTATGAAAAAAATAAAACTTGTTGCGGGTGTCTCAGGTGCCGCCTGTCTCTGTTTATTGGCAAGTTTAACCGGTGATGCGGGTAAAAATAACAGCGCTATCGCCGGGACTAACAGCAATGCCGAAAATCAAATCCCCTTACCGGACGGTTCAGCACTTTATATCGTGCGGGGTCCCGATATCAACACCAGCCGTAGCGCCGTTTTAAACGCTGGCGGTAAGGTTGTCGAGGAACTGGGTATTATCAATGCCATCGGCGCCCGGCTGTCAACAGCAGAGGTAATATCATTATCCTCAATATCCGGTTTAACCCTGATTGCCGACCGCCCGCTTTTAACCGCATATTACGATGATGACGACGATGATGATGGCGACTCTGGCTATGGTTATGTTAACTATGGTGGTTACGGCTATAGCAATGATGACGACGATGACGATGACGATGACGATGACGACGATGACGATGACGAAAATTATGGCAATGGCAATAATGGCAATGGCAATGGCAATAATGGCCATGGCAACAATAGCTGCGCCCGCTCTACCGTTAATGAAGCATTCAATGAAGCCACTTTTAACAACCAGCAAGTGAGCGGCTCAGCCATAGGCTGGACCAGTGACTGGAAAGAAGATAATGATGACAATAATCCGGACAGCGGTCATATCCAGATCAGCGATGGTAAACTGCGCTTGATCGGCGGCTACTCAGGCGAATACGATATTGAGCGAGACCTTTATATTGCCAAAAATTTTGCTCATTTATCCTTTGAGCTGTCCACCAACAGCCATACCCGGTCAAATCAATACCTGACCATAGAAGTCAAAGACAAAAGGCTCGATAAAATATCGCTGCAGCCGAATATGAAGATCGTCCGCAATTACAGCCTGGCAAACTGGGCTAAAAATAAGGGGGTCGAGCTTGATTTTGAAATCGCCTATGGCCTGGATAGCGGGGCAGAAGTACAGATAGATAACATAACCCTGAGCCAGAGCAGCGATAACCCCGGGGCTTACGCCGCCGACACGATTAACGCCCGGGCATTGCATGATAACGGCATAGACGGCTCGGGAGTGACTATCGCCTTTGTTGATACCGGTGCCTGGACCAAAAGCACCACCTTTACCAAAGCAGACGGCAGCAACCGTTTATTGGCAAACTATTCGGTCATCGGCAAAAACAGCAAAGATAAAAACGGCCATGGCACCCATTTAATGAGTGTCGCCACCCAGACCCTGCCGGTACCCACCTTATGTGAAGCGGCAGGGTCTCTGCCATCGGGTATTGCCCCGGGAGCCGATCTGGTCTCCGTCAAAGCCTTTGGTAAAAATGGCGGAGGTACTTATATGTCGGTGCTAGCAGCACTGGATTTAATTCTCCAGGTAAAAGATCAGCATAATATCCGGGTCGTCAACCTCTCCTTCGGCGCCGAGCCCGTTTCCTATTACTGGGACGACCCGGTAAACCAGGCGGTAATGCGTTTATGGGCGGAAGGCTTAGTGGTGGTGACCTCGGCCGGCAATTCCGGTCCGGATCCCATGACCATTACCCTGCCCGGCAATATTCCCTATGTGATCACCGTCGGAGCCATGACCAATGCCTTCACCTTAGATGATGGCAGCGATGACCGCATCACCCGCTTTTCCGGAGCCGGTCCTACGGTGGAAGGTTTTGTTAAGCCGGATCTGGTCGCACCTGGGGCCCATATTATTGGCCACACAGATAAAAAAGGCGCCCTTAGCAAAACGCTTGACGATTACCAGGACATGCTCAACGACGAATACTTTTTATTTTCCGGTACCTCACAGGCCACCGCCGTGATCAGCGGCGCCGTTGCCCTGATGCTGCAACATAATCCGAACCTGTCACCGGATGAGGTCAAGTGTAAACTGCTTAGCAGCGCCCGCCCGGCAATGTTTGCCGATAACAGCTATGCCTACAGCCCTTTCAGACAAGGGTTCGGCTTAGCGGAAATCAACCAGGCGGTGCAATCACCAGCACCGGGGTGTAGCGACAGAACCCAGGATATCCTGGATGAATTAGCGGGCATAAAACATTTCACCGGCCCGGTAAGAGCGAATGAAGCGGAGCAATTTTACATCCTTAAGCCAAATGGCTCGGTCTGGAATGAAGGCTCGGTGTGGAACGAAGGTTCACTGTGGAACGAAGGCTCGCTGTGGAACGAAGGTTCGCTGTGGAACGAAGGCTCGCTGTGGAACGAAGGTTCACTGTGGAATGAAGGCTCATTGTGGAACGAAGGCTCCATGTGGAATGAGGGCTCACTGTGGAACGAAGGCTCACTGTGGAATGAAGGCTCGGTTTGGAACGAAGGTTCTATGTGGAACGAAGGCTCGCTGTGGAATGAAGGCAGTATCTGGAACGACAGTTCGCTCTGGAATGAAGCCGTTATTCCCATGACCTTGATGGTTGCCCCGGTTCAGGAGTAAATATTAAAACATGTTCCGTACAAAGGGCCCTCAAGGGCCCTTTTAACATCCAGGAGCACTACAGAATAAATTAAGTAATCGTTTTATTGCCGGCACTTTCCTTTTCCCCGTCCCCCTTCCCGATAAAGCAGGGAAAATAGCTGCCCCAATGATATACACCACACGGAAGAAATTTCTTAATAGCTTAATTTAAGGACTATTCCTCTAAAATACTGGCGGCGATCGCCTCCAGCGAACCGTCGGCTTTTAATTTTTTCAGCTCGCGGTTAAGCTCTTTCACCATAGCGGAGAGCCTGTCGGTTTTGGCGAACTGAAATTGCAGCGGCGCCGAGCCGACAATACGCCGAGAAAAAACAAAACGGTTTTGCAGTTTCGGCGAGGATTTGATCAACCACAGCGCCACCTGCTTATTCATCACCGCCGTACGGTTCACCCCTTCAACTAAGCGCACTAAAGTACTGAGCATGGCGAACTCCGAGGAAAAGTCCTGACGAAAAATAACTCCCTGCTCAAACAAGGGCTGCAGATCCGGATAACTATATCCCAGGTGAGTAACAATATGAGCCCCGTCAAGGGCCTGATCCGGATCAAAGCCGGGTTTGGCATCCCTATGATAAACCAGTACATCTTCGAGATCCGCAATGGCTTCACTCCACAAATAATCACCGGGGTTATCTACCCAGCGCCGAGACTCCATCCGGGCATCTATCTGATATTTATCAAGCATATCCACCGAGCGCTTTTCCGGCATGTAAGTATATTTGAGGGTGATCCCCAGTTTCTCTGCCGCCAGTTGCAACGGCTCTATCAAGATGCCTTTAGGTTTATTGTCCTTGAGGATAATAAAAGGGGCATAACCATCCTCGGGTAAACCGATAGACAAGAATTTTTCAGATAAACAAAGGGGAGAAAATATCAGCAGCAACAGCAATAATGGCCGATAACCGCTTTTATTTTTTGCTTTCGCTGACTTTATGGCTTGCCCTGTCATCCTGAATCTCTGCATTTGAAAAATTAACAGGTAATTCAATAACAAGTTTAGCTGACAAGCCCTTTCTTTAAAGTATAAACTTGTAGGGAAAACTTAAAATAACAGTAACTTTACTTTTCTCTGCGGGTAAAGGTCGCCATCAACTTTAACGCCAGCTGCTCTAAGGAGATATCGCCGGTCACACTGAACCAGTTGGTGGTTTCGATCAGGGCGCCACGGATAAAACCGCGCAAATACAGGGCTTCGACATTCACTTTTTCCTGCTCATGGGCCAAAGTTAATATCTCCCGCCACAGGTTTTCATAATATTCCCGCAGTTTCAAAATTTGCTGCTGGTTGCCGTCAGATAAAGCCCGCCACTCCGATACCAGCAAACTAAAACCGACAAACTGCTCGCCATGAATGGCTTTAAGCTCAAGTAAAATCAAATGTTGCAGCTTTTCCATAACATCATCCGTGGACGCCAGGGCAGCATACATGTCCGTCAAGACCCGTAAAATGGTATCAGACATGATCGCCAGCAAAATTTCTTCTTTGTTTTTAAAGTGGTGAAAAATACTGCCGCTTTGGATCCCCACCTCGGCGGCGATATCCCGCACCGTCGTTTTGGCATAACCTTTTTCTTTAAACAAACGGGCAGAGGCCTGCTGTAACCGGCCTTTGGCAGAGTTTAAATCAGCCAAAGGGCCAAATTCGTCCAGCTGTGCTAATACTTGATTCATCATGCTCCGTACTTAATTCTCGGTAAATCGTTATCGGTTGAACATACCGCCATCACTTGCCCAAAATGGCCAAAAGTAGACGCTACTGCTCTTCTGCTTCCGATAAACAGCCTGTACAAACGCTGTTTGGCATATTTTATCGCAAAATCAGCCAATAGCGCCATCGGTGATTTTTCATCATAGTAGCAAATCAAGGATTGCAAACCAAGCGCTTGCTTGGTATTGTTGATAAAAAATACAACCTGACTTAATAAAAAGTCAATTAAGCAGGCATGAAAGAGGATAATGTCGTGAACAATAAAGTTGTCATCACCTGCGCCCTGACCGGCGTACTCACAGATCCCAAACAGCACCCGGTGCCGGTCACCGTCAGTGAGATGGCACAATCCGCCAAAGAAGCCTATGATGCCGGCGCCAGTATCATGCATATCCATTTTCGCAATCAACGCCCCGGCAAAGGCCATCTGCCAAGCTGGGAGCCGGAAGTTATCGTCGCCATCAGTGATGCCATCCGCGAACTTTGTCCCGGGGTCATTTTAAATTACACCACAGGCACCATCACCCGGGATCAAAGCGGCCCCATCGCCTGTATCAAGGCTGGAAAACCGGAAATCGCCGCCTGCAATGCCGGCAGCCTCAATTATCTAAAAGCCAAGTCCGACGGCAGCTGGGCCTGGCCCCCTATGCTGTTTCAAAACCCGGTAGAAAAAATCGCCGAATTACTCGAAGTCATGAAAAGCACCGGCACCCGCGCCGAATTTGAATGTTTTGATTTAGGCATAGTACGCTCCGTCGGCATGTATCAGCAGGTGGGCATGGTAGATAAACTCGATTACAACTTTGTTATGGGTGTCGCCTCCGGTATGCCGGCCGATGCCGAGCTTTTACCTATTTTACTCAAATACATCAAACCCGGCGCCTCCTGGCAAACCACGTTAATCGGCCGCCAGGAAATCTGGCCGGTACACCAGGCAACCGCCGAACTGGGCGGGCACCTGCGCACCGGGCTCGAAGATACTTTCTATCTGCCAAGTGGCGAGCGGGCCAGCGGCAACGGCCAGCTGATTGAATCTTTGGTGGGCATCGCCGAACAGGCCGGACGGACCATCGCCAGCCCGGAAGAAGCCAGGGCACTTGTCTTATAAAAGTTTTATAAGCGTTTGATAAAACACCTTATTAAGAGAAAACATGAACTATCAGTCAATTTTTACCGCCGGCAGCTTTAACAATAAAACCGTCATCATCACCGGCGGCGGCTCAGGTATCGGCCGCTGCACCGCCCATGAACTGGCCAGCCTTGGCGCCAAAGTGATCTTGCTTGGCCGCAGCCAGCAAAAACTCGACGCTGTGCTCGATGAATTACACCAGGACGGCTACCAGGCATTTGCCTATTCCCTGGATATCCGCGACGAACAGGCAGTGATCAGCACAATTAAACAAATCTTATCCGACCTTGGCCAGGTCCATGCCCTGGTGAACAATGCCGGCGGTCAGTTTCCTTCACCGCTGGAGCATATCAGCGTCAACGGCTTTAAAGCGGTATTAGATACCAACCTCACCGGCGGCTTTATCCTGTCACGGGAGCTTTTCAACAGTTGCTTTAAACAACATGGCGGCGTGATCGTCAACATCACCGCAGACTTTCATAACGGCATGCCGCTCATGGCCCATTCCGGCGCCGCCCGTGCCGGTATGGCCAACCTGACCCAGAGCGCCGCCTGGGAATGGGGGCCTTATGGGGTACGCACCAATAATGTCGCCCCCGGCTGGGTCGCTTCCAGCGGCCTGGACAGTTACGATGAAAAATTCCAGCAAAAACTGCGGGAAATTCAAAAACAGGTACCGCTGCAACGCCTGGCAACAGAAGCCGAGATCAGCGCCGCTATTTGTTTCCTGCTCAGTGACGCCGCCGCTTTTATCAACGGCATTACCTTAAAAGTCGACGGCGGCGCTTCCCTGGCCTCGCCTGCGGCCATTGCCCCACTGCACAAACAAGTAGCATCACAACAGCAAGTCTTTGACGGCTTTCATCGCAGCGAACCGCCCGTTTTTTTGCAAGAAACGCCTAGAAAAGAAAAGCCCGAACAGGAACAAGCAAACCATGACTAAGCTCAGCTCATATATCAATCCTCAGGGTCAGGACTACCAGGCCAACCGCGAGCAAATGCTGACGCAACTCAAACAGGTTCAAGATATCGAACAATTCTGCATCACCACAGAGCAGGAAAAACAAGGCCGCTACCACAAGAAGAACATGTTATTGCCCCGCGAGCGCTTGCAGCACTTAGTCGATCCCGGTGCGCCTTTTATCGAACTCTCCTCGCTCGCCGGTTATAAAATGGATGACGATAAGGACGGCAGCGGCGCAGGCGGCGGCTGTATTGCCGGTATCGGTTATGTCAGCGGCGTACGCTGTCTGGTTAAAGTGGATAACTACGCCGTTAAAGGCGGTACGGTTTCCGTTTCCGGTATGGAGAAAAACCTGCGCCTGCAACAAATTGCCATCGAAAATAAACTGCCCTATATCACATTGGCGCAAAGCGGCGGCGCCAACCTGGCCTATGCCACCAAAATCTTTGCCCCCGGGGGACGCAGTTTTGCCAACCAGGCGCGCATGTCTGCACTCGGGATCCCGCAAATTACCGTGGTCCACGGCAGCGCCACCGCAGGCGGTGCCTACCAGCCGGGGCTTTCCGATTATGTCATCATGGTTAAAAACCAGGCCAGCATGTATCTCGCCGGTCCGCCGCTGTTAAAGGCCGCCACCGGAGAAATCGCTACCGAAGAAGCCCTCGGCGGCGCCGAAATGCATATCAAAGAGCCCGGCAGCGGCGAATATCTGGCAGATAACGACCGCGATGCCATTGCCCTGGCACGGGACATCCTGGCCATGACCGGAAGCACCTTTAGCAAAGACAAGCCACAAACCAACAGTGCTTATCCCGAACCGGCTTATCCGGTTGAAGAGCTATTAGGCATAGTCCCGGCGTTGACCAAAACCCCCTATGATGCCAGAGAAGTCATCGCCCGCATCAGCGATGGCTCACATTATCTGGAATTTAAAGCCGACTGGGATCAGCAAACGTTATGCGGTCATATCAAGCTCGGCGGTTTGCCCTGCGGCGTGATTGCCAACAACGGCCCGATCACCGCCAAAGGCGCGAGCAAAGCGGCGCAGTTTATCCAGCTGTGCCAGCAAAGCCAGGTGCCTTTGCTGTTTTTACACAATACCACAGGTTTTATGGTCGGCACCGAGTCCGAGCAAAGCGGCATTATCAAACACGGTTCAAAAATGATCCAGGCAGTGGCCAATGCCACCGTGCCAAAAATCAGCATAGTGATCGGCGGCTCCTACGGCGCAGGCAACTATGCCATGTGCGGCCGGGGCTTTGATCCCAGGTTTATTTTTGCCTGGCCCAACAGCAAAACCTCAGTGATGGGCGGCGCCCAGGCAGGCAAGGTACTGCGCATCGTCACACAAGCGAAAATGCAAGCGGCAGGCGCCGTTGATACCGATAAACTGGACCAGCTCGAACAAGGCACCTGCGCCATGATAGAGCAAGGAGCCGGGGCCATTCCCTGCAGTGCCCGTCTTTGGGATGACGGTATTATCGACCCCAGACAAACCCGGGCCTTGTTGATTGAACTCTTTGACTTGTGCCGCCAGGCAGACCGGCAAGACTTAGCAAAAAATCACTTTGGCGTCGCCCGCTTCTAGTAGCGAACAGCAATGAAAAACAGCAAAAGATATTGCACAAAAAAATATAACTTACGGATAATATTATGATTTTTACAAATGAGCATTTGGCGTTACAACGTACGGTACAGCAATTTGTCCAACAGGAGATCAACCCCCATATCGACGAATGGGAAGAGATAGGGCAATTTCCCACCCATAAGATCTTTAAGAAAATGGGCGATCTCGGCCTGCTGGGCATCAACAAGCCGGTAGAATACGGCGGCCTGGGACTGGATTACAGCTATGCCATTATCCTGGCGGAAGAAATCGGCGCCGCCCACTGCGGTGGTGTGCCTTTATCCATCACGGTACAAACCGATATGGCCACCCCTGCCCTGGCAAGCTTTGGCAGCGATGAACTGCGCCGGGAGTTTCTCGCCCCCAGCATCAGCGGCGACATGGTGTCCTGCATCGCCGTATCCGAACCCGGTGCAGGCTCAGATGTTGCGGCCATCACCACCACGGCAAAAAAAGACGGCGATGATTATATTATCAACGGCGCCAAGATGTGGATCACCAATGCCACCCAGGCGGATTATTTTTGCCTGTTGGCCAATACCAGCGAAGGGAGTATCCACACCAACAAATCCCTGATCATAGTGCCGGCAAACTTACCCGGGGTGTCGGTGGGCGAGAAATTAAAGAAAATCGGCATGCGCAGCTCGGATACCGCACCGGTGTTTTTTGACAATGTCCGGGTGCCCCAACGCTACCGCATCGGCGAAGAAGGCAAAGGTTTTACCTACCAGATGCAGCAATTCCAATTAGAGCGTTTAGCGGGCGCAGCCCTGTGTATCAAGGGCATGGAAAACTGCGTACAAAGTACCATAGATTATACCCGGGACCGCCAGGCCTTCGGCGCGCCGCTGATCAACAACCAGCAGATCCATTTCGCCATGGCGCATGCACAAACGGATATCGAAGCCCTGAGATCGTTAATTTACCGTGCCACCGAAGAGCTGGTGCAGGGAAAAGATGTCACTAAACTCGCCTCCATGGCCAAGTTGCTGGCAGGGAAAGTTTGCCGCACCCTGCCCGATACCTGTTTGCAATTTTGGGGCGGGATGGGCTTTGTTGAAGAATCCCTGGTCAACCGCTTATACCGCGACTATCGCCTGACCGCCATCGCCGGCGGCGCCGAGGAAGTCATGCTCGGCATCATCTGCAAAATGATGAATATTTTACCGACACCAGCGAAAAAGGGTTAATACCGTGAAACTGCCAGCTTTTAACCAAATAGCTTGCCACCTGGAACAACAGGTACTGTTCATCACCCTTGCGCGGGAAGAAGTCAACAATGCCATGAACCTGGCCATGGTGGAGGAGCTGATCCGCCTGTTGACTTTGGCCAATAATAACCAGGAAATCCGCGCTGTCGTTTTCCGGGGCGCAGGAGAAAATTTTTGTGCCGGGGGCGATATTAAGGACATGGCGCAGGCACAAAAACGCCACCAGCAGGGGCAGGAAGATGCCTATTATCATTTCAACCGTTTGTTCGGCCAGTTACTTGCCCTGACCGAGCAAAGCCCCAAGGTGATTATCGCCCTGGTGGACGGTTATGCCCTGGGGGGCGGTTTTGGCCTGGTGTGTGTCTGTGATTATGTCATTGCCACGAAAAAAGCCTATTTCGCCCTGCCGGAAACCACTTTGGGTCTGCCGCCGGCACAAATTGCGCCGTTTGTGGTAAAACGTTTAGGATTGACAACAACCCGGGAGCTCGCCCTGTTTGCGGGTGCCTTAGACGGCGAAAAGGCTGATGCCATCAACCTGGCCAATGCCCTGGTGGAAAACCTGGATGAGGGCAAAGCGCTGCTGGAGAAAAAACTGAAACAGCTCTCACGCTGCGCTCCGGGTGCCACAGCTATCACTAAGGCTCTGTTATTAAACCCGGAGAACTTGTCCCAGGAGGCACTGTTAGATTTGGCGGCGCAGCAGTTCTCGGCCCAGTTTACCCAAGCCCGATCAGAAGCCCTGGAAGGCACCCGGGCTTTTATGGAAAAACGCCCGCCCGAATGGGCAGCAAGCACGGCAGCAGTTGAGCAGGAGCAAGCATGAGCAAAACTTTAAGCAACAGCGTTAACAAGGCTTTTAGCAAAGCTTTTGACAAGATACTGATCGCCAACCGGGGCGAGATCGCCGTGCGCATTATCAAAACCGCCAAGGCCTTAGGTTACCAGACGGTCGCAGTCTTTAGCGATGCTGACGCTGACAGTCCCCATGTTTCCCTGGCGGACTGCGCTGTACATATCGGCGCGGCAAATGTCAGTGAAAGCTACCTGGATATAGAAAAAATCATTGCTGCTGCCAAGCAAACCGGCGCCCGGGCAATACATCCGGGATATGGCCTGTTATCGGAAAATGCCGGTTTTGCCCGCGCCTGCCAAGACAACCAGCTGATCTTTATCGGTCCGGATGCCGGGGCCATCGAACTGATGGGCAACAAGCAAGCGGCCAAAGAGGCGATGCTGGCGGCCGATATCCCCTGTATCCCGGGTTATCAGGGAGCAAAACAAGACAATAACACCTTAAAATCACAGGCAGAAACCATAGGTTTTCCGTTAATGATCAAAGCCGCAGCCGGTGGCGGCGGTAAAGGCATGCGCTTGGCCCATAGCCTTGACGACATAGAAACCTTATTTAACAGCGCCCGCAGCGAGGCGCTGGCCAGCTTTGGCAGTGAGCAGCTGATATTGGAGCGCGCCCTGGTGAATGCCCGCCATATTGAAATACAGGTTGTCCGGGATTTGCATGGCAACTGTATTCACCTGGGGGAGCGGGATTGCTCGATGCAAAGGCGCCACCAAAAGGTGATTGAGGAAGCCCCCGGGGTTAACATCGGCAATGAACTCAGGAATAAAATGGGTCAGGCCGCGGTAAATGTTGCCAACAGCTGCGACTACCTGGGGGTAGGCACGGTTGAGTTTCTGTTAGTACAAGATAAGCAGGAAGAGGCCTTTTATTTCCTGGAAATGAATACCCGGCTGCAGGTTGAACACCCGGTCACGGAAATGATCACCGGCATCGACCTGGTCAAATGGCAGCTCGATATTGCCCACGGTAAAGCACTGCCTTTAACCCAGGAGCAGGTTCGTTTTGACGGCCATGCCATCGAAGCCAGACTTTATAGCGAAGATCCCGCGCAACACTTTATGCCGCAAAGCGGCCAAATCAGCTTTTGGCAATCCCCCGAAGATCAGGATCAAAGTCAGGAAAACAACATACGCTGCGATCATATGCTGACACCCAGGGCCCATATCAGCCGTTATTACGATCCCATGCTGGCAAAAATCATTGTCTGGGGAGAAGACCGGGAGCAGGCCCGCAGAAGGCTTATTCAGGCCCTGCAGCAAAGCCATTTACATGGCATCAGGCATAATAAAGCCTTTTTACTGGAACTGGCAAACAGTGAAGCCTTTGCCAATCAAGACAGTGAAAACCCGGTCCATACCCGGTTTATCGACGATAATTTAACAGCACTGAAAAGCAGCAGCCAAACACAGCTAACGCCAGAGCAATGGGCATTGGCGGCAACACTATGCTATTTTCTGCAAAGCCAGTCACTACAAGGTAAAACCTTGCAAAGTGAAACCAAGCACCAATTACCGCGGCCAACCCAAGGACCAGGCTTGGTATTAAGCAAACACATGCTATTACACTGTGACAGCGCCCCGGCAGAAAACAAGCAGCAAAGCGTGGAGATCACGCCTGTCAGCCAAGGGGAGCATATTGGCGATCAAGCGCTGTACCGGGTGCATTTGGCTAAACAAGCTTTTGATATTGCCATCGTAAATATCACCGCAAACCGTTTTACCTGCCAGATAAACGGCCTGAGACAAGACTATTATTTCAGCCAGCAACAAGAGAAGCTCAATATCAGCGGGCAGGACTTTGACTTTGGCATAACCGATCTCAGCTATCACTCGGGCCAAAGCGGTTCTGATGCTTCCGGCACAGCACAAGGCAGCGGCCAGCATTTTGCCCCCATGAACGGCACCGTTGTGGCGGTAGAAAAATCTTTAGGGGATATTATCGAGCAAGGCGAGGTCTTATTCACCATAGAAGCCATGAAAATGGAGTTGCCGGTAAAAGCCAGCTGTAGCGGCACCCTCAGCTATATTAATTTGGAAAAAAATCAGCAGGTCACCAGCGGACAATTACTGGCAACCATATCAGATGACGAGAAAGTCGAGCAATAACAACTTAAGTTGACGTTTTTAAAAGAAGGAACAGAGAAAATGACACAAGACAACTCAGCCACAAGCAAAGCACTACAAGGTAAAACCATCATCATTACCGGCGGCAGCCGCGGCATAGGCCGGGAAATCGCCCTGAAGGCTGCTGCCGACGGCGCCAACATCGTGATCGCCTCAAAATCCGATACCCCCCATGACAAACTACCCGGCACCATCCACAGCGTCGCCGAAGAAGTCGAGCAGGCAGGCGGCAAAGCGCTGGCGATCAAAGTCGATGTCCGCGACGAGCAAAGCATTTATGCCATGGTAGAGCAAACCGTAGGCACCTTTGGCGGCATAGACGCACTGATCAACAATGCCGGCGCCATTCACCTTAGAGGCATAGAAGAGACCCCGATCAAACGTTTTGACCTGATGCACGCCATCAACGAACGCGCGGTATTATTATGCACCCAGGCGGTACTGCCGCACCTGAAAAAATCGGAAAACGGCCATATCATCAGCATGTCGCCGCCGATCAGTTTAAAAAAGCACTGGTTAAAGCCGCATATCGCCTACACAGTCACTAAATACGGCATGAGCCTTTTGACCATGGGCCTGGCGGAAGAATTAAAAGAGCATAACATTGCCGTTAACTCCCTGTGGCCGAAAACCGCCATCGCCACCGCTGCGGTGGAATATGCCATAGACGCGAAAATTTTGCCTATGTCCCGCACCCCGGCGATTATGGCCGATGCCGCCTATGAGATCCTCACCAGCAAAAACCTGGCAATGACCGGCCAGACCCTGATCGACGAAGACGTATTAAGGGCGGGTGGCCAGACGGAATTTGACCACTACAAGGTAGATCCCAACTGCGACCGCCTGTTCCCGGATTTATTCGTCGATTTAGACTAAGGAGCCTGTGATGTCGGATAGCAAAACCCTAACCGGACCGTCAACTGGCAGTAAGGCATTGATGGATCAGCTGAGCCTGCCGCTGATTTGTGCCCCTATGTTCCTGGTTTCAGACATGAAACTGGTACTGGCCGCCTGTGAGCAAGGCATAATAGGCACCTTCCCGGCGCTGAACGAGCGCACCAGCGATCATTTCGCCTCCTGGCTGCATACCCTGGGGCAGAAACTGGCCAAACTCAGGGAGCAGCAGGACTATGTTGCCCCCTACGGCATCAACCTGGTGGTGCATAAATCCAACCCTCGCTGGCAGGCGGATTTAGCACACTGCGTCAATGCCAAAGTGCCGCTGGTGATTTCGTCTTTAGGCGCGGCGCGGGAAGTGGTGGATGCGGTGCACAGCTACGGCGGCCTGGTCTATCACGACGTTGCCAGCAGCTATCACGCGAAAAAAGCCATAGACGCAGGCGTTGACGGCGTTATTGCCGTCTCCCAGGGGGCCGGCGGCCATGCCGGTACCATCAACCCCTTTGCCCTGGTGGGAGAAATCCGCGAGTTTTACCAGGGCACCTTACTGCTCGGCGGCAGTTTAAGCCGGGGAGACGATATCCTCGCCGCCCAGGCCATGGGGGCGGATCTCGCCTATCTCGGCACCCGCTTTATCAACTGCCAGGAGTCCAATGCCGAAGCCGGTTACCAGCAGATGCTCATTGATGCCGGCGCCCACGACATTATCCATACCCCGGCAGTTTCCGGGGTTCCGGCGAACTTTATGCGCCAGAGCCTGGAGCAGGCAG
This sequence comes from Thalassomonas actiniarum, assembly GCF_000948975.2. GTDB lineage: Bacteria > Pseudomonadota > Gammaproteobacteria > Enterobacterales > Alteromonadaceae > Thalassomonas > Thalassomonas actiniarum. The sequence continues at coordinate 3,972,127 of NZ_CP059735.1, forward strand.
GCTTTGATATGTCGGCCCTGTCTAAACCCGGAGAAATCAACTACGGCGAAAAACTCATCCCGGAAAACGAAGAAGCGAGAGCCTGGAAAACCGTATGGTCTGCCGGACAGGGGGTCAGCACCATCCATGACAGCCCGTCCATGGCCGAGCTGGTACAAAGGTTAAAGAACGAATACCAAAACGCCAAAGACAAATTAGCCGCAAAAACTGGGTTTTAACAGGTGTAAAACCAGGACCGGTTTAGCAAAAACCGGCCTGTTTTTCTTGCTTTCCGGCGATAATCCAATCCCCGGAGGCAGCCAAATTTCAGCCAAGAGTTACTAAAGGAAATACGCATGAGCGCTCACTCCGCCAAGCAGCCGTTAACGGATAAACCGATCCAAACCATCAAAGCCAACAGCACGGCGAAACTGGTTAACCGCCTGGCAAGGCTACCCGCCCCTTTTAACAACAAACTGCTCTCGTTTGTGGTTGGTTTTAAAGTGCCCTATGTCAGCACCACAGGCGTCAGGATTAGGCATTTAGACCATCAGCGGGCAGATTTTTTCATCAAGAACAAACGCAAATCCCGCAACCACCTGGGCGGCGTACATGCCGTGGCCGCCGCCCTGCTGGCAGAGTCTGCCACCGGGCTGCTGATAGCCATGAATGTCCCCGACACCAGCGTGGCGGTGATCAAAACCATGACCTTTAACTTTGCCAAACGCCAGCAGGGCGATATGCGCGCCGAGGCCAGCCTGACGCCCGAACAAATTGCCGATATCCGGGGCAGCGAAAAAGGCGAAACCCTGGTCAAGGTAGCACTTACCGACGGTACCGGCCGGGAGCCGATTATCTGTGAAATGCTCTGGGCCTGGGTGCCGAAAAAACGCCCCCAAAGCCCAAGTGAATAATATACAAAAAACAGGTGAAACAACCCGGTTCCAGCTGGCAAACTTTTACCGCTCACTTATGTCTGCGGTTTTTATGCCTTTGCCGAAATGGGGCAGAATTTGTGTTTCAAAATAATCCTGCTGCTGTGCGTTAAAGGCGGCTGTCGCATCGGTCACCACACACATGTTATAGCCGATATCATGCCCCTGGCGTAAGGTCGACTCAACACAAACATGACTGGCAAATCCCGCCAGGTACAAGGTGTCGATATGGTTATTGCGCAACACACTGTCTAACATGCTGCCGGCAAAGGCACTGGCGCCGGTACGCTCGTTGATCACTATCTCCCCCGGCTGCGGCATAAAATCGTCATGGATATCCGCCATTTCGTGCTGCCAGGTTTGCGCGTTAGGAATAGCCGCCCTTAAACCATATTTTGCCTGCCCGAAAACCCGGTAACCGGCATCCGGGCGCAAGCAAACATGAATGATCATCGCATCCGTGTCCCGGCCTTTTTGCAGCAAGGTTTTTCCCCGGGTTATTGCCGAGACAAAAGCGGCTTCATCTTCAATCAGCAATTTTCGTAACTTGCCCTGCCCGCTCAGCCATTCATTTTGAAATTCAATAAAGACCAGCGCCGTCTTGGCATTTAGCGGATAACTTATAACATTTTCATTCATATGCACGCCTTAAGATAAAACTCAGTCGCTATAGGATAATCACAGCCCCGGAGCTTGCCTTAACTTATGTTAAGAAAGGAAATAAAAAGAGAGTTAAGGTTTACGTTAAATTTAAGCTGAAGTTAAGGCTAACTTTTTTCTGATGCGGGACAAGGTAACATCTGTCATGCCCAGGTAGTTAGCAATAAGATACAGGGGAAGTTGGCTGCTAAGCACGGGATGATCCTTTAAGAACCTGACGTATCTGGCCTCGGCATCGAGATTAAGCCAGGCATACTCCCGCTGCACTTTTTCATCCAGCACCCGCTCCAATAAGCTCATTAATACCGACAGGCCCCATTGGCTGGATTCAAGTAACCGGCGCACCTTGGCATAATCCGCCTGATAACAGCTGACCGCTGTCAGGGCTTCAATAAAGAAATTAGCCGGCTGTTTGATGGCCGCCGGGGCACAGGGGGCCATGATTTGCTCTGCGCCGAAAAATCCTTTGCTGTGCTCCCGCCCCCGGGAGTCGAGATAATAAAGACGAAAGCTGCCTTCACGAATCACGGTAAAGCTTTGCCAGCGCTGCCCGCTTTCAAGATAAGTGACCCCCTTGGCTAACCTTTTATGGCGAAAGTAAACACTCAGGCTTTCATCAACAGCAAAAGCCTGGTTGCCGTATGCCGACAAGCAAGAGAGCACAAAATCCTTTTGCGTTAACGTCATCACAACCGTTTAATAACCCGTTAAGCCCGGGCTAATAACAAGTTAATAAGCGGCCACTTGATATTTATTGAGCTTAGCTTCATATTCCACTAACCGGGCTTCATAAATATGCTCCAGTTCATGAATATCCGCCGATACCGCTTCAAGCTCGGCGGCTAATTCTTTTAGCCGCTCCAGGGCATCGGCCCGCTGCTCGGACGTGGATTCATCGGCAAGGATCACCGCTTCTTTTTTGGTGATTTTTTTCTGTAACTTCTTCTCTAGTTTCAAGGCGCTGTTGATATCGGACTGCACCCTATCCAACACTTCCTTCGCCTGATAGACGATTTGGCCGCTTTTGAAACCTTTTAAAAAACCTTGCTCCTGTGGACCGCGGCAGACGCCGTGATATTCATCCCCGCTCATCGCCAGCTGATAACCGCGCGAAGCAACACAATAATCTTTTAATCCGGCTTTACGTCCGGCGCTGTATGCTTTGATATCCGGCGAAACCCCGGCGTCGGCACAGGCCTGACGGTGCTTGCCGATATAAGAGGCTGCCTTGCCGTCACTGCCGTCTTCTAATCCTATGGTATACCAGTCGGCCACCAGGCATTCTTCTTTGCTCATGGTAGCGCAGCCGAATAACAGGCTGCTCAGCCCCGCTAATAAAACCGGTTTGAAAAACAAGCGGGATGAAAAATTCGCCATAAGAGTAGACTCCAATACTTTAAAATTGCCGTACAAACACACAGGGACCAATGCAGATTTCCCTTGTATAGGCCGGATAAACTAACTAGCAATAATATAAAGAAAACAGGCAGCTAAATCTAGCGATCTAACTGCCTGAAACTTCATTATTTATTAAGCGAGCTAAGCCTGCTGTAATATTGGCCAGTTATCCAGGAGACGACCATCCCGCAAGGTTTTCAGCTGCCCGAATTGCAGAAAAACCGCTTCGCTTTGCGCCGGGCGTAAAAACACATGGTCATCGACAAACAGCTTGACCTTGTCAGAGCCGTTGACGATTTGCTGGTTGGTGCTTTGTCCGTATAAGGTATTGTCCTGCAATCCCCGGGGGGATTCATACTCTGCCTGCCAGTTGCCGCCGTAGATAAAAAAAGTTTGCTGCATATTTTTATCCCACATGGAGAACAAATCGCGGGCAAATTCCGCCGAAGGCAGCCGGGTGCCGGCCATTTTTTTCAGCACAGGCGTGGCGATGTAAGCCGCCGGCTGAAACTGCGCCAGGGTCGGTACGTCAAAACTGCTGGGTTTCACCAGGCAGGAGCCGGCGGAAAGCTCATTGGCAACCGACCCTTCCCGGTGCAGGGCCAAAGTCGGGCTGCCGGCGCCGTTAAAGCACAGGGAGTCAGATTTCAGGGCGGGAAAGTTATGATATAAGAAGTTGATACTGGCCTGATAAAACTGCTGGGATTCGTCAAAGGCCTGTTGCGGTGATTTAAGCACCCCGGGTACTTTCACCACATGGGCGTCATAACCCATAAAACCGGCAAAAGTGAGAACATCGCCGTTTTGCTCAATCAGGGTCAGCAGGCTATTGAGCTCACTCAGGGACTGCACCCCGCCGCGGTGTAAACCGACATCCAACTCAATATTAATGCGCATTTTCACCGATAATTGCTTCGCCAGCGCCAGGTATTGATTTAACCTATGCTCGCTGTCGATCAGCCACTGCAGCTGGCTTTGGGCATCAAAGGCCGGTTTTTCTCCCTGCTGCTGATAGAAACGCTCTGCCGCTTTTACCGGCATAGGTTTGCCCAGCAATAAGTCGCTGTCGGGGTAGTCCCGGGCTATCTGGCTTAAAAACGGCTGGTGGAACACCATCAGTTTATTGGTATCGGCCTTTTCCATGATATAGCCAAGCAGCTGCGGGCTCGGCAGGGATTTGGCGACAATACGAAAGTCTTTCTCCGGGTTAAGGGTAGATTTTAATGCCTTGATATTCTCATCCAGGGCGTCAAGGTCTACCAGCATACTCGGTACATAACTGCCGTCGCGTTTCAGGCTGCGGTTAAGCTGCTCAAAATATGGGGTGTAGGCATCCCCGTTATCGTCCGGCCTGAAAGTTAACGCCCCTGCCACCCCTGCGGCGGCCCCGGCCAATAAAAATTGACGTCTGTTCATTTATCTCTCCTGACTCTCTTAAAGCTCTTCATGCATCTCGGCTATGAGAGGCCCAGGACGTTTTTAATATGCGCATTGGCAAACAGCGCCCTGGGATCCATGGCCGCCCTTACCCTTAGGAATTCATCAAACTTAGGGTAACGGGCGCTTTGTTCTTTGGCGGTTAAGCTGTGTATCTTGCCCCAGTGCGGCCGGCCGTCGTATTTGAGGAAAATCGGCTCAATGGCAGCAAAATATTTTTTATAGTCTTTATCATGAAAGTTGTGGCAACTGATCGCGCAGCTGTCACGCTGATAAAACGGGCTTAACCAGATATCATCGCCCTTAATATAACGTACCTCGATTGGAAAAATCACGTTAATATTCTGTTTTTTAATGATATCTAGAATTTCCGTCAAGCATTTCACCCCATATTCTGCCGGTACCGAATATTCCATTTCATTAAAACGTATATCGCGGATATTGCCGAACACCTCATAGTTACGGCCGCTACGCATTTCTTTGCTGACCGTGCTGGCCCCGGCATTGATGATAAAACGCTTCATAAAAGGCACGGCGTCGATTACTTTGGAGAGGGTTTTAAAGGTTTCATAGGCATCGCCGCTACTTTCTTGAGGCTGGGATAACGCCTGCTCGTCAACCTCATCCAGCGTGATGCCCATAATATAATCGGCATGAGGCAATGCATAGAGTTCAAAATGCCTGTGTTTGTCCCTGAGGGCTTCCGCCTGCTCAAGCCCTTCCTGCAGGTCCATCATCCAACTGGTTTCCTGCAGATAATACTTATCTTTGGCCTGAATTTTCATGCCGGTAACCGCCCCGAGCGCGCCGATATTGTTACGAGCCGCCTGGAACAACTCAGTATTGTTATCCTGGCTGCAATGCACTACTTCTCCCTGCCCGTTCACCAGCGACATGCCGATAACATTAGTAGACATAGAGCCTAAAGTAGCCCCTGTGCCGTGGGTGGAAGTGGCAATCGCGCCGCCAAAAGTCTGGGTATTAATATCCGGCATATTAATCAGGCTAAGGCCCTCTTGCCATAAAGGCTCTCCGGCACTGGCCAAAAAGGTATTGGCAGCCACTTCAAACTGCTTGGCCGCCTTGTCGATATGGGTAATACCGTTAAAATACGCCAGCGACATTAAAGATTCATTGGTAGGCACCAAAGGCGAAAAGCTGTGTCCTGCCCCCACCAGGCGAATCCCCTGCTTGGCCTTGGCGATCATACCGGATAACTCATCGGTATCCCTTGGCACCAGACGTTCATTAGGCTCGCTCACCTGATTGCCGGACCAGTTGCTCCACGGCGGCACCCTTTGCCCGTCTTTACCTATCGCCCCCTGCAACACAGGCGCTTGCTGTTGTGGCTCGGCTTCACTACAGCCACTAAGCCCCAACGAGCTGGTAACTCCCACGGCAGCAGCCGCTTTCAGTACTTCCCGGCGATTCAGGTTAAGGCGTTCAAATTTCATGGGCAGGCAATTCCTTTAGCTTGTTCTGGCTTATTTTTGACCACTATAAAATAAACTTGTACGATGGTACAAGATGTATTTACAATAAAATCATGAATTAAGCGCATGCTTACCAATAAACTTGTTATCATGGCGCTTGAAAGCCGGTGCTTAACCATACCCTTAGCCAAAAATATGGAGATCACAAACCAGGTCATGAAGGCAAAAAAATCCCGCGGCGAAGACACCAAAAACAAGATCTTAACCGCTACCCTGAAAATCATTAAGGCCCAGGGCATGCGTGCAGTGCGCCACCGGGCGGTAGCAACACAGGCAGGCGTTCCGCTGGGCTCTACCACTTATCATTTTTGCAGCATAGACGATCTGATCAGCTGCGCCTTTGAATACTGGCACCAGCAAATTGATGTCAGTAAAAACCCTTACTTTTTGGCAATTGCCGACAGCATTGAGCAAATGGGAAACACTCAGCTCAATGAGCAAACCCACAAGGAAAAAAATGCCGAACTCTTGTTTCAAGCCGCCGACGACTACTTAAAAGACCAAGTGATAGATCATATAGATGATCGGCGTATTGAGCTTGCCTTTCATCACGAAGCCTTGAGAAACCCCAAGCTTAATGCCCTGGTATTACACTCCTGGCAACAAGAGGTTGCCTATATCACTCAATTTTATAAAACGCTGGGGTCAAGTGCCCCCGAGCAGGATGCAGAAGTCACCTTTGCCTTGATATTACAGCTGGAAAAAAAGGCGATGATGTTGCTTGATAAAGACGCCCAGATAGAAGAATATAAAAATATTCGCCAGGTATTAAAGCGCCATGTGGCAGTATTGACTGGTGTCGAAACCTTAACTCCTCCTGTAACAACATAAAGACCGCCGGTTTCTTAAGGCTGCAATCTAAAATAATCTGCTGTTTTCTTCCAGCATAGCCAGGCTACTTTATCACTCGCGAATTTAATAGTAACGGAGCTAAAACCCCCTTTCTCTGTGGATTTATGGCTTTGTTTGCATTAAGTATTTATGTTCAATATGCAACACTGTATAGACTGTTATATGGTAAGTATCAACGATACGGGTATTATGACTACATAATACCCGGCGGGTCACGGTATAACCGGAGCTTCAATTACCGTTAACCCGCCCGCTTTCTCGCTTCGTTTAAGTCTTAGTCAAACTTATTTCTTGCGGCTAAGCCCTCTCCAGCAGTCTTGCATCTCATCTATTTTCTCCCGGTAGCCGATAACCTGATATTTGAGCCAATAGCACAGATGCCGGATACCTTCACTGGTGTGGGGGGTGATGCATTCAGGTTCGCGGCCAACCGCAGCAAAGGCATCGAAGAGAAAAGCACATTCTTCACTGAATTTGCTAAAGTCATCACTAAGGTTAACAAAATCGCTTGATAACTGTTCTCTTTTAATTTCATCCTCTGTGAGGGGTAAGTTTGATTCAGACATGATACCTGCCTCCCTTATGGGTTAACTGTGTAGAGTTACCGATATAAACTTCCAGTGAAAGCTTGACTAGGGGAACGGGTATATTTTCTGTTAAAGAAACTTTAACCGAGTGAAACTCTGGCATATCATTAGGTTTAGCCATGATGGATACTCCTATTATCTGTTGTGGTTAGCTGTCTCTGGGTGTTGTGAGCACTTAGGGGCAGCGCTTGGTTTATCTGTTAATGCTCTTTTGGGCTGTTAAGTACTCCTGCGTTGGTGAGGAATTCACCTACAAGTATTAGAACAAAATGACGGAAGAGCCAGACTGAAGGTGCATTTAATATTTATGCCAATTGTTGCCACTGTATAAACAACTGTACAGTGAAATTAACCACATAATAAATATGAAGAAGAACCACTGAAAAATACAGGTTCTGTTCGACTGTTGCAGAAAATAAGGACTTACCGGCTTGTTAATAGACAGCAAGAGTCAATATGACTGGATTTAGCCAGGTTTTCTCTCATAACCTGGCATGTGACGACATAAGTATTTGAACCACTCCGACAAGTATTCATTTTGTATGGGTGCTAACTAAAACCCGGTTCTAAATACTTTTTCAATAAATGGCAGTCCCCTTTTAGTACCAGCTATTAAAAGCTAAAGTTCATTTAAAACCTGCCAGGCTGATAGAATTATCCAAGAACGTTTACCCCTTAACACTAAACAGGACTGTATAAAAAGACAATTGAACTGTACTTCATCAAGCCTATTCAGGCGGGCGTATTCTTAATAAGCAAGTTTGCTTAGACATTACCCAGATAATTTTCAAAATCTGCCAGCGGTAGCGGCTTGGAAAAATAATACCCCTGAATATAGTCACAGCCATGCTCTTTTAAAAATTGAAGCTGTTTTTCATCTTCAACACCTTCGGCGACGGTTTTTAAATTTAAATTATTACTCAGGCTGATAATAGATTTGATCACAGATTCGCCGCCGACACCACAGCCAATCTTATCGATAAAGCTCTTATCGATTTTTAAAATAGACAAGGGCAGATGTGTTAAATAGCTCAGGGAAGAATAACCGGTACCAAAGTCGTCAATAGAAACCGATACCCCGTGTTGATAAATTTCCTCCAGGTTTTTCATCACTTTTTGCGGCTCATACATTAAGGCCGACTCGGTGATTTCAAGTTCAACATAGTGACTGTCAACCCTGAATTCATGCAAATAATTTTTCAGTATCTGGCTAAAGCCTTCATCGAGCAACTGTAATGAAGAAACATTTATCGACAATTTGAACCCATCAGATATCACACCTGCACTCAACCAGCTAGCGACATGGCTAATGGACGTTTTCAGTACCCAGTCACCCAGCTTTTGGATTTGTCCTGATTTTTCAGCTATCGGAATAAACACATGGGGACCGACAAAGCTGGCATCATCTTTAGGCCAGCGGATCAAAGCTTCAGCACCTATTACCTGACCGTTTTCGCTGGTAACCTTAGGCTGAAAATGCAAATCAAAGGCATTGGTTTCAACAAACAATTTTATTTTACTTTCGATGATGAACCTTTGCTTAGTATCTTCTTGTAAATCATCACTGTAATAATGAACCTGATTTTTGCCGTTATCCTTAGCCTTGGTCAGCGCCAAAGCGGCGGAAGTCACCAGCTCATCCGCCAAGGTCATGCCTTCCAGTGTTGTCGCTACACCGATACTGCATGCCAGATATAAGGGCTGCTCAACTTCGCTTATCCCAATTTTTTGCGCCACGGCATCTTGTATGTTCCGGGTCAGGCGGCTAATGTCATCCAATGACTTAACCTCAGGCAGGATAAGAACAAATTCATCACCGCCCAGCCGGGACAATAAGTTGTTTTCATCGGTACAGGCATTGATTCTACTTGCTATTATTTTTAAAATTGAATCTCCAACGCCATTGCCCAGGTTATCATTGATGAGCTTGAAATTATCAATATCGATATGCAATAAGGCTAAGAAACTTTGCCCCCGGCGATGCACCGTTGATTCTGCAACCGAGGTGGTCAAGTACTCATGAAACATGACCCGGTTTGCAAGGCCGGTTAAGTCATCATAATTTGACAGCCTCACCAGCTGTCCTTCCACGTCTTTGAGGTAGCTTAAGTCCCTGAAAACAAAAACACAGCCCTTGGATGTTTCATCTATTGCCAGGCTATTGCAAGAGTAACTCACCGGCACCTGCTCTTGACCCCTTATTAAAAAGGCTTCAACATCACTGACACTGCCCTCGTGGTGACATAATCGAGATATTTGACTCTTTTTCCAGTCCTCGCTTGAAAGAAATGGCTGGATGCTTTTCCCGAACAGGTTGCTGTCTTTCCCTGCCAGCAGGGTTTGTTCGGCTTTGCTGTTCGCGTAGATGATAGCACCGTTTTCATCCAGCCCTATGATGCCTTCTCCTGCGGCAGATAAAATACGCTGTTGCTGAATAAAGGTCTGATAAACATTAACATAAGCTTGTTCTAACTCCCGTTTCCTTGATTCCAGTTCAAGAAAAACGCGAATTTTCGAAATCAATATATCCGGGTTAAACGGCTTAAAGATGTAATCAACCGCACCACATTCAAAACCACTGAGCACATGTTGAATTTCTTTATTGATGGCGGTAACGAAAACAATAGGCACATTCATAGTATCCTCATTGTTTTTTAAATGGCCTGCCAGTTCAAAGCCATCCATTTCCGGCATTTGCACATCCAGTAAAAACAACAGGTATTCCTGCTCTAACACCTTAAACAGGGCTTCGTTCCCGGAAGTCGCCGAGTCGCACTCCAGGCCCAATGGCTCTAATACCGCCTTCAGGGAAAAAATATTATTTTTATTGTCATCCACGATCAAAATTCGTTGTTTATCCATAGCTCACCTGTAACAAAACAATTGTTTTCCATAACATTAATTAAAAATAGTCAATATTTTTCAGTTTACTAGAAAAGAGAAAAATTAAGGCTAAACTAGCAATAACGGGCACTTTGAGCCAACTTTCTCCAGGGATAGCAATGTACAGGACTGTATATGTTTAAAACTCAAAAAGTTGTTCACAAAATTCTATTAGCCTTTATTTTTCCTACCGTTATCCTCTTGGCTGTTACGGTGACAGGCCTGTTTAGCACATATCAGCACCACAGGGAGTTTGCCGACTTTCAACAGTTTTTAATCCATGGCCAGCAAGGAAGCTGGCTTTTATACGAATTGCAAAAAGAACGCGGCTACAGTACCGTTTTCATCGCAAGCGGGCAGCAGCTGTTTTCTCCTGAATATAAAATGCAGCAAAAGAAAACAGATGAAGCCTTAGCGGAATTTAACCGCTTGAAGATACCGCCGGACAAGCACCATTCCTTAGGCCTGGATGATAAGTTAAGCCGGCTTGCTACCAGCCTTTCACAAATAGAAGTGATTAGAAAAAAAGTGGAAAGCCAGGCCATAAGCAGCACCGAATCTTTTGAACTCTACTCGCGTATAAATGGCACTCTCATTGAGCTGACCACTTCGCTGTTCCAGGCAGCAAACGATGTAAAATCTGTGCAGCTGCTTAATAACCTGCTGAACTTCATCCGGGCACAGGAAAGTGCCGGCAAGGAGCGCGCCCTGATAAGCCAAGTGCTTGCTTCAAAAGTAATAACCCTGGAAAAAGTCAATCAGATTCTGCATTACGGCGAAAACCAGAGAACTTCGATAAACGGTATATTTTCAGCGGCGAGCCAGAGTCAAAAAAAACAATACCGGGAAGCATTTCCCCACTCGATAAACAACGCGGTCTCAATTACCCGGGAATTGATCGCCAGCCACTATCAGTTACAAATATTGTCATCAGCAATGATACAAAACAACCAGCAGATAGAATTACAGTTACTCAGGAAAGCGCCTTCGCCAACCACGGAGAGCTCGATTTTCAATCAATCACTTAAACATGGCCAACAATTACAAAACCTACTAAAAACAATACAGCAACTAGCCGGCGACAATGAAGCGCTCGCGGCTTTGATAACAAGTACCGCAACATCGCTTGCCAACTTTACCGCCTTACAGGCTGCAAACAACAGGGATACCCCGATAGCGTTAACCCGATTACAATCAGGACTGGAGCAAGTCATTTTCGCCGTAGAAACCCTCAACCAATCCCTGCTTATACAAGATACCAGGCAATGGTTCACCATATCAAGCAACAGGATTGATGCCTTGAAAAAAGTGGAAGATTTAATATTTGCACAGTTATATAACATCTCTTCTGCCAATATCGCAGATACCCGGCAAACCATAACTTTAGAACTGGCCTTCCTGATTATTCTCGCCTTATTCTTTGCACTGTTCTATTTTGTCATTATCCGGCGCATATTATCCAATTTTCATGAACTGACGACAGGACTGCTTAACTATTCGGAGGGAAATCTTGCCATCCGGCTGACTGCTGGCAATAAAGATGAATTTGCCGATATCTCGCAAGCCTTCAATAAGATGGCAGAAAAAACAGTATCTTACATAGAGAGGATCAGGAAAGACAAAGAAAGCCTTGATAATGCCGTTGGTGAACGCACCTTGCTTTTGCAACAACAAACCGAAGAGTTTGCTTTCCAACATTGGCTCAGTGAAGGTTTGACCCAGCTCACCGCAGCGACCATCAACGAACCGTCAAGCAAATCTCTGTTCCAGAAAATGATCACTTTTTTATCCGAATACCTTAACAGCCAGGTGGGATTGATCTACCAGGCTAACGACAACGGCTTAACTTATCAGGCGGGCTACGCGGTAAAAGAAGATGCCAATATCCAACAATCGATTGCCTATTCAGAAGGCATTATCGGCCAGGCAGCAACGCAACGCACGCCGGTACGGGTATCGTCAACCCAGGAACTCGAATTTCCCCGTATCGAAACAGGGTTTATGACCATAATACCAAGAAATTTTATTGTTTTTCCCATCGTGAAAAACGACCGTGTCATTGCCGTTGTCGCACTTGGCTCGGTTTATAAAATGGCGGATAAGGTTTCCACCTTCCTGGACTATGCCGCTACCTATATTGCCACAACCATCGAAGTACTGGCATCTAAAGAAGCCACAACTTTGCTGCTTGAGGAAACCCAGCAACAATCGCGGGAACTTGCCGAAAAATCAAAACAAATCACTGAATTTAATGAAGAGTTAAAGGCTGCCAATCAACATAAGAGCGAGTTTCTGGCCAGTATGTCACATGAATTGCGCACCCCCTTAAACTCTATGCTTGTGCTCTCTGAACTGCTGGCAAAAAATGACGGCGATCATTTAACGGAGAAACAAGTTGAGAAAGCCCAAATTATCAATTCCGCCGGCAAAGACCTGCTCAGGCTGATCAATGATATTTTAGATGTTTCCAAAATCGAGGCCGGCAAACTTGATGTAGACAAAGACCTTTTTGATTTACATGACCTGATGCAGGAGATCGCCACAACCCACAGCTATGCGGTCAGAGAAAAGCAACTGGCGCTTGACCTTGATCTTGACGCCATTAAAAAGTGCCGGATTTATAGCGATGCCCATCGTATCAAACAAATCATGCATAACTTCTTTTCAAATGCCATTAAATTTACCGAACACGGCAGCATCAAAATATCCGGCACGATTGATGACAGCAGGGAGCAACCTGCCGCCGTTATTACCGTAACCGATACCGGTATCGGCATATCCAAAGAAAATGTCAACAAGATGTTTCAAAAGTTCACGCAAGCCGACAGCAGCATCAGCAGGCGTTTTGGCGGTACCGGCCTTGGTTTGTTTATCAGTAACAAATTGGCAAATTTATTGGGAGCCGACATAAAAGTCAAAAGTAGCGAAGGAAAAGGCTCGGCTTTTTCATTGGTGCTTCCCATAGAAGCACTCTCAAACCTTGATGCCCGGATGCCTGCTCAAGCCTCTGAAACACTGCCGCCGCCTGCTGCCGTACCTGAGCTGAAAGTAGTAAACAGCAAAGCGTTATTTAATGATGAGCCAACAACGCTGGATTTTCAGCCTATCCCGGAAAAACAGGTTATTCTGGCAGGCAGCGATGCTATTACCGTGATGCACCTGAAAAAAGCCATCAAGTGCTTTGAGTTAACAACCGCCATAAAAACCAATATTCCCGAGGCTTTGGATTCACTCAGCCAAAGCGACGATTTTCACGGCGCTGTGATTGACGTACCACTAAAAAAGGAACAGCTGTCAAGCTATTTAACCGCCGTAGAGAATGTTACTGACAAGCCTGTCGTATTGATATATCCCAGCCAATTTCACACTGAGATCACAAAACTTGATGAACAAAGCAATGTTTTTGCTTTTCAACGCCCCTTGGGACATCAGGAATTATTAACCAAGATTCAAGAAATGTTAGCTGGCTGACAAGGCATGGTAAAGTAGAGGGCATTTGAAATACTGACGCCCTCCTTCGCTTTGATTGTCTTCAACAATTTCAATCATTACCCAGAATCGCCGCCCCCATCACATTTTTAAACTTAACCGTAAACATAAAAGGATTTACCTGATTTGATAAACATTGCCTGCAGAAAAACCTTCCCGTCCCCCCCAGCATAGGCAGCCAACACTTAGTTCATGTAAAAAGCATGTCAACTGGAAAAAGAATCGTGGGTTACCCTGATTTATCGCTCTATCCGGCGCATCAGCCTTTTCGAAGCCGGCGAACGCTATTACCGGCACGGAAAAAAAGTGCTGATGGCGGCAGAAGATGCCCGTGACGCTATTCGCAAGATAAAACACAGCCTGGAGGCCGAGCTGCGGATCTCGGCCCCTGTTGGCCTGGCCTCTCAACCGCTTGCCCAGGCATTGAAAGGCTTGCAGCTCAAGAATCCGGGGTTGCGGCTAACCGTTCCGGCCAGTGATGCGGGAAGCAATTTGGTTAGCGAACAAATCGACCTTGCAATTCGTACTGGCAAGCCGGAGTCTTCAAGCTTCATTATTCATCCCCTTGGCAAAGCTGCCCGGCAGATATACGCGAGCCCTGAATACCTGCAACAGGCCGGCAACCCGGTTACGCCAAAAGATATAGTTAAGCACCGCTGGCTGGGGCTTATCGGCAGCAGTGATTTGTCAGCAATCGAACTGAACCATCCCGGGAAAGCAAATTATGACTATAATCCCCCTACCGGATGCGCTTTAATGATCTAAATGCCCTGGTAAGCCATGTACAAGAAGGACTGGGCCTGGCCGTTCTTCCGGCACTGGAAGTTCAGCACTTGGTTAAAGCCGGCGCCCTGCTCAAGGTTTTGCCTGACTGGCATCTAAACCCCCTGCCTTTATATGCACTCACCATTAACAGAAAGCAGTCCTATAAAGTAAAAGCCGTATTAAAAGCACTTAAAGATTTTTTGCCTGATTCAAATAAGAAAAAAACGCGCAGATATTTTGATAATCAAACAGCACCAGTAATACCGCCTGTCCTGCCAGACTTCATCTGCCAGAAATATAAGGGCCTGTTAATGAATAATTGTTTATAAAGTATTTATGCCGCGTATATTGTAAGCTAAAAAGGCATGATTTAAGGTCACAGATGACACATCAGGAATATGAACAACACGTCTCCAACATCATTAAAAATATTGAGTCTTTTAATAATGCGACCATAGCGACCAATAAAAAAATAGCCGGTGTTCAGCAGCCCGGTCATTATGAAATTGATGTCTCTGTAACCTTTCAAATAGATGACATCCTGTCATTTCATCTGATCATTGAGTGTAAAAAATGGCAACGCCCGGTTGATCGGCCTGTGGTGCAAAAACTTGTACAGACACGCGGGGCAATCGCGGCCCATAAAGCGGCAATAGTCTCACCCAGTGGTTTTACAAAAGAAGCCGTTGCGGTAGCAAAAGCTCATGGCATTGCCCTTTGGGTCATCCATCAGGAAAGTGAATCCATTGACTCAGTTATGGCATGCCGGGAATGGGCTCCCCGAAGTTTTGATTTTGACCGGATAAAGCATGAGTTGTTAGATTTGATGCAGGTTAAAGCAACTCCAGTTAAAAGCAGACTCATCGATTTTCCAGCATTTTCCCCTGCTACATTTGCTAAGGGCCACTTTATTTCTTCAAGATCCGCTATTGAATATCCTAGTGCGAAGACTGCTATTGCCCAGTCCCTGGTGGAATTTATTTACCAGCCTGACAATCAGCAAACCCTGGCTTACGACAACATCCAAAAATGGCTAAACCGTCACATCAAAAAGTTACATTTAAGCGGTATGCCCCTTGATGAGGCTGAAAAGAAGATGTTGAGTATTGTCAAAGGCACAAAATACAAGGTCACGGTCAATTTCACCGATAATCGCCATATCGATATCCCGGCATTTTTAAAAAGAGAACCTGATTGATTGCCAACTCCCGACAATATTTCTCAATACCTTCTTCTCCCGGTGAGCATTACTATGCTAAGTTAGGCATCTATTAACAACTGTCTACAGCAACAACCCCTTACACCAGAATTATATGGAAGCTAGATTTGCCGAATATCGCTTTGTCTGCGATCAACTCATCCTGTATAAACATGAAGAAATCATTCCGCTAAAACGTAACCAGGCACTGCTATTACATTTCTTCATCGCTAATCCTGACGCTATTCACAGCAAAGATGCCATTATGGGCTCGGTATGGCAGGACAAAGTGGTATCTGAACAGGTTGTTTTTCAAACCATCAGCCAGCTCAGGGCGATTTTGGGCACTGATGCCATCAAGACCTTTTCAAGGCAGGGATATAAATGGCAATTAGCGTTACGCCAGGCAGACACTATCAACAGCAAACCTGCAGACACAGTGCCAGCTGAAAAAGCCCCTCAAGTGCATAAACGCCCACACTGGGCGGCGTTTATTTTTGGCGCCTTGATTGCCGTAGGCATATATTTTTTACAGGCACTGGCCAGCAAAGAACTTGTAACACTACACCTTGTACAAAGTGGCAATGCTGCCAGCATCAATCAAAAGGCACTCCCCCCGGTAAACGCAAAAAACATAGCACAAGGAGACATATTTTCGGTCGAACCAATACAGCAAAACCACTCGCCCAGACAACTCTTTGCCGCCCCCAAACTGGCCTGGCAACAGGCCGGACTTCCGATGCAGGATTGGTTGTTATGGACTGACACTTTCAGCTCCAGCAAAGGCATATTCTTAAATTACGGCTTGTCGCACAATAATACGCTCTGGCATGGCTATATTTTTGCCAAAACACCTGAACAGCTTGAGCAAAAGTTATCCCGCCGTTTAATGGAGCTGCACCGGTTAGGCTTATTTATTCAGTCAAATAATGCATTAGATATCAGTACCTTGACCTCGATGCAGAAAATAGCCCCAAATGATCCCGATTTATTATTGTTATTGGCAGACTATTATTTTGAAGTAAAGCAACTTGACGTTGCTATGACCTATGCACAAAAGCTGGCTAACTTAGATCCATCATACGGTTTCAGCCCATATCGGGCTAAGGCGCAATGGCTCATCGCTGAGCTCTATAAAGAACGCCACAGCTATCAGCTGGCCAATAATAGCTTAAGCAAAATGTCGGCAACTTTAGCGGGTACGCCGTTGTGGGCATTAAGCTATGAGAATATCAGTGCCAAAGCCTGGTTAGCCTATAAGCAACACGACTTTGACACTATGTTTAACGTCTTAGAACAAGCCATTGCTTTCGGCCAAAAGCAAGGCGACCCGTTAACCTTATTTGAATTGCATATTATGTATTCGATATTGGCGAAAAAAGGCGGTGATGACCACAAAAAATATGCACACCTCAATGAAGCACAAGCCCTGCTGCTTAAGCATGGACTCGATGAGTCAAATTTTGCCGTTGTCTTTTATCATTTTGCAATCTTTACCCGGGATAACAGCAAGGCATTGCCCTATTTAGAGAAAATTCTGGCGTTACCGAGAACGGCCCGCAATGGCTGGATTATCGATCACGCATCAGACATGCTCATCGAACATTACATAGAGCAACAAGATTATCAAACAGCCCTGTCATCGCTGGATAACCAGCCGGAATCGCCAGAAAAGATGTTATCGCTGGCGAAAATCTACCATGGCCAACAAGCACAGGAGCAAGCACGCCCCTACTTTGAAAAAGCCTTTGAACTGGCTCGGTTACAATACAAAACCCGCATCGCGATAGATTCAGCCTTGATGCTGTTCCAACTTAGCGCGCACCAGGCAGAAAAACAGGCAGAATATATGGCCTATTTGCAAGAGAACGCGAATGAAAAATGGCTGAAAAAGCAGATGGACATCTTAGCCAACAAGTAATAGTTTTATCTCTTTTTAGGCAACGCCAGGCGAATCCTTCCTTCACCTGGCATCACGGGAAACTTACTGGGTGGAAACTCACGCCACTACTGCCAAGGCCAGGAGACCCATAGATTAACAGGCCTCAATATCGCCCAGACCGCTCATATTATTTTCATAACATCTGCCTGTCGGATTTATAAGCAGATGTTGTGAAATTGGCTGGAATCAAGTCTTAATCAATTTTTATTTTGTGCCTAAAGAAAACAAATAGAAAATAACCCACTTAAAATCAGCCTGTTGCGTGTTAATACCTATTACAGTTCACGGTAAAAATAAAACCACAAACAAATCCGTACTTACCGTTTCAGCACCACGCTTTCATGCCCTGTTGCCAACAAAGCCGCATCCGGTAAATTGTCTTTAAGCCACTGCGTGAGCGGTTTTACTTTTTTATCCATCACATGAACAAAAGCCACTTTCCGGGCATTTATTTGTTCGAGCAACGCTTGGTAATTTTCTTTAACCAAAGGAAACAAGTCATGGATCAGCAGAATATCAATATTTTTCTGTGCAAGCTGATGCGCCGCGATAACCTCTGCATTGATGTCCGCATCACCAACGTGAAGTACTTTCCAACCGTTAACTTCCACTAAATAGGCATAATTTTGCGTCTGTGTTTGCGGGGCCATATGGGGAAAGCTGAGCACCGACACTTTAATACTTTCATGGCTAAAATGCTGAGACTCAAAGCCGGTTAATTCAGGCGAGATAATATGAGCCGAGTCGGTGATCCGACCTAAATGTTTAATCGTCTGAGGTGTGGTGACCCAAAGGGTTTCCTCATTCTCTTTAAGGAATGCCGTGGTTTGTTGTGGATGAAAATGATCGCTGTGTGCATGCGTGGTTAACGCCAGATCAGCTCCTTGGCCAGATAACCGTTTAAACTCCTGCTCATCAAGAAAATTAAAGCGGCTATGCGGGCCAAACAGCGCATCAATCAGCGTCACCTTATCACCGGAAACAATTTTTACACCGGCATTGGCAACATGTTCAACGACAAGCTCTGCCGGCACGGGAGCTACCTGGCTCGAATTTGCCCAGACATTAACACTGCTTAATAACGTTAAGGTCGCGAATAATTTTTTCATAATATCTCCTTATTAAATTACCGAGGAAATATTATGAAAATGAGGGAGTTGAAGTCTTAATCAAATTCTATTTTATTGCTAAATAGAAAAAAGATAGAAAAATACACATGAGTGATCGCTGAAAAATAACGATTAACCTTAGCTTTGATTAAAGCTAAACATTAAAAAATGCTTATACCCTTGTGCCAAGTGAGCTTATCGGTTGATTTTTGTTTTCTGAAATAAAATCGCTTATGCATGATAAACAAAAGCATAAATCAATGAGATGATTTGGACTTTAAACCGTGCTTTTCTGATATCACCTATAAAGCCCTGGCTGCTTTTCCAAAACAAGTTCAAACCTTACACATACACCAGAAAAATCCGAGATGTAAATATCTGAATCAAGTGATATGACAGTAGTGCCTGACGTCTCGAAAATGCTACTTCCTGATCTCACCTGCCAATGGCATGATGGGATCAGGACCAATATTTACAAGCATCAAATCATATCAGCGATTGCGCCTCTAACGTAAAACCAGTGCCTTACCCCGGCCATGAGCCTCCGAGCCGGCATCCAACTTACCGTTCTCATTAATAATCAGATGAACATCACCAAAATGACGGTTATCCAGGGTATAGCCCATTTGCTGTAAGGCTTTTTTATCTTCGCTTTTTAGCCCGCTATGATGGCGGATAACATTTTCAGGATATAACTGGTGATGGAACCTGGGGCTGTTGACCGCTTCATCGGCACTCATACCAAATTCGGTAACATTCAGGATAGACTGGTAAACCGAGCTGATAATGGTCGTACCGCCGGGAGAGCCGGTCACTAACGCCACTTGCTTGTCTTTAAGCAAGATGGTGGGAGTCATGGACGATAACATACGTTTTCTCGGCTGAATTTCATTGGCCTTACCGCCCAATGCACCAAAGGCATTGGCAACGCCGGGTTTGGCACTAAAATCATCCATTTCATCGTTCAGGATAAAACCGGCCTCAGGCACCACCACACCGCTGCCAAAGGTCAGGTTAATGGTGGTGGTATTGGCGACGGCATTGCCCCATTTGTCCACGATAGAAAAATGCGTGGTATCTTCACTTTCATATAAGCCCGGCTTTACCTGTTCAGTGGTGGAAATGGCCAAAAGATCGACATCCCCGGCCCGCTTTTTCAGGTAATTCTCATCCAGCAACTGCTTAACCGGCACAGGATAAAAGTCCGGATCCCCCAAATAATCAGCACGATCGGCAAAAACCCGCTTACCGATTTCCGACAGTAAGTGTACATATTCTTTGGAATTATGCACTAATGCTGCTTCCCCCTTGCTTGGTGCCAATTGCTGATACATATTCAGCCATTGCAAAATAGCAATGCCCCCGGAGCTTGGCGGAGGTGAGGTTAATACCTGGTAGCCCTGCCACGGCTGACTGATGGGCTTGCGCGATACTGCCTGGTATTGGGCCAGATCCTGATGGGATATCAAACCGCCCTGCTGCTTCATAAAATTAACAATAATATCGGCAGTTTTGCCTTTATAAAAACCATCGCTCCCCTCATCACGGATGCGTTGTAGCGACGAAGCCAGCACCGGCTGCTTAAAAACTTCGCCGGCTTTCATTGCCCCGAAAAACTCGGCAAAATTCACCTTGATGTCTTTCTTTTGTAAATAGTCCAGATACCAGCTGACATTCTTCGCCAGCTTAGGGTGGACAACAAAACCTTTTTCCGCCAATACCACCGCCGGCTCCAGCAGGGATTTCCATGGCAGTGAACCATACTTCTTGTGGGCCAGCCACATACCGGCAACAGTGCCCGGCACGCCGGCAGAGAGCACGCCAAAAACAGATTTGTTGTCGATGACATTACCTTTATCATCCAGATACATATCCCGGTGGCCTTTTAACGGCGCCACTTCCCGGTAATCGATAAAATCATCTTGCTTGTCGGTATGCACCAGCATAAAACCGCCGCCGCCGATATTACCGGCTTCGGGTAACGTCACGGCCAGCACAAACTGGGCGGCAATCGCGGCATCGACGGCATTGCCGCCTTTGCTCAAGATACTGGCGGCAACATCGGCACTGTAGCTGTCGGGCATGGCAACCCCCGCCTGTTGCTCGACGGCAAAGGCAGTGGTAGAAATTGTCGCAGAAATACAAATCAGGGAAACGAAGGTTATTATTCTTTTATACATTAAGTTACTCCTGGTTAAGAAGCGTTCAGCATAAAAGTCAGGCAGAGGAAAGTCCAGCAGTTTTCGTAGTTAAACCGAGAATAGAGTAACGCTGTTTCATATCAGTAAATTAAAAACACAACCCGCCGCAAAGCCCCATTACCCCTGGGTTAACCTCAATACCAGACACAAGATTAATAAGCCGATCACCAGCTTGGCAATGAAAAACTTAATTTCCATCTTATGCAGTTCTATCGATTTTCTCCGATGCTCCCCCCGCAGCAATAACCTGCGGTTGGCCTCTTTGATCACCTGATAACGGGTCAGATAATAAGTTACTAAAATGGCAACAACTAAGACAAAGATTTGCATGATCATGGCGCAGCTCTCCTGTGGCAGCTCACTGATAAATGACACTCTCTGCTACTCCCTGTATCGGCCGCAAAGAAAAAGTCATAAACTATCAGGTGACACTTATGCTTACCCGGGGTTTTCCGGGAATTATTCGTGGCAAACAAGGAACAACTTCCTTTCCCCGAACCGGGTAAATGCCTTACACGAACATGAAAAGCAATGCATAACTTGCGCCTGCCATTGCGTTAACGGCAGAAATGAAGCTTAAGTGATTGTCAAAACTGCTGATAAAAAGTCAGCTCATGACCTGAACCCGGCAACGCCGGAAAAATGGCTCCTTATGATAAAGGTAAAACAGCTGCCAGGATGCTTTGTCGCCCTATTCGCCTTTTTGCAAATAGCGCTCGGTGCGTTCTATCCTTCTTGGTTTGCCCCGCAATACCAGGGTATCCTGCGCCATCAGCACGGTTTTTTCATCCGGCTCTTCAATTTCCTGCTCTCCCCGGCGCAGGGCGATAATATGCACCCGGCGGCTTGCTAAGTTCAAGGATAACAAGGTATGGCCTATGGCATAGGCATCATCGGTGAGCAGAATGGCATGGGCAAATTCAATTCTGCCCTTGGCCCCTGAGCTCATATCCGTGTGCTCCCCCTGGAAAAAGCCATGCAGATGGTTATAGTGGTTTTTACGCTCTCTTTGCACCCGGCGGATAATACGGGAGAAAGGCACTCCGGATAAGGATAATACCTGGGACACCAGCATCAGACTACCTTCCAGGCTTTCCGGCACCACTTCATTAGCCCCCGCCTGCTGCATTTGATCCAGCTGATCATCGTTTCGGGTTCTGACCAGGATAGGCACCTTGGGCGAGAGCGACCGCACCTTCTGGATCACTTCAATCGACTGCTTGTCTTCACCAAAAGCGATCACTACCAGTTTGGCCTTATCCAGTCCGGCAGCATGTAGCAGCTCGGCTTGCCGGGAAGAGCCAAAGAGGATTTTTTCGCCGGCTTCTCTCGAGGTACTGACCCGCAGGGGATCGATATCGATGGCAACAAAGTCTATGCCTTCTTGTTTTAAAAAGCGGCTGACGGTTTGCCCGATACGGCCAAAGCCGCAAATAATGACATGATCGCTGAGCTCTTTTTCCTGCGGTAAATGCTCAAGTTCATGGGTATCAATTTTCCGGTCGTGGCTTAACCACACCGACCAGCGCCGGGCATTGTTGATCAAATAAGGTGTCATCGCCATGGAGATGACCCCTGAGCCCAGCAGGGCCGAAGCAACTTCCACCGACAGCAGCGACATCTGGCTTGCCAGGGCGATCAGCACAAAACCGAATTCCCCCATCTGGGATAACATAATGCCCCCCGCCCAGGCATCTTTTACCGACTCTCCCGCCCGTACCGCCAAAAAGCGTACCACCAGCACCTTGATCACCATAAAAGAAACCATTAAGCCGACAATCAATACCGGCTCAGACATCAAGACTTTTATATCGAGTTTCATACCAACGGTAACAAAAAACAGCCCCAGTAAAATATCCCGGTAGGGGCGGATATCCGCCTCCAACTGATGTTTATACTGGCTCTCCCCGAGCATCATACCCGCCAGGAAAGCTCCCAGTGCCATCGACAAGCCAAACCACTGGGTCAGGGCCGAGGCCAGCAAAGTCACCAATAAGGTGGTCAGTACAAAAAGCTCATCGGTTCGCACCTGGGCCACCAGGTTAAACACCCTGGGCAGCAGCCATTTGCCGATAAACCATAACAAGCCGACCACGAACACCCCTTTAACTAAGGCGACGATCAGCGCAAGCATCATCGAAGACTCCCCTTCCTGGGTCAGCATAGGGGTGATGATCAATAAAGGCACCACGGCGACATCCTGAAACAGCAAGACCGCGACAGCCAGCTGGCCGGACTTTCTTTTGGTGGCGCCGCTTTCGCTGAGCTGGCGAATAACAATCGCAGTGGAGGATAACGCCAGAATACCGCCGATCACAAAAGCACTGCTCAGGCTTTGACCGAACAAAAGAGCCAGCGACATAAACAGCACCAGGGAGATCCCCACCTGCAAACTGCCCACTGCCAGCACCAGGTGACGCATGGCCACCAATTTAGGTAAGGAAAACTCCAGCCCTAAGGTAAACAATAGAAACACTATGCCCAGCTCGGCAAAATGCTCATAATCCACCTGGGCCTGGGTCCAGGCCAGGCCGTGCTCGCCCACCAGCATACCCGCCACCAGATAAGCAAGAATTGCAGGCAACTTCAAGTGCCTGAAAATCCAGACAATAAACACCGCGCTGGTTAAAATGGCGAGAATATCAAACATACCGGTCAAAGTGGCTCCTTATCGTTAAAACCTTGTTGGCCGGGCGGCAATTGCTTGCCGCCAAAAAGCTGACACCAATAACAACTTAGTCAAACTATATATTAACCCAATAGGAATCAGCACCTTACAAAACAAAGAAAAATAAAAACAATCGGGCACAGTAATTGCTTTATTAAAACCGTTAGCCGAAGTTGTAAGGGGTCGAAATGCAAACAATAAATATCCTCGAAAATCGTTATTCACCATTCAATGCTTTTAAAGTCTTTGATTCTTCCTCGTTTGAAAATAAAAAACGAGGTGCTGAGCTATTAGAGCAGCTGCAGGTCACTTTAGACCTGGAGAAGCTGCTCAATATCTTTGCGATAGAGGCTGCGAAATATGTCGATTTTTCAGGTCTTTATTTTAAACATGGTAGCATAAGAAAAGCGATACGTGGTAGTCGTAGTGCCAGGAATGAACACCAGTTCGAATTAAAACTCAATAATGAGTTTATCGGCATGCTGACCTATGCGGTAAATTCCCCCATTAACCACACGAACAGCAAGATATTAAATCAGTTACATCAGTACCTGCTGTACCCGTTGCGTAATGCCATTGAATACCATAGAGCGATGCAACTTGCGATGCAGGATGGCTTAACCGGCCTGGGTAACCGCAGATATTTTGACGAACAGTTAAGAAGGGCCATGCACCACGCCAACCGTCATCGTTCCCATGTCGGCCTGGTGGTGTGTGATCTCAACAAATTTAAAGCCGTCAACGATACCCATGGCCACGCTGTCGGCGATCAGGTGCTGGTAAATTTTGCTGATGCGCTGCGCGCCAGTATCCGCGACTCGGACAGTTTATTCCGCTTCGGCGGCGACGAATTTGCCGTCTTAGTGGAAAATGCCACTGAGCAGTCGTTAACCTTGATCAAACACAGGATCAACCAGGCAAGCGACAATGACGCCCTGCTGGCAAAATATCAGGTCAGCTGCGCTTTGGGCACAAGCCTGATGAACCGCGCCGACAACGAGCAAAGCTTGTTTGAACGGGCAGATCAGGCGCTATACCATGAGAAAATGGGTATGCCGCACCACCTGAGCCTGGTAGAAGCTTAACAACAAAGGCTAGCTGCCCAGCTTTAAGCGTTAAGTAAACAACTGCTGCTACTTTACTTCGGCCTCAACAGCAGATGCTAACGACTTGAGCATGGCAGCGCGCTCTTTTGCCGTATCCCCCAGGGTTAAGCGGCAAAACCTTACCGCTTCGGCAAACCGGTTCCGGGTGTAGATTTCTAATACCGAGATAAAAAAGTGCTTGTCCAGATGAAATATCCGGCAATAATGGTTGATGGCATCGTTAAGCGACGGATATGAAATACCGTCAAAGACAAAAGTTTCCTGCTCTACTTCATCAAACAGTTCAACACCGTTGACCACCAGCGGCCAGCCCTGAAAATTGACGCGCCCCTGGGCTACCTGGTACATAAACCAGGCGCTTTTTTGGAAACCGGCAAAATTTCCCCCTTCAAACTGGCTTTGCGCCAGACTTTCCTCGGTCCAGTTAACCCCTATGGCCAGATCTTCATGGTAACGGCGGATCAGTTTTGACTTAACAGCCTCAGCCACCGCCCAGACAGAGCTTTTGTTTGCCTTAACAGCAAGCTTGCAACATTCATCACATCCCGGCAGGGTCAGCGGCGGGTGAGCGCAAGTCACCCGGGTGTGTCGGCTATTTGGAAAGGTAAAAGCGTGACCGGCTGGCTCCCCGCAAAACCAGCAGAGATGCCTGAAATCAAAAGGGATTTCTATCTGATTTAACCCGGTTTCCAACAAAGACTACCTGCGTTTTTTCTCGGCAGCCCTTTGGTTACCGGCAATCGCTTTTTTGCTGAGTTTTTTGCCGACAACTTTTTTACCGCGCACGGCTTTTTTACCCGAGGCAGGTTTGCCGCCACGTTTACCATCCGGCGCTTGCTCTCCGGCATTTTTACGGGCAATCTCCCGGTTCTTGTCACGGGTTTTCTGGTAACGGTTTTTATCCGGCACCTGCCCTGCTGCTTCACCATATTGCAGCGGCAAAGGACGATCCAGTTCATATCCGGGTACGATAATGCGTTCAAACTGGCGACCGATAAGGGCTTCGATGTTACCTAAGAACTTTTCATCTTTGGGACTCACCAGGGAGATAGCCGTGCCCGCTTTACCCGCCCGACCGGTGCGGCCGATGCGGTGGACATAATCTTCTGCCAGGAACGGCAGGTGGAAGTTGACCACATAAGGTAAGTCGGCGATATCCAAACCACGGGCGGCGACATCCGTGGCCACCAATACCCGGACACTGCCGCTGATAAATTTCTCCAGCGCCTGATTTCTCGAGCCCTGGGATTTCTCGCCGTGGCAAACCGCGGTTTTGATGCCGTCGAGTTTCAGCTCTTTCGCCAGCACATTGGCGCTTTCACGGGTACCGGCAAATACCAGCACCTGCTGCCAGTTATTGACGCCGATAAGCTCAGAGAGCAGTTCACGTTTACGCTGCTCAGACACCCAATAAACCGATTGCTTCACCTTGCCGGAGGTTGAGTTTTGGCGGGAAATCTCCAGCGTTTTCGGTGTCGTTAAAATCTGTTTGGCCAGGGTTTTCACTTTATTGGAAAAGGTCGCCGAGAACATCAGGGTTTGATGTTTTTGTTTGATATGGCCGAGTAATTTTTCAATATCGGTTAAAAAGCCCATATCCAGCATCCGGTCCGCTTCATCCATAACCAGGAATTTCACATGGCTGAGATCGACATTTCTTAAGCCGACATGCTCTAATAACCGTCCCGGGGTCGCGACTAAGATATCGACACCGTTTTTCAGCATCTGGGTTTGCCCCGGCATATTGACGCCGCCGTAAATCACACCACAGGTCAGCGGTAAAAACTCGCTGTAGCTGGCAATGTTATCCGCCACTTGCATCGCCAGCTCACGGGTTGGCGTCAGGATCAGGGCTTTAACCGTAGGTGTGCCGAGCGCTTCGGTATTTTTGCTCTTTTTGGCTAAGGCATCAAGAATAGGCAGGGAAAAGGCGGCGGTTTTCCCGGTACCGGTTTGCGCACTGGCAAGCAGGTCTACGCCGGTGCGGATCACAGGGATCGCCTGCTGCTGGACAGGTGTTAAATTTTTATAACCACAGGCTTTTACCGCCTTTAATAACTCTGCAGATAAACCAATTGCATCAACACTCATCACATCACCAATATAACCAAAAACAGGGGCGCGGATTATAACAGCTTTATCTTTTGACTACAGAATTAATTTATTTGTTCGCCACCGGTTTAAATTCACGAGCAAAATCAGCAGCAATCACCATCAATCTGACCAGATCTTGGCGGTTAAATTAAAACCTTGCTGCTGCTCCTGGCTGGCCCGGTAGCACGGGACTTTTTTCTGCTGTAATTGCCTGTGATAATCCTGGCTGATCACCAGCACCACTTTCGAGAGTAAAAACAGCGCCACTACATTGACCACTGTCATCAATCCTGTGGCTAAATCCGCCATGGCAATCACCTGTGGCAGGGAGGCCACGGAGCCAAACACCAGCATGCCTAAAAAGCCAATTCTTAAAAACCAGTGGCCGGCAGCATGATCCAGCTTTAAATATTTCAGGTTATTATCGGCATAGGCAAAGTTGGCCACGATAGAAGTAAAGCCAAACAGCAAAATCGCCACCGTGATAAAGTCACTGCCCCAGGCCCCGACCTGGCTGGCAAAGGCCTGCTGGGTTAATAAAATTCCCTGGATATTATCCCCTTGCACCGGGCTCAGTAAAATAACAAAGGCGGTACAGGAGCAGATCACCAGGGTATCGAAAAAAACCGCCAGCATCTGGATATAACCCTGGGACACGGGATGGGGCGGATAAGGAATGGCCGCCGCCGCCGCATTAGGTGAACTGCCCATACCTGCTTCATTGGAATAAAGCCCGCGTTTGACCCCCTGCACTATCGCCGCCCCTACCAGGCCGGAGCCTGCTTCTTTAAGGCCAAAGGCCGAGGCAATAATATCCGTGATGATGCCCGGAATAGCCTCTGCATTGAGCAGCACGATGGCAATAGACACCAAAAGGTAGGCTATCCCCATAAAAGGTACGGTAAGCTCGGCAAAACGGGCGATATTTCGTAAACCGCCAAGAATAACCAAGGCAGCGCAGATAGTGATAATAATACCCGTAGTGACAGGCGGAACACCAAAAGAGCCATAAAAAGCACTGGTGATGGAATTGGCCTGCACCGAGCTAAAGACAAAACCGTAGCCGAAAAAAAGACACAAAGAAAAAGTCACCGCCAGCGCCGGGCTTTTTAATCCCTTGCGCATATAATAAGCCGGGCCGCCACGAAAGGCATTATTACCGTCCTTTTCTTTATAAAGCTGTCCCAGACTGCTTTCGGCAAAGGCGGTAGCCATACCCAACAAAGCTATCAGCCACATCCAGAACACGGCACCTGCTCCCCCCAGGGAGATAGCCACCGCCACCCCCATAAGATTACCTGTCCCTACCCGCGCCGCAAGCGTAGTACACAACGCCTGAAACGAAGAAATCCCCTGGGGTGACGGTACTTTCGCTTCACCTTGCTCGCTACCAGACCCTGAATTGGCTTTCCTGCTTGATCCTAACAGGGAAAACATATGAAAAAAGTGCCGAAACTGTATGCCCTTAAGACGCCAGGTAAACCACAGGCCGCAGGCAGTCAGCAAATAAATTAAAATGCTGCCCCACAAATAACCATTTATCGTCCCCAGCCAGGCTTCTATCACAGACCACTCCCCATTGATGCCAAATAAACACAAAACATATTAAAAAATAAGAAAAAACATGCTACCGGCAAAAGCCGGGAATAGCAAAAAAGCTTTTGCCCCTGTTAGCTGGCGCTAAAGATCACTTCTATACTAGGTACACCGACCTAACATCAGGATTTATTAAGGCGTGTGGCACAACAGCTTGCGTAACATCTCCGGTAAAATAGCCATAGGGCTTATTTTTTGTCTTTGCAGCACCGGGGAGTTGTGGGCTAAGGAAAGCTTACGTATCTTTACCTGGGACGGTTACGTCACCAAGCAGGACTTAACCCAGGTTAACAAACTGCTTTCTGAGCAAAACTATGACATTGAAGCCAAAGTGATCACCCCTTTTGCCGATGATGCCGATCAGATGTTTAATGTCATCCGCGCCGGCAAGGCAGATGTTACTTTTCTGACCTTATTTTTTATTAAAATGCAGCACCAGCGTATGCTGCATTTATTACAGCCCATCAATACCCAGTCCCCCAGACTCAGCAATTATCAAGCACTGGAGCCGAGCTTGACCGATATTCCCATGGGCATGGTCGAGAATAAAAAGTTCTATATTCCCTGGGGCGGCGGTGCTTATGGTTTTTATGTCAACCGCAATCAGGTGGAGAAACAAGACATTCCCGTCTCCCTGAACGACTTATGGCTGCCGAAATGGCAAGGCCGGGTTTCCTATAACCTCAGCCAGGAATGGTACAATATCGGTATTACCCTGATGTCGATGGGAAAATCTCCCTTTTATATCAATGAACTGGTGCGCAAACACCAGCATGCCCGGCTGATCGAACTTAAAGCCGAAAACAGCGACTTGATAACCAAACTCACCCGCCTTTATGCCAATGCCGGTCATTTATGGCATAGCGGGCCGGTATTTCACGAAAACTTGCATATTGTCAGCAGCTGGGGACCGGAGATCATGCGGGAAAACACTAAAGGCAACAACTGGCAGTTGATCCAGTTTAAAGAAGGCAGCATGGTGTGGCTGGATACCATTAACTTTGTCCATTCTTTAAAAGGCAAAAAGCTCGAAGCAGCGGAAATTTTTGCCAACTACTTTATCGGTAAACAAGTGCAAAACCGTATCGTCACTTCATTATCTATGGTGGCAGCCTCCAGCCTGGTAGAGAGCAATCCGATCATCGATAATAATCCAACATTTTTTCAAAATGATCTCTTTGTTCCCCCATACGATACCGTCTCTGGTAATATCGTGACCACACTGACCGAACGGGCGCTTGCCGGTGCTAAAATCATGCAGAAGGCGACGAGTCAGGATTAAGACTATAGTTTCTATCCTCACTTAAGGTGAAAAACAAAAAAACAGGCCAGTCATTAATGACTGGCCTGAACAGGTTTGAGCTTGTTTAAACGAACAACAAAAACTACATCGCCTTGAAAATCATCTCCACCGACTCTTTAGCATCGCCAAACAACATCTGGGTATTGTCTTTAAAGAACAGCGGATTCTGTACGCCGGCATAACCGGTATTCATAGAGCGTTTAAAAACGATCACATTTTTCGCATTCCACACTTCCAGTACCGGCATACCGGCAATCGGACTGCTGGGATCTTCAGCCGCCGCCGGGTTAACGGTATCATTGGCGCCGATAACCAGGACCACATCGGTATCGGAAAAATCATCATTGATCTCATCCATACCCAGCACAATATCATAGGGCACCTTGGCTTCCGCCAGTAATACATTCATATGTCCGGGCAAACGTCCCGCCACCGGATGTATGCCAAAACGCACATCCACCCCTTTGGCTTTTAACTGCTGGGTCATTTCATAAACCGGATATTGTGCCTGGGCCACCGCCATACCGTAACCCGGAGTAATAATGACTGACTTGGCGCCGGAAAGTAATTCCGCGACCGCTTCCGCCTGAATTTCCACATGGTCGCCATAGTCCGCTTCACTGTCGACTTTGACATCGGTACCGAAACCGCCGGCAATAACACTGATAAACGAGCGGTTCATGGCCTTACACATGATATAAGACAGGATAGCCCCCGATGACCCCACCAGGGCGCCGGTAACAATCAGCAAATCGTTGCTGAGCATAAAACCGGCTGCCGCTGCCGCCCAACCAGAATAGGAGTTAAGCATAGAGACCACCACAGGCATATCCGCGCCGCCAATAGAGGCCACCAGATGCCAGCCAAACACCAGGGCAATGCCGGTCATAATATAAAGATGCAGATCGCTGCCCCCCTGCTGGACAAAAATCACCATCAAGACCACAGAAGCGATACCGGCAAGCAAATTCATTTTATGCCTGTGGGGTAACATCAGCGCCGCCGAGTTAATTACCCCTCTTAATTTACCAAAAGCAACTACAGAGCCGGTAAAGGTCACCGCGCCGATAAAGACCCCTAAAAACACCTCGACAAGATGAATATTAGTTGCCATCTGCTGCTCAGCCGTCAGGTTCAGGCCCGGGCCATGTTGCATTTCAAAATAACTGTTATAACCGACCAATACTGCGGCTAAACCGACAAAGCTGTGTAATATCGCCACCAGCTCGGGCATTTCTGTCATTTCTACTTTTTTTGCCAGGCGTAACCCTATCAGGCTACCGACTATCATAGTGCCGACAATAATATGAATGTTCGACACCCGCTCATCGGCAATAGTCGCCGCCAGGGCGATGATCATGCCTATCACCCCGTACCAGTTGCCCGACTCGGCGGACTCCTGCTTACTCAAGCCCGCCAAACTGAAGATAAACAACAAAGCGGCAATAACATAAGCGGCCGAAATCAAACCTAAAGAAACTTCCATGACTGACCCCTTATTTCCTGAACATCTTTAACATACGGTTGGTGACAACAAAGCCACCAACAATATTAATGGTGGCAATGAGCACGGCAATGCCTGCCAATATCTGGATCAGGAGATTATCCTGCCCTACCTGCAACAGCGCGCCGACCACGATAATGCCGGAAATGGCATTGGTGACACTCATCAGCGGTGTATGCAGCGAATGGGACACATTCCAGACCACGTGATAACCGATAACGCAGGCAAGCACAAACACGGTAAAGTGGGAAAGAAAATCCGCCGGGGCAACACTGGCGACCCAGCCAAATAAGCCTGCACCGACTAACATAGCCAAGTGTTTCTTGGTATTAGATTTTGGCTGCTTGTCTTCGGCAGCAGCTGCTACCGGGGCCACCTGAGGTTTAGCCGGCGCCGCACTCACCTGGATCGGTGGTGGCGGAAAGGTCACTTCATCATTTTTCACCACCGTCATATTGCGTATGACCTGGTCGTCAAAGTCAATGTTCAAGCTGCCGTCTTTTTCCGGACAAAGCAGTTTAAGCAGGTTAACCAGATTATTGGCATAAAGCTGTGACGCCTGGTTAGGCAAACGGGAAACCAGGTCGGTATAACCGATAATAGTTACCCCCGCCACCTCGGTAATTTCTCCCGCCTGGGTTAACTCACAGTTGCCTCCCCCGGCAGCGGCTAAATCCACCACTATAGAGCCGGGTTTCATCGAGCGCACCATTTCTTCGGTAATAAGTTTCGGCGCCGGTTTACCCGGGATCATCGCCGTGGTGATAATAATATCGACCTCTTTGGCCTGGGCGGCAAATAACGCCATTTCGGCATCGATAAAGGCCTGGCTCATTTCCTTGGCATAACCGTCTCCTGAGCCGGTATCTTCCGGCTCTTCGTAGTCCAGCTCCAGGAATTCCGCCCCCATGCTTTCAATTTGTTCTTTCACCTCGGGACGGGTATCAAAGGCGCGCACTATCGCCCCTAAACTGCCGGCGGTACCTATGGCGGCGAGCCCGGCAACACCGGCGCCGATGATCATCACTTTTGCCGGCGGCATTTTACCGGCGGCGGTGATCTGCCCGGTAAGGAAGCGGCCAAAGTGATGGGTGGCTTCTATCACCGCCCGGTATCCGGCAATGTTCGCCATCGAACTCAGGGCGTCCATGGATTGCGAGCGCGTCATTCTCGGTACCATTTCCATGGCCAGGGTAGTGACTGATTTATTGCTCAAGGTGTCGAGTAGTTCGCCATTTTGCGCGGGGGCAATAAAACTGACTAAGGTGCTGCCGGGTTTTAATAAACTGGCTTCTTCCTGTGTCGGTGCATTGACCTTCAACACCAGATCCGATGCAAAACTGGTTTTGGCATCAACTATGGTGGCCCCGGCATTGATAAATTCTTCATCGGTAAAACTGGCTCGACTTCCGGCCTCCGACTCCACTTGCACCGAAAAACCTAATTTAATTAATGCAGCCACTGCGGTCGGTGAACCGGCAATGCGATTTTCACCCGTTTGTGACTCCGAGGGAATTCCTATGATCATAAAACACCTTCAACAAAGTAAAATTAGCGAGAGCGAACACATGAAATACTAAGTACTGCGTTATATTTCCTAGACTTTCTTTTGTCCCTTTAATGTTGTACCACTTATCGCAGCACGATAACACAGCAAAAAACAAGATTAGGGCTATTTTGAATATTCAAATTGGTAATACCTTATACAGATGACTGAAAGTTATCGATTTTGCTAAAAATTATCGACAGATTTCACGCGCGGGGAAAAAGCTGAAGGGGCATTAGTGATTAAAAGTCTCAACTTAAAGATCTGAACAACTGGCTCATTCATCGTTACCGATAAAGTAAAAAGCCCCTGAACGGGGCTTGAGGTGATCTATGATAAACTCAGCTTAGTCTTAAGCCTTTTTATTTCTTCGCTTAAAGCCCATTCCTAACAAGCCCATACCAAGTAACAACAAGGTTTCCGGCTCAGGAACCCGACTTAAGCTCACCATGGTATAAAAAGTGGATGACTTTTCTTCTTCCGTCCATAAACGGTCGCGGTCTATCGGGGCAACACCGTCTTCAGAAAAGAAAACCGTTAACGCAAAGTGCTCACCGTCAATATAGAAAGGGATCGAGAATGGCAGGGAATCGGGTAAAGGGTCCGGGTTATCTACTGAAAAATCAAAGTAATCATCACATGCAGAGACAAAGACATGATCACCGCTGCTGGGATCGACATCATCACTGACACGCTCACAGGTATCAGTCGAACTGGTATTAAAGGTTTCTTTAAAATCAATGTTAAATTCTGTACTGACGTCACTGGTAAAATCATCAACCACAGTCGTGCTGCCAAAACCCGCCGCGATGCCGCCGGAATGGCTACTGCTGAACTCCAGCGAGCCGGCAATAGAGGCCGTCATCAACCAGGCAAATTGCGCACTGATATCAAAATTATTATGGGTAATGGCTGATACGGCATAAGCGGTATCTAAAGCATCGATATCAGGGGCAAAGTTTTCCAGGACTAATGAGCTGTAAGTTCCGTTCCCTCCCCAGCGTAAACCTTCATGAACAGTAGCTCCGCCGCTTTGGTCCGCGTCAGCGACCAGGGTACCATCAGGCATTTGACTGACATATTCAGTAGAGGCGACACCTTGTGCCAGATCTTCAGTGTAATGGTTGAATCCGCCTTCAGCGGCGATAGACAGGTATGTTGCGTTTGCATTAGCAGATAGAACGCCGGCCAGGATACCGAGCGTGATTTTCTTCATCAGTCCATGATATTTCATAGAGTTTCCTTATCATTGTTTTATAAGTTATTTAATTATGTACACCTATCAATTAGTTACTGCCTGAAACTACGAACTACTGCTGGCTACCAAGCATCAACCACGCCAAACATTAAATAACAAACAAAAACAGACACTTAAAATAATCCATTTATAATCAGCCAAACAAGCTGTAAAAAAAACAGACGATTTCAGCGTGTTTTTTATACTAGAAGTAATTATTCTGATTTGGCAGATCAGGAGAGGAAAATATATTTTATATCGGGAGCTTAAGAATAAAGCCATGGCAACAAACTGATTTAAATGAATATAAATCTTTTTATTAGCTAGCCGTAGAAATTAAAGATAAAGAAATAGCAAAAACAATATAGAAGGTATGTAAAAAGATCTGACAAAACAAAGCGATGAATACCTTAAGTCACCGCTGTGCCTTCACTCTGGTTTTGTTGTGTAATAGCTTTATTGTCTGGCATTACTCAAGTTAATCGATATCATCCAATGGCCACAGTACAATATAATCTTCAAACTCATCCAGGTTGACCTGATCATCCTTAATAACTTTCCCCCGCACCGACATGCCGGCTTTATGCATGGCAGACTTTTTCCCCTTATGCAGTAAAGGGTGCCAGGAAGGCATGCCCCGCCCCTCGTTCAAACGCCGGTAGGTGCAACTGGGCGGCATAAAAAAGACATCATCAAGATTATCCTGGGTCAGCCTGACACAATCAGGCACCAAAGTGGTTCTTTTTTGGTACTGGGAGCACTGACAAGTCTTGTCGTTTAATAAAAAACAGGCAATGCTGGAATAGACCATATGCTCATCTTCAGCGATATGATCGGTCGGCAAAAGCTCAGTGGTTTCGTCTGTGGTTTCATCATCGATAAACTTGTGCAGGCAGCATTTGGCACAACCGTCACACAAGGACTCCCACTCTTCCCGGGTCATTTGTGCCAGGGTTTTACTTTCCCAGAAAGGGACTTGTGCTGCTTCGTTTTTGTTACTGCTCATGCTCAACTGATTTACCGTTTAACTGCTTTAAATAATGAAAAACGCCCGGGCAGTTCACTGTCCGGGCGTTGCATTATAACAAAAATTTGCCGCGATTTACTTTTCTTTTGCCACTTTTAGCGGCGGAAACTTGATCCTGTCTGACAAGTGCCCCACCGAGCTGACAAAATAATAAGAAAGGTTCCAGTGCATCAAGCTCTTATAGTTATCATAAGCAAGGTACACCCGGCCGTTCTCATCATCAGGAAACACCAGGGCAGCCTTAATGTTGACTTTAGGCAAGTTAGTACCGTCACTGCGACGTACCCCGAGTTGCTGCCATTCTGCCAGCGATTTTTCCGATTCGGCCCAGGCTTTGAGCCAGTTTTTCCGGCTGCCGGTATTTTTCGGGATCGCCAGCGAATGGTCAAAGTTCTCCGGTAATTTCACCTGGCGTCCCCAGGTAAGTTCATCACTCCAGCCTTCCTTACTTAAATAATTGGCCATCGAAGCAAAGACATCGGCGTGGTTGCCCCAGATGTCTTTTTTACCGTCGCCGTCACCGTCGACCGCATAACTGACAAAAGAGGTCGGCATAAACTGGTTTTGCCCCATAGCGCCGGCCCAGGAGCCCTTCATCTTGTCTATACCGATATGTCCCTGCTCCAAGATGGTCAGCGCCGCCCATAACTGCTTTTTAAAGAAAGCTTCACGGCGGCCTTCATAAGCCAGGGTTGATAAGGCAGAAATAACATTATAGTTGCCCATAATACGGCCAAAGTTAGTCTCCAGGCCCCATAAGGCAACAATAAACCTTGGCTGCACCCGGTACTTGTCCCCTATCTGGCTCAGCAATTCCCTGTGGGTCTGAAACATTTCCCGGGCACGGTTAACTTTCCAGTCAGGTACCCTCTTAGGTAAATAAGTATCAAGGGTTTCTACTTTTTCCGGCTGGTTGCGATCCGCTTTAACCGCACGTTTGTGAAAGGTCACATTGGCAAAACTGCTGTCGAGCAAGTCCTGAGTAAAACCTTTCTCCAGCGCTTCGGCTTTTAGCTGTTCAACATAAGTTTCAAAACTGGGCTTTTGTACCTCAGATGTCTCAGCTTCAACCGCAAAGCTATTAGCCGATAACAAACCGGTGCTTAATGCCAAAGACACCAGGGCCGCTTTCACTTTATTGCCTAAAAGAAAGTTCGCAGTCATATCAGTTGCGCTCCTGCTGTTGTTTTTGCATCGCCTTATGCTCGGCCAACAAATCTTCCTTCGGCGGCGGTAACTGTAAATAATAACCCTGCTCGGTTAAATTCGTTTTTACTTTTTCGATATCTGCCAGCGCCAGTTTTTCTTTGGTGGCTAAATTAACCAGGGTAACCAGCTGCGGGGTACCAAAGGTAGACATCAGGGGAGCGGGTACATCGGAGAAGTCGTCACGTTGTTTGATAAAGAGATAAGTTTGTTCTTTTTTCGGGCTTCTATAAACCGCACATAGCATAATGGAGACCTTAGTATCAAAATCGGCTGAAGATGAAAATTCAATATTGAAAATATGAAAAAACAGACCGCCAATATAGCATGTGCATTGCCACGAATTCACGTTTTTTCTCTCGCGGCTACCACGCCAAGGTAGGGGTTGGCTTATTTTCCATCAACTTTTCATATCCGCTGAGGTAAAATAAGCCGGTATTAACTGGCAAAAGTGCTTTTGCCGTTATTTTGCCTCGCCAAAGCCTGTTTCGGCAAAGCGCTGCAACTTCTCGCCGAACAGTTTCAAACGCCAGTTCAACAAAATATCCACCGAAGCCGTATCCTGCCCGGCGCCGTTAATTTTAAAATACCAACTGAGAAACTGGTTGATTTGTTTTTTGGACGCCAGATTTTCCACCGCCAGGTTGGCGTCTTTGGCCTCGCTTGCGATGAAATTTTTCACCTTCTTAAAAATCTGCTTATAACCCGGGTATTCATCCAGACGAATAATTTTATCCGGATAGCTCTCTTCGCTCACCGCATCCGCCTGTTTTAATACCGCCAGCATGGCTTTGCCCTGATGCCTGATATCAAGCACATCTATACCTTCGATATGGGCCATGGCGCCGACACTTTTTGGCGCACGCTGCGAAAGCGCGATCAGGGTGTCGTCCTTGGCAATAAAACCCAAAGGCAGGTCCCGTACCTTGGCCCGCTGGTAACGCCACCTTGCCAGGAATTTTAAATTGTTGAGCTGTTTGGTATTTAAACGCCAGCTCATTTTAAGGTTACGGTACAGGATATCTTCATCAACCGGCTTAAATTTACGTTCGATCAGTAACCGGGTTTCTTCCTCTGCGGCCTCCAGCCAGCCGGAGTCGGTAAGCTGTTTAAGTATTTGCGGGTACACCTTAAAAAGATGCAGCACATCCGCACGGGCATAACTGAGCTGGCGCTCACTTAAAGGCCTTTTGGTCCAGTCGGTTCTGGACTCGGATTTATCCAGCTCAATACCGGTATAGTGCTGGATCATCGCGGCATAGCCCATAGACAGCCCCTGCCCTAAAAAGGACATCATGATCTGGCTGTCAATCAGGTTAACGGGTTTGCAATTGGCGGCACATAAGAACACTTCCAAATCTTCCGAACAGGCATGCAAAACCTTAACAATATCGCCGTTAGTCAATAACTGCCAAAATGGTGAAAGATCGTCGATGGCAACCGGGTCAATCAGGGCCAGGTGCTCGCCGTTACATACCTGCAACAGACCAAGTTTGGGGTATAAGGTACGGGTGCGGACAAATTCGGTATCAATCGCCAGCACCTTTGAATGACTCAGTTGCCGGCACAAATCAGTCAGAGAGCTAAAATCTTCAATATAATGCTGTTGTAATTGATTCTCTTGCACAAAAATTCCTGTTAGCCGCGGCTAAAATAAAAAGCTAATATAAAACGAAAAGGCCCCTGTTGCCAGAGGCTTGCACTAAATTGCCCCCGACATTGGCACCGGGCGCTTTGGATGACAACCCTTAGGTCCGTCTTCTGCGGTTAGCCTGCTGGGTTCTGTGCTGGTGTTTTTTCACCGAGCGGCGGATACGGCGACTTTTCGCGTTATCAATGGCTTTTTCGTCCACTTTAACCTTACTCTTGGTTTCCGGCGGCAAACTTACCAGCTTGCGGAAATAGTTCACTTCCTTTAAGCCCAACTCGGTCCAGCCCCCTAGCGGCAGCTGACGATGCATTTCCATATTGCCGTAACGGACCCGGATCAAACGGCTGACCTGGACATCCTGGCTTTCCCATAAGCGGCGTACTTCGCGGTTACGCCCTTCAGAAAGCACCACATGGAACCAGTGATTGCGTCCTTCCCCGCCGTGATAGGTGATCTTTTGAAAACGCGCCGGGCCATCTTCTAATTTTACCCCGCCGCGCAGGCGCTGCAGCATGGCTTCATCCACCTCGCCAAAAACCCGTACCGCATATTCACGCTCGACCTTATGAGACGGGTGCATTAAACGATTCGCCAGCTCGCCGTCTGTGGTAAACAGCAACATGCCCGAGGTATTAATATCCAGGCGTCCTACCGCCACCCAGCGGCCCCCTTCCAGCGGCGGCAGGCGATCAAAAACCGTCGGTCGCCCTTCGGGATCCTTACGGGTACACATTTCCCCTTCGGGTTTGTTATACATCAGCACCCGGCAGAGATCTTGCTCTTTGTCCTTAAGCACTACGGTATGGCCATCGATGCGGATTTGCTCATTACCTTCAACCCTGTCTCCCAGGTAGGCGGTTTTACCATCGACACTGACCCGCCCCTGGCTGATCACGGTTTCCATTTCACGGCGTGAACCTTTACCGGCACGCGCCAGTACTTTTTGTAACTTCTCAGACATAGGTCTTTAACTCTCTCTCGTCAGTTGCTTCACCTTCCCGCTTTAAAAACCGGGAACACTACGCATCTGGCTCTGTGATTTAATTAAGCCGCACTTTTGCCTTTTGATGGGCAAAGGTGCGGATTAACGCTTAGATTTTATCGGTTTTCACTTACCTGAGCGGGCATTGTATCATGATCGCCCAGGGATAATGCCGAAATCGGCATTAATTCTGGCAACTGCGCCAGGGAGGTTAGGGAAAAATAATCCAAAAAGGCATTAGTGGTGGCGTACAAGGCCGGACGGCCTGGCACCTCTTTATGACCCACCGTCTTGACCCAGTTTCTTTCCGTTAAGGTTTTTATAATATGGCTGCTGACCGCCACGCCGCGGATCTCTTCGATTTCTCCCCGGGTAATGGGCTGTTTATAGGCGATCAGCGCCAGGGTTTCCAATAATGCCCGGGAATAACGCGGCGATTTTTCCTTAAATAAGGCCGACAAATCTTCACTGTGCTCGGCAATGGCCTGAAAACGATAACCGGAAGCCACCTTCAGCAACGCTATGCCTCTACCCTGGTAATCTTGTGTTAACTGCTCAAGCACCTGCTTGATGCGTTTATTGGTGACCTGATAATCGAGCAACAATTCCTGTTTCAGACTTTGTACTGTCATCGGCTTACCGGCAATAAAAAGCGCCGCTTCCACCAAAGACTGTAATTTTTCATCCGTTATCGACTTCACCCTTTTAATCTCACTTGTAGCATGCCGTAAACCCGGCTTTGAATACACTCAATCAGTGATTCTTTCACTAATTCCAAAATGGCCAAAAAGGTCACCACCACTCCCTGACGCCCTTCGCCGGGGGTAAACAAACGACTAAATTCGACATAAGGGGCCTGTTTCGGCGCCTGCTTTAATTGCGCTAATATCGCGCTCATGCGTTCGCGGGTAGATAAACTTTCTTTATGAATATGATGATGCTCAAAGGCATTATTTCTTTTGATCACCGCATTCAGGGCCGCCATCAGCTCCGCCAGGCTCACTTCGGCCAGGACCTGGCGCTGGACAAAATTATCCGCCAGAGCCGCATCGGCAATAAAAACATCCCGCTCCAGGCGCGGCAGCTCATCGAGATCTTCGGCGGCCTGCTTGATCACTTCGTATTCCT
Organism: Thalassomonas actiniarum; assembly: GCF_000948975.2. GTDB lineage: Bacteria > Pseudomonadota > Gammaproteobacteria > Enterobacterales > Alteromonadaceae > Thalassomonas > Thalassomonas actiniarum. The sequence continues at coordinate 4,012,103 of NZ_CP059735.1, forward strand.
GCAAACGCCTGACCAGCTCCGCCCGGGGATCTTCTTCTTCCTCATCCACCGTTTGTTTGGGCAACAGCAGCCGGGATTTGATTTCCGCCAGGATCGCCGCCATCACTAAATACTCCGCCGCCAGCTCCAGCTTGAGATCTTTCATCAACTCGACATAAACCATGTATTGCTCGGTGATCGGCAGTATCGGCAGATCCATGATATCGAATTTTTGTTTGCGAATAAGATAAAGCAATAAATCCAGCGGCCCTTCAAAAGTCTCCAGGATCACTTCAAGGGCATCCGGCGGGATAAAAAGATCTTGCGGTTTTTCAATCAGGGCTTCGCCGCGGATAAAGGCCAGGGGTAATACCTGCTGTACCATTTCCCCGGTCTCTTTTTCCCCTGCGGCTTTGTCTCGGACTAAACCAGGCTCGGCACTATGACTCATATGTTCAAGAAAACCTTAACAAACTATCACGACTTGCTTATTCAAAGGGCGCCGGATCTCCTTCCCCCACCCGGATAACATGGGCATCGCCGTCGGAAAAGTCGACCACGGTTGTCGGTTTCTCCCCGAGATAACCGCCATTGATGATCAGATCCACCCGCTTTTCCAGGACATCGCGTATATGCTCGGGATCAAATTCCGCCATTTCCTGCCCGGGTAAAATCAAACTGGTGGACATCAGCGGCTCTTTTAACTCTTCCAGCAGCGCCTTGGTGATTTCGTTATCCGGCAAACGTATGCCTATGGTTTTCTTTTTCGGGTTTAACAGGCGCTTGGGCACTTCCTTAGTCCCTTTAAAAATGAAAGTATAGGCTCCCGGGGTATTGTTTTTAATCAGGCGAAATGCGGGGTTATCGATACGGGCATATTCGGAGAAGTGCGACAAGTCCCGACAAACTAAGGTAAAATTATGCTCTTTATCTATCTCCCGGATCTGGCAAATGCGATCCAGGGCTTTTTTATCCCCGATATGACAGCCCAGTGCATAACCCGAGTCAGTGGGATAAACAATGACCGCACCTTCATGGATCATCGCCGCCGCCTGTTTCATCAGCCGGCCCTGCGGATTATCCGAATGTACATAAAAAAATTGACTCATCACTCACTCCTGTTTGTTATTCTTGCAACGGCTTTTGCTACTTTAAAGCAAACCGCCTATTGCCACAGTTGCCACACCGCCTTGCAGTTATCCGGCAAGGTCAAATGGCGGCCTAAATCGCTCCACTTGGTAGGATAATGAAAGTCAGATCCCATAGATGCATATAAGTCATATTCTAAACAATAAGTTAGCATTTGGCGACGTTGATCCGGACTCATTTGCGGCAGCACGATCTCCAGGGCATCACCCCCTTCTTCTTTAAACTGTACAATCAGCCTTCTCAACCACTTGGCGGAGAGATCATATCGTACCGGATGGGCCATCACCGCAGTCCCTCCCGCGCTATGGATAACCGCTATTGCTTCTTTTATCTCACACCAACCGGGTTTAACAAATGCCCGCTTGCCTTTACCTATATATTTGTCAAAGGCCGACTGCATAGTGCTGACACTGCCTTGCTGGTGCAAGACCTTGGCAAAATGGGCCCGGGTAATAGAGCCCTCGCCGGCAAGGGCTTTTGCTGCATCATAAACCCCGGGAAAACCGCATTTTTCCAGTTTGACCCCCATAGTAGTCGCTCTTAATTCACGTGCTTGTTGCTGCTGTGTGATCAGGGCCTGCAACTGCGGGTTACCGGTATCGATATTTAAGCCGACAATATGAATTTCAAAACCATGCCAGGCGGTAGAGATTTCAATGCCGCTGATTAGCGTCAGCGGCATTTGCTTGTCCCGGATATACTGTTGGGCCATGGCAATGCCGCGGGTGGTGTCGTGATCGGTGATCGCCAACACATCCAGCTGGCAGTTTACCGCGCGGTCAACCAGGGTTTGCGGCGTCAGCACCCCGTCGGAGCAATTGGTATGGCTATGTAAATCAACACGTAAATTTGAAAAATCATGGCTCTTGGGTGTTGACATCGGGTCCATTATGGGTTCTTCTATAGGGGATAATATTTTAGTTCGACGCAATTTTACTGTGAAGATGGCAATAATGATACAAGCAAAACAAACTATTTCATTGATTTGGTGGTGGCATAACTCTACATAAGTGGGTTGTGTTCTTTGCTTGCATGCAAAAAATTTCTAAAAACCCGCTTACCAGGCGGGTTTTTTCGTTTTTAGCCTTGCATATATTCACATGAAAAATAGAGGTCCGATGCAGTCAAAAGTGACCTCGAACAAAAACCAGAGATAAAATATTATTAACACTAATTTATAGCGCATTTATACCGCGTTTATACCGTGACAACTAGCGCTATTCGTTGAGGAATTAAAGATGTTAACAACTAAAGTAAAAAGCTGGTTTATCTGGTGGCTTTTGCCCATTTACGCCGGATGACAACCCTTTAAGAAATAATTTAGGAAATAACCATGATCATAATATTAAAACCCCAGGCAACTGAAACAGATGCCAATGAAATTCTTGATAAAATTGCCAGCCTGGGACTTAAGCCCCTCTACATGCCGGGCATAGAACGTACCGTTTTAGGCGCCCTCGGTGATGAACGTAAACTCAAGCAACTCCATTTAGACAGCTACCCTATGGTAGATGCCGTAAAACCGGTATTAAGCCCCTACAAGTTAGTCAGCCGGGAGTTGCAGGCCCATGACTCTATTATCTCCATCGGCGGCGTCAAAGTCGGCGGCGGAAAATTCACCGTGATTGCAGGTCCCTGCTCGGTCGAAGGCCAGGACCAGCTCTTTGGTGTTGCCGAGATGATCAAAGACCAGGGAGTTCCGCTGCTTAGGGGCGGCGCCTTTAAACCCCGCACCAGCCCGTATAGTTTCCAGGGCCTGGGCCTTGAAGGGTTAAAATTATTAAAAGCCGCGCGCGAGCAGTACCAGTTGCCGGTTGTTTCCGAAATTATCGATCCCAGCGATGCCGAATTAATGCATGACTATATCGACTGTTACCAGATCGGCGCCCGCAATATGCAAAACTTCCGCCTGCTTGAAGCCGTCGGTAAACAGGATAAAGCGGTATTATTAAAACGCGGCATGAGCGCCACCTTAGAAGAATTATTATTGGCGGCAGAATATATTATCAATGCCGGCAACCCTAATGTGATCTTGTGTGAACGGGGCATTCGCACCTTTGAAACCGCCACCCGCAATACCCTGGATTTAAATGCCGTGGCCTATTTAAAAGAAAAATCCCATTTACCGGTTTTTGTCGACCCTTCCCACGGTACAGGCGTCAAGTCCCTGATCAACCCCCTCTCCCGTGCGGCCGTGGCAGTTGGCGCCGACGGTATTATCGTCGAAGCCCATCTTAATCCCAAAGAAGCGTTATCAGACGGCCACCAGGCATTAACCGCGGATGATTTCTCCCGCCTGATGGCTGATATTAAACCTTTTGTTGCTGCGGCAGGAAAACAGTTATGAGCCATGGCCTAGCTTCGAGCATAAACAAACTTAATGCCAAGCCGGGGGCGGTGAATACCCTCTCGGGCTCGGCCCGCTATCAGGAAGATCCGCTGGCGGTTTATCAAAAGCTGTGCGGCGACCGGTTTAATAACCTGTTACTGGAGTCGGCGGAAATTGATAAAAAACATCAGCTGAAAAGTCTGTTGCTGACAGATGCCGCAGCAAAAATTGTTTGTCGCGGCAAAACCGTCAGCTTTACCGCCTTATCCGTCAACGGGCAAGCGGCGCTGGCGTTTGCCAAAGCACAATTAGCCCCCCATGCCGATATCAGCGGCGATAACCAGAGCTTTAACGCCACTTTTGCCGAAAGTGCCACTGAGCTCGATGAAAATTCCCGGTTAAAAGCCGTTAACCCGTTTCAGGGTCTGCGGGTCTTTCAGGAAATGAGTAACAGCGACCATCACCCGCTGGCAGTATTTCTCGGCGGCGCTTTTGCCTTTGATATGATAGCCAGCAGCGAGCAGCTGCCGGATGTCGTTGACGGCGAGAATACCTGCCCGGATTATGTTTATTACCTGGCAGAAACCCTGGTGGTGATCGACCACGAAAAACGCTCCAGTGAAATTATAGGCGCAGTATTTTCCGGCCCTGAACAGCAAAAATGTTATTTTGAGATCAGCCGCCGCTTATCCGATATCAAGCAAACACTTGAGCAGCCGGTCACTATGGACAAGACCCCGGGTAAAGCCAACAAAAGCGCTGATGCCCGGCCGGTGGAAGTGACCAGCGATCTGGACGATGCGGCTTTTTGCAAAATTGTCCGTTCACTGAAAGAACATATTTTGGCAGGCGATATTTTCCAGGTGGTGCCCTCGCGTACCTTTAGTTTGCCCTGCAGCGACAGCCTTAACGCCTACCGGGCGCTGAGGCTCAGCAACCCCAGCCCCTATATGTTTTACCTTAACGACCCGGACTTTTGCATCTTTGGCGCTTCCCCCGAGTCGGCGATCAAATACCAGCAGCATAACCGCCAGGTAGAAATTTATCCCATCGCCGGCACCCGGCCCCGCGGTTTTACCCCGGACGGAAAATTATCCCTGGATCTCGATTATCGCATCGAGCTGGAATTGCGCCAGGATAAAAAAGAGCTGGCAGAGCATATTATGCTGGTAGACCTTGCCCGTAACGATATCGCCCGGGTCAGCGAACCCGGCAGCCGCCATATTGCCGATTTACTAAAAGTGGACCGTTACTCCCATGTCATGCATTTAGTCTCAAGGGTATGCGGCACCTTGTCCAGTGATCTTGATGCCTTACATGCCTACCAGGCCTGTATGAACATGGGCACCCTCTCCGGCGCGCCGAAAGTACGCGCCACCAGCCTGATCCGCCAGTATGAAGGCAAACGCCGCGGCAGTTACGGCGGCGCCGTCGGCTATATTACCGGTGAAGGGGAAATGGATACCTGTATCGTGATCCGCTCTGCTTTTGTCAGAAACGGCACCGCTTATATACAGGCAGGCGCCGGGGTGGTCTATGATTCAGATCCCCAGGCAGAAGCCAATGAAACCCGGCAAAAAGCCCAGGCGGTGATCAGCGCAATTAAAATTGCGGCAGCACAAGCCGCCGTAAGCACAAACGACCAGGAGGCCAAGGTATGACATCGCTTTCCCAGACAACACTTTCCCAGAAAACTGAGGCTCAGTCCCTGTCCGGCATAAAAGTGTTTATGCTCGATAACCTCGACTCCTTCACCTATAACCTGGTGGATGAATTCAGGGTCTTAGGTTTGGAGCCGGTGATTTACCGCAATACCTTAAGCGCCGATTTTATTATTAAGCAAATGCAGACCTGCGAGCAGCAAGTACTGCTAGTGTTATCTCCCGGCCCCGGTGAACCAGGTAACGCCGGTTGCCTGATGGAGCTGATCGCCAAAACCGCCGGGCAGTTCCCGATCTTGGGGATCTGCCTCGGACACCAGGCGCTGGTACAACATTATGGCGGCACCGTCGGCAGGGCCCCGGAGATAGTCCACGGCAAATCTTCGCCTGTATTCCACAGCGGCAGCGGCGCCTTTGAAAATATCAGCAATCCCCTGCCCGTTGCCCGTTACCATTCGCTGGTAGCGACATCCGTGCCCGAGCAGCTGGAAGTGATCGCCCATTTCACGGCAACAACAGCCTCAGATCAGCAAATAAATCTGCCGATGGCGATACAACACAGCCAGGATAATGCTTTAGGATTTCAGTTCCATCCCGAGTCTATCCTGACCACCTACGGCAGTCATTTACTGGCGCAAAGCATTCGTTATTTAATCGGGCAACACCAAGAAAAGCCCCAACAAGGAGCAGCACATGGCTAATATTCTTGAACAACTGGTTAACGGTGAATCTCTTAGCCAGGCACAGGCTGAGCAATTTTTCCAGCAGGTGATCAGCGGAGAAACAGCGCCAGAATTGCTGGCCTCGGTACTAACCGCATTAAAAATCAAAGGGGAAACACCTCAAGAGATCGCCGGTGCCGCCGTTGCCATACGCGGCTCAGCGACTCCTTTTCCCAAGCAGAATTTTACCCTGGCCGATTGTGTCGGTACCGGCGGCGATGGTGCAGATACCATCAATATTTCTACCACGGCAGCGATACTGGCTGCCGCCTGTGGCCTTAAAATGGCCAAGCACGGCAACCGCAGCGTTTCTTCCATGTCCGGCTCGGCAGATTTACTCGAAGCCCTGGGCGTGAATTTAATGAAAAGCCCGCAAACCGCCGCCTTATGCCTGCAGCAGGCCAATATCTGCTTTTTATATGCCCCGGCCTACCACCCGGGCTTTAAACATGCCGCCCCGGTGAGAAAAAACATGGGGGTGAGAACCCTGTTTAATATCCTCGGCCCGCTGGTAAACCCGGCCCACCCGGACATTATGGTATTGGGTGTCTATACCCCGGATTTACTGGAGACCATGGCAAAAAGCTTGGTACTGACCGGGATAAAACAGGCCTGGGTCGTTCATGGCAGCGGCCTGGATGAAATTGCTATCCACGGCAGCTCGCAAATCATCGAAATCAACGACGGCCAGCTCACACAAAAAACCGTCAGCCCGGCAGATTTCGGCCTGAACACTTATGCCCTTAGCGACATCAAAGGCGGTACCCCGCAAGAAAACGCCGATATCGTCAAGGCTATTTTATCCGGCCAGGGTGAACCCGCCCATAATACCGCGGTGATCATCAATTGTGCGGCATTGCTTTATTTACACCGTGAGCAGTTAAACGGCCGCTGTGATGATTTAGCCTCCGCTGCCAGCTTCGCCAGCGAAGTATTGGCTTCCGGCAAGGCGCTAACCACCCTGGAAAAACTGGTGGAAGTTTCTAATGAGCCCTCAGCCAACCAAGAGCCTTCCGCAGATAAAAAGCCAAGTACGCAAGAGGTAACCAATGGCTAATGTTCTTGAAAAAATTGTTCTTGATAAACGCGAAGCGGTCGAGGAACTTAAAAAAGCCAAACCGCTTAGCAATTTTATTGATGACTTAGTACCGAGTAAAAAAGATCTCTACGGCGCGTTAAAACGCAGTAACAGCAAACCTGAGGCGGGCTTCATTTTAGAATGCAAAAAAGCTTCCCCTTCAAAAGGTCTGATACGCCCGGATTTTGATGTTAAAAGCATTTGCAGGCAATATGATAAGTACGCCGCCGGTATTTCGGTACTTACCGATGAAAAATACTTCCAGGGCAGTTATGACTATTTAAAAATTGTCACCGATACCGTGACTTGTCCTGTGCTCAATAAAGACTTTTTTATCGACCCCTACCAGGTCTATCTGGCCCGCTATTACGGCGCTGATGCTATTTTGTTGATGCTGAGCGTACTCGATGACGAAAAATACCTGGAGTTGGCCGCCATCGCCGAGCAATATAATTTAGCGATACTCACGGAGATTTCCAACGAACAAGAGCGCGACAGGGCTATCGCCCTGGGGGCAAAACTCATCGGCATCAATAACCGAAACTTAAGGGATTTATCGACAGATATTGGCCGTACCTTTGATTTAGCGCCGAGCATACCCGATGATCGCATCATTATTTCCGAGTCCGGCATCTATACCAATGCCCAGATCAGGGAATTGGCCCCGGCGGTAGACGGTTTCCTGGTAGGCAGCTCTATCATGGCAGAAGAGGACATTGACCTTGCCTGCCGTAAGCTCGTTTTTGGCAATAACAAGGTCTGCGGCTTAACGGCCCCGGAATATGCCCAGGCTGCCGCCGATGCCGGTGCCCGTTTTGGCGGCTTGATCTTTGCCGGGAAATCCCCCCGCTGCATCGATACGGCACAGGCACAAGCCATTATCGAACAAGTGCCACAACTCGATTATGTCGGGGTCTTTGTAAATCACGACATCTTTGAGGTCGCCGAACTGGCCGGTTCACTCAACTTAAGGGCAGTGCAGCTACACGGCGGTGAAAGCCCGGATTATATCCGGGCCCTGAAAGATAAACTGCCCGCACAGTGCCAGCTATGGCAGGCATCTGCCGTAGTCGATGAAGTGCCCCAGCTGAGCGAGCAGGCAGATCACTTTGTGCTCGACGGCAAAAATGCCGGCAGCGGCCAGGCCTTTAACTGGCAAACCTTAACAGCAAGCGAACAGGATCTGTCAAAAGCCCTGCTCGCCGGTGGCCTTAACAGCGACAATATCGAACAGGCGCTTAAACAGCTCTGCAACCAGGACTTATTTGGCCTGGACCTAAACTCAGGTGTGGAAAGCAGCCCAGGTGTAAAAGACAGCGCAAAACTTCAGCAAGTTTTTGCCCGGATCCGGAATTACTAACATGACTTCTCAAGATATGAACAAAGATACCAGCAGCGCCGATAAGGCCCAAAATGAAAGTGCCGTAAAAAGATCCCTGCCCGCCTATTTCGGCGAGTTCGGCGGCATGTATGTCGGTGAATTACTCGTGCCTGCCCTGGAGCAGCTGGAGCAGGCTTTTATCGACTCCCAGCAGGACCAGGCCTTCCAGGCAGAGTTTAATAAATTACTCACCAGCTATGCCGGGCGGCCAACGCCGTTAACCCTGTGCCGCAACCTGGTGAAAAATCCGCTGGCTAAGATTTACCTTAAACGGGAAGATCTGCTGCACGGCGGCGCCCATAAAACCAACCAGGTATTGGGCCAGGCACTGTTGGCCAAGCGCATGGGCAAAACGGAAATTATCGCTGAAACCGGCGCCGGACAACATGGTGTAGCCACCGCCATTGCCTGCTCCCTGTTAGGGTTAAAATGCCGGGTCTATATGGGCGCGGTTGATTGCGAGCGCCAGCAACCGAATGTGTTTCGCATGCGTTTGATGGGGGCAGAAGTGATCCCGGTAACCGCAGGCAGCGGCACGTTAAAAGATGCCGTCAACGAAGCCCTGCGCGACTGGTCGGCAAGTTATGACAAGGCCCATTATTTACTCGGTACCGCCGCAGGGCCCCACCCCTTCCCGACCCTGGTACGTGATTTCCAGAAAATGATCGGTGAAGAAGCCAAGCAGCAATTGCTGGCAGAAGAAGGCCGGTTGCCGGATTACGTTATCGCCTGTGTCGGCGGCGGCTCTAACGCCATCGGCATGTTCCATGACTTTATCAAAGAGGACGGGGTGAAACTTGTCGGTGTTGAAGCCGGCGGTAAAGGCATAGACACAGATCAGCACGGCGCCACCTTAAGCGCAGGTACCAAAGGCATGTTACACGGTAACTACACCTATATCATGCAGGACAAACACGGCCAGATTGAAGAGTCATACTCGGTTTCAGCCGGGTTGGACTATCCTGCCGTCGGGCCGCAACATGCCCAGTTAAAAGACAGCGGCCGCGCCGACTATGTACCGATTAATGATGATGAAGCCTTGGCCGCTTTTCAGGCGCTGGCGAAAAACGAAGGTATTATCCCGGCGCTGGAGTCTTCCCATGCTTTGGCACAGGCGCTGAAAATGGCGGATAAAGTCAGTGAAGAAACCATTTTCCTGGTGAACCTGTCCGGTCGCGGCGATAAAGATCTGGCACATGTCCACACTATCCTTTCAGAGCAAGAGCCCTCAGCCGGGGCAGCGCCTTCAACAACCAAAGAACAAGACGGGGAGCAAGCATAATGACTCAGCCAGGTTTACGTTACCAACAGGCCTTTGCCCGGTTAAAAGCAGACAACCAGGGAGCTTTTATTCCTTTTGTCACCATAGGAGATCCCAACGCCGAGCAGTCGCTGGCCATAATCAAAACCCTGATAGATGCAGGCGCCGACGCGTTAGAGCTGGGCATCCCCTTTTCAGATCCCAGCGCCGATGGCGAAACCATACAAAAAGCGGGGATCCGTGCCCTGGATTCGGGCATGAATACCGATCTCTGTATCGATATCCTGCGCCAGGTACGCCAATACGCCCCGGATATGCCAATCGGTTTGCTGCTTTACGGCAACCTGGTATTTGCCCGTGGCCTGAATAACTTTTATCGCGACATGGCAGAGGCCGGGGTTGATTCGGTATTAATTGCCGACTTGCCCATCAGGGAAAGCGAGCCCTTTAGAAAAGCGGCATTAACCCACGGCGTAGCCCCTATTTTTATCGCCCCCCCTAATGCCAGTGAAGAAACTTTACAGCAGGTAGCTTGCTTTAGTGAAGGTTATACCTATGTATTAAGTCGCGCCGGCGTGACAGGCACAGAAACCCAGGCGGAAATACCGGGTGATCACTTGATCACGGCGCTGGCTCAGTATAATGCCCCGCCTGCGGTCATAGGTTTTGGTATCTCCCAACCGGAGCAGGTGAAAGCGGCGCTTGATAGCGGTGCAACCGGAGCGATCAGCGGCTCGGCCGTGGTGAAAATTATCGAGCAACATCTTGAGCAACCAGAGGTTATGCTTGAAGCGTTAACTGATTTTGTTAAAGCAATGAAAGCGGCAACGCTTTAATAACATAGTGCCGGCACTTCGAAGAAAATAAAGGAGCGCAGGTAAATATATTTAAGGCCGGGTAAGCAAATTACCCGGCCTTATTTATTCAAGAAACTTTTTGATTTTTAATCGCTTTAAGGCTTTTGTCTGCCACGGCCCAAACCTAAGCCCGCTAAGCCTAACAGAAACAAACTCATCATTTCCGGCTCGGGTACTCAAGCCAAGCTTTTCAGCGTAGCTGAGACTAAGTGAAAATCACCTAGTAAAGCCTCAAGATCAAAATTCAGCATACCATGTACTGTGGTTGGGCCCACCAGAGATTTTGGAAAAAAGTTTCAAAGATGAAGATACCGGTAAAACTTTCTGCTTGATAACAATGCTCCATACGATAACCATCGGCACAATTCGAGTCAATGAAACCGGCCTGTATCAACCATTCAGAGCCGGGTTGAAAATGCATATGCTGCTCCACCATATAAACATCCATATACTGACAGCTGCTGGTGCCCGAACTGACATTTCCGATATTCACGCCGGCCGTTTCAAGAATATTTTGCTGGACATATTTACTCAGCTCCCAACCATCAAAGCTTCTTGACGTAGTGCATAAGGTATTTTGGGAATAACGCTCATGTGTACGGCTTTCATCCCTCGATCTTATTATTCACTAAATTAAGTCTCATCGATAAAAGAAAAGGTGACATATAGACTGTAAAGAAAGCTGACAGCTAAGCAATTGAATTAATAAAAAAAGCTGAAATGTATCCATATATAAACCCTGCTCTTCGTCTTCCATGAAGCCACAGGATAGATATCTCCATATATAAAGAAGGCACTGATTTCCAACCAATGCCTTTCTCTAATACTTTATTTCCATCTTAACATTTGTTACGGCGACGTAACCCAACTCCGAATAAACCCAAAGCCAATAAAGCTGTAGTCGCCGGCTCTGGAACTGAGGCTGGTGAAACAAAAGTTTCCAAGGTGGCTGCTGCCAGATGAAAATCACCGGAGACGGCGTTAATATCAAAGTTCAGCATACCGTTAATCAGGCTGGAATCTATCATTCTTTTTGGAATAACAGATTCAAAAGTGAAATAGCCGGTATAACCTTCAAGTTGAACACTGTGCTCCAATGAGTATTCTTGACAAGTCGGCGCACAGGTCGGCATCGGCTCCCACTCATGACCGTATTCGTCATGCTCATGGGCATATACGGTATGTTCGTCCATATAACTGGCACTGGCAGTACCGCTGAGAATATTGCCGATACTGATGCCTGCGGTTTCGATAATATCCTGAAATGGAAAGTGCATGACCTCACTGCCGTCATAGAACCATGACGCAACAAAGCCGCTTTCACGGACATAGGGCCTCTCTCCCCAGCTATTATCTGCTTCACCTAAATCCCCGGGATGGTGATCGTCAAACAGATAGGTATCATCAACAAAAGAAAAAGAGATCTTGGCATAATCATAATCAAGGCCGTTTAAATCGAATTGTCCGGAAATATCCACCTCAGATGCCGTGTTGGCACTTAACGAAGCAGCTCCGGAGGAGGAAAGATATGAATTGTCTGCAAGATTATCTTGTATCAGGCTTGCCTGGGCAGTACCGGTAAAGCCGGCAAGTGATACCAATAAACCCATTATTATATTTTTGTTCATTTCCAGTCCTTTTCATAAAAGGGTATTTTCGTTCAAGGGAAATACCAGGATGATTTTAAGTAATTGTTATTATTATTTTTCACTACCAGGTTTTATTTAATCTCTGAAGCCAAGAAATTCGATTGATATTCCACAAGCAAGGTACTTTTTGCTCGTTAAATGAATAATTCAATATTTTTATTTGCTTTTCTTGGGCAGACGTACTAAGGCAAGCAACATGCCAATAACAAAAGCGTTTAAAATACAAACAGATAGAACAAATAAGAAGTGAATAGGTACGAAAGTGTAAAAAAAACCAACACTTTAGTGAACGAAGTGTACATATATCGTTAACGGGTGCCCTGTATTAGTTCTCACCACTAAACAATACAATTAATACAGCCTGCTAAAACCAATGGAAGAGTGACAAGTAATATATGAATATTTATTTACCCTCCTTTTTTCGAGAAAAGTGGATGTTTTTAATATCTTTATTTAATCTTTAACCCCTTTATTAACGGCATGCGGCGGTTCATGGTCAACGTCATAAAATCTGGCTGTTTCACGGCAAGTAATTATCAGCGGCAGCCTCTTTTGCAAAAACCTGTTTTATTCCCCTGGACTTTGCTGCAGAGCTAAACGGCACGATAACCGCTGTTTTTCTTATCAACAAGGAAACCCCCTGGTTTTTTATCCCAGTAAAAGCAGTAACGTTTCGTAAACAAAAAGGTGTTTAAAATAACGAAAGATACTCGTAAAATAGCGCTGATTTTTCATATAAGGCGACAGATAAAACCAGCATAACTTAATGTTGGTTATGCTGGCCTGACAACCCCTATATTTTGAGGAAAAAACTTGTTCTTTGAAGGCTCAGAAAAGAAGGCGGAAGTATTCGTTGATCCAAAACAGCTTTGTTTACTTACCGATATCAGCGATGATTTTTGGGCGGCATTAGTCAATTGTTGCAATGCCCGCATCCTCTCCACTATGTCTAACCAAAAGTGCAAAGCGTTTTTACTGTCAGAATCAAGCCTGTTTGTCTGGGCAGATCGTTTTGTTATTCTCACCTGCGGCGAAACCCGGTTAGTTAACTCGGTGGAATATTTTATCCAAAAGATAGGGGTTGATAAGCTGGTGCATGTTACCTACCAGCGTAAAAATGAATATTTCTCCCATGCCCAGCCCAGCTGTTTTGGTGATGATATCAAGTTACTGAGCCGTTATCTCGCGGGCAAGGCATTACGCTTTGGTGAAATGGACAGCCATCATAACTATGTCTTTCACCAGGATAATGGCTTCAGGGCCAATCCGGAGCACAAAACCTATGAATTGCTGGCTTATCAGATCAGCTCTCAGGCCTCAGAAAAATTAACCACGCCGGGATTAACGGCCAGCCAGATACGGGAGTTTTTACAGCTGGAGCGTTTATTGCCGGGGTTTAGCCTCGATGACTTTGTTTTTAAGCCCTACGGCTATTCTGTTAATGCCATACGCGATCACCAGTACTTAACCATACATGTGACCCCGCAGGCCAACAGCAGTTATGTCAGTGTCGAGTCCAACCTTAACCTGATTGAACGGGCGCCGCTTATTCTGGACATTTTACAGCCGGCCTCATTTGATTTACTCAGCTTTAACGAATTCGATTTCCAGCAGCAAACTTCACGTTTTATCCCTGATCACTATATCAGTAAGTCGCTGGTAAAAGAGACCTTATCTAATAACTACCAGGTTTATTTCGCCAATTATATTCTGCCGAAAAAACATTTTTCCCGGGCTATCATGCTGGATATAGCAAGCGATAACCACGCCCTGTAAAAGTGAAGGAAAGAAAATATCACAGGGTAAAACTAGCCTTTGAAAAATTTTCCAGACAAGGACAAGTTAACAGCATCCGACAGATTTTGCCGTTAACCGGATGCTTTCATGAAAACTAGTTTAATTTTTCGCTTATCGCACTAAGATTCAATCCAGCGCTGGGCACTGAGACGGTTTTCAAAATACTGCACTTCCCCGGCAATAAACCAGTTCCCGGCTTTACTTAATATCCGCTGCCAATTCTGGCTGCCGTATACTGCTACCCGTTCAAACTCTCCGCAATGTTTCAGACCGCGGATAAAGTCATCCCAGGCGGCCCGCAAGGACCAGCCCCTGAACTGGGTAATATCAATTAGCAGATCGAGTTTAGGCTTATCGCAGCCGCTTAAAGCCGAGACAATCAAAGGCTTGATCATTTCATAATCTTGATGGGTCAGTTTCCCCACTGCCTTAAAGGTCAAAAAATATCTTTCACGGGTACGTTTAATGGAAATAGACAGGCTATGCTGATTGATGATCATCATATAGAAACTCCGCACAATGTCCCAAACTAAAACAAGTGGATTACCGCCTTTGGCCGGGAAAACCCCGGGACAATTTCCAATATCGCTCAGGCATTGTTTTTAAATATAACCCAATAAACCAAGTTATCTTGTTTCAGACAGAGTTTCTGTCAGATAAAGCGCAGCTTTTCCCGCGAGTAAGTTACCAGGAAGCGGTTAACAGCATCAAATATCGGATTATTTTTCCCCGGCAATAACGAACTCACCCGGTACTTTTGTATTAATGGCAAGCTAATGAAAAATTTATCAATATAAATTACGGATTTTTACCCTTTGTTTACAACAAGTTACAATCAGAAAATATCTTACTTCCCTGTTATTTGTAAAGAAATGTCAATTTTTACCTTAAAAAATATCCTTTTATGCCGATAAAGAAAAAGATATCTGTATAAGGGATGAGTGTGTGCTCAGTGTAAATACCAACACAACCAATTTATTTTTACACCGTCAACAAACGGCGAATGCCAATCAATTGTCGACCACCTTTGCGCGCCTGTCTTCCGGCATGCGCATCAACTCGGCGGCGGATGATGCTGCCGGATTACAGATATCCAACCGTATGAGCAGTCAGATCAGCGGCCTGTCGGTTGCCCAGCGCAATGCCAATGACGGTATTTCTATCGCCCAAACCGCAGAAGGCGCCCTGGAAGAAGTCACCAATGTGTTATTCCGTATGCGGGATCTGTCACTGCAAGCCAGTAACGGAATTTTATCCAATGACGATAAAGATGCCCTGGATAAAGAGTTCGGCCAGCTGAAACAGGAATTAACCCGCATCAACGAAACCACTACCTTTGGCGGCAAACAGGTCTTTAACCAAACCGACAGCATAGGCTCCGGCGGCGCCGATGAAGCCGAACGCAATATTTTAAATGTGCTGCAAAGCGGCGTACTGGCCGAGTCGGAAGATATCATCCAGTCGGTCTTAGGACTAACCGGCGATGGCGCCGACTTTAAGATTAACCTGGAAAATATCGACGGCGCCTCCGGGGTACTGGCCTCGGTTTCCTATCTGGCTCCCGCCGGCACAGAGCTGATGATGAATATCGACCTGGATGATTTTTCCACTTTAGACGGCGACAAAACCAACCAGTTAAAATCAACCCTGCTTCATGAAATGACCCATGCGGTGATGGCCAACCAAATGGATCTGGCCTCCACCCCCACTTGGTTTCGCGAAGGCACGGCAGAAGCGGTGAGCGGCGCCGATGACAGGGTGGCATCCGACATCGCCAACTTTGGCGTGGCGGCGCTTAAAGCCGAATTAAACGGCATTTTTGGCGACAATTCGGCCCCCACCTCTACAGGCATAGAAATCGCCGGTGTCTATTCCGGCGGTTATATTGCCATGCGCTACCTTGAAGACAAGATCGGCAGCGCCGGCATCCAGAATTTTATGGCGGCCCTGGCGGGCGGACAAACCTTTGACGCCGCGTTCAACTCCACCACCCCCTATGCTGATGAAAATACCTTTCAAACAGAAATCATGGGCGGTACCGTCTTTGAAGATTTTATCACCGCCAATATCAATACCGCCAATGCCGATAACGGCGCTTTTGGCGGCCTTGATGCCGACGGCGGCCCCAGCCGGGAAGAAACCATAGTCGGCGCCAACGGCAATAATACTACGGCAAACTTTACCGCTTATTTTGTTAAAGGCGATGATGATACCGATCCGAACGACTTTACCTCGGGCACCAACTATGCGGCCACAGGCTTAAACCAGGTATTGCTGGCCGATTATGAATCTGAGCTAAGCGGTCCGAAAGAAACTACCCAGTTTCAAATCGGCGCCAATGCTGATGAAACCATCAAGATGCTGGTCGGCGGCTTTTCTTCAGATAACCTGGGATTAAGCGGTATCGACCTGGTAGCGGACTCCCAGAGTGCAATAGCCTCTATCGACGATGCCCTGCAGTATGTCAACGATCAACGGGCAAGCCTCGGGGCCTTTTCCAATCGCCTGGATCACGCCATCAATAACCTGTCTAATATCGAGAGCAATATCACCGCCAGCCGCTCCCGTATCCAGGACACAGACTTTGCCCAGGAAACCTCCAAGCAAACGGCATTACAGATTCAGCAACAGGCCATTACCGCCCTGCTGTCACAAAGCCAGTCACTGCCGCAAATAGCCCTGGCACTGATCGGTTAACACCTGATAGTGCTTTTCATCAAGTTGCCGCTAAATTCCCCTAAAAAAAGATCAGATAAATAAAGACACTCACCACACTGGCCATCATATAAACATAACCATAAAAAAACATGATACCGCCGGTGCCGGTAACATCTTCACTTTTATAGGTACACATAAACTCGGTAATAAAAAGAAAAATCAAGGCTCCAGCCAGCATCAACAGCCAGTAAAAGCCGGTAAACCAGGGTAAGATAACAAAGCCGGCCAAAACCCCAAATAAAGCATAAGGGGCAAGCTTATTGGCATGCGCCCGCCCCTGATCGGTGAAAATGGTCAGGAAAATAGCAGCAATGAGCAAGGCATAAATAATGAAAGGCCAGTAAAGGCGTTTCTCACTAACCGTTGCCATTATCCCTTCCGGACCAAAGAAAAGCCCCCAAAGGCTGCTGAGTAGCAGGTAGAGTAAATAACCCGAGATCGCCAGGAAAAAAACTCCGATACAATGGCTTTTTAATAGCGCAATATCAAAATGTAACCAGCCTTTTTTATGGGCCAGTATTTTTAATGCGATACCATAAACCATCATCAAGATCAGGATCGACAGCGAGTGCCAATATTGCTCACTATAGAAAAAGGCACATAAAGGTAACAGGGAAATGATCAATTCACTGCCCTGCGGGTTCTCCTCCTGCCGGGCCTTGCTGTCGGTATAAATAATAAACGGCAGTAAAAAAACAACGAGTATGATAAAAGTCGAAAAATCCAAAGCTGCATCCTTTTGCTTTAAAAGCCGATATGATTAATTTATAAAGCCTCGCTGCTCATTTAACAAGCTTTTCCATACTTTTTCGCTGCTTATATCACCATAAGTCAGCCTGTTTAGCCATGCGGATACACAAGTGTTAACGCCGGTTTAAGCCTGTTCACCCCCAAAGTCACCTGTTTCAGTAATCGCAGCAATAAAAACACAATCCCTGGCACACGGTAAATAAATGGCGTTAGCTGCTGCTGTGCTGCTCTAACCAGTTAATGGCATGTTGCCATAAACTTTTTGACTTACGGCTAAAAAACTTCATGTGGCCAATTTCATCTAAACCATGCGCTTGGGGGGATACCGTCAGGGTGTCAACCTTAAGCTTTTTAAACACAGACAACATATCCGCCACGTTATCATCTATGGCAATATCATCATCACTGGCATTCACCCACATAGAGGGCGTAGTCAGCTCGTGATACCAGTGCTGGTTAACCGTTTTACCAAAGGCCGTTTTAACATAACCCTGACCATTGCACCAAAGACGCCATTGCTGGGCAACCCCTTTAGGCAGCGGCTCCCCCATGCCCACCAACTGGGATTTAGTATGGCCGAAAAATAAATTGCTTAACGGCACAAAAACATTCATAAAGAAATTGGCTTTCAGGGAATATGGCAGTTTCATATTTTTTAATTGCCCCGAGGAGCTGGCAAAATTAAAAATAGAGCTCAAATCTTTGCCGTTGTGCATCAAACCCACAAGCTGTCCGCCGGCGCTATGGCCAATTAAATGATAGGACGTATCAGGAAAGTAACCTTTTAACGCCTCTAATACCGCGGGCATATCCTGCTCCCCCCAACACTGCAGCGAGGCTTTACTGGCACGCACTTTTCCTGATAATGACTCCCCTATGCCCCGGTTATCATAGGAGATCACACCATAGCCATTTTCAACCAGATAACAGGCAAAACTGTGATAGAACTGACGCTTGATACCGGTTGCCGGGCCTATCAATACCGCCCCTTTTACCTCGTCTTTGGGTGTAAAAAGCGTAGCGGCAAGCTGTTGGCCATCCTGGCAATCAATAGTGATATCGTCCGAGTTAAAAGTTTTCATGGTAAATTTCCGTCAGCCTGAAATAAAATAAGCAGTAACAGCCTAACACTCTTACACCTGGTCTTACCACTTAAAGAGGACATATTTTTAGCCTGTGGGAAAGTGACAACAAAAGGTAGAGGGATCACAGATAAAAGGTTGGAGCATTCTCGGCAAAGGCGAAAGCTTATTCGCCATAGCCTGTTTTTGACTGATGCCTTTGAGAACAAAGGCATCATCATAAGAAAGTTAAGCCTGGTATACCCAAGCTAAAAAACGTTTTGAATCGTTTACATTCGTAAACGTAAATAACTGGGCACCTTTTTGATCTCTGACAACGACATTGAATTTGTTAACAGAAATCGACGTGACCGGAGAGGTTATTGAATAAACCGTACCATTATATGTATATGACATAATAAAACTCTTTAAATTTGCGTAACAACGCATGAATTAGAAAAGCTATATTATTGTTTGATCAGATCTTTTATAAAATTATAACTAGCTTAACGAGGGTATACTCGAAAATCAGACAACAATTAAGCTTAATATTTGGGGTGATATCTGACTGTGAAAGGGAAAGACATAACACGAATTATCACTAAGATAATCTGTTAAATAAACGAGAGGCGAATAAATAACCGAGAAACTATATAGATTTTCCCCGAAAAAGTAAAGCATCATTTTTACCACTCAATTAAAACGACTCTTGCCTTGCCTGTACACAGCCGAAAAATCTATGTTAGGGTAAGCGCATAAAAAATACCAATAACAAATCACTCATCTGTTTCGCTGCAAATAGACCTCAATTCAGATAGGTATAAGCCTTATATTTTCTTATAAAACGGACTTTTACATGAAATACTATCTAAGCACTTTTCTTACAGTCTTGCTCTTAATATTCGGCTTACTTTCTTGTACTCAGCTCCCTTTAGAAAAAACACCGTCAAAAATTTTCTTTATCGGTAACAG
This sequence comes from Thalassomonas actiniarum, assembly GCF_000948975.2. Classification (GTDB taxonomy): domain Bacteria; phylum Pseudomonadota; class Gammaproteobacteria; order Enterobacterales; family Alteromonadaceae; genus Thalassomonas; species Thalassomonas actiniarum. The sequence continues at coordinate 4,031,467 of NZ_CP059735.1, forward strand.
CTTAACCGGGAATAACTATTTACCCGATGTGTTACAAGCTTTTGCCCGTGCCAATAGCAAAGAATTGGTTATCGGCTCGGAGTTGAAAAACAGCACAGCTTTAATTGAGCATTGGCAACGGGGGATTGCCCGGCAAAAAATCATCGCTGAAAAATGGGATTTTGTGGTATTGCAGGACTCCAGTGCCAGCGCGATCGACCAAGCGGAGAAAACCCTTAAATACGGCAAACTGTTTGCCAATATCGCAAAACAGCAAAATAGCCGGCTGTTATTATTTAATACCTGGGCTTATAACGGCATACCCGGGTGGGTAGACAGCTATGAAGATGAACAGGAAAAAGCGGCCTTTAAGGCTTTTGTGCCTCAAATGTACCAGGAAACCAATGCATTATATGCCAAGCTGGCACAAGCGGTTGATGGCCAGGTTGTCCCGGTAGCACAAGCATGGCGACGGCTGAATCAGGCAGCACCGCATATTGCCCTTCATACCCCGGATAAAATTCACCCGTCTCCCCAGGGCACCTATTTCACGGCCTTAGTATTCTATCAGGCAATTTTCGGGGAGTTGCCGAAAAACCTTCCTCTTACGGTGATAACCAGGCGCAACTTGAAAAAAATGCATGAAACAATCAAGGTTGAGATCCCCCGGTCAACGGCTGATAAAATGCTGACGGCTATAACAGGCAAGCCCCTGTGAGGATACGGTAGGCAAATTGCCTATGCCAGCGGGCCTATTGTTACAGGAGAGATCAAGATGCAATCAGCAACTAACTATTTGTCCCCCTTAAATAGCTCTGCTGCATCTTGTTCTGGCCTTAACGCGTCTGAACGTTCGAGACGATAAAGACCCGACGGATATTTTTGCAATAACCATAAACCTTGGGCATTCTCCGGCAAGAGCACATCGGTACTGGTGAGTCCGGCTTTATGATAGGGGGCTAACTGAAGCAGTAAAGTGGTCTGTGTTTTCTCTAAGCCTTTAAAGTGCTTTTCAATACGAAGCACGCCCAGGTTAATCTTCTGCTCACCTGCCAGTGTTATTTGATGTTTATCCACCAAAGTGCCGATAACGGCGACATCAGCCATTTTTACCAGCTCTTTGGCGGTAAAAAACAGCTGGTCCGCCCGTGCAGGTGGCGCGGCTATGGTACAAGAGAAAGCCGCTGTTATCATAGTAATAACAACGGCTTGTTTTACTGAGATAAAACGCATAAAAGCTTTATTTACTCAGCTTTTTGCGTGAAGCCAGTAATGTCAGGCTTAATAACATCAAGATCACCGTTCCCGGCTCAGGTACATCAACGGCAATGTCACGTAAACCGACGGCATTGATCAGCTGCTCAAAGTTACTGTAAGAGAAAGCACGGTCTAATATACGCTCACCATTTGGCATGCTGGTCGGCGATGCCCCGGTGCCCATCAAACCAAAGCTGGACTCTCCCGGGTTGGCTTCTGCACTTGTAGGGTGAGGCAGTGACAAGGCATGACCAATTTCATGGGAAGTGGTACCGGCAATCAGGTTGATCCTGTCTTCATCGGTTAACGCCAACTGCGCCAAACCTAATAAATTGTCGGTGAAGATAGAGCCAACCACGGCTCCCGCCGAATAACTAAAGTTATCCGTTAAGGCACAGCTTAAGCAAGCGTGCCCTAACGCACCGGTTTGATTGAGGTAATCTTCCCCTATTTTAAAATAAGAGTAATCACTGTCACCATTTAACGGTCCTGAGCCTATGGTGCCGATTTCAAAGTCAAGATCTAGCTCTTTACCCGGTGGCAACGACGGATAAACATAACCAAAAAAGTCTTCAACAACGGTATCAAAGATACTATCAATTACCTGGCTGTGGGATAAGCCGGTAAAACCAAAAGGAGAAGAATCAAAGGCATTGGTGGAAACACCGAAGATATTGGTTGATGGGTTAGAGGTAAAATCTAAAATAATGGTGGAAGCTTTAACCGGTTTTACCGACATCAATACCACTAACATAGTAAGAAAAACTAAAGTAATCAGTTTATTCTCGTAAGTTTTTTTCATGTAATACTTGTGCATGAGAGAAGAAAATCCTTTCTGTTTGTCAAATTAATGGCAAAATTGCCAAACTGGCACGCTGCACAACTCGTGCCAGTTAACAGCTCATAATTCAACCACTTACTACTAAAATTACACATTAAAGTTCAGGCACTAACAATACGCCATGAATGACCTAGTGCCCGGTTTTAATTCGGCTAGTTACATCCCGTCCACCAGCAGGGATTATTGGTAATAAAGTCACTCACCGCCTGGTATTTAGGAGAAAGGGACGGGCCATCATCCTGATATTCCAGCATGCCGAAAGTGCCGTTTTCATTCCACAGGTCCTCCACCAGAAAATTAAATATCAAAGTACCACCGGCATTGCGAAAGTTAGTAAAATTACTGGTATAGGCAGTGCCCATGCGTTGATCCCGGTTAGCCTGGATCATGGTTGATACCGTTGTTGCCGGTGCGCCAATGGACACTATATGCTGGCCTGCTTCATAGAGCATAAGTGAAAGCTCGTGCGTGCTTGCCAGGGCATTGGCTTGTGTATATACCTGGTTAAGATCTGCCAGCGATGCACCCGATTGCAGATGACGGCCATCGGTAATTTCTTCAAACACTTCATCCAGGGTCAGAGTATCAAACCGGCTCTGATCGTCAACCCAACGCCTGTCGGGGCCGATATAACCGGACATAGCCAGGGCATCAACACTGGCATAAGTATTTTCAAATTCCACCGCGGTCTGGGTATAACTGGGAATAGGGTTAAAACCTGCGATAACCCGGGTAACGCGATCGGAATTCTGGCCAAACTGCGCCCGCCATTGGTTTAACACCACCGCGGCCTGCCCGGAAGACCATTTGGCCACCTTGGTAAAGTCGCTGTCGGTGGCGGGAATACCTGATGTCGGCAGGTTCGCCTGCGCCAGGGCATGTCCCCAGGGCAAAGGTGTCGCCGCATTAAAGAACTCATTGCCGTATTCTATATAGGCATTGAGGTTATCCTGAAGCAGGCTGTTGACCATAGCGCCGTATTGCTCAATATAGTGTGTATCGGCCATCACAGGAATATTAAAATAGCCGTCGGCATTGAGCAGGTTGCTCATGGCAATCATATATTCATAGGGAAAACCGCGGTCATCCCGGGTAAACATCGCTTCCTGAGGCGTTACCCTGTCGCTCCAGCTGACCACCGGGTTGTCTTCTACCCTGGACCATTTCATATAACGAATGGCGGAGTATTGCTGATAATGCTGGCTATATTCCGGATGAAAGACCACTTTATTGTCCATTTCACTCACGGGATCGGTAAATCTGTCATAATAAACCTGCTCGTAGTCATAGCACTGTTCATCCAGCGCGCACTGGCCGGTGCCTCCCCTGGGGGTTTGGCATTGCTTTAACCGGTTTAATTCGGTTGGTGAGCGACCGCAAACACCACCCGGGGTGATCAGGCGCACATTGCGGATATAGTCTTGCTGCTGTGACAAGAGTAAAAAACTGATCCCGTTCTCATCCTGGGTTTGCCGGTTAACATCAAAGGTGATGCGTTTTAACCCGTTGCCGGTGGTTTCCACTTCCATACCCGGGTAATAAACCGTTTCATTGTCGGAAGGCCCGGTAATAAACATGCCCTCCCCTTCAAACAACATCACATAGGTCCCCCCAGGATAGTGCCCTGCCTGATTACTGAAAACCGAGGTATAGGCACACTGCTCATTTTGTAATGAACGTATCCAGCGGTTACTATCCAGATCCAGTGCAGGTCCGGTTCCCCAGGAGGAAAAATCACAGGGCATTGGCACCCAGTCCTGCGCTTTGGCAAAAGCATCCACCAGCACCCAACCCGGGGTCCAGCTATTCATGGGGGCAACATTGGTTGCCACGGAGGATTGCTGGTTAAGTAAGTTACTGCCATAGGCTGGCGGCACCGCAGCTTGTATTGCCGAGCTGCACAGCATAGAACCCATTAGCGTCATGCTATTAATCAAAGAACCGGATGTGATCGAATTCAACTTCATCGTACTACCCTCAAAATTACGGTTTTAGTCACCATGACCGGCATTTTTACAGGCAACACCTGTTCCAGTTTATCGTACTAAAAAAGAGCGTTTTTTAACCACATGAAAAATAGCTAACTTTACTGAATAAAATATTGCAGGAGGAGGAAAGGATATAAACAGAGACGTTTTCTTGACGTCCTTTTGCCTAGGGTTCAGGACGAACTCACTTGGAACTATCTTAGTTTTTGCTGGTTAGAATAAACAGCACCTGATTAAACCAACAGCCATAAAAAAACCCGGTGTTCTTGGAACACCGGGCTTAGAAATTTTTACAGCGAGCCTTTAGGGCTTAATATTAACCGTTGATGCGTTTTTGAGCAGCAGCCGTTAATTCAGGAGACTGGATAGAAGCTAAAACACCTTCTACTTTTTTTCTTGGTAATTTGTTAATCATCAAAGTACCGGTAACCAGAGAGTTTTTCTCTGAAGCAAAAGCCAATAAGTTTTGACCGTTACATTGAACGCCGTCGAAAACATTACGGATTTTGATTTTGTTTGATTTAAGGTAAGAACGTAAACGGCCTTTATCATCCGCTTGAACGTACTCACAGATAGATTGAGCGATATCCGCAGCGTGAACAGCAGGAATTGAAGCAACAGACAGAAGAGCAACAGCAGGAACAATAAGTAATTTTTTCATCAGATAACCTTTCATCAACAAATAAGAAGTAGTGAAACAGACGCACGTTACCCAATCAGCTTAGGTGGCCCCGCTATCGTAGGTAATTACCCTTAGACCGGAAGCTTTGCGTAATACCCTTTCAGGTATCTTGCCGTTTCTTGCGCGGCGTATTATAGAGAAAAAGGTATTAGATGCAAGTAAAATTACGAAAAAAGATTAAAAAACATTCATTTTTTACTTTTCCGCCGTTAAACCCTAGAGCAGATACTACTAACCGCCTTATCCGCCGACATGTTAGAATAACGCCTTAGCATGAAAGTAGACCGCCTTAGAAACTTGATTTAGAGAAAAATATGCAAGAAGACATTGAATACCAGGTAGTAGAAATAACTGAGCAACCGATAGCACTTTGCCAGTTACTTAAAATAGCCAATATGGTTGGCGGCGGCGGTGAAGCAAAAATAGTGATCAGCGAAGGTTATGTACTGCTTAATAATGAAGTTGAATACCAAAAGCGTAAAAAGGTTTTTGACGGTGACATCGTGGAATTTAACGGCGATGCCATACAGATCCGCCTGGTAGAGCAAGAAGAGCCAGCTCCGGCAACTGATATGCCCCCTCCCCGGTCCAAAAAAGCAAAGCAGGCACAACAAAAACCTTCCACGAAGAAAAAGGCTGCTAAAAAGCCGCCAGAGCCCGAAGCCTCTCAAGGTAAGAGAAGACCTATCTCTTTTTAATAAACAATACTAGATCAGCCACGAGAGTGGCGATAATGGGTAAAGCAGCCCCGGTAATTTAACTTCCGGGGCCTTGTTCCTGACAAAGAGGCATGGTCATGCCAAGCTCAGCCTTAGCCGGCGAGTTTCTTATCCCAGAACATGGCTTGCCCCATTTCAGGATCAAGCTCATAACCTGAAAAGCCAAACTTTCGATAGGCCTTTTGCGCGACTGCATTACCTTGCAGCACTTCCAGGGTCAGCTTACAACAGCCCTTTTCCCTGGCAATATTTTCAACTTCCTGTAACATTTTCTCAGACAAACCATGGCCCCGGTAGAAAGGTAACACCACAACATCATGGACATTAATCACAGGTTGACAACTAAAAGTTGAGAAACTTTCAATACAATTAATCAAACCGGCCGGTTTACCGTCCAGGTAACACAGCAGGGTAAACATGTCTGATCGTTGAGACAAAGCAGTCAGCAAATTCTCTTTAACATACTCAGTTAACGGCTCCTCTCCCCCCATGGGATCGAGCGCATAGGCATTTAACAGCATCAATAAATCCTTGCCCTGTTGTTCATCCTTATAGTCTGCAATACATAATTGGATATTCATAATTACCTTCACTTTTATATGCTTGGTATAAAAAACACACCAAACGCAGCATTTTCAAGTTCGCTAACTATACTGTATTAATAAATAAAAGGAAGCCTGCGTTAATGGATCAAGAAAAGCCCCTGTGCCAATATAAAGACCCGGAGAATTATAATTGCTCCTGTGAAGCCAATGAATCCGGCTTATGCTTTTGGCATGATCCGTCCACGGACAAAAAAGGCCCAGAAATTAAACAGGCCTTGGAAGAATATGCTAAAAGTGGCGGACTCTTAAGGGGGATCAGCCTTAAACGCGCCAACCTAAAAGAAATAGATCTGGTTAACCATAATAAGAAAACAGGTTATGACTTTTCTTATGCCGATCTCTACCGGGCTGATCTTGAAGGGGCCCACCTGTTCAATATCACTTTTGATCACGCCAGTTTAATGAAAACCGACTTACGTTACGCCAACCTGAACTGCGCCTCATTACAGCAAGCCAACTTACTGGGCGTTCGCTGGAGCCACAGTAAGGTAGAGAATTTACGGATAGGAAAAAAACTCAGGCAGGAGTACCTTGCGCACCAGGCGTTAAAAGAAAAAAATATCACTCAGGCACATGATTATTTTGAGCAGGCAGAAGAAATTTATCGCGATCTAAGAAAACATGCCGAGCGCGAAGGAATTTTTGCGATGGCCGGAGAGTTTATTCAAAAAGAGCTCACCATGCGCAGAATGCAGCTGCCCAAATTCAGCACTAAGCGGTTGACATCAAAAGTTATCGATCTGTTTTGCGGTTATGGCGAAGCCCCCGTACGCATAATAGGTATCTCCATATTAATCATTATTTGCTGTGCTTTTATATACGCTATGACCGGACTAAATTATCAGGGAAGTATCCAGACATTTGACAGCAGTGCCAGTCTCACAGATAACTTTAGCTTATACCTGTCTTGCTTATATTATTCTGTCGTTACCTTCACTACACTTGGCTATGGCGACTTCACCCCCGTAGGCGTTTCCCGCACAGTAGCCGCTGTAGAGGCTTTTACCGGCAGTTTTACCATAGCCCTCTTTGTGGTCGTCTTTGTGAAGAAAATGACTAGATAAGTGAACCTGGCAGCTGAAGTACTATCACATACCATTTCTAGGAGTCGAAGGGCTGCTCCAACTTCATTGCTATTGTTGCTAAACAAAAGCTCAGTTCAGGAAAGCAAAAAGCCCGACTCTTTCGAATCGGGCTTCTCTAAATAAGAGTCTGACAATAAGCAACATGGATGCGTGAAAGACCCATATTTTAGCATTGCGCCAAAACTAAAACTGCTATGCCAGCTTTCAGCACAGCAGTTTAGTTTTTCCACTTTAGTGCTAATCCTCCGTTTGCCGATTGTTACCGACCGCAACATCAACTTGCTTAGGGATTATGTAGATTGCCCCCTGATTTACTTCAATACGGACTTTTTGCCCAACAGCAAATCCGGCCTTTCTAAGCCACTTGCCTCTGAGCACAACACAAGGTTCAAGCTTTACCGGTACATAGTTAATCCCTATACCGCGGGTTCTTGCTGCCGACCCGCAGACAGTCTCCTGCACGGTAAGTTGCCGATAAATGGGATATTTTACTTTTGCCGAGTCAAGCTCTGGCGTATGATGATATTTAGCCATGACGTACTCTCGTTAAGTTCGTTGTGGTTAGCGACCTCTGAGTGTTGCTTCACTCAGGGGTTGCGACTTTAGTTGCTGCTGTTAAAACAACAGTGAATAGATAAGTAATGTTGAAATAGGCGCTCTCCTTTGTGGTTTGGATAGCACTATTAATAAAAGACCAATTCGCACGATAAATCAGGCTATGCCCGCATTTAGTCTTGTGCTATTTATGCGTTAGCGTATGGATTGCTGTACAAGGCCCTGCAACGAAAAAACATGAAAAGTATTAGCGAGATTTTCAATGCTGCAGACATTGCTGCTATATAAATTTTTTTGGATAGCAAAAAGCCCGACTCTTTCGAATCGGGCTTTTCTAAATAGAAGTCTAGCAATGTCCTACTCTCACATGGGAACTCCCACACTACCATCGGCGCTACTGCGTTTCACTTCTGAGTTCGGCATGGGATCAGGTGGTACCACAGTGCTATTGTCGCTAGACAAAAACAGTCAATCTTGGAAAACGATATATTTACTTAATCTTATTCAAATCTATGTGTACGTGACTTTTGTTTGTTATGTCAGTCTTCATACAATCTTAAAACCACTTGGGTGTTGTATGGTTAAGCCTCACGGGTCATTAGTACAAGTTAGCTCAATGCCTCGCAGCACTTCCACACCTTGCCTATCAACGTTGTAGTCTCCAACGGCCCTTCAGGGGACTTAAAGTCCCAGTGAGAACTCATCTTAAAGCCTGCTTCCCGCTTAGATGCTTTCAGCGGTTATCAGTTCCGAACGTAGCTACCGGGCAATGCCATTGGCATGACAACCCGAACACCAGAGGTTCGTCCACTCCGGTCCTCTCGTACTAGGAGCAGCCCTCTTCAATTCTCAAACGCCCACGGCAGATAGGGACCGAACTGTCTCACGACGTTCTAAACCCAGCTCGCGTACCACTTTAAATGGCGAACAGCCATACCCTTGGGACCGACTTCAGCCCCAGGATGTGATGAGCCGACATCGAGGTGCCAAACACCGCCGTCGATATGAACTCTTGGGCGGTATCAGCCTGTTATCCCCGGAGTACCTTTTATCCGTTGAGCGATGGCCCTTCCATACAGAACCACCGGATCACTATGACCTACTTTCGTACCTGCTCGACGTGTCTGTCTCGCAGTTAAGCTGGCTTATGCCATTGCACTAACCGTATGATGTCCGACCATACTTAGCCAACCTTCGTGCTCCTCCGTTACTCTTTGGGAGGAGACCGCCCCAGTCAAACTACCCACCAGACAGTGTCCCCAAGCCCGATTAGGGCCCCAGGTTAGAACATCACGCATACAAGGGTGGTATTTCAAGGTTGGCTCCACCAACACTGGCGTGCTGGCTTCAAAGCCTCCCACCTATCCTACACATGTAGGAGCAATGTTCACTGTCAAGCTATAGTAAAGGTTCACGGGGTCTTTCCGTCTAGCCGCGGGTATACGGCATCTTAACCGCAATTTCAATTTCACTGAGTCTCGGGTGGAGACAGTGTGGCCATGATTACGCCATTCGTGCAGGTCGGAACTTACCCGACAAGGAATTTCGCTACCTTAGGACCGTTATAGTTACGGCCGCCGTTTACCGGGGCTTCGATCATGAGCTTCGCAGAGCTAACCCAATCAATTAACCTTCCGGCACCGGGCAGGCGTCACACCGTATACGTCATCTTTCGATTTTGCACAGTGCTGTGTTTTTAATAAACAGTTCCAGCCACCTGGTTACTTCGACCGACTTCAGCTTAGGGAGCAAGTCCCATCACCATAGTCGGCGTACCTTCTCCCGAAGTTACGGTACTATTTTGCCTAGTTCCTTCACCCGAGTTCTCTCAAGCGCCTTAGTATTCTCTACCTAACCACCTGTGTCGGTTTGGGGTACGGTTCCTTATAATCTGATGCTTAGAAGCTTTTCCTGGAAGTATGGCATCAATGACTTCAGCTCCGTAGAGCCTCGTCTCGTATCTCAGTCTTAGAATCCCGGATTTGCCTAAGATTCCAACCTACATACTTTCACATGGACAACCAACGCCATGCTCACCTAGCCTGCTCCGTCCCTCCTTCGCAATTATAAGAAGTACAGAAATATTAATCTGTTTCCCATCGACTACGCGTTTCCGCCTCGCCTTAGGGGCCGACTTACCCTGCCCTGATTAACATGGGACAGGAAACCTTGGTCTTTCGGCGTGGGGGTTTTTCACCCCCATTATCGTTACTCATGTCAGCATTCGCACTTCTGATACCTCCAGCATGCCTTACAACACACCTTCAACGGCTTACAGAACGCTCCCCTACCACTCAAACAAAGTTTGAATCCGCAGCTTCGGTGACTAGTTTAGCCCCGTTACATCTTCCGCGCAGACCGACTCGACTAGTGAGCTATTACGCTTTCTTTAAAGGATGGCTGCTTCTAAGCCAACCTCCTAGCTGTCTATGCCTTTCCACATCGTTTCCCACTTAACTAGTACTTTGGGACCTTAGCTGGCGGTCTGGGTTGTTTCCCTCTCCACAATGGACGTTAGCACCCATAGTGTGTCTCCCGGATAGTACTCACTGGTATTCGGAGTTTGCAAAGGGTTGGTAAGTCGGGATGACCCCCTAGCCTTAACAGTGCTCTACCCCCAGTGGTATTCATCCGAGGCTCTACCTAAATAGATTTCGGGGAGAACCAGCTATCTCCCGGCTTGATTAGCCTTTCACTCCGACCCACAAGTCATCACCGCATTTTTCAACATACGTGTGTTCGGTCCTCCAGTTGATGTTACTCAACCTTCAACCTGCCCATGGGTAGATCGCCGGGTTTCGGGTCTATACCCTGCAACTGAACGCGCAGTTAACACTCGCTTTCGCTACGGCTCCCCTAATCGGTTAACCTTGCTACAGAATATAAGTCGCTGACCCATTATACAAAAGGTACGCAGGCACCGGACTAAATCCGGCTTCCACTGCTTGTACGTATGCGGTTTCAGGTTCTATTTCACTCCCCTCACAGGGGTTCTTTTCGCCTTTCCCTCACGGTACTGGTTCACTATCGGTCAGTTAGGAGTATTTAGCCTTGGAGGATGGTCCCCCCATGTTCAGTCAACATTTCACGTGTGCCGACCTACTCGATTTCATGATAAGTTTATTTTCGTGTACGGGGCTATCACCCTGTATCGCCAAGCTTTCCAGCTTGTTCCACTAATGTACAAATCACTTAAGGGCTAATTCCCGTTCGCTCGCCGCTACTAAGGAAATCTCGGTTGATTTCTTTTCCTCGGGGTACTTAGATGTTTCAGTTCTCCCGGTTCGCCTCCTAAAGCTATGAATTCACTTTAGGATACCCGCCTGATGACGGGTGGGTTTCCCCATTCGGACATCGAAGGCTGTAACGGTTTTTATCACCTTACCTTCGCTTTTCGCAGATTAACACGTCCTTCATCGCCTCTAACTGCCAAGGCATCCACCACATACGCTTAGTCACTTAACCATACAACCCCAAGTAGTCTTACCTAAGTAAAAGCTTGAATATCTGGTGACTAAACCAGATTAAGTTGTAAAGTCTGACATTTTCACGCACTCATAGAGTGTCTTGAATAAGAGTTGATAATGATTCAAGGAAGAAATCATTATCAGGTTGATGTTCACAGCGCGACACTGTGTTCATCGTCGTAAATAGCCGTTTATAAAAACGATTATTCACGGGTATATATATATCAGCTTTCCAGATTGTTAAAGAACAGTTTTCAACGCACATTCGGTTGAAAAGTTGGTTTTTTCTTTATTAATTTGTTATCAGTGCAATTTGTGTGAACACTCAACGAGAACATTGTTCTACTTCAAGATAAGGAGGTGATCCAACCCCAGGTTCCCCTAGGGTTACCTTGTTACGACTTCACCCCAGTCATAAATCACAAAGTGGTGACCGTCCTCCCGAAGGTTAAACTAGCCACTTCTTTTGCAACCTACTCCCATGGTGTGACGGGCGGTGTGTACAAGGCCCGGGAACGTATTCACCGTGGCATTCTGATCCACGATTACTAGCGATTCCGACTTCATGGAGTCGAGTTGCAGACTCCAATCCGGACTACGACAAGCTTTGTGGGATTCGCTCCACCTCGCGGTATTGCTGCCCTCTGTACTTGCCATTGTAGCACGTGTGTAGCCCATCCCGTAAGGGCCATGATGACTTGACGTCGTCCCCACCTTCCTCCGGTTTATCACCGGCAGTCTCCTTAAAGTTCCCGCCCGAAGCACTGGCAAATAAGGATAGGGGTTGCGCTCGTTGCGGGACTTAACCCAACATTTCACAACACGAGCTGACGACAGCCATGCAGCACCTGTCACAGAGTTCCCGAAGGCACTAAACCATCTCTGGTAAATTCTCTGGATGTCAAGGGATGGTAAGGTTCTTCGCGTTGCATCGAATTAAACCACATGCTCCACCGCTTGTGCGGGCCCCCGTCAATTCATTTGAGTTTTAACCTTGCGGCCGTACTCCCCAGGCGGTCAACTTATCGCGTTAGCTGCGCCACCCACATCTCAAGGATACAGACGGCTAGTTGACATCGTTTACGGCGTGGACTACCAGGGTATCTAATCCTGTTTGCTCCCCACGCTTTCGTGCCTCAGCGTCAGTTTTTGTCCAGGTGGCCGCCTTCGCCACTGATGTTCCTTCCAATCTCTACGCATTTCACCGCTACACTGGAAATTCCACCACCCTCTACAAAACTCTAGCCTGCCAGTTCAAAATGCAGTTCCCAGGTTGAGCCCGGGGCTTTCACATCTTGCTTAACAAACCGCCTACGCACGCTTTACGCCCAGTAATTCCGATTAACGCTCGCACCCTCCGTATTACCGCGGCTGCTGGCACGGAGTTAGCCGGTGCTTCTTCTGTTGCTAACGTCACAGAATGCAGTTATTAACTACACCCCTTTCCTCACAACTGAAAGTGCTTTACAACCCGAAGGCCTTCTTCACACACGCGGCATGGCTGCATCAGGCTTTCGCCCATTGTGCAATATTCCCCACTGCTGCCTCCCGTAGGAGTCTGGGCCGTGTCTCAGTCCCAGTGTGGCTGATCATCCTCTCAAACCAGCTAGAGATCGTCGCCTTGGTAAGCCATTACCTTACCAACTAGCTAATCTCACTTGGGCTAATCAAATGGCACGAGGCCCGAAGGTCCCCCGCTTTGGTCTGTAGACATTATGCGGTATTAGCAGTCGTTTCCAACTGTTGTCCCCCACCATAAGGCATATTCCCAAGCATTACTCACCCGTCCGCCGCTCGACGCCGAAGTACAAGTACTTCTCGTTTCCGCTCGACTTGCATGTGTTAAGCCTGCCGCCAGCGTTCAATCTGAGCCATGATCAAACTCTTCAATTAAAAATCGTTTGTGAGAGACTAGCTCTCTGACTCAATGAATCTGTACATATAAAACTATGAATAATAGTTTTGTGTGTCATTCATCATTAAGTTTATTTTTGCTCTTGCTTCGAAAAGCGAAGAACTATGTAAAATCAACATTAACGTGAGTGCTCACACAAATTGCATGATAACTAATTTTTAAAGAACTTCATTTAACTAACGAGTTAAACGAAAATGATTAATCGCATTCGTTAATCATTGTTGCTTGATCGCTTGTCTCAAGCGAGATGCGCATCATACGCCTCTCAGTTTTGATGTCAAGCTTTATCTCAAATAAAAAGTAAAAACCTTAAATTGTTTTCAATAGTTAACTGGTCTATCCAGCACTAAGTAAACGAGAGTAAACTTATCAAAACACTTCCTTGGGATGCCCCGAAGAAGTGGAAGCGCATTTTAGGGATTTTTCTCTTCAGGTCAAGCGAAAAAAATAACTAATTTTAAATACTAGTTCAATCGCTCAATAAGTAAACAAATATAGGCCTATAAACATAAAAAATTCGCCATTTTTTATAATGCCTTTATGATTTCGATTGCGCCAAGCACATTGTTCACTTTTATAACTTTGGATTGTTTGGTTAGATCTTGCTTGCCAGCGCCGTTATTACTCGCATTCTCGCTATCGTTTTTGATTTCTTCTTCAAGATAACGACTTGCCACTAAGATGCGGCTGCTAATACCGGCAGCTTCTGCCGCCTGCATATCTGAAGGTTTATCACCAATAAAAATACTCAGCCCAAGATCAATATTATATTTTTCTTGTGCCTTTAAGATCATACCGGGTGCCGGTTTACGGCATTGGCACGACATTTTAAATTCATTAACGCCTTTAGTCGGATGATGAGGGCAATAAAATACCTCTTGTATATCGATGCCCTGCTTTTTGAACTGAGCTAACATCCAGGAGGTTAATGTTTCAAAATCAGCAACAGCGTATAACCCGCGTGCAATGCCCGCCTGATTGGTGATAACAAAAATGTCATAACCCTTTGCTGCAGCCAGTTGGCATAACTCAAAGATGCCACCGACAAATTCAAAGTCGTCAATTTTATGCACATAACCATGGTCGATATTGATAATACCATCACGATCTAAAAAAAGTGCCTTAGCCATACTTAATCATCTTTATACTTGTGGGGTTAACCGAAGACATCATCCGTGATGGATAAAAAGTGCGAGTCTGTTCTTATGGCCGTACCAATACAAAAAATACAGCCATAAAAACAAGAGACAGCATTACATGCAAAGACCGCCGTCAATTTCCACCACACGACCAGTGAAAAATTCATTTTCAAAAATGTATTTTGCTGTATGGGCGATCTCATCGGCTTCACCCAAGCGACCTACCGGCTTCATTTTTTCCAGACGTTCGCGCATTTCCGGTTTCATGGCATCTGTCATTGCCGTGCGAATAACACCGGGAGCAATAGCACCAACACGGATACCATGGCGACCCAGTTCACGTGCCCAGGTAATTGTCATGGCAACAACACCGGCTTTGGACGCTGCGTAGTTGGTTTGTCCCATATTACCGCCACGGGCAATAGAAGACATGTTAATGATCACGCCTTTACGGCCACCTTCTATCATGTGTACCGCAGCTTCGCGGCCACACAGGAAAACACCGGTTAAGTTAACATCAATAACCGACTGGAATTGTTCCAATGACATTTTTTTACCAACGACACCGTCTTTGGCTTTAACAAACATACCGTCTCTTAAAATACCGGCATTGTTGATCAAACCATCGATACCGCCAAAGTCAGCGGCAATTTTGCTGAAAGTCTGCTCGACGTCACTTTCATTGGTCACATTGGCAAGATAATAACGGGCAGATGAACCCGCTTCTTCGATTAAAGCAACAGATTGCTGAAGTTGTTCTTCATTTAAGTCAATCAAGGCCAGTTTTGCCCCGCTGTTGGCTAAGTTAACAGCCATAGCACGACCTAAACCTTGTCCGCCACCTGTGATGACAATAACTTTATCGGTTAAATTCATGAATTTTCCTTAGTTCTCTTGCTTAGAGAATAAATTAAAGATGCTGGAGAAATCTTTGCCGCCATTACCGGCAGTTGCATGCATGGCATATAAACTACGGGCTAATGCTCCCATAGGGGTGGATGACTGGCTGCTTACTGCGGTATCCATAGCAAGTCCGAGATCTTTTGCCATTAAATCCACCATAAAACCGCCCTGGTAGTCGTTGGAAGAAGGCACATTTTCCATGATGCCGGGACAAGGATTGTAAACATCCAGTGTCCAGTTACTACCTGAGCTCTGGCTCATGATTTCTGACAGAACTTTAGGATCAAGACCATTGGCAATACCCAGCTGCAAAGCCTCACTTGTGCCTACCATAAGGACAGACAACAACATATTATTGCAGGCTTTGGCTACCTGGCCAGCGCCGTGATCACCGGCATGGAAAATATTCTTGCCCATGTTATCCAGCACAGGCTTGGCTTTTTCAAAGTGCTCTGCGCTACCACCGACCATAAAACTTAAAGTGCCGGCCTGGGCACCGCCAACACCACCGGATACCGGTGCGTCAATAAAATCAATGCCTTTTTCAGCCAGACCCGCGGCAACTTTACGCGCAGTATTGGCATCTATGGTAGAGGAATCAATTACCAGGGCGCCTTGGCCGATATGATGAATCAAGCCCTGCTCTGACAGGTATAAACCTTCAACATGTTTGCCTGCCGGTAACATAGAAATAATCAACTCAGCATCTTTTACACATTCTGCAGCACTTGCATGTGTTGTCGCCCCTTGCTCAACGACATGTGCCACAGCTGTTTCTGATAAATCAAATACTGCTACCTGATGGCCTGCCTTGACTAAATTAATAGCCATAGGACCACCCATATTTCCTAATCCAATAAAGGCAACATTCGCCATGTCTTTCCCCTTGTTAATATTCGCTATAATTTTTTGTTTTTTATGTTCAAAATATTACGATAAACCGGGCCTAACTGCCCAGCTGTGCCAGCGGATGTTCATCTGCCTGCCATTTAGACTCAAAAAACCAGTCAATGATGGCCGGGTCGACATCGGCAATTGAGCTGTACTTCCATTTAGGCGAGTAATCTTTATCAATTAACAGCGCACGCACCCCTTCGGCAAATTCACCGAACTGGCCGCATTTCACTGATAAATTAAGTTCCATGCGGAAACAATCCACCAGCGACATATTTTTACCCGTATTCAACTGGCGATATACCAAATGGCCGCTGACCGCACTACCGTGTTTAAGGGATTTTTGTGCTTTATTAAACCAAGGGTCTTCAACCTCAGCCGAGACAATAGCATTGACTATGTCGGCGATATTATCAAAGTCCATGACTTTCTCGATTAACGCACTTTGCGCCCTGACATGGGAAACCGGCAACTTTACATTGGAGACTAACTCCAGGTCATGCATCAAGTTACTTAACTTGTCATGATTGAGGGCCACGGTATTACCCCAGTTAACGGTTTTAAGACCGTCAAGCAAGGCTTGCTTCTTCTCTGCCAGAATAAAGAAGTCTGCCATACCGGTATATTTGGCATCGGCGGCATTAATAGAGGCACCAGTTAAGCCCAAAAACAGCCCGCATTGATCCGGCATACGGTTTAAAAACCAGGTACCGCCCACATCCGGGTACAAGCCGATGCTGATCTCCGGCATGGCAATGCGAGATGTTTCCGTGACTACTTTATGACTGGCACCCACCATCATGCCCAGACCGCCGCCCATCACAATGCCGGTTCCCCAGACAATAAAGGGTTTATTAAAGGTATGGATCAGATAATCAAGTTGATACTCCTTGGTGAAATACTCTTCCACCTCGGGAGAATAGTCGCCGGTATGGCTTTTCATGGCATTATAAAGATTAACGATATCTCCGCCGGCGCAGAAGGCTTTCTCCCCTGCCCCTTGCAGGAAAACGGCGGCAATGTCTTCATCGTCATGCCAGCTGCTTAGCTGCGGGTACAAGGCTTCTATCATCTCGCCGCTTAAGGCGTTTAATGAACGCTCGGAATTTAAGGTGGCAATACCGACTTTCTTGCCGTTATCGCACAGTAATTCTTGAAAAAGCACTATGTTATTCATTCAGTGGGTTCCTTACTCATTTTCACCAGCACTACTTATTTGACCAGACAGGTTTACGCTTTTCGAGGAAAGCACTCACCCCTTCTTTTTGATCTTGGGTATCAAAAAGATCAACAAATGCCTGGCGCTCTTGCGGCAGGGCCTGAGCGATTGGCATTTCACGGTTGCTTTGGATCAATTTCTTACAGGCGGCTACCGCCACCGGGCTTTGCTTAGCCACTTTTTCTGCCAGCACCAAGGCCGCATTTAATGCTTCACCCGAGTCAACCACCTCTTCTACCAGGCCGATACGGGCCGCTTTGTCGGCATCAATTCTTTCACCGGCCAAAATCAAACGTTTCGCCCAGCCTTCGCCTACCAACAGCGCCAGGTTTTGCGTACCGCCGGCACAAGGCAATAAACCTACGGTTGCTTCCGGCAAGGCCATTTGCGCATGCTGCTCGGCAATACGGAAATCACAGGCCAGGGCCACTTCCAATCCGCCGCCCATGGCATAACCATTGACGGCAGCGATAGAAACACCGCGAAACGCTGACAACGTTTCAAAAGCCTCACCAAAAATAGCCGACATATCTGCCGCCACTTGTTTATCGCCATCGGCAAATAATTTTAAATCGGCGCCGGCGGAGAAAAACTTATTGCCGCCTCCGGTTAAGATCAGCGCATAAATAGCTTTATCCTGGTTCAACTCCAGTACCAAGTCCCGCAAATCACTCAGACTTTCAAAAGTCCAGGTGTGCGCAGGCGGATTATTAAAAGTAACTATGGCGACGTGATCGCGTTTTTCAACAATAAGATGATCGGATGTCATAATTTTTTCTCTTCTTCTGTTCTTTTACAACGGCACTCAGACACTGAGCACTAAAGCAATAAACCAGCACCTTCGGCTAATAAACGACGGGCAATGATCACCCGCATAATTTCATTGGTGCCTTCTAAAATCTGGTGTACCCGGACATCACGGAAATGACGCTCTAACGGATATTCCTTGATATAGCCATAACCGCCATGAATTTGCAGCGCAGCATCACACACCTGGAAACCGATGTCAGTGGCAAAACGCTTTGCCATGGCACAATAGGCCGTTTTTTCCGGATCGTTGTTATCGAGCTTAAAAGCCGCCAAACGCACCAGCTGACGGGCCGCGACAAGTTCTGTGGCCATATCCGCCAGCTTAAATTGTAAGCCCTGGAAACCGGCAATCGGTTTACCGAACTGCTCCCGCTCTTGCATGTAAGCCATGGCGCTGTTTAACGCCTGCTGCGCGGTACCGATGGAACAAGTAGCAATATTAATACGTCCGCCGTCTAAACCTTTCATGGCGATGGTAAAACCTTCGCCTTCTTCACCCAGTAGGTTCTCTACCGGCACTTTGACGTTATCAAAAGTGATCTGGCGGGTGGGCTGGGCATTCCAGCCTAATTTTTCTTCCGGCTTGCCATAAACAATGCCATCTAAGTCAGCGGGAATCGCCAGGGCTGAAATCCCTTTAGCACCTTCTTTTCCGGTACGCACCATCACTACCAGGACATCGGTATCGCCAGCGCCGGAAATGAAAACTTTAGAGCCGTTCACCACATAATGATCACCGTCACGTTTAGCACTGGTACGCAATGAAGCGGCATCTGAACCGGCACCCGGCTCAGTCAAACAATAAGACGCCAGTTTTTCACCGGTTACCAGGGAAGGACACCAGCTTTCTTTAACTTCAGTCTTTGCCCAGGTAGCGATCATCCAGGTGGCCATATTATGTATGGTCATCATCGCCGTGGTTGCGGTACACCCCATAGCCAATTGTTCAAAAATAATCGAGGAATCTAACCGGCTCAGTGCCAGGCCGCCGACATCTTCGGGAGAATACAGGCCGCAAAAACCCAGCTCACCGGCTTTGGCAATCACGTCTTTTGGAAATATATGCTCTTGATCCCATTTAGCCGCATTCGGCGCGAATTCAGCATCGGCAAATTGTTTTGCGGTGTCAGCAAACATTTGCTGATCTTCAGTTAACTCAAAATTCACTACTTTCCCCAATGAAAAGAAATATTTACTAATAACAAACCATGGTTTGGGCCGTTTTATTATTATTTGAGCACCCAGGTACAGCTTGTCAGAAAAAGAAAAAGGCTATTAGTTCCCTAATAGCCTGTTCAAACTTACAAAATTAAAGCATTTCTAATGCAATAGCCGTTGCTTCACCGCCACCGATACATAAAGAGGCAACCCCTTTAGACAAGCCTTTGTTTTTCAAGGCGTGGATCAGGGTAACGATTAAGCGCGCACCGCTGGCACCGATAGGATGCCCTAAGGCACAAGCGCCGCCGTGGATATTAACTTTATTGATGTCCAGCTCCAGCTCTTTTACCGCCAACATAGTTACCATGGCAAAGGCTTCGTTAATTTCGTATAAGTCAACATCTGCCGTGGTCCAGCTGATTTTGCTTAACAGCTTTTTCATGGCGCCGACCGGTGCCACGGTAAATTCCGCCGGCTCTTGTGCATGGGTGGCATGACCGACAACTTTACATAGCGGGGTAAGGCCACGCTTTTCAGCTTCCGAGCGCTTCATTAATACTAATGCTGCGGCGCCGTCTGAAATAGAGCTGGAGTTAGCCGCGGTAATAGTACCGTCTTTTTTAAAGGCCGCACGCAATGAAGGAATTTTATCCGGACGGGCATTACCCGGCTGTTCATCGGTGTCCACCAAAACTTCACCGCGACGGGTTTTCACGGTAACCGGGGCAACTTCATCGTTAAAAGCGCCCGAATCTATGGCTGAGGTTGCCCGCTCTAAAGAGCGTAAAGCAAAGGCATCCATATCTTCACGGGTAAATTCCGCATCATCGGCGGTATCCTGGGCAAAACAGCCCATGGCAATACCGTCATAGGCATTTTCCAGGCCGTCCAACATCATGTGATCGAATACCTGGCCATGGCCCATGCGCATACCGCCGCGGGCTTTAGGTAAGATATAAGGGGCATTACTCATGCTTTCCATACCACCGGCAACGGCGACATCGATAGAACCTGCGGCGATGGCGTCATGGGCGAACATAGCCGCTTTCATGCCTGAGCCACAGACTTTATTAATCGTGGTACATACGGTAGATAAAGCTAAATCAGCGCCTAGTGCTGCCTGACGAGCCGGTGCCTGTTTTAAACCTGCCGGCAAAACACACCCCATGATCACTTCATCGATTTGATCATTTTCAATTCCCGCACGGCTAAGCGCGGCACTGATAGCACTTGCTCCCAGTTGCGGCGCAGTAACATCGGATAAATTGCCCATAAAACCGCCCATAGGGGTTCTTGCAGCAGAGACAATAACGACAGGATCCAGAGCTGACATAAAATTTCTCCTAATTATAAAAATAAGACTTAATTACTTATTCGATACATCCCCGTACCGAAACACCACTATATACGCAAACCGGCTAAAAATGCAGAATTAAACCGGCATTTTCCAGCCATTTTTCACCGGGTTTTATTTTACCCTTTTGTTGTTGCAGTCTAATGAAAATAAACAACTATTTAGAAAAATTTAACTTCAAAGCCAGGGATAAAAAATCAAATAATCGACCTTAGAAAACGAAACCTGGTTTAACTACTTGTATGACGATATAAGTGCTAAAGGGTAACCCAAATTAACGTTTACGCCAACGTAAACTTAATAACCGCGATTCACAGCCGCAGATAAGACCAGTTGAAATTATCAACAGACGCCTTGCCCAAGGTTACTTTTTTGCCGCTACTTTAGAGCATCTGATAGCGATTTACCCTTTTTTGTTGCAATTAAATAAACGATATTTGACTGTCAATTGTAAGCTCTGCCTTACACTTAACTTTACTTTTCTGGCACAAGAGCGGCACAAGCAACTTTACGTTAACGTAAACTTCAGGTAGTGTTAGATGATTATTACTCTGCTGACGACATCATGAAAAAAACTGAGCAAACGACCTATTCTATTGGCGACTTGGCCAAAGAGTTTGATATTACCACCAGAAGCATACGTTTTTATGAAGATCAGGGACTGATTGCACCGACCAGGAAAGGACAAACCCGGATTTATAATCAAAGGGATCGCGTGCGCTTGAAACTCATTTTACGGGGCAAACGCCTGGGCTTTTCGCTGGCGGAAACCGGCCGTTTGTTTGAACTTTATGATGCCGATAAAACCAGTGCCACCCAGTTACATACTATGATGGAGCTGATTTATCAGAAAAAAGCAGACTTAAACCAGCAGCTAAAAGACATTAAAGCCGTGCTGATGGAATTGAATAATTTAGAAAAAAGCTGTCAGGACACCCTGGTGGCAATTGAACAAGATAAACAGAACTAATTTAACGACTACTAATTTACGACAACTCGTTTACGAGCACTAGTTAACACAATTTAAGGAACAACCATGATTTCTCAATATTCATCATTAAACTTCAACCTGGGCGAAACCGTAGACATGATCCGCGATCAGGTCAACGCCTTTGCCCGTGATGAAATTGCTCCACGTGCCGAGCAAATTGATGCTGACAACGAATTTCCTAATGACTTATGGCGTAAATTTGGCGACATGGGCCTGTTGGGCTTAACAGTGCCGGAAGAATACGGCGGAAGCGGCTTAGGCTATATTGAACATGTCATCGCCATGGAAGAAATCAGCCGCGCTTCGGCTTCTGTTGGTTTAAGCTATGGCGCCCATTCAAACCTTTGCGTAAACCAGATCAACCGTAACGGTACCCATGAGCAAAAAGCCAAATATTTACCGAAATTATGCTCAGGCGAGCATATCGGCGCCTTAGCCATGAGTGAGCCAAATGCAGGCTCAGATGTGGTGAGCATGAAAATCCGCGCCGAGAAAAAAGGCGATAAATACATTTTAAACGGCAACAAGATGTGGATCACCAACGGTCCGGACGCCAATACCTATGTCATTTATGCCAAAACCGATATGGAAGCCGGCTCTAAAGGCATCACCGCCTTTATCGTTGAGCGCGACTACCCGGGCTTTAGCCGTCACCAGAAATTAGACAAGTTAGGGATGCGCGGCTCCAATACCTGTGAACTGGTATTTGTCGACTGTGAAGTACCTGAAGAAAATATTTTAGGTGAACTCAACAAAGGCGTAGCAGTATTAATGAGCGGCTTGGATTATGAGCGCGTCGTCTTATCCGGCGGACCTTTAGGCATCATGACCGCCTGTATGGACAATGTTGTCCCTTATATCCATGACCGTAAGCAATTTGGCCAGTCTATCGGTGAGTTCCAGTTGATCCAGGGCAAAATTGCCGACATGTACACGCAAATGAATGCCGCCCGCTCTTATGTTTACAATGTTGCCCAGGCCTGCGATCGCGGTGAAACTACCCGTAAAGATGCCGCCGGTGTGATCTTATACAGCGCCGAACTGGCAACGAAAATGGCACTTGATGCTATCCAGATCTTAGGCGGTAACGGTTATATCAATGAATTCCCTACCGGCCGTTTATTACGTGATGCCAAGCTTTATGAAATCGGCGCAGGTACTTCAGAAATTCGCCGTATGTTGATTGGCCGTGAACTTTTCACTGAGTCTAAATAAACTCATCCGGGAAGGATGATAACTGTAAAACAATTAAATAAAGCAACAAGGTAAGCACAGTGGCTAAATTAGTTTCCAAAATTAATCCTCGTAGCCAGGATTTTATTGAAAATGCTGCTTTTATGCAGTCACAGGTCGACGATCTGAAAGAAAAATTGGCAGACATAAAACGTGGTGGTGGCGAAAAAAGCCAGGCACGTCATCTGGGTCGAGGAAAATTACTGCCCAGGGACCGCGTCTATTCCCTGCTCGATAACGGCTCACCTTTTTTGGAACTATCACAGCTTGCCGCTTATGAAGTCTATGACGACCACGTGCCTTCTGCCGGTATCATTACCGGTATCGGCCGGGTCGGTGGCCAGGAATGTGTGATTGTCGCCAATGACGCCACGGTAAAAGGCGGTACCTATTACCCGTTAACGGTGAAAAAACACTTACGGGCCCAGGCTATTGCCCTGGAAAACAACCTGCCCTGTATTTATCTGGTAGATTCAGGCGGCGCCAACCTGCCGAACCAGGATGATGTTTTCCCGGATAGAGAGCATTTTGGCCGGATCTTTTTCAACCAGGCCAATATGTCGGCTTTGAATATTCCACAAATCGCCGTGGTCATGGGTTCATGTACCGCAGGTGGCGCTTATGTGCCGGCGATGGCGGACGAGTCCATTATCGTGAAAGAGCAAGGCACCATCTTCCTTGCCGGGCCGCCATTGGTAAAAGCGGCCACGGGTGAAGTGGTCAGCGCCGAAGACTTAGGTGGCGCCGATGTCCATTGCCGCACTTCAGGGGTGGCGGATCATTACGCCCAAAATGACAACCATGCGCTGGAAATCGCCCGCAGCACCATTAAAAACCTCAACCGGGTTAAACCTATGCAGGTGAATATCACTGAGGTAGAGCCGCCGCAATACGACCCCAAGGAAATCTACGGGGTTATTCCTAAAGATTCGCGCCAGCCCTATGATGTCCGGGAAGTGATCGCCCGCATCGTCGACGGCAGCGAGTTCGACGAATTTAAAGCCTTATACGGCACGACTTTGGTATGTGGCTTTGCCCGCATCTTTGGTTACCCGGTAGGCATAGTCGCCAACAACGGGATTCTTTTTGGTGAATCAGCGCAAAAAGGCGCACACTTTATCGAATTATGCGCCCAGCGCAAAATCCCGCTGGTGTTTTTACAAAACATCACCGGCTTTATGGTCGGCCAGCAATATGAAACCGGCGGTATTGCCAAACACGGCGCCAAAATGGTAACCGCAGTGGCAACAGCCCAGGTGCCTAAATTTACCGTCTTGATCGGCGGTAGCTTCGGCGCCGGTAACTACGGCATGTGCGGCCGCGCTTATGATCCAAGATTCTTGTTTATGTGGCCAAATGCCCGTATTTCAGTGATGGGTGGCGAGCAGGCCGCCGGTGTATTGGCCCAGGTTAAACGGGATCAAAAAAGCAAACTTGGGGAAGAGTGGAGCCAGGAGCAGGAAGCCCAGTTCAAACAGCCGATTGTCGACAGTTATGAGCACCAGGGACACCCTTACTACGCTTCTGCCCGCTTATGGGATGACGGCGTTATCGACCCGGCTGAAACCCGTCAGGTATTAGGCCTGGCCATTTCCGCTTCCCTGAATAAAACCATAGAGGACACCAAGTTTGGTGTCTTTAGAATGTAGGAGTGAAAATGACAACACTTAATAACCTACAAACAGATGCAAAGGTAGTGGTTGAGATAGACAGATACGGTGTAGCCACCGTTACTTTAAACAACCCGGACAAACATAATGCCTTTGATGATGCCATTATCGCTGAGTTGACTTCTGCTTTTAGCAGCATCGCAAGCAATGACGACATCCGGGTGATGGTATTGGCCTCAACGGGCAAGAGTTTCTCTGCCGGTGCCGATCTCGGCTGGATGAAACGCATGGCTAGTTACAGCTATGAAGAAAACTTAAAAGATGCCAATGCCTTGGCTGTCATGTTAAAAACCTTGAACTTTATGCCTCAGGCAACAATTGCGAAAATCCAGGGCGCAGCCTTTGGCGGCGCTGTCGGTCTGGCCAGCTGCTGTGATATTGTCATTGCCAGTGAAAAAGCCAGCTTTTGCCTCAGTGAGGTTAAACTTGGCCTGATCCCGGCGACCATTAGCCCTTATGTGGTCAATGCCATGGGCCTTAAAGCCTGTCGTCGCTATTTCCAAAGCGCCGAGCGATTCTTTGCCGATAAAGCACAACATTTAGGCCTGGTAGATGAAGTCGTTTCTCCCGAAGCTTTAGATGAAGCCGTTGATGGTATGATCCGCACTTTATTGGCCAACAGCCCGCTTGCCATGCGTCGCGCAAAAACTCTCGCCTTTGATGTCGCCTATCAGGATATCGATGATGAATTGTTGCAAGATACCAGTGAGCGTATTGCCGCTATCCGGGTATCTGAGCAAGGGCAGGAAGGGTTAACCGCCTTTTTCGAAAAACGCGCCCCCGGCTGGCAAACTGACAGTGCAGAAAACAAGAGTAAAGGATAATCACCATGTTTACTAAAATATTAATTGCAAACCGTGGTGAGATTGCCTGCCGCGTCATTAAAACCGCCCGTCAAATGGGGATCCTTACCGTCGCCGTCTACTCAGACGCCGATGCCGACTCCCTACATGTCAATATGGCAGACGAGGCCATTTATCTCGGCCCTTCCCCTTCCAGAGAAAGTTACCTGCTAGGGGAAAAAGTTATCGAAGCCGCCAAACGCACCGGCGCCCAGGCGATACACCCGGGTTATGGCTTCTTATCGGAAAATGCTGAGTTTTGCCGTTTATGTGAAAAAGAAAACATTGTTTTTATCGGCCCGCCGGTAGCTGCCATCGAAGCCATGGGTTCTAAGTCGGCCGCTAAAAACATCATGGAACAGGCCAAAGTACCTTTAGTGCCCGGCTACCATGGTGATGACCAGTCAACAGAAGTCTTGAAAAAAGCCGCCGATGACATGGGTTACCCGGTATTGCTAAAAGCAACCGCCGGTGGTGGCGGTAAAGGCATGCGCCAGGTATGGAGCAGTGAAGAATTTAGTGAAGGCCTGGCGGCTGCCAAGCGGGAAGCAAAATCCAGCTTTGGCGACGATACCATGCTGGTGGAAAAATATCTGACCCAGCCAAGACACGTCGAGATCCAGGTCTTTTGTGATAATCACGGCAATGCCGTGTATTTATTTGAGCGCGACTGCTCGGTACAAAGACGCCACCAGAAAGTTATCGAAGAAGCCCCTGCCCCAGGTATGAGCGAAGACTTGCGGGCCGCCATGGGCGAAAGCGCCATTAAGTCCGCCCAGGCCATAGGTTACCAGGGTGCGGGTACGGTGGAGTTCCTGCTTGATGTCGACGGCTCTTTCTATTTTATGGAAATGAATACCCGCTTGCAGGTAGAGCATCCGGTCACGGAATTTATCAGCGGCCAGGACCTGGTGGAATGGCAACTGAGAGTGGCCGCTGGGGAAAACCTGCCCAAGCGTCAGGATGAGCTGAAAATTAAAGGCCACGCCTTTGAAGCGCGCATCTACGCAGAAGATGCCAACAATGACTTTTTACCCGCCACCGGTACCTTAGATTTTCTCCAGCCACCACTGGAAAGCGAACATGTGCGTATCGATACCGGGGTGCGCCAGGGGGATGAAGTCAGCGTTTTCTACGATCCGATGATCGCCAAACTGATCGTCTGGGATGAAAACCGCGATAAAGCGCTGCAACGCCTGGCCAAGGCCCTGGCGGAGTACCGCATCAATGGTGTGGTCACCAATATCGATTTCCTTTATAACCTGGCCACCTGCCCGGCTTTTGTCGAGGCGGATTTAGATACCGGCTTTATCGACAAGCATCAGGCGGACATCTTCCATGAAAGCGAGCAGGCACTGGCGGATGAACTGCCGATGGCAGCCCTGTACCTGGTACTGGCCAATGCCAACAATGCAAAAGAGCAAGGCGCAAAAACCAATGACCCCCACTCGCCGTGGAATACCACTAACGCCTGGCGCTTAAATGAAGCCCATATTCATCAGTTAACTTTGTCCCATAACGATGTCGAATACCCGGTGACCATAGAGCAGAAACGCCAGGGCAGCAGCAGTTTTTATTTAATTGATGTTGATGGTACTAAAGTTGACTGTCAGGGACGTATCGAAGGTGATATGCTGCATAGCAACATTAACGGCTATCGCAGCAACGCCACTATCGTGCACAACCAGAACCAGATCAGCTTGTTCAGGCAAAACGGTGTCTTTAACTTCACCCAGATCTTTGCCGACTGCGGTGATCTCGATGATCAAGGCGATCAGGGCGGCCTGTGTGCCCCGATGAACGGTACTATGGTCAGTGTCCTGGTCAAAGCCGGCGACAAGGTTGAAAAAGACCAGCCGCTGGTGATCATGGAAGCGATGAAAATGGAGCATACCATACGCGCCCCGGGTGACGGCAAGGTCGAAGCCATCTACTTTAACGAAGGCGATATGGTTGACGGCGGCGCTGAATTACTGGCTTTTGCGGCAGAGGAATAACAATGTCTGATGTAAAACAATTACCAGCTTTTAATTTACCGGCAAGGGTCAAAATCGTAGAAGTCGGTCCGCGCGACGGCCTGCAAAATGAAAAAGCGCCGCTAACGGCGGCGGATAAAATCGAGCTGATTGAAAAGCTTGGCGATGCCGGTGTCAGTTATATCGAAACCGGCAGTTTTGTCTCGCCGAAATGGGTGCCGCAAATGGCGACATCAAGCGAAGTTTTCCAGGGCATCAAACGCCGGGAAAATATCACCTATGCCGCCCTGACCCCGAACCTTAAAGGTTTTGAGGGGGCCGTGGCGGTACAGGCAGATGAAGTGGCGATTTTCGGCGCCGCTTCAGAGGCGTTTAGCCAGAAAAATATCAATTGTTCCATCGAAGAAAGTCTGCAAAGATTTGAACCTGTCATGGCCGCAGCCAAGGCCGCCGGTATCCCGGTGCGAGGTTATGTCTCCTGTGTGCTGGGTTGTCCCTATGACGGTTTTATTGCGCCGGAAAAAGTGGCGGAAGTGGCAGAGAAACTCTTTGCCATGGGCTGCTATGAGATCTCCTTAGGCGATACCATAGGCGTCGGCACCCCGGCGGGTGTAAAGGAAATGTTACAAGCGGTCATCAAGCGTGTACCGGTTGAAAAACTGGCGGTACACTTCCATGATACCTATGGCCAGGCGTTAACGAATATTTACACCGCCATGCAGATGGGCATTGCTGTTGTCGACTCAGCCATTGCCGGATTAGGCGGCTGCCCTTATGCTAAGGGCGCCTCAGGAAATGTCGCCACCGAAGAAGTGGTTTATTTACTCAATGGATTGGGTATCGACAGCGGCATCAACCTGGAAAAATTACTCGAAGCCGGCTGGTTTATCAGCGATAAAATTGGCAAACCGCCGGTTTCTAAAGTGTCTGCCGCTTACCGGGCTAAACAATAACCTTAGCCGTTAAGCACAGCAGACAGAATTAATAAAGAATAAATGAAGCGCTGATCCCATTATCAGCGCATGACATTACTTAAGCTAATAAAGCATAGGAGAGACAATGGCCGGATTCGATAAAGTAGTTTCAAGCTATGAAGAAGCCATGGCGGGCTTAACCGACAATATGACAGTGATCGCCGGCGGTTTTGGCCTCTGTGGTATCCCGGAAAACCTTATTGCCGAAATCAAACGCAAGGGCACCAAAGGCTTAACTGTGGTATCCAACAACTGCGGCGTGGATGATTTTGGTTTAGGGATTTTATTACCGGATCGCCAGATCAAAAAAATCATCGCCTCATACGTCGGCGAAAACGCCGAATTCGAGCGCCAGATGATGAACGGCGAGCTGGAAGTAGAATTAACCCCGCAAGGCACGCTGGCAGAAAAAATGCGTGCCGGCGGCGCCGGTATCCCCGCTTTTTACACCGCCACAGGTTACGGCACTCCGGTAGCCGAAGGCAAGGAATCACGGGAATTTGATGGCCGCCATTACATTTTAGAGCCGTCGATCAAGGGTGACTTTGCCATCGTTAAAGCCTGGAAAGCGGATCGCTACGGTAACCTGGTGTTCCGTAAAACCTCCCGTAACTTTAACCCTATGGCGGCCACCGCCGGTAAAATCACGGTAGTGGAAGTGGAAGAAATCGTCGAGCCGGGCGAGCTTAATCCGGATGAAATCCACACCCCGGGCATTTATGTCAACCGCCTGATCCAGGGCACTTTCGAAAAACGCATTGAACAACGCACCCTGCGTACAGCATAAGGATTCAGACATGGCTTTATCACGTGAACAAATAGCACAACGCGTTGCCCAGGAGCTGCGTGACGGATATTACGTAAACTTAGGCATAGGTATTCCCACCTTAGTCGCCAACTATGTACCGGACGGCATGGAAGTCATGCTGCAGTCGGAAAACGGCTTATTGGGTATGGGCCAGTTCCCCACCGAAGAAGAGCTTGATGCCGACTTGATCAATGCCGGTAAGCAAACGGTTACTATGGCTAAAGGCGCCTCGATTTTCGACTCGGCGGAATCTTTTGCCATGATCCGCGGCGGCCACGTAGATTTAACGGTACTGGGGGCATTTGAAGTGGATGTTCAGGGTAACATCGCCTCTTATATGATCCCGGGCAAGCTGATCAAGGGCATGGGCGGTGCCATGGATTTAGTCGCCGGGGCCGACAATATTATTGTCACTATGACCCATGCTTCCAAGCACGGCGTCTCTAAATTGCTGAGCGAATGTACCCTGCCGCTGACCGGCAAGGGCTGCATTAAAAAAGTGCTGACCGATTTAGCCTTTTTGGAAATCAAAGATGGCAAGTTCCACCTGCTTGAACGTGCTCCGGGGGTTTCTGTCGATGAAATCATCAAGTTAACCGCAGGTGAACTGGTGGTGCCCGAGCATGTACCTGAAATGTCTTTTTAAGACCTCCCAGGATTAGCTTTACCTACAAGATTTGCAGACATTGCCGTCTGTCATCACATGAATTAAGGGGCGAAAGCCCCTTTTTTATGCGGGTGATCTACCGATAATTCCGGTTTAAGCTGCTGTTCTTATGAATAAAAACAAAATTAGCAGGAAAACAAATGCCTCTGGTCCTACCGGGGTTGCATTATCCACAGATATTGGTAATACTTAAGGTGACAAAGAAAAGGCAAAACACGCGAAAACGTGTGACGCAAAACCACCGGTCTAAGGGTTAGCAATAACCTATGACAGCGGAGTCACCTCGTTAATAGGTACATCCAGTGGTTTTTTCTTTTATTAACTCATTAAATTATTTAAGGTTATTAAAATGAAAAAATTATTACTAGCTTCTACCATCACTGCTTTAACAATAACGTCTGTTGTCTCTGTACCTCAGGCACAGGCTGCAAACATCGCACAGAGTATCTGTGAGTATGTAGCCTCTGACGATAAGAAACGCATGCGCTCATTTTTAAAAGCGAATAAATTAAAGGTACGCAGTATTTTTAGTGGTATTCAATGTAATGGTAAAAACTTGTTGGAATTTGCTGCCGCAAAAGGCGCAGTAAAAACAGGTTCTTTGATGATTAAAAAATTACCGAAGAAAGTTGTTTCTGCTAACCTGGCACACTTCCAGTCCGGATCGCAACCGTTGATAGACGCTGCCAACGCCCGCGTTAGCAGTTAGCAATTATTAGCCCGTGGAAGTTAGTAATAATTTTTACCCGTTAATAATTCTTATGTCAAATTAAAAAAGCCAGCATCCGCTGGCTTTTTTCTTTATTTTATAGCTACTTACCCCTATTAATTGCACAGCCCGGCAACATGTTCCACCGCTTCTCGTGCCGAGGGGCTAACCCCCGACAGCTGGAAAAAACCATGTATAACACCCAAATAGCGGCGACAACGGGCATCAACCCCGGCTTCGAGCAAATTACGGTAAAGTTGCTCACCTTCATTTAATAAAGGATCAAATTCTGCCGTCAGGACATGGGTTTGGGGTAAACCGGTTAAATCCCTATGATAAAGCGGGCTGATTTGCGGGTCTTGTTTAGCTATGTTGCTACCGGCCAGGTAGAGGTCAAAACCGGATAACAGCATCTCCCGGGTAATAAGATAATTTTCTCCGTAAGCAACATAACTCTCGCTTTCGCCTCTGGCATCGAGCATAGGATAAATCAGTACCTGCTTCTTAGGCAGCCAGTTGCCCTCATCCCTTAAACGTAAGCTGGTATTAAGGCACAAATGCCCGCCGGCACTGTCCCCGGCCAGGATAATTTTTTGCGGATCGCCCCCCCACTCCCTGCAGTGCTGATAGATAAGCTGACTTGCCCGGTAGGCATCATCGTGAGCCGCCGGATAAGTAAATTCAGGTGCCAGGCGATAATCCACACCGATCACCATAGCACCGGATAAGTTGGCCAGCTTACGCATTTGCTGATCATGGGTGGCGAAGTCACCACTGACAAAACAGCCGCCGTGAAAATAAATCACCACAGCTAAATTATTATCAGCGCAAGGTTTAAAGATTCTTAAAGGGATACCGTCAATCACTTTATCTTGCACCAGGAAAACCTGCTCGGCAGTTCCTGCCAGGGAGACCGTTTCCAGGTAACCCCGGCGTCTGCTCTTTATATCAAGACCGGCACCCGAGGGACATCCCGCATCATTAAATGCCTGTACCAACTCACGGATCCCAGGCTCAAGCTGCTTGTATTTCATGGAATATTTCCCTTCAGACAAATTTAAAGGGATGAGGTTAGCAGAAACGCCATGAGCTGTATATAAACACAGTACACATATTTTACTGTTTGTTTTTTCGTTATTACAGCAACCAGAAAGGACAGCCGAAACTGTCCTTTTATTCAAGATAAAAACCTAAGGTTTTAGGTTTTAGTTTTTTATTCAATACCCAAGTATTTATGCACCTGCACCGATAAACGCCAGTTATTTTCTATACAGGTTTTAATGGCCAGCTCAGTTGCCCTGGGCTTCTGGCTGATAGGCTGTAAATAGACCGGGGTTGTCGTGATCTGATGTTCGGCCAACAAGGCCTTTAATTCATCCACATGTTGCTCTGTGGCCACCGGATGCTTAATTTCATTCGCCCTGGACATGGCAGAAGTTAAAATTTCATAACCGCCGCGCATATTCACTTTTGGGGAAACCGTGACCCAGCAATTATCGCTGACCCGGATTTCAAAAGTGCCGGAAGTTTCCACCTGGCAGGAAAAGCCCGCCTGCTCCAGGGCCTCACATAAAGGTTTCAAATCCACCATGCAAGGCTCTCCGCCGGTCAGCACTATATGTTTGGCCTGATAACCTTCTGTTGTAATGGTCTCGAGGATCTGCTCGATCGACAACTCGCTCCAGTAATCGGATTCCTGAGTTTTGCCCAGCATAACATCGCTTGCCACTTGTAATTGCGGGTCTATTTCCCAGGTATGCTTAGTATCACACCAGGAGCAGCCCACCGGGCATCCCTGTAAACGAATAAAAATCGAGGGCTGTCCGGTAAAGGAGCCTTCCCCCTGGATGGTTTCAAATAATTCGTTAATCTTATAACAAGTTGTCTTCACTTTAATGCTTTAGCCTTTTAGTTAGATCGAGTAAAATCGCGCAAGAAAGTGATTATACCCCAAGAGACAGTAGAAATGACTGAAAAAGTTGTTGTAATTTATTCCGGAGGCATGGACTCCTTCACGGTATTAAATCGTGCCTTAAAAGATGGCAAAGAAGTGTACGCCCTCTCTTTTGACTACGGCCAGCGCCATGTCAAAGAATTGGAATGTGCCAGCGAAGTCTGTAAAAAACTCAATGTACCTCATAAAATCATAGATATTTCCGCGATAAATGAGTTACTTGCCGGTTCATCCCTTACCGATAACATTGAGATCCCCGAAGGACACTATGAAGAAGATTCCATGAAGTCCACGGTAGTACCCAACCGTAACATGATCTTATTATCGCTGGCAGTAGGTTATGCGGTATCGGTAAAAGCCAGTCAGGTATATTACGGCGCCCACTCAGGGGATCACGCCATCTATCCCGACTGCCGCCCGGAATTTGTGATGAAAATGAACGATGTCTGCCAAATCGCCAACTATGAGCCGGTGGAAATCTTCAGCCCCTACCTGAAGGTCAGTAAAACCGACATACTCACCGATGGCATTGCCATGGGATTGGATTACAGCCAGACCTGGACCTGTTATAACGGCCGGGAGAAAGCCTGCGGTAAATGCGGCGCCTGCCAGGAACGTTTAGAAGCCTTTGCAGATAATAAGGTCAGCGATCCAATCGCATACGAAGCATAACCCCCGCCGGTATCAGGTAAAAAGAAAACGCCCGTACGGGCGTTTTCTTTATCGACAAATTGCTGTTCAGGCCTAAGTCCAGGCTAATACCTCCCGTACTAGCGCTTCTTATCCAGTGCCTGTTGTATTTCATCCAGCTCCTGCGCCGTCAAATCGGCCGCCGATAATAACCGGATAATGGTCTCTTTACCGACGGCCTTACTTTTATCGCCTGAGATGATTTTAATCACTTTATTACCGTCTATCGACTCAAAAAACTTGTGATGGCTGAGCTCATGCCCTGCTTCATCGGCATCCACGACTATCACCCGCTCTTCTCCTGAATCACCACTTAAATTTACTCGCACCCGGCCCTTAGCCGCATCCTTGGCTTCAACAATCAGCTTTTTGAACTTGATATTATCTTCACCAAACTCAACATCGGTTAAAACCGCTGAGACTGTCTCGCGAACATCCTGGGGTAAACCGGATAGTGCAG
The DNA here is from genome assembly GCF_000948975.2 of Thalassomonas actiniarum. GTDB lineage: Bacteria > Pseudomonadota > Gammaproteobacteria > Enterobacterales > Alteromonadaceae > Thalassomonas > Thalassomonas actiniarum. The sequence continues at coordinate 4,065,014 of NZ_CP059735.1, forward strand.
CTTCTAACGCTTCTTTATCCTCCAGCGCCTGCTTGGGCACTTCCACCCGGATAAACTCCCCGTTAACATTCGCGAAAATGCTGGCATCGCCGCCGTCACCGGCTTTGATTTTGAATTCTTTTACCTTGGTCACCGGCTCTGCCGACAAGGCAGATACCTGAGTGCTTAAAGTTAAACCTGCCAGGGTCATGGCTAATACCAGAGATGAACTGCGAAAATTAATCATAATACTTTCCTTAAAATAAGATATCGGATATTGGTCTCATTCAAGAGAGCGATAATTGTGCCTAACTTGACTAAGCATTATTTTTCAACAACTTAAATGGATAAAGGCAAAAATCCCTCCTTTTGATTTATCCATGATTTACCCATATAAGGAAGTCAGTTTCCCGATATCAGGAAATTAATACCTGCCGGTACCGCCAAAATGAAACCTTCCCTTGATACAAGTAATAACTACTTGTTTTAACAACTAATAATTTTGTTTCATTTTCACCTAATGTTGGCATTATACTTGATGCATTTCCTGTGTTTTCAGCTGATAGAATATATTAAATATGTCGTTAAAAAGTTATTTGTTTGCCTTGATCGGCGCCCTGATAGTGTTGTTAACCCTGTCACAACTGGCGCTGGTGTACTGGCTTGAATATAAGGTGGCCGATGATGTCGCCAAGCAGGCCCGGTTTTTAACTAAGGAAGTGATAGATATCGCCATTGAACGCATTGATGATGAACAAATTAAAGTAGTTGAAACGCCTGAAGTAGCAACAAAGCACCAGCAGCCAATAAAAGAAAATACCCGCGTGCTGGTGATTGAAAAACAGCTCCCCGATAAAGCCATACTAAAAGAACAGTTAATTCGCCTGGTTGATAACATACATGACAGCAAAACACCGCACTTTACCCAGGACTCCCCTTTTCCCAAGGTTATTTATAAAAAAACCGGGGACAGGCAACAGCTAAGGATCAGCAACAACCCCCTTGGCCAGGACAGCAAAAACCTTATCGAATCGATAAAAATTGCCTTAATCGGCTCGGCGGTCATTGCCCTGCTCTTTGCTTACTGGTTAAGCAGCCAATTTAGTAAACCTCTGAAAAGCCTGGTACTGGGCTTTAAGCACCTGGCCGGCGGTGATTATCAACATCAGGTACCGGCCCAGGGGGTAAAAGAGATCAGCAAGACCATAGATCACTTCAATACTATGGTTGCGAAACTGGCGCAGCTGACGGAACAAGAAAAACAGCATAAAGAAATCGCCCACCTGGCAGAGCTTGGCGAAGTAAGTCGGGGCCTGGCCCATGCCTTAAGAAGCCCGATACATACCATAGGCTTGTCCATTGAGCAGCTGATCCGGGACGAATTAACTCCCGAGCAAAAAAAACAGCTCTCGGTTACCGTACGGGATAAGATCGGCCATATCGATAAAAACATTAAAGCCCTGCTGACCCTGACCACGACCGGCATTAGCCGCAACGAACACATTCCGCTGCTGGCGGTGGTACAAGATATTATTCTTGAATATAAGTCCAGCCAGGGTAAAAACCAGGTCTTTGACCTGCAATTCCCGGACAGCTTAACCATCACAGCGGCAGAAACAGAGGTGCGCAGCATCTTGCATACCCTGATCATAAACGCCTGCGAAGCCAACGGTGAAAACGCTAAGGTCTGCATTCGGGGAGCACTTAAGGCGGCTAACATACTGGAGATAACCGTAATAGATCAAGGGCCGGGACTGGAGCGGCAAGTGGCAGATAAACTCTTTCAGCCCCATGTCTCGACCAAACCTTCGGGCGCCGGTATGGGCTTATATATCGCCCGGCGCATTATCAGGTCACATTACCGGGGCAATATCACTTTAATCAATCATCCACAGGCAAACGGCTGCATCGCCACCGCCTCATTTGCACAAAACCGGGAAGTATAATGTCCAATAACCATATCTTAGTCGTCGAAGATGATCATGAACAAAGAGCTTTAATATGCGATATTCTCACCCTGAGCCAATACCGGGTAACCGAGGCCGACTGTGTCGAACAGGCTATTTTACTGATCAAGGAACATCAGTTTGATGTTATTTTCTCCGACTGGAAACTCGGGCAACTAACCGGCATCGACCTGCTTAATTATGTCAGGAAAAATACCCCGCTCACGGGGTTTGTTATTGCCACCGCCTACGGCACCATCAGCCATGCGGTAGAAGCCCTGCAACAGGGCAGCGATGATTACCTGCCTAAACCTTTCCAGCGCCAGGAATTGTTGCTGACCATAGAAAAAGCCCTCAAGGCCAAAGAGCTGCGCAGCCAAAATCAGCAACTTAGCGCCCAGCTGAGCGAGCAAAAACAGCTGATCGGCCTGGTGGGTAAAGCCCCCTGTATGCAGGCGGTGTATCAGCGCATCGATAAAGTCAGCGCTACCAATGCCACCGTGTTGATTCTAGGGGAAAGCGGCACAGGTAAAGAGCTGGCAGCACGGGCCTTACATGAGCGCTCTAACCGCAACCACCGGAAGTTTATCGCCATCAACTGCGGCGCCATCGCCGAATCCCTGGCGGAAGCGGAATTATTCGGCGCAGAAAAAGGCGCCTATACCGGGGCCAACAATACCAAAATCGGCCGTTTTGAAGCCGCCGATCAAGGCACCATCTTTTTAGATGAAATCGGCGAACTTTCCCCTTCGCTGCAGGCCCATCTGTTGAGGTTTCTCCAGGAAGGCACCATTTGCCGTCTCGGCAGCCACCAGGAAATAAAACTCGATGTCAGGGTGATCGCCGCCACCCACAGGGATTTGCAACAGGAAGTGAGAGACGGGAACTTTCGCGAAGATCTGTTTTACCGCCTCAATGTCGTACCTATCAACATGCCGGCACTGCGTGAACGTCAGCAGGACATCCCGCTGCTTGCCGATCATTTTATTGCCGCACACAGCAAACAGCACCAATGCCAGGCTGAACCGCTGAACAGTGAAAGCTACCGGGCGCTGCTGGAGTACCACTGGCCGGGGAATGTCCGGGAATTATCAAACCGTATCGAACGTTTTGTGCTGTTAAACGATATCGATGAGCTGACGGCAAACATGTCGTCTGAGACCTTATCATCAAATGAGAGTGGCGAATTGCCGCAGGTTGACTTACCGGAGCAAGGTTTCAACTGGGAGGCCTTTGAGCGGCAATGTCTGGCAAATACGTTGGACTTTCACCAGGGAAATCGTACGAAAGCGGCTAAATACCTGCAAATGTCCTACAAAGCATTTTTATACCGGCTGGAAAAATTTAACATAAACAGTAAATAACAAACATTTTGTATACATTATAACTCCAGCGTTCTAGCTGCTTTTTTTTGATAGCCAATAGGTATAACCATCCAAAGGCCATGTTCTAGACTTAAAAGAGTATCCACTGTTTCACTGAGGAGCCTTTATGAGTGCAATATGGAAGAATCACGCCATGCATTTAGCGGATATGATCAAAGAAAACAACGAGACCAAAGCCCACTTATATCTTGAACAACTGATGTTGTTCCCTGTCGATATTCAGGACCAGATTATTGAAGAAATAAGCAGCTTGTCTCACTGCAGCAGTGACGCCGTAGCTAGCATTATTAACCATCATTCAATCATGGAACTGAAATAACGACAACTCTTTACTTTACATAATACATAAGTGGTATAAATATCTCCCTCAACCAGGAGCCCTAAGTAGCCAATTGCTGCTCCCTGAGCTTAGCAATTTCGTCCCTGATTGCGGCAGCTTGTTCAAACTCTAAGTTTTGTGCATGTTGGTACATAGTGTTTTCAAGCTGCTTAACCTTCTCATCAATTTCCTGGGTGGATAAGGCTTTATAACCGGCTTTCTGCTCCGCCACCAGACGCTCACCTTCTTGTTCGGTTAACGGCTCAAAGTTGGCGGTATCGACATCCATCACATCGGTAATTTTCCGTTTTACCCCGCGCGGCACAATATTATTATCCAGGTTAAACTGATGTTGTTTTTCCCGGCGGCGCTCGGTTTCTTCGATGGCTTTTTTCATCGAGCCGGTAATACGGGCGGCATATAAAATGGCCATACCGTTCTCATTACGGGCGGCGCGGCCTATGGTCTGAATAAGGGAGCGCTCAGAGCGCAGGAAACCTTCCTTGTCGGCATCGAGGATCGCCACCAGGGAAACTTCCGGCATATCCAGGCCTTCTCGCAGCAAGTTAATGCCGATCAAGACATCAAATTTCCCTAAACGGAAATCACGGATAATTTCCACCCGCTCGACGGTATCAACATCCGAATGCAGATAACGGGTTTTGATGCCGTGCTCGTCCAGGTAATCGGTGAGATCTTCTGCCATGCGTTTGGTTAAGGTGGTTGCCAGTACCCGCTCATTTATCGCGACCCGCTTATTGATTTCCGACAACAAGTCATCCACCTGGGTTTCCACCGGGCGTACTTCAATTTGCGGATCCAATAAACCTGTGGGCCTGACCACCTGCTCGGCAATTTCATCACCGGACTTATCAACTTCATAATTACTCGGGGTCGCCGAGACATAAATGGTTTGCGGCGCCAGTGCCTCAAATTCATCAAACTTCATCGGCCGGTTATCCAGTGCCGACGGCAGACGGAAACCATATTCCACCAGGTTTTCCTTACGGGATCTGTCCCCTTTATACATGGCGCCGATTTGCGGCACGGTAACATGGGACTCATCTATGATCAGCAAACCGTCGTCGGGTAAATAGTCGAACAGGGTCGGCGGCGCTTCTCCCGGCTCCCGTCCGGATAAATAGCGGGAATAGTTTTCGATGCCTGAGCAGTAGCCGAGCTCGGTCATCATTTCAATATCAAACTGGGTACGCTGCACCACCCTTTGCTCTTCCACCAGCTTATTGTTGTCTTTAAGCTGCTGGGATCTGTGTTTAAGCTCGATCTTGATTTGCTCAACCGCCGCCAGGATTTTCTCCCTCGGGGTGGCATAGTGGGTTTTAGGGTAAACCGTCACCCGGGCCAGCACCTGCTCGACACTGCCGGTTAAGGGATCAAACTGGCTGATACGTTCGATTTCTTCATCAAAAAGCTCAACCCTTAACGCCAGGCGATCAGATTCTGCCGGAAAAATATCAATCACATCACCGCGCACCCGGTAGGTTGCCCGCTGGAAGGCCATATCATTACGGGTATATTGCAGCTCGGCTAGCCGGCGCAGAATATCGCGCTGGTTAATAATATCTCCCACCCGCAGGTGCAACATCATCTTCAGGTAGGAGTCGGGATCACCCAAACCATAAATGGCCGAAACAGAAGCGACGATAATAACATCACGGCGTTCCAATAAGGCTTTGGTGGCCGACAAGCGCATCTGCTCTATATGTTCATTAACCGAGGCATCTTTTTCAATAAAAGTATCTGTGGTCGGAACATAGGCTTCAGGCTGATAATAATCATAATAAGAAACAAAATACTCAACGGCATTATTAGGGAAGAACTCTTTCATTTCCCCGTAAAGCTGGGCCGCCAAGGTTTTATTCGGCGCCAGCATCATGGTCGGGCGGTTCAATTGGGCAATAACATTGGCCACGGTAAAGGTTTTACCCGAGCCGGTCACCCCGAGTAAAGTCTGATGGGCCAAACCGGCATCTACGCCTTCAAGCAACTGCTTAATTGCTCCGGGCTGATCTCCCCCCGGGGTATAATCAGATACGAGTTCTAAAGACTTCATCAGGACATTACCTCTGTTTCTTTCACCTGTTCACATTTAAACTGCTTGGTAAATAAACGATAAGAAATACACGACATCACCAGGTTCCCCGTCAAGGCCCCGATAAAGAAGCCCTCTAAGCCGTATATTAAGCTGCCCAGATAAGCCAAAGGCACATAACAGACAAATAAGCGGATAATGCTTAACACCAGAGCCACCATAGGTTTATGCAGGGCGTTAAAGGATGAGTTGGTTAAAATAATAATACCCTGCAGGCCGTAACCTAAAGGTAAGATCCAGATAAATAAAATGATAATATCTGCAACCGCCTGCTCTTTGGCAAAGGCATCGGCAATAAAGGGAGCAATAAGCACCAACAGCGCATAAACCAATACCTGCCAGGCAAGGACAAATTTTATCGAGCTTTTAAAAGCTTGCTCAACCCTGTGCATATGACCGGCACCGAAATTCTGGCTGATAAAAGGCGGCAAAGTCATAGACAAGGCCAGCACCAGCAAACAGGCAATCGACTCAATGCGGGTACCGACACCAAAGGCCGCTACCGCAGATTCGCCATAAGTGGCGACAATTGCCGTTAATACCGCCGCAGCAATAGGGGTCAGCATATTGGCCCCCGCAGCCGGTAAGCCGATATGCAGGATGCCTTTGCTTGATTTAATAAAATCGCTAAGGGCTAAAAGCTTAGTATGCACCAGCTGCTTTTTATGAATCAGAATATAAAGCACAAAAGCGGTACCACATAACCAGGAGATCAGGGTGCTGATAGCCGCCCCCTGAATGCCCATGGCCGGCACCGGGCCAAAACCGAAAATAAAGATGGGATCTAATACCGCATTGATTAACCCTGCGCCCCCCATAATGAAGCTGGGGGTTTTGGTATCCCCTGAAGCCCGAAGCACGGCATTACCGATCATGGGGCCAATTAAACAGGCACTGCCCAGGAACCAGACATCCATATATAAATGTATGGTGGGTAACAGTGAAGCTTCAGCGCCGAGCAGGGTAAAGATTTCATCGGCAAAAATATAACCTACATAGGCGAGCATAGAGACAATAACAGCGGCCAAATACAAGGCCGTGGTCGCGGAGTTTTTTGCCGCCTCAGAGTCGCCGCTGCCAAGAAACTTGGCAATCACCGCTGAGGTCCCTATACCCAGACCTATAGTGAGGCTGATCACGGTAAAGGTAATGGGAAAGGTAAAACTAATGGCCGCCAGGGGCTGGGTACCCAACAGGCCGACAAAAAAGGTATCGACTAAATTAAACGACATCAGCAATATCATGCTGTAGATAACCGGTGTGGTCATACGTTTTAATGTCGGTGATACTGGGTCTTCGAGAAGATTTACCGGGGTCTTTATCTTAGTTTTTGTCATCAAAGCTCTTTTCTATAGGAGGTTAACCATCTTAACCTATGACACCCGGAGGAAGAATCCCTGAAAATTAACTTTATAACCGGGCAAAAAAGCCATTGTAAAAGATACTGCCCTCAGTCGCTATGTAAATATGCCAATAAAGTGTTACACCGTTTTTCATCTGGGGAGAATGTCGTTAAAAATCTACATTGTTCATAATCCAGACAAAAAATACCCACAATAAGCGAATACAAGCATACTTTGTTTAAAAATCAACCGGATAACAACAGTTATTAACAAATAGCATCTAGCTAATTGATTTTAAAGTAAAAACCAAATAACAAACAAAACATCAATCGCCCTACAGCGCCTATGTTACCGTTTTAGCTCAGTTTTATTACAGAGTAACTCACATAGTTATCCACAAGATTAGTGGATAACTATGTGGTTATTGTTCACAACTTAGATATTGATTGAAAATCCAGCAAAAATTGGCGCTATCACCGTATTTTCGAATAAAATTCAAACGGCAGAAGAAATGAGTATGGATGGGGACTAGTGATGCCTATATAAAAAACACAGCTGAATTGATTTTATCTTTACCCGGCTAAGATAGAAGCCAACCCCGCATTTTAGTATATGCCTGTCACTATAATTGATAGCATTTGAGGCAGACAAACCTTGTTCGTCTGCTGCGCCCATTAAGGACGCAGCCATTCTTGTACCCGTTAAGATTTAACAGCGATATCAGGCAAGACCTGACTTGCCGTTATTGCCAACTCCCCCTTGTTGACAGTTACGGTCACCTTTTCCCCAATAGAGAAACCGGCCTGTTCGAGCCATTTCCCCTGCAGGACAATACAAGGCTCAAGCTTTACCGGCACATAGTTAATGCCGACGCTCCGGGTTCTTACTCCCGGATTACGGATAGTTTCCAATACTTTAAGTTGACGGGTGGCGGGAGATTTTGCTTTTGCCGAGCCAGGCTCTGACGTATGATGATATTCAGCCATGACGGACTCCTTTTAAGTTCGTTTTGGTTAGCAATCTCTGGGTGCTGGTACACTCAGGGGTTGCGACTTGTATTACTGCTTTTCTTTACCACGTTTGTTGGCGACAGCTGTTGCCGCATTGTTATGGCTATATGCAGTAACAATGCGGGATTGCTATGCCTGGGTGCTCTCCTGATGTGCAAGAGAGCACTATATAGAAAAGACCAACCGGCTGGTTAAATCAACAGGATATTGATTTTATTTATCAGGATTTTTTCGGATATGGGTAGAGTTGTTTACAGCAGAAACTGCTGCTGCGATCCAACAATAGCCAACGGGTAAAAAGGACACTTTAAACTAAAAAAATCATAAGCTTACTAGCTAAAAATAAAACGTATGTTTGCTTACAGCCAAAGATCAGTTTCTTGCTCACCTATAACAGCCATAATTTCGGTTGTGTTATTAATAACTCGATAATAAATGCTATCTCGACCGCAGACACACCTTCTATAACCCGGGCGAATATGATCAACAGTTTGATATAAATAGGGAGAGCTTGCTATCTGTTCAAATTTATCAAAGAATGCATAAAAATAACTTTCGGCTTTTTTCTCCCCAAATTCAGCAACACCGTAAGCATATATTCTTTTTAAATCCTCTTTCGCATTGCAGGAAAGAAGGTAATCGCTCATCGTGATATAACACTTGCTTTAGCTTCAGCCAGGATCTCTGCTGCAGTTTGCTCGGTAAAGCCACTTTGCTCAGCTCGCTCAAGCTTCTGATTTATTGCTTCAGCACGCCTGGCCTTCCTTATCAAATCATTGATCAACTCGCTTTTACTTGAATATTCATCATTATCAACCTGTGATAACAGCCACTCTTCATTGGGCTTGGTCAATGTAATACTTTGTCGCGGCATAACAATCATCCTAAATGGTGCAATATATACACAAAATAGCACCATCGTATTAAAAAAACCAGCTTAGAAATTATACCGATGGCACTCTCCAATCTTAATTAGGCCAACCAAAATAACTCCAGTGACTATAAATATAATTAATAGTCACTGGAGTTATTACGGGTGGCCTATTAAGTTCACTCTGAAATAACACGAATTTTTGAGCAATACCGACGACTACGATATATAGGCAGCTTTATTGCTTCACTATCAAATACAAAGCTAAGATCATTAGCTTCAACTTAGCACCAGATTAGAAACACAGCTAAAAATGGCGATACCTTCCCCCACCTGCCTGCAATTTAAGCAAACAAACAAATTATTTCATTTTTTGTTATTTTTGTGTTGACAGCTTCGCGAGTGCTCTTTAATATTCGCCCCCGTTGGTCAGACACCAACAAATAAAACAATTCCCCAATAGCTCAGTTGGTAGAGCGACGGACTGTTAATCCGTGTGTCACTGGTTCAAGCCCAGTTTGGGGAGCCACATTTTTAGAACTGGAATTTTATTCGGGTTCTTGGCTTTCTCTTATGATAAGAGCAGAGCAACGTAAAAAATTATTCCCCAATAGCTCAGTTGGTAGAGCGACGGACTGTTAATCCGTGTGTCACTGGTTCAAGCCCAGTTTGGGGAGCCACCTTTAAAAAGGCTGCAATTATTTGCAGCCTTTTTCTTTATCTTGAAAAATGTATCCCAACAGCTCAGAGACCAGAAGCACGGACTCTACTCTTACTCTTTATTAAGACAAGCCCACGTGCGTCACAACTTCGATTTAAAGTAAATTAACTTACAATCCCCTGACCTCACCTCAACCTTTTACCTTAATCTGAACCAAGCCCGATAATGACAGGTGAGCAAATGTTCATTCACAAAGCCAAAATAAGTATATGGTTTTAAACCACAAACTTTCCCTTGTTCGAAAACAAAACAAAAAGCGGTGATATCCACAGCCACTTGTCCGCAATTTAAGCAAACGGACAAATTATTTCTTTTTTTCACTTTTTTGTGTTGACAGTATCGCCCGTGCTCTTTAATATTCCGCCCCGTTGGTCAGACACCAACAAATAAAACGATTCCCCAATAGCTCAGTTGGTAGAGCGACGGACTGTTAATCCGTGTGTCACTGGTTCAAGCCCAGTTTGGGGAGCCACATTTTTAGAACTGGAATTAATTCGGGTTCTTTTAGAAGTAAAAAATTATTCCCCAATAGCTCAGTTGGTAGAGCGACGGACTGTTAATCCGTGTGTCACTGGTTCAAGCCCAGTTTGGGGAGCCACATTTTAGAACTGGAATTAATTCGGGTTCTTTTAGAAGTAAAAATTTATTCCCCAATAGCTCAGTTGGTAGAGCGACGGACTGTTAATCCGTGTGTCACTGGTTCAAGCCCAGTTTGGGGAGCCACCTAATAAAGGGCTGCAATTATTTGCAGCCCTTTTTCTTTACCTGAAAAAAATATACTGCCAATAACTCAAAGACCAGAGCGACGGACTGTACTCTTTATAAGCCCGGCGTGTGTCACTGGTTCAAGCCCAGTTTGGGGAGCCACCTAATAAAGGGCTACAATTATTTGCAGCCCTTTTTCTTTACCTGAAAAAATATACTGCCAATAACTCAAAGACCAGAGCGACGGACTGTACTCTTTATAAGCCCAGCGTGTGTCACTGGTTCAAGCCCAGTTTGGGGAGCCACCTAATAAAGGGCTGCAATTATTTACAGCCCTTTTTCTTTACCTGAAAAAATATACTGCCAATAACTCAAAGACCAGAGCGACGGACTGTACTCTTTATAACCCCGGCGTGTGTCACTGGTTCAAGCCCGGTTTGGGGAGCCACCTAATAAAGGGCTGCAATTATTTGCAGCCCTTTTTCTTTACCTGAAAAAATATACTGCCAATAACTCAAAGACCAGAGCGACGGACTGTACTCTTTATAACCCCAGCGTGTGTCACTGGTTCAAGCCCAGTTTGGGGAGCCACCTAATAAAGGGCTGCAATTATTTGCAGCCCTTTTTCTTTATCTATGTCCCGTCCTGAGATAAGTAATGCCCAGTCCAATCCTCCTGCCACGTTATCTATTATGATTTCAGGCGAAGACGATGATTAAATAGTAAGATCTTTTCAGAGAACTTAAATGATGCCGCCAAACTAGCAGAGCCTGGCTCTACTTTCAGTTCACCCGGCTTTCACTTAAAGCGAATCACTTCCCTTTACACTACAGACTTAACCTTCAAGCCATTGCGTCCTGCTGACTTGGCTTGATACAAGAGCTCATCAGCAGCTTTATATACTTCATCCGGTGTCATGTCTTCTTTATATGACACCTGAATAGCCCCGGCGGAAACCGTTAAAAACTCGGAAACCGTACTCGGTTCATGGGGAATTTTTAGTGCTTCAACGCTGTGAATAATATTAAGGGCAAATAATTCCAGAGAAATAAAATCTTTCTGATTGGTTAAGATCAAGAACTCTTCCCCACCAACCCTGAAGGCAAAGTCAGATGAACGCTTGGCCTGATCAATTAAGACCTTAGCCACGGCAATCAAGGCTTTATCTCCCTCCTGGTGGCCATAGGTGTCGTTATATTGCTTAAAGAAATCGATATCGAGCAATACCACGGAAAATAATTTTTCATCCCGCTTCGCCCGCCTGAACTCCCGGGGAAAAACACTATCGAAATAATTACGATTATAAAGTCCGGTCATGTTATCGGTAATCGACAATTTTTCTAATAATTTTTTATCGGTAATGTCATTAAAAAATAAATTAAAGGTATCAACCTCCTCCCCATGACTGCTCTCAGGAATAACTTCTAAATGAAACCAGAGCTTTTGCCCGGCAACATGAATATAAACTTCACGGCTTACCGGGATACCGGATAAAATATCCTGCTCAAATTTCAGAAACTGCTGTTCATCGGTAAAAAAACAATCATTGACAGAATGTAAAGTAGCATCCCTGTCCAGCTTTAATATCCGACATAAGGCATAACTGATATCAACAACTTTTTTATCCCGGGTCAATGTCGCCGTCAGGATATTTTGATCTAGCAGATATAACTGATGCTGATAGTTTTGGTTGAGGGCAAACAGGTTTTTTACGATATAAAAAGTGATAAACCCCGAGAATATCAAGGTCAGGGATAAAATGATGGTTACTGTATTCTGGTTGCTGTTAACGACGGAAAAGCTATGATATTCACTGGCTTTTTTTACCGCAAAATCATTCAGCACCTTATTTTGCTGGTAAAAATGTTCAATTGCTTCAATGCCCTGAGTATTGTGCAGTTGATTCGCCTGGTGGTTTTTCCCTTTCCTGAGTAGATCAGACAACTGCCCAGCCAAGGTTTTCCAGCGGATAAAGGCATGATAGGCGTTATCAATATCGTGGTTATCCCCTAAATAATTTTCATAAATAATGGCAAAGTTATACTCAATGCGCTCTTCCTGTTGGTGAATTTTTTGGTTCAACACCCTGATATTTTCGACGATATGTTCGATATCATGCACATGAATCGCCGCTTTTAAATCGCGATCCATCACAGTGACGCCGGTATAAATTTCAGCGACCGCATTATTGACCTGAAAGGGATGAATAAAAATATTCAGCATATTATCGGTCAGAATTTGCATTTTATAGATAGTAAAACTAACACTTGCGACAGAGGCGAAAGCAATCAGGAAAAAGCCGAACAGAATTTTTTTTATACTCATAATCTCATCACAGTACCGGTAACATTCCCTATTACTATGCGATAGTGTCTATACAGAAAAATGTTATTACTGACTATAATATAAAGCTTTTTTACTTATTCAAGCACCAAGATCAACAACCGGGCAGTTGTTTCAACCGGTGCTTCAAATAATGAGCAGATATGGAGACTTTCCTGTTCCCCCGGAAATACTCCTCTTAGCTATCATCACTAAACAGTCCACCGACCGCGCTCAAGCTCTGATCCCAAGTATAGAACAAGACCCTTTGCTTCTTTGATTAATCAATAGCTAAGTCAACGAAAAGGATAAGAAAAGTCATCACTGCACATAAAGATTCACAAAGAGCTTGTTGGCGCAAACATGCACGACATCGAAAGAGCACAGACTCAGACAAGAAATACGACGGTTGAATATTACTGTCATTCAAACGCTTAGAGCTGCTCACTCAAGGCTAGACTGAAATTACCTTCATAACCGTCAGCCTGACGGTGGGCAAAAAACAACAAAGCAAGGGTTAAAATGCCGCCTTAGAAAGCGGCGGCATAGTTAAAAATGTGACTCAACTCACCCTCAATCGGGACATTTTCCCGATGTTTCATCGCATTGCTCATTAAAGGCACGGGCATCCTGACTGTCCGCCTGTAACACCGCCGCCAGTGCCCGGTAATTTTCCTGGGCCTGGGAGCGATAACCTTTTTCATCACCGTACAATTCAGCCATGGCGATAATATTTCGCTCATCATGCTCTTTAAAAATAGCCGCCGAGCGCCGGGCTTCCTCGGCTTCAACCCCCAGGCTGGTTAACGCCTGCTCAGCTAAATTCAGTGCCGAATGAAAAGTTTCCCGGACAATAATATCGGCGCCGCTTTCCTGCAACTCATGCACTTCAAGTCGGCCCACCGCCCGCACCAGTATTTTTAAATGGGGATAATGCTTACGGGCATGCTCAACAATTTCCAGCGTTTTTTCATGTTCATCTACCGCCACGATCAAAAGCTTAGCCGTTTCTGCGCCGGCGGCATGTAATAAATCCGGGCGCGAGGCGTCGCCGTAAAAAACCTTATTTTCAAATTTTCGCACCAGCTCCACCTGGGTGGCATCATGCTCAAGTACCGTTACCTGGTGTCCCTTCATGATCAACAGCCTTGATACTATTTGACCGAAACGCCCCATGCCCGCCAAAATCACCGGGGTATCGCCGTCATCGATATGATCCGCCTCGATCTCTTCCTGGCTATCGGCCCCTGAAAAGAAAGGCTCCACCACCTTGTTATTCACTATCATCAGCAGCGGAGTGACCGCCATAGATAACGCCACCACCACCACCAGCGGCTCGGTAATGTCCGGCGTTAAAATATGGTGCTGGCTGGCAAAGGTGAATAATACAAAGCAAAATTCCCCCGACTGCGCCAGGGCAAAAGAGAAAAACCAGCGGTTAATGCCCTGCATCTTAAACAGTTTACCCAGCACAAACAGCACCAGCATTTTACAGAGGATAAGGCCAAAGACTAAGGCGAGAATAAAGACCGGCTTGGCCAGCAAAATGGCAAAATTAATACTGGCGCCGACCGAGATAAAAAACAGCCCAAGCAGCAGGCCTTTAAAAGGCGCAATTTCGGCTTCCAGCTCATGGCGGTATTCGCTTTCCGCCAATACCACGCCCGCCAGGAAAGTGCCCAGCGCCGCAGAAACGCCTATGCTGTCCATCAACAGGGCAATGCCCACCACCAAAAATAAGGCGGTGGCGGTAAAAATTTCCCGCATCTTGGTTTGGGCAATAATGCGAAACAGTGGACGTAATAAAAACTTACCCGCTAAAATAATGCCGCCGATCACGGCAACCAATTGCAGGGCATGCTGATAACCGGTTAACTGCCCCGCTGCTGGCTCGGTTGTTGCCGCACCTGCCATTGCCAGCAGCGGCATCAAGGCCAGCATGGGAATTACCGCGATATCCTGAAACAACAACACGGCAAAAGAAGATTGCCCGAGCTCGGTCTTCATCAGGCCATTTTCATTGAGCAATTGCAGTACGATTGCGGTTGAGGAAAGCGCCAAAATCATACCCACCGCCAGTGCCATCTGCCAGCTCAGGCCGAATAACAAAGCCACTGCAGTTAACAACGCCGTGCTCAGCACCACCTGGGCGCCGCCAAGGCCGACAATAGGCACCCTGAGCTTCCATAAAATAGACGGTTGCAGCTCCAGCCCCACCAGAAACAACATCATCACCACGCCAAACTCGGCAAAATGCATGACATTTTCCAGATGGCTACCGACTATACCCAGCACATAAGGGCCGATGATCACTCCGGCGATCAGGTAACCCAGCACGGAGCCCAGTCCCAACCTTTTGGCAATAGGCACAGTCACCACACCGGCGCCGAGAAACACAAACGCCTGCTCCATTAACCCCATTGCCATAACTCCCCCTTACTAATCAGCATCTTATTAAACTTACTATCAACACTTATCATCAGCGAAATAGCACGGATTCTTTATTGAAAATGTATACGCAAAAAAGAATCGCAACCAGGGCAAACACCGAGCTCGATGCCAGGATAGATACCAGCATCCAGTGATCTATGGTGCCTTTTAATATCTCTTTGATCGCCAGCGCGACATTGGATATAGGCACCAGGGACCAGCTCCAGTTAAGCTTTATCCCCGGCAGCATCGCCACCATTACAGGAAAAAACCCCAGCATAGACATCGGGCCCATATAATTTTGTGCTTCTTTAAAGCTGCGGGCATAAATGGAAATGGACAGTAAAATGGCGGCAAAAATAGCCGATACCGGGATCAGCATCAACAGCATTAATAACAGATCGGTTAACCCCACCGAAGCCAGTACCCGGGCAACAACATCAACATCGGCAAGTTCGCCGATAAGGTAACTCCACATCACCAGAGAAAATACGGTGATCAGCGCCGTGACTATGCCCGTGGTCATAATGGTAAAAAACTTACCCAACACCAGGGCGTAGCGGGAAATAGGCGTCAGTAACAGGGTTTCCAGCGTGCCACGCTCTTTTTCCCCCGCCCCCAAATCTATGGCGGGATACATGGCGCCGGTTAAACATAACACGATCAGCAAATACGGCAGCAGGCCGCCGATTTGTTCGCCTAAGTTTTCCCTTTCGTTGGCGGTATCTACGGTTTTGAGCAACACAGGTTTCATTAACAGTTTAAACTGCTCTTCATTAATGCCGAGTTCGCCGAACTTATCTTGCCTGAGGTTTTGCAGGTATTGATTAAAGACCTTATTGACCTTTTGTTTTACCTGATTCAATTGTGACGAGTCATTAAAGTACAGCTGCCACTGGCTTTGTTGCCCGAGCGTTAAATCATCCTGATGTTGTACATTGATTTTAATCACTAAATCCAGTGTGCCGCTGCGGATCGCCGTAAAAATATCCTCATCCTGTTCCAGCGGCATTTCCTGGCGCTGAAAATCCCGGTGATAAAACAGGCTTTCTTCAAAGCGGCTTGCCTGCTCGCCGTTGATAATGGCGTAACGCAGCACTTTTTGCTCTTCCTCGATGGCGGCACTGGCCACCACGGCTCCCATGACGGCAAAAATCACCGGGAAAATAAGCAGCGGCAGGGCTATCATAAAAAATAATGTTTTCCTGTCGCGTACCAGCTCTAAAAGCTCTTTTTTATATACTTGCCACATGTTACTGCTCTCCGGTGTGTATCTGCTGGCCGCTATCTTGGTCCCGCCCCGATAAAATCGCCATAAAGGCCTTCCTTAAATCCCGGCATTGGCTGCGTTGTTGCATCTGTTCGAGCGAGCCGCTAAAACAAGTGGTGCCCTGGGCAATAATCGCCACTTTATCCGCCAGCATGGCGACTTCATCTAAATGATGAGTAGAAAAAATTACCGGCCGCCCCAGGTTGCGCTGGCTGTCGATAAATTCCAATATTGCCTCCGTTGCCATGATATCCAGTCCTGTGGTGGGCTCATCCAACACCAAAACTTCCGGCTGATGGATCACCGAGCGGGCAATCGAGACTTTTTGCTGCATGCCGCTAGACAAGGTTTCCACCCGTCGGTGCAAATAAGCTTCAATATCAAGCTGCTGATAAAGGGCTTCGCCATACTCCTTGATTTGCTGCTCACTCATACCATGAAGCTTGGCAAAATATTCGATATTTTCCTTGGCAGTCAATCGGTTATATAGGCCGGTTTTCGTGGATAAAAAGCCAATTTTCTTTTTGGCTTCCTGGGGTTTTTTGATGATGTCAACGTCGTTAATGACAATAGCGCCGCTGTCGGGTTTTAGCGCCGCGGCTAATATACGTAACGTCGTGGTTTTTCCTGCGCCATTGGGGCCTAACAGGCCTAAGACCTGGCCTTTATCACAGGAAAAACTGACATCATTTAATGCCTGGAACAGCCTGCCGGCTTGTCTGGGGTCTTTTTTATCATCTTGTTGCTTCATTGCCTCTTTGCTGAGGTGAAATGATTTACTCAGGTGGGAAACTGTGATCATGAATATTGTCATTACCGGGAAAAATCTGATTAAGCAATTGTATCGGTTATGAAAATACTAAGCCAATCTTTATTGCCCGATCGCTTTAAGCCCCCGACAAGCCCCTTAGCCAGCCATTTACCAGAGGCTTATCGGCAAAAGTCGCTAAAAGGGCGGCTCCCCTGCTTCGGGCAAAGGCACGTCAAAAGAAAACACTATGGTAGAGATCATGCGGTACATGCCACAAGCCATCACTAAATCCAGAAACGCCTGAATACCGATTTCATCAACCAGGCAGTCCTGGGTATGCTGGGCAATGCTGCGATGATGCACCACATCTTCTGCCACCTGCCAGGTATACAAATACAGGCGTTTCATGCTGGCACTGGCAATATCCCCTTCAAGCACCTGGGCGATGACTGAATTGGGTAAACCCGCCCTTTCTGCCGGGGCAATATGCTTTTCCCAGACAAAAGCTGCCCCCAGCGCCCTAGCGGTGGCCAAAATACCCAGCTCGCGGATATCCCCCGCCAGTTCGCTCTCATAGCGCAAATAGGTGCCCAGCTCCCCGACATGACGGGCCAATTGCGGATGATTCAGTAAGGTCCGGTACATACCGGATAAACCATCCCTGGGCCCGATTAATTTATCGTATATTTCCTGTCCCTCTACATCCAAATCATCCCGGGTGGGTAACGGAAGTTTTGCCATAACCTTATCCTTGTCGTTTAGATAACGTCAGCCAAGTGAGGCATCCGGCATAAGCGGCTCCCCCTTGATTAACTTGAGTTGTCTGTAAATTTATTTAAGCGCCTTTACTGCCCGGCGCTTCTTGTTATCAGCTTATTCTTTAGCGCTAGTCTTCAGACTTAATCTTCAGACTTAATCTTCAGACTTAATCTTCAGACTTAATCTTCAGACCAACTAGCCTGTTCCACCGCTTTGCGCCAGGGGTTGATAGGTGTTTCAAAATCCGGGCTGCACCTGGCATCGATAACAAACGGGCCATTGGCGGAAAATGCCCGGTCAAATGCCAGCGACAAATCCCCGGGGTCTTCCACCCGGATGCCGTCTCCCCCCAACGAGCGGGAAAAGGCGACCCAGTCATGGGTGGCTAAGGTAGTCAGTTGTTTTGCAATCGGGGTTTTCGCCCTTAAATAGACATTGCCCAGGGCGCTGTTGTTGATCACCAGCACAATCAAAGGCAGGTTATTTCTCGCCGCACTCTGGATTTCAATGCCGTTCATCAACATACAACCATCGCCGGTGAGCACCACGCAGGGTTTTTCCGGACAGGCCACCTTGGCTCCTATGCCTGCCGGGATCGCCCAGCCCATAGGCGCCATGGCTGCAGCCGTCAGGTACTGCCTCGGGCCATGGCTTTGCCAGTAATGCCCGGCAAAGGCCCGGTGTGCTCCCGAGTCGGCAATAATCACGGTATTGTTCGGCGCCATGATCTGCAATTCGGTGATAATGCGCGCCGGATGCATGGGCATGGCGGTGCTTTGCCTGTCTTCATTTTGATAATAACGCGGCTTCCCGGCTATAATGTCCAGCCATTGCCGACGTTGCTCCCGCCCTTCAAGCAAAGTGGTTAATTGCCCGTCCTGCTCCTGTTGCAGCAGCCATTCCAGCAAGGTACAGATATCGCCGTTAATACCGACATCAACCGGGAAGTTTTTCGAGAAATTGGCAATATCGACATCCACCTGATAGATGCCCGCTTCGGGTTTTAAATGCTGGTCCCAGCGCATGGTATCCCGCTGGTTTAAACTTGAGCCCAACACCAGCAATAAGCGGTTATCGTCAATACCGGCATTGGGGCAGTTGGCATTGTCTTTATCGCCGTTTAATAACGCCAGGGTAGCATGGTTGGTACCGGCATAACCGAATACCCCCAGGGATAAGGGATGTGTTTCGGGAAAAACCCCTTTTGCCTTTAATGTAGTTGCCACCGGGATATGATATTTTTGCGCAAATTCCAGCAGCTTATCGCTTGCCTGCGAGCGCGTTACGCCACTGCCGGCAAGAATAGCAATATTACCGGCACCGTTTTTCTCCAATGCCGACAGCAGTTTTTTCGCGCCATGAATATCCAGGCCCCTGGGACTGATGTTCTCCACCTGCAAACCTCTAAACCCGGTATAACCTTGGGGGATCTCCTGGGTTTGGATCTGCTTGGGAAAACTCAGGCTCACAGGTTTTTGCTCCCGCCCGAGCATGGTTCTCATGGCATTATCGAGTACCCGGGGCACCATTTTCGCCTCGGGGATTTCCCGGGACATGGCCGTGACGGCCGATAAGAAGCCGATATCGTTGACGCCGCCGGTACTGGCATCCTGAAAACCTCCCCGGCCATCCCAGTCGGTGGGAATTTCACCGGCCAGGGTCAATACCGGCGAGCCGTCACTGTAGGCGGCGGCAAGCGGTCCCACCATATTGGCGATCCCCGGCCCGCCGATGCCCAGACATACGCCAAACAAACCGCTGGCCCGGGCATAACCGTCCGCCATATAGGCAGCCCCGGCCTCGTTGGCGGCCACTATGGCTTTAACGTCCCCCTCTTCCTCGCCAAATTGATCGAGAAAAGGATCCACCACACCGCCGGGTACCATAAAGACATGATGTACCCCTTGGCGGGCAACGGCATCGAGCACATATCTGGCGGTTGTGACCCCGGTATCGCTCTTGCCCTGGTTTTCTTTGCTGGCGCTGCCCACACCCGGGAGTGGCGTTTTAGCATTACCGGAGCTGCTTGCCGGGTTGTTTTCTGAATCAACATTAAGATCGGTCACGATAACTCCTTAATCAAGGGTAGATAAATGACGTAAAAAATGGATACTGGGCATAAAGAGATATTCACCGCCGAGGTTGCGGACAAAGCCGGAAAATTCAAAATCCACCTTGCTGGCACCATTGCCCCATTTTCCCGGCCAGGACTGCGGCTGTGGCGTTTCTCCGTTTGCCAATTGCCCCACCAGGGGGTCGATGCCGGTTTTTTTCCGGATAAAGCCTTCATTGTTGCACCAGGTATGCTGCATAAAAATAAACTGATCCACTATACTGGCCTGCAAACTGATAAAGAGTAATCCTGCCTCTGTCCATTCCGAATCCGGGGCCAGGTTTTTCTCACCAAAACTGATGCCCCGGCGCACGATACGACGGCTTTGCTCTATGGTCGGCGGAGAATTAAACTGCCGGACGGTATCTCCCCTGGGATTGGTTTTTCGGGTATGGGCGTGAAACGGACAGCGCAGGCCGTCGACATCGTCATCATAGTTAAAATTGTTAAACAGGTTACTCCAGCCGTCGTTACCCTGCTCCGAAATCGGGGTGCCGTCCTTAAAACGGCCGACACATAAAGCACCGGCATATTCGGCATCGACTTTTTGCTGCCCGAGTTCGGACAAGGTATTGGCCAGCAAATCCAGCTTTTTCCAAAAACCTTTAATATTTTGCTGTAATTTGCGATAGGTGACATAAGTGCCGTAACTGTTGCCATCGCCGCCGGGATCTTTCACCAGCACGGTATTTAACGAAGCGCTGGCATCATTGCGGCTGTAACCGCCATTTTTAAACTCTTCATTGAGATCGGAAAAAAAGAATTTGGGATTACTGACCCCGTCAACAAAGCCAAAATGCTCGATAACCTGCGCTTTGTCGTTACGCATCACATGCCCGACCTGCACCAGGGTAATTTCGGCAATGCCCGCCAGCTCATTTTTCAGTTCGGTTACTTTATCCGCCAATAACTGATCGGTTTCAGACGGCGAATCCCCGGCATAAGCAAGTAAGATCATACCGTCGATATCGCTGCGAAAGGCCGACTCCCACTGCTGGACATCGTCATTTAACGGATTGCTTTTCGGTTGATGATCTCCCCTGGGCACGGTATCGTAGCGTACCTGCAGATCTTTCATGCCCGAGCGAAAGGCCAGATCCTGCGGCCAGTATTTTTGCTTAATCCCCAGCGCCTGGTAGCCGGAGCAACTCAGCATCAAATTGACAAAAACCTGGTGGCGGCCACCGGCTTTATATTGCCGGGTTTGCTGCTCCTGCCCTAAGGTCGAAGTGATCTTGGAAGCAAACTTTTCTACCCAGCGGCAGTTTTCATCCGAATTGCCGATAAAACGGAAAAACACATGGCGCGAGTGATCCCGGCCATGTCCTTTTAATATATTGCCCTGCAGATTGGTAAAGACATCCTGGAAGTTCGGATCGTCTATTTCAATATTGGTTTGGTTTAAATTCGCCGACATAATACATTCCCTGTAAAATTAATATCTTGGCCCGGCTTTGCGGGCGGTGCCATTTTTCTGTCCAGCCCGGTTAACGGCTCGTTTGATGCGTGCTCTTGCTCTTGCTCTTGCCTTACTTATGCCTCGGTCATATTATTTTGCATTTCTTCTGCCATTGTTTGCCGCATCTCGGGCACTTGAGGCTCCGGTAAGCTGGGTTTACCCGGCGCCGCAGGTAATTCATAGGCATTGAGCTGACAGGCCACCATAGTGTAATAACCAATTAAGGCGGTTATCTCCGTGATCTGCTCTGTGCTGTACGCCTGCCTGAGCTTATTAAAACACTTGTCGCTTACCCGCTTATTGTTGCTGAGCTCTCGCACGTAAGTGATCAGGTCGCCGTCTCCGGAAGCCAGTCCGTGATTATCCTCGGTGGGCCGGCCATTTTTATACAAAGGTTTTTTGTACTTGATCACTTCCATGGTGTGCACCGAGATATCCGCCTGCAGGGCAAACTCCTGGTGAAAAGACCACTCAAACTGACAGGCATTTTCACTTAGGGTGGTGATGATGGTGAGCTCTTTTAAGCGCTGAGGCAAGATGGAGTCAAAACGCAGGTAGGCACCGAGATCTGCCACCAGTTTCGCCACCTTAGGGCTATTAAGCAATAAGGCAAATACACCGATCACATTACCCCGGCTCGCTTTAATATACTCAGACACCTGCAGCGCCTCGCCGCTAAGGCCAATTTCATTATCCAGATATGGAATGCGTGTCATGATACTCTCCCGTGTTTTATCAAGACCTTACAGCCTGCTTGTGGCGTAAAATCTTCGCTTCATTGAGTTAGTAAACGGTAAAAACAGTTGTACAGGAGCCAGACAGACAAATAATCAGGAAATACGGCATGAAGCCAGGAGATACCGCCAAAGATCAGCAAATGCTGATGTCCTTATCATTTGTTTCAAAAATCAGTTACTTTAGCTAAATAACCGCTTGAATTAACGCCAGAATCCTTTCAAAACGCTTTACTGCCAAACTAAAAAGTCAAAATAGTTTTGAACTAACTACTTGGATTTAAAAAGTTTAGTTGAGGATTTTCTCCATGCAAACCAATTGCAGATTTATTTAACCATCGCTTATGTCACCGCTGTGGCAGCCTCACCTTGATAAAGGCCGCAAGCTATCCGGCGTTTTTGCCAAAAAGCCGCCTGGGGCCAGCGCTGCTCCAGTTGATAAAAATACGCCCTCTGCTCAAGATAATGAATAAATGCTTCGCCGACACTTTGCCGGTAGTGCTCCAACGGCCTGCTATCTCCTTTTAGCCAGCCGGCAATGGCGGGCGCTGCATTTAGCCCCCCGAGTAGCGCCTTATATATCCCCTGGGAAGAAATGGGATCGTAACAGCTCGCCGCATCCCCCACCGCCAGCCAGGCTTCACCTGCCGGAGGATTTAACAGCGCCGAAGGCGCCGTCCAGGTATGCAGCCTTAAAGGCAGCTTTGCCGGAGACAATGCTGTGCTCAGGTGGCGGGTTTGCGCCAATGCCCGATGCCAGTTTTCGGGCTGTTTCAGCCGCTGCTGCAAAATAATATCACCGTCACTGGCAAAGGCGGCTATGATGCGATCTCCGGGTAAGTGCGCGCTGTACCACCAGCCATGCTCTACCGCTTCGAGCAAGGTCATGTGCTGCAATGCCAGGTCCGTCTCCAGTTCCTGGCGATGGAAAAAACCGGCGACACAAACCAGGTTATCCTGGGTTTTGAATCTGGCACCGAAACACCGTGCCACGCTTGCCGAGCGGCCGCTGGCATCGACCACAAAACGGCAATTTAACTGCTGCTTTTTCCCGGGTTTTCCCTCAGTGAAAGCAATATTGATAACCCCCTTTTTTCGGTTACGGTTAAGCTGATGAAACCTGGCCCCGGATAAAAAATCCATGCCGCGTGACATCACTTCATCCGCCAGAAAACGGTCAAACGACAAACGGTCAAGATGCCAGCCATGCCCCCTGGGATTAAACAGAAAATCATTAAAACCCAGGTTATCGCTGCCCCAGCTGGAATAACTGCCTAAACAGCGCTGGTGATTTTGTTCCGCAAACGCCTGCCACAATCCCAACCGGGAAAACAAGCCCCGGGTATCGGGGGGAATACTTTCGCCGATACGCACCCGGGAATAATCACTGCCTTCAACAACCACAACTTTGGTGATGCCAAGCTGATGCAGGGCAATGGCGGTGGCACAACCTGCCGGGCCGCCGCCAACAATCACCACATCATAGAGCGGGCCACTCATTTGTCTTTACGGGTGGCGGTATCATTGCCGCCAAACAAAGGCCAGGGGGTGGGATCCGCCAGTTCTTCCGGTCCGTCTTCCAGCCTGCTCTGAACTTCCAGATAGACATCGTCGGGATAATTTTTGCCGTCATCAATAACCGTGCCCTGCACCACAACGCCGATGTCCTGCCACTGGCTCAGCATCTGGCGGTAATCCCAGAAACGTCCGGCATTGGCGAGATCATGTTTATCATCCGGACTGTTCACCCCGGGATAAGTCCCCGGACCGCGCACCGAGTAACGCTGCGCCGGCAGTTCATTGTCTTCATGGTTATAGTCGGCGGCAGAATAAACCGTCACCGGACGCTGCGCCGGCCAGGACCAGAACAAGGCCTCTGAGTCTTGCTTGTTCGGCGACGTCTGGTGGATGGCACAGGAGTTATAATCGGCATGCCAGGGCAACGCCATAAACTTAGTGGCATCTCCCGGCTCCAGACCTAAGTTTTCCACCGTTTCGTGACGCGGGATCCAGCCCAGAGTTAAAAACGGCTCCCTGTGCCCCGCCCCCTGGCTCTGGATATGCTGATAATCCAGGGGCTTATGCTTGATACGAAACGGTCCGGCTCCCTGCTGCCAGTTCTGGATATACATGCTGGTTTCCCGGATGATCCAGGTCATGTCTATGCCCGGGCTGAACCGGCCGCCGAGACAGTTTTGCAAGCTGGCGCGGTCAAGGTATTCCCCTGCCCCCAAAGGTGTTGCCGTTTGCTTAACGTAACGCTTGTTCGACCAGCAATGTAAAAAGTGATATTGACTCAGGGTCGGGGTTAAAAACGCTTTACCGCCGGCGGCGCTGGAATCCCCGAGGGCCAGCGGCATTAACGGCGCGCCGACATCAACCGATTGCCCTTTCCAGGTTGCTTCGGTGCCGGGATTGGGCCGGCGCACATAAGCCAGCCCCGCCATGATGGTTTCATCCGGGTTATCGTCGGCCGTGATGGCATCGACCTCTTTATGGGCTTCAATGGCAAAGCTGGGCAGGTAGGCATTCCACAGCTGCTGCGCGGTGGCGCGGAACAAAGGTTTAATATGATCATCAAAGGCCGGGCGGTATTCCCCAATAAAGTGCCCGTCCCGGTAAATTTCCGGCGCCAGCGCCAGTTTGCGCAGGAAAATATCATAAGCTTCATCATAAAGGGAAACCACATTCAAGGTTTGCGGCGCATAACTGGGATCGGTGGCCACCAGCCAGGCACCGAAGGTTTCCTGGGTGCTGCCGTCTTTAAAAACCAGGGTGGCAGTCACCGGGCCGTCGGACGTATCGTCAAACCACTGGTCATTATTGACCGGGCCGTTAATAGGCACGGGAACATCCTTTTCATCCAGCGGCCAACCGGCGCTTTTACCGTGTCCGCCGGCGACAATAAGCCGCCCTTTGTCATCGGTATTCATTTCCCCCAAAGACTCGATCGGCCCCTGGGGCTGCTCCAACTGATCAAAATGCATGCCGGGAAAGGACTTGGGATAATCGGCAACAGTGAGGATTTCTGCCCCCTGGCCCCGAGTTGGCTCAGAGCAGGTATCAAAACAGGTGCGGGCATTTGTCCCGCTAAGCGCACGCGGACCGGCATCAATCACCAGCTTACGCAAACGGCTGGTATTATAGGGATCTAAACCTTCACGCAAATTCCGTAATGTCGGGGTATTGCCGTTTTCATAGGCGACCACACCATGGTCGTCGTCATTGGCAAACCAGCTGGATTTTTTATTTGCCAGGTGTACGGTCCAGACGATATCAGCTACTTCACGCCCGTCTATCACAGCACCTATGGTGATTTCTTGCCCGCCCTTAGCCGGGTAAGTATCTATACCCGAGTCCGGGTAGGCAAAAATACGAAAACGCGCCGCCTGGCGTTTAAAGGCACCGTCTTTATCCCTAAGCTCACTGCTTTTAATGATGGTATCTTCTGTGCCGGGGCGAATGGGCAGACCCCCCATAGTGGTATCACCGTCTTTGCCCGGCTGGGGCATGGCGGCAATGGACTCAGGCGCTAAGAAGTATTCCTGGCTGTTGCCAACACGGGCGATACCGATAGAAGGATGAATTTTAAAGGTAAACTGGCTCATGATTGTGCTCCTGATGAAGTGCTGACTTTAGAGAAAACCGGCAAGGCGCCATTTTCCCAACAGGCGGCGATAGCGCCTCCGACCTTGTACATGATGGCGGCAAAATCGGGTGCCTCGCCGCCGCGGAACACGGTATTCATGGCCACCAGAAACTCGCCAAAATGTTTGAGCAAGATTTGCTGTACTTCCCGGCTGCGGTCATTGCCAAAACTTAAGGGGTAAGTTTCCGGCAAGGCCTGCTCCCTGAGATAGCTGAATTTTTCGAAATGATCCCAGCTAGGTTGCAGATCATCAATCTGGTTTTGGTACTTGGTTGCGACATATTGTTTTTTCTCTGTCAGGCCTTCTCCCTGGTCGACGATCAAATTGATCAAAGATTCAACCTGAGCCAAACCGGCTTTGCCGTCTTGGGTAATGGTCATCGAAGCAACCCCCGGATAAAGGGCGCTAAAATGTCCCACCTGACGGACATTACCCTGAATAAATTCCGCCAGCACTCTTGCCCCCTGGCTGACCGACTGGTAAAACTCCCCGATAGAGCCGTATTCATCGGTATTACCATTACTTTCCCGGGCACAGGACTGCCAGTTGGGATATTCAATAATGCACATGGTATTGATACGCTCAACGTCCAAAGGACCGATAGCGGTACTGTAGGGGGTATAAATTTCTGTCGGGTTCGGCGTATCCAGGGCAAAATCCAAGTGCGGTACCTTGCCGCCATAACTCGGCGCCCGGATCACCAGCTCGGTACCATAAGCATTGGCGATATTGGCAGCGCACTGCATATGCAGCATTTCCTGATTAACCACAGAGCGCAACAAACGACGGGCTTCAGAGCCCTGGTCTTTAATGGAGTACATGGCCGCCATATAAAAAGGTATGGTATAAAGCTCGATATCCACCGCCCACTGTAAATGCTCCTGCAGCTGTTCCAGTGTCCAGTCCTGATCTTTATGGACCTTTTTCGGAATAACCAAATTACCATGCTGAAGCAATTCTTCGGCATTGGAGATATCAAGATGATGGTATAAACTCATGGGGATCCTTATGGGCCGTAATGTGGCCTGGTTATTAATTTCCCTAATAAAAACCGCCAAAGCTGCATTGATGCATCCCGGCACTTTTTACCTGTTTTAAATCATCACACTATACTTTTCCCCCTTGTGCTCGCCGCAAGGGTACCACTTGCAAGTACAATGCTTAGTTCATCCGGATCTTGGTGTCTGCCCTGCTATCACTTGGCATGAAGAATATAAAAGGAAGGTGACTGCAGATATCCTTATCCTGCTCTTCTGCGATTGCCCGCTTATTGAAGCCTTAAGCGAGACAACCCCGGGTTAACGCCAGAATCCTTTCCAAAACGTTTTACCGCCAATTAGTTTCAGATAACTGCTTGGATTTGAAAAGTTTAGTTGATGATTATTGCTGTGCAAATTAATCCCCGCACTTTTCATCGTCTTGTAAAACTAACACCCACCCGGTATTGCAAACTTTATTTATCTATGTGAGATAAGGCATTATCAAGCCAGCTTGCTATAACATATACTGGTACCCGCTTCTTTGAGATATTTATTATGCTCAGCCAATGCCCGGATCCGCAAGAAATCATCGATAAAGCCATCGAACTGGCACAATTTAGCTCCTGGGAAAATTTCAGCCTGCTTGAGCTTGCCTCCAGCCTGCACTGTGATCTTGGCCAGATAAAAAGCCACTTTCGCTCCAAAGATGATATCGCCGAGGCCTTATTTAACCGGGCGGACGACGCCATGTTAACGGCAGGCTCTACCGGGCATTTTCTATCCGGGGATGAAGGTTTAGTTGCTGCCATCATGTGTTGGTTTGAAAACCTGGCCCCCAATAAAAAACTGGTACGGGAAATACTTGCCTATAAATTAGAACCCGGGCATTTCCACTTGCAGGCCCACGGCATCACCCGTATCAGCCGGACGGTGCAATGGCTGCTGCATGTTTCGGGGCGCAGTTATACCGGGATCAACAGGGTTATTGATGAAGTTGCCGTCACTCAGGCCTACCTGGCTAGTTTTTGCTTTTTCTTATTTGATAACAGTGAAAAGCATAAGGCAACACGGGCGTTACTTACCCGGTTGATAAGCAAGGTTTCCCGGGCAGAGTCCTTAATTACCCGGCTGTCCAGACCGGCAAGCCGCTAAAAAAGCAATGAGTTCATATGGATACTTTAACCCATATGTTAATAGGCGCAGGTACCGCCCAGCTGATCCCGTCCGCTGTGGACAAGGAGGCGCAAACACCCGGCTGGCAGCAAAAGGCGATGCTCGGCGCCCTGGCCGCCATTCTCCCGGATATCGATTACCTGTTATTTCCCTTAGATCCGCTGGAATTCCTTGCCTACTGGCACCGGGCCCATAGCCATTCCATTTTTTTAGCCCCGTTATGGGCCTACCTGCTGACCTTAGCCTTGCAGCAATATTTTAAGCGCAATAACATCTGGTCAGGGCAAGGGTTACTGCTCTTTTGGATAAGCCTGAGCGCCATTTTATCTCATATCATCAGCGACAGCCTGACGGTCTACGGCACCCGCTGGTTCTCGCCTTTACTGGACGTTAAGATCAGCTGGGATCTGCTTTTTGTCATCGATATCTATTTCACGGCGACTATTGTAGCTGCTCTGGTTTTGCTGATTCGCTGGCGCGATAAAACCTACCGGGCATATGTTTGTCTCATCCCTTTTGCTTACCTCGCCCTGGTGTTGATCATTAAATCTACTGTCTATCACCGCCTCCCCGTATCGGAGAATAATGCAACAAACAACCGCATAACTGTTCCCTCACAAGCAGGCATATTAGTGCCCCAACCCTTTTCCCCGCTTTACTGGCAGCTCATTAAGCCTGATGGCCCGGGCTTTAAGCAAGCTTACCTGAAATTAGCCGATGATATTATTGGCAATAAACTCAGTAAGTTATCAGGGTCAGGTTTAGACTACCTCAGCTATCAACTTCCCCGGGAAATAAGCTGGCGCCGTTACCCTATTATGCCCGATAACCCTGACTGGCAAGCCGACGCCGAAGCCGTCTGGCAAAATAAGGAATTCACCGCTTTTAGGGACTTTACCAGGTACCCGGTCTTTTATGCCTACAACAGCCGCTCGGAAAAAACCTGCGTCTGGTTTAGCGATCTGCGCTACCACTGGCCCGGTATGCTCCCTACTTTTCGCTTCGGCATGTGCAAAAAAACCGCAGGTACATGGCAGGTCCATCGCATGAAATATTTTAGCCGTGATCAGCTGCAAAGGCTCCGTTAACAGCATGAGGAAGTACCCGGCAGCTTTACCTGCCGGGGATAAAAATAGCAAAAAGCCAACCAAAAACCATATATTTAACAAAATCGTTCACATTTGTTGACATTTTATTTCGCTCTGTTAGTCTGAAAAAGCAGGATCACCTGCAGAAAAACTCATAAAAAGAAGAAGATAACAATGAAACTAAAATTAAATAAAAAGAAACTAAAAAATCTTTCAAAAGACAATAAAACCATCCCTGCGGCCATGACTCCTCAAGTGGCAGGCGGCACCAGAAGCCCGGAGCTGGAAACCATTGTCGTTTGCGATCCCACAGAGGCTAAATTTATTCAATAAGCCTTCCTTTATCTATTAGCTGGGTGCTTGCCCAGCTAATTTTATTTCCCTTGCTCCCTCCTTAGGTAATCAGCCGTAATCAACAAAACTTTCCACTGATTTACCTGCTGTTTAACGCCGGAAAATACCTTTAATTGCCCTCAAGCCCATATCCGGGGAAAACTTTTATTTTGCCTGTTATTTTCTACACTTAACTCATTGCAGCAATGATAGAGGATAATACGGTGGCCATTAGCTATATAGAGAAGTTAAGTACCCGGTTATTTGCCCCTATGGTGGCGATTTTTACCTTAGTAATCATTGCCTTATTCTTTTATGTGCCTTATATTACCGAAGGCAACGCCGTGAAAGCCGCAGTGGAGTCAGCCGAAGGCACGGTCAGGCAATATAAAACCATTCGCGGTTATTACACCAAAAACGTGGTGAAAAAAGTACTGGCGGGCTCGGATTTGAAACCCCACTTCTACCACAAAGACGATGCCAGTAAGATCCCGTTGCCAGCCACCTTTATCCACGATATCAGCAATGAGTTTTCCCAAAAAGGCATCCTGGCACTCAAACTCTATAGCCCTTATCCCTTTCCGCTGCGCAAAAGCCGCCAACTTGATGACTTTGGCCAAAAAGCCTGGAGTGCCTTAAATAACAACCCGAACCAGGTCTATGTCAGCCGGGATATCATTAATGACGAACCTTTTGTCCGCGTCGCCGTTGCCGATACCATGTCGCAGCAAGGCTGCGTCAACTGCCACAACAGCCACCCCGACAGCCCGAAAGTCGACTGGAAATTAAACGATGTCCGGGGCGTACTTGAGGTACAAGTACCGATCACCAGCCAGATAAAAGAAGCCAGCGCATTAAATTTCACTATCGGCGGCATGATTTTAACCGTGCTGGTCGTCACGGTAAGCCTGCTGTTCTTTATGTTCAGCCGCCTGATTTCAAACCGCCTGAGGAGTGTCAGCGCAGCATTAAAAGATATTGCCCAGGGCGATGGCGATTTAAGCCAGCGCCTGGATGAAAGCTCCAATGATGAAATAGGAGCCATTACCCGGGCCTTTAACCAGTTCGTCAGCCAGCTGGAAGGCTCACTCAAAGAAATAGGCTTCCAGGTTAAACAACTCAGCAGCAATACCCAGGCTATGGAAGCTATTTCGATAGAATCACAAAACTCCCTCAGCCAGCAACAGGCAGAAACGGATCAGGTAAGCACCGCCATCAACGAAATGACCGCGACCTCCCAGGAGATGTCCAATCTTGCCAACAGTACTTCGGAGCAAATAGATACCACCACTGAACAATCCGAACAGGGCCGGAAAATGGTCAATGACAATATGCAATCGGTGGCAGAGCTGGCCAAAACCATGAATGAAGCCAGCACCGTAGTCAACAGCCTGGAAAAAGACAGCCAGAATATCAGCGGCGTACTCGATGTTATCCGCGGTATTGCCGAGCAAACCAACTTACTGGCACTTAATGCCGCCATAGAGGCAGCAAGGGCCGGAGAACAGGGCCGGGGTTTTGCCGTGGTGGCCGATGAAGTACGTACCCTGGCCAGCCGTACTCAGGAGTCGACCGAGGAAATCAATAACATGATCGAGCAATTGCAGTCGGGGGCGAAAAATGCGGTAGAGACCATCAAGCAAGGCAATATCAGTATCGAAACCAGTGAGCACATTGCCGGGGAAACCAATACTATGATAGATGCCATTGCCGATTCCATCACCAGTATTCAGGCCCTGAACCAGCAAGTGGCCAGCGCCGCCAACGAACAAACCTCGGTCAGTGAACATATCAATCAAAATGTGATGAATATCGCCGACAACACCAACGCCAACCAGGGCAATAGCCAGCAGTTGTTGCTGATGTCGGAAGAAGTCAATGCCGCGGTTACAACCATTAATGAACAGTTGCAAAGGTTTACTTCTTTCTAGAAGTTTATTTTGGCAACAGGAGCAATAAAACCTCCTGTTGCCATGATGTTCGCCTTAGGTCATGTCACTTCATTCTCAGTAAATAAGGGCAATTTGTTACTAAAACCCGGCGAATGTTGCCGATCACATACTTTGTAACACTCCTTTTAACAAAAAGAACTTTGCCGGCGAAATAATTTTTCTCCCTGTCCGCTCCCCTTATCCATAGCCAAACAATAACGAAAAACACTATGCCGGCATTGCTCAAAAAGACCTTATCCACGACAAGTTTTATCAAAGCCTTTACCTTCACTTTTCCCCTGCTATTGCTCAGCGCCTGCAACAATCAGTCAAACAGCCCGATGAGCACAGATAAAACCACTACGCCAATTATCTCGGCCATCAACCACGACCAGCGCCCGGCCAAAGATAAACTCAGGGATGAACGCAGAAAACCCGCAGAAATCTTATCCCTGTTTGAAGTTCAACCGGGCATGACAGTGCTGGAAATCCTCGCCGGTGGCGGCTATTACACTGAGCTTTTATCCCGGATAGTGGGCCCGGGCGGACAGGTGTATATGCAAAACACCGAGAAGTATTACCAATTCCAAACAGATTTAGCGGTAAAACAGCGCCTGGAAAACAACCGCCTAAACAATGTGATCCGTTGGGACAAAGAGCTACATGCTTTAGACCTGCCCCCGGAGCAACTGGATGCGGCATTTTTAATGCTGGTTTTTCACGACTTTTTCTGGATGACTCCTTCGGTGAAGCAGGTAATCGACACCTTATACAGCAACATTAAACCCGGCGGTGTCGTTGGCTTGATAGATCATGCCGCCGTTGCCGGCAGTGGTGACAGGGATGCCGTCGACCTTAAAGGCAAGCACCGTATTGACGAGCAACTGGTGATCGAGATGTTTACCCGGGCAGGTTTTGTGTTAACCGCCGCCAGTGATGTACTGCGTAATAAAGAAGATAACAGAGATGCCGCCTTTTTCGAGGCCAGCATGCAAAACAAGGCCACCGACCGCTTTGTACTGAAATTTATCAAACCTATGGACAGTAAAAGCAATACCGCCATGGTCAGCAACAAGCAACCATAAAACAGCCTGAAATACTTAAAATAAGCAAATAACAGACGACCTATTACTTTATGGAAAAATGTAAACAACACTGGATGCTCAATACCGGGGTAAAGCAGCTGATACTGGCCATGACCTTGCCCCTGCTGCCGGCAATATTTTTACTGGTGAGTTTCGATTTATTGGAAACCTGCCTGGTGTCTAAATCAGGCACCCAGGCACTGGCGGCATTGGCCTTTAGCGCTCCACTCACCATAACCCTGGCCGCCGTGGCTATTGCCGCCAGCATCACCACCAATAACTGGATATGCAAAACCGTCAGTAGCGATAAAAGCGCGCTCAAGCACAATATCCTGGCGGCGCTGCTCGTAAACTCGGCGCTTGTACTCTTGCTCAGTGCTGTTTTTTACCTGCTCACCCCCTGGATATTTCAGCTGCTGGGAGTCGATTACGCAGCAATTCCCGCCTCTTTTCACCAGGGAGCCAAACCAGACCTTGCCCCCTGGGTTAATGAATACGCCCGGCTGCGTTTTATCGGCTGGGTCTTTCTCGCCGTTATCTGGCAAGTCAACGGTATCTTTCGCAGCCTGGGTTATGTTCATCAGGCCAGCGGGCTGTTAAGCGGCTGGATGTTGAGCAAAATGCTGATGGCCGCGGCCGTGTTTTATGATCTTATCCCGGTGAATTTAGCCGTAAGCACAGGGCAAGAGAATCCTTTGCTGGCAGTGGCCCAGTTGCATTTGCTCAGCGACGCTCTGTTTGCCTTGATATCTGTTTTCATCCTGATGCGCAGGTTTAGCATAACCTGTTATGATGTAAAGGCAATCGCCTGGTTGCACACAGTTAAACAACTTGGTGCCATCGGATTCGGCGCCTTATTTCAGCAAGGGTTAACCCCGCTCAGTATCGGCCTGTTAACCTTAATTATCGCAGGTCTTGGCGCCGATAAAGTGGCTGCTTTTGGCATAGTGATCCGCATAGAAGCCCTGGCTCTTTTGATCCCCGTGGCCTTTACCGCCTCCCTGCCGGGCCTGATTGCCACGAACTGGTGGGCGGGAGAAATAAAACGGGTCAAGGCCTTGATCAGCAATAGTTTTATTATGCTGATCCTGACCCAGTTAATTGTTGCTTTGACCTTATTTTTTGGACAAGACAATATCAGTGGCTGGCTCAGCCAGGATATCGCCGTACAAGAGGGCATCAGCTTTTACCTTACCTGGGTACCGCTGAGTTTTATCGGCAGCGCCTGTGTGATGGTAGCCATGTCCTGCTTTAATGCCATGGGTTGTAAATCCACCGCCGCCATCTTAGGTTTTAATGCCAAGATATTAATCTTGCTGCCACTGGCCCTGCTTGGCAGCCTGCTGTTTGATTTTCACGGCCTGTTTATCGGCATCAGTATCGCCAATTTTTTAATGGTGTTCATCGCCTGGCTGGCCATGATTAATTTTATCGACAAACACCAACCGTCAGACTTTTACGGCGATCAGAGCACCAACAACAACGACATTTACCCGCAAACAAACTTTAATCCCCCAACGATAAAACCGGAGAGTTAAGTCCATGAAACTAAAAAACATAGCTTTATTTCTTGCCAGTGCATCAATATTATCGGCCACCACGATTTATGCCCATACTCAACATGGACATTCCCTTGCAGACAAAAACTATGAAGCGAATTTTGCCAAGGCCCTGCAGCAGGAGTCGCGCCCCGAAGCCGACAGAAAACGTGATGCCGGACGTAAACCGCAAAAGGTCATGCAATTTGCCGGCATCAAGCCGGGCATGAAGGTACTGGACATGGTTGCCTCCGGCGGTTATTACACCGAAGTACTTTCACACCGGGTAGGGCCAACCGGACAAGTACTGGCGCATAACAATAACTTTATCCTCACCGTGCTCGATGGCCGTTTTAATAAAGAAATCACTAAGCGCCTGCATAATA
The DNA here is from genome assembly GCF_000948975.2 of Thalassomonas actiniarum. Taxonomy (GTDB): domain Bacteria; phylum Pseudomonadota; class Gammaproteobacteria; order Enterobacterales; family Alteromonadaceae; genus Thalassomonas; species Thalassomonas actiniarum. Next base: position 4,099,408 of record NZ_CP059735.1, read on the forward strand.
ACCGGCTGAAAAATGTCACCCGCTTTGAACATGAATTTGGTGACTTTAATTTAAACAATGAAATCGATGCCGCGACTATGATGCTTAACTATCACGACCTCTACGGCCAGGAAGCATCAAAACGAAAAGCGGTACTGGCAGAGTTAAAGCAGGCGTTAAAACCCGGCGGTATCTTTGTGGTGATCGATATGGAAGCTAATCCGGGCGAGCATAACCCGAAATTGCACCGCATCCAAAGCAGCATAGTCAAAAAAGAAATATTGGCGGCAGGCTTTGAACTGGAAAAAGAAGGTAACTTCTTGCGTAATCCGGATGACGACCACACCAAAATGGTGTTTGACCCCAGCATCCGCGGTAAAACCGACCGTTTTGTATTTGTATTCAAGAAACCGGCATAACCTCTATTATAAAAGCGGCTTTAAACAGCCGCTTAGCTCTCTTGCTTACATGTTAAGGCAAAAAGGGCTGGCATATTTCACCATGCGGGCAAAATCGATATTACCGCCGGTTAATATCAGGCCAACTTTTTTGCCTTTCATTTGCGGTTTTTCTTTGATTAGCGCCGCCAGCGGTGTCGCCGCCGCAGGCTCTGCCAGGTTGTGGGTTTTCTGATAATACTGGTACATGGCCGAAGCAATTTCATCATCGCTGACTTTGACGATGCGCTCTGCCCCCGCCTTGATGATATCAAATGCTGCTTGTATCGGTGAACGGGTGGCAACACCGTCGGCAATCGTATTCACGCCGTCTGTGGGGATCACCCTGCCCGCCGCAAAAGATAGCGCAAAAGTAGGCGCACCTTCAGAGACCACACCGACAATTTTTGTCTTCAAACCGAGTAAATCCCGGGTTTTGATCAAACCGCAAATCCCCGAGCCCATACCAACAGGCACATAAACCGTGTCTAAGTCCTGCACAGCAGAGAAAAATTCCAATGCATAACTGGCTACGCCCAAAACCAGTTCCCGCTCAAAGGGAGCTATTGCCTGGTAGCCGTATTCACGTTGTAATTGCAGGCTGTGCTGCCTGGCAGCTTCAAAGTCCTGGCCGAAAATAACCAGGTTAGCGCCAAATCCCTTAATGGCGCGGTTTTGATCCTCATTATTGCCTTCGGGTACCACTATGGTCACCGGCATAGCAACCTTTTGTCCGGCATAAGCCAGGCTCTGCCCGTGGTTACCCACCGTTGCCGAAATTATGCCCTGCGGCTTTTGTGCCTGGCTGTTAAGGTGATTTAACAAGGCAATACCGCCACGTACTTTAAAAGCTGTGGTCGGGGTATGGTTTTCATGCTTTACCCAGACATCACACCCTGTCTCCTGGCACAGTTGCGGCCAGTTATATTGCGGCGTAGGTAAAATATGCTGATGGACAAGTTCGGTGGATTGTTCAAGTTCTTTGAGGCTAAACATAATAGCAAACGGCCTTTTAGTTGTGTGAAATACGCTAAATCAGTTGACTTTGATGTTAGCTTGCGAAATTGTATGGCTCAATAATTATATTGTATGGCAGACAATAAAAATGTGGTCACCGGATCTCAGCCAGGAAACTGGCCCTTTATATCAACGCCTGGTATCGGCGATGGCCAAAGCCATCAGCTCGGGGGAACTGGCTGTAGGAGATAAACTGCCGCCGCAGCGCCAGCTTGCCTGGCATTTGGGGGTCAACCTCAGCACAGTCACTAAGGCTTTTCAGGAGGCCACCAAGCGCCATTTAATTTATGGCGAAGTTGGCAGAGGCACCTTTATTTTAGGGAAAAGCACAGAGGCCGCCCTGTTTGAACTCAAACAAACCAAACAAAATCAACTCATCGACCTCAGCACCCATGTACCTGCGGTGAATCCATCAGATAACGGCCTTGATACAACCTTAACGGCAATGCTAAACCGTGAAGCCGGTGTCAGTGAATTGCTTAATTACCACAGCCCGCAAGCTTTACAGGAAATGAAAATTGCTGCAGCAAACTGGCTGGCAGAGTTTGACTATCACATTTCCCCGACCGCTTGTATCACCACTACCAGCGCACAAAATGCTTTGTTGATCACCTTGTTAACTTGTTGTGATAAAGGCGATACCGTGTTGGTGGATGAACTGACCTTTCCCGGTATTAAGGCGGTGGCCCGGGTATTGGGGTTAAAGCTCTACGGTATAAAAATGGATAGTCAGGGCATGCAGCCCTCCTCGCTGGATCTCGCCATCAGAACCACCAAAGCCAAAGTATTGGTATCTGATCCCACCTTACAAAACCCTACAGGAAGTAGCATGGGTGAGGCGCGTAAAAAGGCTTTTGTTGAAGTCATCATGAGCCACGATATTTTGTTTATTGAAGAATTCGTGGTCGGTGCCCTGGCTGGAACTGCACCGGTATCTGAGTCAATAAAAAGTCACTCGGTACTCATCACCAGCTTTGCCAAAACCGTTGCCCCGGGAATACGTTTTGCCATCCTTGCAGGTGAGCATGACATCATCAAACAAATGGATAACGAATCCCATGTGACCAGCTGGCAACTGAGTCCGTTAATGGCCGAGATTGCCAAACAGTGGATTAATGACGGCACAGCACGTAAGCGGCTTCACTGGCAGCAACAGGAAATTAAGCAAAGGTATCAGCTTTTTAACCAGGTTTTTGCCAAAAGCTTGTGCCTTATCGAGCAAAACTGCAGCTCCCATATCTGGCTGCCGGTACCGATTGATGCCGATGTTTTTGCGCAAAGCTGCCAACAGCAAGGTGTTGCCGTAGTACCCGCCTCACTCTTTGCGGTAGGCCATCAATTCCCGCAATGTATCCGTGTCAGCCTGACCGCAGCCAAAAACCGGCAGCAGTTAAAAGCAGGATTGGAGTTGATTAGGACATTAATCAACTCTTATTAATATAAAAAACAAAAACGAACAATTAATTTGATGACTCACATTTTGGCTGTGATAGAGTGAAATGAATCCATGAGCATGGCTAAAGCAGTTAACGATTAAAAACAATAGACTAAGGTTATTCCCGAAAAATTATGATTAAAGTTCTCATCCCCCTGTTAGCCATATTTTCATTTGCCAGCCTGGCAAGCGGCACCGAAGCCTTAACGGTTGACCGCTCGCTGTCGAATCAGTTGCACTTGTCTTTTCCCAACGACCGGGATATCAAACCGAAAGAAAGTGACTTTAAAATCATCAACTATGTGCTGATGAGCAACGAACGGGGAGAGCGCTGGAGCGTGATCACCCTGACCAATACCTCATCCGGCAACCGCATGCTGGAGCAGCATCACCTGATGGCTTTGTTCGCCGATGGCAAGCGCCGTAGCCCGCTGGAATACAAGTTACATTTTGAGGGGAATGAGACCCAGTCGATTACCGTCTCTTTTGGTGAAAGCAAATTTCCTATTTTGAGTTTGTATTCCAGCCAAGACTTGTGACTTAGTCATTAAAATTATTTATATAATAATAAAATAGACTAAAGTTCACAACTTCCCCTTTACTGCTTCTATTATCCATAAATTTATACTTGCGAGAGGGGTAGAACCGGAAAAGCATCACGTCCAATTCTTGATAGCCTAAAATCCCACAGTTTGTATTTTTCGCAAAACTGGTACATAAATTCTCTTGCTTCATGGTGTGTAGGTGCACCAGAAGAGCTGCTTCCATTAATTTGCTTTAAATCGCTTCTATACTCATTGTATTTTTCTATTACTTCTAACGTAGAAATTGGATTAGAAAAATGCTCAGGAACCACCCCCCTAAGCCAATCAAAAAGGTGTTGCAACAAAGTACTATCATCATTCTTATGACAATCAAAATCTAAGCCTGCGAGATCAGAGGCATACTCTTTATATTCATTTTGAGATGAAACAAAAAAAGTGCATTTATGCTCCCTCCTCTGTGTTGACAAAGAACGAAAAAGAGCCATACCCGATTCTATAGGCATATTCATACGAGAAAAATTCATCGCTCCTTCTCCTCTCGAATAGGAGAGATCATGAACAGAATACTCACAATTATTAATTGCATTGACCAACATATTCAACCTTGGCTGATCTGGTATGATAAAGTCTTTCGCACAAACAGGAATCAAACCTGCAGCAACAACCCCAAACTGCATTGCAGTTGCTAATGGTAGGTAAGAATCATCGTAAGGAAAGTTCAAAAAGACTTGGTATTTACTAAATTGACTAAGATCTCGTTGTTTCATGGACGTTCCTTGATATTACTGCCACCATGACGACTTGATTGCGAACCCTTAGCAGAAATTTCTGAACCCTGTCCATCCTTGAGTATTTGTCTCATAAAAACCTGTTTTCTTGTGCTGTAATCACCATGCCCAGGCACTTTTAAAATAGCTCGTGCCTTTTGATACATTCCTTCGGCTTGTTTAAGATCACTTCGAGTACTATATAGGTAACCAAGGTTATTATAGATATTTACTATGGCCTCTTTTCGGCCAAGTTCCTCTTCAATGAGCAATGCTTTTAGATACATCTTTTCAGCGTACTCAGAATCACCTCGGGCGTTATGTAGGACTCCAAGATTCCCATATGCATCCGCAATGCCCTCTTTATTAACTAGTTCCTCATTTATAACCAATGCATTTTGATACATGTTTTCAGCCATATCAAAACTTCCTTTAGCCATAAATAAACTACCTAGTTTTCCGTAAGCACTTGCCATCCCATCCTTGTTTCCATGCTTCTCATTGAAAGATAATAACTTTTGGTAAGTCTCTTCCGCACGCTCAAGATCTTCTCTAGTCTGATATAAAGTCCCGAGCTTTCCATAAGCATGCGTAACACTATCTTGGTCGTTTAACCTCAAAGCAAAAGATAATGCTTTTTGATACATTACTTCTGCATGAGCAAGATCGCCTTTCATACTATACAAAGTCCCAAGATTCCAATAAGTATTTGCAATCCCATCTTTGTTACCAAGCGCTTCATTAATAAAAAATGACTTCTGAAACATCTCTTCAGCACGTTCAAGTTCATTTCGCGTTTGATACAAGACACCAAGATTACCATAGTCACTTGCCATGCTCTCTTGACGCCCTAGTACTTTATTGATGGCTAGAGACTTTAGATACATTTCCTCTGAGCGTTCAAGTTCACCCCGCATCTCATATAGATTGCCAATATTACCATATTGATTTGCCATCCCCTCTTTACGACCCAGAGCCTCTTCAATGGCTAAGGATTTGAGATACATATCTTCGGCACGTTCTAGCTCCCCTCTTGTTTTATACAAAATCCCAAGATTACCGTAATCACTTGCCATCCCTTCCTTTCGCCCCAACACTTCTTCTATGGCTAAAGATTTCAGGTACATCTCTTCAGCTCGCTCCGGTTCTCCTTTTGTGCTATATAGAATTCCGAGGTTACCATATTGGTTTGCCATACCTTCCCTGCGCCCCAGTACCTTTTCAATGTCTAAAGCTTTTAGATACATGTCTTCGGCCCGCGCCAGTTCTCCTTTTGTGCTATACAGGATTCCGAGGTTACCATATTGATTTGCCATACCTTCCCTGCGCCCCAGCACTTCTTCAATGGCTAAAGCTTTCAGATACATGTCTTCGGCCCGCGACAGTTCTCCTTTTGTGCTATACAGGATTCCGAGGTTACCATGCTGGTTTGCCATACCTTCCCTGCGCCCCAGAACTTCTTCAATGGCTAAAGCTTTCAGGTACATGTCTTCGGCCCGCGCCAGTTCTCCTTTTGTGCTATACAGGATTCCGAGGTTACCATATTGGTTTGCCATACCTTCCTTGCGCCCCAGCATTTCTTCAATGGCTAAAGCTTTCAGGTACATGTCTTCGGCTCGCGCTAGTTCTCCTTTTGTACTATACAGGATTCCGAGATTGCCATATTGATTGGCTATACCTTCCTTTCGTTCCACCGCTTCATTGATGGCTAAAGCTTTCAGGTACATGTCTTCGGCCCGCGCTAGTTCTCCTTTTGTATGATACAGATTACCGAGGTTGCCAAATTGATTTGCCATTTCTTCTTTGCACACTAATGCTTCATTGATGGCTAAAGATTTCAGGTACATATCTTCGGCTCGTGCCAGCTCTCCTTTTGTGCGATACAAAAATCCGAGGTTGCCATAAGCAGCGGCTGTCTCGGCGGATTTTTCCTCCGGACCGCTAATCGTTAGCCTCTTTTCCGCCGCTGAAAAGGCGGCATCGAAGTCGCCGGTACGCAGATAAAATTCATAGGCAAGAGACAATATCCTTAGCTCCCCTGTTTCCGCCACCAACTCGGCAAATTTTTGCCTTGCATGCTCAATTTGCCCCACTTTCGCCAGACGGGCGGCATCATCAGCAATATCTAGCTGCATCATTTCAAGCTTCCACAAAGCGGCCTGCTCGGCATTCCGGGCTAGGTCGGCTTCCGCTATTTTTTGCTTTGCCAGCTCCCTGGCCAGCTCCACTTCCGACAAAGCCGCCAGAGGCAAGACCACCAGCTCTTTTTCCGGCTCGGGTTCCGATAACTCATTTTTGGCATAGGCACGCAGGTGGCGATCGATTTCAGCGACAAATGAGTTTTCATCGTCGAAATAGTGATACAGCACTTGCCGGGTATCTTCCAATTGCTTTCTAAAGTCCATCACTTTTTTCAGCTGTGGACCAGCATCGCCCTCGGATTCGGCATCAACGCGTTTAAAAAACACAAATATTTCCGGTTTCTTACCTTTTCGCCAACGACCAAAGGCACGATGAAACTCTTCTTCTGTATAGGAAGAATAAGGGCTGGCATCCGGTGCCGCCAGCCCCCAACGCCGGTACATTACCAGGATAAAAACATCGCATTGATCTATGTACTCATTGATTACCGCCTGATTGCGCCGTCCTGTTGATGCCAAGGAATCTTCCCAGCCCAAAGACATAAATTCGACACCGGCACCATCGCCAAAACCGGCATTCAGCTCATTTATGGTATTTTTAAACAATTGACGTTCATTGGCGACATCGCCCGGTGAAGCAATAAAAACAGAGATTTGTTTTTTCATATAAATTCCATTTAGGCCGCGTTAACCACTTTCAGTGGCAAGAGGAGACAGCAGCAAAGATAATCTACTGATAATAAATGGTAAATAAAAAACTGTGAACTATTTTATTTAAACTCTTGTTATATACCCGCTTTAATACCCAGATAGCTAAAACTCCCCAATCACTGCCTGATTGATACTCCCTGATGACATTATTTCTTTTGCTTAGCTGGGCTTGCTTTTTTCTAATCATTGCCATTAAATACAAGGACAATATTTAGTCAGTTAACCAAGCCTTTTGCAAACAGTAATAAGGACATTACTATGCCGGAAAAAATCGACTACCAGTTTTTGAGTGAGCTTGAAGGGGGTAGCAAAACCCGAGGGTATGTACCTGCCGCCTCAGTAAGTAAAAGTGGTGTTACCATTGCGACCGGATTTGATCTGGGTCAACGTAATGAAGACGATCTAAAGTCATTAAAACTAGAAGCTCCTCTGATAACGCAATTAAACCCCTATCTAGGCATTCAAGGCAAAGACGCTCAAGAGTTACTGAAAAAGTCTCCTTTAACCATCAGTTCGGCTCAGGCAGAGAAAATCGATAAAGCAGTAAAAAATGAACATATCAAGCTGTTAAAGTTTAAATATGATACCAGCCCAGGCAATAAAAAGAAGTTCATCGACTTACCGGAGCAAGCACAAACCGTTATAACATCGGTATCTTTCCAATATGGTACGGGATTAAAGACCAGGACACCGAAATTTTGGCAAGCGGTTACCAGCCAGAACTGGACAGAGGCTATTAAATTGCTCAAGTCCTTTGGCGATGTCTACCCCACCAGAAGAAAAAAAGAAGCAACTTTGCTGGAGAAAATTAAGTGAGCATACGCACAATTATTTTACTACCTGCTTTAACGCTGCTTTTTTCATGTGCGACTAACGAAGAAGCCCTTCCCTACATTGAAAATAAACAACTAGTAGAAGCTTATAAGCACCTTGCCTCGAGTTTAAGCCAGACACGTAAGCCGCTTTTATATCAAGGCGGCCACCAGGCAACAAATTGCCGAGATTATATCAAGCTGGCAACAAAACATAACCTGGATGAAACTCTTTATAACCAAACAGTTAAGTCTGAATATCTTGTTTGTGACGCACTAGATATTTTATCCCGATCCGGTGGCGTTTCCCCCGTGCCTACGGATGTATCTACCGTGGGCGAGCAATTACTTACTCAATTAGACTTAAGATCATTTCCCTCGTCTCTTTACCGGGCAAGCAGCGAGCATAGTCATACCTTAAAATCCCTGTATCCGGGGAAAACCTCAGCAAGTGGAACGATTGCCAGCTTTAACAGTAAAGACTGGAGTTTTACCCTGGAAGTCGTTGCCATCACCAGGGTCAATAATAATGAATTCCCTGACTGGATAGTCTGGGTTTTAGATGAAGCTAAAACAGGTAATTATCGGGGTTATAGCACTTTAATTATCTATGATCCAAACACTCAGCAAAGCATGAAAGGGAGTCTCTATCCAAAAATATTGTAAAAGAGAAACCTCCTTCAAATACGCTTGCCAGCAAGGCTTATTCCAAATAATTGTTTTCTGTCTTGCGCAAGATTAAAAAACCAAAAAGAAATGAATGCCAGCCCAGTTAAGCACTTGCATAAAATCCCCGACATGGTATTTTCCTCCCACAATAATTTTTAGGAAGAATTTTCTCATGCCAAAGGCGAGTGAAGTTAAAAAGAATACCGCTATCGAATACAACAACAGTGTTTATATTATCCGCGATATCGAGCGCTCTGTACCCCAGGGACGCGCCGGTGGCAGCTTATACCGCATGCGTATGTACGATGTGGTGACCGGTGCAAAAGTAGACCATACCTTTAAAGACAGCGAAATGCTGACTTTGGCCGATTTAATCCGTCGCCAGGCCATGTTTTCTTACCTCGACGGTGATGAGCTGGTATTTATGGACAATGAAGACTACACCCCTTATAACCTCAATAAAGAAAGCATCGCCGATGAAGTGATGTTTATTGATGAGAACACCCAGGGTATCCAGGTGATTTTAGTAGACGGCTCACCGGCAGGCCTTGATTTACCGTCAAGCGTTGATCTGGAAGTGGTTGAAACTGACCCGTCTATTAAAGGCGCTTCGGCGACTTCCCGTACTAAACCGGCCACTTTATCTACCGGTTTGATCATCCAGGTACCTGAATACATTTCTACCGGCGACAAGGTAAAAGTTAACACCGCCGAGCAAAAATACATGAGCCGCGCCGACGCTAAATAATTCAGCATCAAGCTAACCAAACTAAAAAGCTGACGACCATTTTCGACCGTCAGCTTTTATTGCTATTTGTTCACACGCATACTGCTAAGTCATCATTACTAATCACGCTTTCCTTCAAAAAACGCCAACAAGTAAAACCGCACCTTAATTAACATCCAAAGTGACACCGCTAAAAGCCTGGTACGCCCTGATGCCAATATGTATGGTTTCACTACCGTTAAGATCAACTGTGCAGGTCTCGTTATTGCCGTCTGAATAAGGCCGGCAAATATAATCGCCTGTGGTCGGCTGACTTCCTTTTTGGATATACAAGTCGGCATCACCTGTGCCGCCGGAAATCGTGACATTTATCTGGTTAACACCGCCGGGAGGCTGATATTCATCATATATCCAGTTTCCCTGGGCTGCCGAGAGATCTGTTTTAGGAAATTCATCGGGAACATCGGTACTGACCGTGGCAACAATACTGACATTATCAAATGCCGCATAGCCAATCACTTTAATGTGTACCCGCCCTGCACTGGTCATCCGCAAAGTACAAGACTCATTATTCCCGCTCAGGTACGGACGACAATCATAATCGTTTTTGCTCGGTGCGCTGCCGCTTTTCACATAAAGATCGGCATCGCCGCTACCGCCACTGATATTAATGAGTACATTGTTATTACCGGCGGGAACATCAATAAAATAGTCGAGTTCGTCGTTTGCGGCGGCGGTTAAACCGTTAACCGGCACACCTGACTGTAGCTCACCCGGCTGGCCATCAGAAACATTCACACTGATATTGCTTTGCGTCTGATTACCGACATCATCTGTCACCTGTAGTGATACGCTATAGTTGCCGGTTGCAGCAAAGGTATGTTGCATAGTGGCAGCAGTTGATACCGCAACATCGTCCACTAACCAGCTGTAACCCACAATAGAGCCGTCAACATCAACAGAGCCAGTACCGTCAAAGTCACAGACTAATGCATCACAGCTGTAGTTGATAACGGCCACCGGCGGCTGGTTACCGCCGCTGTTATTATCGCCAAGCGGCGGCACATCGTTAAAGTAGCTGGAAACTTGCGGCCAGATTTGATCAACCCTTACCCCCTGATTTTCACAGCCGCCAAAGTGATGCAAGGCAATCACCTTATTGCTGGCCGCGGCAATGACCGGTGAGCCGGAAGAGCCGCCGATAGTGTCACAAAAATAACCGGTATCTGTGCCCGCGCCCCGGCCGTTGGCAGTGGCAAGATCTATTTCACACAAACCGCTGGCATTGGAATCACTTTCTATCGCCAGCTCTTTCGGGTTACCCGAACCGTGCTGGGCAATATAAATACGCTCCGATAAGTTCGGCGTTCTCACATCCAACCCGAAGTTACCGAAACCGCTAATGCTGTTAAAATCATTCACGGAAAACAGGGTATAATCGAGCTCATAGTCGCTTTTAAGCAAGGTATTACCGGTCACTTTTACCGTACCGGCATAATCTGAGCCGCCACAACTTGTTTTCTGGTAATTAAACCAGACTTCGGTATTGCTCAGTACACTCTGGTTCTCGACACAGTGCTCGTTGGTAAACATCAGGTTGTCTTCGCCGACACGCCAGCCGGTACATAAACCGCTGCCTGACATCAGCAAACGGGCCACCGGACGGGTGCGCTCATACTCTACCGGGTTTGAACCGGCCCAGCAGGCGACATCCCGGCGCTCGTTCACGCCACAGGTAGATTCAATACCAATATCCCCGGATGAACTTTGCTCGCCAAAATAATTGATATCATCGCTATTAAGCCCGGCATTAAAGCGGTCAATGTTGATTTGATGGTGTGCCTGCCATTTACTGCCCGGCGCTAAGGTCAAAGTCACCAGTGCGGTATCGCCAAAAACCGACATCGCGGAAAACTGGTTAACACCGTTTTCTACAGCGCTGTCATAAGTGGCCTGGTTTCTGGCAACACCGTCATAGACGTAACGCTCTTTACCGGCAACGTCGGTCACCGCCACCGAAGCACCGGCGGGGATATTAAAGTGGCTAAAATGCACTTTAATAAACTCGGCCCCGGCTTTTTGAATTTTGATCTGATATTCGCGGCCACTGCCATCGGCAAGGCTCAGTGATTTCTGAGGCGACAAAGCAAATTTTTGCTCAACCGTCTCTGCTATAATTGCCACAGGTGCGGCGGTCTTTTTCACCGTATCGGCATATGCCGCCAGGCTGACGCCACTAAAAACCAGTAAAGCTAAAACATATTTATACATAGTCAAATCATCCTTTTTGACTCGGGTGGGTTAACAGACATATGTAATGCCTGAGTTATATTTTCGTTAAAGAATTACTTCAATTTAAGCTTGGTCTATAAATCGCTTTTTTATTAGCCAACTAGAAGCAATTTTCAGCCAAGTTATCAATTAAACGTCATCTTCCACATCGCAATAAAAATCGACTTAACGGAGGCATTATTGATTTAACGGAAAAATCCGGTTCTGCAGCTATTACCGCTTTCCCACAAAAGCAGCTAATATTAATTTTTTAGGGTATGTAACATTCAGGAAAAGGGACTATCGTGAATATTAGTATGCTTGCCAGGCAACCCATCTACAATCATGACAATCAATTGTTTGCTTTTGAGTTATTATATCGAAGCGGCAATAATCAAAGCGCCCAGGTAACCAATGATTTTGAGGCAACATCCAAGCTGCTTGCCAACTTGTGTATGAATTCCCTGGATGAAGAAATATCGGCTAACCGCCCGATATTTATCAACGTAGATTTAGCCTTTCTCACTTCCGAGAGTTTTTTTTCCGTCCCGCCGCCCAATGTAGTATTCGAAATTTTAGAAACGGTTCAAATCAGCGAATTCAGCATCAACTGCATCAGAAAATTAAAGCAAAGAGGCTTCACCTTTGCCCTGGATGATTTTGAATTAAATGGCCAGCACTCAAAACTTTTTCCCTATATCTCTTACCTGAAAATAGACGTGCAGGCAGAATCCCTCGATGATGTTGAGCAGTATCTGAGCCACCTTAACGGCCATAATTTCACCCTGCTCGCCGAAAAACTCGAAGATGAAGACTGCTTTAACCGCTGCCAGCAAATGGGATTTGAACTGTTCCAGGGCTATTACCTGGAACGCCCGAAAATCATCACCGGCAACAAAGTAACCGCCAACAAAAAAGTGGCTTTACAGTTGATTTCTGAGCTGAGCCGTGAAGACATTGATAACGACAAAATCGCCGAGCTTATTGCTACTGATCCGCGGTTAACCTTTAAATTATTAAAAATTGTCAACTGCCCCCTATATCCGTTTAAACGGGAAATCCAAAATATCCATGAAGCCGTGGTGATGCTGGGAGTCGATATCATCAAACAGTGGGCACAAATCCTCACCCTGGTATCGGAATCAGAGCAGCCGATTGAACTGTTCCGTACCTTATTGGTGCGTGCAAAAACCTGTGAGTTATACAGCAAGTCCATTAAACACACCAATGCCAAAGACGCTTTTACCATCGGCTTGTTTTCAGGGCTTGGTGCAGTATTAAACACTAAACTTGAAACGATTTTAAAAGAAATACAGCTGGCCGCTCATGTGAAGGCGGCTTTGCTTGATCACGACAACGGTGAGCACAATGTATTATTACTCGTAAAAGCTTATGAGAAAAATATTGCCCTCAAACCGACATTATCACAAGATCAACAGCAAGATTTAGTAAAACACTACTGGCAAGCAGTCAAATGGACCGATACTATCATGACATTAATAACCTGACCGATAAAACCTGTGGCAGCTTCAACTAAAGAGGGCTGATACCGCTATTCATCCCCCTTAAGACAGGCTTTAGCTTAGGAGCCTTTACTTTGAAATGACATCAAATTATGCCAACAGAGTTAAAGTTATGGTTCAGCTAGCAACAATTTCCTGCAGTAGTTTAGGTTATCCAATTAATTCAAAGCCTTATTACAAAGCCAATATTGCTTCACATCATCATTTAGCGATTAAAAATAACAATCACTGTTTTCCCCAAAAGCATAACCCAAAAACCTAAATCCTTCCTTGCCCTGGCGATTATTAGGCTCAAAGGCTTAACCATGCTAGTATACCGACTCAAGTAGCAATTCAAGTAGCCGTATTTTAGTATGTATAAGCTGTATTATTTACTTGGTTTTTTACTGGTTTTTAATGTACCGGCCCAAACCCCCGTTAGCGCCAGCTACGAGTTCGCCTCAATTGAATATCTCTCAGAGCAGGAACTTGGCCGTATCGTACTTCCGCAAATTTATAAAAACCTGGGCATAGATATCAACATCATCCCCTTCCCCGCCAATCGCGCCCAGTACGTTGCATCATCAGGCAAAAAAGATGGCGAAATTATGCGAATATGGACCTACGGGGATGAAAACAGCACCACCATCAGAGTGCCCACCCCTTATTATTATCTGGAAACCATGCCGTTTGTGTTAAAACAACAGCAGATCACTATCAGGCATATACAAGACCTGAAAAACTATAAACTGGTCAAAGTCAGGGGTGTTAAACATACCAATAATATTACCGCAGGGCTGAGCCAGGTTTATGAAGTAAACAGCACAGAAGCCATGTTCAAATTGCTAAGAAGCGGTAAGATCGATGTCGCCTTAACCAACACCCTTGACGGTAATTTGGTACTCAAGAGATTGGGATATAAAGACATTATTGCCATGGAAAAGCCGTTAGCCGTCTTACCGCTTTATCACTATATCTATCAAAAGCATCAAGCTTTAGTCCCGGTCATAGATCAAGAAATCAAACGTCTTAAAAATAACGGTGATCTACAGCAGCTGATTGAAAAAGCAGAAAAGCAGATAATCCAGAACAATGGCTTATATGTTACACCTTAATCACACCCGTTCATGCTTCCTGGCATCAAACTCCTCCCTAAACACTTATCGATAAGCCAGCAATACTTTTAAGCCGGCCAAACGAACAAGAAAATATTAAATCATTATTATTCAATGCATTGGCTAATTTACATTCACTTTTATGTTGTATTGATTAAATTTTATATAAATATATTGTATGCAGTATATTATTTTCCTGCTAAATTCTAAAAGCTAGGTTTATCAACTTGCCAGCTTACCCGTATCCATTAGTTGCCAAGCCCCCAATGTTAAACCCGGTTTTAGGACAAAAAAACAATAAAGATAAAAGGAAGATAACATGTCTAACAAAATAATATCCGGACTCTCCCTGAGCCTGCTGTGCTGCAGCGCCTGGGCGGGTGCCTCACTGAAAACCACGCCACTGCCCGCAGATTTAGCCTTTCTAAATCAGACTATTAACAATCAGACAACTAATACAAATAAAGCAAGCGGGCAAATTTGCGGTACCGACAATAACAATCAAAGCTGGCAGCAAATCCAGCGGGAAAACCGCCGCTTTCTCGCCGACAGCAAAAGCAGCAGCAATGAAATATTAAACCAGCTACAACAAACCCAAGTCGCGGCCACTGAAAACAGCCAGGCCGTTGACGGGCGTTATTACGTCCCGGTTGTGTTTCACATTTATGGCCGGCAATTTAATTGCGATAACGGCGGCGACTGCTTAACGGATGAGAAAATCATTGATGCTCTCAATAAAACCAACGAAGATTTTCTCGGCCTCAACACCCAGGACGGCCCTATAGCCGCAGAATTTCAAGCGATCCGGGAAAACCTCAATATTGAATTTGTGCTGGCGCAAAAAGACCCTTCAGGACAGGCTTCAACCGGTATTGTCCGCTACAATCGCGAGCAAAAGGGTTATGGCAACGGCTCCAGCCATAACAGCGAAATCGCCGCTGACGCCTGGGATAATTTCAAATATATGAATGTCTATATTATGAATGATCTCTATGACGACGGCAGCACCAATAATTCAGGTGTCGCCTGGTATCCCCAGGTTTCCATGTCGGAAAGCAATACCGCCCGGGTGGTATACAACGGCGCTTATCTGGGCACCAATACCAATGAAAACTTCCGCTCGGTGCTCACCCACGAGTTCGGCCATTTCCTCAACCTTCCTCACACCTTTGAAGACGGCTGTAGCGTACACCAGGCAGGTTTTTGCGAAGTCACAGGTGATCGCGCCTGTGATACCCCGCAAATGGGCAGCTCGGATATGGCAGACAATCATCTGAACTGCATGGGGCAACCCACCAATACCGAAAACTTTATGCATTACACCGACAACTACGCCATGTTTACCGCCGAGCAAACCAAGCGTATGACCGCCGCCTTGCACGGCCCTGCCCGGGCGAGTTTATGGAGCAACAGTAACTTGATCGCCACCGGTTTATCCCAATACACCAGTGACGCAGATCACCCCTGGGATGGCTCGGGTACCGACTTGATCCCCTCAGGCAGCGCCATAGTCGATATCAGCGGCATTTCTGCCAACAAGGGAGAAGTAGAGACCTTCACTGCCGACATTCCAAGCGGCACCCAGGCGGTGGCTTTTTACCTGGACAACTTTGGCGATAAAGACCCGGATCTGTATGTCTCCAAAGGCAGTGAACCGCAAAAAAATGGCGATACCTGGGTAGCAGATCACATCTCGTTTAAAAGCCCGGGCACTGCCGAACTCATCACTCTCTCCAGTCCTTCTGCCAGCGATACCTATTATGCCGCGGTAGATGCATATTCCGAGTACAGCAATGCCAGGTTAAGGGTATTGGGCACCACAGATCCAAGCCTTTGCGATACTTGTCGCCGTGAGTTTTTACACGACGAACAAAACCTGCAATCCGCTAAAGGCGCAACACCGAAAGAATACCAATTCAATGTGCCAAATAACGCCAGCAAAACCCTGGTGGTGATCCCCGGCGGGTATAGCGGAGATCCCGACATTTACGTGCGTAAAGGACAAAAACCCACCAATGATAATTACGATTGCCGGCCTTTTAGCGCCCCTAAAATGGCGGAATATTGTGAAATCAGCGGCGGCGGCACAGTCCATGTCATGATTGACCCTTTCCTCGAATACTCAGAGGTTAACCTGCAGGTTTATTATGAAACCAATGACCAGGCAGGCCAAAGCCCCATCGCCCAAGCCAACGGCGACTATTCGGGCGTACAGGAACAGGCCGTCAGCTTTAGCAGTGCAGGCAGCAATGATCCCGACGGCAACATTGTCAGCTACCACTGGCAGTTTGGCGACGGGATGAGCAGCAACGATGCTGATCCCGTGCATACTTACACCAGCAGCGGTGAATTTACTGCCACCCTGACCGTTACCGATAATGACGGTCTTGAAGCGACAGATAGCGCCACAGTTACCATCAGCGGCCAGTCTTTACCGCTGGAAAGTGTCTGCGAAACCCAGGCAGCCATCACAGGCGGACGTTTAACCTCGGGTAAGGCCGAATGTTTAGGGACAAGTCAAAATATTTGGCTGAGCCTGGGGGATGTCAGCGGCCACCAGAGCCTGGCCGTCACCATCGCCCACGGCCAGGGCAACCTGGATTTATATTACCGCCACGGCGGCTGGCCTTCAGGCAGCAGCTATGACGCCTCTTCGGAAAATGCCGGTAACAGTGAGTGCATCTATATTGCCGATCTCAGTCAGATCAGCAGCTATTGGGGTTATTTCCAAGTGAAAAACTCCACCGGCGGCGCCACTATGTTAGCTGAATTTGATACCGACGGCTGTCGCCGGTAATAGATTTTTTGAGCAAAACGGTCCGGTAACAGGACCGTTTTTACCTGGCATAACCGCCTGACGATACTTTAAAACAAAGCAAGTTTTACAAAATTAAAGTTAAGCGATAAACGGGGGTTCCCTGATAGCAGCTTTGCTGCTCAGATAGAAAAGTCCATTACAGCTTTACTCTGATGCAGCTTGTTCATTGCAAATAGCTTGTAATCCATATCCGACTGTAAAATATGCCTGGCGAGCCAATTATACATAAAAATGGCTATTTTATGATGTAATTCAATATCATAATCATCCAATTTTGCTTTTAACCGGATAAACTTCTTGATCAGTGCCTTATGATGCTTACTATGCTCGACAAGTCTTGGGTAATGCATCTCTGCCAGCAACTTTTCTTCTTCGCGAAAATGGTATTGTACGTACAGGCCCAGTTGTTCAAATACCCTGGCAACATCCTCTTTGTTTTCCGAATGAAAAAACTCGTTAATGAGTAAAAACAGTTTTTTGTGCTGTTCATCCATGCTTTTATTGCCAACGGAATATTCAGGACGCCACTCAATTTCCTCTATTGGAGAATTATCCTGTTTCTTCAATGTTTCTTTAATTTTATTCACCTCAGCCCGTACCGTTTTATAAATAACTCCCTGGCTGGACGGTTTGACAATATAAGCATTAATCCCAAGCAGCACCCATTTTTTTATCAGTACTTTATCTTTGTTATGGCTAAAGGCAATTATCGGCAATTTACTGCCTGAGGCGCGGATACGCTCGGTCACTTCAATGCCGTCCAACTTCGGCAGACCGTAGGCAAGCAACATAATATCCGGGCTAAAAGAAACAAACTGCTGCAGGGCATCAATACCGTTGCTGGCGACAGCAAAATCAAACTCGGTTTTCTCAAAAATATCTTTTAACACTTGCACCATTAAACTCGAATGCTCGGCAATCAGCAGTCTGTACCTTTTCCTTTTTTTAGCTTGCTCAGGCTCGGCATTTCGCTCAGGTAACTTACTTTTGCCGTGCAAATAATTTTCTATCTTTTGCGGGATATCCGCGCCCAAAGGTGTGACTTTAGCAGCTATGCTTTGATTGAGTTTTTCAACATCAAGCAGTTGATCTAAAACATTTTGCATTTGAAAAGAAATATTTTCATTAAGTTCACTCATGGCCGTTTCAACAATTTGCTGAAATAACAAGTGAATTTCATCGTTATCCAGCTGCTCTCTGGCTGAAGTAAAAATTTTGCTTTCACAGATATCCAACTGCTGCCGGAAAGACTTTTTCAGGCTTACCCCGTGCTCAATACAAGAAGCAAGCTCTTCCTCCCCTTCGGCGATTAAATCATTGACACTGCTATTTTGTTTGCTTTCAACAAGCTTTAACGCTTGCTGCAGCACCAGTTTCAGCCTGTAAGGTTCATTCAAAGGATTGATGATGGCATAGTTATCGAACAAGCCGTTCTCACAGGCAATAAATGCCCGTGGCGACTCTCTGTTTCTGATTAACAAAACAGCAATATGCGGGGCTATATCCCTGGCATGGGACTCTAAAAATTCAACATAAAATTTAATGCTGTTACTGACATTATTGCAGGAGAGTAAAATGACCTTAGGCTCTAAAACAATCAAATCGTCAGTGCATGAATCGCTTATTTTCATCGAGTGGATGTTGATATCAAGATCTTGAATACGCTTTATGGCTTCATGTATCACTTCCGATTCTTGATAAAGAATAACAACATCGGGGTTATGACAATGATTTCTCCTGACAGCCATATGCACTTCATCCTTAAATTGATCTTATAGATAGTGTTAATTAATCACGGCGACGATTTTTAGTATAGAACAAATCATAAGAACAGCAGCATGCTCTGCCCTATGCTTCCCTCAAAAAATTCAATAAGTTAGCTCATGAAAGCCAAAGCATGAGCCTGAAGACAGCTCAGATGAATATGCCATATCGATAATAACCGTAAACAAAGCCAACCCTGGATATACAGACAACAAGATGAAAAAATTCAACTATAATTTTCCGGTACAACACAGTTCAGGCTGGTACCTGTAAACGTCGATCAGGGACAGAAGTACGTATTGCGGTACTCGCGCAATCGAGAAAAATGACTTGCCAAGGTCCCTTATGCCAACACTTTCCGTCAGAACGCTCAGCTTAACGTCAGGTATTTATCTTAGCCTTATTGGCGTTGCTTTCGGGGCTGATACAGAAGAAAGTAACCCCTATCTTGCCGGCATCTCCCTTGAAAATTTACTCAACATTACCATTACCTCAGCTTCCGGCACCGAAGAGACAGTCGCCAATGCTCCCGCTTCCCTGGTGATCATTACCGCCGAAGATATCTACAAACGGGGTTATGCTAACTTCAACGATATCTTCGCGGATCTGCCGGGCTTTGATGCCTATGCAGGCAACGGCGATCGTCCCAACAAGGCATTCCAGCGGGGCTACCGCCAACCCTATGCCTCCCGCACCCTGATCTTGCTCAACGGCCGGGTACAAAACGAAATATGGGGCCATTACCTGAATATCGAGCGGCAAATTCCCATGAGCCGTGTCAGCCGCATCGAAGTGTTATACGGCCCGGTGGGGGTTATTTACGGGCCCAATGCCTTTCTCGGCGTGGTCAATATCATCACTAAAACCGGTTCGGATCATATGGAAAACGGTATAAAGGGCAGTATACAAACCAGCTATGGCAGCTATAAAACCCGGGATATCGAATGGGGATTCACGGCAAAACAAGGTGACTTTATTTTTGATATTGCCGGAAAACTGTTCGACAGCGACGGTCCGGATCTTGATGATTTTTCCAGTCAATATGATTTTTACAACGCTACCGACTTAGCCAATACCAATATCTGGGGACCGTTATTAACCGGCAACAACGGCGGCCCTTTTATCGCACGCGGCGCCCCCTACGGCCAATATAACGATCCGGACGATCAAAACGGCTTATTTGCCAGTATCAGTTATAAGAATCTGCGCATTTTTTACAATGAAACCGAAGTCAATATGAGCTACGGCATGGAATACCTGTCTCGCTATGTCCAGCCCCACGGTCCCTGGTATTATCATACCGACCAATGGGGCATGGAAATCGATCACAGCTTTGATTCCAGCTTGCGCATCAAGGCCCTGTATACCGAAAGAGATTCCGTTTCTGCAGGAAACTACACTGAAGCGGCAGAAAACAGTTATACCTCATTATCCTTATGGCATTCCCCCTCAAGCTCAGAGTTGTTTCAACTTGATGGTGAATACCGCCTCAACGACACCTGGCTATTCACCGGCGGCATAAAATATGAAAGCAAATCTTTGCCCCGGGGATTTGAAGTCTGCGGTTATTTTAATGCTTTCTCACCCTTTTGCGGCACCCAGGAACAACAACCGGGAGAATTGGGATTCGGCGCCGGTATTTTTTCTCCCGACACCGACAACTTTGTTCTGCCCCCGGGAGTAAGCCGCCGCCACCCCGACGAACTGCTGGCGGACACTACGGATGAAGGGGTTTATGCCCAGGCCATTTACGACAAAGATAACTGGCGTATCAGTGCCGGGATACGCTATGACAACAATAATATCTACGCCAGCACCACCAACCCCAGAATATCGGCGATCTACCGCTTTGACGCGCAAAACACGCTAAAACTCCTCTACGGCGAAGCCTTCCAGGAGCCGCAACCCAACCTGGTTTTTGTCACCTTTTCCGCCCGGGCAGCCAGCGAAAATGTTGGTCCGGAAACCTTAAAAAATGTTGAAGCCATTTATATCCACCAGGGAAAGCACTGGAGCCATGAATTGTCCGCCTATCTCACCAAGTTTGAAGGCGTGATCCAGGAAGAGCCCATTCCCGAAAACTTAAGCGACAAAAGAGAAGTGCTCGCAGCAGAATACCGCGGACGCTTTTTCTACGATAATTTTATTAAGGGTGCAGATGAGATCAGCGGATATGTCTATTACACCTACACAGACGCGCAAAGTGATATTTATTATTCTTACGAAAAAGACAGTAACGGCAATGTGCTCGGCTGGCAAAACGGCGAAGCCGATACCGGCGATATCGCTCCCCACAAATTTAAGGCCGGGCTGGACTTGCCGCTAACAGATACCCTGTCGTGGAACCTGCGCCTGATCTATCATGGCGAAACCAGACTTTATGGCCGCAACCCTCTGCGGACACTTGAGCAAAAGCTGGACGCCTATACCCTGGTCAATACCAACATCAACTGGCAGCTCGACCCTTTCACCTTCAGCTTGAAAATCAATAACCTCTTTAACGAAAGCTATTTTGCCCCCGGCGATCAGGGCGCCAACGGCGGCAACCTGGAAACCCAGGCGATAGGCATAGCAGCAGGGTTTTACAGCTCGCTGCTGCCGCAATTGGAGCGAAATTATAGCTTATCGATGAAAATAGATTTTTAATGTTATTCCGGAAAAATGACAAGTTCAATAAAGAGAGCAATTCATGGCAACAGACTACCAGGCAAACAAAAAACTTAAAATCTTGATCATCAATACCGATATGGCCGCGGGTATTAGCTTAAAAAAAATCCTGCTTAGCCTGGGCAGACATGAAGTCGTCATTAAAAAAGATGCCCGTTACCTGGTAGAGAGAAAGCAAACCTTTGCCTATGACCTGATTATCATTCAGGACGAACATGACTTTACTTTTTCGGGTCCGGATCTTATCCGCTACTTTACCCGTAAACACCTGGTACCCATCTGGTGCAAATTTGTCTTGCTGACATCCGGTGCCATCGAAGAGAACTCCAGTATTATCTTCCGCCACCTGCGCACTGAAATGTTGCAATCTCCGCTTTCGCCAAAAACAGTACAAAAGCTGCTCGCCATTACCCAGGCTTCTTTAAACCTGTTCCAGCCGGTGTTAAAAAATTTACACAGCTTGTCTGCGGCGGTACTGGTAAAACAAGTCAGTACTATTAACAGCAGCAAGCTATCGAGTCTGCATAAAGATGAACTGCTGTTATTGAAAATTAAACTGCTATTTTTGGGAGCACACCCGGAACTGGCCTGGCTACTGACATCGAAAATTAGTCATCCCGGCGATAAATACCGGGAGCAGTTATTTATCAGCTTTACCTCTGGCCAGAAAGAGCAATTTATACAAACCCTGGAGTCTCCCGATATACAAGAATATTACTTTCGCGGTTATGTTTATTATGCCACTTATCTGGCCTTGATGGAGCATAAACCCGACCAGGCCCTGACCAGCTTTAGCAAACTTGAAGCTTTGGTATTGCGCCCCAACGAAATTGATACCTATGCCCTGTTAATATTACAGAGCAAAGGCCTGGCAGCTGCGGTAGAGTTCATCCACCACAAACAAAAAATTAAAACCAGCTTTTATTATGCCAACAGCCTGTCCATCAGCCTGATGAAAATTTATGTCAGCGCCCTGATTGCCGGTGATACCGGCACCTTAGATAAAGCACAAATATTAGCGGCTTTGGATAATATTCTCACCAACAACACTTTCGATAAAGGCAGTTTCAAATTTAATATTTACGAGCCCTTTATTAAAATAGGCATGGCAATACTGGCGGAAAACAACATCAAAACAGAATTTGATCAACTCTGTAAAGACAAAGAAGCATATGATGTTATCCAGCTCAACATCTTGCTTTATTTCGCCAATAAGATGGCATTAACCGGCATATCATTGGACATTCATAAACAAATCGAAAAGTGTTACGCCCGTTTAGAAATGTCACCTGAATTATTGTCGTTTAAGATCACCAACAAGCTGGTGTTGCAAAATACCCTGAGTAAAGACGAATTAATAAAACGCCACCGTGAGCTGGGCAACCATCACTGGCATGAAAACCGGCGCTTTCGCGCCCTCCGCCATTTTCAAAAAGC
Organism: Thalassomonas actiniarum; assembly: GCF_000948975.2. Classification (GTDB taxonomy): domain Bacteria; phylum Pseudomonadota; class Gammaproteobacteria; order Enterobacterales; family Alteromonadaceae; genus Thalassomonas; species Thalassomonas actiniarum. Next base: position 4,122,222 of record NZ_CP059735.1, read on the forward strand.
CGATGCCTTCGCCGGGGATAACAGCCAAATAAAACTTTACCTGCTCACCATCATGTCCGAACTAGGCATTGACCGCTATTGGGATATTGAGCCCCCGGCGTTAATCGAGGCAATTGACAAAAGCGCTCTGAGCCAAACACAGCAACAGGAATTCGAGCAGTATCTAGAAACACAGCAGAGCAAAGCATAACCCGAGCCTTGGGCTGGCCAGCTTCTGCTGGCCAATATTAAGAAAGCCGCTTTTGTCAGGTGAACCCCGCTATTTAGCCTGCCTTCCCTCCTTTTTCAGCTTCATGTTTCAAGGCGATGGCATCTTTTAGTCCAACCACGGATTTTAAGGTATTAAACCAGAAAGGCGCACCGAGACTGATGAGAATGACACTAAAGAACAGTCCCAATAAGGTTTGCAGCGACAGGTAATAATCGATACTTTTTTCCGGCAGGACCTGAAAGCCAAATTTACTCAGGCTGCGATACTGTTCCAGGCCAAAGGTTACCGCCTGCTGCTGCGCCTGATCTATAGCAGCCTCCAACGCAGCCTGATACTTAATAACTAACATCTGCATCTGTATATCCGAGAGCGCTGGCTGTTGCCGCACTAACTGATTAAAGGCGCTTATAGCCTCTTTTGTACTGTCATTTTCCTGCCTGACCAGCGCCTCAAGTGACGGATATTGAGCAACAAATTGCCGATTAATTTTTTGCACAATATCACCAACCGGCGGAGCATTGCTTATCTCAGCTTTTGCCAGAATACCCTGTCCCTGCAACGCCAGTGCCTGCCTGAAGTCACTATCCACGGATAAACGGTTCAGTAGAGCAAAAGCATCCAGCTGCATCAGCAGTACAATAAGTGCGGCAACACCAATACTGATTTTATCCATCTGGCTTTTAAACAGCGCCCTCATTTCATCTTCGGCCTGTTCAAACATCTGTTGCAGGCGAATATCCGTTATCGGCTTGTCGACAGAAAGCTGATGGTAAACCGCTTTGACTTTATCAAAGCCGACGTACTGGGCTTTTTTTACCACTATGCCCGAAGTCACCTGCTGCAGAAATTTTTTACTATCAAAACCGGCGTCAATTTCGGCAATAGCCGAAGCAAATTGTGACATGCCGCTCACCAAGCCCCGGTGTTTTCTGGCAAAGAGCTGCTGGACAAACTGCACTATCGCCGTCACCAAAACACTAAACAGCAACATGCTGGTGATAAAGGCGATTGCTATCCCTAAAATATCTATCATCTTTTTTCCTTTTACGGCTAAGCACTGCCATTTCTCTTGTTGTCAATCACCGCGCCCCTACCAGCTATTATTTCAGGTCGAAGCAAACATCATGATTTAAAGCTTGTTTTTCTGTGAAAACTTACCCGGAGCATGGATATAGATAATAAACTCATCTACAGTCATATCAATAAAAAGTTGACTGACTCAGAAGATAAAGGGCCTTGTTATGGCATTAACTTTCAACCAGTCTCCCGAGTGGCAAGCCCTGGTGAATTTATTGCTCCAAGGGCTAGAAGACAGCAGCGTCCGGCCTATGCTCTGGGTCGGCGCCGGACTGTCGGCAGCGGCCGGTTATCCGCCAACAAACGAGCTGATAAAACAGCTCAGCGACAAAAGCCTTAAGCCTTTATTACCCTTTACCCCGACTGATGAAAATTATGCCCTTGATAGTCCGCAGCGCTCTTTTACTCACTGGATACAACATTTCATCCGGGAAAATAACTATAACCAGCTAAATAAAACCTTAAGCAAGATCTTTTTAGAGCAGCAAAAAGCCCCCGCCACTATGCACCAGCAGCTGGTGCAATTGCCCTGGCAGGTGATTATTACCACCAACTACGATGAACTGTTAGAGTCGGCCTTTAAGCAAACCGCCCGGCCCTTCACCCCGATCACCCTGGAACAAAATTTAGCCTTGGAGCACGCCGGCCGCATTTCCCTGTTTAAGATCCACGGCAGCATCTATGATATTGAGAAATGGATTTTTGATGAAAACACTTACCTCGATTATGCGCAAAAGTATCCGCTGCTTGACAGTAAACTCAAAACCTTATTGCTCAGTCAGCCGATAGTCTTTATCGGCTGCTCAATGACAGATCCCAGGATCATCGACTGGTACCTGTGGTGCAAAAAACAAAACAAACTGGCGCAGCTGCCCTATGCCATTGCCATCATCAAAAAAGAAAACTGGCAGCAAGTACCCAACGACATTGCCAAACTTTACCAGCAAGCAAGAGTAAGACCCCTGTTCTTTAAAGATTTTAATGAATTGCCTCTGCTAATTGAAACTCTTGCCACCAGCATACAGGCCCCCGAAACCGCTCCGAAAATACAACAACAAGACCCTGGGGAGCATCAGGCCAGACAAGCACGCATTATTGAAGATATTCTTTATGATGATCTCACCCCGGGCATCATCCAGGCCATTGCCAATGTCTGGCTGCAAGTCCCGGAAGGAGGCCATTATCTGGATCACCTTAAAAATAACCATGGCGCACGGGTTAAAAATATCGCCAGTGCTACCTTTGCCACACTGCAAAGTGACTTTGCCGAATTAAGCCTGAGATTGACCGGTAAGCAAACCCCGTTTGCCAGCCAGAAAATGGTTTTATCGGCACTGGCCTCTCAGCTGCGTGTCTGCAACCCGACTTTTGATACCTTAAACAAAGTAGATTTTAAACCCCAGCAACTCAACGGCGTGTTGAAGTTCCAGCATAGCCCCAACGAATTGGCTCAAGCGGATAAGCAGCAGCAGGGGCTTTTTGACAAACTGCTGCCGTTATTATGTGAGCTAATCGTCGACTGCAGCGAGGCCCTGCCGGCATGGAATAAGGACAACCTGCTGACACAACTGCAAGACCCCCACGAACTGTTTGAAAAACTGAGTGAAGAATTAAGGCGCTGGCAAGAGATCAAAGAAGTCAACCGGGATGAAAAAACAGAAATAGAAGAGCAATACCGGCGCGCCGTGGCTCGCCGCTTTGACGAATTAAGAATTTTCGGCATCAACTTCGGCGGCCGCTCGCGCAAATATCAGTTGCGTGTCGCCTATATCTCATTAAACACAGAAACCGAATATAACGACGACCTCGACAGCGAAGTCCTCTCAACCGAACAGGCGCTGACCGGCTTCGAGCGCCTGGTGATCATCGGCGATGCCGGACAGGGAAAAACCACTTTGCTGCAATGGCTTACGGTACAATGCGGACGCCAGGACTTTAGCGGCGACCAAACCCCCTGGAATCAAAAGGTGCCGGTGATCATTAAATTACGCGAAGTATTAAAGCGCAAGCAACTGCCGAAAAAATCTGACTTCTATGCCCTGATGGTAGAAGATTGCCAGATCGAGGCAAGCCATCAGACCTGGCTTGATGCGGTGCTTGATGATAAAAGAGCCATTATCATGATCGACGGTTTTGATGAAGTTCCTGAAAACCGCCGCACGGATGTGATGAACTGGATTGAAACCCTGTGCCGGGAACATAGCGGCAATCAGTTTATCCTCACTTCCAGGCCCTCCGCCTACCATGATAATGCCCTCAAAGCCCTTGATTTCCAGGCGGTTAAGCTACAAAGTATGGATCAGGGCGCCCAGCAAAGCTTTATCGAACACTGGCATCAGGCGGTGGCGCTGGAATACGATAAAACCAAACCCGATGCCTTTCTCGGCGAAGGGGAAAACCTCTTGCACCAGCTGAAACTGCAACGCCCGCTACGCACCCTGGCTGAAAACCCGTTATTGTGCGGCGTACTTTGTATGCTGCATCATGATCGCAGCGGTTACCTGCCGAAAAACCGCACCGACCTCTACCAGGCCACCAGCCGGATGTTTTTAGACAGCCGGGATCGGGAAAAGAAAATCATTGAAGATGAGCGTTTTGTGCTGCTCGATCATCAGGACAAAGTGATTTTACTCGCCTATGTCGGCCACTGGATGACGCAAAAAAAGCTGATCAGCCTCACCCCGGATGACTTGCTGGCGCGGCTGGGGGAAAAGCTCAACAATTTACCCAAGCTCAATAAAGTACTGAGCACTGAAGATCTGAAAAGTTTTTTCCTGGAACGCAGCGGCTTATTGCAAACCGTTGGCCCCGGTGAAATCCAGTTTGCCCACAGATCTTTCCAGGAATTTTTTACCGCGGAATATTTAATCATGATCCGGGACTGGGCCACCCTGAGAAAAAATGCCAGCAAAGATTATTGGCATGGCACCATACAAATGGCCATCGGCCTGTCCCACTCCAGGGAGGATAATGAAAAATACCTGAGTAAATTACTGGAAAAGGCGGAAAAATTTGATCAGCAGCATAACGAAAATCAAGCCATCAGCCTTTACCTGCTGGTACTCAGCTGCAAGGAAGGCTTAAGGGAGATTTCACCTGAGTTTGCCGATAAACTCAACGGCATTATTCCAAAAATCATTCCGCCGCCCTCCGCCAAGGTACGGGACGCCTTATCCAATGCCGGTGAACTGGCCATCCCCCACCTGAAACGGCCACAGCAACGTTCGATACAAAAAGATCATTATTGTGCTTATGCGCTGATGCAAATCGCCACCGCAGAAGCTTACGTATTATTGCTCGATTATTTCAAAGATAACCGGGAAAGCTACCGGGAAAAGATCACCCGGGATATCGAAAAAATGGACGGGGATATCGCCAGGGAAGCGCAACTGGCCAAGTTAATGATTAAACAGGGCCTGGACAAGTATCCGGATCTCCTGTGCAGAAAAATGGCTTTTCTGTGCCAGTCCCCGCCTTTACTCGCCGCCTATGCCAAGGAAACAGACCCCAGCTTTAGCGACTGGGAACTCTCCCAGGGCCTGGCCCCCCTGGTGATATTTGAAAACCTGCACACCCTGGATCTGGGACAGGCAGATATCGAAGACTTCTCGCCTTTGGCGAAACTGACAGCGCTGGAGGAGCTCAACATAAGTTACAGCGAAATTGAAGATTTATCGCCCCTTAACCCCTTGATTAACTTACATACCCTGGAGCTTGAAGATACCAATATCCAGGATTTAACTCCTTTGGCAAACCTCACCAGGCTGCAAACCCTCAACCTGCATTATACCGAAGTAAAAGACCTGATGCCTTTAGCCAAACTCAGTAACTTACGGGAGCTTTATCTGGAAGAAACCGATTTAGACAAACTGACGGGATTAAAAAAACTCACCGCCTTGCAAGTACTCGAATTAAATTACAACGAAATTGACGACTTAAGTCCTTTAGCAAAACTTAGCCAGTTGGAGAGACTGCAATTAGCGGCAACTAATGTCAGCGACTTAACGGTGCTGGCAAAACTCAGTCGTTTACGTTTTTTGGATCTCGATGATACCCTGGTTGAAGACCTGACACCGCTGGCCAAACTGACCCGGCTGCAGACACTTTATTTAAGCAACACCCCTGTAAAAAATTTAACACCGCTAAAAGGGCTTAAAAACTTAAAAGAACTCTTTGTCCGTGACTGCAATGTCTCAGATATTAACGAGCTCAAAAAAGCCTTGCCAGGCTGCCGCATTTACACTTAGTCCACCTTCGCCGGCATTGCCACCAGCACCGCCATTATCCGGCCAAGTGCTATTATTTTCAGGTTAAGTGCTGCAATTAACCGACACTTTCTTCACCCGCAAGCCAGGCCTGCTTGCGTTCAAACAGCTCCACCACAAATTCCCTGAACTTACGCAAGCGGGTAACTTCCCGCAAATCAGGATGAGATAATAACCAAATTTCATGATTGAGCAGCACCGGAGCGTTTGGCAACCGGTAAATGCCCTCACAAGCATCGCCGAGAAAACAGGGCAACATCGCCATACCAATACCGGCCCGTACTGCCGCCACCTGAGAGCCAGCCTGATCCATACTGTATTGCGCGGGTATATCCGGATAAGGAGAAGCTTTCACCCATTGGGGAAAACGATCTGTCTCGCCCCACCCCAACCAGCGGGCACCGGAGTCGGGATCAGACAAGTCATGATTTGCCAGATAATCATCGCTGGCATAGAAACAGGTGGCAACCGAAGCCACTTTACGGCCGATCAGGGGCTGCGGCGGCGGATTACCAAATCCCATAAAACGCAGGGCAATATCACTTTCCCGCCGCATCAATTCAAAAACATTACTGGAGACAGAAAACTCAATATTAATATCCGGGTACTTACGGGTAAAATTCACCATTTCCGGGATCAAAATTTGATTGGCGATATTATCAGGCATGGTCAGCCGGATAAGACCGCTAAGTTCAGTATCCCGGCCGTGCAGGTGCAGCTCGGCGCTGACTAAAGCATCTTCGGCCTGCTCTGCGTACTCCATCATCGAGCGCCCTTCTGTTGTCAAGGTATAGCCGCCGACATTACGGTCAAATAGCCGGGTGCCTAAATCCGATTCCAGGTTATCCACCCGTCTTGATACCGTGGAATGACTAACCCCTAATAATTGCGCCGTTGCCCGGGCACTGCCGGAGCGCGCCACCGAAAGAAAAAACTGGACATCATCCCAGCTCATGGACGATTTATGCACCACTTGACCTCATCATCAATATATCGTTGCATAAAGTGTCCACTGAAGCTTTCCTCCAGTCAAGTGAACATATAAACCTTGTTGCTGAAGAAACGCTTGTAAATGCTTGCAAACCAGGCGGAAATGCTCATGACCGTTTCCGCCTTGAGGCTTGCCCTTTAAGAACCGGGTTGCTTATTGCTAAGCACTAAGCGTTTCGGGGATAAGCGCCCCGGCATAACCCTGATATGCCGCTTCAAACTGCTTGGACACAGTATCCGGGAATAAATGAAAATCACCAGCAGCCAGTGCATTAACTATGCCCTCGGAAACCGAAGCGGTTGAGTCGGCTTCGCCCTCGAATCCTGCCTGAGCCGCCATATCCGTGGCAATCGGTCCCGGGTGTACGCTCAAGACACTCACCCCTTTAGGTGCAAGTTGTTCACGTATGCCCTGAGTAATGGAATATGAAGCCGCTTTAGAGGCAGAATAGGTTGATAACTCGGCAAAGTTTTTGATCGAAGCCACCGAGTTAAGTTGTACCAGGGCGCCCTGATTTTGCTCTAAAATAGCAGCAAAAGCTTTGGCTACCCGGATCAGGCCAAAAACATTCACATCCAGCTCTTTCGATAACGCCTCTTCGGCATGCTCACTCAAGGAATTTGCCGGCATCAGTACCCCGGCATTATTGACCAGTACATCAACATCACCGGCCTGAGCCGCCGCCAGCTGGATGGAAGCATTGTCGGAAACATCAAGCTGCAGGCTAACCACCCTGTCGCCATACTCCTGTTCAAGTGCCTTGGTCGACTCAATATCTCGCACCGCCAGATACACTTTTTTCGCCCCGTGGTTAAGGAAAGATTCGACAATGGCTTTACCTATGCCGCGATTGGCTCCTGTAACCAATGCCACTTTATTACTGATTGAAAAACCCATAACGCTTCTCCAAAACTTTTATTAAAAAGGGATAGTTGCATAAACAACTAAATGACTCACTCAAACAAATAACTGCACCACCGATGGTGTCTCAATATTCTGTACCGATCGGTAAGATTGAAAAGAATTATACCTATCGGTACAATACTGTCAACACGAATTTTTAAGACGATAAAAGGGTAGATATGGCCGGAGGCAGAAAACTTGAATTTGATAAGCAGCAAGCTTTAGAGGCAGCCATGCAGGTGTTTTGGCAAAAAGGCTACCTCGGCGCTTCACTTTCAGATCTCACCTCAAGCATGGGCATCAATAAACCCAGCATGTACAGCACCTTTGGCAACAAGGAAAAGCTGTTCCTGCAAGCGACCAAGCATTACATTGAAAACCATGGCAAAATTCATGTCGCCTGTTTGTCTTTGCCGGATACCAGCTTAAGGGAACGGTTAAAAAAATTCTTAAGCTCAGTGATCAGCGCCCAGTTTGCAAGCTCAAATCCTAAAGGCTGTTATGTGATGTTATGCATGACAGAAGCCGCCAGCGGAGATATGCCCGAACAAGCACGGGAATTGATTGCAGAGGCTGCCGGACTTTTCCCGACATTATTGGAAAAGTTATTTAAACAAGACCCGGAGGCCATTTCATCAGGGCTGGATAAAAACGCCAAAAGCAATGCCCTCACCCTGGCAACCTTACTCAATGGCACTGCCGCTTTGGCCAGAGCCGATTATTGTCAGGCGGATTTACAGCCGGTGATTGACAATACCCTCAATGGTATCGGACTTTAACAAACAGCATAAAAAAGAACAGCGAAACGGCGATAACCGTCTGCTGTTCTTTTTCCGGTTTTTTCTTAAGTAAAAAGCTCCCCCTTAAAAAGCGGAGTCATTACGGCAAAAACTTAACATTATCCAGCTGATAAACCGCGCCTTGGGCTTTGCCCCATTCGGGGAAGATCAGTACCTTATCCACCTCGCTCAGATCTAAACCCAGTGCTGCCAGATCGGCTAACTTGAAGGTAAAATGTTGCCAGCTACCTAATTCAGGCGCTTGCCCTTCGACACTTGCCGCCAGTTCCAGCTGAGCTGCAGAGCCATTTTTTCCTTCAACTTTCAGCAGTATCAATGCGCTGGCATCATTGGCGGCATTAACCAGCTTAAAGTCGAACTCAAGCGTGCCTTGGCTTATTGCGGTTAAGTCATGTTCAACATCGGCAATTAATCCGGAAACCGTACCCGACGGTCCGAAAAAGTCGACATTGATCACCTTGCCCTGATTGCTGTCGACCACTTCGCTGATGGCGGCATTGGCACAGCAATCCCAAAATGCCCAGTTTTGCTCTACCTGCTCTTGATACAAGGCCAGCTCAGTGGTGACGACAACAGGTGACGGCACAGCCGGCGGCAATTCGACATCAGCATCTTTATTCAGCCGGACATTATCCACTTGCATTACCACCCCTTGCTGGTTGCCCCAGGCAGGGAAGATCACTAAGGGGGTATCTACTTTAGTCACATCAAGCGATGAACCGCCATGATTGACCAAGTCGGCAATGGCGACTTGATAGGATGTCCAAACACCGATTTCTGGCGCAGCTATCGGATAATCTCCCGAGCTGCAGGGGTTACCACAATCCATTTTGATCATAAAGTCACGTGTTTCCCTGGGGTCGGCAAGCACTTTTAAATCAAATTCCAGGGTGGAAAACTCACTGACATCAAGCTGCAAAGGCGTACCGCTGTTATCTTGCTTGCCCTGAAAAAACACCACAGCTTCATCGGTATTAAAGCTCATCTGGGCAACATCACCCTGCCCGGTATCACCGCTGTCAACCAGCTCCATATCCACTGAGCCGCTACCGACATATTGCAGATAATCAAAAGGCGCATGCAGGTTGCCATCAAAAATCACCGCACTGTCGACCTGTGCCAGGTTATATTCAAAGCGCACATTATCCAGCTGCAGCTTCATGGCCCCGGTCGGTTCAATAACGAAAGGATTGATGATATCGGTGATATCGGCAAAATTGCCCGGCGAGAAGCGATTGCCCCCTGCCAGTAATTCGGCAACAGGAATACGCACTTGCTGCCATTCATTTAGTGCCCCGACAGCAACCGTATAATCACTGACTGCAGGCCAGCCGCTGTCCAGCTTCACCAGTAACTCGCTGTTATCTGCCTGGCTGCTCACGTTCAAATCAAAGACCAGCTCGCCGTACTCCTGCCACAGGGCAAGGTTGACCCGGGGGGCATAGGCAAAATAAAGGTTACCGGTTGCGCCGGCTTTATTTATCTCCAGTACCGTTCCCCGATCGTCAACAGCAACTTCCTGGTAGCTGATGGCGCCGTCCGGGTTGTAGCTGTTAAAGGCCAGACCTTTGTATAAGTTGTCGATATACAGGTCGAATACTGCCCCCTGGCCAAAGTTATCAACCGGATCCGGGAGCTCTGGCGGCTGGTGTCCTTCCACCAGCTCGGCATCCTCAGAAACCGTAGCACAACCGGCCCCGGTATCCGGACTGACGGAGCATTCATACACCCGGACATAATCTATCGCCAGAGTTTGCGGAAACGCAGATTCATCGATACCGGTATCATTGACATTGCCCGCCCAGGCACCGCCGACAGCAAGGTTTAACAGCATATGAAAGCGCTGATCATAGGGGGCACTGCCGGGAGCATTAACCAAATCACCATCGTTATCGACATATTGGCTATACCAGCCGTTTTCCCTTTGGGTAGCATAATGCACGTCGTCTACATACCAGCGGATCTCCCCTTCCTGCCATTCAATGGCATAGACATGGTAATCGTCGGCAGGATTTGCGCCGCCGGGCAATTTATATTCTGCTCCCGAATAAACATTTTCCGGCCAGGCTTTACCGTAATGCAAAGTGCCGTGCACCCGCCCTTCAAGCTCTCCTTCGGCGGCACCGTCTTCATCCGACTGGGTTTTCAGGTTCACCGCTTCGACAATATCGATTTCACCGGAAGCCGCCCAGCCGCCGAAGACCCAGTCGGTAGGCAACATCCAGATCCCGCTCCAGCTGCCCTGCCCGTACGGCAATTTCGCTTTGATTTCAAAGCGCCCGTATTTCCAGTCCCCCTGATTCATGGTGCGTAATCTGGCGGAAGTATAGGGCAAAGTGGTAACACTGCCTAAATTGCCGTCGACATTATCCGGGCCGGTAAAATCTTCACGGCGGGCGATGATATTGAGTATGCCGTCACTGACAACTGTGTTCTCCGCCCGGTCGGTATAACATTGCTGCTCGTCGTTGCCGCCGCCCCAGCAATTGACCTCATGCTGCCATTTACTGAGATCTAAACTGTTACCGTCAAATTCATCACTCCATACCAAGGTCCAGTTACCAGAGGCACTATTATCACTTTGCAGGGAGGCATCAAAACTCAATGCTTTTCTTTCAAGGGCAAAGTTAACCACGAGGGTTGTGGTTTCATTGACGGCCAGTTGGGTATTTTCCAACTCAACATATGGAATACCCGACTCGGTTTCGCCGCTTTGACTGGTTAGCGCAATGCTGGCATTTTCAATCAGTACCCTCAGCGGCCCCTTGATCACGGCTGACGAATGATTGGTGATATCAAGCTGAACTGTGTATCCCCGGTTAATACGGTCAAAAACCGGTTGGGACTGAACGATAGCAATATCGTTTGAGGAAAAGTCTGCCCAGGCGGCAAAAGTGCTGGTTGTGGTTAATAACGCGATAGAACAAGCAATGCCCTGCGCCGTTTTTGAAATTTTCATGATCATCCTTTTATCGTTATTTATTTTTTGAATGTTTTATGGATTGAGTTTTAGTGTGCCTGTCGCCTGAACGTTGATAGTCCGGCCATGGCTAACACAAGCAGTAGCAACGTCTCTGGCTCGGGCACCTCGGCGACGATTTCCGTAAGGGATACCCTGTTAATCGCTAAACTCGAACCTGCTAAATCACTGGCGCCACTGTTGTCTGCCCCTATACCCAGCTGAAAGTCCAAAAACCAGCCGCTTTGGTTGGCAAAGTCACTGCTCAGTTCAAAGCTGAGGTTAAAAACCGATAAACCGTCGATACCTACGGGTGCCAGCAAATAACCGGGAGCGCCGGTTTCATCGGCATAAGCGCCGCTGCCATCGTTTAAACCGACGGCAAAATAATCGGCGATAAAACCTGAGTCCGAGCTGGTAAGTTCGCTGTCGACACTAAAGTCCAGGGTTAATAAAAAGCGGCTGTTTGCAGCACCGGTTAAGTCCAACTCCTGAAACAGGGTATTGGCAAAAAACACATTGGTGTCCTGATAATCAACGTGGATGGATGCCGCACAGCCGGGGTTAACACCGGTAACGGTGAAATCCCCTCCCCCGAGATCGCCGACACCATCCGTGTCCTGGTGCCAGCCGTCAAGGCTGCAGGAGTCGGCAAAATTGCCATTGGTTATCATCGCCGCCTGGGCTTGCCCCAACAGCAAAACAGCGCTTATCGGCACCAGATATTTCATTATTCTTATCATCATTGCTCCAATATCAAAGTCATCATTGTTTTATGTTTTTATTAGGTTATACGCCTGTTTTTATTTAACTTTCATCTTTACAGCGTGATTTTCTGATACCAGTGGCCGACAGAAAAGCAACAATGAAAGCGCTTACATTTAAGCAAGTCGAGATTATATGATGAACATTAAATGATCAACTCTAATCTTTGTTTTTGTGTTTCAGAAAGGTGTTACCGGAGCTATTGCCAGGAGAAAAAGAAAGGAATAAATGATGAATCTAGGGAAAGTTCTTTTTAGCCTTATAACTTTCCCTATAACAAAACACTTAAAGCATTACCATAAACAGATAATGCTTTAAATTTTTGAACGGTTAAGAATATTTCTTAAAGCGGCGAAAACTTAAACCAGCAACCCCTAGAGCCAAAATAGCTAAACTTGATGGCTCTGGAACCTCTGTAGTTGATGAAGAGTCACCACGAACCAGCATAGTACTGAAACTTGCCCCTGTACTGGTTCTTAAATGTTCAATTGTTGTTCCCCAGCCCCAATTTACCGTGACATGGTCATCAAAGCCCGTCTCGTCATAGTTTCTCCATACCAGATAACCGAGGTCACCATTACTATCTTCAAATAAAGCATGAGTATTATCTGCAGCACCATCGGCACCTCCCATAGCATCAAAAACAGCTTGAAAACTGGACTCACCATACTGTTGGCGGACATTGAGATCATTCCTTGATTTACCGATAGCATGGGGAGAAACGCTATCCGGGTACTCTGCCCATTTATATGAAATGTCATAAAAAGCATTGTAATGAAGCGTTATTACTTCGCTTTCGGTTGGCAAACGCCAGCCATCATAGAGCAGCCCGCTTGCCAGATTTTCGACCACTGAATTATGGGATTGACCCGCAGTTATATTAAAATCCATCCACTCTAATTGAGTATCCTGATCAATAAAACTATCATTATCGGTATCAATAATACCTGCTTGGGCAACATTGGCCATACAACTTATAGTGATAACGGAGGCTGCCAATGCAGCACAAAAACCGGTTATTTTCATAAATGGATCCTTTAAATATCAGTGCTTAATACTTGGTTGGTAAAATCACTACTTTACAAGTTTGCAAAATAGTTAATTTCATAAGCTATTTATATGCCAAGAGTAAAAGTCTCTATAAATCATTACGTTACCTGACTAAGGATAGACAGCTGATTCAAATTTAAGAAAAGTTAATTTTTTGTCAATAAGTTGACTGGATTAAAGCACTGGTTTGTTCATACAGCACCTTCCTAAACAAGAAGTGAGCACCGAAATTCAGTATCAGGTGCAGCAGGGGTGTCAGTAAAACATTCTCCGGTTATTGTGATAAACTCAGGCACTTTAACAGCTCTGCAATATTTTTTATGACCCTCTTTTCCGGGCCGGCAACGGATTTCAACGCTAAAATTAACTTTTGTTCATCACTGATAAAAGATTGGGCAATACGCTCTTCCAAATATGCACCGGCTAATCTCGGCTTCCATCTGCCGGTATTTTCGGCTTCATCAAACGGCACCAGCACAGGCTTGATCAACGCCTCATAATCGGGCTGGACAAAAAAGGGAATGCTGGTGCGGGGCGTATGCCGCATAACTTCAACCCGGTGGGGATTAGAAATGTATTTTCCCCCGCTGATGAACTCCATCATGTCACCGACATTAACGATCAAGTCATCTGCACTGGCGTCAGCCGACAGCCATTGCCCCTGCCGGGTTTTGACCTGTAGCCCGGGATTACCGTCATGAAGCAATAAAGTGATCAAGCCATAATCTGTGTGCTCGCCACAACCTAGCATTGCCTGTCGGGGTGCATTTTCAAGTACAGGATAATGGGCCAGCACCAAATTGCTCAAGGGCGCCTTGAAATTGTTTTTAAAAAAGTCGGCCGCCTGGCCGATAGTGAGCGCAAAACATTCCAGCAGAAATTGCGCCACTTGCATCACACTGTGGTAATAACTGAGCAGCACCTGTTGAAAGTACTCATTCCCTGCGGGCCAGTTGTTGGGGCCTAAAAAGGGGATCCGTTGCGGTAGTGGTTCTTCATCCGGGCTTTCCCAGCCCATCAGATAGGTCTCGCGGAAATCTTCAGGGCCGTAAGGATCTATTTTCTCAGCCCCTACCCTGGCATATCCCCGGTGAAATTCTGACAGGGAAACAGCATCTTTCTCTTTTTGTTCGCTGCCAAAAAAGTCACGGCTGACAGCAAACAACTCGTTAATAAGACCTTGCTCTAAACCATGACCTGTTACCGCAAAAAAGCCGACCTGGCGGCAATGCCGGGAAATTTCATCTGCAATCCTGTCCCTTGCCCTGTCTTTGATATCAATTTTGGGGATCATAATAACCATTCCCTGGTTAAGTTATTTGCGATGCCGATAAAAGATAAAAGTAGAACCTGTATGTCTTACCTGTTCTGCGGTGAGCATCACGTTACCCATATACTAGGATAATTTCATGACTTTACAGTATTTTATTTACTTTTTATCCGGATGATACTGTGGTTAACGGGCTATATTCGCGTTGACTGTTGCTGCCCTGTAACAAGTTATCAATTACTACTTTTATTCATACATTTCATATAGTTGACGTTTTCGTACTGCTAACAATACAGTGCGGGTAATTAGCACAAATATTAAATGCCAACCCAGGGAGATTTTTCCGGTATTTTGTACTATCACTAACAGGTGAATTCCCCGTCAGCGGAGGTATTTAAAGAAGAGAACCAGCAGATAAACCAAGCGCTGCCCCTAAGTGCCGCAAACACTCAGAGACAGCTAACCACAACAGATAAAAGAGGTATCCATCATGGCTAAATCTAATGATATGTCAGAGTTTCAATCGGTTAAAGCTTACCTAACAGAAAGTTTAACAGAAAATATACCAGCCCCCATCACCAGGCAGCCACCATCAGCTTATGCCAGCAACTATACACTGATAAGTCGCAAGGGAGGAAACTGCCATGTCTGAATCAAAGTTACCCCTGACAGAGGATGCAGTCAAAAGGGAGCAGCTGTCGGATGATTTTGCCAACCTGCGTGAAGACTTTAGCAAATTCAGTGAAGAATGCGCCTTCCTGTTCGATGCATTCGCAGCGATTACCCGCGAGCCAGAATGCATCACGGAACACACCAGTGAAGGTATCAGGCACCTGTGTTTTTGGCTCAAATATCAGGTTATCGGCTACCGGGAGAAAATAGAAGAAACACAGGAGTGCTGGAGAGTGATTAACCGCAAGAAGTAATATTAACTACGTAAGATTGAGTAAGGCTTAAACGGAGCAAAAGCCGGGCGAGTTAACGGCAATGATAGTTTCAGCTATGTCAGTAACCCGCCCGGTATCAAATACAAACAAAGCCGGTTAATGCCACAACTAACCGATACCAGCATGGCTAAGTCAGCCTAAAGCATTATTCTGTCAGATAGCCTTTTGCTTTCAAACGAGTATTGAATTTATGATTTCGAGGCTGACGAAAGTTCCGTACCCGCCACCATCGAAGGCGAATAACCGATAAAAGACTGAAAAGCTGCGGAAAAAGCACTTGGGCTTAAATAGCCGCACTCGGTGGCAACCCGCTTTATCGATTTTCCTTGTGCCAGGGATTCAATGGCATGGTGAAACCTGATGATTTGCCGCCAGCGCCTGAAACTCATACCAAGCTCTTGCTCAAACAAACGGCTTAATGTCCGGGGCGAAGCTCCGCAAAGCACAGCCCAGTCATCCAGGGTTTTACGCTCGGATGGCTGGGCGAGCAAATAACTGCATAAAGTTTGCAGCCTGGGATCTACAGGTAATGGAATATTGAGTGCTTCATTTTCTGCCAGGGCAAGTTCAGAGGCTATCAGCTGGGCTGATTTTCTCTCCCCTGCTGCCAACCTGGTAATCAATCGCTTCTTGTCCCAGCGCCTTAATGAGTTCACGCATAAGCGCGGTAACCGCTATCACCCGCAAGCTTTTTAGCTCGTTTTCGCTCACTGCGGGATCAATATATACAGTGCGCATCGTAACCTTGCCGTACATTTTGACCGCATGCGGTGTTCCGGCAGGAATAAAGATTGCCCTGTCGTTGGGCACTGTCCAGATCTCATTTTCCGTATACAGGCGCATAATACCGCAACTTGCATACAGCAATTGATGGCGCTGATGTTGATGCTCTTCAATATAAAAGCCGTCCGCGAACTCTTTCACCATGACCGCGAATGTTTGCGGCAGATCTTGAAAGTCGAGGTGGTTGGTACTGCGGGAAGTTTTTACTGACATCTAAAAATATAAAACCCATCAACTTGGCGAGATTTCGACGAAGTATGGCATGACATCGAATTCAGGTCAAAGATACGCTATGACCAAGTCCACATTGCAGCAGGGAAGAAAGATGACCCATATTAACAGTAAACTTGTCCACCTAGGGCGCAACAGCGCCAGACAATCGCTTGCGGTCAACCCGCCTTTGGTGCGCGCCTCAACCACGGTTTTTCCTACACTGGCAGCGTTTAAATCATCTTACCAGGGGGTAAGCTTTGAAACCCCGCGTTATGGACGCTCGGGCACCAGTACGGCATTTGAATTACAAACGGCCATGGCATCAATCTGCAATACACAAAGCTGTATTGCTACCTCATGCGGCCTAAGCGCATGTGCTGCGGTACTTAGCGCCTACGCAGAGCCCGGCAGCCACCTGCTTATTCAAAAAGAGGTCTACGGCCCGACCAGGGCTGTGGCTGAAAATGAATTAAGGCGTATCAAGGCCGACATTGAATATTTTGACAGTGCAGATGAATTGCCACATTTAATCAAACCGCAGACAAGCCTGATTTTCCTGGAAGTGCCCACTTCGCTGAGCATGAAAATGCTCGATATCAGGGCGGTGACGACAATCGCGCAAAAGCATAAGATCCCGGTAGCCTGTGATTCAACCTGGGGTACGCCATACTTTTTTGACGCCCATGATTTAGGCATCAATATCTCGATTCACGCGGCAACAAAATATATTAACGGTCACTCGGATATCCTGCTGGGTTTGATCACCGGCACTTATGAGGATCTGGCCAAAACCCGACACTGGTGCGAGCGCTTCGGCTCTCATGCCGCCCCCGATGCCTGCTGGATGACATTAAGGGGGCTGCGTACCTTAAGCGTCAGGATGGAGCGCCACCAAGAAAATGCCCTGCATGTTGCTTCATACTTGCAGGTACAGCCGCAAATCAAAAACGTGCTGTTTCCCGCTTTAGCGTCCGATCCCGGACATCAGTTGTGGCAACAACAGTTTTCAGGAGCCGCCGGGCCTTTTTCTATAGAGTTGCAGCCATGCAGTGAAAGCGCTTATGAAAAGTTTTTCGACTCCCTGAACCTGTTCGCCCTGGGCACCAGTTGGGGAGGTTTTGAAAGCTTAGTAATGCCCGCCATTGCCCATCACTTACGGTCAAAGCAAACGCTTGCCGATGAAGGACGCATGGTCCGGCTGCATATTGGCCTGGAAGATAAAGACGAGCTGTGCGCCGATTTACATCAAGCCTTGGCACTACTTGGCTGACAAATAATCAAATAACGCTCTGCGCTGAGAAGATGAAAAAGTATAATAACTAAAGACAATATTTTGCTTGTCAGCGCTTTTGAGCAAGACCATTCTCGGGAAGCCATGTTTAATTTCAAAACCGGTAAAATCAGACCAGGCAATTTTCTGTTTTGAACCATATTTGATATAGCTAATTTCCTGCTCATCAAGCGCTAAACCGTATTCAATAATTTTACTCTTGCCAGAGTTGAAAACGATGAGCCAAAGCGTATATAGAGTGAAAAGCATTATCGCCGGATACAGGAAGTAGCTGATGTAATCTATTGATTGTTGGTTGATTAACGCCACCAGGGCTCCGCCAATAAACATCCAAAAAAATTGACTAAACAACAGATAAAACCGGTTAAAGATATTCTGACCCCGGCTTTGAATTAAAAGCATTGATTATCCCTATGCGCTAGTCAGAATGTTAATTAGTCTGTACTGCCCTTTGCGCAACTAAATAGTACAAAGGATTATTCCACTTTTGGTACTCACAAAAGCATGTATATATGAGTTTGATAACATGCGAGTCATCAGATGCTAATGCACGGTCAACAATTGGTGAGAAGTCGCGACTGCCTGCTGGTATTTTGATTGCCTTATCCTCATAAGGAAGCCCGGTGCTTAAGTAAGCCACTAAAATAGCTTTCCAAAGCTCTTTTAGCGCAACTTCCTTATTCTCAAGATACGGCATGATAATAGAGAATGCATGACAACCGGTTACAGTATGCAGCAAAGTAAAGTCATCACGTAAATAAAATGATTTTAAGGCAAAATTTCGCAGGCTTGATAAATCAATTGACGTTGGCTGAATGATGCATTCGTTACGCTTTAGCAGTATGCCAATTTCAGACATTCTGTTGACTATAATTCCCGGTGAAAATTCATGACCCTCACCCAACGGAGCTAGCCTTGTTAGAATAGCAGCTAAACTCTCATCCTTGGCTTCGTCACTCAGTTCAAACGATTGATATTCGGCACTCCAATAGGCAAGAGCAATAGCGATTTCGCTGTGGCTATTTACTTCAATTGCATATGCCAGTCTGATTAAGGCATGAAAAGCTGAGGCTGCAATGCCGGGGATTAATACCGGTAGTACTTTTTTGAGTACAGCTTCAACACCATAAATTTCTAATTCACTTTTAAAGTACTTTAAGTAACTTTCGAAACTTTTATTATTGCCAAGTGCTTGTCCTATGCTATCAACCGCAATGACTTTTTCTAAGCTGCCCAGACTTTCAAGCCCATTAATACTTTCATCAAATGTACGGATTAGTTTGCTATCAGGTGCATTTAAACGATTTAATGCCACCAATACCATAGGTAAGTGGGTAGCTAAGCCACCTCCATATAATGGATGGTAATTGCCTGCTTTTTCAAGTAGTGAAGTTAAAATGTTTGATTCCTCCATGAGGCTTCTCCAATATGCACACCAATGTTTACTACGCTAGAAAACTGGCCGCAAAGCGACTAGCTTTTCTGCATGCTCCCCGACTCGCTTATAGGATTTTATAACTTGATAACGGCAAGCATATCTTCGTCATCTTCATCCATGCCAACTTCACAAAAACCAAAACTGGAATAAAAACTTTTAGCTACCGGGTTTTTGGGGTTATAACAAATTTCTATTTCTCATATGCCTGTTCCGTGGAGGGCGTGATCTTTGCGCCCGGAACGTGCTTAATTACCTTGCTATGCTTTGTAAGCTTTATTGGAAGTTAACCTTGCCAGGCCTTTAACGATTCTATAAATCGCCCAAATTCCGGCAACGATAAGGATCAAGTAGCCAACATAAACGAAAGCTAGAATAAGTCCAATTACAGCGTAAAAAATACTCCACCAAAATACTCTAATCATGTTGGAATAATGATCTTCGAATATTGAACCAAGGGCATCTTCTTTTTTTACCATTGCCCATATGCCACCAATAATTCCGGGTATCAGGAAAAAAAAGCCAATGACCATAAGCCCATATGCAATTAACGCATTGGTTTTAGCTAAACGATCTTTTTCTGATAATGCTCCAACTTCATTGGTCACTTGTTCTATTTCCGACAATTTTGTCTCCTTTGATCTTCAGTTAAATAATATTAATAACGGTTATAACACCTGAGAAATGCTGTTGGACGGTACCATCAGCAATATCTTTTCAGGTGATTTTACTTGCTAGGTACATAACTACTCAAATATTCATATACACGCACTTCAAATTGTATGTATAACAGTAGATTACTGAGCCCTGTCAGTAATCTTCATACTGATAACTTAATTAACTTTGGATAATAACACACAAAGTCAAACCATTATAAACAACATTCAAAGATTAAGCCCCCGTCGAAAATTACCAGCTTCTCAGTAATGTCCAAACGAACATAAAACCAGTAAAGTTATAATTTTCAAAGAACTAAAAACACTTTGTAACTTTTTAATTACACATTTGCGTATTACTTTGAAGTCTTAGTTATATGCTTCCAGAGAAAAGTTCATAGAAACCTCGCTGGGGTGAGCCAGTTGAAATCAAGTGTAATTTCCTATTCTTGGCAACTACAGCTTCCATACCTGAAATTAAAAGAATAGATGTGTTAAAAGCTCTTGGTGCTATACAGGTTAACGGTGAAGGTTGTTTGATAAAGCATTAAGCATACTTGAAAAACTTAACAGGTAGCATAAGCCGGGAAAGGCAATTTTCCTCTCTCTTTACTGCCCGGTTTCCCTGAAAATTAATGGCTCAAGGGAATAGAAATCCGGGATAAATTTTTAATGTCAAAGGTGTAGCTTTTCTGTTCAAACAAAACATCCACTCGGTTATTTTTGTGTATATGGATGACGTCGAATTCATCACCAAAAGCCAGCATTTTATTGCTATTAAATGCCTGGATATTGCCGTTGGCAATGTAATGGCCTTTTTCCATTTTTGCATGTTTCATCTTGATCACCTCCCCTTTAATAATAGACCCTACAGCCACATTTTCGCTGATTAACCATTAAAAAAACGTCATTGAACAGCTCTTTTTAGCCCCTGATAAAAAATGCATATCACTGTCATCAGTGATTCTCTGCGCACCATTTTTTGATGAACTCAAGAAAGAGTTTTAGCCGATAAGGCAGATGTTGTCGCGAAGGATAAATTAAATAAAGGCCGATAGCTGGAAAGTCGGCAACACCGGTTAATAAAGTTAACTCACCCACTTCAACATGCGGTTGAGCAAATAACTCAGGCACCATTCCAATCCCCATGCCTTGGGTAAGGGCAAGCAGTAATCCCGGGCCACTTGAAATACTGAGCTTCCAGGGCTGTTTAAAACGCGCTAATTCACCTTCGACCAAAATACTCCAATGGCTGCCAAACCGGCTTGCGCCCATGTTGAGGCAATCGTGCTTTTCCAGCTCCTTGATATTTTTGGGCACGCCCCTGGCCGCCAAATAATCGGGCGCGGCATATAGGCCTAAGCTGGTGTCAAAAAGCTTAACTGCCACATAAGAAGAATCAATCAAATCGACGGCAAGGCGAAAGGTCAGATCGATATCTTGCTCAATCAAATCCACATGCTGATTTTCCAGCTGCAGATCGAAGCGAATATCGGGATAGTCAGACTGAAAATGTTTGATGGCCTCTAGCAAAAAAGTATCCGCTAAACTGTCGGGAGCCGACAGCCGGATCAAACCGCCAGGCTGTTCCAGCTGCTGACTGGTAAGAGAGTCTTCCAGCTCGCTCACCTCTGCAAGAATACTTTTACACCCTTGATAATAAGACTGCCCCGCCGGGGTAATATGCATTTGCCTGGTGGTGCGATTGAGCAACTTAAAACCCAGGGTATGCTCAAGCGCAGAAATTCTGCGACCAACAACAGCCAATTACCCAAAGGCAATGGTGCCCCCTGGCACTACCATGAACTAGATGATGAAATTTTCTATATCATCTCGGGTGAAGTCGAATTTGGCGTAGACAAAGAGGAGTTCATTGCCGGTCCGGGAGACTTAGTCATCGCAGGCCCAGATGTCCCAAGAAGGTTTAAAGCCTTATCCGACAGCAAGCTGCTGGTGATCAATACGCCATCCGGCCCCGCTGAAGGTTTTATTCGTGAGATTTCAGAGTTCGGTGACAGCAATCCGCCCACTCAAGCCGATAAAGCCAGGTTTGTTGAGCAATATAAAATACATTTGCTCTAGCTCCGGCAATATCTCCCCCGCTTAAGTCAGGTGCTCAGTGTTTACGGTTCCGTTGGCTTATTATCCATCCACCAATCGGTTTTGATGGTCAGCATGGGCTCAGGTGAATCAAGATGAAAGACTCTACGTTTCTTCACCTGAGCTTTGAGCAACACCCCCTCCATGGCCTTTAAAAACAACTGTTTCAAGGAGCCATCTGCCAGGGCTTTTACCATACCGTATTTCAGCTGCTTTGCCAGCTGGCTGTTCGTTTTGGCGGTAGCGATAAAATGATCTGCAGGATAAAAGAGCGCAAGCGAGTTCTCCGCCGCCAGCATAGCATTTTGCTCCTCCTGTTGATCCGCTGCTATTTCGGCCCATATTTCATTTATTCCCCGGGAAATATACTCAAAGCGCCCGGCTTTTAGCATGGCAAGCAAGGACAGGTAATTATTGGCGGTCACCGTTTTCACCTTATTGTGCTTTAGTACATGCATATCCGCCCAGGTAGAAACAAACCCTCCCCTAAGCCCCAGATTTAAATCTGCCAGAGCTTTCACCTGCTCAAATTTAAACTGGGAGCCTTCCCTTATCAGCAAGATACGGTACCCCAGCAGCCCCATGGTAATACCGGGCTCAACCCAGTTAAATTTCGGCGCCCGTTCCTGGTTATAACCGATACAGTTAACATCTACGGCACCGTCCACCATAAATTGCAACTTCCTGGGATCGGACGAATTAAGCACTTCGGCATAGGGATGCTTGATCAACCGGGTCGGACCAAATTTATCTTCGGACTTTTTCAACAATAACTTAATAACATCGGTGCAATAATGGTACCTGACATCGGTAAAGCTATAGGTGAGGGTTCGGACCGGCTCTGCGCCGGACAGCATGGGGCTGACCAAAAGCAAAGCTAAACTCCATATTGCTGCTATTTTCATTTATTATCAATAGCAGCGAACGCTCATTCACTGCTAAACCACTATTTCATCATAAAAGCCAAAAGTGCACGCACACCTTATAATTATTAGTGGTTGCAATCAACGCCAGAACCTCGATTATCAGGATAATCATACAATTGATTGGAAAATGCTTGGTTATAAATTAACGACGCGCTTTATAGCTTCGGATATAAAACCGGCGGCTCAATTTTAAAATGCCCCCTGCTCACCTTCCAGGCACTTAGTGGTAACCAAGGGGTCGAAAATATAGGGGATTATCGCCTGATCGGCTCCCTTACCATTATCTTTATAATCTAACGTTAAATATCCATCACTTTCCCTGACAACAATGGAAATATCCCCTGTCGGCGCTCTTGAGTTTGTCCAAGCAGTAACACTAAGAGGTGAATAGCCATACTGGCGCCGATAATAAGCCATAAAATTCTTGCTATATCGGGGCGGGGATTTGCCAGCTCTCTATTCATTGAGGACAGGTCACAAATTATTACAGATTAAGTATAAGATAAAATGATCACCATGCTCCCTGACTTGTTATCCTTAGAAATCACAGGACTTTAAGCTTGTATGATTAAATGAGCTAACTAGCTTTTCAGGGTGTACGCGGAGTATCGCCAGCCC
This sequence comes from Thalassomonas actiniarum, assembly GCF_000948975.2. Taxonomy (GTDB): domain Bacteria; phylum Pseudomonadota; class Gammaproteobacteria; order Enterobacterales; family Alteromonadaceae; genus Thalassomonas; species Thalassomonas actiniarum. The sequence goes on from NZ_CP059735.1 coordinate 4,145,482, forward strand.
GGCCAGCAGCTAAAATCTGGGTACCACGCCAGCGAATTTTATACTAAGGGGAATAAATTAAGCTTTTGATTATTGAACCTTTATTAAATGTTAAGCTCTTATTGCAAAGTCAGGAGCATAATATAAAACCTTAGCCATGCACTGGCCTGTGGCTAAAACCAATAAAAAATAAATCAGGATGTAAAATGCAACGATTCACACATTTCGCTTTATTAACCTTAATCACATTAAGCAGCAGCTTTGCCCAAGCCGATGGCTTAACCGATTTGAAAAGTGCCTTGGCTCGCCTGCAGGGCACCGGCCATTTAAGCGGTGAACTCGAAGCCGTTACCGAGCGCACCCGGGGTGAAGATGAAGATAAGAAAATTACCAAAGGCCAGGTGAAAGTTTGGCTTGAAGACGATAGCCAGGGCTTGCAGGTACTCTATAGCAAAGAAGTATTGTCCTTGATGGAAACAGAGGCCAGGTTAAAAGCCGAAGACGAAGACGCGCAAACACAAACCCTCAATGCCATTGACGGCATTAATGCCACCGACCTGCATGCCATGCTTTCAGCCTCTTCGTCATTATTGCGTAATATCGACCAGGCCAGTTTTATTGACGAAACAGCCGTTGAGGAAGACGGCCAGGCTTTACGCCTGTTGCGTTTTAACCTGCCGATGGAGTTTTTTCTCAAGGACAAAGAAATTCGCGGTTATGTGAAAAAATTTGCCGCGACATACAATATCTGGATAGACAACAAGGGATACCCGACAAAAAGCCGGGTAGAATTTAATGGTAAAGGACGCGCCTATATTTTCTTTAAAATCACCGCCTCGGGCTCACGGCAAACCCAATATCAGGTCGTGGATGACCGTCTGGTGATAGTGCGCAGTGAAGAGCAAAACGAAAATACCAGTACCTTTGGTTACTTTTCCCGTACCGGTGTAAATACCTTAAAAATTCACGCCGAAGAAACCAAAAACACACTTGCCGGCAACTAACTTCGATAACTAAAATCGCCAGTCTGGTTTTCAATGCAGGCTGGCAATTTTACCTATTCCTGCTCACCCTGTTCAGGTATTTTTAAGCCCATTTTTTTCACCCTTTTGCGCCATAACTGCCTGGCCAGTTTTTGCATGTCTTCGTCTTTATCCCCTTCATCGACAATTTCTATGCCCAAAATAGTTTCCATTAAATCTTCCAGGGTTAATATGCCCTCGACACTGCCATATTCATTCACCGCCAGCATAATATGGCTTTTGTGACGATTAAACTCGTCAAAAGCCTGCGACAGAGTCATAGTACTTAACAAGGTCGGCATATGGCGGCAATAATCTTTGATGGGTTTATCGTCATTGCCCCGCAGCTGGGCCAGCAGGATATCGCTTCTGAGCACATAACCGATAACATTGTCCCGCTCATCCTGATAAATCGGGATACGGGAAAAGCGCTGGTGACAGCACTTATAATAAAACCCGGCCACATCCAGGCTTTCCGGCAGCGAAAAAAGCACGGTTCTTGGGGTCATGGCATCTTTAACCCGCAATTTTTTCAACAGCAGAATGTTTTGTACTATCAATGATTCATAAGGAACCAGGTGGCCTTCTTTTTCACTAAGCTCTGCCATCACGGCAAATTCCGAGCGGCTAAACCCGGTTAAGGTCGGCTCCGAGGCCAGGCCGGAGGTGATTTTTTCCGACAGTTTGACAAAGGGATATAACAAATAAATCAGCCAGTGCAGGCTGTGGGCGGTGATCGGCGCCAGCTGTTTCCAGTAGTGGGCCCCCAGGGTTTTCGGAATAATCTCTGAAAAAATCAGGATAAGAAAAGTCAGTACCGCAGAAATAATGCCCAGGTAAGCTTCACCAAAAATCTTGGTGGCCTGGGACCCGGCCCCCGCCGCCCCCACGGTATGGGCTATGGTATTTAAGGTTAAAATGGCCGCCAGCGGCTTATTTATTTCCCCTTTAAGACGCGCCAGTAGCGGGCCTGAGCTTTTGCCTTCTTGCTCTAAAATAGCAATATGGGCAGAAGTCACGCTCAAAATGACGGCTTCGGCGATGGAACATAAAAATGAAAAAATTAACGCAATAGCAATAAAAGTTATTAAAAGCAGCATTCTTATTAATTATCTGGAGTCATTAATAATTAATTCTATCATAAACTTGCACCCTTAGGTGCCTCTGCGGCATATTCCTGTGTTTACTGCATTAACATGCGTGCGAACCATTGCCCACCGGGCTTCAAATCTTGCCTGTTGGCATATACCAGGGACAAGTTTATATCCCCCCGGCCTTGTCCTGGATGCCATATATTGCTGCAATAACAAGCAATGGCTCCAGGAACTGATCCGGCAGGGTATAAGAGAAAATTAATCAGGGAAAAAGTGTGCTTTTAATTGTCCGTATTCTTCGGTTTTAATAACTTTATTTAAGGCCTGTTGAAATTTAACAATCAAGCCGGGGTCAATGGCCAAACTAAAAGCAAAACAGATCGGCAGGCTTTTTAAAACATAAACAACTTCGTAATCATCTTTGTCATACCCCAATTGCGTGATCATCATAGACGAGCTTTGTTGTGCATGAGCAAGTAGCTGAATACGCCCTTTATTGAGTAAGCTCAGGTTGGCAGCTAATGAGACATTCCTGACCACATTGGTTTTTTCTCCCCCTTGAATCGCGATCAGATCTTCTTCCGTTGACCCTTCCCGGATAGTACCGATCACATACTGCTTTAATTCGCCGCTATCTTTAATGGTTATCTTACTGGACTTTAAAGCAATAAGGGCGCCACTGTGGCTGGGTACTATAGGGCATGCCCATTGAAACTTATCCAACCGGGATGTTTTTTGCGCCATGGCAAACAACACCCGGTTGCCCTGATGTTCAATGTCATGATAAGCACGGGCCCAGGGCAGCACATCAATTTTCTGATGGACAACCCCCAGCTCGTCCCATACCTTACGTAACATTTCCACAGAAAGGCCGGTTAACCTGTCCTGCTCGATATAGTTATAAGGGGGATATACTTCCGTGGTGTAATATAAGCTTTCAAAAGAATCGGCAAAACAAGGCAGGCCAAAGCTACTAAGCATCCCTAAAAAAGCGCACAAACAACGAATAGGTATTCCTTTAGATATTATTAGCAATAAGAAAATTATAGCTAATATCGTCCATTATCCAGAAAGCCGCATTTGTGCTGAAAACTTTATATGTAAATCTTAGCTGCTCCAGGCTTAGGCTCAGACAAACGCTTGTCGCGCATTAAAAGCCTAGACCTTACGGCTTGCCAGCAACAGGGCATTTTCCAGCTTGGCGTCAAAACAGGCAAAAATCACTTTTTTAATGCTGCTCTGTGATTGCAGAAATTTTTGTACTTCACCATAGGCTATTTCACACGCTCTTGGGATAGGAAAGCGATAAGCACCGCAGCTAATCGCCGGAAAAGCAATACTGGTAAGTTGGTGCTCGGCGGCAATCCGCAGAGATTCGCGGTAACAGGAAGCCAGTAACTGCTCCTCGTTTTTAGCGCCGCCGTACCACACGGGCCCTACGGCATGAATAATAAATTTAGCCGGTAAATGATACCCTGGGGTGATTTTCGCAAAACCAGTATCGCAACCACCCAAAGTGCGGCACTGTGCCAGCAAGTCTTTGCCGGCAGCCCGGTGAATCGCGCCATCAACGCCACCGCCGCCGCACAGGGAGCCATTGGCGGCATTAACAATGGCATCAACCTCAAGGGTGGTGATATCTGCCTGCAGAATTTCTATTTTATTCATGATTTTATCCGGCTATACCCGCGACTTTGCTTTCATTATAAACATAGAAACCTGAGTCAGGAGCTTATTGCCCTTGCTTTAATTTCTCTTTCGCCTGCTCAACTTTGCTAAAGTCCAGGCCTAACTCTTCAACCGCTTCCTTGATCACATCAGGATTGGTCATTACCAGGCCCATGATCGCCTGTAATTTTTCCGGCGGGATACCCAACTGTTGGATCACGCCCATAGCCATCATAGGATTTTCTGTTAAGGTTTTAAAAAGCTCGCTGATTTTCTCATCGCTGATATTGTGTTCTTTTAAAATCTCAATGATTGGATTCATATTATTTTCCGTTTAATGCTAGTGTTCTGTCTTAACTGGGAATATTAAATAACGTGGTGATAAAGCACAATTCTTTCCGGGTAAATAACAACATTTACCTGCATTTTCTGCCGCATTTCATACTGAACAGGCTTACACTCCCCAAAAGCAACAAGCAAAGCTGGCAGGAACAAACATAGAAACAGACAGAATATCTGCAATATCACACTTGAAATCAGGCCCCCCCGCCCATAACAATGGTTTATCACCATGGGGAATATTAATGCCGATAAAAAATAAAAGCTTAATACTGTGTTTATTATTCATTTCGATATTTTCCCTAAATACCGTTTTTGGTATAAACCCGGACGAAGCTCATCCGAAAAAGGCGCTTGAAAAAACGCCTGCGGCATCTCAGCCTTATGATGTTCCAAATCTTGTCCAAGGTGAAGAGCCCGAGCCCTCTGCTGCTTTTATCACTTCCCTGTATATCCAGCTCATTTTTAATAACTCCACGGCTATTTTTCTCAGCTATCAAACCCGGGTACTGGTGGCGCTAAAAACACAAAAACAACTCACTTTTTCGATCACGCCTTTGCTCGCAAAGCATTTTATCAATTTTAAGACACAGCTATTTCACCAAGACCGTCCCGCGTCTTTCAGTTAATCACTTTTCAATAGCCCAATAATCAGCAACTAAATAAGCTCTTTTTTATAATCGGGCTTTGTTGGTAACGGCTTATTTACCTTTACTTATTGATGCCCTTTTTAACCGGGCAGACTAAATGCGCGCTCAATTTATGCGCGAAGAGAATTTAAGAGATTAACATGAAGAAAATTGTATTACTTATTACCTTAACAACCGCCTTTGTTATCAGCATATTGCCTGTCTCCTTAGACTTTTCATTAGCCTTTTCATTGAACTTTTCACTAGGCTTTTCATTCGACAAGCTTTTCGACCTTATTTTACAGGTATTACAACCGAATGAAGCGTTTCAGGTACAAGGAGTGCCTGCTCCTGCAGATTATGCTGAAAGTGGCTTACCATTGCAGCATATAAAGCCAGAAAACGGGGGGAATTTATTATGACAGTTATCGCCATATACCTGATATTCCTGGTGTTTACCTTAATAGCGATCAAACTAATACAGTGGGCCAGGAAGCAAAGTCGCGCCGCATATGCTTTTGGCGCGGTCACGCAAATGTTTTTACCAGATCCTTATGTGCAAAGAACAATAGCCGTTGTTCAGGAAAACAAGGCACCGGTAAAAAAACAAAAAGAGCATGATGGAGAACTCAAAGATTAACAGTTACTTAAACTGATATTTTGTCATTGCCTGGTTAGGGAAAGATCAGGCAATGACAATTGAGATTATATTTCCTAAGCGAAACTTAGCCTTACATCCTATTTTAGTGAATATTATTCGACGCTTTCTTCATCCCTGATAGTCAGCACTTCAAATCCCGTCTCTGTTACTAAAATGGTATGCTCCCATTGCGCCGAGAGCTTTTTGTCTTTGGTCACTACAGTCCAGCCGTCTTTTTTGGTTTTCACCTTGGCTTTACCCTGGTTTATCATCGGCTCTATGGTAAAAGTCATGCCCGCCTGTAAAGTCAATCCGGTATTTTTCAGCCCATAATGCAAGACTTGGGGCGCTTCATGCATTTCCCGGCCGATACCATGGCCGCAATATTCTCGCACCACGGAATAACCGGCCGCTTCTGCGTGTTCTTGTATGGCATAGCCGATATCACCGAGCCGGGCACCGGGCTTGACTTGCTTAATCCCCTGCCACATCGCCTGGTAGGTGGTTTTACTGAGTTTTCTTGCCTCGACACTGGCATCGGCTAACAAATACATTTTGCTGGAATCGGCGATAAAGCCATTTTTTTCCAGGGTGATATCAACATTGACGATATCCGTACTTTTCAAAATCCGGCTTTCACTGGGAACACCGTGACAAACGACTTCATTGACCGAGGTATTAAGGCTGTATTGATAGCCATACTGGCCTTTGCTGGCAGGCCTGGCATTTAAGGTATTGACGATAAAGTCTTCCACCCGGCTGTCGATTGCCATGGTGGTGATCCCCGGGGTAATAAAATCATCGAGCATGGCAAAGACCTTTGCCAGCAAACGCCCGGACTGCCTCATCAGTTCAATTTCTGACGGGGATTTTACTTTTACCTGCGGCCTATTCATTAACCAGGCCTGCCAAGGAAACATTTTCTTTTAACAATTGCTGACGGATCAACTCATTAAAGCTCAGGGTCGGATTAAGCTCTGCCAGCATACCCATTTTGATCCAGAACTCCGCCTGGGCATTAATCGACCTCGACATAACCTGGCTGGATTTTCTGATCTCTTCATGCAAGTCATCAGAAATTTTCACTATACCCAAATGATATACTCCATTATTAATTATTATGATTTATATATAAAACGCATACAAAGTATATACAGCTAATATCACAATAACAAGCAGCGGTAAAAATGCCCTAACCCACAGAGCATTTTTACCTATTAAATTATCCCTTTAAATATCGGTTTATAGTGAATAACCGGAGTAGTTTATTCCTGACAAATGCGCCATTTCCCGGTGCCAGGTGGCCAGATCGTCCTGATTAAAGTCGCTTAAACTATGATGGCCGCAGGCGCGGGCCATGACCTGCATCAGCTCGGTTGAAGCGCTAAAGAAATTATTTAATTTCTTCGCCGCTTCATCGGTATTCAAGCGTTTACGCAACTCTTCCTTCTGGGTGGCTATACCCGAAGGACAGTTATTGGTATTACACATTCGAGCAGCTACACAGCCAATTGCCTGCATGGCGCTGTTAGACACGGCAACACCGTCGGCCCCCAATGCCAGCGCTTTGACAAAGTCCATCGGGGTGCGTAAACCGCCGGTGATGATTAACGTGACTTTACTCCCTTGCTGATCCAGATAGCGACGCGCCCGTGCCAAAGCAGGTATGGTAGGTACGCTGATATTGTCCCTAAAGATCTCCGGTGCAGCGCCGGTACCGCCGCCGCGGCCATCAAGAATAATATAATCGGCGCCGGCATCCAGGGCGAACTGGATATCCTGCTCGATGTGGTTGGCGCTTAATTTAAAACCTATGGGAATACCGCCGGTCACTTCCCGAACCCGGTCACCAAACTGTTTAAAATCCTCCACCGTTTTAAGATCGGTAAAAGTCGGCGGTGAAATCGCTTCAGTGCCAGCCTCTATTCCCCGCACCTGGGCGATTTTGCCGATGTTTTTCTTACCGGGCAAATGTCCCCCGGTACCGGTTTTAGCCCCCTGCCCGCCTTTAAAATGAAAGGCCTGCACCCCCTTAAGCAGCTCTTCTTTAAAGCCGAATTTAGCGCTGGCCAGTTCATAAAAATAACGGGAATTGGCTTGCTGCTCTTCCGGCAACATGCCCCCTTCCCCCGAGCAAATACCGGTACCTGCCAACTCGGCGCCTTTTGCCAGAGAAACCTTGGCTTCCTCCGATAAAGCGCCAAAACTCATATCGGAAACAAATAGTGGAATATCCAATGTCAGCGGCTTTTTAGCACTGGGACCGATCACCAGCTTAGTATCAACGGCCTGGTCTTCCAGCAAAGGTTTTCTTGCCATCTGGGCCACCATGATCTGAATATCATCCCAGTGAGGCAAGAGATGGCGCGGTACCCCCATAGAAGTCATATGGCCATGATGCCCTACTTTGCTCAGACCATGTTTGGCCAGCTCGTGGATATAGGCCACAGTCGGCTCTTCCGGGGTCGGCTCGCCCACGGGCATTTGGCTTCCCTCGGCAGGCTGAATTTGCACACCCGGGCCTTCTTTGCCCACCTGCTCTGAAGTGAACTTTTTATGGGTGCCGTCACAAAAAGGAGCATTTTGGGTGTGCTTGCAGGCGCATAAATACGCCATGCCATCATCGTCAGCCTGGAAGGCTTTAGGTTTAAAACTGCTGCCTTTATGGGAGCCGTCACAAAACGGCTGGCTGGCGGATTTGCCGCAGGTACAAAAATAGTAGTCTTCGCCTTTTTTTAACTCTACCCCTTTGGGTTTGTTATCGGCGATCACGGGATTAGTCATAATATTTTCCTGTTTATAATAGTTATTAATGCTTGGTTTTTAGTCTAGTTCAACTCGCCCATTCCATTGTAAAAGCAGGACCAGCCCCTATCCCTGCGGCAAAGCTTTTATCGCGGCCAACTGAAAAGCCGAGTCCTGGCTGATATGCCGGTATAGCCAGTCACAGCTGTAGATCATTTTCATCACATGCACTTCTTGCGAGCGCAAGGCTAACCGCTTTAGCTTGGGCCAACTGACCAGATCAAGCTGCTGTTCTTTATTGCTGTTTAAATCAGGGTGATGCACCTCCTTAGTTTCTGTATTCTTGCTATTACTGTTGCTTAGATAAGTTTCAGGAAACAAATCAGACAACCTGGGACAGCCTTTTTCGATATACAAAGCCGTCAGCCATACCCAGAAGTAACGCCAAAGCCGGGCATAAACCGCCTGGTTTTCACGGTTGATATAACGTAACGTCAGCTCTGCCAGTGCCTGACAACTGGTCACCCCATGAAGCGTGGTTAATGCCGGTTCGAATAAATACAAACGGGCGGCTGCTTGGCAAATACCCGCCATCACCGGGGTAAGTTCATCTTCATCTAAGGTAAAACCCGTGCCCAGGGCCAGTTGATGGATCACCTGCTCACGGCATAACTGCTCGCAGATACTGATGCTGCCGCCGTAAATCTTGCGGCTTAACCTGCCGGGCAAATGCCCTTTTTCCAGCCACTGGCGTATGCTTAGCCAGCTCTGTCCGGCCTGATGACTTGCCGCCGAAAGTGAAGCGTCTGCCTCCAGCAGGTCAAGCAGCTCGGGATTTATTGCCGGCTCCTCAAGGTAGAGATCCTGATAACGTATCGCCATGTAAGCCAGGGCATCGGCAATTAACCCCGAATCGCCGTGACCTGTGGCAAAACTTAGGCGGATCAGCGGATGGAACAGTCCCATAGGTAAACCGGGCTTCATCGCATCCAGCAACTCGGTGATCACCTCTGCGCTTTCTCCCTGGTCGAATAGCTGTAAAAACACCCGGCGAAACTCGCGCAGCTTATCGCTCTGTCCCAGGTATTGGCGCCAGTTTTGCGTCGTGACTTCATTTAAATCTTTCAAGCCCAGCTCCCCGGTAATAGCTGCCCTGTGCCTGGGCCAGCTGTCCCTGAAATTAACAATATCCTGATCGCTTGCCCCCAGGCCATGCATCGCCATAATGGTCATGGGATAATGGTTTGCCATGCCTCCCTGGGTGATGCCTGCCAGGTTGGGGTGATAAAAACTGTCTTGGCGCACTTCTTCATTAACAAGCGCCGACATAACGGCCGAAGGGGTAAAATCCGGCGCATTTTCAATATTTTTCATACAGCACAACTCCTTCTCTGATAAACAGTGAATGATTCAATTGATAACTAGATGTGTGGTAAAGCAGGTCCTGTGCTACTGCTCTTTGGCCAAAGAGCAATAGCTGTCAGGGGGTATCAGGTAAAATCCGCAAGCGGACCTATCGGCACTATGCCATGAGGGTTTCTCAGCGGACTTTTCGAATGATAACCACTACGGTAAATATCCAGATCTACGGTTTCGGCAACGCCCGGGATCCGGTATAAAGCTTTCAGGTAACGGGACAAGTTGGGATAATCCCGCAGCATCTTCAAATTACATTTAAAGGCGCTAAAGTAGCCGACATCAAAACGCACTAAGGTGGGCAACAAGCGCCAGTCGGCTTCGGTGATCTTATCTCCCAACAGGTAGTCTTGCTGCGCCAGACGTAACTCAAGTTTATCCAGTGCGGCAAACAAAGCCGTTACCGCTTCATCATAGGCGGACTGGGTGCGGGCAAAGCCAGCCTTGTAAACGCCGTTATTGATGTGATTAAAAATATAATCGTTTAATTCATCAATATCGTTTGCCTGCGCCTCGGGATAAAAGTCCTGTTCATCGCCGGTAATAGGGTTAAACGCCCCGTTAAACATACGGATAATTTCCGACGACTCATTGCTGACAATGGTTTGCTTTTGCTTGTCCCATAACACAGGCACGGTCACCCGGCCGCTGTATTTTGGGTTTGCCTTAAGGTATAACTCGTACATGGCATTTAACTGGTAAAGGTCATCGCGAAAACGCGCTTTATGGTTATCAAACACCCAGCCATTTTCGGTGCGCAGCGGCGCCACCAGCGACAGGGAAACAACGCCAGCAAGCTTTTTCACCTGACGGTAAATCAAAGTACGGTGCGCCCAGGGGCAATTTAACGCGGCAAACAAATGATAACGCCCTGCTTCTGCCTTAAAGCCCCCGCTGCCGCTGGGACCGGCCGAGCCATCGGCGGTGACCCAACTTCGAAAACCCGCGGTACCACGCTCAAATTTGCCCCCCGATGCCTGGTAAGCTTTGGCCTCAAGTTCGGCTAATTTATCGTCGGTCAGCCACTCCCCGTCAATTAACTTACCCATTAGCTGGCAGCTCCTGATACTGTTTGAGCGCTTTTAAGCTGATCCCGGTTATGGGGAGCATCAAAATTCAGCTCAGGCCCAGCCGGAATAATCCGGGTAGGATTAATGGTTTCATGGGAGGCGTAATAATGCGCCTTGATATAATCTATATCCACCGTCGGTGCGACACCCGGATACTGGTAAAGCTCCCGCAGATAATTCGACAATACGGGATAATCAGCAATACGCTTTAAATTACACTTAAAATGCCCGACATAAACCGCGTCAAAACGCACTAAGGTGGTGAATAAACGCCAGTCGGCTTCGGTCAGTTGCTCGCCAGCCAAATAACGCTGCGTAGTTAACTTATGCTCCAATTCATCGAGGACATTAAACACATCCACCACGGCTTCATCATAAGCTGCCTGGGTCGTGGCAAAACCGGCCCGGTAAACACCGTTGTTAAAACCGTGATACACCCGCTCGTTAATGGCATCAATTTCATCGCGCTTACCCTCTGGGTAGTAATCCCCGGGTTTGGCACCCAGGTGATCAAAAGCGCTGTTAAGCATACGGATAATATCCGCCGATTCATTGCTGACAATGGTTTGCTGATGTTTATCCCAGAGCACAGGTACAGTCACCCGCCCGGTATAATCGCCTTTGGCCAGGGTATAGATTTCATGCATGCGGGTTTTGCCGTTTACGCTGTCGGGTACCACACCCGGTCCCGGCTCAAAGGTCCAGCCTTCATCCGCCATATAGGAATTGACGATAGATACCGAAATCATCTCTTCAAGTCCCTTAAGCGCCCTGAAAATCAAAGTACGGTGGGCCCAGGGACAAGCCAGGGAAACATAAAGGTGATAGCGTCCTGCTTCGGCTTTAAACCCTCCCTGCCCCGTCGGTCCCGGCTGGCCGTCGGCGGTAACCCAGTGGTTAAACTGAGCCGCTTTACGGACAAAACGCCCGTTGCTCGATGCAGTATCATACCAGTCGGTATGCCATTTACCTTCAACTAATAATCCCATGGTTATCCCCTTAATTGATATCGTAAAAATGTTTGTTCACTAAAATTGCGGTTAAAACAGGCCGCGGCGAAAATCATCAAATGCCTGGTTAATTTCTTCCCGGGTATTCATCACAAAAGGACCGCTTTGCACCACCGACTCGTTAAGCGGTTTACCCGCCACCAGTAACACCCGGCTTGAAGAAGACTGGCCGGTTAGCTTCACTTGTTCGCCAGCCCCCAGGATACCCAAAGTCTTGGCACCGACTTTCTGCCCCTTCTCTCCGACCGTCAGCTCTCCTTCAACCACATAGATAAAGGCATTGTGGCCTTCGGGAAGTTGCTGGTTAAAGACAACGCCTGCCGGCAGGGTCACATCCATATAGGTCGGCGAGGTATAGTGATTAATGACCGGCCCTTGAGTGCCCAAATCGGTTTGACCGGCAATCACCCGAACTTCGGTGCCATCCTCACGGTTTTCGACGGCTACCTTATCCGGCGCAAATTCCTGATAGGCTGGCTCTGTCATTTTGTCGGTCTTAGGCAGATTCACCCAAAGCTGGAAGCCCTTGAGCAAACCGTTTTCCTGCTCCGGCATTTCCGAATGCAAAATGCCTTTGCCCGCCGTCATCCATTGCACACCGCCCGGCTCTATCACCCCTTCGTTACCTTTGCTGTCTTTGTGACGCATACGCCCGTCAAGCAGATAGGTGACGGTTTCAAAACCCCGGTGCGGGTGGGTAGGAAAACCGCCGATATAATCGTCCGGGTTGTCGCTTTCAAAACAGTCGAGCATTAAAAAAGGATCTATCATTCGCAACTGCGGCGTTCCGATAATCCGGGTTAATCTTACGCCGTCGCCATCACTGGCCCGCATGCCTGCCGTTGCCGTTATCAGCTCTTTGGTTTGATTTACTTGCATAGTGTTTTCACTGCTCTGTGTCTGGGTTAAATTGCTCATCATAAATCTCCTTTAAATTAAGCCGGGAAAAGCCCTGACGGCTTCACCCGTTTATCCTTTTAATTAGTTATTCTTTGCTTCTGTTACTCTTTACCTCTGTTATCCAAGGCATAACTACCTAGTCCCGTAGCAATCAGGATGAGGAAGCCACCGGCAATCGCGACATTTTTCATAAACATGATCATTTGTATCTGGTCGCTGAAATCGGCGTGGAATAAAGCCGCCGATACCAAACTAAAACCGGCTAATGCCAGGGCGGCAATTCGTGTTTGCCAGCCGAGGATGATGGCTAGAGCGCCAAAGACTTCGGTGATAATCACCAGCGGTAATAAGAATCCGGGAACGCCCATGGCTTCCATATAACCCTGGGTACCGGCATAAGAAAAAACCTTGTTTACGCCTGACATCAAAAAGATTAAGGCAATTAAAAAACGTCCGGCCGGGGCACTGAAATCAATAAGTTTATTCATAATATTTTCTCCACATTTACTCAGGTATTTACTGTTGTTTAGATGACTTGTTTAAGCCGATGATGAAAGTTTAGTTGTTGATGATATGAGAATAAACAGCAATAATGAGAAATGATAATTGCCAATATAAGAACAATTAAAATTTAACAACAGGAGACATTATGGGCCAGTTAGAGCAGATGGCGATTTTTGTGCGTATCGTAGAAGCCGGCGGTATCGGCAAGGCGGCCGAGCAGCTTGACCTGGCAAAGTCAGCCGTCAGCCGCCGCCTGGTAGAGCTGGAAACCCGGCTCGATACCCGCTTGCTTATCCGCACTACGCGCAAATCAAAACTCACCGACGCCGGTCAGGTGTTTTACCAGCGGGCGGTAAAAATTCTCGATGACGTCGCCCAGATGAATAATGAAACCAGTTGTGTCGATGCCACCTTAAACGGCACCCTGCGCATGGCGGTGCCACTCTCGTTTGGCCTGATGCATTTAACCTCTGCCATAGATGAATTTTGCGAGCGCCACCCGGATCTGACCATAGAAATAGATTTTGCCGACCGGCAAATCGACCTGGTAGAAGAAGGTTATGAGCTGGCAATCCGCATCGCCGATCTCAAAGACTCCAGCCTGCAGGCAAAACGTATTACCCCAGTGCGCCACGTACTGTGCGCCAGCCCGGACTATCTTGATGCCAGAGGCACGCCAGAAACCATAACGGATTTAAAGCAACACCAGTTCCTGCAATACGGCAAGGCCAGCCATGCCAAACTTCACATTACCGATCCCAAAGGAAAAACCGTCCATTTTCCGCTAACGGCAAAAATGAAGGCCAATAACGGCGATTTTTTACGGGATATGGCCATTGCCGGACATGGCATTACCTACCTGCCGACCTTTATTGCCTGGCAGGCGGTTTTAACCGGTGAGCTAGTGCCTTTATTGTGTGACCACAAGCTGCCGGTAGCCAATGTCTATGCCGTGTATCCGCAAACCCGCTTTTTATCACAGCGGGCACGGGTGCTGATCGACTTTATGGCAGAGCGCTTTGGCGACAATCCCTACTGGGACCAAAAATAAAGAGGGGGGATCAAAAATAGCGAAAGTAGCTAAACTACAGGCCGCTGCGAGTCTCTGGCATCTTGTTATTTTTCAGGGTATATTGCTTTTTTCCTAGAATATTAATACCTTGGGATCCCCGATATATGAAACGCATACTCGCTGCCTTAGTACTCTTTAGCGCTTTTTCCTTTGCAGCCCAGGCGAAAAAGGTGGTGACAGATGCGATAGCAGATACCGATTACCGGCATGAATTTTCAGCTTTAAAACAGCAGCATCAAACCCAAGTGTTGATTGACCGCTACCATCAGACCATATACAACACACAAGATGACTCCCACGGTGCCCATGCCATGCTCGATATTATGAGCCGGGACGGTTTTACCGTCAGTTATACAGATAAAGCCCTGGATTTAGCCAAGGCCGATACCGATATTTTGATCATTCACGGCCTGCCCAACGATAAAATCACTTTAGACAGCGGTGCAGTTTTCTGGAAATCCCCCATCAGCGACAAGGAGCTGGACTCCATAGTTCCCTGGGTAGCAAGCGGCGGCAGCTTATTTCTCACCCTAAGCCATTTCCCCGGCGGCAGTGGCGCGCGCCCTTTACTGGAAGCCTTTGAGGTCAAATTCCGCGACGGTTACGCCTATTCCCCCAAATACCCGAGCTTTACCTCAAAAGACGGCCGCTGCTCAAACTTTTTTGGTATGACAAAGCAGGCAGGTCTGCTGAAAAAATCCCATCCGCTTTATAACTTGGGACCTAAAGTAGAGAAGATTGACTTTCATTGCGGCGCGGCCGTTTTTCGCCAGCCACAAGACGTAGTGATCGCTTACCCCAAGGCCACGGGAAATTACAATAAAGACGACAGTTTTCACGAAATATCAGACTATTATGCTGCCATGATTGCCTTTGACTACGGTAAAGGTAAAGTGGTAGTAACCACAGATCAGGGCATGTTCAGAAACTTTATCTTCACCTTTGACGAAAAAGAAAAAGTTTATGTCACTATCACCAGCCCGGACAACGATAACGGCAATCTGTTTGTCAGTATGATGCGCTGGTTATCCCCGCATATTAACCCGGCCAAAACACAAAACAACAAGAACTGAAAAAGGAACTCTAGTGGAATTATCAAGTGACAGAATAAAGCTGACAGCGTTCGACCAGTCAGACTTTGACTTATTTGTCGAACTTTCTATGTGCCCGAAAGTAATGGAGCATGTGTATACCCCTTTAACGCTTGAACAGGCTACGGCGGCATTTGAAGCAAAATCCCGTCCCTGGACACCCGATTGCGATACCTGGCTGTGTTTTGGCATCAACGCACGGGCCAGCGGCGAAAAGCTTGGCAATATCGGCATAAAAATTACCGACCATGAAGCAAAAATTGCCGAAACCGGTTTTATGATCAAACCCACCGCCCAGGGTAAAGGTTTTGCAGGTGAAGCCTTAGGCCTGGTTAAAGCTTATGTGTTTAACCACTTGAAATTAAACAAACTCACCGCCACTTGTGCCGCCGCCAATACCGGCTCGTATAAGCTACTGGAAAAATCCGGCTTTTTACGCGAAGGCTGCTTAAAGCAAAATACACTGATCAATAACCGCTACGTGGACGATTATCTCTACGGCCTGTGCCGCTCGGATATTTAACGGCAAAAAGGCTGTTTGCCGGTTCGGACAAACAGCCTGTTTAATCCCCTAACCCCCTCTATTCATATTGCAACGCATCTACCGGGGTAGCATTGGCCGCCCGGTAGGCAATCACCATCACAGTGACATAAGCCACCAATAAACTGAACAGGGTCGACAACACAAAGGGGCTGTAAGGCATATCGATACGGTAAATAAAACCGTTGAGCCAGTCCCTAAGCAGCCAGTAAGCCAGCGGCAACACCAGCACATTAGCCAGCACCACCAGCACAGAGAACTGATTCACCAGCATAAAACACAGCTGCGCCGTACCCGCCCCTAAAATCTTACGGATGGCAATTTCTTTGACCCTGCGCCGGGTATTAAACGCCGCCAGGCCGAATAATCCTATCGCGGTAACCACAACCGCAATCAGGGTAAAGACATTAAGCAGCTGGCTCTGCCTGGACTCGTTGCGGTATAGGGAAGCAAATTCTGTCGCAATCCAATCAAAGGTGAACGCCTGATCCGGCGACAGCGACAGCCAGGTTTGTTCCAGCTCGCCAAGCAAAGAGGCATTCACGCCCTCTTTAAAGCGCACCGACAACCAGCGTAAGGACAGCTCCTGCGGCTCTCCCGAGAGCACATAAATCATCGCCGGTACCGCGGTTTTAACACTGATATAATGACTGTCTTCGACAACGGCAATCACCTGGTGATTATGCAAACCGTCATCGCCGCCCCCTAAGGTCAGCATTTTACCCACCGCCTGATCAGCTCCCCAGCCAAGCGCCGTGGCCAAAGTCTCATTGATAATGATACTGCCGGTAGAACTTTTCCAGTCCTGCTCGTTTTCCCGGTAGGCATCGTTACTGAAATCCCGCGAGAAATCCCGCCCGGCCAGTATCTTGATGCCGTAGGTAGCAAAAAAGTCATAACTTACCGGGTTTGAACCCACCTGAATTTCATCATCGACATTGTCCGCCCTGCGCACCACATTCGAGGTCCGGGTGGCTTTGGTCGGTACGGTATGGGACATAGTCACCGCCGCCACCTGCGGGTTGCGCAATAGCTGGTTTTTAAAGGTATTATAAATATCTGCGCCGCCGTTGATAACGATCACCCCTTCCCTGTCATAGCCTTGGGGCATATTCTGGATATAAGACATCTGCCAGTTCACCCCCAAACTTGCCACCAGCAATAAGGCGGCAATGGCAAACTGAAACACGATCAAGCCCTGGCGCAACATCACGCCCACGGGGGAAGAATTCACCACGCCTTTTAATACCAGGGCCGGTGACAGGTTGCTCAGGTAAAAAGCCGGATATAAACCGGCCACTACGCCGACGATTGAAGTTAACACCAGCAGCTGGGCCAAAACCGCCGCTCCCAAATCAAAGCTGAGGTTAACTTCCATCAGCTGATTAAAATACGGCAATGCCCCCCACACCAGCACTAAGGCCAGCAGACCCGCCAGCGTGGTTTGCAGTACCGCTTCGCTTAAATATTGCACCACCAGTTGCAGCTTACTCGCCCCCAAAGATTTTCTTACACCGACATCTTTACCCCGGCGCATGGCAGAAGCGGTAGCCAGATTGGTAAAGTTGACACAGGCCAGCAACAGTATCATCACCGCAATAATACTAAAGGCAGTCACCATCACCCCGCTGCCCTGGGGGATCAGGGTACGGCTGGTATCGGTATAAAGGTGCAGCTTGGTCATGGCTTCCAGGTTCAGCCGGTAAGACTTATAGGAAGACAGCCCCTGCGCCCTTTGCTGGTAATAATCGCTGATATTGGCCTGCAAACCGGCGACCTGCGCCCCCGGAGCCAGTTTGACAAAAGTAACCGTGGCGTTAAAAGTCCAGGAATCGGCCCAAGCCGGGTTGGCCAGGGCAAACTCATTAAAACGCTCGCCGGGAAGTAAAACGGTCTCGGACATGGTATGGGCAAATGCCGGTTTTTTTACTACCCCGGTCACCTGAAATTCCACCCCGTTAACGGTTAAGGTTTTGCCGATAATGCCCGTGTCGGCAGCAAAATATTTGATCGCCGCCTCCTGAGGCAAAACTATGCTCGACGGTCCGCTCATGGCCGTCAGGGGATCCCCTTCGATAAACTCAAAGTCGAAAAACTCGAAATAGTTGCTGTCGACATACTGCACCCGCTCCGAATAAACCCCTTGCTGATGTTTAACCGAGACACGCGAGCGTGATATCCGGGTGCTATCCAAAATATCATCAAAGTTTTGGCTTAACTCATCTCCCAAACGCAACGGCGTTAACGCCTGGGGACGGTTTTGATCGCGAATTAAATCCAGGCGGTAGATATTCTCAGCCTGGCTGAAATTCTGGTTATAACTTTGCTCATGGGCCACATACAAACGGATCAGCATAAAGCAGGCAATACCTATCGCCAGCCCCGCCAGCTGAATGGCGGTGATCAGCTTTTCACGGCACAGGTTGCGCCAGGCAACAATAAAAAATAACTTAACCACAAGACACCTCCTGCAACTCGGCTGTTATGCCCTGGTCAGAGATACTTTCGTCCGAGATACTTTGCTCCGAAATACTTTGGTCCGAAATAATTTTTCCGTCGAGCAACTCAATCGCCCGGGTGCCGTAACTGATATGCTCCGGCGCGTGGGTTACCATCACAATAGTCGCCCCCTCACGGTTAAGCTGCTGCAATAAGGCCATCACCTGGGCAGAATTATTCGAGTCCAGGTTACCCGTAGGCTCATCCGCCAAAATCAAATCCGGCTCGGTAATAATCGCCCGGGCAATAGCCACCCTTTGCTGCTGACCGCCGGAAAGTTTGGCCGGCAGGTGGTGACGCCTGTGGCTGATATCCACGCGTTTTAGCACCGCCTCAACCCGTGCTTTACGCTCGCTTTTCGCCACCTTCTGGTAATAAAGCGGCAGCTCGATATTTTGCTCAACGGTAAGTTCGTCTATCAGGTTAAAGTTCTGGAAAATAAAGCCCAGGTGCTGTTTGCGCAGTTTCGCCCGCTGCGCCTCGCCAAGCGTTGCCACCTGGTGGTTGAGAAAGTGAAATTCGCCGCTGTTCACCGTATCCAGCATGCCCAGCACATTAAGCAGGGTTGACTTGCCGCAACCGGACGGCCCGAGAATAGAGAGAAACTCCCCCTTGTCGATAGTTAAATCCATGCCGTCGATAGCAACCGTTTCTATTTCATCGCCGATAAAAGACTTGGCGATTTTTTGTAATTTGATCATGAGAATTCCTTATTTTTTATGGTGTTTTTAATGAATATTCAGTTAGCGTTTAATTAGTTGTTTATTAGAGAAGCAGCTGCACCTGCTCGGCATCGGCAAAGCTGGCATATGAGGAAGTGATCACTGACTCCCCAGGGGCCAATCCTTCCAGCACTTCCACGCTTTGCGGGTTGCGGCGGCCAAGACGTACCTGGCGTTTTTCCGCCCGGCTGCCGTCGGCGGAGACCACAAACACCCAATTTCCGCCAGTGGTTTGCATAAAGGCGCCGTTACTGATTTGCAGCTTGTTTTCACTGGCAGAGAGGTTTAATTTCGCCTGCAGGCTTTGCCCTAAGCGCAGCTGTTCGCGGCTGTTGGCGTCGGCAAGGGTAAAGTCCACCTTGAAGGTGCCGTTATCTATGCCGGGATAGACTTTCGATACCGTCAGCTGATGGCGCTGGCCGTCCAGGCTGAACTCTGCCTCTTGCCCGGCGGCAATACGGCTGACATAAAACTCATCGATACGGGCGCTGACCTTAAAGGTGGAGAGCAAATCTACCTGGCCCAGGCGCTGGCCGTCGCGCTTTGACTCCCCTACCTGGGCATCTAAAAAGGTCAGCTGGCCCGATACCGGCGCGCGGATGATCAGCTTGTCCAGGCTCATCTGGGAGATCGCCAGGTTATTTTCCAGGGTTTTAATACTCTGGCTTAACTGGGCCAGCTGCTGCTCTTGCAACAACGCCTCTTTTTCCTGGCTCTGGCGCACCGTTTCCCGGTAACGTTTTTGATAGGCCAGCTCGTCTTTGATTTCTTCAAATTCCTGCTCAGAAATCAGCTTTTGCTTCACCAGGCGCTTGCTGCGGGCAAAACGCTTTTCCAGCTTTTGCACTTCAAAGTCGAGCTCGATCACATCCCGTTTCAAACTCAGCTGGTTTTGCTCCAGCGCCAGCCGGGTATTGCGCATATTGTTGATTTGCTCGGAAACCTCGGCTTCCCGCGCCAGCACGGTTAATTGCAAGCCGGTATTGCTGAGCTTTAATATCGGCTGGTCTTTTTCAACTAACGCGCCTTCTTGCAGATACACCTGCTCAACCCGGCCGCCGTCTATGGCATCGATAAAAATGGTTTTTTCCGGTTCAACCACCGCCCTTACCGGCAAATACTCGGCAAAGGCTTGCTGCTTTACCTGGCTCAGCATCAGGTTGTTTTTTGCCAGGTTATAGGTCTTGCCGCCGGCGCTGGTTAATTTCGACCAGGTAAAAACCAGGACAAAAACCCCGATGGCGCAACCGGCCAATCCTGCTTTGATATAGCGTTTTCTGTTATGAGTTTTCTGCTTGTTATTGTTAATGGCTCTGTCCATAACCTTCTCTCGTTTTTGGATTTGTTGCAGTTGTAGATAGAACCGAGGTGAAAGGAAGGAACAAAGCCTGAAAAAGTTGGGATTTGTGATGACCAAACTGTGACCAAAGCTTCAGTCACTTTTTAAACCCCTTATTTTTCAGCAAATTAAACAAAAATTAATAAAATAGCGGTTTCAGGCAATTTTCAGCCAAAAGCTATTAACTTAGCGCTAAATCCCTTACTATAAGCAACGGTTTTCATCACAGAGACGGTTACTTTTTGCGTTATTTTCATTTTCAGGATCACAGTTTAGATACTCAGGCCATGGTGATTTACCGTCATCAGCAAAAGATAGAATTAGAGCCGAAAGTTTTTGAGCTGTTAGCTTTTTTCTGCCAGCACCCCGACCGGGTGATCAGCAAAGATGAACTGATGGACAATGTATGGTCCGGCACCCTGGTTTCCGATAACGCCATCAGCCGCACCATAGCCAAAGTACGCAAAGCGCTAAATGACGACTCTAAAAAACCCCTGTACATTATTACCGTAGCCAGAAAAGGTTACCGTTTTGCCGCCAGCGTGACCCCAAGCGATACCTTATTTGCAACGGCTGAGCAGCCGCTAGAGACACAAGTAACGGCACAAGAAGCGCAGACAGAAAAATCGCCAGGCCAAGAACCCCAGATTTCCCCCCCGGCAGCAACACATTCGGCAGCGGCTAAAGGAAAAAACAAAAAAACGCTCGCCTTAGCTTTTGCCCTGCTTGCTTTACTTGCCGCAATAATTGCCTTAACCGCGATGAAGTTCTGGCCGGGCAGTGAAGAAGGCATCAAACCCGCCCGCTTAAAAAGCATGGTCGCCATTACCCGGGATAAAGGCACCGAATGGCACCCGAACATCTCCCAAGATCAAACCCAGCTGGCCCATACCGAGCGCTCCACCGACGGCCAAAGAAACCAGGTGGTATTAACAGACCTTAACAGCCAGGAGCGCCGTTATATCAAACATGATAGAGGCAACATCAGCCGCCCTGTATGGTCGCCAAACGGCGAGTCTTTAGCGGTATTATGGAAACATAACCATGTCTGCCAAATCCTGCTGGTTCAGCAAGATGAAATCGATGACTTGAAAAAATCCCGTACCTTAAGGGAATGCTTTGCCAGCGCCTGGCCCGTTTTTCAGTTTTCCCCCGACGGCCGGTTTTTATACTTCAACGACAAACCCCAGGAACTTCAGGGCTACCAGATTTTCCGCCTGGACCTGACCACGGGCGAGCAAATCACGCTAAACCAGCCGATAACCGGCGGCGAAGGCAATTACCATTTCGACCTCTCCGGTGACGGAAACAAGCTGGTGATGCTCAACCTTGAGTACACCCCGCAGAGCCGAATTTACACCCTGGACCTAACCAGCCAGCAGCTAAAACGCACCGCCGAGCTTGATTACCGCCTGCGCTCTGCCGTATGGCACCATGACGGCCAGTCTCTGGTACACCCTTCCCCCCACCCTGCCACCGCCCTGTGGCACAGCCGCCTGGACGGGGAATTTCTTGGCGTTGTTGCCAGCGGCAGCCAGAGGCTAAAGAACTTAAGACGCCACCCCAACCAAAGCGACTACCTGTTCAGCGCCTATATGACAGATTATGATTTAACCCTGACCAGCATTAAGCAGGCAGACAGCCTTGAGCCAACAAGCAGTCTTGAGCAAAAAATCAGCAGCGAAACAGCCTCCGGCACATGGCAACCGGATAACTCCAGTGTCCGGGACTATTTACCGGCACTCTCCCATAACGACCAACAACTTGCTTTTGTTTCCAAACGCTCCGGCAGCGCCGAGGTATGGCTGCAAAACAAAAAAACGCCAACCGCCGCCCAGCTGAGCCAGTTTAACAATGCCACCCGGATTTTTGACTTACTCTGGTCTCCCGACGATAAAAAGCTGCTGGTACTGGCCGACAACCTGTTATACCTGATAGATATCAACAGCCGGGAGATTAAAGAGCTAACCACAAGCCAAACCTTTAATAACCGCGCCATTGCAGCACTTTCTTGGCAGAACAACAACCGCCTGCTGTTTTCATCCCAGCGCAACAACAGCTGGCAGCTGATGTCTTACGATATTAACCAGGACAAGGTCGAGGTATTAAATTACCGCTGGCAGGCGGGACGTTACTCCCAGGGCAGCGACAGCTATTATTTATTCGATAAAACCAATAAGCGCTGGTATCAGGCGCAAACGCCAGACAGCGAAGAAATTGCTTTAATTCCCGCAACATGCAACGCCGCTATTTTGGGCCGGGTTCTGAACTTAAAAGAGCAAAGCCACGCCCTATATTGCCTGAGTGATTCAACTGACAAACAACAGGCTCAAACCGGTATTTACAGGTATCACAAAGCAAGTAAAACTTTCGAACTGTGGCAAACAACAGATAAAAATATTTCTTATGATATTCAAGGTAATAACCTGATTTCGGCCAACCTTGTCAGACAAGGGGCGGATATCATGCAAACCCGCTCACCGGGTAGTTAAATGAAAGGCTATCAATAACTTTTTACTGTATGGTGATTTGGTTATGGTTTGTTTTAGGCGAAATTAATTATAACGTTTCACCATGTTGTTCATAATTCCTTCTCAAAAGGTCAACACAACTTAATATTGAATTAGAGATATGCAGACTAATTTAAAAAAACGTATTTCCACCGCAAAGAAGGCAAAATGCCGCTTTTTAACAGGTCGCTAAAAAGTCGCAAACTTATAACCTATTGATGATACGTGAGTAAAAAGGTAAAGTTTCAACAAAAATAATGAATTAGTTGAACCGTGTTTCTGACAAAAATACGGAATTAATCCGGCTAACTATAGCTGTTAGCTTTATAATCCGTTTTGGAGAACTATTGAAAAAATCATACGTGTGGTTTCTTTATTATTTGGGATGTGTATTGCTGTTTTCATTTGTTTACTGGGGGATTTGGCTGCATAAACCAGATAGATTTATTATCAACCCTCAGCTAAATATGCATCCATTTCAAAGTATCGAAGACTTCTTATGGGAAGATAAACCAGAATATCAAACTAGATTCCATGTAGATCTCAGTAAATACAAAACAGAATATGATGCTTATTATTTGAAAATTTCTGAAGCTGAACAACAAATCCTCAATATAGAGAGGGAACTTAAAAATCTTGAGGTACGCCTTCTTGATTTAGACAAAAAAAGGAATTCAGAAGTAGATTTTAACTTCAAAAAATATGATGAAGAGAAGTTAAAGCCTTTTAAAGATGCTGAAGAAGCACTACAAAAACAACTCACTGCACTTGAGGTACAATTACCAAAAGAAGTCAAAACAGAAGCAGACTTAGATATCATTAAGAAAGTAGGAGACAAGCGAGTCGAATTAGCAAAAGCCCGATATCAAACAGCGGTACAAGCAACTATAAATTCGGAAGTTCTTCTACAAAATATAGCTGGATTCATGTCTGATGAAACATGGACGGGGTACCGTGATGTTTCAGAGATGAGGAAAAAACTACACCAAAAACGCTATAAATATGAAGTTGTCATAGGTGATACACGAGTAAAAGCAATTGATGTATTAAAAAACGATATAGAGTTGATCAGGGGAAGAGTTGGCTGGGCTGATTTCGTTTTTTTAGTGTTGGTATTTCAACAACAACAACGTTTGGGGACTTAGTTGCAAATGATGTGATTACCAAATCATTAATAAGTCTTCAACTCTTTATTTGCCTAATTATTGTTGCTGGCTTCTTAGGCTCTGTCGTGAAACAAAGCTAGCAAGTGGCGAGCGGGCACATAATAAAGCCAGTAAGCAAGATAACCCTGATGACCTGCCGTTTAAGGTTAAACCTTTGCTGAGCTTTAGCGGGAATGAACATCAGGGACAACCGTGCGGCATTGCTTTCTCACTACTTGATTATTTTGAGTTGATTGAAGATACCGGCAAAATTATTAGGGAAGATAAACGCGGTTACATTGATGAAAAGCATTTCCCTATCTTGCAGTAGTTAGACTTTTCCGGTGATGACTGGCTGGATTTAGCACAACATTTTGGTAAAAAATATCATAGAGCCGTTGGCTCATTGGCTGAGCTATCTCGTTTTGCTGCCCATATGGAGAAAAAATGGATTGGCGGACAAAGGCAGCAGGAAAGTATCTTTCACTAAAACCTAATACCTTACCATTAATGTTCACCGTTACTTACGGTAACAAGTCTTGCCTGAATCCGCTGATTTTAATGATTTTTTGCTGAAATTGGTTGATTTCGTTTCGGTAAGTTAATTTCCATTGCTTTTTATAATTTGTATGATATTTTCGTGGCGTGAAAATTAGTTTATGGATGTCCATGCTTGATGCTTGCTCATGCTGGTTTGTTTTTGGCGAAATTAATTACAACGTTTCACCATGCTGTTCAAAATTCCTTCTCAAAAGATCAACACGCCCTAGTCAACTAATTAGTTTACTTATATTAAATTTTGGTTTAATAATAAACAATCAGTATAAATAAGAGGCGAAAAGGACGTTTACTCGTATTTGTATAGTATTGTCTTTTCGCAACGCTTTATAACAAGAGAACTGGTTATGGTTGACGATACTATCAATGCAGTCTTAGAAAGTTTACAAAATAAAAATGCCCTATTTATCGTTGGTGCGGGCTTTTCCGTTGATGCAGGTTTGCCTGATGCTGAGACGTTAAAGAATCAAATCGCTCAAAAATATCGTCTTAGCGAAGCAAATGACTTGGCTGAGGCTGTAGAAATGGCTTTGGCAAAGAAATATGAAAAACACGAAATAGATCAGTCTATTAAAGATTTTTTACAGGAGGGGATGGAATCAATCTCGGTCAAAGATAAAGAATACATATCCCAATTTACCTCACTTAAATTTAATAATTATATTATTACAACCAACTATGACACACTCATTGAAGAATCATTCAAAAGCCGTACAGAAATTAAAGTTATCAAAGAAGATTCTGATTTGGAGTTAGCTAGAGATTATAACTCTAGACTATATAAGGTTTTTGGCTGCATCGCTGATAACAGCCCGCTAGCTGTAACCACAATTGATATAGAAGAATTTTCCAAACAAAAAGAAGCTATTGAATCAAAGTTGAAAACATTATTCTGGGAAAAAAGAATAATAATTATTGGTTTTAAGGCTAGGGATGCCTTCTTTATAAAGTTATTTTTAAATGTAATTAAAAAACGTCAAAGTAAAAAATTAATAGTTGTATCACCTAGCTTGACTAGTAAAGATAAGAATTGGTTTGAAGAATTAGGTAAGCTTGAGCATATAGCAATGTCAGGTAAAGAGTTTGTTAGCGCTTTGTATGACCAAGCAATTGCTGAAATCCAAGAAGTAAAACCAATACAAAGTCAAAGAACTAACAAGCAAAAAATAGCTAATTTATTAGAAGCAAATAATCCTTTCTATCCATACCGAACGGATAGATTTTGTAATGAAGATATAGCAAGGTTTTACGAAACTCCACCATCTCCGATTTCTGATATTGAATTAAATGATAATTTTGTTTTAGTTGGGGGGAGGGGTACAGGTAAATCAATGCTGTTAAGACATGCATCCACAAAAGTCCAACTACTCAAACCAAATTTAGATAAGGAACAATTAATTAGTAATATAAATATATATATTAAGATTGATAACGCTTTTTCAAAGGAAACTGAAAAACTTCAAGAAGAAAGCGATAATGATTGGTATAGTTGGTATATACACTATTTAAATTTAACAATAGCAATTGAAATAATTTCTATACTAAAAGCTCTTGTAGACTTTAAGTCCTTAGAAGTTGAACAATCGTCAATAATAAATATTGCGGATGTTTTACTTTTAAATTATGCCACAGCACCATGCAATCTAGATGATATAAATATAGCCTTAAGGAAAAATAGAACTTTATCAAAAAGAGGAAGTAAAAATAAAAATTATACAAACCTTACCACATTACAAGATTTATTTGAGTTACTAAAATTAACGTGTAAGCAACTGAATAACTCTTCATTTACACTTTTAATAGATGATATGGAATTGTCTGATGAAAGAGTAATACCTTTTGCGGTTTGGACTGGCGCAAGAAGATTTTTTGTAAAGGTTTCAACATCCACTTTATTTAATTTGCATATCTTCTCTGAACAAGGAATAAGTCAAATAAATGATTTTCAAATTATAAACCTTGACTCTTTAAATCTTGATAAAGAAAGAATACGGTTATTTGAAAAGCATATAGAATCTATTGCAAACATTAGGCTTAAAGAAAAAAATTTGTCTTATAGTATTAAAGATTTATTGGGGACAAAGGTTTCTAAAGATTATCCATTCTCTGGTTTTACTAGGTTTAGCAAGTTAAGCGGTGGCTCTATTCGTAGTTTTTTAAAGTACTGTAAAGATGCCGTAGACTTTTCTTATAAAGAAGAACATGGGCGACTTCCAACTACTATTTTTGGGGAACTACCACGTAAAGACCAAGAAACTGTAGCTGAGCGAATTGCATATGACGAGTACTATAGTCTGAGAGATGGAAATAAAATTGGTTTTTTAATTGTAGCTTTATTAGATAGTTTTGGTGAATATAGTTACAGAAGATATCAAAATACTACGTCTCAACAAAGGACTCTTAGATTTTCAGTAAAAGATCCTGAAAATCTAAGTAAAGAAGCAACAGCTGTCCTCACCGAATGTGTAAAGCTAGGTGCCTTATTAGTGCCATACGAAAGGCAGAGGCAAAAACATCCAACGCTAAAAAAGTTAACCTCATTTATTCTTAACAGAACGCTCTGCCCAAAATATAAAATACTTCCAGTCACTCATCAACAATCAGAGTTTAGTGCAAAACAAATCGACTTAATGCTACATGATAGACAACAATTTCTTAAGGAAATGAATTATGAATAAAACAAGAGTTTTTATACATGCATATTCCTATGAAGAAAGGTCAATAGAGTCTATCAAGCATATTAGCTATTCGGAGTCAGGTTATGATTTAGTTATAACTTTAGACTATATAGAAGTGCCTAAGCAATTAGTTTCTGCCTATAAAAACAATAAAAGAATAATTGATGAGAAGGTAAAACTTTCCAATATAAAACAAGAGATTATAGATGTTAAGTATAACTCTCAATTAAATTTTATTAATATAATTAAAAGCAAATTGCCTGAAAAAGTGGATATAGATTTAGATATTACCAATCTTACAAAATTGCATATCATGCGCTTATTATTCGAATATGGGCACTTAATTAAGAATGTCACTTATATCAGTGCTAATGCGCATTATTTAAATGAAGATTCAGCAGATGAATTACTAAAGACAGGAAACAGAAGCACCATAATTTCGGGATTTGAGGGTATACTAGTACCTGAGTTACCAACAATTTTGGTAATTATATCTGGTTTTGAAACAACTAGAGCACAATCAGCATATAATTCTATATCACCTGACATATGCATCCAAATAGCGGGGGTTCCATGGCTTGAACCGGATAAAGCTATAGATTATATATCTAAATCAATGGATATAAACAAACATCTCTCTTACCATCAAAATTGTTTTACAGAATTAGCGCCAAGTCTTTGCCCAAGAGGATTTGCTTCGAGACTTAGAGATATTATCACTAAATATAAAGATATTTATAAATCTAAGGGTGAAGAAAATTGTAATGTTATTATTGTCCCTCTAGGAACAAAGATACAAACACTTGGAACATATTTTTATTTTACAAAGCATCCAGAAACAAGGATATATTATACAAATAAAACCAACTATACAGAGTGCTCTATCGGTGTGGGTGAATTATCAATGTACTCCTTAAAAGATAGAAATTTAGATGAGATAGAAACACAAAATAAACGTGAGGATCTTTTATCTGAATATTATGCACAACTAAGTATTGATTGATCTTTAGAGAAAGAGGATGAGTAATCCTGCCATTTTTTAAACTTAAAATCCCCCTTGTGGCAGGATTGTTGTCACCCATTTGATTTCAGTTGATAGTATTTAACAGAGGGCGACAACGATTTGAGGCATGCGGGCTAGCACTCCATCCAGAGAAAACTAAGATTATTTTCTGTAAAGATGAACGACGCAGAGGGGACTATCACAATACCGACTTTTACTTTCTAGGGTATACCTTTAGGGATGCAAACATGGGCACTCAAACCTTGGTAAACATGAAAAGCTGTTATAGGCATAATTCAATTTTTGGCTGCCCGGCTTTGCTCGCGCAAAGCTTACAATGGCCCCCAAAAAAAGCAATTGAATCAAAGCCTTGACTGCACTGAGCAAAAACATCAAATTTCCTTTAAAAAAAGACCAATTCACCATTGATTTCCCCGCAAATTGGTCTTTCCTTAATAGTGCTATCCAAGCCTAAACGGAAAGCATTTATTACAACACTTCCATCAATCAATGAACTGCTGTAATAACAACCGTTACTAACAAAGCAAAACTAGTAACTTAAACCGCAACCCCTGAGTGCTGGCACACCCAGAGGTCGCTAACCACCACGAACTCTCAAGGAGTACGTCATGGCTAAATATCATCATACGCCAGAGCCCGTCTCGGCAAAAGTAAAATATCCTATTTATCGGCAACTTACCGTGCAGGAAACGGTTTGCACCACAGCGTCGAAAACCCGCGGCATAGGGATTAACTATGTGCCCGTCAAGCTTGAGCCTTGTGTAGTGCTCAGGGGAAAATGGCTGCACTTGGCCGGTTTCCCTGTCGGGCAAAAGCTTAGTATTGTTGTCAATCAGGCAGAGCTGGTGATCACGCCTAAACAAACGGAGCCAAACCCGTCCGTTGAAAACTAACCCCGGGCTTAATTGTAAAGCTATAAGCTAAGCTGCTGTATTTAAAGCAGATACAGCAGCTTTATCTAACGGGAATAGCCCGCTTAAAACCTTGGTAAGTATGAAAAGCTGTCATAGGCATAATTCAATTTTTGGCTGTCCGGCTTTGCGGTTTTCTCAAATTCAATTATTAATGCATCATACTTTTGGCCTTAGTTTCTCAATAACTTCTGTGCTCACCCAATATAAATTTGATAATTCGTTTTCTTCGTTATATCGGCTAAAAAATAAATATTTTCCATCGGGAGTGACGCTTGGTACTGATTCAATAAAGTTAGAATTAACTTTATCTCCAAGGTTAATTGGCTTTGTCCATGTTCCGTCTTTCTTCTTAAAATAGACATAGAGATCACTTTTTTTACTATCATCTTCTTTGTTGCGGGCGTTTGAAACTAAATAATCTTGAGATGGGGAAATAAAAGTGTGCACGCCAAAACCCATTTCAACAGGCTTTATTTCAGGAAAGCTGCCGTTGTCATTGGGGGCATAGTAGGTTTTCATTTTTGATATATTAAAATAATAAAGGTCGCCGTTATTGGCTTGGTTCGGAAAGAAAACATCATCGTCATTTATCGGTGAATCAAGTTTTATTGCCTTGCTCCACGCATTGTCCAAACGATTTACATACCATATTCTATTATCCGTATAATCAGATTTAGCCGTGGTAAAATAAATTCGTTTACTGTCAGCGGTGACAAACGGATGCATTTCTTGCTCTTTTTTTCCTTTGGTGAAGCTTACTTTTTGAATCGGTTTCCATTTGTTATCTTCGAGTTTTGAAAAATAGATAGCAGCATTTTCGTCTTTTTTATGCGCTTTAAAATATATTTCATCTAAATCAGAGGAAAACGAAATCCCCCCTTCATGTCTTCCATTGATTGAAACTATACCGGGAGCAAAAACTTCTGGGATTAAACCGGGTGGCTTTTGCCCAAGATAGGGGCCTTCCAAGACCGGAAACTCATCTTGGCCATAACTATTGCTACTGAAAGCTAGAAGAGAAAACAGCAGAGTAATTGAAATACCAATATAGTTCATATTATTGTCCTTATTTTATATTTAGGTGGGTGCTTAACTTCTGCGCTCTGATAACAGCTATTAATATTACGCCCGCATGATTAAGGTCAACATAGTCGTAGTGCCAAAAAGACCAAAGCGGCAAAATTCAAGTTGAATAACTTGTGAGTCTCTTATTGGTACGAAAAAATGGCCATTGCTGATTCACCTTGGTCTAAAAACGAGTTAGAACGGATGGCAGTAATGTTGGAGAAACTGCCATTAATGATAAAAACTTTAATGACCGCTTTGGTGGCGTAGCTGACCACCAAAGTTCATTCTGAATCTAGTGGCAACGTCTGTATATGGCACAATAGTTTAGGTTAGGTGCTAGTGTTGTTCACACCTTAATTTGGTGTTAGGCTGCAATATCGCTCATAATCACTCAATATATCCTATAGTTAGGCAACATAAACACAGGAATTATGGAGAATATACTGTGCTCACATTCAACAAGCTATGGGAATGCCATCCAACCATTACTAATGAAGATAATCCTTGTACAACAAACGGAGAAAAGAACTTTGCTAACCAGTGCGCTATTAGAGTTGGTGTGGCATTAGCAAAGTGTGGTGTTAGCACCTCAAATATACCGGGTGCGACACACTGCTGGCATGGGCATGATAAATCTCAGGGTCATGTAATACGAGCTGAGGAGTTGGCTAATGGTCTTAATAAGTTTCCTATTGCAGGTGTACAGAAGGCTATAAAAGTAAAGCCTGATGAATTTGCCGATAGATTGTTTGGAAAGAAGGGAATAATTTTTTTCAAAGATTATTGGCAAAGAACGAGCAATGGTCGTAAGGAGAGCTTTAGAAATAGAAGTGGTGATCATATCGATTTATGGAATGGACGGCGCACAACTAGTATTTCATCATGGGCGAGAATATATTTGCGGTTTGGTGATTTTGGGCTCCACTCTATATCTGATGAATGGTCAGACTATGAAGACTCCAAGCAAGTATGGTTTTGGAGGATCATGTAATGAAATATCTCACAGCACTTATTATGGGCTGTATATTTGTTATTGCATTAACTGTTTTCATTACCCCCTATGCAAATGATATGTACATGATATTTTATGAGCTTAGTTCCGGGCCAGATACCGAAACTATGTTACTCAATAAGCTAATTTTTATTCATATACCAATCTATTTCATATTAGGTTTTATAGCTGGTATATTTTTACATAAAAAATGCTTGGCAAACAAAACCAGCGGACGCTAAAAGCGCACCGCAGTTCTATCAACCAATTTCCCTTGCAGCAGGCGGTTACTAAGCCCTCTTATCAACAACCAAGCTTCATATTTTTAGTGTAGGGTAAGATGCCGTTGCATTATAGTCGCAGTCATGGCATCAACTTCTTGTTGGCCACCATTGACCACGAGCACATAGGGGATGTCAAGTATTTCAGCTAAATATCTAAGCTGCTCGCTTGTATTACTGGGTAGGTTATAAGGCAAATTATCTTATCCATTGAAATTCCCTTTATATATGAGCGATATCCCTATATCTGACGCTTATATTTTAGCAAATCCTCCTATTAGTCAAACTGGTTTTGTACAAATACCAGACAATAACGCAAGTATGAACACCCAGACCTTGGTAAATATGAAAAGCTGTCATAGGCATAATTCAATTTTTGCCTGACCGGCTTTACTCGCATAAAACTTACAATGGGAAGTAAAGTTGACCATATATGTCCATGTTTGTTCTTCTAGGCTATTTCTCAAACGGCCGGAGTGTTTTCGATTGAAGCAAAAATAACAGACACTCATACAAAGGAAATTCGTATGGGTGTCTGTGTTTCTTTGTATTTTTATTGGGTTAAAATAAATCCCTACCGCATCTATTGCTCTCTATACAGTAACAGCGGTGGGTCAATCTTCACTTTCGGTGTGAAGTTATCTGTAATCGCTATCCTTTACCCGGAGTTGTAAGCCGGTCAAAGTAAAACCTTGTAGCAAAAGGTGTCCAGACATTATGAATACGCATTTCTGTTCTTTTTGCGTAATCTATCCATACATTGGTTTGAGTCCCTCCCGTATAACCCTTCCTGTCATTACTCTCTCTTATTGCCTCATTTGCAGCTGCCAATTCAACCTTTGAGACCGGCATAGAAAACGTATAGTCGGAGCCATATTCATTAGTACAGTTTGATATGGACGTAGCCCAGCTGCTGGTAGTATCTGTAACGGCCCAGTCACCTGCTGAGCTCTTACACAAAGCACGCTTTGTCGTTTCACAACTGAGATCTGTAAAATAGCCTAACTCCTGGTTTTCGGCATCAGCAGCTCGTATAATTGCACAATGCTGACCATCGCTGTTTGGCAGCCCATTTTTCCAGCTCCAGACGAGTTCATTAAGTCGAGTCGTTGTTACCCATGACCATTCATTACTATCAAGGCCAAACATATTGACGCCGCAATCCATTGCCTCCCTTAGCTCCTGATAACCATATACTCTACGTGGGCTTGTTCTACCTATGTTAGTATGATCCTCAACAACTCGGTACATTTGTGTATGGTCAAGGTTACACATACCTTCAGCTTCAAGGTTGCCAGTATTCTTTTCTTCCTTTTTTGGCCCTAAATTAAATACCGTATTGCGGTATGACTGATTATTGCTACTGCCAACACCTCCGCCATAAAACATGAACAGCTTTCCAGCATCCCTGATCTCATCAAGAATAAACTCATCTGCTTCAAGGCGATCATTGTCGGGATCAAACCCAGGTCTATCGAGAGGGGTATAGAGCTTGTCTGCAAAATCTGGAACAGTAGCGATTATGTCAGCCAGCCTGCCTTGTATATCGTCGTTGCCTTTTTCGATTTGAATAAGAATAGGGGTATAGTCATCATTGTTGTTTGAGGCATTAACAATTCTGGTTAGAAATCGATCAAGAAGATCATCACCGACATAGTCACACAACCCATGGCAAACTATAATTCTGTCGCCTGTTGTGGTGTACATATCTATCTCTAGCGACCTTGCGCCTAATTCCACCATCTCTGTAAAAGTATAGCGATGATTAGGGTCTATCGAGTAGCCGTAGTCTGTTGAATTATATGCATTGTGTGCTTGGAGTATGGTTGACTCTGATACGGTAGCGTAACGATTTTCTATCTTGTTTTGTTCAAGAAATGCCTCTCGCTCCCATTCGACATTGTCTAAATTTATTGCAAAAGACGTTGGGACAATCAATATTGATGATAATGTAGCGGTTAATAACTTTTTATTTCCTTTAAACATAATTAGTTCCTTGTCTATTATGTATTCGTTTAAATTTTATTATTTGTTAAGAATTAATTTCTCAACCAATAAGAATGACTTACATCATTAAAGTGTTATCCGCCCGTTATCGAGCAAGTACTTTTTAATGAATTTTCCCCGCTTTTTGCCAAAGAGCTGGTATCTCCGGTACCCGGTTTTGCAAGTCATTCTAAGCATACAAAACACAAACTGTGCCAACACAAAAAATCATTATTTTACAACAGCTAAAGATTAGCCATGAGTTGGAATCATTCAAAAATGTCCAATAGACAATAGGGATTGATGTCAAATAGACATTCTTGCTGAATTAGCAACAGAGCTGGAGATATATAGTCACCAGTTTATGGATGTCCATGCTTGCTATGCTTGCTCTTAATAGGCATATTTCAATTGCTGGCTGTCCGGCTTTTCAACCTACCTGGTCAGCCAAAGTGCAGATATTATGCAAACCCGCTCACAGGGCAATTAATGGCTTGCTATAACCTTAGTGGCACTGATTCAGATCACCATCCGCATTTGATCTGGCCGCCTGATTAAGACAGGGATCATATTTTTGATACAGGAGTTCCAACCTGGAAAGATGCAATAATTCAAGGCATTTCAAACTTTGCATTTGTCCCCCCTGACTTGCGGGAAAATTTTTAACCAACTGCTCACCGACAAGCTGCTCCAGGGCAGTATAACCATCGGCTGAGATATTGCTGCCAGCTTTTATCTTATCGCCGGCAAGGTTAAGATCTGCTTTAACCCTTTCATCATCAAAAACACTGGCCATACACATCGCCAGCGCATAGTTACCAAAGCTGACCCTTTCCCTGCTCTGCCCGGTATCAATACCGCTTTCATCATGCAAAAAAAGTGCATATCCTCCCCAGGCTAAAAGTACAAGCACAGGGCTAAGCACGCAAAAAACGGTATTAGGTCGAATCCACACCTTAACTTTATAAATGCCTTTAATTTCATTCGGCATTAACCTGTGGCACTTTTGATATAAGCGTTTGATAATACGATAAGCGTGTAAGGAAGTGATTAACCATAAACTACTAAAAACGATAGCAAAGGCGATAATGAAGATTTTAAAATCGCCACTGTTATTGAGCTGGGCTGCCGCCAGTAAAACTGAATTGAGGGTGAGAAAAATCCCGGTTCTTAACAGCAGTAAACTGTCTTCTTTATCCCACCTTTCTCTGATTAATGCATACTTTTCCCGATAATGCATACTAGGTCTCCGCTGTCGTACCCCCGCTACCTATGTATTAGTCTGCATTGGCGCTTAATTCAACTCCATGGGCCTTGGCAGATATTCCCCTGATGATATTTATTTTCAAGCAGCAGGCAGATAAAACTTACCTCCTGCTGCTCTACTCCTTAAGCAGGGGTTAGCGGCTTTGTTCAATAATACTCATCGCCGCCCGCTCCCCGGAAAGGTAAGCCCCATGTACGGTTGAGGGGTATTCACTGTGGGTGGCTTCACCGGCAAAAAACAGCTTACCGGCAACCGGCGCCGCCAGATCTTCACGCATGTCATTGGTTGCCCCTTGGGGCACATAAGAATAAGAGCCAAAGCTAAAGGGATCCCGGGACCAGCGGGTAATAATATGATCTAAAGGCTGGGGAATATCCTGCCCATAGAACTTGCGAAGCTCTGTCATGGCCAGATCAACAATTTCATCATCGCTGTACGCTTCTATTTCCGTGCCGTAGCTGCCAACATTAAAGGCCAGTAAAACCGGCTGCTGGCTAACGTTTGCCAGGTTGAGCCAGTAACTCCAATGGCCTTTAGGCTCACTTACCTGGCCGATATTCTCAACACTGTTGTCCCAGAATACTTCGGAAAAACGCAGATAAACCTTGTTCATAACCCCCATATCCAGTGCCTGGATAGCCGCTTGTTTTTCCTGTGGCAACTCAGGAGTAAAGGTAATAACGTCTTTTTTCAATACCCCAAGAGGAACGGTCACCACCACATAATCGGCGCTGAATTCTCCCTGGTTGGTGGTCACCACTAGCTGCTCTTCTTGATAATTGATGGCGTTTACATAGGTATTTAATTGAATATCCAAGTCTTGCCCTAAAGCGCTTACCAGGGCGTCATATCCTTGGGGGAAAAGAACATCCGGTCCGTCAAAAGCTTCATTGTCAAAAAGACCGGCTATGGTCACTTTATCGGCATCGGCAGCAGCTTCCTGTTCGATATTGCTATGCACCATATAATTAATTTCAGGCTCGGTTAAGTCATCCAAATCGCCGCTTTGGCGGGCTCTGTCGAGTGCATCCTGTATGGTGGCATCGCTGTTAAAGGTAGATAAAACATATGCCGTATTAACCATGGCATCGTTGGCCCGCTCCACTTTAGCATCTATTTGATTGTCTATATTACCCCGGGCATCATAAGTGACTTGGTTATCATAATCCCATTCATACAAAGGCACATTTAAGGACTGCGCCAAGCTATGCACAGGATTTCCCTGTATGCCGTGTATCCAGCTGGCGCCAAGATCAAGCGCACTGCCCCAGGAGCGGTCACTCCAGGTTCTACCGCCAATACGATCCCGCCCTTCAAGCACCTTTACCGTCAACCCGGCTTTGGCAAGCTCACTGGCCGCTTTCATGCCCGACATACCGGCACCGATCACAATGACGCTGGCCGCAGGTTCAGGGATATTACTGCTGCTGTTACCGGCATTGCTCTCCGCTTTATTACTTGAACCACAGCCTGTCAGCACAGCTAAAGAGGACATGATCAATAAGACTTTTGCCTTAAATGTTAACTTCATATTGACTCCATCAATAATTTTTTCTGTTGAAGCTAATTTACCAGCGACGGCAAATGGTTTCCGTCAGCTCAGGTAGTCAATTGTCAGCTAATGTAACCAGATAAAAAATTGCCTTTAACGCGATAGCTAAAATGTCTATGATGATGAAAAATCAAGGGTGAGGTTTATTTTGTCAGCAACAACTCAGGGGTTAGCCGCGCCGCCGGCAAGATTATTAATTGTTGAAGATGACCAGCGTATCGCTAAATTACTGATCCAGTTTTTGCGCTCTGAGCATTTTGATGTTCACTGGCTGCAAAACGGCGAAGAAGCGGTGGCGTATATCCAACAAACTCCGCCGGATTTAGTGATCCTCGATTTAATGTTGCCTAAAATGGACGGCGTCGAAGTTTGCAGCGCTGTCCGTCCCGATTTTGATAAAGGTATTTTAATGTTGACCGCCCATGAAGGGGATATTATCGAAGTCACGGCTTTAAATGCCGGCGTGGACGATTTCCTGTGTAAACCTGTACGCACCCATGTATTACTGGCGCGCCTTAATGCTTTATTTAGACGCCAGAATAAACCGCAGCAAAGCCTGGTTGAAGTGCAGGACTTAGTCATCAATCATGATAAAAGAACGCTCTGCCGTGACAACACGAATATCCCCCTGGCAGAGGCTGAATTTGAATTATTATGGCAGCTGGCGACACAGGCAGGCAGCATAGTCAAACGCGATGATTTATTTCACCTGCTACGGGGGAAAGAATATGACGGCCTTGACCGCTCAATAGATATGCGGATATCAAAATTAAGAAAAAAACTTTCCAAAGGCAATCCCAACAAGGATTATATCCGCACCATAAGACAACTCGGTTATATCCTGGTAAAAGACTAAGGCCCGACTATGCGCACCTTTGCCGTCATCTTATATTCGCTTATCGTCGGTTGTTTACTGCTTGCCAGCTATGCCACCGAATCTCTGATTGATGACTATTACCAGGAAGAGATCAGCCAAGAGTTTCGCCACTATGGCCAGCTGTTAACCTTGCTGATTGGCCGGGAGTTAAGCGGCGATCAAACACATAATCAGCACAGACTGGCCTATTGGCGCGACTACCTGGATGAAGAAGTTGAAGATATCGAACTCATCCCCCTGCCGGACGGGTCCACCAACAAACAGGCAAGTTATGTTGATTTCATCGATATCACCGAACAGACTGACCATCTGGTGGTGATCGCCCCGCTGCAGCAGCCCAAGCTAAAGCATATGGCGCTGAAATATAATTTTGTCAGCAGTTTTTCCGATGAATATATTAGCGCCTATTACCTGAGCCTGATTGCCATCTATTTTTTTCTCGCCGTGGTCATCACCCTGATTTCCTGGGCTATGTACCGGTATTTAAGACAAATATCAACCGTGACCCGATCATTGGCCGATGGTGACTTCACTTCCCGGATGCCCTCTTATCGCATTCCGGCGTTGGCAAAACTGAGCGCCGATATCAACCAGATGGCAACGGCACTCGACGATAAAACCCAGGAAAATATTATCCTCACGGGCGCTATCCATCATGAATTGAGGATCCCGATTACCCGGCTGCGCCTGGCCTTGGATATCGCATTAAATGGCGGCTCTCAACCCGAAACCCAGGAGTTACTCCAGGGCATGGATGAAGATTTAGAAGAACTCTCGGCGTTGATGGAAGAAATCCTCACCATCTCCAGGCTGAGATTAACTGCAGTGGAAATTGACAGGCAAGAAATCAACATCATTGAAATGACCCGCCAGATAGTCACACAGCTTAATAGCAGTTTGCCAAAAGCGAATATTACCGTACACGCAGCAACGGATTTTTGTTTGCTGGCAAACCCGACCTTGCTCGAGCGTGCCCTGTTTAATGTTATCAGCAACGGGGTAAAATATTGTCAAAACCGGGTCACCATCACTTTTTCTCAAGAAAAAGAACAGGTTATTTTATCGGTTGATGATGACGGTCCCGGTATCGAAGAAGATGAAAGAACGCTGATTTTAAAACCTTTTTACCGTACGGATAAAAGCCGCAACCGCGATACCGGGGGATTTGGCCTGGGACTGGCTATAGCCAATATGGTGCTCAAAGACACCCGGGGCTGGATAAGCATCACAGATAGCCCCCGGGGCGGTGCCCGGGTAAACTTACATTGGCCGATCTAAAAAATAACATAAGCCAGGTTTGTTCGCTTCTTCTGCAGTGAAAAATGAATTGAAACCGCTGATCAGGAGCTTTTATTTATTACGCTCACTGCTGTTTTGCGCAACAATATCCGAGTCTTTTTGCGCATAAAAATCCACCCTGAAACGGGTATTATCGGTTAAAAATTCCACCTTGTGCCAATATTCGGGGGGCGAGACGGCAAAGTCACCAGCCTTGATAATAATTTCCTGCTCGACTTCTCCTCGCCTGTCGGCAAAACCGTAAAACTTCAATTGCCCGCTAATAACACAAATTTTCCCGTACACCCCGGCCCGGGTATTGTGAAGGTGTAAAAACATCTTAGGGACATTATCCGAGGTCATTTCTTGGGTGGATTTATAATTAACATAATCATCTGGAATGGCTGACATCTGAGTACCCGTTAACAAAGTGCAAATTTTCACTCAAGCTTACTCTGTATGGCAGCAGGAGCAACCAAATTTTAGCCAAATCAAATTTTTTTCATTTTCAATAATAACGGAGTCCCAAAGAAGGAAAAGCTTCGCTTAATGACTTATTTTAATCCTCCACCTTAGTCATCTGCCAGACTTTCCCGGATCACCACGGTACTGGCAAGCTTATCATGCCAGCCCTGCTTTTTTTTGTCCCAGCCCACGCATAGCATGCCATAGCCAAAAGGGATAACAGACAGGAAGTACCCGAAATAACGCAGGATACATTGCCCCTTTGTCGGTTTGTTTCCGGTTTTTGCATCGACAATTTTTGCCGAAACCAGCATCTTTCCCGGGGTGGCCTGTTTGTAGAACCAAAAAGAGGCAACCGCCACCACAGGAAAAACCCAGCTGATCAGAAAATCTGCCGGTCCGGCAACAAGCTGCTCCATTTCAAAATATTCTTTGCCATACAAGACCAGCAGCAAAGGCCAGCTGATCAGTATCAGGATAACCGTGTCTACTAAAGACGCCATCACCCTGGCCCAAAAGCCGACATAGCAAATTGACGGCTTATTATCCGAAAACTTTATTTCAGCTGACGGCTCACCATTACGATCGGCATGGATATTGTTATTTATTTCACTGGTCATAATTTCACTAAATTGTTGATAAAAGCTTAACCGGGCATATGAGAGCTCAGTCCATATGCCCGTTCAAACCAAGCCCGTGGTTTATTTCTTCTTCCATTTGCCCGAGCTGGTTTTAATATAATTGCCCTTGGCGGTTTTATTGATAAACTTTTCCCCGGCCAAAGCGGCGACATCGGCAACTGAGGTTTTATTTTTCTTGGCAATGGCTTTAAAACGCGCCAGGCGCTTTTTATTTACCGACAGCATCAAGGCCTTCGCCTCGCTGTTTTCTTTAACCAGCCCCAAATAACCGTCGGCTTGTTCACCGAGATAACCTGAGCTCTTCGCGTCTTTTAAAGTTAAGGCATGGGCGGCAAAAGTCAGTAAACAGGCCAATGCGGCTGTGATTAATTTAATTTTCATGTTACCCCCTAAAATAATTCGTCATCACTGATAATTTCATCTAACTCTTTATCCACCTTAATGCGGATTTCATGTTCTATTTTTACATTCAGATTTATGGTGATCGGCTTATCCGGCACCGCCACCTCCACCGTGGGGGTACAGCCAAACAATAACAGTGCTATTGTCAGGGCCGATAATTTCATTTTCATTGCTAACTCCTTAAGGCTTTTTATTAAAGCGATATATTTAAGTTCTGGTAGACATTTTCTGTTTTACTTGTTGATTGCTTTTTCAATATTTTCACTTAACCGCTCGGTAAGTCGTAAAGTGCGTAATAACAGGAACAGGTTCTCGTCATGTTGATAATTAAAATGAACCGGCTCGACAAGATCAGGATTTTTCCCTTGAACCGACACTTTGAGCAAGGTTGAGCCGTCGGACATCATACTAACTTCACTATCCAGGTACTGATAATGTAATTCCTTAAGGGCATCCAGGGAGAATTTTAGCTGAGGTTGGCTCTTTTTTAACTCCTCTACCGCCGGGTTACCATCGACTTTGATCAGGCCTCCCCCCTGATTCAGCAATTTTCCCCGATTAATGTTCAAACCATCCGCGTTGTAGCTAAAAGGCAATTTACCATCAATAAAACCAGTCAGTTCAATACCGGGTTGCTGTTGCAAAGCGACCAGATCAGTTAACGAGATATGCTCTAAAATCAACTCCCCCGAAATATCCTGTCCGGGCGCAACCTCTAACGGCGTGATGGAAAATCCGCCATCAAGCAGTTTTCCTTTAAAGCTATTTAAGTGATACCACCAGTTATTTTTATCCCAGAAAAATGTCCCCCGGGATTGCATATCTGTGATGTTGACACCAACATTGACTTGCCCGGAGCTAAGCCCAAGCTGCCCACAACTCAACTTTGCCATTCGCCAAAAACAGGACCAACCGGCATTGATATCACTAAAAGCAATATCATCATAACTGCCAAAGCTGTTAACTAATTCTCCCGACACCTTGCCACTCAGTGCCTGTGTCTCCAACTCGAACTCATAGTTGAGTTCATTGCTAATTTGACCATCCAAGGTGAGTAACTCAGGTAGCTCCACCCTGCCAAGTAGCTCAGATAAAGGCGTGCTCTCAAGTATGGCCCGACCCTTTACGATATTATTATTAAATAGATGTTCGCTAGTTAAGCGAAGGGAGTCATCCAGTCGCCATATGCTGTCTGCACGGAAATTATCAGCCGCTTGCCATACCACATGCTCAGCCCAGATCTCCCCAAAGTTCTGCTGACTTACCTCTACCAGCTCAAAAGTTGAAGTAAAAAACAACTTGTCCCTCAGCTGGATTGTTTCGTCACTAAGCTGAATGAGCGTCGGCTTAGTCAGCGCAAAAGTTCCTTGTTGTACCTCCTGCTCTTGATGCTTGACCTCTGTCAGTAATATCTCTCCAGTCTTTATTGTCAGCTTGGTTTCTGCAGGCGAGTGGCTTATTTCACCATCCGAACTGAGCGCCACTTTCCCCAATTGTTTAATTGGCTGTTGCTGCTGATAATCAAGCTGCCAGTTAATGACCTGCTTTTGCTCTGCAATGGTAAATTCGGGCAGCTTAATGGTTATTTCACCATTTTTAAGCTGGCTGTGTAGCTGTAAATTACCGGACAGTAGCTGGTTATTGTCATCCAGGGCAACAGTACTGCCCGGATAAACAAATACCTGCTGAGGGATATTTTCCTGTAACAAACG
Organism: Thalassomonas actiniarum; assembly: GCF_000948975.2. Taxonomy (GTDB): domain Bacteria; phylum Pseudomonadota; class Gammaproteobacteria; order Enterobacterales; family Alteromonadaceae; genus Thalassomonas; species Thalassomonas actiniarum. The sequence goes on from NZ_CP059735.1 coordinate 4,187,111, forward strand.
GTCAATGTCTTGTCCAAAACCTTGTTGCTTAAGCTTGGCCTTAAGAGTTTTAACTGTATCAGCAGCGGCTTTGATCCTTAACCCGGTATCTTGACCGGTTATCACCTCTAAAGCCGCGTCACGATAATTCAGGATAAAATCTCCATCTACAACAAAACTTACCGCTTCCCCGGTTACCCCTGACAGATCCAGGCGGCTATTGCTCACTTGATTGTTTGAGGTTAAAGCCCAGCCCGCATCTGCCGGCACCAGGGTAAAGTCACTGCTAAGCTCACCGGTTATCATCAAGGGTTGGTCAAAATAGCGTTCAATCAGGGAGTTCAGCTTACCCAGATCAGCGGTTAACTCGCCAGCAACAGCCCCGGGCTCAAAATCACTTTGTAAATTTACCAAGTCTTGCTGGTCTGTCTTTAAGTTCATGCTAACTTTTGTCCCGACCGTAAAAGTTAAGTGACTATCCTCCAGCAGCAACTTATCGGCGGCCTTCTTCTGATGAGAAAATAGCTCAGTATTAAGCACTTTTATCGTAATCTCAGGTAAGGCAGATAATAATGACAGTAATTGCCTGTATAAAACTGAGCTGTCAGTTTCGGGTGATTTTTCCTTTGGTAAGAATTGAGACAGGCTGTCGAGATCCAGCAACAGTTGCCCTTTTTCTAAAATAAGCCGGCTAAGCCAGTAAGGCTTTTCTGGCGCCAGTTGCAGCTGAAAGCCCGACAAACTGAGCTGACTTTTTTCCTGCGTTAAGGCTAAATCACTGAAAGTAACAAAATCGGAGTTAATCTTGTCAATTTTCAGGGCACTAACTTCCAGCTTTAACTCACTGTGGTAGTGTTTCAGGTAATAATTAATGCTTAAGCGCACAACTTGATCAAAATTAACCGCCAACAGCACAGCCCCGACAGGAATAAGCAGGAGAAAAAACCACAACCACCATTTATTGACTGTTTTGATACCGGCGTTGATAACCTGCTCCTTTCTCGGGTTAAGCCATTAAAAAATTGAAAGATATTACTATAACAAAATAACACTCAGGGATGAAAACTTCCCCGGGGCAATTAAGCAACAAAATATTATTTACTTGCTCAGCCTACCTTGCCTAAACTGAACCTGAGCTTAACCGGCAACACTGCAATGTTATTTTCACTCAATCCATCGCTATTATTTCGCCATGTAATCAGCTGTAATACAATTAATGCGTTAACTGCTTGAGATAAATAAGTAAAAGCCTATACTGCCCCTTCAGCAATCAACAAGGATCCCTGATGTCACTGATAAAAGCTCTGTTACCCCTTTCTCTTTCGGCAATGACGCTATCTTTCCCTAGTTTTGCAAGCCTTGCAGATACAAAGCAGGTATCCGGTTCAAACCCTAGCGCTAAAGTCAAACAAATTGCCACAATTACAGATGCCGTGGCACAAAAACGGCATGAGCCCAGATATCCGGCAAAGGAAGCAAAAAGCGGACGTGAAGGTTGGACAATATTAAGTTATGTTATTGAAACCGATGGCTCTGTCAGCAATATCCTGGTGGAAGAATCATCGGGACGAAGAAGCTTTGATAAGGCGGCGATTCGGGCGGCGAAAAAATGGCGTTACCAACCCGCCATAGAAAATGGCAAGCCGGTACAACAATGCCAAAATCGCGTCAAAATAGACTTTAGTTTACAAGGAGCTAACGGCTCGGTCAGCCGGAAATTTTTTCAGCAATATAAAGATATCCAGGCACTGATAGAACAAGATGAGCTAGCCCGGGCCAAAGCAAAAATTGACCAACTTAAAACCTTTAAACAGTGGCGGCTGAGCGAAGAGATGTACTATTCTTTAGTCCGGGCAAGCTATGCCAGAAAAACCGGAGACAAACCGCAGGAGTTAGCCAGCCTGAAGCGGGCACTAGAGGCCAATAGCAAACACCTCACCCCCGAATTTCGCCTTTCGACATTACAACAAATTTATAATCTGAACCTGGAGCTGAACCGCTTGCATGACGCACTGGCAACCTATGAAAAAATAGCAAGTACAACCCGGGATAAATCCCTGCTCAAGCTCTTCAGGGAGAACCGGGATATTGTGAAAGATTTTATCGACGGCGAACAGGACATTGTCCTTAATGGCACCATAGGAGAAAGAAACACCTGGAACCATACTTTAGTCAGAAAAGCATTTTCCCTGGCTAATATCCAGGGGAGTTTAAACAAGCTCGATGTGCGCTGCGCCAATAAACGTCATGTCTTTACCGTAGAAAATAATACCAGCTGGGCAATTCCAGAAAGCTGGCAACGCTGCAGCATTTATGTTTACGGCGAGAGAAACACTCAGTTCCAGTTAATTGAGCATCCGACCCCTCAAACCTTAGCAGCTGTTGCGAAAAAATAACGATAAGCGTTACCGTCCCGGGCGCAAGGGGTTTACTCACGTAAACTTGCTCCCGGAACAAATATCTGAATTATTGTGCTATTCGTTACTGCTGGGAAAATCAATAAAAAACTGTTGCTTATTTCCTGAATGACTTTCACCGTCCGCAACTTGCCCGGCAAACTCAGCAGTAAGCCATAAGCGCCAGATCATAGAAGGCTGGGCACAGCTGCCTAACATGACTTCCGCCAGGTATTGATGTTCGCTTTGCCCGGTAAGAAACAAGGGGATCTTGCCCATAAACATATCCCGGCCTTCAAGATAACCGCTGATATTTTTTACTGACTGCTTGCCCTGATATTCAACAGTGACCTCAAAAGGCGTCTCGGTCAGCACCTTGTCGACATTAAACAGCACACGAAAGTCACCGCCGGGAGTGCGGACAACACATTCACTTTGCTGCGCCAGGCACTGTGGTTCAACATTGACGGGGCTTTTTTTATCCGCTGGCTGACAACCGGCAAGCAAACTAAAAACGAAGCTAAACATCAAGATAAAGACAGGGGAAAGAGCGGGAAAAATTTTGTACATAATAAAACCGATAACCTACTTAAAAAACTGCTTAAATACCGACTTAATTCATCTTTTCAGACATCAAGTTTAATTTTTTTGATTTAGAACATATTTTACTACATCTGCAGATGACATTTTAGCCGTAAGTGATTATGATGCGCCCGGGATTAAAAGTCATATCTGTATTCTTTATCGTTTTCGACTATAAATAATACAGATATTTGGCCGTGAGCTAAATGACTTCATAAAAATAACCCGAATTTTGTAATTCATTATCACTGCGGAAACCATAACATGAGTCAAAGTAATACGTCAGCAGTTGACTACAACATGACCGTTGTACGTCAATTTACTGTAATGACGGTAATCTGGGGATTCGTCGGAACACTCGTTGGTGTTCTAATTGCTGCACAGTTAATCTGGCCGGCATTGAACTTCGATACCCCCTGGCTTACCTATTCTCGTCTTCGTCCACTACATACCAATGCTGTTATCTTTGCATTCGGTACCAGTGCTTTGTTTGCTACTTCTTATTACGTGGTACAACGTACCTGTAAAACAACGCTTTTTGGCGGGAATTTAGCATCCTTTACCTTCTGGGGCTGGCAGGCAGTTATTGTTGCCGCAGCAATCACCTTACCCTTAGGTTATACCTCAAGTAAGGAATACGCAGAATTAGAATGGCCAATCGATATCCTGATTGCCGTGGTCTGGGTTTCTTATGCCATTGTTTTCTTTGGTACCTTAATCAAGCGTAAAACTTCGCATATTTACGTGGCTAACTGGTTCTTCGGTGGATTCATTATCACGGTTGCGGTATTACACATAGGTAACTCTATGGTGATCCCTGTGTCTATGATGAAGTCTTATTCACTTTACTCAGGCGCCATCGACGCCATGATGCAATGGTGGTACGGCCATAACGCCGTAGGTTTCCTGTTAACCGCCGGTTTCCTGGGCATGATGTATTACTTTGTACCTAAGCAGGCTGAACGTCCTGTTTATTCTTATCGTTTATCTATTGTTCACTTCTGGGCACTGGTTTCCCTGTATATCTGGGCCGGCCCTCACCACTTACACTATACCGCTTTACCTGACTGGGCTCAGTCTGTTGGTATGGTAATGTCAGTGGTCTTATTCCTGCCTTCATGGGGCGGTATGATCAACGGTATTATGACCTTATCCGGCGCCTGGCATAAACTTCGCCACGACCCGATTTTACGTTTCCTGATCGTTTCCCTGTCTTTCTACGGCATGTCTACCTTCGAAGGTCCTATGATGGCGATCAAATCAGTCAATGCTTTATCCCACTATACTGACTGGACCGTAGGTCACGTACACTCCGGTGCTCTTGGCTGGGTTGCTATGGTTTCTATCGGTGCCATGTACCACCTGATCCCTATCCTGTTCAATCAGAGCCGTATGTACAGCATCCGTTTGATCAATGTTCACTTCTGGATGCACACCGCAGGTATCGTACTTTATATCGTTGCCATGTGGATTTCCGGTGTCATGCAAGGTTTGATGTGGCGTGCGGTTAATACCGACGGTACCTTAACCTACAGCTTTGTTGAGAGCTTAACCGCTTCTTATCCTTTCTATTTCATGCGTTTCTTAGGTGGTGTCCTGGTTGTTGCCGGCTTTGTGATCATGATTTACAACATGTTTAAAACCATTAAGGCCAAAGACGGAAGTCTTGAGCGTATCGAAGTAGGTCAGGAGGCAATGGCATGAAAAATAAACATGAACCGTTAGAGAAACACGTAGGCTGGTTCTTTATTGCGACTATTGCTGCGATCAGTATCGGCGGCCTGGTAGAAATTACCCCGTTGTTTTTCCAAAAAGAAACGACAACGCCGGTTGATAACCTCAGACCTTATACCGCCCTTGAGCTTGAAGGTCGTGATATTTATATCCGTGAAGGTTGTCATACCTGTCACAGTCAGATGATACGTCCGTTCCGCGCCGAAACCGAACGTTACGGTCACTACTCAGTTGCCGGTGAGCACGTATGGGAGCATCCGTTCCTGTGGGGTTCAAAGCGTACCGGTCCTGATCTTGCCCGTGTTGGCGGTCGTTATTCTGATGACTGGCACCGCGTTCACCTGATTGACCCGCGCGCCGTAGTGCCGGAGTCAAACATGCCATCATTTAAGTGGCTGGAAGAAGATCTCCTGGACGGTGAGTTAACAGGCAAGAAAATGGAAACCTTTAATCTGCTAACCAAAAACCGTGGCCATAAAAACGAGCAAGGCGAATATATTCCTTTGTACTCGGCAGAAGATATCGCCGGTGCCAAGAAAGCCGTAGCCGGTAAGAAAGAAATGGACGCCTTGATTGCTTATTTGCAATCCCTCGGTCATGCACTGAAGTAATGACCATGGATTACGGCACGCTCAGAGGGTTCTTTGCCCTCCTCATATTGGCACTATTTATTATCATTGTGATCTGGTCATACAGCAAAAAACGTAAGTCGTCGTTTGATAGCGCCGCCAACTCGATTTTTGAAGAAGATCGCAAAGAGAAAAACAACAAACAGGAGACTAATAAAAATGTCTAGCTTCTGGAGTATCTGGATATCAGTTCTCACCCTGGGCACTTTAGTGGGTTGCTACCTGCTACTGCGCATGTGTTTAAAAAACTTTGCCGGCGTTAAAGAAGGCGAGTCTATGGGTCATGAATTTGACGGCATAGAAGAGTTGAATAACCCTTTACCTAAGTGGTGGAGTACGTTCTTCTTAATCACCATCATCTGGGGCTTCGGCTACCTGCTGCTTTACCCTGGCCTGGGCCAGTGGCAAGGTCTGTTTGGCTGGAAGAGTTCTAACCAGGGCATTTTAAACCTGGAAGAGTCTAAAGCCAAAGTTGCCCAAGCTAAAGAACAAGGCTTACTGGTAGAGTATGACCGCGAAATGGCGGCCGCCGATGAAAGATTCGGCCCTATCTTTACTGCCTATGCCCAGCGCAGCATCGAAGACTTGGCTAAAGACGGCGACGCGTTAAAAGTAGGCCAGCGCCTGTTTTTACAAAACTGCTCTCAATGTCACGGCTCTGATGCCCGCGGTACCACAGGCTTCCCTGACCTGACCGATAAGGACTGGTTATACGGCGGCAGCCCTGACGTGATCAAAGCAAGTATTATGCACGGCCGTAAGGCCAACGGCATGATGGCCTGGGAAACCGCTGTTGGCGGCGAGCAAGGGGTTAAAGAAGTGGCGGCTTATGTGTTAAGCCTAAGCGGACGTGAAGTAAACCCTGAGCATGCCAAAGCCGGTCAAACCAAGTTTGCCATGTGTACCGCCTGTCACGGAGCAGAAGGTAAAGGCAGCCTGGCCATGGGCATCCCATTGGGTGCGCCTAACCTGACTGACGGCACTTGGTTATACGGCGGTTCACAAAAAGCGGTGGAAGAGTCTATCCGTAACGGCCGCGCCGGTGTTATGCCACCTTGGGCTGATATTTTGGGCGAAGAAAAAGTCCATGTGATCAGTGCCTATGTCTACAGCTTATCTCAAGACTAGGCTTATCTAACTAAACTGACGAATAAATCAGTTTACTTAAGATAAAACAAAGCCTTAACAACTTAAGTTGTTAAGGCTTTTTTATTGGCTGTTGCTAAAAATTTTCCCTGAAAAACGACAAAAAACACAGGTTTTATTGGTTCACCGCGAAGAAAAACAGTACAATATCCCCCTCTTAATTAAGCAGATAAACCTTTCGAAATAATGAAAACTTCCTGGTATAAAGAACCCTGGGCCTGGCTGATATTTACCCTGCCCGCCATCGCTATCGTTGCCGGTGTTGCCACCTATATTATTGCCAACCATGAACCGGATGCTTTGGTGATCGGCGACTATTATAAAAAAGGCAAAGCCATTAACCTTGAACTGGGCAAGATCAAGCAGGCGCAAAAACTGGGAATACGTTTTAATCTGACCCTGACCGATGACAGCCTGGTATTAAGCCCGACCGGCATAGAAAAAGAGTTTCCGCTGCTTAATGTCAATTTTCATCACGCCACCCTGGCAGAGAAAGATTTTTCCCTGGTGCTGACCGCCGACGGTAACGGCGATTTTCGCCAAGCCCTGGAGCAAAGAGTGAGCGGCAAATGGAAAATCACCATCACCCCGTTTGAAAATCACTGGAAGATACAGGACACCCTGCACTTACCCCGGGTTGAAACCATAGAGATAGTACCCGACACTGCCGAAGCAAACTAATGTCCAGCAGTTGTTATCATTGTGGCGAGCCTGTCCCTAAAGGCGTAGAGCTGAGTGTTTGTATTGAGCAAATCCAGCAAGTGATGTGTTGTATCGGCTGTCAGGCAGTTGCCCAGACCATAGTCGATAATAACCTCACCGAATATTACCGTTTTCGCACCGAGCCCGCCAATAAAGGCGCGGCTCTGGTACCGGAGCAACTGCAGCGCCATCAGCTACTCGATGACGAAAACCTGCAGCACGATTTTATTTACCAGGACGAAAACAGCAAAGAGGCGATTTTAACCGTCGATGGCATCAGCTGCGCCGCCTGTGCCTGGCTGATTGAAATGCAACTGGACAAACTGTCGGGACTGATGTCGGTAAATGTCAACGCCACCACCCAAAGGGCCCGGGTACAATGGGCGGATGACAAAATTAAACTCAGTGAAATTTTATCCACCCTGGACAGCATAGGCTATCACGCCCTGCCCTTTAAAGCCTCCCTGGTGGAAGAAAAAAACAAGTCGCAATCCAAGGCCTTTATCAAACGTTTAGGTATCTCCGGCATCTTGATGATGCAAGTGATGATGATCGCCATCGGCCTTTATTTTGGCGCCTTTTCCGATATGTCCGCCCATAACCTGGTATATCTGCGCTGGGCCAGTTTCCTGTTGACCATACCTGTGGTGACCTACGGCGCTTTCCCTTTTTATCTCGGCGCTGTTAATACCTTAAAACTCAAACGCCTGTCGATGGATGTGCCGGTCTCGATTGCCATTATCCTCTCCTTTATTGCCAGCGGCTGGGCCACCATCAGCCAGCAAGGCGAAGTGTATTTTGAGTCGGTCTCCATGTTTACCTTCTTATTGCTGGTAGGCAAATTTCTCGAATTCCGCGCCCGTGCCCGGGCCGCGGAAGTTTCCGCCAACTTGCTCAAACTCATGCCCATGACCGCCACCAGGCTTGAGCTTGAAAATGGCAACAGCAAAGAAGTCCTGGTAAGCGCAAAAAGCCTGCAGGCTTTAGATAAAGTGATGATCAAACCCGGGGAAGTGGTCCCGGCGGACGGTGTTATTATCAGCGGGCAAAGCCAGCTCAATGAAGCCATGTTATCCGGCGAGCAGCTGCCGCTGGATAAAGGGGTCGGCGACAATATCTTTGCCGGCACCATCAATGGCGACGGCAATTTAACCATGGAAGTGAAACAGGACGTCAACCATTCCTTTTTAAGCCAACTGATTCGTTTAAGTGAAAGCACCCAGGCCCATAAACCGAAACTGGCACGGCTGTCGGATCAAATCGCCCAGTATTTTGTCGCCATTATTTTATTAACTGCCATAGGCACCGCCTATTACTGGCACCAACATATGCCCGAGGAAGCGTTTTGGATCACCTTATCGGTATTGGTAGCCACCTGTCCCTGCGCCTTATCGCTTGCCACACCAACGGCATTGACCTGCGGCACCACCAGGTTAAACCGCGACGGCATCATGGTCAAATCCGGCCATGTGATGGAAACCATCCCCAAAATAGACTGCTACGCCTTTGATAAAACCGGAACTTTAACTACGGGTGAATTTGAAATTACCCGGGTGGCACTACCCAACACCGGCGATGAGCAGGACAAGGAGCAAGACAGGGAGCAAGCCCTTAAAATTGCCGCCGCGCTTGAAGCCTACTCACAGCACCCGCTGGCAAAACCTTTTGCACAATACCGGGATTTTTCCTACCAGATCACCGATGCCACAGTACATCCGGAGGCCGGTATTTCAGGTATGGTCAATGGCAAAAGCTACCGGGTGGGCAAAGTCAGTTGGCTGCTCTTCGCCAAAGAGCTGGAGCAATACCAGGACGCACAATGTGTCTTGATGGCCGATGATAAACTTATCGCCGCCTTTTACCTGGAAGATAAAATCCGCGAAGATGCCGGACAGCTGATATCAACACTTAATGGCACAGGCAATAAAACCATGATGCTTTCCGGCGACAGCGCCAGCGGCTGTGACTCGGTTTCACGCCAGCTGCCCCTCGATAAGGTAAACAGCGGTTTAAGCGCGGAAGATAAAATGGCCATCATCAAAGCCGAGCAGCAAAACCATACCGTGGCGATGATCGGCGACGGTGTTAATGATACCCCGGTCTTTGGCGCAGCCCATGTCTCTATCGCCATGGGCAGCGGCACCGATGTTGCCAAAAGCGGCGCCGATGTCATCTTGTTAAACAACCGCCTGGGCAGCGTCAGTACTTTAAAAACCCTGGCGATCAAAACCCGCAAGATTATTTTCCAAAACTATGCCTGGGCATTCGGTTATAATGCCATAGTATTACCTCTGGCGGTTGCCGGCTTGATCACCCCTTATATGGCGGTGATCGGCATGTCCGCCAGTTCTATCTTGGTTATCACCAATTCATTAAGGCTGTTAAAGTAATGAGTGTCATTTATGTATTGATCCCGATCGCGGTATTGCTGACTGCGCTGGGCATATACCTGTTTTTCTGGGCGGTTAAAACCGAGCAGTTCGATGATCTGGAAAAACAGGGGCTAAGCATTTTATTCGATGATGAGGCCCGCTCTGCAGAAAAAAACAAAGATGAACAGGCACAAACCGAAAAATCGCCATCACAGCAAGACAAGTCTCAGCAAAAAACAGACAAAGCCAGCGATAACAACAGAGCGCCTGAATGACTCTGGATTTGATCTCGGCTTTTTTTATCGGCATTTTAGGGGCGGGACACTGTGTGATGATGTGTGGCGGCATCACCACTATGCTTACTTCGGCCCTGCCCGCCAATCAGGCAAGGCAAAAGCAAGGCCAGCCCCAGGTAATAACGGTACAGCCGGCGCAAGCAGCACAGCAATCAGCTCCACTCCCGCCAACCCCCAGCAAAACCATCTTGGTACTTTGTTATAACCTCGGCCGTATTGCTTCCTATAGCCTGATTGGCGCCATTATCGGCTTTACCGGCTCATTGGCCGCGCGCAATGCCGGTATGCCGTTAGCGGGCTTACGCCTGGTGGCGGGGATATTTTTAATTCTGCTGGGATTGTATATGGGGCAATGGCTGATGTGGCTTAACCGCATTGAGGCGCTGGGCAAAGGCTTATGGCGGCGCATCTCGCCGCTGAGTAAAAAGGTGATCCCGGTCGATACCCCAAGCAAAGCCCTGGCACTTGGCGGATTATGGGGCTGGCTCCCCTGCGGTCTGATCTATTCCACCCTGACCTGGTCCATGGCCAGCGGCAGTGCGCTCAACGGTGCTGCAATTATGTTTTTTTTCGGCTTAGGCACCCTGCCGGCATTAGTGACTATGTCCTTTGGCATGATCACAATCAAACAATTACTGATTAATGATAATTTCCGTAAAATCATGGCGTTTTGTATAATAATTTATGGTATTTATAGTCTTTTGGTTGCATCAAGACTGGTGTTCTAATACCATGCGCCCATAGGTTATACTTAGGTCATAGCCTGAGTATTCGGTAGCAAGGAATATCATCTATTATGTACAATAAACAATGTGGTCAAAGTCAACATATTCACTGTCAAAACTGTAGTATCAGTGAATTATGCCTACCTTTTAGCTTAAATGACCAAGAGCTAGATACCCTGGACAATATTATCGACCGTAAGCGTCCAATCCACAAAGGTGATAACTTATTCCACGACGGCGAAACGCTGCAATCTTTGTACGCGGTGCGCTCTGGAACCTTCAAGACCTTTACCGTCAATGAACAGGGTGAAGAGCAGATCACCGGCTTCCACCTGGCGGGCGACCTGCTGGGATTTGATGCCATTGCCAATGCCGAACACCCAAGTTTCGCCCAGGCACTGGAAACCGCTATGGTGTGTGAGATCCCATATAACACCCTGGACTCCCTGTCTAATTCCATGCCGAAACTGAAAAAACAGATTCTGCGCCTGATGAGCAATGAAATTAAGACAGATCAGGATATGCTGACCCTGCTAAACCGCAAAAATGCCGAGCAGCGGGTGGCGACTTTCCTGGCAACCTTAAGCCAGCGCTACCATGCCCGCGGCCTTTCTTCATCGGAGTTTCGTCTGACCATGACCCGTAGCGATATCGGCAACTATATCGGCTTAACGGTTGAAACCATCAGCCGCTTGCTTAACCGTTTCCATAAAAACGGCCTGATCCATGTTGACGGTAAGCTGATCCGCATCCTGGATATCGACCAGTTAAACGAAACGGCCTTACTTAAGGAATAACTAAAGCATAAGCTAACGAATAGCTAAGAAACAGCCCGGCTTATCTCCCTCCGCCACCAGGAATATTTTTCCGCCGAGGGGTTTTAGTCTATGCTTGTAGGTGATATTGTCATTATAGCGTTCGATAATAACTTGATTTAAAACAATTAATAATCAAGGTTTTTATCGCATTATAATGGCATATACCTTTTTAAGCATATGGAGCCGATGATGGAAAAGTATCAGAATATCCTGGTGGTCATAGATCCAACTACCCACGAACAAAAAGCCCTCAAACGCGCCATCGAATTAGCCGTGCATACCAAAGCCGTGATCACGGCATTTGTCAGTATTTTTGATTTTTCCTATGAAATGACCACTATGCTCTCCAGTGAAGAACGTGAGGTCATGCGAAAGTCTGTGATCAGCGACCGGGAAATCTGGCTCGATGATGTTATCAGCGGCATAGAAACCCATGATCTGACCATCAAGACTAAAGTTATCTGGCATAACCGTCCTTTTGAAGCCATTGTCGAGCATGTGCTCAATGACAAATACGATATCGTGATCAAGGGTACCCACCAGCACGACAAATTAAAATCGGTTATTTTCACCCCTACCGACTGGCACCTGTTGCGCAAATGTCCCAGCCCGGTATTGCTGGTCAAAGATCATCAATGGCCAAAAAACGGTAATATCCTGGCGGCGATCAATGTCGGCAGCGATGAGAGCGAACACCAGTCGCTGAACCATAAAATTACCGAAGAAGCGGTAAATTTGTCGAAAATCATTCAGGCCAATGTCCACCTGGTAAATTCTTTTCCCGGTACCCCGGTCAATATCACCATAGAAATTCCGGAGTTTAATTCCAGCCAATATAACGACAGCATGTTACAGCATCATAAAGAAGCCATGACCGAGCATGCCGCCAAGTTTGAGATCCCGGTGGAAAATACCCGGGTAGAGGAAGGCTTGCCGGAAGACGTTATCGACCGGGTATCGCAACGCCTGGATGCCGAGTTGGTAATTTTAGGCACGGTCGGCCGTACCGGCTTGTCTGCGGCCCTGATCGGCAATACCGCCGAGCATGTCATCGACCGCCTTAATTGCGACGTACTGGCATTAAAACCCGAAGGTTATATTTCTCCCCTGGCCTCATAAACCTGCTTAAAAATATCGGCCAATAAGCCCTTAGCTTGTTGGCTGATATGGCAATAGCTGCAGCCCGCCGACCTTTGCCGGCCCCTCCCGGCTAGCTGTCTACGCAATTAATTGATGCTAATCATTTAAGAAAAGACAAAATCACTTTATAATCCCCGCCTAATATCCGAAGTCAGTACAAAAAAGGTCAACTACCCCTTCAACGGGGTACGATGAAATTGAGCGATGAATCAGCAAGATGTAAAAAAAGAGTCCGTAGAATTCAACAAACTGGAGAAAAAACTCAGGCGAAATGTTGGTAATGCCATCGTCGATTACAACATGGTAGAAGACGGCGACGTCATCATGGCCTGTATCAGCGGCGGTAAAGACTCTTTTGCTATGCTGGATATCTTACTGAAACTCAAACAAGTGGCGCCGATAAAATTTGATGTTATCGCGGTTAACCTGGATCAGAAACAACCGGGTTTTCCCGAGCATATTCTGCCCGAGTATTTTGAAGCCTTAGGCGTGCCTTACTACATCATAGATAAAGACACCTACAGTGTAGTCAAAGAGAAGATCCCCGAAGGCAAAACCACCTGCGGCCTGTGCTCAAGATTACGCCGCGGCACTCTGTATTCTTTTGCGGAAAAAATCGGTGCCACCAAAGTCGCTTTGGGCCACCACATGGATGATATCGTTGAAACCATGTTTTTAAACATGTTTCACGGCGCCCGCTTAAAGGCGATGCCGCCGAAATTACTCTCTGACGATAAAAGAAATATAGTGATCCGTCCGCTAGCCTACTGCCGGGAAAAGGATCTGATCAGCTACGCCGAGAAGCGGGAATTTCCCATCATCCCATGTAATTTATGCGGCTCCCAGGAAAACCTTCAACGCCAGAATGTTAAAGCCATGCTTAACGAGTGGGACAGGCAGCATTCTCAACGGGTATACAGCATTTTTAAGTCCATTCAAAATGTCAGCCCGAGCCAGTTGGCGGATGAAGCGCTTTATGCTTTTAAAGATCTCGCCATAGATCGCAGCGGCGAGCGAAAAGAATACGAATACAGCTCAGAAGAGATCTCTTCTTCCGGCACAGGTACGGAAGTCCAGTACTTCGACATTAACAATTTATAGAAATTTATTTTACATTTATTACATTACAGCAGTGCCGAGAGACAAATCCTGGCACTGCTGATTGCAGAAAAAACCAGCGCTGAAAAATCCTGCAAAACAAAGTTTTAAAAACAAATAACTCATACATTTTCAATCACTTAAAACAAAAACACTGACTTCTTAAATTGGCTAACAAAACAGCATTTCCTGTCACAAGTGTCAAAAAATAACCTTAATCGGTTAACACCTATTGCCACAACAACAAAATCCCCCTACAGTAGCTCAGGACTTTCCAGCGAATCTTGTCCTGGATCACAAAGATAATAACTATATGAATACGGAGCTCAGAATATGTTAGAAAGGTTGTTCCAGCTACAAGACCATAAGACCTCGGTCAAACAGGAGGTTATTGCCGGTTTTACCACTTTCCTCACCATGGCCTATATCATTTTTATCAACCCGGCAATGCTGGCAGATGCCGGTATGGATCAAGGGGCTGTTTTTGTCGCAACATGTTTGGCGGCAGCGATAGGCTGCTTTATCATGGGCTTTATAGCCAACTACCCCATCGCCCTGGCTCCCGGCATGGGCCTTAATGCCTTTTTCACCTACACGGTTGTGCTGGAAATGGGTTATAGCTGGCAGGTCGCCCTTGGCGGCGTCTTTATCTCCGGTGTTGTCTTCGTGATCTTAAGTCTGGTCAACATCAGGGAGTGGATAGTGAACAGCATTCCCCATTCACTGCGTTTTGGTATTGCTGCCGGGATCGGGTTATTTCTGGCGTTTATCGCCCTGAAAAATGCCGGTATTGTTGTCGACAGCCCGGCAACCTTCGTCACCTTAGGTTCAGTCACCACACTTGAACCCATTCTTGCCGCTTTAGGGTTATTCTTAATCGTCGGCCTGGCCAATCGCGGCGTTAACGGCGCGGTCATGATTTCCATCTTAGTGATCACCCTCATCGGCCTTATCGCAGGCAACATCAATTATACCGGCATGGTGTCAATGCCGCCGTCGCTTGCCCCGACCTTTTTACAGCTCGATATCGCCGGCGCCCTGGAAGTGGGTATGCTCAGCGTGATCTTTGCCTTTTTATTCGTTGATTTATTTGATACCTCAGGCACCTTAATTGCCGTGGCGCAAAGAGGCAACCTGTTAGACAAAAACGGTACCCTGCCCCGCCTGGGTAAGGCCCTGCTGGCTGACTCAGGTGCAACCGTTGCCGGCAGTATGTTAGGCACTTCAACCACCACCAGTTATGTAGAAAGTACCGCCGGTGTCAGCGCCGGTGGCAGAACAGGCCTTACCGCCGTTATTGTTGGCGTCTTATTCCTGTGTGCATTATTTTTCTCACCGCTGGCGGCCATGGTACCGGCTTATGCCACCGCAGGTCCTTTATTTTTCGTGGCTGTACTGATGCTCGCGGGATTAATCAATGTCGACTGGAGCGACTTATCAGAAGCAGTGCCGGTTACCGTTACCCTGGTGACTATGCCGCTGACTTTCTCTATCGCCCAGGGCATTGCCTTTGGTTTTATCAGTTATGCCGCGGTACGTATTTTTAGCGGCCGCTTTAACGAACTGAACCTGAGCGTCACCTTCCTGGCACTGCTGTTCATTGCCAAGTTTGCCTTCTTCTCCTAGAAACTCACTTATCAAGTACGGCTGCCAGGCGGCCGTACTTAAATTTATGCGGTTATAAAAGAGGAATGATTCCGCCAATAATGAATAAGCTAACTTTCTGTAAATTCCCGCTATTTGCTTAAATAACTTGCACACCTGCTAACAGATACACAGCTGCCCTTTTCCCTTGAAAAAGCCGATTCAGATACGGATACCGGCCTAGCCAGAGCTAACGCGCCTCCAAAAGATAAGCCCAAAAGAACGGCCTTGGTTGTCGCTAATATCGGTCCTTTGCCACTTGGAAGAAGCATCTTTAGGGCAAGCCGAAGGGTTTGTTTGTCTTGAGCCGCCCTTATTCAGCAATAATGCTCTGTGATCAGAGCATCAGAGAAGTGGCCATTGCTGTTGACTTTACAAGCACCGGCAAAGCCCCCATAAAAAAAGCCGTCAATATCAGGTATTAACGGCTTTTTATGATATCGGGATAGATTCCCTCGTTTAATCGGCTTCTGCCGGTTCCAGGTAACTCTGGTTATGGCGGATCATATTGGTCAGCTCAAGCACATAATCTGAGCCACGTTCGGAGTAAGGCACTAAACCGGTTGCCAGGATTTCAGGCCGTAAAGGCTGCTTTTCCAGCCTCAACTGCGCCCTGATCGAACGGAAAACATCATAGGCAGCATTGGTATTGATATTATGAATATAGCGCTGCACCGCCTGATCTATCGAGGTAAAAGCGGCGACTTCATGGGTTGCACCGGATATCCGGCCGTTGGGCACCATGCCGCAGGAAGGACGGTAGCACCAGAGGCCAAAAAAATTCAAACCGATACGGGCAAACCGGGATGTGCCCCAGGCGGACTCATTGGCGGCCTGGACCAATACCAGGGATACCGGCATTAAATCCACCCTTAGCAATAATTCATCCACTTGTGCTTTAAGGGATAACTTGCGGTCGATACGGTATTTATTGCCGACATCTACCAGTAACTCACTACCCTGGCTACCCAGCTCGGCGCCCATGGCAAGTTTCACTTTAAGGGCCAACAACTGATTGCGGATGTCGTTTAATCGGTTATTTTCCTTGATGATAGCGGGACGAAGAAAATCGAAGAACTGACGTTTCTTTTCTTTAACATCGCTGATCGCGGCAAAATCAGGCAAGTGAACATTATGCCTGGCTTGCTCCACCTGCGGCACCACAACTTCCGGGGGGATCTGCTCCTCTGTGATCACAGGAACCGAAGTCACCGGTTTTAAAAAAGTAAAAGGGGCGAGTAATACGGCTGCAAACATGGCTAAAAATAATACTTTAACAATTAATAATCCTTTCATTCTGACCCTCAGGCTGAAAATATATTGTCGGTTGAATTGACGTCAGCCGCAGCTGTTTTTAATTTCATCCCGAAAATTTCACGATACAAGATCCCTTTGGTGTTATAGAACATAGGTGCGAGATAAGACAAACCAAACAAGAAAAATACGATGGCAATAATCGACATACTTGATTGTGCCAGCAATATCAAAGGTAAAGCAATCAACATCAGCACAGACATTAATGCCAGGTAGATACTGAAAAGTTTAAACCATTGAAAACGTGTCGCCTTTACACACAACACTATAGCATTTAACGGCGACATGCGCTTTTCCACCACTAAAGGTATGGTCAGGGACAAAGCCACCGCCAAAAAGATCCCCGGTAAAATAAACAGCTGTAAACCTATGCTGATCAGCAAAGAAGTCAGCAAAGCACAAAGTGCAACCCAGCTGCCGCGCCGTAAAAAAGCAAAAGTCAGTTTGGTCTGGGTTTTTAACCCCACGGCATGCAATACCCCCATCATTTCAATGCCGGCAATAAAAGGCCAGAGCACTAAGGTGATCACTATATTGAGGATCAAACCTGCCTGGGGATCATTAAAGACCTTGTCTACGCCGCCTAAAGACTGGGTAAGTACCAGAGATACCAGCATCCCCAACAGGAACACCAGGCTTAAACCGCCATTGATGGGGCCGCGGGAATGCCGGGTCAGACGCCAGGCTTCTTCCAGCACGTTTTTAACATCAAGCTGATAATGACCCTTTAGCGCACTTTCGATATTACCGCCAATTTGTACAATTGAATCTTTATCCACGAAACTTCTTATCCTATAAAAAAGTTGCCCGCAACGCGGGAAAACTCACTGAAAAATACACTGAAAAATGAATAACTCAGGGTAAACAGGTCGCCATTATACCGGAATTAATTAAAAATTGCTCATCCGGGCCAATCAAACACAAGCCCGCCACTGCTTCAAGCGTAAAGCACTCTTGTGTAAAACACTTAAATATCAACAAGCCAGGAGGCTTGTTTACTGTTTTTTGATGCGCTTCAGCACATTTTTAAAATATGTTGCCCCTTTTTCATGGGCCAGCGCAATATTATTTTCCGGAATAGCCTCTGGCTGCTGATAAACAGCCAACACCCGCTCCATGCTCGCTTCCCGGATCAAGTGGATGGTCGGATAGGGAGAGCGATTGGTATAGTTGGCGGCATCGTCGATATCTTCCCCTTCAAAACAATAATCGGGATGAAAACTGGCCAGCTGAAAAATCCCCTCATAGCCCGAGTCGACCAATAGTTCATTGGCATAGTCGAGTAAGTCCAGGTAACGCTCAAATTGGCGAAAACCCGTGCTGAAAATCACTAAACTGGTTTCCAGTTCATCGTGCTCTGACAAATATTGACATTGAGCCATCAGCGCTTCTAAAGCCGGTTCTATTCGCCCGGCGGATGACACATGGTAATGAATGGTGTCGTTAACAAATTCTTTTTTGGCAAACGGGCAGAAGTTTAAACCGATAACAATTTCGGCTAACCACTGCTTAGTTTGTTCAATGGCCGGATGCATAGTGCCCCCTTAAAATATTAAAATAAAATCGCTGCTCTTTCGCTTTTATGCGAGCGTGCAAACACCCTCTATCTCCAGTATCCCTTCATTCGTATATATCGCCGCTATCGCGCATCCGTGTAATCCCATCATTGCCTGCATGGATGCAGGTACTTAACTTACGTCTGGAACAGGTAAGTTGACCATATATCCCATATATAAAAAAACTTCGCCGGAGCGAAGTTTTTTCAGCGAATGGCAAGCTTAGCTTATAAAGGCGTTCTAAAAGATAAACCTTCTTCCATCACATCATATACGTGCGTCAAAGTTGCCTGCGGCAACACGTTTCCATCGGCGTCATAGATGGTCACTGAAGTTTTATCTTCAATTTCAGCCAGCTCAAAGCGATATTTGGCTTCATCAATATCAATCACAGGGATATCATCTCCCCAGATAGTCGCCCAAATACTGTTGTCCGGTTTAACAAAATCGACAAAATAAATTTTCTTGCCTTCATTCATATCGGTAATATCAAAACCATATTTGCTAAAGAAAGCCGGCAGGTTCGCCCATAACATATCGGTTTTCATTTCAACGATATAGGCCGGCTCAGCTTCAGGGTTTTCACCTATACTCACCAATTGCTGCGTGGCCCGCATCAGGCGGTTTTCTTTCTGTTGCAAGCGGTATTTATAATCTACCTGGGCGACAATCTCATTTAACATCGCCATTTCAGCTCTTTGCTGGTCAATGGGATCTATGCTCTTGGTGCCACCGCTCTGATCGGTCTTCATATAATCAATCAGGGAAACCACTAAAGAAACACTGCGCCCGTGAGGTTTCGCTTCCAGCTGGTAGCGAAAACGCATGCTTTCTGACTGCTCTACTGTTTTATAGGGCCAAAAACCCGACTCCACTTCACTGTGATACCAATCAGACTCAAAGGTTTTCTGCTCGGCATCCACCACATTCAGGGCAACTTCATCGCCGTTTAGCTGCTCTTCGATGGCGCTGTAAATAAATAACGCCAGATCTTTATCTTCCACGACTTTATCAAACCAGATAATCGCTTTATCCGAATCATTGACCACACGGGAAGAAGCGGCGACGGGTAATACCAGTGACGGCGCCCTGACATCGACATCGACGCCCACAGGGCCATCAAGATTGATTTTATCAGAGACAAAAAAATCGTTATATTGTGCTGGTTTTTTTAAACCTTCGGGTATAGTGATCACAGCAGCTTCTTGTTTTTCGGCATAGTCAAAATCACCCGCCGCCCGCTTGTTATCGACACTACTACATGATGCCAGGCTCAGCCCAAGCAAAGAAAAATAAAATACACGACGATTCATTAACACTCCTGCGGATATAAACCAGAATCTTTTAAAGTTTGTTCAATACAGTTTTTACCTGTTGACGACAAGTCAACCAGGGGCAAACGTAAATGGGCACTATCTAATAACTTCAAACAATATAATGCCCATTTAGCAGCCATAGGACTTGATTCAATGAATAAATTTTCATGTAAACCTGCCAGTTGCTTATCAAGCAACACCGCCTCTTTTATATCACCCGATGCCAGGGCCGCATGCACGGCTGCCATTTCTCTGGCCGCAACATTGGCGGTGACGGAAATAACCCCGTGCCCCCCCGCCTGACAAAAAGCGACTGCAGTGGCATCATCACCGCTAAGTAAATGAAAGGGTTGCCGACATTTTTCCAGCAACTCAGCCACCCGGGTTAAATCTGCGGTTGCGTCTTTGATTGCGATAACATTATTAAGTTCCGATAACTTGATCACAATTTCATTACTGAGATCGCATAACGTACGTCCCGGCACATTATATAAGATCACCGGCAAGGACGTTGCCCCGGCTATCGCGGTAAAATGGGCCAGCAAACCGGCCTGTGTAGGTTTATTATAAAACGGGGTAACCGTTAAATAACCCTGGATCCCGGTATCATTTAAGCGTTCGGTCAAGCGCACACATGCCAGCGTATTATTGCCGCCATTTCCCACCAGAATATCTATCCGGCCCCCGGCAATAGCAACCGCCGCTTTGGCCAAAGCAACTTTTTCATCATCACTCAGGGTAGGTGATTCCCCTGTGGTACCGGCGATAACAATCGCAGAAGTACCCGATTGAATATGCCATTGGATTAACCTGTCAAGACCATCATAGTCAATTTCACCGTCGCCGTTAAAAGGGGTAATTAACGCGACTATACTGCCTGAAAACATCAATTTTTTCATTCATAACCTTAATTGCGCCCCATGGTACTTGGCTGATTTTACAAACACAAGGCAACTAAGATAAATATTAACAATAACGCCTTAAAACCGAGATTTTCACCGGCAATTCATCACTGGCTTGTTTTTCTCTGGCGAAAATAAAGCCAAAAAGACGAATTATCCGCCAGCTTTTATTTTTCAAGCCCGGTCGCGGGAAAAATTTTAGCGCTAAGACACATGTATGGGTTACAATTAATTTTTTCTTTTAATAACAGGTCTATGTCATGTCCCAGTATTTAGTTTTAACCGCTATGGGCGCGGATCGAACCGGCTGCGTTAGTGAATTAACTAAATTAGCGAGTGAATGCGGCTGTAATATTCTCGACAGTCGGATGGCAATCTTTGGCCTGGAATTTACTTTTATCATGCTGCTCAACGGCGATAACCGCGCGATAGTGCAAATTGAAAATAAATTACCGGCGGTTGCCCATAGCCTGGATTTAATTACCATGATGAAACGGACCTCAGGTTACAAATCACAGGACTTTACCCACCATTACCAGGCGGAATATGCCGGTATTGACCAGCCGGGGGTCTTAAAAGCCATGACAGCATTTTTTGCCACCCGTAACATAGATATTTCCTCGCTAAAGTCGGAAATAGATCCGTTGAGCAATAATATGAGGGCGCATATTTTATTTGCCCTGACAGAAAACACCGATATAAACACCCTGGAAAATGAGTTTTTACAGCTTTGTGAGCAAATCGATGTCCAGGGCTGTATCAAACAGGTAACTTCAAATTTATTATGATCCTTAGCCACCACTAAGCGTTAACAGCAAGAGTAGAAAAATAATGAACACACTGAACGTAGGCGATAGCGCGCCATTATTCACCCTTAAAGATGAAAATGACCAGAACGTTAGCCTTGGCGATTATATCGGCAAGCAACAGGTACTGGTCTATTTCTATCCTAAAGCCATGACCCCGGGATGTACGGTACAGGCCCAGGGATTAAGAGACTCTAAAACCGAGCTGGAAAAATTAAACACTAAAGTATTTGGCATCAGCCCGGATGAACCAAAACGCCTGGCGAAATTTTGCCAGCGTGACGAACTTAACTTCACCCTGCTCTCTGATGTTGACCATAAAGTCGCCGATGACTTTGGCGTTTGGGGCTTAAAGAAATTTATGGGTAAAGAATATGACGGCATCCACCGCTTGAGCTTTTTAATCGGCCTTGACGGTAAAATCAGCCACGTCTTTAACAAGTTTAAAACCAAGACCCATCATGAAGTGGTACTGGAAGTGTTAAAGGCTCAGTAGTCCACCAGCTTGGCACTTAAGGTCTTAACATCCCGGGGGTAGAATAAAGCCAGTGATATCAACCGATATTTGCGCTTTTCCATTATCCCCGCCCGCTTGCGGCAGGGCTGCGATTGCCAACTGATATCGAGCAGCAAAACCTAAATCCACTCCTGACAGGCTCCGTCTCAGGAGCTGCTGAACTCATTGCGAAATTCCTGCGGTGTTCTCTTATGTTCACGCTGGAAGATATCATAAAAGCGGCTGATAGAGCCAAAACCCGCTTCCATGGCAATAGTCAATACTGCATGATTGGTATCTATCAGCAGGGCCTGTGCATGTTGTAAACGAAGCTTATTGATATATTGTTTGATTGACGTTTTCATCACACGGTGAAATAGCTTCATGGCATAATTAGGATGTAGTCCCGTCTCCCGGGCAACCTGGTCTATGGTGATTTTTTTATCATAGTTATCGGCAATATATTTTAAGATCACCCTGATATGGGAGAGTCCTCCCGATAAAGACTTTTTCCCCTGCTTTTTTAATGATTGTGAAAGTTCAAAGGTAGTAAAGGGCTCAAGGGACATACGCCGGATCCGGTTTTTGATTTCATCTATCACCTGCATCACTAAAGTGATATTTTTTGTCGCCAGATCATGCTCCCACAATCGGGTCATGGTTTGATCGCCATCATGCAAGCGTTCCGCCACCAGCACTTCTCCGGAAAATATCTCACTGATAAACTGATTTGAAAACTTCCAGGATAAAAAAGCTTGCAGGGGAATGTAAATATTCACCATCTCTCCCTCCCCCTGCGCTGCTATCATCTGATGCGGGATACTGGCCCAGAACAGTATCATACGCCCTTGCGGGACACTGATTTTTTTGCCATTGATTAAGTAATCTGCCGAGCAATCAAATAAATAGTTTATTTCAATATGACCATGCCAGTGGCTCGTCGCCATTAACTGCGGTTTATGTCGCTGGAAACCAAAACTGTCTTCATAGCCCTGAGCTTGCAAGGGACTGCTTTCATTGATTTTTATTCTATTGATCCAATCCACCGGCACGAATTCCTTTTGCAAAGTATCCGCCTTACGCTATCCGAATACAGTATACAAAACAACCTAAAATCCTTTGTGGCGATAAGGACGCTGATTCACCCCGGGTGGAAATACGCACTTTTTAGCTTTAAAAAGCGTGTTTTTAATAACTTTTTGCGTGGAAACAATACGAATTCACTGTCAACCAGTGCTTAAATGGAAGCGGGTATATTGTATATCAAACTAGGTTTACGATTTGATGACAAACTACCGCTAAATAAACATCTTTAAAATACTTGCGGTTTGCACATTATAAACGGCAACTAAAAAACTAAAGGTGATCATTTTTACATAAAACATGCTTTACCACGAAAATAATAAGATAAAGGAATTCAAATAATGAAAATGCACACCCCATCCAGCATCAGACAGACGTTTAGTCATCCCCCGGCCGGGAGGATGAGATCATGATGATGAAAAAAACATTATCCATACTGTTAATAAGCACGTTGACGCCATCGGTGTTGGCCGCCAATAGCCCGGCAAGAGGTATTGATGCTGCAACAACATCCGATCAAGTCGCCCATGCTGAGCATAACAGCTTTATTCCATCACAGGCCTTGCCCGCAAAGCACTATAATGTCTCTGTATCGATAAAACTTGCCGAGAATAACAAAAGCCAACATAGAACAAATCAAGACAAAACCGCCATCACGGCTTTATCAACGGCAGCCGAGGCCAGTTGTGACGATAATGCCTTTATCACCTCCGGCAACGCTCTGTTAGCACAAATTAAAGATCAGGGGTTTGATTGTGTCGGCCGCTTATTCACCGACGCCTCACAAGCCGTGCGTTTGGGCACCTTCACACAAGCCAACATCCTCACGGTAGCCAATGAAACTAAAGCAAAGTCTGCCAGCTATAACGGCACAGATGCTGACAACTACTTTAAAGCGCTGCAGTATTGGATCCGTGCCTTTTATTATTACGGCAACAGAGAGCTGTTAACACCAGAGAATCAGGCGGCGACCAAGGCGGCGATGGACACCCTGTTCAGCAACCCTCATATGTATGATAAAACCACTGAGAATGCCGATGTTATCGAGCTTGCCGTTGTCAACTTGAACAATGCCAGTATCCGTGAGCATTATATGGATGTGGTGCACCAGCTGCTCAATCGCTACGATGCCTCCTATGACAGTGTCAAAGGCTGGGGAGATGTCTTTGCCGAAGCAACCTGGGGAATACCCAGTGCCTGTGCCCGTTTTGCCGACTGCCGCAGCAATGAGCACAGCACCGCCCTGATCAGCAAAATGGCCAACTTTATTCACGATAATATTGCCTGGCTCGACAAACCCGCCGCCGATTATCATTTGCACAACCTGGGATACCAGCTGGCCAATATCTACAGCGGTAAAAATGACAGCCATTTTTCTGCTATCGAAGCAACACTGGCCGGCGAGGTCAATAAAATATTCAATACCTTCGGTCCCCTCAAAAGCGATACCGGACGCCGGGCGTATCTGCAGGTACTCAATGCCGTCGATTACCGGGGCAAATGCAGCGACTTTAATGTCTGCAATAAAAAAGACGATATTATTGCCTCGGTTTTAAACGACCGCATCAATTGCCCGTCCGGCACCCTCTTTATGTGGGCACAGGACATGAACCAGGAGCAACTTGAATGGGCCTGTAATTCATTAAAAAGTCATGAAGACTACTTTCATGACACGATGAAAACCAACAGGACACCTGTCACCCCCGACGATAATGAATCCTTGCGCATGGTGGTTTTTAATAATGCCGTCGAGTGGCGTATTTATGGCGGGGTATTATTTGGTGCCAGCACAGACAACGGCGGTTTGTATCTGGAAGGTGACCCAAGTACCGCCGGCGATCAGGCAACCTTTTTCGCCTATGAAGAAGTCCCGGCACGCCCGGTGTTTGATATCTGGAACCTGCGCCATGAATATATACATTATTTGGACGGCCGTTTCATTACCCAGGGGGATTTTCACGATGTCAACGGTGCCGGAAAAACCGTGTGGTACGGTGAAGGCATTGCCGAATATATTTCCCGTCGCAACTGTAACGACGGCGCGGCAAGTGAAGCGGCTGCCGGCACGTATGAGCTGAGCACGATTTTAGCCAACGAATACGGTGTCGGCCAGACCCGCATTTATGACTGGGGTTATCTTGCCTCCCGTTATATGTTCGAACGCCAAAGCAGTATCTTTTTTAATATGCTGGAGACGTTTAAACAAGGTGATTATGCCTCGTACCGAAGCAATATGGTGGATAACTGGATAAACGATAAAACCTTTGACAGCGACTTTAACAACTGGCTGCCAACAGTGACATCTTCGGGCTGCACCGTCGATAATACCCGTCCTCCTTCGCCGGCAGAACCTGTAAATGTCGATGATGTCCAGGGAGACGAGCAAACAGGAATTAATGCCTGTGCCCTTGGCCGTGCACGCGAATCCCGCGATATCAGTGCCGGCCAGGCCATCTGCCTTGAAGACGCCAGCAACAATAACCAGGTGCAGATCGGTTTATATGTCCCGTCAGGGTTGATCAATGTCAGCCTGGAGATCACCATGCGCCACGGCAGCGGCAACGGTAACTTGTTACACCGTTGGGATGCCCGTCCCAACGATACCACCTATGATCATATCTCAAACGGCCCCAGCAATGACGAAACCATTTTAGTGCCGCAAGTGCAACCGGGTTGGAATTATATCCATGTCCGCGCCGACAGTGCCTTTACCGACGCCACTTTACTGGCCCGTTACATACAAAACGACGGCCCGGTCACCGATAATGTCCTGAAAAACGGCGTAAGTAAAAGCGTGAGCGGCAAAGCACAGGAAGAAGTGCACTTTACCCTGGAAGTACCGGCCAATGCCTCCGCGCTGAGCTTTGATACCAGCGGCGGCACCGGCGATGCCGACCTGTATGTCAGATACGGCTCAGCGCCCGATATCAACAATTATGACTGTCGTCCTTATAAAGGCGGCAATGTTGAACATTGCACCATGGAAAACATTCAGGCAGGCACCTACTACGTGATGTTGCGTGGTTATAATGATTTTAACGATGTCAGCTTAGTGGCCAATTACAGCCTGGGCAGCAGCAATGCCGCCCCGGTCGCTTTAACCAATGGTCCCTATAGCGCCGCCGTCAATAGCCCCATAGCCATGAGCAGCAATAATTCATCCGACAGCGACGGCACCCTGACCGCCTGGCACTGGGACTTCGGCGACGGTAACAGCAGCACATCGGCTAACCCCAGCCATAGCTATGCCGGCGTCGGCAATTATACCGTTACCTTAACGGTCACTGACAATGAAGGCGCAACAGCAAGCACCAGCACCAACGCGGTGATTTCAGCCGCCAACAATGGCAATAACCTGGAAAACGGCGTGATCACTCTGGTGTCCGGCAGTGCAAACCAGGAAAGTATTTATACTTTGCAAGTGCCGTCAGGCGCCACTAACTTAAGTTTTGCCACCAGCGGCGGCACAGGCGATGTTGATATGCATGTCAAGTTCGGCTCAGCGCCGACTAAAAGCGATTATGATTGCCGCCCCTGGAAGGTAGGCAGTAATGAAACTTGCAATATCGGCAATGTCCAGACGGGCACTTATTACGTGATGTTGCTCGGCTATAGCGATCATACCGATATCAAGCTGCTGGCCAGTTACACCCCTTAAGTTATCGCCGGCCATTGCATTTTATAGGCGATTAAAAAAGGGCCGTTTCGGCCCTTTTTTTCACTTAAAATTAACGACTTTCGCCGATGCTTTCCTGCTGGCTGGTGGACCAGGCATTAATCACCGCCTTGACCAGGGTAGCCAGCGGAATGGCAAAAAATACCCCCCAAAAGCCCCATAAACCGCCGAATAAAATCACCGCAATAATAATGGTAACTGGGTGCAGGTTCACCGCTTCGGAAAATAAAATCGGTACCAGCAAATTACCGTCCAGTGCCTGGATAATGGCATAGGCGATCATCACATAACCAAATTGCGCGCTTGCCCCCCACTGAAACAGCGCCACCAGTAACACAGGAAAAGTCACGATAGTTGCGCCGACATAAGGCACCAATACCGACAGACCCACCAGCACCCCCAGTAAAACCGCATACTCCAGCCCCAAAAAGATAAAGGTCACAGTAGAGACGGCGCCGATGATCAAAATTTCTATCACCTTACCCCGGATATAATTCATGATTTGCTGGTTCATTTCCCGGCCGACCTGGCTCGCCATACGGCGCTCTTTCGGCAGGAAAACAACAAAACCTGCCATCAGCTCTTCTTTGTCTTTTAAAAAGAAAAACACCATCAGCGGCACCAGGATCAGGTAAATCATCAGGGCAACAATATCCGATATCGAATTAAGCGATGCCTTCAGCACTATCTGACCCCAGTCGAGCAGTTTTTCCTTCACCAGGTTGATTAACGTTTCGATTTGCTCCGCCTGGACAAATTCGGGATATTTCTCCGGTAAGGTCAACAGATAACTTTGCCCGTGGGTGATCATTTGCGGCACTTCCTGCAACAAGTTGCTGCTTTGCTGCCACATCACCGGCATCAATCCCAACAGGGCAAGCAGGGAGAAACCGATAAAACCGGAAACCACGGTTGTGACCGCACCGGTTCGCGAAAAGCCGACTTTCATTAACTGATTCGCGGGTAAATCAAGCAAAAAGGCAATGGCGATAGCAACAAACACCGGCATCAGCAAATGACTGAAAAAATAAATAAACATAAAAGCGCCGATCAGGATCACCGCCAGGGTGACGGCATGGGGATCGGAAAATTTGCGCTTATACCAGTCGGCGAACATTTGAACCATAAACTTACTTACCTGTTTTTAATGTGTAATTCGAGCACAGCATTGCTTATATAGCGAACATTATATGGATATCCCTGCTTTTTTAGTAATTTAGGGATATCTTTTATCGAACCTTTATCGCTGATGCGAATCAGACATGCATCACCTTGTTGCATTTTTTTCAATATCACACGCATTTTAACCAGAGGCAGAGGACATTTATCAGCGGTTGCATCGTATTCATATAACATAGGAAATAATTAAAACAGCACTTTTGTTTAATTATCTAATTTGCGACAATTGATTACAATCATCTAATGGTACTTATTAATAAAGAATTTAGTGAGCAGTACGAGAGCCCAATGAGTGAATTTTTAAAAGCCCCCGCCCTTAAAGAGATTAATGCCAATAAACGTAAACTCAACTGGGGGGAAGTGCCGGCTATTTATCATATGGTCTCCTCTTCTGTAGGCGAGCTTGACGGCATCTTAACCCATGGTTTTGACAGCTCATATAAACACCTGCTTAATCGTGACACCTGGAATATGGATTTACTCGGCGGTTATACCGATAAAGACGGCAAACCGGCGGTAAAAATTAAACCGCAGATCAGTCTCAAGCATGTTTTTAATGAAATGGGTTACGAGTTGCACTGCTTTCCGATGATTCAGGGGGAACGCCTTGACACCACCCTGCTGAAAAATCCCTGGTGCCCGTTCCTGGCCTGGATACCGGAAACCATGCGCCGGTTATTTCGTATTAACTCCCTGCCGGCTTTTATTATTTACTCTATGGATAACGGCGATGAAGCCGATTTGGAATTAATCAAATATGCCTATTTGAGGGTGGAGAACCTCATTGATATTTTAAGGGGATCTTTTGATATCATAGAAGTCGATGGTTTTAGCATCGCCGAGTTTTACCGTGATATTGAACGGCAAAAAACAAACGACACGGTCAATGAAATACGTGACATCAACTAAGCGGAAGACTATTTTGTTTACATTAAAACCCCTGTTAATCGCAATCGGCCTGACGGCTTTCACCGGACTTGCCAACGGCGAAGAAACCGATAAAAACCGGCTGCCGGAAATCGGTACCGCCGGCGGCAGTATTTTATCCCTGGATAAAGAGCAGCAAATAGGCGATGCCTTAAAACGTCAGCTCAGGGGCACTCAGCCGATCATCAATGATCCGGTTTTGATGGAATATATCAACGATCTCGGCAACCAGCTGGTGAAAAACGCCATCGACGTCAACTACCCTTTTGACTTTTTTCTCATCAACAACAAAGAACTTAACGCTTTCGCCTTTTTTGGCGGCCATGTCGGCGTTCACAGCGGTTTGCTGACCACCGCCGACAGCGAAAGCGAGCTGGCCTCGGTACTGGCCCATGAAATCTCCCACGTCACCCAAAGGCATCTGGCCCGGCGCTTAGAGTCCCAAAGCCGGAGCCAGCCGTTAACGACCGCGGGCATGATCTCCGGCGTATTGTTAACCCTGGTCAATCCCACGGTAGGTATGGCGGCGCTTTCCACCAGCATGGCGGCCCAACAACAGGCGGGCATTAACTATACCCGCGGCAATGAAAAAGAAGCGGATCGCGTCGGTATCGCGCTGCTCGCCAACAGTGATTTTGATCCTCAGGCGGCGCCGCAATTTTTTGCCAAAATGGCCGAGCAGTACCGCTATAAAAGCAAGCCGCCGGCCATGCTGTTAACCCATCCCCTGCCGGAGTCGCGTATCTCGGATGCCAGGCTAAGGGCACAGAACTTTGCCCCGAACCCCCAGGCTCCTAAGCTCAGCTTTGAACTGGCCAAGGCAAGGATCCAGGCCAGGTATGAAGGTAATCCTAAGGATAATATCAAACACTTTAACTACCTGATTGAAAAATCCAGGTACAAATTAAAGCCCGCCGCCGAATACGCCCTGGCGCTTTCTTATTTCGAAGACAAGCAATACCAGCAGGCAAAAACTATCCTTACCCGGTTATTTAAGCAAGATAAAACCAATTTGTTTTATGCCGACACCCTCAGCGATGTTTATATCCAGCTGAAAGAGTTTAAGCAAGGCATCAAGATGTTATCGGAATTAAACCTGTTAATGCCCAACAACCAGGTGGTGGCGCTCAACTATGCCAACCTGTTAATGGAGGCGAAAAAATATCAGCAGGCGGCCGATATTCTCAATGACTTCCTGTTGGTGAAACCGGACAACTTCCTCGCCTATGACCTGCTAACCTCAGTCTACCGCCGACACGGAAAAACCGCCTTAATGCATGTTAACCGCGCCGAAACCCTGGCACTGCTGGGTAATTACCAGCGGGCCATCGATGAGCTGCAAACCGGTTATGAATTTGCCGACGGCAAACCTTTGGTACAAAAACGCATCAAGGCCAGGGTATTGCAGTTCCAGGAGCAGGAAAACAGCCTGAAACGCTTATAATCATCCGGATATATTAACGAATTAACCTTTATGTCATAATGGCGTGTTATATAGCCATAAACATATTTATTGCAAAACCAAGAGATAAAAATTAAATGTTAACGATTTACCATAACCCTCGCTGTTCAAAAAGCAGACAAACCTTAGCCCTGATCGAAGACGCCAAGGCAGAGGTCAATATTGTCGAATACCTGAAAACCCCGTTAACCGAAGTGCAGATCAAAGAGCTGATGGCCCTGCTGTCGGTGCCTGCCATTGAGATGATGCGCACCAAGGAAGCGGAATTTAAAGAGCAAAACCTTAAAGGCGCCGACGAAGCGACCTTAGTTGCGGCGATGGCGGCCACCCCTAAACTGATCGAGCGTCCGATTGTCGTGGCAAACGATAAGGCGGTGATCGGCAGACCTCCTGAAAACGTACTGGCGCTGCTGCCTTAAAAAGGCCTTAGGTTTGTTTACAACACGATGAAGAAACAACAAAGGTTTTCAACCCCAACGTTGAAAAAAATAGCCCTTAGCGGCTATTTTTCATTACTGGTGCTGATGCCCCTGTGGCTGGTGGTATTAAACCCCAGCCAGGGATTAAGTCCGACATTATCCCTGGTGATGTTTACCCTGCCCCTGCTTTTTCCCATGAAAGGCTTATTGCAGGGTAATCCGTATACCTATGCCTGGTCGAACTTTATTGTCATGATCTATTATCTGCACAGCTTGACCACCTTATGGGTTTCCCCCGAAGATATGCTGTGGGCGGCACTGGAGTTTATCTTTGCCACTATGATGTTTCTTGGCGGCAGCTATTATGCCAAATATCGCGGTCAGGAATTAGGTCTGAGCATCAGGAAGAAAAAAGAACAAGAATAACCCTTTAGCTTGTTTTTAGTGAAGCAAAGGGATTATTAACCAAGTAAAAAAGTAAAGGATTAACCATGAAACAATTGCTACTGCCTGTATTAGTCACATGCCTGTTAAGCGGGTGTAACGGCTCATCTTCTTCGGATAACAGCAGCAACGGATCGGGCTCGTTTGTTGACCAGGACAATTATCAGCAAAATTCGCTGGTCGCCTTTGATGAGAATATCAAAGTCAACCAGGCCGTGGATTTGTTTTTATATTATCCGGGCCAGTCCGTCAGCAATGTTTTATGGCAGCAAACCAGCGGTGAGCCGGTGACCTTGTTAAGCAACACCAGCAAGGCCATCGCCTTTACCCCGCTTACCCCGGGAAATTACAGTTTCCAGGTCTCCTTTAACCTTAACGGTAATGTGCAAACCTTATCCCATAGCGTCAATGTCAGCGAAGCCGATAACTATATCAATGCCCGCCTCGGCCACGTGGTACAAGAAGGCAATAAAGTCTCCCTGCGCGCCGAAGTCGCCGCCGAGCTTGACAGCGCTAATATCCGCTGGCAACAAAAATCAGGCCCGAGCCTGAGCTTAACCGGCAGTTCGCTCACCGGGGATGTGGCGATCTTTTTTGACAGCCCAGAGGTGAGCCAGGATACTTTGATAGAATTTGATGTCTCGGTCACACAAAACGGCATCAGCTACCTCGATACCGTGGCAGTGTTAATTGAAGACAGCCCGGTTATCCCAAGTAATGCTTATTTTGAAGAGCGCCTGGCCAGTGTCTTTCCCTATCAGGCAAGCAGCGATTACGCCGATGACCTCGGACCTTGTCTTTATTCCAACCAGTTAAGCAGCTCCTGCACCTTAGGCCGCTTGCCCCTGATAGGACAGCAAACCCCAAATCCCGAGATAGACGACATCATGGACAGGGTCCTGGTATCCCATGCCTGGATGGGCGACAGATTCCGGGAGTTTTTACAAACCAAGGATCCCCATGGCGACTTTCGCAGCATGTTACAGGCCACCACAGGTATCGTGATCTCCTATGACATCCGCCCTTCTTTTTATTGGGCCGCCACCGGGGCAATTTACCTTGATGCCGATAATTTCTGGTTAACCGCCGATGAAAGAGACACCATCAACGCCGCACCGGATTATCGCAGCGATTTTGGCAAGGACCTACAATTTGCCATGCCCTGGCGGTATATCAAAAATAACGATTATGCCAGCGAATCGGTTGGGGCCGACAGCCGGGAAAGCCGCAGCAGCCAGGACGGCTTATACCGCTTAGCCGCCCTGATGTATCACGAGCTGACCCATGCCAATGATTTTTTCCCCAGCAGTGCATGGCACAGTTTTAATCTCAGTACCCGGATACTGGATGCGGCTTTAGCCTCAAGCACCCAGTCGGACCAACTCGCCGTGGCCTACCCGCTGCAAAGCGACAATATGCGCGCCCTGGCCCAGGTCAGTTTCGGCGACGGTAATGCCAGCAACACGCAAAAAGCCTACACTCCTGCGGATGTCAGCGGATTTTTCAGCGCCGATCAGGCAACCGATTTCTATAACTATGCTTCCGAGCGGGAAGATTATGCCATGTTGTTCGAAGAGCTGATGATGTTCAGCCGCTACGACATAGTACGTGATGTCGCCGTCACCAATCAGCCTGCCGGCGAGATGATTTTCGCCGGCGACTATATCGTCAACTGGGGTCAAAGGGGACGGATCGGCGATGATGATATCAAACCCAGGGTCAGCTATGTCGCCCGCCGGGTGTTACCGGACTTTGACGCCGATAGCGTGCTCAATAGCCTGCCCGCCCCCATAGCCATGACAGCAGGCAATAACTGGGTGGAAAACTTAGGCATCAGTCCGGCATCAAGAGTTACCCTGGAAAAAAACCTCAGCTTTGCCCAGACCCTGGAGCAGATTTCCCACCGGCAAGTGATCCGGCGCGAATATGTCAGGGCTTTACCTTATTATGAAAAGCCCTTGCCTAAACACTAAGAGCCGAAGCGCTGAATTTAACGAACATTTAAGCACCGGCAGGGCATAAGTGCCCTGCTGTTAAATTCGCGCTAAAAAAAGCCCAGATAAAAAATCCCCCCCTTAAGCTTGCTCTAGCTTATAAAAGGGTTTCTTTAATAAAAGGAATGGTAATTTTACGCTGCTCCCGGATAGAGGCCTTATCCAAAATATCCAGGGTTTTGATCAGAGAGCGCATATCCCGGCTTAACCGGTTGAGCAGAAATTTCACCACATCATCATGTAAGATCAACCCGCGCTGCAAGGCACGATATTGCAGCGCTTTGATTTTTTCTGCATCGGAAATCACTTTTATCTGCTCGGTATAACCCCAGCCGATGCGGGAGACAAGATCCGGTAAGGTAATGCCCAATTGCTGCGCACTCTGGTTACCCGTGATCAACAAGCGTTTATTCTGCTCCACCACGCGATTATATAAATCAAACACCGCCTGTTGCCAGATATCATCACCGGCAATAAGATGCAGATCGTCAAGACAAATCAAGTCAATTTGCTCCAGCCCGTCCAGCATTTCCACCGATAACAGCTTCAACTCGGAAAAAGACAGACACAGGGAAGATTTGCCAAGCAAGGCGGCATAAGCACTGCTGGCATGTAAAAGATGGGATTTGCCCACCCCGCCGAGACCAAACAGGTAAAAACCGTGGGGCTGGCTTTCCAGCGCCGATTTACCGTCGATAAAGTCCTGCAGCTGTTTCACCACCGCCTGGTTGGCTTCACTCTGGAAACTGTCAAAGTTTTCATCGTCGGGTAACTGCACCGCCAGTGCTAATTGGGCAACCTGCTTCATGACTTACCCCAATAAAAAACCGGGACATCGTCCGGGCGAACTTCCGCCAGCGGATCTATATGCTGTTGCAGCAATTTATTAAGTTTAAGGGAAGCGAGCAGCGCCTGTTTACCACCAAGCAGACTCAGGCTGAACCTGCGGTTTGTGCCCCGGGCACTGACTAAACGCACCGACTGCACCGAAGATAACTTTTCCAGGAACTGCGACACCGCCATATAGGTTTGCAATGAGTCGACATTGGCGACATCAAGCAGCAACTCGTTGTCCATAGAGGGCGACTGGGCATATCCCTGATAAATGGTCTGGGTGATCTCTGCCAGGGCCTGCTCAATCAGTTGTCCGGCATTGTTGCTCTGGCGCCGCTGACCAAAAACCTGTTTATCCGTCAGCAAACTCCAGTCCAGCACCAGGTTATTCTCCTGGCACAAGATACAGTCTTGTTCGTCATCGCTTTGGGGGATTTGCGGCAACAGGCTGGAGTTGGAGACCCGGATCACCACTATCGCTTCCGGGTAATAACGGCTTGACGCGGCCCGCACCGGCTCGGCAAAGCGCCCCCAGATATCGGATATCCGGACTTGGCTGGCATCGGTTAAATCCATTAACGGCATGATCACCGGCAAGCCCCTTTGCCGGGCATAATCGGTAGCAATCCCAGGCAAAGGCGAGCGCGAGGAAGAAGATAAGATGCTGCGCGACAGCCCCTGCTCTTCAATCAACCACAATAACACCTGGGGACGTAAATTCCCCCATAAGGATAACTGCGCTTGCTGAAACAGGGCGTTTATCTTGTGCTCATCAAAAGTCGCCTGCAACACCAGCTTATTTTTAACCGGGTCATTTTTTGTGGAATAAGCCGCAAGGCGCTCATAAGTGTATTGGCTCAGGTATTGCTGGTGATTGGCCACCGCCTGTTTGACAACATCGTTATCCACTGCGGCTTCCTGACCGGAAACTTTCACTATCACCGAGCGCAGCGCCTGCTTTAATGCACGGTTTCTTTCGGCTTTCGCCTGGGAGTTCACAGGCACCTTTGCCTGGTATAAATCTTTGACTTCAACCGCATGAAGGGCGGCCGAACATAAAAAGGTCAAAAGCAGTGCGCAAAATCTAATCATATAAAGGAGACGAATCAATTTCATATTCAAGATCTTATCATATTGCACAGGAATTTTATCCCCTATTTATAACCTTGGGAAAATAATTTATTTTAATGATACTAACCTCCCGCCCACGCTGCTAGAATATGCACCTTTAAAATCTGTCGGTTATTTTTTGAGGTTTCCCGTGAGCGAACAAAAACAGTCCTTAAGTTATAAAGATGCTGGTGTAGATATAGATGCAGGCAATGCATTGGTCGAAAACATTAAGGGGGCTGTTAAACGCACAACACGCCCTGAAGTAATGGGGGGTTTGGGGGGCTTCGGCTCAGTATGCCAACTACCTACAGGTTATAAAGAGCCGGTACTGGTTGCCGGTACCGATGGCGTCGGTACTAAACTGCGCCTGGCAATCGATTTGGAAAAACATGATACCGTGGGCATCGATCTGGTAGCCATGTGTGTCAACGACCTGATTGTTCAGGGCGCCGAGCCGTTATTCTTCCTTGATTATTACGCCACCGCCAAACTTGACGTTGACGTGGCCTCCAATGTGGTTAGCGGCATTGCCGAAGGCTGTATCCAGGCAGGTTGTGCCTTGGTCGGCGGTGAAACCGCTGAAATGCCGGGCATGTACCACAAAGGCGATTACGACATCGCCGGTTTCTGTGTCGGTGTTGCGGAAAAGTCCCGCCTGCTTGACGGCAGCAAGGTTGCCGCAGGCGACCAGCTGATAGCCTTAGCCGCTTCG
Organism: Thalassomonas actiniarum; assembly: GCF_000948975.2. Classification (GTDB taxonomy): domain Bacteria; phylum Pseudomonadota; class Gammaproteobacteria; order Enterobacterales; family Alteromonadaceae; genus Thalassomonas; species Thalassomonas actiniarum. The sequence goes on from NZ_CP059735.1 coordinate 4,222,605, forward strand.
GGTCCTCATTCCAACGGTTATTCCCTGATTCGTAAAGTGCTGGAAGTGAACAACACAGACACCAATGAATTATTAGACGGCAAAGCCATCGGCGAGCATTTACTGACACCGACCAAAATCTATGTCAAATCTGTGCTGGCGCTATTAAAAGAAGTGGATGTCCATGCCCTGTCTCATATTACCGGCGGCGGTTTCTGGGAAAATATTCCCCGGGTATTACCCCAAAACACTAAGGCAGTGATCAACAAAGCCTCCTGGCAATGGCCGCAAATTTTCAACTGGCTGCAGGAAAAAGGCAATATCAGCGAACACGAAATGTACCGCACCTTTAACTGCGGCGTCGGCATGATCATCGCCGTACCAAGCGACAAACTTGAAGCCAGCTTAGACATCTTAAAGGCACAGGGTGAAAATGCCTGGCACATCGGCGCTATCGACAACGCAGCCGCCGATGAAGAACAAGTTGAAATGAACGAGGGCTAAGGCATGGGGAGTCGAATTCTGGTGTTAATTTCAGGCAGCGGCAGCAATTTGCAAGCCCTGCTTGATGCCAGCGGCGCCGATGATTATCCCGGTGAAGTGGTGGCGGTCATTTCCAATAAAGCAGACGCTTACGGTTTGACCCGGGCGGAAAATGCCGGTGTTGATGCCATCACTTTGTCCCATACCAGCTTTGACTCCAGGGAAGCCTATGATCAGGCGTTAATTGAGAAAATTGACGCCTATCAGCCGGACCTGGTGGTATTGGCCGGTTTTATGCGGATCTTGACGCCGGGCTTTGTTCAACATTATTCTGGAAAATTATTGAACATTCATCCATCTTTGTTGCCCAAGTATCAGGGATTAAATACCCACCAACGCGCAATCGATGCCGGCGACAAGGAACATGGGGTCAGTGTCCATTTTGTTACCGAAGAGCTTGATGGCGGTCCGGTTATATTACAGGCAAAAGTTCCGGTGTTTCCCGGAGATGAAGCAAGTGATCTCGCCAGCCGTGTCCACGAACAGGAACATCGCATCTACCCCTTAGTGGTGAAATGGTTCTGCCAGCAGAGATTACGCATGTTAAATGATCAGGCGCTACTCGATAACCAGGTTTTACCTGTATCGGGTTACGCCAGCGATGAGTAATAAAAAGAACTAAGTTCAAGAGGTAGTAACATGTTGAAAAAATTATATCCTTTGTTTGTCGCGGCGCTTTGTCCGTCCTTTTCGGCCTTTGCCGGTGAGCCAACAACAAATGATATAGGAGTAAAACCTTTTACTGCCTCCTACAGCATTATTCATAAAGACGATCCCGTGGGCACTGCCAGCCGCCAGCTAAGCTACCAGGATGATGGCAGCGCCCGCTATAGCTACAGTACAGATATTGAATGGCTGATCTTTTCTGATACCCGAAAAGAGTCATCCATTGTCCAAGTCAAAGATAACAAGGTTATCCCCCAACATTATAAGTACGACCGGGAAGGCACCGGCCGCGACAAGCATTATGAATGGCAGTATGACTTTGCCAATAACAGTGCTTTTGATGTGAAAGAGCAGCAGGCGATCAAGGCTGATTTCAGCCAGAACCTGCAGGATCCCCTGAGTTATCATTTACAAAACCGCCTCAATTTATTGGCGCATCCAGAGCAAAAACATTTTGTCTATCCGGTGATCAAAAGCTCCGGAAAAATCAAGAATTATGTTTATCAGTATGACGGCGAAGAAGAATTGCTCCTGCCCTACGGTTTAGTAAAAGCGGTAAAATTCAAACGGGAAGTGGTAGACAAGAAACGTATCACCTATGCCTGGTTTGCTCCTGAACTGGACTACCTGCTGGTAAAACTCTTTCAGGTGAAAGCCGGGGTTAAACAATTTGAAGCCCAGTTAACAGACTTAAAGGTCGAGGGTAAGGCAGTCACAGCCTCGCTACCTTCGAAAGAAAAGCAGCCTCATTAATCTTGCTTACCGGTTTTAGCTGGCAGATTTCAGGGTAACGAACATTCGTTACCCTTTTTCGGGTTAACTATTCCGTCTTGCTGGTTTCAGCTACCGCCATTTGCCCGCAAGCAACAGATTCCCCCAGACAAAAAAGTTGCCACTGCCCCGGCAACATTTTATGCCAGGTTTCATCATCCGTCAGCGGCTGGGTGGCAATCACCGTCACTATATCGTTATCACTGGTTTCCTGCTTAAAATCCACCAGCATTTCAGCATCGATCAAACTGGCGCTGCCAAAGGGTGCCCGGCGGGTGATCCAATGTAAATTATTCGAGCAAAAGGCAAACAGACTTTCACCGTCGGTGATAATGACATTAAACACCCCATATTGATTGATACACTCACTTAAGCTAGCAATAAAAGCAAATAACTCACAGGCTGGCGGCTGTTGGTCACCAAACTGGTAGTGGATTTGATCCAATATCCAGCAAAAGGCATGCTCACTGTCTGTAGTACCAACGGGTAAATGCAGCTTCACCGGGAAAGTTTCCATGAACCCCTTCAGCTGACCGTTATGGGCATAAGTCCAGTTCTTGCCCCACATTTGCCGGGTAAAGGGATGGGTATTTTCCAAACAGACGGCACCGGAATTGGCCTGACGGATATGACAAATCACCGCTTCACTTTTGATAGGGTATTCCGTGACCAGCCGGGCAATGGGAGAGTGGGCGCTAGGCATAGGATCTTTAAAACTACGACAACCTTTGCCTTCATAAAAAGTCACTCCCCAGCCGTCTTTATGGGGACCGGTATTACCGCCCCGCTGCATTAAGCCGGTAAAACTAAAACAAATATCCGTGGGGACGTTGGCACTCATTGCCAAAAGCTCACACATAAATTTACTACCCTTAAATGAATAAAACCTTCGAAATAAATAGCTGGTTAAGGCATTTTAACCGACCAATACCAGGCGCTTAGAATAATAGTAATTTACCCTGTTATGAGTGCAAGATCACCAGTAAAAAAATGAAGAGAAAATAAAAAGGAAATTTATGAGGTTAGCAGATTAAAATGGCTGATGATTCATCCACCTTAATCTGCAGAAAGTCGTTGCTAGTCTTTAGGCACAAAACCGGCTTTTTGCAGATCTGCCGTCATGATTTCCAGCATCGCCTGCAAGCCGTTTAACGGCCTTAGCATCACTTCAAAATGCTCGATTTTCCCCTGTTCATTCCAGCGGATCATGTCTATACCTTTAATATTTTTTCCCGCCACCATAGCGGAAAACTCCAGTACCACACTGTTACCGGAAATAAACTGACGGTGGTAGGTAAAGTCCTGAAAAATGCCCATCACGGTTTTTAAGATATAGGCAGTGATTTGCTTACCTTCTTTAGGTTTCCACACCGTGGGAGAATGAAACTCAACCTCATCCGCCAGGATATCATTTAATAGCGCCATATCCTGATGTTTAACCACGTCATGCCATTGCTGCAAGCAAGCTTCCATTTGTAAACTCATATGCTATTTTCCCCTTATTTTTTCCTTAAATGATAACGGCAAAACCTGCTTGGCAGCTTTGCCCCTTGTTGTAATAGTTCGAATATAACAAAGGAAAATCATAAAGTCAGCAGCTCATCGGATCAGTAAAGACAAACTCACTTGTCAAACTGGCATTAAGTTTTGCCGTCACTATTGCCGATCATATTTTCAGGTACAACCCAGGCTTCAAATTGCTCTTTGGTTAACAGCTTAAGTGCCAGCGCCGCGTCCAATAAACTCATCCCCTCCTGATGGGCTTTTTTGGCAATTTTAGCGGCATTGTCATAACCGATATGCGGGTTAAGCGCCGTCACCAGCATCAAAGAGCGATCCCTTAATTCATTGATCCTTTGTTCATTGGCGCTGATGCCTTTAATGCATTTCTCGGTAAAGCTGGTGCAGCCGTCCCCCAAAAGACGGATCGATTGCAACAGGTTATATATCATCACAGGTTTAAAGACATTAAGCTGAAAATGCCCGTTAGCCCCGGCAACACTGATACAGGTATGATTGCCCATCACTTGGGCAGCAATCATGGTTAACGCCTCACATTGGGTCGGATTTACCTTACCCGGCATAATAGATGAGCCTGGCTCATTTTCCGGCAGGCAAATTTCCCCAATGCCGCAACGGGGGCCAGAGCCAAGTAAACGGATATCGTTGGCAATTTTCATCAAACTTACCGCCAGGGTATTTAAGGCGCCGCTCGCTTCCACCAGGGCATCATGGGCCGCCAAAGCTTCAAATTTATTGTCGGCGCTGACAAAAGGAAACTGGGTAATTTTCGCCACTTGCCGGGCAAACTTGATATCAAAACCCGCCATGGCATTTAACCCTGTACCTACGGCCGTGCCACCCTGAGCAAGCTGATACAAGGCCGGCAGCACAGCTTCAATTCTGCGTATGCCATGCTCCACTTGTGCATAGTATCCGGAAAATTCCTGCCCCAAGGTCAAAGGGGTCGCATCCTGCATATGGGTACGGCCGATTTTAACCAGGTGCTCAAAAGCAATAGATTTTTTCTTCAACGCATCTTTTAAACCGTGCAGCGCCGGTATTAGACCTAAATTAATTTCTTCCACCGCGGCAATATGCATCGCCGTGGGAAAAGTATCATTGGATGACTGCCCCATATTGCAATGGTCATTGGGATGCACCGGCGTTTTCGAGCCCTTCTCGCCGCCAAGCATGACGATGGCGCGGTTGGCAATCACTTCGTTACAATTCATATTGCTTTGGGTACCTGAGCCGGTTTGCCACACCGACAGGGGAAAGTGATGGTCAAGCTCCCCCGCCGCAACCTCTGCGGCAGCGGCGATGATCACTTCGCCAAGCGCCTTGGGCAGCAAACCAAAATCCATATTCACCTGGGCTGCGGCTTGCTTCACCACCCCCAAGGCGCGGATCAGTGGTTTAGGCAAGGTTTCATCGCCTATGGCGAAGTTGATTAATGACCGGGCGGTTTGTGCGCCATAATATTTATCATCAGGAACGGGTAATTCACCAAAGGAATCACTTTCGAGTCGATATGAAATCATCTTGAACTCCCGGGCTTATGGCACTTGCGGGCGCAAGTGTTAGTAACAGCCGTTATCACTAATTCTAGTTAATAAACCGCCATAAGGAGTCATGACTTTCACCATTAAGGTGCAAATATTAAAAATGACCTATAACTAAAAGATAAAACCAAAGCTGAGACGGTAAATAAAAAATAATTGAAATTAACAGCCCTTAGCTTTACTCTATAGTTATGTGGTCTGACCTCTAGATATTAAGGAAATTTTGTGGATATTTTAATTTGGATAACCAGTGCAATCGCGTTGAGCTGGTTTATGGCTTATTCCAGAGCCAGTTTGTCAAGCTATACCCTGGCGTTTGCCGTACTGATGCTGCTGGGTACATTTTTCTCTGTGATCTCATTTGTTGGCTGGGTAGTGTTCGCTTTAATTGCCCTGCCCCTTAATGTCACCAACTTCAGAAAGCAGTATGTCACCAGCCCTTTGCTGGCTTTATACAAAGGTATTATGCCAGAAATGTCCCGCACCGAGCAGGAAGCCATTAATGCCGGTACGACCTGGTTCGATGCCGATTTATTCCGCGGTGCGCCGGACTGGCAGAAACTGCATAACTTCCCGCAACCGCGTTTAAGCGCAGAAGAACAGGCATTTTTAGACGGACCGGTTGAAGAAGTGTGCGCCATGATAGACGACTGGCATACCACACATGAAAGAGCAGACCTTTCCCCTGAAATCTGGCAGTACTTAAAAGACAACAAGTTCTTTGCCATGATCATCAAGAAAAAATACGGCGGCCTGGAGTTTTGCGCTTATGCCCAGTCACGGGTATTGCAAAAACTTACCGGTGCCAGCAGCGTTTTATCCAGCACCGTAGGCGTACCTAATTCGTTGGGCCCGGGTGAGTTATTACAGCACTACGGTACCAAAGAACAACAAGATTATTACCTGCCGCGCCTGGTGAAAGGTGAAGAAATCCCCTGTTTTGCCCTAACCAGCCCGGAAGCCGGTTCAGATGCCGGTGCCATTCCAGATTTCGGTGTCGTCTGTAAAGGTGAATTTGAAGGTAAAGAAGTGTTGGGTATGCGTCTTACCTGGGACAAACGTTATATTACCCTGGCGCCTGTAGCGACCGTATTGGGTCTGGCCTTTAAATTACAAGATCCCGACGGCTTACTCGGCGATGAAGAAGACCTCGGCATTACCTGTGCCCTTATCCCCACCGACCTTGACGGGGTGATCACCGGCCGTCGCCATTTCCCGCTGAACGTGCCTTTCCAAAACGGTCCGACCCAAGGTAAAGATGTCTTTGTACCGCTGGACTTTATTATCGGTGGTCCTAAAATGGCCGGCCAGGGCTGGCGTATGCTGGTGGAATGTTTATCGGTTGGCCGCGCAATTACCCTGCCTTCAACCAGTGCCGGCGGCATCAAGTCACTGGCGATGGCGACCGGCGCCTATAGCCGTATTCGCCGCCAGTTCAAACTGCCTATAGGTAAAATGGAAGGTATCGAAGAAGCGCTGGGCCGTATCGGCGGTAATGCCTATCTGATGGACGCGGTAACCACCATGTCTACCGGCGCCATCGATTTGGGCGAAAAACCTTCGGTTATTTCCGCCATCGCCAAATACCACTTAACTGAAAAAATGCGTGCCTGTGTGACCGACTCCATGGATATCCACGGCGGCAAAGGCATTTGTATGGGACCGAATAACTACCTTGCCCGCGGCTATCAGGGTGCACCTGTTGCCATCACGGTAGAAGGGGCCAATATCCTGACCCGTAACATGATCATCTACGGCCAGGGCGCCATCCGCTGTCATCCTTATGTGCTGGCAGAACTGCAGGCCGCCGGCAATAAAGACAGCAAGCAGGCCCTGGATGATTTTGACCATGCCCTGTTTGGCCATGTCGGTTTCGCCGTCAGCAATATTTTCCGCAGCCTGTGGTTTTCCTTATCCGGTTCGCGTTTACTGAAAACCCCTTACCAGGATGAAACCCGCCGTTACTACCAGTTAATGACACGTTTCAGCTCTAACCTGGCGATGTTATCGGATGTTGCCATGTTGACCCTGGGTGGCGATCTCAAGCGCAGAGAACGTGTTTCAGCGCGCTTGGGCGATATGTTAAGTTATCTGTACCTGGCCTCTGCTACGTTAAAACGTTTTAACGATGAAGGACGCAGAGCCGAAGATCTGCCGCTGATGCAGTGGGCAGTTGAAGATTGCTTGTACAATATTCAACAGGCCATGGATGCCTTGCTGACCAACTTCCCGAATAAAATTGTCGGTAAAGCATTAAGAGTGCTGGTATTGCCTCTGGGCTGCTGGTTAACCAAACCTTCGGATAAAAGAGATCACCAGGTTGCCCGCTTGTTGCAAACGCCAGGTGATGCCAGAAGCCGTTTAGGTGAAGGGCAATACCTGACCCGCGAAGACAGCAACCTGATGGGACAATTGGAGCAAACCCTGGATGATATCGTTGCCTGTGAGCCGATTTTTGAAAAAGTTTGCCGCGCAGTTGGCACTAAGCTGCCTTTCTACCGCTTAAACGAAGTGGCGGAGCAAGGTTTAGCCTGTGGCGCCATCAATGAAACAGAAGCTGAATTATTACGCCGTGCGGAAACCGGCCGTAAAGCCGCTATCGATGTCGATGATTTCGATCCGGCTGATCTAGTGGCGGATAAATCTTTATTAGCGGGTGAAGATAAAAACCAGCCCCACGCCGCATAAAAATCTTTTTAATGGTTAATGCTAAAACCCTGCTTTTGCAGGGTTTTTTATTGGCTGAATTTTATTCTCAATAATGGCAACTGAAAATAAGATAAAAAGCTTAAGAATCAATAATTCAGCGTACATATGTAACTAATAAACCAGTACCCTTTTTGCTAAAAAATCGGTAAAGTAGCGCCTTTTCATTAAGTATTCGAAGAGAGATTGCTACCAGCCATGCTCAGTGCTTTACCCGGATTTATTATCTTTCCCCTGGCCTTTGTCTTATTTTGCCTTAACTTAAGTTTTTGCGGCTCTTTAGTTTTTCTCGGCGGCCTGGTAAAACTGTTGCTGCCCTTTTCCCGCGCCCGGAAAATGCTCTATCACCCCATGCATATGATCTACCGGTTATGGGCCTGGGGCAACTTTGCCATTATGAGCTTATTCAATAACATCAACTGGCACATCCGCGGCGGTGAAAACCTCAACAAGAAATCCTGGTACCTGCTTATCGCCAACCATCAGAGCTGGCTCGATATCATGGTATTGGCGAACTTTGCCCGCAGCCGTATTCCCGAGCCAAAATTTTTCCTAAAAGAAGATCTGCGCAAGGTGCCCTTTTTAGGCATGGCTTGCTGGGCGCTGGACATGCCCTTTATGAAGCGCTACAGCAAGCATTTTATTGAAAAAAATCCCCACCTTAAGGGTAAGGACATAGAAACAACGAAAAACTCCTGCAGGCATTTTAAGCAGCAGCCTACAACTATCATCAATTTTGTCGAAGGCACCCGCTGCAGCCCTGAAAAGCAAAAAGAGCAGAACAGTCACTTTAAACACCTGCTGCCGCCAAAAGCCGGTGGGATCGCCTTTACCCTGGCCGCCCTGGGCTCGCAATTTGACAAGGTATTAAACATTACCCTGATTTATCCCGACAATTCAGGTCATGTTATGATGGATATGCTTACCGGGAAACTTAAAGAAGTTATTATAGATATTGAGCAACTGCCGGTATCAGAGCATATTATCGGCGACTATTTTGAAGATACCGGTTTTAAGGCCCGCTTTCAGCAGTGGCTTAATGATCGCTGGTTAGCTAAAGATAAATTAATTGAAAAGTTATCCCGCTAACTTCGGGATAATCTTTGCTCCTGTTCATCCTTGAACCCATGACATACATTACTTCCTGTAAATCGTCATTCCTGTTCATCCATGAACCCATAACATACATTACTTCCTGTAAATCGTCATTCCTGTTCATCCATGAACCCATAACATACATTACTTCCTGTAAATGCGTCATTCCTGTTCATCCATGAACCCATAACATACATTACTTCCTGTAAATGCGTCATTCCTGTTCATCCATGAACCCATAACATACATTACTTCCTGTAAATGCGTCATTCCTGTTCATCCATGAACCCATAACATACATTACTTCCTGTAAATAAAAAGCCCCGATATCAAGGATAGCGGGGCTTTTTATTGATTGTCAGCTTACAGGAAAGACAATAACTCGCCGTCCAGCTGCATCAGGGTTTTCGGATCTGCCATCATGGTTTTTGCCAGTGACTTGGTCCGGGGCAGCATACGCTCAAAATAAAACTCTGCCGTTTTAATTTTTGCCCGGTAAAAATCCCTGTCTTCCACACCCGAAGCCAGTTTTTCATAGGCGGCCTGTGCCATTTGCGCCCAGAAATAAGCCATCACGATATATCCTGAATACATCAGGTAATCGACGGAGCAGGCGCCGATAAAATCACGATCTTTTCTGGCTTTAAGGGCAATACGCAATGAATACTGCTGCCAGCTGGCAACCGCTTTACTGAGCGGCCAGATGAATTTATTCATTTGCCGTTTGTGGCTATATCCGGAAATCATACTGTGATCTTTACAAAAACCGAGAATTTCCATGGCAAATTCTTTTAAGGCAACGCCTCGTGTCAGCAAAATTTTCCGGCCAAGTAAATCCAATGCCTGAATACCTGTGGTTCCTTCATAAAGGGTAGAAATGCGGGCATCACGTACGATCTGCTCCATGCCCCATTCTTTGATATAACCATGGCCACCGAAGATTTGCATGCCATGACTGGCACTTTCACAACCCAGCTCAGTTAAAAATGCCTTCAAGATAGGGGTAATAAAACCTAAGCGGTCATCGGCAGCCTTACGCTCATCTTCCGTTTTCGCACTCTCGATATCATCCACTAATTTCGCGGTATAATAAATCATGGCCCGGCCCCCTTCACTGATGGCTTTTTGCGTCATCAGCATCTTACGGACATCGGGGTGAACAATAATAGGATCGGCGACTTTTTCCGGTGCTTTCTTACCGGATAATGAGCGCATGGACAACCTTTCTTTGGCGTATAACAAGGAATTCTGATAGGCCAGTTCGGCGGTACAAACCCCCTGCAAAGCCGTGCCCACCCGGGCGGTATTCATAAAGGTGAACATACATTCCAGACCTTTATTTTCCGGCCCGATCAATACCCCTTTAGCATTATCGAAGTTTAATACCGCCGTGGCCGAAGCTTTAATACCCATTTTATCTTCAATAGAGCCGCAGGTAACATTATTGCCTTCACCCAGGTTACCCTGTTGATCCGACTGAATTTTAGGCACAATAAACAGGGAAATCCCCCGGGTACCTTCCGGCGCATCCGGCAAGCGGGCTAATACAATATGAACAATGTTTTCCGTTAAATCATGCTCGCCGGCAGAAATAAAAATTTTCGTACCGGTAATATCATAAGTACCGTCATCATTTGGTACCGCCTTGGTTTTCACCTGGCCTAAATCTGTACCGCACTGCGGCTCGGTCAGGCACATGGTGCCGGTCCAGGTACCTTCCGTCAACCGGGTCAGATAAAGTTCTTTTTGTTCATCACTGCCATGCTCTTGTATGGTGTTCATGGCGCCATGGCTTAAGCCGGGGTACATACCCCAGGACCAGTTTGCCGTGCCCATCATTTCAGACTTCACCATGCCCATAGACGGCGGCAGCCCTTGACCTCCCTGCTCTATCGGGTGCGAAAGACTCTGCCAGCCACCGGCAACATATTGTTGGTAGGCTTCTTTAAAGCCTTTTGGCGTAGTCACCACACCGTTATCAAACTTGCAGCCTTCTTTATCGCCACTCTGGTTTAAAGGTAATAACTCATTTTCACTGAACTTGGCACACTCGGAAAAAATGGCATCCACCAAATCCGGGGTCGCTTCGGCATATTCAGGATACTTCTGATAATGCCCGTAATAATCAAACACATCTTCGAATAAAAATTTTATATCCCTTATCGGCGCTTTATAACTGAGCATTTATGAACTCCTGACGGCACTAATCTAATAAATTAAAAACTATTATGTGACGAGAATGTAGCACAAGTCAACTGGTCATACCACCAAGAAGGAAATTTATAATACCTCTACTAGGTCTACTAGGCTATTGACTCTTGACTAAAATTAGCACAGAAACTCTGTAAACACCTGATATGAAACAAGAGATAAAAATCAATAACTTATACTAACAACAGCTATAACACATAAAATTAACAAGATGTTCATTTTTATAAGTTTGATTTTTTACAAAAAATAATAAAATTCACAAAATTCAGATAAGTAACTGAATAGTAATACTTTATACAAACAATATTCGACAACAAAAATAAAGCAAAAACTCTAACAATCATAATTACCTTAACCTAAATCAAAGAAATGCTAACCTTTAGTTGTTGGATTTCACTTCTTAAGCTAGTATTTTTAAGTTGTTCGCTATATTTCTAACCCGCTTAGGAACAAGCGCTGTAGTAAGGCTAATGATAAGGAAAAGCCAATGGAAAATAAGGAAAAACTACCGAGAAGTCAGGATGTAGTCCCACCTAATGGCCAATTTATCCCAATATGGGTAGATGGTACACAAGTCGATGGAATCCCTGGAGAAAGTATTCTTAGCGTGCTATTTGCTGTTGGGAAGAAATCTATCACTAAAAATGATCACGGTAAAGTCACGGGAGCCTATTGCGGCATGGGCGTATGCCATTGCTGTACGGTCAAGGTTAACAATCAACATAAGGTAAAAGCTTGCCAAACCCTTATTGAGCCGAGTATGCATATAGATACTCAGAGTAACCGGCTGGATGAAGGAGGAATGGCATGACAGCGTCAAAGCATGGTGTTGTAATTGTCGGTGGTGGAACTGCTGGCATTTCCGCCGCGGCAGAGTTAGCCCAGCTTGGCATAAAATCTGTTGTTATTGATGAAGCCCCCAGAATCGGCGGTCCGGTATTTAGGGGGCCGTTTCGCGAAGCGATCAGCCTGCCCCACCTGGATGAGAATCTGTGCCAAAAGATTGCCGATATCCGGGAGCTTTATCAAAAAAATCAGCAATATATTGAATTACGCCTTAATACCCGGGTGCTGGGCCCTTCAGGCGAAAGCGCCCTGTTAGCCCGCCACCAGGATGAAATTTTTGAAATTCCCTACGATCAACTTATCGTGGCAACCGGTTGCCACGAAAGGAGTGTGCCTTTTGACGGTTGGCAAATTCCCGGTGTCATGCTGCTCGGCGGTGTGCAATTACAGTTGAAGTCCGGTTTGGTAAAACCGGGTCAACGCATGGCCGTTGTCGGCACCGGCCCTTTGCTGCCGTTGGTGGCAACTCAGCTGCATAAAGCCGGCGTTGTCGTGACCGGTATTTTTGAAGCAGGAAAGCTTGGCGATTTCGCCAAAGAGAGCCGCGCTTTTCTCAACCGTCCCATGCTGGCACTGGAAGGGGTGGGATTGCTCACTTACCTTAAAACCAACGGCATCCCCATGCATTATGGCATGGGCATAGTGTCCGCCAGCGGCGAAGACTGCCTGACCGGCATCACAGTAGCCCAATACGACCGGGACTGGTATCCGGTTAAGGGCACGGAAAAAACCTTGGATGTTGACTGCCTGGCGGTTGGTTATGGCTTTGTTTCCAGAAACCAGCTCACCCAATTATTAAATGTGGCGCACGATAACTGCCAGATCAGTGGTTTAAAACCCCGGGTGGACGACTGGCAGCACTCAAGCCGGCCGGATGTATACATCGCCGGTGACAGTGTCGGTATTTTAGGCGGTGAAGCCGCCATGATGGAAGGGCGACTTGCGGCAATATCCGTCGCCAAACAACAAGATATCATCAGCCTGGAGCAGGCAAGAGATAAGGCCAAACCTTATAAAAACCTGCTCGATAAAGTCAAGGCCTTCCGGGCCGGTTTTGACCGTATCGGCAGACGGCGGGAAGGCCTGCTATCACTGTTAACAGCAGATACCATAGTTTGCCGTTGTGAAAACGTCACCCGGGCTCAGATAGATGAAGTTATCGAGCAAGGGGTCAAGGATATCACATCCTTAAAAATGCGCACCCGGGCCGGTATGGGAGATTGCCAGGGCAAAACCTGCAACAGCTATTGCCAGGACAGGTTACGCTTTGAACTCAAGCAACTGGATGTCGGAGAAATCAAACCCAGATTCCCGCTTGATCCTGTGCCCTTTTCTTCATTATATAAGGAGGTATTATAATGAAAAAGCAATATGATATCGTTATCGCCGGGGGTGGCGTGATCGGTGCAGCCTGTGCTTATTTTCTAAGCAAGGAAAAAGATCTGAAAATCGCCCTGGTGGACCTGAAAAAGCCGGGCAATGCTTCACGGGCCTCAGCCGGTGGCCTGTGGGCTATTGGTGAGTCGGTAGGTTTAGGCTGCGGGGTGATCTTTTTTAAACAAATGACCCAGCAAAGAGCCGAAGCCGAAGGCGTTGACCTGCCGCCAATGCGGCCGCATATTCTGCCGGAATGTTTTTTTGAGTTTGCGTTAAAAAGCAACGACATGTACCCGGCCTTATGGCAGGAATTAAAAGACAAACACGGGGTAGATTTTAAGTTCGAAAAAACCGGTTTGAAATACATCATGTATGACAAGTTCGATAAGCTCTATGCCGACTCGATCGTAGAGCAAATCCCGGGACTGGCCGAACAAATCAACTGGCTCAGCGCCGAAGAACTGGCCATTGACGAGCCGCATATCAATGCCGATGCCATAGGGGCACTGGAGTTTGCCTGTGATCACCAGGTCAATCCCTACCGCTTAAACGAAGCCTACCTTGAAGCCGCCCGGCAGAACGGCGTCGAGCTGTTTTTGCAAACCCCGGTTACCGGTGTGGAAAAACAAGGTAATAAAGTCACCGGTGTGGTGACCGAAGCGGGAACCCTTTCCTGTAAAACCATGATCAATGCTGCCGGCGCCTGGGCCGCCGAATTAAGCGAAATGGCTACCGGCACCCGTATTCCGGTGGCGCCGGTAAAAGGACAGATCATCTTATCCGAGCGTTTACCTAAAATTCTTAAGGGCTGTGTCTCCACCACGGATTGTTATATCGCACAAAAAGATAACGGTGAAGTGCTGATCGGCAGCACCACGGAAGAAAAAGGTTTTGATACCTCCAATACCTTACCGGAAATCAAAGAACTGGCCAATGGCGCCATGCGCTGTATCCCGGAGCTTAAGCAGATGAATATCAAGCGCTGCTGGGCGGGACTAAGACCGGGTACGCCGGACGAGCTGCCGGTACTGGGGGAAATGGACGGTGTCGAAGGTTATATCAACGCCTGCGGTCATTTCCGCACCGGAATATTAACCTCTGCCATCACAGGTAAGCTGATAAATGATCTTTACCGGGGCTTGCCCTTAGATATAGATATCACACCATTTAAATACGCCCGTTTTCTCAAGCAGAAAAACGAGCAGCAAACCCCCGAAATAGAGCAGGAGCTGGCTTAAGCAGGGTTATGTCCCTGAATTCATCAGCGCGAATTCATGCTAGATAAAGGAAAGTCGCGGCTTTCCTTTATTTTATTAAGCAAGAGCATACAATCACACTCACTCCAATGCCATTGCCGCTGCCTGACTCACTTCACCTGGTTGCTCCTGCTCAACTATCCAATGCAAAAACCTGCGCGCATTCACGTCATATGATAAAGCCGCTAAGGCATCAACCGCTTTAAGCCGCACTGAACTATTGCTATCAGAGATAACCGCCTGTCCCAGTAACTGAATGGCATCATCACTGGCAATATTTTGCAAACCTTCGATTACCCTGAGGCGAATACCCTTGTTTTCATCCCCTAAACCGGTAGCCAGGGCATGAACGCTGCTTAGTTGGATCAGCGACTCCAGGGCGTTACTGCGGTTTTCTATTTCCGGATGGCTGGCTAAAATATTTTGATAATACTGAATTGCTGTTAAAACCCTTTTATCCGAACTGTCGAAACGTTTCCCGAGACGAAATAAATGCCTGGTACTTTTCACTTCAGCGATATCAGCTACCGGGCAGGCATTATGCAGTAAGGCTAAGGTAACCTGCTTTATCCCCGGTTTCTTGAAGGTTTCACCGCTATCAACCTTCGCAGTATCATGGCAGCTGGTATTTTCAATGGCACTGACATCAATTGTCTCCGATAACGCTATCTGAGCAGTGTTTAACGGCAAAGCATGACGACATAAATCTCCTAATACCCGGCAAGCAAAGTGCTCAGGTTTTATGATCAGATGTCCGTACCAGCCGCCGATAAAAGCAAGAACAGTTGATAAAACAAGTACTGCACTGTTGAGCTTAGGCATATGCATTTCACAGCTTCAAGATCATACCCCTAAGCTTTATTCTTTTTATGGCGATTAGCAAAATAAATTTCTCCGCCACTAACCTCATATACGGCGAAAAATACAGCTATCTCAAGGTTCTGAAATGTCAGCTTCTTTTACAATATTGCCCGCTAAAACCAATTAAAAAGACTAGCTTATTGATATTTAAGGGGAGGTATATTTTATGCATTTTGCCGGGTTCAGTGCAAAATACTTAAGAGGAAGAATATGAAAATGCTCCGCCACTTTCTTTGTCTGATTTCAATGTTAATACTCCCTAATATTGCCAATGCCGGTTTTATCAGTGTAACGCTAGGTAATGACAGTCCGGGCTTTGCCGATGGCAGCACCCCGACAGTGTTTCCTGAAATAACCGGCGCCCAGAGCGGGCAAGATGCTCCTTTTGACCAGGGCTATGGCGCCGATGGCCTGTTCGGCGGCAGTTTTGATCAGAACTGGACTTTTGCCTATGCGGCAATCGCAACCACGATCACCAATGCCACCCTCACTATCGGTATCGCCGATCATGACTCCAGTGCCAGCGGCAGTCAGGTGGGAGATTTTTCTCTCGACGGGACCGGCAATGCCCTGCTCAGTGCAGACTTAGATACCCTGTTTGAAGCCGCAGGAGGGGCAACAGACGGGCAATACAAAGTCTATACCTTATCGCTTGATAGCAGCTTATTCGGCGAATTAGCTGACGGTAGCGCCACCGCAGCCCTGAGGTTATCCGGCCCGGGCCTGGTACCGGATATTTTTAGCGGCGGCTTTGCCGAAACAGCCAATAACGGCGCCTTCCTGATATATTCCACCTTAACCATCACCTTTGATGATCCGCCCACAGGAGACGTACCCGAGCCGGGGGCTTTTGCCTTACTGGCCTTGAGCCTGCTGCTGCTTTACGGAAAAAAGTCGGCCGGAAAACCATAGAAAACAGCTAAAACTTTCTTTTTACGTAAAAGGAGATAAACAGCATGTTAAACAGAAGACATTTCATCCTGGCCGGCACATCAGGCCTGATGTGTTCCATGATCACCCCCGGCGCGATGGCATCATCCTTATTGCTACCCGCCACACCCCGTCAAACACCAACTGGCGAACAAATACCGGAAGATATTAAAGGTCAATTTGCCAGGCAAATAAATGACAGATACCTGGCCTGGAACCCAAGCGGTACTATGTGCATCAAGTTAGCCGAGGTTAAAACCGGACCGGTTTCTCCCGGACTTTTACAGTTTGACTTAACCTTTAACTGTCATGATACCGAGAAAGCGGATGGCCTTTACCAAATTGCCCACTTAAAAAGTGACCAGCAACATCAGGTTTACCTTGAAAAAATAGAGGAGAGTAACAACTACCGGGCAGTATTTTGTTTATTTGAGGGGCAAACCTAAACAGAGACAAAGATTAACTAACAGTATTTTTCCCGTTCCAACAAACGGAACAATACATCATTTACCTCAGGCCCGGGCAGATATGTTTGCCGTGATCACTGCTTTCATCACAGGGCCAGAAAAAGAAGCAATAGGAGTTTATTATGTCTGAACCATTTATAGGCCAAATACAAGCTTTTGGTTTTAATTTTGCTCCCCGCGGATGGGCTAAATGTGATGGCCAGCTGCTGTCTATTTCCTCAAATAGTGCCTTGTTTTCTTTACTCGGTACTATGTATGGCGGGGATGGCAGAACAACTTTTGGACTACCCGACTTACGCGGACGTATGATCATTCATCATGGCAGTGGTCCCGGCTTAACTTCCAGAACCCAGGGAGCGAGAGCAGGTAATGAAACCACCATCTTAACCGAAGCGAATTTGCCGGCCCACAATCATAATGTCAGGGCAACCGCACGTTGTGTCACGACAGCGGGCGACACCAATGTCGCCGTTGATAATGTCTGGTCCAAAGATGCCGGCGTATCGGCTGCCACTTATTCCACCAGCGCCCCGGATGCCGATATGGAAAATGACGCTATCCTGGTACAACAGGATAATATAGGTACAGGTACCGGCCACACCAATATGCAACCCTACCTGGTGCTCAATTATTGTATCGCACTGGTAGGCCTGTTTCCTTCTCGTAATTAATGAAATCGCGGGGATCTAAGCCGGTAATGGTAAAGATCCCTTTCTTACATTGACATAGATAATATTCAGCGATTTGATTCTCCATAACCCCCCCGGCAACGGGGTTTTATCAACAGAGATTTCCGATGAAGACACCACCAGCAGAGATATCTTTAAGGCCATGGACAAAAAATGATGAGGCTTTTACTAAAGACCTATTTATTGCCAACAGCCAGGCCATGTTTGCCCATTTGGCTCCTGAGCAGCAAGAAATACTGACAAACATTCAACTCCTGGCACAGCAAAGAGATTACCGACAGCGCTGGCCTCAGGCGCAGTATTTAATCATACAACTAAGAAATACTGCTGCCGGACAGCTCATCATTAATCCCTACCCCGAATATGATTTACTGATCGATATTGCGGTCTTGCCGAGCCATCAAAATAGCGGCATCGCCACCCGGGTATTAGAGATATTACTCAGGCAGGCACAGTCCCGGGAGGTTCCGGTAAGATTAAGCGTGATAAAAGACAACCCTGCATTGCAATTGTACAAACGTATTGGTTTTACGGTAACCGGCGCCAGTGGCACTCATTATCGGATGGAAATGCAAACAACACATGCAGATCATTGAAAAATCAGTGAATAAGGAGATCCGGATAAGTTAAATAATATGATTTATAAACCAGAAAGGAAGATACATTTAGATGGAGAGCTTTTAGAAACCTTTGGGGATATTGAGCAAATGTGGCGGAGTGGACGGGACTCGAACCCGCGACCCCCGGCGTGACAGGCCGGTATTCTAACCAACTGAACTACCACTCCGCGATATCTACTGCTTTGTTGAGATTTACTTAAATAAGTACCGGCTCTCGGTGCCAGGTAAAGATAAGTGGCGGAGTGGACGGGACTCGAACCCGCGACCCCCGGCGTGACAGGCCGGTATTCTAACCAACTGAACTACCACTCCGCATATGTCTTTACGTTTGAGATTTACTTAGTAAGCACTGGCTCTCAGGACCAGGTAAAGATAAGTGGCGGAGTGGACGGGACTCGAACCCGCGACCCCCGGCGTGACAGGCCGGTATTCTAACCAACTGAACTACCACTCCGCGATATAATCTTTACGTTTGAGATTTACGTAACAAGCACTGGCTCTCAGGACCAGGTAAAGATAGGTGGCGGAGTGGACGGGACTCGAACCCGCGACCCCCGGCGTGACAGGCCGGTATTCTAACCAACTGAACTACCACTCCGCGATATAATCTTTACATCAGAGAATTCTACTTTTACAAGTACTGGCTCTCAAAGCCAGATATTAGCTGAAATGAAGGATAAAGGAATGTGGCGGAGTGGACGGGACTCGAACCCGCGACCCCCGGCGTGACAGGCCGGTATTCTAACCAACTGAACTACCACTCCGCAGTATAACTTTTACTTCTTTTCTATTTCTTGTGCATTTATCGCTATTAAAATGTGGCGGAGTGGACGGGACTCGAACCCGCGACCCCCGGCGTGACAGGCCGGTATTCTAACCAACTGAACTACCACTCCGCGATATCTTAATCACGAACAAAAAGTTGTTTATCTTGTGCATCATTGGCGGAGTGGACGGGACTCGAACCCGCGACCCCCGGCGTGACAGGCCGGTATTCTAACCAACTGAACTACCACTCCGCAGATATGCTTAAACAGATTTAAATTGGCGGAGTGGACGGGACTCGAACCCGCGACCCCCGGCGTGACAGGCCGGTATTCTAACCAACTGAACTACCACTCCGCGATTTAAACTCTGCGTTTCAACAACAACTCGTTGAATGCGGCGGAGATAATACGGTTATGAAGTGTATCCGTCAACATCTTTTTTCATATAATTTACTGGCTGCGCATTTGCTAAACAAAGCGTTCGATTAACGTGCATTCTTTGCTGTTAAGACGCCCGTCAGGCGAAAAATTAACAGCTTATTTCGCCCGCCTTCAACTTATTCTTGTTGTTCTTCTGCTTCAGCTGACTTTTTCTTACGCCACTGTAAGGTAAAAAAGATCGCCAGGGCGATAAAAAGAATCACAATATTGCCGACAACAACAATAGTGATCATTTCTTCCTGCCTTTTAGCCTCTTCTTCTTCCTTTCTTATTCTCTCCTGCTCCTGCTCAAACGCCAGTTGTTCGGCCAGTTGCTTGGCCACTTCTTCCTCAGATAACTTTTTCGTTTGTCCGTCTTCGTCTACGGTGAAATTAATATCATCTGCTTTAGGCTCAACATTAAAGGCAAATTCCGGGATCACCAGACGAAACTCCCGGCCATTTTGGGTTCTGCCAAATGCCCTGACTTTTACCCGGTAGATACCCGGCTCGGTAAAAGCAAGCTCTTTGATACGTTCGCCGCCACTACCCTCCATAATAGAAAAGGCTTCAACCTGGCGATCAGGAAAAACAAAGTTGCCCTGGAAGATTAAACTGTCGGGATCGACAAATTCATCATCAATCACAAAATGTACCTGGTGAAATTGTTCTTCTTCATTGGTGGTATCCACCTTAATGGTCACCGGTGTCGGATGCAGAATAACCGGGTTTTGTCTGAGCTCCCGCGTGGCCATAGGTAATTTGATCACATAAATGGGCTGCCATTCCCCCGGAGCAAAGTTTAAGACAAACTCTCCGGTAAACAGATTATCCCCGGCGTATTCATCCAGATCCCTGCCGTCATCACGGAAAGTGGTCAGTTTTATCGGCTCGGCGCCAAAGTTGTCGTAGGCAGAATTATTGGTACTATAAAAATCAACATCAAGATGGATCACATCCCTGAAACCCGGGATATCGATCGCCCGGTCGCCGTTAAATAATTTACCCGTCACTTTTAAGGTTTCCCCCGCCAGTAAAATTTCCGGTAAAGACTCCACTTCAATTTTTACTTCAGAAAGCACCATGATTTTACTTTTGGGCAAAATATTCCCTATTGCCTGCCAGGGGCCCGGCATAGGTTTTTTAATTTTGATCATGTCATAGGTACTGTCATCGTACCATTCCACTTTATCTTCCGGCAGATTATTAATTTTCAGTTTACTGCCGTCCGGCCGCACCAGAATAATCGGCTGGCTGCCATGAGCACGGTAGAAGATCATGGTTACTTCTTCTATCTGGGCATCGATACGAAAGCGGTTATCAAAATAGGAGATCTGATTCGTTTTATCGTTTGATTGATAATATTCAATTTCATGGGGCAATTCCTGTGCGCCGCTAACCCAGCTTAAAGCAGACAGCGCCGTAAGCAATAAGCCTCTATAAAGTCCTGCCATGATTTCTTACGAACGCCATAACGGCGTTCCTCCTTTCTCTGCGACGATAGCCAAACGTTCCTGATGTGCAGTCATTTCATCGGCCGTTGCCGCTAAAACCCTTAACGGCGCCCGCTCGGTTGTTAATCTTCGGATGCTGTTACTGTCGCCGCCGCCGCTATCATCGGCGGAAAGATTAAAGACTTCCTGCCGGCGGGTCATTTCAATATAAACAAAAGCCAGCAACTGGGCATCGATTAATGCCCCGTGATAAGTACGGTCAACCAACTTATCCACTTTATAAAAGCGGGCGAGATAATCCAGGGTTTTCGGCGAGCCGAATTCATCTTTGGAGACCTTCAGGGTATCGGTCACGGTACAGATATCCTCGGTCATGGGTAAGTTTTTCCCGACCATGGCAAATTCATGGTCCATAAAGCCGACGTCGAATTTGGCATTATGGATCACCAACTCGGCCCCGCGGATAAATTCAATAAAGTCATTGGCGACTTGTGAAAATACCGGTTTATCCTGCAGAAATTCATTGGTTAAACCGTGAACATCAATAACCTCTTGTTCCATAAACTTTAACGGGTTGATATATACATGATAATTCCGCCCGGTTAACTGGCGGTTGATCATTTCCACACAACCTATTTCAACAATACGGTGCCCTTCCCGGGTACTGATACCTGTGGTTTCGGTATCGAGTATGATCAAACGATGTTCTTTATTATTTACTTCACTCACTATAGGTATCCTAAAGACGGCAATATTTCGGCTGATATTCACGTTTACTAACGCTTGGCGGCGGCAAAAGATAAACAGCGCACAATGGGGAAAATGGTACACCCTTAATAAATGCTTGTCGATGCCGCCGGCCAATACAATAGCAGCTTATAAATGCCCGGCACAAAATATCAACGGTTATTATGCTATTTGGGCATCAATAGAAAGCGCTACAGAATAAATTTCACCTACAGGATAATATTACTGGCCCACATATAACCATATAATATATATTATTTCTTTTAGTCCTTTAGTCACGAGCCGGTAGCAAACTATGACCCCTAAGATCAAAGCCCTTTTTCATCAGCCTTCATCCACTTTGTGCTATATAGTCACTTGCCCCGAAAGCCGAAAATGTGCCGTGATTGACCCGGTATTAGACTTTGATATTTATTCGGGTGAAATAGACACCAAGTTCGCCACTGAAGTTATCGATTATATCCGGGAAAATAACCTGCAGCTTGAGTGGCTGCTGGAAACCCATGCCCATGCCGACCATGTCACCGCCGCCAGCTATTTAAAAAAGAAACTCGGCGGCAACATCGCCTGCGGCGGTGAAATCACCTCGATTCAACAAACCTTTAAAGAGGTGTTTAACCTCAAAGAACTAAGCACAAACGGCGAGCAATTTGACCGCCTGCTTGATGACGGCGATGAGTTGCCCTTAGGAGAATGTAACATCAAGGTGCTGGCGACCCCGGGTCATACCCCGGACAGCTTAACCTATGTTATAGGCAGCAATGCCTTTATCGGCGATACCTTATTTATGCCGGACTCGGGCTCCGCCCGCTGTGACTTTCCCAGCGGCTCGGCAGCGCAGCTCTATCAGTCAATCCAGAAAATCTATCGGCTGGGGGATGATATCACCTTATATATATGTCACGACTACCAGCCAAATCAAAGAGCATTAAGATACGCCTGCCCGGTAAGCGAGCAAAAAGAAATGAATATTCATGTTGCCTGCGGAGTCAGCGAGCGGGAATACGTCACCACCCGCCAGCAAAGGGATGCCGGACTTGCCATTCCCAGGCTGCTTTATCCTTCATTGCAGTTTAATATTATTGCCGGACAGTTACCTGCCGCGGATGAAGGCAATAAACATTATTTAAAACTGCCGATTAGCGGCACCCACAAACTCGACTAAGTGAAAAATACTTTTATTAGCGAGAAAGGGAAAGATAAGTTAAGAATAAGCTGCCCGGCAGCTTATTCAGGTAATTTTTCCGGAAATTCCTGCAAGTTGATGGTCATGCGCTTACTGCGAAAGCAAAAATAAATGAGCACCGCAATCACACTGCCCTGTATCACCAGCCAGGACACAGACAACAACTGCCAGTAAAAAAAGCCAAGCAAAGAAACAATAAAATCAAATGCCAGGGCAAAAATTAGCAATCCACGGCAATATGACCAGCTCACCCTGACCCAGTTTTTTGCTCCCGGACGGCGCAGGCTGATCACCAGCACCACAAAAAGTCCCACCGCCCCGGAAATCAGGCTCAGGTAAAACAACGCCGTTTGCGGATACAGCCACTGGATAATACCGACCCTGTCCTGCATATTAGTCACCGACATTAACCACACCAGGTAACCGCGCAGCACAAATAACAACACCAGGTAAATGCTTTTAGACAGTTTCAGACAGTCAAATTTATCGAAATCTTCAACACTGTACTGGCTGTACTTATGCCCCATGTTAACTGTCTCCCTGTCCATCCTGGCGCTCCTTATTTAATAACGCCTGCCCCGTGGTAATGGCTTTTACCGCCTTAGAGCGAAACTCCCGGATAAATAAGGTATAGACCACGAACATACTGGCGAAAATAAACAGCGCCGGGTGGAAAAACCAGCTAATTACCGCCAGGGAAAAATAATAAGAGCGCAGGCCGTAGTTATAAGAATGGGCGGCCTGATCCTGCACCACCGCCATCTCCCTGGCATATTGCATCAGGTTTTTATTGTCGCCGGTTTGATCCAGCGGAGCCGCCCCTATCATCACATTCAAAAACCCGTATTGGCGCATCGACCAGGTAAACTGGAAAAATGAAATGACGAAAATAAATGCCAGCAGCGTCAATTTTAACTGTATCGCCAGATGATTGGGAAAGTCGGCATAAGGAATAGAAGACAACACATCTTCCAGCCGTTCCACCTGGGCAAACAAGGTCAGCACACCGGCGAGTATCAACAGGGTGCTGGAGGCAAAAAAGGCAATATTACGCTCCAAATTTGCCAGCAAAGCCGCATCCCCTACCCGGATATCCCGGACCATGATTTCATACATCCAGTGTATCCTGTGCTGATGTAAACAACGGGCAATACAGTCGGTTGTTTTTGCCTTTTTACGGGCAAACCAGGTATAACCGGTCCAAAGTACAACAAATATAACCAGGGCAATAATATCTAACGGGGTAAAGGGCATAGCAACTTCTTATTTTTTCGCTCGCAGGCGTGGAAAATTCAGGGCCGGATAAAAGCGCTGATCCGGCACAAAGGTTTTCTGCCACCGATTGTGCTAAAAAGACAAAGATCTTGTCAATGCTTCACGATAATTAATCCTTTTACGCTGACATTATTTGGCGCATTAATTGTCCTGAAAGGGTAGAATAACAATTGTTTTTACATAAGAAATTTGTAATCATCTAGCGCCCGCGTTTAGGGGCGAACAATAAAAACAATAAACCTGACTTTTGGAGAAAAAATGCCTGTGCTAAGGAGTAGCTGTATTTTTGCAACAGCGCTAGTCTTGTTCACTGTTGGCAGCCAAGCGGCATACGCAAACACAACCCCGATCCCTGAGGGACAACTTAATATTCCCTATGCTTCGCAAACCATTACCATAGATGGCGAAATTGACGACCAGGCATGGCAGGATGCACTGGAGGTCTCTCTCAATATCGTCAATGACCCGTGGGAAAATCAGCCCAGTCCGGTACAAACCCGGGCCAAATTAATCGAAAACGGCGAATATATTTATATCGCCTTTATCGCCGGCGATCCCGAACCCGAAAACATCATGGGCTACCTGACCGACAGAGATTCCTCCTGGCACGGCGATCTGGTGGGGATCAAGCTCGATACCTTTAATAACCGGCGGTTGAATTACAAATTTTTTGTTAACCCGTTCGGGGTACAGCACGACGGCATTACCAACGAACTCACCGGGCAAAGCAATAATCTCTGGGATGGCTTCTGGCAATCCTACGGCAAAAAAACCGCCGACGGCTTTCAGGTGGAAATGGCGATCCCCTACAGCACCTTAAACTTTAAACCCGGGACCGACATCAAAACCTGGGCCATCGAACTGGTGCGCCTGTACCCAAGAGATGAAAGATTAAGAATCTCCCATATTCCCCTGGACCGCGACAATGCCTGCTGGATTTGCCAGATGCCGGAAATCACAGGTTTTCAGCAGGCAAAAATGGGCTCGAATATTAAATTAACCCCTTCACTGGTGGCTTCACAGGAAAGTAGCCGGGACATTTTTACCCCCGGCAGCGACTGGCAGCAAGAAGATGATGTCGATGCCGGGCTTAGCCTCAGCTGGGGACTAAGCGCAGACACCCAGCTCGACGCCACCATCAACCCCGACTTCTCCAACGTCGAAACCGACAGCGCACAATTAACCGCCAATAAGAATTTTTCCCTGTTTTATGACGAAAAACGTGCCTTTTTCCTGGAAAATGCCGATTACTTTGCCAGCAATTACAACCTGGTGCATACCCGCAATATCAGCGATCCCGATTACGGGGTAAAACTCACCGGCCGCGACAATAACCACAGTTACGGGGTCTTTATCGCCAATGATACCCAAACCAGTTATATCAAGCCGGGTAACTTAAGCTCCTCCCTGGTGGTCAGCGACAAAGACAGTCACGCCGCGGCGATAAGCTACCGCTATGAGCAAAGTGAAGATCTTACCTTTGGCGTCACCTCAACCCTGAGGTTAAATGAGGATTACCATAACGCCCTGGTAAGTATGGACAGCAAATACCGCATCACCGACTCCAATACCCTGATTGCCCAAGTAATGCATAGCGATACCCGGGACGAAAGTGAAGATGTGGGCATTGTCCTGCTTAGCAATCAAGAGGAAGATAAAGGTGATGACCAGGCCTTTAAACTTGCCCTGGAGCACGACTCTGAATTCTGGCAGCTCGGCGTCCGCCACCAGCAAATCGGCAAAGGCTTTCGCGCCGATCTTGGCTATATGACCCGGGCCGATTTCAAAGAAAGCCAGCTGGAAGCAAAACGTTTATTCTACGGCACCGGCGATTCTGTATGGACCGAGGCCAATATCAGCAGCGAATGGACCATACGCCATAACGAGCAGGATGAATTTATCTCACGTGAGCTGATCACCGAGTTGCAGATCTTAGGCCCCTATTTAAGCGAGATAGACCTGGAATATCAGCAAGCAACAAAAACAGGCTTAAGGTTTAATTCAGCGGACAGCCGCATCCTGGGCAACAGCGAGCAGTTTGACGAACAAAAGCTGAAATTCTATGGGGAATTTCAGCCAACGCCGGGTATCTTTGCCGGTTTAGGTTATCAATTTGGCGATCAGATAGACTACAACAACAACCGCCTGGGAGAGATCTCCAAAATTACCACTTACCTGCAGATCCATGCCAGCGATCATCTTTACTTCGACTTTTACCAAAACTATATCAAACTCGAAGCCGACAAAGCCGAGGTCTATACCGAAAATTTGCTTGATTTACGCATCTCATACCAGTTTGACGTAAAAAGCGCGTTAAAGCTGAGCCTGGTTTACTCGGACATCGAAAGAAACCCGGCTAACAACCCCGGCCTTGGCGATGATTATTTAGGCACAAACAAAAGTTTATCCAGCCAGCTGATATATTCCTACAAACTCAACCCGCAATCGGTCTTTTATCTCGGTTATTCCGATAACAGCGCCCAGGACAATAGCTTAGACCGGCTTGAGCGCCGGCAAAAAACATTTTTCTGTAAAGTCAGTTACAGCTGGATGCCTTAAAGCACCACTGGCGGCGGAGCTGCTCACAGCTCCGCGGTCAAGGTTTTACTGCCCGGGCTGACGCAATAAACAATAACAAAGACCAGCAAAATTGAATTGGTTATAATTCAACCGTTTAAATCAAGACGCATACAAGCCGCCGCCTTGGGGATAGAATCAAGCCATTACTAACAGAGTTATCCACAAGAATTGTGGACAGCCGTGAAAAAACCAGCCGAACAACAAACAACCAGCCAATGTTCAAAAAACAAGCAAACGCGTACTTACCCGGTGAATCTTTCGATATTCTCTTGCAAATTCAGCCCAATGTACTAAAGTTTGTGCTGACATTTTTCTTTGTCTCCGGCTTTTTCTACTGCTCAAAAACTTTTCCACAAGCAAGTATCTATCAGCTGCTTTACCTGTTTCATGCTTAGCGCAACAAATCTCGCCGACGAATAACAAATCCCCCGTTTCGGGCAAAATTGACCTCCTGCACCAGGGAGTTTCCTGTCTATACTTAGTTTTAAAAATTAATCCAGATAATTAACAGTCACATACCTCTAACACCATCGTCTGGTTACAGAATATGCCGATAAAAAAGGAAAGTTATCACCATGAAAGTGCATCTATTATGGCCACTGATATTCATACTCGGGGCACTGGGTTGCTCATCCAACAGTGCCTTCCGCACCGCAGACCGGCAATGCCTATATACCCTGGCAGGAGAATGTGCCACCAGTTTTATGCAAATAGCCAACCGCGGCAGCGACAAAGAATATCAGCTGGGTTTTATCGAATACGACGACCAGGGTATGGCGCGCAGCCCAGAGCGCCGGGATAAACTGCTGAACCATTATCTTGAGCTGGCCGCCAGAGAAGACGTACTCCTACTTACTTTTGTCCACGGCTGGCATCATAGCGCCAAACCCCAAGACACCAATATCAGCAGGTTCAGAACCCTGCTGGAGCAGGTATCCGCCAACGAGTACCGGGACAGCAGCAGGCAAAAACGCCAAAGACGCACTGTGTTGGGGGTTTATATCGGCTGGCGCGGTGACTCGATAGATCTCGAATATCTCAATACCGTCACTTTCTGGGACAGGAAAAATACCGCCCATGAAGTCGGCCGCCAGGGGGTTACCCAGGTCCTGCTCAAACTCGAAGAACTGGTCAATATCCGTAATTTTATCAAGGAAGGCAGCCCGGCTTCCACCAGCCGCCTGGTGGTTATCGGCCACTCTTTTGGCGGCGCCGTCGTCTATAGCTCATTGCAGAAAGTGCTGACCGATCGTTTTATCGATTCACGCCAAAACAAAAACTACCAGGGCAGCGCCGGCGGTTTTGGCGATTTGGTGTTATTGATGAATCCGGCTTTTGAAGCCCTGCGTTTTGCGCCTTTATTTCATTTATCGCAACAAGGCTGCAGGCGATATTTACGCGATCAGCTGCCAAAACTGGCGGTACTGACCTCTGAAACCGACTATGCCACAAAGATTGCCTTCCCTGTCGGGCGCAGCCTGTCAACTTTTTTCGAATCCCACAGGAACATGACCCGACATTACTGCGACCGGCCGGGAAGCGATGGTAAAAGAGCGATAAAGATCAGCCAGGGCAGCGCCGACCGTACCGCCATCGGGCATTTTGAGCCCTACCTGACCCACAGCTTAACGGCAAAGTCTGCCGGTGATAAAACCACCTTTGACCTGCTCGATGCCTACCAGCACTGGTCGGCGGCGGATGACAGCCGGCCCGGCGTCTTTAGCACGGTTGATTTAAACAGCCACAACCGCACCACCGCCCGCAACCCCTACATGAACATTCAGGTATCAAAAGCCTTAATGGACGGCCATAACGACATCTGGGGCCGGAATATCGTGCAGTTTGTCAGTGAATTGATCCGCATGTCGACAACACCCAAAGAAGTCTATGAGCTGATGCTCAACAAACAGCAATAATCTTTGCTAACCCCGGCCAGCTTGCCTTTAATTCGGGCAAGCTGCGGGCTTTTTCTCAACCGGCTCACCACAGGCAAACTAAACACAATACCGCAGCCGTTATTACTGCTTTTTGCTGCTTTTTAACCGCAACGTTTCGTCGCGCTAAAATGAAAAACAGCCCATATCAACCCAATTAAAGGTATATTGTATACAAATCTTGTGTTATAAAATTAAAAAGCATAAAAAACAGCCAACAAGATGAAAACAATAACACCCTCCCCTTTCCCGGCAACCTTCTATGTCGCCAATACCATGGAAATTTTTGAACGCCTGGCCTGGTACGGTATCTATACCCTGCTGGCAAGCTATATCATGACACCAACGGCCCAGGGAGGCCTGGGACTGGGCAATAGCGAACGCGGTCTGATCATGGGGGTGGTGCCGTTTTTCCTTTATCTGTTCCCGGTTATCTCCGGCGCGCTGGCAGACAGATTCGGCTACCGCAAGATGTTCCTGCTTTCTTTTACCCTGATGGCCCCCAGTTATTATCTGCTCGGTTATGCCACAGATCTCGCCAGCTTTATCAGTGTCTTTATGCTGATCGCCCTCGGCGCCGGTATCTTTAAACCTGTGGTGATCGCCACCATCAGCCGCACCACAGACAGCAGTAACCGGGGACTGGGTTTTGGCATCTTCTATATGATGGTCAATATCGGCGGTTTTTTGGGGCCGGTATTAGCCCCCATTATCCAGAAAAATTACGGCTGGCAATATGTGTTTATCTTCGCCGCCCTGTGGATAAGCCTCAATTTTATCCCGGCAATCTTTTTCTACCGGGAGCCACAGCGCCAGGCCAATAACAAACCGTTAAAGCAGGTCTTTGCAGAAATGCAGCAGGTGCTGGGCAATGCCCGGCTGGCCTTGCTTGTGGTGCCGTTACTTTTTCTCTTGGTCGCCTTTTACGCCGGTTTGATCACCAGCGGCAAAGTCACCCTGATAGTAGCCGGTGCCTTGATCCTGCTTGCCCTGCTTTGGGACCTGGCATTAAAGAATCAACAACCAAGGCATACAAAAAGCCCCCAGCCCTGGTACCGGCAAAAAATGCAACTGGGTAACAAGGCCTTTATGATTTATTTGCTGATCATCACAGGGTTCTGGACCGTTTACCTACAGCTGTTTATCACCTTGCCGGTTTATATCCGCGACTTTGTCGACAGCTCAGATCTGGTCAGGCTATTACATCAGCTCAGCCCCTACCTGCACGATACCTTGACCGCCATCAAGCTCGACACCCTAGCCGCGGAGATCACCCGATTAACGCAAGCCTTGCCTTTAACCGAGCTGCAAAAAGCCCACATCAGCCAGGCCTCCATCGGGGAAATCACCGCAGCCTTAGTCGCCCTCGACGTACGCGTACCGGAGCAGGAGCTGCAATACGCCTTTATGCACATCAGCCAGTCGGGCCAGCTGGAGGCGGCCCGGTTAAGCCAGGAATATGCCCGCGTTTGGGCCCAGGAATACCGCCAGCTCAATCCCGCAACCCTGCTAAGCCTGGACTTTTTAATGATCATCTTATTCCAGGTCGTCATCAGCCGCTTTATCGGACAGTTTAAACCGCTGCCGACCCTGATTGCCGGTACCGGCATTATTGCCCTTGCCATGCTGGCAGGCGGCTTCGCCCACGGCGTTATTTTTGGCGGCTTATTGATCGCCTGCTCGGTGATTATCTTTGCCGTCGGGGAAATGACCGCCTCTCCGAAAAGCCAGGAATATGTCGCCTCCTTTGCCCCTAAAGATAAAGCCGCCATGTTTATGGGTTATTACTTTGTTTCCATGGCACTGGGCAATTTATTCGCCGGTCTGCTGTCCGGCTGGTTATATCAGCAGGTGGCCGTGGAAATGGCCAATCCGATATTGATGTGGTTTATTTTCGCCTGCCTGGGGCTGCTGACCTGTTTTGCCCTGTATCTGTTCAACCGGGAACTGGTGACGGAAATTGAACAACAGCAATACCAGCTGGCAACAGCACCAGAAACCGCAACAGGAAAATAAGCAGATGCTGACAAAAACCAAAAACAAAACCGCCGGGCAAGATACCGCCGCACAATTCCAGCAATGGCAGCCGCCACAGGAAAATGGCTCAAGGCAGGAAAATACCCTCACCATAGAAACCCTTGAATGCCATACCGGCGGCGAGCCGCTGCGCATCATCACCGGCGGCTTTCCTGAACTTGCAGGCAGCACCATTTTAGAAAAAAGACGCGACTGCCTGCTCCGCCATGATGCCCTGCGCCGCGCCCTGATGTTTGAACCCAGGGGACACGGTGATATGTACGGCGCCATCATTACCGAACCTGAGCGGGAAAACAGCCATTTTGGCGCCATTTTTATCCATAACGAAGGCTACAGCACCATGTGCGGCCATGCGGTGATTGCCCTGGCCAAATGTGCGGTGGAGTCCGGCGTGGTGGAACAAACAGGCGAAGTCACTCAAGTGGTGATCGATGTTCCCTGCGGGCAAATCCACGCCCGCGCCTTTGCCCGGGGCAAGGTGGTCACCCGGGTAAACTTTGACAGCGTGCCCTCTTTTGTTTATGCCGCCGGGCAAAGCATTGTTGTTGACGGCATCGGCGAGGTTAATTTTGATATTGCCTTTGGCGGCGCTTTTTACGCCTATGTACAGGCATCACAGTTAGGGCTTGCATTAGTGCCGGAGCAACAGGAGAAACTCATCAACCACGGCAGAAAAATAAAAGCCGCCATCAGCAAAAAACGGCCCGTTAGCCACCCGTTGGAAGGCGATTTAAGCTTTCTTTACGGCGTGATTTTTATTGATGACTCGCCAGTTGACGGCGTGCACAGCCGCAATGTCTGCATTTTTGCCGACGGCGAGCTCGATCGCAGCCCCACCGGCAGCGGCGTCAGCGGCCGCATTGCCCTGCATGTCGCCAAAGGACAAGTACCGCTAAAACAAGACATCAATATAGAGAGCATTCTAGGCAGCCAGTTTACCGTACAGGCCTGTGAGCGGCTTGATTATGACGGTTACCCGGCGGTGATCGCCCGGGTCAGCGGCCAGGCTTTTGTCTGCGGCAAAGGCCGGTGGCTGATCAACGAACAGGACCCGCTCAAACACGGTTTTCTCTTAAGGTAACTCCTAAAACGTTTACAGGCATCAACGGCCAATAAAGTCATTAACAATCAAAACAAGAGTAACAATAACATGAAGCTCCAACACTTACGCCAGCAACTGTTTACACAAGGCAGTGACGCCCTGCTTATTTTCAGCGACATCAATATCCGCTACCTCAGCGAGTTTTCCGGCCATGCCGCCACGATTTTACTTACCGGAAAAAACAGCTACCTGCTGACGGATTACCGCTACGTGGAACAGGCAAAAGTCCAGGCCGAAGCTTTTACCGTAATTTGCCGGCAGCGGGAAAAACAAAGCCTGGCATCCCTTATCGCCGAACTTTTACAACAAGACGGCTGCCAACAGCTGATGTTTGAAAGCGGCCATATTGACGTTAATGCCTGGCTACAAATAGAACATGAAATCCGCCGCCTTGAAACGATAAAGCAAATTGAAGGGGTCACCGGTGCGGTGGAAAAGCTGCGCTATCACAAATCCGAACCGGAGATCACCGCCATTTCCCAGGCAGCGCAAATTGCCGACCAGGCGCTGGCCAATATCCTACCCTTAATCAAAGAAGGTATCACAGAGCGTGAACTGGCCATCGAGCTGGAATACCAGATGGCGCTGCTGGGTTCGGAAGAAGTCTCCTTTGCCACCATCTTACTGTTTGGCGAACGCAGTGCCCTGCCCCACGGCATTCCTTCAAACAGAAAGCTTAAGCCGGGAGATCTGATCTTAATAGACTTTGGCGCTGTGATGAACGGCTACCGCTCGGACATGACCCGCACTTATGTTTTTGGCAAGGCCAGCGCCGAGCAGAGACAGGTTTACCAGCTGGTGCGAGACGCCCAGCAGGCAGCCCTGGAGGCACTGAGGCCGGGCATCAGGGGAAGTGATTTATACCGGCACTCGGCAGATATTTTGCGTGCCAGTGATTACAAAAACCATGCAGGGGAAGGATTGGGACATGGTGTCGGATTAGAGTTGCATGAACTGCCCTTTATCGGCCCTGCCTGTGAGCAAAGCATAGAAAAGGCTTGTGTTATCACCATAGAACCGGGCATCTATATTCCCGGTTGGGGCGGCATCCGCATTGAAGATGACGTGGTATTGGCAGAAAACGGCGTGGAAATTCTCACCCGGGCTCCCAAAGATTTGTTAGAGCTTTAAAGTCAGTAAAAGCCGTAGACAATAAGAGTGACAGATGAAGATTATCAACGCAGAGCAAGTAGAGCAACATGTAAACTTTGACATTTTAATAGAGGAGCTTAAACAAGGTTTTAGCCGCTCTTTTACTATGCCACAGCGCCAGAGCTATAGCTTAGATTTTAAGAGCAATAACAGCCGTGACGGCCTTGCCCTGTTGCCGGCGTGGAATGATGAGGTAATAGCCACAAAAGTCTTCACCTATTTTCCGGACAACGAAAAAAACCATCAACTGCCGAGCCTGTTTTCCAAGATTTTACTGTTTAGCAGGCACAGCGGTGAACCTTTGGCGCTCCTTGACGGCACCAGTATTACCTACTGGCGCACCGCAGCGGTATCGGCATTGGCCAGCAGCTTGTTGTCCCGGGAAAACAGCCGGCACTTGCTGTTATGTGGCACGGGCCAACTGGCCTCCTATTTACTGCATGCCCATTTAAGCGTACGTGAACTGCGCCGGGTGACCCTGTGGGGGAGAAATACGGCTAAGGTACAGACCCTGCTTAAACAATTCACTGCCCTTTACCCGGAAGTTGATTTTCACGCCAGTGTTAAGCTTGAACATGAAATCCCGACAGCCGATATTATTTGCTGCGCCACCGGCGCGAAAACCCCGCTGTTTAATGGTAAATGGCTGACGACGGGCACTCATGTCGATTGCCTGGGCAACCACTTAAAAGATGCCCGGGAATGCGACAGCACGACCGTCAGCCGGGCCAGGGTATATGTTGACAGCTTAAGCAACTGTTTGGCTGAGGCGGGAGAGTTGCTTATCCCCATCACAGAAGGAAGTTTCAAGGCAACAGAAATTATCGGCGAACTTGCCGATATCTGTATCCGCCAGGAAACATTGAGACAGACGGAAGAGGAGATCACCTTGTTCAAATCCGTGGGCACGGCATTAAGCGATCTGCTGTGCGCCAACCTGGTTTATCAAAAGGTTAAAAAGGATGCGGGCAAACACAAATAATGCTCAGTGTTTATGCTTGCCCGCCAGGGAAAGCTTAATTTATTGCCACTTGCTCGAGCCAGTGAAACCACTCTTGATCCAGGGACGTCGACCAGGAGCGTAACAAGCTTTGATAGCCCTGCCAGTCCCCTTTGCGGGTGAAAACCAGGGTTTGCTCGACTTTATCCCTGTGTTGCTCCATCATAAAACGCACCGCCAGGTAACCCCATTGATAGACACGCTCGCTGCCGCTATTGCTGTTGTAGCTGGTATTAAATAACTCGCTTAACGGATACAGCTTGCTTGCCGCCAGTTGCTGCGCTTTCGGGTAACTTTCTCCTTTGGCAATATATTCGGCAATACCTTCAGACCACCAGACACCGTGTGGATAATCCAGGTTAGGCTCAGGACAAAACTCGGGGCCGGAATGATCATCATGCAGGCCGTTGCAAAAATCACCATAACGGTTAAAACGGCTATCGAGATAATGCACATATTCATGCTCGAGATTCCACAAGCCGCCATTTTTTTCATAGGCGACAAATTCGGCATGATTGTCCCTATCCTGCGGCAAACCTTCCAGGTACATGCCGCCGTTGTCGGTGGGCATATTAAAATGGGTGGTGGCATATTTCACATACTCGTCGCGCGTGTGATAAAAATTGGCCCTTAAACTGTGGTTATAATCATCCGCCACCGGTTTGCCCCGGGTGTTGAACAGCTGGTGGAATTTATCTTCCCGGATGATCAGCTCTTTACAGGCGTTATCTACCGCCTGCTGCGTTAAGGCCTGGGAGCGTATGGTGATAGTGGCGTTGCAATCAAAAACCTGGCTCAGCACCTCATCAACTTTGGCTAACTTAACCGGCGCCGCTTTTTCAGCTGCCGATTTGCTATCTTTACTCGCCTGGATATGCTCTTGCGTGTTAAGGCAAGCACTTAATAAGGCGCCGGTCGCGAGAACAAAAATCCCCCGGCCAATATTCGCGAATGGCTTCATCAGACTTGCTCCCCACGCTCATAATCGCTTTCATAACCACTTTCATAACCAAAGGGATCATCAATACTACAGGCCGGCTGGGTAAACCACTTAGGCCCTTGCTCCGTCATATAAAAATGATCTTCTAAACGCACGCCAAATTCGCCATAGATACAAATCATAGGCTCGTTAGAAAAACACATACCGGCACTTAGCAGTGTTTTATCGCCGCGCACCAGGTAAGGACCCTCATGGATATCCAGGCCGATGCCGTGCCCGGTACGGTGCGGCAAACCCGGCACCTGGTAATCCGGCCCATAGCCCTGGGTTTCTAAATATTGCCGGGCACCGATATCTGCGCTTTCGCAGGCAAGCCCTATTTTGGCTGCCGCAAAAGCCGCCGCCTGGGCTTCTTTTTCATGCTGCCATACCGCACGCTGACGCTCACTGGCCTGGCCAAAAACATAACTGCGGGTAATATCTGAATTGTAACCGTGGAGCAAACAGCCGGTATCTATCAACACCATGTCATTTTCTTCGAGCACTTTGGGCGATTTCACGCCATGGGGATAGGCAGTATCGCCGCCGAACAGCACAATACAAAACGACGAGCCCTTTACCGCCCCAACCTTTCTGTGGGCCTGATAAATAAAACGACTGACCTCGTCTGTGGTAATACCGGGTTTTAATATCCTCGCCGCCGCTTTGTGTACCGCCAGGGTCATGTCTTTTGCCCGCTGCAACAGGGCAATTTCCGCGTCGGATTTGCTCATCCGACATGCCGATGTTACCGGCGCACCGGAGATAAAATCCAGGGCGACACCTTTGTTTTTCGCCGCCTGAACCAGTCCGTCCACCAGGAAAAAAGGACTGGATTCATCGAGAGCTACCCGCCCCTGGCTGATATCATTATCATAAAGCAGGTCCAGCAATAGTTCATAGGGGGATTCATGCTCATGCCAGGGAGCAGATGGCGCCTTAACCTGCATAAAACCATCCAGGGTGCTTTGTTCAAACCAGGGCGCAATATAGACTAAATCGCCCCGGGCCGGTAACAGCGCTCCCACCATGCGCTCGGAAGCAGACCACAGGGTACCGGTAAAATAAGCGAGATTGGTACCGGCATTGATATACAAAGCGGCAATATCCTGTTCACGCATCAGTTGCTGTGCCCTGGCAATACGTTGTTGATATTCCGCCTGTGAAATTTCGGCGATATCCCCGGTCATATCCGATAATTTGCTTAATTCCAGCTCTGGTGTTGAGCCGCCTATACCCACTGCCATCTTAGTTACCTTCTAATATTGAGTCATAATATTCAAACCACATTGTATACAATATAAAATAAAACCTGAGGAAACAAGCAAATTATCTGATCATTTATCTGGTCCTAGGTATTGAAAGCGGTTTACTGCTCGCTTAATATGCCGGTGCAAATTTGCAATTAAATTTATACACAGAGGTAAAAAATGTATTCAAGGAACGAACGCCATGCTGCTTTTGCAGTGATCAGCTCCTTTATTCTTGATCTTGCCGACAAGGCATTCCCCGAAGCTTGCATCGTCGATGAAGCAGGCTTGCTAAAAAAATCCAGCAATAACGGCGCCCACTTTTTCTTTAATGCCTACAATAAATTGATCGATCCCACCATTAGCTGGCTGGCTGATGAAGGTTATATCCGGGTCAGTAAGTCCGCCGATGGCTGGGGCATCACCTTAACCAAATTCGGCGCCGCCTCGGTGAATCTGGAGTTTGAAAAAACCGGCGGTTACCTGTGCAACTTCATTACCGAAGATAACGGTAAGTATTTCACCGCCAATGAAGATATGTACGGACCCGCTTCAAAAAAGGTGATGCTCAAAGGACCCGCCGTTGATTTTATTCCACAAGGCTGGCTTGGCTAACAAGTGTTTCCTTTGTTGATGTATTAAACAGCCCCTCTTTAATTATCTCCCACAAAAGAAAAACGGCAGTTAAACTGCCGTTTTTATTATTTACCGTTTAATAACCGCTCTCGCCTGGCTACTTTCCGGCTAAGGTACTTTTATCCGCCTTATCAGCACTCCTAGCTGCGCTATCGGCATTTGCATTACCGGTATAGCGCGCCAACCAGTTGAACACTTCCTGATACCAGACAATCAGGTTATCCGGGTTGCGGATATGATGATCTTCACCAGGGAATACCACTAAACGGCTGTCGATACCTTTACGCTGCAAAGTGGTAAAAGCACCGAGACTTTGCGCATACGGCACCCGGTAATCCAACTCGCCCTGAATCACCAGAGTCGGGGTTTGCCAGTTATTAACAAAAGCCGCCGGGTTGAACTTGTTATAGTCTTCACTGCCCTGCCATAACGGACCGCCCATATCATGCTCCGGGAACCATAACTCTTCGGTGCTGGTGTAGAAGCTTGGCATATCGAATAAACCGGCATGGTTGATCAGACATTTAAAACGATCCGGCCAGTTACCGGCGATCCAGTTCATCATATAACCGCCATAGGAAGCGCCTAAGGCACAGGCATTGTCGCCGTCTAGCCATTTCTGGTTTTCAGTGATGTAGGCTAAACCTTTTTGCAGATCTTCCAGCGGTTTTCCGCCCCAGTCACGGGCGATGGAGTCGGTAAAGGCCTGACCGTAACCGGTGGAGCCGTGGAAGTCGACCATCACTACGCCATAGCCCTGCGCCGCCCATAACTGGGCATTCCAGCGGTAATGGAACATGTTGCCGAAGCTGCCCTGCGGGCCGCCGTGAACCAGATATGCAACAGGGTATTTTTTCCCCTGCTCAAAGTTGGCCGGTTTCATCCAGTAACCATGCACGGTTTCATTGTTCCAACCTTTAAAGCTGAACTGCTCGTAATCACCGAACTGGATATCGGCAAGCTTGTCTTTATTGATATCGGTCAGCTGTTTAAAGCCGTAACCGTCGCTGTTGATGGCAAAGACATCTTTCGGGCTGTTAAGGGTATGGCGGGTAAAAACAATTAAATCACCGGCAATGGATAAATCCCCCGAGCTGCCGACATTATAAACATTGCGGACATCGCCGAATTCCGGGTTAATGGCAAAGATACTCTTTTGTCCGACATCCTGGGCGGTCGCAAACAGGCTGCGGCTGTCGTCGCTAAACTTCAGCTCTTTAACGGAGCGATCCCATTGCTTGGCGATATCTTTTACCTGGCCGGTGACATTGTCCCGCACCCGGATAGAGAATTTATCGGACTCATAACCCGGCGTGCTCATCGCCTTATAGGCAAGGAAACGGCCGTTGGGAGAAAATACCGGCGCCGCATCCCAGGCTTTATTATCGGCTGTGATATTGGTGAGCTTAACTTCGGTATCGGCAGCTGAACTCACGCCGGCTAAGTCGAGTTCGAACAAGTCAAAGTTTGTGGTCCAGGCATTATCTTTGGCTGGCTGTTTCGCAGAAAACACCAGGCTTGTTCCTTGCGGGTGGAAACTGACTTCACCGATCCCGGCAATATCCCCCTGCCAGTCGGGCATAATATCCGTGGCATTTTTGATCAAACCCGACTCAGGTTTGCTGGCAACAAAAAGGTGCTCTTTATACTCGTTAAGCCAGGTGTCCCAGTGACGTACCATCAGCTGATCATAAGTGCGAACATTATGCTTCTTTTTACTGTCGGCTTCCCTGGCATCCCGGGTGCATTTAAGCGTCTGGCAGCCGGGTTTAACCGTCATGGTAAGGGCGAAGGTCTTTTCATCTTCACTTAAGGTAAAGCCATTGATGTCCAGAGCCAAGTCTGTGATTTGTCTGGCTTCACCGCCAGTTAACGGCAGCTGCCAGATTTGCGAAGAACCGCTGCGGCCCGAGAGAAAATACAGGCTCTGGCCATCAGATGAAAACACAACATTATACTCGCCTTGCTGATGGCTGGTGAGCTGCTGCACTTTGCCTGATTTAATATCCTGGCGGTAAAGGTGGTTGTCTTTTGAAACTGTGCCTTTTTTCAGCCCATAAACCAAGGTATTGCCATCCGGCGACAACTTAACGTCATGGAGCTGATTGAGATTATTGAGACTTTCTACGGTAAAAATTTCGGCGCTGGCACTTGCTGCCAGGCCCGTTGCCAGGCTTATCAAAGATAATCCGGCCAGGGAAGAGAGTTTTTTCATGTTTTATTTCTCTAGCGACTTGTTATTAATGTTTGAATGCTAGCGGGGAAGCAGATTTTTCTGCCAGACCCCGATATTTCACATCCTTTGTGATATTCCCCGGGTTAACCGGGGAATGGCTATCCTTTTTAGCGATCCCTTAAGATTGTAATTTGCTGTCCAGCTCTTCTATTTTCGCCTGCCAGATTGCAGGGCCGGTAACATGGGCAGACTCACCCAGGCTGTCAACGGCAACGGTCACCGGCATATCTTCAACTTCAAACTCGTAAATGGCTTCCATCCCTAAGTCTTCAAAAGCAACCACTTTCGCTTTCTTCACCGCTTTAGAAACCAGGTAAGCTGCACCGCCTACCGCCATCAGGTAAACTGATTTATGATTTTTAATGCTCTCAACCGTGGCAGGACCGCGCTCGGCTTTACCGATAGTGCCTAACAGGCCGGTTTCGGCCAGCATCATTTCGGTGAATTTATCCATACGGGTTGCCGTCGTTGGCCCTGCAGGACCCACAGCTTCATCGCCGACGGCATCGACCGGCCCGACGTAATAGATAAATTTATTGGTAAAATCGACCCCTTCAGGCAAGCCTTCACCGGACTCAAGCAATTGCTGGATGCGCTTATGGGCAGCGTCACGGCCGGTTAAAATCTTACCGCTCAGCAGTACGGTTTCACCGGTTTTCCAGTTGGCAACATCGGCCTTGGTCAGCTCATCGGCATTGACCCGGCGTACATTTTCACCCACTTCCCAGGTGATTTGTGGCCACTCTTCCAGCTTCGGCGGCGTCAGCTCCGCAGGTCCCGAGCCGTCAAGGTGGAAATGCACATGACGGGTGGCGGCGCAGTTGGGGATCATCACAACAGGCTTGGAAGCAGCATGGGTCGGCACGCTGTTGATTTTAACATCGACCACTGTCGTTAAACCACCAAGCCCCTGGGCGCCGATACCGAGTTTATTCACCCGCTCGAAAATTTCCAGGCGCAATTCTTCCTCGGCATTTTGCGGGCCGCGTTCAATGAGCTCATGGATATCCACCGGGTCCATCAGGCTTTCTTTGGCCAACACCCCGGCTTTTTCCGCCGTGCCGCCGATACCTATGCCTAACATGCCCGGCGGACACCAGCCGGCGCCCATGGTCGGTAAGGTTTTCACCACCCAGTCAGCCACCGAATCACTCGGGTTTAACATCACCATCTTGGTTTTATTTTCACTGCCGCCGCCTTTGGCTGCAATCATCACTTCAACCTGATCCCCTGCCACCATATCCAGGTGTACTACCGACGGGGTATTGTCTTTGGTATTTTTACGCGTCCCGGCAGGGTCGGCAACAATAGAAGCACGCAGCGGGTTATCCGGGTTCA
The DNA here is from genome assembly GCF_000948975.2 of Thalassomonas actiniarum. GTDB lineage: Bacteria > Pseudomonadota > Gammaproteobacteria > Enterobacterales > Alteromonadaceae > Thalassomonas > Thalassomonas actiniarum. The sequence goes on from NZ_CP059735.1 coordinate 4,262,780, forward strand.
GGTAAGCGCGGCGGGTCCCTTCATCGACCATTTGCTGCACCGTCATATCGGTTTTATCCCATTTGACATCCATACCGATTTTCACGAAACAGGTCACGATACCGGTATCCTGACAAATAGGACGTTTGCCCTGGGCTGACATGCGGGAGTTGATCAGGATTTGCGCGATGGCATCTTTCGCCGCCTGACTTTCTTCTTTGTTATAGGCCTGTTCCAGTGCCTGGATAAAGTCAATCGGGTGATAATAGGATATGTATTGCAAAGCATCGGCAACACTGTCAATTAAATCTTGCTGTTTAATGATAGCCATCTCTGTCTCTTTAAATCTCAAGTTAATAAGGCTGATCGCCGCAAGCACTGCGGCAAAGATCAATCAATAGTTGAAAGTTACAAATTTGCCGATATGATACCCTGCTTGTTCATGTGCTGCCAGTATCTTATCTCAAGACACGGCGGTTACTTGCCATAAATCATTATTTAGCTAAAGTTGATATCATCCAAACGCCTGTGAAAAATAAAACCGATCATCGCCCTGCCAGCAAAATTACCACTAAGGTACTGGCATTAAACGACAATATTACGCCACTAGCATTTTTCACGCCCCTGTCCCATCAGCCCTGGGCCATCTGGCTGGACTCCTGTGACACTGGCCATATCGACAGCCGTTACGATATTTTCGTCTGGCAGCCTGTGGTGACCCTGGAAACTTTTGCCGATATCACCAAAATTCATGATCGGGAAACGGAGCAGCACCAGCAAAGCACAGAGGATCCCCTGAGTCTGGTTAAAAAACTTCAAACTCAGGTTTTTAAGGGCAGTTCCTTAGAAATCAATGAACTGCCATTTAACGGCGGCGCCATGGGCTATTTTTCCTATGATTTAGGCCGACGTTTTGAAAACCTGCCGCAAAGCGCCGAGCAGGATATAACACTCCCGGAAATGGCGGTAGGCATCTATCAGCAGGCGGTGATTTTTGATAATAAAAGCAGGCGCTATTTTTTAATGTGCCCCGAACATAAACGCTTAGAAATAGAACAGCAGCTACAAGACGGACTAAGTAACAAAGCGCCGTTATCAGCTGCATCCTTTTCCTTATCCTCTAACTGGCGCTCAAATATGAGCAGGGCCGGTTACGGAGAAAAATTTAACCGGGTGCAAGACTACCTGCGCTCGGGCGATTGCTATCAAATCAATCTGGCACAAAGGTTTTCCGCCCACTATCAGGGGGATGAATTTGCTGCTTACCGGGCGTTGAGGCAAAAAAATCAGGCCCCCTTTTCTGCGTTTATGCGCTTTGAAAACAGCGTGGTATTAAGTATCTCTCCCGAGCGCTTTATACGCCTGGAACAAGGCAAGGTACAAAGTAAACCCATCAAAGGCACACGACCGCGCAGCGCCGATCCGCAAAAAGATAAGATCAATGCTACTGCCTTAAAAAGTGCCAGCAAAGACAGGGCAGAAAACCTGATGATAGTGGATTTACTCAGGAATGATATCAGCAAAACCTGCCTGCCGGGCTCGGTTAAAGTGCCGAAACTATTTGATATCGAAAGCTTTCCCGCAGTGCACCATTTAGTCAGCACGGTTGAAGGGGAAATCGCCCCGGGCTTTGACGGCACTGACCTGCTGCGCGGCGCCTTTCCCGGCGGATCTATCACCGGCGCACCAAAAATCCGCGCCATGGAGATCATCGAAGAGCTCGAGCCCCACAGGCGCAGCGTCTACTGCGGCTCAATAGGTTATCTGAGCGCCTGCGGCAATATGGATACCAGTATCACCATACGCACCTTAGTATGCCAGGAAAAGACCATACATTGTTGGGCCGGCGGTGGTGTCGTCGCCGATTCCAAGGTAGACTGTGAATATCAGGAGACCTTTGACAAGGTCGAAAAAATATTACCGGTATTATCTGAGCTGACATAAAGCAGGCCCTATTGCTTAATATGCTGCGAATACTGACTTTACCGATATACATATCACCTTCAGCTAAAGGACTGTAAATAGAAGTATTCATGAATAAAACCGAGTTCTTACAAAAATTTCAATTTCAGCGCCTGATGGCGTCAACGAATACTTCGTGGCCCCATGGAAAATTAAAAGCGGCAGCAGTATTAGTGCCTCTGGTAGAAAAGCGTGATGCTTTAGATGTCTTGCTCACCAAAAGAGCCAGCCACTTAAAGCACCACGGTGGCCAAATAAGCTTTCCCGGCGGTAAGGCCGAGCCGGAAGATGAAAGCTTAATTGCCACCGCAATACGCGAAGCCGAGGAAGAAATCGGCCTGAGCCCGGAAAATGTCGACGTCATCGGCCAGCTCAATCCCTATCGCACCATATCGGGCTATATCGTTACCCCGGTGATCGGTTTTGTCCCCGCAAACCTGAATTATCAGGCAGACGATAATGAAGTAGCAGAAATTTTCCAGGTGCCCCTGCAGCATTTTTTAAACAGCCACAACCATCAAACCCTCCAGGCAATGCTGCATGGCCAGCAGCACCAGGTACATTTTATGCCCTATCAACACTACAACATCTGGGGGGCAACCGCCGCAATGTTAAAAGATCTGGCTGAGCATCTGGTATAAAAGCTTAGCTATGGGGTCTAGTTGAGAAAACCTCCCAGCTCAGCCTGAAACAGCCAGCGCAACCTCAACAAATCATGGCAAGTTCCTTGGCACTCAATAAACCACTCGAGAGACATTCCTTTAGGGAAATTGGTCGGTATTTGTAACAGCCCATCAGCTTTTATCGTTAATATATTTCTGGTAATATCGAATTATTACATTGATAAAAGCCTGCGACCATACTAAAAGTAAAGCCATGAAAATAGAAACTACCGCCAAGATATTTAAGGAGCTGGGACACCCAACCCGGTTGAAAATTTTTAAACGCCTGGTAAAAGCCGGCTTTGAAGGCCTGCCGGTGGGCTCACTGCAGGAAGAGCTCACTATTCCGGGCTCGACCCTGTCCCATCATATTTCCAACCTCGCCTCCGCCGGTTTAATTCAACAAAGACGGGAAGGACGCACCCTCTATTGTGTCGTGGAATATGCCCGGCTACTTGCCGTGATCAGTTTTTTGCAGGATGAATGTTGTCTCGATATGCCCGCCGGTTTACAAGATAACCAACAAAGCAACGAAAAATAGCCCTTCTGGTGCATCGCTCCCCATCTTAGCCGTTATTTTTCAGTGCCGCAGCAGCAACACCCGGCATTGGCTTTTAGAGATAGAAGCCAATTGCCTTTATCCATTCTATAATTAGCCTATAAATTTTGTTTTCCATAATGAAGACTTTCAGTTAACATTACCGAAGATAATTTCAATTTTATGCGATTGAAGCAAAATTAATTCAGGTTTATTCATGATTAGTGTATTTGATATGTTTTCCATCGGCATAGGTCCGTCCTCTTCCCATACGGTCGGTCCGATGCGTGCGGCAAAAAAGTTTATCGATGATCTGGCCAAGCAGGAGCAGTTAACCGCGGTCGATCGTGTCAAATGTGAGCTCTTTGGCTCCCTCGGTCAAACAGGTATTGGCCACGGCACCGGCAAAGCGGTGATCCTCGGCTTATGCGGGGAAACACCGGAAGATATCCCGGTAGAGTCGATTGAAACCTTACTCGAGGACGTGGTCAGCAGTGAAACCATTGAGCTTGACGGCAAGCACAGGGTAAATTTCCCCAAAGGGGATGCCATCATTTATCACAGGCGTAAAACCCTGCCGGCCCATGCCAATGCCATGACCTTGTATGCTTACCGGGGAGACGAGCTGTTATTGGAGCAGACGTATTATTCCATCGGCGGCGGCTTTATTGTTCAGGATTGCGATTTTGAAAAAGAAAAAGACAAAGCCTTGTCCCTGCACGACAATATCAACCGTCCCCACAGATTCAGCAGTGCCGACGAGTTGATCAAACTCGCCACCGACAAAGGTTTAAGCATCAGCACTATCATGCTCGATAACGAGAAATGCTTAAACGATGAAAGCACCATACGGACAAAACTTATCGGCATCTGGCAGGCTATGCGCGACAGTGTTGACCGCGGCATCCGCACCGAAGGTATCTTACCCGGCGGCTTAAAAGTGATGCGCCGGGCCCCTGCCCTGCACCGCTCCTTATGTGTCGAACAAAACAACGATCCGTTAACCGCCATGGACTGGGTGAATTTATTTGCCCTGGCGGTCAATGAAGAAAACGCCGCCGGCAGCCGGGTGGTGACCGCACCAACCAACGGCGCCGCCGGCATCATTCCCGCCGTGTTATGTTATTACGACAAATTTATTAAGCCGGTAACCGATGAAGATTGTATCCGTTACCTGTTAACGGCCGCCGCCATCGGTATTCTCTATAAAACCAATGCCTCTATTTCCGGCGCCGAAGTCGGCTGCCAGGGAGAAGTGGGAGTGGCCTGCTCTATGGCAGCCGGTGCCTTAACCGAGATCATGGGCGGCAGCCCCAACCAGGTGGAAAATGCCGCAGAAATCGGCATGGAGCACAATTTAGGTCTTACCTGCGACCCGGTAGGCGGTTTGGTACAGGTGCCCTGTATTGAGCGTAATGCCATGGGCTCGGTTAAAGCCATTAACGCCTCACGTTTGGCCCTCAGAGGCACAGGCACGCAAAAGGTTTCCCTTGATAAGGTCATCAAGACCATGTGGGATACCGGCAATGATATGAAGAGTAAATATAAAGAGACATCCCGCGGCGGTTTGGCGGTTAATATTATCGAATGTTAATGTCTTGACTTAGCGGAAAAAACAAAGGGGCATACAGCCCCTTTTTAATTTCAATAAATGCCTATCAGCGCACCGGCAGTTCGACATCCGCCAGCAGCTCTTCAATTTCATGATTGCTTTTGAGCAGCATGGCCCGGGTCACCAGGTCCCGGGTGAGATGGGGAGCAAAGCGCTCAATAAAATCAAACATATAACCGCGCAGGAAAGTACCGCGGCGAAAGCCTATTTTGGTGGTGCTGGCCTTAAATAAATGACTGGCATCCAGGGTCACCAGATCGCTGTCAATGTCCGGCTCCATCGCCATAGAAGCAATCACCCCGATCCCCACGCCCAGACGGACATAGGTTTTAATGACATCGGCATCGGTGGCGGTAAAGGCGATTTTTGGCTCTACCCCGGCATCGCTAAAAGCGGTATCTAGCTCAGAGCGGCCGGTAAAACCAAAAACATAGGTGACCAGGGAATACTGGGCAATATCTTCTATGGTCAGCGTTTTTTTCTTGGCCAGCGGATGATCCGGACGCACGATAATACTGCGGTTCCAGTGATAACAGGGCAGCATCACCAGATCGTTATACAAGTGCAAAGACTCGGTGGCAATAGCAAAGTCCGCCTCCCCTTTGGCCGCCGCATCGCTGATTTGTGCCGGCGTCCCCTGGTACATGTGCAGGGACACTTTGGAATATTTCTTGATAAACCCCTGGATCACTGAGGGTAAGGCATAGCGAGCCTGGGTGTGGGTGGTCGCAATCCTTAATTTCCCCTCATCCGGCTGGGTATGCTCACGGGCAACCGCTTTGATCCCTTCCACCTTGGACAAAATCTGGGTGGCGATGTTGATCACTTCCTGTCCCGCCGGGGTGACATGGGTCAGGTGTTTGCCGCTACGGCCAAAGATCTGAATGCCCAATTCGTCTTCAAGCATTCTCACCTGCTTACTGATGCCGGGCTGAGAGGTATATAAATGCTCGGCGGTTGCGGAAACATTTAAGTTATTATTCTGGACTTCGACAATATAGCGGAGCTGTTGCAACTTCATAATTTTGGTTCAGAGGTTCTGCTTATTCGAAAAATATATACTTAATTGAAAATTTATTCCATATTATTTTTAATGTTTCTGAATAATTTATTTCACCGAATAAAATATATTCCTTAATAACTAATAGAGATATTAACTAAATAGAGGTAATATAAATCTAACAAGTCGTTAAAATATATAAAAAGCGTACTAGACTATGATAAATATCACTATTTTTATAGGCTGCGTTATTTTGTCTTTTTATAAACATGAGTATTCAATATGATCGCTATTATCATTGGCTTAATTATTGCGTTGGTCATCATAGTTGTGGTGGTTAATGGTATCCAGCAACACAAAGAAAAAGTAGAAGCTGAAAAGCGGGTGCGCATCTCCAAGCAAAAAGCCATTATCGATGAAACCGAAGAGCTGATTTTAAACGTCACCAATTTGCCGCCGAATCCCGGTATCAACACCATTCTCAACCGTAGAATGTTAAACGCTGCCAAAGAAATGCTACGCCTGAGTCCGGAGTCAAAAAACGTCGGTCGGCGCATCCAGGAAATTGAAGCGCGCATTTCAGCCTCCGATGACCTGGCCACAGCGCAAACCGGTGATGAAACCTTTATCCTGCCGGATAACGAGCAGCAGTTAATCGCAATATTACAATGTATAAAAAAATTACGCGCGGTATTAAAATCTGAGCAGTCCAAAGGCGCCCTCGATGCCCAGAGCTTTACCAAAGAAGATCAACGCCTCAATACCATGCAATTGAAAATTAATATCGAAAGTCTATTAAAAAGAGGCGACTCGGCATATAGCAAGGAAATGGTGGGCTCGGCCAGACAATACTTTGAGAAAGCCTTGCAAACCCTGAGCGATCATCCGGTGAAAAATGACTATGTCATCAGCAAACAGGAAGAGATCAGCAATAAGCTCGAAGAAATCGCCGCGCAGCTCAGAAGCAGCAATGCCCAGGACAGAGCGAAAAAAGCGAAAGAAGACGAAGATGAATTAGATATGCTGTTCCAGCCGAAGAAGAAGTGGTGATACCGCCACGCTAACTTCTTGTCAATACTATCGGATAAAAAGCGCCCGTCCCTGTGACGGGCGTTTTTTATCCGGGACTAAAGCACAGAATCACTGGCGCAGGAAGGCATTTCCAGCTGATCCGGATAAAAAGGCAGCTCGGGGGGAATAAAACCTTTATCTATGCCCCGCAACAACTGGGTCGCATCATAGGCATTCATGGGTTTGGCAAAATAGTAACCCTGGAAATAATCACAACCGAGTTTTTGTAAAATCGCCACCTGCTCTTTATTTTCCACTCCTTCTACCAGCACATTAAATTCCAGCTCCTGCGTCATGGCGGCAATGGCTTTGACAATCGCCTGATCATCAACGTTATGTTCAAGCTCGGTAATAAAAGACCGGTCGATTTTTAAGGTATGCACCGGCAGTTTCTTTAAATAACTCAGGGAAGAATATCCGGTGCCAAAATCATCCAATGATACTTTCACCCCGATTTTCCGCAAAGAATTTAAAACATTAATGGCTGTATCAACATCTGTCATCGCCATGGTCTCGGTGACTTCCACCCCGATAAAACTGCTTTTTAACTGATACTTTTCTATCGCGCTGATGATAAGCTCGGCAAGGTGTGGCTGGGAGAATTGCCGGGCAGACAAATTCACCCCGACTTTAGTATTAAAACCCATTTCATTATTCCAGCGGCACAGTTGCTGACAAACACTGTAAAGAATAAACTCCCCAAGCGGCAAGATTAACCCGGTTTCTTCGGCAATCGGAATAAACTCATCCGGGGCAATAAAACCTTTTTCCGGATGGATCCATCTGACCAGGGCCTCAAACGAGGTGATTTCATGGCTGTTGGCGTCCACTATCGGCTGGTAATACACCTGAATATCACCGGCTTCTATTGCATCTAACAACTCTTCTTCTATCCATAATAACCGCAGGGCATAATCATGCATTTGCTTGTCAAAAATCACATGGATATTGCCGCCTTTAAGTTTTGCCTGATACATGGCGGTGTCGGCATCACGCAAAATATCACTGTAGGTCTCATAGTTATTATATTTTTTATTAGATAAGACAATACCGGAAGAGGCAGTCACAGTGATCTGGTGGGTATTGATCGCCATAGGCAAAGCGATTTCACCTTGTATCCTGTTGACCACAGAAAGAATTTTCGGCATGGAATCAACATTGTCGAGCAGGCAGACAAAGGTATCGCTGCTAAAACGGCTGAGCATATCGATATCCCTGAGCTGGTTCAGCACTTTCTGACTGACCCGGCGCAGGACTTCATCACCGAACTCATGATTTAAGCCGTCATTGATCACACGGAAACGATCCAGATCGATAAAAATCACCGCAAAACTGTATTCTTCGTCCAGTTTTGCCCTTTTAAGTGCCAGCTTTAACCGTTCAAACATCATAGAGCGCTCGGGCAAACCGGTAATGGGATCCTGGATGGCATTTTTCTTCAGCTGCTCTTCAAACGAAATACGCCGGGAGATATCTCTAAACGCGAAGATCAAGCCGTTGTACTGACCGTTTTTATCTTCAAGCGAGGCGACATTAAGCTCTACCGGCACTGTGCCTTCGTTATAGTTTTTCAGCAAATAATTATTCTGATGATGACAGTTTTGTTTTTCCTGCAACCAGACATTAATGTCAACATTGTCTATACCTGTGTTTAAGTCGACAAAACACAGCATGTCGGTGATCATTCGCCCGATAGGCACAAAGTCGAACTTGCACAATTCAATGGCTTTAGGGTTCGCCAGAAAAATTTTGCCATCTTGATCACAGGAAATCACCGCGTCTTCTATGCTGTCCAGCGCCACTTTAAGTTTATTGGCGGTATCATGAAGTTTATGATCGACACCGTGCTTATAAAGGGCTATTTCGATAGTGATTTCCAGCTCCCGGCTGTCTATGGGTTTAAGGATATAACCAAACGGGGTGGTGATTTTTGCCCGCTCGAGCACATCATTACTGGAATAGGCGGTACAAAAGATGATAGGAATATCCTGGGTTTCATGAATTTCACCGGCAATATCGATACCGTCTTTATCGGCATTGAGATTAATATCCATTAAAATCAAGTCAGGGACCAGCTCTGCGGCACTGGACAACGCCAATTCCGGGGTGCCGCAGGTGGCGACCACCTCATACTTCATGCGCCCCAGACGGATGGAAAGCTCCCGCGCCACCAGGGCCTCATCTTCCACCACCATAATACGAGCTTTTGGCTTCTCTTGCATTGACTCCATTGCTTAGCCCTTCTCAATTTCTTTTTTAGGAAACTCGATAACAAAAGTAGAACCATCTCCCTTGATCAGGTTGATTTTACCTTTTATCTGTTCGGTTAAAATACAAACAATTTCCATCCCCAGGGATGAGGTCTTGCGAAAATCAACCCCTTCGGCAAAACCGACCCCATTGTCTTTCACTTTTAAAATATAGTTTTCATCATCCGGTTTCATTTCAATCAAGACCACCGCCTGCCCTTCAAAGCCTTTAAAGGCGTGCTTATAGGCATTGGAAACCAGTTCATTGATGATCAAACCACAAGGCACTGCGGTATCGATATCGAGATAGACATCTTCGGCATCGATACAGATATCTATGCCGTAAGTATTTGAGCTGTACACCCGGCTTAAGGTGCCGGCGAGCAAATGAATATAATCGTTAAAATCAATTTCCAAAAAGTTTTCCGACTGGTACAGGCTTTCGTGAATCAACGACATCGAGCGGATGCGGTTCTGGCTTTCCGCCAGCAACTCGGAAAACTCGGGATTGTTATTGGCAATGGACTGCATGTTCAGCAGGCTGGAAATCACCTGCATATTATTTTTTACCCTGTGATGGATTTCTTTTAACAGCACATTTTTTTCCTGCAGCGACAAGGTCAGCTGATGCTCGGCATCCTGCTGCTTGGTAATTTCCTGTTCAAGCTCCAGGGTACGTTTGTGCACCAAAGCTTCAAGCCGGTCGCGATAACGCTTGAGTTCATCTTCCGAATGCTTGATTTCGGTAACATCATGGGCCACAGCAATAATATGCTCTGAATTGCCTTCATTAGACACCACCTTAGTAAGCCCTAAATCAACAATGACTTTTTCATGTCCTTTAAAATGTTCGCACAACCCCTGCCACTGGCCATGTTCAAGTACTGCAGATAAAGCCTGGGCGCCTTTTTTCACATGGGTGAGCAAAGAATGGTTACCGGTCTCCTGCACCGCTTCTGGATGGCCAGATACCGGCTCACAGCCGAGTAAACCTTTAAAAGACTGGTTTTGATAAAGATAATTACCTTCAAGATTAATAATCGCCACCCCGTCCGAGGCTTCATCCAGACAATAGAGGTACATACGCAGTTTTTGGTTAAAGCTTGCTTCCACCTGCTTATTGGCGCTTTTTTTCATCAGATAAAAAGTCAAGAAGCTAAAAAGCACCACCAACAGGGAATAAAACATATAAGCTGCGGTACTGCGCCACGGGGGCGATTTTACCGTCAGGTTTATCATCAGCGGCTCACTCCAGATACCGGCATTGTTAGAGCCTTTCACTTCAAAGGTATAATTGCCGGGGATCAGGTTGGTATAATTGGCCTGGTTGCGTCTGCTGGGCACCGACCATTGCTCCTGCAGCCCCAGTAAACGGAACTGAAATTTATTTTTTTGCGGCTGGGTAAAGTCCAAACTGGCAAATTCAAAAGAAACAAAGTTTTCAAAATAATCCAGCTCAATGGTTTTAACATCCACCAGGGCCTGGGAGAGTTCCTTAGGTTTATTAAACACATTAAACTGGGTCAAGACGATATCCGGCTGGTGCTGATTAACGCTGAGCAGTAAGTGCCTGGGATTAAAGCGGTTAAAGCCATTATTGCCGCCAAAATACAGGGTACCGTCGTTAGCTTTATGATAGGCGCCACTGTTAAACTCATTGCCCTGCAGGCCGTGGTTGAGGCCAAAATTCCTGATTTTCCCGGTTTCCGGCGCCATGGCGCTCAGGCCTTTGTTGGAAGATAACCAGATCATGCCGGAGTCATCTTCTAAAAGACCAAAAATAACATTGCTGTTCAGGTCGTTTTGGCGGTTGAAATGCGTGACATTAACGACGCTGAAATCTTTCATATTCAGCTCAACCTTCAGCAGCCCCTGATCTTTACTACCCAACCATAAGGAGTCATCGGTTGCCAATATCGAAATAAAAGAGTTGACATTACCGTCTGCCGTCTCAGCAAGCGTCAAGGCCAGGCGGTGCATTTTTTTCTCTGCCAAAGAATAATAGGCAATACCGCCGCCATCAGTGGCAAACCAGATAATACCCTCGGGTCCCTCGGTAATGCCTATAACACGGTCGCTGCCGAGGGAGTCGGGATCATTTTCATTATACTGGAAGCGCTGAAACTTTCCTTGCCGGTAAAGGTTTACCCCGCCGCCAAAGGTCGCCGCCCAGATATTTTTTTGCGAATCTTCAAATAACCGGGTAATGCCGTTATGGCTGATGGAGTCAGGATCATCCGTATTATGGCGGTATATGGTAAAGTCTGTTTCATTGGATGCTTTGACATTGAGGCCGCCGCGCATGGTGCCCACCCATAACCGCTTTTGCGAGTCCACTAATAAGGACATCACCCTGGCATCACTAAGCGAGCCGGGCTTTTCTGAAGGCATATAATGCTCAAACATTTTCGTGCGGGTATCGTAATGATTCAGGCCGCCGCCCCAGGTACCGATCCAGACCACGCCACCGGGAGCATCGGCAATAGAAGTAATAATATTAGAACTTAAGCTTGACGGCGCCTTATCGATTTTTTTGACATGCTCTATCGAGCCCAACCTGGCATTCCATTTGTTCAAACCGGCGAAGGTCCCCACCCAGATCACCCCGCCTTTGTCCTGGACTATGGTCGTGACCCTATTGTCACTGAGGGAGTAACGTGAAGCCATTTCATGGTTAAAACGCAAAAAACCACGAAAGTCGCTGTTCCATAAGTTCAGCCCGGAATCCGTTCCCACCCAGATACGCCCGTCCGAATCCTGGAAAATCGTCCGTACCCGGTTATCCGCCAGGCTATAAAAATTCTGCTCCTGGTGCTTATGCTGGGTTACCGTGCGTTGGTGGGGGTTAATAATCGCTAGACCGGCATCATAGGTGCCTACCCAGACAGTACCATCCTGCATAGGTTCAAGGGTGAGTATTTTATCCGACGGCAGCGAAACCCGGCTCTGCTCCTGATGGCGGTAATGGACAAAACGATCATTTTTACTGTCCCACATATTGACGCCGCCATTTTCGGTGGCAATCCAGATCCGCCCCTGTTGATCGGATTTTATATCCCGGATATTGTTGGAAGACAGGGTATTGGCATTCTCAAGACTGTTAAGGTGACGAACTTCTTGCTTAGCCAAATCGAGCAGATAAAGGCCCTCAGATTCTGTGCCCACCCAGATAATACCGTCTTCACTTTGATGTAATACCTTGACATTAATCAGTTCCAACGGTTCCTGCCCGTCAAAGCCCTGGAAACGGCGAAAACTTTGCCGGTATTTATCATAGATATTTAATCCGCCACCTAAGGTCGCTACCCATAAGGTACCGGCTTTATCATCAAGCAAATCACTAATATAATCGTTGGATATGCTGTTTGGATCCCCGGGATTATTGAGAAATTGCTCCACCTTACGCCCGTCCCAGCGATTTAATCCCTCCTGGGTGCCTATCCAGATAAAACCGTATTTATCCTGGGTAACCGCAGTGATCGAATCCTGAGTTAAGCCATCTTGAGACAGCAGCTGGGAGAATACCGGGTTCTCATTGGCCGCTACACTAAGGCTCAGGCTCAAACTCAGGCCCAACAAGAATAAGAAGCAAAAGGTTAGCTTGTTCATTTGTTATTTCTTGTATCTGTGATTAATAAATCATCCGCGGCCTGAACATCATAGAGTAGGGAAATAACTTCCTTTTCTGCCATATTTTGGGGCTCGGAAAGTATTTTTCTATAATCTCCCCGGCTTAAGCCCAGTTGTCCCGCCCGGATACAGGACCAGGTGCCGTCTCCCTTCTCCCGGGCCAGTTTGATGGCGCTTTCGGCAATAGAGACCACTTGCTCCCAGGTAAACAAACTTGGCTGAGTAATGGAAAAAGGAAAATAACTGATGCCCGCCGATGCCGTCACCGAAATAGATTCGGACTTCAATACTATGTTATGGCTCTCGATCGTGCTGATCAGGCGTTTGGCCAATAACAAAATCGCCTCAATGTCGTCGGTCTCCCCCGCCACCAGAAAGGACCCTTCTCCCCAGCGGGCTAACACATCTCCCTGGCGGCATTTTTTAGACACTTGCCGGGAGATGGATAACATCACCGCATCACCGGTACCATAACCGTGGGCCTCATTAATCTGGAAAAAGTCATCTATCTCAAAAACGACAAAAAATATCGGCCGGTTTTTGGCAATCGTTTCCGTCAGGGTCATCTTTTCCAGCCGCCGCTCAAGGTTCTTGGCGATTTTACTCATATAATCAACCACAAACCTGCGATTATGCAGCCCGGTACCTATGTCGGTAATACACACTTCCGCCAATTGTTTATTGGCGCTTTTAAGCTCTTCGTTTCTTTCTTCAAGCTGGCTGCTTCTTTTTCGCAATTCCTGAGTTTTTTCTTCGACTTTAAGTTTGAGCTCTCGGCTGTTAACAGCTTCTTTTTTCAACCTGTGCAGATGCATCAGATAAAGCAGGCTTAAAAACAGCATAAACAGGACAAAATAGCCTAAATAGGCGATTTTCGTCCGATACCAGGGCGGTAAAACCGTAACCTTTAATTGCATCGCATCCTGATTCCAGACCCCGTCGTTATTGGCGGCTTCCACCTTAAAACTGTACTGGCCGCTGGGCAAGTTGGTATAAGTGGCACGGTGTACCTTATCCGGGTTAATCCAGTCATTGTCATAACCTTCAAGCTTATAGCGGTAACGGTTATCTTCCACCACGGCAAAATCCAGTGCGGCAAATTCAAAACTGACCGAGTACTCATGGGCATTTAAGGTCAGGGATTCAAGTAAGTGGGTTGCCACCTCCCCCAACACAGGACTGTTGATCTTAATAATCTTGGTCAGGGACACCTTAGGCGGATGCTGGTTTCTGAGAATTTCGGTGGGGTAAAAGGCATTAAAGCCATTAGAGCCGCCAAAAAACATCTTGCCTGAGCGGGCCTTAAAATGTGCCCCCGAATTAAATTCAAAGGACTGCAGGCCGTGATGCGGACCATAATGCTGTAAGAGATTGCTTTGCGGGGAAAATTTAGTTATCCCCCGGTTCGAGCTAAACCAGATATCCCCTTTGGAATCTTCCAGGATACCGTAAATGGCATTACTTTTAAGACCGTCAACCCGGGAAATATGGCTAAATACCGCTTGTTGCTTTTTGCTTTCCGCACTGGTTAATTTATTGACGCCATTGCCCTGGGAGCCAATCCATAAATTGCCCTGTTTATCCTCCATCATGGTCCAGTTTTCATTGCTGCTGATAGAGTCAGGGTTTGACGGGTCGTGCTGATAGTGGATAAAGTGCCCGGTTTTGGGGTTAAGCTTGGCGATGCCGCCGCCAAACAGGCTTACCCAAATAGTGCCGTTTCGGCTGGTGAGCACATAAACCACCTTGTTATTGGCAAGACTATTTACATCCCCTTCACGGTGGCGAAAAACAGTAAAGTCATCACTGGCCTTATTATACCGAAATAAGCCGCCGCCATAGCTGGCGATCCATAAATCCCCTTCGTTATCCACAGATAACCGGGTGATGCCGCCTTTTTTCAGCCAGTTATCCCTGGCATCGTCCGGCGGATAATGCTTCAGTTCCCCTGTGGTTAAGTCCATCTTCATCAATCCCGAGGCGAAGGTACCTATCCATAAGTGATTACTTTCCGCCGTCAACGCGGTTATTCTTTCATCCACCAGGCCATTTTCTTTACCAAAATGCTGAAATTTGCCACTTTGCTGCGAATATTTTTCCAGCCCGGCATAAGTGCCAACCCAGATGGTATCGTCATCGGACTGGGTAAAGGTTAACACGGTATTTGAGCGCAACCCCTCGAGGTTGTTGCCAGACTGGCGAAACAATTCAAACGAGGTGGTCTGGTAATTCCATAAATTAATGCCGGCATGGGTGCCCACCCAGAGTACTTTACCTTCGTCCTGAAACAGGCTGATCACCCGGTCATCGGTCAGACTGTTGGCGTTTGAGGCTTCCTTATAATAACCAAGGAAAGTATCGCTTTCACTGCGGTATTCAAATAAACCGTTATCCGTGGCAAACCATAATACCCCGCGGTGATCCTGCATAATATCGCGGATCAAATTACTGGTCAGGCCGTGTCCTGAATCGACATGGTAGCGTTTAACAAACCCGGTTCTGGGATTGTAACGGTTAAGCCCCTGATCATAAGTGCCTATCCACAACATGCCATCCATAGATTCAAACATGGTACGGATCCTGTCACTGCTGATAGAGTTTTCATCCTGGGGATCATGGCGAAAATGGCGCACGGTTTTCCTGCCGATATCCATTTGATTCAAACCGCCGCCATCGGTGCCGATCCACAAGGTCCCGTGTTGTTCCTGAAGTACAGCGCGGATCTTGTTACTGCTTAACGACATAGGGTTGTTATCATCGGCAACAAAACGCTCAAAGTTCCCGGTCTCCATATTATATCGGTTCAGCCCCGAGTCCGTGCCCAGCCATAAGTCTGAGGCACTATCTTCAACAATGGTGCGGACAATATTACCGGAAATACTGTTTTCATCCCCGGGATCATGCTTGAAATGGGTAAAGCTGCGGCCATCTTTATTGAGCAGGTTTAAACCGCCGCCATCGGTGCCCACCCATAACCTGCCGTCGGAGCTTTCCAGCAACGACCAGATCCAGTCTTTACTCAGGCTCTGCTCTTTTTTCGGATCATGCAAATAAGTCACAAATTCATTACCGTCATACCGGTTAAGCCCTTCCGAGGTGGCAAACCAGACAAAGCCATAATTATCCTGCAATATCTGGTAAACGGAATCTTGCGATAAACCGTCATTCACGGTTAAGTGTCTGAATCTCACATTTTGGGCAATTTCAGATCCCCAGACAGGAAACAGCAAGCACAACAGCGCCAGCCCCAGGCAAATACGGCAAGCTGCCGGTAACCATTTATTAAAATTCAATAGCGCAGGTATTGTTAAATTAATCATGATCATAACGAATATTCACATCCTTAATACTTTCACTTCAGCCTGGTATATCAACAAATAACAAATGATCACCACCCTTAAGCCAGCATAACCGAGCCTCAACTGGCTAATATCTTGCGCAAGGTCGGGGCAGAAACCCCGACAAAGGTTGCAATATCCTGCCGGTTCATCCCCCCCTGCTCCGCCAAGCGGCTTAATATTTGCCTTAACTGTTGCAGACGGTTGATGCCGGGCGTTGGCGGCAGTTCAAGCCAGTCGGTTAGCGCCTCCACCAGCAAAAATTCCTGAACCTGCAGGACCGGCGGCAAGGCACTTTGGGATAAAGCCTCGATACGGCGCCGTAAAGTGGCTTCCGGTAGCCCCAGGATACGGGCAGACTTACTGATATTGCCCTTACCCTGTACTTTCGCTAAACGGATCACTTCAGCTTCAAGCCATTTTCCGCATTCAAAAATAGCATCACTGTCTTTTAAAATATTGATGCAGGAGGTCAGTGCCTGCACCATTTTATCCTGTGGCTGTACGCCGATATCGGCGACTTTATGCCCTTGTGTTTCAGCAGCAGTAAAATCTGCCATATCACTTACTGCTGACTGTCCGCTTCCCCCCTCAGCATTGCCATTAAAAGAGCATTCCCAACGATGACTCGGCTCCCGCAGCGTCAGATGGGTGGCATCGATATAGGGGCTGTTGCAAATAATCACCGCCCGCATCAACTGGTTTCTCAACTCACGAACATTGCCCGGCCAGTCATGCTGGCGCATCGCCCGGCTTGCCGTTTCGGTAAAGCCTTTAATTTCTTTGTTATAATGCTGGTTAAATTGACGCAGGTAATGCTCGGCAATCGGCATAATATCCATTGCCCTTTGCCGTAAATTTGGACTGTGCAGTGAAAAAACATTGAGACGGTAGAACAGATCCTTACGAAAACGCCCTTTTTCAACCTCGGTGGCTAAATCCCGGTTGGTGGCGACAATCAGGCGGACATCAACCGTTTCAACCTGGTTACTGCCCACCGGAGAAAAGGTGCCTTCCTGGGCAAAACGCAGCAAGTGAATTTGCAGCTCCAGCGGCAACTCACCGATTTCATCTAAAAACAGGGTGCCGGTATCCGCTTCTTTAAATTTCCCTAAATGGGATTCATTGGCATTGGTAAATGAGCCTTTTTTATGGCCAAAGAGCTCGCTGGCGATCAAACTCGGTACTATTGCCCCGCAGTCCACCACCACATAAGGTTTATGCTTGCGTAAACTGACCTTGTGTATCATGCGCGCCAGCAACTCTTTACCTGTGCCCGATTCACCGGAAATCATCACAGGTGCATCGGTAGGCGCTAAGGTCCTGACCTCCTGCATCAAGCATTCCATGATTTTCGACTCAAATATCAACTCACTATCGAGCACATTTTCCTCAAATCCCTGTAATTCTTTTTGAATGCGCAACTGCTCTTTCGAGGCTAAAATCACCCGGTCAACGGCGACCCCTAAATAACCCGACAAGGTCTCCAGCGCCGAAATCTGTTTTTTGTCCAACAGATGCCCGCTCTTTCGGTATAACAGCAGCAAACCCAAGCCCCTGTGCTCGACGCTGAGCGGCAAGCCGTAACAGCAGGTATGCTCCGGGTTCTCGCTATCGACAGAAAAAAGTTTCGTTTCGCCGCTAAAAGCCAGTTCGTTGATTTGTGGAGTAAGTTTGAAATTAAAATCTGCAGGGTCCAGGGAAGATAACTCGGTATTGATATCCTTGACAATCAACTCAACCGGCTCATTATCGAGTTTTAACCAGAAGGCGCCGGCAACAAGCTGCAGGGACTGCATTAAATTACTCACTATCCCTTCGGATAGGGAGTGGATATCGGTGCAATGGACAACGGTATTGACCGAATTCCACAATAACATCAACCCTTTAATATCATTATTGATATCAGGGGAAAATTTCCCGCTCATACGGTCAATATCGGCAAGAAAGTGATGCTGTTTGTCTTCCTCCCAGCAACGAATACAATCCCCCCCGGCTTCATGGGCGGTATTTAATGCCCAGGTAGCATGTCTGAACAGGGTGATCGGTAAATTAATGCCGCTGGCATCATTACCTTGCTCTAATTCTGCAATACCTATGCTGAAGGTCAGCGACACCTTGTCGCTATAATACCTGTGATTATTCAATCGCTTGTGAATACGTTTGGCTACCACCATGCCCCCCTGCAGGCAAGTATTGGGTAACGTTGTGCTAAATACTGCGCCGCCGTAACGAGTAGCCAGATCTATCACCCGAATTTCTTTATTGATCACCTCGCTGATTTCACCGATGATGACATCCCCGACCTTCTCTCCCCATTTCTCATTGACCCAGTCAAAATTATCCGGATTGATCAATAACAGGCAGGCCTGGCTTTTCTCTTCGCCCTGGCGATCAGATACCCGGTTTTTATATTCGGGCATTTTAAAATCCGACAAATCTGCCAGGCACCTGAGCATAATGGATGCCCCGGTACACTCTTGTTGTTCATTGAGGATAGGACCAACAATGCCATCTACCAGGGAAATGCCATTTTTAACTTCAATTTCAACCGGTAAGATCCTACTGACCGACTGGGTCCTGACGGTATTTTCAATCAAGCGGGTCAAACGCATTTTAGACTCTGGAGTGGTACAGACCAGCGCGGTATGCCAGGGTTTAAGAATGACATTGGCGCTTTCAAAGGTCAGCAGCTGGCAGGCATTGGAGTTGATGCCGTCGATAAAACCGTTAATATCGGTTAATAAGATGCAGTCACCGATACAGCTCAAAGCTGTTTTTAGAATATATTGATTATTAAGGAGTTTCTGTTGCCTGGCAAACTCATCCACCGCCAGGTCGATGGCAATTTCCAACTCCCGTCGGTTAATGGGTTTAAGAATGTAACCCTGGGGGTTGATTTCCTTGACTCTTCTTAGGGTTTCTTTATCGGAATAAGCGGAAATAAAAATCACCGCCACCGACATAATTTTATTGAGCTCACGCAAAATTTCGATGCCGTCGCAGCCGTCACGCAGCCTAATATCGGACAAGACAATATCCGGTTTGACCACAGGAATTTCCTGCAACGCCTTCAGGCTATCGTGGGCAACACCAAGTACTTGAAAACCGAGAGACTCAAGGTTGACCTTTAAATCATGTGCAACTATTGCTTCATCTTCAATGATATAAATTCTATGTGTCATAGTCCGTTATTTAACGATAATTAGTACGTGATTAAAGATTGATTCGCATGAAAAAGTTTATTATTAGTCTGCTAACAAGAGTGTAGTGCAGATGTAGAGATTTTGCGTTTTACTGACGCCAATAAATTTTATTTAACGCTTTGTTTACTATTTCCAGCACTTGCTATATCCCCAAAGGAAAAAAAGTGCTGACAGAGAAGCCGCTAAAGCGAAATACTGGTCAAAAAAAGGAGCAAAGCCCTTAAGGTCTATTGCTCCAAAAAATGTACCGGCTTTTACAATATAAAAACACCGATGTCATCACTGCCGGCAACATTGATAACAGCTAACGAACAGATGATTTCAGTATCTACTCCTGAGACACCCAAACATTCGCTTCGATTTTATCGGCCATGGTCGAATGACTATCCACCCATAGATAACCGTCCGCCCATAGATAGCCGTCCGCCCATAAATAGCCGTCTGCCCATAAATAACCGTCCGCCCACAAATAGCCGTCCGCCCACAGATAACCGTCCACCCACAGATAACCGTCTTGCCAGAGATAACCGCTGCCTTCAAGGCCGCTGATATAATATTGACCGTTTTCATCCTGATTGGCCCGTCCGCCAAAATGGCTGGTACCGGCCAGATCGGCATCAACATCCAATCCCTGATTGGCACAGCCGGCGGCAGAAGAATAAACCGCCTGGTAGGCATCAATTAAGCCGCTCCCCTGCTGGAAGATACTGACCGCCAGCTGGCCCTGTCCATTGACGGCAGGCTGGCCGGCACTGAGCAGTCGGCATTTGAGCTCATCGGGTGATAAATTGACATCTTGCTCAAGTACCAGTGCGGCAATACCGGAGACTATCGCCGCGGCCTGGGAAGTACCGGACATCATAAACCAGCCGATACCGTCAAAGAATTCGGGGTGATCCTGTGCCAGCTTACCATCACTGGGCATAAAGCCGAGAATATGCCCGCCGGGCGCCACCAGCTCAGGTTTGACAAAACCTTCATAGGTTGGGCCTGCGGCAGAGAAACGGGCTAGGAAATCATCGCTGCTGTTGGTCACCGAATAATTATCCGATACCGCACCAACCGTCATCACATAAGGCACATTACCCGGCACCCCTATCGTCATGGCATCGGGACCGGTATTACCGGCGGAGGCAACAACAAAGATGCCCGCCTGCCAGGCTTTCATCACCGCCTGATTTAATAAATCATCCCAGTAGTGAGACTGAACTGACGTACTTAACGACAGGTTTAAAATACGGATATTGTATTTTTCCTTGTTGGCGATCACAAAATCTATGCCGCGGATCACATCGGCATAAGTGCCCTGGCCGTTAGTGTCCAGGGCTTTTACCGCCACCAGGTTGGCATTGGGGGCAATGCCGTTATAACTGTTTTCATATTCGCCGGTCATGGCATCTACCTTAGGCAGGGAGCGGACGATAATCGAACTGATATGGCTGCCGTGACCGTTGCCGTCCTCCAGATAACCGTGACGCTCAGCGTCAAATTTATCAAATATATGAGTATCGACTAAGGTATCGCTGATCGCATTATAAAAAGCCTTGATGCGGTTGCCGCCGTTGACCTTATATTGCATCGACCAGTCGAAATCTCCCCGCAGACCCGAGTCAACTACGGCAACGGTCACACCATCGCCGGTGATCCCCTGTTCATGTAAGATATCCGCCTTGACCATAGCGGGATAAAAACTGTCCCGGTAGGCATCATTAAGGCTTTGGATCAAACTACCCTGCCCCTCGATAAAAGCTTTGCTGGAATCATCCAGGGCAAAAGTTAAGTTAATCTGGTATAAACCGGCATCCGTTGCCGGTTCATGGGTAAACACCAGGCCATATTCGGTGATTTTATTTTTGCTCAAATCAGCATGAGTCCCCAACATTTGTGAGGTTAAGGTCAGGTACATATACACACCGTCACTGGTGGCGGTTAAATTACCGGTATCCACACCGCCGGAGTTGTTCACGGTAAACTGAGCCAGAGGGCCATTTACTATCGGCCAGGCCAACTCGATTGAGCTTAAAGCAAAATTGTTGTTTGCCCGGTTGACCAGTTTCCAGCGGGTATAGTTGGCATCAAAAGTTAAAAAGGGCTCGGCATCGATATAACTCGATACCGGGGCATTAAGAATAGGAATACTATTACCGCCGCCCTTGCCACCGCCCTTGCCATTCCCTTTTCCCCCGCCCTTACCATTTTTGCTTGCGGTAATCGCCAGGCTTTTACTGTTTTTTTGAATGCGGATAATGCCCGGGGTTTGCTTTAAGCGCTTGCGGGTCACATTATCCAGTGTCACCGCCAGGGCATTAATCGCTTCAAGCTTATGGCTGACCTCCAGATTAAACTGCTCGGCTATCGCCATCAGGATCTCCATACTTTGCCCTTGAATCAGGTAAGAATGGTGAGTATTCGCGGATAAAACCTCGGGAAAGGCCTCTAGCCGGGTATTTACTACCGGCTGATTTTCAGTTATCACCGTAGGCAGGTTTTCCGCTTCCCCGTATCTTCCATCCCCGGCATTGCTGATATCGAACAGTAATAAGCCAAAGCCAATTAAAGTAATTCCTCCGATAATGCTGGTCAGTCTATGCTTAATAATCACATTTAGCGCAATAAGCCAAGTAGTCTTCACCAAAGAAAAATTCATACTTCCACCTCCATTGAATTTTCATCAGCAAAGGTTCTACACTTTTTATGCCAATAACTGTAAGCCATAGCAAAAAAATGATAGTAACTTGATTTAAAAGACTATTCACCTTTATTTGACTCAAAATCTCTGTTGCCAGTCACGAATAAACACTAAATCGAACAAAGAATAAAAAAATGACGAAAGAAGTGGCGAAAGAAGTGACGAAAACGAATGGAACTGAAACATACGGCGAAAATAAAACATGCACTTTTAACAAGCAATAAACATCAAACAATAGCGCAACACGGCAGAGCCCCGCCAATCGACGGGATTGCTCATCCACTCATTGCTGACAAGAAATGAAGGAGATTACTCCTGATCTACCCAGGAGTTCCCCCCCATAACACCGGAGGCAATTTCATTCCAAAATGAGCTTTCGTTCCGGAACGAGCCCTCATTCCAAAAAGATCCCTCATACCAGATACTGCCTTCATTCCACATCGAACCTTCATTCCACAAACTGCCATCGGGGGCTGGCAGGGCAAAACGGCCGTTTTCATCGATCAGCGCCGGCCCCTGAAAGTGTCGGCTGCCTTCAAGATCGGCATCAATATCTAATCCCTGGTTGGCACAGCCGGAAACATCACTCTTGCTGGCGGCATAAATATCCATTAATCCCGCCCCCTGCTGGAACGGCGAATAACGCAATAAACCATTCTCTGCCACCGCCGACCTAGCACTGTGCATTAGCCGGCATTTAACATCATCCGGGCTAAACCCAGGTTCGGCTTGCAATAATAACGCGACGGCGCCACTGAACACGGCAACTGCCTGTGAGGTGCCCGACATCACAAAAAACTTTTTACCGTCACTAAAGCCCGGATATTTGTTGGCAATGGTTGCCTGGCTGTGCATCATACCCAGCAGGTATCCCCCCGGCGCCAACAAATCAGGCTTGACAAAAGCCTCCAGGGTCGGCCCCGACGCTGATCGCATAGGGCACGTTTCCGGGGACAGTAACAGAACCCGGCACCGGCCCGGTATTGCCGGCTGAAGTCACCGCCACAATACCCGCCTGCCAAGCCTTCATCACCGCCTGATTCAGAAGATCATCCCAATAATAGGGACGGGACTGTGCGCCATATGACAAATTCAATACCCGGAGATTGAGCGCCTCAGCATTGTTCACAACATAATCGATACCGGCAATAACATCCATATAATTCCCCCCTAAATCATCAAAGGCGCACACTAACACCAGGCCAGCCTCAGGTGCCATGCCCTGGGCATTGACCTGCCTCGTACACCTTGTCAGGTCAAACTCAGAGCTGGCATAACTGCTGGCGATAACACTGGCAACATGGCTGCCGTGACCATGCAGATCCAGCACATCTGTTCTACCATCATCTAAAAGGTTTAAGGTATCAATGATCCTGTTATCATCTTCAGCGCCTATACTTTCATTGCTAAAACTGCCGGTATCAAGTATGGCTATATTCATCCCTTGCCCGGTGCTCCCCTGCTGATGCAAGTTATTCGCACCGGTTTGCATGGCCAGATAAGCAGACATATGGCCGGGATCTTTATAAAAGTGCACATTATCTATGGCGAAATAACCCCGATCGGCACTTTTCGGCGCACTTGCCAGCTCAAAACGCAACTGGTCGCCATGTCGGCATAACGGCTGACATGATAACGTCGCTTGCCCTTTAACCCGCTCTTTTTCGGGGTCAGGGTATCAAAATTAACGGTATCGCCGCTAAACAGCACTTTCAATTTTTCATCCTGTGCCAACCCCGCCAGTTCAAAATCAAAGGTGAAGCATTAAAGACTCGGTACTTCTCGGCAGTGACACCTGACGACTGATCCAGCCGCCCCCTGGTTAGGGGTAAGGACCAGAAAGCCGTTATCAATACAGATATGGCCATTGTCGGCGCCATCACTATTATCCGGCTCCCACTCCCACCATTTGCTTTCCCAGCGATCGACACCGTCATGATTGTCAAAACTGATACCGCTAAAAGTATCGAGGACATCAAAGTCCGGTCCACAGCTGTTCGGGGAAGGGAGTGCAACACTTTCTTTACTTCCGTCTTTACCCGCTAAAGCCAGTTGCTGATCAGGATAAAAAACCAGTTCCGGGTTGGCTTGCTCCAGTGTGGCTTTTTCCCTCAGGGTAAGCTCAGTACCTACGGCATTGATAATACCCAGGGTTTTAAGCACAGGTAACTCACTTTGCCTGAGCAAGCGGTTAAAAATTCAACATTTTTTCCCTGCACCAAGTAACGTTGGCTTGGCTTTACTTCACTACCGGGCCCGACAGCACTGAAATAGCCAAACCTAACCAGCTCATTGTTGAGCTGTTGTATCAGTTCTTTGCCAAGCCCTGGCTTAAACGATAAAACAGGATAAAACTTGTCAGCAGGATCACCAGTAAGCCGATAACCCGGGCAAAGCGATATTTTCGATAGAAAATGTTCAAGATAAAAAAGTTTCATTACTCTTACTCCTGTGATACCCAGACATTCGAAGATATGCGACTATCCGCCCAGACATAACCGTCCGCCCAGACATAACCGTCTGCCCAGACATAACCGTCCGCCCAGACATAGCCATCTGCCCAGACATAGCCATCTGCCCAGACATAGCCATCCGCCCAGACATAGCCATCTGCCCAGACATAGCCATCCGCCCAGACATAACCGTCTGCCCAGACATAACCGTCCGCCCAGACATAACCCGTGCCCTCAAGGCCGCTGATATAAAAGTCGCCGTTTTCATGCTGACGGCTGCGCCCGCCAAAATGCTGCTGCCCGGCAATATCGGCATCAATATCCAATCCCTGGTTGGCACAACCAAAAGCCAGGTTGTTTATCGCCTTAGTGACATCAATTAAACCGCTGCCCTGCTGAAAAATACTGACGGCCAACTGACCTTGCTCGTCAAGTGCCGGATTGGCGCTCATCATCAAGCGGCATTTCACTTCATCCGGGGTCAGCTCCGGATTATGCTCCAACATCAGGGCCACACTGCCCGAGACGACCGCCGCCGCCTGGGAAGTACCCGACATCATGAACCAGCGGTTGAGATCATGATATTCAGGGTGCGTGGTTGCCAGATAGGAATTTTTATTCATGCTGCCGAGAATATGCCCTCCGGGCGCCATCACTTCCGGTTTAACAAAGCCTTCATAGGTAGGCCCTGATGATGAAAAACTTACCAGCTTGTCATCACTGATATCTGTCGGGGTGAAACTATCCGTCATCGCCCCGACGGTGATCACATAAGGGACATTGCCCGGTACGCCGATTGACATAGGATCCGGGCCATTATTGCCGGCAGACGCCACCACCACTATGCCTGCGGCCCAGGCGCGCATCACCGCCTGATTTAATGGATCCTGCCAGTAATGGGATTTTACCGGGGCACTGAGGGAAAGGTTGAGCACCCGGATATTATATTTATTTTTGTTGTTAATAATAAAGTCGATGCCGCGTATGACATCGGCATAACTGCCATTACCGTTATCGTCAATAGCTTTGATCACTAACAGCCGGGCATTAGGGGCGATACCGTTAAATGAGCCGCTGCTCTCCCCGCTAGTGATATCCAGGCTTTCCTTTGAATGGACAATCACCGAAGCGATATGGGCACCGTGACCAAAACCGTCATCGTCGGCAATACCGGAACGGACAAGGTCGCCAAAAGTGTTGCTATCCAGCAAAGCCGTGTCGGTCAATTTGTCACCAACCGCGTCATAAACCGCTGCCAGGCGGTTGTTACCGGCGATATCAAACTGCAAATTGTTATCCCGGGATAAACCGCTGTCGATCACCGCAATGGTGACGCCGGCACCGGTAAGCCCGTTGCGGTGCGCCTTATCGGCTGTCACCACAGTAGGAAAAAAGGTATCCCGGTCACGCCCCTGTAACATCATCCCTTCACCAAAAGTGAATTGGCCATAGCTGCCATCACTCAAGTGAAAGCGAACTTGATATTGGCTCATGTTATTCGCGGGCCTGTGCTCAAAAGTCCATTGAAAATATTTATCTACGCCCCCTCTCAGTGCTTTTTGTTTCTTTAAAGCCGTACCCGGGATCACGCTGGTGTAATATAAACCATCGGCACTGAGTTCACCCGGCTCGGCCACACCGTTAGTTAAAGGCGTGTCTAATACTGAAAACTTGGTCAAGCGGCCATTTTTCTTCGGCCAGCTCATTTCAATACGCTCGATCTCTAACTTATGATCACCGGTATTACGTACGCCTAAACTCATCTTTTTATGAATTAACGTCAGAAAAGGTTCTGTTTTCAGATAATCTGAAACATTGTCGCTTACCTCAGTTGCTGTCTCTGCCAACCCGCTAAATCCCAGCATAACTGAGCTACCATCATCATCTGCAGAGTCGCCGCCTCCCTTGACCTTACCACTCACGTGCACCTGGCTATTAAGGGTTAAGGCTGTGACTTGCGGCAGATGTTTCAGTTGTAAAAACTGGCTATGGGTGAGATCTGCAACCAGGCTGTTAATGATTGCCAGCTCATGGCTGACAGCCAATTGCAATTGCCCTGCTACCGTCAGCAGTTCGGTCATACTGCTCCCCTGAATAATAAAGGATGCCTGTCTGGCGGCTGCTGCTGAAGGTAAAAAGCCAGCTCCCTCCTGAGGTTGTTGATTATTTATTGCCAGCATATACAACAACACGATGAGCAAAAAAACGCCAATGCCTCCTCTCAAAGCAGATATGTTAAAAATCAACCGTTTACTGCTATCAAATAATTCCATAATGATGACCTCAAGTATTTACATCTAAAGCAGGTAATACAGGTTTTACGCCAACTACTTACAAAACAAACAAAAACACATACCACCTTGTTTTTAAAGTACTTATAAAGTTAATTAACGCCACAAATAAATGTATTTCAGGTGCTGAAAAAATAATGAAAAAAATAACGAAAAAAATAACGAAAAGAATTACGAAATGGACAAATACAGTGAAAGATATGGCGAACAATTTAAATACGAATGAAAATCAAAAGCTTACTCTAGACATTTAAAAAATTACGCTTAATCAAATGTAATAACAGTCACTCATTAGCAGGAGCAAAATTTAATAAGACATGCAAGAGAATTGTGGGTTAGCTCTCGAATCTCAGGAAAAATATCAAAGAGGAGGGAAAAGTACGGCACATGCTTAAAACTAAATCAGAAAAAACAAATAAGCCCGAAAATTAATTCCGTTAACACTTACCGCACTTTACTGCTTTCATATACTCCTTTAAATCCGGAACAACTGGCCTGCACGGACCATTACCGACAAAAACTTACTCTTGGCCAACCCAGACATTTGGCTGTATGCTGCCACTGGCCTGGATATTACCATCGACCCATAAATAGCCATCAGCCCATAAATAGCCATCAGCCCATAAATAGCCGTCAGCCCATAAATAACCGTCGGCCCACAAATAACCGTCGGCCCATAAATAACCATCGGCCCACAAATAACCATCAGCCCATAAGTAGCCACTGCCTTCGATACCGTCAATATAATAATTGCCATTGGCATCCTGGTTGGCCCGACCGCCAAAATGACTGGTGCCGGCAAGATCGGCATCAATATCCAGCCCCTGGTTGGCACAGGCAGTTGCCGAAGAATAAACCGCTTCATAGGCATCAATTAAGCCGCTGCCCTGCTGGAAAACACTTACCGCCAGCTCCCCCTGAGCATTTAATACCGGGTTGCCGGCACTGATCAAGCGGCATTTCACTTCATCCGGCGTTAAAGTAGGATCTTGCTCCAAAACCAGGGCAACAACACCCGAGACCACCGCCGCCGCCTGTGAAGTCCCCGACATCATAAACCAGCCCTGCCCATCAGAAAAATTGGGATAATTACCCGGTATAAAGGCACCCGGGGGCATATAACCGAGAATATGGCCGCCGGGAGCAACCAGCTCAGGTTTAACAAACCCTTCATAAGTAGGACCCGCCGCAGAAAAAGTGGCCAGAAAATCATCGCTGTTATTGGTCACAGAGTAATTATCAGATACCGCCCCGACGGTAACCACATAAGGCACATTGCCCGGTACCCCTATGGTCATGGCATCCGGCCCGCTATTACCGGCAGATGCAACCACAACAATGCCCGCCTGCCAGGCACGCATGACCGCCTGGTTGAGGAAATCATCCCAGTAATGGGATTGCACCCCCGCACTGAGTGACATATTCAATACCCGGATGTTATACAGGTCTTTGTTGGCGATAACAAAGTCTATGCCGCGGATCACATTGGCGTAAGTGCCCTGGCCATTGCTGTCGAGGGCTTTCACCGAAACCAGGTTAACATTAGGAGCGATACCGTTATAAGCCCCTGTAAATTCGCCGGTATTGATATCCTGTTCAGGTAATGACCTGGCAATAATGGAGCTGATATGAGTGCCGTGTCCATGACCGTCCTGTAACAAACTCCCCTGCTCGGCATCGTTAAGATCAAATACAGCGGTATCGATCAAGGTATCATCTATGGCATTATAAAAAGCTTTGATGCGATTACCCCCTTGTGCCAGATATTGTATTGACCATTCGGGATCGGCACGCAAACCTGTGTCTATCACCGCTACTGTCACCCCGAGCCCGGTGATCCCTTGCTGTTGTAAAATATCGGCATTGACCATGCCAAGATAAAAAGTATCGCGGTAAACACTGTTGTCGTTCGGCAACAAGGTTCCCTGCCCGTCGGTATATTCTTTTACCGAGGCATCTCCGGCAAAGGTCAATTTAAGCTGGTATTGAGTGGAGGCAGTTGAAGGGACATTTTGAAAGAACAAATCATAGCTAAAAGTATGGTTTGCTGCCAGGGAGGCATCAGTGCCCAGCATAGCCGGGGTTAACGTCAGATACATATGGGTGCTGTCACTGCTTGGGGTTAAAGCAGAAGTATCCAGCTGCAGACCATTGCTGGTACTAAACTGCATTAAGGTCCCGTTTTCCAGCGGCCAGGCCAAATCAATCGAACTTAAAGCAAGGCTGATCCCGGCACGGTTAATCACTTTCCAGCTGCTGTTGTTACCACTGAAGATTAAAAAGGGTTCGCCGCCGATATTTTCAGCCTCCGACGCCCCTAAAAACAGCCCTTTCGGGTTTCCGCCTTTATCGCCACCTTTGCCACTGCCTTTAGCCGTAACTTTCAGGTTTTTACTGTTTTTCTGCATTCGGATAATACCCGGCTGCTGCTGTAACTGCTTATAGGTCGCCAAGTCCATGGTGACAGCCAGGGCATTGATCGAACTAAGCTTATGGCTCACATCGAGCTTGAACCTGGCAGCAATTGCCATGAGCGCTTCCAGACTGTGACCCTGGATAAGATAGGAGTCCTTGCCCGTATTGTCGGGTATAGGCACTTTCGTCAGGTAGGGTGTAGGCGGGCTTGCTTTGAAATGTTTTCCCGAACTGGTATCAAAAAGTAACAGGGCGCAACCGAGCAGGCAAATAAGAGCAACAGCAAAGAGTAATTTATTGTTTTTAATCTGTAACAACAGATTTTTATCAAGTGAAAAAAACATACTAACCACCTTTATTGAGTTTACGTCTCCATGGCTAATACACGCTTTATGCCAGTAAGGAATAAAAACAGTGGTTTTGGCAATAAAAAAACTAAGTAGTTGATATTTAATAAGATAGAATGCTTTCTCGGGCAAAATAAGTTTACGGTATGCTGACCTTACCGGCTGGCCAACCCGGCAAATGAAAAAAGCGGTTGAAATTATTGATGAATAAACTGAAAGTTATGATTGTCCAGTGAAACTTTTATAGAAAAAAATGATAACGTCAACCATGAAAAAGATGGCCAAGATAACAAAATAGCAGATAAATAAGCCGGTTTATCCAGGACATGATGGCATCATCTGCTTGCCAACACAGTGCCCGAAACTGACATAGCCGCAGCCTGTTGTGTTTTAACATTAGCCTTCCCGCTTGATTAAACCGCCTAGCCCGGGCATTAAAAAGCCTTGCCGGCTCTTTAATGCCCGGACTAGGCACCCGTTATTCTTGTACAGGTATCTGTTGCAGGCTCATAGGGAGCACAGTTTCATTCCACAGAGAACCTTCATTCCAGATAAAGCCCTCGTTCCAGATAAAACCCTCGTTCCAGATAGAACCTTCGTTCCAGATAGAACCTTCGTTCCAGATAGAACCCTCGTTCCAGATAGAACCCTCGTTCCAGATAGAACCCTCGTTCCAGATAGAGCCCTCGTTCCAGATAGAACCTTCGTTCCAGATAGAGCCCTCGTTCCAGATAGAGCCCTCGTTCCAAATCGACCCCTGGTGCCAAATACTGCCATCGCTCCTGATGATATAGAACTCCCCCAGCTCATTTGCACGTACCGGCCCGGTATAATGAACAGAGCCGGCAAGATCCGCCTCAATATCCAAGCCCTGATTAGCACAGGCGTAGCTGGTATCGCTCAGGGCTGCAGCCAGATTTAAACTACCGGCTCCCTGACGCATAGGGCTATAGGCCAGGTTATTGTCATCCAGCGTTGCCAGCTTAGCACTGTGCATCAAGCGACATTTTATATCGTCCGGTTGCAGGCTCGGATCTTGCTGTAATAACAAGGCTACCGCCCCGCTAACCACAGCTGCCGCCTGGCTGGTTCCCGACATCACCATAAAATGCTCATTATCCCGGTCGAGAAATTTTGGGTATAGCTGGCTAAGATAGCTGTCCGGCACGGCATAGGACAGCATATGCCCGCCGGGAGCAACAATTTCAGGCTTGATAAAACCTTCATATGTGGGGCCAGCAGAAGAAAACCGGGTAATTCTGTCATCGCTGGTCAGTGACTTGGTATAATTGTTGGTGATCGCCCCGACACTGATGATATAAGGGAGGTTGGCGGGTACAGTAATGGTCATGGGAGCCGGACCGGTATTGCCCGCAGAGGCGACCACAGTAACTCCCGCCTGCCAAAGTTTCATTACCGCCTGGTTGACCGGATCATCCCAATAATTGGACTGTACCTTACCGCCAAAGGATAAATTTAACACCCTGATATTATATTGCTCCCGATTGGTTAACACCCAGTCAAAGGCGGCAATCACATCACCGTAGCTGGCCATGCCATTGGCATCAAATGCCTTAACACTGATCACATCCGCAGCAGGCGCTACCCCCAACTGCAAGCTACCGACGCACTTATTAGGCCCGGAAAAGTCACCAGTGGCTATACCAATAACATGGGAACCATGGCCATGCTGGTCGTTATAACGAGTATCGGCATTGGTATCTGCAATCACGCTATGGCGAATAATTTGCTTAACGTCGGTTTCGATCATACCGGCATTCGTATCCACTTCTCCAACTGCCCCTACGCCGCCAGTGCCCGTCATAGCATCCAGATAGCCTAGATATAAGCCGGTATCGATAAAAGCAATACCCACCCCTGCCCCGTCAAGCTCTTCGGACAAAGTCAAACCAGCATGTTGTCTGGCATAATTTCCGGGATGTTCGGTATCAACCACCAGCTGGACATTATCGATAAAAAAAGCCGACTCTCTGCTGGTAAAGCCCCCGGGAAACCGAAAGCCTAAGGTTTTATATTTCTGGTGATCGCCGGTTAAGTCGATAGATATTCTTCGTTTTACCGCCAGGGCATCACCGGTAAAGCTTTGCAAAACCTTAACGCTGCCGGTTTCGGTAATAAGATAAAGCTGCATCACGTCATTCACCGTGGCACTCGCACTGGCCTGGAGATCAAACCCCAACTCTAAATAGGTTTCATTGGCAACGCTAAAGTCCCGTTGGATCTGGGGGGCGGCCAGATTAAAAGGGCCACGGATTTCCAATGCCTGGTTGTTGATCTTGATATTGCCGCTCAGGGCACCGCTGATCATGCCGCTATTGAGATCCTGCTCCAGCCAGTCACCATCAAAAGGCAGTGTGCCGTCATTATTGCTAAAGACCCCTGAGCTGAAACTGTCTAACATGGAAAATTCATGGCAGGTTTGCGGCGCCACCTCCTCAAGATTACTACCTCCTGTCGCTAAAACCATTCTCTGATCGATATAAATGCGTTTCACCTGAGGCTGGCGCTGCAGCCAGTTTTTTTGCTGCTTATTTAATACCACGCTTAACGCACTGATGATCGCCAGCTCCCGCTTTATTTCAATATTTTCTTTTAACAGCAGGGCCTTAAGCTCATTTAAATCTCCCTGCACCAGATAGCTGCGCCCCTCCCAGGCCTTCTCCTGAACAAGTTGTGCCGGGACCGTTGGTGATACTGCTGCCCCTTGAGGCGCTTCGGAGTCAGTTAACACATGCTCTGTTTTTTGTTGCAATGCGAATAAAATAAAGGCGCCGATCAGCAGAAAAGCCAAGAGAATTTTAACAATAAATAAATGTTCAAAAGCTCTGGATACATTTGCTTTCATTATAGTGACTCCCGGATCAGGCCAAAATTTGCTTCCAAATGCTTGTTTTCCCATAAATATCCCGCATTCAATGCGGAAAAGGCGTTTTCGGTAAAACAGCTCTGAGTGTCCGTATTACCCAGGCATGCCTGATTTCCGACGTATTCACGAAAATATTCCTTTCCTGCCAAAAAGCTTAAAGGTAAAAGGCCCCACTGAGCAGAAACACCGGCTTCTGCGCTATGCTGCGCTGGCATCGGAAATACACTATCCGTCAGCTTCTGACCAAGCCCCAACGCCCATGCTGGCCTTTGTTCGTTCTGCACGTTTTTCATTTCCAAAGACACTACAGGATGATGCGAGAACTTATCAGCTTCATCCTGATCATATTGCACATGCTTGATCACAAAATAGCAAAGGGCCAGAAACCCGGCACTGAAAAAAAAGACCTCTATCAAACTTCTGAGCATACAAGTATTCGATGTCGATTGTTTGTTGTTAACAGAAAACTGCATCGTTACCGCCTTATATCAAGTTACACCTTCAGGACTAATACATGCTTTATGCCAAAAGAAGAGGTTTACTTTTTCCAAGTTATAACCACTTGTATCTATTAATTTAATAGATAGGGTTTATCGCAGAGCAGTAAAAAATTAAAGATCTCCTGCCTCCCGGGAGATACGGAAAAAGAAAAAAATGAAGACGACAAAGAAAGAAGCTGCGAAAAAATTCACTGCACCGAAAATAATGATTGAAATATCCGGCGAATCTTAGGGTTAATCCCAAACAGCCAGCCCTGTGCCGGTAACGATACCGTGCCCAGCCCTGGCTCGCTCTGAATAAATACAAAAGAATCTGACGGCTGAGGGGTTATCTTTACCTCAGCCAGAGAAAATTGATCATTTTCATCTGAGCTTGTTTCTTATAAGATCAGCCTTTATCGTCCAGCTTTGCCGAGTAAGTTTTGCCAGATCTCAAACCCGTTACCTTACCCTCGTTTTTAAGGAGAACCATGAAGGCCTACGCCTTAAAGGCGCATATAAGAAGCACAGGCAGTGATCTGCAGCGCATCGGCCGTTCAAGAAACTGGCAATTAAAAGCAAACCGTCAGCAATTACGCGAGATTATTGACATCATTCACCAGGAGAATGAACAGACCTGGTTATGGCTGGCCAAGTTATTAAAAAGCCACAGTGAAGATATCACCCATGATGAATTATTAGCTATCGCCCGGCGCAAACCCGGGATCACAGTCAATGAATTATTAACCCGGACAGATTGTACCCTGGCACAGGCAAGAACCGTAATCGACGAACTCGAAGGGCTTGATTAACTCCGCTTAAGGCAATATAAGGCTTACTGCCATAATTCACGCCCACCTCTGCCGGCAGTTTACCGTCATTAACGCTTACTTGAGAATTATATCAACAATACCATAACAAGATCAGTTGTTTACATATATAATAGCTAATTATCACTTCTATTAAGGTCAGCAAAATGTCATATACCCAGGAGCAGGTAGAAACCTTGAGCCAAGCCCTCACCCGGCAATTAGGTGAGCAACACCAATGGCAATGGGAAGATCAAAGGGAAGTATTATTGTCTGAGTTTTCTAAAGATAAAATAGAAACGACCCTGGAGGTGCTCAGGGAAAATTATCCCCACGAGTGGGACAGGAAAAATATCAAAAAAGCCCCTAAAGCCTTAAAACAACAGCTGGGAGATCTGGCGGTTTTATATAAAGAGCAGAAGTTATTCACCCAACCGGCGCAAGCCGATCAACCGGGTGGCGTCGCCGTCTGGTGGCCCTGGGGGCATGGCGGTACCATCTCTTTACGTATTAAACCATTACCGGAAAGTTATGCCACGGTACAAACTTCCGGACAAAACGGCTTGTTTAGCCGGATAAAACAACTCTTTTCCCGCTCTTCCGCCTAACTCAGCGACAAAAAAACCAGGCTGAAATATATTTTCAGCCTGGTTCCTTGTGACAACAGCTTGCTATAACGCCCAGTACGCCTGTTCCAGGCTATCTTCTCTTTCCGGTAAACCACGGGAAAGCCTGGGCGAGTGCTGTACCAGCACTTCATAGCTGACCCGGTTGGCGTATTTACTGATTTGCGATAATGAAGAATACGTCAGGGCTTTTTGCCTGTGCTTACTGGAATTATCAACATTAAGCTTATGATATACATTCGCGCATAAATCATGTAATAACGCAGACAAGGCACCGTCTCCGGCGCCATTGGTATTTTTAATGCTTTCCGGTCCGCCCATATAAGGTGCGGTATGGGTGTAGGCCCGGATAGGGTTCTTACAATCTTTATAGCGCATTGCCCGGGAAAACTCATAGCGGTTAAAATCAGGAATTTTGCCCGGCAGTAACTGGTGCTCGGTGGCGCGCTTAAACTCTTCATCAACGTAACCCGCCATAAAGAGTCCCTGGGCACCGGCGGTACAAATCACTAAATCGACCCAGTCCAGGGCAGCATCGGCAGCAAGCAAAGGATCGTCAAAACCGGAAATCGCCAGCCCTTCTTCTTCATTCATCGCCAGAATATCGACATGTTTTTTGACAAAGTCCTGCCACCACTTGGGATCTTCTTCGATCAGAAATTTCGTTCCTAAGGTCAATACTACAGGCACGCCGTGCTCATTGGCACATTCCACGGCCTTGATCGCCGCTTCAGTCATGGTATCTTCGCCTTCGGTGCGCATTAAATACGAACTGATCACCAAAGCCGAAGACTCGGCAATTAACTTTTCATCAATTGATTCCGGTTTTAAACGGTTAATCAAGCCATAATTCAGGGCAAAAGTCCGTTCACCGGTATCATCGATTAAAGTAAAACAACGGCCGATAGGGCCATTGATGGGTTGCAGATAATTCAAGTCCACCCGGCTGGAGGTGTTGCTGATAAAGCGGTAGGCATAACCACCGATTTTAATGTCTTCTGACATCACCCCCAGCAGTACCGAACGATCGTCCGCCAGCACAGAATAATTATGCATGGTATTGGCAATGGTGCCACCGGCATATTCATAATCCACCAGGTCTTCCGATTTTAAGCGCTGATAAAGGGCGTGGGTCACCTCATCATCAATCACCTGGGACATACCTCTTTTCAAATTAAATTCTTCAAGAAAGGCATTGTCCACTTTGGCTTCGATATCTACCAGGGTTTGATCGATACCGACAATATAGCTGCGCTCAAGCCGGGAATTGCGGTTGATTTGATTAGT
Organism: Thalassomonas actiniarum; assembly: GCF_000948975.2. Classification (GTDB taxonomy): domain Bacteria; phylum Pseudomonadota; class Gammaproteobacteria; order Enterobacterales; family Alteromonadaceae; genus Thalassomonas; species Thalassomonas actiniarum. The sequence goes on from NZ_CP059735.1 coordinate 4,298,310, forward strand.
AAGGGGATCTTTATCTTCAACGGGAAAATAATGCTTATGTTGGCGACGACCAGGAAACTTCATGAGCTGATAAAATCTTCAGAGAAACAAAGATGAAATTATAACTTAAATATCTCTGCCTAGACCAGCGCTTAAATAAAGTTTGTGCGCAATAACTTGATCAGACGTCTCTGCAGCAATAGCAACAGCAAGCAAACGCCGGCATTTGCTTGCTAATTATTGAGGAAGACCCCCTTGCTGAAAAAATGAACGCTATGGTTATAACTCGTGACCTTTTTTAATCTCATGAATAGAGAATGAGCCATTGTTGGGCACTTCAAACATATGGCCTAATTTATCGGCCTTGGTCGAAAGATAAAAATGATTATGGCGATTATGCCCTTCCTGCAATATCACCCGCTCGACGATGTTGATGCCGATTTTTTTCAACGCTTTCACTTTCCTGGGATTGTTGGTCATCAATTTAACTTCGTTAATGCCGAGAAAACTCAACATGCTTTCGCAAAAATGATATTTACGCAGATCCGCGGCAAAGCCCAATTGTTCATTGGCTTCTACGGTATCGGCCCCCTGATCCTGAAGCTGATAGGCGCGTATTTTATTAAGCAGGCCAATACCGCGCCCTTCCTGGCGCAAATAAAGCAACACACCGCTGCCATTTTTTACAATATTTTGTAAAGCTTTTTGCAGCTGAAAACCGCAGTCACAGCGCATACTAAACAAGGCATCGCCGGTAAGACATTCCGAGTGGATACGCATCAGTACCGGTTCATCTTTGCGCCACTGCCCGTAACTCAAGGCCAGGTGCTCTTTACCCGATTCCGGCTCAACAAAACCATGCATGGCAAAAGTTCCCCAGGGGGTCGGCAGCTTGGCCGTTTCGACATAATGCAGGAATTTATAGGGGAGCTGTTTTTTTAATAAACTTCTCACCTCCATTAATATTTTCCCCAGGTGATTTTCACCTTTGCCGTCTCCGCCATCCCCCCAATAGGCATCCTTATGGGAGTGCTCTTTGATAATACAATTTCCGGTAGCAATTAATTTATGGGCAAGCAAGGGATGTTGCCGGAATTTCTCGCTGACCACAGTAAACATGGTTTGCCGTTTAATGCTATCCCAGTCCTGGCGCATTTGACTTTGGTGCTCCCGGCTTAAACGAAAGGCGTCATCCGGGGTGGGGGCTTGTTGGATCTCGGTAATTACCGATTGTTCAGTGAATTTATGGGCCTGGTAGTAGTGTTCACTGGTTTGCCATTTGCTCCCGTCAATATATAAAGGATAACTGGCAAAATTAGAAAGATAGCCGTCTCTGTCTTCCGGCTCGTAAAACCAAAGTTCGTTGTCCATTACCGCATCCTTTTCAAACCAATGAATCTCGTTTACTGATATAACCATAGTAAAAAACATCCAGTAAGCAAGTAAATGCCTGACCAGGCGTTACAGCGCATGAAAACACAAGTTTACGTTGCTATCCCCCTGGTTTCCCGGATAACTCACCTTGCCTTATCCACACTTTTTATCTTTCGGCGGCCAGCTCCCCTGACGTTATTGCCCGTAACCATAAAAACCCTAAAAGAGCATAAACACATAAATAGCCCGCTTACCATGTCATAATCAGAGAAAAAACACCTAAAAAACTTAATCTTATGATGATATTCCAGTCAGAAATAACTGCTGTTATCTAATTTGGGCCAACGGATAGACATTCGCCGCAATAGCCATTATCCTGCCTTCTTCCCGATCACCTTCAAAGCAAGAAGTCACAAGCATATGCTGCCACTTGATAAGATCCCGTTGCTGCGTTTAATGGAAATAGCCAACCGGTTGGATTTTTTTGAACAGTTTTCCCTGGACGAGAGAAAATCTTTGCTGGATGAAAAAGCCCGTTGCTATATCTGCAAAAAAGGACAACACCTGCAAAGGGAAGGTGAATACGACAATAATTTTTTCCTGATCTTATCCGGGGAAGTCAGTATCAAACGCGCCAAAGATAAAACGCCCCTGGGCCGGGTCAATCCGGGCGAGTTTATCGGAGAAGGCAGCTTTATTGCCAATAAGCCCCGAAGCACCTCAGCTTTGGCCGAAAGCGATGTCATTTTACTTTGCCTGGACCGGGAGAAACTCTCACAACTATCGGCAAAAATTCGCGAAAAAGTCAAAGACGCTATTATCAGCGGCATGGCAAAACGCATAGTAAAACTCAATGATATCAATGCCCGGCATCAGCAACAGCAGATCAGGGAAAAAACCTTGCCTGGCTAAAGGATACACATCAGGGCTATAAAATTTTTACCTGCAAGGCAGAGGTACACTCCTGATATACCTATAGCCCTTTCGGCCCTTGCACAAGGGGCCGCCAGCTACCATACTAAAATTACCGGGAAGGCCGCTACCGGCTTATAAACAGCAGCTGGCATGAAAATATCGGAGTTTCTGATGTTTTTAAGACACAGAAAGAGTGGCGATCTGGTCGCCATCGTCGAAATGTTTGGCCTGGTCAATCCAGCAAAAGCCAATATCATCGGCCGCTATCAACATGGTGAAGAAGAACAGGACCCTGAAAGCTTCAATAAGGCAGATCTGATCTTCCCTTCCGGTGAAGCCTTGCCCCAGTGCTGGCAAGACTTACACTACCGGGACCATGAACTTAAACGATAACCGCCATTAAGCCCCTTAGATAAAAAGGTTATCTGGCAGCAGATAACCTTTACTAAGGGCGTTACATAGGTGCTTTACCGGGAAAGACTTTCGTTAATCTTCTATCCTGAAACCGACCTTAAGCGTTACCTGAAAATGTGCGATTTCGCCATTGACTAAATGCCCCCGGGATTCTGTAACTTCATACCAGTCAAGGTTACGCATGGTCTTACTGCACTGGGCGATGGCATTGCGAATAGCGTCATCACTGCTGATTTTAGACGAGCCGACAATTTCTACTTTTTTATAGGTATGATCTGACATAACAGGTTCCTTATATAAGTTAGCTGTTATTGAATATAGGCTATAAAACAATATTTTACCTGATATAATAACCGGGTGTTTTTGTTCATTTAGCCAAAGTATCTGCCCTGAGAATACCGGCAAAAAATGGTAGCCAAAGCTGGGCAGCATAAAACCAGCCAATACAACCAAGCAATAGTAACATGAAAATACTGACCCAAATCCTGGACTGGTTATTTAACCGACAAGGGCAAAAAGCACCGGCTAAATCCGGCAAAGTCCCCCGCTCCTCTCACCGGGAGAAAAAAACACAGCCGCCGGCTCAAACAACCCCAGGCCCAAAAGGTGACGGAAAAAAAAAGCCCTTAACCAACTCCCAAAAAAATAACCAGGCAACAACAGCCAAAAGCAACTCTGAAAGTAAAAAGAGCAATAAACAAAACCCCCTTAGACAAACCAAGTCCTATCAAAAAACCTTGACCCTACTTAACCATGTCCACAAAGAAAAATTACTGAAACGGGTCAGGGTACGGGCAAATGAGCACCCGCAGTTAACCGCCGCCGTTATAAAAGGTTGGCTCAGTAAGGGGCAGGCAAAAAAAAGAGATCATACTCGTCAAAGTAAGACCTCTTGATATCGACACTTTATTATAGTGCCGGTACAACACTTTTTATCTGTGTCTTATCCTGCAGAAAACTTAATCTGTCTGCGAAGTTAATGTCAGGGTAAATTGCTCGCTGTCCGGGGTGCCGTCATCTTGCAGCACCAGAAACAAGTCACCGCTGTCCTCGTCTAAAGTAACAGCAAGGCTGGCCAGGATCAGTTCCCCTTCATTTTGTGTGGTGGTGACATAAATATCATAACTGTCGTTGGGCAAGGTCACCGAGGTAGAGTCAAAGACTTTGCTGTACAGGCTATACTGGGCGCTGTCTATGGTTTCATCATGACGGACAAAATAGACATCGACGGCAGAATATTCGTCGGTAAGATGGATCATCTGGATCTGGTGATCATACAAGCTATGGCCATAACTGTTATCCACGGTTAAAGTATTGGTTTCATACTCTACCTCGGTGCAGTCATCATGAATATGGCAATCATCGTCATTTTCATCTTCATCCACTTCGGTTTCATAGAAAAACACGGTTTTGTCATTATTGGAATTAAGGGTGAGCAGATGGTTTTCCGTCATCACTTCCGTGGTATTTTCCGCCGTCAGGTGCATAGCATAATCGCCATTTTCAAGCAGTACACTTTCACTGAAGGCTCCCTCGGCAATAGCGGACATCTCCGGGCTGTCATCGACTTCATCCAAATATAAATCGACAGTACCGTGCCCTATCAGGCCGTTATAAACCCTGAATTCGGCACTGGACTCAACATTGGTATATTCTACCGTTGACGAAGACTTGGAAATCTTATCCATAGCAAAAGGCGACTCACCCGGGCCGGTGTTTTCCCTCAACGCCATAATGTACTGGCTGGAATAGGGAAATTCCAAAGTGTCGGTTTCAAACAATACCTCGGTATTGCCCGCTTCGGTAAGATAAATTTTATAATCCCCGGTATCATAGTTAAACGCCTGGGACATCTCACTGTAACTGAGTTGGCCAAGCAATATCGCCTCTTCAAAAGTTTCATCATTCTCTGAGAGATAAACATCAACACCGGAAAAACCCGCCTGCATATTGAGAAACTTCAATACGAACTGGTCGTCTTCATCATCATCGGCGTCTTTAAGATCAACTAAGTCTTCTTCTTCAAACTGGTAAAAAATGATATCCGGCTGTTGAATATCCCCCGCCACCACCAGCAGCTTGCGCTCGTCTTTGACAATTTCCAGCAGCTCTTCATAAATCACCTGCTCATTATCGTCATCTTCCTGCCAGGATAACTCCAGCTCATATTCATCATCTACCTCATAGGTATAATTGGAGGTGGTTTCCCCGAAACTGGCAGAAGAGCGGCTGATATCATCTATGGTCATCAAAATCGCCGGGGCATTGGATGAGACGTTATATAACTGGATTGTGCCTGAATCATCAGCAGAACTCGATCCTCCTGAGCCGCAGCCGGTTAACAAAGCCAGTGTTATAGCGCAAAGGGAGGCGGGCAACAGCGGTTTAGCCATTAATTTTTCACGCCGATCTTCTTGTCTCATTAAAGTATCCTTAATAAATAAAAGTAACTAAACCCAACCAAGCCCGGGACAAATTTCAGGTGCAAAAAGTCCTCAACATCACATTGATATCTTAAGGTGACCCGGGTGTAATTGAGCGCATAGGGTAATGCAAATAGAACGCGAAATTAAAGCAAAGTTCGCCATCTTTACATTAGATTACTTTTCTTTACATCAGGCCCCTAAAGGGTTTACATAAATTGACAAGCCTTTACATTTGCCGGGGCCGCCTTCCCTCCCGGCAACGTCTTGCTCTCGGCTCAGCAAGCCAACAAAACACAAGATATAGACAATTAGAAAAACCAAGGCACTAAATATAGCTTCCCTTTCTCGTAAAAACTTGATCTCCATCAAGGTAAAACAAGAGGGAAACACACTATATTGTGCCTACAAAAACAAAAAGCAACCATATATGGTGATTTATGCCTTTTAACTGTCTAACGCCTACCATAGTCTTTCAGGAAGTACCGGGGGAGATCAGCCTGTGTTTTAGCATCACCGGCTGTAAACTGGCTTGTCGCGGCTGCCACAGCACAGAACTGTGGAATGAAAACAACGGGCAAGATTTAAACAAGGATACTTTTTGCCGTTACCTGGACCAATATGCCGGCCTGCTCAGCTGCATAGTCTTTTTCGGCGGCGAATGGCAAGCCCCCGAGCTGATAGAGAAACTTAAAATAGCCCGGGCACAGGGATTAAAAACCTGCCTGTATTCCGGACAGGAGCATATTGATATCAGTATCAGCCAGCACCTGACTTACCTGAAAACCGGTAAATGGACCCCCAAAAGGGGCGGACTGGACAATCCGGCCACCAACCAGGTCTTCTTTGACCTCACCACAGGCAAAAAACTCAATCATCTATTTGTTAAATCCGCGTCCAACAACAGCGCAGGCTTAACGTTATTAACCAAAACCCCATTAAAAACAAAAATTTTACAACAAAAAGGAAACCTTCATGCTGCAGCTTAGTGAACAACAGCTTAATACTAAAAAAGCGTTCATCAGCGATTATTTTTCCGCACAAAATGCCGCCGACGGCTCTAAACTCGATGCCAATGCCAATGTCACCGAGAAAAACATCGCCACCCTCGAAGCCGAACTGCTCAAAGACTGTTTTATCCAGATCAACCGCACCCTGGTAAAAGATAAAATCAGCGAGTTATTCTCCCCTGCCCTGGCGGATGAATACCAGAGACAAATCCAGGATCATGAAATTTATGTGCATGATGAAACCAGCTTAAAGCCCTATTGTACCTCGATCAGCATGTACCCTTTCCTGCTCGACGGCCTGACCAAGCTCGGCGGCGAGTCAAAAGCGCCAAAACATCTGGAGTCTTTCTGCGGCTCTTTCGTGAATTTAATTTTTGCCATTTCAGCCCAGTTTGCCGGGGCGGTGGCCACGGTCGAATTTCTCACTTATTTCGATTATTTTGCCCGTAAAGAATATGGCGAGGATTATTTAAGGAGCCACAAAAACGCCGTTGAAAATCACCTGCAACATGTGGTTTATGCCATCAATCAACCGGCAGCGGCACGCGGCTACCAAAGCGTGTTTTGGAATATTTCCGTCTTTGATCAGTATTACTTTGCTTCCATGTTTGAAGACTTTGTCTTCCCTGATTTTTCCAAGCCCAGCTGGCAAAGTGTCGATAAGCTGCAGATGTTTTTCCTGAACTGGATAAACCATGAGCGGGAAAAAGCGGTGCTGACCTTTCCGGTGATCACCGCCGCCATGCTCACGCAAGAGGGTAAATGTAAAGACCGGCACTTTGCCCGCCAGCTTGCCGATGAAAAAGCCCGCGGCAACTCATTTTTTGTCTATTTGTCAGACAGCGCCGATTCCCTGGCTTCCTGCTGCCGCCTGCGCAATGAGATCAGCGACAATACCTTCTCATATACCTTAGGGGCCGGCGGGGTCGCCACCGGCTCGATTAATGTCATCACCATCAATATGAACCGCCTGGTACAAGATGGCAGGGATCTGGCCACCGAAATCAGCAAAATTCAACAATACCAGGTGGCGTACCGCAAGCTAATGGAAGATTATTTCGCCCAAGGGGCACTGTCTGTCTATAACGCCGGTTTTATCAGCCTGGATAAGCAATTTCTCACCATAGGCATCAACGGCATGGCAGAAGCCGCCGAATTTGCAGGACTTCAAGTCGGTAACAACAGCGAATACAAACGTTTTGTCAGCGAGCATTTAAAAGTGATCTACCAGGCCAACCAGGCGGCCAAAAAAGAATATGGCTATATGTTTAATACCGAATTTGTCCCGGCGGAAAACCTCGGGGTAAAAAATGCCAAATGGGATCATAAAGACGGCTACCGGGTTAACCGGGATTGTTATAACTCTTACTTTTACCTGGTGGAAGATGAAAGCACCAACCACCTGGATAAATTTATTTTACACGGCAAAGAAATTACCCAATACCTCGACGGCGGCTCGGCCTTACATTTAAACCTGGATGAAAGTTTAACGGCACAGGCCTATGTAAAATTATTCGATGTCGCCGCCGGTACCGGCTGCAATTATTTCTGCGTGAATGTCAAAATCACCATCTGCAATCAATGTGAAAAAATTGATAAACAAACCCGGCACCTTTGCCAACACTGCGGCAGTGAAGATATCGACCACGGTACCCGGGTGATAGGTTATTTAAAACGGGTAACGGCGTTTAGCCAGGGGCGGCAAAAAGAGCATGGCCTGCGCCACTACCACAGGAAACCGGCTTAACACGGATATCACAGCATTGCCAACAAGGGGATAGGGTCTAACTTACCTCTGGAACGAATAAGTAGACCCTTCATCCTGAACAGCACTGCTCCCTGACATCCATATCACCGCAGTATACCGTTCATCCTGAACATAAAAAAACCGCGGTGATATTGCTATCGCCGCGGTTTGATTATCTCACAGAGATGAATAATTAATTCATCACAGGCAGCAGGCTGTAATCCTGTCCATATTCCATCATTTGCTGTTGGAAGTTATCCGGGTATGAGATAGTTACATCGACCATCTTGCCGTCCTTGTATACCGCTTCCAGTTTCGGGTTAATAAAGCCGGAATAAGGGGCAAGGTTAAGTTTTTCATAACGGCTAAGCACTTCTTTGTGCAGCTTCTCATCAACCTTAACCGCGTAGTTTTCGATCAGCGCCTGACCGGCGGCAAAATCACCTTCGGACTTGATACGCTGTAATTCCCGCAGTAAATCACCGAACAAGCCACGCAGCTTGATATAGTCATTGATCACGAAATAGGTTTTGCCGTCGCGTACTCGTTTTTCAATGACATTATCTTTGGCGCCTTTTTCAAACACCCAGCTGGCTACCAGCTGGCGATTACGCATATGGGCTTCTTCGATTTCTTCACCCAATTTCAAGCGGCGCAGCTGCAACATCATGCCGTTGCGGATGTATTGATCATAACTGGCTTTACCCACTTCCAGGCTAGGCATTACGCCCATTTGTACCAGTTTCTCGTCCATCAGGTAATACAGGGCTACCAAGTCGGCGCGGCCTTCTTCCAGTGCAGACGAATATTGCTTCAGGGTTTCCTTAGGCGTGCCGACACCCGGATTGATTTGCCCGGAAGCATGACCTACCACTTCATGTAAGTCGGTATGTAAATGAGAGCCTAATGGCCCGAATTCTTTACCGCGGTTAAGCTCTGCGTCATCCCAGGCAAATTCGGCCAAAGAGCCGCCACGGACATTATCGTAGGCATTCACTATGTTGGTTAAACTGACAGATTTAGAACCGTGCTCGGCGCGGATCCAGTTGGCGTTTGGCAGGTTGATACCAATAGGCGTAGACGGCGAAGCGTCCCCTGATTCAACCACAACCGTGATCGCCTTACCGGTAATGCCTTTTACGCTTTTCTTTTTATGGGCTTCGATCAAGGGCGAGTTATCTTCAAACCATTGTGCCTGCTTAGCAATAGCGGCAATCACTTTCGTGGCGTGATGATCTTTCACCGAAACCACAGACTCAAATGCACCGCGATAGGCCAGCGGATCGTCATACACTTCAATAAAGCCGTTAACCACATCAACATCGGAGTTAATATCTTTTACCCATTCGATGGAATAATCATCAAAGTCTTTTAAGTCACCGCTGCGGTAGTATTTCGCCAACAAGGTTAAGGCTTTGCGCTGCTGCTCATTTTCTGCAACAGAGGCTGCCTTATCCAGCCAATGTACGATTTCGCTGATGGCCTTGTCATACATGCCGCCAACTTTCCATACCTGCTCAGTCAGCTTGCCGTCTTTTTTCACCAGCTTGGAATTCAACCCCCAGGATACCGGGCGCTTGTCATCAACATTGATTTTCGCTTTGTAAAAATCGGTTACCTCCTGCTCGGTAACCCCTTCATAAAAGTTAACCGCAGAAGCGACAACGTTATCGATACCTGCGCTTTGGTCCACCATTTTAGCGGCAACTTTAGGATCAAACATCACAGGGGTTAACAGCGCCAGTAAGTCATCGGCGTTTTGCTTGCCCGTCAGGGGTAACTTACCTTTGCCTTCCACGGCTTTCACATAACCGGCAAACGTATCGCTGCTGAACTCAGGTAAAATCTTACCCGACATATAATGATGGTGGATACCGTTAGAGAACCACACCCGCTTGGTATACTCGGTAAATTTAGCAAAATCTTCACTGCTGCGATCACCGGGGTAATCCGCCATGATAGCTTCCAAAGTATGGCGTACGGTCAGGTTGTACTTGTTGTTTTGATCCCAGGTCATATCACGGCCGGATAGCGCCGCTTTATAAAGGTAAAATAATAATTCTTTAGTTTTTACCGGCAACTCTTCAAACCCGGGCACCTGATATCTTAATACCCGGATATCGGCAAAGCGGTCCGCCTGCCACTGAAAATCTTTGGCGCTTTGTGTACTGTCATGTGCCGCTTTGCTGTCGTGGTCATGACCGGCAGATGCTTGTGTTTGCGGTGCAGAAGAGGTTTGTGATTCTTGTGGCTCAGAGCAGCCAGAAAGCGCAAGGGCAAAGCTTAGGGCCGCTGCAATTTTTGTTAATTTCATTGTGTATAATTCCTGATTTTATCCTGCTTAATGGCAATAAAGGAGTAATAAGCGGACTATTTTTATCTGTGGATCAGTTTTCCGGCAAAATCATACCAGCTTGCCGGGTCTAAGGGTATGTTTGTTCTTTTAATTAAGGTAGGGAATTGAGATAAAGCTGCAGGAAAACAGGCTCAAATTTGCCTCAGGTCAAAATTGCGCCGGATAAAAGGCATAAAAGGGGCTGAACAGCAGCCCCCTGCTTAAAGAAAATCACTAGCCCTTGATGGTATAATTCCCTTTGATGGATAAGGTCACAACCACTGGGGCATCACCGGTATTTTTCCAGTACCAGCCATGGGAGCCGGTAAAAGGCGCGGTCAAAGACCCTTTCATCTGGTGTGAAGTGGTAATGGCAAAACTTTCAAAATAACCTGTGGTATCCCCTTTAGGCTCACCGTGAAAATCAAAATAAAGCACCTCACCGCCGGTATGCCATTCATATTCCAAGTGGGCATATTTTTCCATCAGCAACTTATATTCCAAGCCTTTGCCCGCGGGAATTTCAATTTTCACGGTATCTGTACGTTTATCAGCGGCAGCACTTTGCTCCGGCATAGGCTGTACCCCGGCTAACTGCGTCAGTCCTAAGGCTTTGCCCGCACCGGTCGGGTCAATATTATATTCCGACGGCAAGATACAGATAACTAAAACGATCGCGGCAAGTACCGCCGCCAGAGCACTGGCTTTGACCAGGCTGGTAGTGGAGTGCTCCGGTGTGGTGACTGAGTTCATAACATATCCTTAAAAATACTTGTTTTACTTCAACAATAAATAATGGGCTGAAGTAATGAATAAAATTTATCTCATCATCAAGATGAGCTTAACCGGTAATAACTGAATATCCCTTGGCTCGGCCAATATCAGTTAAGATTGGCTAACATCAGCTAACAAAAAAGCCCGTCAACTGAAACCCTGTCAGCATCAAACCACAGCTCATCAGCAGCGTATTGCTTGCCAGTGAAAAACGAAAATAACTGCTGTGCCTGCGCCAGAAACTCATCCCGATCAGCACCAGTGCCAGCGCCATAAACTGCCCGAGCTCAACCCCTAAATTAAAGGCCAGCATATTGGCGACCAGGCCCTGCTCCGGCAGGTTAAACTCCTGAATTTTAGTGGCTAAGCCAAATCCGTGGAACAGGCCAAAAATCATCACCGCCGCCCTGGGGTTGGGCTGAAAACCCAGCAGGGCCTTAAAGCCCCCGATATTATCAAAGCCTTTATAAACCACGGACAAGCCGATAATGGCATCGATTAAGTAAGGATTGACGGCGATATTGCCGAGCACGCCGTATAATAAGGTAATGCTGTGCCCTAAGGTAAACAGGCTGACATAAAGTAAAATATCTTTACTTCTAAACAGGAAAAAAATCACACCGAATAAAAACAGCAGATGGTCGTAACCTGTCACCATATGCTTCGCCCCGATGTAAATAAAAGGGATAATGGATATCCCCTGATTCTGGGTTAAAAATTGTTTCGTGTCTTCATCGACGCCATGGGCAAACAGTGAAAACGAGGCACATAAGGCGGTAAGCACCAATAAAGCCTTAAGGCCTCTCGCCATAAATTGGCTCATGTAAAATACTCCATATTAAAATAATGCCGATGTTTTGCTACACAGCTTCATCTTTAGCCGCACCTTATCTTGGTTTAAACAAAAAGTGAAACCGACACCAAAAGCATCGCATGAGCCCCTTGGGATACTCGAGTGAAAATAACAGGTTACCGGTAAAAACACGGCACAAAAAAAATACCGGCAAACAAGCCAATACGGCTCTCGACTGCGCTAAGCGCTTTCAGCTCCTGCCATTAACCAAGTATTTTAACCTCAACCGGGTGAGCAAAATAAAAGCCGTTATAGTAAAGCAGATATCAAGAAAAAGCCATTATCCTACGCTGCTATCACCGCCGCGAACAGTCACCAACGAAAATTTTGGCGAGCTTTCTCCCGACCACCAGATCAAAAATATCTATTTAAAATCAAATAGACTCCAACAAAACCATGAGTACCTGCCCGAGCGGAGTAAAAAATGGCGCCCGCCATACCGGGTGAATTCACCGATAAATCCGACAATGAAACAACTGGCGAAAACTTCGCGAGTTCTTTCGCCAAACTTTTCAAAACATAAAGCGAAGAAGATTAACTAAAAAATAATGTCATAAAAATCAAACGTTAAAAGATTTTTTTCAATTGGCACAGGAAATGCCTTATTAGCGCCAGGTTTACTTAAAATATATTCGCGGAGATGTTTAATGAAATTTTGCAAAATGAAACGAATAACGTTAAGGGCAATAATAGGCACCACAGCTTTGGCTCTGGTCTTAACCATGACGGCAATCATAGGATATCATTCAAGTCCCGCACAAGTAGATCCCCTCTCTGCCAATGAACGCTTACCGGCAAATAAGCACAGGGAAGCCGCCAAAAGCTATATACTTCAGGGTGATACCCTGGAAGCCATGACAACTCAGGTAGAGCAGGTCGGGGGCAAAATATCACATCAACTGGCCATTATTGACGCCGTCGGCGCCAGGTTAACCCCAAGCCAGTTAGCACAAATTACCGCCACAACACAGCTAACAGTTTTTGCCGATGCTGCCCTGACCACCAGCAGTTTTTCCACCTCCACCCATATTGCCCGCCAAACCGGGGCAGACCAGCTTCACCAACTGGGCATCACAGGACAAGGAGTAACCATTGCCTTTATTGACAGCGGTATTTCGGTGAAAACAAGAAAAGGCCGTTTTTTAAGGTTAGACAGCCAGGGGCAAGAGCGTATCCTGGCCCAATATAACGCCGAAACCAGCAATATGTATTTTGTCCATAAAAACTCAGATGATCACGGCCACGGCAGCCATGTTGCCGGCATAGCCCTGAGCAGCGTACTTGATGAAAACGGCGAATATAACGGTATCGCCCCCGATGCCAACCTGGTGTCGGTCAGGGCCTTTGATGAAAATGGCCGGGGTACCTATGTTAAAGTTATCAACGGCCTGGATTGGATAGTCGCTAATAAAGACACCTATAATATCAAAGTATTAAACCTCTCTTTTGGCGCCTTACCCCGCTCTTATTACTGGGATGATCCCCTGAACCAGGCAGTAATGCGGGCATGGCAGGCGGGCATAGTGGTGGTAACATCCGCCGGCAACCTGGGTCCGGACCCCATGACCGTCAGCGTACCCGGCAATGTGCCTTATGTGATCACTGTCGGGGCGCTGACCGATCATTATACCCCTGACGATCAAAGCGATGACCGCATCACCAGCTTTTCCGCTTCCGGTCCGACCCATGCCGGTTTTATCAAACCGGATTTAATCGCCTGGGGCGGCCATATGATGGGAAAAATACACGATACCTATTTGCCAACCCTGGCATTACAACACCCGGAAGCGTTACTGGGGGAAAGTTATTTCGAAATATCCGGTACTTCACAGGCATCCGCCGTGGTTGCCGGCATTGTCGCCTTAATGTTGCAAAATGATCCCAGCCTGACCCCGGATGATGTGAAATGCCGTTTAATGACTTCTGCGCAGATGGCTGTCGCCGCCGACGGCAAAGCCGCCTACAGTCCTTTTACCCAGGGAGCCGGTAAAGTCAACGCCTGGGGCGCGGTGCAAAGCACGGCGTCGGGTTGTGCCAACATTGGCCTGGATATCACGGCAGACCTTGACGGCAATCAACACTTTCAAGGGCCTGCCCGGGTCGATGAAAACGATAATTTCTACCTGCTTGATGCTAACGGCAATATCTGGAACGAAGGCTCTATGTGGAACGAAGGCTCATTCTGGAACGAGGGAACAGTATGGAATGAAGGTTCGCTGTGGAACCAAGGCTCAGTGTGGAATGAAGGTTCATTATGGAACGAAGGTTCTGTGTGGAATGAAGGAGCGATCTGGAACGAAGGCTCAGTGTGGAATGAAGGAGTGATCTGGAATGAAGGCTCAGTATGGAACGAAGGCTTATCTGAAAATATTGATGTTAATGCCTGGGTAGATCAGGAATGATCCCAAACTGAGTACGCCCCCAGCTCAGTTGCCGGCCAGCCTGATAACAGGCTGGCCGTTCAAAAACACCTAAGTTTACAGCACTGCCAAACATCCCATTTGCCCTACAATTGAGTATTTGCTGGCGATAAACAAGGCTGGCAGCCAAATGCAGGAGCAGGCAAAACTAGCCTTCCCGCGCACCTGCCACCCGGAATTAACTCTTAAACTGTACAATCAAACTGTGCAGGGTTTTTAGTTCATCGAGCAAGTCATGGCTGAGCTGCTTGGAGTCTTCACCGTGACCGACCCCGATATTCGCGATATCATTGATCCTGTGAGTATTCTGGCTGACCTGCTCCGCCACCACCGACTGCTCTTCCACCGCGGTGGCAATTTGCTGGTTTAGCACGGAAATTTTATCCACTTCGCCGTTCACATCCCCCAAAGTATTACCGGTATCATTGGCAAAACGGACACAATCCCGGGCCAGATCCCGGCTTTTCGACATCGCAGCAATCGCCTCCCCCGACTCTTTATTGAGCTGCGCCAGCATGGTTTTTATTTCTTCGGTAGACTGCTGGGTGCGCTGCGCCAGCGCCCTGACTTCCTCGGCAACCACGGCAAAACCCCGGCCCTGCTCTCCCGCCCTCGCCGCTTCTATGGCGGCATTTAGCGCCAGTAAATTGGTTTGATCGGCAATCGAGCTGATTTCATCGGAAATGGTTTCGATGGACTGGCTGCCCTGTACCAGATGAGTGATCACCTCATCCACTTCCTGCAGCTGTCCGGACAAGGTATGGATGGAGTCTACGGTATTGGTCACCACCGCCATACCGCTATTGCTGATACTCTGCCCCTGGGTGGAGGCATCGGCAGCGCTGAGCACACTTGATGATAATTCATTAATGGTGCCCACCATCTGGTTCATCGCGGTGGCTACCAGGTCTATTTCGCTGCTTTGCTCAGACAACATTTTCGACACATCATTGCCGTTGGCCGCAGTATCTTCGGCGATACCGTTGACATTTTCCGACAGGTCACGGACCCGGCCAATCACGGCATTTAATTCGGATTTACGCATCTTTAACGCCAGCTCTACCCGGCCGAGTTTATCGGGGCAGCCGGAATAAAGGATACTCATCAAGTTATTATCAAACACCTGCTCCGCCTGATGCACCACCTGCTGATAACGTTTTCGCCACAAAACAAATAAAATACTGCACGCCAGACTGATAACAAAACCCGGTAAAGTCATCAGCAGCGAATCCTGGCTATAAGCCATGGCCATGCCTAAAAACAGCGTCAGCATCATCAGCAGAGACTGCATATAGGTGGTATAGTCGAGCCGGGAGAACCTCAGCCGCACCGGGGTTTTCCCTTCATTAAGCTGGCGGTAAAGTTTTTTTGCCCGGCGCACCACCTTCTCTTCGGGCACGGTTCTGACCGACTGATACTCAACCACTTTGCCCTGATCATCCTTAATCGGGGTGACATAGGCATTCACCCAGTAATAATCACCGTTTTTGCAGCGGTTTTTTACCGGGCCCATCCAGGATCGCCCTTGTTTCAGGGTGTCCCATAAATCGGCGAAAGCGGCTTTAGGCATATCCGGGTGACGGACGATATTGTGCCCGTGGCCAATAAGTTCATCGAGCTCATACCCGGCAATCTCACAAAAATCATGGTTGGCATAGGTGATTTTACCTTTAAGATCTGTGGTGGAGAGCAAAATGGAGGAAGAAGAAAATGTCTTTTCGGTTTGCGTAACTTGCTTGTTAACTGTCATAAAATGCCTTTACTAATGGGGGGATAGTAAACTTCCATCATAGACATGGCCATTACCTGAGAAAAAGTGAAAAAAGCCTTTCCCGGGCAATCACCAGACTATCACAACACTATAATGTCGCTATTATCCTAGATAGCCAGACAAGTTAAGTTGATCTGCATCAACTTGATTTTTAATAAAATTTACCTTTTTTAATAAGAACTCTTTCGTAATAACAGCCTGCGTGCTCCGCACCTCCGCCAACAGCAGCATTTTTTGTTTTCGACAAAAACCGGCGTAAATATTCCAACAGCAACTGCTTATATTTTCCAGGCTATACTATGCTGTAAATACATGTGCTGCATAACATTACATTTCAATTTGTATCTATGTTCAGCAGCTGAAAATAACCCTAAAGAGTTTACTTACCAACAGGTCAACTGAATGACCACAAACTTATAAGGAACCCCTTACATGGACGGCCGTATGTTACTCAATAGCAAAAACTTAAAAAAATTAAGAAAAATTAAAGGACTCAGCCAGGAAAAGTTAGCCCAGGAATGTAAAGATCACCGCATCCAGTTATCAATTGCTTCTATCAAGCGCGCAGAGACAGGTAAACAGGTATTATATCGCACTGCCGCCGCACTGGCCTCGTATTATCAAGTATCAATAGATGAAATATGCAGCCAGCCGGGCTGATTTAACGCTTTTTGATCCCAAGAGGCAGACAAATACCGCAATAAAGAATACCGGGCATCAAAGCCTATAAAAAGCAGGCTTTGATGCTGATATCCCTGAACTTCCCTTACTTAATCTTACGCCATACTCATCAGCCAAAAGCTATGAAATAGCCGGTTAAGCCTTAACAGACAAATACCGCTGCAGGCTTTTATTCACCAGGTAGCCCATAACCACAATGATCAAAACCCCGCTCAGCACAGGGGACAGTAAAAAGGACCAGCTTTGCCCAGTCATCATAATGAGCATAGGGTTGGCACCTGCCGGCGGATGGGTGGTTTTCGTGGCCAGCATCAAGGTGATTGCCAGCCCGGTCGCCAGTGCCAGCGACCAGGGATAAACCCCGACATAAGTGACAAAAACCAGGCCGACGCTTGCCGATAACAAATGCCCTAAAATGACATTTTTTGGCTGCGCCAGCGGGCTGGCCGGCACGCCAAAAACCAGCACCGTAGTAGCGCCAAACGGCGCCATCAACCATAACCCGGTTTGGGTGAATACCTCCAGATAAGACAATATTGCCAGGGTAAGGGTCGCACCGAGTCCCGCCAGCAGGGAAAAATATTTCGTTGCCATCACTTCACTCTTTTTCGTTGTTAATCATTTTATGTCAGCCTTTCTCCACGCGGCTGCCTGCACCGTACAAGCACCAAAAGGAGACAAATTGGTCTACATTCATAGAGAGATGATAGACACATCTGTCTCCCTTTACAATAACTCGTAAAAAAACTGACGGACTTCCCCGAAATGAACAAAAGGAAAAAGCAACAGATGCCCATAAACAAAGGGAGTATCCCAAAGATAACGCACCTTAACTTGAATGCATGCGCCCATGATAGCGACGCCAGCAAAAACCGGGAATAGACATTTACCAGCAAACTTTTTTTGACATAAAAAAATCAATAAAAGCGCGTACTTTAGGCTGTTCAAATTTGACCTGCTGATAATAAAGAAAAACTTCTGCACCCGGCCACCAGTAGTTTTCCAGCACAGGCAATAGCGTTTTGGCCTTTAGGTGTTGTTGCAATAATGGATCATCGGCGGCAAGGTTGATCAAGCCAAGCCCCTGGGCCGCTAATTCAACAAATCCGGTCACGGTTTTAACCGGCGAGGCTAACGTCAGATATTCCGGCTGATCTTTAGCCGACTTGTCGCTTTTATTGACAATTAATAAATTACTGGGTTGGTTATGCAAATAACCGATCAGCTGATGATGTTGCAACTCGTCTGGTGTGGCTGGCGTGCCATATTTCGCCAAATAACCCGGTGATGCGTAAATACCGTAATGCGACTGCCATAAGGATCGCCTTTTCAGGCCCGGATGCCTGACACCTAGATAATCCCCTACCCCCCAATAGATATCGTAGCGGGAGTGTTCAAGATCAATAATTTTTTCCACGACATCACATTCAAGTTTGATATCCGGATATTTTTGGTGGAATTCACCTAACCAGGGAAAAATGGTTTCCTGGTAAATTTCAGGCGCCTGAGTAACTATACTTAAGGTACCGCTGATATTTCCCTGCCTTAATGCCAACCAGCTGTGCAAGAGTTCATGTTGGCTGAGGATCTTTTCTGCCTGTAAACGAAATTCTTCACCAAATTGCGTCAAATTAACCTTACGGGTAGTGCGCTCAAATAGCGCCTCCCCCAGTTTAGCTTCCAGCAAGGAAACTTGCTTACTCATCGCCATCGGCGTTTGCTGTATCGCTGCCGCCGCCGCGGTAAAACTGCCGTGCTTTGCCACCAGCATAAAAGCCGTTAAGGTTTCGGTTTTAAACATAGTCGCCCATTACAAACTAAAAGTTTAACAAGACTAAACTAGCATACCGTTACTTTACAATAATAAGTTTTCTAGAATGTGTCTCATCACTAACTATTTGAGTTAACTATGACCACACCAGAATACCTGCTGATTGCTTATTTTATTTTGAATCCGGTGTTTATCTTTTTTAGTTATCACAAAGACAAAAAAACAGTAACGGAAAATCCCGCGAAAAAAATCACGCTATATCGATGGACCCTGCTCTTTTTATGGCTGCCAACACTTTTTACCCTGGCATTAAGTTATTCCGGGCAAATCAGTGTTAGCAACCTGGGCATAAGCTGGCATTGGAATTGGATTACAGCAGGCTGCCTGGTGTTGTTGTTATTCACCGTGACTTACCTGCTTTTTTCTTTAGCACAAATAAAAAAACGTATCCGAGATGATTGCCAGCTGCAAAAAAGCTTAAACGGTCAACTAGCCCAGTCTCAATGGTTTATGCCAACCACTCCCAGGGAAACCCGTTATTTTATATTTGCTATTTCGGTCTCTGCCGGTATTTGTGAAGAGTTACTCTTTCGAGGTTATTTGCTCAATTTACTCTCAGGATTGTTACCTGATTATGCCGCGGTCACCCTTTCGGCAATATTGTTTGCTTTACCGCATATTTACCAGGGAGTTATACCTGCGATGCGCACCTTTATAATGGGGGTGATCTTTGCTTTGTTATATCTGCTCACCGACAGCATTATTATTTGTATCTTGCTTCATATTACCCTTGATATCTACGCCGGCATCCTGGCTTATCTTGTTTTTCAGTCAAAAACAATAAGCTCAGACCACAGCCCCCAAGTCGCCTGAAGTCAGGGTGAAATACCGGTCCAGGAAAACCACCTGATGGCCTTCCTGCTGATTAATATAGAGCGCTAAATGCAATAAGCGCTCTAAAACCCGACATCAAAATTAACAAACAAAAAATACAGCAGTTAAATCAGCAATTTTTATTCCTGCCCCCAGCGACAATGATCTCGGATAACACATCTTCACTAAGCGCTTGGCATTAAAATAAAATTCCGGCCAACTCCCCTGCTATCAGCTGATTTATCCAATTAAAAATTCAGTGAAAAAATAAATTCAGTTACACAATTTTTAGCCTGCTTATTCCATCCTGCGCGTATCTAAGGTATAAGAGGCCAATGAAAATACCAAAAAGAATACAACCCCTGGTGGAAGACGGCCTGGTCGATGAAGTTCTGGGCCAGTTAATGAGCGGTAAAGAAGCCACTGTTTATACGGTGCGCTGCGGCGATGAAATTCGCTGCGCCAAAGTGTATAAAGATGCCGTAAAGCGCAGCTTTAAAAAAGCCGTGCAATACCGGGAAGGACGTAAAGTACGTAACAGCCGCCGTGCAAGAGCCATGGAAAAAGGCTCGAAATTTGGCCGGGAACAACAAGAGCAGGCCTGGCAAAATGCCGAAGTTGATGCCCTATACCGGATAGCAGATGCCGGTGTACGGGTACCACAGCCTTATGGCTGTTTCGACGGCGTGCTCTTGATGGAGCTGATCACCGATGAAGAAGGCGATGTCGCCCCCAGGCTGAACGATGTTGTAATGTCGGCGCAGCAGGCGATAGAAGATCACGCCATTGTCATGACCTATATTATGCGCATGTTATGTGCGGGATTAATCCACGGCGATTTGTCTGAATTTAATGTCCTGGTGGACGAATACGGCCCGGTGATCATCGACTTTCCCCAAGCGGTCGATGCCGCCGCCAATAATAATGCCAAAAGCATGCTTTTTCGCGATGTCGATAATATGACCGGCTATTATGCCCAGTTTGCCCCCCAGCTGCGAAAAACCCGTTACGGTAAGGAAATCTGGCAGTTATACCAGCAAGGACTGCTAACTCCCTATACCGAGCTTAGCGGCAATTATCAGGAAGACAAACGCGCCGCCGATGTTGATACGGTACTGGAAGAAATCAAGGCTGCCTTTGCCGAGCAAGAAGCCCGACAGGAACGCCTGGCCACACAAGCGCTGGACTAAACCGACTGCTGCAGGCCAGGAAGACAAATTTATACGCCGGTGTAATTTGCCGGGCGAGTGTTCAAAAGGATGACTAAGGAACTATTCGCCACGGTATTTAATTTGCACCCCCTGCAGGAAATTGCGCAGGATTTGGTCTTTACACTGGCGATAATGTTTATGCTCCGGCTTGCGGAAAAAAGCACTTAACTCCGGCTTGCTGACCCTTAGGTCCGCCAGCTTCAAGATATCAATGATATCTTCAGCTTTCATATTTAATGCAATTTTGAGCTTCATTAAGATCAAGTTATTGGTTAAGCGTTTTTCCGGTGGATGTTGCGGACCGTCTTTTTTACCCCGCTTTTCATTGATCAGGCCATTTAGGAAAATCGCCAGTTCGGTATCGCCGCAGGCTTTATAATCAGGATCGTCATCTTTCTTCAGCCAACAAGTTATCTGCTTCCTGGCTATCTGATGATCGGCCAAAGCCATGATAGCCACCATTTTGTCATCGTTATAATTGAAGATATAGCGGATGCGGCGAAGTACGTCGTTATTGGTCACACATGTTTCCTGAATAAAATTGCAGCCTGGTCATTTTGACGACTGCCTGATAATGGCGGCAATTTTAGCAGACTTTAGGCTTATCAATAAAGCCTCAACAAGGGAGAATCAATCGCTCTTCCCACTTTAAGGTATTTACAAAGGTTAGCGTTGTTTATTACCCTCCCTTTTTACCACTCCAAAAACAACATCTTCTAGTTCTCCGGTTAAAGGTAGGTCATGCAAAAATTGCTTAACCTCACTAACTTAACCTGACTTTAAATTCATCCCGGTAACGGCGGGATAAGTTTAACTGCTTGCCGTTTTTCAGCATGACTTCGCAATCGCCGCTCGGCTGGGGACTGATAGAATCGACGGCATCGAGATTAACGCCATATGAGCGGTGAATACGGCAAAAACCTTTATCCGATATCTGCTCTATTAAACCGCTTAGGGTGGAACGCAGCGGATAAACCCTGTCCTTGATATGCAGATTCACATAGTTGCCGCATGACTCCAGCCATTCAATATCTTCAACCTTAATGATAAATTCTTTACCCAGTTTTTTCACCAGCAGGCGATCACATTCCTGCTCTTTACTATTTTCTTCGCTCGCTTCTTCTCCGTCGGGCACCAGGCAGGCTTCGCCGATAAGGCGGCTGACAACAAAACGAAAACAATAGATCACCATCACAAAAAAGACATAGGTCCAGGCATCTTTACGGTATTCGTATAGCAGCTCTATCGGCAACTCACCAAATTGATAGTGCAGCTGCTGGCTGAGAAAGATCAGCTTGCGCAAGAAAACCATCAGGCCGACATGCATCAGGGAAAAGACCACCGAAGCCAGCACATGCCAGACAATATTTTTTTTCAGCGTTAACCAGGTCAGCGGTACTTTATTTAAAAAAAGCATCAATAAAGGCAAGAGTAAGATAAAACTTACCGCACTGGTATATTCGAGTACAAAAGGTTGCCAAAGGGGAAAATCAACTCCCTGTTTTTCCCGGCCGGCCTCCATAAGAATAGAAGTGGCATTGATGGTATTGTTGATAAACAGGTAGCCTATCAGGAAGCACAATTCATAAAATTTCGGCCGTTTTTCAATTTCGGTTAATAAGTTCATCATTTCATCTTTATTGTTGGCACCCAGGTAAATATTTTTATCCCCGGATACCACCGCTTATCCCTATCCCTTGTTATTTAAGCCTTTTTGACTTTTTCATCTTGAGCACAACCGCTACGCTGGCATTATAAAATCATGTTAAAGCAAACATGACAAAGACTTAAGGACACACTATTAGAGGCCAATATGATAACCCAAAATCCTCCTTCACAACATCCGGGAAAGCCGCCGAAAACCAAAGCCGTTATGAGCGACAGGCGTTACGACATCGACTGGCTCAGATCCCTGGCCTTTATCTTATTAATTTTTTATCACATAGCTCAGTTCTATGTATTTGACTGGAACTGGCATATTAAAAGCGCCTACCAAAGTGAGTTTTTGCAAAACATTATGCTCCTGGTGAATCAATGGCGTATGCCGCTTATTTTTTTGATTTCCGGCACCGCACTGGCGTTGGTTGAAGCAAGAACCACTACCCGGGCTTTATTAAAAACCCGCTTTGTCCGTATCTTTATGCCCTTAGTGATCGGCATGTATTTGATTGTGCCTCCCCAGCTGTATTTTGAGCTGATACAAAAAGAAGGATTCAGCGGGGATTATTTCCGTTTTTTCCGCTTTTATATCGATGCCGATACCACCATGTATCCCGATCACCAGCATGGACCCCTGGGGTTATTAACCTGGAATCATTTATGGTACCTTGCCTATTTATGGCATTACACCCTGATTTATCTGGTATTAAAACCGCTATTAACTCGGATAAACTTCACACGTATCAACAAGGTTTCCCCGCCGGCTTTAGTCTTGATACCGGTAAGTCTGTTTATTTTCTATGGCCTGGTGATAGAGCCGCTTTACCCGTCAACGAATGCCCTGGTCGATGACTGGTATAATCATGCCCTTTATTTTACCGTTTTCCTGCTTGGCTATATGCTGGCTAAATCGCCGGCTATCTGGCAAAGCATTATCCACTATCGGAAAACCTGGTTGATACTGGCTATTTTCAATTACTTACTGGTGATTATTCGTTATAACCGTGCCCTGGGCTTTGACATCGACTATCTCAATGGCTCGCTGTTAACCCAGGTAGCAATCCAGTTTATCTGGTGCGCCAATAAGGTCTTTTGGCTGCTGGCCATTATCGGTTTTGCCGGTGCTTACCTCAACAAGAAACATCCGCTGTTAGCCTATATGAATCAAGCCGTTTTACCCTGGTATATCTTACATCAAACCCTGATCATTATTTTTGCCGCCTGCCTGGCCAAGTTTGCCTTAGGGCCTGTGCTGGAGCCGCTGTTGCTGATCCTGATGACCTTTGCCGGCTGTTTTATCGGTTACGAGGTCATTAAACGTTTTACCCTGACACGCTTTATTTTTGGCTTAAAAGTTAACAACCAAGTTCATGGCTCAGCTCTTAGTTCCCCGGTAACAGCAGCAGAAAAAAACGCACTTAATTAGAACTGCTCTGCAAAATATCACCTGGCCAGCTCTTTTATTTACTTAGCTAACTAGCGGGTTAATTATCTAAGTAAATAAAGGGCTTGGCCTGAAACCAGCTTTAATTCCCCATGCCCCCAGGCCCCTGATAGTCAAGTAAACAGCCATTACAATGGCCATTTTTATTAATTTGAATTATCAATAAAAGTGAACTTTACTTAAATTCCTAACTGCTACTTTCTGTGATTTATTTTTACGCAAGACACGAAACCTGTCCGTTGGGTAAGGGATGATCCATTTAAAGATAATAAGTTTAAATAGATCCCAGATCAGAAGGACAACATCCCGATGTATAAAATAAAGCTTTACACCCTGGTTGCCGCGCTATTATTAACTAGCTCCCTATCCGTACATGCGACGCTGATCACCTCAGACTTAGTACAGCTGGACGCCGATACCTGGCAAGGGACCTATAAAATTACCAACAATACCTTACCTTTTGATATTGAAGAATTTAGTATCTATTTTGATTTTAGCCTGTTTGAAAACCTTGTGGCCACAGGCGCGCCGCCTGACTGGGATCCTTTGGTTATCCAACCGGATATCGGCCTGCCCGACGACGGCTTCTACGACGCACTGGCACTCGCTGTCGGGATTATCCCCGGCGATATGTTATCCGGTTTTATGATTGAGTTTGATTATCTCGGCCTCGACCTGCCGCCGGCAATGCCTTTTGAGATCTTAGATCCTTTCACTTTTGACCTGCTCGACAGCGGTGAAGTGACCTTTACATCGATAACCGAATTACCTGTGCCTGCTCCCGCCGCCTTGGGCTTGCTGGTCCTGGGACTTCTCGGTGTAAGGCGGCGAAAATAAAGTCACACAGCTGAATAACAGTGTTCCCCCCTGAAAATATGGATCCTTAATATAGGATCCATATTTTCAGTGTTTTTTCTTCTTACCGCCAACAAGGCTTCTTCTCAACGGCAGTTGTTAACAGTTCGATACCAGCTTTCAATTCATCATTAAAATTCAAAGGGTTAAGGTGATAGCTTTAAAACCTTGCCAAAAGTGATGCAATGTTCGCCCCAAAAAATAATTATCCCCTGACTGTAAAAATGATTTTCCAATCATTACAACAAGCTTCACCGGAGTAAAAAATTCTGACAGAAATTGACGCCTTTTCCGTCTTGAATTTTCAAAACCTGTTAACTATTCTTTTTTACCAAATTAGATGCAGGGAAGCCGGTGCACACCGGTGGCCGTTGATACGCTACCTCTGAGCACATAAAACCAGCTTTGTTGTATTTGATTTACTTGATGTACTCACTGACGACTTTCTTGTCAGCAATAATGACCCCGCCAGCAAAAGGTTGGTGGAATAAGCTGCTGACTCTGCAATATATCAGTGTTGTATCGTTTCCAAACAACTCTTCACATGATCCAGCTATAGTCCAGCATTTGATGACATACGCTCATTTTTGAGAATGATCTGAAACATGATCACTCAGTCAGTTTCAACCGAACGGTTACAGATCCCGTAATCTGTGCCCATCGGCCAAGGGGGAATGTTATGAATATCAGGCAAGCTTTACATCGCATTAGCCTTATAAGCTTTTACCTATTCGCTTGTTGGCTCCCCGCAGCCTTTGCCGATATTGTTGTCGACGACAGAAATGTCGTCAGTTCTGCCCGTGTTTCCCGGGTGGAAATCGAATATATCAACACCTTAGATATCACCAATAATGGCGGCGCCTTTACCAATATCGTCATTACCGTTTCCAGTACTTCGCCAAATACCGTGATCACCGATAACCAGGTGCTGGTCAACGAGATGTTGTCCCCCGGCAGTTTAACCACCACAGACACCTTTTCCTTCCGCCAAAACCGCAGCGCCCCTTTTAATCCGGACGACCTGCAGTTTGACATCAGCGTTGAGGAAGTTGATATCCTGCCCCCGGCTGTGGCCATTTTATCGCCGCAGGACGGCGATACCGTCAATAACTCTCCGGTGCAGGTGTTGGTGGCGGCAAGCGATGATGTTGCCCTGGATACCGTTACCGTCAACGGTATTCCGGCAAGTTTTGACGGCAGCAACTTTAGCGCCGATGTTCCCCTGAGCTCAGGGCTCAACAGCTTAACGGCGGTGGCTACAGACACTTCAGGCAACTCCAGCTCAGACACCATAGATATTGAACTGGTGGCACTGGATTTAACCGCACCCTCGGTGGAGATCCTCTCCCCGCTAAACGGCGATACCGTCAATGAAAGCCCGGTCAGTGTCATAGTGGCAGCGAGTGACGATGTCGCCCTCGATACCGTCACCGTCAACGGCATACCGGCCAGCTTTGACGGCAGTAACTTTACCGCCAGTGTACCCATCCTTCCCGGCAGCAACAGTCTGACGGCAGAGGCCACCGATACCTCGGGCAACAGCAACTCAGATACCATAGATATTGAGCTGGTGGCGCTGGATTTAACCGCGCCCTCGGTCAACATTCTCTCTCCGCTGGACGGTGATATCGTCAATGAAAGTCCGGTCAGCGTCTTGGTGAAAGCAAGCGATGATGTCGCCCTCGATACCGTTACCGTTAACGACATACCGGCAAGCTTTGACGGCAGCAACTTTTTTGCCAGTGTGCCGATAGAGCCCGGCAGCAACAGCCTGACGGCAGTGGCCACAGATACTTCCGGCAACTCTAATTCCGATACCATAGACATAGAGCTGGTGGCACTGGATTTAACCGCGCCTTCGGTGCAAATCCTCTCCCCGACAGACGGCGAAGTCCTGGCAGAAAGCCCGGTGGATGTCTCCATTGCTGCCGACGATGATGTTGCCCTGGAAACCGTCACCATCAATGGTCTGCCCACCAGTTTTGACGGCAGCAATTTTATCGCCAGCGTACCGCTGGATGAAGGCAGCAATACCTTAACCGCCACCGCCACCGACACCTCGGGCAACAGCAGCTCCGACAGCATAGAGGTCACCCTGGATTTGTCCCTGGGAGATATCACGCCGCCGACCATCAGCATATTGGCGCCGACGGACGGCGCGCTGTTAATCGATAACACCCCGGAGCTGGAAATCATCTTTGACGACAATGTCGGTATCAACGAAGGCTCTTTGCTCATCAGCGTCAACGGTGAAGCCATTTCCCCGGATTGTAATGCCGATACCACGGATGCCTTTTGCAGCCTGACTGCGCCATTGCCGGACGGCGATGTCACCATAGCAGCGCAGATCAGCGACCTTGCCGGCAACAGTGCCAGTGACCAGGTAACTGTACTGGTGGATGTCGAGCCGGTCACCATCGATATTAACGAGCCCTTAGACCGTTTGATCACTGACCTTGCACAAATCAACGTCGAAGGCGATGTCAGCGACAATGCACAAACCGTGACCGTCAATGGCGTAGACGCCAGTATCACCGACGGCCAGTTCTCCGCCCTGGTGCCCCTGCGTGAAGGTAAAAACATGTTGGTGGCAGTGGGCACCAAAGCTTCGGGACGCACCGCCACCGACTCGGTGGATATCACCCGGGATAATATCGCCCCGATCGTACAGATCACCTCCCCCTCCGACGGCCTGGTCTCGGTCAACGACACCATAGATGTCACCGGCCAGGTCAATGACATAGTCAACGGCGCCGTCAATGCCAGCGTGTTTATCAACGGCATTGAAGCCACGGTCTCAGCCGGTAACTTTTTAGCCACCGCCGTGCCCCTGGTGAACGGTCCTAATACCATAGAAGCGGTTGCCACCGACCAGGTAGGCAACCAGGGCAGCCACCAAATCGAGGTGACCTTCACCCAGCCTGCCGGCGCCCGTATGAGCCAGTTCTCCGGCAGCGGCCAGGCCAGCGAAGTGACTACCCAGCTATCACAGCCCCTTATCGCCCAGGTACTCGACAGCTTAGGCAACCCGGTAACCGGACGTTTGGTGAAATTTGAAGTCAGCCGCAACAACGGCGGCGTTGCTCCGGATGCCTCCGCCGAGCTACAACGTATCATCCAGGTACCCACCGACGGCTCCGGCAAGGCCCAGGTGTTCTTCACCTTGGGCGATACCGCAGGGGAAGGTAACAACCGGGTGATAGCTTCCGCCGTCGGCGTCGTCGGTGAAGTGGAGTTTTGTGCCACCGCCCTGACCCGCCCGGCGGATAAGATCTTAATGACCAGCGGCGACAACCAGCGCGGCCTGGTGAGCAGCCCACTGCCCAATCCTCTTGAAGCCCTGGTGGTGGACAGGGGCGGTAATCCAATTCAGGGTATACAGGTCACCTTCCAGGTCACTAAGGGCGGCGGTAATCTCGACGGCAGCGACACTATCGTCAAGCAAACCGGCAATGACGGTGTTGCCCGGGCGGTGTTAACCTTAGGGCTGGAACCCGGCATCAATAACAATGTCGTCAATGCCACGTTCCCCGGCCTGACCGGCTTGCCCGCGACCTTTACCTCCTCAGGCCTGTCGCCGGGCAACCCGGAAGAAACCACCTTCTCCGGCGTGGTACTCGACAGCGGTTTGACCGCCATCCCCGGCGCCGTGGTATTTATTCCCAACAGCCCGGCAACCGGGGTCACCAATGATGAAGGCTTCTTCCTGCTTGAAAATGTGCCTACGGGCAAAATCGATCTGGAAATAGACCCCTCAGGCAGCCCGCGCCCGGAAACTTTCCCGGCGCTGCATTTTGAAACGGTAACCGTCGCTGGCCAGCAAAACGATCTCGGCATGCCCATTATCCTGCCGCCGATCCAAACCCAGGACTCCAAGCTGGTCGGTGGCGATGAAGATGTCACCCTGCAAATGGTGGGGGTTGCCGGACTGGAACTGACCGTCTTTGCCAATTCCGCCACTTTCCCGGGCGGCAGTAGCACAGGACAGGTCACCATCAGCCAGGTACACCTGGATAAAGTGCCTATGCCGCCGCCAAGCGGCACCTTCTTTATGCCGCCGGCCTGGACGGTGCAGCCTGCCGGGGTCATCTTTGATCCGCCGGCCAGGATCAGCATTCCCAACGATGGACTGCCCCCGGGCCGGGTGATCGACATCTTCCAGTTTGACCATGGCCTTAACGAGTTTATCAACATTGGTAAAGGCACGGTATCGGAAGACGCTTCTGTCATCGTCTCAGACCCAGGTTTTGGCATTACCCGCGCCGGCTGGGGCGGTTGTGGCCAACCGCAACCGCCGACCACCTGCGCCGCCAAATGTGGCCCTTGCCAGAAATGTGAAAACAACGCCTGTGTCGCCGATACCTCGAAAAACGGCCAGGCCTGTGCCGACGGGCCGCAAGAGGCCAAGTCCAACGGCGTCACTTACTCAGTGGACGATTCCTGTAAAGGGGTATGCGATAACGGCACCTGTAAAGACAAGGACGGCTTTAATGTCAAAAAACTGTTAAATGCCTTGAAAACCGCCGGTGACAAGGCCTTCTCCAGCTGTGTTAAAGATCCGCTGAAGAAGAAAATGACCGATTTCCTCAAAGATAAAAACTTTAAAATCAAGTGCAGCGCCACCAATCCCAACTGCGGCGGCGCCGCCCCGGGATCCAATACCCTGACCTTAGGTAAAGCGGCGCTTGATGCCTCTAAATGCGATGATCTTTCCTCAAGCACCTTGCATGAACTCGTGCATGCCGCCGGCGGCCATCGTCATCGCAAATGTAAGGCCGACGGCACCGTGCTTGGAGAAATTGCCTGTACCGTCGGGGCAGATTGTAAAACCTGTGTCGATCCTAATACCGACAAGGCCTATGGCTGTGAAGCATCCTGCTTCCCCACCACAGGCTCTAAAGTCGGTAAAGCATCGGCCTGTAAATAACACATGTGGTAGTGTTACGTGACAAATCATAAGAACAGAGAAAGGATGAAAAAATGAAATTAAAAGGATGGGTAATGTTACTGCTCTCGCTGGCATTATTTGCCAATGCCGGTGCGGGATTAACCACGGGCAAACATATGCATAAAGCAGAGGAAGAGGAACCGGCCGAGCAACACAAGTTTTCCAAAGCCAACCGTTATGATTTTGATGGTGAGCAGTATTGGTATTACAAGATGATGGAAAAAGTCACCAACGAAAGCGTTACCAACGGCACACTGCTCGGGGAAATTCAGGAAAGGGATCGAAAAATCTATTTTCAGCTGCCGAAAACGGAGGCGGACAATGCCGGAAAACGGAACAAGGGTTATACCATGGCGGTGGCAAAAATCGTGGCATTTTTAGAGCCGGGCTTTCTACCGGACAACGATGCCAATAAACAATATATGGCAAACCTGAAAAAGATACTGCAAAAAAATACCCAGTTATCGAAAAGGATCCTCGAAGACCATAGTCGATTAAGCCTATGGTTTTCAAGAAATAAAAATCGGCTAATCTGGTCTGAACAGGCCCAGCAGTTAGTCATAGCTGAATTGAAGTAAAACGTTTAACAGCATTTTAACAAGTTAACTGTCTAGCAAGACAAGATTTTAGCAAGTTAAACTAGATGTGGAGGTCGTAAACAAATGAAGACCGGACGATTTTCTCAGACTACAGGCAAGGGATTTCTCGATACCTTGCGGCAATACCTCCCTGCGGTGTTTTTGTTAACTTGTTTTAGCTTTACATCACTGCCCTATGCCAACGAAAATAAAGATGACGATGAACTGCCGGGCCCGCCGGAAATCATCGACATCCCGGATGCCGGGCCGGTACTCAATGAAGACTGTATCGCCACCATTTTAAACCGCCAGACCCAGGTCAATACCGACGGTACCTTTGTCATTCCCAATGTGCCCGTGCCGCAGGGGGCTTTTCGGGTACGGGTAGTTTGTGACCGCGCCGACGGCAGCGTCGATAACGGCCAGTCACCCTTTGTGCTGGGCAACCCCAACGGTGAAACCCTGTTTGATGAAATCTCCTTTGCCGACGATGACCCCGTACCTGTCTCTATCGAGATCAGCTCCCCTGCACTGGAACTCACCCCTGAAGCCAACGGCGTCCAGTTGGTCACCACAGGCACCTTACCCGACGGCACCGAGATTGATATCACCCTGGCAGATACCGGTACCTTTTATCTGGTATCAAACCCCGCCATTGCCACCGTCAGCGACGACGGCTTCATTAACGCCGTTTCCAGTGGCACGCTACTGGTCACGGCTACCCACGAAGGGGTTATCGCCACTATCCAGCTCACCGTAAACCTGACCCTGGATGCGGATGATGACGGCCTGCCGGATGACTTTGAAAGCCTCAATGCAGTCAACCCCGGCGGCGCCAATTTATCCCGCCTGCCCGGCGTCACCGTCGATGCCAGCAGCTTCTCCGGCTCCAATGTGCCGGATCGCGCCATAGACGGCAATATTTTCACTTCCTGGTTTACCAGTGTCGGCGATGCCGCCAACAAACGCAGCGCCCCCTTTATTGAAGTTTTGCTGCCGGACGATGTCGATGTCGCCCAGGTACGCCTGCTCGGTAACCGCACCAACCCGGTGGGTTTCGACTTTTTTGCCGGCCGCATCCAGGCCTTTGATGTCGCCGATAATGAAGTTTTTAACTCCGGCGAAGTTTTACTGCCGGCGCCCAGCCGTGACTTAGCCGTGCCGCTTGATGTCGATATGATCCGCCGGATACGTTTTACCGCCACAGACGATGAAAGCAATACCCCGGGACTGTCGGAATTCCAGATCTTATCCCGCCCCGGCGGCATAGGCTTAGACTTAAATGACGACGGCGACGCCCTGCTCGACTTTGATCTCGACGGCCTGAACAATACCGAGGAATTTAACTTAGGCACCAGTATCTTCCTTAACGATACCGACGGCGACGGCCTTGATGATGCCCAGGAAGGCAGCTTAGGCTCGAACCCGTTATTATCGGATACCGACGGTGACGGCCTGCTCGACGGCTCTGAAGTCAACCCGACCTCGGACAGCGACGGCGACGGTATTATCAATATGCTCGACCCCGACAGCGATAACGACCTCTTACCCGACGGCGTCGAACTTGCCCTGGGCCTGGATCCGCTGCGCGCCGACACCAACTTTAACGGTATCCCCGACGGCAGTGAAGACAGTGACAACGACGGCCTGCCCAACAGTGAAGAAGTGCTGGAAAACACCGACCCGCTTAATCCGGATACCGACGGTGACGGCTTGCTCGACGGTGAAGAAGTCCTGCCGGGGGCAGACGGTCATATTACCGATCCGCTGCGCGCCGATACCGACGGCGACGGCATGGATGACGGTTATGAATCCCAGTTTGGCCTCGACCCCACAGATCCCAACGATGCCCTGGACGACCCGGATAATGACGGCCTCACCAATCTGGAAGAATCACAGCTGGGTACAGATCCCTTTAACAATGATACCGTGCCGCCAGCAGTCTCCCAGATCACGCCGTTAGATACCGCCTCCGATGTGCCCACCAACTCAGTGATCGTGGTGCGTTTTAATGAACAGCTGCTGGACACTTCCATCACCGACGGCGTGATCAGCCTCACCAATGGTGTTCCGATCACAGGCGACCTGAGTTTATCCAACGATTTATTGTCGGTCACCTTTACCCCGGATGAGCAGCTGCCGGGCCTGACCACTTTAGCCGTTGAAGTACAAGGCATACGGGATATTGCCGGTAACCTGATGGTGGGCAGCTTCAACAGCAGCTTTACCACGGCGGAATTTGTCGATGATATACGTCCGACGGTTATCCGCACCAGCCCGCTCAGCAGCAGCTCGAATGTGCCGGTCAATGCCCCCTTTACCATGGAATTTAGTGAACCTATGGATCCGGCCACCCTGATCCCGGCCAATATCATCGTCCGGGATAACATCACCTTTAGCAACGTTCCCGGGATGATACAGGTGGATCCCGACGGCCGGGTGGCGTCCTTCGTGCCCGACAGCACCTTTGCCATCGGCCGCAGCCACAGCGTTTTTGTGACCACCAATACCCAGGATGTGTCCGGTAATGCCTTGCAGTTCCAGCATAACTTCTCCTTTACCACCGCCTTTGTCCAGGACAGCGAGCGGCCCAACTTTATCGCCAGCAGTCCGAAAAACTTTGATTCGACCATTCCCGTCAATGCCCTGATCCAATTGCAGTTCGACGAACCCATGAATATCGTCGATGCCGTACGCGGGGTCATAGTGACCACGCCGGGAGGCACAGTAGACGGCTCTATCGCCCTGGAAGATGCCAACCGCCGCATCAGCTTTACCTCGGCCAGTGCCCTGGCCCCCAATACCACGCATACCGTCAATGTCAGTACCGGCCTCACCGATCTGGTGGGTAACCCGATAGACAACCCCATCAGTTTCAGTTTTGATACCGATGATGTCGGCGATGTCATCAGGCCAAGCTTTACCCAGGCAGATCCGGTCAATAACCGCTCGGATGTGCCCACCAATATGGCCGCCCGGATCACCTTTAACGAAAGGTTTAACGACTTAACCTTAAATAGCAGCAGCTTCTTTATTGAAAAAACCAATCCCTGCTGCTTCCCGGTGACCAGTACCATAGTGGTGGCAAACGACAGGTTAAGTGCCACCCTGACCCCGGATAACCCGCTTGAGCCCCTGACCTCATACCGGGTAAGGTTAAATACCGGTGCCCGGGATCTCGCCAATAACCTTTATACCGGCACCTCGGTACCGACAAACTTTAGTACCGGCGCAGGACAAGACAATAACGCCCCGGTAGTAGACAACCTCAGCCTTGAAGACGGCTTAACCGGCGTGCCCGCCAATGCCAGGATCCAGATAAGGTTATCCGAACCCGTTAACCTGGTGAACCTGCCAACAGACAGCATGACCTTGTCCCTGGGCGGCTCCGACATACCGGGCACCGTCAGCCTGAGCAGTGATCGCAGAACCATTATCTTTACCCCGGATGCACCGCTGGCCGCCGGGTTGTACCAGTTAAACTTAACTGGCCTTACAGATATCGCCGGTAATACCGGCATAGCCTTTAACAGCAGCTTTACCGCACTGGATACGGTAGATAACACCCGGCCAACCGCCAGTTCGGTTTCCCCCGTTAACGGCAGCAACTCGGTGGCCGCCGATGCCAGCATGTCGGTTACTTTCTCCGAGCGCATCAACCCGCTTACCCTCAACAGCGGTAATTTCTTTGTTGAAAAAACCACAGGCGGCACGGTACGTATAGCCGGGGACTTAAGCCTTTCAGCCGACGGCCTGACCGCCACCTTTACCCCGTTGACGCCGCTACTGCCGGGATTCACTTACCGCATCCGCACCTTTAACAGCATCCAGGATCTTTCCGGCAACGCCTTCTCCGGCAGCTCGGTGCCAAGTAACTTTACCATAGGGGGCGGCGAACCCGCCGATACCACTAAACCTCAGGTCCAGCTGATCACTCCCAATAACGGCGCCAGCGATATCGGGGTGATCAATACCTCCGTGGTGGTCACCTTTACCGAGTCGTTAAATCCGGGTACGGTTACCAGCTCGACCATGGAGCTCTACGCCAACAGTGTCCGGCTGTTCCCGTCTATTTCCCGCTCCAGTGACAACCGTACCGTGACCCTGCGGGATAACTTACCCGGCAACAGCACCATAACCGTGATCATTACCGATGACGTCACCGACCTTGCCGGCAATGCCATGGACAACTTTACCAGCGAATTCTCCACGGTGGCACCGACCGATACCGGCAGGCCTTCGGTGTTTAGCCAGCGCCCCGGAAACGGCGCCAGTAATGTCGCCACTGACCTGAGCCTGGTGCTCTTTACCAACGAACCTATGGATATAACCACCCTGCCCGGCGCCCTGCATATTTCACAAAACGGCGACGCCGTGCCCGGTACCATAGCCATTACCGGCGATGGCCGTAATATCGAATTTACCCCGGATGCCGATTGGCAGCCAGATGCCCTGATCCAGGTCTTTTTAGACACCAATGCCAAAGATACCTCGGGCAACAGCATCTTTAACTACCAGGGATCATTCAGGACCCAGGCAGACGGCAGCAGCGACAGCCCGTTTGTGATCCGCGAATCCCTGTTCCAGCAAAACACCAATGAGCTCTTAACCAACAGCTTTTTTGATATTGAATTTAGCGAAGCACTCGATCCGACAACCGTTAACAGCACCAATGCCTTTATACAGGAAAACTTCAGCGGCGGAGGCCTGATCAGCGCGACCGTCAACCTGCTTGGCGGCGATACCATACGTATCACCCCAAATGCAGCGCTTGCCACAGGTACCAACTATTTCTACCGCTTACTCCCGGGGTTGCGTGACCTCGACGGCCAGGCCCCCAACTTTGGCAACTTTACCCGCTTCTTCAGGACCGGCTCAGGCGGCGATAATACCGCGCCGAACGTACTGGCGGTATCACCGCCGGATGCCGCGATAGACATCCCTACCAATGCCGTGATCCGCCTGCTTGTCGATGAACTGACCGACTTAAGCTCAGTCAATGACACTAACGTGCAGCTTAATGACGGCTCAGGCAATGCCATCGCCTGTACTATTTCCAGCCAGAATTTTACTGACGGCCAGCAGGAAATTTTGATCGTGCCCCATGCGCCACTCAAAGAAAACACACTCCACCAGTTAACCCTGGACGGCATTACAGATCTGGTGGGTAACAGCATCAGCGTACAAACCACCTCCTTTACTACAGGCATACAGCCGGATACGGTATCACCGGCCCTGGTGCGCACTAACCCCTTTAACGGCGCGACCAATGTTGCCGTCAATTCCGTGGTCGACTTTGAAGTCACCGAAGCCCTGGATCCGGCCAGGTTCCAACATGCCGGTACCACATTACGGGATAACACCACCTTCCAGAACTTGGCCGTCACCAGCAGTTTGAGCAGCGATGCCCGTAAAGTTACCGTCGCCCCGGATAATCCGCTGCTGGTCAACCGCAGCCACAGCGTATTCCGCTCCGGCAATACCATGACAGATTATGCCAACAACCAGCTCTTTAACTGGACCTTTAGCTTTACCACTTCATTTGATCCCGATACCACCGCGCCCCAGGTGGCCGGTATCAGCCCGTCAGATGGCCTGGCTGACATCGCCAGAAATGCCCGGGTACAAATTGACTTTGATGAACCGATCCGCACTTCCAGCCTTGACGGTATTACCCTCAGCGACAGCGGCGGCACACTGACCGTCAGCAAACAATTTAGCAACGGCAACCGTACCGTTACTTTAGTGCCGCAGAACCTGCTGACCGAAAACAGCTTACATACCGTCAGCATCGCCAATATAGAAGACTTGAGCAACAACCTGCTCACCGGCCCGGTCACCTCCAGCTTCACCACAGAAGACGGCGTTGATTTCTTCAGGCCGACCTTGGCGGTTGCCGATCCGGTCAACAACAGCACCAATGTACCCACCAATATGGTGGCCCATATCTCTTTCAACGAGCGCCTCAATCCGTTATCCGTTAACAGCGATACTTTCTTTATTGAGCAGACTTCACCTTGTTGTCCAAAAGTCACCGGCACGGTAGCCGTCTCCGCCGACTTGCTCCATGCCTCCTTTACCCCGGATGAGCCGCTTAAACCGAGAACCAATTACCGCATCCGCATGTTCAGCGGTGCACGTGACTTTGCCGATAATACCTACTCCAGTACCTCGGTACCGGCAAATTTCATTACCGGCGATGGTGCAGACAACAGCGCACCTGATTTTATCGGTAGCAGCCTGGCCGACGGCATCAGCAATGTGCCCGCCAATGCCGTGATCTCGGTGCGTCTCGATGAAGCCGTCACCCTGGTAGACTTAGCAGGCGATGCCATAGTCGTCAGCACAGGCGGCGTACCGGTAAACGGCACGATCAGCTTAAGCAGTGACCGCCGTACTATCTTCTTTACCCCGTCAGCGCTGCTGGCCATTGGCAACTACCAGATTGATGTCAGCGGTTTAACCGATCTCGCAGGTAATACCAGCGGCGCCTTTAGCAGCAATTTTGAAGTCACCAACAGCAATGCCGACACGACCCGTCCGACCCTGGTTTCCACCTCGCCGGTTAACGGCGCCGCTACTGTCGCCAGTAATGCGGTGATCTCCGCAACGTTAAGCGAAAGGGTCAACCCGCTCACGGTTAACTCGGGCAGTGTTTTTGTTGAGCAAACCTCCGGCGGTACCGCCCGTATCGCCGGTAGCCTGAGCCTGTCCAACAATGACCAGACCATCAGCTTTACCCCGTTAAATCCTCTGGTTGCCGAACAGACCTACAGGTTAAGAATGTTTAACAGCGTGCAAGATCTGGCGGGCAATACCTATGCCAGCACCAGCGTACCGACCAGTTTCACCATAGATCCCGCCGGACTCCAGGATACCACGGCGCCAACGGTACAAGTGATCACCCCGCCAGATGGCGCCACCGACGTCAGCTTAGTCAACAACCCGGTTGTGATCACCTTCTCCGAGTCTCTGCGTCCGAATACAGTCAACAGCAATACCGTGGAATTTTTCGCCAACGGCAGCCGGTTATTCCCGTCCCGCAGTTTATCCAGCGATAACCGCACCCTGTTCGTCAATGATACTTTACCGGCCAACAGCCTGATCACCCTGGTGCTCACCGACGGTATCAGCGACTTGTCAGGTAATGCCCTGGCCAACTTTAGCTCGGAATTTACCACCGCACCGGCACTGGATACCGGCAGGCCTTCAGTGGTTGGCCAAAGACCCAACAACGGCGCCAGCAATGTCCCGGTTGACAACAATTTCACCCTGTTTATTAACGAGCCCATGGATGAACTGACCATAAACGATGCCTTAAATGTCACCCAAAACGGCGTCCTGGTAAGCGGCACCACAGATATCACCGGCGATGGCCGCAGCATTACCTTTACCCCGGATACGCCCTGGAGCGACAACGCCCTGATCCAGATATTCCTTGACCCAAGCGCCCGGGATACCAGCGGTAATGCCTTAAACAATTACCAGGGCTCTTTCCGCACCGTACTGGCCGATGCCAATATCGCTCCTGCGGTCATTAATGAGAGTCTGTTCCAGCAAAGCACCAATAATGTCCTGGTCAACAGCCGGTTTGATATTAAGTTCAACCAGCCGCTAGACCCGTCAACGGTCAATAATACCAATGTTGAACTCAGGGAAAACTTCGGCAGTAGCAACCTGGTTACCGCCACCGTCACCCTGGTCGGGGACAGGATCATTCGTATCACCCCGGATGCCAATCTCAGTGACAGCAGCAACTACTTCTACCGCTTATTTAACGGGCTGAGGGATCTGGATGGCCAGCAACCGACCTTTGGTAACTTTACCCGCTTCTTCGCCACCGGCACCGATGAAGATAACAGCGCACCGGGTATCGTCTCGGTCTCACCGCCTGACAGCAGTGTTGATATCCCCATCAATGCCCTTATCCGGGTATTGTTTGACGAACAGGTGAATATGACCGCCCTTAGCGACAGCAACATAGAGATCAATGACGGCAGCGGCGGCGCCATCTCCTGCAGTATCTCCAGTCAAAGCTTTGCTGACGGCCAGTTCCTGGTCTCTGTCGTGCCCCACAATCCGCTAAGTGCCAACACAGCTTATGACTTAACCGTCAGCGGCGTGGAAGATCTGGCAGGCAATATTGTCAGCAGCCAAACCACCTCCTTTACCACGGGAGTGCAGCCCGATACCGTATCACCGGTATTCGTACGCAATACCCCGGTAAGCGGCTCTGTCGATGTGCCGGTCAATGCCGTGATCGAAATGGAGGTCAACGAACCGCTGGATCCGGCAATTTTTGTCCATATCGGCGTGTTGATCCGGGAAAATACCGGCTTCACCAACCTGCCCTTTAGCCAAAGCCTGAGCGCCGATGCCCGCACCATGATGTTTGTGCCCGACAGCGGTTTGGCACTAAACAGCAGCCATAGCGTATTCCGCTCCGGCGCTGTGCCCACAGACTATGCCGGCAACAGCTTCTTTATGCCGACCACCAGCTTTACCACCAGCGCGGTTGAAGACTTAACCGCCCCGACTGTACTTGCCATCAGTCCGGAGAATAACTTAACCCAAGTGCCGATTAATGGTGTGATCGAGGTTCATTTTGATGAGCCGCTGCAAAGCGATGGCCTGAGCAATATCACCTTAAGCGACAGCGCAGGCGATATCGATCTCTTGTTTGCCTTAAGCAATGGTAACCGTAACCTGCTGATCACGCCGCGTAACCCGTTGAATGCCAATGAGCTCCATACCCTGACCATAGACGGCGTAAAAGACCTGGCCGACAATGTCATCGCCGCACCTGTGGTCAGCCTGTTTACCACAGAAGATAGCGTTGACTTTAGCCGGCCATTGTTGGCCTCGGTAGATCCGTTCAACAATGCGACTAATGTTCCCACCAACTTAGTGGCGCAAGTAAGCTTTAACGAGCGGGTCAACCCCTTATCCGTGACCACCAGCAGCTTCTTTATTGAAAGCACCAACCCCTGCTGCCCGGCTGTCGCAGGTACGGTACAGGTGGCCAGTAACCTGCTTAGCGCCACCTTTACCCCGGACAGCAACTTAGATACCTCCCACAGCTACCGTATCCGCTTGCTCACCGGGGTGCGTGATCTGGCCAATAATACCTATGCCAGCACCTCGGTACCGGCCAACTTCACCACCAGCGACGCAGAAGATAATACCGCGCCTGTGGTAACGGGCATCAGTCCGATAGACGGTTTTACCGACGTGCCGGTAAATAGCCAGATCATGGTGGAATTTGATGAAGCGATCCGCAATGAAAGCCTGGCGAGCATTACCCTAAGCGATACCGGCGGCACGGTCGCCGTCAGCAAAAGCTTAAGTAACGGCAACCGCAGGGTGACCCTGACTCCGATAAGCGCTTTGGCCAGCTCCGAGCTGCATACCGTAGATATCAGCGGCGTGGAGGATCTGGCGACCAATGTGCTTGCCGCCCCCGTCAGTTCAAGCTTTACCACAGGCAGCAACACAGATAGCACCAGGCCAACCCTGGTATCCATCACCCCGGCCAATTCCAGCAGCAATGTCCCGGTCGGCACTACCTCGGTAGCCGTGTTCAGCGAGCCCATCAACGCCCTGACCTTGCCCGGCAACTTCTTTATCGAGCGCACTTCCCCCTGCTGCACCGCCGTCAGCGGCAGCTACAGCCTTAGCGCCGACCAGATGACGGTGACTTTCACCCCGGATGAAGATCTGGTCAATAATACCAGCTATCGGGTGCGGACACTTTCGGGATTGCGGGATCTGGCTAATAATTCATTTAACGGCACCTCAGTGCCCAGTAACTTCACCACGGAGCCTTAAATATGAACAGCACCAAACTCCCTTTATTGCCAATAATAGTGCTAACACTAGTAGTCACCTTAACGGCATGCAGCAAAACCAACACGAGTTTGGCGCAACAAAAGCAGACACAACAACAAAGCCAGGAGGCCAACGCGGCTATCCTGGCGATGCGGGACGATTTAAAACAATTAAAGCGGGAAGTAGCCGCCATTCGCCAGGCGGTCACCGATATTCATAAAATCGCCATGGACACCCCGGAGCCGGTGGCCAAGCCCCTGCCCGCCCAGCTGGCATTGGATTTAGACGGTAATGATCCCTTACTGGGCAGTGAGGATGCCACTATCGCCATCGTCGAGTTCTCCGACTTTCAATGCCCCTATTGCAAACGTTTTGCCGACCAAACCTTCCCCGCCATCAAGAAAAATTACATCAAAACCGGCAAAGTCCGTTATATCGCCCGGGACTTCCCGCTCGACTTTCATCCCCAGGCACAAGGCGCTGCCGTGGCGGCCAACTGCGCCCTGGCGCAAGGCGCTTACTGGCAAATGCGCGACAGCCTGTTCAGCAATATCCGCGAGTTAAGTCCTCAGCGCTATCAGGAGCTGGCAGGCGAATTAAAGCTCGACCTGGAGCAATTTAAACTGTGCAGCAGCGATAAACGCCACATAGAAGAAGTCAGTGAAGATCAGGGACTGGCGGCCTCCCTCGGCATCAGCGGCACACCGAGCTTCTTTATCGGCCGCATCGAAGGGGACAAACTGGTTAATGGCCGCCTGATCGTCGGCGCCCAGGGCTATCAAACCTTTTCAACGGTTATCGATTCCATTATCGCAGCCCCTTAACGGAAAACTCACAACTCCAGTTAACCAGCACTTTCCAAGCCGGGCAAATCTAATAGAGTTTTCCCATTAGCTTAATGCCTTGCAACTCTCAGCTTCCCCCTGTCACCAGGGGGAATTGGCTAAACGATCTTTACAGCCCTTACCTGCTCGACAATAATCATATTAAGCTAACTACATCAGGGAAGAATCCAGATGTCGCAACCAGAAGCAGTCAATGGAGCCGTTATTGATGCAGTAACGACCACCAATACAAAAGTAGTGGCAGAAGCCCCGGCTATGGCCATCGGCAGTTTATATCAAACCATAGCTAACTCCGTAGCCATGGCAGCCGCCAACGCGGTATATGCCCAACAGCAGGCAAATGTCACCTACCAGGGGGCCTCAACTTTAGGCATTACCAAACTCTTTTCAACCAACAAGATAGTTGACGCGATCAATTCCCAAAGAAATCAATGACCGGATAACAGCAACCTCAGGCACACAGCACGGGGCTAATAAAGAAACGGCCCCCGGCTAACGCTTTCTTTATTTTAGACTTTAACAATCAGGTAAGAATTAGGCATTTAAATGTGAATGAATCTGCATTTCCTGTCTTATAAATCAAACATTGCGACAGAATTAACTCTGTTAATAAAGCAA
The DNA here is from genome assembly GCF_000948975.2 of Thalassomonas actiniarum. Classification (GTDB taxonomy): domain Bacteria; phylum Pseudomonadota; class Gammaproteobacteria; order Enterobacterales; family Alteromonadaceae; genus Thalassomonas; species Thalassomonas actiniarum. The sequence goes on from NZ_CP059735.1 coordinate 4,339,636, forward strand.
TTTGGCGAATTCATTTAACACTTCTTTTACCTGGGGACTAAACCAAATAAAAGCACTGATATTTACTAATACAGTTAGTGCCAACACCAGGCGAAAAAATAATTTCTTGGATTTATGTCGTAACAGCTGCTGAGCAATCATTGCACCTGGCCAGCCACCGGTTAAAGCCAACAAATGCAGGTGTTTTTCTTTAACACGCCATTCTCCTTTCCTGGCCTTTGATTTATCAATTGCGTATATGGCAAAGGTGCAGAGACTTAGCAACCAATAACTTATTATTAGCGCTATAGGCAGGTAGGCTAAGTAGCAGGCAATGGTAATCGAGATTAAAAAGAGACATGCGAAATAAATAGAAAACAAACGCATACTATTACCTCTGTTGGAAAGTGAACTGTTGACCCTAATAGACTCATAAGAAATAAGTCTGCAGATAGCAAAAAGCCCTGCAGTTGCAGGGCTTTTCGTTTTAATATGGCGGTGAGGGAGGGATTCGAACCCTCGATACCTTGCGGTATACACACTTTCCAGGCGTGCTCCTTCGGCCACTCGGACACCTCACCAGATTGTTACTTTTAGCTGAAATTTCTCGTTCGCTGAAAGCTGCGCTATGGTAGGAAAAAAGCCTTGCGGGTGCAAGGCTATTTTTAACTTTTTATCAAAAAAACTAACTGTTTGCTGATAAATTAGGCTTATTAGCGAAAATTTACGCGTTGCCTTTTACTTTCAGTTTATTCTCTGCGGCAAAATTAAGCATGCGGTGCAGCGGGATTAACGCTTTTTCCGCCAGTGCAGGGTCAACGTGAATTTCACGGCCTACCGGGCTTTCTAATGCTGCTTTAATCGAGGCTAAGCCGTTCATTGCCATCCAGGGACATAAGGCGCAGCTGCGACAGGTAGCGCCGTTGCCGCCGGTGGGTGCTTCAATGAATTTTTTATGCGGGCTCGCCTGCTCCATTTTATAGAAGATGCCCTTATCGGTGGCAACAATAAAGGTCTCGTTATCCATTTCCTGGCTGGCTTTGATCAGCTGGCTGGTTGAGCCTACGGCATCGGCAATTTCAACAACATTTGCCGGAGATTCCGGGTGAACCAGAACGGCAGCATCCGGGTACTGTACTTTTAAATCTCTTAGGGCTTTGGCTTTGAACTCGTCATGGACGATACAGGCGCCCTGCCACATCAGCATTTCTGCGCCGGTTTGTTTTTCGATATAAGAACCCAGGTGACGATCCGGGCCCCAGATGATCGGCTTACCTTCGCTTTCGAGCATATCGACAATTTCAAGGGCGATACTTGAGGTTACCACCCAGTCGGCACGGGCTTTTACCGCCGCCGAGGTATTGGCATACACAACTACGGTGTGATCCGGGTGCTGGTCACAAAAAGCAGAAAACTCTTCGATTGGGCAACCTAAGTCTAACGAACAAGTCGCTTCCAGCTCAGGCATTAAAACAGTTTTTTCCGGCGTAAGAATTTTTGCGGTTTCCCCCATAAATTTCACACCGGCAACAATCAGGGTATCGGCAGGATGTTGATTACCAAATCGTGCCATTTCTAATGAATCGGCAACACAACCACCGGTTTCTTCCGCCAACGCCTGAATTTCAGGGTCGGTATAGTAGTGTGCCACCAATACGGCATTTTTCTCTTTTAGCAGCTGTTTGATTTCTTCTTTATATTGTGCTTTTTCTTCGCTAGTTAAGGGCTTAGGCTTGGCAGGATATTGAAAATCAAATTCCACGGCTAAATTGGCTTGCGTCATTACAAATCTCGTTAATGCTTTAAAAACAGGGCAATTATACGATAAAGCAAGGGTAAAGTGTACTAAGTAAAGTTCTGGAAAATTAAGGAGATAGCATAATAACTAAAAGTAATTAGACCCTAGGGTTTGATATAATGAAAAGCGCCTGCACTCAAGTGCCTAAAGGCTATCTCTTCTACACAAATCCCCCTAAGCCAGCACTGTAAATTTTAACGGACATCTCCGCCGTTATGCCCTTTAAAAAGAGGCCTGCCCGCTATTGATTTACCCAGCTACGCGGTCTTTAGTTAAAGGTGGCAACAACAGCTGTTCCCTTTGTTACCACCTGCGGCACTATAGCCTTAACTAAAGCCGCAACTAAAGTCGCAACCCCTGAGTGTTAGCCCACCCAGAGGTCGCTAACCACAACGAACTTCCCAAGGAGTCCGCCATGGCTAGTTATAAGCATACGCCAGACCCCGCCCCGGCAAAAGTAAATTATCCCATTTATCGGCAGTTTACCGTGCTGGAAACCATCTTTGAGTCGGCAGCCAAAACCCGCGGCATCGGCATTAACTATGTCCCGGTAAACCTTGAGCCTTGTATTGTGCTCAGGGGGAAATGGCTCAGGCAGGCCGGTTTTGCTATCGGCCGCAAGGTCAGTATTGTCATCAATCCAGAGGAGATACTCATCAAACCTAAGCAAGTCAGTTAAGCTGGTTTGCCTATAAACACCTATAAGCATTCAAGCTGCTGCATCTCAAGTCAGGTGCAGTAGCTTTTTTATCTGAATCTAAAGCCCAAAAGGTAAATGCAGTAGTGATTTATGAAAGACTTACAGTTTCAGACATAACTTATGTCAAGGAAGTTAGATAATCGATTAAAGCGGATATTTAAAAGGAATTTAGAAGAAGTGGTGGGTCGTGAAGGATTTGAACCTTCGACAAATTGGTTAAAAGCCAACTGCTCTACCAACTGAGCTAACGACCCGCATAAAATGCTTACTGATTGTAAAGTGGTGGGTCGTGAAGGATTTGAACCTTCGACAAATTGGTTAAAAGCCAACTGCTCTACCAACTGAGCTAACGACCCACATAAACTGTGCTTACTGTTTGTAAAAGTGGTGGGTCGTGTAGGATTTTAACCTTCGACCATACCTGGGTAGAGAGCGTTAAAAGCCTTGGCTTTTCTTGCCACGTTCTCTTACCTTTAAAAGTGGTGGGTCGTGAAGGATTTGAACCTTCGACAAATTGGTTAAAAGCCAACTGCTCTACCAACTGAGCTAACGACCCACATAAACTGTGTTTACTGTTTTGTAAAAGTGGTGGGTCGTGAAGGATTTGAACCTTCGACAAATTGGTTAAAAGCCAACTGCTCTACCAACTGAGCTAACGACCCACATAAACTGGTTTACTATTTTGTAAAAGTGGTGGGTCGTGAAGGATTTGAACCTTCGACAAATTGGTTAAAAGCCAACTGCTCTACCAACTGAGCTAACGACCCACATAAACTGTGCTTACTGTTTGTAAAAGTGGTGGGTCGTGAAGGATTTGAACCTTCGACAAATTGGTTAAAAGCCAACTGCTCTACCAACTGAGCTAACGACCCACATAAAGAGGTTTTTATAGTTACTTCTTTAAAACTATATCGACATGGATTTTGACATGTCATGACTAAGACATTTTAAAAGCCTTGGTATGCTTTTATTTAGCAAGCATCTCAATCATAAAAGTGGTGGGTCGTGAAGGATTTGAACCTTCGACAAATTGGTTAAAAGCCAACTGCTCTACCAACTGAGCTAACGACCCGACTTTGCGTCCACATGCTCCGTGAACGCGCCGCATATAATACTCATAATTTTTTTTAGTGCAACAACAAATTCAAGTTTTTTTACGCTTGTTGTTTGTTTGCATAAAAACAAAACAAATAGAGCAAGTTATAGTCAAGTATTACTGGGCAAGACTATCCAGACGCGGTTGAGCCAGCTGTGCCGCCGTACTCGTTGGGTATTCTTCTATCAACTGACGATACAAAACAACGGCCCTGCTCTTGTTATTTTGCTTTTGCGCCACCATGGCCAGCTTAAGCATAGCATCGGCTCGCTTGTTTGACCCTTTGTGTTGATTAACCACAATATCAAATTCTTGCTTGGCCTTATCCAGATCACCTTTATTAAAAAGTAACTGTCCTAACCAGTAATGGGCATTGGCGGCATAGCTTGAATTGGGGTATTTCTTATTGAAGTTGCCAAACTCGGTAATGGCCTGCTGATATTTTTTATCTTTTAATACCAGGTTCACCGCATGGTCGTAGGCTTCGTTTTCGGTCAGATCGCTGCTGTAGTTCACCTGGCCTTGATTGCCGCTGTCGGTAGCAACAATAGAGGCAGGTACCTGGTTGGCGGGTTTAAGCGCTTCGCTGACCCGGCGGTCGAGTTCCTGATACAGTTCCCGCTGACGTTCTAAAACCTGGGTCAGCTGATGGGTATGTAATTCAGTGGCGCCGCGAATTTCATTCACTTCCGTTTGCAGCTCATCGAGTTGCTGCTGAATTCTGACCTGGGCACGGTTCCTGGCTTCAAGTTTACGCTCCAGGTGTGCCATTTTCTCCGATACGCTGCCAGGTGGCAGGCTGCTTGACTGGCTAGTTGCCCCCGATTGCCCGGCATTAACATCGAACACCGGAGCGGGGTCGGCTGCGAATACAGTAGATGTACCCGCAGTCAACATCATGCCTAATAAAACATTATTTAGTTTCATTAACATCCCATATTAGTAGACTAAAACAGCACGACGGTTTTTAGCAAAAGCAGCTTCAGTGCGGTCTTTAACCATAGGCTTCTCTTCACCGTAGCTCACTGTAGTCAGCTGAGAAGAAGCAACACCCATGTTTTCTAAATAAGTTACCACAGACTTGGCACGACGCTCACCCAGGGCAATGTTGTATTCTGGCGTACCGCGCTCATCGGCGTGACCTTCGATTAATACATTCACGTTAGGGTTTTCATTTAAGAATTTTGCGTGGGCATCAAGCAGACGGGCAAAGTCGCTTTTGATGTTGGAAACGTCAAAATCAAAGTAAATAATGTGCTCTGAACGCAGTTGTTCAAGCTGCTCGCGCTTGCGCTGCTCGGCAATTTCTGCGGCGCGCTGTGCGGCTGTTACCTGTACATTGCTCTCTGACGGTGTAGATACCGAAGAGCTGCTGCCGGCATTGGTGTCAACCTGGCTGCTACTGTCTGTGTCTGAACTCGAGCTACATGCAGCTAATGCGAACATAGGCAAAGCAACAGCTAGGCTTTTAACAGTTTTATTCAAGCGCATTTTATTTTTTCCTTATTCTTAAAAAGTAATTTAACTAATATCTGTTACAAAAAAGGCGACCAGGAAGGCGATTTCACTTCCCCGTCTAACGCAGGTAAACGCGCTTTAAATCGACCGTCTACCGATACTAAACTTAACACCTGCCGCTTATGGTGCAAGGTGCTGTAGATGATCATACCGCCATTTGGCGAAATACTCGGCGATTCATCTAACCGGGTTTTTGTCAGTATCTGGAATATTCCAGAATCCAATTCTTGTTTCGCAAGATGATACAGGCCACGGGTTCTGTTTACCATAACCAGTTGATGGCCATCGGGCGTTAAAGAGCCCCCTAAGTTCATTTCGCCATCAAAAGTCAGTCGTCTCACTTTACCATCGACTAAATTTACGCGATATAGCTGAGGTTTACCACCCCGTTCTGAACTAAAAATCAATGAATTACCGTCTGGTGACCAACTTGGCTCGGTATCTATCGCCCGGTGACGGGTGATCCGGCGCAATTGTTTGGTCGCCACTGTCATGGTATAAAGCTCGGGATTGCCGTCTTTTGACAATACCAGCGCCAGCTTTTTACCGTCCGGCGACCAGCGCGGCGCACTGTTGATGCCTTTAAACGAGCTGATCAAGCTGCGCTGGGCGGTATAAATGTCTATGGTATAAATTTGCGCCTGACGATTTTCAAACGTCACATAAGCCAGCTTGTCGCCATTGGGGTGCCACGCAGGCGACATCAGAGGCTCTTTCGAGCTTAACAACACATGTTCGTTATAACCATCATAATCGGCAATTGCCAACTGATAAGGGTATTCGGCTTGATCACGGACAATAACATAGGCAATTTTGGTTAAAAATGCACCGCGGGTGCCGGTCAGTTTTTCATAAATGACATCGCTGATCCTGTGACCGTAACGACGAAACTGATCAGCGCCGATTTCCACGGTTCTGTCATCGAGAATATGATCTGTGGTTTTGATCAAAGAGCCGTTACTCAGCATTTGCGCCTGGCCGCCGGTAACCTGTCCGCGGATCACATCCACCAACTGATAAGAGATCTGGTAGCGGCCGATGGAGGTTTCCTGGATCTTACCCACCACCAGGGCTTCGATACCTTCGCTGGCCCAGGCGGCATAATCGATTTGTTTATCGTCATAAGGGGTTTGCGGAAACTTCATTTCACTGATCGGGCTGAACTTACCGCTGCGCAGTAAATCATCGCTGACCACCTTAGAAATATTTTCCGGTAAAGGCCCGCTGCCGGTCCACTGAAACGGTACTATGGCGATGGGACGGGCGGTATCGGTACCTTCTGTGATCACAATTTCCAGCGTTGCCAGCGACTGCATTGAAAACAACGAGAAAACAAGAGCTAATAGTAATTTAAATTTCATCATTCGCTTCTAAGTTAATGGACTCATAAAGTGTTTTTTCAAACATTAAAATTCAGGTTCAACCGTTAAACTGATAGAACTCATCTGCTTAAAGACCTCGGGATCTTTTGATACCGGCAAGGTCGCCGCTTTGTATATCGCGGTTTTCGCCGCTTCACAAAGGATCCTGTCCCCCTGCCCCGGCACCACGTTAGTCACAAACCCGGATGGTGCAAGACTTATGGTTAATTTACAAGTCTTACCTTCCATTGTACTGCGATCTGTGATCAGGTTACGCTGTATCGTTTGCTTGATCAGCGCCTTAAAGCGGTTAATTTCCGACATCTGCTGCTGCATTCTCGCCTGCTGGCGCGCCGCCATTTCTTCCGCCAGCTGCTGCTCTAATAAACGCTCCTGTTCGGCCCGCTCGCGCGCCTCTTTTTCTTTGCGTAAACGTTCAGCTTCCTTACGTTTGCGCTCGGCCTCCTGCTTTTGTCTGAGCTCTTTCGCCTTTTTCGCCGCGGCTTCTTCTCTTAAGCGTTTGGCTTTAGCGTCGGCAGCAGCTTTTTCCGCTTTTTTCTTTTCCGCTTCCTTACGTTTACGGGCCTTGTCTGCGGCATCCGCCTTGGCTTTGGCTGCAGCAGCGGCTTTATCGGCCTTTTGTTTCTCTACTTCTTTACGTTTGCGCTGATCTTCAAGTTTTTTAATGCGTGCTTCTTCGCGAGAGCGTTTCTTTCTCGCCTCTGCCGCCCGCTCTTCAAGCTCGCGCAGGCGTTTCGCCTCTGCCGCCTTGGCATCGGCTTTTTGTTTTTTCAGCTTGTTGACCTGTTGCTGCAGTTTACTTTTATCAACGGCTACCGCCTTGATAGGATCAACCACGGGCGCCGGTGTTGGTGTCGGCTTAGGGGTCGAGGTAAAATCGCCAAACAACAAAATCAACGCCAGCCCCGCATGCAGGGCAATACTTAACGACCAGGCAACACCATACTTCGGGTTCACGTATTACTTCTCCGTCGAATCTGTCATCAAGCCCACCGAAGGCACGCCCGCCTGCTGCTGCAGCAAGACCATCAACTGGATCACCGCATCATAAGAAACCGCGCCATCGCCGTTGACCACCACCGGCGTATCCGGCTCCAGCTGAAGATGCGCCGCCACTAAAGTCGCCACTTCTTCTGCCGACATCGGCTCATTTTTGCTGGTTCCTACCGCCAGGTAATAATTGCCTTCTCTATCGACAGAAGCCACCAGCGGCGGTTTGCTGTCTTTATCTAACGGCTCGGCATCGGCCTGGGGCAAGTCAACTTTTACCCCCTGAGTGATCAAAGGTGCGGTAACCATAAAAATGATCAGCAATACCAACATCACGTCGATATAGGGCACCACGTTTATTTCGGCGACTTTTCTGCGCCTTACCCTTCTATACATAGGCCGGCCCCTTAAGCTTGCTGCTCAGCGGCTGACTGACGTTGTAAAATACTGGAAAATTCTTCCATAAAGTTGCCGTAGCTGTTTTCCAGGCGCTCAACATGGTAACTGAAACGGTTAAACGCCATGACCGCAGGAATAGCGGCAAATAAGCCCATCGCCGTTGCCACCAAAGCTTCGGCAATCCCCGGGGCCACCATGGCCAGGGTGGCCTGCTTTACCGCCCCCAGGGCAATAAAGGAATTCATGATCCCCCACACGGTACCGAACAAACCGATATAAGGGCTGATAGAGCCGACGGTGGCCATAAAGGGCAAGTTGGTTTCCAGGCTATCCACTTCACGGGACAAGGCCACGCGCATGGCACGGTGGGTGCCGTCGACTACCGCTTGCGGCGTACTTAAACTACTTTTACGCAAACGGGCAAATTCTTTAAAGCCGGCAACAAACAAGCTTTCGATACCGGTAATGTGCTGACGGGCGGAAACTTCGCTGTAAAGTTTACTTAAGTCGGTGCCGCCCCAAAATTTATCTTCAAACGCTTTTAACTGCTGCTGGGCATTGTTGAGGGCATTGCGGCGCTGAAAAATCATCGCCCAACAGGCCACGGAAAAACCCAGTAATACCAACATCACAAATTTAACCAGTAAACTCGCTTGTAAAAATAAATCTAATATCGAAATCTCAGCTGACACGTTCAAACGCTCCTAATATAGCTTGGGGAATAGCACAGGGCCTGGAAATAGTTAAATTTACGCAAGCAACTTGCACCTCGGCTCGGCACAATACTTGTTGCTGCTCATTGATGATCTCTTGTTTAAACACCAGACTGGCGCGTTTTAACCGGCTGATCGAGGAGGTGATGGTCAGTAAATCATCCAACTTTGCAGAAGCAATATTGTCCATTTCAACCCTTCTGACCACAAGGCCCAGTTTTTGTTCTAAAAAATCTGTTTGTTGAAAACCCAGCTCACGTAACCATTCCGTTCGGGCACGTTCAAAAAATTTTAAATAATTGGCATGATAAACAATGCCGCCAGCATCGGTATCTTCGTAAAACACCCGCAACTGAAAATTATTAGTATTATTTGACATCAAAAACGCTATATAAAAGTACGACTTATTATTTAAACAACTTAGCCGACAGTTGCCAAACACGGCTTATCGCCTTGGCGAGCGCTGTGTTTAGATGCTGTCAGCAACATAACCGATTAAAAAATCGCTATGCCATGCATATTTTGCCGCACTATAGTAATAGATAATGGTATTTAGTCACAAGCGCAGATCTCATTTCAATGAAATAAATTCGTAAAAATTATTGTCTTTAAGTTTTTTTCACGAAAATATCAGCCAAAAGCGCTCATCAGTGGGTTTTCACCCATTTTTTAAAGACAGCTTTTTATGCACGAAACTTTCATAATTTTCACAATTCACCGGCTTTTTCTGCATTTTCATGCACACGGCTTTCAAAAGACAAATTTCGCATTAGTTTTTCTAATATATAAATGGTATTTTTTTTAGTTTGCACCTATTAAGTAAAAACTCTAATATACACATGTCTTCTGAGTTAGCGCGGTGATTTTCCCCCCTGGCCAGATACCAAATTGATTAGATTCTCAACCATCTTTTCTCTCTGACATGTTTTATGGAACTGTTAACTTCCTTCTATCAACTTTGTTTGAGTTGGCCCGTATCTCTGATACGGGCTTTTTTTTGCCTTTTTTTCAGACTTTTGTCGTCAAAGCAGGCAAAAGAAACGCGGTTAATCACATAAACGGGATAATGCAGCAGAGGAAAAGAGCGGCTTAGCCGCTATTTCCCTGAATAAGGTAAGCTGTAGAGGTTACCGGGGACGGACTTTACTAAAATGTTGGTAGGCGAGATCTGTGGCTATCCGGCCCCTGGGGGTTCTTTGCAGGTAGCCCTGCTGGATCAGGAAAGGTTCAAGCACATCTTCGATGGTTTCGCGCTCTTCTCCGATGGCGGCGGCAACATTATCCAGGCCAACCGGCCCCCCCATAAATTTATCAATGATCGCCAGTAATAATTTACGGTCCATCAGATCAAAACCTTCGTTATCGACTTCCAACATATCTAATGCGGCAGCGGCGGTTTGCTGGTCGACCTGACCATTGGTTTTAATATCGGCATAATCACGTACCCGGCGCAACAAGCGGTTGGCAATACGCGGAGTACCGCGGGAGCGGCGCGCCACTTCAAAAGCGCCCTGCTCGTCTATTTCCAGGGCAAGAAAATGGGCAGAGCGTTTAATAATCTCGGTTAAGTCCCGGGTATTATAAAACTCCAGCCGCTGTACGATGCCGAACCGGTCACGCAGCGGCGAGGTTAACGCCCCGGCGCGGGTGGTGGCGCCAATTAAGGTAAAAGGCGGCAAATCCAGCTTTATCGACCTTGCTGCCGGTCCTTCGCCTATCATGATATCAAGCTGATAATCTTCCATTGCCGGATATAAAATTTCTTCGACCACCGGGCTTAACCTGTGAATCTCATCTATAAAGAGCACATCATGCTCTTCCAGGTTGGTGAGCAGTGCCGCCAAGTCGCCGGCTTTTTCCAGTACCGGTCCCGAAGTCGTGCGGATATTGACCCCCATTTCATTGGCGACAATATTGGCCAGGGTGGTTTTACCTAAACCCGGCGGGCCAAAAATGAGCAGATGATCCAGGGGTTCACTTCTTTTTTTCGCCGCAGCAATAAAAATTTCCATCTGCTCTTTAACATGCTGTTGCCCGGTATAGTCGGCCAGCATTTTAGGACGGATGGCGCGATCTACCCCTTCATCTTCCAGGGTGGCATCCGCCTGAATTAAGCGATCGGCTTCTATCATAAGATTAATGTATCCTGTTCAAAACTCGTAGCATGGCTAACTTTTTATAACATCGCCTTAAGGGCATCGCGAATAAGGGCTTCGCTGCTTTTGTCGCTGGCAAAAACCGCTTTTACCGCTTTATCCGCCTGGGCCTGGCTATAACCTAAAGACACCAGGGCATTGATGGCATCACCCTTGGCATCACTGACAAAGGTATTGCTCTCCCCTGGCATCAGCGGCATGGCATCGGTAGCAGGCGTCAGCAGATCCGACTGCCAGTCTTTAAGGCGATCGCGCATTTCAATCAGTAAACGCTCGGCGGTTTTTTTACCGACCCCGGGGATTTTTACTATGGTACTGACATCGTCATGGGCAACACAACTGACAAACTGATCCGCCGACATGCCGGATAAAATCGCCAGCGCCAGCTTGGGCCCGACACCGTTGACCTTGATCAGCAAGCGAAACAACTTACGCTCAACCTTGTTGGCAAAACCATATAATAGCTGGGCATCTTCACGTACCACAAAATGGGTATAGATAACGGCTTCATCTTCTAGCTTAGGCAAGGCATAGATACTGGTCATAGGCATAGTCACCTCATAACCGATACCGCCACATTCAATCAGGATTTCAGGCGCTGTTTTTTCCAGCAAAGTACCACGCAGGCGACCGATCACAATTTAACCCTTATTATGTTAACTTTAGTAATAATAAATCTGGGGCCACCTTACCACTAGGTATTTATACAGTAAAGCGGTTATTTCGCGCAAAGCCCTTTATCTTAGCCTGCGGCGTACAGTTTTGGTGACCTTGCCTGCCATTTTACCTAACGCCTCATGGCTGTGGCCGTGGCATAAGGCTACCGCCAGCGCATCGGCGGCATCTGCCTGCGGCGTGCCCGGCAGTTTTAATATCGTCTTAACCATATGCTGTACCTGGGTTTTATCCGCGCCGCCGCTGCCGACCACAGATTGTTTGATTTGCCTGGCGGAATATTCGGCGATATCCAACCCGGCGTTGGTGGCGGCGACAATCGCCGCACCGCGCGCCTGCCCCAGTTTTAACGCCGAGTCGGGATTTTTTGCCATAAACACCTGCTCTATGGCAAACAGATCCGGTTTAAACTGCAGCACCAGCTCGGAAACACCGGCAAAAATTACCTGCAGCCGGGCACCTAAATCATCTCCGGCGGAAATCGCCCGGATACAGCCGCTGCCAAGGTAGGTGAAATGACGCCCTTGTTGTTTGATCACGCCATAACCGGTCAAACGCGAGCCGGGGTCTATTCCTAAAATAATACTCAAGTAATACGCCTTATTTTACTTTTGTTATACGGTTTATCTAATTTGCTAATGTGCCAGGTTGGTCGCAACCTCTTCACTGATCTCGGCATTGGAATGCACTTCCTGGACATCGTCGAGTTCTTCCAGCGCATCCACCAGGCGCATAAATTTCTCTGCGGTATCGGCATCAAGCTCGGCTTTGGTTTGTGGAATTAACGTCACTTCCGCTTCCTGTGAAGTTAAGCCCGCCGCTTCCAGCGCCTGGTTCACGGCAAAAAAATCCCCCGGCTCGGTCAGGACATGAATATGACCATCTTCGAGGGTTAATACATCTTCGGCGCCCGCTTCCAGGGCGGCATCCATGATCTCATCTTCATCATGTTCTTCGCCGTAGATGATCAGGCCTTTTTTATCAAAGAGGTAGGCGACACTGCCGTCTGTGCCCAGGTTGCCGCCACTTTTATTAAACGCATGGCGAACCCCCTGTACCGTGCGTTTAATATTGTCTGTCATGCATTCAACCAGGATCGCCGTGCCGCCCGGCCCATAACCTTCATAGGTAACATCTTCAACAACTTGCCCTTCAAGCTCACCGGCGCCGCGTTTAACATTGCGCTCTATGGTGTCCCGGGTCATATTGGCCCCCAGGGCCTTATCGATTGCCAGCCGTAACCTGGGATTTGAGTCGGGATCTGAGCCCCCTTCCCGGGCAGCAACCGTCAGCTCGCGAATCAGCTTGGTAAATATTTTACCCCGTTTTGCATCCTGGGCCGCTTTTCTATGCCTGATATTCGCCCATTTACTGTGACCTGCCATAAATAAAGTCCCTCTTGCTGTGTTTTACCTTGCCTTCATTAAACAAGGTTAATTTAACAGGGTTAAAAACAAAAATGCAGCTAAAGAATTTCTTTAGCTGCATTTATTACCGGAACCCGGATTAACGCTTTAGCTGATCACTTATCACTCATATCAACGAAGCAGTTAACCCTTAGGCTTAGACCGTCAAACAGAAATCTATTCAGCTTGCTGATCTTCTTTACTTTCTTTCGCTATGGTTTGTACACCAAGCTCAGCCAGCTGGGCAGGATTTGCCTGACCCGGGGCATTGGTTAACGGACACGCCGCCGTTGTGGTTTTCGGGAACGCCATCACGTCACGGATTGAGGTAGCACCTGTCATCAGCATCACCAAACGGTCTAAACCAAAGGCTAAACCGGCATGTGGCGGCGCACCATATTGCAGGGCTTCAAGTAAGAAGCCGAATTTTTCCTGCGCTTCTTCATCACTGATCCCCAGGATACGGAATACCGCCGCCTGCATCTGCTGATCAAAGATACGTACAGAGCCGCCGCCCAATTCACAACCGTTAAGCACCATGTCATAAGCATCTGACAGCGCCGCTGCCGGATCGGCTTCGAGCTGCTCGGCGGTGATACCGGTCGGTGCGGTAAACGGGTGATGCAGTGCATGGTACTGGCCGTCAACTTCTTCAAACATCGGGAAGTCGACCACCCATAACGGCGCCCAGGTATCGCTGACGATATCCAAGTCTTCACCCAGTTTTAAACGTAATGCGCCCAGGGCTTCGGTCACGACATTGTAGTTATCCGAGCCGAAGAAAATGATATCACCGGTTTTCGCCTGGGTACGGTCTAATAAGGCTTTTACCGCATCTTCCGGTAAGAATTTCAGGATAGGCGATTGTAAACCTTCCATACCGGCGTCGATATCGTTCACTTTTAACCACGCCAGGCCTTTAGCACCGTAAATGCCGACAAACTTGCCGTATTCGTCGATGTTCTTACGGGAGAACTTAGTGGCGCCGCCCGGGACACAAATGACCGCAACCCGGCCTTTTTCATCATTGGCAGGGCCTGAGAAGACTTTAAACTCAACATCTTTTAAGATATCGGCAACATCCACCAATTCCAGCGGGTTACGTAAATCCGGCTTATCTGAGCCAAAGCGACGCATGGCATCGGCATAAGACATACGCGGGAAATCGCCCAAGTCCACATCAAGCAAACGCTGGAATAAGTCACGGATCATAGATTCGGTCACTTCCATCACCTGATCGGCGCTCATAAAGGAAGTCTCGATATCTATCTGGGTAAATTCAGGCTGACGATCGGCACGTAAATCTTCATCGCGGAAACATTTCACGATTTGATAATAACGCTCCATGCCCGACATCATCAGCAATTGCTTAAATAACTGAGGCGACTGAGGCAATGCAAAGAAGTTACCTTTGTGGGTACGGCTGGGTACCAGGTAATCACGGGCGCCTTCCGGCGTGGCCGCCGTTAAAATAGGGGTTTCAATATCTAAAAAGCCCTGGGATTCCAGCGACTGACGTACCGCTGAGGTTACCTTGGCGCGAAAACGTAAACGCTCGGTCATTTCCGGGCGACGCAGGTCCAGGTAGCGGTATTTTAATCTTTGCTCTTCGGAGTTATTTTGATGATCATCCAAAGTCAGAGGCAAAGGTGCAGCCTTGTTCAGGATAGTCAGCTCTAAACCTAAAACTTCGATGGCGCCGGTGGCCATATCTTTATTGACTTGTCCTTCTGGGCGCGCACGTACTTTACCTTTTACCTGTACGCAAAATTCATTACGTAAGGTATTGGCTTTTTCCAATACTTCAGGCAGGTCCGGATCGTAAACAACCTGCACCAGGCCTTCACGGTCACGTAAATCCAGGAAGATAACAGCGCCGAGATCCCGGCGGCGGTTAACCCAACCACAAAGTGTTACTTCCTGACCAATATGAGATTCATTCACCTCACCACAATAAAGAGTGCGCATTTATTTTATCCTGCAAATAAGTAGTCATGGTTTCAGGCACGGCAAAGCCTGCCTTAAAAATTGCCGCCATTATACCCAAATGACATGGAAATGCGAGTTTGCAAAACGAGTATCTTAAGTGTTGGCAGCCATTTGCTATAAAAAGCTGCACCTTGGTTTCTCAGCAACGGGGATTTAAGAGGCCGAATGACCTCAGGTAAAACTATAGTGATTTTTTCCCTTACCTTTGACTTTGTACATTAAGGTGTCGGCTACCTTGATCAACTCAGGCTCAGTGGCGCCATCTTCCGGATAAACGGCAATGCCGATACTACAGCCGATATTGACCGTGGCGGCAGATAAGGTAAAAGGCATTTGCGCCTGGTGGATCACTTTATCGGCAATAAAAGCCGCTTCACTTTTATGGTGCAAACCGGTGAGCACCAGGACAAATTCATCGCCGCCAAAACGGGCCACGGTATCGGATTTACGCACGCACAATAATAACCGTTGCGCCAACTGCACTAAAAGTTCATCACCGACATCATGGCCATAGCTGTCATTGACGCCTTTAAAACCATCGAGATCGATAAACAGCACCGCCATCTCCAACTGCTGGCGCTGATGAAAGGCGATGGCGCTGTTTATTTGCTCTTTTAACAACACCCGGTTGGCGAGCCCGGTTAATTCATCATGGGTGGCCATATGATTCATTTGCACTTTCAGCGCCTTGGAGCGGCTGATTTCCACCTGCAGCCGCCGGTTCCACAACATGATCACCAGGATAATAATGAAAATAATAAAACCCGCCTGGGCGGCGACCCGCATCACGACATTTTTGTCAAAACCGGTGTCGATTTCAATACCGAACCAGCGCTCATAAATGTCCTGAACTTTATCCTCGGAAATACTGGCGATGCCTTTATTCACTATCTCTTGCAGTTCGGGCCAGTCTTTACGGATGGCAAGGTGACTGTGTTCGAGATTATGCTCTTCTACCACGGAAATCATCAGGGTGACCATGCTTTCGCGTTTCAGCAATTCTGAGGTTGCGGCAATGGTTTCAATAAAGCCGTCCGCCAGCCCCTGCTGCACCGCCATCAGCCCCTCTTCCACCGTATCCACCAGACGCAGTTTAATATGGGGGTAGTCCTTTTTAAGCCTGCCGATAAGCTGGTAGCCTTTGACGATTGCCAGCTCTTTACCGATAAAATAACGTATGCTGGACTGCTTGCCGATATGGCGCGGATGTAAAATGACCCAGGGCATTTGCCAGTAGGACTGTGAAAAAAGCAACTGGGCTTTTCTTTGCTCGCTGGATTTGGCGCTGGCCACCATATCGACTTGGTTATCTAGCAGGGCCTGGTATAACAGCTGCCAGTTATCAAAAGCCACATAATCAAACTGCACCCCGGCCCGCTCGCTGATCAAATTCAAGACATCGCGGTTAATGCCGCTAAACTCCCCCTGTTTATCGATAAATTCCATCGGCGGCCACTTTTTCACCATGCCCACCTTAACGGTCGGGTATTGCTTGAGCCAGGCCTGCTCTGTGTCATTGAGTTTTACCTGGTATTTAAGCTGTTCGAAATAGGGATATCTTTGCGGGCTGAGCCATTTTTTTTCCAGGGTAATCAATTCTGTTAACGGAATATGGGTAAAACCGTCGCGGATAATTTCCACCAGTTTTTCATTATCGCTGCTCACCAGGGAAGATATTTGCGAGTGAAACACCGGCTCATCGAGCAGGTAAAAAGAAGACTGTAAATTTGCCTGTACCAGCTTCACCCGCATATTTTCGACTTCGCTTATCATGGCATCGAGCAGCCCGGCTTCGCCGTCATTAATCATGTCGCTATGGCTGGTGTAATAGATGAGGTTAAGTCCCGGGTATAACTTAGCCACATCCTGGTGGTAAGGGGCGGTTTTAAAGAGCCCCACCCGCTTGCCGGTTAAGTCTTGCAGGTTTTTCAGGCCCGGTAAGCGATTACTGACATACACCCTGGATTGCACCTTATACAGGGGCCAGGCAGAGAGTAAACCGTCGGGGGCCAGGCCATTGACGGGATAGGCAATATGCACATCCGCCTGATGCTGTTTGACCTTATTTATCGCCCCTTGCATTTCATCGGCAATAAATTCAACTTTGTGGCCGCTGTATTGCGACCACAAGCGCCAGATATCAATAAACAAGCCCTGAGGTTTACCCGAAGGCGATACCGCCATATAGGGAGGCAATAGTGCGGAAAAGGCCAGGGAAAGCACACCTTTTTGCTTATTCATGCCCAGCCATTTACGCTCTATTTTCATCAGTTCCTGCGGCGTAATCTGGCTGAGGCCCTGCTGAATAAAACTAAAAAGTACCGGGTTATTTTTCGCCATCACCGAGCCATAACGTTTATGATCGTAGCTAAGACGTTTATAGGGCGGGAACATGGCAGCAAGTTTGTCGTGATTGGGATAATTTTTCGATAAATTTTCGATCCCGGCAAAAATCCTGACCTCGCCTTTCAGTGCCGCATCATAAAGCTGGTGTCTGCTGGCATAAGGTTTTAATACCAGGCGGGGGTACTGGTTTTGTAAACTCTCCACATGAAGCGAGCCCTTCACCACCCCGACCGCAAAAGGGGTTATTTGCTCAATCGTGCTAACATCGGTTAAATCACGGTGCAGATACAAATGATTGGCTATCAGGTAATTAGGTGAAAAGTAAGCAAAAGTTTTTTCCCTGTCTCTCAGCTGGGCCATGCCCGCATGCAGGGTCACTTCCCCGCTACTCACTTTTGCCAGGGTTTCTTGCCAGCTAAAGGCCAAAAACTCAACGTCTATGTCGAGTTTAGCTCCCCATAAACGCCAGAGGTCAACCGTCAAACCGTCAGGCTGGCCCTGTTCATTGATAAAATGATAGGGATAGGAGGTTTTATTGATGGCCACCGTCACCGGGCCAAGCTTGTCCGGGGTCAAAGATGATGCAGCAAGAGACGGCGAATTTAACGCTTTCGGGCTGATATTTTCAGTGCCGGACACTTGCATTGCCACAGGGGCTTTCGCGAGAACACTACCGGCTCCAAGACCGGATAAAACCGTCAGCACCAACAAAATTATATACAACAAGCGCACTACCACCTTAGACAACAATCTTCGCAACCGGGTAAAGAATAGCTTTAATTTATGCAAAAAAACCAGCCAACACAAGGCTAAAGCAAGAGAATACCGACAACCGGGATAGCGCCGACGCCATCCCGGACAGGGTATTTTCAAGTGGTTTGGCCGGTCAAAATCAGATAAAATACCGGCATTCATTCTACACCAGCGCAAGATAAGATTTGCAAGCATGCAAAAATCAGCAACCGATTTAATTTATTCCAACCCCCATTCCCAGGTGAAAGACTTCACTTTTGATGCCCAGGTAGCGGAAGTTTTTCCGGATATGATCAGCCGCTCCGTACCCGGCTATAACACCATCATAGATACCATAGGCCGATTGAGCCAAAGGTATGTGACTGACAATTCAAACGTTTATGATCTCGGCTGCTCGTTAGGGGCCGCCACCCTGGCGATGCGCCGGGCGATCACCGCCGAGGGTTGCCAGATCATCGGAGTCGATAATTCACCTGCCATGGTCGAGCGCTGTAAAATTCATATCCAGGCGTTTAAGGGTCAAACCCCGGTGGACATCCGCCAGGCCAATATCCAGGAGACAGAGATCGAAAATGCCTCTATGGTGGTGCTCAACTTTACCCTGCAATTTATCGATAAATCAGAGCGCCAGGCGCTGATCAGCAAAATCGCCCGGGGATTAAATCCCGGCGGTATCCTGGTACTGTCTGAAAAAATCACCCAGGACGATAGCGTCAGCCGCGAACTGCTTACCGATTTGCATCATGAGTTTAAAAAAGCCAATGGCTACAGCGAACTGGAAGTGGCGCAAAAGCGCACCGCGCTGGAAAATGTCATGCGCACCGATACCTTAGAAATTCATCACCAGCGTTTAACCCAGGCCGGCTTTAACCATATTACCCCCTGGTTCCAGTGTTTTAACTTTTTCTCATTAGTAGCTATTAAATGACCGCTTTTAATTCTTTTTACCAACAAATCGCCACCAACCGCTTAAGCCACTGGCTCCAGACGTTGCCGGCGCAGTTACATCAATGGCAAAGCCAGCACTTACACGGCGAATACAAGCACTGGCAGAAAACCCTGGATGCCCTGCCCAACACTCAGCCATCGAGTATAGATCTCAGTGGCCGCGTTGCTGCCGGCAGCCGGGACGATATCAATGAAGGCGAATTTAAACGACTCGAGAACCTGCTGAAAAAACTCAAACCCTGGCGCAAGGGGCCTTATCATATTCATGATCTGCATATAGATACCGAGTGGCGCTCCGACTTTAAATGGGATCGCCTCAAACCTTATATCAGCGACTTAAAAGACCGCTATGTCTTGGATATAGGTTGCGGCAGCGGCTATCATTTATGGCGCATGCGCGGCGAAGGGGCAAAATTTGTTGTCGGTATCGATCCCACCCAGCTGTTTTTAATGCAATTTAAGGCAATTCAGCATTTTATCGGTGATGACCAGGTCAACCTGCTGCCGCTTGGCGTCGAGCAGTTGCCCGAACTCAAGGCCTTTGATACCGTTTTCGCCATGGGGGTCTTGTATCACCGCCGCTCGCCGATAGATTTTCTCTACCAGTTAAAATCCCAGCTGGCCAAAGGCGGCGAGCTGGTACTGGAAACCCTGATCGTCGACGGCGATGTCAATACCGTGCTGGTGCCCGGCGAACGTTACGCCAAAATGCGCAACGTCTGGTTTTTACCCAGCAGCGAGGCCATGTGTGCCTGGATGGAGCGCTGTGGCTTTAAAAATGTCCGTATGGTCAATACCGATGTCACCGCCCTGGATGAGCAGCGTAAAACCGAGTGGATAGATACCGAGTCTTTACAGGACTTTCTTGACCCGGACGATCCGAGCAAAACCATCGAAGGCTACCCGGCCCCCAAACGCGGCATCTTTATTGCCAATGTCTAAGCCGGTGGCAGCAGTACATGATTTAGCCGGGACTTAACCGGCTAAACAGTCAATGCCAGAGAAAACAGAAGACGGGACATTATGATAGATAAGATTTTCCGCGCAAAATCCACCCTAGAACAATGGCGTATCCTGCAATCCGTCGTCGATTATGGCGGTTATGCCAAGGCCGCCGAAAAGCTCAATAAGAGCCAGTCCTCCCTGAACCATGCCGTGGCTAAATTGCAAAACCAGCTGGGTATTACCCTGCTGGAAGTCAAAGGCAGAAAAGCTTATTTAACCAGTGCCGGAGAGACCATGTTGCGCCGCTCCCGGCAGATCATGCAGGATATCGAAGCACTGGAATCGCTGGCGCAAACCCTGGATAAAGGCTGGGAGCCGGAAATTATCCTCGCGGTAGAAATCCTCTATCCAAAAAATCACTTATATCAGATATTGAATGATTTCTTACCGCAAAGCCGCGGCAGCCGGTTAAAAATTCGAGAAGAAGTGATCTCCGGCAGTGTCGAAGCGGTAAAAACCAAGTCTGCCGATATAGTGATCACCAACATAGTCCCGCAGGGCTATTTACCCAATACCCTGTGCAATGTCAGCATGATAGCCGTATGTGCCAGCGATAACCTGGCTATCGCACAGACACCGGTAAAACAGGAAGAATTAGCCAGTAATTTACAGATAGTGATCAGCGAAACCGGGGTGACCAAAAATGAATTGGGCTGGTTAAAGGCGGAACAGCGCTGGACGGTTTCCAATTTCCATGAGGCGGTAGCCATTTTAAAAACCGGTATAGGGTTTTGCTGGTTGCCGACAGCCATGGCCACCCCTTTGCTGGCAAGCGGAGAACTAAGAAAAATAACCATTACCGACCATCACCACAGGGAAGTCCCTATGCATTTAGTGCTGCCGGACAGGGACAGCGCCGGACCGGGTACTTTACTGCTGGAGCAGCTGTTTTATCGCCATCACGGGCTATTTTCCGAATCTGAGTAAAGCAGTTCCCT
This sequence comes from Thalassomonas actiniarum, assembly GCF_000948975.2. Taxonomy (GTDB): domain Bacteria; phylum Pseudomonadota; class Gammaproteobacteria; order Enterobacterales; family Alteromonadaceae; genus Thalassomonas; species Thalassomonas actiniarum. The sequence goes on from NZ_CP059735.1 coordinate 4,360,427, forward strand.
TTACCTGTATCGCCAGTTATTCCAGATAATTATCCAGAATACGTTGGTAAGTACCATTTGCCTTGATCTCTGTTATCCCCAGATCAAATTTATCGCGAATTTCTTGAGATTTAAAACCGGCGGAATAAAACCTTTCCTTAAAAATATAATGCACATCCACCGGCTGTAAATACTTGCCGGAGCGGTGATTATGGAGAAAATATTTAAAAATATTAATATCGAGAATAATCACCTCGGTTTTACCCGTATACATCATTTCAATTTGCTCCAGCTGCAGCGCCACCTCCCGGTAGTTAAGGGAATAGGCGATAGCATCCCCGTACCTGCTTCCGAGGTATTTTTTCGCATTCTGAAAAGCGATGATGTTTTTTCCGGTTAAATCTTCAATAACCTTCAGGGACAGCCCCAGGCTTGCCAGGCTGACGGCGACATTTTGATAAGTAATATAAGGCTTGGAAATGTATGCCCCTTCTGACTTGAAGTTATGGGGGACGGTAATAATGCCGTCGACATTCCAGCGCTGGAAACCACTGATATTACGCCCTAGCGGCATATGGATAAACTGGGGAATAATTCGCTGGGTTAAAAAAGCGGCTTTAATGATATCGAGCTGTAAGCCGGAGTTTTGCTCCTGGATAATGAATGGCGGTTTAGACAAGCCGGTGATCAGCTCCACCATAGTGCTTTTTGGCTCGTCCGCATCAGGCTCCTGCAGCTGCGATTGCTCAACGGGTATCGTACTAACGCCAGGTGATTCGTCCTCACCGTCACTGCTTGGACAAAAGAACATGATGGCAACAACACCAAGACAGATGAAAAATAACAGCCATTTATTCAAAAAAAATACCCCAAACGTGTATTTATTCATTGGATAGTTGCACAAAACGATGAAAATTAAGTAATGTAGTTAACAACAACATTTGCAGACACTATCTATACCCCAACAACTTATGGCTGCCAGCTTCAATACCAAGTTAAGACCTGCCATCTCCCTTGCCCGGGTATATTATGCAGTAAAGATGATCAGCGAGAGTTAGTCAAATCAGGAGCACTATGAATCAAATATGGACAGAAAGACGCCAGCCCAGTCTCAGTAAACGCCAGCATGATCACCGCAGTCCCTTCCAGCGGGACCGGGCCAGGATCCTGCATTCTGCCGCTTTTCGCCGCCTGCAATCGAAAACCCAGGTGATGAGCAGCGGCCAGAGTGACTTTTACCGCACCCGGCTGACCCACTCGCTCGAAGCGGCCCAGATAGGCTCGGGCATCACCGCGCAACTGCGCTCCAAATACCCGGAGCAAACGGCGCTTTTACTGCCCAGCGATGACACCCTGATAGAATCCATCTGTTTGGCCCATGATATCGGCCATCCGCCGTTTGGCCACGGCGGTGAAGTGGCGCTGCATTATATGATGAAGGGCCACGGCGGTTTTGAGGGTAACGGCCAGACTTTCCGTATCGTCGCCCGGCTTGAGCCCTTTAGCGAACGTTTCGGCATGAACCTAACCCGGCGCACTTTGCTCGGCCTGCTCAAATACCCGCAAACCATAGACAACCTCAAACGGGAGGAGACACCGGCTTTTCCGGATAATTTCCGCCAGTTAAATGCCCGCGACTGGCATCCCCCCAAAGGTATTTACCAGGATGATGACGATATTCTCGACTGGGTGTTATTACCCCTGTCCGCCAAAGATAAAAGCCTGTTTCAACAGTTTAAGGAGAAAAACGGCCAGCACCATAAAACCCGGTTTAAGTCTTTTGACTGCTCGGTGATGGAGCTCGCCGATGATATCGCCTACGGCATCCATGATCTTGAAGACGCCATTGTCACCGGCATCGTCAGCCGCAATGATTTTGAGCAGCATGTTATCGAAAAACTCACCCGGGTCGATGATGCCTGGATACAGGAGTTCAGTCAGGGGCTGACAGACAAACTGTTCAGCGACAAACAATATCTGCAAAAAGATGCCATCGGCGGCCTGGTCAATTACCTGATCACCGCCATAGAGTTGCACGACATCAATGATAACGGCGAGGTGCAGTTTCAGGAAACCCTGCTCAGGTTTAATGCGGTATTGCCCAGCACCACAGCCGAGGTATTGCAAATCTTTAAAGACTTTGTTTTTCAATATGTCATACGGCAAACCTCGATACAGAGGCTGGAATATCGCGGCCAGCAAATCGTGATGGAATTATTCGAGGCCCTGGCTTCAGATCCGCAGCGTTTGTTACCCGCCAATACCGCCAGGCGCTGGCTCGAAGCCAGTCATAACTATGATAATCCCCACAGGGTGATTGCCGATTATGTCGCCGGCATGACCGACGATTACGCTACCCGCCTCTACCAGACACTGTTTGTGCCAAGGGCATAACAGCAAGCCCATAGCCGGGGAGTGCAACCCCGGCTAAATATTGGCCATCCGCCTTAATCCCGGCTATTGCCAAATGCCAGCACCACAGAAAAATGTGCCTTTTCCTGCTTGACGGTCAAGGCCCAGTTCAGGCGCTGGCAGATTTTCTTCGCCATCACCAGGCCTAAGCCGTAACCGTAATCCCGGGGATCGCAGTTTTCCATCAGCCCGACATCGTTTTCGATTGCCAGTTCCTGGGGCTGTATATGAAAATGGATAAAGGTATCGGCGTATTGGCCGGCATTTTTGATCAACTGGCACAACAATAACTTTACTAAGGCATCATGGCTTGTCAGCACAAGGGATTCACGGGCAAAGCTAAATTCCTGTTTTAGCCCTTCGGGCAACAAGGCATGGCTGAGTTGCCGGATTAACCCCGCCAGCTCTATGGTTTCCTCCTGCTGCCCGGAGTCAAGCCATAGCTGCAGCACGGCGGCACTGATCTGGTTAAGATCTTCACTGAGCTGTTTGACATCCTCAATGATTTCCACCGAGGCATAGGGCAAATCATCGAGCTGATCGAGCAGCGCCAGGTTGGTATTAAGTTTTGACAGCGGCTGGCGGATTTCATGGCTGAGAAAATTGGCAAACTCCCGCTCCCGTTTGATCACTTGCTGTTTTTCCCGGTAATGGTGTTTCACCGACTGCAGCGCCTGGTCAAAGTCACGGATCATCAAGGGCGGCAGCTTTTGCCCCAAGGCGGTTTCTTGCTCTGCCAGCGGATCTTTAAGATGTAAAGACAACAGTTTCAGCTGGGATTTCAGCCGGTAGATCACCAGCAGGATCACCACCAAAACCGCGGCAAAGGCCAGCAGGCCAACCAGCAGAAATAACGGCGCCAGGTTAACCGTCTCGCTTTTATCAAAGCGGTGCAGCAGGTAAAACACCGGCTGGGATGCCTGCTGCTGATAGGCAAGAAAATAGATATCCTGCTCCCGGGTTTCAATAAACACCGGGCTGTTCACTTGCCCGGGACGCCAGTGACGTTCAACTTGCTCCCGGATAAAGGCAGGGATCTGCCGGTAATCACGGTAAAACTCCCGAAAGCCGCTATTGAGGATGTCCGGCGCTATGCCCTCCTGCTCAAGGAAGAGGGCATTTTCGGCATCTTCAAACAAATAAAACTCTGCGGTACCGTCGAGGGCAAAAAAGTAACCGGCGCGGGAAATAAAAAACCATAACAGCACAATCACAGCAACACTGCCGAGCAAACGCCAGGCAATATAATGTACCAGCGAGCGGCGCTTATGCCCCCTGGCTAAAGCAGGTGTTCCCTGCTTATGCACATCAGTCTGCTTCACGTAACGCCACTCCCTGTTTCGGGGCTATGCTCAGCAAGGCAGCCTCATGCTTGCGGCTGATATTATTGCGCAAGCGCGAGATCAGAGACTTGTACATATCATTGCTGGCATCGGTATCTGTCCAAATGGTCGATAAGATGGTGGCTTTGGGGACATAGGCCGGGCTGGTGCGGCATAACAGCGCCAGCAGCTGCCATTGCTGGGGAGACAGGGTGATCGCCCGCCCTGCCCTTTGGATGATTTTTTCGGAGAAATTCACCTGCAGATCTGCCAGGGTAAAAGTATCGGCATTCTCCGGCTGTTTTCGCGCCAGCAGCTTTAACCGTATCGCCAGCTCCGCCATGGCAAAAGGTTTGGTCAGGTAATCCAGGGCGCCGGCTTCAAAGGCGGCAACTTTATCTTCCAAAGCGGATTGTCCCGTTAAAAACAAGATCGGGATCTGCGGTAAGGTGTTTCTGAGTGTTTTTGCCAGCGCCACCCCATTGCCGTCGGGTAAATTCATATCCAGGATGACGGCATCATAAACCGCCTCCGGGGCCGAAGCGGCATCTTCACTGATGGCCAGGGCCTGCCTGATGCCGGCGGCATAATCGACTTCTATGCCTTCATTTTCCAAAAAATTAATGGTCTGCTGGGCTAACTTGCTATCATCTTCAACAAAAAGCACTATCATATCGGGATTAACATTCGCGAAATATTGTCTTCAATGGCGTTACTATAACAAGATGTCGTGCCAGCGGTTACCTTTTCGTTACCCGGGGTTTGCTAAATTGGCTTTTCACTTCAGGAGCAAGCAATGAAAGAGCGTTTTATGAACTTAGCAACTTGTCTGTTAGCCATGTCTTTAAGTGGCTGTAGCGGCGAAAACGGCGCCGACCCCCAGCAAACGGTCACACCGTCAACTTCCGTTAAGGAGCAGCTGGCCAACACTGTTTTTACCAACGGTAACATCTATACCGTCAACCCCGAGCAGCCAAGCGCCCAGGCGCTGGCATTGAAAGACGGGGAAATCATCTTTGTCGGCGACGACAGTCAGGTACAGAATTTTATCGGCGACAATACCCGGGTCATCAATTTACAGGGAAAAATGATGATGCCGGGGATCCACGATGTCCACATGCACCCGTTAGAGTCCGGCTCGGACACCACCCATTTTAGCTTAAACGAAGCAGAAACGGATGTGGAATATTTTATCGATGATATCATAGACGCCGCCGCCAGAAATCCGCAGGCCAGCTGGCTGGTGGGCTACGGTCATACCATAGAAGCGCTGCTCAATGCCGAGCGTAACCCGAGGGAAATCCTTGATGATGCCGTAGCGGACCGCCCGGTGATCATTATGGAGCAGACTTCCCATTCCATGTGGGTCAACTCCAAAGCACTGGCGCTGGCCAATATTAGTGCCAGCAGCCAGGATCCCATCGGCGGCGTGATCAGCCGGGACAGCTTCAACCGTCCCGACGGCATCCTATACGATAATGCCGGTGATATTGTCATGGAAATCGCCATCAACGCACAAAACGATGCCGCCGCTAAAGACTACCGGGGCTTTGTCGAATATACCCAGCCCGAACTCAATAAACACGGTATCACCGCCATCAGCGACGCCCGTACCTACTGGCAGCGAAATCATCTCAACACCTGGCAGGAGCTGGCGAAAAACAATGAGCTGAGCCTGCGCGTCAGCCTGGGCCTATGGGCCTATCCCGAGGCCAATGACGCCACGCAAATTACCCGGCTGCTTGATATGTACCAGGCAAACCCTGCCAGCTTATTAAAGGTGAACCAGGTAAAATTTTATATGGACGGTATTTTAAACAATACCACCGCAGCCCTGCATCAGCCTTATGAAATCGATCTGTTGGGCCTGCATGGCAATAAAGGCTTAAATTATTTCACCCCGCAGCGGCTGGAAAAATACCTTAAGGCGCTGGAGCCGGCAGGCTTTGATTTTAATATCCACGCCATCGGCGACAGGGGCATTAGCGAAGCGCTCGATGCCATCGAAAATGCCTCAAACGGCAAGGCACGCCACCGCCTGACCCATTTGGAAATCATGGATCCCAAAGACTACCCGCGCTTTGCCGCATTAAATGTCATTGCCGACGCCCAGGTGGCGGGTGAATTTACCAAACCGCAGCACTGGCAGGAAAACATTGACTATATCGGCGCCGAGCGCGCCGACGATATCATCCCCATCGGCTCTTTGCTGGATAATAACGCCAGGCTGACCCTGAGCAGTGACTGGAATGTCAGCACCTTTAATCCTTTTGTCGGCATTGCCAATGCGATTACCCGCACGCCGCAGGCCATTTCACTATCCGATGCCATCCTGGCCTATACCCTCAACGGCGCTTACGCCATGCGCCAGGACGACATTACCGGTTCGATCGAAGTAGGCAAGCGGGGAGATTTGATTGTACTTGACCGGGATTTATTTAATGCCTCTGCCGCACAAATTAAAAACACCCAAGTGGAAATGACCTGGTTAGACGGCGAACTTATCTACCAAAGATAAGTTCACTCATGCCCTGTCCTGTAAATAAAAAAACGGCTATTGGCAGCTTGCTCTCACATAAGTTGCCAATAGCCGGTGTCTTTTCAGACCAGGGGAAGAAAAACCTTTTATGACCAGCGGGTCATCTTGTGGCCTTTAACGGCATAAAACAGGATAAAGCAATAGATAGGCAGCATCATCCAATAGGCACTTTGTCCGCCTAAACCTTCAGACAAGACACCGTAAACCAAAGGCAGAATCGCGCCGCCGGAAATCCCCATGATAAGCAGCGCCGAACCTTTGGCGGTTAGCTGCCCTAAACCTTTTAACGCCAGCGGCCATACCGCCGGCCATACCAGGGCATTGGCAAAACCTAACAGGGCGATAAAGGTGATGGTATCGGGCAAAGTGGCGATACCGCTCCAGCCCCATAATACTTGGGAAACGCCGCTGCTGCCCGGATCAGAAAGCACCACGAACAAAGAAAATATCAGGCCGCTTACCGCAGAAGCCATTAACGCGGTTTCCTGCTGGATAAAACGGGGAATAATGGCAATGCCCAGGGCGTAACCTATCAGCATAAAGGCCATGGTATAAGAAGTTAACGAGGTGGCATTGGCGACCCCTAAATTCGAAGCAAATAACCCTATGGTATCCCCGGCAATCACTTCTGCGCCGACATAGACAAATAAGGTTAGTGCTCCCAATACCAGCGCAGGGTATTGCAGTACTGAAGTTTTCGTTTCCTTTTCGCCCTGTGTCTCAACTAAGGCCTGATCTTCGTCAAAAGATAATTCCGGCAAAGGCGATTTTTTCAATAATGCCGCCAGCACTACAAAAATGGCCGCCATGCCTAAATAAGGATAAATCAAACCGGAGGACAAGCGTTCAATGGTATCGGCTTTTTCTGCGGCAGGCATCTGCTCCAGGCTCAGGGCGGAAATACCGGCAAAGTCCCCTAACACCAGGGCAGTAAACGCCAGCGGGGCAATAACACCGGCGCCTTTATTCATCAGGCCCATAAACATGATACGCACCGCAGCGCTGTCTACCGGCCCCACTTTGACCACATAAGGATTGGCGGCGGTTTGCAGCAAAGTCATGCCGCTGCCGATAATAAACTGCGCCAGTAAAAACAGTGAAAATGCCTGATTGGAAGCCGCCGGAATATAAAATAAAAAGCCGACCACCAAGAGCAGCAACCCCAGGGCCATACCGTTTTTATAACCGGTGCGCTCTAATACCGAGGCCGACGGCAGCGCCATGGCGGTATAGGCAAAATAAAAGGCAAAGGCGACAAATAACGCCTCGGTTTCTGTGAGCTGACACACCATTTGCAAATAAGGGATCAGGGCGCCGTTTTGCCAGGTGACAAAGCCAAACACAAAAAACAAGGCCGCGATGATCGCTAGCGGAACAAAATTTCCTGTTGTTCTTTCATTGGTTAACGTTATTTCCATAGTTTCCTCATCCCCTTGTCATCAAGTTGCCGTCAAGTTATAAATTATATTGGTATAAAACTTTAAAATCTTTCCGTGCTCTTAAGGTGTAAAACCTAAGCAGTAAAAATCCGGTGACCGGCTATCCAGGTGGAAAGCACTTTAAAATCTTCCGTTAATTCAACAAAATCCGCCGCAGCACCTACTCTGATACGGCCCAGTTGTCCCTGATTGATATAGCTGGCCGGATTCAGGCTCGCCATCTGCAACGCCCGCTCAAGCGGCAGCAGCATTTTCAAATGGGCATTTTTTACCGCCGTCGCCATATCCAGTGCCGACCCCGCCAGTTCCCCCGTGGTTGACGTTAACTTACCATCAGTTAAGGTAATTTTCCGATCAAAAAAATTAAATTCTTTTTGCTCACAGCCGACATGCTGCATGGCATCGGTCACCAGGAAAACCTTATCCTGCGGTTTGACCTTAAGGGCAAGCTGACCGCAAACATCATCGAGGTGAAAACCATCCGCTATGATACCGCAGCTGGCCTCATCATGAAACAAAGCCGCCCCCACCATACCCGGCTCGCGCCCCTGAAGCGGCGACATGGCATTATATAAATGGGTAAAACCGTCGGCGCCGGCAAGCAGTGCCTGCTTAACACATTGATAATCGGCATTGCTGTGGCCAAGGCAGACTTTTATCCCTAAAGCCACTAAAGTGCGGATATCCTCAACCGCCACCGCTTCCGGTGCCAGGGTCACTATGATTTGGCCGAGATCTTTTCTTTGATAAATCTGCCATTCCGCCGGACTTATTTCCCGGATAAACCCCTGGCTGTGAGCGCCTTTTTTAGCGGCGCTTAAATGAGGTCCTTCAAAATGGATACCGATCAGGCCCGGCTCACCCTCTTTTAACAAACAGGCGACCGTTTCTGCCGCCTGCGCCATCACTTCCACTTTATCCGTGATCACCGTGGGCAACATGGCGGTAGTGCCAAACTTGGCATGGGCCGCGAGCATGGTTTTCACCCCCTCAAACGTCGGGTTGGCATTAAAGAGTACACCGCCGCCGCCGTTAACCTGGAGATCAACAAAGCCGGGCACCAACAGGCCATCCAGGCGTATATCTGCCCTGGCACTGTCATTGTCGATGGCAACCAGCTTGCCGCCGCTTAGTGTCAGCACCTTATCTTCAACAAAGGCCCCACCGTCGAAGAGTTTTTTTACCTGCAGGCGCAGCTCGCTCATTATACCGTCCTTGTCACTTTTTTAAGTCCCTTGGGTTCGTCGGGGTTAAATCCCCGGCTCACGGCAAGGGTGGCGACATCCAGATAAAAACGCTGCAATACCACCAGGGGGGCAATTCTCGGATGTATGGCTTTATCGAGCTGGCTTAAGTTGACAATATCGGCGCCGCGGGAAGCAATTTCATCGATTTGCTCCTGGTGGGAAGAGGCACTTTCATCATTTACCAGACAATTTAATATCGCCAGCCCCCGCTCAACCAAAGTCACCGGACCGTGTAAAAACTCGGCGCTGCTAAAAGCTTCGGCATGTATGCTGCTCACTTCTTTGAGTTTTAATGCCATTTCTTTTGCCACCGCATAACCAAAACCGCGGCCAAGCACCACCATGTTATTGACCCCGTTGAGCATCTCGGCGTTAAATTGCGGCGCCGAGGCAATAATATTTTCCAGTGCCTGAGGCAAATCGGCTAACGCCTTTACCAGCTCCTGATTCCGGGTCCAGTAGGCGGTCAGCTGCAGCAGCGCCGACAAGGTACATAAATAACTTTTCGTGGCGGCAACACTGAGCTCGGCATCTGCCTGCAAAGGAATGACTTCATCGACTATCTCGCCCATAGGAGAAGTCACATCATTGACCAGCGCCAGGCAATACGCCCCCGCCGCTTTAGCCATTTTTGCCTGGGCAAGAATATCCGGGCTGCGGCCCGACTGGGAGATCACTATCACCAGGGCCCGGTCAAGTTTAAGCTGCCGGCCGTAAACACTGCTCACCGAGGGAGCGGCTGAACTGGTAGGAATACCGGCTTCGATTTCAATCAGATACTTACCAAAAACACCGGCATGATCGGAGGAGCCGCGGCCGATGATCATCACCGACTTGGGATCTAATGCCCGAAGTTTATCACCGATACAAGTCATCTTGTTCTGGTTGGCGATAAGCTGGCGTTTAATTACCTGGGGCGCCTGACGCGCTTCGAGTTCCATTTGCGTTTGAGACATGATCCTACCTTAATAATCTAAAAAATTTATTGATTAACAGAAATTGACTGTCGGTTGCGCTGCGACAAAAGCGCCAGCTGCTGACGGGCGAAAAGCACCGAACCAACCTCCGGCGGACCTATCGGCGCAATCAGCCGCTCACGAATTTCCTGATCCAACCAGGGCATTAACCTTGTGGATAAACCGCCGATAATCGACATCGCCGGCGGATTTTTCTGCCATAAAGCCCGGGCAACTTTGCTGATATACGCGCCCCCTTCATGCACTATGGCAAGCGCCAGGGCATCGCCAGCTTCTGCCGCATCAAAAACAAGATTAGCTAAACCGGCGTAAAAGGCGGCGGGTTTTCCGGCCACCGCTTCAACAATATCGGTACTGGTGCGACAATCAAGTTTGTCCATCAGGGATTGGCTCAATACCGATACCGGCTTAAAACCGTCCAGCGACAATAACACCTGCTCAACCGCCTGCAAACCGAACCAGCCGCCGCTGCCTTTGTCGCCATGGGGGAAACCATGGGCACCGATAATAAATTCCTGTCCGCACACGTAAGAAAAACCGCACGAGCCTGTACCTGTGATCATCACCGCCCCGTCCTGCCCCTGATGGGCGCCCAGGCAAGCCACCAATAAGTCTGTGGCAAGAAACATGGCTTTAAAGGGATGCTGCCAGGCAGACATTTGCTCAAACTGCTGCGGCAGGTTTACCCCCGCCAGGCCAACGCCGGCAATAAGCTCAGTTAACGGCGTATCGGCCAAACCGGCATCTATCAGTGCCAGGTAGGCAGATTTAACGATGGAATCTGTTGCCTGTTCAAAACCGTGCAGCGGATTACCCGGTCCGGAAATACCACTGCCTAAAATTTGATTATCCGCTGTCATGATAATGGCTTTACATTTACTGCCGCCGCCATCTATGCCTAAAAAAAGCTGCTCTTGCTTGTCCTTACTGTAAAGCATGTTGACCTCTTAGTTTTTCACTTGCGCCCGTGACCGGCCATGTGAACAGGGATGATTGATTTAATGACTAACATCTTAACCATTTATGACAGCGCTGTCATTATGTTTTTGCTTTTTATTTTCTTTGCTTTGTCAACTTGTCAGCGTCTTACAAAAACCGTATAAAAAATTGAATATTATCAGTGACTTTAAGAAAGCCCCGGTAACACTACCCGGGGTTAAAAACAGGCAAAGAAATGTTTCAGCCGACCAATGCCGGAGCCAAATAACCGGTAAAACAGCAATTAACGAACAGCTGTGGTGCGCCCGCGCCGCTTGCCGTTGTTACTGACACTGCGCACCTGTACCTCAGCCGCTTCGGCATTGCCTTGTGCATTATCTTCTACATAGCCAAGGGGAACCGGGCCGGTATATAACTGCCAGTTTTTCCCGGCAAGCTTATATTCTATGCCCAGCCCGGGAAAAGCGATATTGGCCCATAAATGTCCGTTGTCAATTTTCGCCCCTACCGTCGGTAAGCGGTAACTGATATCCGAGAGCTCAAGCTTGGCAAATTCTTTCTGCCCCAAGGTATTGGCAAAAAGCGCCCAGTCACTGTCCCGGCGCTTGCGGCGCTGTTCATCAAAGACCTGCGTTTCCCGGCTGTATTTAAAACCCTGGTAATTATAAGGCACCGCCCACTCAGGCAGATGCCAGGCACGTTCGGCCAGCGCCAGCAAACGCGGGAAGATTTTATGCTCTGCCAAATCGTCACTGCGGGTATTTTCACTCCACAACTGCCCCTGCAACCCTAAAAACTTGCGCCCTTTTTCCAGCGGCATTGAAACTAATTTCCCCCGGGCATCTTTGACAAAAGTGTCGTCGCTGACAAAGGGATTTTCTTCCCGGTCAAACCAGAACTCGGCATGCACCGGCAGGTTATCCGGCATAAACTGGAAGATTTTCTCGGTATTGGTATGCCGTGATGCCCAGTAATAACCGTGCTCTTTCGGGTCGGCTTCATAAGGGAAGTCAAAATACATGACATCCGGAGTAGAAATCACCACCTGCCAATTGCGGTTGGCCAGTTCATGGGCCTGCTTATGCCCTTCCCAGGGTAAGAGCCCCCAGGCATTGGCCTGCACGACACTTGGCATATTTTCCTTACGGGTATGGCTTAAGCCGTCGCTCCAGGCGGCGGTTTCGATATCTAAGTCCGCTAAAATGCCCGCCACCCGCTCGATAAAATAAGCACCGAGTTCATCGGTTTTGGTGATGCCTGAATTATTGCTCCTGATAAAGGCTTTACAGGCGGGAGATTCGGTCCAGGCACCGGCGGTTTCATCGGCGCCGATATGATAACGGCGGATCGGCTGCCCCGCCTGCTTGTGCATGGCCTGTACCTGGGTCATCACTTCTTTGACGAAGGCATAGGAAGACTCCAGGCAAACATTGATGGTATTGTCATGATAAAACTGCACCGACGAATACTTACTGGTATCTTCAACTTCATGGAGCTGGAACTGACTGGCTTTATCAAATTCTTCCAGCGCCTGGTATTTGTTATATCTTGCGGTCATCGCCTTAATTGCCGCCCGCGAATGTCCCGGCATATCCAATGACGGGATCACCTGGATAAAACGCTCGCTCGCAGCCATTAAAATTTCCTGATAATCCGCCACCGAATAATAGCCGTTCACCCCGCTTTTCGGATCAGGCCCGGCCCCCAGCTGCGGGATCAGGCAATCCTGCTCCCGGGGGTCAAAACAGCGCTTGCCGCCGATATCGGTTAATTCAGGCAGGCCCGGGATTTCCAGGCGCCAGCCTTCATCGTCACCCAGGTGCAGATGTAACTTATTGAGCTTATAAGCCGCCATTTGATCTAACAGATCCAGGATAAAGGCTTTACTGTGAAAGTTGCGGGCAACATCCACCATCAGGCCGCGAAAGCCATAATGGGGCTCATCTTCGATGAAAAGCTCGGGTAGCTCATTTGCTCCTAAGGTCAGCAAAGAAGCTAAAGATTGCAGACCGTTAAATACGCCGTTGGCATCGACGCCCGAGATATTAATGGCACCTGAGGTAATGTTCAGTGAATAGCTGCCGATGATTTTCGCTTCATCCGCCTTAACCTTGAGGTTAAGGGGTACACCGCTGTTATTAAAACTTATACCTAAATTTTCCAGCCGCTTTACTGCCGCGTTCACCGATTTTTTATCCAGCGGGCCAAAGTCCACTTTGACTCCCCGGCGGATATCGAGCAGGCGCTGCTTGCCTGTGGTCTTATCTTTTGCATAAGTAATATGTTTCGGAGTGGGAATAATAACCCTGCTGACATCGGGGCGTGTTTCACCCAGGGCGAGATTGCGCTGATACAAGTCACTGCTACTCAGCCACTTGGTGGCATCCTGCTTGTTTTTCTTAAACTGCTTATCAAGATCGTCAATGGGCTCGACAAAAGGCAATAGCTCCAAACCGGTCTCGGGATCTGTTTCCGGCCGGGTACTGGCAATAATGCGCGCCTGAAGTTGTTCACTATATACCATATAGTTGGGCAAGGCATCGGATTCAGACACCATCCAGAAATTGGCGCGAAACAGCAAAGTTTTGCGCTCCCCGGCTTTAAAACCGCTAAAATTGTCTTTTAACGATATCCGGTGCAGATCGCCGTTAAGGTGTTTTATGGCAAACTCTTCACTTTCAAAAGATTGCACCGGCGCTATCTGGCTGAAATAAATAAACCAGTTATTGACCGAAATCGCCTCTTTCGCGGTGAAACTCAGCTCCACTTCAAAGCAATTGCCATCGGCCTGCTCCTTGTCGCAGTGCTTGCCGGGAATATTGGTGACTAAGCGGTATTTGATTTCCAGTTGCCTGGCTATCCGGTTGAGATCCGCCTGGGTCGGTTGCTGCAAAGAAAAACCGGCTTGACTTGAAACAGCAGGCGCACTATCCGCACTACCTTGCTTGCTTTGGCCACAGGCACTGAGCACTAACATTAAAAAGATTAACAGGGAGTTCTTCATTGTTATTATGTTCTCGTTATTCTGGTCTTACTTACTTTTATTGCTGCGCCTTTATACCCGGCTAAGGTAAAAAAGGCCTTTTATAACAGCGATAAAAGGCCTTTTTCTTGATAAAGCGTATTAGCAAACATCAACTTATTACCCGGGTACAAGTTTGACCTTATACCCGGATAAGCTTGATTAGAAGCTGATATTCGCCCCTAAAATCACCCGAGGACCATTTTGGTAACGGGACATCACACGGCTTTTATCGACGTTATATTCAACCACTTCTTCATCAAGAATGTTCACCCCTTCCAATACCAGGGTCAGGTTTTCATTGACGGTATAAGAGGTACTGAAATCCAGCTGGCCAAAGTCATCGTTATAAATTTCAGAGCCGGAGCTTAAACCCTTGTACCATTCGGTGCGGTAGTTGTACATCAAACGCGCCGAGAAGGCTTCGTTTTCATAATAAGCAGTGATGTTGGCCATATGCTCGGAAGCCCCCAAAACTAAACCTGAGCCCAATAAGTTATCGTCGCGCTTGCCGTCATTTTTGGCATCGGTATAGGTATAGTTGGTGGCAACACCAAAACCGTTACCGAAGTCTTGCTGGTAGGTAATTTCAACCCCGGTTGTGGTACCGCCCGGGCCGTTTTCGGGACGGGTTACTGTGGCTTCAACCCAGGTATCATCCTGCTGGCGGTAGAAACTTTCGGTTGAGGTACCCGAGGTTTGATAACTTTCGATATCTTTATAGAAAACCGTCGCCGAGACTAAAGAGGCATCGTCGAAATAGTATTCCCAGGCAACATCAAACTGGTTAGCCAGCTGGGGATCCAAATTCGGGTTACCGGCAGAAGCCGTCGGGTTGGCAACGGTTAAATCACCCGGCGCCGAAATCGGGGCAATGTCCGAGAAGTTAGGACGCGCCATAACCCGGGCAGCAGATAAACGTACGATTTGATCGCCTGTCAGATCATAGGCAAAATTAAAGCTGGGTAAAATCTCGGTATAGGTTCGGCTTTGATTCTGCCACTCAAGGCTTGACGGCATCAGATCGTCGTTGATACCCGGATTTTCTACCGTCATCAGACCACCGCTGTCGGAGGAGAAGGCATAAGCGGCGGCTTTTTGCTTGGTTCTTGCCACACGCACACCAAGATTACCGCGGTAACCGTCACCGGAGAAATCCCCCTGAACATAAAAGGCGGTTTTCGCTTCTTCAACTTCCCAGATTTCCCCTAAAGTTTTATGTACCGCATAACTGGCATCATCGCCTAAACCTAATTCCCGCATCACGGCCGAGCTGTGTTTTAATTGCTCGGTCACATTACCGGACATCACATCTTCGGCAACACTTTGGGTGCCGTTGCTTAAGCCGCAATCCGCCAGGGTCGGACACTGGTTGTTTAAAATCTGGCTCATATAGTTGGCGCTTTCGCCATCCGTTGCCTGACCCCAGTGCCAGCTGTAGGCTTCACGGTCCTGGGTACGTTTATGATCCCGGTATTTCACCCCGACTTTAACGGCGGTAAAAGCGCCGAAATCCACCGGCAGCTCTAAGTCCACCTGGGCATAAGACTCTTCATCTGTGGTGGGTTTATTACCCCCCCAGATCCAGCCGCCGTTAAATTGCGAGCCGTCGGTAGGATCCACCTGGGTATTGATCTCAGGTCTGCCGTTTAAGTCAAAATCATAGTTAGAGGCGGCGGTATATTCCCACGAGGTTTCGTTATAGGTGCCGCCTTCTGCTTCCGTGGTACCGAGCTGGGCATTGATACTGTACTCATCGGCATGGAAATTCATATCCAAATGAATCGAGTTGATATCGGTTTTCGATACCCGATTGATATGGTTCCAGCGTACGTCCCCTTCACCGCCGGTCACAGAAGCCGACATGATACTGTCGCCGTCACGGACAACATCGCTAATTTCATCGGCCGATTCATTGTTAAACATTAACAAGTAGTTGGAGTTGTTATTGTTGGAATTCATTTTCGAGTCAAGCACATTTAAGGTGACATCGAACTCATCGCTGGGAGCAAATTGCAGGCTGGCAAAAATGGTATCGCGCTCACGCTCCTGCTTAAAGATAGGCGCGGCGACGACCCTGGGGTTCCAGTCGCCGTTTTCCTGCTGATTCCAGCCTAATACTTCCAGGCCTTCGCGCTGAACAAAACGCTCACTTTTTGAACCTGAGATCAAAATACCGAAACGCTCGCTTTCATCTTTCCAGGAATATAATCCTTCAAAAATCGGATCGGTTTCTTCCGAGACTTCAGAATATTGCTGCTGAACGTTGAAATTAACCGTATGGGCGGCTAAGTCCAGCGGCTTGCGGGTTTTTAATACTACGGTGCCGCCGATAGAGCCTTCATCCAGACTCGCTTCCGGCGACTTATATACTTCCAGGTTAC
Source organism: Thalassomonas actiniarum (assembly GCF_000948975.2). GTDB lineage: Bacteria > Pseudomonadota > Gammaproteobacteria > Enterobacterales > Alteromonadaceae > Thalassomonas > Thalassomonas actiniarum. The sequence goes on from NZ_CP059735.1 coordinate 4,376,687, forward strand.
TGACCAGGGAAGACGGCAATAGAGTAAAGTTAAAACTGCGGCTCGGATTATCCAAAATAAACCAGTCGGCGGTACCGACATATTGACCGTTTAGCAAGGTCCGGTTTTTCGTCGGATCGGATGCCCGTACGGTAATTTTTTCCCCTTCACCAAATTCACGGGAAACCCCGATACCGGTAACACGGGACAGCGACTCGGCAACGTTTTTGTCCGGAAATTTGCCTATGTCTTCGGCGGAAATGGAATCAACAATGGAATTGGAGAAACGTTTATTGTTGATATCCTGCTTGATGCTGCCACGAATACCGCGTACCTCAATGATTTCGGTATTATCGCTCTTTGCCGCCGGTGCCGTAACCTTATCGGCGGCCAGCGCACCCGGCGCCGCCATACCCGAGAGGATCATGGTGATACTGGTGGCAAGTACCTTTTTATTAAATGTTTTTGATGACATAGACTTTCCCTTACGCACGTTATATTAATGTTATAAGTTTTTGTTGTATTTCTGTCCTACGGTAAAGCTTTACCGTAAGCACTTCACTTTTCAGCTTTGCTGCTTGGCTTTATTCCCTAGCCTTTACTGCCCAACTAAAGCACTTATGACTCCCTTTGAACCCGCTTACTGACAGCGCTGTCATAAATCATACTATTACCATACACACAAATTTATCTTTTGACCAGATAAAGGCGGCATTAACAGCAAATCAAAGATAACGCAGCTGTAAATAAATCTGTTTACCCGATGTAAACATTTTATGATGGCGGCAGAGTCAGGCCCGCCAAATCTGTCGGCTTGGCGCTTTAAACAGCGCCGCCCCCGGAAACTTTTTGATAATAATGGATCAGGTTTTCGGTGGAACAATCATGGCTTACCCGGGTTTCCCCGGCCTGTAATTCCTGCTGAATTTTAGCCGCCAGTCCTTTGCCTAGCTCCACCCCCCACTGATCAAAGGAGCAGATCTGCAAAATAATGCCCTGCACAAAAATTTTATGCTCATAGGCGGCTATCAACATACCCAAGGTGGCCGGATCTATGCGTTTAAGCAAAATAGTATTGGTCGGCCGGTTACCCTTGTGCACCTTATGGGGGGCCACCGCATCGATATACGGCGCCTCCCTGCCCTTGGCTTTGAGATCGGCACAAATTTCCTCTTCGTTGACCCCGGTCATCAAGGCCTGGGTCTGGGCGAAGAAGTTGGCCATCAGGGTTTCATGGTGGCCTTTCACCGGAGTGACACTGGTGACCGAGCCGATAAAATCGGCGGGCACGACATTATTGCTTTGATGCAGATACTGATAAAAAGCGTGCTGACCGTTGATGCCCAGCTGGCCCCAGATGGAAGGTACGGTAGCATAATCGAGCTCATCGCCGTGCCAGGACACCGACTTGCCGTTACTTTCCATTTCCGCCTGCTGCAAATAGCTACTGAGCATATGCAGGGTTTGATCATAAGGTAAAATCGCCTGGGATTTGGCTCCCAAAAAGGTGGTATTCCACACGCTGAGCAGCGCCATGATCACCGGCATATTTTGCTCCGGCGGCGCCTGGACAAAATGCCGGTCCATATTATCGGCGCCGTCGAGCAGGGCTTTAAACTTATCGAAGCCTAAATCCAGGGCAACGGGCAGGCCGATAGCGGACCAGAGAGAAAAGCGTCCGCCGACCCAGTCCCAGATGTCGAAAATATTTTCCTGACTGATGCCAAACTTCACGGCATTCTCTTTGTTGGCGGTCACGGCAACAAAATGTTTCGCCACCGCGGTTTCATCAAAGGAAGCGGAAATCAGCCAGTTCAGTGCGGTACGGGCATTAAGCAAGGTTTCCGTAGTAGTAAAAGTTTTCGAGGAAACTATAAACAGCACTTTTTGCGGGTCCAGCGGCCTTAAGATCTCCACTATCTGGGCGCCGTCAACGTTAGAGACATAATGCATATTCACGCTGTTATCACTGTAATGTTTAAGCGCTTCGGTGACCATTTGCGGACCGAGGTTAGAGCCGCCTACCCCGATATTGACAATATCCGTGATGCGCTTGCCGCTATAACCGAGCCAATGTCCCTGGCGCACCTGGTTGACAAAGGCTTCCATTTTCACCAGCTGGCTCTGCACCTGGGCAGTGATATTTTCACCGTCCACCATAAGTGGCTGCTCACTGCGCCGTCTTAAGGCAGTATGCAGCACAGCACGGTTTTCCGTCTGGTTGATTTTATCGCCGCGCAGCATTTTTTCACGCCAGGCAGCGACATCGGTTTCCCGGGCCAGGGCAAACAACACCGACATGGTTTCATCGTCGATAAGGTTCTTCGAATAATCCAGTAACAAACCCGGCAGCTCCAGTGAAAACTTGTTAAAGCGTTCACTGTCGGCGGCAAATAAATCATTCATATGCTGGTGTTTCTTTTCCCCTGCCAAACGGGTCAGTTTTTGCCAACTCGGCAGTGATGGTCTTGCCTGCATAAAAACTCTCTGATACGGATAAAAAATTAATGATAAATTTACCTTAAGCAAAAATGACAGCGCTGTCAACAGTGTTTGTGATAATTACTGATCTCCGCTTTTAGCAGAGAAAAGTTAAACATAACGCGTTAAATTATGCCCATTTACCAATTAGTGATTGCCGCACACCGCCAGAAGCAATACCCTAAGGGCTAGAAACGTAAGAAGAATAAGTAAAGGTGTTAAATCCTAGATGAAAGCTACCATAAATGATGTTGCCAAACATGCGGGAGTGTCGATCAAAACCGTTTCCCGGGTGATGAATAACGAACCTTCGGTGCGCCAGTCCACCAGGGAAAAGGTTCAGGCAACCGTTGCCGAGCTTAATTACCAGCCGAACCTGGCCGCCCGTAACCTGGCAGGCACTAAGTCCTACTCCATTGCCTATGTTTACGATAATCCCAATGCCTATTATGTTATCGATATGCAAAACGGTATTTTATCCGCCTGCCGTAAACAAGGCTTTGAACTCTTGATCCACCCCTGTGATGCAAAAAAAGAGAATATCACCGAAGAAGTGATCGCTATGGTCAAGCAATCCCGGGTAGCAGGATTAGTGCTGACACCGCCGTTTTCCGAAATGCCGGAATTTGTTGAGCGTATCAGCGAACTGGATGTCAAACTGGTGCGTATTATGTCGGGGGATCTGGCACCGGACGAACTCAGCCCCTGCATTATGGTCAATGACCACGATGCCGCCATGAGCATTACCGAACACCTGATTGAATTAGGCCATAAAGAGATTGCCTTTATTGCCGGTGACGCCGGCCATAAATCGACAATTGAACGCCTCAACGGTTATAAAAAAGCCCTGGCAGATCATCGCATGGCCATCAACGAAGACTTGATCATTCACGGGGAATATTCTTTCGAATCCGGGGTTGAAGGTGCAAAAAGTTTGATGCAGGGACAAGTCAAACCCACGGCAATTTTCTCCTGTAACGATGAAATCGCCGCCGGGGCATTATTTTCCGCCCGGCTGATGGGGCTGGACATTCCCAGTCAACTCTCCATTGCCGGTTTTGAAAACAGCCCGTTCTCGCGCCAAACCTGGCCCAAGCTCACCACGGCGCACCAGCCCAATGAGCAGATCGCCGAAAATGCCGCCAACCTGCTGATTGCCCAGACCCGCAACCAGGGGGAAGCCAATCCGGTGGGACAATATACGCCGCAACTCCTGGTACGGGATTCCACCTCAAGCCCGGCGGGTACCGGCAGCTAAGGCAAAAAAGAAAACAGCAGCAGGGCAAATAAGTAAAGCCGGCTATTTTGCGCTAGGCTTAAGGTATGTGTTTGAATAAAAGCTGGATAGACATGCCTTTTCCTCTTCCTGTTTTCTTACTGCTTTTATTCACTTTTCCCCTTAATGCCGCTCCTTTTATCGTCAACGCCAACGAAGAAATCGGCGACACTTTAGGCACAGAGCATGTTAAGCATTTTATCCGGCAATTATACGCCCCGCTGGGCATAAATCCCTCTATCGTTTTTCTGCCCAATCTACGGGGTTTGAACATGGCCAACCAAGGCCAGGTAGATGCCGAGTTTTCCCGCTACGAGCCCATAGCCAAGGCTTATCCTAACCTGGTGAAAATTGCCGAACCTCTGTTGGCGGTCAATGCCGGTTTGTTTTGTCTGTTACCGGCTCACTGCAACCTGGAACCGGATAACCTCTATATCAGGACCAAACGTTCAATCACCATAGGAAACTTCTGCCTTAACCATCATTTGTCGTGCCAGGTGGTAAAACATGACAACATAGCTTTTAACATCATGAATAAAAGAGGCAACGGCACTTACCTTTCAGAATACCAGGTCGCCGTCAATGCATTATGCCAGTCGGGCATTAAACGTATTTATTACCGCCATGTCCCCTCCCTGAGCCAGTTCAGTTACCACTGGATACATAACAAACATAAACATCTGTTGAACCAGTTGACCCTGTCCATGATAAACATCAAAAAAAGCGGACTGTTGAAGGAATTACTGATAAAGATCTCAGGCCAGCATAACCCCTGCACTGTCGACATCATCACCTTACCCCCGTTAAAAGAAGCCGCAGCTCCTTCGCTTCCTTCTTTAAATCATCTCCCTGGCAACCAGCACTCCCCGCTGCCGAAGAAATAAAGTATAGAGATCAACGGCGTAAAATCTCAGCGTCAATGTTTATGTAAATCAGGTGTGACAATTGTTCTTTCCGGGTTAACCCTTCATAAAAACTTAATCACGACAGCGCTGTCAAACATACTGGTTAACTGATATTATAGCCGCCGTTCTAACCCCCACTATTTAAGGAGCAACAATGCGTCATCTCACCCTGTTGGCCGGCTTACTCATCAGCGGTCAAACTTTGGCAGGACCGATAGATTTCGGCCAGGCAAGTCAATACAATGCATTTATCAAGGAAGATTATTCAGTTACCTCTTCAGATGTCGAAGGCCGGGTGGCTGTCGGCGGTAATTTAACCGTAAACGGCGGCTATGATATCGGCACCCAGATCATCGACTACGACATGGGTGACGGCCCCAGCTTAGTCGTTGGCGGCGATATCAACAAAACCGGCACCGGCAGTTTAAATGTCTACCAGTCGGCAACCCTGCCCAACCCGGTATTGGGCGATGTGGTATTGGGAGGCACCTTTACCGGCGGCCCAAGCAGCATAGGTTCAATAACAGAAAACAGCAGCAATTTGCCGGTTGACTTTAGCGGTGCTTTTGCCGAACTGGAAGCCCTGTCCCACCAGCTGGCGCAAGAAAGCGATATCGCGGTGATCGATCACGGCTGGGCGCTGGAATTTGCCCTGGATCCCAACCTGGTTTTTGAAGATGAGGTTTATGTCTTTAATGTCAGCCAGGACATGTTTGCCACCGACTGGTACGTAAATACCGACGGCATGGGCGAAGATGCTACTGTGGTATTCAATATCGCCAATGACAACGGCTCAACCGTTGACTTTTCCCAGGCCAATGTTTTTTTAACCGACAGCAGCAACCCTTTTGACAGCTCAGACCCGTTAAGCGGTTACTTTAACAAAGGTACGGCAAACAACGAGCCGCCGCTGCAATTGCTGTATAACTTTGACGATGTCGACCTGCTTAACCTCAACAGCGATTTATACGGCAGTGTCCTGGCACCAACGGCTGATATTAAAGCCAACGAGTCTACCATCTATGGCCAGGTGATAGGCAAGTCATGGCAGGGGAATATGCAGATAAACTACAACCCGTTTAAACCGGTTCCCCCGGACACGACGCCGGTTCCCGAACCGGAAGGTTTATTGTTATTCGCCTTAGGCTTAGCCTTGGTATTTGCCAGAAAGCAATTATCTCCCTTCAAATTCAAGCCAGCCAATCAGGTCTTCCGTTTTGCTTGATAAGTTAACTTAGCTTTAAGTTAACTTATCGCAAAAGCTAAAATGCCAGCCCTCTCCCGCTGGCATTTTTTCTACCGGCTATCCTCTTGTTCATCGGCATTTAAATCAACACAAACTTTATCCAGCAAGCGGTTTAATACCTGTATCTCATCCGGCGCGATATTGGGAAAGGCGCACCGTATCTTCGCCGGCACCTCGGCTGCTTTGACCTGTAATGCCTTACCCTCGGGTAACAGGTGAAGCAATTTTTTGCGTTTATCCTCTTCACTCTGGGTGATGGACAGCAGTTTTTTTTCCTGCATTTTTTTCAAAATCAGGCTCATGGCGCCACCATCGATAACGGTTTTTTCCAATAATCTCTGTATGGTGATGCCGTCTTGCTCCCACAAGGCCATCATCACCACATACTGCGGATAGGTCAGATTTAGGGCCTCAAGCAAAGGCCGGTAAGCGCGGATCAAGCCGTTAGACGCCATGTATAGGCGGTGACACAGCTGGTTGTCCAGTTTAAGTTGGTCGTAAGTCATAAAAGCTCCTGCAAGTACTGCCATTTTATTTTGCACACAAAGTATTTGCAATCATAAAAACACTCAGATATTATTTTGCATGCAAACTAAATTATTCAATATCACATAGAGGAATTCCTATGAACGCATTAAACCAGGTATTATATACAGCAAAAGCAACAGCAACCGGCGGCCGTGAAGGCAGCGCCAAATCAGACGATGGCCGCTTAAATCTGGCCTTGTCGACCCCGAAAGGCTTAGGCGGTGACGACGGTGCGGGCACCAATCCGGAGCAGTTATTTGCCGCAGGTTATGCCGCTTGCTTTATCGGCGCCCTTAAGGTCGTAGCCGGCAATGCTAAAATTCCCCTGCCCAAAGACACTTTTATCAATGCCGAAGTGGCCATAGGTCCTATTGCACAAGGTTTTGGTATCGCGGTGAAGTTGGCGGTTTCCTTAGCTGGCATGGACAAGAGCCAGGCAAATGATCTGGTTGCCCAGGCCCATCAGATTTGTCCCTATTCAAACGCAACCCGGGGTAATGTCGAGGTGGAATTAACGGTTATTTAATCTTCAAATAAGATTAAAACGGCTATATCGGGCGGCGCTTGCCGCCTTATACCAATTGCATTAAGTAGATGACCAAAATTCGGTGAGGATAAATTTTCAAGAAACCCCTTTATCGTTCCAGACTAAAGCTAAGCACCTGCATCCATGCAGGCAAGGCGTTTGATTGAGCAATAGCAAGCTATTGTGATTGAAAACAACGCAGGACTTGGAGATTTAGACCATCGAAGATGGTTAGATATTTAATAAAATTGGTATTATTTTTTAAGCTCTGGCAATAAACTGGCGCTCGCTCCCCTGGGCTGCCATATTCGATTGAAAGCCTCAAGGGCCAGCGGGACTTTATATCGATAAAGGATAAAAGCCTGCTAACACACTGGCGTTATAACGCCCTGAACATAATAAAACGCAATAACTGCTCATCAAACATAATGCGCTTATCAATAGCCTTGAGCCCCACTCTTTGCAGGGTTTTCAGCGAGGCAGTATTGTCCGGATGCACGGTAGAAAACAGGTATTTGACGCCGATTTTTTTCGCCTCGGCCACACGCAGTGCGGTAATTTGGCTATTGATCCCCCTGCCCCTGTAATCCGGATGCACCAGGGTGAAATAAATCATCGCACTGTGCTCGCCGGGATAGTCTAAATGGGCCAGGTAACCCGGCAACTCCCGTAAATGTTTAAGTACGGCATAAGCGATAAGTTGCCCGCCGTCAAAGACAAAAACCTTGGTCATCTCCTTGCCGAGTATCCCTTCAAGAAAGGAAGGTGTCGGCGGAAATAAATAAGGAGCAGCATGACTGGCTTCTACCCTGACGGTCAGGGCCAGTAAGGCATCTCTGTAGGATAAAGCACAGGTATTTTTGTCGATGACTTTAATGTCTAAGGCCACAAATAATGTCTCTGGAGCAGGTATTTTCAAGGACGCAATATAACATTTAACCATTTTATTTCAATGATTTGACATGATTAAGGCAATCACCGTAAGTTTCTGTGTTTAATCAGGCTTGTGGTGAGCAGCCCAATGTAAAAACATTGTTTATTTAGGTTAATATTTTGTTACATATATAAACTGTGCATTCCTTGACCTCTGCCGTATATTGTCAGTGCAAATAATAAACAAAAAAAGGAAGTGTCATGAAACTAAAACTAAATAAAAAACAACTGAAAAATCTTTCTAAAGACAATAAAGCATTGCCTGCAGCGATGACCCCCCAAGTAGGCGGTGGCCGCGGACCTGAGTCAGAAGCCTTCTGCCAAAATACCAATGATTACTGGTGCCAGAGACCTTCTTCACCTCTGGTAGGCTGTACGCAAATCGAGCGATGCCTTTAATGATTTTAAGCATATCAGGCAAGCAGTTTTTTAATGCTATCGGCTGATATCTTTACCTGAAACCTGAACGTAAAGTTAAATGCCGGCCCGGGCCGGCATTATTTTTCTACACAGAAACGAACAACCTTTTCCAAAAGCGCAGCAACGGCCAACAAAGCACATTCGGCTTTTGCACCGCCAACCCGATGTTATTTCCCTTGATTGGCTAACAGCCCCTGACTTAAAGACAAGATTTTCGATGTTACTTTTTGCACACCCGGCGCAAAAATAAAAGAGATCAGTGCCGCCGCCGGCCAGGCCAGGCTAAAAGCCTGCAGCCACCTTGAGGCAAATTGCTCGACCAAACCTATATTGAGCAAGGTGATCCAGCAGGTCATAAGCAAAGACAAAATAAATGACATCAAAACTGAAGAAAGCATACGCTGTTTCATAATAACTTCCACTTGCAGACTGTTTAACCAGTTTACACAATTGACGAAGTCATAACTATCAGCATAATATCAAATTTAAATTCCAAAAATGGAACTGTGATGTTAGATGATTTAGCCTTATTCGTGCACATAGCCAAAGCAGGTAGCCTCAACAAAGCGGCCTTACAGCAAGCCCTTCCCCCGGCAACGGTCACCCGGCGGCTGCAAAAGCTGGAGCAGCAATTAAAATGCCGCTTGATTAATCGTTCGGCGCGTCAGTTTAAGTTAACGCTTGAGGGGAAAAAACTCTTCGATGACTGCAGTTATTTGGTGGAATCCCTGCAGGAGCGGACCGACCTTTTTGAAAGCTCGGTGAATGAATTATCGGGAAAAATTCGCTTACTGGCGGCAACCAACCTTGCCATTGGCCCCCTCAACCAGGTGTGGTCGACTTTTATGGCAAAATATCAAGAGATTGAGCTGGAGTTTATCTTAGATGACAAAGTGGATAACTTTTTGGCCACCCAGGCCGACTTTGCCGTGCGTGTTGGTCCGCAGCAAAGCTCTGAGCTGTATCAAAAACGTATCGGCTCGGTTAAAACTATACTGGTTGCATCCCAATCATATATTGACCGCTACGGCATTCCCAAAACCCCCGAAGACCTGGACAACCACCTTTTTGTCGTCGGCTCTTACCTGAAAAACTGGCCGCTGCAAAATAAAGACGATAAGTCCCAGTTCAACTTCCACCCCGAGACTCCCAGGGCCATAGCCAACGAATTAAGCCTGATCAAAAAGTTAACCCTTGAAGGACTCGGCATTTCGCTGCTGCCGGTAAGCGAAATCACCCCTGAGCTGACCCGGGGGCAGCTGATACAGGTATTACCCGCCTGGGCCGGTATGGACAGAAACATCTATCTTATCTGGGGCAACGGCAAGTTACTGACTCGCAGGGCGAAACTGTTAATAGATCATTTAACGGCTTATGTGCAAAGCATGCCTGGCCTGCAAGGTCAGGTGCCGGATTTAACCTCTGCCTGATATTGTTGCCGGTGCTCATAACCCCCGACAATCAAAACACCGACTCAGATCCCCCGTTATTTACCGCAACAGTTTACTGCGCTCAATTAATACTACAGGGCGATAAAAGCTGACTACACTCTAAAGAGAAAGCGGACAATAAATGCTTGTTTATGCCATACCGGCGGCCTGCACCATCATTTAATCACTAAGGATCACCTGTCTATGTTTCATGCCCTCATTAAACGCCTGTTTCCATCCGCCGACGACAGCAACCAGCCCAATTTCTATTATTTTGAAGATACCCGGCCGGTTGAACAAGAAGAAGCCCCTGAAGCTACATCAAACGCCATCCATTTGATGTCAGCCGAAGAGGCACATCAAAAAGCCTTTTACGATGTTTTATTCGGGCAAAGCGAACACAGCGAGCAACACGATGAACTTTCTTTGTTCATCACCAAGAAAGTACAAAAATTACTGGAAATGCCGAAACTTATTTTAAAAGTTGTGCCCCTGTTGCCAGCCTCACTTACTAAGATCATTAGCCAGCTTAATGATGGTCACGCCTTTGATACCAATGCCCTGATAGCGCTGATCCGGCAAGAGCCGGTTATTGCCGCTAAAGTCATAGAGCTGGCAAATTCATCCTTTTATAATCGCAGCGATAAAGATGTCACCGATCTGAAATCCGCTTTTATGCTGCTTGGCCAAAACGGCCTGATGCAGGGAGTGATCAACGGTTTTATCAATAAACTCACGCCGCAGCCAACCATCTATTTCCAGCAATACGGCCACAAGATATGGCAGCACAGCCTGGCTACCGGGCAAATAGCCAAAGAAATCATCAGCCAGTCTCCCTATAAACAAGGCGCTGCAGAAGGCTACTTGATCGGTTTAATTTGCAACCTGGGCAATATGATTATTTTTCAACTTTTGATGGAAGCCTTCTCTTATACCCACCCCGACTGCCAGCCAAACACCTTTGCTTTTAAGAACCTGCTCTATGAAAATTCAAAAAAACTGACCACCCATATCGCCAGGTACTGGCATATGCCAAAGAGCATTTTAGAGACCCTGGTATGGCAGGAAAAAATATCCCAAGCTGCTATGCTCCAGTCGCTGTTAGCGGAGAAACCCATTGCCTGTTATATCTATGAAGCCAACATCATCAGCGAATTAATCATCCGCTTTGAGCACGGCGATATAGAACAAACCGCTATGGAACAGGCCAAAGAAAGTTTACTTTTCAGTGATGAGGCAAAGCAATACCTGGATAAATTCTTACAGGCTGAAACCGTGAGTTGCGATTAATATCCGATAAGTCACTTAACAACAAACAGGTATGTTCTTTATCAGGGCGAGAACATACCAAAACGTGCCGCTACCCGGAGGCTTTGCTTTCACTCCCCAAAAGCGCGTTAAGAAAAGAAACCGCCATATGAAAGCTGTCCCGGCGGGCAAAAAAGCTTTTATCTTCAAATTTAACCGGCAACAGCTCTAACCAACGGGCACATACCCAGTCGGCACGCTCGAAATAGCAGGTAGGATACAGCTGCAGCAGGGCGTCATATTCGTTAAACAACCACTTTAACTGCTGCTGCAAAAAATGGCAGTCTTGCCGGTCGGCTGATTCCTGCCAATGCTCCATGGGAGTAACCGTGCCATATAAAAGTTTATCGGCTTGTTTCGTGGTAGCCAATATCGACACCAGGCCCTGACATTTAACGGTAATATTAAGCAGGCCTTCTTCATCGCTGTCAAAATCGATAATATCCACCCAACTGCCCCACTTGCTCATGCGGGCATTCTCTAAAACATAAGCAATGACAAAGCCGTGGGTATTATTGACATTTTTCACCATATTCAGGTAACGCTGCTCAAATATCCGCAGCTGGGTGATGCCGCCGGGCAGCAAATAAACGGGTAAAGGAAAAACCGGTATCTTCATCATTAAAACCCAAGCCTTGCTATATTAAGCATACGAGTTTTTAGGGCAACCGGAGAAATAAATACTAATGATTACCCCCCCTCTACTTCCAAAGCATATTTTGCCGAGTACACCCCGTACATGCGGTTTTCTTTACCTATGCTGACGTGGTAAAACACCATAATCACCAGCAATTCACCGTGGCTGGGGTCTATTGCCAGGGAGTAGTACTTGGTAAAACGTCCGCCTTCGGCCATTAATACCGCCATACAGCCAGCGGAAATAGCAGAGGCTCCCCCAAGCCGGTATAAACCATCAAGAGTTGAGGTGGTAATACTAATGACGGTGCCGACACCGGGCAGCAAACCCGCCGGCCCTAAAATCCAGGGAATGGTATTACGTGCCGCCGCCCGCCGAAATAAATTGGCATAAGTATTCGCCTGGTTTCTGGTCAGTACTTTAGTGTCTACCGCTAATTTTTTATCGCTACTGAGCTTGTCATATTCCGACCTTGAAATAATGGCATAGATATTATGCGGCAGGCCTGTTAGTGAAATGCCGGTTTTAGGGAATAACACCGAAATTTGACTGCTAAAGCTCATGGGATCATTATCTTTAAAATAACCGCTCATGATATCACTCCTGCTGCTGCAGTGAGAGGGAGGCATATACTGTCAAAAAGCGTAGAAGGCTATCTGGACTGCGTCAATGCTACCGCCATATTTAACCAAGGCGAAAAAGGCACAGGAGCTTTACAATAGAACAGCGGTTGAGCGATACCCGAAAAATCAGCTGCAAGACAGTATTTCCAGGATAAAAACCGTTTATTTATCGAACAATTATGCTGTAATAACATCAGCCAAAAAACAGGCGGCACAAAGGAATAAAGATAAAGAGACGACAATAAAGCCAAGGTCAATTACCCGGCCCCGGCTATACTGAAAAACAAGCGAACGATAACTCAGTTTGAAAAGGATTTTGACATGAGTGAAATTATTCTCACCAACCAGCTGTTAAGCCGCCAGGCCTTTAAGGAACAATGCGGCATAGAGCTTAACCAGCTTAAAGATATTCATGGCCGCACACCGGAATTTGCTATTGGCAATACCCCTTACTTGCTAGAGCCTCCCTCCCCTGGCCATAACAATTCGAACGTGGCCGGGTTAAGCGCCCTGAACCAGCTTGCCCCTATGTATATTTCCCGGGACCTTGCTAATCTTTCATTGTCTATTGGCAGTGAAAATGTATTAGCCCTTGCTGAACTAAGAAAGAAACTATACGAGTTTGGTGTCGGTTCTATCGGGGCTTCCACCAGCTTTCACGGCGATCGGGTCAGCGGCTTCCTCAAAGCGGTACAAAACTACCAAGATGCTTTGATGCACTACCGGGAGGCTATCGAAGCCAAATCTCCACATAAGCTGGCGGCAGAGTAAAAAGTCAATCATGCATATAAGGAATTACAGACTAAATTTCACCATGAAATGGAGTCGGTTACGGCCCAGGTAAAATCCCGGCGCGGTACCGCGCTCAGCAACCTGGACAGAAGCAAAAATATCGTCAGAAGCAGCCGTAATGTCGCTAAGCTGGATGTTACCAGCCAGGCACAAGCCAGTGAGCTGGTTCAATTTACCAAATACACTAAATTGTTAGGTAATGGTCTGGCCGTTATCGACTTTACCAGCCGGGTAGGTAATATCCAAAATACTCACAGAACTGGTGGTAACTGGCACAGGCAGTTATTTATTGAGTCTAGTGGGTTTGCAGCTAGTGCGGCTATTGGAACAGGCTTTTTAAAAGCTGGTGGTTATGGACTTGGGTTATTAATGGTATCTACTCCCATAGGCTGGGTCGGTTTAATTATAGGAGGAGCTCTTGTTGTCGGTGCCGCTGCAGGTGCTTCAATGACCACCAACTATATAATTACAAATGATGCCGGTGGTATCTACGGTTCACTTATGAATTGGATTACTTCATCATGACAGAAAGACAAATACTGGTCGCTTTTATTATTTTACTAAGCGTAATTACCGGAATATTCTTCGTGCTATTTGGCCAGATAACGGTAAGAAAACTTAGAAAAAACCCTAAAACAAAGGATGTCCTCGGACTAGAGTTTATGAGTGGCTGGGATATCCTGAACGCGGCGCAAGCCTTGGCTATGCCGAAGTGTTGGAGTAAGAAATTAGAAAAAAGCCCACTTTCCTCTATCAACGCTGATTCAACTTTACTATTTGAAAATACTAATAAGTTTGACCGGATACTTGCCGCTATTTTTTATTGGTTATGGATGTTTACCGGATTTTCGGGTGCCATATTAATACTTATGAATACCTTTGGTTTCTTTGATTAAGGCATAAAATATGACAGGACTTTAACATTACTACATTGATAGCCAATAAAGTTAGTGACTCAAATGAATAATGCGACTTTAACTTTAGGGATAATACTTTGCTGTACGATAATATCATGGATACTTTTCATTCTTTTCGGACAGCTAACTGTTAAAAAGTTAATAAAAAATCCAGAGACAAAACATGAATTAGGCATGGAGCTTGTCAGTGGCCGGGACATTATCAATGTTGCCCAATCTCTTGCTTTACCAATCGCACTGATAAGGAAGTTTAAAAGAACACAAATGTCTTTCTTTTACTCCGATGCTGATTTGCTCATAAAACATACCAGCAAATTCGATCGCATTTTAGCTAAAATGTTTTATTGGACGTTTACGATAACAGGCATACTAATCGTAACTTGGGTTTGCTTAGTGACAACAGGTCTACTGGAATAAATCAGCTTGTGAAGCAGCTTTCATACATCAGGTACCGGTGATGAGCACATTTTCAAAGTTACTAGCTTTTGATGCTATCTTTATATTTTTGGCTTGTATCTTATATGTTCTGTTCGGACAAATAACGGTAAGAAAATTAAGGAAAAACCCCAAGACCAAAGATGCCTTAGGCATTGAGTATTCTAGTGGCTGGGATATTATTAATGTCGCACAGGCACTGGCAATGCCCCGGAGTTGGAGCCGAAAATTAGAAAAAAGTCCGCTTTCATACCTTTATGCAAATTCAGATTTATTATTTGAAAATACAACTAAGTTTGATCAAGTGCTTGCCGCTGTTTTTTACTGGCTATTGACCATCTCAGGACTTTCGGCAGCATTATTACTGCTATTAAATGCTCTGGGATTATTGGATTAAAACATAAAGACGGTAGTGCTTTTACGATCCCACATAATTTTTTTACTGATGATCTCGCGCTCTTTACCCTATCTGCTCATTGTCATCTATGTCACTAAGTTACTGTTTAGTTGTTGTAAAAGCTTTATAATTACCGCTTAATGCTCCGTAAACCATCACTGTTAAGGCCAAAACATGAATACCAAAATATACAAAAGAGTACTGTCGCTCACAGGTGACTTAATGGCGGCTGCTCAAGAGCAAAATCAAAAGAGATTTGATGGTTATTATTCAGAGTTAAAAAAACTGTGTGAAGAAAATGAAAATACCGATAAAGACCATCCGGTACAGTGGGAAACGTTAGCTGATTTTACCGATGACTTAGCATTAGCGATCACCATTTATGAACAAGCTTTAGTTAAGGCTGAAGCGATTAACTCTAAAGATTTTTGTTCATCCATTGGCTTTTCAATCGCCTCTTTGAAAGTCGAGCTGGGGGATAAAACCGGTGCGATTGCGCATTTAGAAAAAGCTAAAGTCAGCTGCAATAAAATTATCGATAAAGAATTAAAAGCTGAGATTCATAACTTATTAGAAGAGTTAAAGAGTTCATAACAAAACGGTCCCAGATTAAACGCAATTAAAGGCCTGAAGTTTTGGTGCAGTAGCGAAGTAAGTGGTTACCTGTTGGAGTTGTCCCTTCATGAAAGTTATAACCACAGCGATTCTTTTATCGCCAACTTTATCAAAATCATCTGTACTTCCACACAAGCCATCTGAACAACTCATTTTGTCGGAGCTGGTATCACTTTGATAGTAGTTTTAACCGGCGCGGCAAAAGAAAGGCAGCATACCTTGTATGCTGCCTTGAGTTTTAGTGCATGAGCAAATTTACCCTGTTGTTTTACTGCGCTGAATTACTGTGAGTAATTTCAACCTTGCCTAATTGTGGGTGCCAAAAGCTACCGCCTGAAGTATTCAGTGGAAAAGTAACTTTCAGGTAACGGGCATTTTGCGCAATACCGCTAGCGCTATAAGTGACAGTTTCCCAATTACCGGCATTCACGCCTGCGTTATTTACCGTGGCATTATAAGTGCTGTAATTAATACCATCGCTTGATAAAGCTATGGTGAAATCACCAACATTGTCGGTGCGCCAGAAATGGCTGGTCAAAGTAAAACCTGTGATACTGGCCTGTGTATCATACACCAGGTATTCACTGGTGTTTGAGCTGCGTTTGATCCGGCTTACATCATTATCAAAATAGTGCGGGTTGCTGGCATCCAGTGTCAGATTAGGCGAATGATTATTGATCAAAGTAAAATCAGCTAACGGATCCGTCAAAGTGGTAAGCACTTCACCACCGTCATACATCACCACATTAGAGTAGCCGCTGGCACCCGAGCTATTTTTCGCCTTAACGCGATAATAATAGTTGGTATTGGCGGAGGTATTATTGTCTGAAAACAACTTGGGAACCGTAACATTGTTATGGCTGACACCGGTCCAGTCGACAACATTTTGCACCATCATATCAGCGGCGGCGGTGCTGCCGTCGACTATGTTGCTGCCAACCACTTGCCAGCTGGCATTGTCTGCGGGTGTCCGGGTGCGTTCAATATCATAATGGCTGGCATTCACCACCCCCTGCCAGCGAATATCGCCAACATTGGTGACAGGTAATAAGGTTGGCGCAGAGGCCGGGGCTGAAATAGCGGGCTGTGCCAGCCCCTGAATTTCATAAGACTTTTGCCACACCAGATTGACCATATTAAATTCATCATAAGCGTTATTTTCACTGAAACCCGGCCAGTGATAGGCGCGTATGCCTTTCCATTCATCATGATCGAGGAAGCCGCCATAGGCGTCATGCTGTCTTAGGCTCCAGACCATAGCCCCCAATGCGTTTTCAGCGATAACTTTATCCAGGGTATCTCGTACCTGGTCCGTACTTTCCAGACCAAATTCACCGATAAAAAATGGCTTACGTCCGGCTACCCAGTTAAAGTCGCGATAGAAACGCTCGGTAAATTCGCCGCCGTAATAATGATTAGAAATAAGATCAACATTGGGATCAACAATGGCGGCTTCGGAAATATTGACATCTTTACCGTCTAATACCAGGTGATTGCTGTCGATGCTTTTAATATAAGCGGCCATTTCTGTAGTCCAGGCATCGGTGGTGTCTCTTAACTCATTGCCGGTTTCCCAGGCAAAAATGGCCGGGTCATCCTTATAAGGAATACCTGAAATGGTATTTACCCGGTTGAGCACATAAGAGACAATAGTTTTGTAATCCTGCTTCGCCTGGGCACTGCTCCACCAGTCAGCTGCGCTGATGCCGCGCATTTTTGCCAGATCCTGATAACCGCCCCAGTGAGACCAGTTGTCAATAAAAGGCAAGATAATACGCACACCATGCTGGTTGGCATAATTAAGCATGCGATCCATAGATACAAACAAGTCTTCGTCAAACACCAACTCGCCGTTACCATCAATATTAATATGTACCTTAGTGCGCTCTGGCCGCTGATCATTGAATATAGACAATACATAGGTGCGGGTAACCTTGGCGCCCATGGCGGCTATGGTTTTTATGGCATCTTCTTGTTCAAACGGGTCTATTACCCCCCAGTAGGGCGATTCCTGTACATGTAATTCAGGCACATTAAAAGAAACAAACTTAAATAAATCAGCGCCGTCATAAATGTTATTGCCGTCGCGGGTAATGTAATAATCAAAGCTGGTTTTAGCACTATATTGGGCTGGCACGGCTTTTGGCGCTGAGCCTCCAGATACCGGCCCCCCTTTTGCTATGTTGTCGCAACTATTGCCCGGATTGCTGACATATTTCAAAACCAGGTTACCTATTTGCGGATGCCAGGAACTGGCATCATCCGAGGTTAACGGATAAACCACTTTAATAAAATCGTAGCCCGGTGTTATATTCGCCAAAGCATAATCTACTTTTTCCCAGCTACCGTTACCAACACCATATTTAGTGTTATTAACATTTAGCGGCTGGTAGTTCACGCCGTCTTTTGACAGGTAAAACTCAATATCAAGCACGGTATTGTCGTTGCGCCAAAAATGGCTGGTGAGGGTAAATTCGCTGATATCCCCGTCAACCTTATAAATCATATATTCCTGATTTTTCAAAAAGCGCCATAACCTGGCGTCATCACCACCAAAATTGCCGGTATTGGTGACATCCCGCAGCAAACCACCTGAGCCATGGTACATCTTGTTGTAGGTTTCCATGCCATCGGTGAGAGTTAAGGTAGCGCCGGGCGCAGAAGCACAAGGGTCTACTGTGCCGTCGTCATAGTCGATGCTGATGTTACTGATCTGCGGATTCCAGGCATTGCCACCGGCAAGTACGGGAAAGATCACCTTTACATACTTAACGTCGCTCTGAGCAATACTGGCCGACAAATCAACCTGTTCCCAGTTGCCAGCGCCAACCCCCTGCAATGCTTTGCTAACGGTAAGGTTATTGTAGGAAACCCCGTCAGAGGAACCTTGTAAAATAAAGTCCCCGGTATTGGCTTCGGTGCGCCAAAAGTGGGCTGTTATCGCAACTTGGGAAATATCCCCTGTCAGGTTATAAACAACATACTCTGCACTATTGGTATTGCGTTTTATCCGGCCAGTATCATTGCCAAAATAACCGGCATTGCTGCTATCGATAGACAGATTACCGGATGACTGCGACAGTTTAGTTAAATTGTCTAAGCTGTCGCTAAAATTGACCGTTTTCGCATATATCGGGCTGGTATGTAAAAGACCGGCAAGCAGTGCGCTTAGCGCAACCCTCCTGCCTGAACTAGCCACACCTGGTTTGTTTTTTAAGCCTGTTATTGTGGTAGGGTTAATTTTGCACTTGTTGTAATCGTTATATTTCATTGGTTAACCTTATTATTTTTTAGCCTGCTCCTGAGCAGAGCAAACTAAAGGGAGGTTTTGTTTAATCCGGCGATAAGCTCAATAAGCTGTAAGGCCTTTATAAACGGTACTTTTATAGTTGTTATTCCTTCCTATACCTCGACCAGCCATTAAACAGAAAAAATAAACACTCTTTAAAAGCAAGTCTTAGTAGTCACTTTCGCAACGATTAAAATGTAACCGGTTACCACACAAAAGGCAACCGGTTACATTTTTGAGAGGAATGAAATTACCCCTGAATAAAACAATATTGCTGGGGCTTGTTTATCTTTGGGAGAGATTAAGGTTTTAAGCGATTTAGCACAGAACCCATGTTCAACAGAGAAGTGCGCCACCTATCATTTATTTCAGTTAATTTTGAGGTGTTTTATGGGACAAAAATAAGAGATAAAAAATAGTTTTGACAAGATTATAAATTCACGACTAATATATCCGTAACTGGTTACGGAGTTTTGAAAAATGAAATCATATAGCGAATTAGGTCATGTCGCATTAGGTACTGCATTGAGACATTTAGCAGCAGAAGTATCTAAAGATGCAGAAAAAACTTATGAAAAGTTCAATTTTGAAATTGACCCTAAATGGTTCCCTGTTTTTTATGTTTTGGCGTCTAAAGGTGCTGAATCAGTTGTAAATATCGCAAGAGAAATTAAACACTCACACGTATCCGTAAGTAAAATTGTTAAGGAAATGAAAGCTTCGGATTTAATTGAAAGTTATAAATCTTCTGAAGACTCTCGCGTCACTCTGGTCAAGCTAAATAAGCGGGCACAAGATATGATCCCTGCAATGCAGCAGCAGTGTGACGCTGTTGATTTAGCAATGAAACGACTAACACAAGAGACAGGCGTTAACTTATGGGAAGCATTAACCGTAACTCACAGGCATTTGAAGTACCACCCGATAAGTTCGAGAGTTGACGACGAAAGTGGTGATAATAATATCCGAATTGTTGATTATGCACCTATCTATCAAAACGCTTTTAAAGCATTAAATGTCGAGTGGATAAGCCAATTCTGGCAGTTGGAAAAACCTGACTTCGATGCATTAGACAATCCCGAAGAGTATATATTAAATCAGTCAGGAGCCATTCTCATCGCACTGGATAATAGCACTCCTGTCGGCTGTTGCGCGTTAATAAAAATGGATAATCACAATTATGAACTTGCCAAGATGGCAGTATCACCAAAAGCCCAAGGAAAAGGTATTGGTTTACTTTTAGGGCAAAAAATTATTGAAAGAGCCGGTTTATTAGGCGCTAAACGCCTTTATTTGGAAAGTAATAGCGTCTTAGCCCCAGCAATCAATCTATATACTAAATTAGGCTTTAAGCACATTAAAGGGGCAATATCGCCATATGAACGGTGTAACGTGCAAATGGAACTGCATTTAAGCGATGTGCAACCTCGGCAGGGGAAATAAGATGAAATTGAACAATTCAAGTCTTCATTATTACATCATGAAACATATCGTTAGCCTTGGCTATGCGCCAAAAATTCATGATATATCACAGCATTTTGATGTCTCAAAAACTGAAGTCATTAAAGCGCTAAAGGCACTACAAGATTATCACGGCGTAGTTTTACACCCGAATTCTTCAGAAGTTTGGGTAATGCATCCTTTTTCCACAGCCCCGACAAATTTTTGGATTGAATCTAAAACCGGAAGTTGGTGGGGAAACTGTGCCTGGTGTTCACTTGGTGCTGCCGCCCTACTGAAGCAGGATTTAACAATAACGACAACTTTGGGGGGAGAGTCCAGACAAATTACTATTGAAATTAAAGACGGACAAATCAAGAACAACAACCTATTTATTCACTTCCCTATACCTATGATTAATGCTTGGGACAACGTAACTTTCACCTGTAGTACCATGCTAATGTTTGAAACATCAAATGATATCGAGGGTTGGTGTAAACGCCATGCAATACCAAAAGGCGACATCCAGCCAATAGATAAAATCTGGGAGTTTTCTAAAGTTTGGTACGGAAACCATTTGAACTCGAACTGGGTTAAATGGCGTGTCGATGAAGCTAAAGATATCTTTCAGCGATTTGAACTTAACCACTCAATATGGAATATGCCCTCAAATGCCGGCAGGTTTTAGGTGAGACATAACAGCGTTTCCAGTTAACCTGGCTGATCAACTTTTTGTGTTAATGACTAACACACTCCGTATGTATTCCTTCCACATCCGGCTTTTTATTATGTTGTTCTATATATTAACAGCCATTGTAATGAATAAAAAACCAAGCGTGGACACCCGAACCTTGATACTAAAAATGGTCGTCATCGGTATCATTCAGTTTTGGCTGTCTCATATTAATTGGCATTAATTCTACGTATTGTTTTTTATCTTATTTTTCATTTAAAAGTGGGTGAGTTTTTAACCTGGTTCAGACCATGCTCACGATAAACTCACCCGCCCTATTTTGTGTAAATCTTATTTCACCTTACTGTTTACGCTTGAGAACTTTCCAGCCATCATGCAGCCGGTTTATTTTCTCCCGATAACCTATGGCCTGGTATTTAAGCCAAAAATTGACATGCCTGATACCTTCACTGGTATCTGGTGTAATGCACTCAGGCTCTTGGGCAACCGCAGCGAACGCATCAAAGAGAAAGGCGCATTCCTGACTGAATTGACCAAAGTCATCACAAAGATCAAGAAAATCACGCGACCACTGCTCCATGGTGACTTCCTGCTCAAGGGGAGCATCCTGTGAAGCATCTGTTGAGGTGGAAGGTGAGGTAGAGTGTGATTCAGACATAATACCAGCCCCTCATCAGTGTTAACTGCACACAAATATTGTCACCGTTACTGGTATTGGTGACAATAGCGGCATGAGTTGTTGGCGGATATTGGGGGGTTGGTATATTTTCTGTTAAAGAAACTTTAACCGAGTGAAACTCTGGCATATCATTAGGGTTAGCCATGATGGATACCTCTACAGTGTAGTATCTGTTGTGGTTAGCTGCCGCTGAGTGTTACAGCACTCAGGGGTAGCGCTTAATTGTTACCCGGCGCTTTGCCGGTTGTACAATTGCTCTTTATTAACCCTTCACGGGTAATGAAAAACACCTCCTCTGGTTGTTGATAAATTGTTGTTTAACCCTTTAAGGTATAGTACAAAACACTATATAAATCCACAGTACCTGAGGTGTTTTGGGCGAGAGTATTGGGGAAATAACTGACAACATCCTTCTTTAATAATCAACCTTATAAACAATAAGTTAGCTCTTCAGATTGTTGTATAAAGGTAAGTGAGATCAGGTTGATACTTGGCTTTAAACTTTCCCTTATTGCTAAGGCTCACCGCATGATTATTATGGTATGACCAATTCGTACGAATAGTTAATATTACTATAAAAATTCGCCATATATTTTTTAATGAATTGTAAAAATGAGTTATGACCCCATAACGAAATTAAAGGGTATTAATTTTTCGCTGCCCTACGTTGTTGTATTTTTAATTATATAAAGGAGTATAAAGTGACAAATCGTATTTTCGTTTCTTACAATTTCAATGACCGAGAAATAAGTCATAGTATTAAAAATTTTATGCAATCACATGGAGGTCCAGTAAGAGGTAGCTTTATTTTTGTCGAAAATGATGTTTCAGCCCACGGCGACACTGCTATTGATAAAGAAATTAAAGATGTAATGTCAGGATGTGATTCTGCTTTTTTTGTTGTAGGAGATAATAATCATAATAGCCCTTGGATCAATAGGGAAGCTGATCTTGCAGTGTCTAAGGGACTTAAGATCGTAGTAACTAATTTACCTAATACGTATGGTGGAGTACCAAACCTGTTGAGGCAAATACCTCATACAAAGGTAAAATGGAAAGGTTCCGATATAGCTGAAGAATTAAACAAGTAATACTGTATTAACTACTTTGAACATCCACAAATTGACACTTTTCTGATGCCAAGCCACTACCATAATAAAATAGTTTGTGGATGTTCTAGATTACATTTTAGGGAAATAACTGACGACACTCCTCTTTAACAATCAGCTTAAAAAACAATAAGTAAATTCTGCAACTTGTTATATACAGGTAAAGTGAGAGCAGATTGATACTTGGCTTTAAACTTTCCTTTATTTCTAAGGCTCACCGCATAATTGTAATAGCATGACCGGTTAGTGCGCAGAGCGGAAATTAACCTAAAAAATTTTCCCGTATATTTTCTAATGAATTATTTATGTCTGATTACTGAGAGTTCTCAGTAATAACTAAGTTTATCTGCAAATAACAATACAAAATAGACATTAAAGGTTTGAAGTTTAAGGATTTCGAGTTACTTTATTATTCAATCAAGTAGATGGGAATTACTGAGGCGTCTACGTAATAAGCTGTTACATTTCACAATCAACTAAGAAGTTAAAATATGGATATTAGAAGAGAAAATGTTCTCAAAGCAATAGCAGAAAGGTTTGCTACTTTCAGTAATGTTGTGACTATTCAGAACAAAGCAGGTTTTAATGATATCAATAAGAGTGCAGAACGATTATTTATTGACGTCCTAAATATAGCGTACAATTTACGACTGCGTGATATGAATTCAATACAGGATAATTACCCAGCAATAGATCTTGCGGATTATAGCTCTAAATTGTGTATTCAAGTGACTTCTGAATCGACAAACCAAAAGTTCAGAAGTACTGTAGCTAAGTTCAAAGACAAACAATTGGATAGAGAGTTTGATTCTTTGATGTTCCTTATTATATCAAATAAGGATCTTTGTACACTTTCTGATGATAAAATAGAAACAAGTGTTATTAATCTTAATGATTTGTATAAAAAAATTAGTACCCTAGAAGATAGAGATGTGTTTTATATAGATAGTTACTTGTCTGAAAACCTAGTTAGCCGAGTTGAACAAAGTGATAGCATCTTGCCATCTGGTTTAATGACTACCTACTCCACTCCGATACCAGATGCTTTTATCGCATTTTTGGGTTTAGAAAATGAATCTGAGTATATAAAGCTGCTTTTGGGTGATATTAAGTCATTAGCACAAATAATCTCAAACTTAACGAAGAACCAAAGGGAATACTTGTTTTATGTAGTTGCTCAAGGGCAATTTGCTACAGATATGTATGGGCATCAAGACGAAAATAATGTCGTAATGCCAACAAATCAAGTTGCTCAGGCATTTGGAGATTATGGGCATCAAATATTTCAAGTTCTGAAAGCTCAAGATTTATTGTTTGTTAATGAAGAATATGATCCTCATGGAGATGACAGGTACATAACAGTACTTGAACCATATTTTAGAGGTGAATTAGATGAGACTAATTTATTTTGTGCGATTAAACGTTTTTGCAACTCAGATATAAATAAACTTAGGCGTATCCTATTGGAATGCGATTTTTCGTGCTTAGCGTAATGATATGTAACAAGCAATTAAATTAAGATTCGCTCAAAGCTGTCACGCCAATTGCTGCGCAATTCGCTCGGCAGCTTTGGCTCACTTATTAATTGGGCGTTAATGTCCGCTTCTTGCTTCAAAGTAACTGCACATCACATCAATAATGGGGTGTAGCTAACTTCCGCTCAGTGGCAGCAACTGTCCTTTGGCTGTATTTGATGTTTTCAGAATTAATTAAGTTACTTGTAAGGTCGCTTCCGTGCGCAAAGAAGACGTTAATCACTATATAAGGATCAATACATTTTTTAATGTTTGAACTTGATATTTTAACTACCAATAAGCTGTTGTTATGAGGGACTAGCCAGGCATAGCTGTTTGTAGTTTTATTAAAAAAACCACCTACGTCCAAAAAATACATCTTGACGTCCAAATCGGACGTGGTATAGTCTAATTTTGACTCAGGAGAACTATATGATAACTTATGCAATTTGGAATAATAAAGGTGGTACAGGAAAAACAAGTCTAGCTTTTCAAACTATTAGTCGGTTTGCTGAATTAAATTCAGACAAACGCGTTTTAGTTATAGATATGTGTCCACAGGCTAACCTGTCCGAAATACTACTCGGTGGGCAGGAAGGTGGTGGAAGTAAAAACTTGCTCATGTGCCAAGGTCAATTACCGCGCTGTAGTATTGGTGGGTATTTTGATATACGCTTACCTGCTCCATTTTCATCACCAGATTTTGAAGCGAATAGCTTTATTACGACCCCGCATAGTTACAATCCATCAATTCCTACAAATATTGACCTAATCTGTGGCGACCCGCTTCTTGAACTCCAAGCCATAGCCATGAATACCCTTGCTAACGCAGACCTTCCTGGTGTAAATGCTTGGTTAGGTGTTATTGATTGGTTAAAAGATTTTTTAAATAAGGTGGATTATGACTATGTATTCATTGATACAAACCCTAGCTTCTCAATGTATACTCAGATTGCTTTAGCTGCGTCACAGCGTGTTGTTTTGCCTGTAATGGCTGACGACTCATCAAGAAGAGCAATTCAAAATGCTTTTTCATTAATATATGGTCTTAAATTACCTTCGGAGGTCTACGCCAAATATACATTTGCAAAGAAACTCAATGATGCAGTAAGAGAGTTACCGAAAATCCATCTTATTATCAAGAACCGATTGACGCAATACATGGGAGCTGCATCGGCGTATCATGCCGTATTAACAGGCATTGATAGTGATGTTACTGCTCTAATAAAGCAGTATCCACAATATTTTAACTTTACGGCTGTCAAAAAAGGAACCGTTGGGGTAAGAGATTTTGGAACTACTGGTATTGTTTCTTTCGCCCGGGGTTGTGCATTCTCTACAATGCCAACGGGAAAACTGACTATAAGTGGTCACCGTGTTCAAGTTAAGCCTGATTATCGAGATCAATCACTCGAAGCAATAGATAAAGTGGTATCTAAATTAATATGATTTTAAACCGTGAAGACCGAAATAGTTTTATTAAGCTTCTTTCGGTCTTCTGAATGATTGTGTAATTAGTGTTACTTGCTGATAGCTGAATTACCAATACAAAATTTAATTCGCACCAGCCTTTCGACTCAAACTATTAATGTCCGCAGTGTGGCATTAACTGGCCTAAGCGTTTCACCGCTTAGGCCAGAACTTCATTTTAAAACACCAATCTCAAGCGTTAAAGTTTTACCCAAACACTGGCAGTACCCGGTTCTTCACCTTTAGTCCACCAACCGGCCTGGTAATTGGCATTGTTATGAGAAACCTTATCGCCGCCATTATAGGCAAGATCTGAACGCCACGGACGGATCTGACCGTCATCAGGCACGACTTCTTCCCATGGACCGCCAAGGTCTGGTCTGTCTCCCTGAGTCCACCATTTGGCCCGATACTCTGTACCTTCATACATTACCGTATTACCGGCAACATAAATTTCGGAGGCTAACCAGGTAGTATTGCCACTGTCTTTGTTTTTCACGCTGATGGTAAAGCTGCGGCTGCTGGTCAGCTGACCGTCAGAGACATCAACACTTACCGAAAAGTCAGTATCGGCATCCACCTCACCCACAGACAAGCTGACATTCGCCCCGCTGCCGGTAATGCTTATGCCAACTGGCAGATTCCACTGATAGCTCAAGGTATCCCCCTGGGCATCTGTAGCAGTCACGCTAATATCTACCGAACTGTTTTCATCTATGCTGACATCGGCAATCGGGCTAACTTCAGGCGCGGTATTTCCGCCGGTATCAACCACAACAGTTACCACGGCGTCACGGCTGACAGTGGCTTTTCCGTCTGAAACCACAGCACTGATCACATAATCCGTGGTTTGCGCCGGGGTTGGCGCGGTTAAAGTCAGGGTATCGGTATTTTGTCCCGTGGCATTAAACACCGGGTCTACCTGCCATTGATAGGTTAACGGGTCATTGTCTGCGTCGGTCGCCGTTACCGGAATGATTAAGCTTTCACCTGCGTTAACGGTAAAGTTAGCCGGCAGGTTCACTACCGGTTTGTTGTTTACCGGATCGGTACCGCCTCCCGCCAGTCCTTCATTCATGGCATTAAGAATATCGCCGTTGTCAGCATCAATTTCCCAGCCGAACAAACCGGCAAAGTTATGCTGCCTGACATATTGGCCTTTTACTTTTACCGAGCGCGGGTTGTCATAGGTGATAAGTTTGCCTGAAGTGCGGTTCCAAACATAGGCCGCTTCAGCCTGTTCGTCATAACCCACTTCAAAACCGTTAATGCCGGTGCCGCTGGCACCTATCATATTGGCCTTAACGCCTTTATAGTCAATAACACCAGCTTCCCATACACCCTCGGCATTAGAGCCGGTTAACTTACCATTGCCCGGGGCGGTCATAGGGTTATCGATATCGGTGGCATTTGCCGGAAGTACCCCTTCCCAGCCGCGACCGTACATGGCGGTGCCGAGCACAATTTTACTTGGCGAGACATTTTGCGCGAGCAATAACTGGGCGGCATGGTCCATGGTATAAGCCGGGCCTTTTCTCGGCTCGCCGTTATCATCCAACCCGGTACCGTCACATTCATCTGTGCTTAAATGCGAGCCGCAATAAACGCCGGTTTGATGGCCGGTAACATTATTCCAGCCGCCGTAGAAGTCATAGGTCATGGCGAAGATGTAGTCCATATATTGGGACGCCGCGGCATAATCGACATCTTCAATCTTGTCATAACCCGAGCCGATAGCCGAGGTCAGCTCATAGCTGCGTCCGCTTTCCAGTTCAAGTTCATCAAGCATGGCTCTGAGTTCCTGCATTAACGCCACGTAAGCCGCGCCGTCTGTGGCCGGATTGCCTAAGTTGGGATTAGCGCCGTCACCGCCGGGGAATTCCCAGTCGATATCCACGCCATCATAAAACTTCCAGGTTTTTAAGAATTGCTTCATCGAGGCAACAAAGGTGTCGCGGTTGGCTTTTTCGGTAAAACCATAGAAGGGATCCGACAAGGTCCAGCCGCCTACCGAAGGCAATATTTTTAAGTCGGGGTTACGCTGTTTTAACGCCATCAGCTGGGCATAGGTGCCGCGGATGGGATCGTTATTGTCTATACCCGGCAATGCTTTTTGCACCGCCGCCCAGGGGTCGTGGATCACCACTTCATAATCCTGCGAGTCGCCACAGGCAGTTTGCAGTGCGCGCCAGCTGTTACCGTTTTCCACTTCTTTTAACGACTCATTAGGGCCACAAATCGGGATAAAGCCGTATAACAAGTGGGTGAGGTTATCCACCGGGATATTGGTGACGTCAAAGTCGCGACCATAAATACCCCATTCGACAAAGTAGGCGCCAATAACGGTGTTGGCTTGTTTCGGATAGGTTTTATTGTTGGGGTCAATATCCATCACCAGGGGCGCTAAATGGCCGCCGTCAGTATCGGCAATCACAATATCTTTACCGGCGCTGCGGGCACAGTCGCTGCCCTCACATAAAGCCATGGTCAGGGTATGGCGGCCCGAGTCCTTATAAGGAAATTCAATGGTGCCGCTTTTAGTGCCGGCGGGCAAACTGCCTTCGTTTACCAAAACATCATCAAAATAAACCTTGTAACCGTCTCCGCCGGAGCCGCTCCAGGCATTCCATTTAATTTTAATATCCACCTGCTCTTTCGCTGTTACCAGCTGCTTATAAGAGCCGGTGCCGTCAAGTACCACTTCAACAAAAGAGTAGTTTTGCGGCTGCCAATCAAGGCTGGGGGTTGATGGCGCAGCCACTGCCTGTGCGGCGCTAATGACAGAAATTACTGCCCCTATTTTTACCCCGCTTTTTACCTGAGTAAAGGCCATACCTACTGCTGTGCTCAGCTTGTTTTTAATCACTCGTCCTTCTTTCATAGCTTCCTCTTTTTTATCCTGACCGACACTATGCCCGCCTTATGGTTATTTATTGTTTATGTTTATTGATAATGATGATTTAACGTTTTTCCCAAACATTTGCCTGTCCGGGGATTTCATTGAGGGTCCACCATTTCGCCCGGTAAACTTGTCCCTGATAACGAACTAAATCGTCGCCGACATATACCTGCTCGGCGCTCCACTGGGGAATATCCGGTTCAAGGGTGTTATTGACCTTAAGGTTAAAACTTTCACTGGCGCTAAGTTCACCGTCAGAAACCGTGACAGCAAGGCTAAAATCTGTGGTTTGTTCCACTTCGGGTAAGGTAATAGTGATGTTGGCACCATCAGCTACGAAGCTCAGCGGCGCAGGCACCTGCCAGCTATAACTGAGCTGGCTTTGCTGTGCATCTGTGGCAATAACCGTTACCTGTAGCGAAGTGTTTTCATCGGCTTGTCTGTCCGGCAGGTTTTCGATAACCGGCGGGGTATTTACCGGTGTCGCTGCCAGGCTCAGGGTAAAGCTGTAGTTGCTATCAGTGACCCACACCTGGTTCGATAACGGGTTATTGACATCAAAGGTAATATTGCCCGCACTGTCTTTTAGCCCAATTTGCAATACTTGGGGAAAGTCTGTCACCAGCTCGGCGGCAAAGGTTTGCTGCCATTGGTTAACATTGGCTTGGGTGACAGTGAAGGTGCGATTAATCAGCTCCTGGCCAGTGGCATCAAACAACCGGGCCCGGGCAAATTCACCCACAGCTCCTTCCTGCCCCTGACGGACAAAATAACCTATCGGCTGCCAGCTCACCGGAGTGGAATCACGTTTGATGTCGATATCCGAGCAGTTATAAAAACCTTCTCCGGCCACGTCATAACGCTGCCAACGGGTGTAAAGCACGGCGCGTCCCGAACGCTCGGCGGGAATATTTATCGACATCTCGTAATAGCTGTTGCCGTCGCTGTCTTTGCTTACTTCGATATCGTCGTATTCCTGCACCTTTTCTAAATCGGCCCAGGTGATCTCCTGGCTCTCAACCGGAAAATCCTGCCGGGTCAGGTAAAATTGCCAGAAACTCGGGTTATGCGGGGTAGTCGCCCGAAACCTGAATGGGATATTATTCTGCTCATCCGGCATCACCTCTGTTACTTGCCAGTGGGGCGATGGCAGGTTCATGCCGCCTTTTTCCTCGCTGCCGGCGGAGCACAAAAGCCCGTCCGGCACATGGGCCTCCACTTCGGCCTGGTTTTGATAATCGGTAATATTGACGGCAAACTCATGCTCCTGGACAAACTGCACATAGCCCGTGGCCAGGTAAGCGGCGCGGCATGCCAGGTTGGGAATGTTTTCTCCCGTCTCCGGCCACCAGTAACCTCCCTGCGCCTGACAAATCGCCTGGCGCGCTTTCGGGCTGTCAACATAGCCGTGACCATATACCGATAAAGGGGTTTGCAAGACCAGCAGGCCCAAGCCTAAAACAACCCCTTTGCTCAGTGCTTTTTGCGTTAAGGTGTTATTGTTCATTTTGCTTTCCTTGAATTTAGCCCGACCGAACCCGGACCTTCCCGGCTTTTACCGTAAGAAGGTCATTATTTCAGGAGTAAAAAGGCCGGGAGCTTTGGGCAGAAACAACGCTGTTTTATCAACTTTTTCCGAATAAAAGCTTTTGCGTTATCTCTGCCGTATGCCGGTTATAGACTACACACTAAGTCCCAATCGGCGCCGCCGGGCACACTATTGGTCCACCATTTGGCCTGATAAACAGCATTGTCATGCACGACCATGTCACCGCCTGCGGCATGATCCCCCTGCGGCCAGTTGGGATACACAGGGATAACATCCGTGTTCAGGTCGCCACAGGTGTTGCCGCCTGAACCGTCGGTGGCTTCCGGCAAGTTGGGATATTCAGACTTAAAGGCGTAGCTTTTACCGTTTTTAGCTATGGTGAAGTTCACCGGACCGCTTACGGGCATGTAATACATCACCTGAGCATCTACCGTCTGACCGGGAGCAAAGGCTTCATCTACCCCGCCCCACTCATTGGTTAAGGTGATGGCGAAACGGTGGAATTCATTGTCAAAACCGCCGATATTGTTCCCCGCCGCATTGGAGCCGTTGCTAACCACCTCCAGCTTTAACTTTTTGGTGGCATTCCAGTTGGATTTAAAAATCGCCGAGGTCGACACAGGTACATCAAACGAGATAGTGGCCCCGGTAAAATCGATTTGCGAGTTATTAGTAAAGCTAAAGGTCGGGCTGATGGGATAGTTGTCATCACCGAGCGGGAAGTCTTTAACGCCAAAGCTGATATCCACCATCTCTGCCGGTAAGGCAAAGTCAGGGTTGCCCATTTGTGTGCCGTATGCCGTGCCGCTGAGCTTGAACTTATCAAAAGCCAGACTGGTCATGGTTGAGCCCATAAAGTATTCGCCCTTGACGCTGTCGAAAGCAAAATCTCCCGCCAGCTCCCAAAACATGATGCCGCCCAGTTCGTTGTTGATGATGTAGTCGAGTTTGGTCGCCATCGACGCTTCATCTTCACTGGATAAAAACACGCTTTTTTCTGCATTCCATAACCAGGGGGCCACGGCGACCGCATCATAATGGCGGACATAACTGCCGCTAAACCTGTCGTCGGGATCGGTATCCGGCGTCAAACCATAAGCGGTTAAATAACTCGGGGTAATGCCGTTTTCCAGGTTTTTCAGGTGCCACAGCGGGTTGCTGCCGGCGGGTACTTCACGGTCGTTTTCAATATCATGCCAGAGGTTGTCGATACCGATAGCGCCGTTGCCGCAGAAGTTTTTATCCCCTTTGCCGGTACCGTCCGGGCAATTAGCCTGATCCGGGAATTTCGCCTGGCCCCACAGGCCCTGGCTGCCGCCGATAACGTCCTTAAAGCCCCGGCTGTAATACGGCACACCGATATTAATGCGCCCCGCGCTCAAGCCGCCGCGGAAATAACGCACCGCCCAGTCGGTATTAAGGTAACCTATGCCTTCAAATTCCTTGGTGGTATAAACATCCCAGGCCTTAAGCTCTGAGTCTTCCCCGGTATCAAACAAGGCGGCGTTATGGCCGACATGAGAGTTCCATGCGCCGTGTAAGTCATACGACATGATATTGACATAATCGAGGTACTTCACCGTCTGGAAGGTTTCCATGCCGCGCAGCAGGTAACCGGATGAAGGAGAGGCGATGGTGAGCATATAATGCTTGCCCGATGCCTGTCCGGCAATATCCAACGCCTCGCGCAGGCTTTTCATCAGCACCTGGTAAGATTGATTTAATCCTCCCCGGCGGGCATTGGAGATGGCAAAGTCTCCCGGATGACCGGCATCATCCATAGAGGTGGGATATTCATAATCGATATCAACCCCGTCAAAGCCATATTGCTGGATGAAATCCACAACACTGGCAGTGAAGGTATCTATACCCGCCTGGTTAACACTGCCATCGGCATTGGTGGTCATGGTATAAAAACCGCCGCTGGCCACCCGGCCATTTTCACCGATATAACCGCCGGTTTCTGCCCAGCCACCGACCGAGATTAATGTTTTCACGTCCGGGTACTGTTTTTTGTATTTATTGAGCAGGTTGAAATGTCCCTTGTAGGCAAAGTCAGGATCCATCTCGGCACCGACAACACCCGGCCATTGCATTCTGGTGGCGGGGTTATTGGCAGCACTGGCATCACCGATAGAAATTTTATCATTGACATCAACATGGGCGAAGGCGTAATTGATATGGGTAATTTTATCCCAGGGAATATCATTGACCAGGTAGGCAGGCTGCTCATTGCTGCCGTTACGCCAGCTGGTGAAATAACCAATGACCCGTCTTGGATGATCCGCGCCCATTTCTTCCCGGCCGTCGGCATCGTAAATACTGCAATAAGGCGTATTCACGCCCGGCGTCTGGTATAGGCCTGCCGGTTTACAGTCATCACGGCCATTGCCGGGATCCCCGCCCTCTTGTACGTTAAGGGTTATCACCTCACTTTGGCCGCTGGCATTTTTATCATCCCTGGCCTCAAGTTTAAATTCAACTGTACCAGCCCTGCTCGCCTGCCAGGTATAACTGGCATCCGCGCCGGTATTGCTAAACACGGAAATACCATTTTCAAACAGCTCCAACGCCGTTAACTGGCCGTCACTATCGGCCCCCGATAAGGCAAACACCACAGAGTCGCCAATCTTGATCGGCGATGGCGCAGATACGATCACCAAAGATGCCGTCGGCGCCTGATTATCCGGGCCGCCATCGGTCACCGTAATATTCACCGGCCGGGCATCAGCCTTGGCCCCTTTATCGTCAACCACCACCGCCGTTAATACGTGCTGCCCGGCCAAGGCCGTCCAGCTTACCTGGTAGGGTGAAGCTGTGTCTGTGGCCAGCAAGCTCTCTCCCAGATAAAAATCAACGCCGGCCACCTGGCCGTCGGCATCTTTGGCATCAACCTTAATGACAACGCTGTCATTTTTAGCGAAAGAAGCATTGTTTGCCGGGGAAATCCAACTCACCGTGGGGGGAATATTATCCGGGGTACCAGTTGAACAGTCGCCAAGTTTTTTCCACTCATCCCAGGGACCGGAATTATCAACGGGATTTGACTGGTTCCACCATTTGGCTTCAAACGCTTGCTCACTTGCCTGAACCTGGTTGCCTGCCAGATAGGCTTGTCCTGCCTGCCAAGGGCTAAGTGTGCTGCAGTCAACCTCGGCGGCCTGCGCCGGAAGCCCTGCTATTGCCAGGGAAATCAGCCCTAACGCGGCCGATTTGTGCTTGATTTTTTGTATGTCCATATAACCTCTCTGTGTTTTTTATTTTGATAATCTTGCTTATCTTTTTGTTATTTTTACCTCGATTTAAAGGTAAAATAAAACCTATCACAGTTTTAACTATTTTCAATGTTGGCTGATATTTGTACGATAAATACGGTAAGTACAGAAAAAATAACCACTATCTCGCTGCAAAGCCTGAATTTAGGACGATGCGGCAGTAAAATCCCCTTCGGTGAGAATTGTTATTATTTACATGCAATATTCAGTAAAACCTAAAGCGACTAAAAAACAAACACACCAATAACAACAGGTTAACCACCTTATTCCACAACAGAATAACTTATAACTTAAAGTTATAGATGTTTTGTATAATTTCACTTTTCTGTAACTTTTTTTCGTTATTTATTTACAGCTGTTTGCTTTTTTATCCTTTCCGCTGGCAAATAAAGCCAACGGTTAAAACAAGTTATTATCGATAAAGAGAAGATATTAAGGTGTTGGGAAACTTGGATTTGTAAGCTTAAGGCAGCAACGATTGGGGGCATTAAAGATAAACAGGGATCAACCAAGACCCCTGACAGCTTAATAAAATTATAATTATCAAATAGATAATTTAATGTTAGCTTCCCGGGTTATACAACTTGTCCCAGGCACATTTATAGACGCGATCAAGGCTGTTCCAAAGCCAGAAACGCGAACAATTCCCGTCATAATTATAATTGCCAACATTGATATCATAAGGCCCGATATTGACTCCCTGCAACGAGCGGTAAGCACCGTTATACAACAAGGAGAAATGCAAATGAGGCCCGG
Source organism: Thalassomonas actiniarum (assembly GCF_000948975.2). Lineage (GTDB taxonomy): Bacteria > Pseudomonadota > Gammaproteobacteria > Enterobacterales > Alteromonadaceae > Thalassomonas > Thalassomonas actiniarum. The sequence goes on from NZ_CP059735.1 coordinate 4,410,809, forward strand.
TAGAACTTCCCCCCTGACACAAGGCATTGCGCCTGCTGCTGGCATAAACCCCAAGCTTGGTATTGCCATCAACCCACTGACCGTCGTTCACCTCAATATGGTCCAGATGATAATAATTAGTGCCCCAACCGTTAGGATTAGTCACCCTCACCTGACAGGCTGAAAACACGCTAACCCAGCCGCTATGGGCAGAGGCAACACTGTAGGTTTGCGCCCCCCAGCCGGGCCAGTTGTAAGAGACATCAATGGAAGATAACGGATATCCGGAGCCGGTATGCGAATGGGCGCCATTGGAGATCCAGGTATATCCCTGCCGCCAGGGCATTTGCATCATATCGGTTGGCGGGGTTAAGGCGCTGATATCATCCACGGCTGCCTGCTGAGCATTGCTTTCATCAAACTCAGGTGCCAATGAAGCTTCCAGCACGGTTTCGCCAAAAAGCTGGCCATAAATGGCCAGGAAATCCTGATAAGCAATATCAGCATTGATTACTGTCTTATCCTGCTCGCGACTTTGCTGACCCATCTGATAAAGACTTTCCTGCATCAGAGCGATCAGGGCTGCCGTTGCCGCCGTCAAAATCACCTTAGTTTGCGGTGTATTTTCATCCTGCACTACCTGTACTTCCCTTTGCAGGCCTTGCTGACTAACCCGCTGATAGTCATAGAAATAAGAGGACAGCTTTTTCAGCTGCTGCTGTAATAGCTGAGAAAAATCCGTGTTTTCATTCAAGGGGCCTAAAGCCGAAGGCATCACATCCAAGTTGAGCTCCATCAAGGCCAAAACAACTTTGGGACTAATGCTGTAGTAACCGCTCCAGTGGGAAATTAACTGGTAATAGTCCAGTAAATGCGGCGTATAAGTTTCAAGATAACGTTTAAGATCTAAGCTCTCAGATAAGGGATCATAAACAAAATTAGCATCGCTAAATTGCGGCAAACTGTCTATGGCAGGCACTTGTGTCAAGGCCTGAGGATTAAAACGTTCACTGTCCTGTTGATGAATGTCCTGTGCACTCAGCACTGACGAAGCCGTTAATAACAACACAGCTAAACCTTTCTTTTTTAACCCGGGGCTGGTAAACATATGTGGCATCCTTTTCACTCACGTTAATTTATTGATTTTTCAATTCGTCAAAATATAAAATCAAACCGTTAAAAACCTTGTCGGCACCAAAAAATAACAAACACCTTTATCCCTGAAGTGCCTGATAACCCTAGTAAACAGGTCAAAGTTTCACAAACCAAGCTTACCGATTTATGAAAATTGTCTTATTTCTTATGTTTTAAAATTACTTTTTTATCGTTTATGATGAAATAAAAATACACTGGTGATTCATCAATGCCCGGGTATAATTCTCCCGCGGATCAAATTTTCTCAGCAGGAACAAGCGTTAACACAGCCTATGTTAGATATATATGCCGGTAAAACGGCGCTAAAGGTGCTCAGGGACAACGGCTTTAAGCCGGATTTATTCAATACCTTTCTCGGCGCCAGCGGCGGCCCGAAATGGTTCACCTTATTTGGCCTGGACAAATACCTCTTTGGCGAGTTTTTTAAAGACAGGAACAGCGAGCTTAACCTGGTAGGCTCCTCTGCCGGGGCATTTCGCGCCGCCTGTTTTGCCCAAAAAGATCCCTTAGCCGCCATCACCCGCATGGCGACCTCTTATGCAGAAACCGTGTATTCATCCAAAGCCACCCGGGGAGAAATAACCGAAAAAGCCATCGGCCTGCTCGATTATATGCTAGGAGAAAACGGCATTGACGAGATCCTGCAAAACCCGGTATTTAAAGCCCATTTCCTGGTCAACAAAAGCCAGGGGCTCACCGCCAGCGAGAATAAGCTGGCCCTGACTTTGGGGCTGGCGAAAAGCTTTGTGCTTAATAAGATCGACAGAAAGTTATTACGCCGCCAGTACCAGCGCTTCGTTTTTAAAGCGCCGTCAAGCCAGCTGGCGATAGAAGATTATTGCGGTTTCGATACCCGCTATATCGATTTAACTCGGGAGAACCTCAAAGAATCTTTGCTGGCATCCGGCTCGATTCCCCTGGTCATGGCAGGCATAAAAGATATTCCCGATGCCCCCAAAGGCATGTACCGGGACGGCGGTATAGTCGATTATCATTTTGACATCAAAGTACAAAGTAAAAGCGCCATCTCAGATAAATACCAACAAGGCTTGATCCTCTACCCGCATTTTAATGCCAACCCCAAGGCCGGCTGGTTCGATAAAAACCTGAAACGCAGCATTTCAGCAGAAAATTATGACAATACCGTGATGTTGGTGCCTTCCGATAAATTTGTCACCTCCCTGCCCCATGGCAAAATCCCCGACCGCACCGATTTTACCGCTATGGCGCCGGATAAAAGAATTCATTACTGGAAAACCGTACTAAGCGCCACCGAACAGCTGGCCCAGGCGCTGGACCAGCAAATAAACCGGTTGGAAAAAGCCGAAATAAAGCCAATAATCTAATAACCTTCAGCGCAGGCAACCGGGAATGTCAGCAAAAATCAGGAGAGCGAGTCACATCATGAGTAAAAAATTAAACCCGTTAACGGCCGAAGAAACCCGGGTGATCATCAACAAAGGCACAGAGCGTCCTTTTACCGGCAAGTATGACGACTTTTTTGAAACAGGATATTATACCTGCAAACAATGTGATGCCCCCCTGTATCGCTCTGACAGCAAGTTTGCCTCCCACTGCGGATGGCCCAGTTTCGACGATGAAATACCCGGGGCAATCAAGCGTGAAACTGACAGTGACGGCAGGCGCACGGAAATTTTATGTGCCAACTGCGACGGCCATCTCGGTCATGTTTTTACCGGCGAACGCCTGACAGAAAAAAACGTCAGGCACTGTGTTAATTCCATCTCGATGAACTTTGTCAGTAGCGACGAGCAATAATTTAAGCTCACCGGAACTCTAAGGTTTTCAGGCATCCGACTCCGAGTGCAGCACCAGGCGGTTGCCTTCACTGTCATGAATAATGGCGCGAAAACCATAAGGGCCTATGCCATGGATATCGGTGATCACTTTACCGCCATGGGCGCTCACCTGGCTCACGGCATCACGCAACCGGCCGTCGACATTAAGATAAAGCATAATACCCGCCTTGGCGCTGATCTCTTCCTCATTGGGCACCAGGCAGCCGCCGTTACCTTCGCCATGCTCCAGCACCGCAAAGGTAACGCCTTCTTCTTCCATAATATCTACCTTAACCGCCAAAACTTTACTGTAAAAACTTGCTGCCCGGATCAGATCTGCCACAGGAATATCAAACCACACCGCCCGGTTATGCCGGGTATTAAAATCACTCACCGCTTTCTCCTTTATCATGTTATCGACAGTTCAGGGTCACTTTAGGCTAACTCGAAGGCCTGAAACTTGAAACCCCGTAATAAGCCGCTACTATCGAGGCCAAAAAACCCACTACCCAAACCAAAACACTGTCTACTTCTTTCACGCTGGCTAAAATACCGTTGCAGGTTTTTGCCATCACACATTCACTCGTGCCGTCGTATATAGCACCAAAACCAAGAAAAATCACGATACCGATAATGGTCAGCAAGGCGAGATAGGCCATTTTGCGCCGGTTGGTAAAACGGGTCACGGCATAGTCGAATAACCATTGGCGAATTTCGGGGTCGATGTCTTTATCTTTGGCGATTTCCCTTAAACTGGTAAGGGGGTTTTGGGAAGAGTCGGGGGGAATGTTATTTCTCAGTGCCGGTAGTGAGAATCCTTTTGCCGATGAAGACTGGCCGCTTGCTTGCTGTGCACCACTTGCTGACTGCCGTGTCTTGTTTTCACTTCCCTGGGCATTATTCGTCATAATATTTCTTAGCCTCTATTGTCCGTTGATACTTTCCACACCTTATTTACCTATACCATACTTTCTATGCAATAAAGTGGCTAACTGCAAGGGATTATTGATAAATTTATGATAATTTCTTTTTGGGCGGCAAATAAACCCAGGTAAGTACAACCAGCAGGGCAAAGAGTGAATAAGCAAGGATAAAGACCCAGTCAGGGGCCCGGTAATAAAGCAGATATTCCAGCCAGTGGCCGATAAAGCTGCCGCTGTATTGCTTATCCCCGGCCAGGCCCCTGAGCCACATTTCCAGGGTGGTCACCGGGCATATCACCCCGAGCCAGGACTGGAGCATGACAATCAAAATACAAAACAGGTGAAACAGGCGGAAACGGTAGTTTCGCACCCATAACCAGCCCCGGTATCCACCAAGCAGGGTGAGCAACAAAGCCCCGACAACAAACAGCACGAACGAAAAGTGCAACAGTAAAACAGCATCCGCCAGATAATGATATAGCTGCGTCATAATCCCCCTTATTCACCGGTTCGGCCAGGCCGAAATTAAACTCAAATCAACGACAATGAAGCGCCTGAACCAGGTGAAAAGTGAAAAGGAAATCAGCCCGGCACCAGTAACTGCGCCACCTTTTTCGCCGTTGTCGGCCCCTGGGTCAGGCCTAAATGACCATGACCAAACGCATAAACGATATTGGCATCGGCCTCGCTGCGCTCTATCACAGGCAAAGAGTCCGGCGTCGACGGCCTTGCCCCCATCCAGGGATAAAACTCTGTGCTGTCTAATGCCGGAAACAGCTCGCGGGCAATCTCATTGATCCGGGTAAAATAATCCCGATTTACCGGAATATCGTCACTGACCAGCTCGGCCCAGCCGCCGATACGCAGGCCATCATCAACCCGGGTGGCCACCACACCGCGATCGGCAAACATTATCGCCCGGTTGATGGCTATGCCGGGTCGGGTATAGGTTAAGTTATAGCCCCTTTCTGCGGTAAGCAGTTTTTTCTGCCCCAGTTTTTTTACCAGTGGCCCGGAGTTAACCCCACCGGCGACTATCACCTGATCAAAACCGGCGCTGTTGCCGTTTTTAAAATTTACCTTAACGCCATGACCGGTGCTGGTTAAGGCGGTAATATCTTCACAAATAAATTGTCCGCCCAGCTTATAGCAATAATCCATTAACCCGCTGACAATTTTTTTAGGATCGCTTACCGTCATCCACCCGGGAATTAAATAACCGCCGCTGAATATTTTCGCAAGCTCAGGCTCAAGTTCATAAATTTGCTCCGCACTCAGTCGGTGACAGTCAAAACCAAACCTCTCCCGGGTAGCAAACTCCTGATGACTTTTATCCAGGCTGGCCCCGCTTTCATATAAATAAAGCGCACCGTCGCGATGCAAGTGATCGCTTAATCCCGCCGCTTGATAGAGTTGCTCGGTATCCTTGTAGACACTCTGGTTAAATTCGCCGAGTTTATCAATGTTTGCCTGGTAGGTTTTTTTATTGGCATTGAGCATAAAACTCACCAACCAGGGCATAAGTTTCGGCCACTGGCCAAGGGGCATTTTTAACGGTGCCTTGGCATCGAGCAGCATAGGCAAGGCATCAAGCAAAATCCCGGGGGCGGCCAGCGGAAAAATAGCCGAGGCGGCGATATGCGCAGCATTGCCCCTCGAAGGCCCCGCCTGCCCCGGCATCGCCCGGTCAAACACAGTTACTTTAGCACCACAGGCACTCAAGTGGGCGGCGCAACAGGCGCCGACAATACCGGCCCCGACGATGGCAATATTTTTACCTTTTAACATCTGCTCTGACTTTATCATGCTTTAGCTTCTTCCTGTATCAGACCAACGGCTTAGCGCAGCAAATCGTCGGCTTCACCCCAGCAATCGGACAGGCTGAAACCTTGCGGGTAAGGATCGCTCGGATCCACTCCAATCTGGTGGAAACCGTGAATCCAGCCACGGCCGGAAACCTTAGGCAAAACCGCGGTTTTCCCTGCGACTTCACTAATACCGGTAAAGCTGATATCAAAACGGCTGCCGATAACGGAATAGGCACTGTACTTATCCCCGACGGCAATTTCTTTGCGGGCATACATCACCGCCATACGGGCGCTGTTGCCTGTACCGCAGGGAGAGCGGTCCAGCCTGCCGGGGGGCAAAACCGTAGCGCCAACAGGCTCGCCGCTTTCGGTTTTATCCGTGAGCATGGCATAGGAAATCCCTTTAAGCTGATCGTTTTCCGGATGTACTATCTGCATTTGCCGGTTTAACTGGCGCTGCACTTCGCTGCCGATTGCCACCAGTTTCCTGGCATTTTCCGGCGTTATGCTGATACCTAATTGCCGGCAGTCGATCAGGGCATAAAAGATACCGCCAAAGGCAATATCAACCGTTAATGTGCCGAAAGACTCAGTCTCGACTTTTACATCCAGCTCATGGACAAAACTCGGCGTCATGGTCAGTTCGACCCGCTGGCATTTGCCGTCTTTACAGTCGGCAGTTGCCGTTACCAGGCCGGCAGGCATATCAAAAACCACTTGGGTCTGCGGCTCCTGCATCTCGACCATACCGGTTTCAAGCAAAACCGTGGTGGTACAGATACAGTTGGAGCCCGACATCGCATGGGCCTGATCTCCCTGTAAAATAATAAAACCGGCATCGGCGTCTTCCCGGGTAGGCGGCAGCAAAATATTAGTGCTCATCTGGGCATAACCCCGGGGTTCGAACACACAAAAACGCCTGATGCTGTCGTCGACCTCATTGATATAGGTCATTTTCTCCAGCATAGTTTTTCCGGGAATATCGATTATTCCCCCGGTCACTACCCTGCCCACTTCACCTTCTGCGTGAGCTTCAACCATATGTAACGTTTTTTTCCAGCGCATGCCGATACTCAAAATAATTAAACACAAGCGAATAATATATTGTATACAAAAGATCCGTCAATAGATAATATCGAAAAATCTGCCGCAGCAATAAATAGCTTTCTAAAGATCAGCGACTGATTCCTGCTTATTACCCATCTTACTCATCTTAATGAAATAAAACCTTCATTTTTCTCCCTATAAAAAATTGTATACAATATACTTAAAGCTTGTTATGCTTTTCCCATATTCAATCAAGTTAACTTGGTTTTTCTTTCGTTTGAAAAACTCCAGAGGAACATTAATGAAATTTCAAGGCATATATACCCCGGTGATCACCACTTTCGACCAGGCAGGCAATATCGACTACGCCGCCTGGCAGCAAGTATTAGACAAACAAATCGACAGCGGTGTTCATGGTTTGATCATCGGCGGTTCGACCGGTGAATTTTACGGCATGAGCAAAGCCGAACGCCTGGAGCAATTTGCATTTGCCAATGAATATATTGCCGGCCGTGTCCCCTGGATTGCCGGTGTCAACGACATGCTGGCCACAGAAGCCTATCAATATGCCGCGGCAGCAAAAGCCGCCGGCGCAGATGCCATGTTAGTGGCCGCGCCCCCTTATTCCCTGCCCGATGCGCAAGAGCTGGCTCAACATATTATCCGTATTGATGAAGCCGCCGGTATCCCGATCATTCTTTATAACTATCCCGGCCGTACCGGGGTGGAAATCGACACCCAGTGCCTGGACCTGATTGCCGACCGTCCTAATATCGTCGCCATTAAAGAGTCCAGCGGCGATGTTAACCGTATTCACCAGTTAACCCTGGACTATCCGCAGCTGCAAGTAAGTGCCGGCGCCGAAGATCAGGTGCTGGAATTTTTTGTCTGGGGCGCCCAAAGCTGGGTTTGTGCCTGCGCCAATATTTTCCCAAGTGCCTGTGTCGCTTTCTATCAGGCCTGCGTGGTGGAAAAAGACTTTGTTAAAGGCCAACAGTTTATGGCGGCATTAATGCCGGTCATGGAATATTTAGAGCAAAGCGGCAAGTTTGTGCAATGCGTAAAACTTGGCGCACAGCTGCAAGGGTTAACGCCGGGTCCGGTGCGCCTGCCTATGCTGGCGCTTGATGATGAAATGGCGGCCCAGGTAAGCGAAGTGATTAAAACCGCGGCACAACAATTAGAGCAAATAATGGCGAGCTGATTTCTTACTTAGTTTTAGCTTATTTTTAGCTTATTTTTAGCTTATTTTTAGCCCACTAACACAAGAGGGACTTCCATGACAGATCTACTCACAAAGCAGCAGTACCAGGCACTCGCAGACGAGTTAACCTTGCCTGCCAAGGCCTTTATTAACGGCAAATTTGTTGACGCCGTTGACGGCGGTACTATGCCCAGCACCAACCCGGCAACCGGTAAAGTGCTGGCCGAAATCGCCGCCTGTAACCATAAAGATGTCGATATCGCCGTCGCCAATGCCAAAGCGGTTTTTGAACGCGGCGACTGGGCAAATTTACACCCCAGCGATCGCAAAAAAGCGATCTTAAGGTTTGCGCAGCTGATTGAAGAAAATGCCACCGAGCTGGCTGTGATGGAAGCCCTGGAAGCGGGAAAACCAATCCACGAATGTGTAAAAACCGATTTACCGGAAACCGTCCATTGTCTGCAGTGGCATGGCGAGGCCACCGATAAGTTATACCAGCAACTGTCCCCTTCCGGCGACGATAAGCTAGGTATGATAGTGCGCGAGCCCCTGGGTGTGGTGGGCTGTGTCTTACCCTGGAACTTCCCGCTGATGATGGCGGCATGGAAACTGGGACCGGCGCTGGCATGCGGCAACTCGGTTATCATCAAACCGGCGGAAAGCACCAGCATGACCACTTTACGCCTGGCGGAACTCGCCCTCGAAGCGGGCATTCCTGCCGGGGTCTTTAATGTCTTACCCGGCCTGGGGCCAGATGTCGGCGAACCTTTAGGCTTGCATCCGGATGTGCAAATTGTCGCCTTTACCGGCTCTACCAATACCGGCAAACGTTTCCTGGAATATTCGGCAAAAAGCAACTTAAAACGCATCGTGCTCGAATGCGGCGGCAAAAGCCCGAGTGTGGTGCTTAGCGATGCCGAAAACCTGGATTCGGTGGCAGAGAACATCGTCGCTGCCGCCTTGTGGAACATGGGACAAAACTGTACCGCCAATTCCCGCATCATTATCCACAAAACAGTAAAAGCCAGACTCACCGGAAAAATCATTGAAAAAATGGCCGACTGGCAAACCGGCGATCCCCTCGATCCCCAGTTTATGTTAGGCAGTATTATCAACCGCGGCCAATACGATAAAATACTGACTTATATTGAAACCGGCATTACCGAAGGCGCCACCCTGCTCATGGGCGGCGCACCGATTAAACTCAATGACGGTTTATTTATCGCGCCGACCTTATTTGATCATGTCACCCCTGAGATGACGATAGCGGTTGAAGAAATCTTCGGCCCGGTATTTTGCCTGATGGAAGCCGAGTCTGACGAGCATGCGCTCGAACTCGCCAACCAAAGCTGTTACGGCCTGCAGGCCTCTTTATATACCGCCAATGTCAAAAAGGCCCATCGCTATGCCCGCAAACTTCAGGCAGGTACGGTATCGGTAAACTGTTTCTCCGAAGGGGATATCAGCACACCTTTTGGCGGTTTTAAACAATCGGGATTTGGCGGCCGGGACAACTCGCTCCAGGCCCATGATCAATACAGTGAAGTGAAAACCGTCTGGCTTGATTTAGCCGACTAAGGTTAAGTGTTTGCAGTTACAACAGCACCGCGCCATTCATCTCCCTGTGGCGTCGGTGTTGTTATTTAAAGCATGTCCTAAAACAGGGCTTTATTTGGTAAACATTTTATTAAACAAGGCTTCTGAGGCTTTCAACCCCTCATCAGTCAACCACACCGACTTCGTTTTGTTGATGGGATCATCAATAAACCCTTTCGCATGCAGCCGGTTCATCACCTCAAAATCCATGCCTTTCCATGCCCTGCGCTCATCGTGTAAGGTAAGATACAAGAGTGCCAATACTGTTGAATCGATTTTATCTTCATCTATTTCCATAAAATACTCCACATTCAAAATTCGCACTTAATACACATAACACACTGATGTTTTGGGGTTCTTGTTTCCAATTACCCCGGCATCTTGATTAACTCAGAGACCTCAAGCGAACCTTTCACCTCAAGAAAAGGACAAGCCCCGGCAATTGCCAGCGCCGCTTCAATAGAGTCTGCTTCTATGATGGTATAACCCGACATGGCGGTAGTACTCACTGCCGTCACCTTGCCGTCGGGATGAACGGTATGGGTATTTTTTATCGGGTTGGCGGGGCTGATAGCCGCATCTGCCAGCGATGACAGCCAGGCCTGGTATTTGGCAAAGTGCTGCTTGCCTTCTTCCGGGGTGGACGGCTGCTCGCCGCCAAGATAAGTGATCAAAAACTGAGGCATTCCCTTTCTCCTTTGTTTTGCTAATGACCTGATAATAATAGCTGTTTATTTGCCATTACCTGTATACTCATGTTTTATTTACTCCGGCGCCAGTTCCCGGTAGCTGCCGTTATTGATAAAACCGCTCACATAAACCGGCAAACACCTGACCGGCATCAGCTTCGATAATATCGCCATGGGTCACTACAATCCGGTCGAAATTCCAGTTTTTGACCCGGGTAACAAAGGAGGCAAAGTCGGTTTTATTTTTGATGGTAAAACCCATTTTCAGCGGCGGCGCCACACACTTGCCTTTAAATCCCAAGGGACGGAAAATACATTTAGTGATCACACCTGCCAGGCCGGGCGGGGTTTCATCACTGTGGTTTTGGATAAAGTCGGTGACGATCAGTGATTTGGTTTTTTTATGAAAAAATACCGATTCATTAAAAAAAGACACCCCGGGCATATATTCGCGTTCGAGATCATCACGCCAGATATTATCAAAGGCCTGATCAAGCAAGTGATATTGACTCAGCCCTAACTTCTTCGGGATGCCGCCACTGACATAAAGCCCGGCCTCGGGGAAAGCGTCCTGCCATTGCTGCAGCCAGGAATTATGGCCGTTACTGGCGCCGACAATAAAAGCCACCTGCCCTTGGGCTTCAACCTCCTTTTTTAACTCGGAAGAAAGCGCCGTCGGAGAATGCAGCCATAACCGGCCGTCGCTTAACCTGACAATTGTCATGCGCAGTCTCAGCGGCGTACCCGCCATGCTCATCACATCTTCATGAACCCAGATATCTTCTCCGATATTTCTCATAATACCGCTTTCCTTCTAGTGATCCGTAGTGAAAACAGGCAAATGCCCAACGAAGGCTAAACCTGCTGCAACTTATTACAGCTTGCTGTTTTATTTAGGTATTGTGACACTATATATTGAATTTTTTGTTTTAACCAATCCGGTCCTGCATCCGACATATCATTATGTCTGGCATCGGCTATTTTCACCACACAACTGCCAAACAACTTTTGTTCGTCACGGCTTGGCAATGCTACCCTGCGGTGATCTAAGGTGATAAGAAATTTCATTTACTATACCGTTTCCTCCCCCGTGCAGGTTATAGTAAATACCTTTCTTACCTTCAAAGTCATTGGGGTTATAGGGCTCGGCGGATTAGGTAAGGAATGCAAATCTCCTCACCTGATAGGCAAAATGTTTTTTGCTCGAATCCTTTGCTCTCGGGAGAAACATCCGATAATGCAATTTCTGACAAATAAATATTCGCACAAAAATATCGCGAAAAGTTTTATTAAAGGCAAAAATACATCCTGTTATTTATAAAGATGACAAACGGCGCATTAACTGTGCTTAACGCATAGATAACTTTACGAATCCACGATTTCCTTTATTGGCACCAGTTTACCCTACCGGTACAACAAAGGCAGCAACCTGATGATCTACATGGCATACTGCCAGCTTAAGTGAGTTTTCACCAGGAGCTGTTAATCAATATTTAACATGAAATGAAAGCAGCATCGCCAGCCCGGGCTCTCTTCTTTCGACCTTTATTTCCCCCTGCTGCGCCGATACCAGTTCATTCACTAAGGCCAGTCCTATCCCTGTTCCCTGGGTGGTCCGGGTTAATTCATCGCCACCACGATAGAAGAGTTCAAAAATCTTACTTTCCTGCTCCGGGGTTATTCCTTGACCATAGTCCCGTATTTCCATTTGAATCAGCTGCTTAGACTTAGCATGCTGACGAAAGATAAAATCAATTTTTTGCCGGCCGGCATCATTGATCTGCTCCTGGTCAAAAAACTTAACGGCATTGTCGGTAATATTAATGATCACCTGGGAAAAGGCGTCCTTATCAACAAAAACCAACATCTCCGCGGCGTTAGCTATTTCAACCATCATATTTTGCTGAAAGCCATGCTTGTCAATTAGCGACGATGTTTTAGAGCGAATTATATCCAGTAAAACCGTCAGCGGCGTATGTTCCGGCTGTACGGCCTGTTGCTGATGGCTCAGTTTAGAAAGCTGCAGAATATTATTGATCAAGCGCGTAAGGCGCTCACTTTCAGCATAGATAAACTCATAATACTCTTTCTGATATTCTTCGGATATTACCGTGCCCTCTTTCAGCATTTGCGAATACATTTGAATGGAGGTAAGCGGCGTTTTTAACTCATGGCTGACCGAAGAGACAAAGTTAAGCCTCTGCTCCCCTAATGCCAGTTGCTTGACACTCAAACGATAAAAGCCATAACAGGCGGACAAAATGGCCGCAATCAGCACAATAATAAAAACGCTGCTATAGACCATAGCCGGTGTCATAGGGAGCGAGTTGGTCGACAGGGACAGGGAATAGCCATCATAAGGCCAGCGAAGCCTGTTACTGTATATCACTTGTTGCTGAAAACGCGGCTCGGCTTGTTGCTCCCGGCTCACTTTTACCTGACCGTCAGGCAAGTTTTGATAGAAAAAATACTCGGGCTCGGTGGAGTACTTTACATCCTCTAGCTTAATCATTATCGGGCTGTCAAAACGTCTCTGTTCCAGCACTTCGGTCAATAATTGAAACAGGTAAGGTTCGCGCTCCACCAAATAACCTTGCAATCGGCTTTGCTCTGCCACCGAAACAACCCGGTAGAAAATAAAATAACCGGGAATATCAAAAGCCATAGTAAATAAATACTGCTTTTCACCTAAACCATCGTGGAGTCGTTGCTGTATTGTTTTGGACTGAGACAGGAGCTGGTAGATGTTAACTGCCGTTTCTTTGCGTACCAGCAATTCCGGACCTAACGCCGGATTTAACGGCTGAGCTAACGCCTGTTGCCCGGCTTTATCCGTATCCTCTTTGGACAGGCTGCTGTCAGATAAAACATAGGGCCAGATTGGACTGTTAAAATCTCCCTGGCTGTTATATTGAAAAAAGCCAACTAACCCGTCTAATTGTTGCGAAATTTTGGGCTGGGCAAAGTCTAATTGCGCCAGAGGCGACAGCACCTGCTGCGACTGCCGGGTAACCGGATTATATACCTGCTGATAATACTCAAATGCGTCCGCAGGTAAGGCGTTGGTGAGCATTCTTCTTTTCGCCAAGGTTCTTTCTGTTACCTGAACCAGGCTGCTTGCTTCACGCTGATACTGTTCGAGTAAATTTTTCTCGATTTGCAAAAAGCCGAAATACAGCAAGATCCCCAGGGGAATCAATAAACACAGCAAAAACCCTATGGCTAAATAACGTAACCGGCGCAAACGCTGAGCATAATTAAGCAAATGATTATTTGGAAAAATCCGCACTTTAGCTACTCACCCTTTTCAAAAACATCAAGTTAAACAACATGTAGTTGATACCCTTCGCCGCGGTGGGTCACTAAATGCCGGGGAGATTTGGGATCTGTCTCTATTTTCTTACGGATTTTGGCGATATGGATATCAACCGTGCGCGTATCGATATCACAGGTGGTTTTATAACCCCATACCTGCCTGAGCAACTCATCACGGGAAACGGGTTTATGCTGACGCTGCAGATAATCTAAAATTTCCACTTCGCGGCGGGTATATTTTATTTCCTGCTGATAAGAACTACCGGTGAGTGTTTGCGTGCAAATAAATACGCCATCACTGAGTACCAACTTATTATCAGTGCCGGTCCAGCCCGAACGCCTGATCAGGGCATTGACACGCAACACCAGTTCGGAGGTAGAAAACGGCTTGGCAACATAATCGTCAGCGCCAAGCGTCAAACCGTTAATGATATCTTCTTCGGAATTCTTTGCCGTCAACATCATAATGGGCTGGGTGCGGGAGTGCTGCCTCAGCTTATTACAAATTTCAAAACCATTGATAGACGGCAACATCACATCCAGGATAATACAGGCATACTGACTGGCCAATGCCCGGGTTAAGCCTTTTTGGCCATCGCTCTCGCTTTCAACCTGATAACCGTGAAAGACAAATAAATCTGTCAGGCCTCTTAAGATATGGGGTTCATCTTCTACGATCAGAAGTTTAGGTTTGATGCTCAAATTATTACCTTATTATTGTTATTGATACTGCCGGGTGAAGCTTCCGGAACAATTAGATCCTAAGTGTTCAAGATACAGGGGTTGGACAAAATCACGTGTAAACTTTTGTAAAATTTACCCCGTAGAATTTTTACTTTTCCTGCCTGTTTTAACGTTAAGCGCCTTTCTATAGTAGCCCTATCAGCTCACCTGTTGATAACAGGCATGAACATTAATACATCGAGTAGATTATGGATATAGTTAGGCCGAATAAAAAAAATAAATTAAGTAAAAAAATACTGCTGATAATCAGCCTGTTAATCACGTTAACCCTGATTTTATTCTTGCTGTTTAACAAAAGCCGAGCCTCATACCTGGCAGATAAAGACAGCTTGTTAATCGCTACCGTGCAGCGGGGAGAGCTTAACATTTCGGTGCGTGGCACCGGGGTACTGGCGCCGAAAGATATTCGCTGGATAGCCACCAATGTACCGGCCCGGGTTGAACGGGTGCTAAAAAAAGCAGGCGCCAAAGTAAAAAAAGGTGATCTGCTGCTGGAACTGAGTAACCCGCAATTGCAGCAACAATTAACGCAGGCCCGATGGCAGCTCCAGGCATTGGAGGCAGAAACACGGGCACGGCAAGTTGCCTTAGAATCTGATTTGTTGGATCAGGAAATTGCGGTGATCAATGAAAAACTGAATTTTAATAAAAGTCAGTTAACGCTGGACGCCCAAAAAGAGCTTCTGGACCAGGGCATAGTCGCCATCTCCAAAATCGACTATGAAGAAGTGAAAATTAACGTCGCACAATATAAGCAGCGCTGGGATCTTGAACAAAGACGCTTAGATAAAAGACGGGAAAACCTCAAGGCACAGGTAGAGGCAAATGAAGCCAGGCTAAGCAGTATGCGTAAAAGCGTAGAGCGCATTGAGCAGCAAGTCGCCGGTTTACAAGTAACAGCGACTATGGACAGCATAGTGCAGGACATGCCGATGGAACTGGGCCAGCAAGTCAATGCCGGCACCAACCTGGCGATGCTTGCCAGAACCGATCGCTTTATTGCCGAACTTCGCATTCCGGAAAAGCAAATTAAAGACGTCGTCATCGGCCAGAAAGTCACCCTGGATACCCGCAGCAGTAAAATTCCGGGCAGAGTGCAACGCATTGATCCCGCCGTGCTTAACAGCTCAGTGCAAATTGATGTTGAACTGCTTGGCCCCCTGCCCAAAGAAGTCCGCCCTGAGCTCACCGTAGATGGCGTCATTGAAATCACCACCATCGCCGACACCCTGTTTGTTAAACGTCCTATGTTTGCCACCAGCTTCAGTCAGTCCAGTGTTTACCTGATAGACAAACAAGGCGGCTACGCCAATAAACACGGGGTGACCTTTGGCAATATGTCCAGCCAATACATCCAAATCGAGCAGGGATTAAAAGAAGGTGAAAGCATCATAGTGTCAGACAGTTCGAGCTGGCAACAACATCAACAAATTCATATCAATTAGGAGCATCGCATGGCACAAACAACCAATAACAACAGCGCCATTCATCCGGCTAAGCCGCCGGTATTAGTCGAGCTAAAAGGACTCAATAAAGTATTTGTCAGCGACGAAGTCGAAACCAGGGCACTGGATAACATCAACTTAACCATAGTTAAAGGAGAATACCTGGCCATTACCGGGCCGTCCGGGTGTGGTAAGTCGACCCTGCTGTCTTTACTGGGGCTGCTGGACACCCCCAGCGCAGGTATCTATCAACTTGCCGGGCATAATGCCTCGAACATTAACGCCGATGAACGCGCCAGGATCCGCAATAAAGAAATTGGTTTTGTCTTTCAGTCATTTAATTTGATCAGTGACTTAACGGTGGCAGAAAATATTGAACTGCCTCTGACCTACCGAACGGACCTCAGTCACAAGCAACGCCAGGACATGATGTATGCATCCCTGATAAAAGTCGATTTGGTTCACCGCGCCAACCACTACCCTTCCCAGCTTTCCGGCGGACAGCAACAAAGGGTTGCCGTTGCCCGGGCCATTGCCGGCAAACCGGCGATTATTCTTGCCGATGAACCCACCGGGAACCTGGATTCTAAAAATGCCCAATCGGTGATGGCCCTGCTTGATGAATTGCATCAAGACGGCGCCACCATCTGCATGGTTACCCATGATCCTGCTTCGGCGGCTCGCAGCCAGCGTATTATTGAAGTATTTGATGGTCAGATCATATCGGATAAACCCGCCACAGCCCCGGCCACCATAACATCGTCAGCCGTTGCGGTATAAGTAAAGTGAAGGAAAACCTATGTCTTTTTGGATTGATATAAAATACGCAATCAGGTTATTGCTGAAAAAACCTGTTTTTACTACAACCTCAATACTGATTGTTGCTATCGGCTTAGCCCTGACCCTATATACCTTTTCTTTACTTAACCAGCTTATTTTTAAGCCCCTTACCTTCAATGGCGACAGTCAGCTGATCGCCATTGAAGGTGAGTTTGCACACACTCATGGCAGAGGACAAAGCGCAGATCCCTACCATCTGAACCAGATAAGTGCCGAAAGCGAACTGCTGCAAGGCATGAGCCTGTACCATACCGGAGTCAGAACCATAGCCGGTTTGGACAAAGCATCAGGGTCAAGAAAAGTTCACCTCAGTTATAGCCAGTGGAACCTGTTTGAAGTGGCCGGTGTCCAGCCGATATTAGGCCGGGGATTTACCCCGCAAGATCAGGACATAGGGGCAGAATCTGTCATCATACTCAGTTACGGGGTATGGCAAAACCAGTTTGCCGGCAACAAGGATATTATCGGCACCACAGTAGAAATTGAAGCCATGCCTAAGCGGGTGATCGGCGTAATGCCCGAAGGTTTTGCCTTTCCTGCCATTACCCAAGTCTGGCAAATCATGAGGGTATCAAGGTTCAGCCCTACCCAGCCTTCAAACAGCCTTGGTCTAAAGGCTGTAGCACGTTTAAAACAGGGAATCTCATTGACCCGGTTCCAGCAAGAAATGCGGGACATATTACAAAGGCACTTTCAAACCTTACCCCAGGATTTTGCCTGGCGCCTCTCCTCTCCCGGCGGGTATATAAGAGCTTTTCCCTTTAAATTAACCAATGACGCGGTATTTCATCATTACCCGGTTTTTGTTGCCATGTTGATTGTGGTGCTGCTGATCTTGCTGCTGACCTGCATTAATCTGGGTAATTTACTCTTGGTTCGGGTCAACGAGCGCATTAAGGAAGTGGCAATCCGCATCTCCCTGGGTATCCCCAGAAAACGCCTGGTGTTGCAAATGCTCTGGGAAAGCATCTTTATTTGCTCTCTCGGCGGCCTGACGGCATTTTTTCTCGCCAGCTGGGGTGTACATATCACCAATAACGCCTTTGACCAGATTTTTACCGTCAATGGCGAGCGGCCTTTTTGGTGGCAGCTTAGTTTAGACATGGATGCGATAATAGTGCTGCTAGTTGCCGTCGTCTTAATGATTGTTGTTACCGGGTTTATTCCTGCCTGGCGCGCCCTGTCGGGTGACTTAAATGCGGTATTAAGAGACGGTACCCGGGGCGCCCTGGGGAAAAAGGCTGGCCGGGCAAACAAATTACTTGTGGTAACGGAAATTTCCCTATCCTGTGTGGTCTTAGTGGTTGCCACTATGCTGCTCAGCACCGGCTACTCGGCACAAAATGCCGATTATGGTGTCGATACCGACAACAGAATAACAGCAGCAGTACATTTAGCCTGGGGCAGCTATCCCTGGAGCGGTGGCTCGCCTGAGGCAAGAAAGAAACGGAATGACACTTATTACCGGTTAAAGGACGAATTGGAGCAACTGCCAAATATCCATAGCGTTGCCTATTTCAGCAGCTTGCCCGGCACGGGCGGAGGCAGCTCTCACGTTGAAATTCAGGGCAAAGCGGCTGAGGTCTTTAACGAAAATCCGCTGTGGAACTTTAACGTTGTCAGCCGGGATGCCTGGGGTGCGGTAGGCATGAAAATAATCGAAGGCCGGAATTTTGACCTGAGAGATCTGGCGAGCGACAGCAGGGCTCTTGCCGACACCGAATCCCCGGTCATTATCAATGCCGCCATGGCCAGGGATCTTTTCCCCAATGGCGACGCCATTGGCCAGCGTCTGCGCACGGTTGATGGCGAAGGCTGGCAAACAGAGTGGCGCACCGTCATAGGTATTGTCTCTGACAGTATTCACGGCGCTACCATGCAGTCCACCAGCACGCAGCATAGCGGTTATGGCCTGATGGACAGGCGAAACTGGCGCATGAATATCGTGATGCACTATTCTGGCCCACAGTCCCAGGCGGAAATTGCATTACAACAAACCATCAACAAGCTAGGCGCGGACGTCACTGTCTATCATATGCAAAGCTATGACAACTTAATTGAGCAGCCGGTGATGCTGGTAAATGCCGTTAACAAAATCTTTTTATGGTGTGGCCTGGTAGCCTTATTTCTTGCTGCCAGTGGTATTTATGCAGTTGCCGCCAACAGCATTACCTTGAGGAATCAGGAAATCGCTACCCGGCGTGCCCTGGGCGCCCGTAACAGCCAGGTAATTAAATTGTTTTTGAATCAGGCGGGTATACAACTACTGTTTGGCCTTGCCCTGGGCATATCGCTATCGCTCTGGATTGTCAGCCAGATCAGCCAATCAATTATCATCAATGGCAACAGCTATGTGATTGGTTTGCTGGGGATCCCGATATTCATTACTGCTATGGTATTAACAGCAACCTATATCCCAAGCAGTAAAATAATAAAGCAGGAGCCTAGTGAAGGGTTACGCCAAAGTTAGGACATCACTATGCAAATAACTAAGCGAATAGTTAAGCAAATAACCAAAAAGTAATTAAAACTTGGACAGGCCAAGTTATATTGATGACTAAGCCAGGCTGGTGGCAGTGGTTAACTGCAGCCGCCCGGCTTATTGCTTATCAATAAAAAAACACCACGCTTTCAGCGTGTCCGGCTCTACATAAGCCTATTCAGGCGTGACATTCTTAGGTGTGATAATAATTTCTTCCTGATTTATCACAACACTGACTTTATGGCCAACAGGAAAACCGGCTTGTCGCAGCCACTTGCCCCTGAGTACAATACAAGGTTCAAGATGAACGGGCACATAGTTAATGCCGAGGCCGCGGGTTTTCCCTGCTGACTCGCAGGTGGTCTCCAACACGGTAAGTTGTCGATAAATAGGATATTTTACTTTTGCCGAGTCTGGCTCTGACGTATGATGACATTCAGCCATGACGTACTCCTATGAAGTTCGTTGTGGTTAGCGACCTCTGGGTGTTGGCGCACTCAGGGGTTGCGACTTTGATTGTTGCTGTTACCGCTTCACTTGTATGGTAACAGCGGTGCTTGAATAGAAAATATTGAGGTAAGTGCTCTCCTTTGTTGAATGGATAGCACTATAAATAAAGACCATTAAACTGGCTAAATCAACAGGAAAATGGTCTTTATTTATGATTAATTTGAGATGAATTTCTAATGAGATATCATTGCTTGAACAAGCTAACGCAAGAAACCTAAATTTACTTATTTATCATAAGCATAAGAACAAAATACAGCTGACAAAAATATCATTGCTATTAAAATTTTAATTGCATTTTTCTTAAAAACTAACGCAACACTCACCGGCTATTTCTACCATATTTATTTTCTATGTCTTGCTGCGCTAGCCTGACAATTTTACCGGGCACGAAACTGTTTATTTTCATAACCATAGAGCCTCAAGATTTACTAACAATTTTGGATTCCTAAAAATTTATATGCTGCTGACAAACCATATGCAACATATGCAATAAGGAAGTCACCTTTGCTTTTTAGTTTTCTGCTGAAATGGGCATACTAAGCACATAAAAAATGCAAAATGAATCGCAATAACTCCTGATAATCATAACAACTCAGCAATTTAAATTTCATTTAAATAAAAGTAAAAGCTATGTTAACATATTTTCGCAATCAAAATTGCATACAATATAAAATATAAGGAAATGTAATAATGAAATCTAAATTAAAGCTTTTAGCACTTGTTTCTACTATGACTTCAGCTTTCGTTTTTAGCACAGCGTCTCAGGCTAATTATAACTGCTGGGTAGATGCCTGGTATGCTAGCTGTATCGAAGGTGGCACACCTGAGAGCTTTTGCAAAAGAATTGCTGATGACCTGAGAGAAGAAGAGTGTCGCGGTACTGGCGGCCGTAATTAATTGAGCGGCAATATTTGATTTCTGCCAAAGTCCCCTTAAAGGTTCTTTGGCAGTTTTTGTAGGTCAAACCACCATATCAAGTGCTGAGAAAAGCTGTGAAAACGGCGGACAGCCAAAAACCTATTTATAGCGATTAAATATATATTCCAGCTCTGTCGCACAGCGGCTTGGCCATTCTTCGGACGGGTTTTGTTAAGTATAAATCTACTCAACTACATCTTTTAAATAAAGAGATCTTTCAATTATAAGTGCTTCATCTTCCGTAAAGTCAGTTTTTGTGAATAGCCTTTTGAGGCTTAATAGTAGAAAAGTTATTGCCAATAGTGAAAAGAAAAAAGACTCTAAATCCATAGCCTATAGATTTGTACAATAAGGCCCCCCTCTACAGTAAGAACTTCCCAAAAAAGAGATAGCAGACAAGATAATGGCCGCCAATAAATAAATTAACGTTAATATCGGTTTGAATACACCTTGTACCTACGCCTGTGTATGAAGGTTTTAATAAAAGTGACGCGCAGCAGCATTTATCGAAACTCCTGCATGACACACTTATTATGTTTCGATAATAGATTCCAGTTCTTTACCACAACGCTCAACCATTTTATTAAATTGTCCTTCAGTAACAAATAGCCTATGCACAGCAGGGTTAGTTTGACGACCCTTATCCAAATTTTCTTTTTGATCATAACCACATCTAGTCACTTTTAAAGTGGCTAGGTTTATCTCAATAAAGTATCGCGTGTCTTTATCCTGAATCTTACTCATTAAGCCGCCCTAACTTGCACAGTGTTGATGAAATTGAATAATGCCTGAAGCAGCGGTAAGTTAACGAATCCGCTGGCCTTACTTTACTTGTTAACAGCCTTCCCCAGGCCAAATTATGTTATTACCACTTTCATCGTACTCAGGAAAAACGGTTACATTAACGACAAAACCATCACTTACCCAAAATGATAATTCGAATTCTTGTAGAACGTAGTCCTGACCATTTTCTTCAAAATCGTCATCTAACACAATATTTGGATAGACAGCCTTCAATTCTGCTATTGTCTTCCCGACTATGCAATTATTATTAAGCTCTGCCTTATCTGAATGAGATGTAATGCAAGAAGCTAAAAAATTATCTTCGCTGCTAAAGTCGATTTCCATACCATTAGTATATTCCCAGATAACAGATCTATCTTCTGGTCTATCTTTTAGGGCTGTGAAGTACCTTATTGATTCGGGTTGACCCCATAAGCTACGAACTTCATCCATTGTCATCCCAAACTGAATACAATCGATGCCAATTTTTGGTTTAATTTCCATAAGCAGTTAACGCTGCCAACAACGGTGGAGTATGCTAGCGTGATTTTTTGCGTATTTTTGCAAAAAGCACGACAGTATACGGAATCCGTTTTGATTGACCTTGTTATAAGTGATTTAATTAATACCTGCATCTAATACGAATTGTTGATTATCAACCAGAATATTACCTTGCTGAAAATCTCGATTTATAAGCGGTAGATTTTTAAATAGTTTAATCAGTACAACTGTTAAATTAAATAGCGAAAAGAGAATTAATAATATTTGTTCAGGGCTAGTATTTATTGAGGTTACTGTATGGGTGAAGTGACATACAGTATTTGCACTAGCAGCCAATGCTGCTAGTGCAAAAATCAAGCTCAAGAAAAAATATACTGTAATTGCTTTCAACTCATAAGCCTCCATGACTTATAACGCCCGAAACACCGGGCAATTTGTAGTTGCGAAGCAACGGAAAATTGCTCCGAGTGATTTTGCTTGTTATACACGGTATGACTCATACTCCCAAGCATATAATTTTGCAATACGCGAAAATACCCCTTCCCAACTAACGTCACTGCAGTCTATTAATTTATAATTGATTTCACGTAATACTTGGGTAAAGCCTTCATAATACGGAAGAATCAAAAGGTGGCTTTTGCTTTTAATTTGGGACAAAACCCCTTGTGTTACCACATGTACTTGATAATTATTAGAACCAATTTCGCCCTTAACACCAACAGAAATATTTAACCAATAATCTACCATTGATGGGTCTTCTGGCACCCATTCATCTATTGGGTCGTGGTCACAACAATCATACGACTGTATCTCAGGAGTCAATAATTTCATCTAAGTGTAATCGTGGTAGAGCGACCTGTTACCAGGCCGACCCCACACAGATCCGGACGTGCGGAACTACCGCATCCGGCTCTTCAGTTATATATTCACTCGTGTAAAACACGACCCTAGTACCAATCGACAATAACATTTCGACTACTGACTTTTGGTGACTCAATTTGAAAATATTCTAACATCTTCTTGAAACTGCTCCAATTATAACTTCTTCTGCCGCTACGCCTGTTTAGCCATTTATATAAGCTATGCAGCACATAATTATATAAGCGTGACAAGCTACGACTGTTATCCGGTAAACCAAAGTAATTTCTAAACCCCGTTAATTTACGTTTTAGTTGCGGTAGCCATTCCCTCAATTTGATTGAACGTTTGGCTTTGATCCATTGGTAATATTCGCTCATCATCGCTTTCTGCTTCTTCGGAGCCGTGCGCCTTCTGAGCCTTCGTTTACCCTTGACATCAATCCCCCAATAAAATTCAAACCCAAGAAAAACAAAGTGGCGACTCTTACCAGGTTTAAATCGACTGAATGTCATCAGTGAGGTTTTCTCCGGTGCGATATCTAGATTGAATTTCTTTAGTCGTTTCGCAAGCACCCCATAAAAGCGCTCAGCATCATGAGCAAATTGGAAGGCACAGACAAAATCATCCGCATAACGGATCATCATGGCTCTTCCCCGCATCCTCGGTTTTACTTTCTTCTCAAACCACAAATCCAAAGCATAATGCAGATAAATGTTCGCCAGTACAGGGCTGATAATACCTCCCTGCGGGCTACCGCTTGCAGGCTTTTCAAAGACCCCTTCCGGTGATTTTATCCGGGCTTTTAACCATTGGCTGATTAGCTTCAGTAAGGCTTTATCATCAATCCGTTGTTTGAGCATACGCAGCAACCAACCATGATCGAGATTGTCGAAGAAGCCTTTAATGTCCGCCTCGACAACATAACCATAACCTTTGAATTGAAGATTCAACGACAGGCTATGTACTGCCTGATGTGCACTTTTATTTGGTCGATAACCATAACTGTTCACCAGGAAGTCTTGCTCCCAAATACTTTGCAGTATTTGGCTGACACTCTGTTGCACCAGTTTATCATCTACCGTTGGCAGGCCTAATGGCCGTTGTTTGCCGTTAGACTTGGGAATAAAGATACGCTTAATGTCATTGGCTCGATAACATTTCTGCTTGAGCTGCTCACTTAAGCGCTTAATATTTTCTGGCAAGCTTTGCTGATAGTCATTAATGGTTACCCCATCAATACCTGGCGCAGCTTGTTTGTTGAGCTGACCCCAGCTTTGATACAGGCGGTCGCTACTTAGTAATCCGTATAAGTTTTGAAACCTGTGCTTGGGGTGGGTATATGCTTTAAATGCGATGATATTAAGTTCGGTTGTCATAGTGATCCCGGCCCTACTTTGTCCGGCCTATGTTTCTGCTTAATACCTGGTATAACTGTCAGCTCCTTCGCCATGTACAAGGCTTTCCCTTGCTCAGACTACTACGGGCTGATCTGACTTCCAAAGGGTCATCGTTCGTCTGACGGTTAGCTAGACTTTCCTACCACATCCTTATGGAACACCTTTGGATCTCTCAAGTTCCTGATACATCTCTTCATACATGCCATGGCTTGATAACCCCGCTGACTCGCCGTAGCCTCACCTTTCGTTTGCTATGAATAACGGCTACTTTGCATGGACTTCGGTGGCGTTACAAACCTCGTCAGTCAGATGGTAATTCTCGGAGCGATACCAGCACTTCAGGGCCACGATAGCCCCTATGGCCTATATGATTCTCTGTGTACGCTTCACCTGTATTGTTCGTTTCAGTGAAACTCCGCCACAGGCGCAACACTCGATACTGGTGGCTGGTTAAGCCTTACCAGACAGGGACTTACACCCTGCAAGATGCATCAAGCTTTGCTTGACGCACTAACGCCTTACATAATAGGAAAATAATAACTGTTTAGGAGCGAAGCGACTAGTTATTATTTTTCCTTATTTATGAACTTGTTAGCTGAGAAACTAAATACATCCTCAGCTTTACACTGAGGTAGAGTGTTTTTATTTATTCCATCAAAAGCAACAACATTACACCCTATACCATTATTCATTTTTTGAGTTTGTCCTTCGGCAGCAGCAAACCAACATGTACAGATTGATTTATTAGGTTCATATAATGGTGTCCAACAGGAGATAGTGCCATCATCTTCAATTTTTAATGATACTAATCCAGCCATTAGAGCAAAAGTGAAGAAAGTAGCTAAAGCCCCAAAAACTAATATGATAATAAATTTCATGTATATTCTTTTAATAAACAAGGAGGAATGCGAGCTATTACAGCTAACGCTAGCCTAAACGGCGAGCAACTTGTTGCGAGTCCAGCGCACGTAGTGCGCGATGTTTGAGGCCCTTGTTAGCTTTGATATTCAAAGTGACCTTCATGAACACCTCTACATAGGACTTTCAACCAAATAAAAAATTCATCCATACTGGGATCTAGCTCTAACTCTTCATCTGGTTTTTCCAAATAAGTAGTAAGCAATAACCTCCCCGTATTTGGAAGAAGTTTAATAGTATCTATTTCAAACTGAACTGTATCATCAGTAACCCCTGGTAACCATTCCATCATTGTTGGAAATTGATAAATAAACTTATCGGTTGCAGCCAAAAATAACTCAACAACGTCAATAAAATCTTCAGTTTCAGATTCACTAGGAATGTAATATTCATGCTCTACAGCATTACGTACAGTGTTTAATTTCTTTAGAATTCTTGGTGTAACTATTCCACACTTTTGACAAAAACCTAAGTATTGATGGAAGTTGGGAAAGCCTTTTTTGTTGGATGTAAACCCAAAGGCCTTTGCAATAGTTTCCACTTGTAAGTGTAAAGATCTTTTGGCATTTGATAAGGCATTGACAAGGATTCTACTTGTTTTTAGAGAGTGACCGATTTCAAGGTCTTCAATTGCAAATTCCAAATAACGTCTAGGGGTAGTTTCTACTGGATATGAAATCTTATCCCAACTTGTTGCAAAATGAGGATCTAAATCACCATAATTTGATGGTAATGGAATCAATTATACTCTCCGAATATTGATAGAAGCTAACGCTGCAATAACCGGCGCGAGGTATGAGCGTCCGGCGCCGCAGGCGCGTAGTTAATTGCCTTGTATGGATAATATCCCCCATATCTTAATATTCTTTTTAAACCTTTTCGGGTAGTGTGAGGCCCAAGCTTTGGCTGCAACCAAAGCCTTCTTATACAGCAGTTCGATGATTGCGTGGCTCCTCTGTTGAGAGACCGATAACAAGTGAGAACGCTGTATAGGACTCCAAGCATTAAACTCGGATAGTCAACTGGGCCTCGAGCCCGAATAGCAAGGCAGAGTCAGCTTATTATGAATAACAACAATAATCAAAATGAAATTAACATCGGCGTTGATACTGGTAAAACACAACTCGATATTTACATACGCCCTTTAGACATCTATTTCACTGTTTCAAATGATGAGAAAGGTATCAATAAAGCCGTTAAAGAAATCAAAAAATACAATCCTACTCGCATCATCATTGAAGCAACGGGGCGACTGGAACAAGCATTTTGCATCGCCTGTGCGACAGAAAAATTACCTTTTGTTATCGCAAATCCAGCACACATTAAAAAATTTGCAGGAGCGATTGGTCGTCATGCTAAAACAGACAAACTCGATGCCCAACTTATAGCTCATTATGGTGAAGCAATTAAGCCCAAATTGTCAGCATTAAAGCCGGAGACCATGCAATTAATGAGTGATTTACTTTCTAGGAGAAGACAGTTAATGACGATGCAAACTATGGAAAAAAATCGGCTTCAGATAATGCCAAAAAACATATCCAGCATCATCAAACCAATTTTAACAGCTATTAAAAACCAGCTCGATAAAATCGACCAAAAACTACTAAAACTGATGGATAGATGCGCTGAATATAAAGCTAAAAATGACATTATTCAAAGCATACCTGGCATAGGTAATGTGGTTGCATTTAACTTATTAAGCGACATGCCTGAATTGGGATATTTAACGAATAAACAAGCTTCATCCCTCATTGGTGTTGCGCCATTTAATAGAGAAAGTGGTATTTACCAGGGACAAAGAAATATACGCGGTGGTCGCCATAAAATCAGAACGGTTATGTACATGGCTATGATGTCCGCAATTCAGTGCAATCCTGTTTTTAAAGATACGTATCAGCGATTATTGGCCGCTGGAAAACCTAAAAAAACAGCAATAATTGCCTGCGTCAGAAAGATGATTGTTATCTTAAATTCGATGGTTAGAGATGGTGTCATGTGGGATCCTAAAATGAGTTAAAAATTAGGAGTTGACACCATAGTCACTTGTTAGTTTACTTTACCTAAATTTGGCACCACATTTTTGACATGATTTAGGTCTGATTTCAACGCCTTCGCCACCTAACGCAAATGGAACTGTATTACACTTTGGGCATCTATAAAATAACCAAACACCAATATTAAAGACCAAAACGCCAAAAAGTGCGCCATAGAAAGGGTTAAACAATTCTAGATTAAAAGACTTAAGAATAAATCCACTTGCGAAGAGTGATACAGTTAAAAGCAATACAGTATAAAAGCGCTTTTGGACAGTTTTAAACTGCTCTGATACATCATCCATAATTGAGTAATACTCCAAGTAAACTAACGCCGCGCTCAGACGCCGCTTTCTGCGGTCGTCTGCAGCGCCTTGTTAGGCATTTCACTGCTCACTACTTTAGATAATTTCAAAAGGGCCTTTTTAACATTATCCCATTCAATGTCGTCATCTCCTATTGGGGCCTCATGAGCGTCCAGCAGAGACTGGCGAAAGTTGACCATTGCATCCTCCATAGCCATACTTTCATTAGCTAATGGTAATTCAGACCAATAAAGCTGTTCAAATCGCGTCCATAGCTCCTCATTAAGAGGCTCTCTTCTAGAAAGTTTTTTAGCTATGTCAGCTGCTTCTAGATAAAGAGATTCTTTTGGAGGTAATTTGCTTAGGGTCGTAAGCTGCTCTTCTGCCCAAGATAAAACCCTCTCATCTTTTGCAAAGGATTTTATGAAACGCAGCTTACGTTTCCATATTTCAGGCTTTGAAGAATCCATTGCCTTAAGATAGGATTTTAGAAGCTCTCTATCATGCATCGATTCTTCTTTTGTTCGCTCTAAAGTCAGCTTCCCATAATCGATGAGAAAGAATGAAATTACAGCTGCGATTGCTACAACAACCCACTTTCTAAGCTCTAGGCTTAATTTTTGTCGTTCGAGAGCAAGTTTCTCTTTTTCTATCTCAAGCTTTTTGAGTTCAATTTCATCCATTTAATTCACCGAAATAGTAGTGCCTAACGCCTTACATAATAGGAGAATAATAGCTGTTTAGGAGCAAAGCGACTAGCTATTATTTTTCCTTATTTATGAATTTGTTAGGATTTCTTTATCTTGATAATCCATACAACAGACATATTCTTCGGACGAATTTCTGACGAATCAAATTTAACCTTTATTAAACCACCAGGCGCGCTCCAGTGCCCTCCAAACGGAAAAGAAGTGTTAATTCCACTTTTCGGTATAGTTACCGGTTCATGAGTATAAGCACCAGGCCCAGTATTTTGAATTGAAAACGACTTCCAATCATGATCTTGCATTATGCCAGAGCTATTACTACCTCGTAAAAAGCGTGCCTCACCATTCAAGTTAGGTACTTTCTTTTTATAAAAAGGCGACTCTTCATCAAAAACGGTTTGTCCGTCGCATTCAAGCCATTGTTCGCCTAACTCAAGAGAGTTTTCCATTCCTTTATGCCAAGCTATGATTGCTCCAATAGGTAAGCCATTTGAAACTACTTGCACTTCGGCTATTTCTTCTTTTATAAATCCTAGCTTGCCGTCACCATAATTAAATGAAACGTTACCAACGTATAAAAGAGCTAGGAATATAGACAAAAGTAAAAAAGATAATGCTATTAGCCATTTTGGGGTTTGCTCTATAAGTTTATTCCAATCCACATTACTCTCCTTTTACCCTAAAGGCACAACGACTT
Organism: Thalassomonas actiniarum; assembly: GCF_000948975.2. Taxonomy (GTDB): domain Bacteria; phylum Pseudomonadota; class Gammaproteobacteria; order Enterobacterales; family Alteromonadaceae; genus Thalassomonas; species Thalassomonas actiniarum. The sequence goes on from NZ_CP059735.1 coordinate 4,439,465, forward strand.
AACCAACTGATCTCATTGCATTTTGTGCGGAACACCCAGTAATAAAACTCCGATAACATTAACTTGTTAGGCATTTTGGTCCCGCAAATATAATAGAGCAAACCGCCAATCTTCTAAAACTTTACATAAACCACCAAAATCAGTTGATTCACCGATAATCACTTTAATTCCAGTGTATAAAGGAAACTCAGTATCTTCATTAATTCCGAAGTACCGAAGCGTCTTAGTTGTTCCGTTAACCGGCCACGAAATCCACTCTTCATTGTGTTTGAAGAAGTTGGCAAGAGCATTAATTAACTCTACATGGGTGTAATCGTGGTAATTAGTTTCTTTATACTTATAAAGTTCAATTTTGCTATAGTTAGATTTTTGTATTTTATTTATATCGCTAACCGTGCCAACTGCATAAGCTTGACATGCGACCAATAATGCTCCGTGGAAAGATTCAGCGTACTCCATTGCTGTTAACCCATCCATAATACCTTCTGTGGAAAAACTTATTAACTCAGCAACTGCATTTGTTGATGCTGTACTAAGAACTCTTAGTGGAGCTGACCGGTAATCCATTTCTTTATAATGCATATGTAGCCTAACGCTTGTGTATGAGGATTTTAATAAAAGCTTTGGCGCGTAGCGACATTTTATTAAAATTCCTGCATGACACACTTGTTACATACTTATAACTTGGTTGAAAGCCAAATAGCAAATTTTGTCGAGTATTTTACGACCCAGTGTATTGGTAAATATATGAAAGAGTTAGAGCCATGAAGTTGTCCGTATCTTTGGTGCTCCTCTTCATCTGATTTAATACTTAAGACAGCCTCGTAAGCGGTAGTGCTGTTTAATTTTAAGTAATTTAATTGTTCATCTAAATGGTGAAGGACAGTGCTTTCAATTGCGTTTGTACACACCCAAATTGATTTTCGGCCTAATAGGGCTGTAATTATCCCTAAAACAAAGCCGCCAAACGCCCAGAACCAGAGAGCATAACAATGGCGCACTTCATTGTTTTGTAACCATAGATCAAAACGTTGAAAGTGCTCTTTTTCATGTTCAAGCATTTCTGCTAATTTAGGTTTGATATCTTTATAAAGGAGGTTGGCTATTAACATCTGGGATCTGTAAATATTAATAGCTCCAAACTCACCAGCATGGTCAACTCTAATGATTCTCTCAACTTCTTTCATATTAGATGGTGCCGGATAATTTCAGGAGTATGTAACGCTGCAAACACCGGAGCAGCTTGCTGCGTCCGGCGTTTTGCCTTGTTATTGGCTGCCAGCTGTAACCACAAACCTGGCAACGTTGAAAATAGCTTGAAGCGTAAACGGAAGATGCTAAAGACACCCACCACCGCTACGCACCAAGCCGTGAATTTTGAGCCCGACACTACAGCCAGAACAAGCTAATGACTTTACCACCTTTAGTGCTTTTGAAAAAGAAAGAGGAAAGTCTATTAGCGGGAACATCTAACCGTTCCGGCGAAAACCCACCGGAATCACGCACTAAAGCCAGCTAGGAAATACCGCTATTTCCAAAATATTTAGCATGAACTAGCGGTGGCCGAATAACGCCCGCAACACCGGTGGCAAAAGCGGAGCGGCTTTGTGCTAAAATTTGCGAAGCAAATGCACAATGGCGCGTAGCTTTTGACATCCGTGTGCTTGCGCTTGTTATGCCTGAACATTGAGCGACATTAGCTTGGCATTCATGCCGTAGCTTGAACAAATAGATGCATTATGAACCTCTCGGAAGCCGAACTTGAACCAATAACCCCCTGATCCTTGAACGGCGACAAGAAGTACACGATTAAATTGCCTCAATTTAGCTACTTGTATGAGCTTACTTGACAGTTGCTTCCCTATACCTGACTCCCTTGCATTATTACTTACCGCCAAATCGTGAAGATATAAGGTATCACCAGCAGACTTGCGAGGAAGCTCTTCAAATAATTTAGGTGGCTCATCGGAATTCCAAGGGTGAGCGAGCAAGTACCCTAAAATCTCATTGCTGCTGGATTGAAACACAAAGCAGGTTTCAGGCGATGCTTTCCATTTGCTTTTAAGTACATCGACTTCCTCTGGTGGAACTCCTGTATATGCTTCCTCTTGCACCTTAAGGATTCCTTGCCATGACTTTTCTGATATTTCGACTATAGACATTACTTGATTCCAAGGATGGCATAACGCATGCATTTGCGGAAAATTGGAGCGCAGCGGAAATTTTTCCGTAACATGCACTTGTTATGTTTATTTTGCACTCTTTTTCCATAATATGAACTTACCTTTAAAAGCACAAACGATAAAATAAACAGCAATTACAGATAAAACAATGGGATACAAGATCCAGTACTCATTATGCGATTCAGGGAAATAGTGTTCACTAATTTGAACAAAGATATATCGGTCAATTGCAAATGCGAATAACGAAAATGAAATAAGAATAGAAATTATGCACTTAGCATTTTTAGTCACAATTGTTCCTTCGGCCATCGATAAACATAACAGCTTAGCAGTCGGCAAAAAACCGTATTTAAATACAGTTTTTTCCCGTCTTTAAATAATTTAATAAAATGTAAAATATACATTCCCCTTATCATATCAAGCCATTAGTATTATTTCGAGAATTGAAGAAATAATAAAAATACCTTTTTTTGCCGTCTAATAAGGCTATCAATTAAAGAACGTCTAAACTGTATGAATATACAGCAATCATTAAGGGCAATATCAATGTCCCAATCTCCATTCTTAGCCTATATCAACGAATTTATGATCACCCGCAGATATGCCAAAAGAACCATAGAAACATACCTCTACTGGGTGAAGAAATATATCCTTTTTCATAACAAAAAGCATCCTTCAACTTTAGGCGAGCATGATGTTGAGTATTTTTTAACTTACCTGTCAGCACAAAACAATGTTGCCCCCGGCACTCAAGCAATAGCCCTGAATGCCCTGGTATTTCTTTATAAAGAAATCATTCAAGCCCCGCTATCCTTAAACCTGGATTTCAATAAATCGTCACGTCAGGCAAAACTGCCTACGGTACTCACCCCGGAAGAAGTAAGCACCTTATTGAATGCGGTATCCGCACAATATTCTTTACCGGCTCAACTCATGTATGGCAATGGTTTACGGTTAATGGAAACCATAAGAATGCGAATTCAAGATATAGATTTTGATTATCTATGCCTGTTGATATGGCGTGGTAAAGGCAATAAACACCGCAGGGTGACCTTAGCTAAAGAACTGGTTGAACCGCTCAAGCATCAAATAGCCAGCTGCAAAAAATATTACGGCATAGATATGAAAAATAAAGATTACCTTGGGGTGTGGTTACCTCATGCACTGGCAAAAAAGTATCCCGCAGCACCGAAAGAGTTAGGTTGGCATTATTTATTTCCCTCTGCCCGCTTGAGTCGGGATCCTCATGCCAATAACGCACTCAGGCGTCATCATATTGATGAAAGCTGTTTACAAAAAGCCGTGAAGCATGCAGCAAAACAAGCAAGAATAACGAAAAATGTCAGTTGTCATACGTTACGTCATAGCTTTGCAACCCATTTATTACAACGTGGTTGTGACATTCGCACCGTACAAGAACAATTGGGACATATCGATGTCCGCACCACTCAAATTTATACCCATGTCATTCAGGCCGGAGCCGATGGGGTGCGTAGCCCGTTAAGTGATTTATAATCCCAAAAAATCCGTCAAGATAGCGCCAGTCAGCTTGACTGACTGGCGCTAAACAAATACCGGCTTAACCAAAAAGAAACCTTAGCGATTTACAGCTTGGTCTCAAACAACTTGTATATACGGCGATACTCATCCAACCAAGAACTTGGCTGAACGAAACCATGAGGCTCCACCGGGTAAATCGCGGTTTCAAAGTCTTGTTTTTCCAACTCAATTAACCTTTGCACCAAACGCACCGTATCCTGGAAGAATACATTGTCATCTACCATAGGAGCGTTGATCAGCAATGGCTTGGTCAAGCCTTCGGCGAAATAAATCGGTGAGCTGCGCTCATAGGCAATGGCATCATCTTCCGGGGTATTCAAAATATTGGAGGTATAACCATGGTTGTAATGGGCCCAATCAGACACTAAGCGAATGGCCGCACCTGTCTGGAATAACTCAGGATCGGTAAAGAGCGACATCAAGGTCAGGAAACCGCCATAAGAGCCGCCGTACGTCCCTACCCTGTCTTTATCAACATTGGCATTTTCTACCACCCAGTTCACCGCATCACGCATATCCTGCACTTCCGGTTTACCCATGTGGCGGTAAATGGCGGTACGCCAGTCCCGGCCATAACCTTCCGATGCCCGGTAATCAGGATCCATCACCACGTAGCCTTGCTGGGCCAGCATGCTGTTAAACATAAATTCGCGGAAATAAACCGACCAGCCCAAATGGGCATTTTGCAGATAACCGGCGCCATGGGTGAACATAACCGCGCGGCGTTTTTCTGCGCTTTTATCGAAATTCTTCGGCAGATACACTTTGGTATATATCGGCTGTTCCTGATGGCTTGAAGGAATGGCTACCACGGAAGGTGCCGTCCACGGCAGACTCAGGAATTTCTCAGAAACGGTATGAGTTAAACGCACCGCTGTTGCCCCGGCAACGGCATCTTGCACATATAACTCCGGCGGCATGGTAATTTCAGAGTGTTCTATTAACAGCTTAGATTCATCATTGCTCAGCTGGTAATCGTTTTTTCCGCCCAGGTCAGTCAGCGCGGTAACTTCACCTTTACCAATATCTAAAGAATAGATTTCATAAATGCCCGGGTGCTTTTTATTGCCTTTAAAGTACAGGGTTTGCTCGTCTCTTGATAAGGTCAAATCACGTACTTCATACTTACCGCTTGTCAGCTGGGTCGCTTTTTCGCCTAAGGCTTTCACATAAACATGGGAGTAGCCGCTTTCTTCTGACAGGTAATAAAGCTTATCGCTGTTGTTTAACCAGCCAAATTCGTTAAACGACCAGTTGATCCAGGCATCGTCGTGCAACCTGTGCTGAGAAACCAGGCTATTTTCTTTAAAGTCTACCGTGGCAATCCAGCGGTCTTTGTTATCCCAGGCTTCAAGCATTACCGCTAATTGCTGGCCATTTTTATGCCATTGGATCGGGAAACTGGCGCGAATAACATGAATATCGCGCGGCTGTTTTTCCGAGCTGTATTCTTTGCCCTGGCGCTGATAATTTTCTTCGCGCACCTTGGCCAATACATCCTGGTCAAAACCGGGTAAGCTCTCATAGCTCAGCTCGGCTTTTTCCATGCTGTTTAAATCCAAGATCAGCAGCGTTTCGCTGTATTTGCGGTTATCGGATACCCGCGAGCGCACCTGCTGTGCCTTTATCTGGGCGTCACCGGCAATATAGTTGGGCATAATATCGTTCGGATAACGATCCGCCACGTCCTCGGCAATACTGACAAATAATTTATCCCCGGCAGGCGATAAGCTGGCGTGAACAATTTTATTGCCCTCGCCCAGGTAAAAATCTGTTTTGGTAATGGCCTTGTTGCCTTTTTTCAGCGCATCTTTTTGCTGCTTGGCTAATTTGGCATTTCTGTGTTGCAGGGCAACATAGTCAATTAACTTATGCTGCTCTTTGCCGATATAGGTATCCGGCTCCTTGATGCCTTCCGGCTCATCGGCAATCAATAAATTGGCCAGTTCGGTTACCTGGTTGGTTTCAAGATCATGGCGATAAAAGGTATTGCCCGCCCGATAGGCAACATTGCCATCGGCAAGAAACATCACAGAATATTCATAAGCCGAGGTAAAGGTTAACTGACGAACTTTCTTGCTGGCAAGGTCTTTAACAAAAACATTACCTTCAAATTCATAGGCTTCCAAGGTGCCGTTATTATTGGTAACCGCGTACATATCAGAAGCGGCGTGCATGTTGGCTAATGTCACCTGCTTGCCATTGCCTTCAGTGCCGGTCGTTTTACGGTATAAGTCCCTTATCGGAGAACCTTCGCGTTTTTGTTTGAAAAATACCGTCTGGTTGTCATCTCCCCAATACCAGGACTCGGGCGCACGCCCTAACCAGTCGGGATCTGCCATTATCTGCTTCAGGGTAATAATATCGCTGTTATCCATACCGGCTGCAGGCGCGGCTTTAACCACTTCGGCAGCTTTTTCCGGTTTGCTAACAGATGACGGTGTATTTTGATTAGCGGCACAGGCAACCAAAGAAAAACTGATTGCGGCGGCGAGTAATTGTAATTTCATAAGATGTCGATGCTTATTGTTATTAAAATAACGTCCGGTGTTTGGGAAAAATTGAATGCGCTCAATAATAAAAGTATTCGCCGCCAATGTATACGGCAATTACCGCCGTATTTCCCCCGCTTATCGCAAACATAAGGTAAAGAGAGCCCGTACCTGTAAGCATAACTGTACGCTTAAAATTAACATGCCAATGCCGGTGAATTTTGCTATAATCGCGCGCCCGTTTCGCTGTGAACTTTCCTAAAATAAGTGCTGCGAGCCGGGGCAGTCGGTTTTTATCGGTGTTTTATGGTCCAGATCATAAAACCCTTAAATTTTATTAAAATCCAGACAGGTGAAAACTTGTCGGCAGAGCCAGAGCAAAAGTTATGATCCCATTACCGCAAGTAAAGTTATTCGAATACCCCAAATACTGGGCGGAATGTTATGGCTCTGCGCCATTTTTACCTATGTCGCGCCAGGAAATGGACCAATTGGGCTGGGACAGCTGCGATATTATCCTGGTTACCGGTGACGCCTATGTCGACCACCCAAGTTTTGGCATGGCAATTATCGGCCGTATGCTCGAAGCCCAGGGCTTTCGGGTCGGCATTATTGCCCAGCCCGACTGGCACAGTAAAGACGCCTTTATGGGGCTTGGCAAACCCAATTTATTTTATGGCGTTACTGCGGGCAACATGGACTCGATGATCAACCGCTATACCGCCGAACGCCGCCTGCGCCATGACGATGCCTATACCCCGAACAACGAAGGCGGCAAACGTCCCGACCGCGCGGTACTGGTGTACAGCCAGCGCTGTAAAGAAGCCTACAAAGATGTGCCCGTAGTTATTGGCGGCATAGAAGCGAGCTTACGCCGCATTGCCCATTACGATTACTGGTCCGATAAAGTACGCCGCTCGATTTTATTCGATGCCAAGGCCGACCTGCTTATTTATGGCAACGCCGAACGCCCGCTGGTGGAAATTGCCCACCGCATCGCCAAAGGCGAAGATGTTAAAACCATTACCGATGTCCGCGGCAGCGCATTTCTGGCCAAACAGCCCCTGCCCGGCTGGAAAGGCATAGACTCGCGCAATATCGACAAACCCGGCAAGATAGACCCTATTCCCAGCCCTTATCAGGACATGAGTGCATCAAGCTGCGACAGCAATAAAGAACAAAGCGCCACAGATGAGATAGCAAAAGATGTTTCCCAAACCCCTCAGGTCGTGGAAATTTCCGAGCATATCAGTGCCAAATACCAGAATAAAAACTGGGATAACAAAGCCAAACCCTGGCTGACCACCTATATTAATTTACCCACCTATGATCAGGTAAAAAGTAACAAGGTGCTTTACGCCCATGCCTCGCGTATTTTCCATCAGGAAGTAAACCCCGGCTCAGCCAAACCTTTAGTACAAAGCCACGGCGACCGTATTATCTGGTTAAATCCGCCGGCTTACCCGCTAAGCACCCAGGAAATGGATGATGTCTTCGGCCTGCCTTATCAAAGGGTGCCGCACCCGGTCTACGGCTCGGCCAAAATACCCGCCTATGATATGATCAAAACCTCCATCAATATCATGCGCGGCTGTTTCGGCGGCTGTACCTTCTGCTCCATTACCGAGCACGAAGGCCGTATTATCCAGAGCCGCTCGCAGGAATCTATCATAGAGGAAATAGAAGACATCAAGGAAAAAGTGCCCGGCTTTACCGGCGTGATTTCCGATCTCGGCGGCCCTACCGCCAACATGTACAAGTTAAACTGTAAAAGCCCCAAGGCCGAGGCCACCTGCCGTAAGCCTTCTTGTGTCTGGCCCACTATTTGTGGCCATTTAGATACCGATCATACCCCGACCATAGAGTTGTACCGTAAGGCCCGTAAGGTCAAGGGCATTAAAAAAATCCTGATCGCCTCAGGGGTGCGCTACGATCTCGCAGTAGAAGATCCCAATTATGTCAAAGAGCTGGCCCGCCACCATGTCGGCGGTTATTTAAAAATTGCCCCCGAGCACACCGAAGAAGGCCCGCTGAGCAAGATGATGAAACCCGGTATGGGCAGCTATGACAAGTTCAAGGAAATGTTCGACTTCTATTCCAGGGAAGCCGGTAAAAAACAGTACCTGATCCCCTACTTTATCTCCGCCCATCCCGGCACCACAGATATGGATATGATCAATATGGCGCTGTGGTTAAAGGAAAATAACTTCAAGCTGGATCAGGTGCAGAACTTTTATCCGTCGCCGCTGGCCAATGCCACCACCTTGTACCATACCGAGATTAACTCGCTGAAAAACGTGAAGAAGAACAGCGACGCCGTCACCGTACCTAAAGGCGGACGCCAGCGCCGCTTGCACAAGGCGATATTACGCTACCATGATCCCGCCAACTGGCCGATTATCCGTGAAGCCATCAGCAAAATGGGACTGGCGCGTAAACTCATTGGCTCAAAAGAAGGTTGTCTGGTGCCGGCAGAAAGCCGCGCAGAAAAAACCATGCAATACACCAAAGGGAAAAATAACGCCAAGGGTAATAAAACGTCTCCGGGTCAACACAGGCCGGGACAAAACACACCCGGGCGCACTAACCGGAGTAATGGTAAAGGTAAAGCCAATCCGGGGCTGACCCGTTTTAGCAGCAACCAGTTTAATGACCGCAAAGGTCCGGGGTCGAAACCGGGCCGGAAAAAGGGACAAAAACCCGGGTAACGGATTAACACCAACGAATTTTTAATTAACTCACACCTTGTTCGGCACGACTTTATATCGGCCTGTTCAAGGTGAATCAAATACAAAAGGATAAACCTTTGTTACAAGCAAATAATATTACCCAGCAGTTTGGCGCCAAGCCGCTGTTTGAAAACATTTCCCAGAAATTTGGCGGCGGTAACCGTTACGGCCTGATCGGCGCCAACGGTTGTGGTAAATCCACCCTGATGAAAATCTTAGGGGGCGACCTTGAGCAAACGTCCGGTAATGTCAGCCTGGACCCGAACGAGCGTTTAGGTAAGCTGCGCCAGGACCAGTTCGGCTTTGAAGAATATTCTGTGGTCGATACCGTGATCATGGGCCATACCGAGCTGTGGGCAGTAAAAGAAGAGCGTGACCGCATCTATGCCCTGCCGGAGATGAGCGAAGAAGACGGCATGAAAGTCGGTGATTTAGAGTCTGAATATGCGGAAATGGACGGTTACAGCGCCGAAAGCCGCGCCGGTGAACTCTTGATGGGCGTCGGTATTCCGGTTGAGCAGCACTATGGCAAAATGAGCGAAGTCGCTCCCGGCTGGAAGCTAAGGGTATTACTGGCCCAGGCCTTGTTTGCCGATCCGGATATCTTATTGCTCGACGAACCGACCAATAACCTGGACATTCACACCATTCAATGGCTGGAAGAAACCTTAAACGAACGTGACTCCACCATGATCATTATTTCCCATGACAGGCACTTCCTCAACAGTGTTTGTACCCATATGGCGGATCTTGATTACGGTGAACTTCGGGTTTATCCGGGCAACTATGATCAATACATGCTGGCAGCCACCCAGGCCCGCGCCCAATTAATGGCGGATAACGCCAAGAAAAAAGCACAAATCAGCGAATTAAAAGAGTTCGTTGCCCGCTTCTCTGCCAATGCGTCTAAAGCCAAACAGGCGACCTCACGCGCCAAACAAATCGATAAAATCCAGCTTGATGAAGTGAAAGCTTCCAGCCGGGTTAATCCCTTTATCCGTTTTGAGCAAGAGAAAAAGTTATTCCGTAACGCCCTGGTGATGGAAAACATCAACAAGAGCTTTGACGATAACCATGTACTCAAAGATATCTCTTTGATGGCGGAAGTCGGTGAGCGTATCGCGGTGATCGGGGAAAACGGTATCGGTAAAACCACCTTCTTACGTTTGTTGATGGGTGAGCCCGGTTATCAAACGGATACCGGTGAATTTAACTGGTCCGAAAATCATAATATCGGTTATTACGCACAAGATCATGCCCATGAATTTGAAAATGACATGACCTTGTTTGACTGGATGAGCCAGTGGCGTCAGGAAGGCGACGACGAGCAGGTTGTTCGCGGTTACCTGGGGCGTTTATTGTTCTCTGCCGACGACATCAAAAAGTCCGTCAAAGTCTTATCCGGTGGTGAGCAGGGCCGGATGTTATTCGGCAAGCTGATGATGCAAAAGCCCAATATCCTGGTGATGGATGAACCCACCAACCACATGGATATGGAGTCTATCGAGTCGTTGAATATGGCGCTGGAAAAATACGAAGGCACCCTGGTTTTCGTCAGCCACGACCGGGAATTTGTTTCCAGCCTGGCAACCCGCATTATCGAGCTTAAAGAAGACGGTTATGTTGACTTTGCCGGTACCTATGAAGAATACCTGGCTTCACAGGCTTAATTAATCAGCCTGATCATTTCACTCTGCCCCGGCTTTAAAAGTCCGGAGGCAGAGGGAAAATTTCAACTTTAACCAACTCCTGCTCCTTCAACACATTAAAGAGGTGACCCTTGCTTAGTTATCGCCATGCCTTTCACGCCGGCAACTTCGCCGATGTCTTAAAACACTCGGTATTGACCCTGGTGCTCGATTATATGACCCGCAAGGAAAAAGGCTTTAGCTATATCGACAGCCATTCCGGCGCCGGCATGTATCAGCTCAGTGACAGTTATGCCCAGAAAACCGGCGAATATAAAGAAGGTATCGCCAGGCTGTTATCCGCCGATGCACAACAAGCAATACCCGAGGCCCTGCTGCCCTACCTGGAGCTGATCCGGGATATGAACCAGGCCAGCGCCGATGATGAGATCAGCCTTTATCCCGGCTCTCCCGGCATTGCCAAAGCGATATTAAGACGCCAGGACAGCGCCCATTTATTTGAATTACACCCAACGGATATCGACTACCTCAACGACTTTTGCCAGCGCTGGCGCAAAGCCCATGTCAAACAGTCTGACGGATACCAGGGAGTGTTATCTTTATTGCCGCCACCCAGCAGGCGCGGCGTGGTGTTGATCGATCCGCCCTATGAGCTAAAAGAAGATTATCCGAAAGCGGTAAAAACCATTATCAAAGCCTATGACAAATTTGCCACCGGTACTTATATTCTCTGGTACCCCGTGGTAAAGCGGACTTTGGTAGACGAGATGGAGAAAACCTTCACCGACAGCCAGGTGAAAAACCTGCTTCAGGTAGAGTTTTGCCAGCGTCCGGATACCGAAGAATACGGCATGACAGGTACAGGTTTGTTTATTGTCAATCCCCCGTGGCAGCTTAAAGAGCAGCTGACAGCAATATTGCCTTACCTGCAAACCCAGCTGAAAAAAGGACAGGATAACGCCAGCTATAAACTTGAACAGTTGGTGGCAGAATAAAGAAACCGGTTTTGCTATTATCACCAATAACCGCGGCGCACTATTGGCCGCGGCACATCCCGGCTAAGTCCCTTGCCACAGGCTGCAGTTAAAATTCCACCCGGGCAACAACCGAACTTTCACACGGCGGCGGCGCCATAGAGCTGGCACACAAATTAATGCGCCAGGGAGAGAATTTTTCCAACTCAGGCAATTGCGTTAGCGACTGCTCGGAGTCCAGCTCATTATAAGGGCCGACCACGACACGGAACCTGGTCTTGTCATTATGTAAATTGCTGACCACTTCGGCATTTAACGCCAGGTGGGATATTTGCCGCTCCCGGGCAAAAGTCAGTTCATTAAAGCTGCCGATCACGACAAAGGTTTGCGGGTTTTCAATATAATGATTGTGCTCGGCTGAGCTATGCACGGGTGTCATATTTTTGGCGATTTCACTGGCTACGCTGACTTCTTGCGGCAAAACTTGTCGGGTTGTAGCTTCCTGGGCTTGCTCCCTATTCCCCCTGGTATCTGCAACAGGCAATAATTGCTTGAATTGTTCACTGCGATCCAGCGCCCGGGCAATGACTGTGTTGCTGCCTGATTGATAAACCTCAGGTTGTTCTGCAATGACAACTTCTTTCCGGGACTGTTCAGGCAAGGTATTCGCAGCTATCCGGGTTTCTCCATCATGAGCCAAGATATCGGCAGGTTGATTGGTGGGTACGCAAACATCTTTATTTAACAATAACCTATGGGCAGCACAATCTTCATCAATCACAGCAGAGACAATATTATCGGAAATGGATTTACCACTGACCAGGTAACTGATCCCTGTGGCACTCACCATCAGCACATCCAGGGTGGCACAGCCGCTGAGCAGCACAATAAGACAAATTGAAGTAAGTAATCGATGTAAGTTCATAATACAGCACTTTTGATTGATTCTTTACTTTGACTATTCAAGTTTCACGCCAGATTATTCGTCAAACCTTTACGTCAATCATTTCCATAAACCATGGAGTTAACTTCAAAACAACAAGCTATTTTCTCCATTAAAAGTGCTTATTCTTCTAAAAACTTTATCTTTACTAACCTAATCAATAACCTGTACTGAAAATCAGGCCGGATTATTTACGTATAGGCGAATTCCAAGCTGTTTAAGACTTAACCACTATACGATAACCCAACGGCAATGACTAGCCATGACACCATGGCAGCGGGCTAAAAATGATAATGACTTGCTTAGCCTTTTGATTCACTTCACTTTAATGCTTGCTATTTTTTTGTTCGATAAACGCACAAAACAGCAGGTTTTACAGATTTCTCTGGTAACAAAATGACTTTGATAGTAAATTTTAATTTTCAAGGTATATATCTTGTGTGCAAATAACCGGATCCCTTAGCCGTTAACAAAGGTAAAGGAAAGATTATTGATGCTGGCGCCGTAGTGAAAGGATGTAGTCTTGCCTGACTTAACATTATTTAAAAATGAAACTCAAAGACTGCTGGCATTGCAGGCGCTGAATATTTTAGATACCCCGCCCGAAGAACGTTTTGACCGTATTACCCGCATTGCCATGCAGGTCTTTGATGTGCCCTTTGCCATGGTGAGCTTGGTTGATGCCAAACGCCTGTGGTTTAAATCATCCCCCGGATTTTATTTAACGGAAACTTCCCGGGCACAAAGTCTTTGTGGTTATACCATTTTAACCGATGAAGTATTAGTCGTTGAAGATACCTTACTTGACTCCCGCTCAGCCAATAAACCTTGGGTAACAGAGGAACCTCATTTGCGTTTCTATGCCGGTATCGCCATCAAAGACAGCCAGGGCTTTAATATCGGCACCTTGAGCATTTTAGATCACCAGCCAAGAACCTTAACACCGGGGCAAATCAGTATCTTAACCGAACTGGCAAAAGTGGCGGAGTCTGAGGTCAATGCCGCCGACTTAAGCCAGGTCACGGCAAAACTCATCCAGTCAAGAAAACAGTTGCACCAGGCCGTCAGCCAGTTACGGCACAATGAACAACTCAACCGGCTGCGCAACCAGGTACTGGAATTAATCGCCCGCTCAGAGCCGTTGACAGAAATACTGACCGCGATAGTAACCGGAGTAGAGCTGGAATATCCCGACATGATGTGCAGCATTTTATTAATGGACGACACCGGCACTAAACTCACCCTGAAGGCAGCCCCGAGCATGCCCGACTTTTATAACCAAGCGGTGGATGGCCTGATCATAGGCGAGAATGTCGGCTCCTGCGGCACCAGTGCCTATACCGGGAAAAGAGTGGTAGTGGAAGATATTGCCAGCCATCCTCTTTGGACCTCTTATACCGAACTTGCCGCCAGGGCACAACTGGGCAGCTGCTGGTCTGAGCCCATTATCGACCCCGAAGGCAAAGTGCTCGGCACCTTTGCGATATACCATAAAGAAAAGTCAGCTCCCTCTGCCAGGGATTTTCACCTGATTGAACAATCGGCGGCATTAGCTAGCATTTCCATAGAAAGAGCCCAGGCCAACAAGCTGATCTGGCAGCAGGCAAATTTTGACGGCCTCACCGGCTTGACCAATCGCAACCTGATGCGCGAACTGCTAAAAACCGCACTGAAAAACAGCCGGCGAAACCAACAGAAACTGGCGTTAATCTGCCTGGACTTAGATCATTTTAAAGCGGTTAATGACTCCCTCGGCCATAATATCGGCGATGAATTACTGATAGAATGTGCCAAGCGCCTCCTTAACTGTACCCGGGAAAGCGATACCGTTGCCCGTCTCGGCGGCGATGAGTTTTTGATCTTAATACCCGAGCTCAAGAATGAAGCACTGATTGAGGACATTGCCGGTAAAATTCTTTCCTCCCTGTCGCAACCGTTTCAACTGCAACAAGAGCTGGTTTATGTTTCCGCCAGCCTTGGCATCGCCATCTTTCCCGATGACGCCGCAGATCTTGATGACCTGCTAAAAAATGCCGATCAGGCCATGTATGGCGCCAAATCTTCCGGACGTGGCTGTTTTCATTACTTTACCTCGGGTATGCGCGCCTCGATACAAAACCGCCTCACCTTGATCAACGACTTAAGAAAGGCAATCGACAACCGGGAATTACACCTGCTTTATCAGCCTATTTTTGAAATCGCCAGTCAAAAAATATATAAGGCCGAAGCCTTGCTACGCTGGCACCACCCGAGCCGCGGTATGATAAGCCCGGCAGATTTTATCCCCTTGGCGGAAGAATCCGGGCTCATCATTGACATTGGTAACTGGGTATTTGAGCAGGCCTGCTTGCAGGTGGCCAAGTGGCGTAAGCAGTATGCTGAGAATTTTCAAATCAGCATTAATACTTCCCCGCTACAATATCGAAACAACACCGACAGCCCGTCTGACTGGCTTGCCTGGCTGGCAAACTACCAGCTTGATGCCGATGCACTCACCTTGGAAATTACCGAAAACCTGTTAATGAATGACTATGATCAGGTCAATCAACGTTTGGCCCAGCTGCGAGACTCGGGTATGGAAATTTCCATCGACGATTTCGGCACCGGCTATTCTTCGCTGTCTTACCTGAAGAAATTCCATATCGACTATTTAAAAATCGATAAAAGCTTTATCCAGAAAATGTCGCAGGGCAGTGATGATCTGATCATCTGCGAAGCCATGGTGGTGATGGCCAAAAAACTCGGCATTAAGGTCATTGCCGAAGGCATAGAAAGCACAGAACAAATGCAGTTATTAAAAGACATGGGCTGTCAGTATGGCCAGGGATACTGGCTGGCAAAACCGTTAACGGTTGAGCAATTTGAAACCTTGCTGCGCTCAAATACCAGATATAAAGTCTGAGCTATTTTACTCCGATTAAGGACAATGGCTCCTGCCTTTCATCCCTTTTTTAAGTTTTTTGTAAATTAAAAATGTAATCCCCTCAGATATCAGGACAGGTTTAAAAAGCAATAATATCAACAACTAAAGATATGCTCTGCCTATTCTCCCCGGTTACAATCCTGACCTTTTTTGACTTTTCTTTACTTTTCTTTACATTCGGTGTCAACCTAAGCACAACTTATGCGTTCTAGGGTAAAGGAAGACCTAAATAACGAAAAGTGACCCGGCGTGTACAACAAGAGTCTCCTTAAAAGACCGAAGCATAAATAACACGCCATTACATAGTCATCAGCCCCCGTTTCATTATTTAGCCTGTTTGTTTTCTGTTAAACACAATAGATAGATGTCAGAGGTAATTACAATGAATAAAGCCGTTTGTATAAGCATGCTAGTGCTAAGTAGTTTGATGATACTCCCATCCCAGGCACAGGAAGCCCCGCCGCGCGGCGGACCCGGCGCGGATGGCCAAAGAGGAGCGCCCGCCAATGACGGCCAGGCCAGAAACGGTGACGGTCAAGGCCGTGGTGATGGTCAGGGACGCGGTAACGGCCAGGGCCGTGGCGGCAGAGGTGCTATCGATGCCGATGCCAATTTAGTCAACGCTGAAGAAAACCTGCAGGCACTGATCGCCGAGCGTGATCTCTCCCCGATAGATGTTGATGATCTGGACCTGCCGGACATCACAGACGAAAGAGCCCAGTTAGGCAAACAGTTATTCTTTGCCAAGAACCTCGGCGGTGAAAACAGCTCCGCCTGCGTTTCCTGCCATCACCCCACTTTAGGGGGCGGCGACAACCTCTCTTTATCTGTCGGGGTTGATGCCGTTAATGAACTCGACATCAGCAGCCATGATCTATTGGGCCTGGGCCGGTTTAACGATCTTGATGCCAATAACCTGCCCGCCGTACCCCGTAATGCCCCGACCGTCTTTAACTTAGGCTTAAACAACCGCCGCATGTTCTGGGACAGCCGGGTAGAACGCCGCCGCAACCAGGGCATAGTGACCCCGGACTCCCCGCTTGATGAAGACGGTAACCGCCTGGCAGATCCTAACTTACCCGCAGGCACAACCTTAGCCGCGGCGCAGGCAAGATTCCCGGTTACCTCGGCAGAAGAAATGCGCGGCGAGTTTGCCGCAGAGGACGACAACCAGGCGTTAAGAGCCCTGCTGACCACAAGATTTGACAACAGCGACGGCGACTATGTCAGCAACTGGCCGGCATTATTTTCCCAGGCCTATGGCGACAACGAGGTCACCTTTGACCGCATCGCCGATGCCTTAGGGGAATATGAGCGCTCTATGGTGTTTGTCAATAACCCGTGGCAGGCCTACCTAAACGGCGACAGCGATGCCCTGACCGACCAGCAAAAAGCCGGCGCCCTGGTATTTTTCCGCTCAAGACGTGACGGCGGCGCAGGCTGTGCCGGCTGTCACCGCAATGATACCTTCTCCGGCGGCGGACACCGCCTGGTGGCTTTCCCGCAATTCGGACCGGGTAAAGGCAATGCCAGCACCACAGACACCCCTCATGATTTTGGCCGGGAAAATGTTACCGGCGACGTTGAAGACAGAATGCATTTCAGACCGCCGACACTGCTTAACATCGCCGTTACCAGTCCTTATGGCCATACCGGTGCTTTCCAGACCCTGGAAGAAGTTGTCGCTCATTACGGCAACCCGCGCGAGTCTATCGACACCCTGTTTGCCGCCCAGGGCAATGAAGCCTTTGCCGGCGGTGAGGCCCCCTTTTGTCAGCTGCCGCAGATTGCCGATTTGATGCAGAAAAACAACCAAACCTGCGAAAGCCTGTACCCGGATGCCTATACCAATTCCATCGCCGCGGTTGAACATTTGGAAGCGGCGAGAAATGATGAGGTAGCAGCGAGCGGCCCGCTGCGCGGCTCGCCAAACTTATCCGATGAGGTGGTTGCCCAGGTGGTGGCCTTCCTCAATGCCCTGACCGACCCTTGTGTCGAAGACCGTACTTGCCTGGCTCCGTGGATAGTGGATGAAACCAACCAAGCCGAGTTCCCGGACGACAGCCCGGTCATCGCCCACGACAGGGATAATAATGTGCTTTAGCCTGCTGATCGAGGTAAGTCGCTTATCTGGCGGCTTTATCCTCGGTTTGAGCTGAACCGTTAAAGCGATGATATAAAGCCCTATCATTTGTCCGGCACAAAGAAAAGCCAGATCAATCGCTGTCAGGCACCGGCTGCCCCTGAGCTCCCATCCTCAGGGGCGGCCTCAGGCCATGACAGCTTTATTGGATGGAATTGACAATAAAATCCAGTACCGGATCGCCGGAGGAAGCATAAGCTAAATCGAATAAAGGCTCAGGTTTGCTGATCATGCCACGCTCGACAATCTCAGATATGACAGTAAAGTCCAACAAACCTGTTTTACCGACAAGTAAATTATCAATAGCCCCGGTTTTGGCAAGACTCAGTACATCGCGAAAACCTTTCAAATACAGGTAATCCTTGGTAAATCCTCCCCCCCGATATACCCGGGTGGTCAAAGTGAAAGCGGAAAGTTTATCAAGGGCAAATTCATTCATCAGACTATGATAAGTTTTGACAAAATCGCCATGCTCCAGCATATATTGCACCGCGATCACCCTTAAGGCGATGGTTTTTAACCGCTTAATGGTCAAACTGCCGGAGCAGTACTCGCTGTAGAGGGCCAGGCCTTCCTGGGTATGGGTATTGCCGGTTAACCCTAAGCCAAAAATCTTTAACGGATGCCGCCTGGCATTGATCGTAGTCAGCATATGAATACCCAGCTCATGGTATGCAAACGCCTGTAACTCTTTCTCGGTAAAAACCGCTTCCTTGTTGATCAAGAGCAGGGCTTTTTCATTATTCACCATGGCTTTCGCTACGATTTTTCCCGACTTTTCTACTTTACAGTTTAATCCCCATGCCTGCGCCCGAGCTCTGAAAAAAACAACCGCGTCATCAGCCCCGAGCACTTTTTCCTGCTGCTCTGATTCAATATCCTTTAAATGCAGAATAAACCTGGCGTTGGCAATATCGGTATGACCGGGTTCGCCGTAATATTTTAACGAGTTATAAATAAAATCTTCCGTGCCTATGGTGGTGAGCAAATCGATTTTACTCGCCAGGTTGTCGATAACATGGCGATACAGCTGCTGGATATCGGCATCATTGACCTCATCGACCGGCAACTTGTATAAATCTTCCCTGAATTTATAGGGATTGATATTAAGCTGCTTGTAATTAAAGCTCGGGGCAATATAACTGTTTTTCTTTAAGAACTTATTTCGTTGCGCCGCTAAATTGATCGGGTTGATAAAGTTTAAGGTTTCAATATTTTTACAAAGAGCAAAAAATTGCTTATCTAAGGCCAAAACCTCGGGGCTGATATTAGAAGATAAAATATCGGCCTTTTGCGTTCTTTTCTTTTTCCCGTAGCGGCGGACAAAAAATGCCGCCGTTTCACTGATAGCATTTTTAAAACCCGCTTTAAGCTCTTCCAACACCAAGGGGTAGACTTCACCAGTTACCTCATCCATAAAGACTTTTTTGACTTCCGTGGGGATCACCAAAGTATTATCAAAACGGGCATTGATATGGGTGATCAAGTAACCCCGGCCATGAAAAACTTCGTCGCTGGCCGCCCGCACCTCCAGGTTAGGCAATTCAATCTTATTCAGTTGCTTTTCAAAACGGTTTACCACATTTCCCCAGCGCTCAACGTCGATTTGGCCCGAGCCGATGTTAAAAGTGGGGGTGGCTTTCTCTATGCGCCTGTAGTTATAGGAATGGATATCAAAGACAATCGCATTGCTGAACTGTTTCTCTATGACGTTAACAATCGCTTCCAGGACATTGTAAAACGCCTGATGTTTGCTATGACTTTTCGCACGTTGCTTCTGACTCAGGGGTTTCTCCCACACCTGCTTATTCCAGGCGGTTTTAAAATAAGTCGATAAGGTTTTTGCCCGGTTCAGATCATACTCGAACCGGGAGTCGTTGCCGATAAGCTGGATCGGGAACGAAGAGATCAACTCATCGGTATAGGGATCTTCTTCATAAAAACGCTCTTCCCGGGTCAGCAGGAAAGCTTTTTGCAGATCATTTCTCAGCCGGTGACCATTATGAATAGCTGCGCAGATAATGGGCGTGTATTCATCTATTTTGACAATAAAGGCGCCGCCATCCACTTCAGCATGAAAACATTCCCCTTTATTGATCCGGGTGATACATTCTTGTTCAGACAGCGTTAGCATCTTCTATCACCTGTCTGAATTCATTTTTTCTGCTCATAACCAATTCTTTCGCGTGGACAACACTTTCCACAAAATCAATCACCTGAGATTGCAATTTAGTGCGGTTCAATTTATTGATACGCACTATGCCTCCCGGACTTAACACATTCACTTCAATTAATTTGCCGCCAATGACATCGATGCCGGTAAAATATAACCCGTCTCTGACCAGCTTAGGGCCGATATATTTACAAAGCTTTTTCTCTTGCGCGGTCAGTTTATGTTTAACCACTATGCCCCCGGCATGCACATTTGCGCGTACATCATTCGACGCCGGCACCCGCTTCATTGCCCCGATAGGTTCGCCGTTGAGCATCAGGATCCTGACATCCCCTTCTTCAGCGCCATGGACATAATCTTGCAAGATCACATAATTGCTGCCCTTGCCGGTTTCATCGCCGCCGATATAAAAGTCCAGCAGTGATCGAAAACTTTGCCGCGCGCTTTTTTCAAGTACGATGACACCGCGGCCGCCAAAACCATCCAGGGGTTTTAATATCATACGGTTGCTTTGTGACTCTTCAAAAATACGCTCCAGGTAATCCCGGTTTTTCGAAACATGGGTGGCAGGAATAAACTCACTTTCGGTATCCTGAAATGAAGCGGTATAAACTTTATTATTTGCCACCCGCAAGCCATCCAAATCATTCATGATAAAGGTATCGCCGCGCACCGAATCCAGAAAATTTAATGCCAGGGCATCCAGCGGCGGATTTGCCCGCATGATAATGGCATCAAAGCCGGCTAAAGGTAACTGCGCCCGCTTGAATTTGGCATGTTTATAGAAACTGGGAATATTATCCGAACACTTGGTTTGCTTGGTGAACACATCGCAAAAGGCGCTGGCAACGCTATCACGGATAGTTAAATTATTCACGGTGGATAAGGCGACCGTATGGCCGCGCTTAACGCATTCATGAATTAACCGCAATGTAGAGTCTGTTTCCGCTTCAACACGGTCCCAAGGATACATAATAAAACAAATTTTCATTGGCTCGGCCTTTACAGGTTATACCCTAAATCAGGTAGAGAAATTTTTTGCGGAGCATACTGAAAACTTATGATCTTAGCAGCTCAATAATATTTATCGTTAGGATAAAAATTATTTATGCCACATCAGCTCCGGCACTAGATAAAAGATCCGAAGCCGTCGGTATTTTCAGGTGTCCGGCCCTGACTTTTGGAAAACCCATGACGCACCCGGCTTTTTTCAACAGCATCGAGATATTTCTTCCATAATCTCACCGGATACAGGGAGCTTTCGTCACTGGTTTGCATATCACCGACAAACCTGATTTCTTCATCATTTTCAGGTGTCAGTGTCCCTTGAGAAAGCCCGGCAAAGGTTTTTCCGTATAACATCAATTCGTCAGACTCCCGTTTATTAAAATAACCACTGCGGGAAATGCCATGGGAAAAGCTTTGGTCGCCATAAAAAGGCGAGCTGCCTTTACGGATTGAGGTCTTCATTTCACTCATCTCTCTCTGATTTGATAAATAACTTTAACTCGTCAACAGAGGTGAACAATCGATAGGCAGAGGCCTGCAAATCGGCATTCACACAGTTAAAAAGATACTTTTCTCTATTCGGCTCTTCATGCTCAGAATGCTGTTCAACACAAAAGTTATGGATATTGACAACCGTATCGATGTCGGGTTGGGAAAGCGTGCTTTGTGTAACCGGCTCTTGGGCCAGTAGTCCGCCGCTAAAGCAAACGGTTACCAAGGCATATGCGAGAGATTTCATAAATGCTCCTTTAATTGTTCATCCAGATGAATGTATGAGATTTATTTTGCTTTGAAAAACAAAATATATTTGTCGCCACGATAAGATTTATTTACATTAGCCGTCTGACAAAAATAGGATTGAATCAATGGATATTCGTGTTTTTAAAACATTTATCGCTGTTGCTGAATATAAGCACTTCTCACGGGCGGCAGAAACCCTGTACATTACTCAGGCCGCGGTGAGTGCCCGTATTAAACAACTGGAAGAGTTTTATGGCATGCAGCTCTTCATCAGAGAGAAGAATAATTTAAGGTTGACCCCCGCCGGTGATGCGCTCTTGCCCCACGCCCACTTAATGGTGAGCCAAATGGAGCAGTCAAAAATCTCGCTGTCGATTGCCAGCGAGCAAAAAAGCGCTGTCCATATTGCCGCCACTCCCAATGTCTGGGATGCCTTTTTTAGCTCAAGAATCCTTGATGCCATCGCCTTGTTCGAAAATTTAACCTTAGGCACAGAAATCTCGGTGCGCGAGGCCATCCAAAGAAAATTAGACGACAGAAGCCTGGATATCGGGCTGTTGACAGACCCCATCAAAGATGATGACTTTGTCAATGATCTGATAGGGCACTTCGATTTATCCCTGGTCGGCAGCAGACCGGCATTCGACGCCGGGGTAGAAGATTATATTTTAATTGACTGGGGCATAACCTTTCAAAAAGAACATGCCCTGCACCATAAAGTTATTCCCAGCTTTAAAACCTCTACCGCCATGATAGCGTTAGAAGTCATCCTTTCTAAGGGGGGATTTGCCTATCTTCCTTCAGAACTTGTTACCGACCTGGTCAGGGCACAGGACTTATATCGTATTGAGACCCCTTTGCAAATCAAGCGTCCCATTTTTATGGTCTATAGAAAAAATAACAGCAACGGCCAATTGATCGACCAATTTAAAAGCTTACTGTCTAAGATTCAGTAATCCGCCACCGGGCCAAGCCCTGCTAAAGCCAGTTGGAGAAGATGGTTTTCGGTTAACTTTTGTTCATGAGCCAATATGGGGCAATAAAGCCTTTGTTGGCAAGATAGCTCCAACACCTGCGACACCTCCCCCGCGCCAAGTAAACATTTAGCTGCGCTAAGAAATGATGAAGTGACAGCCGCCATCGCGCCCTGCTTACCGGGTGTAAGTCCCTCACTTATGCCTGCAGCCCTCTTTGGCTGCAGGGCAAGCTGAAATACTCCGTGAATCCCCTTGCTCTTTGCCTTCCTGGCGCCGTAGGATAAATACATTCGTGTATAAAAAAGCAATGGCATTGCCATCGCTTTTTATTAATTAACAGCCCGAAAAAGCTTAGTGGATCACTTCCCTGCTAAAACGGATATGTTTGCCTTTGCTCATCATTTGCTCAAAAGCATCATGATCCAGGCGCAACAGGGTCTGATGATCGCCCGCTTCAATATAGACCTGATCCAAGGAGTCTAACTGCTGATCGCACACCACAGGCATATTATAAGCATCACCGATTGGCGGTACCGCACCATGGTCGCAATCGCTGAACATCTGATAGATATCGCTTTCCTTCACCAGTTGATAGCTGCCGCGCAGTTCATCATTTAAGGCCGATAAACTGACCTTATTGTTAGCCGGCAACACTGCCATCATTTTGCGCCCCTCATGGTCGACTAATACAACAGCTTTTGCAATCTGGTTCAGTGGGATCTGCGCTGCCACCGCACTGCCGATTGAACTGTTACTGTGATAATGAGGAACGGTTTGATAGGAAATATTGTGCTCCGTCAAATAGGTATCAAGCCGAGTAGAAATAGTCATATTAGCCTCCACACATATTATGGCTCACCTTTATTATAGAAGGCTACCCGGCATTTACCATCATAGGAAGAATCCGTTTATCGCCTTGTCCGTGCATGTCTTTTCCCCTGCAAATAATCACACTTTTTTTACGGTAAAAAATACTTTTCTAAACAATAAACTGCCCTGTTTTCCACGATAAAAAACCGTAATTAGACTCTCAGGCATTCGCGCAATTACGCTGTTCTTCTATACTTTTTACTTCTGTAATTTCCGCGTACTTTGCAGTAGGGATTGACTCTTTAAAAAAGGAATTTCAATATGCCGCTATTAACAAAAGCTGTTGCATCATCCGTATTCTTTTCTTCCAGTTTAGCCGCACTCCTGACCTTAAGCAGCCATGGCGTCAGTGCCAACAACGAACTGGGTGTTGATGACCCGGTGAATGAATTACCCGCCGAATTTGACCAGTTCAGGCACCTGGAAAATCCCGTGCCTCCGGATGATTATTCCGAGGTAGACAAGGCTCTGTTCGAAGGGCAGGACCCGGGTAGCGTTGATTTAGAAGGCAACCCGCCGCCGCAGCCGAGAACGGCCAAGATCAGCCAGGCGCCCTCAAGCACACCTGTGCCCCTTGATAATTGCGTGTTGCAGGACAGGGTGCTGCAGTTTGAAGCCATCTTTTCCAGTACCAATGTTATCCGCCGGGCGGGATTAAGACTCTTTGCCAGCCCTATGACCTTGTGCGACGGCTACGGCGACGGCCCTGTCGACCCGGGCCTGGACAGAACTTTGCTGGGCAACCGTCCGGTACTGCAAAACGGGCAAACGCCGTTTTTGCGTTTGCATGGTCTGGATGCCCAGGCTTGCCTGGAGTGCCACAGCATCAAATCCAACCGGGTGATCCCGGCAACCTTTGCCGTGGGCGGCTCGGGTCCGTCATCGGCCAGTCCTTTCCCTATGATGACGCAATATGACGGTACAGACCCTGATAGCAGCGGCGTGGTAGAAGCCCCCTTTGAACTCAACGAAAGTGCCCGGGCGATCAATCCCCCCGGCATCTTCGGGGCCGGCGGCATCGCCCTGCTCGCCAAAGAAATCACCCTGGATTTGCAAAACCTGCTGGCAACGGCCGAAGCCAACCCGGGCAATATTGTTGCCCTGAACTCCCACGGCATTAACTTCGGCACTATTACCTGTACCGGTCCCGGCAGCTGCAACGGGCAAAATATTGAAGGCCTGACCAATAACCTCGACAGCCCGGATCCCGGGGCCACTTTACAGGATCTCACCGAAGTGCTGATCGTCAGACCCTTTAGCCGCAAGGGCTCCTTTACCACCACCCGCGCCTTCGATATCGAAGCCACCAAATTCCATATGGGTATGCAGCCGGTGGAAGAAGTCAGTTATTTTACCGACCCCGACGGCGATGGCGTTACCAATGAATTATTTGTCGGCGAACTCAGCGCCATGTCCTTGTTTTTAGAAGGGATAGAACCGCCGGAGATCGCCAGCCCGTTAAGCGACGAGGCCAGCGCCGGTAAAGAAACCTTTAGCGCTATCGGCTGTGCCGATTGCCATATTCCCAGCCTCACCACCCGCAACCGTTTTCTGCCCTTTAGCTTCCCCCAGGTCGACTCGGATCCGCTGCAAAATATCTACCGGGTATTGAACCTGCAAAACCATGGCTTTCCCCTGGCAGGTTTTGGCTCGGGGGTCCGGGTGGATTTATTTTCCGACTTAAAAATTCATGACATGGGCCCGGGGCTGGCAGAAGCCAACGGCAACAGCCGCTTTACCACCGCCAGGCTGTGGGGAGTTTCCGACAGCGGCCCTTATATGCACGACAGCCGGGCGTTGACGCTGCGCGATGCCATCTTATACCACGACGGCGAAGGGGCCACGGCCAAGGCAAACTTTGCCGGATTAAGCGCCGTAGAGCAGAGTCATTTACTGAAGTTTTTAGGGGCTTTAAAGAGCCCGGCGAATCCGAATATCGGCTTGTAGCTTATTTGCCGTTAGCGTTAAAAGCAATAGCAGAAGGCAGGGAGAGCAAGCCGGGCTCCCTGCCATTACCCATTACAATTTTTTGATTTTTCTTGCCGGATTTCCGGCATACATGTAACCGGCTTCCACATCTTTAGTAACCACACTGCCGGCGCCAATGACGGCATTATCGCCCACTTTCACGCCGCCGATAATGATCACCCCGGCGCCGAGCCAGACATTGTTGCCAATACAAATATCCTGAGCGTAATTATGTTTTTCCAGCCTCAGGGCCGGATCGCTGTCATGGCTTACCGCCAGCAGCTGGACATTGGGACCAATCAGGCAGTCATCTCCTAAACTCACTTGCCCGCCATCTAAAATTGTGCAATTGATATTGATAAAGACCCTGTGCCCTAAGCTGATCCGGTCGCCGTAATCACAATAAAACCCCGACTCAATGACCACCTGCTCGCCACAGGTTTTAAGCAGCTGCTTAAGGCGTTTTAAATTGCCTTTGCTTGGACTACGGCCAAACTGGCGGCAGATTTCATGCACCTGCTGACGCTGCTGAATCAACTGGGGGGTTAAACTGTCAAAACGTGTTTTCATAAAAGCGCCACCATTAGGATATCTGGCGGCATACTAAGATATATGACGGTGATGAAGCAAGAGCAAGGGACTGTTTTCTCTTGCTTTGGTTGTTTCTGCTGTATAAGGTTACTCGCCAGTCTCTGTGGCTGAGTTTTTTGCTTTTTGGGCCGCTAAGGTGTGATTGTCTTGCTCAAGGCTATCACGGCTAACCTGGTCAACGCCGATACGCCCTATGCCCGGTAATTCAATGGCCAGATCAAAAATATCAAACTCAAAATTGAGCCCGAGCAGGTTTAATTCCAAGCCTTCTTCGACACCGACCGTCACTGCCAACATCCCCAGCAGAGAAAACTGGTAGCCACTGCCGCTCGGAGAAGGACCGACCAACCGGGTTATCGGCGAATAATCTTTTCCGATTGCCGTTGACGGCAAGTCCAAGCCCAGCTCAGGTACGGCGCGGGCAATGCTGGCGGTAAAGGTATTGCTGTTGGGGCCGGGATAAGCCTGGTATTCGTTTTTATAGGGATAATCGGCCACCGCCGCTGCTATCTTGTCAATCAGCTGGTCGGCATCTGGTGCCCGGTAATCGAGTAACAATTGCGGCTGGTGTCCCCACCAGTCCCTGTCCGGCAGGCTCTGGCGCACCACTAACGCGGAATTATTGCGCCTTAAACGCCAGCCGATAATTTCATAACTGGTATAGTGTTGCTCGCCGCTGCGCTTGGTGCTGATCCAGGTATGCACCGAAACCGCCTGTTTTGCCCCCCAGGTGCGCGCCGCGTAAACCTGGATCACCGCTCCGGTGTACTCGGCAGGTTTGGGCGCAAACAAGCCCCGGGTTTGTGCTTTATTGCTGCTGCAACTGCTTAAAAAGCCAGTAAATAAAATCACGGCAATACTGGCAAGTATTATTCTGAATAACTTTTTCAAATGAACTTCCTGTTGATGGCACTGGATTAATTATTCTTGGCAATTAGCGCATTTTCCACCCGTACTTTTTGTCCCTGGCGCAAAGTCTCACCGCCGCGGACTATAACATTGTCGCCGGAGCTGATGCTGCCGGAAACCGAGATCCAGCGGCCAACCCCCTGACCCACCAGCACATTCACTTTATTGGCGGTATTGTCATCTTCCAGGGTCAGGACAAAGGTTTCTTTTTCCCGTAATACCAGGGCATCCCGGGGGACTAAGGTCGCCATGCCCGCTTGCTGTTTGGGTAAAGAGACAGTGACCGCAGCGCCCGCCAGCAGATCAAGGTTATCCGCCGCCAGGCGCACATCAAAGGTGCGCGATGTCTGTTCGCCTGCTTTGCTCCAGCTTCTGATCGGCAGCTCCACCAGCTTATCCTGCCATTTGACCAAAACCCTGGCATCGGCTTCTAAATAAGAGGCGATGCTTAACGGCGCCGCCACCCGGATATCCAGATGACGGGTATCCACCAGCCGCACCAGCGGGCGGCCCACTTCGATTAACTCCCCCAGGTGGGCAAAACGTTCGCTGATATTGCCGCTAAAAGGCGCCACTACCGTACTTTTTTCTATGTCCAGCCGGGTCTGTTCTACCATGATTTCCATGGCAATCACTTCATTTTCCGCCACCGCCAAATCTTTGATGATACGCTCTAGTTCACTTAAGGCGGTATTGTTTTTCTGGTTTAATGCCGACATACGCTTTTTTTGCTTGCTCAGGTAAGCGACATCCGCCTGGTATTGCCTTACCCGGGCCTGCTGCCGGGCCAGTTGCAAGTCTAAATGGCGTTTATCCAAGCGGGCGATCACCTGGCCTTTTTCCACTTGGGTGCCCGCCTCGGCTATCCATAACAGCTGCCCGGTCTGCTCGGCGGAGATCGGCGCATTGGTGCGGCTGACGACATTGCCGGGCAACCACATGGTCGGACTGACCTGCTCGCTTTTTGCCGCTTCGATACTGACCAGCTGGGCATTATTTTCAGCCGCCTGTACTTGCCAGGCACTCATGGCGGCAAAAAGACAGCTTGATAATACTGCGGGAATAAACTTTTTCATCTGATGCACCTTAGTTGTTACAAACAACTTGTCTTGTTAATTTTTTCTGTTCGTTTAGTGTGACTGCCAGACCTGGAACATCTGCTCCGGGCAAACTCGGGTTACTGGCTTAACGCCTGCTTGTTCGCTCCGCCAGGCAAAGATTTAAAAGCAAAATCTTTTGCCGTTAAGCGCAGCAAACAAGGCAATAAAATAATGGTAAAGATGGTACTGACCGCCAGGCCGCCGACAATCACCGCCGCCAGTCCGCGATAGATGGCGCTGCCGGTTCCCGGGGTTAACAGCAGAGGCAACATGCCGAAGAAGCTGGTGGCGGTACTCATAAAGATAGGACGCAAGCGCAGGGCCAGTGCCTGCTCGACCGCATCAATCCGGCTCATGCCCGACAACTGGGCCTGGCGGGTTTGGTGCACCAGTAAGATGGCATTGTTAACCACTAAGCCGAGCAAGATGACAAAACCTATCATGGTCAGTAAGTCCAGCGGCTGGAACACAAACAGGTTCAGGGTTTGCAGCGCCAATATCCCGCCCACGGTCGCCAGCGGTATAGTGATCACCACCAGCAGGCTGTCTTTGACGGATTTAAATAACGCCGCCATCAGCAGGAATAAAATCACTAAGGCAAAGACAAAGTTTTCCGCCATGATACCGATGGCTTTTTCCAGCTGATCGGCGCTGCCACCGTAAATAATATTACCGTCATCCGGCATCACGGCTTTGAGCTTAGGCTCAACCTGCTCTTTTAATGCGGCTATGGTTTGCTCCAGCGACCAGCCCTGCGGCGGATTGATGTTTAAAGTAATGGTACGGTTGCCGTCGATACGGGTTAACCGTGTAGGACCTACGGTACGGCTGATATCCAAAAGCTCAGATAACTGCATAATGGAACCGGTACCTGTGACCACAGGCACATCAGCCAGGTTATCGGGGTCGTCCCAGCCGTCGGCCCTTAAGATCATATCCAGGCGTTTGCTGCCGTTAAAATATTCACCGACATACAGGCCGTCCCCTAAAGTACGCACCACCCGGCCCAGATCCCGGCGGTTCCAGTCCTGCTCCAGGATATTGCGATCGTTTGGCGTTAACCTCAGTTCCGGCTCATTCATTTCTGTGCCCGGATTCGCCTGCACCGTGGCGCCCGGTATCGCTTCCCGCACCCAATCCAGTCCCTGGCGCGCCGCCTGTTGCAGGCCCTGGGTATCTTTAGATTGTAAATTAACCTCCACCTGGCGGCCGCCGCCAAAACCGCCAAATAAATTGCCCTGGTTGGCAAAAACGCGGGTATCGGGCAGATCCACCAAAATTTCATTGCGCACCAGATCAAGAAGTTCATTTACCTGGCTCTGATCTTTGGCCCGTATGCCCATATTGCCGCCAAAAGGTCCACTAAACAGGTAATAGTTTTTCAGTGCCGGCTCTTTGGTGCCGTCCATATAAGGCTGTAAGCGCTCAACAATAGGTTTGACCACCTCCTCTTCTATGGTATTGATATTGGCGCCGGGGGGAAAACGTAAATTAGCATCAACCGCATCGCGTTTTACCGGCGGCAGATAATCTAACGACGGCATCGCCAGATAAGTCACCACCAAAGGGATGGCTAACAGGCTAAGCGACAACAAGACTCGTTTTTTGCCTGAGTTGGTCAGCCACATTACCTTGGCGGTGATCGCCTGCCACAGCTTTTCATTGGGGTCGTTCATGCTTTGCTGTTTAAGCAAATATTTCGTCAGCACGGGCAATAACACCACGGCAACGATCAGAGACACAGACACGGCGATGGCAATGGTGAGCGCCAAATCGCCAAAAAGCTGGCCTTCGATGTCTTTGAGGAAAAACACCGGCAGGAAGATAGCTACCGTGGTGGCGGTGGACGCCAGCAGCGCCCCCCACACCTGCTTGGCCCCTTTCTCGGCGCTGTTGTGCCGGTCTTCCCCTTTATCCCTTTGCCGCAAGATATTTTCCAGCACGACAATGGCGGCATCCAGCACCATGCCCACGGCAAAGGCCAGACCCGCCAGGGAAATGACATTCAGGGAGCGCCCGGTAATATGCAGGACAATAAAAGTGGTCAGCAGGCACACGGGAATGGCGGTCGCGATAATCAAAGTGGCGCGCATGCGGCGGATAAAAAACCATAATACCGACAAGGACAACACCACCCCGGCAAACAGGTTGCTGGTGACCAGGTTAATCGCCCGGTAAATAAACACGGAAGCATCAAAAGACTGCACCATCACCAGCTTTTTCTCCGCCAGCAGCTCAGTATTGATCAGCTCAACTTCGGTTTTCACCCGGTTTAGGGTGTCTAAAACATTGGCGCCGCTTACCCGGTCGATACGCATGGAAAAGGCCGGGTTGCCGTTTTGTATCGCCAGGTTTTGCCTGTCGTTTCTGCGCACATCCACAGTGGCGATATCACTGAGGCGGATATTGCTGCCGTTGCGTGATGCCAGCAGCAGGTTTTCCAGCTCATCCACCTGGTATTTACCGTTAAACCTTAAGGTGTACTGGCGCCGGCCAACATCGATAAAGCCACCGGAGACATCGTTGCTTTCTGATACCAGGGCAATAAGTTCTGGGATCTCAATGCCATATTGCGCCGCCTTTACCGGGTTGTAACGAATTTGCAGCTCTTCGCGATTTTGATCGGTAAAGGTCTGGACGCTGGAAACCCCTTCTACCGCTTCCAGCCGTGGCCTGATAACATCATTGGTAAAGTCGACATATTCATAAATGGATTGCTCGTTACCCGGCAGGGCCTGTAAAAAGAAGAAGGTCAACGCCGGAGTACCGCCGCCAAAACCCCCCAACATAATGCGCGGCGGCGTGGCATCCCGCGGCAGGTTCTCCACCCGGGTCATACGGCTGATCACTTCAATCAGGGTCTGGTCCATATCGGTTTCAACACCAAACTCCAGGTTGATAAAAGAAGCGCCGCGGTTGGCATAGGCATTCATAGATCTTAACCCGGGAATACCGCGCAAGACCTGCTCCTGGGGTTCGATGATCTGGGATTCTATTTCCTGGGGAGAGGCCGCCCGCCAAAACGTCTGGATACTGATCCGCGGACGCTCGATATCGGGAAAAAGCTGCACCGGCAATTTGAACAGGCTGAGTATGCCAAGCAACAAAATAAGTGCAACCGCAACCGCAACGGCTGCCGGACTGGTCAATGCACTGGAGGTGAGTTTCATGTGGCGCTCCCAATTGGAATTCTTATTTCATTTGCCATAAAACATAGCAGGGAGAGGTAATTACGAAACTTGTTGTACGACTAACGGAGACTAAAATACGGTGAATGGCTTACGGGAAAGACTTTGCAATGGTCAGACATACTTTGACATATTTGTCGCCGTTAACGGCGCCGATAGCGGCAGCAACACTAAAAATTATCTATAACAACTTAACTGACAATCATTTACCTTGCTGTTACTTTTGGAACAGGAGAATAAAACGATCGGTTTTACGGCGGATATCCGGATGAAAGGGAGAGATCTCCCGGCTGTCTTTGTCATTAACCAATAAATCGCTTTCTTTGATCAGTTTAAAACCTTTTTGTTTAAGCTCACCAATCACATAAGCCTTATCGATACGGTGCAGATCCTGGCTGTATTTCGTACCGCTACCATCGGGGGCCGAATGGTCGATGATCAATAATTGTCCGCCGGGTTTTAACGCGGTTTTCAACTGACGGATAAAATCATCTCTATCGATTTTCCAGTTTTTATCGACATGATAGATATCGTGATAACCCAGGATAAAGAAAATCATATCCAGGCTCTGATCGATAAAGGCCAGATCGCCGGTTTCCCTGTCATGACGGATCACATTTTCCAGCCGGTTGTCTTTTAAGCGCGCCGCCACTTCTTTACCGACATGGGGCAGATAGGCCTGGTTATTGTGTAAATACACCCGGCCGTAAGGGGCGATTTTTTCGGCGATTAACTCACTGTAATAACCCCCGCCCCCCAGAATATCCGCCACTACCATACCGGGTTTTAACTCTACCAGCTCAAGAACCTGCCGGCCCTTACGGTCAACATCCTGCTCCAAATCGCTTGCTGAACGCTCACCTTTAACAAACACTGCCTCCTTGGCTGCGAAACCGGGCAGGCACAGAGAAAAGCTCAAAACTGCTGTTAGCAATAATCGGGGCAAGGTTAACATGTAAAATCCTCATCTATCCGGTCGCATAACGCGTATGATTTTCTCACTCAAGTATAACAGCGAATTGAAAAAAACCCGTTCCAAAGGGAAGTTAATCCCCAATTATCAGCAGGTTCGCCCCCTATACCCTTTTTGGCCAAAACTGAATGTTACTGCTGCAACTCCATTTGCCCCAGGCGATAAATCAGCAAGGCGGCTTTTTCAATGTTTTTGCCAAAACTGGTGATATCCGCCACTTCATCTTTGGTATGACCGCCCCTGCCCATCAGGCCCAAACCGTCGAGCGCCATAGAGACATGATCGGCAACAAAGGAAATATCCGCCGCCCCCGCCTTTCTCGGGTTGACCGCCACCACAGGACCATAGCCTAACTGCTCACTGATCTTGCTATACATGTTTAATAGCTTACGGTTGCCGTGGCTATCCGCCATCGGTGGATAGCCTTCAGCAAAATGTAACTTTGCATCTGTCTTGTGAAGATTGTCGCTAACAATGGCCTGCATGATTTTTTTTGCCTGCTCAAGCTGCCGGGATGACACCGCCCGGATATCCCCTTTTACTTTAACGGTTTGCGCCACCACGTTACTTTTACCAAACGCCCGGGCCTGGGATTTTTCTGCCAGGTCTTCTATCCGGGTACCGCCAATAATCAGGCCGGGGTTAAAGGTTAAATTTTCCAGCCCGGCAAGCTGTTGGCGAAACGCCTCCAGGATACGCGCCGCTTCATAAATAGCGCCGTCGCCAACTTCCTCGGTAAAGATTTGTGAGGAGTGGGCAGGTTGGCCGCTGACAGCTAAAGTCCAGCCACCGGCGCCGCGCCGGGTGGTTACTGCGGTTTTAATATTGCTGTCGCCGTCTTCAAATCCCAGGGCAATGTCCGCCCATTTCGCCGCATCAATAAGCACTTTTTTCGACAGTGACAAAGGGCGGCCGCTGCTTTCTTCATCGCCCGTCATCACCACCCGGATGCGAACATTGTCCAGTAGTCCTAGTTTTTTCAGCGCCCTCAACGCTGAGACGATAATGACATCCCCCCCTTTCATATCCGTGATCCCGGGTCCGGCAATTTCACTGTCGGAGAGTTTTTGAAAACGCTGAAAATCATCCTCTTTGGCAAAAACCGTATCCAGGTGCCCTATCATCAAAATTTTAGGCCCGCGTTGACCGTAACTGGCCACCAGGTGACCGGCGCGGTTAAAGGCTTTTCCGTCAAGCCACTGGCTTTGAAAACCCAGCTCGCTAAGCTGCTGCAAAAACACCCGGCCGACCTTTTCCACCCCGGGGAAATTCATGGTACCGCTATTGATATTCACCACTTGCTCCAGTTCGGCTAAGGCCTGCGGTAAATCCTGTTTAACCTGTTTGACGATCTGAGTTTCCGTGGCGCTCAAGCTTAAGGATTTTGCAGCAACCACGGCGCTTGTCCCGGATAAAATCAATACCAGTGAAATGAGTAAGTGTTTCATTTTCAACCCGCTTTATTAAAATCAGCCAATAAAAGAATAGCTGATACTCCCCGATCTTTTTCTTTATTACAAGAGCTACAAGCGGTTTTCATGACTAGCGCAGCGGCAGGAACACGTCGGTGATCATTTCCTGCTCAGCTACCTCAGGGAAAAAGCTTACCCGCTGGAAAAACAGCGGGAAATCCCTTAACTGCTCGCCGCTTTGCTCAAGCCAGGGGCCGTATAGGTATTCGATACCCGCGCGCAGGTTCTCATCCGGGCCGATATGACGAAATACCGCGCAGCGCCCTTCGGGGATTTCCTTAAGTTTCACCCCGGCTGCATTTTCTTCGACTTCACCGGTAACGCCAGCGCAAAGATCAAAACGAAAGTCCTGCCCTTCACAGGCATGCGGGTCATCATAAACCAGATTAAAGGTCTCACTTACCTTAGGAGGTAAGTTATTGGCCTTGCGCCAACTGATAAACTTGGCAATGGAATGACCGAGCAATTCCGGCGCCCCCCTGTGCTCTAATACCGCCACTTGCCTCTTGGCAAAAAAGACAGTATTAACGGCTATTTCACCCGGTTTTTGTTTCATTATCTGCTCCCTTAATAGTGTTAATGCCCGGTATTTGTCAAACCAGGGCTGCCATTGTGGCAGCTTGCGAAAACTTGACGGGCTTTGCCCGAAACTGGTTTTAAACGCCCGGGAAAAGGCTTCCGCGCTTTGGTAACCGTTTTCCAGGGCGATATCAAGAATGCGGATTTCACTGCGATAGGCCAGCTGATAGGAGGCCCGCTTTAACCTCTGCAGCCTGATATAATCGGCGGGGGTAATGCCAAACGTCAGGGAAAACAGGCGGTGGAAATGATATTTTGACAGGTTGGCCTGACGGCTGAGGCTATCGACGGTCAGCTCGTCCTGCAAATGGCTGCCGATATAACTTAATGTCTGCTGTAACCTTTGCCGGTAATGCATTAATTTTCCTGCTTGAACCTTCAGTTGTTAGTCAATAACACTAGTTTATCCTTTCTCTTTACCGGGTTCTTGATAAAAGTTGCGCATCACTTCGCAGACAAAGAGTTATTCACGGATGCCAATAGCGGCCATTAAGTGTTAACGTATCTGCAAATCAGCGCTTCGTTATTGGAACCACTTAAAAAATGCAAAAAAATAATAACAGCATTGCCTTGTTTATTTTAATCCTGGGCCTGTGCGCCGCCGTTTATGTCCATCACAGCGTAAAACCTGTGTGGCTGGAGCAGAGTTATGTCTATGATACCTATACCACGGACGCCGGGCAGCTGGCTTATAAATACAAAGGCAAAGAAGTCCTGATCGGCGAGCTAGTGCCTTATCGGGACTCGGCGTTAAACCAGGCCAACCTGGACAAAAGCAATCAAGCCCCCCCGATGAGCCAGCAATGGGTCCGGGATGAAAATAAGCAAATTAAATTATTAAAACCCGCTTTTCATTACAGCCTCTGGTCGTTATTGCCGGCGCTGATCACCATCGCCCTGTGTTTATTGACCCGGGAGCCGTTAACCGCTCTGTTTAGCGGTATTGTCACCGGCGCTTTGATTTTAGGCCAGTATGATCTGATCGATAAGGTGATCATCCCGACCATTGCCACCGAAGGAACTGCGGCCCTGCTGGTACTCTATCTCTGGCTGTTAGGGGGCCTTTTGGGGATCTGGTCAAAAACCGGTGCCGCGCAGGCCTTTGCCCTTTTTATGACCAGACATTTTGTCAAAGGACAGCGCTCCGCCAAGCTGGTGTCCTGGTTCTTGGGGGTATTATTTTTCCAGGGGGGCACCATGAGTACCGTACTGGTGGGTACCACAGTGCGGCCGCTGGCAGACAAGGCTAAAGTCAGCCATGAAGAAATGAGTTATATCGTTGACTCGACCGCCTCACCGATAGCCTCGGTGCTGGCCTTTAATGCCTGGCCCGCATATGTACAGGCGCTGATCTTTATTCCCGGGGTTTCTTTTTTAGCCACCGAAGCCGATCGCATCGCCTTCTTTTTCGCCAGTATTCCTTTTAGTTTTTACGGCATACTCGCGGTCACCGGCACCTTATTATTAAGTTTAAATATCACCCGCTTTTCCGGCGCGCGTATCCGCCAGGCCCGCCACAGGGCATTAACCACGGGACAACTTGACGCCGACGATGCCCAGCCGTTAAGCGCCAAGGAATTGCAAAGCAGCGATGTACCCCAGGGTTACCGCCCCCATGTGCTGGAATTTGTACTGCCGCTAACCACTTTAATAGGCATAGCGGTGATCACTTTTATTACCCTGGGCTCACCTAAGGTGAATTGGGCGTTCGGGGTGGCGTTATTATTATCCGCCTTTATCGCCCTGGGCAAAGGCATGTCGCTGACAGATCTTATCGACGGCTTTGGCAACGGCTTAAAAGGTGTGGTGCTCGCCTCGATGATCCTGATGCTGGCGGTGACTATCGGCAGCCTGAGTAAAGAAATCGGCGGCGGTTTGTACCTGGTGTCACAACTGGGAGAAAGCCTGCCATTTTGGTGCCTGCCGGTGCTGTTACAACTCATTACCATGCTGATTGCCTTTTCCACCGGCACCAGCTGGGGCACTTATGCCATCGCCTTTCCGCTGGCATTACCGCTGGCCTGGGCAGTCGCCCAGTCTCAGGGGTTGGCCAACCCGGAACTGTTTATGATGGTGTGCTTTGCCACTGTGCTTAACGGCAGTGTTTACGGCGATCAGTGCTCGCCGATTTCCGATACCACGATTTTGAGCGCCATGACCACGGGATGCGATTTGATGGACCATGTAAAATCCCAGCTGGTGCCGGCAACCTTGGCAGCAAGTTTAGCCGCGGTATTATGGACACTGACGGTGTTTTTCTTTGCCTAATCACCTCGGACAAAGGGCGTTATTGTTATCAATAGCGCCCCGACTCCCGTAAAACTAAGCAATAGCCAAAATACTTTATTAATTTCTGCATTTCCCGCCCTCTGTTCAGCTTAGGTTCAGTTTACTTTTCCTATGATCAACCATAACAGCCAAGTTAGTTTTTATTGAGCTGGTCATTTACATAACAATACAGGTGAGTCTATGAAAACCCTGAGCCCATTATTTTATACCCTGATGAGCGTATCCCTGCTGTTAAGCGCTCCACCGGCCCTGTCGCTACCTTATTCGGATGAAAATAACGAACCCCGGGAAAGCGGCAATATCCAGGTAGAAGCGGTAAAACATTTCAGCGAAGCCGAACTTGCGCAAATCCTGGCGCCAATCGCCTTATATCCGGATACGATATTAAGCCATATCTTAATTGCCGCCACTTACCCGTTAGAAGTGATCCAGGCGGAGCGCTGGGTCAGTGAACATTCAGATCTCAGTGCAGAAGAAAGCCTGGAGCAGGTAGAAGAGAAATCCTGGGATCCCAGTGTTAAAGCCCTGGTACCGTTTCCGCAGATTCTTGAGCGTTTAAGCGATGATCTCGACTGGACCGAAAAACTCGGCGATGCTTTTTTACAGGACGAAGCCAAGGTACTCGCCGGCATACAAACCCTGAGGCAGCAGGCACAAAAGGCCGGCAACCTGGATAACATGGAAAACATGGAAGTGAGTAGTGAAGATGACAATATCATCATACAACCGATAGAAAAAGAAGTGGTGTATGTGCCCTATTACGATACCCGGGTGGTCTATGGCAACTGGCACTGGGCACACCATCCCCCGGTTTACTGGGACTTTAGCTGGCACAGCGGCCATCGTCATCACTACCACCATGGCCACTATGGTCATCATTATGGCGGCCATCACGGGCTGTTTTCCTGGCATCCGGGAGTGCATATCTCCTTTCATCATTACTTCAGCGCGGTGAACTGGCACCACAATCACCTGGTGGTATTAAAACGCCGTCATTATACCCGGGGTTACTACCACAGAAGGGATATTATCCGCCATCATGGCAGCAAACGCTGGTATCATAATCCGGTGCACCGCAGAGGCGCGGCTTATCGCAGCCATATCGTCAAAAAGCGCTATCACAGCAGCCGCCCCAGCAAGCAGTATATTGTCAGGGAGCGCAAACATGAACGCCAGTTAATTGCCAGCCAGGGTTATAAAAGCAATCACCTTAAGGCAAAAAACAAAGCCGTGGCTGTTAACCGGTCACAGAATGCCACCCGGCAACAAAAACTCACCCGTCAGTTAAAGTCCGGTCAGGCAAGAGAGATCAAGTCCTTAAAATCGACTAAAGCCAGTTATCAAAGTAACAAGACTAAACGGCAGCTAAATACAAGCACCAAGCATAAAGCTCAGGTGAAAAGCCGCAACAACTCTTCTTACAAGGCAAGCCAACCGAGCTATAAAAAACCTAAGAGTTACGCAAATAGCAACAGCGCGAAGAAAAACTACAACCGCTCGATAAACACCAACAAAAGTGTCCGGCCAAAAAGCTCAGCAAGTGCCAAACATAGCGCCAAGCGCAGCAGTCACCAATATCAACGCAGCCGCCAGGACAGGCGTAATAGAAACATCAAGGAAAGATAAGGTAAAAGGGCGGAGTTTTAAGCGTTAATACAGCGCCGATAACGTCAAAACGGTCCTGTGCTTTAAGCAAAGGACCGTTTGTTATAAAGATTGCCGGGTAAGCTCAGTGCCCGGGATAAACTACTTGGCCACTTGCGCCAGGTTGTCTTTCCAAAGATTGCTCACCTCTTCCGTGGTTTTAGTCACCACGGCATAAGCATCTGTTGCCGTTTTGGTGATTTTAGACTGAAAGCTGTCGACAAAAATCTTATGAGATTCAACCGCACTGGCAATATCACTTTTCCCGGCCATTTCCTTGGTATGGGCTACGCTGTCCTGCATAAGTGAAGTGACAAATGAAGCTTGTTGATTAACCAGTTGCTCTGCCGCTTTTGCATTGATATCAGCCAGAGTATTTAAAGGTTTCATCACGTTAGTAAATTGTTGGGTAAATTGATTAAACATATTTAAGTTCCCTCTTCCACTGTTACGCTGCACTGCAGCAATTGAGTTCAAAACAAGTTTACCCGCTAATAAAAAGAAAAGCCACCACTATTTTTGTGCAGCGCAACAAAAATTAATTGTTTGACATTTGCTCTTGATTTAAAAAGAGTTTTTTATAGCTAAAAAACTTGAGAATAAAGAGCGGGGAATAAAGCTGTGGATGAAACCTTCATCGGCTGTGCCTTCTCCGGGCAAACAAATAGCAGGCGATTTACCCGGGGAGAGCTTATTGATAATTCATACTTTGATAAGTTAACAGCAGCAAACCGTGCTGCTTTTTCACATCAGCGATTGAGGAAATTAATGCCGGATATTTGTTCTTCGGTAAAGGCTATGTATTCATCACGTAATTCTGTGGTCAGCTCTAACAGTTCCTGGTTTTTGCTGCTGATTTCTTCGCCTAATTGCTTGGTTATTTCAGCCTGCTGCGAAGAGATTTGTTGAAAGTCAGGTTTATCACCCAAAGATTTTAAACTGCTGATCCCGGCTTCTGTTGCCAGGGAGAAAATTTCCATTTGCTTCTGGGCCAGTTTCTGCCAGGCATTTAAATTGATTTGTCCGAGTGAACTTATCCCTTTAAAGCTTTTCTCGCCGACTTCTTTATATAAGCCCATGTTATCTGTGAAATTAACCATAATAGCCGCTCCTGTTGCTATAAAGTAAACCTTGTGTCGGCAATTGTGCGCCGCAACATTCCTTCTGCATAATGGTTTATTTTTTAATCGATGTCAAACCTATTCAGGCAGTTTTTTTCCTGTTAAAAACAGGACTTCTGGCCCGTTATTTGCCGTCTTTATCGTCCCGATCTCCCAGGCCCGTTGATTGCAAAAAAGCCTTCTGCATATCAGACCACATCTTCATATTTTGCTGCGCCAGCTTACTGACGTTTTGCAGCGGATCCTGCCCCGCCGTTGGGGTAAACATATTTTGCTGCTTGGCAAACATAGACAGGCTTTCTTCCAGGTATTGGGCAAAAACCCCCTGCACCGTACCGCCATAAAAACGTATCAATTGTGACAATACCGCAACGCTGAAAATAGGTTTGTCATTGGACTCTTCTTCCATAATGATCTGCAGTAAAATCGACCGGGTCAAATCTTCACCGCTATTGCTG
The DNA here is from genome assembly GCF_000948975.2 of Thalassomonas actiniarum. Taxonomy (GTDB): domain Bacteria; phylum Pseudomonadota; class Gammaproteobacteria; order Enterobacterales; family Alteromonadaceae; genus Thalassomonas; species Thalassomonas actiniarum. The sequence goes on from NZ_CP059735.1 coordinate 4,479,122, forward strand.
TCCTGTACCTGAAATTCAACGCCGGTTAATACCAGGCTGCGGATATCGCTCAGGGTAATATAACGGCTTTCGCCGGTATCGTATAAACGGCGGTTAGGATATTTCTTGATGATCCGGGAGTCTGACATAATTGAAAACCTTATTTTTTATTTCATATAAATTTCATCATTTGCCGGTAAGTGTACCTGTGATTGACATGAATTGATATCCAAGGCTCAAGCGATAAATAAGAAAAAGGCCGGTGTAGCAATAACACCGGCCTTTCGTTAACTGCCATGCCCTGATTTTGTCTCAGGGCATCATGTCTACGGCATTAATACATATGCTGGCCGCCGTTAATGGCCAGGTTAGAGCCGGTAATATAACCGGAATCAGGGGAAGTTAAATAGGCTACCGCAGCCGCTATTTCATCCACTGAGCCCATCCGGCCTACCGGGATACCTTCAATGATTTTTTGCTGAATTTCCGGTGCTATTTTCGCTACCATAGGCGTTAACACATAACCGGGAGAAAGGGTATTTACCGTGACCCCTTTACGGGCAACTTCCTGTGCCAGGGCTTTGGTAAAACCATGGAGGCCGGCTTTGGCGGCAGAATAATTGGTCTGGCCGAATTGGCCCTTCTGGCCGTTAACCGATGAAATGTTCACTATGCGCCCGTAACCATCGGTGATCATGTCATTGATCACCTGGCGAGTCATATTATAAACACTGTCCAGGTTGGTGGTAATGACATCGCGCCAGTCATCCTGGTCCATCTTTTTAAATTGGGTGTCCCGGGTAATGCCGGCATTGTTTACCAGGACACTGATATTACTGCGAGTTTTTTCTTTTACATCAGCGATACAGATGGCACAGGACCTAAAATCGGTGACATCGCCATAGCTGATGTCAATTTCAAAACCCTGTTCACGCTGTGTGGCCTGCCATGCTCTGGCCTGTTCATGATCACCGCCTCTATTATAACCGGCGACAACACGATACCCGCTTTTTACCAGAGATTGGCAAATTGCAGTACCTATACCACCTGTACCACCGGTTACTAAAGCTACTTTTTGAGTCATAAACCTTTCCTTGTGTTTTTTATGGTTGTTAAAAATTCTTTTCTGAGTATAGCTGTGATTAACAACGGGTCTTCATGACCGTGCCACGCTACATTCAACCTTTTATTTCGGGTGTTAAAACCTGAAATAAATACAGCGGATTGAAAATCCTGCTTACGGTTAAAACTGAAAAACTTTCAGGTAAAAAATGTCTTCCAGCTATTCATTTATACCCAAACCACTCACTCAACGGCTACTTTTAGCTTTATCGAAAATAACATCCCAGTTCTATTTCCGGATAAAGAATAACCATTGTATTTCATTATTTTACAAATACCAGTAACTTAGGGTAATTAGATATTATTTTTTTATATAGCATTGAAAAACAATAGAATTTCATTAACTTTCAGCCAGGACAGCAACAATCCCCGGCCCGACAGGCTTAAACCTGGCTTTACATTGTAAAAAAACTCATCTATAGATTTATTTGCTGCAAAGCAACATCCAACAGCTTGCCCGGCATCAATCAACTTAAAGGGAAGTGTACTTATGTTTTATGAAAATTTTGTGACTTGATTGATGAAAACCTAGTATTGCTAAAAGTATCGCTACAAAAAATTATCGCTGACGTCATAAGCCGCTTTTTCGTTACAAGTAATTTTGCAAAGGTGATTATATGCTATATCAATTACACCAGGCCTATACCCAAACAGTTGCCCCGATTAATGCTTATATGCAGCATATGCGCAATTTTTGTACCCAGCCCTGGTCCCCGCTAAGTTATACCATGACAGGCAAAACCATCGCCGCCGCCGCTGAAGTGGTGGAACGGATCACCGAGAATTATCATAAGCCGGAGTTCGGCATTAAATATGCCAGTATCGGCGGCAATAAAATCGCGGTAACAGAAGAAATTGTTGTTGAGAAACCCTTTTGCAAATTGCGCCACTTCAAACGCAATGCCACCTTTGACCAGCCCAAACTGCTGGTAGTCGCCCCTTTATCCGGCCACCATGCCACCTTGCTCAGGGGCACGGTTGAACACCTTATTTCCGATCATGAGGTCTATATTACCGACTGGGAAAATGTCCGGGATGTGCCTGTCAGCCATGGCGGCTTTTCCCTGGACGATTACATTAGTTACCTGATTGATTTTTGCGAATTTTTATCAGACGTTCACATCGTGGCTATCTGCCAGGCAACCGTGCCCACCATAGTGGCCGCCACGGTAATGGCCGAAAGAAAGGTCGATTTCCAGCCCAAATCCATGACCTTGCTCGGCGGCCCGATAGATACCCGGATCAGCCCGACGGATGTCAATGATTATGCCATCTCCAAAGAGCTGCAATGGTTTGAAGAAAATGTCATTTGTACCGTACCCGAGACATACACCGGCGTCGGACAAAAGGTGTACCCGGGCTTTATCCAGCTCACCGGCTTTTTAAGCATGAATTACAACAGCCATGTCCATAAGCATTTCACCTTTTTCGGGGATCTGATCAAAGGGGATGGCGACAGCGCCGAAAACCACAGAAAATTTTATAATGAATACCTGGCGGTCATGGATATGCCCGCCGACTATTATCTCGACACCATACGCCGGGTCTTTATCGAGCATCAACTGCCCCAGGGAAAAATGGAATACCAGGGAAAAGTCATTGATTGCTCCAAGGTTGACCAGGTCGCCCTGCTGACCATAGAAGGTGAAAACGATGATATCACCGGGGTGGGACAGACCGAGGCCGCACACCGTATCTTAACCGGCATTCCCGAAGACATGAAGTTTCATTATGTACAAGAAGATGTCGGCCACTATGGCGTGTTCAACGGCCGCAGGTTCCGCCAGGAAATAGGGCCGCTGATCAGGCGCTTTATCACCACCTATAATCAACCCAGGGATAAGGCTCAAGAACAAAGCATGGAGCAGGCCCTGTAAATTAAAAAGGCTATTTGACAAAAAGGACATCAGGGGAAACGGCTCCCCGCTTCTCCCGATGTCCTTAACGCTTCTGTTAAAGATTTGTCTTTAAAGGTTATACCGCTTCATTCAACGGCGGATTGTCGATATCTTCCAATTTCACTTTAACATAACGCCCGGGCGCCGCTTCAATCACTGGATATTGCTTAGAGCCAAGCTCAGGCGCGGCGATTTTCTTGCCGGCACTTTGTTTAATCCAATCACTCCAGTGCGACCACCAGGAGCCTTCTTTCTTCTCTGCTGTCGCCAGCCAGTGCTCTGCCCCCTGATCAGCATTGCCGTCTACCCAATAATGGCGGCGGTTTTTACTCACGGGATTAATCACCCCGGCAACATGGCCGCTGGCCCCTAAAACAAATTCCTTATTGCCGCCAAAAAGCTCCATACCTTTATAGGTACTTTGCCATGGCGCAATATGATCCCCTATGGTGGAAAGGAAATAACAAGGGATTTCTATATTGCCCAGGTTAATATCGCTGCCGCAAATATTGAGGGCATCGGGTTTACTCAGGTTATTTTCCAGGTACATCTGGGTAATATAAAAACGGTACATTTCATAAGGCAGGTTAGTCGAATCGCCGTTCCAGTATAAAATATCAAACGGCGCCGGTTGCTTGCCTTTAAGATAATTTCTCACGACATAAGACCAGATCAAATCATTGGCCCTGAGCATATTAAAGGCCACCGCCAGGTTACGGCCGCTGAGTACGCCCTTTTGTTTCGCCTGGGCCAGCAAAGACTCTATTTGCTGGGGATCGATAAACACCGAAATATCACCCGGCTCTTCAAAGTCCACTAAGGTGGTTAAGAAAGTTGCCGACGCCACCGAATTATCTTTACGCGCCGTTAAGACCGCCTGGGCACAAGCCAGCAAAGTACCGCCGACACACCAGGACAAGGCATGCAGGGATTTTTGCCCGGTAATTTCTTTCACCCGGTTAATGGCGTTAATCACCCCAAGTTCAACGTAATCATCCCAACTCAGCGAACCCTGTTCTTTCGTGGGATTAACCCAAGAGATCAAAAAAGTATTTTGCTCCTGTTCAAGGCAATAACGGACAAAAGAGTTATGCTCTTGCAAATCAAGAATATAATATTTATTGATACAGGGGGGCACAATCAACACCGGCTGCTGGTACACCTTCTGCGTTAACGGTTTGTAATGAATGAGCTGAAACAGTTCATTTTCATAAACCACCGCCCCTTCGGTGACCGCCAGGTTCTCCCCAAGCACAAAGGCGCTTTCATCCGTCATGCTGATGCGGCCTTTATCCATGTCCGAGAGCAGGTTATTCAAGCCATTGACCAGGCTCTGGCCATTGGTTTCAACCGCCTCCTTGATCACATCCGGATTGGTCATGGCAAAATTATCCGGCGACATGGCATCAATGAATTGCTTGGTATAAAACACCAGCTTTTCCTGCTCTGCGCTATCAAGAGCGGCGCTGGCCGCACTCTCATTAAGCAACTTCGAGGTCATCAGATATGACTGCTTAATATACTCAAATACGGGATTATTCTGATACTGCTCCAAAGAGCTGGTCAGCTCTTTGGCCTTCTCTGCGGCCTGAGCCGGCTGGCCGCCGACTAAGGCGGTCCATAATTTCATGTGTTGCTGCTGATATTGCTCTACCAGGCTTAACCAGGAAGCAGGATCTTTCAACGCATCCTGGGTGAGTTTGAACCACTGCTGACTAAAATCTTCGATGGCCTGCTTGGTTTCTGTGGAAGAAAAATTTGCCAGCATCTTGCTGGTTTCATCGTTTAAATATTGGATAAAATCTTGACCTACTGCCTTACCGCTACCCATAAAACTACTCCGCTATCTGCCCTGTCAGGCAAAAATCTTGATACAAATAAACTCAGCACTAGTCAGTATTGTGTTAACACTGGGATAGCGCAAATTTAAACGGGGTTGCTAGCCAAAAGCCCAACATCTGTCGGGCTTTTACCGTCAACAAAGAAAATTATGATTTAGCCGGGGTGGTCGCTGGCTTCAGCGGCGAGCTTGGGGTTGCACCGTTACTCTTATCCACCTGAGGGATCACCAGCTGGGACTGAGGTTCGGTTTTTGCTGCTGCCACCGGTTTCGCCTTAGCAGCAGGTTTAGCAACGGCTTTTGCCTTGGTTGCTTTAGCAGCAGATTTAGCGCCCGCCTTGGTGGCTGCACCTTTACCTTTGGCCGGCGCTTTCTTGCTTGCGGTCCGGGGCTTTTTCTCTGCGGCTTTTTTCGGCTTTTTCACCACTAATTCCGCCGGTACCGCAACACTGGTTTTTTCCTTATCGCCGGGTTGGGTAAAATTAAATATCGTCGGGTATTCCGCCTGGACTTTATTGATGTTTTCAACAACTTCTCCAGCAAACTCAGAGAATTGCTGGCTTTGCTTTTGTAAATAACTTTGCTGAAGTTCCCAAAAATCCTTAGTATCATCAAGGGTAGATATTTTCTGTACCTGCTCTACCGCATTATTAAAGCTCGCTTCAAGGAACTGGCTTTGACTGGAGATCAAGTCACTGATAAAGGACTGGCCAAGCGAGGCTGCCTGAACCAGAGGAAAAGAAAAGGGTTGGTTAAATGGTGTCTGGTTATCTTTCATGATCTATCCTTAAATCAAATTTTATTAGTTTTATTGCTAATATTCTTGCTAACCTTAGCTAAGCTACATGTACATAACAACATGCTGCGCCGCAACACAAGTTAATTTATGTTGAAATTTTCAACATGTCAACCCTTATTGTGCAATGCAACATCAAATTTTGGTATTTACTTTTCAGCCACTTATTCCTTTTAAACCCTGACATCAGTTGCCGGATTAATACGTGAATTTTTAATCACTTGTAATTTATGATAATCCTTTAGTCAGAGGGGAACAAAGGGGTTATTATCACCTGCAATTATTACAGCCCCTTTGCCCGGAGATGACACAGCAAAAAACTTTTTTCATTATTAACACAAAAGCAAAACCTTGTTGCGAACTGACTATTATCACCTATAGTTTATTACAACCCCTTGGCGGGGAACAAAAAATAATATAATTCAGTTCAAATAAGGAAATTATTTATGAAAAGGTTTTTAGCCCGTTCAACCTTTTTCGTGGTCTTTCTCCTCGTTATTCAGGGATGCAGTGAGACTCCTTGTGGCAAGGGAATCGGAAAAACCTTAGATGAAGCTAAATGCGTAGGACGGGAAGCAGACTCCCTGCCCGGCGCCGATGAAGATTATTATGCCGATATGGATTACGGCGTCAGTAAAGACCCGGCATTGATCCAAAGCCGCCTTGCCCCTTACGTTCCGGGGATCACCAACGGCCAGGCGGTTGACGCCTTTGTCAAGGGACGCAATAACTGGATCGTCTGGACCGCCGGCAACGACACCCTCTGGGACGAGTTATCCAAGGCCAGCGTCGGCAATCTCGATTTTCTCAAAACCCTTTCTTCCCACCCCAGTTTAACCAAATACAGCCGGGATAACCGCTGGTCTTATTTCGGCCTGGTCAACGAACCTTGCTTTAAAAAAGCCACCGGCCCCAGGGCGGATCGCTACGGTTTATGGCTGGATGAAAGAGCCGAAGGCTGCGCCCCGGACCCGTTTGAGAACGAAGAAAAATATCCGGGTATAAAAATAGGCGCCAGAGGCGATAATATGCCGCTTGGTTCCTACTACGGCTACGGCAGTGGCGTTATCGGTTTAAGACTCTTCCCCAACCCGGCCTTTGACGCCGAAGCAGAAAAAAACTGGGATCCGGAGCGCTACTATAACGACCCCAGTTATTATCTTAATAAAGATCTGGTAAAACCTTACCGCGTCGGCATGTCCTGCGGTTTTTGTCATGTCGGGCCAAATCCGAGTAACCCGCCTGCCGACCACGAAAACCCCGAGTGGGCCAACCTCAACTCCAACCCGGGAGCACAATATTTCTGGATTGACCGCATCTTTATGTGGGGGGCAGATGCTTCGAACTTCGCCTATCAGCTGTTCCATACCTCAAGGCCTGGGGCGCTGGATACCTCCTTTGTTTCCACCGACTATATCAATAACCCCCGTACTATGAACGCCATCTATAACCTGGGAGCACGTATGGAACTGGCGGCTAAATTCGGCAAGGAAGAACTCTCAGGCGGCAGCAGCAACAACGCCCAGCTCAATGAATATGTGCCTGCGGACAGTCCGCTGACCCAGTTTTACCAGGAGCCGAATACCGTCTTCACCCCCAGGGTACTGAAAGACGGGGCGGATTCTGTCGGCGCCTTAGGCGCATTAAACCGGGTTTATCTCAATATCGGCCTGTTCAGCGACGAATGGCTGCAACACTTTATGCCGCTCGTGGGCGGGAAAGAAATCAGCCCGATCAAAATAGCAGATGCCCGGAAAAACTCCTCTTTCTGGAATGCCAACGAGGCGCAAACCCCTGATTTAGCGTTATTCTTTTTAGCCTCTGCCACACCGGACTATCTTAAAGATGCCCCCGGCGGCGATGCCTATTTAAACGCCACCGAAGAAGAGATGACCAATGGTAAAAATGTCTTTGCCGATACCTGCGCCCGCTGTCACTCAAGTAAATTTCCGGATAAAACCGTCAGCTTCTTCCCGGATCAGGGTTGTAATAACGGCAACTACCTCGCCTGCTGGAGTAAATACTGGGACTGGACCCAGACCGATGAATTCAAGCACCAGATGCGAAAAATCGTCAAGGCGGAGGATTTCCTCGATAATAACTTCCTCTCTACCGAGATGCGCATCCCGGTGAGCCAGCTCGAAACCAATGCCTGCAGCCCGCTGGCCACCAACGCCCTAAAAGACAATATCTGGGATAACTTCTCCTCACAAACCTATAAAAACCTGCCGTCGGTGGGGGCAATCGAAGTGCAGCACCCCTATAGCGGCGAAGTAAGCAAGTACGAGATGCCCGGCGGCGGCCGCGGTTATACCCGCCCCGCGTCCCTGGTGAGCTTATGGAGTACGGCGCCTTTCTTACTCAACAACACTTTAGGCCGTTTCGAATATAGCGGTACGGTTGCCGACAGGATGAAGGCCTTTGACGATGCCATAGAGCAGCTGTTGTGGCCGGAAAAACGCGACGGCGACTTTACCGTAGTCACCAAGTCCGGATTAAAACATCCGGGTATTATCGACAAAACCACAGAGCAAAGTTATCTGCGGGTCTCCTCCGGCTACCTGCCGGGATTTTTACAGGCGCTCGAAGGCACTTTGGCAGACCTATTACCCTGGCTGTTTAGCGGCGACGGCATAGAAATCGGCCCTATCCCCAGCGGCACCCCGGTTTCCATGCTGTCCAATATCGATCTGGAGCAGCGGAAAAAAGTACTGAAACTGCTGCTGAAAATCAAAAAAGACCTCAAGGCCTTACCGGAAGGCGCCAGCGACGAACAGGCGCGCGCCGTCTTTAAAGATCTGGTCGACCCTTTGATTGATGCCAGCAAGTGCCCCGATTACGTGGTCAACAGAGGTCATTACTTCGGCACCCAATACGATAAAAACGCGGTTGCCCTCAGTAACAAACAAAAACAAGACTTAATCAAGTTCCTGAAGACATTTTAAATAAGGACGCTGAAAATGACCGATGAATTCGAATATATCGTCGTGGGCTCAGGGGCCGGCGGCGGCACCCTGGCCGCCCGGCTGGCAGAAAGCGGCAAAAAGGTATTGGTGCTGGAGTCCGGCAGCGATCCCATGACCTCGTCCGGCTCCGATGCGGTCAAACCGGATGAAGACCGCCTGCCGGATGATTACCAGGTGCCGGTTTTCCATGCCTTTAGCACGGAAAACAATGCCATGAAATGGGATTATTTCGTGCGCCATTACGGCAATGACGAACAGCAGAAAAAAGATCCCAAATATACCGGCGAATTCCAGGGGGAAAAGGTCGACGGCGTGCTGTATCCCAGGGCCGGCTGTCTTGGCGGCTGTACCGCCCATAATGCCATGATAACCGTCTACCCCCATAACGACGACTGGAATGATATCGCCAAGCTTACCGGCGATGATTCCTGGAATGCCGACAATATGCGCAATTATTTCCAGAAACTGGAAAACTGCCATCACAGGCCATTCAAACGTTTTTTAGGTAAAACCTTAGGCATCAACGCCAGCCGTCACGGCTATGACGGCTGGCTGCAAACAGAAAAATCTATCCCGAAAAGCGCGCTGGGGGATGAAGACCTGGTAAAAACCATAGTCAAATCCGCCAAAGTCGCGTTTGAGGACTTAAAAGAGCCGCTGCAACGTAACTGGTGGCAAATACAGGGCTTGGGAGATCCCAACGACTGGCGTTTGGTGGAAGACAACGCCTTTGGCCTGCGCTATCCGCCGCTGGCAACCCGCAACCACGAAAGAATGGGTTCGCGCGAGCGTTTGCTCGAAGTCCAGGAGAAATACCCGGATAACCTGCATATCGAGCTCGATGCCCTGGTCACCCGGGTATTGTTCGATGACTATAACCGCGCCACCGGCGTGGAATACCTCAAGGGGAACCGCTTGTATAAAGCCCATTCCCTGCCCCGCAATGAAAGCTCGGATTTCAGGGTGGTCAACGCCACCAAAGAAGTGATTTTATCCGGCGGCGCCTTTAACAGCCCGCAATTGTTAATGCTCTCGGGCATTGGCCCGAAAGCCACGCTGGAAGAACACGGCATCAAGGTACGCATCCCGCTTGAAGGCGTCGGTAAGAATCTTCAGGACAGGTATGAAGTCGGTGTCGTTAACCGCATGAACTTTGATACCTGGGAAGTGCTTGAAGGGGCTAAATACGCCAAGGGAGACCCCCAGTACGAGCAATGGGAAAAAGAGCGTAAAGGGGTTTATACCACCAATGGCGCGGTGCTGGCGGTGATCAAAAAATCCATGCAGGAAAGGCCGCTGCCGGATCTGTTCTGTTTCGCACTGCTGGCGCTGTTTCGCGGTTATTTCCCTACTTATTCCAAAGTGCTGGCAGACAACCTCAACTATCTCACCTGGGCGGTGCTTAAGGCCCATACCAAAAACACCGGCGGCGAAGTCACGCTTAGATCGGGGGATCCCACGGATACCCCTTATATCAATTTCCGCTACTTTGAAGAAGGCAATGATACCAAGGGAGAAGATCTCGATTCTGTGGTGGAAGGGATCAAATTTGTCCGCAAGATGACCCAGCCGTTGATTGAAAAAGGCATTATCGCCGAAGAAGAATTACCCGGGAGCGAGGTACAAACCGACGAACAGCTGAAAAAGTTTGTCCGCGACCATGCCTGGGGACACCATGCCTCCTGCACCTGCCCGATAGGCACAGACGATGACCCAAAAGCAGTACTCGACAGCGAATTTATCGTGCGCGGCACCCCCAATCTCAGGGTGGTGGACGCCTCCAGCTTCCATAAAATTCCCGGCTTTTTCATTGTCAGTGCCATTTACATGATAGGAGAAAAGGCCGCCGATGTGATTTTACAACAGGATGCAGCCGGTATCAGGCAAGCACCGGCAAAAGTGGCGGGACAAACCGAAAGCAAGGCAACGCCGCCTGAACAAGCAGATGCCGCCCCGGTCAGCGCCGCCAGAGAATAGTTATGGATAAAACCACTAACCTCAATGCCGATGAAGTCATAGCAATTGAAAAAGCCCGGGTCAGGGAGCAGTTCCTGGCCCATTTCAGCACGGAGGAAAATAAAGACTATTTACAGCAGGATTACCGGGAATACCTGGATAAAAACTATCAGCGCCTGCTCGATGGCAATGCCGTTAACGATGACAATCCGAATAAAGCGCGTTATCCGGATCTCAAGGCCGCCGATTACCCGGCCAAAGATGCCCCCGAGTACGCCCTGGCGATATCGGGAGGCGGCATCCGTTCCGCCTCTTTTGCCATCGGGGTGATCCAGGGATTAAAAACCCGTCAGAGCGGCAATAACCCCCCGAGTATTTTTCATAAGCTCAGCTACCTGTCCACCGCTTCCGGCGGTGGCTACGCCGGTTCTGCCCTGAGCTGGTATCAGAAAAAATTTAACTTTTTCCCTTTTGGCAAGCGCAGCAGTTTTGCCGGTAGCCAGCACAATGGTGAAAGGGAAAACAGCACCTTAAGTTATATCCGCCAGCACGGTAAATACCTGACCCCGCATCAGTTAGGGGGCGCTTCTTTAGTGGGTACTGTGCTTTTAAGCATTTTCCACTCCTTAATCGCCTATACCCTGCTGATGTGCTTTTTATTCCTGATCCTGATGCAGTTTTTCGGCGTATTTGCCGGTGTTTTGAATGTGAATACCGGCTCTGCCAGGTTTGATTTTTTTTGCGTCGCGCTTATTTTATTGGCAGCCGTTGCCATACTGTTTGCCATCACCACCTTAGTTTATGGGATCAGCTCGTATTTTATGCACTGGCTGGCACGTAATTATCCTTTTCGAATAAAGGTGCAGAAGTTTCTCGGTTACCTGGTGCGCGCCCTGGCAGCCGCGCTAGCTTTGGCCGCCTTACCCCTTGCCGCACAGTTTGTCGATCCGCATATATCCAGCCCCTTATGGAGCGGCTCTATGGTTGGAGGCGCTTCATTGAGCAGCGTGCTTGGGGTATTGGTCTCCCTGAAGCAAATGAAAAACGACAGCGACAACAGCAAACCGCCGGGTATGCTCGACAAGCTGCTCAGCTCATTAATCGTCATCGCCCTGGTATTTGTGGTGCTGGTAGTCGCCTATTTATTGGCGGAATTGCTGCTGACTTTAGCGGCCAACGACCAGGGACAATGGCTGATACTGGCACTGGCGTTAACCGCCTTCTTTGGCCTGGGGGTTAATACCAACCAAATCAGTCCCCATAAAATGTATCGCGACCGCCTGATGGAAACCTTTTTAAAAGACCCCAACGTTGAAGCAAACGACAAACTGCAAGTGCGGGGAAAAGCTGCCAACGACTCCCTGCTGTCAGAGCTGGCACAGGGAGACAACTGGTCGCCGTATCATTTGATCAATACCAATATCATACTCAATAACGCCAGTCACCCCAAATACCGGGGACGTCTCGGGGACAGCTTTGTACTCTCCCCCCTGTATTGCGGCAGCGACGCCACCAGCTATGTGGCAACAGACATTTTTATCGACGGTAAATTAACCCTGGCCACCGCCATGTCGATTTCCGGGGCGGCATTAAATCCCCAGGCCGGCGTTTCCGGCATAGGAAAAACCACGACGCCGCTGGTATCTTATCTGCTGACCTTTTTCGGCATGCGCCTGGGTTACTGGGCATTAAACCCCAGGCACACCACAGAAAAAGATCAAAAGCGCAAACCCAACTATATCCGTCCCGGCACCGGCAACTTATTTAATTTCGGCCATGAAGAAGACAGCGACTTCGTTGAATTATCCGACGGCGGCCATTTTGACAATACCGCGCTGTACGAACTGGTGCGCCGCCGCTTGCCGGTGATCATCCTCTCTGACGGCAGTGCCGATCCCGATGCCCATTATGATGACTTTGGCAATGCGGTAGAACGTATCCGGGTAGATTTTGGCGTCCGCATCCGCTTTCCCGACCCGGAATTTAACCTCTGGGGCATGTCCCCCGGCAGCGCGGCGCTCAGACCCGAGCAAAGCGACAAAAAAACCGACAGCAATATTATCGGCGAACAGGAAGATCAGCTGGCCCAACGCGGTTATGCCATTGGCGACATCGTCTACCCCACAGTAGGAGAAAACAAGGCGTTTGTCGGTAAGCTCGTCTATATCAAGGCCACCCTAGTCAATAAGCTGCCGCGGGATCTATACGCCTATAAGGCCGCCAACCCGGAATACCCGAACCAGCCAACCTCAGATCAGTTTTTTGACGAACGGCAATTTGAATCCTACCGGGAATTGGGCTACCAGCTGACCAAACAGTTTATACAGGATGACAAGGCCATGCGCCAGCTTCCTTAAATCGGATAAAACACTTGGACTTTAACACCTTAAAAATGGACAACCTATGAAACTCAAAACCTTGATGAAAAGCTTAATAAAAAGCCCGGCCTTGATTGCGCTGCTGTTAACGAGCTGGAGTTTTGTCGCCCCGGCCGCCGACCATAACGACCCCAATGCGGTGAATTCCATTTTTTCCAACATTCCGGTAAGCTCGGCAGATCTCTACGGCATGTTTGGCTATCCCAGTGACGATAAGTCCGACGGTGAAAAAGTGGTGCTGGCACTGACCTTCGCCCCGCTGCCGAAAACCGGTATTTTTGACCGGGACATGCTCTATAAAATCAAGGTCAACGCCGAGCCCAGGCATTCGATTAAACTCGAGGAGCACAGCTTAAAAGGCATCGCCTCTTATGTTGACGGCTTAAAAGATAAATACCTGCGCCTTAAAGCCGCCGAAATCCGGGTCACCTTCAGCACAGACAACCGCGCCAAGGTCGACTTTTTAGGTTTTCCCGAAGGGGATTTTTCCAAGGTGATAGACACCAATAAAACCCTGGATATTACCACGCCGGCGGGCCATAAAATCAAAACCTTCCTCGGCGGCCGTGATGATCCCTTCTTTAACGACCTGCCCGGTTTTTTCCGCTCCATAAACTACGGCCCGCAATATTACCGTATCCCGGATACCGACCCTATGGACCACCGCGAGTTACCGATCCCGAAAACCCTGCTGGAAATAGAGGACAATACCTTATTTAATTTCGATCCCGAACATCCCGACCACGGCGTCACCACCAAGTTCTACCTGCCCGAAGACGCCAAAATCACCCTGGACGCCAAACGTTATAAAACCGACGCCCAGGGCAACTACCGCCTGGTCTACAGCGGCAGGGACGCGCAAAAAGGCCGCAATATCAACGGATTGGTTTTTGAAGTACCGCTAGACTTTATCACCCAAAAGCCGCAAAGCGACCGTATCGTACGCATCTGGGGAGAAAGCTGGGTCTCTAAGGCATCGAGCAAAATTGCCCATTATGCCCCCTCCTTCTGGCAAAACCTGTGGCTGGGCATCGCCAGCTTTTTCGGCAACGATCCCACCGCACAGGAATTTAACGATAACGATGCCAACTACAACCGGGTCGATACCGTGGGGGTGCCTTTCCTTGATGCCGGCTTAAGCGAGCGTTATGACGACAGAAACATCGGCGCCAACAACCTCAAGTTATCCCTGCATTTTGTCAAACGCTTCGGCCATCTCGGCTGGGGTTTTGGCCCTTCGGTGACGGCGCTGGGCATAGACACCTGTTTCGACCACGACAACTCAAAGGTTTCCGTGTATAAAACCTATAAACTGGCCACCAAGGCCTTCCCGCGGGCAAAAAAATGCTTCTTCCAGGAGCTGAACATGCCGGATGACAGCTGGAACAATTCCGGCAAAGACATACCGCTTCGGCGCACCTTTGAACTCTTTATTCCCAACCTGACCTCCATCGACATGGACACCACAGGCACCTGGCCCTTTGGCCGCCGCTTTGAAGATCAGGTAGCCACCCGCTTCCTGTCGACCTTTTTAGATATGAAATCAGGCTGCGGCGGACAAAAATGTAATGTCGAAACCCTGGGGGATCTAAGCTTATGGGACAAGGCCCCGGTAATGCCGAAAAACCCGCCCAACCCGCTGTTTAACGACGCCCCGTTTAGCAATAGCTTTCCTTATATGCCCCCGCCCTGGCCCGGCGGCGATATCCAGGAGGAAGAATATGAATATCGCAACAGATAGCACTGCCGGTGGCCAAAATGATGCCTGATAAAATTTTACTCAAAGCACCTGGGGGAATAAGCCGCCTTATTCCCCGGCTGCTGCCTCCTTTATGCTTATGTATGATCACGGCGCTGCTAAGCGCCTGCAGCGAACCTGTTGTCAGCGCGTATCAGCAAGATATGCAGCAATTGCAGCAAAATATTGCCAAACTCAACGCCCAGCTCGGGCTTGAGACTGACGATAAAAATAGCAATGAAAATACCGAGAAGGAAGCTGCAAACAAAAACACAGCAAACATCCCGCCACCGGCCATCATCCAGGCCCCGGGGCAGCTGCTGATCAAACTCAGTGAGCTCTACCATAAAAAAGCCGTACTCACCGGCAGGTATCAGGATTATCAGAAACTTGAGTTATTACTCAATAAGATGTCCGGTCAACTAAATAATCCGCCGGCGCTGCGTTATGCCAAAGCCAACTTTAATGCCGGCATGCACAGGTTCGATAATGCCATCAGCTTGCTTGATAGCTTACCGCCACAGGCACAAGAGAGCACACCGGTACGGGCATTACGCCTTGATATTGCCCTGCAACTTGGCCAGTACCGCCAGGCAGAAAGCCAGTTACAGGCCTTGATAGCAGATGCCCCCGGCTGGGAAAACCTGGTCCGCCTCGCCCACTACTCCCTTAATACCGGAGAGCCTGACCGGGCCAGAGCCTTGTATCAGCAAGCCGGAGAGATGCTTTCCGCCAAACAGCTTTATCAATATGCCTGGGTCAAGCTGCAACAAGGCTTGCTGGAGTTAGAACAGGAAAACTATGATCTGGCGCTGGCGTTTTATCAAACCGCCGACCGCGCCTATTCCGGCTACTGGCTGATTGAAGAACACATCGCCGAAATACTCACCCTGACGGGGAAAAAGCAAGAGGCCGAAGGCATGTACCGGGCACTGGTGTCTGAAAACCCCAACCCGGAATTAAAACTGGCGCTGGCAGACTTGCTGCTTGAGCAAAACGGACAGACGGAAGAAGCCGAGCAATTGCACAATGAAGCCATGGCAGAGTTTACCCTCAGACAGCAAATGTACCCCGAAGCCGCCGCCGGACATTTTGTCGAACGCCTGCTCACCCTGGAGCAAACCCACCCGGCACTGCTGAGCAGCGCCCAGCTCAACTTCAATGCCCGTCCCAATGCCGACAGCAAAACCCTGCTGGCGAAAAGCTACCTTAAGCTTGGCCAAACCAAGCAGGCGGAGCAGCTTTACCGGCAGATCTTATCCACCCCCTGGCGCAACCCGGGGATAGAGGAGCTGGCCCGGGGACTGGAAAAGACACTTGAGTAAAAGCTACTAACTGTTTTTCATACGCCGACCGGCCAGCCCCATAAGCCCGAGGGCCAACAGGGCACCCGTGGCCGGTTCCGGCACATCGGCAACTTCGCTGACAACCTGTAATCCCGTATTTTCAGTGATCGCTGAAGAAGTAATGGTGTAACCCGTCAAGGACACATCACTGACGGAGGACAAAGGATCCATGATCGCCTCGGCATAGGCATTCGCATTGCCTATGTGGCTGAGCATTACCGTAAACAGTAAATGCCATTGAAAAGCTCCCTCGACGACAATCATTTTTCAGAAAAAGCAGAAAATTTCTGTAAGCTGCCTAATTCCCAAATAAACTATTAACCGGCCAACTCACCTTGCCCGGTCGATTTTTAAACAACCTGAGGAAATAAAAAATCCCAGGTAAAAGTAATTTTTTATTTCTGCTGTGGCTTTATCGATTGAATATTATACAAAACATGACAAAAAATAATTTTAAATTGATATATTTTATCCCTGCAACTCATTAGACCACAATTCTTAGTTACTGTGTTTTAAACAAATAATTTTTTACTCACCAATGAATAATTTACCGTGTCGTAATTGTTCGAATTTCTGTCGCACCAGTGCGATCCCTTAAACCCGCTCTTTGTTAACCTCAAATCACTTGTTGCGGTAAAGCCCTATATGAGTTACCGAGCATTTCTTAGCAGAAATATCAGGCAACTGATGGTTATAGCTTAAGTAACTAAAGACCTTAGCGACAACAAGAACATAATAACTATAAACAAAGTGCAGCAGCAGCTCAGACAATGGCCGCTGCCGATAAAAAGGAAGAAAGTACATGATCAAAAGCAAAATTGCTTTAGCCCTTGGCTTAAGCTTGTTAACCTCAGCTGCCATGGCAGCCAAGCCTGTCAATTCCATCATGAATGCCAGTGCCCAGGCCAATGCCTGGGGCAAAGACAGGGTATTACAGAATATCGCCGGTAAAGCCCAGTCGCGCGCTATCGACCTGGTAGAGCTTGATGCCCAAAGCATTATGTTAGACAGTGATGAAATCAGCCTGAGCGTTAACGGCCGCGATCTCACGATTTTAAAAAACAGCGCCAAACAAACCGGCAACGGCACCCTGATTTGGGCGGGTAACATCCTGGAAACTGCCAGCGCAACGACAGGTTTAGACCCGCGTAATTCCGTTACTTTTGTCCGTAACAATAATAAAGTGACCGCCAATATCCGTCTTGAAGGCGAACTGTATCAATTACGCCCGCTGGCGGGTTCTGGCCATGCCCTGATCACGGTTGATGAGAGCCAGGCACCGGCAGATCACCCGGCAGAGTTCGACCATATCGCCAAAGCCGCCAAGCAGGACATGAAGGCGGCAATCCAGGCCAAGCCGGGCACTGATCCGGGCACACCACCGGATCCGGGACCGACTGAAACTATCCGTATCATGGTACATTATACTCCGGCAGCAGCTGCCGCCAGCGGTGATATCAACGGCTTGATTGATTTGGCTATCGCAGAAACCAACCAGGGATATGCCAATGCCGGTGTGACCATTAATATGGAACTTGCCGGTAAATACCAGGTGAACTACACCGAAAGCGGCAACTTTGAAACCGACCTTGCCCGTTACCGTGAAACCAGTGATGGCGTGATGGACAGTATCCACAATACCCGGGATCAAATCAGCGCCGATGTCGGGATGCTGATGATAGACAACGGCCAATACTGCGGCTTGGCTTCCGGTATCGGCTCTACGGCAGAAACCGCTTTTGCCGCCGTGCATTATGACTGCGCCACAGGGTATTACTCCTTTGGCCACGAAGTCGGCCATCTGCAGTCTGCCCGTCACGATCCGAAAAACGATCCGACCAAAACCCCTTATGCCTACGGCCACGGCTACCAGGCCGACCGTGCAGGATGGCGCACCATTATGGCGTATAACTGTCGCCGCGGCTGTACCCGTATCAACTATTGGTCAAACCCTTTTGTCCAGTATAACGGTGACGTGATGGGCACAGAAGCCAGCAGCTTCAATGCTTTGGTATTAAATACCACCAAAACTGAAATTGCGGCTTTCCGTTAAGCCTGTGCTTTACGAGTAAACGAAGGCCGGACACAGCCCTAACTGAGTCCGGCCTTTTGTTATCGGTCTTGCTTCTATAACATGTCAGTTATCAAGGCGGAGCAAACAACTTATTGGCACGCTTAATCAAGCCCCCAGTGCTTTTGCATTTCATAATATAAAAACGAAGCAGTCCAGGTGATCAGCACTAAACCGGTTAATGACTCTATGCCGGTTAAATATCTTAAGTCTCCCTCCGGCTGGATATCGCCAAAACCTAAGGTAGTAAAAACCGTAAAGGAGAAATAACCACAGTCCAATAAACTGCCGCTAACATTGCCGCTAAGATGTCCCCAACCTTCAGCGCTGTTGAAAAAATAATAGGCCAGGGCAAAAATCCAGATCTCAAAGGCATGTGCGGTTAAGGCGCCGAGTACACCAAGGACAATCCGGTATCTGTGATGTATCTTCATTTTCGGAATAAAGCGGGTCATACGGTACAAAAACTCATAATGTACCAGTACCGCGGCGATCACCACCAGGCTATTGATCAAAAACAGGGCTATCATTTTTTCCTCTTGAGTCAGGAAGACTCCTTAACAAAACAACGCTGGCAGTAAGCCGTATAATCACTGCCTCTTGCGCTAGGTTAAAATATAACTCATTGAAGAACAAGCAACTAGCCAGTCAATTTCACTCAAGAAACCACTGCCTGTGTTTTAAATAGCCCCCTGAAGCTGGAAAGGTTAACGGGCAGTCCCTGCAACTGCCCGGCATCGCTATTTCCCGATTATTTGCCTTGGCTGGCCTGGGACATATAGCTGTCATATACCCAGCCATAAGAGGTGTGAGTGCCCAAAACTCCGCCTAGCTCCATGCCTTTAGGACTGCGCCAGTCGTCCATGATCTCCGCCAGCACTGAGCCCCAGGTAGTCACTTTCACTCCCGCCTGAGTCATGCGGGCAATAGCCGCCTGCTGTACCGTATCATTCCAGGTACCGGAGGCGTCAATCACGGCATAAACATCATACCCTTCGGCAACCGCACTCAGGGCCGGAAATAATAAACAAACGTCGGTGACCAGACCTGCCATAATAATTTTCTTGCGCCCGGTTTTTTCTATGGCTTTTTTAAACTCAGGTGATTTCCAGGCATTAATCTCTCCCTGACGGTTAATCACCGGGGCATCGGGCAGATTTTCCAGAATATCCGGCATGATGGGGCCGTTTGGTCCGCCCGGATAGCTGGAGGTGATAACACTGGGCAATTCCAGTACCTTGGCCATAGCGGTTAAGCCGCGGATATTGTTTTTTAACAACATAGGATCTAAGTCCCTGACCCCAACCAATAAACCGGTTTGATGGTCAATCATCGCCAGCATGGCATTGTCCGGGGTTAACGTTTCGGAAAATTTGTTAGCGGCCGGCTCATTTTGGGCCCAGCCGATAGAACTGAAAGCCAGGGTTGCAGCGGTTAATAACGCGCTAAGGGTTTTAAATTTTTTCATGGGTTACTCTCTTGCTTGGTTAATATAAGTTAAGGTTCATCCGCCGGGCCTGAGCCGGGCTTCATTTCGAGGCAATTACCTCAAGGTATTTATTTCAAGGCATTTACCTCAAAACATCAGCGCACATAAATCAGGATGATTTTGCTGTCCGATATCGCTTTAACGGTTAAGCCGTCACTGCGCACCAGGGTGCGGGGTTTCACCGTTTTCCCGTTAAAGCTGGCCGAGCCTTTAACGATATAGGCCATCACTTTGCCTTTATGCTCCAACTGCTCACCGGCCAGGGGTTGGGCAATATCGATTGCGGTTTTGCTGGCAAAGGTGTCTTCTTGCCCTTCGTTGCCGCCATAAATACGCATGCGTTGCCCTGCTTGCGGCTGATAGACCTTGTAACCGGCTTTCTGCCCGGCTTGCTCAGGCAGCACCCATAACTGGATCATGTTATTTTCTTTGTTATCGGGATTGATTTCGTTATGGCTAAAGCCTTCTCCTCCGGCGCGCTGCACCTGCACCGAACCGGCATTAAGCTGCTGGCCGTGCTCCAGCGAACCGGCATGGCTGATGCGCCCGTCCACCATCACAGAAATCACATCCACTTCCCGGTGGGGATGCAACCCGGTTTCCCCTTTAGGTTTAAAGTTGGCATCTGCCAGATAAACAAAGTTGCCTATGCCGCTGGCGGCAGTCGGGTGGACCCGGCCACGGTTCATTTTCGGGTCGATCACCAGTTGACGTTCTCTCAGCCCGGCAAAGCCCCCTTGGGGCAGATCGTTAAAGTGTAATAATCGCATTGGCGCTCTCCGCTTGGTTTTAGGTTCTGCTAAATGACGAAGAACAGCTTATCTAATTGCACTAAATGGATATATAAGCTAAAAAGTAAATCAATGTTCCATTTGGAGTAACAAATAAGAGGTAAAGGTGAAAAACTTAAATGATATGTTGGTATTTGCCACCGTTGTCGAGAAAGGCAGTTTCACCGCTGCCGCCCTGGCCTATGACTTGCCCAAGTCCAATATCAGCCGCAAAATTACCCGGCTGGAGCAAAGTCTGGGGGCGCGCTTGCTGGAGCGCTCTACCCGCGCCCAGCACCTGACGGAAGTGGGCAAGGTCTATTACCAGCATTGCTTGCGCATTCAGGAAGAAATGCAAAGCGCCGAGTTGTCGGTGAATACCTTAATGGCCTCCCCCAGGGGTCAACTTAAGATCTGTACCTCAGTTGCCGTTGGCCAGGGCCTGCTCTCCCCCTACCTCGCCGGATTTAAACGCCTCTATCCCGAGGTACGGCTGGAGCTAAATCTCAGCAACCGCCGGGTAGACTTAATCGAGGAGGGTTATGATTTAACCTTGAGGGTCGGTGAACTCGAAGACTCCAACCTGATGGCAAAAAAACTCTGCAGCCGGGAGCTATACCTTTATGCTTCCCCGGGATATTTAACCTCGGTGAAGATGAAAGCCGGTGATTTTCACTCCCCCGAGCAGCTTGCAAACTTAGACTGCTTATTGATGACCAACCTGGACAGCAAGCAGCAGTGGCAGCTGTACCAGGGCAAAAAAAGCGCCCGGGTGGAGATCCAGGCGGCCTTTTGCTGCGATGATTTTAATGTCTTGTGCCGCCTGGCCCAGGATGATGCCGGTATTACGGTATTGCCTGATTACATCGGCCAGCAGGCGGTTAACCAGGGAACCCTGGTGCGTATCCTGCCACAGTGGCGCTATAAAAAAGCCGATATTTACGCCCTTTATCCCAGCCATAAAGGCGCCATGCCTAAACTCAGGGCGCTGCTTGATTACCTGGAAACCTGCTTCAAGGTAAAGGAGCCATAAGTATCCAAAGTTTTTCAGGTCAGCAATAATGCGATAAAACCAGAAATGACTATACCGTCGAAAGTACCGGCACCGCCTATGCTGGCCGTGCCCGCCCTTAATTGAACGATTTGTTTTAAATTAAGAAGATCAGCACCGATTAACGGCCCGAGAATACCGGAGCAAAAAGCCACCGCCGAGGGGTTTTGCGGATAAAATAACAGCCCGCAAAGCCCGGCAATAATGCCGGGGTAAAAAGCCGGTAACAAGATACCGACGCCGGGTTTTACTTTAGACAGGTGATAGCAGATCACGACATTAATGATAATGGCCGCCATCGCCATCAACAGCCCCCCTGTCATGAATAAACGCCCCAGTTGGTACAGGGCAAGCAGTAAAGGCACCAAGCAACCGCCGACATTAACGGCGATCACCATTTCATTTTGTTTTAGCCTTAAGGGCAAAAATCTGTGCTCTAAGCCATATAACTTCAGCCAGTCGGACTTGATTTCTTCGCGAAAGCGATAACGCTTCAGCGGGATATTAATAAAACTGCCGACGACAATCGCCAGAATAATAAACAAGCCGAAAAAAGGCGGGATACCAAGTTTCACCAACGCCAACAACATAATATCCATAAAGATCAATGGCCACAAAACCAGCAGCAAAAAGAAACAAACAAGGGCAAAGATCCCGGCGGGCATGTTAAGACCTCATGTTAAATGTTCCTCTATAGTTGATCATAAGCCATAATTTTTAACAGCCGATAAACGGGTACTAAAAAATGACAAAATAAAGCAATAGCCGCAATCAACTGCGGCTATTGCCCCCCAACCGGCAGAGCTACCACTTTTCCTTTTTATGGCTGTTGACCATTTTAGCAAACGCCCTTTGCTGTTGTTTCATGGCATAAGTGCCCGCATCCCGGCGCTGTAAAAAGGCATCCTCCTTTAATAATTTTTGATAACTGGCAAACTGCTCTTCGCTCAAGCTACCATTTGTTATCGCCGCCTGCACCGCACAACCGGGCTCTTCGTCATGGCGGCAATCACTGAACTTACACTCATGCGCCAGTGCATCAATTTCGGCAAAGACCTGCCTGATGCCCTCCATTGCCCCGGGTAGCTGTAATTCCCGCATACCCGGAGTATCGATAAAGGCCACCTGCTGCTCACTAAAAAACAGTTGTCGGCTGGTGGTGGTATGCTTACCTTTACCGTCATCGCTGCGGATCTCCCGGGTAAGCTGCTCCCCTTTTGAAACAAGATTGACTAAGGTTGATTTTCCCACACCGGAAGAGCCCACCAAAGCTATGGTATTACCAGGATGAAAATAGGCCGATAGCGGCGCCAGCGTTTCTACCTGATGCGCACAAACACCATGCACTTCACTAATGCTCAGCGAGCGGATTTGTTTAAGATAGGCTTCTTTGTTGCCGAGATCGGTTTTTGTCAGTATCACCACAGGCTCAACGGAAAATTCATAGGCCAGTGCCAGATAACGCTGCAAGCGTTTGAGATTAAAGTCTTCATTGGCGCTGGTGACGATCCACAAATAATCGAGATTGGCGGCAATCAGCTGGTGTTCATGGCCCGAGTATCGTTCAATACGGTTTTTCGCCATCAGGATATTTTCGATATAAAGGTGCTCATGGCGTTTGCGTGCCAGCACCCAATCCCCTACGGCAATATGCTGGCTGACAGGCAAAAAGTGATCGGGACACATTAAGGTTTGTTCTCCGTCCTCCCCTATGGCATCGATGCGGCTTCGGTAAATAGCACTGATACGAAAAGGCTGTGGGCCATTTTCCGTCAAAGTATCGGCTAAAGCCATTTGTTGTAAGAAATAGTTTGACCAGCCAAGTGGCTGTAATTTTGAAAAATTCAATGTTTTGCTCCGGCAAAAAATAATAAAAAAAGTGAGGGCCGGACGTAGCAGATCGCTTGGTGGTTAGTTCCCTAATTTATCATCAGTTGCTAAGGAAACAGGCACAAAAGAGCGGGATCACAAAGATCGCTTGATATGAAAATACAAAAACGGTAGAACGATAAAACAGTAAAAGTAAGGGCTTGCCTTAACTCTCCGGATTTAACGTAAATTTATCGGTAAAAGCCAAAATAAAATGGCGGATAAACTTTTTCAGCTCAGATCTTTGTCGCCGGCGTTGGCTTGAGGACTATCATCAAATTCTCCTTGTTAAATTAATTGATTAGTATAAGTAGCGTGCGAATAATGATTAAAATCGCCTAAAGAGTCAAACACTTTTATTGCACTATGATCAAAAATGAACCGCTGGAGTTTTGGCTCTAACACTCAAAAAGCGAGTAAAAGAGTGATAAACACTTGCCCAAAACCAAGCTTTTACAGATAACTATTACCCGACCACAATAAAACTGCTGATGGTTAACCGGCCCTGTTTTGGCTCGGATGACAAACCTAAGTCCGGATTGATATTGCCTGAATGCAGTGCCTTGCTCGGGTAAATAATCATCCGGTTCATGGCGGCATCCACGGAAAATATTTGCTCAAAGAGATCATTGCTGCCATTGATATAAGCGGGATTTTTATGGAGCTGACTCGCAATGGCTTGCTGTTTTAACTTCGGGCCATATACCGCTAAGCGGGATTCGCTGATGGTTTCAAACCCGGTACTGCGATGGCGATAAAATGAAGTACCGCCATGCTCTTCGCCACATAAATAATGCACCAGGGCAAATTGATGACTATCGCAGGTATCAAAATGCGGTAACATTTGGATCGGCCTTAACTGCTGCAAAGAGGTATCTGAGATGGCAAAGGTCGAAGCCAGTGTTCGGGCATGGACCGCATTTTCCAGACCAAAAGCGGCTTTAAAGTGAAATAAAAATATCTCACTCAGCTGGCGGCTGTAATGCCCAGGTGCGGGTTTGCGCTTCCCGGGATAAAAATTTTGCCCGTCCGCTGCAAAACCACCGCCCTCAGCGGCGGCAATAAGCTCATCCGGGTCCCGGACAAAATTATCGATGATCAATAACGGAATTTTCTCCTGCCCCAAGGTTAACCGGGTGATACAGGCGCTTTCATTTAATAAAAAACTGCCTGACACCTTAAGTGAAACATCTGACATAATCAGTCCATTACCAGCAAAGTACAACCACAGCCCAAGCGCATTTAAGCAAGCTGCTTATTCTTTAAATCAATTAAGGTATGTATTTGCCCCTGCGAGGCAATAAAGGTATATATCGGCGCAAATAAACCCGACTTGTGCAAAGTTAACACTTGCTCATCGGTTAATTTCGCCAGCTTTTGTTGATCTATGGTGTATAAGCCGGTTACTTTCCTGGTCTGCTGATTTTCAAAGGTAATATCTAATGACATAGACTGGAGTAAATCCATTTCTTGCAAGTGATCTAATAACCGCTGGTTATCCAACTCACCGCTAAGTAGCTGACTCAGGCACTCCTTAACCTGCAGAAAGTACTCACTGTCGTGACCGGTTTCATCAAACAGCGGCAAACCTTTTTCTGATGAATCACCTGAGCCGGTATCATCGCCGATGCCGGAGCTGACATCAAAACAGATAGTCGGGCTGCTGGTATCCATACAAACAATATAATCGCCTTCTTCGCCGGCAGTATCGGTATCCGAGCCGGCATTTTTCTCAACTTTCTCAATGAAAAACGGCTGGCGTCGGATTTGCAGCGGTAAATAAACCCCTTGCCAGCTTTCGTTTTGCCAGAACAAGTTTTCACCCGCCTCAAAACCTAACATGGCCGCAAACACAAACTGTCCGGTATCCCCTTTTTTGGTGAGCACTATCGGGTATTGCAGCCCCACCTGGGTAAATTCGGACACCACGACAGGCAGCAGATGTAGCCCAGCGCCATGTAATTCCGACTTATCGGGGTCAACCCTGGTGGTTAAGTGATTTTGATTATCTACCGCAACTAAATTCGCCATACATTATTACCTTTTTATCAATCTGATTTCATCCATTGAAAAGTTAAATCCGGCCCAGGCCAAATCTCTTGATTTTATTTAACAGTTCACGATTACCCGGCAGGTTTGCCATCACCTGTGCTATTTTCTTTTTATTTTGTGCAAACTGGCTTTGGGCAAAGTCAATATCGTCCAGTGCATAGAGTGACAAACTATAATCACTCTCAAAGCCCATACCATATAAAATATACTGGTAACTGGCGGCAGGGAAAACCTCATTATTGCTGGTAAAGTCATGATCCGCCGGGGCACGATATTTCCACAAGGCCAGCACTTGCTGCAAGCTTTCGGGAATAGTGCTCGGATCACGGTTATCGCACCAGAAGGCATTATCGCTGCGTTTACTCAAAATATAATGTAACTTTAGGAAATCTATGATCTTTTGCCAACGATAATGAAAAGTTTCATTAAAACGTTGCGCCACTATGTCCATCACGGCACGGGTTTGCGGTAACTGCTCGCTGATCATTTGCGCCGATAATTCCACCAAGACCAAAGCCGACGCTTCCAACGGCTCTAAAAAACCCGCCGACAAGCCCACGGCGACACAATTATTTTTCCAGAAGGTTTCCCTGTGACCGCTGACGATAGGGATTTTCCGCACCGTTAACTCGTCAAACTTGTCACCGACATATTGCTTAAGTACCGCCCTCGCCTGCGCTTCACTGGAGTGTTTACTGGAATAAACATAACCCACGCCGCGGCGATGCTGCAGCCCGAGATCCCAAATCCAACCGGCTTCCTGGGCGGTAGAAATGGTATGGGAGGCTATTTCTTCCTGTTCATGCTCGTAAGGCACTTGCACCGCTAATGCGGTATCGATAAATAATACATCGCTACAACTTTTAAACGGTACCTGATAATGTTTGCCCAGTAACAGCGAGGAGAAACCGCTACAGTCAACAAACAAATCACCGGTGATTTCGCCATTATTTTGCGTTTTTACCGCGGCAATATCGCCGTTTGTCGCGCTGTCAACGCCGGTAACATCATCGACAATATGCTTTACGCCAAGTTTTTCAATGCAATGTTTTTGTAAAAACCGGGAAAATTTACCTGAGTCCAGGTGATAGGCATAGTTGGCAATATCGGCAAATTCCGGGGTTCTGATGGTTTTTGGTGCCAGGGAGTTCTCACATATTGCTTCCTGAAAACAAACTGCTTGTGAAAAAGACTCACGCTTTTCTCCCGCTTGCTGCGCCAGCCAATGCCCGGCTAAATCCCCTTTACCAAAACCTTGCGGCAATACCAGTGGATGGTAATAAAAATCATCCTCGCTGCCGTCTACCCATTTGGCAAATTTAGCTCCTTGCTTAAAACTGGCATCGCACTCACGAATAAAGTCGCTTTCACTGATCCCTAACGCCATTAAGGTGGCGCGCATTGTCGGCCAGGTGCCTTCCCCCACCCCGATAGCCGGTATTGAGGGTGATTCAACCAAGATCACCTCTAAACCTTGCGCCTTGTTGCTTTTATGTTTTGCCGCCAACCGGCCTGCGGTAAGCCAGCCGGCATTACCGCCGCCGACTATCACGACGGTTTTAGTGGGTTTATCCATCTTAATTCTGCCACATTCATTTATAAGGGTTATCTGGCCGCTGCACTTCAAGATACAGGTTTCACAACGCTGAACCAACACCTTGAAGTGGACCGGCTATAAATAGCAATAAACCCGAACCCGGTATTATCCGGGTTCAGGTTGCTCAGCCGTTAGTTAGCCGCGCATTACCAAGCCTAAAACGTGCCCCTGACACCCAAGGAAATACGACGGCCGCTATCAACAATATCTAACAGCTGATTAGAGAAGCGTCCGCGGCTATGGGTATATTCCTCGGTTAGGTTAATGCCTTCGACAAATACCGTCATCTCGTCCGTCAGCTCATAACTGGCACTGGCATCCCACTGGGCATAATCTTCAACATAAGTGACACCGTCACCACCTCCCTGGCTCAGGCTTTGTAAGAAAGTATCCCGCCAGTTATAGGCGATACGCCCCTGGAACGACCCCTGTTCATAAAAAGCCACCAGATTAAGTGAGTCGCTTAAACCCGTCACCGCAAAGACCTGGGTAATATCGGCATTGTCTAATTCGGCATCGCTATCAACGATAGTGGCATTGGCAATAACGCCAAAGCCGGACTCACCAAAGGTATGCTGCGCGGCAAACTCCCAGCCGTCAACAATCGCCGATTCACCATTTTCAGGTGCGGTGTTGGTAAATACCGCCACGCCATCGTCCGCATCCGGGGCGCTGACATCGCTGCCGGTAGAAGGATCGGTTAATAAACTGCCGTCTTGTGTGGTAAAAGTACGCTCTTGCTTAACATTGGTAATAAAATTCGCCACATGTTTTCTGAAATAACCGGCAGAAAGGTAACTGGCCTGGTCGTAATACCATTCCAGTGACAAATCCAGGTTGTCTGAGATAAAGGGGATCAGCTTAGCATTACCACTGGATGACTGTAAGTTGCCCTGACGCACGGTATCGAGCTTAGTTATAGGCCTTAAGCTACTCAGAGTTGGTCTGGTCAGGGTTTTGGAAACCGCAGCACGGGCAAGGAGATCGTCGGTAATTTCCAGTTTGACGCTAAAGTTAGGTAAAATTTCATCGTAACTGCTCTTTTCACTAAAATCAGTCGTTGGCCCGTAGGCCGCTAACATTTCGGTGGCATCGAGAATCGATAAACTTTGCACATTGGCCTGGCTGGCGCTCACTTCTACGTCGGTACTTTCGTAACGGAAACCCGCAGTACTGGAAATGAACATACCGGCCACTTCCCCTTCAAAGTCCAGCTCCAGATAGAATGAACTGGTTTCTTCTTCCACTTCAAAGGAGTTGGACGTTTTCACCGCATCAAAATCGACCCCTTCGACACTGCCTAAATAATCAAACAAGGCCTCACCGTCAAACGATAACCACTGGGTCGGGGTGCGGCCACTGCCGCTGACGTCGCTTAAAAAGTCATCACCGGCATCGAAAATTTCCTGCTCGAATGCGCTGACATCAGGGAAGTCCTGGTAATTACAATAAGTACAGTGAATACCGCTATTGGTATTATTCCACTCATTGACGGTTTTCGTTTCGCTGGAGAACATCACGCCAAACTTGGCGGCGGCAAAACCACTGTCGCCATCGGCGGTCCAGACACCGTCCCATTTCACCTGGGTAATATCGTCTTCCACTTCGTTGCCGCCGCGGATCATGACATGGGCGCCGCTGTTGGCGGGATCTAAATAATCGGACACCCCTTGAGGGGGCACATAATCCGGGCTATTGGGATCTTGTACCACACCATCCGCTTCCTGCTGTCCACTATAAATACTGCCATCGGCGTCGGCGAAGTTACTGTAATAGGGCAAGATATTATCATCCAGCGTCCATTGCACCCGGTTGGCATATCCCAGCAGCGCCAGTGAGCCGCCACGGCCGTTATTGGCATCCCGGGTGGCATTGGAATGGCTGATATCAAACTGCATATTAAGGTTATCGTTAACCTCCCAGTCAAGATTCAGACCGAATGATTTCGACTCTGTCAGCCGATCGGCTTTTTTCGCATGAAAATCTGTCGCTAAACCCACCTCCTGATACATGTCGGTGACGGTACCATTTTCATCGACAATCACGTTTTCGACATTGTTGGCGGAAAACCAGTGACCATATGAAGTGGTATCTGATTTAACATCAAAGTCTGAATATAAAGCATCTGCGGTCACCACCAGGTTATCCGCCGGGGCATACTGCACCACCAGGTTGGCATTGGTACGTTCACGTTTTTCTGTGGTTACCAGGGAATCAAAATTCTGTGGGATAAAGACGTTGCCGGTATAAAGTTCGCCGGAGGCCGTTCTTGGCGTACCGCGGACAAAATCAGAATTTTCCCGCCAGCCCGCCGATTGCGCCCGGTTTAACCGGGTTTCACGCTCCAGGTAAGAAACCGCCAGTAAAACCCCGAAAGTTTCCTCATTAAAGGTATTACTGATTAAACCCGAGACTTGGGGGGTAGTTTCTTCACTGTTGCCGTCATAAATAGCTTTAACGCTACCGGCGGCTTTAAAGCCACCGACGGCGAAAGGCTTAGCGGTGTTAATGTTGACGGTAGAGCCGATACCGCCGGATTGCAGCGTGGCGGTTGACGTTTTATGTACATCTAAACTTCTGACCATTTCCGCGGCGATGGTATCAAAACTGAAATCACGCCCGGCATCTTCAGAGGCCTGCTGGCGGCCATTCACCAGCACGGTATTAAATTGCGGGCCAAAACCACGAACGGTGATTTTTTGTCCTTCGCCGCCGGATCTGTCGATGGAAACACCCGAGATACGCTGCAATGATTCCGCCAGGTTGGTATCGGGAAATTTACCGATATCTTCTGCTGAAATGGAGTCAACAACCCCGCCCGCTTCACGTTTGGTATCCATGGCGCGACCTAACGCACCTCTTATTCCCCTCACTTCAATGACTTCGGTTTCTTTCACCTGAGTCTCGGTTTCTGCCATCGTTGGTGTTGTTGCTACCGTGCCTAATACCGCTAACACCGAACTTGCAACCTTATTTTTTTTATAATGCGCCATGTCGTTATTTCTCTCAAAACTGGGATCTATCAAAATAGATAACTGCCCACTTTCGCTAATATCCGTTTTAAGGCCGGTATCTTTAAGCAAGATATTGAGTGCCTCCATAACCGAATATTTTCCCGACAAGGAATTCGTTTGTTTGCCCGCCATTTTATCCAGAGGGAAAAGCAAAGTAATATCCGCCTGTTCGGCAAAATTAATTAGCGATAAATCGGCTCTTTGTCTGGGAATATTAAAAGTAACGTTTTCCTGTAACTCTGCCGCATTAGCCCGATTGGATAAGCTAAAAACCATGACAATACAGATAAAATGTCGTGATAACTTTCGATATTTCCCCGGTATGGATTTACGCCATACATAAAACAAAGACGACTGGCCTTTTATTTTCCTCCATAGGAATTTATTAATTATTTCGGCTACTTTTTTTGAGAAAAAAGACATTCTGGTATTTTTTAACACCTAATTTTTATAATGCTTGTCGTAATATTCTATTGATATAGGCCGCCAGGGATAACAAGATAAGCAACTGAAAAATATCATCAAAAAAGAAGGTTTCTTTCCCTGCTCTGCTTATCTTTAGCTAAGCTTACGCCTATATCAGCTAAGACCATATGCAACTCCACTATGAATTACAACCGTTAAGCGATTTCCCTGAGGACGGCGCTGGCATTTATATTTGCCGTAGATCTGATACGCGCAAACAAGTAGGCTTAGTAGAAAAATAAGCCAGACGAAAATAGCCAAGAGAACATAGCGAAGATAAATAATTAAAAAAAAATCATTCTCTATGGCGGATTTTTTTAGCCGAATCGTCTTTATAGGTATTAACCCAAAATGTTTACCGAAATAAGACGCTTAAGTAAGACCTTAAATGAAACGAAGTCATAGTGTATCAGCAAGCATCAGCGACCTGTTCAGTGAACTTAAATGAGCTTAAAAAAGTAAAGAGCGGAGCCTGATGTCAAACGATACCGTGTTTTATAAAATATATTTAGCCTCGAGGAAAAGTATTTCCCGGCTGGTGTCGCGCATTGTCCCGCCACACGAAATAGAAGATATTGTTCAGGAAACCTATGTCCGTATTTGCCAGATTGAACACAAAGAAACGGTTAGCTCACCAAAATCGTTTATGTTCAAAACGGCGCGCAATCTGGCATTAGATTATCAAAAGCAGGCGAATGTTAAACGGCTTGATAATGTTGATGATATTCAGGTCTTAGAGCAGTTATTATCAGATGATAACAAAGACGAAATGTATGAAAGCGCCCTGACCGACAGCGAGTTTTCACATTTTTGTGAAGCGGTCAGGTTATTACCGCTGCAGTGTCGTAAGGTCTTTGTATTAAAGAAAGTTTATGGTTATTCTCAGCGTGAGATTGCTGAACAATTGAACCTTAGTGAAAGTACCGTGGAAAAACATATAGCAAACGGCATGAAACGTTGCGCCCTCTTTATGCGGAAAATAAACCATCAGACGCCGACCGTAACAACGGCGTCAGCAAAGAACATTGCCGGAGGATCTTATGAGTAATATTCATCAGATTCATGAACGCGCCCAAGACGAAGAACAACGCCTGGATGCTGCCAGTGACTGGATAGCAAAATTAGACCGGGGTTTATCACCCGGGGAGCAACAGCAGTTAAAAGCCTGGTTAGCCCAAGACGTGCATAACACCGCGGTACTGCTTGAAATCGCACAATTATGGGACAAAATGGCCGAACTCAGTCGTCTGTCGGATATCTTTCCGCAAGCGCCGGTTAAAAAGAAGAAAAATGCCCCCTGGCTGGTATCCATTGCCGCCTCGCTGGTGTTGGCGTTCGGTTTTTATCTCGGCAAGCAGACCTTTTTCCCTGCTCCGCTGGAATCACCTTCTGCTGTGGTGGCTATTCAGGCAAGTTATCAAACCGGCATAGGTGAAAGTAATACCATCAACTTACCCGATAGCAGCAAAATAGTGCTTAATACCAATAGCTTCGTCCAGGTAAAATATACCGAAAACGCCCGTATTATCGAGCTGCAACGTGGCGAAATTCATATTGATGTCGCACACGATAAATCCCGTCCGTTAAGTGTTATCGCCGGCGGTGAAATTATCCAGGCGGTAGGCACCGCCTTTAATGTCGAAGTGCGCGATGAACTGGTGGAGCTGATTGTCACCGACGGCAAGGTATTGGTCGCCAAAGAGGAAAAGTCCTCATTAAATGCCTTATTAGATAATGACCTCAAACAATTGGCGAAACGATTGCCGCCAAACGCCATGCTGATCTCTAAAGGGGAGAAAATCAACTTAGATGTCACCGGAAAAAGCCAACAAGCCAAAGTCAAAATAGACCCGGTTGAGATCGCCGCCAGCTTGTCATGGCGAAATGGCAACCTTATTTTTCGGGGTGAGTCTTTAGCTGAAGCCATGGCGGAGATAAGCCGGTATACCCAAATAGAATTTGAACTCGACAGCGATAAAAACCTTGAGCAGATACAAGTGGCCGGTATGTTTAAAACCGGGGATGTCACCGGGTTGCTGGATGTACTGAGCAGGAACTTTAATATCAGTTATGAAAAAGTGAGTCACGATAAAATTTTCCTGAAATACGCAGGTTAATTATCAAGACGAAACCATAAAAAACTCCCTTAGATCGTACCATACGATTCCCCATTATGATGAATAATGGGCTTTTTATATTTTACAGGTCACGGTTTTAACATTAGATAATAATAAAAGGATAAAGATTAATGAGCACACAAACTTCCTCTGATGGTTTACCCGATACCTTGCAACAAACAGAGGAAATTCAAGGATCATTCTTATATGTATTTTTTATCTCCTCAGTGGCGGCCATAGGCGGTTTTCTCTTTGGTTTTGACTCAGGCGTGATAAACGGCACAGTATCCGCGTTAGGTAAGACCTTTAATGCCAATGATGTCGCGACCGGTTTTAATGTTGCCTCGGTACTATTAGGCTGTGCCTTAGGCGCCTTGATGGCTGGCCCGGTAGCCGATCGTTTCGGGCGCAAGCCGGTGATGATAGTTACTGCCATTATTTTTGCCGTCAGCGCCTTTGGCTCAGGTATCTCAGATACGTCGGCTGAATTTATTTTTTATCGTTTGTTGGGGGGGCTTGGCATAGGCGCCGCCTCGGTATTAGCACCCGCTTATATTGCCGAAGTCGCTCCCGCCGCTTTACGTGGCCGCTTAGCAACCCTACAACAATTAGCCATAGTGCTCGGCCTGTTTGCTGCTTTTTTAAGCAACTACCTTATTGCCTCCAAGGCAGGTAGCGCCGAAGCAAGTTTTATCCTTGATTTGGCCGCCTGGCGCTGGATGTTCTGGGTAGAGCTTATCCCCTCTTTACTGTTTTTAACCGGGGTTATTTTTATACCTGAATCACCCAGGTATTTAGTGGCCCAAGGCAAAGTAGAAAAAGCCCGCAATGTCTTTAAGCGCATAGCAAACGGCACCCAAGACGAGCAAATTGCGCAAGTAAAAACGTCCTTACACGGCAATAAAAAACCAAGCCTGGCGGATCTCTTCCTTGAAGGACAGAAAAAAATTCATCCGATAATCTGGATCGGGATCGCCTTATCGGTATTCCAGCAATTTGTCGGCATCAATGTCGTCTTTTATTATGGCGCCGAGCTGTGGCAAGCGGCGGGGTTTGATGAGTCCCAATCATTATTTATTAACGTACTCACAGGCACCACCAATATCCTGTCAACCTTCATAGCCATCGCCCTGATCGACAAAGTCGGCCGCAAGCCGTTATTGCTGGTCGGTAGTGTCGGCATGTTTGTTTGTCTGGGAGCGCTAACCTTTATCTTTGGCACCAGCGGTTTTGATGCCGCAGGTAAACTGGCCTTGACGGAAAACATGGGCACCCTGGCGTTAATTATGGCCAACTTATTTGTGGTATTTTTTGGTTTAAGCTGGGGCCCGGTGGTTTGGGTGT
This sequence comes from Thalassomonas actiniarum, assembly GCF_000948975.2. Taxonomy (GTDB): domain Bacteria; phylum Pseudomonadota; class Gammaproteobacteria; order Enterobacterales; family Alteromonadaceae; genus Thalassomonas; species Thalassomonas actiniarum. The sequence goes on from NZ_CP059735.1 coordinate 4,512,980, forward strand.
TACTGGGTGAAATATTTAATAACCGCATTCGTGGTGCAGCCCTGGCAGTGGCGGCTAGCGCCCAATGGCTGGCAAACTTCGCCATCACCATGACTTTCCCAATAATACTAGCCAGTTTCGGATTGGCGGGAGCCTATGGTCTGTATGCGGCATCCGCCTTAGTCAGCATCTTCTTTGTGGTGAAATACATCAAGGAAACCAAAGGAGTATCCTTGGAAGCCATGTAGCTTAGCCTTCAACCTGGGGCTTCCAGCCCTTTTGATTCTATTCTAGTCACATAAAACAAGCAGTCATTGATGGCAATATCTTTGATGACTGCCCTCATAAAAGCCCGCTAACGGAAAATCCCCCTTACGATGAGGCATGACAGGAATTTCAGCGTGCCGCTCACAGGTGACAGCCGAAACTTGCTTGATATCGTTACCCGCAGCGATATTTCACGCACTACGATCAAAAATGAACAGCTGGAGTGTTGGGTTTAAACTTAAAAACTATTGAAATTTAATAATGAACTGATTACTTCCTATGATGAAATAACCTGATTTATCAACTATAGTCGTTTTCACTAAGTGAATATCAATGGAGGATGTTCTTTTGTTTAACAAAAATAAGTTTTATTCATATCAATTAGTTCCAACTCATCAATCTCAAATTATTACCAGTCGAGCCGACGTTAATATAATTTCTGCACACCACAAAGGGCCGTATTATGTTTGGTCTGTTTAAACGACATGAGGTGGAAATGTCACCCGAGGTACGTGGACGCATCACCAATGGCGACAAGCCTGTCGCTGGTATAGAAGTGGTACGTAGTCTTATGTATGAAGGATATAAAAAAGGAAAAGAGCAAAAAGAATACGCATTAACCGATACCAAGGGACAGTTCTCATTTGAGAAAAGAATCATAAAATCACGACTACCCGGGGATATGTTTGGGGCAAACATGCCTGTTATGCAATCCATTTATATCGAAAAAGATGATCCCAAAGATCAAGATGACCACTATTATTTTCTTTGGTCTACAAGCAAGAGCTGGCGTTCAATTCCCCCACTATCAGAACTAATGTTACAGCTTAATGCCGATTTACAAAACAAAGAAGTCCATCATGAAATTAACGCTGGAAATTATGGAGGACGTCAGAGACACCCTGTTATTTCAATATGTTACTGGAAGGGGGAGCTAATTTCGACCTATTTTAACAATGAGTTGATTGCTTCTTATGATGAAGTAATTTGACTTTTTTACTACGAAATAAAGATATTATTTTAAGGACAAAATATGACTGAAATTTCACCTTCGGTTGCTTCAGATCTTGCGGCTGCCGCATACAGTATTAAGGGGCCGGTTCCGAAAGGTTTCATTTTACCGCTTAATGCTGAGACAAGGAAGCATTTCAAATTTAATCTATCAGAACATATCTATACCGGTACTTCAGGCGGCTTTTTCTGCCGCCAGACAACAGGCTTTGTTTTAATCGGCCAAGGCTATAGCCGGGAGCATAAAAACGATCATGTAATAGCTATCCGCGGCACGGATTCATTAGCCGATGCCCTCACCGACATTACCTACCATAGCTGTAACAGTGATAACGGCGCTTCGGTACATACCGGTTTTCAAAGTACATTTGCTTCGTTCAGATCCGGCTTAATGGCCTATTTCAACCAACCGGGTCTCTTTAACGGCAACAGTATTATCCATTGTGTCGGCCATAGCCTGGGGGCGCACTTGCATCCTTAACCGCAGACTGGATTAAAACAGAATTTAAAAGAAATGTTTATCTCTACACCTTCGGCGCTCCCAGGGTTGGTAAAAAAGACTATGCCATTAATAACAGTGTCCGGGTGAAAAAAATGTTTCGTTGTGTTCATGGCGCAGATCCTGTACCGAAAATGCCGGTATGGCCCTTTTACCATGCCCCTATCAATGGCCATGAATACATATTGTCCCGTGCCCAGGGCATAGATCATAAAGCTCACCTTATGGGAGATAGCCCGGGCTATATTAACACCGCAAACGTTAACGACTGGGAAAGCTTACATTGCCAGGCCGCCTGTTCCGCCAGTCAGCGGGTGGTGCCCAACTACCAAAACCGCACTGAAAGTACCTATTCAAGCTTTTGGGCCGACAAAATTGCCGCAGCGTTAATGACGGTAATGATAGACGGCGGCGCCACAACCATTATCGCTTCTCTTCAGGCCACGGGCGCCACCATAGGTACGGTATACGACATCATGGCCAGGGCCTTGGTTGATATCTCGAAAATCGTCGGCATGGAAAAACAACTCAAAGGCGTATTAGGCTATATGCTGGTTTTTGCCGGCAAAAGTGCCTATATACCGATTGAATTTACCTATAAATTTATCCGCTGGGTATTCACTGTCACTATCGCCCGGTTACAAAAAGCCGCAAAGCTGGCGCTAAAGCAAAACAATTAGAAACCGACTAACCATTATCAGTGATACGGCCTGTTAATCCCAATCGCAGCAAGCCATAAAGATACCGGATATCAATATGGGACGTCCACAAGTTGCCCCCAAAGATCAGTATGAAAGAAAGGTTCTGCTCAGCAACTTATTGCAATACGGCCTTTTCCCGGAGTTTATGGTGCGCTGTTTAACTTCTACTGTGCGCACAGAACTGCCCTTATTGAATATTAAGGGCGGCGAGTTTCAAGATCATCGAATTTGTGGGATAAGGCCTAAAGACTGTAGCTGCCACATTCCCGACATTAGGTGGCTGGCACTTAAAGCGAATTTGGATTAGATTTTGTATCGATAATGCCACAATAAGCGGCTTAGTAATCTTTGGCTAAAATAAGCGACAAAGGAGCTATTGACGCTATAGTTTCTTGTTAGAGTCCTTTGCAGACAAAGCTAATTTTTGTGTATGAGTTAGCAAACTAACATCTCCAACTTTACCATGCCCGGGAACAACTAATTTGATATCAGGGTAACGATTAATGACTTTCTGAATAGAGTTTGACCATTCACCAATAACAGCATCCCCAGTATTACCTAAACTTTTAGCGTGCAGACTTTTAACAAAACAACCGCCGAATAATATTTTTTCCTTAGGCACCCAAACAACGATATTATCTTCTGTATGTCCTGCTCCCGGGTAAAAAATACTCACGACACCATCAGCTAATTCAAATGTATTACTTGATATTTCGTCACTGGACGTTTCTTTTCGGTTTGATTTAAGCAGTTTGTTGGTTAGTGATGTTGCATAAGTTTTTATTTTTAGATCATTTAAAAGTGGTAAATCGCCGCTAGCATCTTCATGAAAATGAGTAACAACAGTGTTTTTTAAAGTTAGCCCTTTAGCTTCAATCCACTCAATTAATTCTTTAGTTCCCTGAGTTGTCCAAGGAGTGTCAATCATATGTACTTCAGTACCATTAATAACAACGAGACCTGATGCCTCTACTAACCCCCATGGTTTAACCCTTTTAAATGAAATATGCTGATAGACGTTATCACTTAATTTTTTAATTTTAAGTTGTTTGACACTTTCATTATTTGCAAAAACAAGACAAGGAACAAGGAGTATAAGTAGAATAATTGATTTCATAGTTGAGTAGTCTCTAATGCCCCACTAACGGGGAAGTAATAGAAGCGATGCCGGAGCAAGAACCAAGTGTTATTTGTTCCGGTTTAAACCGGTACCTATAACCACTTACTATGTTGCGCCCTTTTAGTGAGGGTTAGTATATCTTTAAGCTTTACTGGAACAATGTTCAAGTCATGATGAATTATGGCAAAAGATGGCAACTTAATATGCAGAGGGATTAGTAATACAAGATGAGTTAATTTATCAGAAAATGTATTGAAAAAACATTAAGGCTAATGTCCCCACTGCGCACTACTTCGACATTAGAGTTATATTAAGACTTAATAGAAAGCTTGCCCGTTAACATCCAGGAAAATACTGTTTACGGCATACTAGGCAAGCTGCTGCATCAGCGTTGAGACACAGCAGCTTGGCTTCTTTTAGCCGTAATTACCCGGTTTATTCCTCCGTTATTTAGCTTGCCTGCCTAGATGTGATGATAAGCTCACCTTGATTTACCCTAATACTGATCTTTTGCCCGATGGCAAAGCCGGCCAACTTAAGCCACTTTCCCCTGAGCACAATGCAAGGTTCAAGCTTTACCGGCACATAGTTAATACCTACGCCGCGGGTTCTCGCTGCCGTGCCGCAAATGGTTTCCTGTACGGTAAGTTGCCGATAAATGGGATATTTTACTTTTGCCGAGCCTGGCTCTGACGTATGATGATATTCAGCCATGACGTACTCCGTTTAGTTCGTTGTGGTTAGCGACCTCTGGGTGTAGTAGCACTCAGGGGTTGCGACTTGAGCTGTTGCCTAAAGCGCAACAGCTGGTGAATTAACAATCTGGAATGGGTGCTCTCCTTAATTGGATGGATCGCACTATTAAATAAAGACCTTTTAGCTGGATAAATCAACAGCAAGGGGGCTTTTTTTTGAAAGAAATTTGAGGAAAAGGCTCATAGATAAGCTGTTATATTTATTAGGAAATATATGGCTGATTATTGACTGCTAATGTCATAAATGCACACGAAGCGAGCTTACAAGCAACTTAATTAATTCCGAACCTACTAAGTGAAGGCAAAGGACAGTTGCTGCCACAGAGCGGCTTTACCCAGATTGCATTATCCAATTATGCCAATTAACATTTAGAATGTGACATAGATGCCCATTCTCTAGAACATAGTCTCTTAACCTGTTCAATGTCACTGATAAAGTGATTCCAAGCACGGCTACATTGCTCAACTATGTCTTCATAATTTTCAAAGCATCGGTTCGCGAGCTCTCTTTGCCTTAACCATTGCCAAACTTGCTCTATTGGGTTTTAACTCCGGAGAATATGGAGGCAACTTTATTATCGTAATATTGTGAAAATCTTCAGCAAGCCTTTCCTGATGCCATGCGGCGCCATCAACGATAATGACTGCATGGCGACCGGGTTTGATTCGTTTAGAAATTAACGATAAATGGGCTTTTATAATGTCCGTATTCACTAAGGGTGCTATCAAAGCTTAGGTTGCACCTGTTGACGGACATAGTGCGCCAAATAAATATGCATATTTAAACTGCTGCTGTTTCACAGCACGAGGGCGAGTGCCTTTTTCTGCCCAAATGCGGGTTGTTGTATTTTGTTGGTCAAACCTTGCTTCATCCTGAAACCACACATCCACGCGTTCAAGTGCTATATGCCCAGGGATCTTAAGGATCGTTTCTATTTGGAATTTTTTAAAACCTTTCTGTGCCTGTTCTGATTGCTTTGGCTGACAAGAGCGACTTGTGATCCAAGCTAAATTCAGTCGCTTTAACAAGCGATAGATATGTGTTAACGAGTAATCTAATTGAAAATGCCCTGCAACATACAATTGAATGTCTTTGCCAACCAGGCGACCACCATCGGCTTTTATTGCATTATCAGTGATATAAAGCTTAAGATTATCCATTTGTTCCGCCAAGATGATAGATTGCCTTCCTTTGTAATCATTACCAAGACCACTTAACCCTTTTAGCTGAAAGCACTTAACCCAGTTGCTAACCGTAACACGCCCCACTTTTAGGTAACTTGCGGTATCTTGATAATTGGCCCCATCCTGGATATGGGCTAAAGCGAGCAATCTTATACGAGTTCGTGGGTTAGCTTCTTTATTCGCTAGAGATTTAAAATCAAAATCTTGTATATCAAACAACTTCGTTCAGCCATGATAGGTCAATGAAAAATGAACACACCATGATCGAATTTATAAGTTAATTGGTATAAAGCCGGTTTTTGGTGCCCAACTCCGCTTTCTGAAAGTTTAAGCGCGCTCTTCCATAATAAGTAACGATGATAATGTCTCTTGCGGTCCGACCTTAGCAGCCCCGCCGATAATGTACATTTTATCATTAAGCGTTACGGCGCCATGACCGTGTCTGGGTTGAGGCATATTCAGCTCTTGTGTCCACGAATCTTTGACCGGGTCGTATGACCATATCTGACTAAATGCTTTCCCTGTTCGCCAATTCCCGTTAGGCCCGAAGGCCTCTCCTCCTGCGACAACTATCTTTCCATTTAACGCGACTGCAGTTAAACCGGCCAATGCCGCCGGCAAAGGTTTAATAGCTTCCCACTTATCACCTTTAGTGTCATACATTTCAGCAAACTGGATGTTTTGAGCTTTGATGCCGGCTTTCCTGCCGCCAATAACAAATATTTTATTATCCAATACTGCGCAAGCCGCAGAGTTTCTGGCCATTGTCGCTGGCGCAGCTTTTTGCCAATGTTGGTTGTCTACGAGAACAAAATGACTGTTCGTATCTATGTTTCTTCTCGCCAGCTTATCAAATGTCTTTCCACCGATAACGTGAATATGCTCAGCATGAGCAGCATAAACAGATTCAGCCAATGGAATAGGCAAAGACGGGCCTGACTGCCAGGCTTTTCCATTGGCTGCCAACTTGTAAACATTGTCTTTTGCTTGCCATGCATTGCCCTTACTGCCATAAAAGCCGCCAATGCCATACAAATACTGCGAATTACTGGCCATGCCAAGGTGATGCCGCGCTGCCGGCAGCTTAGTACCGTATCGCCAGCTATTCTTATCCGGCGCATAAATATAAACCTGGTTGGAAGGCGCCAGCCCGAAGAATACCGGGCTGTTGCTGGGAACAAACCCTCCGGCAACATAAATCTCGCCATTAAATACGCTTGGATATATTTCTTGAACGGGAGTATTCAGAGCATCGCCCTGTGACCAGGAAAAGCGCTGCGATTTTGCGAATGCGCCGGAACTATAGAAATAATCAAAACTCATCACGGTTGTCATTCCGAGAGTCCTTAAAAACCCCCTTCTGGATATTTTCATAAGCATTATTTTCCTTTCTTTGTACATATGATACCGGCATCATTTGCCGGTTAAAGCGCGCTTATCGTGGCCATGCAATATTATTAATACAATAAGCCATAAACTTAAAGAATAATTAAATAAAACAGCCATCCCTATACAGAAACCACCTTTAAAAACCTTGTGAAAAAACAGGAAGAGATTGAGTTAATACAAATTCAAAAATCACAGCAGTAACAGGCTAAAGCCTATGAAGCTAATGTTTTTGGCAAATAAAACTTTGCTTCCTGTACCACAAGGAAAAGAAAGCATTCATTGCCATAGTCACAACACCTGAAAAACATGCTAAGAATAAAAAGCGGTACACCGGAGATAGGCGTGAGCTTCAAGGTGCCTGTCCTGATTGCAGGGGAGATCTGGTTTATTAGAGGTTTCAGACTATTAAGCTTGATGGCATATTTTCTTGCCAATGAAGAGAGAGCAGGTTACCGGGATATTGCCTCCTTCAATAACCTGCTTTGATTAATGACTACTTTTCACTCAGGTAAAACACACCAAATTTATTGTGGTCAAGATCCCTGAAATAGGCGGCATACACACCCGGCTCGCGCTCTTCCGGCTCCCCTTCGCAGGTTCCCCCCAAGATCAGGGCAGTTTTATAAACATTTTTCAGGTGGTCAAACGATTCGGCTTTAAGTCCGATCATAGTGCCATTACCGTTACTTGCCGGAAGGCCGTCAAAAGGTATACATACCGCAATGCCGACACTGTTCGTTTCCGATTTCCACAAAACGGAGCTATCATTTTTTATTGTTTGTTTAGCGCCAAAAAGGGCCAGCAAGGAATCGTAAAATTGTTCGGCCTTGGCCAGGTCATTAGTACCAAGAATGATATTAGTTACCATAAGACTTCCTTATAATGAACATCTACCTGTTTAGCATAGCTCTTGCAGGTCTCGCAGATAATATACTTGCAGATAATTTAATAAATAAAAAAATACCGTCTGGGGTAAGCAAGAGTCGTGCCTTAGTCAAATTCAACAATTTTCTGACAGTTTATTTAAAGTAACCTTGCAGCTCGGTTTTAAAGAGCTTGTTGTATAACTTGTTATATAAACTGCTGTTGATTTGATCCGCCAGCTTGGCGTCCCTGATGGCAATTTGCGTCAGGTCATCTTCACGCTCAACCGTGAGTTTCGGCACCGGCCCGGTCAACGTCATCCTGTGATTAACGATGCATTGCCCGGCCACCACCATCAGCGGGTTTAAGTGATTTTTCACCGCCTGCTCTACCTGGTATTTGTAGCCGGGTTTACCGAAATCACTGCAGATCAGGTTAACAATCACCCAGGTATCGGCGCTTAACAGGAAGTAACAGCCGAGCAAAGGACTTTTGGCGAATAAACTGTTGTCTATCTCCCAGGGTTTCTGGAACAAGCCTTTCACTGCCTGCATTTCATCCCAGTCTTTTTTCAGCAGGTATAAGGTGATCAGCAACCGGGACGTCATACCGATTATTGACGCAGCGGTGCCTGTGGCCGCCCCCGCATCCAGAAAGATCCCCGCGGCTTTGGCCGTCGCTTCCACGGCATAAATACCGGCATGGGCGGCGCAGGCATTTCTTTCCCTTTCTATCAGGGTTTTCACCGCCAGGAAAGCGGCTGTGGGATCGCCGGGTAACAGGCCTTGCCGGGCATTTTTAATGCTGTGAGCCGAACGGGCGGCAGAGAGTGCCAGATAACTGTTATAGGTCGCCATAGAGCTGGAATAGGCAAGCCCGACTCCGGGAGCAATTTCGGTGATAAATTCCGATAAACTTTTGCCGAGAATATCTTTGATCAGCGCCATCATCCCGGGATCGTTAACCGCATTGCCCAAGATCAGGTTCACCAGATTTTTCGCCTGACTGTAAGCGGCACTGCCAACACTGCCCGCCTGATAAACAGAAGTTGTCACTTCATAAGCGGTATAAAACTTACTGGAGAGTTTTATTTCCCGTCCCTGGAACAAATGGACAATATATTGACGACGGTGATCTTGCAGGTAGCGGATTGCCGTTTGATCCAGCTCGCTTAACTCAAACTCGTTATTGATTTGCTTGATTAAGTCGCTGACCGCGCCATTGGTATTACGTATGCTGTTTTTCCAGCCAACACCTTTTTCTTGCTGCCAGATGTCAACGGCGGTAGCGACTTCCTGTCTCAGGGCCGGGGTTCTGCCCTGCAAATGATAACATTTGAGCTTCTTATCGATATTTTTCAGGGCACTGCTTCTGGGTTTATTGATCCCGGCCTTGGTACGCTGCATCCACAGCGCATATTCCATCAGTTCTAACATGATCTGATCCTAACAATTCGGTTTTCCCTGCGTTTAGCGCATAGTTCATGCAATAAACACCGGGAGTTATGCATATAAAACGCCGGCTACACGGGTTTTGTGAAAACTCATGTTCGCCAGCGCTATTCATTCCGTCACCGAAAATCAGGATTTATTTTCTTATCTTATAGCCCGGCGTAAACACCTTTACCCCGGCTATATATGCTTCCCTGCCCCTTATTGTTCTTATTCTCTCTGATGGCAACAAAGGTGAGCCATTAGCAAGTAATCCAAAATAATAACAAATTAATTTAACAAACTGGTATTACTTGTATTTAAGGTCGGCACAAGCGTGCATACGGGTATTTACGCTCGTCGCAATAAAGTGGCTTAGCCTTTTGCTGCTGCCGCTTGGGTAAGTATCGCCATTTTTTCCTGGTATAAATTTACCTCCCCTTGTTGATATTTACATTTTATATTGATAATTTTAACATTTATTAAACATAAAATAAGGAAGTAAAATGAAAAAGACACTCGTCAGCGCCGCCGGTACAGCATTACTGCTCTCGGTATCAACAAGCAGTTCAGCACTGCCCGACAGCAATACTCACGGATTCATTTATTATGCGGCCTTACATGAAGCCGGTTTATATAACGGCGCGGAATTCTACCGTCGCGATTTCCCCAACAGGGATCTATGGGCAGATGCTACCTTGCAGAAAATTACCCATGCCAGATACAATGCCATCGACAACCCTATGGTGGAAGCAACCAACGAAGCTCTTACCAAACTGGCAAACGATGAAGGTCTGAGCATAAAATATAAAAATGTTTATACTTCCGGGACCTTAACGGCCGACTTTACCCCCAGCAGTAAGCCCAATACCCTCAACTTTACCATTAACGGCATTAACCTGACCGGTTATGCCAAGGTCGAGAAAAGCTGGTACGCCGAAGGCACCATCAGAGCGAATATCAATAACATCAACATCACAGGCGAATATGACTATTTCAACGGCGTTGTTAATGTTACCGACTTTCACGCCCCGCTAACGGCGGATGTTGATGTTGATCTGAGTATCCCGATCATTGGCGATATCTTAGATCCCCTGGTTGATTCTATCGTCGACGATAAAATCAATTCACAGCTGCCGGCAGATCTGAACTATCTCTATAATGGCGGCGACGCATTCAGCTTGTCGTTTTTTGGGGTAAAAGAATATATCCCGCTGAACGAACTCATGTTCCAGGGGATAGATTACGGGCAGGTTATCCGGGACAAGTTAGCTAAAGAGACCATCATCAACGACAACTTCTCGTTCTCCGTCGGCAATATCGTCGTGCATAAACAATCCCTGGCGGTCACTATCGGCAACCTGACTTATAAACGCTGGACCACAGGCGGTAAGCGGGTTTGCACCCTGGACGGCAATCCTGATTGCACCCCCTATTAAACCTTCAGCCTGACCGGCTATTTAACGTCGGCTAAGGCTATAAAACCAACTTAGATCCGGGAAGCTATCTCACTTCCCGGGTTTATCTCCCCCGCCATTCGCCTGTGAAATAAAGCTCCTGTGGGCAAAATATTGATCCATCACCTGCCTGGCCACAGGCCCGGCGGAAACACCGCCATGGCCTGAGTTTTCCAGCGCCACCGCCACCACAATTTCCGGGTTGTCAAACGGCGCATAGGCGATAAACATGGCATTGTCACGCAAGTGCTCGCGAGTTTTGATGTCCTCATATTTCTGGTTTTCATCCAGTCCCACCAACTCGGCGGTACCGGACTTACCGGCGGCATCATAAAAGCTGCCTTTAAAGGCGTTATAACCTGTGCCCCCTTTAACCTGCACGGTGTCATGCATGGCATTTAAAATAATGTCCCAATGCTTATCCTTAACTAACGACATCGGCGGCCGCTCTTCATCTAAAGGATGAGCAAAAGTGTTGCTTTGCTCACTAAGCGGCAATTGGCTTTCTACCACACTTCCTTGCCGGGACATCAGCAAATGCGGTGTTTTCACCTCACCCCGGTTGACTAAAACAGACGTCGCCTGTGCCAACTGTAACGGGGTCACCGCCCAAAACCCCTGCCCTATGCCTATATTGATGGTATCTCCCTGGTACCAGGGTTGGTTATACTGGCTGCGCTTCCAATACCGACTCGGCAGTACCGCCTGGTATTCTTCGAAAATATCAATACCGGTTGTTTCGCCAAAGCCGAACCTTTCCATCATATCGGCAATATTATTGATACCGAGTTCAAAAGCCAGGTGATAAAAATAGGTATTGCAGGACTTCATCAGCGCCCGGTGCAGATCTATCTTGCCATGGCCCCAGCTGATGTGATCGCGAAACTTACGTTTAACATTTTTCAGCTGGTACCAGCCGGGATCATTTACTTTGGTATGCTCGGTAATCACACCATGGGCCAGCCCGGTTAACCCCAGAAAAGGTTTGATGGTAGAAGCCGGCGGATAGACCCCCTGGGTCACCCGGTTCAGCAAAGGCCTGTCTTTAGAGAGCAGCTTTTTATAATCCCGGCTGCTGATGCCGTGGACAAAAGGATTGGGATCATAACTGGGGTTGCTGTACATGGCCAGCAAGGCACCGTCGCGGGGGTCAATGGCCACCACGGCGCCCCGTTTGCCGGTCAACGCCCGTTTGGCAATCATTTGCAGCTCGATATCCAGCGTTAAGGTCAGATCTTTGCCGGGCACCGGCGGGGTATAATCCAGGGTGCGGATCACCCTGCCCTGATTATTAATTTCCACCTTTTCATTGCCGATACTGCCGTGTAACTCCTGCTGATAAAATTTTTCTATGCCAAGTTTGCCGATATTGCGGGTGGCGGCATAATTGCCGGCTATGCCTTCCTGGTCAAGTTTGAGCAAGTCCTGCTGGTTTATCCGTCCGACGTACCCCAGCGCATGGGTGGTTAATTCTGCAAACGGATAGTCGCGCCTTAACCTGGCATCGATAAAGACCCCGGGAAACTTATGCTGCTCCACCGAAAAGCGCGCCAAATCCAGCTCGCTTAAACGCCCCTTCACTTCTATGGCCTTAAAACGCCGCTTGCCTTTGATCTTTTTCTGCGCCCGGGCAAGCTCTTCATCACTCAGTCCAAGCAAGTCCTGCAAAGCAGCCAGGGTATTATTGATATCTTTAACTTGTTCCGGGATCATCTCCAGGCTGTATACCGGGGTATTATCCGCCAGCAAAACACCGTTACGGTCAAATATCCGTCCGCGGTTGGGGGCAATAGGCAAGACCTTGATGCGGTTTTCATTAGAGCGGGTCTGGTACTTTTGATAATTGCTTACCTGCAGGGTAAAAAGGTTATAAAACAATAACAGCAGCAGCAAAAAAGCCCCGATAACCGCCAGTATCATGCGCGAGGAAAAAACTTTCGCTTCAACATCATGATTTTTTAACAGGCCTGAATTTGTCATAAATCACCGGGTAAGCTAAGGTCAATCACGCCTCGGCGCCGTTAAGCCATTTTTTCACCGGTACCAGCCATTGCGAGATCGGCCGGTAAAAGGCGCCGTGCTCTTTGCCTGTGCTGATGGCAATTTCTTTAAAGGCCTGCACCCGGGGACTGCGGTCAACCACAAACTGGCACGAGCCTACGCCGTCGCTGGTTTCATAAATGGAATAGACCTTGCCGTACATCCGGTATTGGCTATTGTTTTTCATGTATTTGGAGCAGCCCGCCAGGATCACCAGGTTGATTTTGTCCAGTTTTAAAACGTTGCTGGTTAATATCGAAATCGCCCCACCCCGGGAAAAGCCCATCAGGTAGATATCTTGTGCCTTAACCCCCTCCCTTAATAACGTGCGGATATCGCCGGCCATTTTCTCGGCAAAGGTCACCGGATTGGTTTTCGCCGGCCTGTGGTAGGCGATAAGGTTATAGCCCGGAGCCGACAGCGCCCGTTTTATCGCCGGAAATTCATAAATTCCCCAGCGTTTGTTTTCCGGCCTGGGATTTGTGCCTTCAACAATAAAGCCGTGGGAATAAAAAACATATTTTTCCCCGGGGCGGATCTTTTCGGGAAACTCGGTATAAAGCTCACCGGCAATAGCCCTTGCCGGCAGCAAAGTAAAAACAAACAAAGCTGCAAAGCAGCGGAACACTTGACGGATACCTTGATATGACCCGGAAGTAGGTATCAGAGAGGGTTTCATAAACAACACATTAGATCCCATAATTTCAAAGGAAGGTTAAAGGTTTTTGCCAAAGGCTTTATATTCGATCAGGGTAATCAACTGCAATGCCACCAGGTAGCCGACAATTGGCGCACAAAATAAGGCGAAACCACTGACCGAGATAAATTCAACTAACAAAGGACTTTCCTGCTTAACGAGTAAATAGCGACCACCAAGCTGGCATTACAGCAAACGAGACAGGTCGCTAATTGATAGATAAGTTAAATTTTATCATTGTGTTACTATCTTGTTGTGGCAATGCCCTGTTCAATTGTGGCAAAAAGATGGCACAAATATGTCTTTTGCATTTCCGGGCAAAAACAGCACAAAAACCAGGGCAATTGGCGGCTAATTCACCGCTAAATGGGCTTTATCAAAAAAATGTCGTACCAGTTGATAAAAACGGGTGATATGCACGGGCTTTTCTCCCTGAAACCTGTGCACCAGGTGGAAATCCCACTGGGCTCCCTGGTAAGCGGGCAAGACCCGGATCAGGCGACCTTCGCGGATATGCGACTGCAACGCCACTTCCGGCAGCAGGGCAATGCCCATATTCTGCAGTGCCATTTCCAGGGCGCTGGGCAAGGTATTGGTATGGGCGAACGCATCAAAGGTCATCGAAATGCCGCGACCAAGATCATGATTGGGATAAAAAGTGATATTGCTCCCCTGCCAGGGAGGTGAAATCCATCTGTGAGCGGCCATATCTTCGGGCCTTTCCGGCAAACCTTTTTGCGAGATATATCCGGGGGCGGCGCAAAAGACTTCCCTCATGCTGCCTAAAGGCAATGCCCGGTAATTGCTGTCTTTTAACTTGCCGCCGTAAATAGCCACATCCAGCTTATCCTTGATCAAGTCTTTCGCCTCGTCGGTGACGAGAATTTTAGGTTCGATTTTGGGGAATTCTGAACACAATTGATTCAGGGCCGGGATCACTATATCCCGCTCACAGGAATGGGGTATGGTCAGGGCAAAAGTACCTGAAGGGGCCTCTTTCGAGCTGTTGACCTCTTCCAGCGCCAAATCCACCTGGGCCTGTAATAATTCACAGCGCCCGAGTAATTTTTCACCTGTACCGGTGAGCGACATGCCCCGGGTATGGCGGGACAGTAACTGCTGGCCGAGATGCTGCTCCAGTCTTTTTATTTGCTGGCTCACCGCCGACTTGCTCAAACCAAGCTGCTTGGCGGCCTGGGTGAAAGACTTTCGCTGAGCGACCTCGGCGAAAGTTAACAGCCAGGGTAAGAGTTTAAGATTATTCATAACACCTTCATTGTTTAAAAAACAAAACAATCAGTTCACTTTCTTACTATTGTGCAATTATTTATCCAGACTTAAGCTATGTCAACTTTCACTGCTGCTCAGCCTTTGACTTTTAACCTTGAACAAAGGCGCCAGTTGTTTTTTAACCGATTAAGGAAACCTTATGAACAAGCCCACTGTAAAAACCGTCCGCTTTCATCAAACCGGCGATGCTTCGGTACTGGATATTGAACAACTGCCCTTATCCGAACCGGGAGAACATGAAGTCCGTCTAAAAGTTGAAGCCCTTGGCCTTAACCGCGCCGAAGTTATGTTCAGAAACGGCGCTTATATAGATACGCCGGAGCTTCCTGCCCGTATCGGCTATGAGGCGTCAGGGGTGGTTGATGCAATTGGCCCGGGAGTAAGTGAATTTAAAATTGGCGACAGGGTCAGCACTATCCCGGCTTTTTCCATGAGCCAATATGGCGTTTACGGCGAAAGTGCCGTGGTACCGGTACATGCGGTGGCTGCATCACCGGAAAACTTTTCTGCCGAACAGAGTACCTCTATCTGGATGCAATACCTGACCGCGTATGGCGCCCTGGTGGAGCTGGCTGATTTACAGGCCGGACAATACCTGTTGGTAACCGCCGCCAGCAGCAGTGTCGGCGTCGCCGCCATTCAACTGGGCAAGAGCCTGGGAGCTGTAGTTATCGCCACCACCCGCGGCAGCGCCAAAGTCGACTTCTTAACGAATCAGGGCGCAGATCATGTCATCCAAACCGACAGCCAAGACCTGGTTGCCCGCAGCGCAGAAATTACCGGCGGTCAGGGGGTCAACTTAGTTTTTGACCCTGTCGGCGGTCCGTTGCTGGAACAGCTGGCACAGGTGTCGGCACCGGCTGCCACCATCATAGAATATGGCGCACTGGATAACAGACCAACCCCGTATCCGCTCTTTACCGCCCTGAGCAAGGGCCTGACCATACGTGGCTATACCTTGTTTGAATTCACAGCAGATAAAAAGCGCCTGGCACAGGCAAAAGCGGCTTTATTGCCCTTGTTTGAAGAGGGACAACTGGTGCCGGTTATCGATAAGGTATTTGCTTTTAACGATATCCGTGATGCGCACAGGTATATGGAATCAAACCAGCAGATGGGCAAGATAGTGGTGAAGGTATAATTTCATCCGGGAAATGATTCGCCGCCTTGTTGTTTAACAAACAGCAAGGCGGCCATTTAAACCGGGAGTTAAAGATGATGTTAACTCTGGGCAAAATCCACTAAGGTTTGTCCCGACATACGATAGCCTACCCATTCATCCTGGGAGACGGCGCCGATAGATTCATAGAAATCACGCGAAGGTTTATTCCAGTCCAGACAGCTCCATTCAAAACGGCCACAACCTTTATCCAGGGCGATTTGCGCCATTTCCTTCAGCAGCAACTTACCGCCGCCTGCTCCCCTGTGCTCGGGAGAAACATACAAATCTTCAAGATATAAGCCGGGTTTCGCCAGCCAGGTGGAATAATTAAAAAAGTACACCGCAAAGCCGATGGCCTGGCCGTCACGCTCACAAATCAAACCAAAAACATGAGGGTTATCATTAAAGATAGACGCTTTTATCGTTTGCTCGGTTGCCAATACCTCATGCTCGGCTTTTTCATAAATGGCCAGCTCGGTGATAAAGTGTAAAATCAAGGCCGCATCATCTGCTACGGCTTCACGTATGGTAAGAGAACTCATTAACTACTCCGCTGAGTTTATCGCAAGCTTAAACCGAATTAAGCCCGCGGGTGTAACTGCTGATATAAAGATAACAGTATGATACTCCCACGGCTCTTATGACAACAGTGCATTATCTACATCTTTATATGTATAATATTCATTATGGATTTATATCAGCTCGATCTTAACTTACTGGTGTTATTCGACGCCCTGTACCGCCACCGCTCGGTCAGTGCTGCCGCCGATGAAGTCTGCCTGAGCCAGTCGGCCTTCAGCCATGGCCTGACCCGCTTGCGTAAACGCCTGGGGGATGAATTGTTTGTGCGCATCAATAATGTCATGACCCCCACCGACAGGGCGCAGCAGCTGGCTGAAAGTGTCAGCCAGGCCCTGAACATACTGCATGGCGGCATTAACACCAATGCCGGGTTTTCACCCGAGCACAGCGAATTGGAGCTGACCTTTGCCGCCACCGACTATACACAATACAGCCTGCTGTCGCGCTTGATTGGAAAAATCAATAAGCTGGCCCCTAAAATTAAAATCACCGTTTATTCTGCCGACAATAAAATTCCGGCGGACAAGTTAATCAACGGCGAACTCGACTTTGCCCTGGGTTTTAGCCATGAAATTGAAGGCTCAAGCACGATTATGCACCAAACCTGGCTTGAGGACAGTTATTGCACCATTGCCAGGAAAAATCACCCGGCACTGAGGCAAGGACTGGATCTGGAGACCTTTTTGGCCTTGTCCCATGTCAGGATCTCTCCCTGGGGTGAAAAACTTGGCGTGGTAGATCAGGCACTGGCAAAATTACAAAAAAAACGTCATGTCGCACTACAGCTCACCAGTGTCCTGGCCGCTCCCTATACCATCTTACATTCAGATCTGTTGCTGACCTTACCCCGTTTGGTGGCAGAGCAAATGGTGCAGCACCTGGATATTGAACTTTACGCCCCGCCACTTCAGGTGCCTGATTACCAACTCAACCTTTACTACCACAAGCTCAATGCAGGCAAAGCCTGCCATCAATGGTTAACGGCGTTGATCCGTGATTTACATGAAAAAGCCTAACTTGTCCCTTAAGTGGTAAAACCAGTGTAAATATTGTCCGCTTAGCGCTACACTGGAAAACCTCTAACGTTAACTGACACTTTTCACCGGATAAAACAAAAATGACCATAAAAATAAAACTGTTGTTTATCTTTTTTGCCACCCTGTACTGTTTTTCAATTTTACTGCCCCCTTATCCGGGACATTGGTTGTTAAAAATGCTGCCGGTAGCCTTGTTGATCTTTAGCGTCAGGGGCTGGGCAAGTGATAAAACCCAAAAGTTATTCTTGGCCGGGCTGGTGTTCTCTGTGCTCGGAGACTTCTTTCTCGGCTATGACAGCCATCACTGGTTTATTTTTGGCTTAGGGGCATTTTTTATTGCCCATATCGCCTATATTGCCGCGCTTATGCCGATAACAAAAATCAATGGCGGCAAAACTTATGCTATCCTCGCCTACCTGGCAGGCGGCGGCCTGGTGCTCAATCTCCTGCTGCCCGGGCTGGGTGAATTACTGGTGCCTGTGATTGCCTATATGAGTATTTTACTGGTCATGGCCATTACCGCCCTGCTCTCGACAAAATCCAACGCCTGGATGATGATCGGCGGTTTATCTTTTGTGATCTCAGATGCCATGATAGGATTAAACAAGTTTTACCTGAGCATCCCCCAGGCCCAGTTTTTCATTATGATCAGTTATTACTTTGCCCAATACGCCCTGTTGCAAGGTTTTGCCCATAGCCGGCAAAGACAAGACCAGACCGGGGGCCTGGTTGCCGAATAAAAGGCCACCTTAATCACGGCAAGCATCACAGGTGAGCAAGTAAAATCAATCATGCTTTAAAGAAAGTGTTTTCACGGGAGAAGTTTTGTCCGTATTACTTAAGCCATTAGCTTTGATAGTACTCGCGCTATGCCCTTTTGCCCTGGCAGCTGAAAAAGTCACCGCCTGCACCAGCACCTTATTCGTGCCATTTAACTGGGAAACAACAACCAGCCTCGAAGGAGCAACCATAGAGGTCGCCAAGCGCTTTTTTAAAAAAGAACGGGTTGAACTGGAGCTGCTCCCCCTCAATAGCTGGGCCCGCTGCCTGAAACTGGCCGAGTCGGGAAAAATAGATTTAGTGCTCGGCGCCTACAAAACCACAGAGCGTCAGTTATGGGGCGATTATATCGAGGAGTTTATTGCCCTGGATATTGTTCAGCTTTTTAAAAACAAAAACAAACAACTGCACTTTGAAGCATTAGACTCGCTGCAACAATTTCGCGGTGGCGGTATCTTCGAAAACAGCTACGGCGAAAGTTTTGATACTTTTATACAAAACCTGTCGCCAACGCAATGGCAAAAAGTTGCCCGCCCGGAGCAGGTACTCACTCAACTGGCATTCAACCGCATTGATTATGCCCCCATGAACCGATGGAATATGGAGGTATTGATGTTTACATTAAAGCAACAAGATAAAGTTCCCGCCGATACCGAAATAATCCCCATTGGTAAAACCATCCACAGTAACGAGCTTTACTTCTTATTCTCCAAAAAAGCAGGCCGCTACCGGGAATTTCATCAAAAAATGAATGCTTTTATTAAAGACATGAAATCCAGAGGCGAGATCCAAAAGCTGTTAAACAAAAGTCTGACCCGATACAAGCAGGAGTTTATGGAAAACCGACAATAGCACACCGGCTCATAGCTATTTGATTTATTCACGGCATCTGCACAAAATTTTCTCCCAAACAGTACTTTCCCGAAAATTAAAACCTCCACAGAGCCGTTAACCGCTACAACTTTAACCAATGAGAAAAATTCCTCAAATCGGCCATAGCAGCCAAACGCCCGAACCGGTGTAAGACATATCCTACAAAGAGGTGAGATATCATGGCATTAATTGACGTCATCTCTATTTGAAAACACGTAACACCATAAAAAACAACAATAAAATTTACTGCGTAAACAAATCTGTCCAGCCTTTCCCGTTAATGTGGTGATCATTAACCTAAAAAAAGAATTTCATTCACGTAATATTTACTTTGTCAGGACGACGCAGGGCAGGATGCCTTAAAAGGAAGGCTTCAGGATGAAGTCATGTGATAGGAGATCACGAAAGGAAAACACGGATAGGTATCTGTCAGGAAGATAGATACAAGTGGCCAGGGAAAGCCATGGAACCCACAGTAATGTGAATATGTCAGGATGATGTATTGCCCGGGATGGTTTGGAAGCTGTAAGGATACAGGATATAAATCAGGGATAGGTTTTCAGGGAAGATGAGGGACACTAACAGTGCAGGATGCACAAATAAGCTAGTAGAAAAATGCGACTCTCTGAGTTGCATTTTTTATTTCCGGCCCCCTGAAAATCACGCCTGTTTTTATTTTTAAATAATCCCCAATGAGGTGCTTACCAAATTTGAGCAACCTCTCCGGTCCATTGGTAAGATTTCAGCCTTAGCAAAGCTCATCCCGAGCACAGCCCTGCCAAGACCTAAACAGCCCTATCATTTGCCAAGAGTTACTTAGTGCGCATAGTGCCGTTATACACACGGTAGAAGACGTTAAGAAAGTGATTAGACGCCACGTGATTGCCTGCTTTTATTTGCTCTGTATTTTTCATTTGATTTCCCCTGCAATTTTGATTGCTACTGTTGACCGTTTTTTCTTAGCCGAAATTATTTTCCGCTCATAGCGCCATTAAATAGACGGTAAAAGGTGTTGAAAAAGTGTTTGCCTGCACAAGTATTTTTTACGTTTTCCTGAGTCATATTTTTCATCTATTCATCTCCTGAAGTTACCGCGGGTTTACCCGTAATTTGCGTTGATGTGGTCACTTTAAAACCTCGACCTAACTTGAGGTAAAGTATTTTTTTCAATAAAATGAAAAAAATTTTAAAGTCAGTTTTATAAGGACTTCAGGGGGAAAAATGGCAACAGGACAGCACGAAGAAGCTAAGCTCTCGGTAGGCCAAGTGGCAAAACGCTGCGGCATTAAAGTATCGGCTTTACATTTTTATGAAGAAAAAGGCCTGATCCGCAGCTGGCGCAACCAGGGCAACCAGCGCCGTTACAAACGGGATGTGCTGCGGCGTATCTCAGTGATCAAGGCGGCGCAGAAAATGGGCATTACCCTGGCCGATATCCAGGAAATATTTAATCAATTGCCCGACCAGCGCACCCCGGATAAAGATGACTGGGCCAGGTTATCAACACAGTGGCAACAAGAGCTCAACCGGCGTATCGCCTATATGGAAAAGTTAAGGGACTCCCTCACCGGCTGTATCGGCTGCGGCTGTTTATCGATGAAAAACTGCCCGCTTTATAACCCGGACGATTCGCTGGCACAGGAAGGCACAGGACCGGTCATTTTAGATCGCCAGTCCTAAAAACGGCCCTGGTAAGGATACAGAGCCGCAGCAATAATGACTTTTATCCGGGCAGGACAGAATCCCGGGTGATCAAGCCGGGTTCAAAGGTCTGTTTTATTACTAACTTGTCCTGCTGATAGACATTTTTCAGTACTGGATGTTTGACCTGCCTATCTGGGTAAAACAGAATCCCGGGTGATCAAGCCGGGTTCAAAGGTCTGCTATATCACTAGCTTGTCCTGCTGATAGACATTTTTCAGCACTGGATGTTTGACCTGCCTATCTGGGTAAAACAGAATCCCGGGTTATCAAGCCGGGTTCAAAGGTCTGCTGTATCACTAGCTTGTCCTGCTGATAGACATTTTTCAGTACTGGATGTTTGACCTGCCTATCTGGGTAAAACAGAATCCCGGGTGATCAAGCCGGGTTCAAAGGTCTGTTTTATTACTAACTTGTCCTGCTGATAGACATTTTTCAGTACTGGATGTTTGACCTGCCTATCTGGGTAAAACGGAATCCCGGGTGATCAAGCCGGGTTCAAAGGTCTGTTTTATTACTAACTTGTCCTGCTGATAGACATTTTTCAGTACTAATTTAGCCGCCATCTGTCCCATTTCATTTACCGGGTTATCTATAGTGGTAAGTTTGGGGTAGATATAACGGGCAAGGATAACATTATCAAAACCAATAATAGATAAATCCTGCGGCAAGTTATAACCCAGCTCACGGGCACAGGTCATGGCCCCTGAAGCAATTTCATCATTGGCACAAACCAGGGCAGTAAAGCTTTGCTTGCTCTCGACTAAATGTTTCAGACCTTCACTGCCGCCGGTTTCTTTAAAGTCCCCCATATACACCAGGGATTCTTTAAATTCGATATTACTCTCTGCCAGCGCCCGTTTATGGCCGAGTAAACGGTTACGGGCATCGGCCTTAAACTGTTGACCGGCGATATAGGCGATATCGCTATGTCCCTGGTCAATAACGGCTTTGGTGGCCAGGTAGCCGCCGAGTTCATTGTCCAGGCTGATGCAATTTTGCTCTACCCCCGGCACCAGCCGGCTCATGATATAAACGGGAATATCTCCCTGACATAAATCAAACAGATACTCATCTGATACCGCTTCGACATGCACTATCAGGGCATCGCAATTCCGGCTTTTGAGAAATTCAATGCCGTCTTTTTCTTTATCTTCTTCACTGTGCCCGGTAGTGATAATGACATGTTTACCGGCCAAGCGTAATTCGGTTTCAATACCCGCCATCATCTGCCCGAAAAAAGGCCCGTGCAGCTCGGAAACCAGGATACCTACGCTGTTGGTGCGCTTGGACGCCAGCGACTGGGCAATGGAGTTGGGACGATATCCCAACTGCTCCATGGCATCGATGACTTTTTGCCGGGTTTTATCGCTAACCAGCGCATTATTGCTGGTGACCCGGGAAACCGTCGCCAGGGATACACCCGCAAGTTTTGATACTTCATATATAGTCGCCATAATACTCCGGCACGTTAAAGCAAAAGGTAAAAATGAGTTGGGGAGATACTAGCATACTCCCGCCGGACTTAACTAGCCGGGGCTCTAAGTTCGCTTTGAATATGCTCTATTTTTTCATCATTTAAGGTATATTTGCGCATCACCCAGGCAACGATAAAGGAGCCTATGGCCGGCAACAAGGTAAAAGAAAGCAAGATGCCCTGCTTAGTAGCCTCGGTTTGCGCAACATCCGCCTGGTAATCATAAAACGCCAACAGCCAACCGGCAGCAGCTCCGCCCAGGGCTACCCCCATCTTGATAAAAAACACCACCCCGGAATACACCATGCCGGTCACACGCAGCCCGGTTTTCTGGTGGCCGTAGTCTATGGTATCCGCCATTTTTGCCCACAGCAGCGGCGTTGCCATATCCAGGAAAAACTTCCAGGCAATAAAGGCGACAAAAGCCAACACCAGCTGATCACTTTCAATAAAGAAACTCAATACACAAATGCAGGCAGAAATGGTTTGCAACCAAATATAGGCCTTGATTTTACACACCCGCTTTGCCAGCGGCTGGGCCACGGCGCAGCCGACCATGCTGCCGATAACCCCTAAGGTTAAAAAGTAGGTGATCAAATCTTCGCGGCCTAAGAAATATTTCACGTAATAGACCGCCAGGGTAAAGCGCAATACCTGCCCGGTCAGCAGGAACAAGGCGGCCACACACAGGATACGCCACTGATCGTTTTGCCACAGGGAGCGCATACTTTCTTTAAACGAAGTCTCCTGATGCTCCGGTAACGAAATGCGCTCTTTGGTGCCGACAAAACATAATAAAAACATCACCAGCCCCAGGGTGCTCATGGTCACCATAGTCAGCTGGTAACCTTTGGCGGTATCCCCCTGCCCGAACCATTGAACCATAGGCATAGTCGCCCCGGCCACGATCACCCCGCCCAACATGCCAAAGACAAAACGGTATGACTGCACCGTCACCCGCTCTTTGGCATCGGCAGTTAATACCCCGCCCAGGGCGCAATAGGGAATATTGATGGCGGTATAGGCCACCATCAACAAGGTATAAGTGACAAATGCATAGAGCAGCTTATTGTCGGCGGATAAATCAGGAGTGGTAAAAGCCAAGATGCTGATAATGGCAAAAGGAAACGCCAGCCACAAAAGGTAGGGCCGAAACTGCCCCCAACGGCTTTTCGTGCGGTCGGCAATATTGCCCATCAAAGGGTCGGTAACGGCATCAAAGATGCGCACCACTAAGAACATGGTACCGACGGTTGCCGGCGATAAACCCATGACATCAGTGTAAAAGAGTAATAAAAACATCATCACGGTCTGGAAAATGATGTTACTTGCGGTATCCCCTAAGCCATAGGCTATTTTTTCTCTGATGCTGATCATGCTGCTGTCCTTTGATGGTGCTTGTTATTATTATTTTTTCGCTACCCGACTACTGATAAAGTTTTTGTAGGCGTTACCACTGGCTTTGATAGTTCTTTGCTGGCTGGCATAATCAACATAAACGATACCGAAGCGTTTAAGATAACCTTCCGCCCATTCAAAGTTATCCATCAGCGACCAGGCAAAATAGCCGCGGATATCCACTCCCAGCCCTATGGCATCATGTACCGCGCTCAGGTGGCTTTGGTAGTAATCTATCCTATCTAAGTCATTAACGGAACCGTCCTTGAGCTCATCCGCCATCGCCGCACCGTTTTCGGTAATGTAGATCGGCGGCAGCGAATATTTTTCATTTAAGGAAACCAGCAATTTCGTCAAGGCCTTAGGATAAATTTCCCAGCCGATATCGGTTCTCGGCTCAAGCGCCGGCAATTGCACAAAATCTTGCTGTTCATCTGCGCGGTAAATCGCCCGGGTATAATAATTTACCCCTAAAAAGTCCATCGGCTGAGCAATAATTGCCATATCTCCCTGGTGGATGTCAGGATGATGCGCCCTGGGCAGCTGGGATAAAATTTCCGGGTACTCACTATCAAACAGGGGTTTGATATACCACTGGTTAAAATAATCATCGGCAAAATGAGCTGCCCCTTTATCTTCTGCCCGGCTTGACGCCGGATAGCAGGGGGTAAAATTAAGCACGATACCGTTTAAGGTGTCCGGGCTGTTTTTTGCCAAGACCTGCATTGCCAGGCCATGGGCCAGCAATAAATGATGGGCAGCTTTTTTGCCGTATTCTTTACCCACTATGCCCGGAGCATGGACCCCGGCTTCATATCCTAAATAGGCGCTGCAAAAAGGCTCGTTTAAGGTGGCATAAGCATAAACCCGGTCACCGAAGGCTTTTGTGATCAAATCGACATAATCACGAAAACGGTATGCAGTCTCCCGGTTAAGCCAGCCGCCGTTATCTTCCAGGTGCTGGGGCAGATCCCAGTGATATAGGGTAACAAAGGCTTTGATATTTTTACTCTTGAGTTCATCGAGTATGCCTAAGTAAAAGTCCACCCCGGCCTGGTTCAGTGTACCCTCGCGGGTGATCACCCGGGGCCAGGAAATGGATAAACGGTAGGCATCTACCCCTAAAGATTCAATCAGCTCAATATCCTGACGCCAAAGATTAAAGTGATCACAGGCGACTTCCCCGTTTGAGCCGTCGGCGATTTTCCCCTCTGTTGCACAAAAACGATCCCAGATACTGGCCAATCTGTGCTCAGCCCCTCCTTCAATTTGGAAAGAAGCCGTGGCGACGCCATAAGTAAAATCGGCGGAGAGCATGGGCGAATTAACGGGTAAAGAAATTTTAGTCATCATTTACATTGCTGCCTGTCAGGGGGTTCTCATTAAGAAAAATCAATTAATATTAGCTACTTACATTCAACTTTTGATTACAACACAAAAATGTAAGCGCTTACAAATAACTTGAAAATTTTTTGCGTCTGGTTTTTAATGCTTTCAATGACACAATGAAAGCGCTTTCATTTTCAAGCCTAGTGTTTTCTGTATTAAAGATCAACCGCTTTTATTTATGTTTATGAAAATAACGTGTGAAGTTTACCGACAAGCTTACAAACTTGTCTCCGACAGCCGCTTTATGCTCAACAAAATATAAAAGAATACTAAAACAAGCTAATGGGGAAATTATGGCAACATTTTCAAAATCATATCATGCAGAACAACGACCAGAGGCGCAAACCGGTAAGGACTACCGCTTCGCACTGACATCGCTAACCTCACTATTTTTTATGTGGGGCTTTATTACCTGCCTCAATGATATCCTGATCCCCCATTTAAAAGGGGTTTTCGATTTATCTTACAGCCAGGCAATGCTGGTACAATTTTGCTTTTTTGGCGCTTATTTTGTTGTCTCCCTGCCCTCGGGGGCGCTGGTCAAACGCCTGGGATACCAAAAAGGCATAGTGCTGGGGCTAGTGATCGCCGCCCTGGGCTGCTTATGCTTTTATCCCGCCGCAAGCCTGCACAGCTACGCCATTTTCTTATTGGCGCTGTTTATCCTGGCCAGCGGCATCACCCTGCTGCAGGTCTCCGCCAATCCCTATGTCAGTATTCTGGGAGAAGTGAAAACCGCCTCCTCCCGGCTGACTATGACCCAGGCTTTTAACTCCCTTGGCACCACAGTCGCACCGTTTTTTGGCGCGTATTTAATTTTGGAACAAGCAAGCGAGGCCATATCAGCAACCGCTTCGGCGCAACAGGTACAGATGCCCTATGTGTTCCTGGCCGCTTTATTATTGCTACTCGCCGCCGTCTTCGCTGCCTTGAAACTGCCGGATATGTCCGCTGAAATAACCCAAAACCAAACCGGTAAAGGAGACGGGGAAAACCATCAGCTAAAAAGTGCCTGGCACTATCGCCACCTGATGCTTGGCGCTGTCGGCATTTTTGTCTATGTCGGCGCCGAAGTGGCCATCGGTAGTTTCCTGGTGAATTTTTTCACCGACCCGAATATCGGCGCCATGGAAGAGTCGGCTGCCGCCAAATATATCGCTTATTACTGGGGAGGCGCTATGGTGGGACGTTTTATTGGCGCCGCCGCCATGCAAAAAATAGCCGCAGGTAAAGCCCTGTGTTTCAATGCCGTCGTGGCCATGGTCTTAGTGTTCGTGGCGATATTTGCCTCCGGACAGTTGGCCATGTCGGCGATTTTATTGGTGGGGCTTTGTAATTCCATTATGTTTCCCACCATTTTCAGCCTGGCCCTCAACGGTTTAGGCAAGCTTACCAGCCAGGGCTCGGGCATTTTATGTCTGGCAATCGTCGGCGGCGCCATCATTCCCCTGCTCCAGGGAGTTTTGGCAGATAACATTGGCATACAGGCGTCTTTTGGCTTGCCTATCCTGTGTTACGGCTTTATTGCCTATTACGGCTTGTCAGGAAGCAAAGCATCGATAAGTGAGAAAGGAAAGGCTTAAATCTTCGGATCAAAATAACCAATATAAATTCATTCCCCGGCTGTAATATAACCGCCGGGGAAAGCAACTAAGACAAAACTGTCGGTCCGAGAATGCTCGATAATACTGCGGTGATCACCAAAATAATATCCGCCAGGAACAGCTCGCTGACGATGGCATTTTTTTTCAGGGTTAACACCTGCACCTGATTTAACATCGGCACCAGGCTGTGTTTATATTTATGCTTGTGCAAGACCACCAGCAGGAAGACGGTAGTGACTGTGATTAATTTCAGCAGCATGGTTTGCCCGTAAGTGGTGGTAAACAAGTCTCCCGTACTTGTCAGCATCTGGCTTAATAATCCCCCGCCGCCAAGCAATAACAAAGGCACCATGATCAGGGTCAGCTGGCCAAAAAAGCGCATCACCCGATACAGGTTCGACAGGTTAAGCAGCTGATAACAAATCAACAAGGGATATAAAGCCCCCAGCCACCAGGCGGAGGTTATGATATGCAGGGCCATCAGCCAACGTGCGCTGCTGCCAAGCTCTGCTGTATTGCCCAGCAGGGTAAAAGAATAACTTAACGCCGCTATCCCGCTCAGGTAACACAAAAAAAACAATTTTCGGTTTGAGGCCTGAGCCTCGGGCTTTCTTCTTAGATGCAGCAAAAATAAAGCAGCAATGGCGGTAAAGCCGGATAGCCGCCAAAACAGGGCATCTCCCGATGGACCCTGCCAGAGCCGGTGCACGCTTTCACCGTCAAACATACCAAAAAAGCCCGTTTGCGAAACGGCGCCCACGCCCATTAAAAAGTTAATGATCACGGCTGTTATACCCAGGCACAGGCATAGCCGGGTATAGCGGATAATAGCTTGGATATTGGTGTTGGCGCGGATCAAAGCACCGATAAATGGGCCGCCGACGGCAGCGGCAACCCCCATATAAATTAACCAGCGGGAAATGATATCCCCGACATCCCAAATAGAAAGCGCCATACTTACTCCTCATCTTAGGATGTGATCGTCTCAATAACATCAACGACCACTACCTCGTACCAAAAATGAGAATTCCTCTTTCCGGGGACGGACATCTTTGCCCATTAATTGCCGAGAGGTTTGCCGGGAAATAGCCCGGCTCACGACAACAGGTATTAAAATAAGCTTAGCCGACTTTTATCCGAAAGACCCGGATGCTGATGTGCGCTTAATTGTTCTGTTGCTTTTTGGTTTTAGTTTTTGTGGGTGATGAATGCAAAGGAGCGAGCCAAAACCACCAAACAATCAATAAAATAACAAAAAGTCCTGCCAGGTTTATCATCAACATATTCATGACTGAATCTCCTTAACCGACAGCTGCCGCCCGGCTGGTTTAAAAAAACGTAAACGGTTGGCATTAGTCACCACAGTTAAGGATGACATCGCCATGGCGGCACCGGCGATCATGGGGTTGAGCAATAAACCGGTAAAGGGAAAGAGAACACCCGCCGCTATCGGTATGCCCAAACCGTTATAAATAAAGGCGCCGAACAGGTTTTGTTTGATGTTTCTCACCGTTGCCCGGGAAATTTCAACCGCATCGACCACGCCGTGCAAGGAGCCCGACATCAAAGTGATATCGGCACTTTCTATGGCGATATCCGTACCGGTACCTATGGCAAAACCGACATCGGCAAGTGCCAGTGCAGGCGCATCATTGATACCGTCTCCCACCATAGCGACCACTTTTCCCTGACGCTGCAATTGTGCAATTTGTCCGGCCTTATCCTGGGGTAATACTTCGGCAATCACTTTGTCTATGCCGAGCTGGTTGGCAACGGCACTAGCGGTGGCCCGGTTATCACCGGTTAATAACAGCACCTCCAGCCCGAGCTGGTGCATGCGCTTAATGGCAGCAAAAGAATCATCTTTAATCGCATCACTTATCGCTATAATGCCCGCCAGTTCGCCGTCAATGGCGATAAAGATCACCGTATTGGCCTCTTGTTCCAGCTCGGCCGCTTGGCTTACAAGCGCTTCAATATTGATATCAAAACTTTGCATTAACTTGCGGGTCCCCAGCAGCAAAGACTTATTTTCAAGCTCAGCGCGGATCCCCTGCCCGGCGATAGCAGCAAAGTCCGTGACCGGCAACAGTTTCAGCTGCAGCTCTTTTACCGCCGAAACAATTGCCTCTGCCAGTGGATGCTCTGAATTGGCCTCGGCGCTGCCTGCCCATAACAGCAGGGAGTTCTCATCCCAGGTGCCCCTGGGAATAATTTTGCTTATCCCGGGTTTGCCCTGGGTTACCGTGCCGGTTTTATCCAGCACTATAGTCTCAAGTTTGCCTGCCTGTTGCAGGGCATCGCCATTGCGGATCAGGGTCTGATATAACGCTGCTTTCCCTACTCCTGCCATGATAGAAATCGGCGTAGCCAGGCCCAAAGCACAAGGGCAGGCAATAATAAGTACCGTCATCATGGTCACTATGGCGTATGTCAGTGCCTGCTCACCATCGGCAAAGTTGAGCCAGGCAAGAAAAGTTAATACCGCAATAATGAGTACGGCGGGAACAAATACCGAAGCAATCTTATCCACCAGACGGCCAATCGCCGGCTTAGACGACTGGGCGGTTCGCACCATATTGATGATCTGCGCCAAAGTGGTATCTTTACCTATACGTTTGGCCTGAAACAAAAAGCTGCCTGACTTATTGATGGTGCCCGCAAGCACTTTGTCTCCCGGCTGTTTTTTTACCGCCAGCGGCTCGCCGCTTAACATAGACTCATCCAGACTGGAATGGCCCTGGGTAATCACGCCGTCTACCGCGATGCGCTCCCCCGGCTTCACCCGTAAGATATCATCAATAACCACCTCTTCAATTAAGATATCGATCTCGTTATTATCGCGCACAACACAGGCGGTTTTTGGCTGCAAGCCGATAAGTTGTTTAATCGCCTGCGAGGTTTTGCCCCGCGCGCGCATTTCAAGCGCCGAGCCCAGGTTAATTAACGCGATAATAACCGCGGCGGCTTCAAAATAAACGTGTTGTGCCAAAGCGGGTACTAACTCAGGTTTAACAACGATCACCACAGAATAAAGCCAGGCGGTGCCGGTCCCCAGGGCGATAAGCAAGTCCATATTGGCATTATGTTGCCGCACCGATTTAACCGCGCCGAGAAAAAAATGTCCTCCCGAATAAACCATGACTCCCAGGGTGGCCAGCGCTATCACCGACCAAAATAACAGGCCATTGGGAGCGGCTAACGGCGGCAGCATACCCGCCATGCCGGCAATAAATAATGGCGCTCCTACCAGGGCGGCAAGAGCCGCCTGCTTTAATAACTGCCGGTAGTAGACAAATTCGGCCTGTTCTTTATCGGCTGTATCATCGAGGCCACTCAGTTCACTGGCCTGATAACCGGCCCGGCGGATTGCGGCAATCACCGCCTCGGCATTGGTATCACCCTCAACCGTGGCAGTATGTTCAGCAAAATTAACATTGGCAGAGGTTACAAAATCTACGTCGTTAATCGCCTTTTCAATAGAGGCGACACAACCGGCACAACTCATGCCTTCAATGGATAAATGCAGGGTCTGACTCATAGCAAAACTCCTGTTTTATTAAGAAAGTTACTGTAATAGCCGGATATAAACCCCGAAGGGAAAATAAAGCGAATGTCTTGGACAAAATAAAAAGAGGGAACCATCAACTGCTGCTCATAAAATTGTGATAACAGCAGTATGAAGCAGTTCAGGGAAAAAAACGTTACAGGATTTTAGCTATCTGTTACAGGATTTACGGCTTATAACTCATCAATCGCTTTTCGGGCATGTGAACCGCAATTTGCCTTAAAATCGCTGGGGGTTAACCCGGTGATTTTTTTAAATTGGTTGCTCAGATGCGCAACACTGGAATAGTCGAGACGAAAGGCGATTTCGGTAAGGGAGAGTTCATCATAAACCAATAACTCTTTAACTTTTTCTATTTTTTGCTGAATATAAAACTGCTCTATCGTGACCCCTTCCACCGACGAAAACAGGTTACTTAAATAGTTGTAGTCTTTAAAAATATGTTCGGACAAAAAACGGGATAGTTTGACCTTTTCCCCCATAGGCTGCTGCACCAGGGCGATCACATGTTTTTTGGTCTGCTCGATTAACCGGCCTTTTTTGTCGTTGATCAGCTCAAAACCCAAGGCTTCCAGGCGAGTTCTAAAAATTTCAACTTGCTCCGGCTCCAGCGTGGTATTACCAAAATCCACTTCCCCCAGGCTCACAGACAAGGGAGTTATATCAAGCGCCTTGAGTTCATTTTCAACCACAAACTTACAGCGCCCGCACACCATGTTTTTAATAAAGATCTTCATTTCAATTGCTTATCTATAAAAATCCGGAAAGTGAATCCTTAACCATAAAACCGCAGATTAATATTTTTTCACCTGAGTGACAATATCTGCATTCGCCGATTCGTGAAATTTACACTATTTTTTAATAGCAACTGACAAGCAGCGAATTAAAAAAAGGCATCAACATGGCGAATTTTCTTTTTGTATATCACGGCGGCAGCAAAACTTCAGATCCGACAGAGCTTGAAAGCGTTATCCAGGCATGGCGGGACTGGTTTACTTCTATGGGAAATGCGGTAATTGACAGTGGTAATCCGGTGGGGTTATCGACAACCGTCAACAGTGACGGCAGTATCGTCAATAATGGCGGCAGTAATCCCGCCAGCGGCTATAGCCTGATCGCAGCGGCCAACATAGAAGAGGCCTGTAATCAGGCCAAAGCTTGCCCGATTTTGGCCAGTGGTGGTAGCATAGAAATCGCAGAAATTATTGATATGTAACCTGTCTTCAATAAAAGGAGAAATTACCGTGAGTTTACAGGATGAGATCATCGCCCTTGAAATGGATTTACTTAAACCTGAAATCCGGCGCTCGCCATCCGCTCTTAACCGCCTGATCAGTGATGACTTCCTGGAAATTGGCGGCTCCGGCAGAAGTTTTGGCAAAGATGAAGTGCTGAGCCGTTTACCGCAAGAAACACCGCCAACCTTCTCGGCCCGGGATTTTGAATTACGCCGGCTCAGCGACAACCTGGTTCAGCTGCTCTATAAAGCCACCATGCTCAAGGCAGGCGAAGGACAAACCAGCTATTCCCTGCGCAGCACTTTGTGGCAGCTGAAAGAGAATAACTGGCAAATGCTGTTTCACCAGGGCACCCTTTGCCCGCCGTTTGAGAATAATCACAAATGAAAAACCAGGATGTGCTCCGGGGCTCTTGTTTATGCCGCTCCGTAGGTTTCAGCCTCAGTGGCGGCATCACTGCAGTGCGCTATTGCCACTGCAGCCATTGCCGCAAATTTGCCGGTACTTCCCCTGCGGCCTGGGGCATGGCGGAAACGGCCAACCTAACAGTCACGGCATCCAACAGCGAAATTGGCAAGTTTAATTCCGGACGGGGTATCCGCTGTTTTTGTTTAAACTGCGGCTCCCCCCTGTGGTTCGAATCGATTGAATACCCGCAGATGATAGCCATTCCCCTGGGGGTGCTCGACAGCGATAAACTGCCCGCTCCCAAGCTGCATATCTGGACCCAATCCAAAGCCAACTGGTGCTGCATCAATGACGACCTGCCCCAACACCCGACCTATCCAGAAGAATAAAAAGCCTAAAGGTAAATTTAAGGCTTCACATAACGGTAACCTGCACCATAAACAGACTCGATAATATTGGTTTCCAGACCGATTTTTTTCGCTTTCAAGCGGATGTTTTTTACATGGCTGTCGATGGCGCGATCAGAAATATCCCGCATGTCCGGATACGCTAAATCCAAAATTTGCGCCCGGGAGTAAATACGCTGAGGATGCTGGTATAACAAGGAAAATAAATTAAATTCCAGGTGCGTCAACTCGGTGCTTTGCCCCCGGTAACTGAGCCGGAAACTCTCCATATTCAGCAATAAACCTTCCTCAACCACGGGAGCCTTATGTTTTTGGGTACGCTTTAAAATTGCTTTTATCCGCAATACCAGCTCGGGCGCGCTGAAAGGTTTGCAGATATAATCATCCGCCCCGGCCTCAAGCCCGATCAAGCGGCTGATTTCCTGGGTTTTGGCCGTCAACATCACGATCGGCACCTCGGAGAAAGTTCTGATCTGTTTGCAGCATTCCAGACCGTCCATCACCGGCAGCATCAAGTCCAATAAAATGAGATCCGGTTCATTTTTCCTGACGGTTTCCACCACATGCTCACCGGTTTCCAGATGTCGGGTAGTAAAGTTACTGGCCTGTAAAAACAGCGCGACATTTTCAGCAATTTCCAAATCATCTTCAACAATAAGTATATCGGCCATGCTACGACTCCGCCTGGCTCAGTGGAAGGTGAATGGTGATGGCCAATCCTTTATAGTGGCTTTGTGAAGACATAATTGTTCCCCTGTGTGCTTCAATAATACTTTTACAAATGGAAAGACCTAATCCGGATCCTCCCGTGGCCCGGCTGCGAGATGCCTCCACCCGGTATAACCGCTCAAAAATAAGCGGTAATTCTTGCTTGCAAACCCCGGGCGCACTGTCCTGGATGCGAATATCTAACCGATCTTTTCTCACCCGGGCATCAAAGACAATCTGCCCGGGTAAATCGGTATAGGTCATGCTGTTATCAATCAGGTTACTGATCACTTGCTTGATTTTGTCTTGATCAAAGGAAATGCTGATGTCATCGGGGATGTCGATGCTTTGCGACCATTTAAAACCCCTGGCTGTTACCGTTTCCGCCAACTCCTGCGACCAGGAAGTTAACGCCGACAGGCAATGATGTTCGGCCAACTCAAGGTGCAACGCGCCGATGTCTGATTGCGCCACCTGGTAAATATCACTGATCAGGCGGTTAATTTCCCCGATTTTCACAATCAAGCCGTCATAAGAAGCGTTCACATCCCTGACCAGGTTATGCTGCAGCGCTTCAACCTTTAATTGCAGCACTGTCAGCGGCGTACGCAGCTCATGGGAAACATCCGCCAGCAGCTGGTTTTTCTTTTCCACCAACTCCGCCATCATTTGCGAGCGCTGAATAACCAACTGACGTTTCTTATTCTGCCGGTAAATAAAGAAAGTCACCAACAGCACCAGCAGCACAAAACCGGCCAGAGCATAATTTCGCTGATGTTGAAACTTTAATTGCGCCAGCTCTTCCTGGTGGGTCAGCAGTTTAAATTCATTGACAATTTGCTCGGTTTTAAAGGTATCGGATAACTCACTGACTTGATCCTGATGGTTTTGCGCCGCCTGCTCGGCCCTGAATTTATGATGTTCCGCCAGGTGCTCATAAGCTTTTTCATGATTATTTAATTGCTTATAGAGGTTTGAGACATTTTTGTGGGCTTCAGCTTTCATATCAAGATGATCAATCTCAACCGCCATGGTTAACGCTTTTTGAAAGTGCTCCATCGAATCTTCATACTGCTCCAGCCAGGAGAGAATAATGCCCAAATCAATTTGGCTCTGGATAACCAGCGCCTTGCTGTCCATCTCGGTTGCCAGGGCAAGGGCCTTACTGTGATATTCAAGCGCCCGGGAGTATTCTTCCTTGCTGCGATACGCCTCCCCTAAACGCTTATTGATAAAAAATAAGTTATGCTGATTACCGATGCTTTTTTCCAACACCAAAGCCTCGTCCAGGTAAGCAATGGCTTTATTGTTATTTTTGTCCATCAAATAGGCAACACTGGCGTTAAGTAACTGCTCGGCAACCCAGGACTCCTGAGTAAATTTACGGGCATGGGCTAACGCCTTGTTATAATGCGGAATAGCGTCATGATAACGGCCATAGTGCATGTACACCTGCGCAATATCGCTGTAGGTACGGGTGGCTTCAAGCTTTTCGGTGTACCCCCCCTGTTCCAGCGCCTGGTTATAATAAGCAAGCGCCTGATCGTAATCGCCATTGTAATAATACATCAGCCCGATATCGCTCAAGGTGACGCCAATCTCATACGAACGCTTAAGTTCACGATAATCGGTTAAGGCTTGCTGAAAATAAGCAATCGCCTTAAGGTAATTGCCCTCTTTATTCATGATCGAATAGGCGATATCTTTGGCTGCCGTGGCTTTTTCATCCAGGTTGCCTTTTTCCAGTGCCAGCTTTTCATTTTCAATCACCAGCGCCGCTGCCTGTTCTAGTTTTCCCAAATGAAAATAAGCACTCGCCAGGTGATGGTTGATCAGTAATGCTTGGGAGTTATTTGGATAACGGCTAAGCAATTGCCGTGTTTCCTCTGCCAATACACTCGCCTTTTCGGGATCTTCTTCAACGTAATAACCGCTTAATTCAATCAGCACAGGAATTCTTTCCTGGCCGGTTAAGCTTTTAAGACGCTCTTCCAATGAAACCATCTGCTCAGACGCGGCCAAAACGGCTTGACTCAAGGAAAAGAAAACAATGAAAAAGAGGAGCTTAAAATAATGAGTCATGATAGGTAAACTGCCTGTTACTTCCTTATGGCGATGACGATCCCTTGAGATAAACGGGTAAAACACACAAGTTAACAAAATTTGTATGCCCCGTTTATCCGTTAGGGGGGTATTAAAACATTGATCGGTTAATTCACAAATACTTTTCCTGCTAATCCTGACTTCTTTTTAACACAGCGTTAATCCGCAGCAGCAATTCCGACATACAAAAAGGTTTATCCAAAAAGTCATCGGCACCAAGTTTAAAAGCCTTGATATGCATCTCGGTACTGACCACTGCCGACATAAAAATTACGGGTATTTGCGAGAACTGCCGAACCTTTTGACAAATTTCAAAACCATCAACTCCGGGGAGTTTGATATCCAGCAACAGTAAATCCGGCTGAAATTGCTTTATTTCACTAACGGCCAGCTCACCGCACTCACAAAGTGAAGTCACAAACCCCTTCATCGTCAACAGGTTTATCAGCGGCCCGGAAATTTCCCGGTTATCTTCCACAAGCATTATTTTTTGCATTTAGTTATCACGCTTAATTTTCAATTTACCTTAGTAATCCCTTTATTAATGACCTCAAATATGGAGTGAATATGGATATAGGGAATTTTCTTTCATTTTATCTGCTCTTGCGCAAAGAAAAATTTAACGTTTAGCAACAGGAATGTCTTGGTTGGCAAATAAAAGTCGGGGCCGTTAATCCGCTGATGACCCCGTATAGACGCAGTTATCCAGCTTGCATCATCAGTGGTGAGCTGTTTTAGAAGCGGTAATTTACCCCGATATTCGCGGTAGTGCCCAGACCTTTGATATTGTATCCGCTATAGGTATAGGCTTGAGATTTGACCGGGTGGTAGTCCTGGTTAAAGATAGCTACCTATGGGTCCCTTATCACCGACATATTCGCCGTCAACCAGGTCGAACCTTTTACGGTCGCCGACATACAGGTAAGTAAGAGATACATTGGCATCACCAAGAGGTTGCCAGTTAATATTGATGGTGCCTTTTGGCGCACTGATCTGCTTAGCCCCGAGATACTCATCGTTTTTGGTATATTTACCTTCAACCCAGGCATAGGTTGCGGTGATATTCAGCTCAGAACTGACAACATTATGTGCCAGGGCCTCATAACCATAAATTTCCTGTGGCGCCCTCACCGGCATATAAACCCCGGTACTGGGATCGTAGCTGTTGCTAGTGCCTAATTCTGAGGTACTGCGGCAGACGGAAATTACAACTTATTTCCATTAAGGTGTTGAAAAGTAGCAAGCGCAAAGTTATCTGTCATGCCACACAAGTGGTCAGTAACTAAATGCCCCTTTAAAGCCACTCCCAAGACTCTCCCTCTAACCCAAATAAGCCGATATTAGTATGACTCCTGCTTAAAGACTTTTCATATAAATGAATATAATTAGAAGGAAGTTTAGAAGCCAACCTAATTGCCAAATCTAAATTACTGTTCCCATCTCCATTTCTTTTTCCTTGAAGAGGCATTTTAAAATTCTTCTCATTTAGCTCTAATAATGGCCGGTAGTGTTCTAGAATGCCATTAATCACACGAAAGCCCGTAAGTTCAGAATTAACTACTTGCTCAGACAGATGTAAATGAGTGTGCTTGCACTTAGGGACAGCGCCTGGTTTATCTGTTGATTCTCTTTTACTCTTTTTTAGGTACACCTTCGCAGGCAATTTATTCACTCCTTAGTGATAGTACAAAATGCCTGAGAAATCAGACTGGGTTTGCATTTAATATTTGTGTAAATTACCGGCACTGTATATCCTACTGTGCAGCGAAGTTAACCATATGAAATAATAAGAAAGCTGGAAATATGGATTGTTGTCGTGGCGGTGCTTGCTCCAGCGGATAAAAACAAGCTTTGATGATGCAGGTTTGAAACCGTTTATTTTAAGCTGGGCTCACCGGAAGAATTTACCTTCAAAGCCCAGTTTTGGGATGTCTACTTCCGCTACATAAAATAGCCAACTAAATAGCTAATAAGTCTGATAAAATATATGGCAAAATTTTTAAAAACACTATCAGATGCCCCTATAAGTGAAGCATATTATGACGAATAAAGTAGAAATAAAATATTGTTCCCAGTGCCGTTGGTTAATGCGCTCCTCATGGATGGCACAGGAGATACTCACTACCTTTGATCAAGAAATTAATGAGTTATCGCTCCAACCCGGTACCGGCGGTATTTTTGAAGTAATAGCCAATGGTCAAGTGATTTGGTCACGCAAAGAAGCCGGACGTTTCCCTGAAATTACGGAATTGAAACAACTTGTTCGAGACGTAATCGCACCGGATAAAAGTTTGGGCCATGCCGATCGTAAAAAAACATAATTGTTGCCTGTCCATGCCTTGCGTTTTAATACGCAAAAGACCCAATAAAATCAGAAAACTATAACAAAAATAGCGGGAGTTCGTTTGAAGGTTTTTGAAGCAGACAAGTCGTATTTACCGGCTTTAAATGAGTTCTATATAACACAAGGTTACCACAGTGACTGGGGCGACAGAGAAAGAGCTTTTATTGCTACTTTTGACAATAAAATTGTTGGTGCTGTGAAAGTGGAAACTAATAAGGGGGTTTCAATTTTACGTGGCATGTATCTCGACAAAAAATATCAAGGTAATGGCTTAGGCACGGCATTTATCAAGCATATCGAGCCTATTCTCAATGAAACGGTCGCATACTGTATGCCGTTTTCACACTTAGCAGATTTCTACGGTAAAATCGGATTCAAAATTGTTAGCCCCGAAAGTTATCCGCCATTTCTAACCGACAGATATAAAGGTTATGAAAATCAAGGATATCGGATTATCGCAATGTGCCGTGAAAGCACC
Source organism: Thalassomonas actiniarum (assembly GCF_000948975.2). GTDB lineage: Bacteria > Pseudomonadota > Gammaproteobacteria > Enterobacterales > Alteromonadaceae > Thalassomonas > Thalassomonas actiniarum. Next base: position 4,550,921 of record NZ_CP059735.1, read on the forward strand.
ATTTTACCAAAGCTTTAAATAGCTCCTAAAAGCTGTCATGCTTTTGCTGCGCTGACAGCTCCAGCTCCCCCCCAAATGGTGCATATCCCCGCCCTGCTTTATCGCTGCCAACAAACTTCACAGTTTTGACAATTTACTGATATCCTTTTCTATTCAGGTAACTTATATGATGCACGGAGTTAATGATGACGCATACCGAGGTAACAACAGCACAAGAAGCCTTGCTCAAGATTACAAAGATTATTGAAACCGAGTGTGCTGCCGATGCAAGCTTTTTATTATCTGAAGGTTTTGTTTTACTCGGGGTCGGCAACAGCATTTTTGAGGACAGCGAAAATAGATTTGTTTATTCACTTGGCTTTCCTAAACCTCTTGCTGAGTTAAGTGAATCTGTACAAAACAACTTTTAAGCTCATATAACAAGAGAACAAATCACGCCTATGGCAGGTGATAATCTCCCCTTGCTAAAGCGTCTTTGCCAATACCAGGCTGACGATGTTCCTTTCATATAGCCCCCTCATACTTGATTGAAATTGCTTAATAACTTTCTAATCATAGCAAGTTTTGATACCTTGGCGCAGTGCTCTCTTAAACACCTATAAATGACATCGTTCCACTCCTTAATAAAGCAGTGTTTGGATCGCCGGAGCGGTAATTCTATGAATAAAAAGAATAAGAAAACATGATGAAAATTAATACCTACTTAACTGCCTTGTGCCTGTGGGTTATGTCCGTTGCGGTTGTTGCAGCGCCAGGAGGAGAACTAGCAGCTTGGACAAAGGATGCCGAAAAGAACCATTTTAATGGTGTCGTTTTAGTCGCTCTTGGCGGCGAGATTAAGCTAAAGCGCGGTTACGGTATTGCTGACAAAGAGAATAAACGTGCTTTCTCTGCCGATACCGTATTTGACATTTTATCGGTCACTAAACAATTTACCGCAGCAGCCATTTTAAAATTGGAAGAAAAGGGGCTGCTGAGTGTAAATGATCCCATAGAACGGTTTTTCAGCCAGGTACCAAATGACAAGCGCATGATAACCCTTCACCAGCTGTTAACACATACTTCCGGCTTGCAAAGCGATTTTAAAGAAGATTATGAAGTCGTCAGCCGCAACGACTTAATTAATGGCGCGTTGCATTCAACATTAACTTCAACACCGGGCAGCAATTATGAATACTCAAATTTGGGCTACAGCCTGCTGGGGATCATTATTGAAAAAATCTCCGGGGTAAGTTACGAGAAATTCTTGAATGAACATCTATTTGCGCCCGCAGGCATGTCGGATACCGGCTATAAAATTCCTCAATGGCCATCGCAAAATTTAATCGTCGGTTATGACGGCAATAGCCGCTGGGGAACCCCGCTAGAGCATGAATGGGCTGAGGATGGTCCATGGTGGAACCTTAAAGCGAATGGCGGACTGCTGTCCACGCTGACGGATTTGCATAAATGGCATGTAGCGCTCAGCGGCAAGACAATGTTAACAGATGCCTCCAAATTAAAGCTGTTTTCACCCCATGTTGCCGAAAATGAAGCCGCAACTTCACATTATGGCTATGGCTGGGCCGTCTTTAAAACCAAACGTAATACCAATTTGATTGCTCACAATGGTGGAAATCCATACTTCTTCAGCGATTTCCGCCGCTATACAGATGAAAACATCCTGATATTATTTGCGACTAATGACAGGAGCAAAAAGAACTTTAAACTATACGGGCGGTTAATTAAGGCAGCTATTGCTGATCTCAATCGTACACAGGAAGAAGGCTAAAAGTTCAACAGCATATTTATCAGGGATAGATCTCATCCGTCAGCGCAGACGCTTCCCTGCCCTGACGGTTTAATATCACTATACCGGTCGGCCAATGCTTGCTCTATCTTATTTGGGATAATTTCTAATAACTTAGCCGGCTTTAAGCCGTTTCATTTCCCCCTTAATCTTTCGCTAAAACTTATCATTAAATTTAATAACAAAGATCAGCCTTGAAGCTTACTTGTGCCGTACTGAATTAACTTATCGGTAATTTTCTCTTTATCTTGGTGAGATCATTTCCCCTCTGCCGACACTAGTATCAATGAAGTGGCCACGGCTTGGCTGTTACTGCTTCATCATCAGCAGCCCTGTTACAGGCAAGCTGATAATACCAGCCCTGATCTTAACGGTCGGGAAATACTAATTAGATTCATTCCACTAATTTACATTTGGGGACATCTTATGAAAAAACTAATCGGCGCAGGCCTTTTGCTTGCCTCATCCTTCGTCGCTTCTCACGCATCCGCTGCAACTATGGAGTGTTATGTTGATACGCAGGCCTATGATACTTTTACACCTAACCAATGTTTTGCGCTTTTATGGGGGCAATCTAAAACAACGGCGGTGTTTAGAATTGCAGGCTCAACCGGCAAACCTATCAGTCAGGTTATTTGGAGTGGTGCGGCTTCAAGCTGCGGCGTTTCCGGTTCATCCTGCTCTTTCAGTATTCGTGCTTATAGAACCTACACAGCAAAAGCGACCATTCTTTACCAGGACGGAACCTGGAATACGGCGTCCGCCAAGGCATCTTTTGAAAGTGGATTTTAATCGTTTAACAGCAAGGATGTGAGTCTATAAAATACCAACCAAGCACAGCAAACCAGCGAATATGCAACTAATAACATGAATTATCGCTGGTCTATCAGAGCCGCCAGCAACCACGAGTGATAAAGGCATGGCTGACTATATCGGCTTTATTTCTTGCTCTCGTTGAACCCAAGCGCGAATATCGGCACGAACCTGAGGTAGCGGGCGTACCCCGGGCTTTAGAATAACATCATGAAATGCAGCGATATCAAATGTATCGCCAATAATCTCCCGCGCCCGTATACGTTCAGACAGGATGACATCAGCACCGAGTATATAACTGAGTGACTGGCCGGGCATGGCAATATAGCGGTCAACTTCAATTTCAATCTCGGTGCGGGACATCACGGTATTTTCCAGCATAAAATCAATCGCCTGCTTACGCGACCAACCGCGCAGATGAATGCCGGGTTCAACAATAAGACGGCTCGCGGCCCAAAGATGTTTTGCGATCATACCCTGGCGATCATAAATCGAGGAGTAGAGGTTCATTTCATCCGCCAGATATTCTGAATAAAGTGCCCAGCCTTCGAGAATGCCGGAATTATACCCGGTGGAAGCTTGCTCTCTGGGATACGTTGACCAAAGATGATGGCCTGGCAATCCTTCATGAAAAGCAATCACCTCTGCCATCAATCGCCGTTCATTGGGGCGTGACGGATTAATAATATAACGGGCCGGGGCCTTGCCCTGAGCTTTGCCGTAATAACCGGCGGGAGCAGAGCCTTGCAGGTATTTTGGCATTTCACTGACAACAATTTCTTTTGTTATTTGTTTTGAAAATGACATCAGGGTTTTATCATGAGCCCGGGCCAGCGCTTTTTCTGAAATGACAATCAGGTCTTTTGCGCCGGTTTGATTTACTTGTGTTTCAGCACGCAAATCTTTAAGTATGTGCGCTACCGTATCCCCTGGTTTTCCTGTTGCCAGCAATTGTTCCTGTGATTCCTTAAGAAAACGTCTGCCGATGGCTTCAATTTCATCCGAAGATAGGCTCAAGGTCGTCCACCAGGTGACGGCATCAGCAAAACATGCAGCCCCGCCTTTAAGTTTCGAAAGCCCGGGGGCTATACTGGCGGCAGGAAGATATTCTTTATCAAGAAATTTTTCTAACGCAGAAACTGCCGGCACAATTTCATCTTTGATCAAGGCATTCCATAACGCCGCATTTTTATGTTCAACCTGGTTAAAGCGGTATTTAGAATTTGCCAGGGTGAGGTCGGATAAAAGATCGCGAACTTGTTGCTGAACACGAATAACGACCGCACGCGGCGCAGTTTCCTTTGAGCTGATGCCTGCACCTAATGTCTCTATCGCCACCTTAAAGGCAGCCGGGGCTTGAGACCAGGTTTTTATGGCTTCACCGGCAGTGTCTGGCCCGTTTGCTATAATGCCCTGCCACTGCCTGGGCCATTTTACTTGCCAACCGATAACCTGGTTAAGGTAACGTAAATCCGTTTTACAGTTGTTAAGCGCCTGTGCGGCATAGCCACTGTCAGCCACCAGAGGTTTACCCTGCACGCCTGCACATAACATCAGCAGTGCCGCCATGAAACTGTTCACAAATACTTTCACTCGCTTATCTCCTTTTCCGTAACGGATACCCGCAACTGTGGCAAATTAACTTAGATGTACTGCTAATTAGAGCAAGGGCTCCCGGCAAGATATCAGACGGCTTATATCCCCCATAACTATGTCAGATAGCTATAGTTAAGTCTTTGGTAACAGCTTTGGCCGGGTCATTGTGCCCTGCTCTGTAAATATTCCCGCCACGGTGTCCAATAGAACTTTTCCCAGCCCTGGGTTACGCCATCATAATCATGCTCAGGCACATCCAGGTGAACCAAATCAATTTTCCCGAATGCTTCGTCATCAATAAAATTCAGAATTAAAGTAGAATCCGGATCCGCCGGTTTAAACGCTGTCGAGCGCCAGGATTGTACAATGAGATTTGGACTACTTACTGCCAGTATCGTACCGCTGAGCACACCATCAAAAGCGCGAAATTCGGCTCCGGCCTCTTTTCCTATAATGACAGGCGAGCCGGTAATGGCTTGGTGCTGAACAGGGTCAAGATACATTTCAAATAATACCTGGGCCGGGACCGGCAAGGTTATGGACTGCGATATTACACTGCGCATGCTTATCTGCTCCCTGTATCGCTGATAACGTATTGGCGTGAATTCCGGCTAGCTGGTTCGTTATATAAAAATTAGCACTAAGATTCACGAATTTTTAATACTTTTAAAAGGTTAACAATAATAATCACAGCAATCAATTAAACGCCCCGGGAAAACCGAGAATTGAGATATGTAATTGATGTCTGCTTAACTTGTCTCTATAGTGCTTGGCAGCTTTAGGAGATTAAAATGAAAAAAACACTTTTAACAAGCGCTTTATTATCCCTGGCAGCCAGCAGCGCCAGCCACGCCGAAGCCCCTTTGGTGTCTATTGATAGCCATGATGCGTTTTTCAATAATATCAGCAAACATTGCGGCAAGGCTTTTGAAGGTAAGGTAACGGTAGATAATGCCCCGGCCAGCAGCTTTTCTAAAAATAAATTAGTGATGCATGTCAGAAAATGCTCTGAGCGTGAGTTGCAAATCCCTTTCCATGTCGGTGACGATGCCTCGCGCACCTGGATATTAACCAAAACCGGCTCCGGCATTTCGCTAAAACATGATCACCGCCAAAAAGACGGCAGCGATGACGAGTCAACCATGTATGGTGGTCATACTCAGGATGCCGGTTGGCCCCAGGTACAGTCCTTCCCTGCCGACCAATACTCGAAAGAGCTGTTTGTTAAACAAGGTATTCCGCAATCTATCGGCAATACCTGGCAAATGTATATCTATCCGGAAAAGTTCACCTACCGCTTAGTACGCCAGGGGCGTGAATTCAGGGTAGACTTTGATCTGGCCCAGCCAATTAAAGCGCCTGCCGCCCCTTGGGGTTATCAGGATTAACGATGCTTTTCTAATTGCTTAATAAGCCAGTTAACCACACTGGCTTTAGCCCTGCTTACTGTTTCCCCTTTAGCATCCTTCGCTAATATGCCTTTTTTAGATGCAGGCACATGCTCAAGCGGATCGCCCCCGGTTTGAAAAACATAGTGATCGTAAAAACTACGCCAGGCTAAACGCTCGGACGCAGGTAAATCTTTTATCGTCAACAAGGCATGCATCATACTGTCAACCGGCGCTAATTTGTTTTGCTCCAGTTCAATCGAGCCGCCCCACCAATAGTTGACCAAGGTATTTATTCCTCCTGACGCTTCGACCTGATGCCACCAAAGGGGCGGAATATAAAGTCCATCTCCCGGCTCCAACTCGGCAACACAGGCATGGGACAGCGCCTGTTCAAACCTGGGATGCTTTTCTAAATCCGGGTTATTAACATCAACCAGACTAATCGCCGGTCCCGTTGGCGTATAGTCTATCGGGCCTACATAGAGATTCTTTATCTGCTCCGGCGGAAACAGGGTAAAACGACGCCTGCCGCTGATCACACAGGCAATGTTGTGGGACTCATCATAATGCGCCGGCACCAATGCCTTATTACCCAGCCAAATTCTCGGGGATACCTTAGATAAAAACGCCGGGCTTGGGTTTTGCGTTAAAAATTCAGGCAGGCATTGCTTCACCGGAGCACTCTGCACCGCCAGGGTCGGACTTGCTCCCTGGTCATGCAAATAACCGATTAACTGCTTGGCAACGGCACTGATAGTGCCATTTCGACACTGAAAATTAAACCCCTCAAAGTCGTGGTTATAAAATATGCGTCCCTGATGCTCCGGCGCCATCAAGATCACCGGCACCTGACTGTTATTGCAAAAAGCGCGGAGATAACGGGCAAAAGCCTCATCCCCCTGCTTACCTTTTTCCACCGCAGGCCAGCTATCTACCAGGTTACGGATCACAACCGGGGCATAATGGTTTGAAGTATATGAGGCAAAATCGCTGATATTATTTTTATTATATTCTTCAATCCAGCTGGTCATATTCTTTATCTGATTCGTTCATGGGATTTACATCTTATCGCAAGTTTGTTTTACTATCACGAATAAATGACAGCGCTGTCTCTTGTTTTTATAACTAAGGGGTAAACGCACATCAGATGCAAAGTAAAATGACCAAGGGAAGAGAGAAAAGCATGACAAGCAGCACTGCTCAGGCAAACACAGGGCCAATCAGCACGGGAGCATACAACCTGGTTCCGCTGAACAACAACAGCCATAAAAATTTGAAAGTCCGCCGGGATTTCAGCTTTCCCCATAGTAAAACACAGCAGCTGGTGCCCGTGACCCCGAATGAAATCATCAAGGCAGCAAGTTGTTATCCGGTATGTTTTATCAAAGACCAGCAAACCAAGCATTTTAAACTTGCCGCCATTCTGGGCACAGATGCCAGTGAAAACCTGTTTTATAGCCCTGCTGGCTGGAATGCCCCCTATATTCCCTTGCATATTCAAAAATCTCCCTTTGCCATAGCCACCCGGGAGGACGGCAGTTGCCTGATCGCCATCGATACCCAAAGCCAGTACTGCAGCGAACTGGAGGGTGAACCCTTATTTGATGGCCGGGGTGAAGAAACACCGGCATTAACCGGCATCAGGGAGTTATGCGAGCATTTAACACAGCAGGAACAACTAGCAATTAACTTTATCAATGATATAAATGAGTTGGGGCTGTTAACCCAACACAAACTGAGATACAGCCTGGCATCAGGCGAAAAGAAAGAACTTACCGGGCTTTACTCGGTGGATGAAGAATTACTTAAGTCCTTGCCGGGTGAGCAGCTGCTGAGCCTTTATAAAAAAGGCTACCTGAAGCTCATCCATGCCCATTTAATGTCGTTAGGGCAATTTTCCCGGTTGTTCCAATTAAAAAAATCCTGAAAAAGTACCCTTCCTGTAAACGTCATTCCTGTTCGTCCATGAACCCATGACATACCTTACTTCCTGTAAACATCATTCCTGTTCGTCCATGAACCCATGACATACCTTACTTCCTGTAAACGTCATTCCTGTTCGTCCATGAACCCATGACATACCTTACTTCCTGTAAACGTCATTCCTGTTCGTCCATGAACCCATGACATACCTTACTTCCTGTAAGTAAAGCCGTTAGTTTGATGCCAACGGCTCTTCTCTTTCTCTTCCAGATGGAATCCCCTTTTATTTAATAAACCTGTGGATGGCTTCGTTGGCGTTGTCCTGGAAGGTTTCATTATCCAAGTCGGCAAAAAGCATTGCCTGGTCGCCGATAGGGCCGGTAAGACCCGATTGACTTGCATAAAAACCGCCGCTTTTATAGGACTTATTGAACAGGCCGTCTACGTAGCGTTCGGCGCCGACTTCTAATTTGTGCACTTTACCTAACCATAACATCACTTTCATCATACCCTTCATCACGTACTGTTTAACCGGAGAAAGAGTGTTAAAGCCTTCCGTGCCGGTTGTTGCTCCCGGACTCATGGTAATAAAACGAATATCCGGGTGCTGGCGGGCAATAGAAGACATCCACAGGGCCGCCATGTATTTAATCGGCCCGTATGGGACTGTCGCATCACTGGTTTTACCAAAGAATACCCCGCTGCAAATCGAGGCAAATTCATCAACCGATGAGGTTTTCAGATCCGGGCGTTTCATGCCCATTTCCTTAACGCCCCTTGCCGCTTCCGAGCCTGCATATAAAGCGGTTTTGGTGAGTTTTTTCGCCTTTAATAACTCCTCGGTTAGAGCAACATGCCCCAGAAGGTTAGCGGCAAAGATTTGGGTGACGCCGTCTTTGGTTTTATCATGGAATTTTTTACCACCGGTGCCGCCGGCGTTCATCACCAGGCCTTCAACCGGCTCAGGTAAAGTGGCAACAGCTTCTCTAACTGAGTCCAGGTCTGAAACATCAATAAGTAGAATTTCGAAAATGGATTTGCCCGTCTCCCTTTCCAGCTCACGTCTGGCAAGTTTGGCTTTCTCTAAGTTTCGACAGCCCAGGTAGATTTTTTCTACGCCGTCCTGTTGCGCCAACTGTTTTGCGCTCTCTTTACCTAAGCCCGCGTTTGCACCTGTGATCAAAATACTTTTTAACATGTTTTCACCTTTTCCCATCTTTCTTCAAAAGAATATTCTCGTTAAACGCGGACACTTCACTTCATACCCGCTCTGTTTATGCGTCGGCCCGAACATCGGATTCAGGACCTCGCCTGTTTGCGATGAGGTAAATGTAATGGATATGAAAAATCGGTTTTTGATATTTCTTGCTATCTTGACTTTTCCCCGGGAAAAACAAAACACCGCAAGAAATATCAAAAAAAGCAAACAAGCTTTCTATAAGCTTTTAACCATCTGCTTCAGGCAAATACATAAACAACCAGGTAAACATATAAGAAGGTAAATATGACTCGTTTAAACTCTCGATTAGGAAAGACCGAAAGAAAAGTATTCCAGCTATTAATCGCCGTACTGGCCGTCATTTGTTTTGTGCCCGGCGGGGCAAGTACCTTTGGCGGTATCAACACCAGTGCCGCTTTAGCAGGCGGCGAGATGATCTTTAACGGCGAAAGCATGCTCAGGGGCTTTGTCGATAATCAATACCGATTCGGCTTCGGCGTATTCTTCACCCAGGGATTGGTATTGCTGTTTTTCTTAAGAAACATTGAACAATATGCCACCCTGTTCCGCTTTTCAGCCCTTGCCCTGTTTATCGGCGGTGTGGGCCGGGCCACCAATATCCTGGAATATGGTGTTGTTGACCCCCAGGTGGTTGGGCCAACCGTAATAGAATTGCTTGTCATTCCCGTTTTAGTCGTCTGGCATATGCGTATCCTTAACTTAAAAAAAGCGTAAACCAGGCGCTGTTATCCGCCGACGCATAACAAACCATCAGCAAGAAATATCAAAACTGCCTCTTGCTTGTCCCCTAAATTAATTATTAAAGCGAACGGCTTAAAGCGCGTTTTCAGCCGTTCGTTAATCCATTATCATTTTGGAGAACAACATGATTTTACCCGTTTTTTTACACATAGAAGCAACGCCAAACCCGAACGAAACGGAAGCTTTTCAAGCCTATTCAAGCCAGGTACCTGCTATCGCCCAGACACATGGCGCCGTGCCTATTGCCACTTACGATGTTGAAAGCGCCTTTGACAGCGAAGACAGACCGGCGGTATTTATTGTCGTCTCTTTTCCAGGCAGAGATGCTATTATGAACTTTTTTAAAGACCCGGCTTATGAAGCAATAGTACCACTGCGAGACCTTGGCTTTAGCCATATCCGCTTTTATATGACCAGTGAGCGCATATACCCCTAGCTTTTATTTGAACATATCCCCCAAGACCCCGTGATGAAAAGGGGCTCCTGGAGAGACAGCAAAAGTAAATAAGGAGATATCAATATGCAACGCTTCTTTAAAAGCATTGATTTTATTGAACAACATTTATACGACAAGATTTCGGTGCATGAAGTAGCGGCAGCGTCCCATTATTCCACCTACCACTTCAGCCGCATATTCAAGGCGCTGGTAGGTGATACCCCGAAAGAATACTTGCGTAAACGCAGATTAACGGTGGCAGCCAAAAGGCTGCTCAGTGAAGACATAGGCCTGCTGGAACTTGCGCTGGATTGTCAGTTTGATTCACAAGAAGCCTTTACCCGCGCTTTTAAGGGGCTGTTCAATATCACCCCGGCCCAGTACCGCAAACAAAACGATCCCTTTAGGTTGCTCTACAAAGATCAATTCAGTCCGCATATGCTGCACTTTTTACAAAACGAACTTTCCATGGAGCCGGAGATCATTACCCGCCCGGCGATGAAACTCGTTGGCATCGCACAACAATATGACAGTAGCGATTTAAGCCTGCCCCGCCTGTGGTCTGCCTTCCGTCCTTACCGGGATAAAATTAAAAACCGCATCGGTGATGAGTCATTCGGCATTTATGAAGCCTATGAAGAGGACGGTGACGATGTCAGTTTCAGTTATATGTGCAGCGCGCCGGTGGAAAACTTTGACGATATCCCCGAAGGCATGACCGCCAGAGAATTACCCGAGCAAATGTACGCCAAATTTATTCATAGAGGCCCGATAAGCAACCTGGATCAAACCCTGAAATATATCTGGGGCAGTTGGTTACCAAAGTCCAACTACGACTATGTTGAAAGGCCGGATTTTGAACTCTACCCGCCCGGATATAATGTCATGGATCCCAAAAGTGAAATGGCTTTACATATTCCCATCAAAGAGAAGTAACTCAGGGCAAAAGCTCATAAACCAGTCTGGTTTTTAACAGACAGCAAAACTGACCGCCTCATGCTTTGGCGGTTAGTTTTAAGGGTTCAATCAATAACCCGGCAAAAGCAATCAGCAGTCTCATCGTCACTTTATCTAAGTTCACTTTTAAACTTTCAATAAGCCAACACTCTAGATAAGATATTATTTTTACTAAGTTATACGAATACTTGCCCCTGGTTCGGGTTAAAAATTAAAAATGATTTTATAAGAGATATACATGGACAATAACAACGATAAAAGCGGCGCGGCCGTCAAATTTCCTCCGCCGCTAATTTTCCTGCTGTTTATGCTGCTCGGCGCAGGCATACACCATTATTGGCCGGTAACTATTACCGATATCACCTGGCTCAAATACTTAGGTTTAACCCTGGTGCTGGCGGGCGTTATTGTCGTGCTCCATATCAGCCGCTCGTTCAAACGGGTCGAGACCAATATTGAACCCTGGAAACCTACCTCAGCCATTATCAGCAGCGGATATTTCGCCTATTCACGCAACCCCATTTACACCACTTTTTGCCTGGCCCCTATAGGGTTCGGTTTATTCCTGAATAGTTTTTGGATTTTACTCAGTGTTGTTCCTTCCGCCTGCCTGGTATACCAGTTGGCCATCAAGAAAGAAGAAGCTTATCTTGAGCATAAATTTGGCGATGAATATTTAGCCTATAAAAACAAAGTCCGGCGCTGGTTGTAGCCAGCCCGGTGCCATTTTGCCTATTCTGTTTTAAACAGGGCGGCATTTTCCCCTTCAAAAAATTCATCGGTATCGGTAGCAAACAACTTGGCCGCCAGATACTGATGAAAGTCGACCACACTCCTTTCCATCTCCACCAGCTTACCGCCTTTGCCGATTTTTGAATGCATACCCTTTTGCACCCGCTCGCAGATCCATTTATCTTCCTTAAAAAAGGCCCGGGTAAAGGCTTTACTCTGCTGATCCTCTTTAAACATGGATTTAGGAAAAATGGCGCCCGAGCGGATCACGCTGCTCTCGGGACCATCCGGCAACACATGTATCCAGGACATGGAATCGTAATCAAGCACAAGCGCTAAAGACGGCGGCAAAATGATGAGCTGGTAATGATCATAAGCCCGGGGATATTTCCCCCTGAGCCACTTGGCCAGTTTACCGGCATTATCAACCAACTGGCCACCGGTAATGGTCCAGGAAGCCGAGCCGGCAACATAATAAGCCAGTTTAGTCGGTGCAGTGGTTTCCAGGCTTTCTTGATGTACCTTAAAAACATGATAACCTTCGAGGGCATTTTCCATCGCCACTTTCCAGTTGGCCTGCCAGTGCTCGTCCTCCCCGCCGCTGTAGCTGTCAAAGCGCTCCGGCTGGTAAATACCGGTATAGGCTGCTATGCCCTTAAAACGCTCGGCTAACGGCGGCGCCTGCATATCCAGGTTGATAAATAATAAGCCGTACCAGGACTCAAGCCTGAACTGTGGCAGGCAATGTTTTTGCTTGTCTATGCTCACCTTGCCCGGCATGGGGGCGCCTTTAAAATTCCCCTTATCATCATAACTCCAGGCATGGTAGGGACAGGAAATATTACCTGCCAGTTCACCAAAGCCGGTATCAAGTAAAGGGGTGCCCCGGTGGCGGCAATTGTTTGACATCGCCCGCAACTTTTTATCCTGCCCGCGGATAACCACTATGGCTTCACCCGCCAGTTCAAGGGCATAATAACGGCCCGGGGCGGCTATGGCCTGCTCGGCACAGACAAAAACCCAATCCTTGCGAAAAATTTTGTCACACTCCAGTTCAAATACACCTTTATCATGATAAACCCCGAACGGCAGCGCCTGCGCCTCAAGCATAGAGGCCCGTGCTTCCTGCCGATAGCAACTTAATAACTCTTTCATACATCACCTTAGCATTGTTATGCTTAAATCCCCCCACCGGCTATGCTTTACCCGACAATGGAAGGTTAGTCTTTACCGACTCCAATACCAATAAGATCTTCCTGATTGACAAATAAAAAGTAACCCTTTTACTGTGAGACACAAACGTATCATACTCGATGTTTTTATATGATACAATCATGTATCATATCCATTAATGACTTAGCCAATCAAAAAATCAGCATGAAACTATCAGATCCCAGGGCGAACCGCTCGCGCCAGGCCTTATTATCAGCAGGAATAGAAGTATTCCTGGTCAACCCACACGCCAGCTTAACCGAAGTGGCTGCCTTTGCCGGCGTCGGCCGGGCAACCCTGTACCGGCATTTTGAGACCCGGGAGCAATTGATCCAGGAGCTGGCGCGGGAATCTCTGGCACTGACAGATAAGGCAATGCAGCCGTTAAAGATACAAAAACTAGAGGGACGGGAAGCCATTGAGGCCATGCTGCATGCGGTAATGCCACTTGCCAACCGCTTCCACTTTTTACTGTCCCTGTGGTCGATTGCCGAAGATGACCCCGAAGTGACCGATATCTATAACCGCCAGCTCGATGAAATGGCCGAGCTGGTGGAGCAGGGAAAAAAAGCGGGTGATATCAATACCGCCCTGACCACTACCTGGATAGTCACTATGATAGATTGCTTAATTTACGCCGGCTGGTACCTGGTGCGAGATAATAAATGTGATGCCAAAGAAGCGGCAGAGTCTGCGGTACAAACCCTATTTTCCGGGATCAGGGCTTAATCCGGCACCTGACAAGACATAAAATATTCAAGCCGGGTGAACTCACCCGGCCCGGATTGAAAAATTAAAGTGAATAACTCAACTGTAACTGGATACTGCGGGGCTCCCCCGGGAAATGGCCGTTGCGCTCGTTAAAGCCACTGGTGGCATATTCTTTATCAAACAGGTTTTTCAGGTTAATTTGCATTTCAACACCGTTAAACTCGCTGCGCCAGCTGACGTCCCAGACGGTATAGGGTTTAACCTTTTGCCCACTTAAACTCAGGCGCTCGCTGACGTAATCAAAACCAAAGACCACAAATGATGAGATACCCGGCATACCCCAACGGGTCCAGGCCCCCAGGGTGTGATCCGGGGCATTGGCAAACTCATCCCCGACCGAGCTGGCAATATCACCGGGAGTACCACCGGTGATTTCGCCCTGTTATAGGCACAATTCACGGTACCAGTCCAGTTTTCACTGATATCCCCGACGATATCTATCTCTACCCCTTCACTGGTGACCTCACCAATTTACACCAGGGCGGGAGTGCCGTTATTAATCCCGGTATCCACCGGATTTCCTGGGGCAACATTTTCTTTAGCGATATGATATTGAAGTTAAAATTGCTTGAGTAAGGCGCCTACTTGAACACGTTCAACTGCCGGATAACCAAAAAATAACTCAGCTTGCCCCGTCTCCAGGCAGGGGATCAGCCTAAACAAGCAAAGCAGACAAATAAAACCGCCGCCAGGCTTTTGCAATTATCCTGGCGACGATCACTAATAAATGCCCTTAAGCATCGACAAAAAGCACTTCGCCATTAAGGAAGCCATCAACGGCCCGCTCAAATGCCTTACCGACCAGGGTACCCGGAACCGGCTGGAATCCGGGCATCATCTCGCCATAAACTTCCCAGGCTTCTTCCAGTACCGTCGGGTTTATTGCATTCACTCGAATGCCCCTGGGCATTTCAAGCGCAACACATTTAACAAAGGTATCGATCGCCCCGCTGGTGGTGGCATCTGCTATCGCAAACGGGATAGGTTTAACGTTCAGGATCCCTGAGATCAGGGTAAAAGAACCGTTATCGGCAATATATTCCTGGCCTATACGTACCAGGTTGATTTGTCCCATCATTTTGCTCATTACCGTGGTCATCCACTGCTGCTCAGTCATCTCGACAAAATTGGCATATTCGCAAAAACCTACGGTATTGACCACGGCATCAAAATGACCTACTTGCTCGAATAACTGCCTGACAGACTGCTCATTGGTAATATCAACTTTATAGTCGCAGCCTTCACCCGAGCGGCTTGCGGTGATCACCTTATGCTTACCTAAACCGGTAAGGGCCGCCTGGCCCATTTTACCCTGAGCACCAATAACAATAACTGTTTTCATTACATAACCTCTAATCATTAAAAATTTCAAATATTGCGGTAACACCGGCAAACTCGTTGCCGGCAATATGGCTAGGATATAGCCACCAAGTTACCAACAGAAACAGACAAACTTTGTAAGAGATACAAGTTCACTCATAAAATTAGCACTCCTGTTTTACCGGCTTACATAACCTGATCGAGGTTCTCTTATGGCGGTAAACGGTTTTACATTTTTCTTTTGCACTTTCATTTACGCTTTCTTTTGCACTTTCCTTTGTAAAAAGCACTTGAGTGCTGTTTAGCTCCGGATGAAGGGGCTGTTTAACCCCTTCGGCCAAACTACAACCTGTTACCAATAACGCCGCAACTAACACACTGTATTTTCTCATTTTCTACCTCTGTCAATATTGCCCGGTTATCACCGTTAAAAGACTAACACCGGCAATTCATGCTTTAATGGCTAGCGATCTTATATCCGCCAAGATACAATTAGAAACAGGTAGTATTTGTTAGAGATACAAGTTTGAGCAAGATAAACAGATTAGAAATCAAGCAACTGAGAATATTCCAGGCGTTATTGCGTGAGCGTAATGTTTCCCGTGTGGCAAGCCAGGTTGGCCTTACCCAACAGGCGGTCAGCGACCAGCTAAGAAAACTGAGGGATATTTTTGATGACAGATTGTTTCTGCGAAAAAGTAACGGCTTGATCCCGACCCCGGTTGCCGAGGCATTAGGCGTAAAAATAGCCGGTATACTGACAGGTTTTGAAAGCCTGCTTGATGCAGATACTTTTGACCCGTCAACCGTTGATGCCACTTATGTGATTGCCGCAACCGATTACGCCCAACAAGTGGTACTGCCTGCTTTGCTTGCAAAAATCAGGCAGCTGGCGCCAAAGTTAAAAGTGATCATCCGCGATTTCGATATCGATAACTTGCACGAACTGATGATAAACAGCCGGGTCAACCTGGCGATAGCTTTTCCCGACTATATCCCCGCCTCTTATCCTTTTCTGACCTTATTTACCGAGCATCATGTCTGTGTCGCGGCAAAACAGTCTCATTTGAGCGCTCAGCCGTTAAGCTTGCAGGATATCGCCGCTGAGCCGCAAATTATTGCCTCCCCCTCCAGGCCCAATTTCAAAGGCTCAATCGACAGCCTTTTTGAACAAGCCGGATTAACACGAAATGTGGTCATTTCAGCGCCCTGCTTTTCCGTTGTGCCCGGCTATATCGCGACCACAGGGGCTATTGCTTTTTTACCTTCAAGAGCAATATTCGATAGCCAACTGGTAAAGCTTAACTTAGATGAAAAGCTGATAGACTTTGATGTCATAGCCGCCTGGCATCCGAGATCCAGCCAGGATCCCCTGCACTGCTGGGTCACTGATTTACTCAAACAAGAATATTTGCTCAAATAACTCCCTCGACCAAGCTTTCAAGCGTTAAATCGACATCGCTATATTACTTCGCTCTGCTATAGTACTAATAAAATTACACGGCTTGCACGAACTTGACTAGCCAGCAACCAGGAATGAAAAATCCCGGTTTAATGGCGGCAGTACAAAACGTTTTAACTCATGCCGACAGGATTTATTGCTCCCGGGAGCTGATATAACCATATAATCTTTTCAATTAATGAGAGAAGTATATGACCCAGATTGGCGAAGGTGTTGCAGTCGGTGCAACTCAACAAAGTCAGGACGAGGACTGCTGGTACTGTAAGGAACCCCCTAAAAAAGAGCAGAAAAAAAACAGTATTACTGCCGATCCCGATACCAGCCAAGCAGAAGTGGAAGACCAAGTCGAAGAAAATGATATCACCAATGATGCAAGCGCGCTTGGAGAAAACCTGGGTGCTCGGCCGGTTTGGCATATCCTCTGTCCCGATAAAGAAATACCTACCGCCATCATCCCCGGCGCGCACCATTGTATTCCGGGCAATGCCGCCTTCAAACATGCCATGAAGGACGGGCTGGTCGATTTTGTATCCGAGGGCGGGGATTTTAATTTAACCAGCGATATAGGCTACAGCATCAATCACGCGAATAATGGCGTATGGTTGCCCGGAAATTATGGGGTACGGCCTAAAAAAGGGCACTATACAAAAAAGTGGAGTTCGTATCCGACGGCATTTAAAAACGAATATGCAAAGCGGGCGATTAAAGCCACCGGCAGGCAATTCCATGACGCCCATCCGAACTACAACAAACAAGTCAAAAAGACCCTTTACAAGATCATGGAAAAAATGGGCGAGCCGGACAAAAATTGTCCTATCTGCGGTAAAGAGTTTGACAGCACACGCCCGCCTTTTGGTCTCGTTCGCAGATTAGACTTCGTATCGGCTTCTTACAAACGAGTCCTTGAGAATCTCAGCATAAAAACGGGCCGAAAAGTACAACACATTAATGGTGGCACCCGAACATCTAATCGGGTAATCACCTATTTTAAAAAATAACTGGATAAACCTATGTATTACATCATGGACTGTCCGCTGTTGGTGAGTGAAGAAGACGGCGGTGAATTAGTAGAATTGCATAAGCATTTTAAACTTGCAGGGATCCGTAGATGGTGGAGTGGCGCACTCATTAGTACGGAGAAAAAAAACAAGATCCCTAACCCTGTGGAGTTTAACTTTGACCCGCTACGCGGTTATTCCGGCTCGCCTCCAGAAATGGATGACTTAGGGATCCCCTTGATGTCGAAAAGACTGTTTGATGCATTAACAAAAGCAGGAGTTGATAATATAGAATATTTCCCTGCCGTTTTAAAAAATACTAAAACCAAGCAAATTTACCCCTATTTTGTATATAACATAGTAGGTAAAATTTCTGCTACCGATTTAACAAACTCCGAGTATACAACGTTTGGCAATGAATCAACTTATGCCAGTACTTCCTTTAACAAACTTGTCCTGGATGAAACTAAAATTCATCAGTTACTACTTTTTCGCCTCGCCGAAGATGTCAGCGCCATTGTCGTACATGAAAAAATAAAGACACAAATTGAAGACTCCGGTATCAATACAATGGAGTTTATTAAGCCGGAAGATTATACACAAATATGACAAACGGTTGCTGGCAACGCATCCAGGCTTGCAAAAAGGCCAACCTAAAATTCATACCAGAACCGGATGTTGTCAATCAATAACGGATACCTTCCATAATTACCCGGTTATCCGCTACTTAGTTTACAGTGCTTTGCAATAATAATTGATAAATTCCTGGTGGCCGGGCATGTCTGCCACCCTTGCATCTACCTGACCCTTAATACCTTTTAAAAATTTAGCCAGTTCGGCATCACTCATCTGATCGACTATCTGATGGTAATTTTCCGGCATGATCCCCTGCCCCATCATCACCTGGGTCCAGGAGTCAAGACGGAACAATTCGCTCTGGGTAATGCACACCCGGGCGGTCTTTTTAAACAGCTCCATCCTGTGGGCAAGGGTTTGCGGCACTTCCATGTTTTGACAATAGCGCCAAAACGGGCTGTCATCACGTTCGGTGGCTTTGTAGTGCAAAATAATAAAGTCGCGGATGCGCTCCATTTCTTCCCTGGTTTGATTGTTATATTCGTCGATATTGGCCTGGCTGATCTCATTATGGGGAAATAACTTCATCAGGCGTAAAATCGATGCCATGATCAAGTGGATCGCGGTAGACTCCACCGGCTCGACAAAGCCGCTGGCCAAGCCGATGGCGATACAATTTTTATTCCAGCCCTTAACGCGGCGGCCGGTGTTATAGCGGAAAACTTTCGGCTCGGTAATGGCCGGGCTTTCCAGGTTATCCATAAGCGTGGCAATCGCTTCTTCATCCGAGGTATAGCGGCTGCAAAACACCAGGCCATTGCCAACCCTGTGTTGCAGCGGGATCCGCCACTGCCAGCCCCAGTTATGGGCAATGGCCTGGGTATAAGGCCTGGGCTCGCCTGCTTTTTCTGTTTGCACCGCCACGGCACTGTCGCAGGGGATCAAATGGCTGTAACTTTCAAAACCGGTATTTAACGCCCCTTCGATTAACCGGGCGGCAAAACCGGTGCAATCAATAAATAAGTCCCCTTCAACCCGGGTGCCGTTATCCAGGGTCAGGGCTTGAATATAGCCGGTTTCGGCCTGAATGCTGACATCTTCAATTTTGCCTTCGAGGCGCTTCACCCCTTTGCCAAGCGCTAATTGTTTTAAATAGTCGGCATATAAACCGGCATCGAGATGGTAGGCATAATCGAGGTTGCCGTCTCTTGAGCCTAAAAACTTACCGGCTTTGGCCGCGGCATGTTCCGGGCAGTAGGCGCCGAACTCGTCCTTGATGCCTTTTTTCAGTCCTGCCAGGTAGAAATGCTGAAACTCTCCCGCCCAGCAGATGCGCCCGGTATCGCCGAAAGAGTGAATATAACTGTCATTTTGTCTGCCCCAGTTTTTAAACTCGATACCAAGCTTAAAGGTCCCCCGGACCGTTTTCATAAAGTGCTGTTCATTAATACCAAGCAATTCATTAAAAGTGCGCAGCGGCGGTATGGTGGCTTCACCGACACCGATGCGGCCAATTTCTTCCGATTCAATCAGGGTAATATCCAGGCTTTTTCCCAGTAACTTTGACAAAGAAGCCGCCGTCATCCAGCCGGCACTGCCGCCACCTGCAATGACAACACGTTGAATTTTTTTATTCTTGTTATCTTCTTGACTCGTTGTTTGCATATTCATTTCCTGAATTGTTCAAGTGACTACCGACCCTTGCCCCGAGGGGCTTATTATTAAATAACACAGCTGGCTGCTCAGGTAAACGCTTAAATGGAAGCGTTTTCACCAGCCGCTTTATCCAGGCAGTTAACACCGGGCTTTTTCGATAAGACTACCAGTTTTGCCTGTGCCGGCGGCTTGATCACCGCACTATAAAAATAACTGTCGGTGATTTTTTCAATGTGAAAATGCTCGGCAAAAACATTATGTAAGATCTCGTCGTCAAAACGATAAGGCATGGGAATTTTTTGCCCGGCAAAAACATCATAATCGCTAAAGCGCCTTTCTTTTAAACTCATGGTTTTAAGCAGTACTTTGCCATCCGCTTTGAGCAGTTTAAGCACATTGGCAATGTATTTTTTGGTGCTGATACAGCAGACGGAATGAAAACAGCCGCGGTCAAGAATTAAATCAAACTGCTCCGGCGCCAGGCGGCTATCAAGGACATCATCTAATACAAATTCAACTTGCGTTTGCCAGGGTAAGGTTTCCGTTTTGTTTTTTGCCTGAGCCAGGGCAGTTTCAGAAATATCCGAGCCGACCACCTGATAGCCCATTTTCGCCAAAGCGATTGCCTGGCTGCCGCTGCAGGTGCCCAAATCCAGGATTTTAGCACTGTGAATACCATGTACTTTTAAAAAATCGCTGATGTCGGGGTCAAGCTCCTCGCTGAACCAGGGCCAACGGTTAGTGCTTGTGCCCTGGTACATTTGTTGATTTTTACTTTCCCACTTATCTTCGTTCCATTTAATGAAGTCTTGTAAGCTCGTCATATCCAACCTGCTGTTATCGTTTTTATTGCCAAAGATGTTATCGGGTGGCCAAGTTATAAAGCGGCGTTTTTTAAATCCACCAATTTTCTGACATTAGCCAGAGAAGACACCACGGCAAAGGCCAGGGATAAAAACCCGGCCTTATTCAGCTGCTCCAGGGCATTGCCGTCAAGTGCCGCCAGTTTTTCTTCGTGGATAGTATAATTGCCGCTAAGCTTGATGTGCCGGCCGTTATTTAAGGTGATGTCGAGGTTCACGGCTTCGATAAGATCATAACGGCTAAAGGCATCAAACATGGCTTTACTGAGATTGGCGCCGTCATTGATGGTGGCCAGAGCCTGGGCTACCTGCTGCAGGTAAGGGCTTTGCTCGCCATTTTCCAGGAACAGGGCTTCCCCTGCCAGCTTATCATCTTCTGCATTACCTTGTGAGGTATGGCTAACCCTGGGACTGGCAATATCAATATAAATCACCGGGCTATTAACCACTTGTCCCTTGATTTCTTGAGGTTCAAAACCGATCAGAAAAGGCCCTTTAGCGATCACCGCGGGAATATAATTCGCCTGCCATTTTCCCCGTTTAAGAAACAGGTTTTCATCTTTTTCCAGGCCAAGTAACACCACGGATTGAAAGTCACCGGTTTGCGGGTGCTTACTGAATAAAATGGGATATTCCCTTTGGATATTAATGAACTCACTCGGATAAGTCAGGGTACTGGTAACCTTATCCCCCAATTTGACCGAATTTTTGCTGTTAACCCTTAAGTCTTTATGTTCAAGGTGGTTTAACCGTACTGCATTCGCCATAATCTCCCCCGGATATTGTGCCTGCTGTGAGTTTTCATTATTGTCCAAGACGTTTTTTAAAAGAACTCAAGTGTCCAATGTCCGTATAACTAAGCGGAATGAATATCTTTGGCTCAGCCCGGGAGAGAGGCCTTAAGCAATGATATTTTTCCATACGAACCATGAGTTCTTTTAAAAAATTTCTCTTTATTTTTACTTTTTTGGCTTATAAGCCGCTTCATTAATCCCTTAATAAAGCGGCTTTAAACTTTAGAAGCTAAGCCTTAAAAAGTATACCTGGCGCCTAACTCATAACGAGGTTCGGACTCTTCACCAAAGGTAAACTGATTTTTATTACGACCGTGTTTACGGATATCTTCCCCGGTAAGATTGATCCCGGCAAAAGAAACCGACAGGTTCTCATTGACCTGATAACTGGCACTCACATCAATCTGGTCGTAAGCTTCAACAAATTCCGGCTCACCCGCACTGCGATTGGCATCTTCCAGGAATTTATCACGCCAGTTGTAGGCAAGACGCACGGTAATGTCGTCTTTTTCATAGAGCAACACCAGGTTGGCGGTATCACTTAACCCCTGCAGGGCAAACTGCACTTCATCGGAAGCAACATCAAAGTTAATATCCCCTTTGACTATGGTGTAGTTGGCCTGCATGCCAAAACCTGTGTCACCGAAGAAATGCTGCATGGCAAATTCCCAGCCGTAAACCTTGGCTTCCTTGTTATTGACCGGCGCGTTATAGCGGAACATCATTTGCGGATCATCGCTGTTGGGCAAGATATCGATGGCATCTTCAAATTCCAGCGCCGTCATCGAATCATAAGCCACGCCGAGTTCATTGGCGGCGACCATGGAAAACAGCTGGGTATCATCCGGGTTGGTGATGCCAAGAGCGGCTAAGTCAGCCATCGCCTGCTCGGCGCGCGGACCGTTGGTAACATCCCTTAAGTCAAAGAAATTGGCAATAAGCGGCTCGGTGCCGACAAAGTTTTCCACCCGTTTTTCAAAGTAACCGGCTGAAACATAGCTGGTATCTTCAAAATACCATTCTACCGACAAGTCCAGGTTGTCGGACTCAAGCGGCACCAGTTCCGGGTTACCCGAGTTGGCACTGCCGTAGACCTGATCATCAAGAATGGTCGGCAGGGCCGGACCGCCGTTAATCGCGGTTTGCGCATCTAACTGGCCATAGCTGGGACGGGCGATGGTTTTACTGTAGGAGAAACGGGTGATCACGTTTTCCACCACCGTCAGGTCAAAATCAAAGCTGGGCAGCAGGTGATCATAGCTGTTGCTGACGCTATAGCTTTGCGCATCGGCAAAACTGCCTTGTATGACCTGGGTATCGTTATTACTGTCCCATTGTATCGCCGTTGGTATTGCCGATTTGGCGGATGATTTCGAATCCGTGCTTTCATAACGTAAACCTGCACTCATATGATAAGGCATACCGCCTAATTCACCGTCGAGGTTCACTTCAAAATAAAGTGCAGTAATGTCTTCTTCAATTAACCTGTTGTTGGACTCGTTAGGGTTACGGCCAAATTCCAGATCATATTTATCTGCCGCCCACTGGCCAATTTCTTTGGCATCACCGCGAAAGCCCTGAGTCCAGCCGTCTTTGATTTTATAGTCGTCAAGGGAGTCGTTAAAGTCGATAGGGTCAAGAAAACCTTCGGGTAGTTCACCGGCATTTGAGGCGCTCCAGCCCCCCATGGTCTGGTTACCGGTATTCGATTGAATCGTAGTATTTTCCATTTTACGCGATTCAATACCAAAGTTGATGCTGCCATCTTCAAACTCATAAGCACCGTCTAAACGAATTTGCTGAATTTCATTGTCGTTATTGGAATAGGCCGTTTGCATCATAGTGGTGCCCAGATCAGAGGCATCAAGCAGGCCGTTACAGTTGTAACCCCCTACCCCGTCCTGGGTGGAAACCCTGGGATCACAATCATCAAATACTACCTGCATCGAGGGTAACCCGCTGCTGCCGTAGATAGCCCCGACACTTTTATGGACATTAGAACCTATACCTACGGTTAAGGCATTACCATATCCTTCGGTGGGTTTACTGACAGATTCAGAGTCATGAACATCCAATACCAGGGTAAAATCGTCGGTCACTTCCCAGTTGACATTAAAACCCAGGGATTTGTCTTCGGTGAGGGAATTGTAATGTATCTGCTTGAGTGCAACATCACGCGGCGCATTTTCATTACGGTTTTCAATATAGACTTCCGGGGTCGGATTTAAACCTTCGGTAAACTGTGCCGTGCCGACAAAAGAGTCAAACCAGCCGGAAAGATCCGAGGAATGCACTTGCGAGTCGAGTTTGGTATAGGTGTAATCTAAAGTAGTGGTGATATTATCAAGCGGGCGATATTGCAGGGTTAACTGGGCATTGGTACGTTCGCGCTGGGTATCTTCAAGGCGATAGGCAATATCGGAAGGTAACTGGTAAGCCTCTCCCATTTGTGGAGCATTGGTGATATTCGATGCCGGATAAGTCACACCGTCTACCGTATAAGCTTCGTTGACTTCACGGTTAATGGAGCCGTCATAAATACGGTTGCTCCAGTTATTGATGGTGGCGCCGGTAGCACTGCTGTGACGCTCGGAAAAACTGCCGTTGAATGAGGCGCCAAACACTTCTTCTTCATCGGTCCAGCTGATCAGGCCGGAAAACTCCGGGGTCACCTTGTCGTTATAATCCCTAACGCCGTCACGGACACTGGTATCATATAACGCCTTAGAGCCGAAACTGGTTTGCAGCCCGGGATTATCTAATGGCTTGGCGGTATTAATATTAATAGAAGCCCCTATGCCGCCGGTCGCAATGGAGGCCTTACCGGTTTTATAAACTTCAACGGATTTAATCGCATCGGAGGCGAGGTTTTGAAAATCATAAGCCCGGTTGTCAGAAGCATGTCCCCCTTCGGGCAAAGATGACGCCGGCATGGCACGGCCGTTCAGGGTAACCATATTAAATTGCGGACCAAAACCACGTACCGTTACCCGGCTGCCCTCACCATTGGTTCTGTCTATGGAAACCCCGGTAATACGCTGCAGCGACTCCGCCAGATTGGTATCGGGAAATTTACCGATATCTTCTGCTGAAATGGCATCCACCACCCCGCTGGCATCCCGCTTTAAACGCGTGGATTCCTTGATGCTGGAGCGCATCCCGGTTACCTTTATCACTTCTATTTCTTTTTCCGCCTGTGCCTCGGCATTCACGGTAAAAGCAGGTACAACGGTCGCAGCACCCAAGATCACCGAAAGCGTGGTCGCCAGCTTATTTTTCTTAAACCTTCTTTGAATCATGTTATTTCCCCGAGCTAGTCAATCATTATTATTGTGGGTATCCAGATCACTTTTTTAACTCAATTTTATTCTATGCACCCAAAAATGAAAGCGCTTTCAGTTTAAGGTAAAAAAAATTACTGTTACAGCTATTTTTCACTTTTCAAAAATGAAAGCGCTTACATAAAACTAATTTAAAAAGCCATTGCCGTCAATATAAAATTAAACATTGTGGATGTTTTATAAACAAACAAGAGCTGCATTATTTTTATACCGTTGAAATAAAATGCTTATTTATAGATTCAAGCAAAATTTAACAGCTCAGTAATAGGATTGCTGCACTTGATGCCACTGCTCACTCTTGATCACAGACAATATCAGCGGGTTCAGCTTTTGAAAAAGTTCGGGGTAATATTTAGGCACCAGAATACGGCGATAAAACTTATTGCTAAACGTGTTTTTTGAAAAGTACAATTTATCGGCCCAGCTTTTATTGTCAGCCAGTATCGACATTAGGGTGGCATGACCTATGATACCGATATTCGCCCGCTTTAAGATGATCATTTCCAGCAGCCGGTGTTCATTTTCAACATCAAAGCGCTTAATTTTTTGCTGATATACCAGTTCATCAAGTCCAACATAGTAATAACCGGTAACGCCGACAAAGATGTTGCCAATCATGGACTCCGGGGTTTGGTATTCAAAGGATAAGTCAAGCGACGATACTACATCGTCATAATCTTCAAAAATGGCCTCACTCCACAAGTATTTCGTCTGCTCTTTATCTTTAAACCACAAAGGGATGACACCAAGGATAATGCCGTCCAAACTGCCCTCGTGCAAATTCCGGTTCAAGCGCTTTCTCGGCATATAAATCAGCTCAAAACGGTAACTTTCAGACTTACCGTTTAACTGCTTAACCAAATCAAAATATAGCCCTTTCCCGCGGGAAAGATCTGTCACATAAGGCGCTTTTTGATGGGCAATATACATATTGATAACCTGCTTGTTGCCGGCGGCTAAGACGCGGAAACCGCCTGCCCCATAATGGACCAACACTATGAACAACAGCACAAAAAATTGCAGGTTTTTAGCGGACATTAAGCAACCGGGACCAACTTAGTTTTGACAGTGATTAATCATTAGCTTAGCAAGGTATTTTGTTTTCGTTACCTTCACCGATAAAAGATTAACCGGCAGATTTTTCTCGTTGAAAATTTTAAATCCGCCAGTTGTTTTAACCTGAGAATAAGGCTAGTATCAAAAGCCTTCACGGAGAATATTTTGTAGTGCTTTATAACGCCAAAGACGGCGTTATAACTATATAAATAAGACAAATCAAAGCGTTACAGAAAATGGAATTTTGTATTATTAAAATAAACAAATTCACCAATCTAACGGGGAAATATTTAATGATCGCAAAAGAACAAAGAATAAAGGTCGCTAAAGAAAGATTTTTATCTGAGCATCCGGAATTACAACATAAGCTGTTAAGCCTGAGCACGACTGATGCCGACAACCTGGCCCTGAGCCTGGATGAATACCGGGATATAAAACTCAACCAGGAATTTAACCACCACGCCAAAGTTCACGGTATCAACGCCTCAGATCTGGTGATAGATCTTTGCGCCGAAAGTGAGCAGGAAAAACAGGCCATGTATCAGGAGCAACACCAAGAGGTCACTTCACACTAACCATAATAACTTTACACCGGGTTATTACTGGCCCGGTAATTCTTTCCAGGCCCTGTTTTCTGAGTCAAAAGTTATCTTACTAACCTGACAACACAGCTACTCGCCAGGCAATAACAGACAAAGTCACCTCAGCTAAACCCCTTTAAAGCCATATCGGGCAATTTTTTCCAGCAATTCCCTGTGTCCGGGCAGGTGCTGTAAATATTGCGCCTTAAGCTGCTCCCCCTTCATAATATGTTGCCTGGCAACATCCTCCTCCAGTGCCGTTAAGGCATAAGCCGCTTCACTGCGATAATCCATACCCGCCAGGATATATTGATAACTGTACAAGCTAAAAATTTCATGATGGCGGGGAAATTCATTTTTTGTCGGATAATGGCAAGACCATAAGCTTAACAGCTCTTGTAGGCTATCCGGGATAGAATCCCGATGGCGGTTATCGAGCCAAAAATCAGTATCACGGCGCTGACTCAAGACATAATGCAGCTTTAAAAAATCAATGATCCGCTGCCAGCGGTAGCTAAATTCCTGATTATAGCGCTTGGCGATAACATCCATGCCCGAGCGGTTTGCGGGTAACTGCAAACAAAGCCAGTCGGCAGCAAGTTCAACCTGGACGATAGCAGAAGCTTCCAACGGCTCAAGAAATCCCGCCGATAAGCCCACTGCCAGACAGTTTTTTTCCCAGGCATGGCTGCGGTAACCGGGTTTGATGGGAATTTTTTTAATCTCAACTCCTTTAAAATCATGCCCGAGATATGCTGCCAGTTCCTGCTCAGCCTGAACTTCTGAGCAATAGTCACTGGAATAAACATGCCCTATGCCCCTGCGATTCGTTAAACCTATATCCCAGATCCAGCCCGCCGCTGTCGCCGTCGATTGCGTGACGCAGGCTATCGGGCTGTCGGCTGCCGGATAAGGGATTTGCACGGCAAGGGCGGTATCGGCAAAAAGAATGTGCCTTTGCCCGATAAAAGGCACCTGATAAAAGCCGCCAAGCAACAGACAGGCAAAACCGGTGCAGTCGATAAAAAAATCTCCGCAGATATCGCCATGATTTTCTGTGCTGACCGAGGCGATATCACCGTTTGCTGCGCCATTCACTTTCACCACTTCATCGAGTACATGAGACACGTTAAATTTTTCCAGGCAGTGGCGCTTTAATAAGGCGGCAAACTTACCGGCATTAAGATGATAACCGTAATTGACCACTCCGGCATATTCCGGCGTAGTGATCTGTTTAGGCGCCAACCCCTGCTGACAGATCTCCACCTGGGGACAAACAGCCTTGGCAAAAGAGCCTTGTCGTGGCGAGTGCTGAACAAAGTGCATCATATCGAGATCGTCATAACCCAGAGGCAGGGTAAAGGGATGATAATAGCTGTCATCCATGTTCCCGCTTCGCCAGCCATTAAATTTTGATCCCTGCTTAAAGCTGGCATCACATTCACGCATGAAGTCACTTTCACTCAGTCCTATCGCCTTTAACGTGCTTCTCATGCCGGGCCAGGTGCCTTCCCCGACCCCGACCGGTTTCACCGAAGGAGATTCCACCAAAGTGATCTTCACCGGGCAATCTGGTGAGGTTTGATATTTTGCCGCCAGGCGACTTGCCATTAACCAGCCTGCCGTGCCGCCACCGACAATAACAAGGTCGCGGATATCATCAGTTTTGTTTTCTACCATAGAAAGCCCCAAAAAAATCAAAAGATTAACCAAACAGCCAAAGCTGCTCCCAACCAGTCCGACAACATCCGAAGAATAATTCTGCGATCAAGAGTGTTGAAGTTAGTTTTAATTATGCCACAAATGAAAGCGCTTACAATAAAATCAAAACCAGCTTAGAGAGATATGCACTTAAGATCAAGATGTTTAATTAAACGATTTTCTTCAAGGTAAAGTAGAGGTAATATGTTAGCCAAGGCGTTATATTTCCATAATAAAAATAATATGCAGACAAACTGGAAAACACGGAAGAAGTCCCTGGCATTCGTCACGCTAAGCAGCTATTTATTACTGTCCAACTGGGCACAAAGCGGCGGGCTGGAACAACTGTTAATGCAGCTGCTGGACTCAGTTTTATATACCTTGCTGGGGATCCTTGGCGCTGTCTTTGCCAATCTATCCGGCGCCGGTGGCGGCGTGGTCTTTATTCCGGTATTTAACTCCTTAGGTTTAAATGAGGCCCAGGCTTTATCCACCAGCTTTACCATTCAATGTTTTGGCATGACCGCCGGCGCCATTACCTGGTGTTTGCATTACCGTAATGCCATCAAAAACACCGGTGTAGAAAAAGCCCCTGAACAATTAAGCCACTGGCAGGCATTTTTACCTGTGGTCGCCATTACCTCGCTGTGCTCGGTGGCCGGTATTTATAATGCCTATACCGGCGATTTTACCCCGCCGGGCAGCCTGCCAAAACTCTTCAGTATTTTCTCCATCGCCCTGGGCGCAAGCTTGTTATTACAACTTTTGCTCACCCGGCGTTCATCGCAAGCCAATGCCCAGACAATGCCTGGCGGGCTGAAAAAAATAGATTATCTTTGCCTGCTCTTTATCGGTTATTTCGGCGGAATAATCACCGCCTGTTTATCTGTAGGGGTAGGTGAACTGTTAGTGTTTTACCTGCTGATCAGAGGTTTCAATATCCAGCTGTCACTCGCCTGCGCCATCGTGGTAACCGCCATTTCCGTGTGGTCGGCCACTTTGACCTTAAATGGCTTAACCACCGGCTGGATCAGTTATCAGCCGGTATGGCAACTGGCGCTTTATGCCGGACCGGGGGCCGTTATCGGCGGCCTGGTGGCCAAAGCCCTGGTGGCAAAAATTCCACCGCTGCGGCTTAAATTCCTGCTGGCGCTATGGATTTTACTGATGGGACTGGCCGGCTAAACCCTAGCCGGCTAAGCCCCAAAGCAAACAGCAGAAAAACAAGTACGAAACAGACAAATCCCGCCGTCATTGCTGCCTCAGCAGAGGTCGGCAAGGGATAGTTTCGACTAAAATAAAGCGCTATCAGCTATAAAGAGCCGTCAAGCTATAAAGAGCCATTGCCCGCTCCCCAAAGGGGCTTGAGCGTTATATCCGTCAATGATAAAGCGACATGGCAGCCGCTAACTTATCAAAAGCCAATAAAACAGACGCTTAGTTAACAGGTTAACAGCTGCTACATGCTTAATTAAACAATCACCCGTTCAGGGGCCCTGCCCCTTAGGACCTGAAAGATGAGCACCATTTTAAAAAACCGCAGCCCGGCAGCCCGTTCGTTGCCAACTATATCGATGAAGCCTTTAACGACAATATCTTTTTATGGGACATGAGTTTTTCCACCATGTGGGGGAATTATGGTCATCATATTTTCCCGGTCATCCGGGGCTTGGACAACTTCTGCCGCATGCAACTGCCCGATGGTGAAATCATGCGAGAACTCGGCGAAAAAGACGGACAGCTGGGCGTTAAGGGCTGATCGGAACCGGGCACACCGGGGAATTTAAACCACCCGATTTTGCCCTGGGCGGAACTGGCCTCCTACCGTTTCACCGGCAATAAATCCCGTCTCGCCAATGTCTACTTGCCTTTAGTAAAATACCGGGAAAGCTTTAAGAAAATATATCATGCCCCCTCCGGCCTCTGCCTGACCGACAAAGCCGCCATGGACGACTCTCCCCATAATACGCAAATGCTGGCGGCTATCAATGTCGCCGCAGAAATGGTGATTTTTAACCGCCAGCTGGCGCAAATCGCGACCATTATTTGCTCAAACACGCCATAGGCATCAGGGCATACGCCCCGGAAAATGAAGTGGTATGGCATATTAACAAAACCGACCGGCACGGCATAAAGAACTTAACCTTTGGTGAAGGCAATCATCGTAATAGCATTTCATTAATCGCGGCGAAGCGCCTTTCAGCTGACGATAACCTACAGGTTAACGCCAGCTGTCTCCAGCCTTTTACCCTCAAGGTGATCAGTTACAATAACCAATACCGTTATAAAATTCATTGTGATCAGGCAAGCTCAAAAACAGTGCTGGATATCACAATAAGCAAACAGAATAAACCAGCCTAGTGAGGTTCGGCATAACTCGGGCCGATAATCCGTTGCAGCTCTCCACTTGCCCTTAAAATCTTGATCCCTTGATTAAAAACTTGAAAAAAACGTTCAGGTACGCCCTTACAAGCCAAGGCATCATTATGAACCGCCACCGGGAAAGCTTTATTATGCGGATAGGGCTTCATTTTATTTTGTGCAAATAACAGATCCGAATCGGGAAACCAGCCAAGCGCCGCTTCTATCCTGCCGAGCTTAAGCCGGGTCAGGTTTGCTTCCAGGCTTGCGGCATATTGCACATTAAATTTTTTCTTATCGATCGATTCGATAATATTATGACTGAGCGGCATCCCCATGCGTATCCCCACTTCTTTACCTTCAAGTTCACTTAGATGCCTGAAAGGCTCACGGCCATAATCACTGAAAATAAAGATCTTGGCCACTGCCATCGGTTCTGTTTCTCTGATTTCCTGATTGAAATCATAAAAGTTACCATCGGTATTACCCGGGCTGAAACAGCAATGCTCACACCGGTCAAAATAAACAAGCGATCTTTTCGGCGGCAAAGGCTCTATTTTAATAATGAATTGCCCTGCCATGATTTTTTTAATAATCACATCATATGCCCCCTGGCCATCCGGGTTATGCAATCCCGGGATATCCAGGGCAAAAATGGTGATCACTTGCTCCGTGCTATTACTACCGGACTCTTCATTAACAAGTGCGTGAGTTAATACACTAAAAATAAAAATAGATAACGTCAGGATTTTGTAGACAAGCAAAATACTACTCACAGCCGATAGTTAGCCCTGCCAATAACTACTAACTATAATGCCTAAACTTCCCGATTGCCGTTTTGCCGGTTAAAGAAGCCTTTATCTCAATATCGGCAACAAAAAAACCCGGCATGATCACCGGGATTTTTCATCTATCATCCAAGATAGATATTACATTGGCTAAAGGTATTGGCTAAAGGTACCGGCTAATAAAGCTTTCGCCGCTTTTCTCGGTAAACAACTCGTTAACGGCAGCTGCTCAAATTGCTCAGCAGTCACCTCAACCGCCACTGACATCATTTTTTCACTATTACGGGATACTTCCACATGGCAACGAATGCCGGTTTCATGTTCACGATAGAAAATCTTAACCTCATCGGCACGATTAATCAGTAGCTTATAGGGATAACCCTGAGCGGAATAAACTTTATCTGCATTCGCCTGCGCGATGGTTACCACCAATACAGATGTCACAAATATTGCTATCGCGGCTAAATATTTCATAATAACCTCAATTAAAAATAACTAAACCCGGTTATTAAATTAACGCTTGTTTTCCTGTGCTACAAACGATATAAAATTAACAACAGTTAAGTTTTTCTTAAGCCATGAAATCATTACCACCACTAAAGTCGTTACAGGTCTTTCTTTTCGCCGCCCGAAGCGGCAGCTTTAAAGCTGCCGCTGAGCAGCTGTTTGTTACCCAGGCCGCAGTGAGCCAACAAATTCGCCTATTGGAGCAACATCTAAACTGCAAGTTATTTGAACGGGAAGCTAAGCATACCCGCCTCAGCGCCAAGGGAGCGTTATTGCTGCCCTATATTGAACAGGCCTTTGAACAAATCAGCTCAGGGGTCCATGCCCTTTCCTTTGAGCCCAATGCCAATAACTTAAGGATCAGCGCACTGCATTCCACCACCTCTTTATTGCTGATCCCGAAAATTCATGACTTTCAACAGCACCATCCGCAGCTCAACATCCAGTTTTCTCCCAATAACCGCCTGGATTCTTTTAATGATACCGATATTGATATTGCCATTCGCCGGGGGCTGGGCACTTACCCCGGGCTTGAAAGCAAAAAACTTATTGATGATGTCATTATGCTTGTCGCCTGTCCCAGGCTATTACCGGCAAACAAAACGGAGCTGACAAGCATTTTAGCAATCCCCCTGCTTGAAGATACCAGTAGCGATATTGAAGAAGCCGTTGAAGACTTCTGCCTGAGGTACCAGGTAAAACGTGACCAATTGAACGCTAACCTCAAAACCACGGACGCCGTGCCTATCATTCAAAATGTGCTGGCAGGTCGGGGGATGGCATTTGTCAGTAAAGTCCTGGTGGCGGAGCATATAAAAAACGGCAATTTAGTCAATGTGCTTGATTACGCTTATATCACGCCAAAAACTTTATACCTGGTAGCGCCCGCCCATCATTTTCACTGGGAGAAAATCAAACGCTTTGAAGCCTGGCTAAAACCTCTGCTGGAAAGGCATATGGCCATTAGTAGTGATGAGTATTAAAACAGCGCGGGATTATTTTCACTCAAGACTTTACTTAAGACCTTACTTAAGGCCTTACTTAAGAAAAATAACCCCGGTGCCTGCTTAAAAGTAGATTTATTTGCGGCGATTTTGTTTGCGGCGAATGTACAAGGTACGGTTAACCTTGGCCACAACATCCCCCTGGGCATCTTTGACATAAACCGGTAATTGCGGCAGGTATTTGTCGCCATTGGCGGTATTTTTGATGATGTCGTCCAGCAAGGCTTCACTGATCAGAAAATCAGCCGTCACCAGCCCCTTGCCCGGTTTGATATAGTCAATATCTGCCGATTTGTCCCAGACAACATAATCTTTACCAAGCTGCGCCATCAACATCAGCATATAACAGGGATCTGTCATGGCATACAGAGAGCCGCCAAAATGCGCCCCCATGGCATTGGTGTTCCATGGCCGCATGGTCAGTGTCGCCTGCGCCGACCTATAATCTGCTGACAAATGCTTGATTTTAATGCCGCTAAAAAATATCGGCGGCCATAAATTAAGCGCCCAACGCATCATCCAGGCTTTTTTAAACATTAAATTCATTGAAAACTACCTAATAACAACTTTTTATCCTTCAATACAACTCATCGTACCAGGTGAATTATCATCAATTCATAGAATAATTACTACTAAATTTACGCGAAAGGCAACAAAGGCTTTTAACCTATGCAATAACCCCCTATAATTTTGCTCATAAAAAAATTATCGTTCAGAGACAGTAGATGCCAGATCAAAACGAAGAGCTAAAAAGAGCCGGTTTAAAAATCACCCTACCCCGGATCAAAATTCTCAGCATTCTTCAGGACCCTAAAAATCAGCACATCAGCGCTGAAGATGTCTATAAGATTTTATTAGATCAACAGGAAGAAATTGGCTTAGCAACCGTCTATCGGGTATTAAACCAATTTGATGATGCCGGGATCGTCACCCGTCACCACTTTGAAGGAGGCAAGTCGGTTTTTGAATTGTCCCATAAAAAACACCATGATCACCTGGTGTGTTTAAAATGCGGTAAAGTGGTTGAATTTGAAGACGATACCATTGAACAGCGCCAGCTGGACATTGCCAAGTCCCACAATATCAAGCTGACCAACCACAGCCTGTACCTTTACGGCGAGTGTGAAGATACCCAGGCCTGCGAAGCATACCGTAAAGAAAATCACTAAAGATTTGTTTTAATAAAAAACCGGCAGTGCCGGTTTTTTATTGCCCCCTTCTTCCGGCTTAACAAAACACGCGACTGCTCGAAAGCATTCCCTGCGATTATCCCGACGGCTATCGGCAAAAGTTTACTCACCATCAGCAAGCAGCTGTACAGTAGGGCAACAGCCTTCAAAAGACTTCTGAGAACGGTGAAATTCAGGCGATAGCAAACCAGCAGGAAAAATATCCGTACATAATACCAATTGCATTAAGTAAATGACCAAAATTCGGTGAAGATAAGTTTTCAAGAAACCCCTTTATCGTTCCAGACTAAAGCTAAGCACCTGCATCCATGCAGGCGAGACGTTTGATTGAGCAATAGCAAGCTATTGTGATTGAAAGCAACGCAGGACTTGGAGATTTAGACCATCCGAAGATGGTTAGATATTTAATAAAATTGGTATAAGATAACCTGTATGAGCTTGCCCGGGTTCTGCACTATGATTGCCCTTGGCCCGCTCCCCCGTACAATTTGTTTTTAAACCTTTAATTATCTTCAAGGAAACCCTGTGAACGGAAAATGTTTATGCGGTAAAGTCACCTTTGCCATCACCGGTACACTCCCCAACCTTTACCAATGCCACTGCTCTTTGTGCCGCAAATTAACCGGTTCATCCTCGGATAGTGCGATGTTTTTATCCCGCGAGCAGTTTTCATGGCGCTCGGGAGAACAACTTATATCCTCATACAAAACCGAGACCGGATTTAGATCGGATTTTTGTCAAAATTGCGGCAGTACGGTGCCCCACCTGATGAACAACCAAAAACAGTACTGGATACCTGCAGGTTTACTTGAGGGAGAGAGCGACATTAAGGTAGCCGCCCACCTGTTTGTCGGCTCCAAATGCCAGTGGGACATGATCGGCGATGATGGCATACAATATGAGGAAATGCCGGATATGGCAACCTTAGATAAAGTCTTGCAGCGGGAGCAGTCTTAGCCTGGTGATACTGCTGGTTAAAAGGCTTCTGGTGCGCTATAACTCTCGGGCTTTTTAAAGACCTTAAGCACCCGGCCAATCACCTGATTCTTATTGACCGGGCCAAATTGTTCAACGGATATGCTGGCAGAATTTTCACCTTTACTCCAGATCAGGCCATTGCGGTCGATCAGGGCGATTTTTTTTATGATCAGCCCGAGTTGGGGATGCTGGATCAAAACCGTTTGCTCCACTTCCAGGGACCTGAGCCTGAACCAGTGATTGACCAGCACATAACTGGACTGGGGGATACGGGGAAACATACTGTGCCCGCGCACTTTCCAGAGTTTAAAACCGAAGAAAGTCAAAATATCCCCCCATCGCAGGCACTGCCAGAAAAGTTCAGGGGCTCTTCTAAAAAGGATGAACAGGAGCTTGCCTGGGTCTGTTCGACCCGCCCGGTCAGCAGGGCATTTTTCTCCGCACTGTCGCTGTGGGCCGATACGGTGGCAAAATTAAATTTTTTGTCTAAATGGGCGATAATTTGATAGAACATCCGCTTTATCCTTGATATTTATTCGTTTTTACCTGATTGATCTTGTAAGCCTTGCTCAGCGAATTCAGGTAGATTCTTCCCGCCACAACCGCCAGGGCGATAATACCCGGGAGAATCCACAACAAGTGGATCAGCGTTGCCTCGGGTGCCTGATGATCATGGCCGCCATGTGCCCGCACGGTAAAACTCACCAGTAAAGTTATCGTGCAAAATAAAGAGTTAACTTTCATCATAGCTCCTGTATCCTCAATGTAACTTAGGGCGGCCTTGACTGATCTGCGCTTCCAGCTCGGTTAATTGCCTTAAGCAGTTTTGGCAGATCGGATGTCTTTGCGCAAACTCCAGCAAAGCCGTTAAGGTCAGCTTTAATGCACTCAGGGCAATAAGGCGCATGTCTTCATCATAATCTTGATCTTGGCTGATGGTTAACACCCGCTGATGGGGAAGCTGCAAATAGGCTAAGGCCAGTTGTGCATTTCCCTGATCTTCAAACAAGCTCGCCAGCCGGTGTGACGCCGTGATCCACGCCGTTAATAAAGCACTGTTCTTGCCGTCTTGTGTCCATAACTCATCCAGGTATGATTGCGCCTGCTGATAATAATATTCGGCTTGCAAATAATCTTTATTGTCAAAACACCTGTTGCCATTACCCAGCAAGTCCTGCCACCCAATCATATAGACGTCCTTTAAAAAGCTGCTCAATTATTCATTTTACCTGTAGCAAACCTGAACTAAGTCAGGGACAGGTATTGTTTCGGCGCAGGATATCAATAAAAAAGAATCACTTGCATAACGCCGACAACACAAATGATAATAATTATCATTTGTGTTGTCTAGTGTTAAATGAGGTTATTTTCTATCTCAAACCAATTACCCTTAACATCACCCTTTTTAAGCAAACCGGTCAGATAAATTTTTTTATCGCGATAAAAAAAGCCACCCCGGCGGGTGGCTTCACTTAAAGGCTATAAAGTCTCAGTTAAGGAGACAGCGCCATTATTTCGCTTCTATTTTAGCCCAGGTATCTCTGAGGCCAACGGTACGGTTAAATACCAGTTTACCTTCAACACTGTCCTGATTATCCAGACAGAAATAACCCTGGCGTTCAAACTGGAAAGCGGCTTCCGGCTTGGCATTAACCAGGTAAGGCTCTACCTTGGCATGTTCAATCACGATAAGCGATTCATCGTTCATCACGCTATGGAAATCATCCGCCGCTCCCGGATTAGGCACGGTAAATAAACGGTCGTATAAACGCACTTCCGCATCCAGGGCTTCACTGGCAGAGACCCAATGAATAACACCTTTCACCTTACGGCCGTCGGCAGGGTTTTTCCCTAAAGTTTCGGGGTCATAACTACAGTAAACCGTGGTCACCTTACCCTGATCGTCGGTTTCAAAACGTTCGGCTTTAATCACATAAGCGCCGCGTAAACGTACTTCTTTACCTAAAACCAGGCGTTTGTACTTTTTGTTGGCTTCTTCACGGAAATCTTCCGCTTCGATATAAAGTTCACGGGTAAACGGCACTTCCCGGGTACCCTGGCTCTCATCGCTGGGATGGTTCTTAACCTTCAGGGTTTCCACCTTATCCTGGTCAAAATTCTCAATCACAACTTTGATCGGGTCAAGCACTGCCATGGCGCGCGGGGCATTGTCGTTAAGATCTTCACGGATACAGGCTTCGAGCACGCTCATTTCCACCGTGTTATCCATCTTAGTGACACCTATGCGTTTGGCAAACTCACGGATAGAAGCCGGGGTATAACCGCGGCGGCGGAAAGCGGCAATGGTCGGCATACGCGGGTCGTCCCAGCCGCTGACCAGATTTTCTTCCACCAATGAATTAAGCTTACGCTTACTCATCACGGTATATTCAAGATTCAGGCGCGAGAATTCGTATTGTCTTGGCTGGGTTTTGATCGAAATATTATCGATTACCCAGTCGTATAAACGGCGGTTATCCTGGAACTCTAATGAACATAAAGAATGGGTGATCCCCTCAATCGCATCCGAGATACAGTGAGTGAAATCATACATGGGATAGATACACCACTTATCACCGGTTTGGTGGTGATGGGCAAACTTAACCCGGTAAATGATCGGGTCGCGCATACACATAAAGCTCGAAGCCATATCGATCTTGGCGCGCAGTGAACACTCACCTTCTTTAAATTCGCCGTTACGCATTTTTTCAAATAACGCCAGGTTTTCTTCAACGCTGGTATCCCGGTACGGGCTGTTTTTACCCGGCTCTTTCAAAGTGCCGCGGTATTCACGGGTTTGTTCGCCGTTTAAGAAACAAACATAAGCCAGGCCTTTTTCGATCAGCTCAACCGCATAACCGTGCAACTGGTCAAAATAATCGGAAGAATAATGCACATCTCCGGCCCACTCGTAACCTAACCAGTGAACATCTTTTTCGATGGCGTGCACGTAATCGATATCTTCTTTTTCCGGGTTGGTGTCATCAAACCTGAGATTACATAAACCATCATAGTCCTGGGCGATGCCAAAATTTAAACATATGGCTTTAGCATGGCCGATATGCAAATAGCCGTTCGGCTCGGGTGGAAACCGGGTTTGCACCGATGTATGCTTGCCCTGGGCAAGATCCGTGTCTATGATTTGACGAATAAAATTTGTTGGACGGCTCTCAGTTTCCGACATCTAGTTAACCTCTAAAATGACCTTAGGCAGATATTGATATAAACGGGGATTATATCAAGCAATTTCGCTAACCCCTAGCAAAGGGTTTAATTTTATTGAAGTGGGGATAACAATCACCTTTTTAAAGTACCCGGCAAAGAAATATTCCCGGTTATGCAGCGCATTTTTATAAAAGCGGCTTAATCTGTTAATGCGCCTTGGCTCTCCCCCGCTTGTTCTGCCTTGTTTACCCCAGGTAATATTGATAACATCCGAGCGTTTCTCCTCAATTTACAATAAATTATCATGATGAAAAAAGGATTATTCGCCTTATGGCTGGCTTCGCTTGGCCTGGCGTTTTTATTGGGATACAAGCTAACCCCTGCGTCCCAGCCTCAAACAAGCGGGCACCAGACGACATTTGTCCAACCCCGGCCCCAGAGCAATACCGCCACCGGAGTCGGCGTCGATAATAGACAAAATGCCAATACAGGGCTGCCGGTAAAACAAGTGACTTCACCAAGCGCCCCTGTCACTGACCCTGGCGAGGTAAAAGATTCCC
Source organism: Thalassomonas actiniarum (assembly GCF_000948975.2). Classification (GTDB taxonomy): domain Bacteria; phylum Pseudomonadota; class Gammaproteobacteria; order Enterobacterales; family Alteromonadaceae; genus Thalassomonas; species Thalassomonas actiniarum. The sequence continues at coordinate 4,589,423 of NZ_CP059735.1, forward strand.
TGGTACGGATAAAATCCCTGCTCGGTAATGGCAATATGATGATGGATATGGAGGGCATTGCCCAATCCTATCTGCTGGTCAAAGCTTTTTCCGAGCAGAATGTGCTTGAGAGTCTGTCACTGTTAAAAAATGAGCTGGAGCAGGCGGACAACATGATGCCGCTGATGTTGATTCTGGGGCGTTACGCCGAGTTAAATCCGTTACAGGCGATCGCTTTCACCGAAGATAACCTCAGTTCATCACAAACTCAAATGGCTGCCATGGCCTCTGTTATCGGCGCCTGGTCAAAACAGGATCCAAACGGTGCCTACAACTGGTATCTCAACAGCCAGGAAAACAACCCTAACCAAAGCGTTTTTAACGCCAACTCTGCCGGTTTAATGGCCATTTTTAACGGTTTAGCCAACCAGGATTTAGATGATGCCATCAGCAAACTTGCGGACATTTCAGGCCACAAAAACAATACCATGATGGCAGTGAGCGGTATTACTGCAGCCTTTACCGACAAAGAGCAATTTGCTCATTTTCTTGAAGAAACCAAAGCACTTGACGACAGGCGTATTCAACAATCGGTGCTGTCCACCTGGACCATGAAAAATCCCCAAGATACCGTTGCCTGGCTCGACACCATAGAAAACGAAAAAGATAAAAAAGCCCTGCAGCAAGATGTGCTGGGAAGCTGGATGTTCACCCAACCGTTAGATGCCGCCAGCTGGTATATCAGTCAGGCAGATGCACAAGATAAACAATCGGCGAGCGAGCAGATAATTTCCCAATGGGGCCGAAACGACCCGAGTGCCACCTTAAACTGGCTTGAACAGCAAGTAGACATAGACAATGAAGCATCGGCCAAGGCCCTGCTGGAAACCAGTGTTTATGAACATCCGGACTTTGCTATCGAGCACCTTGGACGCCTGTCCAGCGATGAAGATAAACAGCGGCTTTCTTTTAATATTTACCAGGCGCTTGAGCGTGAAAGCGAACAAAGAGCAGCAAACTTTGTCGCCTCATCGCCGTATAAAGAAGCTTTAGAAAATCAAATAGATGAGTACCGGCAAAGGCAGCTAAAACGGGCAAACACTCAATAATACCGGCACTGTTGAACAAAAATACCGCCCCCGGGCAAACACAGAAAAGCAACATTAACATTTAAGCCCAGGGCCCTGACTGCACTGCTTTTTGCACCAATGTCCTGAAGCAACCATTAATAATACGGGAATAACATGAAGAAAAACCTCCGTCAGCGGCTCCCTTGGGGAGCACAGCACCAGGCAAAAACCACCAGCCATAAAGGCGCTCTGCTGCCGTTATTGTGCGCCCTGCCTTTGTTAAGTGCCTGCCAGTCGGTCACTCCGCTTTCAACAGATGCAGCGCAAACACAAACCATAACAACCGTGGCAAGCGAGCAAGCCCTTAATCAGGAAAATATCCGCTTAAACGCCTTAATGGATGAAATTTGGCAATACCGCCTGAAAGTCGATCCTTTCAAAGCTACCAAGTCCGGTGATAACCGCTATAACCACTTGTTGCCGGACTTCTCACCAGAAGCTCTGGCAGAGAAAAACAAGCAATTACTCGGCTATGTCAGCCGCCTTGAGGCTATAGACAGGCAGCAATTGTCCCAGGAAAATATCATCAACCTGGACATCTTACTGCGCCAGCTGGATAACGACATCAGCCTGTACAAATATAAAAAACACTATGTGCCTATTTTGGCAGAGTCGGGCTTTCACTCCGATTTTACCTTTACCGTTAAAGGCATGCCGTTCGCCAAGAGCAAAGATTACCACAATTACCTGAGCCGCCTGGAAGCCCTGCCCCGCTATTTTGCTCAGCAAATTCACTGGATGCGCCAGGGGCTGGCTACCGGCAGAACCTTGCCCAGTGCAGTGTTATCCGGCTATGAGCAAGGCATCGCCGCCTTTATTGATGACGATCCGGCCAGCAGCGTATTATACGCCCCGTTCAAAAAACAGCCCGCAGATATCAGCCAGCAAGATTTTCAGCAGTTGCAACAACAAGCGCTGGCACTGCTCGCCAAAAAGGTGATCCCCGCCTATCAGGACTTTTATGACTTTATGGTGAGCACCTATATTCCACAGGCCAGGAAAACCTTGGGGTTAAGCGCAACACCTGACGGCGCAGATTTTTACCAAAACCGGGTAAAATACTACACCACCACAGATAAAACTCCGGATCAGATCTTTAATTTGGGCATGCAGGAAGTAAAACGCATCCGCAACGAAATGCAGCAGATCATCACTTCCCTTGATTTTGACGGGGATTTTGCTGCCTTTGTTAACTTCCTGCGCACCGATCCCCAATTTTACGCAACAAGCGCCGAGGCACTGTTAAAAGAAGCGGCCTACATCGCGAAAAAAATGGATGCCAAGCTGCCGGCCCTGTTTAAACATTTACCCCGCAACCCCTATGGCGTAGTACCGGTCCCTGATCACCTGGCGCCCAAATATACCATAGGACGCTACATTCCCCCGAGCCAGGACACCCAGCCGGGTTATTACTGGCTCAATACTTATGGCCTGGATCGCCGACCGCTTTACGTACTGGAAGCGTTAACCCTACATGAAGCGGTGCCCGGACATCACTTACAAAGCGCCATCAACCGGGAATTGAGCGATTTACCTCCCCACCGCCGCTACTCCTATATTTCCGCTTTTGGCGAAGGCTGGGGCTTATATGCCGAATACCTGGGCTTAGAAGCGGGCTTTTATCAGGATCCCTACAGCAACTTTGGTCGCTTAACCTATGAAATGTGGCGCGCCTGCCGCCTGGTAATAGATACCGGCGTCCACAGCAAAGGCTGGAGCCGCCAGCAGGCAATAGATTTTTTGCAGCAAAATACCGCCTTATCCAAGCATAATGTCCGCACCGAAGTCGACCGCTACATTTCCTGGCCCGGACAGGCACTTTCCTACAAGATGGGAGAGCTGACCATCAAACGCCTGCGTCGCGAAACCGAGCAGGCCTTAGGGGAAAAGTTTGATATACGTGAGTTTCATGATCAGGTACTCAAAAATGGCTCGGTGCCGCTGCAAGTACTGGAGCAGCAAATCAAGCATTATGTTAAAAAGCAGTTACAGGAAAAATAATTCCTTAAGCTGTTAAGTAAACGAAATACGGTCAACTTGCCGCCTTAGTAACAAGTTGACCAAACAAGCCGGGTTATTTTCCCAGCTTAACCCCCAAAGTTAACGGCTTTAGCTGTTTTTATCGGCCGAGACATGCTTTCTTCGGCGAAAGCCAATCCCCGCTAAACCTAATCCCAGTAAAGCCAAACTGGCAGGCTCGGGCACTTGCGTGCCAAAAGTTACACTACCGAGAGTCGACGATACCGCCACTTTATCATAGGCTTCGTTAACGCTGCCGTGATAGGCAACCGGTGTTAAAAACTGGCCATTTTGCTGCAAACCCGAAGGGGCAAAACCGGTGGATGAATTATCATTAATGCATTGCTCGCTTGATGAGAGATCACACGTATCTAATGACCCGACATAAAACGGCGACAGGGGGTCAACAACTGCCTGGTATGGCGAGCTGTAATAATTTCCTGAAAAACCGGCAATACCGATAAGTTTGTTGATCTCATTAATACCGCTGTTATAAACATTATGATCTGTGCCCAGCACCAGTCCGCCGCCAAACGTATCCAGTTGCTGTGCATAATTTTGGATCCACAAATCCTCTGCCCCACGATTGCCCCTACTGGTATAACTGCTTGATGATGACAAGATACGGCCATCGGCAATCAAATTCTGCTCACTTCGGTTATTGTACCAGTCGGCAATGCCCTGATAATTGGCCATTTGATTAGCATTTCTATCGCTTTGACTGGAAAGATCATAAATCCACAGCTGATCAAAATTGTCAAAATCATCATAGGTTTCGCTATTAAGAAAGCGTGTCGTGACATTTACCCCGTCCAATGAATCGATCATACTGGCAATCTCATAACCCTGACTGCTGTAGCTGCCGCCGACAAAACCAAACATAATTTCACTGGCATTCGCCGTTGCAGATAAACCCAAATACGTAGTGGCAAGCGCTATGGCAGATAATTTTTTGTTCATGAAATACTCCTGACTGCTAATTAACAAATTTTTGACATCATTGTGCTATGAGCAAAAACTGAACCAGAAGTGACCAACAAATAATATTAAAGGGAAATGAAGTAGCCCTATTTATCTATATGATAAAAAGGATATTTTGCTAACGAAGAATAAAGTGCAGATAAAGGAGACCGGTAAATCTCCTTCGGACAGAAATAATTAAGCTTTATGTCTAAAAGGTTAACCGCAGGCTAAATAAACTAACCTTCATTTTCCTCCTTGGCATAACCGTATTTCTGAGCCACGGCTTTTAACTCGGGCCGGGAAGAAAGATGACTTTGCCACCCCATATCCAGCATGCATTTTTTTTCTATATCACTTTGTGAGCCATATCTAAGGGCTGTGATACGGGCATCACGGGCGCTTCTCCCGCCCAGGTTACCATTACACTCTGTATTATGATCCACTCCCCCGGTAACCGAGGTTGACCCTGAGCCCGCCTTCACCATATTGTCTCGGCTAACACAGCTAGTGCTCCCCCCGCCGCTCTTTTGAATGGCATAGGCTTCACAGTTTTTTTTCTGCTCACGAAACCGGGTCATAATTTTCTCGCGCGCATCGAGGTAGGCCCGGCGGTGACTCAAACATTCACTATAAGTGTCTCGCTCGGTTTCCATGCAATATACCTGGGCGCTTTTCAACGGGCTGGTACTTTTACAGGCAACAAGAAAAGCAGATAATACAAAAAATAAAATGAAAGCCACTTTGATATTGGGGCAAGCAGGCATAAGCTAAGTCCTTTATTGTCATGAATTACTTTGAGTGTAGCAGAAGCCCAAAGGGTAAAGAAAAACAGAAGTCTATCGTAGCAGGCAAAATAATAGCCTGGTATTTTAAAGGCTTATATTATTTCAATATCGAGATAAGAGAACATCTGGCGACAAGCATAAAATCCCCAAATGTTCTCCTGCTTATGCGAGCAAATCACAAATATTTAGTTATAACCAAGAATATAATTTCCCTCCCCATCAAGCTCAACTTCTAACGCCAGTGCCGCCTTATTGGTTACACTGCTTGCCTGGTTAGTTTCGTTGATAAAAACCGGCTCGTTTATCCGGCCATGGGTTAAGACATTACTTTCTTTTGCCAGGGTATTATCGTTTAACGGCAATATTAAATTCGACATATAGATCATCCTTTTTATCTGGGGCATTGATTCCAACAAAATAAATTTTACTCAATTATCAGTTAATATTTTTGATCTAAATCAGTCATCAACATTAACGGTTTGCCTACTTGCATCAGCATAACTAATGCCAGTATTTAACCTTAATTTCTTTACGTTAATATGATCTAATTAAGTCAATTGCACAGGCAATAAAAAGTGATGCTTAATGAGGGGAAAGAGTATCCGGAATAGCTTTTAACCAAAAGAAAACACCAGCAGAAAACAATTTATAAAAACCAGGTAATCAATAAGTTACAAAGCGCTAATTGCTTTTTCAAATTGACTTATTCAATTGAAGAGTTTGAGAGTACATAGCATAAATAAACTGCCTGAGCTAAACATCCGACCAGACAAGAGCTTTCCCGGCTTCGGGCATAACAGCAAGAAGCATTAACAGCCGATGATAAGCTGTGCACTCGATTAGGGATTTGTGCCCTTTTTTGGAGAGCTTTACCGGCTAATTCACACCATAGCTTTTTTTAATCGCGGCTAAAACTCCGTTTTTCCTGATCTGTTCAAGCCCGAGATTAAAGTCGGTAATAATTTCCCGGCGTCTTTTATGGTTCCGCCCGATAGCAACATGTAAAGGTTTATTGAGAAATGCCGGTTCAACGATATCAATTTTCTGCAGCAGAGCAGGCGCCCTTTTATTCACTGTCGCCATAAAGCCAAGATCATCTTCGATCATCAAATCTATCCGTTTAGCCAACAACATTTTTAAATTCTGCATCATATTGATCACTTCATTTCTTTGAAAGTTTTTAGCATGATCAAATGCCTGACCGTAGCTGGAGCCACTGATAATACCGACAACCTTATTATCCAAACTCGAGAGGTCTTTATACGCAAAAGACTCGCCTTTTCTGATAATAAACTTTAGCCGGCTACTGGTATAAGGCTGAGAATACAACAGAAATTTGGTACGTTCTTGTGTTAACCAGGCATTGGGTAAAATATCGTATTTGCCATGTTCAACCCCATGGATAGCCCTGGCCCAGGACGTTTTAATCACCTTAAGTGCATAACCTTGCGTTGCAAACGCCGCCCTAACCACTTCTATGCACAAACCTTTGCCGGGATGAGAAAAATCGACATACGGCGGCCAGTCATCTGCTACAACGGTAATGCTTTTCTCACTGGCCAGAACCGAAGAGAGGGATGTTAACAACATCAAGAATAAGGCAAAGACAGATCTCAGCATTCAGCGCTTATATTTATGATGAGCGGGTATATCTCAGTGTATAAATATAAGATCTTAATTACCATTGAAATATTTTTCGGACACTTCCACTTCAGCGTTTCTGCTGAAAAGCGGCTAGCACCGGCGGTAATAACAACATCAAGGATATAACAAAAAAAGCCGGAGAGTCGGCAACACAAGCTGGCTTGCTCCTTATATCGACACCTTAAAGTCCTATACAAGACTAAGCAGCAAGTTTATCCACCCCAACTAGAGTTACCTTGTTGGAACTAACCACTAAAAGCCAATAGAAATCAATACGTTATTTAACAAGAGCTAGTATAAATAAAAATTAATCTAAGAAAGAACGCGGCAAACATCCTCTTTGAACTACTCACGGTTACCTTTGGGGTATAGTGCTTCGTTTTCAGGTAGCAGTGAAATTGCTGCACTTAGCCGCCCCTGAATGACAGCTAAGTGTTGGCCAGCTCCCCTTTAATTTGATAAAAGCAGCAGGATTGTACTGCTCCCGGATTAGGCGAATACAAGGTTTGGCAATGTCGGTTTATGACTGTCCGACTTCGCTCTCTATTGTTTTGCTACGGGCAGACAGCACCAGTAACCAAACCTGGGCAATAATGGCAAATAATGCCGCACCTGAGAGCAGAAAGGGATCCAGATATATATCGCCTTTAAATTCAAAAGTGCCTTTATTGATTTTTAACCAGCCCATAAAGTTTTGCGCGGCGGCGACATGCGCCCCCATAAAACCAAGCACACTGGCAATAAAAATTGTAATGATATTGTGCAACCCTCTAAACATCATCAAAAAGCCTAAAATACCAATCACAGTGCGTTGCAGGCGGCAATAAGGGCATACATACACCAACCCTGTCCAATCTGAAATCCACGCCAGTAAAGATACCACTAAAAAAAATGCCCCGAGAATATGAATACGGCGCAAGTAAAACTCTATAGATGTCATGTTTAACCTCTTTTTTATTCCCAAAAGGAATATACTTATTCAATGAGGGTATATTATTGGGTGAAGTAACCCTTGTCTACTTTATTAGATGAATGACAAGAAAGGACCTCCATATAGGTTGTTTATGAGGCGTTGATACTAACTAACAGTTAGTTACAAATAGTAGCTGTTACAGCTGCTGCACAGCTTTAGCGCGCAGCAGCCCTATTATAGCCTCTGTTACTTGGTTTATGCTTTAGGTGATAGCGAAACAGGTTTTAGTACCAGGCGGTCTTTTTCCACGGTAACCGTGACCTTCTGCCCGATAGGAAAACCGGCCTCATGCAGCCATTTCCCCTGAAGGATAAGGCAAGGTTGCAGATTAACCGGTAGATAGTTGATGCCTGCCCCCCTGACTTTTACGACACTATTAAGCACGGTTTCCAATACCGTAAGTTGCCGGATTGTGGGATATTTTGCTTCTTTCGGGCAAAGCTCTGACGTATGATGATATTCAGCCATGACGGACTCCTAGTGTAGTTCGTTTTGGTTAGCGGCCTCTGGGTGTTAGCGCACTCAGGGGGCGCGACTTGGTTTAACTCTTGGTATCTAAGTTCGGCATTGGCTATAACCTTTGCTATGGCATGAGTTATAGCATTGCCTATCAAAATGATGAGTTTGAAGTCCTCCGTATTGTTTGGGAGTAGCTTAACTAAAGACTAAGAAGCTGGTTAAATCAACAGGGGGTTGATTATATTTATGTGGGATTTAGGGAGTATGGACTCTCCGCTTTACACCTATTTTCTCTCTATTAGCTCTCGCCCTAAAACGCTTATGTTGGGATAAATACCTAGAAACCAAGGAAGCACATGTCCATACGATTTGTTGAAGAAAAAACACATAATTATTGTGAAATTGATGGTGAAAAAAAATTAACATTTAAAAAAGGCTATAGAGAAAATGCCGATAAAAGCGAAGAAATATTAGTTTACTCTCCAAGAGAGCAATTAAGTAATGAAGACTTCCTCCGATTATCTAAATTAAATTTTGGTGATTTTCCAGCTTGGTTTGGATACGATGGGCCATACCCATTTGAAAATGTTTATTTATTACAATTCTATATGAATTTAAGTAAACAAGAAGATTCTTTATATATTGTCCATGGTATTGATTATGAGGAATGGGCATATCCCTTCAGTATGAAAAACTTCTCAAAAACTTATCAACAAAAATTTCAAGATATAGGTGTCGAAGCAACAATAGATAATGACAATGGCTATGATTGTATTATAAATATTCCATACAATTTTGATAATAAAGAAACTCTCTTTGGTATAATTATCAACTACTGCAAAATAGCAATTGATTGCTATAAAGCATCATTAGCCGAGCTATCCAATGAGGGAATTAAAAACTCAATAATCAAATATTTTGAGTTCCCTGATAACTATAAAAACATCTGCTCACAATATCTAATTTGGTTTGGTGAGTTTCTGAAAAACCTTGGAATTGAAGCAAATGTGACAACTAACCCCGAAAATAAACAAACATCTTTAATTATTACTCCCAAAAAAGACACTGAGTCACTTGGCGAAATAGAAAAACTATTTTACCAATATCTACAATTTCCATATCAAGAATTTCTATCAAACTCTTCAAACCTCTCTATGGAAGAGCAATATCTAATATCATCATTGACTGCCCAAGTTGAAAACTTCAAAACGCAGATACAGATGAAAGAAACCATGATACGAATGCAATTAGCCACAATTGACCAACTACAAGAGCACAATAACACTCAAAAGTTATTAATTACGAGCCTACAGGGCAAACCTGAGGATATCATTTCGATAGGAAATGGAGCGATATCACTTAAGAATAAATTAAAACTTGGTCCGTTGGAGGTTAAACCTAAAGAGTTATTCGAAAAATTTATAAAAAAGTAATTATAGAAAAGAAAATAAAACTGCAAGACACAAAAAACCCGCTATTCAGCGGGTTTTCCAAATAAACAATTAGCAATCAAAAACTGATTACCAACCTGTCTTCTCTTTCAGTGCAACACCGATGTCAGCTAAAGAACGTACGGTTTTAACACCGGCCGCTTCTAAGGCTGCAAATTTCTCATCGGCTGTACCCTTACCACCGGCGATGATCGCGCCAGCATGGCCCATACGCTTACCAGCAGGTGCAGTAACACCGGCAATGTAAGATACAACAGGCTTAGATACGTTAGCTTTGATGTATTCAGCAGCTTCTTCTTCAGCAGTACCACCGATTTCACCGATCATTACGATGGCTTCGGTTTGCGGATCGTTTTCGAACATTTCTAAAACGTCGATGAAGTTAGTGCCTGGGATTGGGTCACCACCGATGCCAACACAAGTAGACTGACCGAAACCGGCGTCTGTAGTTTGCTTAACGGCTTCATAAGTCAAAGTACCTGAACGAGATACGATACCTACTTTACCTGGCTTGTGGATGTGACCTGGCATGATACCGATCTTAGTTTCGCCCGGAGTGATAACACCTGGGCAGTTAGGACCGATCATGCGAACACCAGTGTTGTTCAGCTTGTCTTTAACATCGATCATATCGATAGTCGGGATACCTTCGGTGATACAAACGATCAGCTCGATACCGGCGTCGATAGCTTCTAAGATAGCATCTTTACAGAACGGAGCAGGAACGTAGATAACAGTAGCAGTTGCGCCTGTAGTTTCTACCGCTTCACGTACTGTGTTGAATACCGGAAGACCAAGGTGCGTTTGACCGCCTTTACCCGGGCTTACGCCACCAACCATTTGCGTACCGTACTCAAGCGCTTGCTCTGAGTGGAAAGTACCTTGTCCGCCAGTGAAACCCTGACAGATAACTTTAGTATCTTTATTAATTAAAACAGACATTATTTGCCCTCCGCAGCTTTAACAACTTGCTGAGCTGCATCTGTTAATGATGTAGCGGCAATGATGTCCAGATCAGAATTCGCCAGAACTTCACGACCAAGTTCAGCGTTGGTACCTTCAAGACGTACAACTACAGGTACTTCAACACCAACTTCTTTAACCGCACCGATAATACCTTCGGCGATCATGTCACAACGTACTATACCACCGAATATGTTAACAAGAACGGCTTTAACATTGTCATCAGAAAGGATGATTTTGAATGCTTCGGCTACACGCTCTTTAGTCGCCCCGCCACCAACATCAAGGAAGTTAGCTGGCTTGCCGCCGTGTAAGTTAACGATATCCATGGTACCCATAGCAAGACCGGCACCGTTAACCATACAGCCAACGTTTCCGTCCAGAGCAACATAGTTCAGCTCCCACTGGGCTGCATGTGCTTCACGCTCGTCTTCTTGAGACGGATCGTGCATTTCACGGATTTTAGGCTGACGGTATAAAGCGTTGCCGTCTACACCGATTTTACCGTCAAGACAGTGGATGTTGCCTTCGTCGGTAATAACCAGTGGGTTGATTTCTAATAAAGCAAAATCGTGGTCTTGGAACATGTTGGCAAGGCCCATGAACACTTTCACGAATTGCTTCATTTGTGCAGGCGTTAAACCTAGTTTGAAACCAAGTTCACGCGCCTGGTAAGCTTGAGGGCCTACTAACGGATCGATTTCGGCTTTATGGATAAGCTCAGGTGTTTCTTCAGCAACCGTTTCAATTTCAACACCACCTTCGGTAGATGCCATGAAAACGATTTTTTGTGAAGCACGGTCAACAACAGCGCCAAGGTATAATTCGTTGGCGATGTCGGTGCAGCTTTCAACTAAGATTTTCGCTACCGGTTGGCCTTGCTCATCTGTTTGATAAGTAACCAGGTTTTTCCCTAACCAGTGCTGTGCGAATTCTTTAATTTCTTCTTTGCTTTTTACCAGCTTTACACCACCAGCCTTTCCGCGGCCACCGGCATGCACCTGACACTTAACAACCCACATATCGCCGCCAATTTTGTCGGCAGCTTCTGCAGCTTCCTGAGGGGTATCGCAAGCGAAACCTTCAGAAACGGGTAAACCATATTCAGCGAATAATTGTTTCGCTTGATACTCATGCAAATTCATGGTGTTTTATCCATTTATCTGTAAATGATAAAGGCAGCCCACCCCAAAGCAGACTGCCAGTGAAAAAGTAACGGGATTATAGTACGAAGGTCGGCACTTGCATAGCGATATCCGACCTGTCTATAAGCGTTAACCTTTTATTAAAATGCCCGCTATTAAAGTTCTAATAACAGACGTGTCGGATCTTCTAACAATTCTTTAATTGTAACCAAGAAACCAACAGATTCTTTACCGTCGATCAAACGGTGATCGTATGATAACGCCAGGTACATCATAGGCAGAATTTCTACCTTGCCGTTAACCGCCATAGGACGGTCCTGGATCTTATGCATACCTAAGATACCCGCTTGCGGCAGGTTCAAAATAGGCGTAGAGATCAAAGAGCCGAATACACCACCGTTGGTAATGGTGAAGTTACCACCCTGCATCTCGTCCATGGTCAGCTTGCCGTCACGGCCTTTGATGGCCAGGTCACGGATACCGTTTTCAATGCCCGCCATGCTCATTTGATCGGCGTCACGTAATACCGGCGTTACCAGACCACGTGGCGTAGATACCGCGATAGAGATATCGAAGAAGTTGTGATAAACAATATCATCACCGTCGATAGAGGCATTTACCGCAGGGTAGCGTTTTAATGCTTCGGTTACGGCTTTAACGTAGAAAGACATAAAACCTAAACGGGTATCATGGGTTTTTTCGAATAAGTCTTTGTATTGCTTACGAAGGTCCATGATAGGCTTCATGTTAACTTCGTTGAACGTGGTTAACATCGCAGTAGAGTTTTTCGCTTCCAATAAACGGGTAGCGATGGTTTTACGTAAACGTGTCATAGGTACACGTTTTTGGCTGCGCTCGCCTAAGTCCTGGGCAACCGGAGCAGCTTTTGCAGCAGGTGCAGGAGCGGCTTTAGCGGCAGTTTTGTTGGCAATGGCTGCTTCAACATCTTCTTTGCTGATGCGTCCGCCTTTGCCTGAACCTTTAACTTCGCTGGCTGAGATGCCTTTTTCCGTCATTAAACGACGTACCGACGGGCTGGCAAGCTCGTCGCTGCTGATCGCTTCTTCAGGAGAAGCAACGGCAGCTGCAGGCGCTGAAGCACCGGCATTTAACTGACCGATAACCTGGTCGCCTAATACGGTATCGCCTTCGGCGTGGATGATTTTACCAATCACACCGTTAGCCTGGGCTACAACTTCCAATACTACTTTATCGGTTTCGATATCAACCAGGTTTTGGTCAACAGTTACGGTATCGCCTTCGGCTACGTGCCAACCGGCAACGGTGGCGTCAGCAACAGATTCAGGCAGTACAGGTACTACGATATCAATTACCTTGCCAGCATCTGTGCTGGCAGCAGGTGCGGCAGCGGCGGCTGGTGCGGCTTCGGCGGCACCGCCTTCTTTAAATAAAGCCAGAACCTGCTCACCTAATACGGTAGCGCCTTCTTGCTCAGAAATTTCAGTGATCACGCCGTCGGCAGTCGCCGGCACTTCTAAAACTACTTTATCGGTTTCGATATCAACAAGTATTTGATCACGAGAAACTTTGTCACCAGCTTGCACGTGCCAGGTAGCGACAGTAGCATCTGCAACTGACTCAGGTAATACGGGAACCTTTATTTCGGTTGTCATCAATTTATTCCTTACTCACAAACTGGTCTATTCAACGGTCAGCGCTTCATTGACGAGCGCTTGTTGTTCTTTAACATGAACTGACATATAACCTACTGCCGGAGCGGCAGACGCCTTACGGCCGGTATAAGTCAAATAAGTACCTGCCGGGATAGCGGCTCTGAAATGGTGCTGTGAACAATACCAGGCACCTTGGTTCTGAGGCTCTTCCTGACACCAGACAAACTGCTTCACGTGCTGGTAATCTTCCAGTACTGCCTGAAGCTCTTTCTCCGGGAATGGGTATAATTGCTCGATACGGATAATGGCAACATTTTCCTGCTCATTTCTCCGGCGTTGCTCAAGCAATTCGTAATATACTTTACCGCTACAGAAAACGACTTTTTCTACCGCTTTCTTATCGATATCGTCGATTTCACCGATGACGTTATGGAAAACACCGGTAGACATTTCTTCCAGTGAAGAAACCGCCAGCGGGTGACGCAATAACGACTTAGGCGACATTACCACCAAAGGACGACGCATAGGACGTACTACCTGGCGGCGCAGCATATTAAATACCTGGGCCGGGGTAGAAGGAATACAGACCTGCATATTGTGATCGGCACAAAGTTGCAGATAACGCTCTAAACGTGCGGAGCTATGCTCAGGTCCCTGACCTTCATAGCCGTGCGGCAATAACATCGTCAGACCACATAAACGGCCCCACTTCTGCTCGCCCGAGCTGATAAACTGATCGAACACCACCTGGGCACAGTTGGCAAAATCACCAAATTGCGCTTCCCAAATGGTAAGGCCTGCAGGCTCAGCTGTGGTGTAACCGTATTCAAACGCCAACACGGAAACTTCTGAAAGTACCGAATCATGCACATCGAAAGGCCCCTGCCCTTCACGTACATGTTTAAGCGGCATATAGGCGCTACCGTCTTCCTGGTTATGCAATACCGCATGACGGTGGAAGAAGGTACCGCGACCGGCATCCTGACCGGTAATACGCACACGCTGGCCCATATCAACAATCGAGGCGTACGCCAGATTTTCCGCCATGCCCCAGTCGAGTAATTTCTCGCCTGAAGCCATTTTTTTGCGGTCGTCGTATAATTTTTTCACGCGCGAGTGTACCGGGTGATCTTCCGGCAATTTCGCGACTTTGGCCGCAAGCTCTTTCAGCTTGTCGATGGAGATTTCTTTCTCGTACTCATCATCCCAGTCATGACCTAAGAAAGGTGTCCAGTCAACGGAATGGGCCGTCATCGGACGCCATTGTTCAACGGTACACTGACCTTCATCAAGCAGCTTACGGTAGTAAGCAGTTAACTCATCGGCCTGGCCAGCTGTGATGCTGCCCTCACTGATCAGTTTATCGGCATAAAGCTGACGCGGGGTCGGATGCTTTTTGACGATTTTGTACATCAACGGCTGGGTGGCACTTGGCTCATCCGCTTCGTTGTGGCCGTGACGGCGGTAACACACTAAGTCGATAACAACATCACGTTTAAATTCGTTGCGGTAATCCAGGGCAATTTGTGTTGCCAGAACTACGGCTTCAGGATCGTCACCGTTGACGTGTAAAATAGGTGCCTGTACCATTTTCGCAATATCGGTACAGTATTCGCCTGAACGGGTATCCTGAGGATTTGAAGTGGTGAAACCAACCTGGTTATTAACCACGATACGGATAGTACCGCCGACCTTAAATGCACGCGCTTGTGACATATTAAAGGTTTCTTGTACCACACCCTGACCGGCAATCGCCGAGTCACCGTGAATGGTAATAGGCAGTACCAAATCACCCTGGTCGCAGTTACGGCGATCTAAACGGGCACGCACCGAACCGATAACCACAGGGTTGACGATTTCAAGGTGAGACGGGTTAAAGGCCAATGCCAGGTGAACATTGCCGCCCGGGGTAACAAAATCAGAAGAATAACCCTGGTGGTATTTCACATCGCCCGAGGTTAATACTTCATCATGCTTGCCGCCGAATTCATCGAATAATTTCGACGGGTTTTTACCCATGACGTTCACCAGGACATTTAAGCGTCCGCGGTGTGCCATGCCAATCACCACCTCTTTGGCGCCATGCGTACCGGCACGGGTGATCAGCTCTTTAAGCATAGGAATAAGGCTGTCGCCACCTTCTAAAGAGAAGCGTTTGGCGCCGGGGAATTTCGCCCCTAAATATTTTTCCAGACCGTCAGCAGAGATCAGGCCTTTAAGCACATCAAGCTTCTGCTCTTTAGATAAATTGGCACTGGACTGTACCGATTCCAAACGCTGCTGTAACCAGCGCTTTTCTTCGGTAGAGGTGATATGCATATACTCGGCGCCGATAGAACCACAATAGGTCTTTTTCAACGCTTTATGCAGGTCGCCCAACTTCATCGATTCCTGACCCGCAGCAAATGATCCGATATTAAAATCTTTATCGAAATCATTTTCCGAGAGGTCGTGGTGAGATAATTGCAGGTCGCGTACCTTATCACGTAGCCATAATCCCAGAGGATCCAGGTTAGCATTTTGATGACCGCGGAAGCGGAAGGCATTGATTAATTGCAATACCTTGACTTGCTTGGCATCAGCACCACTTGAGACAACCACCTGTCGGCTCGGTTGCTTCGCAAGCTCTCTGAACTCATCGCGGATAGCGGAGTGACGATATTCGACATCGGCACCTTCAATTTTCGGAAGTTCCTGGAAAATTTCGCGCCACTGCTCCGAGACAGATTGCGAGTTGTCCAGGTAAGATTCATATAGTTCTTCAATATAAGCCGTGTTGCCACCGCTTAAATGAGAAGACTCTAACCAAGCCTTCATTGTACCTTCTGGCATTGCCTGTTCCTTTACTGGGATAAAAGCAACAAAAAATAAATGTAACTGCTTTTTTTCGGTTTTTGTTATTAGAAAAGTTTCAACTCGATATCTCTAATGAAATTCTTTCTATCAACGCCAAAGAAAAAGAATAGTTACCCAATATAGCTAGAAAAACATTAATTACAGCAGTCCTCGTAGTTTAATAGTTCGGGGCAAACTTATTAAAATCTAAGTTCACCCCGACAATACTATTAAACAGATCTTGCTAATAACATTGATTTTATATGGCCAATGGCTTTGGTTGGGTTTAATCCCTTAGGACAAACATCAACACAGTTCATTATGCCGTGACAGCGAAATACGCTGTATGCATCCTGCAAATCATCCAACCTTTCTTCGGTGGCAGTATCACGGCTATCGATCAAGAAGCGATAAGCGTGTAATAAACCTGCCGGACCGATGAATTTATCCGGATTCCACCAAAATGAAGGACAAGACGTTGAGCAACATGCACATAAAATACATTCGTATAAACCGTCAAGCTTTTCACGGTCTTCAATCGACTGTAAATGTTCACGCGCCGGCTGTTCTTTGCCATCATTAATCAGATAAGGTCTGATTTTTTCATATTGATTATAAAACTGAGTCATATCAATAATCAAATCACGTACCACAGGTAAGCCCGGCAATGGACGTAATACTATGGTATTGGCCTTCACCGCCGATAATGGCGTGATACAGGCCAGGCCGTTTTTACCGTTCATGTTCAAACCGTCGGAGCCACAAACCCCTTCACGGCAGGAACGACGGAATGATAAGGTGGAGTCTTGCTCTTTTAATAAGATCAAGGCGTCAAGCACCATCATATCTGAGCCTTCAGGAAGGTCCAGCTCATACTCCTTCATATAAGGAGCATTATCAACATCTGGGTTGTAACGGTAAATCGAAAATTTTTGTTTCATCACGCTACTCCTTAATAAACACGCGCTTTCGGTGGGAAAGCATCACGGTGAATTGGCGTCATATTAACTGAGCGTTTCGACATTTCTTCAGTTTCCGGGGTATAAATCGAATGACACAACCAGTTTTCATCATCACGTTCAGTGAAATCCTGACGGGCATGGGCGCCACGGCTTTCGGTACGGAAGTTTGCCGCTTTAGCAGAACAGAAAGCAGTTTCCATCAGGTTATCCAGTTCCAGACACTCGATGCGCTGGGTATTGAACTCGCTGGACTTGTCGTCTAAACGTGCGTGTTGTAAGCGTTCACGGATTTCCGTCAACTCTTTCATGCCCTGCGCCATGGCTTCACCTTCACGGAATACCGAGAAGTTCAGCTGCATGCATTGTTGCAGGTCTTTACGGATTTGTACCGGATCTTCACCTTTCTCTGAGTTCTCCCAGCGGTTAGTACGCGCTAAGCTCGCTTCTAAATCAGAGGCAGACGCTTCTTTACCAAATTCAGTGTCGTTCAGGTACGTACCTAAGAACTGACCGGCAGCGCGGCCAAAGACCACTAAGTCAAGTAAGGAGTTACCGCCTAAGCGGTTGGCGCCGTGTACAGATACACAGGCAATTTCACCGACGGCAAATAAACCTTCAACAACTTTTTCTTCACCGTCAGCGCCAACATGGATCGCCTGACCGTTAACATTGGTGGGCACACCCCCCATCTGGTAATGACAGGTAGGAATAACCGGGATAGGCTCTTCCGCAGGATCTACGTGGGCAAAGGTCTTAGATAAGTCACAAACGCCTGGTAAACGTTGGTTTAACGTTTCACGACCTAAGTGATCCAGTTTCAATTTGATATGAGGACCCCAAGGACCGTCACAACCACGACCTTCACGGATTTCCGTCATCATAGAACGGGCAACAACGTCACGACCGGCCAAATCTTTGGCATTCGGCGCATAACGCTCCATAAAGCGCTCGCCGTCTTTATTGAGTAAGTAACCACCTTCACCACGGCAACCTTCGGTCACCAGTACACCGGCTCCGGCGATACCCGTCGGGTGGAACTGCCACATTTCCATGTCCTGCATTTGCACGCCGGCACGCAGTGACATACCAACACCGTCACCGGTATTGATGTGGGCATTGGTAGTAGAAGCGAAAATACGACCTGCACCACCGGTAGCTAATACCGTGGCACGGGCTTTAAAGTAAACCACTTCACCGGTTTCCATGCAGATAGCGGTAGTACCGACGATGGCGCCGTCACTGTTCTTCACTAAATCCAGGGCATACCATTCGCTGAAAACGTTGGTTTTGTTTTTAACATTTTGCTGGTACAAGCAATGCAACAAGGCATGGCCGGTACGGTCGGCCGCGGCTGCGGTACGGGCCGCCTGCTCACCACCGAAGTTTTTAGACTGACCACCGAAAGGACGTTGGTACACTTTACCGTTTTCAAAACGAGAAAAAGGTAAGCCCATGTTTTCTAATTCAATAATAGCTTCAGGGCCGGTTTTACACATGTATTCGATTGCGTCCTGGTCACCGATGTAATCGGAACCTTTAACGGTGTCGTACATATGCTGTTCCCAGTGATCTTCATGGGCGTTACCTAACGCAACCGTGATACCACCCTGGGCAGATACCGTATGAGAACGGGTTGGAAATACTTTTGAGATCAGGGCACAAGACTGGCCTGATTCAGAAATTGCTAAAGCAGCGCGCATACCCGCACCACCTGCGCCAATGACAATGGCGTCAAACTCACGAACTGGAACGTTCACTTACACACCCCACACAGTTAAGAAGCCTGCTGCGAAATAAACCAGCAAGGTAACAGTAAAGATAAATTGCAAAGCACCGCGTAAAAACGCGCCTTTAATATAATCCGACAATACCTGCCAGGTACCGATCCAGGCATGGACCAGTACCGCGATAATGGCCAATAAGGTAAATACCTTCATGGCAAGACTGGAGAATAAACCGTGCCAGATTTCAAAGGTGACTTGTGGAGTAATAACGAAAAATCCCGCCATAAACAGGACATAACAAGCCAGAATTAACGCACTGGCTCTTAATAAAATAAAATCATGTACGCCACTGCGGCCTACTGTTGCGGCATTATTTACCATAACCAAACTCCTACAACTGCGGTAAGCACCAGCCAAAGCGCAATAACAAATTTTGCAGTGGCATTACCGGAAGCTAATTCTTCAAAATGACCTAAATCCATAAATAAATGGCGCACACCCGCTAATAAATGATAAATCAGCGCGGCACAGATGCCTAAAATGATAAATTTAAAGAAAAAGCCATCAAGCAGGGATTTGATTTGCGCAAAACCTTCTGCAGACGATAAGGAGGTAGAAAGGGTCCACAATAAAATACCAATAGCAAAAACCATAATCACACCGGAGATACGGTGCAATATAGAGGCATGAGCTGCTGAATGCATCTTTATTGTAGTTAGATCAAGGTTTACAGGACGTTGTTTTTTCACGATTGTTGCCTAAAGAGCTCTTAGAGCCTTCAACTTTTTTTATATAACCTGAATTACCCGCTAAAAATGAGCAATTCCCAAAGCGATCATCTGCATATATTTTCGTAAAATTGCATACAATTTTTCACAAAATAGTCGCAGAGCAGCTAGATTATATAGTTGATATGAACGAATTACAATTTTCGTTCCATTTTAAAGGCTTGCGATTAAAAAATAATCAACAAAAGTGTTTTTTTTTGATATAGAATTAATCAAACACACATTTGAATTGACTTTACGGGGGCAGTTTGAAGTAGAATACCCGCAGTTTTATATTCATAAAAACTGATTACATTTTCATAATAATCAGAAAACCAATTGATAGGGGATAAACATATGGCTGATTCAAAGGCCTCTCTAAGTATTGACGGTAAAGTAGTTGCGGAATTACCTATTCTGTCCGGAACCGCAGGTAACGACGTGATCGATATCCGAACTTTGGGTAATTATGGCTATTTCACCTATGACCCTGGCTTTTTAGCAACGGCATCATGTGAATCTGCGATTACTTATATTGATGGCGGTAAAGGTATATTACAGCACAGGGGCTACCCAATCGACAGCCTGGCCAAACAGGCAGATTACCTGGAAGTCTGCTATATCCTGCTAAACGGTGCGGCACCGACCAAATCTCAGTACGACGAATTCAAAAATACCATCACCAACCATACTATGGTGCACGAGAAGTTAGCACACTTCTTCCAGGGCTTCTTACCTGATGCCCACCCAATGGCCATGGTATGTGGTGTTGTTGGCGCCTTATCATCTTTCTACCACAGTGATTTAGATATCGATGATAAAGACCAGCGTACCCGTAGCGCCCATCGCTTAATCGCAAAAATGCCTACTATTGCTGCCATGGCATACAAATACAGCATCGGCCAGCCTTTCGTTTACCCAAGAAACGATATGTCCTATGCAGAAAACTTCCTGCATATGATGTTCTCGGTACCGGCTGAAGAATATAAAGTAAGCCCGACCATCGCTAAAGCCATGGACCGCATCTTCACTTTACATGCCGATCATGAGCAAAATGCTTCTACTTC
Organism: Thalassomonas actiniarum; assembly: GCF_000948975.2. GTDB lineage: Bacteria > Pseudomonadota > Gammaproteobacteria > Enterobacterales > Alteromonadaceae > Thalassomonas > Thalassomonas actiniarum. The sequence continues at coordinate 4,609,923 of NZ_CP059735.1, forward strand.
AACAGTACGTTTAGCCGGTTCATCAGGTGCCAACCCATATGCCTGTATCGCTGCCGGTGTTGCTTCTTTATGGGGCCCTGCCCACGGCGGCGCCAACGAAGCTTGTTTGAACATGCTTGAAGAAATCGGTTCTTTGGAGAACATTCCTAAGTATGTTGCCAAAGCAAAAGATAAAGCCGATCCGTTCCGCCTGATGGGCTTCGGTCACCGCGTATACAAAAACTTCGACCCGCGCGCCACGGTAATGCGTGAAACCTGTCACGAAGTATTAAAAGAGCTGAACATCAAAGATCCGCTGCTTGATGTTGCCATGGAGCTTGAGCGTATCGCCCTTGAAGACGAATACTTTGTTTCCAAGAAGCTTTACCCGAACGTAGATTTCTACTCAGGCATCATCTTAAAAGCCATCGGTATTCCTACCAGCATGTTCACGGTAATTTTTGCCATGTCACGCACCGTTGGCTGGATCTCTCACTGGGATGAGATGTTAAGCCAGCCAGGTCAGAAGATCGGTCGTCCTCGCCAGAAGTACACTGGTGAGCTGGATCGTGAATTCACCCCGTTGCATGACAGATAAGCCGAGCTTATAAGTTCATCAAAAAGGCAGTTTTTACTGCCTTTTTTCTTGTCCGAAATTTAGTGACGATCTGTGTTTACCTCAGGGGTAATCGAAAAATTAGTGCAAATTGGTAAATTTTTGTCGGTAGTCCTTCGGGGTTAAACCGGTAAAACGTTTGAATAACTGGCGAAAGCTGCTGATATCCTCATAACCCACCGACCAGATAATGTTATTGATACTGTCGGTGGTTTTTTCCAGCTTGCCCTTGGCCAGCTCCACCCGAATACGCTGTAAATAGGTAATGGGGTTTTCCCCTGTCGCCAGCTTAAAACGGCGCTTAAAGGTTCTCGACCCCAGACCCACCTGCTCGGCCAGCGCATCCATGCTGATCTCTTTCTTATAATTGCGCTCCAGCCATTCCTGCGCCGTTAAAATCGCCTGGTCTTCATGGCTTTTCTGCGCCTTAAAAGAGCCGTAAGGGGACTGTTTTTGCCTGACCGGATCAAATACCATCAACTTGGCGCAATCGGAGGCACTGTCCTTATCCAGCAGTTTTTCCACCAGATAAAGGGCTAAGTCCATATAAGAAGTAGAACCGCCGGCGCAAATGACATCGCCGTTATCAATCAGCAACTCTTCACAGTCAAGACGGATAAAGGGAAACACCTTACGAAACAGCTCGGCGCTGCGCCAATGTGTGGTGGCGGTTTTTCCTGCCAGCATACCGATAGACGCTAATAGAAAACTACCGGTACAACTACTGGCGATCAGGGTTCCCTGCGACTGACAGGTTTGCAACCAGTGCTTGATTTTTGCTTTATGGCTCAATTCAATATCATGGCCACAGCAACCCACCACAACCTGTACCGACGCCGTGGCAATGATCACATCCGGTATCTCCATAGCAGCCAAGGTCGCGGTAGGCCTGATTTCTATACCGTTATAGCCGGTTACCGGCTTATCGTCGATAGTGACTATCTGACAGTCAATCGCCTCCCTTTTATCCAGGCCATAGCGTTTATTTTGACAATAATTAGCCGCCGAAAACACATCCAGCATGCCGTAAACGCCGGACACCATACAATGCTCACTGGCTAAAATTGCAACCTTCATGCTCCTGTCTCTCCTATGACATAAAACTGTCATTTTTGCCACTTACTATGGCAAATATGCCACCTCTTTTCTTTATTGGCAAGGAGTATTATTTACTCACTGAAACAAATAGGAGCCAAACCATGAAATATGTCGCCCTGTTACTGCATGTCGTCTTTCGCTTTACCCTGATTGCCACCCTGGCGTTGATTGCCCTGGTGCCCCTGGTTTATGAAATCTCGGTATTAACAGCCTTTGTCTATATGCCCTTGCTGCTCATTGCCATTGCCGTACTTAACCTGGCAACAGATCACTTGTTGCTGAAAATGGTGCAAACATCTGCTGCCGTTAAAACCAGGCGTTATGGACATTTTTTCGGCAGGTACTGCATTTTCTGCTCCTGACATTAGCATAAGGGGACTAAGTTACGGCTAGATGATACTGAAAAAGAAGCTGGGCTTGTCGGTTGAGCCTGATATAATGCGCGCAATTTTTTGCTGCTATTTATAATTACATTATGTCCGACTATCAACTCAGGTTCGGCGGCATCGGCCGCCTCTATGGCAATCAAGGCGCCGCTAGATTGCAACAAGCGCACTTTTGCGTGATAGGCATCGGCGGTGTCGGCTCCTGGGTGGCAGAAGCCCTGGCCAGAAACGGCATCGGCGCCATCACCCTGATTGACCTTGATGATATTTGTACCACTAATATTAACCGGCAAATCCATGCGTTAACGGACACGGTCGGACAAAGCAAAGTCGAAATCATGGCGGATCGCATCAGGCAAATAAACCCCGACTGCCAGGTGCATGAAGTGGAAGACTTTGTCACCCATGAAAATCTGGCTGCGCTTTTAAACCAGGGGTTTGATTATGTCATTGATGCCATAGACTCGGTCAAAGTCAAATCGGCCATTATCGCCCATTGCAAGCGTCATAAATTGCCGGTGATCACGGTGGGCGGCGCCGGCGGACAAACCGACCCGAGCCAGATCCAAATTTGCGATTTAAGCCAGACTTATCAGGATCCGCTGCTGGCCAAGGTACGTAACCAGCTGCGCCGGGAGTACAACTTTTCCCGCAATACCAAGCGGAAATTTTCCATCGATGCCATTTTCTCCACCGAGCAGCTGGTATACCCGGATAGCAATGGCGAAGTCTGCCACGCCAAACAGACCCAGGATGGAGCCATGCGCCTCGACTGCAGCGGCGGCTTTGGCGCGGCAACCCATGTCACCGCTACTTTTGCCTTTTTTGCCGTCGGCCGGGCGATTAAAAAGTTTCTCAATAAAAAACCGAAATAATCTCTGCTCTGCCCTTTCGGCGGGTAGATAACCGCTAAAGCGCGGTAAACAATTAACGATAGAGCAAAGGCAAGCTAATCCTGGCTTGCCAATTGTTTGATTTTTTTCACAATAGCCTGAACGCCATTGCCCCGTGAAGGGCTTAAATGCTGTAACAGGCCCAGCTGCTCAAAATAGCCCTGGATATCAAAAGCGGCGATTTCTGCCGCGGTTTTATGATTAAACGCCGCTAACACGATAACCAGCAAGCCCCGTATCACCTTGGCATCGCTGTCGGCTTTGAAATGATATCTTGCTTCGCCGTCCCGGCGATAGTTTAGCCAGGCCAGGCTCTCGCAACCGGCGATCAGGGTTTGCTCATTGCGCTCGGCCTTATCCATCCGCTCCAGGGTTTTACCCAATAACATAATTTCCCGGTGACGGCTGTCCCAACCTTTGATGGCGGCAAACTTTGCCAGCATAATTTTGCTTTCATCAGCTTGTCCTTCAGCCTTTTCCTCAGTCAGGGCCCCGACTGACGCTACTTTATGCTCCCCCCCCGGTTCTTCCCCCCGGACAATCGCCGTTAAGACCTCAATAACCTCATCAATTTCAGCAAAGGTATTATAGGGAGCCAGTGACAGACGCAAACAGCCGCTGAGTTTTAAATATTCCATTAACGGCATGGCGCAGTGATGGCCGCTTCTAATGGCTATCCCCCGGCTGTCTAAGGCGGTGGCAATATCGTGATTATGGTGTCCCCTCAGGGTAAAGGAAAAAACAGGAATATCCGGTGCTTCGCTGACGATAAAACGTATCCCGTGAATATTTTGCAGCTTGTGCATCATATAAGTTATCTGCTTTTGCTCATAATCACGAAATGCCTGTCCCTGGTGTGTCCTTAAGAACCGCACCGCTTGTGCAAAAGCCACTACCCCGGCAATATTCGGGGTACCGGCTTCAAACTTAAACGGCAGCTCGTTAAAGCTGGTACCGGCAAAGCTGACGGTTTGGATCATCTCCCCGCCTCCCTGATAAGGCGGCATTTGCTCTAACAAGGCCAAACGTCCGTATAATACCCCGACACCGGTAGGGCCAAACATTTTATGGGCCGAGAACAGGTAAAAGTCACAGTCCAGGGCCTGTACATCAACGCTTAAGTGCGCTATTGCCTGGGCGCCGTCTATCACGGTGATGGCCCCCACGGCTTTCGCCCGGGCGATGATTTTTTCCAACGGGTTAATACGGCCAATCACATTGGAGATATGTGCACACGCCACTACTTTAGTCCGGGCAGTGATCACTTCAGCCAGTTTGCTTTCATCCAGGGTACCGTTATTGCTTAACGGCAATATTTTAATCACGGCGCCTGTTTTTTCCGCCACCAGCTGCCAGGGCACAATATTGGCGTGGTGTTCACTGTAACTGAGGACAATTTCATCGCCTGCCTTTAACTGGCTTTCCCCCCAGCTACCAGCAATTAAGTTAATGCCCTCGGTAGTGCCTTTGGTCCAGATAATTTCTTTACTGCTGGCGGCATTAATAAAAGTTCTTACCGCCTCCCTGGCTTCTTCAAAAGCCCGGGTTGCCCGGGCGCTTAGCACATGCGAGGCCCGATGAACATTGGCATTACTCGCCTTATAATAATCCTGGTAGGCATCAAGCACACATTGCGGCTTTTGCGTAGTGGCGCCATTATCAAAATAAATTAACGGCTTTTCATTAACGTGTTTTTGTAAAAGAGGAAACTGTTGGCGAAACTTCAGCGGATCAAAGCAGGACATGAATCACGAAAAATTAATAAAATAAAATTGCTGCCATTATACCCCAGATTTCCCTGGTAATTTACCCTTGCCCGGGATAATTCACACAAAAATAAGCTAGGCCTTTTGACTTTCATCAGCTATACCTAATAACACGTTCATTAAGAGGGAACTTATTATTGGCTAGATAAAGGGGGTGAGAGATGGTCTTATTTTCATGGTTTCTTCATACCAAAAAATCATTCAACGACATTCAAGCACAAGAACATTTAAAAACAGACAAACAGCAAGATTTAATTTACGCCCAACAAGCCATGTGGCCTATCGCTAAACCCAGAGAGCAAATTATTCCCCTGAGCCCAGACATCATCCCGGTCAAAAGCCGCAGGCATAAAAAGCTTACTGCCAGACAGGTAAAATATAAGCAAGTGTGCAAGTGATAATTTACTGAATTCCAACTAAATTCAACGCCAACTACACGCAGCTAAGGTTGCCTTTCCCGGCAACAGCGGTGCAGGAAAAATTAAAAATCACCCATTATAATCTTCGCTTTTCTTACGGGTGAGCTTTCCCATAAAGCAGCTTGACCAAGCCAAAATTTTGCCAGCTTTAGTTCGCCACGGTGAAAAAGCGCCAGGGCAATATTATAGTGAAAACTGGGCATAAGAAAGGCGCCGGGCTCGGCAGATAAGCGCGTGAGATATGCACCCGGAAAGCCTTCTTCGTAATAGGCCAGCTTAGTTCGCTTTGATAAAGGTTTAAAGGCCTGTGGTTTTTGCCGGTCACAGCTCGCTGCCGGAAACACCCCTACCCTTTTGGCATATTCATCCGGGGTTCCCAGCTGCCAGCCATTGGCTTGCGCCTGAAAAATAGGAGTATCCTCCCTGATTTGTGCCGCCCAGGGCAATTGTTTTAATACCTGAGCGCGAAGCACTTTGCGTTTTCCCCGATAATGCTCCGCTAAGACCACCAGGTTATGGGCAAAGGGGGATTGTTGCACTTCGCTGCAGCGGTTATGATGGACAGGTAAAGGATATTCGTCCACAAAACCCAACAGATGACTCAGCTCATGGGTAAAAACATCCAGGTTATCCTGCCTGTCGATATAAAGGATACCTAAGTGGACATTGGCCCCTCCTTGAGGCAAGAGCACCCCGACAAAACGGCTATTGATGGTAACGGCATCATGCAGCCATAATTCTTCCCGGCACTTGATCGCCCGGCGCTTTTTCACCTGGTACTGACTTTCACTGACCTCGCTTTCCCTGCAAGCCAAAGCATCAATTGGGCGGTAACGCACCGGGGAAAAACAGATAAAAGGCGCCAGGGGGCCGGATTCAACGCCATCAATTAACTGCTCCAGGTAATGCAAATGCTCAAGGCGGGTAGCAAATAGCTGGATACTGGCGGCGCAGGAAGGCGCAGCAGGTTTGTTTGTTGCGTGGGGATCCGCCATAGCATAAAGGAGCGCTTGCCTGTTCTCCCCGGGTATTGCTGCAAATATCTGAAAGCGGTGCATATCAGCAATTAATTCCCGTCCTGTTGTGCTCAGCTCCAGCAGGGGTAACTGCTTGTCAATATAAGCCCTATCCCCCAAGGCGATGGCGGCCAGTACCGCCAGCTTAACTAAAGCGTGCTCCGAAGCCGCACTATTGGCGCTAAAGGAGGTCACATCCAGGTGCTCATCGGCAATCTCTTGTGCCAGCAGCAGCTGGTTATTATCAAAATACAGTTGCGCCAAACCCAGTCGGGCTGCTGGCGAAGAGAGCTTGATCCCCTGGCGATACCAAAATTTTGCCTGGCGCAGGTGCTTTTGCTCTGCTCCCCCCTGCCGTACTTGTGCCGGCTCTTGTTTCAGGTAATAACGCGCCAGCTCAACGGCAGCGCTACCCCGGGTCTTTGCCAGCTTTTCATTTAGCCTTAACCAGGCCTTTGAGCCATAACGTGCCTGTTTTAATTTAAGCTGCCATGCAGCAGGCAGCTCAGCCTGAGCGGCAAAATCGAGTTGCTTCCGGCTGTATTCTCCTTCAAGCAGCAGGTTGCTCAAATAAGACGGCAAAAAAAATGAGCTTGACGGTACCAGTACCAGCAAGCTCATGATAAGCAATAATCTCACGTATTTACTTCCAGGCGGGTTTAATTGACCGGTGCAGCTTTACCCGCAATTTTCTCACGCATCAATTCCAATTCCAGCTTGGCATACCTGTGTTCAACAAACTCATAAACATTGGTGCTTAACGCCAGTTTAAAATAATTGGCCGCCACATTCGGATGTCCGTGAATTTGACTATATTTCCCCAGGTAAAAATACGCTTCGCATAACCTGTCGGTCAGCTCTTTATTGGATTGGATATTATCGGTTAGCTGGTCGATAAACTGCGACTGGGGCAATTCATCTAAATATAAATAAATGATTTGTTTCGCCCAGGTATCGTCATGGATCAAATCTGCCTTTGCTTTTAAATTCGCCAGCGCTTTTTCCTGGTCAACCTTTTGCTCCGCCAGATACAACCAGATCAAACGGTAGGGATCATTGGTTTGTTTTTGGTGGAAGGTGGCAAAATCATCTTTTGCCAGACCTGGCCGGCCGCCATAATAAAGGGCGATCCCCCGGTTTAAATAGGCATAATCATGCTCCGGCGCCAGGTCCAGGGCAGAATCGAAAGAATCATAGGCCTGGTTAAATTCCTGCAACTGGGTAAAGTGAATACCAAGGAAGTTATAGGCATCCACCAGATCCGGTTTCAAACGCAATGCGCGGTTAAAGTCAAGCCGGGCCAGGGAGCGTAGGCCGACACTGTCGAAGATGACGCCGCGATCATAATACAGCTGCGCTTTCTGCAAATCGGTGATTTCCGCCCGCTGGATCACTTCCGTTAATCGCGCCAAGGCAATTTCACTTTTATAGTTAACCGGCATAGGCTCAGCGATCACTAACTGTCCCATGGTGGCCGATTGTTTGCCTTCATTGCCCAAACTTGTACAGCCCTGGGTGAGAATAATCAGGCTGATGGCAGCTAATTTAAATAACGGCTTCAAAAGAATAATTACCTTAAAATGAATAGATTAACTTGAGTTAATAATTAAAGTATATAAAAAAGGGAGCCATATGGCTCCCTTTTTATGTAATGATTTATCAGTTAATCATTATTCGGCTGCTGGTGCTTCTTCACCGGCCGGCTTTTCAGCGGCTTCTTTGATGCTCAAACGTACGCGGCCCTGACGGTCAACTTCCAGTACCTTAACGGTAACTTCCTGGCCTTCACTCAGGACATCGGAAACATTGTTAACACGCTCTTCAGAGATTTGAGAAATGTGCACTAAGCCATCTTTACCCGGCAGCACGTTAACAAAAGCACCAAAGTCAACGATACGTACCACTTTACCGGTATAGACAGAGCCTACCTCGATTTCTGCCGTTAAGGCATTGATACGGTTGATGGCGTCTTTCGCCTGGTCGCCGTCGGTGGCGGCAATTTTCACGGTACCGTCATCTTCAATCTCGATAGTGGTGCCGGTTTCTTCGGTCAGCTGACGAATGGTCGCGCCGCCTTTACCGATAATATCACGAATTTTATCAACACTGACTTTCATGGTGTGGATACGAGGAGCAAACTCGGAAATCTCTTCCCTGTGGCCGCTGATCGCCTCGTCCATGACACCTAAGATATGTACACGGGCAGCTTTCGCCTGGTTTAAGGCAATTTGCATGATTTCCTGGGTGATACCTTCAATTTTGATATCCATCTGCAACGCAGTAATACCTTCGGTAGTACCGGCTACTTTAAAGTCCATATCACCTAAGTGATCTTCATCACCTAAGATATCGGAAAGTACAACAAAATCGTCGCCTTCTTTAACCAGACCCATAGCAATACCGGCCACAGAAGCTTTGATCGGTACACCGGCATCCATCAGCGCCAATGAAGTACCACAAACAGACGCCATAGAAGATGAACCGTTTGATTCCGTGATTTCAGATACCACACGTACCGCATACGGGAATTCTTCCATGGTCGGCATTACTGCCAACATACCGCGCTTGGCTAAGCGGCCATGGCCAATTTCACGACGCTTAGGCGAACCGACAAAACCGGTTTCACCGACACAGTATGGAGGGAAGTTATAATGCAGCATAAAAGCATCGGTCTTCTCGCCCATCAGGGTATCAAGGCGCTGTGCATCACGCTGGGTACCTAATGTGGCAGTAACCAAAGCCTGAGTTTCACCGCGGGTAAATACCGCAGAGCCATGAGTACGTGGCAGAACACCTGTCATCACGTCTAAGGCACGGATCATTTCCGGATCACGGCCATCGATACGTGGTGAACCTTGGGTGATGCGGCCACGAACAACGGTTTTTTCCAGATCGTGGAACAGGTCTTTCGCTTCCTGTTCATTCAGCTCTTCGTCGGCTGCTTTTAACTGCTCAAGTACCGCATTTCTGATCTCGGCAACACGCGCATAACGCTCGGCTTTTTCAGTGATTTGGTAAGCTTCGTTCACCTGCTCGCTGGCAAGCTCGCCAATTTTGGCGATAAGATCGGCATTTTTCTCAGGCGCAACCCAATCCCAGGCCGCATTACCGACTTCTGCCGCCAACTCATTGATGGCGTTAATGGCCGTTTGCATTTGCTCATGACCGTAGACCACGGCGCCAAGCATCACTTCTTCAGATAATACGTCTGCTTCAGATTCAACCATTAATACCGCAGATTCGGTACCTGAAACCACTAAGTCCAGTTGGCTGTCTGCCAGCTCAGATTGCAACGGGTTAAGCAGGTATTTACCATCGCTATAACCAACACGCGCAGCACCAACAGGGCCAGCAAAAGGCATACCTGAAATAGCCAGGGCAGCAGAGGTACCCAGTAATGAGATGATGTCAGGAGAGATTTCCGGGTTAGCAGAAACCACCGTGATGATCACCTGCACTTCATTGGTAAACCCTTCAGGGAATAACGGACGGATCGGACGGTCAATCAAACGGGCGATCAGGGTTTCTTCTTCAGAAGGACGGCCTTCGCGCTTGAAAAAACCACCCGGGATTTTACCGGCGGCGTAAGTTCTTTCCTGGTAGTTTACCGTTAACGGGAAAAAGTCCTGGCCTTCAACCGCTTCTTTTTTACCCACAACAGAAACCAGTACGCTGGTATCGTCCATGCTAGCCATAACGGCAGCAGTTGCCTGACGGGCAATGGCGCCCGTTTCCAGAGTTACGGTATGCTGACCGAACTCAAATGTTTTAGTAATCGGAGTCACTATAAGTTTTCCTTATTTTTTCGGATATTACCCAATCTGTACAATTATTTATTCACTCAAAGAGTAGAACAAAAAATTATACAGTTTGGATGAGTCATTAAATTCAGGCGAAATATACAATTTCGCAGGCACATTATACTGACAACTCCCCGTTTTACTAGCGATTCATGGCATTTATCCTCTTTTGTTTTTATATCACCGGCGATTGCTCAAAATTGTCTTTAGTCCTGGCTACAAATGAACGTTCCGATGGTCAAATAAGTGCCGAATTTCAATATCACGGCAAATAAGCCCCCTGTTTTAAAGGCAAAAAAAACGGCCCCGAAGGACCGTTTTATTAAGCTTGCTTGCTACCTTTCAAATTAGAAAGTGTAGTTAGCGCTCATGTAGAAAGTACGACCGTATACGTCAACATAACGCGGATCGTAACCTACCTGGTGACCAGCACCACCGGTACGCAGTGATAATGGTGGTTGCTTATCAAACACGTTGTTGATACCAACAGAGAAATCTAAGTTGTCATTGTAGTAGTACTTAGTAACCCAGTCAGCTTTCATGTAAGAAGAAACATAAAGCTGGATATCAGGTGCAACTGTGTTGATGTCATCACCCATACGTACAGCACCGCCTGTGGCTAGTGCATCTTCATAACCACTTCTGTAGTTAAGGTTTAAGGTATGAGCAAAATCACCGTGAGTTAAAGTATTGCTTAAACGGGCAACCGTTCTGAATACAACTTCTTCATCGATACCGAAACGACCTAAGCTGCTGTCCCAAATGGCTTCTTCACCGGTAGAACCACCAGTACCAACACGCAGGCTCTTACTTTCGATTACGTAAGTACCGGCAAATGAAGTTTTCAAAGTACCGAATGATAATTCATTGGTTAACTCTAAAGCCCAGTCAATACCGCTGTTTTTAGAAACACCGATGTTAGACGCTGCCTGGATAATAGCTAAATCTTCAGTACCTTCACCATTGGTTTTGGTAGTGAATAAGTGCGCATAAGTTACCGGGTCGTTGAAGATTTGCGGCTGAGTTAAACGCTCAACTTTATCTTTCAACTCAACATTCCAGTAATCAAGAGCGAAGCTGAATTCGTTGCTTGGAGCATAAACAAAACCGGCTGACATTTGCTCTGAAGTTTCAGGTTTCAGGTCGGCATTACCTTCACGCCATACTTCGTATTGAGTCGGCTCAGGCTTACATAAAGCAGCCAGGTTACCGGCTAAACCTTGAGGACAAAGGTAAGTATCTGAAGTTACACCGAAGTCTTCACGTGGAGAAGCAATTTGCTTCATGGTAGCAGCTTTAAAACCAGTACCGATTGATGCACGTACTAACCAGTCATCATTTGGACGGTAAGCAGCACTGATCTTATAAGTGGTATCATCAACGTCTTTGTTTACTGTCTTGCTGGTACCTTCTTCGGCCATATCATTGGTAATTTTACCAACGTTATCGTAACGAACCGCGGCAGTTACTTCGAAGTTATCGAATACCGGGATAACAGCTTCAACAAACATACCGTAAGTTTCACGAGACAGGTCATACTCGTCAGATGCACCATCTAAGAAGATGATTTCGTTAGTGTTGGCATCAGCATTGGTTGCCTTGTACTCAACTTCACGGTAGTCACCACCGACACCAACATACATGTCACCGGCAGGAAGTTCCATTACCGCTGTAGATGCTTGACCTTCTAATGAGATACTGCTGGTTTCAGTACGATCCCAAGGACCACTGTACATAGTATCTTTAACGGCTTGATTTTGCTCGTCAGTCAGATCTTCAAAGGTACCAAATACGTTTACTGTACCGGCTGCTAACAACTCTCTGAATTCTGTATCTAAAGGATAACCAGTTAAACGGTCTGTTTTACGGTCTGCTTCAGAGAACGTCAGTGAAACATCAAAAGCGATATCGTTAATATCACCCTTAAGGCCCATTACCGCGTGGTGAGTAGTCGTTTCGATAGAATCGGTACGGTTACCGCCCGGTAGTGTACGCCATCTGGCTGTCAGGTTATCAAGTTCGCCATAAGTGCGGCCATCGGCAAGGTTGGCATTGTCCAGCTCAGGGATATGAGGAATTACTTCATTTTGCGCCAGAGAACCGTCCATATCTAAACCGAATTCCAGTGAAGGATACGGCGCGATACGAGTGATCATATCGAATTTAGACCAAGAATAGTTGGCATAGGCTTGCAGGTCGTCGCTGATTTCTAACTTACCTTGAAGGAATAAGTTATCACGCTCATATTCTGGGGCAATTTCTAAAGTGCTGGTGTAATCGAATACACAAGTAGTACCGCTTGGTGCACTGTTTGGACCACATTCACCGTTTTGCTCACGGTATGGGTTAAAAGAAACAGTAGCAAGATCTAACTGATCAGTATAACCACCGGTCCAATCACCGTTTTCGTCATACTCTTTCTGGTAAACCAGGTTACCGTCGGCATCAAATTGCTGGTAATGCGCATAGGCGTTACCTGGACCGGCATTGGCAGACCCCTGAACTAAAGTGTAATCTTCACCGTTGTGGCTAAAATCAAGAATACCCGTGTTGGCAAAATCACGGTCTTTAGACTTCAGCTGCTCTTTAGAGTCATGGCTATAGGCCATCATTACGTTGAAGCCGTCAGTGCTCAGATCACCATAACCTGTGCTGATTGAGAAGTTGTAGCTTGAGCCGCCTTTTTCTTGAGGACGGTCATAACGTACGCTTACGTTAGTCTCTTGCAGGTCATCTTTCATGATGAAGTTAACAACACCGGCAATAGCGTCTGAACCGTAAAGGGCAGAAGCACCATCCATCAATACTTCAACACGCTCGATAGCGGCTAAAGGAATTTGGTTAAGGTCGATAACACCACCGGAATCGGAAGAAGCCATGCGGCGACCGTTTAATAGTACTAATGTGTATTCATCACCTAAGGCGCGTAAAGAGGCAGATTGAATACCGCCACCGCCGCCACCAACAGAGTCAGCTGCTGTGGTGAAACCTTGCATAGAAGGTAATTGAGCCATCAAATCTGGAACGCTGGTTACACCAGAACGTACGATGTCTTCACTTGAAAGTGTAGTAATAGGAAGTGCGCCTTCCATATCAGTACGTTTGATACTTGAACCGGTTACGGAAATACGCTCTACTTCCTCTTCCTGCTCTGCTGCAACAGCATTAGCGCTAATTGCGGTAGCAGAAACAGCACCGAAGGCCATAGCTAAGCGAATAGACTTGGCTACTTTTGAATTGCTAAACATGTTTTCTCCCTGGATCACTAAATGTGATTTCATAGTTTTATTAATATCAAGACTATTAGCTGTCTTGTTTATTTTATAATTTCAAAGGTCTGAAACCTGAACTGTCGCCAAAGATATTAAACGTAATCCCTTTGCGGGGCAACACTCATTAGCAATAAATGATGAAAAAACTAACATACCGTAACATTTATACACAAATTACGAAACATTTCTTATAGAAAATTACTTCTTATAAATCAATCGATTAACAAGACAAGCACAACTTGTGAATTAATCCAGATGTTATTACAAAATCATTTTTCGAACAAAAAACAAACAACCAATATAAAGCATTTAAATATCAACAAGTTGAAGTGAAAAACAGCCGAGACGTCAACTGTGTATTTTTCGAGCTAAAACATGGCGATTATTGGCCAACAATAAAATGCAACGAAAATGCAACTTAGAAAAAACAGAAGTTAAACATAGAAACAAGCGAGGTGCCCTGCTGTATTGAGACAGATTAGGGAGGCAGCCGTTACCGGACAGGGATTGCCTGTTTTATCGCCGACCGGCCAAGGTTTAATAAATACTTCTCTATGGATAGTTTCACACTATGTTACACTCTCGCTTTAAAATTTTAAGGCTGAGATTAAGGCATAGCAATGGACCCGGTTTTGGATCTGACAATGTGGCTGCTTATATGTGGCGTGGGTTTTGTTGCCGGCTTCATTGATGCAATCGCCGGCGGTGGCGGTATGTTAACCGTGCCTACCCTGTTAACCGCCGGCCTGCCTCCCCATATCGCTTTGGGCACCAATAAACTGGCCTCCACTTTTGGTACCTGTACTGCTTCCCTGACCTTCTACCGGAAAAAACTCTTTGATCCGCTTTTCTGGCGGGTATCCCTGCTCACAACCGCTATCGGCGCGGTGGCAGGTACCGTGATTGTCGGCTTTCTCAGCACCGAATTTCTGGAGAAAATTCTGCCGGTGATCATCATACTGACCGCCGCTTATACCCTCTTTGCCAAAACCATGGTGGAATGCCCCGACAAATTGCCACAAAAATCAAAAAAACTGACAGCCAAGCAAGGCATACAAGGACTGACCTTAGGTTTTTACGATGGTATTGCCGGTCCGGGCACCGGCGCATTCTGGACCGTCAGCTCTTCGGCCCTTTATAGAATCAATATCCTGCTCAGCAGCGGCCTGGCACGGGCAAACAATTTCGTCAGTAATTTATGCTCACTGTTAACCTTTGTGTATTTAGGTTATGTTAATGTACTACTGGGTTTGATGATGGGATTATTTCTTATGCTCGGTGCCTGGGTCGGCGCCCACTCCGCCATCAAACACGGTAATAAATTTATTCGCCCGATATTTATCACGGTAGTGATCCTGATGTCGATAAACCTTGCCTACAACGCCTGGTTCAGCTAGTCCATTAGCTATCCTGGATTTAGCAAGCCTTAAAGATACCCCCTAAAATGCAACAAACAAGTTGAGAGCTGTTATGAATCAAAACGCCATCACCCGGTTATCCGCGGTTATCCAGGCCCTTGCTGAGCAGGCAACAGCAACCGATAAACACAACAGCACCTTGAAATCTCACCGCCTGATAGAAAATAATGCCTTGTTTTCCAATTCACTGTTTTTATCACAAAGCGATAAATATCTGCCTTATGCCCTGGAAATCAACAGGCGAATTTCTGAATTAGAGCGCTTAATGCGCTCCGGCAATAAAATGCTGTTTACCGCCTTGCTTGAAAACATCGAACAGCAAATACAGGCCTTGGTGAACGCCCTTGGTGCCAATGATGCCCTGCATCAAAATGCCAATCTCCGTTTAAATGCCCGGGCAAAGCACTATAAAAAAAGCCGATACCAGCAGGCCGCACAGAAGATGTTGCAACCGAGCCACCAGCTGCATCAAAAGTTAGCCGAACACCATGAATTCGAGCGCAGGTTACTGGCGATGATCACAGACCGGGAGCAGCTCAGGGACAATAGTCACAACCAAAGCCAAAATAACCAGAAGTTAACCGCCGAGGTATTAGCCCTGCACCAGCGACTCGGCCGTTGCCGTCAGGCGATTTCCACCATAGAAAGGGATATTGAATTTGCCGAAAAGCGTCAATAACCCCCTTTAACCCTCTCTTTAACGATCATCGGACCCTTATTCTGATCCAGACACTTCAAGGCAAAAATTCACCGGATAAATTGATATAAGTATTAGCTTTTTACCTTATCTCGGGTTAGGATTTATTGATTATAACCTCAGAAGAAAGGACGTTAATGTGAATATATCTAACGATATTCATAACTACTATGAAAAGCTGGTAGTACAACACTTTACCGCAGGAAAATTTGATGACAAGTATGACGCTGATTTCCTCGCCGATCTAACCTGTATCGTATTAAACCAACTCCCTACCCGCTATATCCGCCATGAAGTAGATATGTCTTTTTATCTGCCGGCTTCTGAGCGTTTTGAAATGGAAAGCAATGTCAAGGCCGCGGTTGCCAAAGCACTGGAGTTTATGAAATCCCAACCGGTCAGCAAATAGCCCCGGTCTCCCTAAAGCGCATCCCCGACAAGGCCGAGAGGGCCCCATCGATACTGACGGCCCGCCCGGGCTATATGGCCATTAAAAGTAAACTTCCCCGTTGATACGGGGAAATGCCTTATTCGAATTCGGAGATAAGAAAGAGTTTTGCCAGGAAGTTTTTCATCTGTTGTTCTGAGTTGGTAAACTGCACCCCGACATTAACTTTCCCCCGCTCATAACGGCTGTTACGCACTCGTGCCGGTATTTTAGTAATGCCGTCGAGGGATGACTGGATATAGATAAAAATATCCCGCTGGTTCACTTTAATTGCGCTGTTATCACTTAAAAAGGTAAAAGAGCAGCCCTGAGGGGAGATGTCGGCGATAATACCTTCTATTCGAGTGCCGGTCGCCCCCCCTTTATCATCCGGCACAATCGTGGCGGGAATATTGGTGGCATAACGCTGGTGTAACCTTAAATCCCGGTTCTCGATGCTTTTGGGATAATCAAGAATTAAAAATTTCTCCGGGAACATGCTGATATTGCGGATCGTCGTGCGAAAGGCAAAACACTGGCCTTTACTGCCTTCTAAAATATAACGGACGATCACGACATTGCCTTCAACCAGGACATCGCGATAACTCGCCTGATCTCCCGGGTGCTTGAGAATAATATATTTCCCCATCTCATAACCGATCAACTGCAGTTTTAACCGTACCTGAAGCGGATGGTTAATTTGCAAGTCCAGACTTTTTCCCGGCAGCAGTTCAAAGAAGTTTTCTTGTTGTTTTAGGGCGGTTACTGTCATAAAGCTCGCTAAAATTTTATATCCGGTTAACGCACTATAAACAAAGCTTTTGTCTTTGACAATAAACGAAAACCAGCCAGATTTGTGCTCCGGCGGCGCTTCATGTTGGTATTCTCATTAAAAATCAAGATAATATAACCCCGGCCTTATTTGTATCGGCAAAGATACCCGGGCTGGAAATACCTTATGTCACTTTACTCAAGGAAGATCATCATGAAAATCCCAGCTTTTACTGCAAGTACGGCGTTAATAAGCCTGCTATGCTTCAATGGAGCTGCACTGGCGGTAACGCCCGGTACAGCGCAAACAATGACCCCAACCGGGCAGTTCAGCCCTGTCGTGAAAAAAACACGCCAAAGCCAGTTGCTTGACCAGCGGCGGCAAAATAGCGCATTAACCCCCCAGCAGTATCTGCGCCTGAAAAGCTTAGTTAAGCAATTGCCAAAACAGCAGACGGATAAAAAACTCAAGCAAAGCCAGGTAACGGACCAGGCCCTTGATTATGCTCACCTGCTGTTAGATATGAATATCGCCCGCAGCGAGGAAGATGGCCAGGATTACCTGATAGTTCAGGCAAAAAATTCGGTTTACGGCGGCAGCCGAAGCACTTATATCGACCTGTTTTTAGAAGATGGTAACGGGCTTAGCCTGGGGGAAACCGGCGCAGAATTCGCCTTGAGCAACACAGAGCAGACCCGGGTCCAGGCTAAAATTTCCCTGGCAGAGCTAACACGCCAACATACCGGCCTGGACATGATCCGCGTCAACTCCTGGCTGGATATCGAAACACATGACGGCAACAGGATTTCCCAGTTAATTTTTAGCCAGTATCCTATTCCCTGGCAGCAAATCAAAGCCAGGATGCAATCAGGCGCGCAACCAGCAAACCCGACCGGCACCTTAACAAAGCAAATGACCCTAACCGTCAAGCATCCGGGGGATGTTAACCAGGACAAGCAAATACGCCTTTGTCTGAACCATGGCGGCGACTTATGCGATTATCCGCAAATCTATGCCGCCCCAGATTATCAGACACTGGAAATCCCCCTTCAGGGCCAGTTAGTCTTGCCTTATCAAGTGGCCTCGGTTTATCCATCCGCTCAACAACCCCATGAATTAACGGGAGTTATTGACAGCAAAACCGGCATTTACCTGCAAAATGAACTCTTGGGTTATAGCCTTTCACCCGGCTTTGCCGCCGCAAACGGCCAGATAAAAAACTTTAGCGATTATCTCACCCTGGTATCGGATCCCGGGCAGGATACCAGCACTATCGCCTGGGATATACCGCAAAATGAAGTTGATCTGATCAACTGGCGCTACTTAAATGCTTACCAACAAATCGACTGGCATATTACACTCGTGCTCAATGGCTACCCGACAGCAAGCGCCAAAGAAACACAAATTCCGGTCAACTTTCAAGTCACCCTAAGTTCAGAGCATGCCACAGGTGTTAACCAGTATGCTTTACCAAAGCTAAACACATTCGACATTGCCTATTAACGGCTATTACCGATAACTAAATTCAGGGGGAGTATCCGCTCCCCTCTCTTAACCTCAATAGCTTATCCTCAATCAGCCAGCCGGTAAACTTAACCAATAAGGGCACTCACCGCTAACATAACATTTCTGCACCGCCAGGTTTGATCCCGGACGAGGAAAAATAGCGGTGCTCAACTCCTTGCGGCTTACCGGCCTGCTAAAGAAATAGCCCCGGGCCCGTTTACCTTATGCCCGGCAGGGGTTGCAGCTGGAAATCCTGCTCCAGCCCTTCAGCCACCTTTTCCAGCTTTAATTTTTCCAGCAAAGCCAGCAGGGCTTCCGGCACAAGTATGCCGTTTTGATCCCCTGTTGAGACCGGCATCACACTCTTGTCTATTTTCACTATGCTGATGGAAAAGTCTAATAAATGTGGAATTGACGGCTATTAGCTTTAATGGCGCTATTTTCTCTTTCATCGGCTGCTATCCTTTCCCCGGCTCTTTGCCGGCCAATGCAGTTCAATACTAGTGCCACCAACGCCATCAGAAATAATACTCATATAACCTTCCAGCCGCTCTATCGCCTTCTTTACTAACGATAAGCCTAAACCGCTGCCCTCAATTTCATCCCAGGGATTTAAGGTGGCAAACATTTCCAGCGCCATTGGTTGTAACGACTCCGGGATCCCGGGACCATCATCACAAACCCGGATAAGATGTTCATTGTCATCCCGGCTATAAGATACCTGGATGATGCCGCTGCCTTTATCGTGGTGTTTCACCGCATTGCTGATCAAATTGCGTAATGCCAGTTCAATCGGCACCCGGGGTAAGTCGATATCGGTATCACAATCGCTCAGGTGCAATTGAAAGCTGTCAGGGTCACCAGTCAGGGCAAAAGCCTGTTCGGCTATATGGCGTAAGTTGATCTTTTCCCATTGATAATCTTCCCGGCTTAAACGGGCAAAGGTCAATAAATCCGCCAGCATTGTTTGCATCCGGGCAATACGCTCTTTCAGCAAACAAAGATGCCGGTTCGACTCGCTCGGCAAGATATCGCGACAATCTTCACTGATCCAGGTAGCAAGTTCATTGATGGCCTGCAGCGGGGACTTTAAATCATGTGAAGCAACAAAAGCATAATGATCAAGCTCCTGGTTGGAGCGTTCGAGCAGTTTATTGCTCACTTTTAACACCTTGTTGGTGGTTTTTAATGCCTGCTCGCGGTTTTTTATTTCTTTAGTGCGTGCTTTCACCTGGCTGTCCAGATCATAGGAGCGTCCGCTCATCGCCAATAAAAAGGCCCCGAGCATCACGGTAAAGAACAGCCCTGAAGTTAATACCGCCCACACCTGCCAGCTTCTGTGATTCGCCAGGTATTGCTCGGATGGCCAAAAATGCAGGGACCAGCGCCGGCCCCCGACTTCCAGGCTATCGGTCAGTTCCAACACACCCGGTGAGAAGTTAAACGGCTCCTGCGGACCATATAAATGACCGTTTTTTTCAGATGATTCATCATAAATACCGACAACAATTTGATCTTTATATTGCCCCTGAAGAACCGTATCGACAATATCCCCCACACGAAAAACCCCTACCGCATAACCCCTTATATGCTGCCTGCGCTCTTGCAAGGTACTATGGCTGCCGCCATAAATGGGATAAAAAAGTAAGAAACCGCTTTGCTGCTCCCGCTCTTGTACCAAAGTGATACGGGCAGTTGCAACCGGCTGGCCGCTGTCCCGGGCCTGATCCAGGGCCTGACGGCGATAGGGATTCGAGGCAACATCAAACCCCAGGGCTTTGCGGTTTTCATCCAGGGGCTCAATATAATTCACGACAATATATTCGGGACGCTGTCCTGCGGTGATTAGCCTGCCCCTGCTGTCGCGCTCCTTAATTTCAAACTGGGCAAAGCCCTGCAGCCGCAGTTGATATTCAAAAGACTGGCGCTGTGACTGTGTTATTACGGGGTTCCAACTTAAACCGTTGATACCGGGTTTATTCATCAGGATATATTGCACAAAATGGCGGAATTCCTCCCAGCTGACATGGTTTGAACTGACATAAAAACGTTCAATAGCAGCTACCGCATCCACATAACTGCTTAAACTCGAATGCAGTCTTTGCACGGTATTATTGGCAATTTCCTTGAATTCAAAATGGTTACGCTCTTGCTGCCACCTATTGGTCCAAACGGATAACACCGCCACCACGACCAGTGTCAAAATCAGGGGGGCAGCCACAGATGCATATCGGCTTTGCCACAAAGATCTGGGCTTGCAAAAGACAATAAACAATAAAGGGGCGCAGATCAGTACGCCAATAGTATCCCCCAGCCACCAGGTAAACCAGGTATAGGTAAGCTCTGATGCCGAAATTAGCCCTGTCGCCAGTAAACTCACCGCTCCAATATTTGAGTTAAGCAAGCAACTTAACGGTCCGGCAACCAATAAAAATAAAAAAATATCTCGCACTTTAGTCAGTGTCGTGGGAAAACCAATGAGATATTTCGTTAGCCAGGTCCCGGCTAACGCCTGGAGCGTTGCACCGGTTGCCACAGAAAATGAGAACACCAATATGGATACCGTCAAAGGCCCCAAAAATTGGGCGCTCAACAGGTTCAGGGCAAATGAACCGATAAAGACCCCGGGCCAAAGGCTGTTGCCCCATATCAATAAAGATGCCAGGGCAATGCCCGCAGGCGGAAAGACTATCGTGGCATAACCCGGCTCAATGGCAAGCAAAAGAGCCAGATAGCCGGTAGCCGTATAAACGATGGCTAACAGCAGGGGATTAAGCACCAGGGGATTAAGCGCCGGTAACTGACGTTTACTGTTATCTATCAAAGTTGTCTGCTGCACTTCCCTGCGCTCCAGCCATTAAGAAAAGAATAACTCCAAGCCCTGATTATAGTTGATACGCCGGGGCTTGCCGTTTTATTCTCGGGCAGTATAAGTTGAACGTTCAACTTTTAGCATTGCTCAGCCAGAGAGAAAGTAGTACGCCATAAATCTCCCTGTCCTTCCCCCAAAGCTCCAAAAAGAAAACATCGAAAAAACAACAGACAAATGATACAACCAGTGCTGTTGATTAACGCCGCTTTGGCACTAAACTTTAATTATCCTTAAAACCCGTACTGTTTATCTATGTGGCTTATTTATAGAAAAATAATAAAAAAAATAAGAACAACATCAGTAATTCTCGCCCTGGTGGCCTACCAGCTAACGGCACAGGCCAGCGATATCAATATTGTCACCGAACCCTGGCCCCCCAATATTTATATGAATGAAGCCGGTATTATTTCGGGGCCACTCACCGAAAAGGTCCTCGACATCATGGCAAGGGCCAAACTCAGTTACTCCCTGAACATCTATCCCTGGCCGAGGGCTTATAATTATGCCCTTTCAGATCAGAATGTGCTTATTTACCCTATTTTCAAAACCAAAGCGCGCGAGCCGTTTTTTCATTTTATCTGCCCGTTGTCGACGAAGGTGGATCTCTTCTTCGTGAAATTATCAAAGCGGAAAGATATAAAAGTGAAGACATTAGCAGACGCTAAAAAATACCGCATCGGCCTCATCCGGGAAGATTATGATCATGCGTTATTGTTGCAACATGGCTTTAAAGACGGGCAGCAGCTTGATGCCAATACCGATGATTTAAGTACCCTGCGTAAATTAATCAAAGGGCGCATTGATTTGATGATGCAGTCAAGAAGCTCAATATACGAAAATATCGCCTCCCAGGGATTGGATAAATCCCTGATAGAATTGGCCTATAAATTCAAGGATGAGCATCTGGCAGAGAACTGTATTGCCCTGAGTAAGACAACGCCGCTCTTCGTGGTAGAAAAAATCCGTAAAGCCGCGGACGAAATTAACCGTGCCGGCCCACTTCTTGACATTAATAACTGATAAATGAGAAAACCACCACTTAGCGTCACTAAAAAGCCATAACCGGTATTTAGGGCAGTTATGGCTTAATTTATCTTAAACACTATGACAGCGATAACTTACTTTTCAGCCTTAATTACAAGCCTTAATTACAAGCCTTAACAAAAGTCCAGGTCTCATCACTGTCGGGAATGCTCTTGGTATACCTGTTGGCACTGTAGGCATTACCTTGATAGACCATCATATCACCGGCTTCATTATGGGTCGGCTCTCCCCCTTCCCAGTCTTTGCTGGTCCAGTTGGGGTAAACATTGATGCCGGCACAATCGCCGCCATCTTGCGGGCTCAGCTCAAACCAGTTGATATTCCAGGCCCCTGCCAGGGAAGCAATCGCCAGCTCCTGCTCACCTGCTGATAAGATTAGGGTATGGCTGACAGTTTGCCAGTTTTGCCAGCCGCCGGTGACGGGGACATCGATAACACCGTAAGCCACAGAGCCACCGGCTTTTTTAAATTGCAGCTGGCCGCCATCATTACTTGATACCCGGTAAGTCATCCAGTCGCCGGGGTCGATATAACCAATATTGAGCCCGCCGCCGGTATCCGTGGTGCTTTCGGTTTGCCCCCCTGCCATGGCGGTATAATCTTCAGCCTCGATCCGCCCTTCCTGCGCCGGCGGACAGTTGGGGGCACTGCCGGTATCCGAGCCCCAGTTTTGGATGATTTCTTTGACTTTAGCACCCGATGCCGTCAAATTGCCCCAGCTGCCGCCGGGCTGGAACATGGAAGCACCTTCGGCTTTGTCATTAATAGACCAGTTGGTATGGCTGATATTATTGGACCTTAAAAAATTCATCCACTCACCGGTACTGCCATCATTCACCGCACCATCGCCGCTGGCATCAACCGTGCCCCACTCGGTGGCAAACAAGGCAATACCATTACCCATCGCCTCCCGGGCTTTATCGCGCAAGCCGCCAAAATGGCTACCGGCATAAAAATGCAGGGTATAGGCAATATTACTGCCATTGATGGGATCATAAGAGGCCTGATTAACATCCTGTGACCAGTTGGGGGTGCCGACAATGATCAAATTATCCGGATCAACGGCGCGAATGCCGCTGATAATGTCTTCGGCATAAGTTTAATATGGCCGGACCAGGAAACAGCCAACGGCTCATTATAAATTTCATAAATGACATTATTGGTGCTGCCGTATTTTTGCGCCATTTCCACGAAAAATTCTTTCGCTTTGCCCCACTCTTTACGGGCATCATGGATATGCCAGTCAATGATCACATACATATCATTGGCAATGGCGGCATCAACCACAGTCATTACCCGCCCTTTATTGCCATCGGCATCATGGGCATCATGGGCATAACCGCCGTTTTCATCTCCCCCCATGGCAGCGCGGATAATGGTCGCTTCCAGTTCAGGTTTTGCCTGGCTGACAATATCGGCGGTGTAAAACTTCTCCGCCCCCCAGCCGGTATTACTCCAAAATAAACTCGGCCCGGCAAAACTGGTTTGCTTGCCGCCGGCCAGAACCTGGTTACCCAGTACCGTCAACGGTTGTACCGCATGTGCCTGATAACGGCTCACCAGCAAGAGGCCCTCCGGCATAAGAAAAGTACCAGGGGTCCTGCTTAGATTCGACCAAAATGAGCCCCGGTCATAAAGTTGAACGTTCAACTTTACCAAGACCCGTATCTGAACGATAAGAACAACCATAAAAAAAATAAGCCACTGTAAAATAAGAAATAAATGAAATCAGGTACCAGCATCTGTGCTCAGTTACCCGGGAGTGAAACATTGAACTTCAAGGTTTTTGCTAATAAAGCGTAAATTCATACCAGGCAGGCACTGATCCCGCCCTCATGAACAGCTCAAAATTTCAGTAAATTTGCCTTTATAATTGTAAGCGCTTACATTTCATGTTTAAAATCGATAAAAAAATTATCCGGAACTAAGCCGCATAAAGACAACAAAGAGAACTTTGTCCTGCCTGTCAACGCCTGCAAGAAGTGTTACCTGGCAGCTCAATAAGGTTTGTGGCTTACCCAAACCGCTTTATACATTAACAACGATAATAAAAAGGAAATATTTTATGGTAAATTGTACCTTACTCTCCTCCCTAAAACGCCTGGCAGTCATCTCTGCCCTGGCGCCAATGATATCACAGGCCCAGCCGGTATCTGTCCTGGAAACCCGCGGCGATAAAAGTGTTTTATTGCAACAGACAGAGATAACTTTTAGTCAGGAGCTTGATAACACCAGCAGCCCCAACCTTATCACAGTCAATGACGAGCAAAGCTATCAAAGCATAGACGGGCTGGGATTTGCACTCACCCAGGCCAGCGCCCTGGCCATTTCCATGTTGCCAACAGCTAAACAGGATGCGCTGTTAAATGAATTATTTCACCCGGTCACCGGAAACGGCATTTCCCTGTTACGGGTCACTCTGGGGGCATCGGATTTAAGCGCCTCCTTATATAGCTATAACGAAGCCGTGACCAGCGACAACGCCTTTACCCCGGATCCGGGCAAACATTATTATATTAACCTGCCCGCCCATAATGTCCGACTCGGTGCCAGCGGCTACAGTGAAGATGCCTATACCGGCGACAATGCGGCATCGGGAGAAGACTTTCAATGGCAATTTGTCCCTAGCGGCGACGGCTACTGGTATATCGACCGGGCGGCAGGCGGCCCTTTGGCCAGGCTACGCACCGATGATACCAACATGGCGGATATGCACGACAGCGCCACCGGCACCTGGGAAAAATGGCAGCTCACACCGGGAGAAATCCCGGGCAGTTATTTTTTATCCCTGCCGTTAAAAGGCGCCGGCAACCATGACAGATTACAGGTCGATGAGGATAAACTGGTGCGTATGGTGGACAACGACCAAAGCGCCGGCACCTGGGAGTCTTTTACCTTTACCGAAGTCACGGATCCCTCCAGTTTCAGTCTGGCAGGTCCTGACTTAGACACCTTAATACCGATATTAAAAAAAATCCGCACCATTAACCCTGAAATTAAACTGCTCGCCAGCCCCTGGAGTGCGCCGCGGTGGATGAAAACGAATAACCACTGGATCGGCGGCCGCCTCAAAAACGATCACTATGGCGATTTGGCGCACTACTTTAAAAACTATCTCGATGCCATGGCGGCTCAGGGGTTGGATATCTGGGCACTGACGGTACAAAATGAACCGGAAAACGGTCATAACGAACCCAGTATGCTGATGAGCGCAGACGAACAGTACAACTTTATTGAAAACCACCTCGGCCCGTTATTAAAAAATTCCCCCCACAGCCAGGTGAAAATATTAGGTTTTGATCATAACTGCGACAACACCAGTTTTCCTATTCAGGTGGCGCAAAGCCAGTATGTCGACGGCTCCGCCTTCCACCTTTATGGCGGCGATATCAGCGCCATGAGCACAGTCAAAGAAAGCTCAGGCAAAGATGTCTATTTTACCGAGCAATGGACCGGGCTGCCGGACGGCACCAGTGAAGAGGAGTTAAACACAGCCTTTAACCTGGACTTAGGCTGGCATATGGAAAATGTTGTTATCGGCGCAACCCGCAACTGGTCGAAAACGGTGCTGGAATGGAATTTATTTACTTCGCCGAGCAATGCGCAAAGGGGCTGTATCAACTGCATGGGAGCGATGACCTTAGATGAAAGCAATTTCAACATAAACAGAAATGTCTCCTATTACATTATCAGCCAGCTCGCCAAAGCCTTGCAGCCGGGTGCCAAACGGATAGACTCCGGAGGGATCTCCGGCGAACTGCATCACAGCGCCTTTAAAAACCCGGACAATTCTTATGTGCTGCTCGCCTACAATGCTTCCTGGACACAAGTGCAAAACACCACAGTTGCCTGGCGGGGACAAGCTTTCCAATACCCGATCCCGCCCCGCAGTGCCGCCACCTTTAGCTGGACAGAAACTGGTACCGGCAATAGCGTCAGTTGTGACGGTGTCAACGACTATCCCAATTGGTTAAGGAAAGATTTTCCACAAGGAGATTACAGTCATAACGATACCGGCGATCACATGACTTATCAGGGAAATTTATACCAGAGTAATTGGTATACCAATAGCCAGCCCGGCAGCGATGCCTCCTGGACATTGCTTGGCGTCTGCCATTAACTTTAGAAAATTAAAGTACAGGGGTCGATGAACCCTGTACTTTTAGCGAAAACTCAATAAAGCACACTCGGTCAGCTTATGACTCAAACTGCTTATCAAAAGAAAAATCACGTAAATTTATTTCCTGCTTGCCGTACAGGCGACGCTCCCCCTGAGCATAATGCACCTTATCTCTCCTTTGTTTACTGCCCCTCGAACTAAGCCCCATAAAACAAAAGAGATAAAAATCACCGATTAACCACCATTCACTTGAGTTTGCTCACTTTTAATCTAATCTCTTTTTTAATTGCTAGTTTAATTTTGCATAGGGAATCGTGCGTGCTGGGCTTTTGGAGGTTTCATTCTGTTAACAATCCGGCCTACGTCTTAGTGGAAGGTCATTTTAATTTTCTTCTGGTCGGTTTATCTATCCTTGTTGCCGGTTTTGCCGCTTATTCCGCGTTAGTGGTATTAATGCAAGCCTGGAATATTAATGCCGGAAAAAATAAACCCTTGTGGTATGTCTTTGGCAGTTTAGTTTTAGGTTCAGGGCTCTGGGCCATGCATTTCATCGGTATGCTCGCCCATGTTATACCGGTAAACATGCCATACGATGTTATCATAACTCTTCTCTCCGTTTTACCTGCAATTATTGGCGCCTTCTTCACTTTATACCTGCTTTCATCCGAGCGTTTCACCCTGTTCAATACTCAAATGGCCGCCTTATCTTTATCCCTTGGCATCAGCCTGATGCATTTTATTGGCATGGAAGCCATAGTGATTGAGGGGCAAATGATTTATGACTTTACTTTATTTATTGCCTCACTACTCTTTGCCCATATTCTGGCGAGTTTTGCCGTTTATCTGATCACGCTTGTTCACAAATTCAGAAAAAATAAATCATCGCTCCGCCTGGCCTGCGCAGCTGTGATCGGGGCAGCCATTTCGGGAATGCATTATATCGCCATGGCATCAGTCAGTTTTTATCAGCAACAAGCAGCCAACTCCTTCTCCCCGCAAATGTCGGCGCAATCCCAGGTGCTTTCCCTGATCATCGCAGCCGTTGTCGCCATATTTGTCGCCGCCACTATTTTAATGGCGTTAATCGAGCAGAGATTGCAAGCCGCAGAAGATACCGCGAGGGCGAGCCAGGCAAGAGAGCAAGATATTATCGAGCACTTAGCTAATGGCTGGTTCGTGATCAATGATAAGGGCCATATACATCAATATAATTCCACTGTATTAACCATGTTTAGCTATAAACCCCAGGGATTAGATAACTGCCCCCTGGAACAGTTAATGCCGTCAATTACTCAGGAAAAGCTTATCAAAGAAATCAATGGTGAGCAGAAGGAGATCATCGGCCAGACCTTAATTTTAGAAGGCGCAAAAGCAAACGGCAACCGCTTTCCTATCGAAGTCACTTTCTCGAAGATGACCTTAGTGATTGATTTCAAAGTGATGTGTAATTGTATTGTCAGAGATATCACCTCCCGGGTACAACTGGAAACGCAGTTGCGCCATGCCATGAAACTGGAATCTCTCGGTGAAATGGCTTCGGGCATTGCTCATGAAATCAACACCCCGATTCAGTATGTATCTGATAATACAGCATTTTTAAAAGAATCTTTTGCTAATATGATAACCGCTCTCCAGGCCAGCCAAGATTATCTTGACAATAGCAAGCCAGAAGGAGGTGAAGCGGTTAAAGCACTGATCGAAAAAGCCGACCTTAACTTTTTAACCGAAGAAATCCCCCTGGCACTGTCCCAGTCGCTGGAAGGGTTGACACGTATTTCCACCATTGTCGGCGCGATGAAGTCTTTTTCTCACTCCAGCAGAGGTGAAATGAAGTTAACCAACATCACTGAAGCGATAGAAACAACCTTAACGGTAGCCCAGAGCGAATGGCGGCATGTCGCTGAAGTAGAAACCATTTTTGACAGCTCCTTACCCAGGGTTATGTGCCTTCGGGATGAATTTAACCAGGTTATCCTCAATATTGTCGTTAACGCCGCCCATGCCATCGCAGAGAAGTTTGCCGCTGATGAAAGAGGAAAAATCACCATCCGTACCCACCAGGACAATGCGGACGCGATTATTACCATAAAAGATAACGGTACCGGGATGACAGAAAAAGTCCTCAACCGTATATTTGATCCTTTTTACACCACAAAAGATGTAGGCAAAGGAACTGGGCAAGGCCTGAGCATGGCATACAATGTCATAGTAGAACAGCACCAGGGTAAGTTATATGCACAATCGGTATACGGCGAAGGAAGCGTTTTTACCATCCAATTACCGATCCAGTCCAAGCTGGTAGCAACACCCCACCAGGCCGCCATTCAGGAAGTCATCACGTAATGCGATAAGGAAGTTTATTCTATGAAAGCCATGTTTGTTGATGATGAGCCTTTAGTGTTAAAGGGCATACAACGCTCTTTATATAACTGCGGTTACGAAATTGTTTTTGCCGAAGATGCCCTGGAAGCTTTATTTTTACTGACCCAGGAAAAGATAGATTTAATCGTCACAGATATGCGTATGCCAAAAATGGATGGCGCAGACCTGCTGGAAAAAATCACTCAATTTTATCCCGACATGGTACGCATCATCTTATCGGGGCATGCCGATGAAGAAGCTTCACTAAAAGCAAGTTTGGTTGCCCATCAATGGCTGACAAAACCCAGTAAACCCGAGATGTTGCTCAACTTAATAGAAAACATTAAACAGGTACGCACGGCTTTGCCCGAGCCGGCTATTCGCAAGTTGCTTGGCAGCATTAAAACCTTGCCCTCTCCCCCGAGAACCTATATCCGGCTAAATTCGATACTACAACACGACGCTACCAATATGGAGAGGTTTGCCGAAGTTATCGCCGAAGATTCTTCCCTGGTGGCTAAAATTCTCCAGTTATCCAACAGCTCCTTTTTTATCAATTCAAGAGAAGTCTGCGATATCACAGAAGCGATCACCCGTTTAGGGGTCGATATTATCGTCAGCATAGTCGCCGCCACAGAGCTGCACGCACAAATATACGAACCTCCCGGTTTTTCTGTGCTGGCGGAGCAATCACGCGGATTAGCCGTAGGCCGCCTGGCACATTTTATCGCCGCCCCCGAATTCAAACAGGAAGCCATGCTGGCAGGTTTACTGCACAACATAGGTAAGTTGATTCTGCCTGAAATATCTGCCAGCTCCCTGGACACTTACCTGGCCTTAAAAAAAGACAATAGAGACAATATTGAACTCGAGCGTGAGTTATTTGGTATTGAACATAGCCAGCTGAGCGGGTACTTATTGCACATATGGAACTTTCCCTACCACCTTATCGAAACCCTGCTATCATTCCGTCACCCTAATGCCTTGTCAAAAAAGGCCTTTACTGCAAGCGCAGCTGTCTATGTCGCTTATTGCCTAATCAATCAATACCCTATAGACAGGGAATTTATCAAACATTTTGACATAGCAGAAAAAGTTAAATATTGGCGTAACAAGGCTGATAACTATCGTTAAACGGATTAATCGTAACGCATAATAAGTCAGCAATTTTTACCAAAATGTCACTAATTTCTTATCGATAACGATTGCCCTTAAAGACATGTAATATCCTAAGTTGTTAATACCAGGCTTTTTCAACGACCTCATTTTTAATAGCACTAACAGCTTTGACAGGTAAAAAAGCACTCGCGGGCCGCGGCAGCGCTTATGCCAACAGGGAAGAAACTTAGCTAAAAAGCAATAAATTAAAATAACCAGGTAAACTAAAAACAGCAAAACCTGCCAGTGTAGGCTTTGCTGATTTTAAAATAGGCGAGTTAAAACTGTGTCAAAAATGGTTTAAAAGGGGGCTACACCACAGTTTTCTAAACAGCTAAAGTTTTGGTCAAAACAAGCCATTTGCTCTTCCATGCCCGATGCTTCCCTCATACAGACATTAAGGATGAGATTACAGGTATCTGCACATGATCTGACTTTTGCCGTTGTAGGCACACTGATACTCATACCAATACCAAGTGCCAGCATTGCCAGGGAAGCTGTTTTTTTATTTAATTTTGTTATTTTTTTTGATTTCATTATCTTTTCCCTAATTCAAAAATAAAGTAAAGCCTTCATCATGAAGCGCCTAAATAACATACTGAAGCAAAAGTTAAATATCAAGCCCGTTGTTAATATTTTGTTTTTATAAGGTGTATTTTATGTATCACCATTGCTTTGATGGAAAAATATGCACAGGGCCAGCAAATACAGGGCAAGATGTACTACCAGTAACCCGCTTGCCGCTAGGTAACACTCACTTGAGTTGACAGCATAAAGTATCTCATCAAGGTAAATGATTCCCTGCTGATTTACACACTCTCCCCTGTCAATGTCATTCTCCTTAGCTAAGCTGCTGCTATTCTTGGTAGCCAAAGTTCGCCAACAAAGGTAAATGATCCGATAGCTGGGGCTCATTCACTAAACTTACCCGCTCGCAATGCAGTAAGTCACAGTTACGAAAATAGATACGGTCAAGGGGCAAAACCGGTAAAATCGCAGGAAATGTCCTGGCATAACGGCCTTTAGCCACTTTAAAAGCTTCTTGCAGCCCCAGTTGCCCGGTTAATAACCGTGAAGCATTCTGTAACCAGTCATTCATATCACCGGCAAGGATCAAACCGGCGCCTTCCGGTACCTGCTCCCTGACATAACGGCATATCCGCTGCAGCTGTTTACGGCGCCCTGCTTCAAGTAAATTCAGATGTACGCATAATAAATGACATTCCTGCTCCGGGTTGGCTTCATTGGCAATAACGCCGTGCAGTACCCCTCTGTGCTCAAAACGATTGGTAGAAATATCCTGATTGCACCAGCTGATAAAGGGGAACTTGCTTAAAATGGCATTGCCGTGATGGCCGGCATCATAGACGGCATTTTTCCCGTAGGCATAATGCTGCCAGACAGAGTCGGCCAAATATTCAAACTGGCTGACATCGGTTTTACGCCCGGCATCCCCGGCAACCTCCTGCAAAAAGACAACATCGGCCCCGGCTCTGCGGATCAAGCGACGGATATTATCCAGCACCCATTTGCGGTTCCCCATATTCATCCCTTTATGGATGTTGTAAGACAGTACCTTTATTGCTTGTTGCATAGCCGCACCCAAATTGCTGTTAACCGATCACAGGCCACCACATCTAATTATATAAAAGATAATTAGAGTTAATAGCCGGTGATCACATCCAGGATTTAAGGATAAGTAACGCCCTGGCCAGTATTTTTTCCCACCAGCGTCCCCGATTTAGCTTATCCTGGGTGATCTCTACCGACAGACATTGATCGATCAGAAACTGCTGCTCTAATGTTTTAATAGACTCCTGCTGGCGGCAAACAATATCCAGCTCCAGATCATGGAGCAAACTGCGGTGATTGAGATTACTGGAGCCGACATAGGCAAAGTCATCAAAAAGCAAGGTTTTAGCATGTAAGATGCTCGGCTGATATTCAAAGATCCTGACCCCGCTGAGCAGTAAAATGCGGTAATAAAAACGGGCGATCCAGGGGGCAAAAATCACATCCGACATCGCCGGCAAAATCAAACGCACATCTATGCCTTTTTTTGCCGCCCGGATCAAACTCAATTGCAGCCTCGACACCGGGACAAAATAGGCATTGGTGGCCCAAACCCGCTGCGTGGCAAAGATAATATTATGATAAAGCTCACGGGCAAATAACCGGCGAAGGCGAATAGAAACATTGCTGCGCACCACAGAGCCGTACCCTAAGTGCGGCAAGCTGCTTAAAGGCTCGGTAACCGGATAGCGACGGCGGCACCAGATATAATCGAAAATCGCCGTGATCATTTTCACCTGGGGGCCGCAAACCCTTACCCCGGTATCGCGCCAGGCCAGGTTATTCATATAACACTGCATATGATATTGCACCAGGTTAAAACTGCCGACCCAGGCTATTTCATCATCAATCACACAGGATTTCCTGTGATCCCGGGTATTGATTTTGCGCCATAAATGAAAAAAGCGCTCCAAGAGGACATTTATCCGGCGAAGGGCCCTTAAAGAAAAACGCCAGGGATAGGGATGATAAATTCTCGCTTCGATACCCGATTGTGCCAGCTGCCTTAGGGTACCGGCATGCCATTGCGGCGAGCCGATGCCGTCGACGATAATACGTACCCTGACACCGCGCCCGCTCGCCGCCTGCAAAGCCGACAATATCTTATTGCCCAGAGCATCAAAACTAAAAATATAAAACGCCAGATCTATGGTATGCCTGGCCCGGAAAATATCTAATTCCAGTTGTTGGAAATACTCGTCTCCCCCGGTAAAAACCGTTTCCGACTGCCATGGTCTTGTTGTCGGAACACAGGTTTTGGCCACTCTCAACCTCTTTGCCGTAACAGCTTATCCACTTAAACGCTTGTCTTTATTTTAGCAAAAGAAATATCTTATATTTTCAAATAAATAAGAAAAAATACTGCTTGATATTATTTATCGCCCGCCTTTGGAAACCTTGATAGCGACAGGCGATAAATACCTGGTTTGGCTAAATGCTATGGCTTTTGCAACTTATCCTTTGTACCAAAGCACATAAACTTGCCTGTTGTCAGAGTGATTGGCAGGATCTACGGCATATTCGTGTCCGCCGTAAGGATACCAACAATAAGAACCAACATATTTACCTGTCATAAAATTACCATGCTGATCCTGTACCGCACAAACATAAAAGTTATAACTGCCCTCATTCATGGACTTTATCAGCAATTTACCCGGCTGTGCCGCCAATACCTGATAATTGCTGTGACCATACTCTTTCCCGTACCAGGGACTAAAGCAGTTAGGACCAACCCTTTTACCCGGCACCCCGGAAAATTCACGGCAAACATGCACATAATTACCATTTTCCAGGCCCGGGGCGGCGGTATATTAACGAAGCGGGTCCTGGCCTCGTTGATCCAGCCAGCTACGGCCTGAATAGTGAAGCTCATAATCACCCGAGCTGCATTCCATATACCTCTGCTCAGCCTGTACCGGTGCAGCAGTTAATCCGTTTAAGCCAATCACTAATGATAATGCTAACAAATGTTTCATTAATCTAATCCTTTATACATAAATTTCACTTGCGTATGTGTAGACAACCTGATTTGGATGTCGTGAAACATCATGGGCTTGCCCGGGAGTTAAAATCGAATAAAAGAGGATAAAACTAAGGTAAAAGTGCATTTATCTTTATGTAAAAATGAAATCAGTAATAACTATGTTCCTTTAAACTGCAGACGTACTGTGTAAGAGCACAACCCCTAAGAGTTTCTCCTAAATCCGGCACAATTTAATCAGCCCATATCCGATGCGAAATCCCTGACAAATAGCCAGAGCAGGGATCTCGATACATGACTCCAGAGAGACGACCCAGTCAAACATATCATTGATGCGCTTAAACAGCGGATAATTGATAAACCGGCATGTTCTATAAAAATTGCATTAAAACCTTTATGACGACAACAGGTACAGCTTTTGCCTGGCTGTGTCATGAGCAAGGCTGATCAGACTATCTGCGTGCATGTTCACGGGTAAAGTCTTACGCAATAGCACAACAGAATATAGCATTCATTTGAAAGCAGCTTTGTCCTTGCCGGGAAAAGAGGCATGAAAACAAGCCCGGACACCCAACACAAGAGCGGGTAGCGAGCTTGACAATAAGAGAGCGCGGTCAACACATCTTCGAAGCGGTAATGCCTCACGTGAAGCCTTGGTGAAGTTATTCATATCCAGAATGTGAAGGCTTAGATGAGTCGCTTTATGGCGTAGCGAGCAAATATTTTGCACATTACCTGAGCTGGTTCAGATATTTAGACGCGGAAGAAAACTTGAATAAGCGCGGACTTTTTCACACGGGACAACATTTAGCAGGAACTTAGCCTTAATACTTGTGCCCCGATATCGAACGTACGTTGTTTTGCCTGAGGCTTTCCCCCGGAAAAGGTTAAAGCGCGCCGCTTTTCGCGGCAATCATCACCGCCTCGGTACGATTGGCTGCTTCAAGTTTTTTCAGGATCAAACTCACCAGTTCTTTGACCCTGTCCCTGGAAACCCTCATCAGCCGGGAAATTTCAAGATTGCTTAAGCCCTTGATAATAAAATGCAAACACTCTTTTTCCCGGGTCGTTAGGTTAAATTGCATGAAAAGTTTTTCCGGATAATTTCTTGATAGCTCACCAAAAAAAAGCTGGGATAAGCCGATAAGTTCGGCATATTTACTGTCGCATAGCGATAAGAACTCGGCTTGATCGCCGCTGAAATATAAACTCACCACACCGGTTCCCTTATTGGTGAAAGCAGGAATTGCCAGGCAATTTTCAATACCGCATGATAGCGACAACTGCTGCAATAACCGGACCTCTTTGCACTTTGAAGCAGTCTTGTAACTGTCATGCCAGGTGATCGGGCTGTGATGTTGACTGCAGTAGTGCAGCACGGGATCATGGAGAAAATATTTATTGCTGCAATAAGCCGAGATAAACTCCCCGGGAAAATTACTGATCAACTTAATATCATCCGTAATACAGGAAATGCCGGTGATAAAAATACCGGCAAACCCCGCTTGTTCGGCGCGGGTAAAAATTAAATTTTCGACATCCTCAAAAGTAAGTCCTGCGCCAAACTCCCTGTATGGATATGAATGTACATTTTTCACTATATAAGCCCTTTCTCTACCCTGTTACGTCCACATCTGTCCATCAGGCACTTCGCCAACAATAAGAAACAAACCTTGCTACGAATAAGCTGAAACAGATAACGGCAGACTTTAAAGTGCCTCAAAAAAGATCGGTATCAATCTCGCGACAAATGCTGTCAAATACGCGACCACAACTATCAGTACAGTGACACTCTGCTGCAGGCCTTTGTATACGCGGCTTTTACAGCAAACTTCATATCAGCTGATTGTTCTTTCCCGGTGGCAAAGGAGAAACTTGCCGGATCCGGCAAGGCAAAAGGTACACAGGTTTCATTTTTAATAAGCACTTTCCGGCGTGGTTATTTTGCATTGCCGGGCGCCGTCGCTGCATCTTACTTGCAGTGATCACGCACTGATAGAAAAATGGCCACGTGAAGCGTCTTGCTCAGGCAGGGAGGATATCGGGAGTAAACAGCATAAGAGCAGAAATGCCCCCTTGCTTTTCCTGTCCTGCAGCCTTGGGGAGCGGCGGGCAATGCCGGAATTTATCGCAGAAACCGCTCTCTGCGCTTTAGGCGCTTGACCGCTTATCGGCAGGCAAGCTGCTGACCGTCGACACAGCTTTGCTGGTACTGCACCGGAGTCTGGCCATACTGCGCTTTAAAACAGGAGCCGAAATAAGCAGGAGATGAAAAGCCAACCCGGTGGGCAACACTTGCCGCCTGCATGTTTTGCTGCAAATACACTTTCGCTTGCTGCAGGCGAAACTGTTTTAAATACTCAGAAGGAGAGATTTGTAAAATGGCCTTGGTTTTACGCTGTAACTGGCGGCTACTCATATAAAGCCCCCCGGCCATGTCGTTAATGGAAAACTCGGCCTGTGTATATCCCTGCTCAACCACGGCTTTGATGTCTTCGATAAAGCGCTCCGGCAACGGCAAGTTTGCATCAGAGCCTGAAAGTAACGGCGCCTCCCCCCCGGCATGCCCCTGCGGTGTTTGCCCGGACAAAAACCTTAATTTGTGCACTTGCGCCAGCTTTTTCCTGCTGTTGATAAGATTATCGATACGACAGTTAAGCTCCCGGATATCAAAGGGCTTTCCGATATAATCATCAGCTTCACATTGCCAGCCTGTCATTTTACTGGCTTTATCCCCTTTGGCGGTCAATAAAATAACCGGGATATGGCAGGTCAGCGGGGACTGCTTCACCGACTGGCACAGCTCAAAGCCGTTTTTATTGGGCATCATCACATCACTGATGATCAAATCAGGCAATTCCCGCTCCGCCAGCGCAATGCCTTCGGCACCGTCTTTGGCGCTTAAACAGTGAAAAGCACTGCCCAGTTCCTGGCTCAGCAGTCGTCTCAGATCCGGATTATCCTCAACAATAAGCAGTTTTTCCTTCTCCTTGTCCTGTGCCCGGGCAACGTCAGCCGCTATGTCTCCTGCTGCCGCCACGCCCTCGGCCGCCAAAGCAGAGTCCAATCTCCCCGTGCTCCGGGAAGAAAGCTCCCCTCCCCCTTCATTGCCGGCAATCACAGGTAAAGTCACGGTAAAACAGCTGCCTTTGCCCGGTTCACTGCTCAGGGTAATGCTGCCTTGGTTGAGTTCTACCTGCTCCTTAACTATGGCAAGACCTATCCCTATCCCCTCGGCCTGCCCATGCTCGGGGTTGTCGATGCGGCTAAAGCGTTCAAATACCTGCTGCTGATATTGCGGCGCTATCCCGTAGCCGGTATCGGCCACGGCCAGTTTCAGAATTGCATCTTCCTCGGTTACCGTCACCCTTACCTTGCCTTTAGCCGGGGTATATTTTATGGCATTGGTGATTAAATTACCCAAAACCTGCTCCAGGCAATCCCGTGTCAGCAATATCTGCGGGGTGATGACCTGAATATCCAGATGAAATGCTATGGCTTTGTCATCCGCCATACCAGCATAAGCCTCACACAACTGGCGGATGGCACTATCAAGCGGGTACTGTGTATTGACAGCCGCCGCCTTTTTATCCTGATTGGCAAACTCAATAAGATGCTCCACCATTTTCACCAGCCGCTGCCCCTGGTGATAGGCAGCCTGCCACTGTCCCTTGTTCGCCGGATTACTTGCCAGTATTTTTTCTATCGGGATCAACATCACCATCAGCGGGGTACGAAACTCATGGGAGATATTGCTGTAAAAACGGTTTTTACTGGCCAGCAGTGCGGTGATCTCCTTATTCTTTTCGGTGATTTGCCCGGTTCGCAAGGCAATT
The DNA here is from genome assembly GCF_000948975.2 of Thalassomonas actiniarum. Taxonomy (GTDB): domain Bacteria; phylum Pseudomonadota; class Gammaproteobacteria; order Enterobacterales; family Alteromonadaceae; genus Thalassomonas; species Thalassomonas actiniarum. Next base: position 4,646,932 of record NZ_CP059735.1, read on the forward strand.
TTTTGCTCCAGGGCCCGATTGCGCTTTTTCAGCACCCGGGTTTGCACCCTGCCCCCTAAGTAGACAAAAACTCCCAGAGCAACTAAATAGCCTGAATAAGCCCACCAGCTGCGCCAAACCGGATATTCAATGAAAAAATCAAAGCGGGTTTCACTCCAGCGCCCCATAGGAAGGCGGGCCCTGGCGATAAAACTATAGTGCCCGGGCGATAAATTGGTATAAGTCGCCAGGCGGCTGATGACCGGGGCCTCGCGCCACTGTTCATCGAAGCCCTCGAGCTTATATTGATACTCGACCGAACGTCCCCTGGCATACTCAAAATTGGAAAATTGAAATGCCAGGTTTTTGCTGTTATGGGCAAATGCCTGGGCAGACATCTGCTCCTGCCGGTTATCACCGGCACTATCCCCTTTAACATAAAACCTGCCGCCCGGTGCCGGTAGTATCTCATTGTCGTCGAGGCGAATTCGAGTCAGTTGGATCTGTTGCGCTTCCCGGCTTGCTCTGGGATAAAAACTCACCAAGCCCTGATTTAAGGTCCCCAGATAAATACGCCCGTCGGGGGCCAGGGCATGCAAAGTCACGGCAAAGGTAAAACCTTCACTGCGGGTATAATGTGCGAGTACCTGCTCCTTGTCGGTATCCATCACAATCAAGCCGCGGCTGCTGGTCACCAGCCATAACAGGCCGTTGGCATCTTCCAACAGGTTTTGTACCCCGGCCAGGGTTCCCCGACCGAAAAGCGGGATAAATTCAAAGGTATCCTGCTGCGGTAAATATTTATTCAAACCGTTTTCGGTACCGACCCAGATAGTGCCTTTTTTGTCCTGGTATACCTGATTCACCATATTACCCGAAAGGTTACCCGCAACCTTAGCCTCACCTTGGTAATGCTTGATGACTTGCCCTTGGTTATTTAACCGGTAAAGGCCGGATTGCGTCCCGGCCCAGATTTCTTGCTCCGAAGACATCCAGATATGATAAACAACCTCCCCGGGCAAAAAGACCTGGTGTGTTGCCATCTCGGGCAAAGCATGATCATCCGCAGTAAACTCCGTCCGCACCACGCCGCCCTGAGTCGCCAGCCAGAGAATATTCTCTTCCTGCTCAAGCAGAGAAAAAATTTTATTGACCGGAGCATCACTGTTTTCAGGAGCAAAATAAAAATGTTTAAAGTCATCGCTTTGTTCCCGGTAAAGGTTTAAGCCCCTGCGGGTGCCAAGCCAGATATTTTGCCGGCTGTCTTCTAGCATCCACATCACCGACATATCGCTGAGACTGTTGCGGTTACTGCTATTATGGCGGTAGCGCCGATAAGTTTTATCATTCCCCGCCTTAACATTAAGGCCACCGCCATAAGTCCCCAACCATAAACGTTGCCGACTGTCGAACAAAATAGACCAGGGGGACGGATGGCTCAGGCTATGGGGATCATCAGGATTGGCCGCTTCAATCACAAAGCGCATTTTCCCCGGAGCGTAATAATAAAGCCCGGATAATCCCGAGAGCCAGAGGTTACCTGAGCGATCTTGCGCCAGTGTTTGTACAAACTCGCCGACTTTTGTCTCCCGCGGGTGGCGAATGCGATGAAAAGTACCGCTGTGCGGGTCAAACAAGTTTAAGCCGTCTTTCGTTCCCACCCAGATATTTTGCCGCTTATCCGTTAATATCCGGGTCACCAGGTTACTGCTGATGGCCTTACCGGGCTGCGTTTTTACAGGCAAAGCCTGGTAGTGCAGCATCTCCCCTGTGCCGATAAGGTAGCGGTACAGGCCGCGGTTGCTGCCGAGCAGTAAAGCGCCGGAAGTTTCCTCTTCAAGCACAGTTATCGATACGCCCGCCTGATCTAAGGTCAATAGCAGGTTAAAGGTATCGCTCACAGCATCATAGGTAAACAGTTCAGGACCGATAGCCAGCAATAGCCGCCCCTTGCGGGTTATCAGAGGCACCGACGGCAAAGTTTCCCTGCCGGAATTTTGGGGAAACAAGGCATACCTGCGCCAGCGGTCATCGGTTTTTTGGTATTGCAGCACCTGCCCGCCACCGGCAAAAAACCATAAGCTGGCATCTGCGGTTTGCACCATAGCCTGGGGATGAGGAAAGCCGCTCAGCAACTTGTGCTCATCACCCGGCAGAGAAAAAACCTCAAAACTGTCGGTTTCAGGGCGGTATTTCTTCATTGACCTGCTCCCCAACGCCCATAAGGTGCCGTCAGGATCTTGATGCAGGCTCCGATAAGAGTCATCCCCTAAATATCGTTTAAATTCATAACCGTCGTACTTAAACAGCCCTTCGGACGATCCCAGCCACAAATAGCCCGGTTTGTCCTCAATAATACTGAAGACACTGCCAACATTGGCAGAGGTCACCATATTAGCCTGCTCAAACAAGATATTTTCAGCAGCAAATACAGGCATTTTTTCTTCCCCCCCAGATGGGGACGGGACAAGGGCAAGCGCTGCTGTACAATACAGGGCTAAAAATAATACCGGTGAAAGTATCAGGCATTGCCAGACGGGCAGACGATAAATAAATCCTTTGTTCAACGGCAATTTTCCCTGGTCATTTTTTCGAAAATATTACTGATAGCCGATGTAAACTCCGGCAGATGATGCCAGACGAAGATAATGGTAAATAACAAAGTCGTTGATAATAAAACAAACAGCAAGAGCAAATCAAGCAGCTCCGCCGCAGAAGAAAATTCAGCTTGTTTATTTCGGTCATCATGGCGCGATTATGGACTTGATGGCGCGATAATGGGCTTGTCCGCCGTTAAAAAGCGAGTAAAATAGGGTAAAAATAAAGTAAAAGCACTTTCACCCTTCCATTAAGTCATTGTTAAACAATGCATTTACCATTTTATCGTCAACGAAAGGAATCAGCATATGTCAGAACACGCAGTTTGTGCTCATGACAACACCTCCCCTGCAAATCATCAAGGCGCCTGGCTCGGGGAGCTGTATATTTGCCTGAAAACAGAGAAAGTGTTTCATAACCAGCAAGATCTGATGCTTTCAGCGCTTTCCTTTACCTTATTAAAAACCTTGCTCTTACATGCCCCTGCCCCCTTATCCTCTCGTGAACTTTTAGCCCTGGTATGGCAGGACGTCGTCACCACAGAAGAAAATGTCAAACAAAGGATCAGTTTGTTACGCAAGGCCTTAGGACAAGATAAAACCCGTCCTTATATCCAGAATATGCGCGGCCGGGGTTACTTTATTGCCCCCCCGATCACTTGGGTTGAAAGCGAGACCCAGGACGATAACCGCCATAAGGGCGAAAAAACCCGCCTGGTAAAGCTTCCACTGCAGCTCAGTACCATTGGCGCCGCCTTTTTACTGCTGACAACTCTTATCCTGATAGCCTTCTTCAATAAGCCCGATACCGATGTCTTGCTGGATGTGCGCATAGACAACACAGTGCGCCTGGCGCCAAAACAAGACGACCTGGCCTTTTGCCTCGATGGTCTGGACGACTATATAGAGTTTGCCGACCAGGACAGTCTGGATGTACACGAGGAAGACTTTGCCATCAGCACCTGGATACGCACCAGCGCACTTGAGCAGCGGGTGATCGTCGATAAAAGATTTGAGGATAAAAAACAGGACGTCAAAGGCTATGTTTTTTATGTCGACGAGGGAGAGCTTGGCTTTCAACTGGCAACCGGCCAGGGCAGCTGGTACTGCCACGAACAGGACTCCTCCTGCACCTTATACGAAACCAAAACATTTATTGCCGATGGCAGATGGCACCATGTTGCGGTATCAATCGATCGCGACCATCCGCAAGGCATGGTTTTTTACCTTGACGGTGAAGTGATTTTTACCACAGATCCCACCGGACGTGCCGGCTCCTTAGCCAATGACAAACCGCTAAGGATAGGCAGCCGTTCATCTTACCAAACCGGGCTCTTTTTGGGGGCTATTGGCGCCGTTAACCTTTATCATACCAAATTAAGTACCCAGGAAGTTGCCGGGCTATACCAGCAGGGTAATAACCGCCGCTGTTACAGCATCGCCACTAAAGGAGGTTTGTAACAACCGGCAAACACCTGTGCAGTAAAGCGTGAAAAATAGAGCAGCAAACAAAGGGGCCAGGCCTATGTCCAGCCCCCTGCCAGTAGTCACTGGTCGCCGGGCAAGCAACGACATTGGCCCCCAGGTTATCGGTGAGGAAAGTGTCACTGTATATAGGCTAATTCAACTCGGGTTTTCTTTTTAAAAACTTGCCGGCAACACTTTGCTGCAGCGACAGTTTAAACGGCGTCAGCTCAGAGGTCGCGCGCCACTCCTGGTCTATTTTTTGATTTCCTCCAACAACTTCCCCTGGCATTTTGTTCTTTCATGGCTTTAACCACCCGGGGATGGCCGCCCATTTTTCCACTCCGGCGATTTTATCGCCGACGGCGGCCTGCAATTGCTCCTGGGTCAGGGCTTGCCGGGCAGAAACGAAATGAATGAAAAATAAAGACAGGATCAGAAATAGCAGGCGAATGAACATGGCTCCTCCTGCAACAAGTAAAAAAGTAACCAAGCGCGACTAAAGCAACTTAGTGCCGACCATCCTTTTTCAAGTACAAAAAGTTTAGCTTGCCCAGTTCAACCTTAGAGCAAACAAGAAATGACCGCTCGTTTTAGCGGGGATTGCAACAAGGGGCAACGGAGTAAAACTAATAAACCGCCGCCCTGCGCTAGCTGTTGCCATTTAACACCCGGGAAGTATTAATTTTCCGTCAAGGATTTAGTGACAAGCTCCGGCAGAGGCCATTGCTCAAACAAGCCATCGCTGTTGGTAGTAGCAATCAGCCCTTTTCCGGCATAAGCCACGCTAAGTACAGATGAGCGGCCACGGGTGACCGCCGACTGCCACTGACCGAGCAATGCCCCGTCAAAGACCCGCCAAAGCTGCAATACCTGCCGGGGAGAGCCGGATAGCAAAGTGGCATTGTCCGGGGAAAACAAGGCATCATTAAACTCGATAAATTTAAGGTAGGTATCAAGCTGTGCTAATACCTCACCCGATGATAAGTCCCAAAAGGTGCGGTCTTTAATGGCATCTAAGGTGAACGCTATGCTGGCATCACCACTGAGGGTCACATGGTTCACCCGTGAGCCATGGTCAAATGCATGCAGGGTTTTGCCGCTTTTACTCTGCCATAACAGGGCTTTTTTGTCGCTTGAGCCGGTAAAGGCGATTGCGCCATTATCAGATAAGCTCACCGAGTTGATATCTAATCTGTGTTTGTCAAAAATGCTGACGCTATTTTTCTTGACGTCGATAACTGCGGCTTTACCGCTGCGAAAGCCCAATAAAATAATATCGCCTTGGGCGGAAATATCCAGATCATTAATAATATTTTCGCCAAATTGCCACTGTGCTAAAAGCTGATGCTTTACCAGCGAAAATAAAGACACAGACACCCGGTTGGACACCAGGTAAAATTGATTATTTTTACTGATATCAAGCAGCTCGACAAACTGTGCCTGTGCTCCCTGCAAGCAGTTTAACGGTGACTTTGCCTCAAGGTTTTTCCATAAACAAAGCTGACTGCCGTCGGCAACCAGGTTAAAAGCCCCGTCCTGGGACAGGGCCGAAGCGGTAATGATTTTATCACTATGATGAAGTGCCAGACTTGACTGGCCCGTATGAACCTCTTGCTGCGAGCAGCCAAACAGACTGAATACCGCGAAAACCCAAAGTACTTTTATCAACAAATGAATAACCTCTCTCAAAATTAGCCGGATGAGTGGTCCTTATCCCGCCCCGATGCTTTGCTGCCAAAACAGCTTAATTTATCACAAAGCTTCTGTATTTTTTATTTGACAACTGCATTATCCTCCTCCGGGATATTAAAGAAAACCTCTGGTAGCGTTTATCATGCCCCGATCTGAAACGATCAAGGTGGTAAAATTTGTGCTTACAGGTTCAAAGATACTATCAATTTGGCTAATGCATACACCTTTCTCATTAACCCCTTGATTGTGATACTTCCCGCAAAACAAGAATGTCCAGCCTTTAAGGGCCCGATGAGATCTGTTGCTGCCATTAAAACAACGAATCCCCCTCTAAGAATAAAGGTGCCTTAAAAAGCTACTAAGCACTTATATCAACTGGAGAATCTGTACTTTTCGCTCATAATAAAATGACATTTGCCAAATACGGTGAATGGCCAACTCCGCCATAAGCATTTAACAACTTGAGACGACAAGTGCTGATAAAACTGAATTTCGGCTTATAAAAGGATTTATAAAATGAAACATTTATTAGTCATTGAAGACAACAAATCGATTGCATCTGTTATAGAGCACCTGGGCACTTCGGCTGGCTATGAGGTCACGGTTGCATACTCTTTTGCCGAAGTAAAAAACATCTTAGCCAAAAAGCAGGACTTTTTTATCGCAACCGTTGATTATAGCCTACCGGATGCCTATGAAGGCGAAGTGATCCCCTATGTGCTTGACCACACCATTCCCAGTGTGATCATGACCGGAAGAATGGACAATAAAATACGCCATAAACTGTTGAAATTACCCATCATAGATTATATCACCAAAGAAAACTCCCAGGCTTACCGTTACTTATTAAAAGTCTTACACGGCCAGTTAACCAACCATAAAACCAAGGTATTAGTGGTGGATGATTCACTTTCATCCAGACAGCATATTTGCCGCTTGCTCAAAAGAAGAAACTTTACCGTTTATGACGAGCCTGACGGCACTAAGGCTCTGCAAGTCCTGGAAAAAAATCCATCTATCAAAGTGCTTATTACCGATCAGGAAATGCCGGGCATGAGCGGGGTCGAGCTGGTACAAACCATACGTAAAACACACCCGGACAGAGACTTGATTATCATTGGCTGTTCCGGCGTCAATGATCATTTCCAATCTGCCCGCTTCATTAAAAGCGGCGCCAATGACTTTTTGAAAAAACCTTTTTGCATGGAAGAGTTTTACTGCCGCATTGTAAAAAGCATTGAAGAGCTGCAATATATTGAAAAAATCAAAGCAACAGCCGATTCGGACTACCTGACGCCATTAGCTAACCGGCGTGCTTTTATTGAGAAGATGGATAATGACTTCCCGGATATTATTCAAAATGAGTTGGCTTACATCTTTGCCGTTTTACATATTAATAATTTTAAAGAGATTAATGATAATTACGGCCAGGGTGGCGGAGATCTGGTACTGGTAGAGCTGGCAAATCTGCTAAGCAAACACTTTACTAGCCAACCGCTGGCGCGACTCGGCGGTGGAAAATTTGCCTGTTTGGCATCCGGTTTGGAGGTTGAAGAGATAGCAGCGTGCCTGACAGAATTTCAGGACATTGTCAGTCAACACAACCTCAGCTTTAAAGAGAAAAAAATCACCTTTACCATAAGTTTGGGCGGGACAGTCGTAGCGCAGCAGACCTCGGCAAAACAATGGGTGGAACAAGCGGACCAGGCCCTGCAACAGGCGCATAACAAAGCTGGCGCTCAAATGGTCATAAATGGCCTGGCTGAGCTTTCGAAAAAGAAAGAACAGCTCTCTTTAGCGTAAAAGTCAAACAAACATGCTCATTCCCCATATAAAAATATAAAAATCAGCAACCTGGCACAGGTGAATACCAATAATGATATATAAGTATTCTATTATTTGTCGGATGCACCCGCAGCATTGCTACATTAACGAAGAAACTCGATAAAGGCTGTCAATGCCGGATTGTTGAGGCTGTTTTGCGGGTACACCATGGAAATTTCTAACGGCTGGGTATTATAGCCCTGTAAAATTGGGACCAATTCGCCACTGTCCAGATAACCTTGCATCATAAAGCGCGGCAAGCGGGCAATGCCATGACCTTGCGCCGCGAAATAAGCAACAGGGATTAACGGTATTTGGCGCCCCCATGTCAAGTAAAGTATCCGAAAAGGTAACGGCGCTCATTCACAAACACTTGCCGGGACAAACCATACATGCCGTATATATCACACATGCTCACAGTGACGGACAAAGCTTTGTTTACTTCCCTGATAATGAAATTATTTATCAAGGGGATTTTTTAGAAATATCGTTTGATAACAGCCTGCCGACACATATGGCCGATGTTGAAAAAGAGTTCATTGAGTTTCTGCACCAGGAAAAACTGCCCTATCAGCGCATCATTGGCCATCATAAAAATAATAACATGACACCTGATGTCGTGAACGCTTATTATAGTGCCCACCATCCGTTATCCGCTAAGCAGGACTAGGCTTGCTTATCAATTATCAGGTTACCGGAAGCCAGGGGGTTTAACTAACCCGAGTCAGCCATGCCTCCCCGCTTAACCTAAACTTGATTATGGCGAAAATAATCACAGACAAGAACAAAGTAAATACTATGAATACCCGGGGCCTAAAGTGTAAACAGAGTTAAAGGAGCGCTTAAAGCGATGCACTTAATAATGAAAATGTTTTACATGACACGAGGAGATATTAGGATGGTGGTAACCCAATCAGCCGCACCTCGGCACATGAGTCGTCTGCTACGGTTGCTTTCTTCCGAATCTGGCCGGGTTCACAGAGTATCATTGCGAGGGGACCGAAAGGGTCACCATAGAATGTTTACGGGGCGCATTATTACCAATCGCCCCGTCTTATGCAAGTACTAGTTTTACGTTTTGCTATCGTCCGCTGATTTTTCCATCAGCTTTTATTCATTCAGGTAAAAACCAGGGACTAAAACAACAAAAAACGGCCCCCTATCAGGTCAGCCGTTTTTATGATGGCGAAAATACTTATGCCGTCTAGCTGTTACTTTCCGCCCGCGCCAGCTTTTCATTTAACTCAAGCAACACCGACTTGATCACCAGAAGATTCTCTTTACCCAGCCTGAGCAGCAGTTTATCAGCATCGTCCATGGCTTCTATTTCCGGGTCTTTATAACGGAACATCACACTCGGGCGAATCACTTCCATGGTCTCTTTAGGGATTTCCATATCCAGCACCCGGGTAATGGCGTCTTGCAGGGTATGGGTAAAGTCTTCATCCGGGTAGCCCAACTCGCTATAGGCTTCATTAATTAGCGGTTTAAGCTCCATATACCAGTCAACCAGGCGTTCACTTTCCATCGAGCGCAGTAAATCGACATACAGGCTAAAGCGGCGTACCGAGTTTTCGTCCCACTCCCATACCTGCTGATGCTTATTATCAAAGGTCTTGGTTTCTTTTGCGGAAAATGACGTGACCGGACGGACAAAAGGACTGTGCTCGTAAGCTAATACCCCTTGGGCGAAATTATCGGTAAAAACCACGAAGCGACGGATCATATCGTCATCAATCACCAGCTTAAGTAATTCCTTACGCCAGGTCATGGTCGGTAATTTTTCCTGCAACCAGAGATCGCTTTCATCCAGGGTCGGTAAAGCCTCAACCTCCACTAACTCAACCTCATGCTCCGGCGCTTGAATTTGCTCGGTTTCCGCTAATTCCGGCTCAGGTAGTATCTCAACCTCAGGTTCGATCACTTCAGGCTCAATCACAGGGGCAGGCGCTGGCTGCACTTGTACCTGCTCGGGAACTGCCGGGGGTTTTTCACGAAAATATTGCCAGCCCACTACCCCGCCTATGGTGGCGATAATCAGGCCGCCGGCGACCAGCAAGGGAGAAACTTTGGGAGATTGTGTTTGCGTTTGATCTAAATTATCCATGTTATCCCATTAATATATAAAACGGACATCCCGGATGATCCCGGATGATGAAAAAGGATTAAGGTAAAACAGAATGTTTATTGCAACGTTTTTTGCCTTAGGTTGCAACCAACAAATCGGCATTTAGGCAATTATTTTGTAAACAGATTTAATTTATTTTTAATTTCCTTCTATTTAGTCAAGAAACCGGCCCCAAAAGTAAAAAAGCAAAGAGCGTGCCCTTTGCTTTTCATTTTTCAACCGAATAAACCAGGTTTACTTTATTGGGCATCCGCCTGGTTTTCCGGCAGGGCCTTAACAAAAGCCGGTAGTTGCTGGCAGTTCTCGACCACACGTTTAATATGGGGGAAAGCACTCATATCCAGTTTAAAGCGGTTGGCGTTATATACCTGCGGCACCAGACACAGGTCGGCCACGGTCACGGTATCACCAAAGCAATACAAACCGGCGCTTTTTGCAAGTATCGCCTCTACCGCGGCAAACCCTTTACTCATCCAGTGATGGGACCAGGTCAGTTTATCTTTATCTTCCAGCGAAAATTCGCTGCCCAGGTATTGCTGCACCCGTAAATTATTCAATGGATGAATTTCACAGGCAATATCCAGCGCCAGTGCCTGGACTTTTGCCCGCTCAATAGCATCTGCCGGATACAGGCCAGCCTGCGGAAAACGGCTGTCGAGGTAGTCGATGATCGCCAGTGACTGGTTCAGTTTAAAATCACCGTCCACTAAGGTCGGCACCAACTCATTGGGGTTTAGCTCGGCATAAGCGCTTTGGTGTTGTTCACCACCATCTTTAACCAGGTGAACCGGGATAGATTCAAACTCAATTTCCTTGTGAAACAAGGCAATACGTACACGATAAGCGGCGGATGAACGCCAGTAGCCATATAATTTCATGTTGTTATGCTCCCGCGGCTGAAATGTTTATATCCATCTGACATTGGTGGCAGCAAGCTTTATCTGACTGCCAAAATTAAAAAGCCGGGGATGCCAAACCAGCAACTCCCCGGCGATATATGCAAATATTGACGTTTTACGCCTTATATTCAACGACTTGCTGATCGATAGCGCCGAAGATGCTGTCACCGTTATTATCAAACATTTCAATGCGCACCTGGTCGCCAAACTTCATAAAGGAAGTACTGGGTTTACCGTCGGCAATGATTTCCAACATACGCTTTTCTGCCAAACAGCTGGAACCGGCAGAACGGTCGTAGTTAGAGATAGTGCCTGAGCCTACGATACAACCGGCCGATAACGGACGTGTTTTCGCGGCGTGGGCAACTATGGTCGGAAAATCAAAAGTCATGTCTACGCCGCAATTTGGCTGGCCGAACAGTTCTTTGTTTAAGTGGGTGGTCAAAGGCAGATGTAACTTGCTGCCGTCCCAGGCATCGCCCAGCTCATCCGGGGTTACCGCTACCGGAGAGAAAGCACTTGATGGCTTACTGGAGAAAAAGCCGAAACCTTTTGCCAACTCGCCCGGGATCAGGTTACGCAGGGAGACATCATTGACCAGCATCAGCAGTTTGATATGACCGGCTGCAGTTTCCGCTGAAGCGCCCATAGGCACATCATCGGTGATCACCGCCACTTCTGATTCAAAATCGATACCGTAGTCTTCACTGGCCACAGGAATATCGTCATAAGGACCGATAAAGGCATCTGAGCCGCCCTGATACATCAGCGGATCTGTCCAGAAGCTCGCCGGCATTTCCGCATTTCTTGCCTTACGCACCAGCTCTACGTGGTTAACATAAGCACTGCCGTCTGCCCACTGGTAGGCACGTGGTAAAGGCGACTCACAGCTTAGCTGTTCAAAGGCGATGGCATTGTCAACTTTGCCTTCATTTAATGCCTTATAGACTTCATTCAGTTTTGGCTCGGTTTGCGCCCAGTTATCTAACGCCGCCTGCAGAGTCGGGGCGATATCACTAACAACCACCGCTTTTTCCAGGTTACGGCTTACCACGACTAACTGGCCGTCACGGCTATTATTTTTAAGCGTTGCTAATTTCATTATCAGACCTTTTTCAGTTTATAAGCAAAACCTTGTTCGGCGTTTCTCAACAAATGCCGGTAAACAAGCTTTCGTAAAATATTACTATGTAGAATATAACAGGTGATTTTACTGAAACTTACACGAATTACCAGAGCGCAAAGCGCTATCTTTACCGGCTACAGATGTCTGCAAATCTTTACATGACCAAGGGAGGGGAAAACAAGCGTTAACGGTCATTAAAGCGCTTTTGTCTTACCAAGAAAACAGTCAAAACCGGTACAGGCCCTGATATCACAGGCAGTACCGGCTTTTTAGTTCAACGCCAATGTCTGGCATTAAATCTTTACAGTTTTCTTATTGATATCGTATTCGCGCAGTTTATTGGCGACTGCGGTATGACTTAAGCCGAGCTTTTTCGCCAGCTGCCGGGTACTTGGATAGGCGGGATACAGCTTTCTTAAGATATCCGCCTCATAATTTTTCACTGCGGCTTCCAGGGTGCCTTCAAACTCCTGCTCCAGGTAACCGTGCTCCCGGGTATACGCCGGCAGCTGCAGGTGCGCCGTGGTGATCATATCCCCTTCGAGCACAGAAACCGCACGGATCAGGACATTTTCCAGCTGGCGGACGTTGCCCGGCCAGGGATAATGCTCAATAAAGTCACGGCAATCATCATCCATCATCAGGCGGTATTTGCCCAGCCTTTGTCCCGACTGGGCGATAAAAAACTCCGCCAGCGGCAAAATATCGCTGCGCCTTTCCCTCAGCGGCGGCAGGTTCAAGCCTAAGACATTAAGGCGATAATAAAGGTCTTCACGAAACTCCCCCATGGCGACCAGCTGCAACAAATCTTTGCTGGTGGAGCTGATAAAGTGGATATTAATGGTAATTTCACGTTCATCATCTACCCGGCGGAAACTGCCGTTTTGGATCACCCGCAATAACTTGGTTTGCAGCTTAGGCGACATTTCCCCGACTTCATCGAGAAACAAAGTGCCGCCGTCGGCCAGCTCCAGCAGACCCCGCTTGCTGTTTTCATGACCGGAAGCGCCGATACCGAATAATTCAGACTCGGCGGCATCATCGGGTAAGGTGGCGCAGTTTAAGGTCATAAAGGGTTTTTCCGAGCGTTCACTGGCTTCATGGCAAGCTTTGGCCAGCAATTCCTTACCGGTGCCGGTTTCCCCCACCAAGAGCATGGCGGAATCAAGCATCACCATACGTTTGGCTTCACGGATCACCTTACGCATCGCCGTACTGCTGGCCTGGATCCCGGAGAAAATACTTTCGCTGGGCTGTTTAAAGGCACTGATTTGCTGTCCCAGCCTGGCTTCAGATTTCAGGATAAGCACCGCACCGGCAAGCACATTGGCGCCGGTTTCATCCCAGACATGGATCGGCAGAATATCGGCAACAAAGTCTTCGTCAAGAAATTTCAAGCGCCGGGTCTGCGCCAGGACATCATCGCTGTCGAGCCAACGGCTGAAATTAAAGCCTTTGAGCCACTGACTGATATGCTCGCCGATGATCTCCTTCTGGCTAGCCCCCATGATGGTCACGGCGACATCATTGACTACCCGGATATTGCCTTTGGCATCGATGGAAACAAAAGGATCTGGAAAGGTTTTGATCAGGGTTGCCAGCTCGTTGCGCTCACGCTCTGACGGCATAAAAGGGGTGGTTTTCACATCTTCTACCCCGTCAATTAAGCGTAATTGCGGCATAAAGGACTGTAATTCGGAGAAATCAAGATCCGGAATATTGACAAATATTTTGCCCGAATGCTTAAGCTCAATGCCGCGTAAGTCTATTTCACGTTCAACAAAAATTCCTAAGACTTCTTGTGCAATTCCTACCCGGTCTTTGCAGCCTATTTCCAATCGCATTATGGTGAACCTTTATTCCTGAGATAAAACAAACCCTTATTGTAAACTATTTTTTACAATAAAAAAGCCCCCAATAATTGGAGGCTTGATATCAGAAATGTAACACAAGGTTACAAAAGTTTGTCGGTTTTCGCCGCGCAAATGAAATCGTTTTTATGCAAACCGCGAATGGCATGTGTCCACCAGGTCACGGTCACCTTGCCCCATTCCAGCGTAATGGCGGGATGATGGAACTCGGCTTCCGCCAGCTCAGCCACCTGGTTGGAAAAAGCCCAGGCCTGTTTGAAGTTTTTAAACTTATATACCCGCTCCAGCATCATCACGCCGTCACGCACTTCAGGTACCCAATCGGGCAACTGGGACATTAATTCCTGCAGCTCTTCATCGCTGACTTTAGGGGCATCAACATGACAGGCTTCACATTGCTGAGTTGATAATTGAGAAGTCATAACTTGTCCTTAACTTGCTATTTTTTTTTCTTTAGGTGGAAATTTCGGTTCATGCAGACCCAGGGCTTTAGCTTCTTCAACCAGCGCCAATAGGTCAAGCTGGCTAATGCTATCTAGGTCGCTGATTTTATTTATCATGAAATAAATCGGCTGCATAATATCAATACGGTACGGGGTGCGCAGCACATCAACCACATCCAGGGCTTTGCGTTCGGCGATGGGATCAAACATGGCATACTGGGTTTCTCCCGGGGAAGATAAAATACCGCCGCCGTAAATTCTCAGGCCATCTTGCGTATCAAGTAAACCAAACTCTATTGTGAACCAATAAAGGCGCGCCAGGAATACCCTGTCTTCTTTACTGGCATTTAAGCCTAATTCTCCATAACGCTGGGTGAAGTTGGCAAAAGCCGGGTTGGTCAATAACGGGCAATGGCCAAATATTTCATGGAAAATATCCGGCTCCTGCAGGTAATCAAACTCTGCCCGGGTACGGATAAAAGTCGCTACCGGGAATTTTTTCTCGGAAAGTAATTTGAAAAATTCACCAAAGCCTATCAGCGCCGGTACCTTGGCACATTGCCAGCCTGTGGTCGCCAGCAAAACTTCGCTGACTTCTTCTAGCTGGGGAACACGATCCATTGGCAACTTAAGCCTGTCCAGTCCGGTAATGAATTCATCACAGGCCTTACCTTTAATACAATCAAGCTGGCGGGTGATTAGCTCCTGCCAGATTTGGTTTTCTTCATCCGTCCAATGTATTTTGCCATCGGCTTCGACATCCTTGGAGACATATTTTGTCGCCTTACCCATTTTCACTTCCTTTAACGTTTGTTGTGGCCTCACCACAGTAGATATATTTATATTAAGGGAAGCGGGTTAAGAAAAGATAGCCGAAGCCTGTGGTTAATTAATGCACAGCCGCCAATTGCTGTACATTATTTTTTACACCTGGGCTGTTTTCGGCAAACCTCACACTTAGCTAAAAAACCAACCGACTGATTTTAAAGGCTTTCATCTTTTTTATGTGCTGAGTTTTTCAGCAAGGCTTTCAGCTGTTGCTGCAACTCTTTCCTCACCAAATTCAGTTTTGGCGGGTTTTCATGAAACGGCAGGGGGCGACAGGTATGCATGGTTTTAATACCCAACTTGGCGGTTAACAAGCCTGCTCCCAGCCCCTGGGAAAAGCGTGCCGAGAGCTTGCCCAGCAGCTCCGCCCCCAACATCTGGCTGCCAAAATCGGCAATTAATTCACTGGCGCCGGCATAAACCATGTTGACGAATACCTGGCGAATAAGGCTAAGACGGCTCCAATAACCCAGTTTTAAACCATATAAAGCGGAGATTTTGTCTATCATTCTGATATTTCGCCAGAATAACAACCCCATATCCAGAATTGCCACCGGACTGAGCGCCACCAGCACTGTGGCTTCACCGGAGAATTTCGCGATTTCCTTGAGGGCCTTTTCATCGACTTTAGTTAATACCTGGCGGGAATAAAGTGCCAGTAATTCCGCATCCGTATGTTCCCCGGCCTGGGCATCTGCCCATTCGTGCTCCAGGGTGCTGAGCAGATCATTAGGTAATTGCGTACTGATCTGCTGGCAAAATTTTTGGCTGTTGAATTGATTGTTCGCTAAAGTATCGCCACTGGCCAGCACCCTGCTGGCACTATGTTGCCTTTGCTGCTGGCGCTTTAATTGCTTCAGCCCCCTGATTTCCCGTACCAGCACTGAGCCGGTGACTAAGGTTATACAGGTAAACAGGAGCGCATATATGCCTGTGGTAAAGGGCGCCTCGCTAAAACCCTGGATAAAAAAATCAACCGCTTCCACCGATACCAACAGCAGCAGTAAAGTAAGGAACACCCGCGGCAGCCAGGAAACCTTGCCCGGCGTCGTTTCCAGCTCAAGCTCCGCCGATAACTGTTCTTGCGCTGCCAGCCAGTTATCATTATCAAAGACCAGTTGTTGCTCCTGTGCTTGCCCCTGCTGCCCGGCAATATCCAGCTCCTGCTCATCAAAAATGATTTGCTGCTGATAGTTATCCTTCTCTTTTATCGGCTTATCGCTCATGCCATTTTATCTCCAAGTAAAAACTCCAGTACTTGATCCATGCGTACATGGGGCAAACTCTCGCCTGCGCCATGCAATTCCCCGGGAGCAAAGGCAATAAAATTAAACGCCATTTGCTGCCAGTACTGGGCTTTGGGTAATTTTGCCGGTACAGTGCCGGGAAAGACCGTGATTGTTTGATTATCGCTTAAGCGTCGTCCCTGGATCACCGGCACTTCTTCTCCCTGGTGTAAACTCTTACCCGCCTTGGTGGTTTTTACCGCGGCGATTGCCAGCGTCTTGATATCTATGGCTTCAAAGTTCAGCTCTTGCCTGGTGCCGTGAATAAGCTGATTGAGCAGAGCCACCAGATGGGGATGCTGCTCCGGGGTCACATGGTCGGCTTTGGTAGCGGCAAAAAGCAGGCGGTCAATTTTCGGGGAAAATAACCGCGACAGTAAACCGGAGCGGCCGTATTGGTAACTTTGCATGATCAGCGCTATCGCCTGTTGCAAGTCGGCAAAACTCTCCCGCCCGTTATTGAGCGGCGTTAAACAATCCGCCAGGACAATCTGCCGGTCAAAGTTAACAAAATGCTGTTTATAAAACTTTGCCACCACATCCTGCTTATAGGCCTGGTAGCGGGCTTTTAACATGCCGAGCAGGGTATCATCCCCGGCTTTTTGATATAACTCGTTATCAAGCAACTCCAGGCCGGGAAAAGGAATAAACTGCAGCACGGGGGCACCGGCAAGTTCGCCCGGTAAAATAAAACGTCCCGGCTGGATAACGGACAGGCCCAGCTCATAGCGAAAGTGGTGCAACAGTTGGGTGTATTCCAGCGATAGGATTGCTAAAAAATCCTCATCCGCCTTTTGCAACGGATCTACTTGTTTAAGTTTTTCGATAAAATCAGCCGCAGCGGCTTGGCGCGGCGACTGAGATAATAATTCACAGGTTTGCGCCGACCAGTCTTTAAAAGATAAATTCATCATCGGCAAGTCTAACAACCACTCCCCCGGATAATCGGTAATATCCAGGTAAAGGGTGGCCATATCTGTGGCATATTTTAATAAAGACGCCTCTGGCTGATAACGGATCGCCAGGCGCAGTTCACTGATGCCGTGTGTCGGCTCGGGCCAGGTGGCAGGCTCGGCGCAAAACGCCGTCATCGCCTGATCAAAATCAAAACGGGCAACATTAAAATGCTTTTGCGGCACCCGCTTGGCGCCGATAAACCGCCCCTGGTGTACCGGATTAAAAAAGCTTAACTGAGCGCCATTGCCTTCATTGATCAGCTGGTTCACTAAAGAAGTGATAAAAGCAGTTTTGCCGCTGCGGCTTAGCCCGGTTACCGCCAGGGTTACATGCTGATCTATCGAGCGGTTAAACCATTCGTTGGTTTTATTTTTTAATTTTTTAATTTTCTCTTTATTTATTAACGCCATACTGCGTGAGTTCCTAGCTCTTTGCCCCAAAAGTAACCCGGGCCTCAGATAATAACTAAAGCCCGGGGAGATCTATCCTAAAATTTCCCTATATCCGTGAAAAACTCACAAGCATGGGCTTTATAAGGTATACAGATAACGCTCACTGCGGGGCAAATAATAGTTATCATAGTCAAAAGACATCACCACGGTTTTTGAGCGGCCAACAATTTCATGCCTAGGGACAAAACCGATGACACGCGAATCCGAGCTGTTATCCCGATTATCCCCCAGCACCAGGTAGTGGCCCTGCGGCACGCTAACTTCCCTAAAGCTCGATAATTCTGAACCGTTTTGCTGCACCCGGATCTGGTGTTTCATGCCCGGCAAGTATTCTATGCTATCAGCCTGGAGTGCTGTCAGGGAAAGGGCCTGGTAGCTCAGTTGCTCGCCATTAATTATCAAAGCATTATCCTGCATTTCCACCGTATCGCCGGGTAAACCTATCACCCGTTTCACCAGACGGATATCGCTGACTTCTGAGTCAAAAATCACGATATCTCCCCGCCGGGGGTCTGCAAGTTTTAGTAATGAGATATTGGTAAACGGCAAACGCAGATCATAAGCCATTTTGTTGACTAAAATTCTGTCTCCTTCGACAATTGTCGGCTTCATTGAGCCGGTCGGTACGCTATTCCAGTCGGCAACGGCACTGCGAAAAACCAGCATTAAGGCAATAAAAAGAAGAAACCTATAGTTATCTTTTACTTGCAGATACATCTTCTGAGTTAACTTCATGAGCAGCTCCTTTTCTGACTTTTCTTATTGATAATATCGATCAGGGGCACTGTCGCCCCCGCTGATGTTAAGCTAAATGCAAGATAAGACGGTTTATCGCTTACAGGCGGTTTATTTCCCTCGAAACCGTAAACTCAGCCGAAGTCACATAACTTTCAATTGAGCGCAGCTGTTTCTCTAATGCCATAAATTTCCGTCTGATATCATAAAGCGCCTGCTTCGGCGGCTCTCCGGCTTGCCAGATGCGCGCCTTAACCTTGATAGACTCAGTGGTAATGTCTTCCTTAACCGACTGTTTTTTAACGGTCTGCTGATATTTGCTTTTTGCCCCTCTTACCTTAGGTTCACCCTCTTTTTTATCTAAAATAAACCAGGCGGCAATATAGATAACAATAAACCAGCCCATGCCCAACAAAATACCGGACACCAGCAAAATTCTCACCAGCCAGGTCTCCCAGCCGAAATAATCGGCTACCCCGGCACAGACACCGGCAACCCTGCCCTGGCCGGGAATACGGTACAGTTCGCCTCGTTTACGCTCAATCATACTTTATCTCTCCAGTTGGGAGTTTCCACGTCCAGGATGGCTTCCAGGGTTTTAATGCGCTCGGCCATTTTATCTGCAGTTTCAGACAATTCAGATAACTGGATATATTCTTCTTCGCTCAGGCCCTGGCTGACCTGGCGCTTACTGCGGTAATGTAATATCAGCCAGATAGGTGCCACAACCAGCATAAAAATAATCACAGGTGCCATAATGATGTCATTCACAATCTCTCTCCCCTACCCGTACTTTGACGGTTTAGTTAAACTTCACCCAGGCTTTCCGGGTAAAAAACCTGTCCCCACTTTTGCCGGGAATTCGATATTTGCCTCGGATGTCAGGTTTTATCGCGCCAGTTGGGCGACTCCACATCGAGAATGGCTTCGAGTGTTTTGATGCGCTCGGCCATTTTATCCGCCGTTTCAGCCAGTTCGGATAACTGAAAATATTCCTTTTCACTTAACCCCTGGCTGACCTGGCGTTTGCTGCGGTAATGCAATATCAGCCACATAGGTGCCACAATTAACATAAAAATAATAAACGGCACCATGATGATTTCTTGCACAATTCTTTTCCTCTATTAGCGCTTAAACAAACGGTTTATTTTTTCTTTTTATCAGACGTCATTTTAGCCTTTAACTGAGCTAATTCATCATCAATTTTTTCATCGGCTTCAAGCTCGGCGATTTCGTCGGCAAGCGACTTGCTACCGAGATCATGTGACTCCACCTGGGCTTCAATATCATCAATTTTACGTTCATAACGGTCAAACTTGCTTAAGGCATCATTGACGCGGTCGCTGCTGATGTTTTTCTTGACCTTTAACCGTGAACTGGCGGTTTTTTCGCGCATGATGATCGCTTTTTGTCTCGCTTTGGCATCTGCCAGCTTATCCTGCAACTGGGAGATTTCTCCCTGTAGCTTGGCAATGTGATCATCAACATGGCTAAGCTCTTCCAACAGGGACTGGGCATTATCCGCCGCTTTCTTTTTCTCCATCAAAGCGGCACGGGCGAGATCTTCACGCCCTTTATTGAGGGCCAGCTCGGCTTTTTCCTGCCACTGCTGGGCTTCATTTTCAAAACGGCTCACCTGGCGGCTGATTTCCTTTTTATCTGCCAGGGTTTTCGCCGATGAAGAGCGTACTTCCACCAGGGTATCTTCCATTTCCTGAATGATTAAACGCACCATTTTTGCGGGATCTTCCGCTTTATCCAATAAGTTATTAATATTGGAATTAATAATATCTGTAAATCTTGAAAAAACACCCATAACGACTTCCTCTTACTAAAAATTGAGCGGTAATACTTGCTATATTGCTATTCACTTTCTAAGCCAAGATTCACAACCCAGATAATAGTTTGTTTTTTAAGGTTTTATTATATTTTTAAAAAACACTTTAATCCTCTTGTTTAATAAAATACACTATTTGTTAGTGAAATAAACCAATAATTAGGTCAGTGAATGGCACGTTTTAACCAGCAAGACAACCTCCTGGGTCAATCCAACAATTTTCTTGAAGTGCTGGAAAAAATTTCACAAATCGCGCCGTTAAGCAAACCCGTGCTTATTATCGGCGAGCGCGGTACCGGTAAAGAACTGGTCGCCGCCCGCCTGCATTACCTTTCCAAGCGCTGGGAGCAAAGTTATCTCAAGCTCAACTGCGCGGCGCTCAATGAAAATTTACTGGAAAGTGAATTGTTCGGTTATGAAAGCGGCGCTTTTACCGGGGCCAATAAACGTCATGAAGGCCGCTTTGAACGCGCCGACAACGGCACCTTGTTTTTAGATGAAATCGCTAATACTTCCGGCCTTATCCAGGAAAAACTCTTGCGGGTGGTGGAATATGGTGAATTTGAACGCGTCGGCGGCTCAAGAACCATCAAAACCGATGCCAGGCTGATTGCCGCCACCAATGAAGATTTGCCGTCATTGGCCGAGCGCGGGGAGTTCCGCGCCGATTTGCTCGACCGTCTCGCCTTTGATGTTATTACCCTGCCGCCGCTGAGGGAGCGGGTAGAAGATATCCTGCTGCTGGCGGAAAGCTTTGCCATTAATATGGCGCGCGAGCTGGAATTTGAGTTATTCAGCGGCTTTAGCGCCAAAGCGAAAAAAGCCCTGCTTGATTATCACTGGCCGGGCAATATCCGTGAGCTGAAAAATGTGGTTGAGCGAAGTGTCTACCGATGCAACAACCCGCATCTGCCGGTACATGAACTGGTGATCGACCCGTTTGAGTCCCCCTACCGTCCAAGTGGCCGGGTAAAAACCCAGGACAGGATAGCCGAGCCCAGAAACGAAGCGGTTAAGGCCCATGCCGGCACAGCCCAGGCAGAAATAAAGCAAGAAATAAAAACCAACGGACAGCCGCTGCAGTTTCCTGTGTCATTAAAAGACTTATCCCAGGATTATGAAATAGAACTGCTTAATAACGCCCTGTCCGCCTGTCAGTTCAACCAGAAAAAAACCGCAGAAGCCCTCAAGCTCACCTATCACCAGCTCAGGGGCTATCTGAAAAAATACAACTTGCTTGATGGAAACATCAATGATGAAGAGTAAGGTTTCCCGGCCACTTACCCGGATAAAACAGTTTTATATGCTGAGTGTGCTGCTTTTACTTTTAAGCGGCTGTTATGGCGATGATAAGGGTTCCTTAAGCGCCAACAGCGTGATTTATTGCGCCGAAGGCTCGCCGGAAAGTTTTAATCCGCAAACCGTGACTTCGGGCACCACCATAGACGCGGTTTCTTATCAGCTCTATGACCGCTTGATCAGCTTCCAGACTAAAGACAACGAAATCGGTCCCTCGCTGGCCAAGTCCTGGCACGTCACCCGGGACGGTAAAATGATCACTTTCTACCTGCGCAAAGGTGTTTCCTTCCACCAAACCGATTATTTTACCCCTACCCGCCCCCTCAATGCCGATGATGTCTTATTCAGCTTTAACCGGCTGTTAGATCCCGCTCACGGCTTTCATCATGTTTCCGGGGGCAAATACCCGTTTTTCCAGAGTGTCGGCTTTAGCTCCCTGGTAGAAGACATAGAAAAAATCAATGACTATACGGTGCGCTTTAAACTCAGCCGCGCCGACAGTTCTTTTTTGGCTAACCTGGCCACCGACTTTGCCGTGATCTTATCCGCCGAATATGCCCAGCAACTGGCGGCAGAAGATAACCATCAAAAAATAGACCTGCAACCCATAGGTACCGGCCCCTATAAATTTAAAGAGTACCGGGTCGGCTCTTTAATCCGTTATTACCGCCATGAGAACTACTGGCGTGATCAGGTGGCGATAGAGCAGCTGGTATATGATATTACCCCGAGTAAAACCGCCCGCCTGACCAAGTTGCTGGCCAATGAATGCGATGTCATTGCCTACCCGGTAGCCCATGAAAAAATCACCGAGCATCCCAACCTGACCCTGGAAGCGGTGACGTCTTTTAATGTCAGTTATTTAGGTTTTAATACCCAAAAACCCCCGTTTGATAATAAGCTTGTCCGTCAGGCCATAGCCTATGCCATTAATAAACAGGCCATCATTGAAGCCATCTATTTCGGCCATGCCGAAGTGGCTAAATCGCTATTACCCGGCTCTTCCTGGGCTCATGATGAAAGTATTTCAGGCCACGGCTTTTCCATCGACAAGGCCAAAGCACTGCTGGCACAAGCGGGTTACCCCGACGGCCTGACCATGGATATCTGGGCCTTGCCGGTGCAAAGGGCCTACAACCCCAATGCCCTGACGACTGCCAAGCTCATCCAGGCGGATCTGCAGCAAATCGGCGTGACCGTCAATATCGTCAGTAATTACGAATGGAGTACTTTTTCCCGTTTGCTGGCAAGGGGTGAGCACCAGGCGGTTTTGCTCGGCTGGTCGGCGGATCATCCGGATCCCGATAACTTTTTCACCCCGATCTTAAGCTGCGCCTCCATGAATACCGGCAATAACCGCGCCTTCTGGTGTGACCCCGCCTTTGATGGTTTCCTTTATCAATCGCTGCAAACCACCAATACCCGGGAGCGAAAAAAATATTACGCACAGGCCTTAAGGATCCTTTCCGAGGAAGTCCCGCTCTTGCCCATCGCCCATTCCAGGCGTTATCAGGCCAGGCACAAAAATGTGCAGGGGCAATTGCTACATCCCTTTGGCGGCATCGACTTTAGCGGGGTAAGTAAAAACTGATATGTTGGTCTTTATTATCCGCAGGCTAAACCTGTTTTTCTTTACCATGTTGCTACTGACCCTGCTGACCTTTAGTCTGTCATTTTTATTTCCCGGCGATCCCCTGGTCAATTTAAGCGGACAAATCAATGCCACGCCGCAGCAGCTGGAGCAACTCAAACTGGCTTATAAAAGCGATCAGGGCATTATGCAGCAATATTTTGCCTATCTGAGCCATTTGGCCGAAGGTGATCTCGGCTTGTCCATGGCCAGCCAGACACAGATCACCTCGGAAATTATTAATTTGTTACCCGCCACCATAGAGCTGAGCCTGATCGCCTTAATGCTGGCAATGTTTGTCGGCATCCCCTTAGGATTTGTTGCCGCCGTCAACCACAAAAAAGCCGCCGACAATGTGATCTTATCCGTCGCTATGCTGGGGTACTCAGTGCCGGTATTCTGGCTCGGGTTAGTGGCGATATTGGTGTTTTCCATCCAGCTGGGCTGGTTCCCGTCGGCGGGACAGTTAAGCCTGGTTTATGAAATAGAGCATGTGACCGGGATCCAGTTTATCGATATCCTGCTCAGCGACAGCGTCTACAAATGGCAGGCGTTCAGGGATGCCAGCGCCCATATCGTGTTGCCCGCCTGCGTAGTGGCCACGGCGCCGGCGACTATTTTTATCCGCCTGGCCCGCTCTTCCATGCTGGCGGTGCTCGAAACCCATTATATTAAAGCCGCCCGGGCAAAAGGCCTGACCTTCAGGCAAATTATCTTTCGCCATGCGGTGCGAAACTCCCTGTTGCAGATCATCCGCCATATCGGTTTACAGTTTGCCAATTTGGTGACTATCGCGATGATCACCGAGGTCATCTTCAGCTGGCCAGGCATCGGCCGCTGGCTGATAGAAAGCATTTACCAGCGGGATTACACCGGTATCCAGAGCGGCTTGCTGGTGCTGTCCACCTTTATTTTTATCGTCCACATAGTAACCGATTTTATTTATGCCGCATTAAATCCGCTGGCAAGAGAGCATAACCATGGCACGTCATAAGATTTACCAGGAGGAAGAGTTTCCTTCCCCTTTTATCCAGCTATGGCTCATTTTCAGGCAAAGCCCGGTGGTAATGATAGGCTTTGGCAGTTTTTTATTTTTAACGGTGCTGGCGGTGTTCTCGCCGCTGCTCACCCCCTATTCTCCGGTCGAGAGCCATTTAAACAGTTTATTGCTGCCGCCCGCCTGGGACGATGCCGGCGATATCAGTTACCTGCTGGGCACAGACAACCTGGGACGGGATATGCTGTCGCGCTTGATGCACGGCACGTCCCTCACCTTTGGTTTAAGTTTTATCGTGGTTATTATCTCCCTGGTGATCGGCGTCATTATCGGCTCGCTTTCCGCGTTAACCAAAGGCATAAAATCCAGCTTTCTTAACCACTTTCTCGATGTGATTTTATCTATTCCTTCGTTATTGCTGGCAATAGTCATCGTCGCCATTCTCGGCCCGGGGCTGGACAATACCTTATGGGCCATTGTGATGGTGTTGATCCCGCAATTTGTCCATATTACCCGTAATGCCGTCAAAGAAGAGCTCACCAAAGATTATGTACTCGCTTCCAGGCTCGACGGCGCCGGCTCGATAAGGATCCTCAGCTATTCGGTCTTTCCCAATATCATAGAAAAAATTGTCAGCCAGGCGACCCTGGCCCAGTCGGCTGCCATTTTGGATATTGCCGCCCTGGGATTTCTCGGCCTCGGTGCCCCGATCCCTTTGCCTGAATGGGGGGCAATGTTGTCTAATGGTATAGATCTGTTTTATATTGCCCCCTGGACGGTATATTTACCCGGTCTGGCAATATTATTTGCCGTGGTGGCTACCAACTTAGTGGGTGAAGGCATGCGGCACGCGATAAGACAGCGAAAAGAAAGCTAATGACTTACCTTGAAAATGCTAGCTGTTCAACCGGGCTGACAAACAGCGATAGCACCAGCGGAGCAATTGCCCCGGGTAGCCAGCTTAGCCAAACATTAGTCGGTGAAAACATGCGGCACACGATAAGACAACGGAAAGAAAGCTAATGAACCTACTTGATATCCGTAACCTTTCTATTGAACTGGTATCCGGCAATAAGCCTATCCTGGCGGTTGACCGTGTCAGCCTGTGCATGAAAGAAGGCGAAGTGCGCGGCCTGGTGGGAGAATCCGGCTCGGGCAAGTCACTGCTGGCTCAGGCGATCGTCGGGGTACTGGATGACAAATGGCAGGTCGATGCCGACCGCTTCCACTGGCGCGGCACAGATCTGCTGCGCCTGTCCCTGGAGGAACGAAAAGCCATCATCTCCAAAGATGTCGCAATGATTTTCCAGGAGCCCATGGCCTGCCTGGATCCCACAACTACCATAGGGGAGCAGCTCGAAGAAGCGGTAGACAGCCGTCAGCTAAGTGGTTATTTCTGGCAAAAACGCCAGCAGCGCAAAGCCGCCGCGATTAAATTACTGCATAAAGTCGGCATCAAACACCACGAATTTTGTATCCGCAGTTATCCGCACCAGTTAACCGAGGCCTTGTGCCAACGGGTAATGATCGCCATCGCCCTGGCCACCCGCCCGGTGCTGTTAATTGCCGATGAACCGACGGCGGCGATGGAAAGCAGCAACCAGGGGCAGATCTTCCGTTTGCTGGCCAGCCTGAACCAGCTGAAAAACATGTCGATCTTATTGATCAGCCACGACCTGGAAAATGTCACCCACTGGACCAATACCATTACCGTGATGTACAGCGGCCAGTTTGTCGAAGCCGGCACCACGGAGCAGATCTTTAACCGTCCGTTTCACCCCTATACCCGGGCCCTGGTGGACTCCAGCCCCAAGGCCAATATGCTGCTGCCGGCAAAATCACGGTTAATGACCTTGCCCGGCAGCATCCCGATCCTGCAGCACCTGCCGATAGGTTGCCGCCTCGGCCCCAGATGTCCCAGGGCACAGCAGGCCTGTGTCCAGGCGCCTAAGGTTAAAAACCATCACGGCCACCAGGTCAGCTGTCATTACTCATTAAAGGATACCTATTAAGATGCCGTCCCTGCTGCAGGTCGCTAATGTCAGTAAATCCTACAAGCTCAAGGGCTACTGGTATAACCGCAAAGTCTTTACCGCGCTGGAGCCGATCTCCTTTGAGTTAAAGGCGTATAAAACCCTGGCCATCGTCGGCGAAATCGGCTCGGGTAAGTCCACCCTGGCAAAGCTGCTGGTGGGGGCAGAAACCCCCAATACCGGCACGATAAAATTAAACGGCCAGACCCTGGAGCCGAAAAACTTTAAGCAAAGGTGCCAGCATATCCGGATGATTTTCCAGGACTCGGGTACCACCTTAAATCCCAGCCTGACCATACACCAGCTGCTGGATGAGCCGTTAAAGCTCAATACCGAACTCAACGAAGCCGCCAGGAGCCAGCTGATCCGCATGACCTTGCAAAAGGTCGGCCTGCTGAGCGATCATATGAACTTTTATCCCCATATGTTTTCCGGCGGCCAGAAACAGCGTATTTCACTGGCCCGGGCCATTATCCTGCAGCCGCAGGTGATCATCCTCGATGAGGCGCTGGCCTCCCTGGATCCGTCACTGCGCTCGCAAATGATCAACCTGCTGCTGGACTTACAGCAACAGATGGGACTGGCATTTATTTTAATTTCCCATAATCTGGGTATAGTCCGGCATTTCAGCGACGAGATGATGGTGTTATGCGGCGGTAAAGTGGTGGAATATGGCCCCACCCATCAAATCATGCAAGAGCCCAAACACAGGTATACCCAGAAGCTGCTGATGAGCCAGCATTTCCAGCTGTGCCGAAAATAATCCGTTAAGAAAACCAGCTTGCTCCACGACAGATAGCGATCATGATTGCATTCGTATTCATAAAATGAAGGCAAAGTTAGCTTGCCAAGCAGCAACGTAAAATTAATTTG
This sequence comes from Thalassomonas actiniarum, assembly GCF_000948975.2. GTDB lineage: Bacteria > Pseudomonadota > Gammaproteobacteria > Enterobacterales > Alteromonadaceae > Thalassomonas > Thalassomonas actiniarum. The sequence continues at coordinate 4,673,885 of NZ_CP059735.1, forward strand.
TTAAAATACAAAGATTAAAGTTAAATCTAATAAGACAGTTCAACGCTTTTCCCGGCCGTCAACTCTACTCCCGACACCCGGGCACTATTGTGCTTTTTTCCTGCTCCGCCTAACCTGAAACCGGTCCCCTGGTCGTTTATGCATCAGTTCTGCTGAAAAAACCGGGGAATAGATCCCCAAAAAAGAATCAATAAAACAGCACTAAAACATTCAATACAACTTCAAATAAGATAATGAAAAGTGAGAGAAAATGGAACTATCTCAAAAAAACCGTCCTAAGGTGGCATTAAAGCCGCTACTGCCAATACTATGTCTCTGGGCAACACTGAATGTGCTTGGCACATCTCCGGCTTTGGCCGAAATTTCCGCCACCCATATTTATCATAACCATATGCCCAATTTCTGGCCTTATTATGATGTCAGCAAATACCCGGGATTGGCCGTCGGGGCCCCCATTCGTTATACCTATGACGGCCAGGTAATTAACCTTAAAGAAAATCCGCCGGCAAATTACAGCTTTTTCATTCCCGGCAGCGGTGCGCCTATGCCCCATGATGATCTTGTCTCCTATTATTCCCACCACGCCAAAACCGGCGCCTACCTTTCCTGGCCTATGGATACCGCCAATAACAACAGGCAAAATCATCCCCTGAGCCAGACGCATGTCACTATGTCGGCTTCTGTGGTCAACAATGTTCAAAGCTTTGCCGAATTGGGAAATTTATCCGGTTATAACCCCGGATGGGGAGACTACTGGCGGCAAACATGGGAAAATACCCTGACCGCCAATGGCCACAAGGCTTTGGATACCATACATTTTACCGGCCATCACTCCATGGGCCCCTTAGTGGGTAATGATTACTTCCTTAAAGATTTGATTTACCAGAACGTGACCCTGGCTCAAGATTATATGCTGGGTAACAGCTTCACCTCATCCAAAGGTTTTTTTCCTACCGAGCTGGGTTTTTCCGAACGTATTATCCCGGTACTGACCAAACTTGGCATTGAATGGTCTGTGCTTGGCAATGTCCACTATTCCCGGACCTTGCGGGATTACCCCTATTTGAATGATCCCGGTGTCGATACCCTGATCTCTCCCCCCAACCGCGCCGACCTGCAAAATGAAAGTCATGTCGGCAGCTGGTTGGCCATTCCCATGTTTAATGAGCAGCAAGTCACTCATAACAAGTTCCCCTTCGCCTCTATTCCCCACTGGGTGCAATATGTAGACCCGGATAGTGGCGAGCAGCATAAAATTGCCGGTATCCCGGTTGAACAGGCCAGCTCCTGGGAAGAAGGCTATCAGGGCAGTGTCACCGCCGACGTCCTCAAGCCGTTTACCGCAGCAGCCGGAGATCGCCGGCAATATTTTGTCATTGCCCATGACGGCGACAACTCCAGCGGCCGCGCCGGTGACGGCGGTACCTGGGCCAATTCCGGCAATGTAACCTATGCCGACGGCTCGGTCCACGGGATGGGGGTGAACGAATATTTAAGTGCTTTTCCTATCCCCGAAGATGATATCGTGCATGTCCAGGACGGCTCCTGGATAGACACCCGGGATTCGTCGGCAGATCCCACCTGGTACCACTGGCATTTGCCTATGGGAGTCTGGGCCGGGCAAATGGCAGACTTTAATAATGCCTTAGGCACAAATTTTAACGCCAAGCGTAACCATATGGTGTCCATGGAATATGGCTATCATTACCTGGAGCGAAATTTTGCCCTGCTGCAGGTAGCCGAGAACTACGCCAAAACCGCAGAGCAAATCTGGCTTGATGCCAACCCCGATTACTGGCAACCAAGTTCGGCATTGGATCATGAAATCACCTATGCCGGTAACCAGCTAAACCCCTGGATGATGTCTTACCCGGTGAAAGGCGATGTCGCCAACAACTATGCCGGCGGCGCCAACCCGGCAGAATTAAGCTGGTACTTCCTGATAGCCGCGATCGACTCGGGCTTTGGTTATTATGATGAAAATGTCGATGACGGCGTCAAACCCACCATCTCCTTCAACCAGTCGTTATACTTTTCCAAGCCCTATGTCGGTGACCATATCGCCCGGGACAAAACCCCGCCATCCCTGTGGTGGCCGCAGCGTTACCCCTATAACCCGGGCAGTGCCAACAAAAGTAAAGCCGAAGGTTGGGATAACCTCTATGCCGATAACAAGTTTGTCATTTATAGCTATGGTTTTGATGCCAGCGGGATCACAGACATTAAGCTCAAGGTACGCCTGCATAGCAACAACCGGGCGGATGCCAAGGATAAAACCTTTAAGTTATATGACCCCGAGCAGCATAAAAACGATGCCGATGTTGATCCCGCCCGGGTAGGCCCGTGGCAAAGTTTTGCCATGTTAAAACGCGATCTGACCCCGGATATCAACAGTGTCGAGTGGCAGCCTTCTTCAAAAGCCATGTTTGATGTGGTACCGGCACAGCAAATTGCCGACCTCTACTATACCTACCTGGATCAGTTCTCCGAACAACTGCTCGATTATTACATCGAAGCCACCGACAGCCGCGGCAATATCCAAAAAACCGATATCCAGCAAGTTTATGTCGGCGCCGGACGTTATAAGAATGAAAACGGCAAGCTCATTGAAGACCCGCAGGGCGATATTGCCGGAACACCGGCCTTTTTTACCGATCACCTGCTCCCGGGCAATAAGGCTCCCCTTGCCATAATCACTCCCGGCAGCCACCAGGTGGATGCAGGAACACAGCTGACCCTTTCGGCGGCGGCTTCAAGCGATGAAGACGGGGAAATTATCTCATATTTATGGAGTACCGGAGAAAACACGGCCGAGATCAATATCACCGTCAATACGCGGACGACACTTTCGGTGACGGTAACCGATGATAAAGGCACCACCGCCACCACCAGCGTCACCATAGGCATTATCGGCGAGACCTTAACCACAAGCCTCTACTACCAGGATGTAAGCAACTGGGGGCAAGTTTGTCTGCATTACAGCCTGGACAATGGCGCTACCTGGACCCAGGCTCCGGGGGTAGCCATGACAATGCTCACCAATAACTGGTTCGAATATACCCTTGTTTTAAACAATAGCTCAACAGATGGCTTGCCGGACGAAGAGCAGCTGATTTTCGTCACCAATGATTGCAACAACAGCTGGGACAATAATGGCGGTCTGAACTACCGACTGGCGGCCGGAACCTGGCATTTAGACCAGGGAACAATAACACAGGGTATCCCTGACTCCCTGGAACAAAACCAGCCGCCACTTGCCGTTATTTCTCCGCAAGATCAAACCATCCCCCCCGGCACATCGGTGATCTTAAGCGCAGTCGGTTCCAGCGACAACGACGGCACCATTAGCGGCTATCTGTGGAGCACAGGGGAAACCACACCGGAAATTACCGTCTCCCCAGCCAGCAGCCAGAACTACACCCTGACGGTCACCGACGATCTCGGGGCAAGCGATAGCACCAGTGTTTTCATAACAGTGACAAGCGAGGGACCACAAAGTCATTTCCCCCGGTTATATTACCGTGGCACCAGTAATGCCTGGGACACTAGTGCCATGGAGTTGGTCAGCGATCATTTATGGCAGCTGGACATCAACTTTGACGGTCAAGACCAGCAAAGGTTTAAACTTGATATTCACGGCGACTGGTCTGTCAATTACGGCGATAATAATAGCGACGGTTACCTGGAACAAACCGGTAATGATATCTTTACCGATATCAGCGGCCTTTACCGGCTTGAAGTCAATGATCAAACCTTAACTTACCGCCTGCTTCCCCTGGATCCTGTTTCGCAGTACAAGGCCAACTTTAACCAGGTCTATTTTCGCGGTACCGCCAATAGCTGGCAAACCAGTGCCATGGAGTTGGTCAGCGATCATAGCTGGCAACTGATGGTTAATTTTGACGGTCGGGAGCAGCAAAGGTTTAAACTCGATATAACTGGCGACTGGTCGCAAAACTATGGCGACAGCAATAATGACGGTTATCTTGAAGCAAACGGCGGGGATATTTATCGCCAGGTAACCGGGGCTTACCTGCTGAACTTTAATGATGAAACTTTGGCTTACCGTTTGATTCAACTTGAGTAAAGCCAAAAGACAGGCAATAAAAAAGGAGCCGTTTGGCTCCTCTTTTATTTGTTAAACTCGTCTTAGCGACGTAAGCCTAACTTACCGATTAACGAGGTATAGCGATCAACGCTTTTACCTTTGAGGTAATCAAGTAATTTACGACGTTGGCTTACCATGCGTAACAAACCACGACGTGAATGGTGATCGTGGATGTGCTCTTTAAAGTGGCCTTGAAGGTGGTTGATTTGAGTAGTTAATAAAGCTACCTGTACTTCAGGAGAACCTGTATCACCTTCTTTTTGTGCGTATTCAGCAACGATAGCTGCTTTTTGCTCTGCATTTAGCGACATAATAAAACTCCAAGTTTTATAAAGTTAAAATATACCCTGCCGATCACTAATTCAGCCCGGGCAACGAAAGAGGCGACATTCTATCAGTAAATCCGGTGATTGCAACCGTTTCACCCGAGTTTATCGCAATTGCCGGGAATTAAACCCGGCAGCTGTTAATTTTGGGCAACAACAATCCGCTTGGGAGCCACCAGGCCATCGTCATTGATCTGACCAATGCCGATAAATTCGCTTTCACTCCCCTGGTCTTCATCGCCGATATGTACCTGTACCAGGCCATCGACAGGCGCACCGGAAACTTGTACCGGGTTACCGTGCCTTAGATAACTGGCCGACGCTTCATCGATATAAACGGCAGGAATACCGTCAACGGCCGTGTGCATAGGCAATAGCAAGGGATCGAGTAACTCAGAAGGAGAAATATCCTGCTCTTTCGCCCGAGCCAGCAAGTTTTCAACCTGCTCCAGGGTCACCATCTTATCCGCAGGATAACTGCCGACCGCGACACGGCGAAGCTCGGCAACATGGGCGCCACAGCCTAATAACTCACCTAAATCATCGACAATAGTGCGGATATAGGTGCCTTTTGAGCAATGGATTTCCAGCTCGACCTCGTCCCCTTCAAAACGCAGCAAATCAAGGCGGAACACGGTAATATCACGCGCTTCACGCGGTACTTCTATGCCTTCGCGTGCATATTTATATAAGGGTTGCCCCTGATATTTTAACGCAGAATACATAGAAGGCACTTGCTTGCTGGTGCCGCGGAAGCTATCCAGCGCCGGAGCCAGCTGGCTGTCGCTGACATCAACCGGTTTTTCCGCGACGATTTCGCCATCGGCATCACTGGTGGTGGTCCGTATGCCCAATTTCGCCGTGACCTGATACACCTTATCGGTATCAAGCAGGAACTGGGAAAACTTGGTGGCTTCGCCAAAGCAAATCGGCAGCATGCCGGTGGCCAGCGGATCTAATGCCCCGGTATGACCCGCCTTATTGGCAAAATAAACCCGTTTTGCCGCCTGTAAGGCGTGGTTGGACGACATTTCATAGGGCTTGTCCAGCAATAAAATGCCGTTAATGGCACGGCCTTTTCTACGCTTTGCCATGATTATTTGTCCTCTGCCTGCTCAGGTGCTTCGCTGTCAGCCTGACCGTTGCCACTACGCTCTTGATCTTTGGCAATGGCCTTGTCTACCAGAGAAGTCATGCGCACCCCCTCTGCCATAGAATGGTCATAAACAAAACGTAACTGGGGCATGATGCGCGCCCTTAACTGCTTGGCCAGCAAAGAGCGGATAAAACCGGCAGCTTCATTTAAAATGGCGACCGACTCATCAATTTCTGTTTTTTCATTGGTAAAAAAAGTCACAAACACCTTGGCGTAGGCAAGGTCACGGGATACTTCTACCGCAGAAACCGTCGCCATACTTAAACGCGGATCTTTGACTTCCCGCTGTAGAATAATGGCCACTTCTTTTTGTATTTGCTGACCTACACGGTCAGTACGGGCAAATTCTCTTGCCATAAGTAACTCCTGCTATTGCCGCTTACGCACATCAGCACAAGCGGCAAAGATAAAATTGTAAATATCGTCGCTCCTTTACGTCCAGTAATCACGACATACTATTCATCCATGAATATCGCCGCTCCAATACATCCTGTAGCCGCGACATACCATTCATCCATGAATGTAAAATGGGGGCCTAGCCCCCATTTAAATGATCAAAGTTTAGCTTAAACAGTTAAAGTGTACGTTTTACTTCAACAGTTTCAAATACTTCGATTTGGTCACCAATTTTAACATCGTTGTAGTTCTTAACACCGATACCACATTCGGTACCGTTACGAACTTCCTGAACATCATCTTTAAAGCGACGCAGTGATTCCAGCTCACCTTCGTAGATAACCACGTTCTCACGTAATACGCGGATCGGGTTGTTACGCTTGATGATACCTTCGGTTACCATACAACCGGCGATAGCACCAATTTTCGGCGATTTAAATACGTCACGTACCTGGGCAAGACCAATGATTTCTTGCTTGAATTCAGGCGCCAGCATACCGCTCATCGCCTGCTTCACTTCATCAATCAGGCTGTAGATAACGCTGTAGTAACGTAAATCGATGTTTTCGGTTTCAATAACCTTACGGGCAGCTGCATCGGCACGTACGTTAAAACCAACCACAATCGCATTGGAAGCCGCTGCTAAGGTGGCGTCGGTTTCGGTAATACCACCCACACCAGAACCGATAATCTTCACTTTTACTTCATCGGTAGAAAGCTTGGTCAGGGCATCGGAAATCGCTTCAAGAGAACCTTGTACGTCAGATTTCAATACCACATTCACTTCAGAAACATCACCTTCGGCCATGTTGGAGAACATGTTTTCCAGTTTCGCTTTCTGCTGACGGGCAAGTTTCACATCGCGGAATTTACCTTGACGATATAAGGCAACTTCACGGGCTTTACGCTCGTCTTTAACCACGGTAGCTTCATCACCTGATTGCGGCACACCGCTTAAGCCGATGATTTCAGCCGGAATTGAAGGACCGGCAGTTTTGATTGAACGGCCAAGCTCATCGCGCATCGCACGTACACGGCCGTATTCAAGGCCACATAACACGATATCGCCCTGGTTTAAGGTACCTTCCTGAACCAGGATAGTGGCAACAGGACCACGGCCTTTATCCAGTTTAGATTCAACGACAACACCGCTGGCAAGTTTATCAACAACAGCTGTCAGCTCTAATACTTCCGCCTGCAGTAATACAGAGTCAAGTAACTCGTCGATGCCTAAACCGGTTTTCGCCGATACGTGAACAAACTGTACATCACCGCCCCAGTCTTCCGGGATAACATCGTGCTGAGAAAGCTCAGTTTTAACACGATCCGGATCGGCGGTTTCTTTATCCATCTTGTTCACGGCAATGATAATCGGCGCACCGGCCGCTTTCGCATGCTGGATAGCTTCAATCGTCTGTGGCATAACACCGTCATCGGCGGCAACCACAATAATAACGATATCCGTGGCTTTGGCACCACGTGAACGCATCGCGGTAAAGGCGGCGTGACCCGGGGTATCAAGGAAAGTGATCATGCCGTGACCGGTTTCTACGTGATAAGCACCGATATGCTGGGTAATACCACCGGCTTCGCCCGCGGCAACTTTTGCTTCACGGATATGGTCAAGCAGTGAAGTTTTACCATGGTCAACGTGACCCATGATGGTGACTACAGGAGCACGGGAAATCTCTTCACCGGCAGCGCCGCGATCTGAAAGTACCGCTTCTTCAAGGGCATTTTCTTTCACCAGTACCACGTCGTGACCCATTTCTTCAGCAACTAAGGCGGCTGTTTCCTGGTCAATCACCTGGTTAATGGTCGCCATAGCGCCCATTTTGAACATCACCTTAACTACTTCAGCGCCTTTAACCGACATTTTGTTGGCTAATTCAGCAACGGAAATGGTTTCACCAATGCGGATTTCCTGAGTTTTTGCCTCTACCGGCTTCTGGAAACCATGACGTAAGCTTTGTGGTGCCGACAAGGTTTGCTTGCCGCCTCTGTCACGTCCGCCACGGGCATTTTTATCTTGCTTGCCGCCTTTCTTCTTACGACGGCGGCGACCGCCACCTTCTTCCTCAGAATCAACCTTATCTTCGGCTTCCTGGGCATATTTAGAAGAAGTCAGGTGCACAACCTCGGCTTCTTTTGCCTTACGCTCTGCTTCCTGGGCTTTCCAGCGAGCTTCATTTTCTTCGGCTAACTTTTTCGCGGCTTCCGCAGACTGGCGGGCTTCTTCTTCTACCTTGGCAGCAGCTTCTGCTTCCTGCGCCAGACGAAGTTTCTTCGCTTCTTCTGACTCGGTTGAAATGGTGGCAGCAGGCGCTGCTTCCGGCGCTTTAGTTGTCTGTTTCGCTTTTTCTTGTGCTTCTTGTTTCAATTTGCGCTCTTCTTCGGCTTTCGCTGCAGCTTTGGCTTCTTCCGCTGCTTTGGCTTCGGCTGCCGCTTTCGCTTCGGCCTCGGCTTTTGCTTGTGCTTCGGCTGCCGCTTGTGCTTCCGCTGCTGCTTTAGCTTCGGCTTCCGCCGCTGCTTTGGCTTCGGCTTCCGCTTTTTGCTGCTCTTCTAATTCACTGCGTTTGACATAGGTGCGTTTTTTACGTACTTCAACCTGAACAGATTTGGCCTTGCTGCCGCTGCCCATGACTAAGGTTGATTTTTTCTTACGATTTAACGTCATCTTATTTGGGTTTGCGGCAGAGTCGTCGCCATGCTGCTTTTTCAAATGCTCTAATAACGCTTCTTTTTCTTGTTGCGTCACTGAATCCGATTCCGATTTATGAACACCTGTGCTAGCCAACTGGCTAATCAGGCGTTCCACCGGTGTACCGATTTCTTTGGCAAGTTCTTCAACTGTTACATTTGCCATCTATAATTTTCTCCCGGCGCTAGTTATTCTTCGTTAAACCAACAAATATTGCGGGCAGCCATAATCAGCTCACCAGCCCTATCTTCATCTAATTCTTCAATATCAGCGATATCATCAACACCTTGCTCGGCAAGCTCTTCCAGCGTTGACACACCGCGACTTGCCAATACAAACGCCAGGTGGCGTTCCATACCTTCAAGGTTCAGCAGATCTTCGGCTGGCTCAGCTCCTTCCAGGCTTTCTTCACTGGCCAATGCCTGTGTCGTTAATGCCTCTTTGGCACGCTCACGTAAGGTATCAACAATATCTTCATCCATACCGTCGATAGCCAGTAACTCACCAACCGGTACATAGGCAATTTCTTCTAAAGAAGTAAAACCTTCTTCGGCCAGCATAGTGGCGAAATCATCATCGATATCAAGCTTTTCCGTGAACAGGGTTAATACCTTGTCATTTTCTGCCTGGTGCTTCTCGTTCATGTCGGCAACCGTCATCACGTTTAATTCCCAGCCGGTTAACTGACTGGCTAAACGTACGTTCTGGCCGCTACGGCCGATGGCCATGGCCAAATTGCCTTCTTCAACGGCGATATCCATAGTACCGCGGTCTTCATCAACAATGATGGAAGCAACTTCGGCAGGCGCCATGGCATTAATAACAAATTGCGCCGGGTTATCGTCAAATAACACGATATCAACACGCTCACCGGCTAATTCACCGGAAACCGCCTGAACACGTGAGCCGCGCATACCAACACAGGCACCAACCGGGTCGATACGCTTGTCGTTACTTTTTACGGCAATTTTCGCACGGGACCCCGGATCACGGGCTGCCCCTTTGATTTCCAGCATTTCTTCGCCGATTTCAGGGACTTCAACCCTGAACAATTCCATCAGCATTTCCGGCTTGGTACGGCTGACGAACAGCTGGGCGCCACGCGCTTCCGGCTTAATGGCGTACAGTAAACCTCGGGCACGGTCACCCGGACGGAACACTTCACGCGGTAACATATCGTCACGATAAATAATCGCTTCGGCATTGTTACCTAAATCTAAAATCACGCTGTCGCGGCTGGCTTTTTTCACCACACCGGTGATCAACTCACCCACTTGATCCTGATAGGCATCAACAATCAGGGCACGCTCGGCTTCACGTACTTTCTGTACGATAACCTGCTTGGCGGTTTGTGTGGTGATACGGTCGAATTTAACCGATTCAATCTGCTCTTCGATATACTGACCAGCTTCGGCCTCTTCATTATCGAACTTGGCGGCAGATAAACTGATCTCGGCAAACAGGTTTTCCATTTCCTGGTCGTCATCAACAACTAACCAGCGGCGGAAAGTATCAAACTCACCGGTTTGGCGATCGATACTGACACGTACCAGAATATCGCCTTCATATTTTTTCTTAGTGGCTGTTTCTAAAGCGGTTTCCATGGCCTCAAAAATGCTTTCACGAGGCACTGCCTTTTCATTGGAAACGGCGTCTACAACCAGTAATATTTCCTTACTCATGCTACTTAGCCCTAGTTAATCATTATTTTGTAAAATTCGGAACAAGGTTTGCCTTGTCGACATTGGTGAGTACCAGCTCATAGTCCTGGCCATCAACCGTGACAATCAAAGTGTCATTCTCTATCGCTTCGAGTAAACCTTTAAATTTACGTCGACCATTTAGCGGCATTGACAATCTCACTTCTATCGTTTCGCCAATAACAGCTTCAAAATGCGCCTTTTCAAATAAGGGCCGGTCCAGGCCAGGCGATGAAACTTCCAGGTTATATTCGGTACTGATGGGATCTTCCACATCCAGTATCGCACTGACCTGGCGGCTAACTTCGGCACAATCATCTACATTGATGCCGTTTTCGTGATCAATAAACAAACGTAAAACTGAATGATTGCCGGCACTGATAAATTCTATGCCCAGCAGCTCTTTTCCGACTTCCTCAACGGCAGGTCGTAACATTTCAGTCAATTTTTGCTCAAATTTAGCCAATCGATTTCTCCAGATACAAAAAAAGGGCATATAGCCCAGCGAATAGTTCTTGCTGTGATTGTATTTGTTTCTTTACCATATTTCTCTGACATCAGGCTTGATACTCAGATGAGATATCGCAAAGAAACAAATACAAAAAAGCCCCATCACTCGGGGCTTATTTCACTGAACCCTTTGTGTTCATCAATTCTCGGCATCAACAGCACAACAATTGACTCGATACCACAGGCCGTAAATACCGGCGTTTCATCAACGCAGATATCTTTCAGTGTCGACCTGTAATAGTAAAGCTGCGCGAATTATATAGTTAGTGGCCAAATATCGCAAGGAGAAATGGCAATTCAATCGAAATTCTCCCGTATAAAAACTTTTACTTTTTTCGCCCGTTATCCCCAGCGCTTATCCCCTTAAATAGCGCCTTTTATACCGCTGCGGGAGCCTATGCTGCCACCTTTAAAATATTACATGCTTTACAAGTAGTTAGTATAATAAGGGCGAACATGCTATAACAGTTAAGGAAGGAACGCTTATTTAACAAAAAATTTAATCGCGCACGAATAAAAATAACCGGGTCTTTGGGAGCTAATCAAGCCTTTATGTATACATTTTCTCAGCTATTGGCCAGAAATGCCGTTCTTGGGTTGCTATTTTGCCTGGTGATCTCATCGTGCTCCCTGTTTTTTTTAAACAAACACTTTATACAACAGCAAGTTGAGCATCAGCAGGTATTAACCAAACTGGTGGCTCGCATACTCCCGCGGGGAGAAATCAAAGATCTCACGCAAATCTTGCGCACCGGTTTCGACTATAACCTTTTGACCTTATCCAATGCCGCCGGCGAAAGTCTCTATCATTTTACCAAAGCAGAACAGACCTTTTCCCTGCCCTTGATCGTGCCTGACAGCCACGAATTTTTCCTCAAACAGCAAAATATAAAAATTAATTTTCAGCTGGCCGCGGATAAAGGTTTGCTGCTTATCGTCAAGATATTACTGGCTATCTTGATTGCCACCTGCATCGTCATTGTTATTGCCGGTGTATTAAGTACCCGCAGATATAAACAGTTTTTCGCCAGTGTCAGCCAGCAAATCAAGCTGGATATGTCTTTATTCAATCCCGAAAGCAAAGGCGAAACCCGGGAAGATATTTTTCAAATCCCGGCGTTAAAACAAGGCATAGCAGAGATCAAAAGCCTGATTGAAGCCCAGGTTGCCGCCTCCACCGCGCTGGAAAAAGAAGCCTATACCGATCCCCTGACCCAGCTCAATAACCGCAGCCGTTTTATCCAGTATTTTGAAAGCCAGCTCAACCAGGAAGGCGGAGAAAATTTTGGCGTCTTATTGATCACCCGTTGCTCGGAATTACAAACCGTCAACCAGATCCACGGCTATCATGAGGGGGACAATTATATTGCCAAAGTGGCAAAAATTATTGCCGCAGCGCTGAGCAGCTACCCCGGCGCGGAGTTATTCAGGTTAAACAGCTCTGATTTTGCCAGTATCTTACCCAATGTCCTGCTCAAAGAAGCGGAAAAGTTTGCCCAGGAATTAACCGATAAATTCAACGGCTACCAGCAAGCCTCGGATCTGGACTCGGTCGCTTATACCGGACTGGTATATTTCGACCAAAACAAACCTTTAGGGGAATTGCTGGCGCTGGCGGATACCGGCATCAGCCTGGCGCAAACCCAGGGCATTAATGCCTGGTTCGCACAAAAAGATACCGATATCTTAAAAAGTGCCAGTGCCAATTACGGTAATCAGAACTGGCGCCAGGAAATCGACAGCGTACTTGAAAACCAGCGCCTGAGCCTGTTTGTTCAGCCGATACAGCCAAGCAGCACCAATAAAGTCTATGGAGAAGTCCTGGCACGCTTTCTCAATGCCAATAACGAAATGTTGCCCACCGCCTCTTTTATCGCCATGGCGGAAAAGCTGGATAAAATAGTTGCCGTCGACCGCCTTATCGTCGAAACCGCTATCGGTGAAATCTCAAGCAAAAACCTGACCGAGCAAAGTTTTGGCCTGAATATCAGCTCCAGAAGCATCAACGACGAGCACTTTCTCATCTGGCTCGAGCGACGCCTGCTCAGGGAGCCGGCCATCACCAGCCGGCTGATTTTTGAAATCAGCGAATATGGCCTGCAACAGAATATTCAATCGAGTAAACGTTTTATTGATATGGTGCACCGGGTCGGCTCCCGGGTCACGGTCGAGAAATTTGGCGTCGGACTGACCTCGTTCAAATTTTTCCGGGATCTCAAACCCGATTTTATTAAAATGGACAGCACCTATACCCGGGATATCGATGAAGATAAAAACAACCAGTACTTTTTACGCCTGATGGTGGATTTAGCCCACCGCCTCAGTATCAGCGTGCTGGCAGAAAGCGTGGAAAGCCAGGAAGAAAAACATGCCCTGCAAAAACTCTTTATCGACGGCTACCAGGGGTTTTATATCGGCAAACCGGGCAAACTCTGAGCCAACGGCCATTAGCGGACAAACCTTCTGCATAAGCTTTTTATACAGCCTTGCTACATGATCTGGCACAAATTAGCAGCAAACAAACCCGTTAAGGTAATAACCCTACAACTGATCTGTTGTTATATGACAAAGAAAGACGGATAATAGTACGAATTTTAACGTTAATTTAGAATATAATGACTGAATATCTACTGCTGCTTGTCGGTACAGTATTGGTAAACAACTTTGTGCTGGTAAAATTTCTCGGATTATGCCCTTTTATGGGGGTCTCTTCACGCACAGAAACCGCCATCGGCATGTCCTTTGCGACCACCTTTGTCATGACCCTGGCCTCGTTACTCAGTTATTTGATCAATACCTATATTCTGGCGCCGCTGGCACTGGAATATTTAACCACTATGGCCTTTATCCTGGTCATTGCCGTGGTGGTGCAGTTTACCGAAATGGTGGTGCATAAAACCAGCGCCAACCTCTACCGCTTGCTGGGCATATTCCTGCCGTTGATCACCACCAACTGTGCCGTGCTCGGGGTTGCCCTGCTCAACATTTATGAGCAGCATAATTTCCTTGAGTCTATTGTCTACGGCTTCGGCGCCGCGGCCGGTTTTTCCCTGGTACTGATTATGTTTTCTGCGATGCGGGAGAAACTTGCCAATGCCGACGTCCCCGCCCCGTTCCAGGGCGCCGCCATTGCCATGATCACCGCGGGATTGATGTCGCTGGCCTTTATGGGCTTCACCGGCCTGGTAAAATTGTAATGTCGTTTAGTTATATGAATTATCGAGTGATGGAAAATAACCCCATGGTGAAGTTTTAATGAGCACGTTAATAGCAGTACTTGTGCTTGGTTTAATGGCGCTCCTGTTTGGCGCCTTGCTCGGCTATGCTTCGGTTAAATTTAAGGTCGAAGGCGATCCCTTAGTCGAGCAGCTTGATGAGTTGCTGCCGCAAACCCAATGCGGACAATGCGGCTACCCCGGCTGTAAACCTTATGCACAAGCCGTGGCCGATGGCGAAGCCATCAACAAATGCGCCCCCGGCGGCGATGAAACCATCAAAAAAATTGCCGACTTGATGGGGGTCGACGTACAGCCGTTAGATGCCGCCCATGAACAGGACAATACCCCGAAAGTCGCCTTTATTATTGAAGAAGACTGTATTGGCTGCACCAAATGCATCCAGGCCTGCCCGGTCGATGCCATTATCGGCGCCGCCAAACAAATGCATACCATCATTGCCGATGAATGTACCGGCTGCGATCTTTGTGTCGCTCCCTGCCCGGTCGATTGTATCGAAATGCGCCCCATCCCCGTGGGCACGCATAACTGGCAATGGGATCTCAACAACATACCTGTAGTACAGCTTGATTAGGGAAGGACATTAGTGGAATCTGTAATTGAGCGCATAGAACGCGGACATTTTTGGAAATTTCACGGCGGCATACACCCGCCGGAGCAAAAGTTTCTCACCAACGACAAACCGATACGTCATTTACCCCTGCCCAAGCAGCTGATCATCCCGGTGCGTCAGCATATAGGCAATGGCGGAGAATTATTGATCGCTGTCGGCGACAAAGTATTAAAAGGGCAGCCACTGACACAAAACTCGGCGCCGATGACCTTGCCTGTGCATGCCCCTACCAGCGGCACCATCACCGACATCAAAGACTCTGTCGTAGCCCACCCCTCGGGATTAAGCGAGCTGTGTGTTTTTATCACCCCGGATGGCGAAGACCGCTGGCGCGAGCGCCAGGTCTGCGATGATTTTCATGAGCTCAGCCGCCAGGAAATCGTCAAAAAAATTGCCCAGGCAGGCATTGCCGGCATGGGCGGGGCAGGATTTCCCACCCATATCAAGGTCAATAATAAACCGGAAATTAATTACCTGATCATCAATGCCGCCGAATGTGAGCCTTATATCACCGCCGATGATCTGCTGATCCGCGAACACAGCGAGGCCATAGTCGACGGCATCAAGATACTGGATCATTTATTGCTGCCGGCCTTTATCCTGATCGGCATCGAAGACAATAAACCCGAAGCAATCGAAGCGCTGCGCCAGGCCACGAAAAATTACGACAAGGTCAAGTTATGCGTTATCCCCACCAAATATCCCGCCGGTGGTGAAAAACAACTGATCAAGGTATTAACCGGCCAGGAAGTGCCCAGCGGCATCCTGCCGATCAGCCTGGGCATAGTGATGCAAAACATCGCCACCTGCTTTGCCATCGCCGAAGCCGTACTCAACGATACCCCGCTGATACGCCGGGTGGTCACTGTCTCCGGCCGGGCATTAAGCAAACCGAGAAACGTCTGGGCCCTGCTCGGCACCCCGGTGGAATACCTGCTGGAGCAATGCGGTTACCAGGCGGGAAAACGCCGGCACCTGATCATGGGCGGACCCATGATGGGCTTTAGCCTGCCCAGCACCCAAGTGCCGATCGTCAAGATCACCAACTGTTTGCTCGCCCCCGAAGAAAGCGAAATTCCTGCCGATAATAAAGAAGTGGAGTGTATCCGCTGCGGCCAGTGCGCAGAAGTCTGCCCGAGCCAGCTGTTGCCCCAGGAATTGCAGTGGAGCGCCAAAGCCAAAGATTACCCGCAGCTGCAAAAGCTGAACTTATTTGACTGTATCGACTGCGGCGCCTGTGCTTATGTCTGCCCGAGCCAAATTCCCCTGGTACAATATTACCGGGTGGCCAAAGCAGAAATTCGCCAGCTGCAGGTACAGGAATTAAAAGCCGAAAAAGCCAAAGACCGCTTTGAAGCCCGTAAAGCCCGGCTGGAAAGAGAGAAAAAAGCCCGGGAAGAAAAACACAAAAAGGCAGCAGAAGCCCGCCGCGCCGCGATGAATAAACCAACGGAAGAAGGGCAAAGCGCCAAATCAGCCGTTGCCGCAGCCCTGGCGCGGGTGAAAGCGAAGAAGGCCCAGACAGCCAGCAAGGCGGATGAAGTAAGCACTAACACTAACGGCGAAGATGTGTCATCCCAGGGCCAGGAACAAACGCAGGACCCTAAGGCCGAGCAAAAAAGTCAGGTTGCCGCCGCCATTGCCCGGGCAAAAGCCAAAAAACAGGCTGCCAGGGCCAAAGCCGAGCAAGAGCCAGAAACCTTAAAAGATGACGAGCAAGAGCAGGTACTCACTCAAGCGCCGGAAAAGGTAGAAGAACTAGGCCAAACGGACGTCCCTGTGGACACAGATAACGGCCAAAGCCCTGAAGCTCAAAGCTCTGAAGAGCAAAGTCCTGAAGACAAGCCCTCAGATAAAAAACAAAAAATTGCTGCCGCTATTGCCCGCGCCAAAGCGAAAAAGCTCAATGCCCAGAAAAATGCTGAATCAGCGCCGGAGAACCAGGATGAAAACGCCCCGGGTAATTTGGACCAACAGCCAACAGAGGAAGCAAAACTAGAAGATGACGCCGTAGCTCCCGTTCAGGCAACCGAGCCGGCAGAGACTAGCGCCCCCGGTAAGCAGGATAAAATTCAAGCCGCGGTAGCCAAGGCTAAAGAAAAAGCCAGGGCCAAAGCCAAGGCAAAAGCCGAAGCGAAAAACGCCCCTGAAGCTGAACCCGAGGTAGCAAACCAGGATAGCGAAGCGCAAGAAACAGCAGGCTCAGCGGCGACTGAGTCCACTGAGCTGGAAGACGTTACAGCTGCCGATAGCGAGCAGAGCCCGCAAGAGCAAAAAGCTCAGCGTATTGCCGCCGCCGTGGCGAAGGCAAAAGCGAAAGCCAAAGCTAAGGCAAAGGCGAAAGCCGGCGCTAGAGCACAAGAACAACAACATTTAGAGTCAGAATAATACTATGGCCTTTTGGATAGCGAGCTCGCCTCACAACCATACCCAAAATGAAACCTCGGCGTTGATGCGCCTGGTCATTTACGCAACCCTGCCCGGCATCTTCGCCCAGTGGTACTTTTTTGGCTGGGGCAATATCATACATATCGCCCTGGCGATTCTCAGTGCCTTTGTCGCCGAATTTATCGTGCTGGCACTGAGGGATAAAAACATCAAAAAACAGCTGTTTGACGGCAGCGCCATGTTAACCGCAGTATTGCTCGGCATCAGCTTACCCGCCCTCGCTCCCTGGTGGATTTCCGTCATCGGCGCGGTATTTGCCGTCGTGGTGGTCAAACAGCTTTATGGCGGTTTGGGCCATAACCCCTTTAATCCGGCCATGGCAGCCTATGTGATGTTGCTGATCTCTTTCCCGGTACAAATGACCCTGTGGCAGCCGCCGCTGAGCCTGATGAGCATGGAGCTGACCTTCAGCAATACCTTAAGCACCATTTTCACCGGCTTTACCGCCGAAGGCTTTTCCCCGGATCAGCTGCGCACCCATATTGACGGCTTTACCATGGCCACGCCGTTAGATACCTTAAAAACCGGCACTACCATGGGGCTTACAGTAAGTGAGAGCTTACAATCGCCGGTGTTTGGCGACTATTTCGGTGTCGGCTGGGAGTGGATCAACTTTGCCTTTTTAATCGGCGGACTGATCTTGATTGCCAAAAAAGCCATTGACTGGGTCACCCCGGCGAGCTTTTTAATCAGCTTATTTGTCTGCTCGCTGATCGCCTTTTTAATCAGCCCGGACAGCAGTGCTTCTACCATGTTCCACTGGTTCAACGGCGCCTGTATGCTCGGCGCCTTCTTTATCCTCACCGATCCCGTTTCCGGCGCCACCAGCAGCAAAGGACGTATCGTTTTTGCCGCCCTGGCAGGACTGCTGGTTTATTTGATCCGCAGCTTTGGCGGTTACCCGGATGCGGTCGCTTTTGCGGTTTTACTCTGTAATATGTCGGCGCCGCTGATTGACCAATATACCCGTCCCCGTACCTATGGCCACCACTCAGGAACTAAGTAATGCGTATCGCCATTAAGAAAAACAGTAAAATTCTCGCCCTGTTCGCCATTGCCTGCACCGCGGTGGTGGGCCTGGTCAATGAGTTTACCAAGGGCCATATTCAAAACCAGCAGCAACAGCATTTGCTGACGATTTTGCACAGTATTATCGAGCCGCAGCGCCTGAATAACAATCTCGCCAATGACTGCCGCCTGGTCACCGACCCCTTACTCGGCAGCACTGAGCCGCAAACCGTGTACCTGGCCCGATACGACGGCGAGCCGGTTGCCGCCGCCATCAGAACCACGGCCCCCGACGGTTATAACGGCAATATTGAACTGATTGTCGCCGTCAATGCCGACGGCTCGGTCAGCGGCGTACGCCAGTTAAAGCACAATGAAACCCCGGGATTAGGGGATAAGATTGAAATCAGAAAAAGCGACTGGATCACAGGCTTTAACGGCAAAAAAATGCGCGATGAAAAAGACAGTCGCTGGGCCGTTACCAAAGACAACGGCATGTTTGATCAGTTTACCGGCGCCACTATTACCCCCAGGGCTGTGGTCAAAGCGGTAAAACAAACCGTCACTTATTTTAAGCAACATCAACAGGCCTTATTTGCCCTCGAAGCTGGCGGCTTTACCGGCACCTGCCGTGATGAAGGCCAGAGCCACAGCCTGAGCAAGAATAACAACCAAAACTCCGACACCAACGGGGAAGAAAGCTAATGAGCAATGAATATAAAGAACTCGCCAGGCAGGGACTGTGGAAAAACAATCCAGGTCTGGTACAGTTACTGGGCTTATGTCCGCTGCTGGCGGTCACCTCCACCGTTACTAACGCCCTGGGACTGGGGCTGGCCACCTTATTAGTCTTAATCGGCTCCAACATCACGGTATCGGCCATTCGCCAATGGGTACCGAAAGAAATCCGTATCCCGATTTTTGTGATGATCATCGCCGCCTTTGTTACCTGCGTGCAATTACTGATGAATGCCTTTACTTACGGCATCTACCAGTCGCTGGGACTATTTTTACCCCTGATCGTCACCAATTGCGCCATTATCGGCCGGGCCGAAGCCTATGCTTCGAAAAACCCGGTAAAACAGGCCGGCTTTGACGGCCTGATGATGGGCACCGGCTTTGCCTTAGTGCTGCTGGCCTTAGGAGCCATTCGGGAAGTTCTGGGGCAAGGGACCTTGTTTGACGGTGCCAATTTATTGCTTGGCGAATGGGCCGCGGGTTTGCGTGTTGAAGTCTACAACCTCGACAGCCAGTTTTTGCTTGCCATCCTGCCTCCCGGCGCTTTTATCGCCATGGGCTTTTTAATCGCCATCAAAAATGTTATCGACAACAAAATTGCCCAGGCCCAGCCGCAACAAGAAGAACAAAACATAGAAAGGGTACGGGTTAATTTTGACGCCCAGTAAGTCTTCACTGACTTGAGATAAGAGATAGAAAAGAAGCTTGTTATGAATAAAGAAAAACGCCTGGAAATACTGACCCGGTTACGGGACGACAACCCTCACCCGACCACAGAGCTGAATTTCTCCAGCCCGTTCGAATTGCTGATCGCGGTATTGTTGTCGGCCCAGGCAACCGATGTCGGCGTCAATAAAGCCACCGACAAATTATTCCCTGTCGCCAATACCCCGCAGGCCATTTTAGATCTCGGCCTGGAAGGACTTAAATCCTATATCAAAACCATAGGTCTGTTTAATACCAAGGCAGTCAACACCATGAAAACCTGCCAGATGCTGGTGGACTTACATGGCGGCGAAGTACCGGAAAACCGCGAAGCACTCGAAGCCCTGCCCGGGGTCGGCAGAAAAACCGCCAACGTAGTGTTAAACACCGCCTTTGGCTGGCCGACCATAGCGGTGGATACCCATATTTTCAGGGTCAGCAACCGCACTAAGCTCGCCATGGGGAAAAATGTCGATCTGGTGGAGCAGAAACTGTTAAAGGTGGTGCCGAAAGAATTTAAAGTCGATGTCCACCACTGGCTGATATTACACGGCAGATATACCTGTGTCGCCCGCAAGCCCAAGTGCGGCTCCTGTATTATCGAAGATCTATGTGAATTTAAAGATAAAACAGAACTTTAAGCTGACTTTTCCCAATAAACAGGAACAAATAATGAAATTTTTACATGCCATGGTACGGGTGCTGGATCTGGATGCCTCACTCAACTTTTACGTCAATCAGTTAGGGCTAGTGGAAACCAGGCGCACTGACTACCCCGAAGGAAAATTCACCCTGATTTACCTGGCCACAGAGCCCGGCGCACCGGAAGTAGAGCTGACCCATAACTGGGGAGCAAGCGAAACTTATAGCCAGGGCCGTAATTTTGGTCACCTGGCCTTTGAAGTGGATGACATCTACCAACTTTGCGAAAAACTGCAGCAGGCAGGTGTGATTATCAACCGTCCGCCCCGTTGCGGCCATATGGCCTTTATCAAATCCCCCGACGGGATCTCGATAGAGCTGTTGCAAAAAGGCGGCGCCCTGCCACCGCAAGAGCCCTGGTTAAGCATGGAAAATACCGGCAGCTGGTAAGGGGATTGCCGCCGTTTGCCGTCCAGAACAGCCATGCGCGAACAGGAAGGAAATTCCTCTCAGGGGGGCCAGGATTGCAATGAATACCGGGCGGGTCACTGACATAGCTGAAACTATGATTGCCGTTAACTCGCCCGGCTTTTGCTCCATTTAAGCCATAATCAACCTTACGTCGTTAACATGACTTCTTGCGGCTGAGCACTCTCCAGCGTTCTTGCATCTCGCCTATTTTCTCCCGGTAGCCAATAACCTGATATTTGAGCCAATAGCACAGGTGCCTGATACCTTCACTGGTGTGCTCCGTGATACATTCGGGCTCGCGGGTAACCGCTGCAAATGCATCGAACAGGAAGGCCATTCTTCGCTGAATTTGTCAAAATCCTCACTTAGATTGGCAAAATCGCTCGACAGCTGCTCCCTTTTGATTGCATCCTCCGTGAGCGGCAGGTTTGATTCAGACATGACGGTTTCCTCCCTTGCGACTTAACTGCGTATAGTTGCTGGTATAAGCTGATGGTGGCTGCCTGACGGTGGGGGTTGGTATATTTTCTGTTAAACTTTCTGTTAGGTAAGCTTTAACCGATTGAAACTCTGGCATATCATTAGGATTAGCCATGATGGATACCTCGTATATCTGTTGTGGTTAGCTGTCTCTGAGTGTTGCTCCACTTAGGGGCAGCGCTTGGTTTATCTGCTGGTTCTCTTCTTTAAACACCTCCGCTGACGGGGAATTCACCTGTTAGTGCTAGTACAAAATACCGGAAAAATCTCCCTGGGTTGGTATTTAATGTTTATGTCAATTGCCCGCACTGTATCGATAGCAGTACGAAAGCATCAACCATATGAAATATATGGATAAAAACAAGGGGGATGGCTTGTTACAGGGCTGCAACAGCCAAGGCAAACATAGCCGCATACATCCTGTATCGCCATTCCTTGTCATCCATGGCACCACGGCATACCATACATCCTGCATATAAAAAGGCGGTTGAGATGCTCAACCGCCTTTTTTACTTTTCACTTTTTATATACGAAAGCCGAAAAACCTAAGCAGAAAAACGCCCTAAAGCATCTTCTAAAGCGCTCAGGCACAGGGCAACATTTTCACTTCTTGCCGCATAGCCCATCAGGCCAATACGCCAGGCTGAACCGGCAAAATCACCTAAACCAGCGCCGATTTCCAGGTTATATTCGTTTAACAAATAACTGCGTACTGCAACATCATCCACGCCTTTAGGAATAAACACGGAATTAAGCTGAGGCAAGCGCTCTTCTTGTGGCACGATAAAATCCAGACCCAGTTTATTTAATCCCCCGGCAAGTTTCTGGTGCTGCGCCTTATGTCTGGCCCAGCTTTGCTCCAGTCCTTCCTGCTGCAAGATCACCAAAGCTTCATGTAGTGCGTAAAGCGAATTCACCGGGGCGGTATGGTGGTAAGAGCGTTTTCCTTCACCCGACCAGTAACCCATCACCAGGGACTGATCCAGGAACCAGCTTTGTACCGGCGTTTTACGGTTTTTAATCACCTCGGTGGCCCGCTCGCTGAAACTCACCGGCGATAAACCCGGCACACAGGATAAACATTTCTGGCTGCCGGAATAAATGGCGTCTATGCCCCAGTCATCCACTTTCAGTTCAACGCCTCCGAGGGAAGTCACGGCATCCACTATGGTCAGGCAGTCATGCTTCCTGGCGATCTCACACAAGGTTTTGGCATCGGATAATGCACCGGTTGAGGTTTCCGCATGCACAAAAGCGACAAAGTTTGCCTGCGGGTTTTGCTTTAAGGTATCTTCGAGTTGCTGGGGATCTACCGCCCTGCCCCAGGGGCTGTCAACCACAATCAAGTTGGCGCCGCCCCTTTGTACATTCTCTATCATGCGTGCGCCAAACACACCGTTGCGGCATACCACCACGGTATCTTGTGGCGTCAGCAAATTAACAAAACAGGCTTCCATTCCGGCAGAGCCGGGAGCAGAGACGGCGATGGTAAAGGCATTTTCCGTCTGAAAGGCATATTGCAACAGGGATTTCACTTCATCCATCATGCCGACAAAGGTGGGATCTAAATGGCCGACCGTGGGCCTGGCCAGGGCAGATAAAATGCGGGGATTAACATCTGAAGGACCCGGCCCCATTAATGTCCGCTGGGGAGGAATAAAAGACTGAATTGGCATAGCTGTATCCTTAAAGAAATGGTTCTTCACCTTAACATTGAAAACTTGCCCAGTTCAATTACCCGGCTGCTAAATTAACGGCAATAAAGCTGAACAAATTTCACCTATTACTAAAATAAACAATTTAATCAATATCATGAGTATTGCTGGCCGGGTGCTATAGTAAAAGGTACTATACCGGCACCTAACTCTTAACAAGCTAATAATCAGCTAAGCAGCAGTACATATGGCACTTAAAGCAACTATTTTTAAAGCCAATATCCAACTCTCAGATATGGATCGTAACTATTACGATACCCTGCAATTAACCATTGCCCAACATCCGTCGGAAACCGATCTGCGCATGATGGTACGTATCATCGCCTTTATCTTAAACGCCAATGAAAACCTGCAATTCGGTAAAGGCGTCAGCGACGAAGACGAAGCGGCGTTATGGCAAATGAACTACGCCGAAGAAATTGAACTGTGGATCGAGTTAGGTCAGGTAGACAGCAAAAGAATTAAAAAAGCCTGCAACCGCGCCAATGAAGTCAAACTCTATTGTTACGGCAGCAGCGTTGATACCTGGTGGTCGCAGGTGGCCGGTAAAATGCGCCAGTTTGACAAATTATCCATAGAGCAATTTGATGTTGCCACCACCAATGCCCTCACCGACTTGGTCAGCCGCACCATGGAATTTCAATGCAGCATCCAGGATGGTCAGTTATGGCTGACCTCCGGCGATAACACCGTTCTGGTTGAAACCAAAAAACTGTTATAACTTCCCGCTATTCATAGAAAAGTGACAAAAAAGCACAAAAAGGTAGCCGATAGAAAAAAGCTGTTACCTTTTCGCTATTGCAATCTCAGGCGCTTTTTACAACACTGAGCATCTGCAATAGCAAGCAATGTATAACAATAAGAGCCCGTTAAGGGTCTTGAGGATATCAACACCTATGAACTTAAATAAACGATTAGTAAAACGCAGCTTCAGCCAACATAAGCTGCCAGTGGCAATGGCCGCAGCATTCGCCCTGATGCCCTTTAGCCAGGGCATGGCAAAACTTTCCATGGAAAATATGACCCGGGATATTACTTACCTGGCCAGCGATGAGCTCAGGGGGCGGGCAAGTTTTTCCAAGGAAATCGACCAGGCCGCCGACTACATCAGCAAACGTTTTACCGATATCGGCCTTAAGCCCATGGCGGGCCACACCAGCTTTAAGCAAAGCTTTTCCATTTACAGCATTAGCCAAAAATCACTTAAGGTCAGTTTAAACAATCAGGTGATTGATAAAGAAAATCTGGCCATGGCCAGCACCATGCCTGCTTTTTCCTGGCAACAAGCCGATGCGGTAAAAACCCATGTCATCGGTGAAAAGGATAATCTGCGTGATGCCCTGAGAAAATTGAATCGGGAAGGCGGCCAACATCTGGTATTGCTACATCCCGCCCAAAAAGCCCTGTTCCAGCGCTACCAGCATTATTTTAAGCGCGGATTAACCAAACTTGAACTCGGGCACCAGGGCGCAATCGTGATTGCCTTAACCGATCTCACCACGCTTGACAGGGTGGATATCACAGGCACAACAGACACCAAGCAGCAGCGGCTGACCAATGTGGTCGGGATATTACCGGGTAAAAGCCAGGCAAAAGAAATCGTGCTCTATAGCGGCCATTATGATCATATCGGGGTCAATAACGAAGGAGAAGGTGATGTCATCAACAACGGCGCCGATGATGATGCCTCAGGCACCACCGCTATGATCAACCTGGCGGAGCATTTCGCCCAACAAAAAGACAATGCCAGAACCCTGATGTTCAGCGCCTTTACCGCAGAAGAAATTGGCGGTTTCGGCTCCAAGGCATTTTCAAAGCAGCTCAAGCCTGAGCAGGTGGTGGCAATGATCAATATTGAAATGATCGGCAAACCGTCGAAATTCGGCGCAGGTACCATATGGATGACAGGCATGGAGCGCTCTGATTTGGGCGAGTTGCTCAACAAACAAATCAAGGAAGAAAAACACAAAATCCATAAGGACCCTTACCCTGAGCAAGGGTTATTTTACCGCTCGGATAATGCCACCCTGGCCCGTTTAGGGGTACCGGCCCACAGTTTCAGCAGTACCCAGCTGGATAAAGATCAGCATTACCACCAGGTCAGTGATGACTTGGCCAGCCTGGATCTTGACTCCATGTTTAAGGTGATCCAGACCCTGGCCACGGGTACCCGGGGCCTGGTTGACGGCACAGTGACCCCGTCAAGAATTGATCCCGCCCAGGTACATGGCACCGGCCTGATTTACTAAAACGGCTGAAAACAAGATAGAAGGGTTTATTGCCGCTTTAAACAGGCAAGGCGATAAACCTTTCTTTTAATAACGCCCTTTCTTCCCGTCAGCCAAATAAAGCACTATACCGGCAAAAAAGCGGCAAACTTTTCCATCACAAAGTCTTTAAAGGTTTGCAGCCTCTGCGGCTGATGCTTATCCTGCAGATAAACCAAATATAAAGGTGTCGACTGCACTTTCCAGTCGCTAAACACCGGCTCAAGCTCACCGCTTTTAAGCTCGTTTTGACAATATAACTCCGGCACCCGGATGATACCGTTACCGGCTAAAGCGGACGACACCATGGTCCGGCCGTTTTTACATCTGAGACTGGCGCTAACGGGCACCTCAAGCTTCTTGGAGCTGGCCAGGCTGATAAAAGCCCAGTGGTGCATGCTGCCGACAATACATCTGTGATGCTTTAAGTCTTTAGGATCACCGGGGCGGCCATGTTGCTTTAAATAACCCGGACTGGCAAAAGTGTCTATATGGATATCAGTCAGTTTTCTCGCGATTAACGCCGAATCATCAAGCTGGCCCATACGAAAAACAAAATCGAACTCCCCCGAGACCAGATCGACCCGGCGGCTGCTAAAGTCCAGCTCAATACTGACCCCGGGATATGCCGCCATAAAATCATTCACCAGAGGCGCAACCATATCTTCCCCGATAAAACCGCCAACACAGTTAATTTTAATCAGCCCATGCAGCGATGCTGAGCTCTCCAACACCCTGTCAACCGCCGTATCTATACTGCGTAGCGAGCTTTGGCAACGTTCAAAAAACGCCTCCCCCTGGGGCGTGAGTTTCTGGGTTCTGGTGGTACGGGTTAACAGGGTTACCCCTAAGTCAGACTCAAGTTGCGCCAGTTGCTTTGAAATATGCGAGCGGGAACACATCAACACTTCGGCAGCGTTAGTAAAGCTGCCACTTTGTGCAAGGACTACAAATGTCCGGATATCTGAAAGACTGATTTTTTGTTTCATGGTCTGGTGCATTGTCAATGGTAAGTAAACAAAATTATCAATTATTAAGCCATGCTGATCAATTAATCCTAAAGAGAAAGCAAAATAACAAGTTAAAGACTTTAACTTAATCACATGATTTATTGACAGTTTCCAGAATTGTTTCCCCAGAGTCACAACAGATGTAGCAAAAAGCGCATATATCAGCAGCATCCCCTTAAGTATCATTTCCTCCGCAGCAAACACACCAGCCAAAACAAACAGGTTTACGAGGTAAAAATGAAAAATTTAGTTGTGATCACAGGCGCCAGTTCAGGCATAGGCGAAGCATTAGCCAGGCAAATGAGCGCCCTGGGACATCCGCTGTTATTGCTGGCCAGGCGTCTTGAAAAACTTGAAGCATTGGCTTTACCTAACTGTATTTGTGCCAAAGTGGATATCACAGATCAAGCTTCATTCCAGGCGGCAATCGATAACGCGGTAGCGCAATATGGCCCGGTGGATCTGCTGGTCAACAATGCCGGGGTGATGTTGCTGGGACAAATTGACAGCCAGAGCGCTGCAGAATGGCAAACCATGTACGATGTTAACGTGCTGGGTTTACTCAACGGCATGCAAAGCGTGCTTGCCGACATGAAAGAGAGAAATACAGGCACTATCGTCAATATCAGCTCTATCGCCGGCAGAAAAACATTCGGCAACCATGCCGCCTACTGCGGCACTAAATTCGCCGTACACGCCATCTCAGAAAACGTCAGGGAAGAAGTTGCCGATGCCAATGTCCGTGTTATTACCATAGCACCGGGCGCCGTTGAAACCGAGCTGCTTTCCCATACGACATCAGATGAAATCATTGCCGGTTACCAATCGTGGAAAGAGGACATGGGCGGCGTATTAGCCGCTGTTGATGTCGCCAATGCCGTATCTTTTGCCTACCGCCAACCGCAAAATGTCTGTATCCGGGAAATCGTACTGGCGGCAACCAGGCAGCAGCCATAAGTCCAGGCTAAAGACCTTCCCCTGCTCAACCGAGGCTTTCCAGACAAACTCCGCCGCTTTATTGGCGGAGTTTTTTACCGGTAAAATCTACTCAAACAGCACTATTCACTGATACTCTGCTGACAGGGCAGGACAGGAATGGTGTCGTCTCTGCCTTCCCCCAAAACCCCCAATGATCCCGCCTCGGGGAGAAATTTGTCCCACTGATGTTAACTGTGCGGATAACACTATCAAATCCCACAAGTAAAATTTATAATAACGGTATTCAAGACAGATAACCCCTGCCCCGCTAACATTCAGGTAGTAACATGAACACAGAAAACAAATATTTAAATAACCCGCTGCATGGCCTGAAACTGGAGACACTGCTAACAGAAATAGTAGACCAATATGGCTGGGAAATATTACACGCCTATTTGAATCTGAAATGTTTTAAAACCAAGCCCAGCATAGCTTCAAGCATCAAGTTCCTGAAGAAAACCGACTGGGCCAGGGAAAAAGTAGAAGCCTTTTACCTCTATCAGTTTAAAAACCTGCCCAGGGCAGACAGTGAACAATTCCAATTACCGCCGCGCGAACGCATTATTCCGGCCCATCAAAAGCCGAAAGAACCTGCGGTATTAAGCTTTGAAGACGCGGAACGCCTGCGCCAGAAAAAAGCAAAGAAATCCAGGGAAAAAGCCTCAAGTGCTGCAAATCCCTGGGCTAATTGGGGTAAGTAGCAAAGCAAACAGTCAGGAGCTGACAATAAGCTCCTGCATGCTGTAAGATAAGTGTTTAAGGAAAGGTGATCCCCGATTTACGCAGTTCACCATAGATATTCTCCAGGGCAACACTGTTCTCGATCAGCGAGTTTTCATCCTTGCCGCGTTTTTCAAAACCAAAGCGGCTGATGTCAAAATAAAATTCGGGGGTCAAATCACAGGCACTTAAGCAAGCTTTAGTGCAACCGAGACCGCAACCGTCAATGGCAATAATGGGACGGCCGGAATAAGCTAACTCGGCTACCGGTTTCACTTTGCCGATCACGCCTGAAATACAAGACATTTCTGCAATACCGTCACTGTCCAGCATTGAAGAAATATCATGTGCTATCTGTGCCAGGTTGGAGCAACCCGAGCAGGAATAAACGATGGGGTTTTTAACCACTGTCATGTTCAACTCTCACAATTCTCGCATGCTAACCATTGTAACGACCCAAGTAAAAACGGCATTGATCAGGATCAAGCTTTCTTATATTAGCTATAAAATTAGCAACTTGGGTCATTCCATCGTCAAAACACTCCCTCCAGGGCTTATCTTATCCGTCAACGGGATAAATATTACAATTCCCTTAGACATTGTTAACAAGTAAAGGCTTATGTAGAATAATCCTGAAATTTAACTTTTAAAGTAATGGATTAAAATGCTCCTCCAACAATTTAAAGATCTATTAGAAAACCTTAAAGGTGACTTCCAGTATTCAGATCAAATAGCACCGGCTTTACAAGAACTAAAACAATATCAGCCCAACACCATAGTGGAATATCAGCCGGTATACATGAAAAAAGCCTTAGGGCAAATCAAGGCAGTAGCGGCTCAGGAAGCATTCAAAAAAATTGTCATACTCAGCTGCCTCATTGAAAACTGGGACGACTTTACGCCTGCCAATTATAGCCAATCGGTTTTAGATCAATATCAGATCATCTTTAACCGCATTCTGAGCAATTGTGAAAATAGTGACGGCTGGGGCGAGCAAAAGCTTGATGTCTATTGGAAGGAGCTTGCCATGGCCAGGCAACTCATGTTTCCTGCCGGGGCACAAATCAGTGAAAACTACTCAGGTTTCAGCGCCAAGCAGGGTATCCATTTAAACCGTTTGGGAACCCTTTCCTTTCTGTCATTTCTCGCCGCACACGGAGGCAGTAAGGGCTATTATCAAATCCATACCTATACCCCTGAGCTCGGTCGCTTTAATGAACAGGGCTGGAACGACTGTTATGTCAGGTTGGCCCAGATGATGAAAGTAAACCCGAAAGTCAAAGGATTCTTTGGTATTAGCTGGTTTTATGATCCCCAGTTGGCCGATATCAGCCCGCGACTCATGTATCTGCAATCTATCCCATTACAAAACGGGGCTAAAAGCTTTTATATGGGAAAAGATGAAACCGGCAATGCCATCAGCAAATCCAAATCCCGGCTGAAACTATACGAAGAAGGTAAATATACTCCCCAGTCCTACTTGCTTGTCTGGCCCCGTGAAGCACTGATTGCCTGGGCTGATGAATATGTCAAAGCCAACCCCGGCGACGAACATAAAGCAGTAGTAAACTAATTCGAGATAAAAGCAGCATGCTAAAAAAAATATTATTCATGGCCCGCGTCCTCTTGCAATGGGTGCCTAATGCCATAAAATTTCACAGGCTCACTAAAAAAAAGCAGCCCATACACGTATTTTTTTGTATGACAGATCATTACGAGCCCGGCACAGACAATGTATCCGATCAGGAAGCAAGGGAGAGGGTCAACAGACTACTGACAGACTACCCAAAACTTGCCGATAAACATAAAGACAGCGAAGGTTTACCGCCAACCAGAACCTGGTTTATTCCCCCCCACTACCATAAAGACTACTACTTAAGAGACGTTGTCAGCCTCTGTGAACAGGGTTATGGCGAAGTTGAGCTGCATTTGCACCATGGTAAACATTGTCCCGATACCTCAGAGAACCTCAGGGAAACGATAAAGCTTTGTCTGGAAGAGTTTTCTCAATTCGGTATTTTTGGCAAAGAAAACGGTAAAACTGCCTATGGCTTTATTCACGGGGACTGGGCGCTGGATAATGCCAGAAATAACCAGTTCTGCGGTGTTAATGATGAGATCAGCATATTAAAAGAAACCGGCTGTTATGCCGACTATACCTTCCCGTCGCCTAACGAGGCGACCCCGACGCAAATTAACTCCATTTTTTACGCTAAAGACGATCCCACTAAACCTAAGTCCCATGATACAGGTAAAAGGGTGGCGGCAAACGGCCAGTGCGACCCCAAAGATCTGATGATAGTTCAGGGGCCGACCTTTCCCTACTTTAGAGATCAAAAATGGTCTAAGTTGCGTGTATCCGGCGATGAAATTGCCGGCCACACCCCGCTCAAACCCAACAGAATAGATGCCTGCATCCGCTCGGCCATCTCAGTTAAAGGCAAGGAAGACTGGGTTTTTGTTAAAATGCACACCCATGGCGCAACCGACGGCGATGCGGTATTGGGGCAGGAAATGGACGATATCTTTACTTACCTGGAAAGCAAATATAATGACGGCGAAAACTACTGTCTGCATTATGTGACCGCCCGTGAAACTTACAACCTCATTAAAGCGATCGAAAATGGCGAACCCTGTGAAGATCCGTCGCTATACCGAAACTACCGGGTTTCCGCACCGCAATATAATTCAACACCCGATATTGCATGCGCCTCAAAAACTCTACAGGAAAGGGTCGCCAGAACCTATAAAGACAATGAAGATGTGCAGTCATACGACCAGGCTCAGGGGCCGTCCTACAGCCCAGAGCCAGGTATGGTCGGCGACGAAGCTTCACAGGAAAAGTAGCTAAAACAGCTAAACTTAACCAGGTGTGAGTTGTGCCGGCCTTGTCTATGGCCGGCAATAGCATCAAACAGGCAGGTTACTCCTGCCCTTAATTAGCCACCAACAAACAGGCAAGTAAACGCCAACCCGTCCTCAACAACTAATCACTTTGCAAGGCATCTATGGGATCAAGTTTTGATGCTTTAATTGCCGGATATACGCCAAAAATAATCCCCACCATAGCACAAATGCTAAAGGATAAGACGATGGCACTCAGCGACCAGTAAACCGCCCACTGGGAATAAAGGGAGATCAATTCAGACAACAAAATACCGAATACTACCCCGAGCAGGCCGCCTAAAATAGAGATGGTAAAACTCTCGGCGACAAACTGCAGCCGGATATCTTTTTGCGTCGCCCCCACCGCCCGTAATAGGCCGATTTCCTTGGTACGCTCCAGTACCGTGGCCAACATGATATTCATAATGCCTATACCGCCGACCAGCAAAGAAATACCGGCTACGCAAGACATCACGATATTAAAAATTTGCTGGGTTTGTTTTTGCTGCGCCAGCAAGGCGGCGGGAATAGTAATATCAAAATCATCAACGTCGTTATGACGGCGGTTGAGCAGATGGTTGACCGCCTTCGCCGCCTCGATAGGATCGATATCCTTATTCACTTTAAATTTCAAGCTGCTGACTTCACTGACCAACTGCTTGGCAGGAAACTTATGGATGGCGGCGCTCAGCGGAATAAACACCTGGTTTTGCTCGCCGCCGAGTTTGATGCCCTGAAACTCTTCTTTTTTCAAAAACGGCGCTTCAAGCACCCCCACCACTTTAAACCACAAATGGTTGATCTTAATATTCTGGCCGACGGCATTGCCCAAAGGGAATAATTGTTTGGCGCTTGATGACCCCAGCACCGCCACCTGGGCAAAAGCCTGCTCATCAGCACTATCAAGATAACGTCCCTGAAACAGGGCAAATTTAGACAACTCAAAAAAGCTGGCGCTAACCCCAAGGGCATCGCCGTCGCTTTTGCCTTTAGCACTGAAAATACTGTAGGTATCTATCTCTTTTTGCGCGCTGAAAGCCTCGATAAAAGGCAAGGCGCTGACCCCGATTTCCCCGTCCCGCAAACTCAGGCCCCGGGAATGTTTGCGCTGCTCTTTAAGCTCATTTTCCTCAAAGGTTTTGCCGGTCACTATCAAATTATGCAGTCCCATACTGTCAATCATGCTCAGGGCTTCGCGCTCCGCCCCTTCACCGATATTGAGCATGGCGATCACAGCGCCGACGCCGAAAATCATGCCGAGCAGGGTCAGCAAGGTTCTTAGCTTATGCTGGGCAAGCTCCGCCAGAGTATCTGCCAAAATAGCCATATACTTCATTTATACGTCCTCTATCTTGATCAGGGCAATTTTCTGGTTTGGCTCCAGCCCGGAGAGTACTTCCACATGGCTCAGGCTCGACTGGCCCAGCGTGATGTTCCGGCGCTGGTATTCCCCCTTGGTAAACAGGTAAACATAAGGTTGATTATCTTCAATAAACACGCTTTGCAGCGGCACTATCATTTTATCTGCACTTGGGGTCACGGTAATGCTGGCGCTGAGTTTACGCCCCGGCACAAACAAATCTGCTTGCTGCTTATTCAGGCTGACCACGACTTCAAAATATTTTTGCGGATCGCCGCGTTTAATAGAGGCGGGAAACGGCGCTACGCTCTCGACCACACCGGCAAACGGCTTATCGACAAAGGCATTTAATACCAGATTAACTTCCTGCCCGGCAGTTAAGCCTATGGCTTCATGTTCAAAAACAAACAGCTTGGCTTTCATTTCACTGACATCCGGCAGTTCGGCAATTTTTTGCCCCGGCCACAGGGATTTTCCCGCCCTGGGCTTTTCGCCGCGCCAGTTGGTTTTATAGGTCAGCAAGCCATCATGGGGCGCTTTAATTTCCAGCCGGGATAAACTCTCGCTAAGCTGGGAAATTTTACTGCTTTGTTGGGAGCGTTTCATTTCCAGCAGGCCGATATCCCCCTGTGAGCTTTGCTCGAAACTGTCTTTTTTCCACTTAAGGTAATGCTGCTTAGCGCCAAGGAAAACCGTGTTTTGCAATGAGTCCAATATCTCCAGTTTCGAGCGGATCCGGATATCGTCGATAGAGAATTGCTCGGCAAAACCTTTTTCCTGAAACACTACGCCGATATCCTGGTTAATGGCGCTAAGTTCCTGGTTCAGGGCAGCAGATTTTTCTATGATGTCTTGCTCGGTGATCGACATGTCATTGGTTTTTTCCTTGCTTTCCCTTTGCATGGCTTCACCGTCAAAGCGGGCGATAATATCCCCGGCCTTGACCTGGGAATATTCCGGAGCCAGCCAGGCAAGGTTCTGGGGACCACGCCCTCCCATGGGGGCACTGATCACTGTGGCTTTAGCGGCAAAAAGCTCTCCCTCGGCGGGCACTTTGATCTCAAAGCTTTGCTTCTCCACCCGGTACAAGTTGTCACTTTTGCTGCTTTGGCCGCAGCCGGTCAGACTGATGCCGAGTAAACTCAACAAAGCCAGGCGGGAGCATACACGCTTTACTCTAAACCTGCTCATAACACCACCTCATCGCCGGCGGCTAAACCTTTATCCACGACGACCTTAGCCCCCAGCACATGGCTGATAGAAATGACCTCATCCTTGTTCGCGGTTAAGGTGCTTTTTACCACGATATTCTCGCCGCCGGAATTTTTCACCGCCTGCTGGGAGATGGTTAAGACATCATCCAAGGTTTCGGTGATCACCTCCACCCGCGCCGTCATACCCGGGCGCATCACCTCAATATCGGTTTGTTCAAATTCGACAATGACATCAAAAATCCGCCGCTTGTCCTGATGTGACTTATCCCGAAAAACCTTGCCTAAACTTTGCACCCGGCCGCGGTAAATCAGCTCCTGCGCCGTGCCTAAATACACTTTTACCAATTGACCGACGGCAATCTTGCCACTTTCAGCCTCACTCACCTGGGCGGTTAACTGCATTTGTTCGAGTACGGCAATTTCCATCACCCCCTGGCCAAAGCGCACCGTTTCACCGACTGCAGGCTTTTCCCCTTCCCAGTTGGCTTTATATATCACCATGCCATCGCGCGGCGCCTTGACTTTAAGCTTTTCGATATCACTGAGAAAAGCATCAACTTCTGATGTTAACCGGGCGACTTTACCCTGGGCCAGTTTGATATTGAGGGCTTTGGTTTCCTGCTGGTAAAGCAGCTTTCTCTTTGCCAGGGCAAGATCATTCTCCGCTATGGTAAAGTCAATTTGTGCTTTTTTCCGGTCAATATCAGAGCGGGAGTTATCAATGATTTCGGCCTTGCGCTTGGCTTTTTCATACTCCATTTGCATCTGGGCCACCTTCAGGGTTAATTCCTCTTCGGTTTCCACTTCCCTGAGCTGCTTGTTTTCCAGCTCCTGCTGCGCCCGGTCAAGCTCCGCCTGCTTTTCAAGTAAACGTTCACTGACTTTTTTATCGTCAAAGGAAACCACCACCTGGCCTTTGGAGACCTTGGTATTTTCCGGCACCAGCTGCTTGATTTGATATTGCCACATGCTCTCCACCGAAGGCGGCGCGATAACACTCACCTGGCGGGACTCCAGTTCACCGCTGGCGGCAACAAAAACTTCCACGGTTTCCTGCTTGACCCGCTCGGTAGTGACTTCTTCACCGCAGCCCACAAGCAGCAAGGAGCCAAACAAGGTTACTAAGTATTTATTCACTGCGCTCTCCCTCTGATCCCTTTATCTGTGATGACACCAGCTCCAGCTGGGCGCTCATACCGGGTAACAGCTTTAACTGTTCATCCGCCGGGAAACTGAATACCGCACGAAAATAAACGTCATTACCCCACTCTTTACGCTCTTCCGGTTGGGTCGATAACTCGGTTAAAGTGGCCACCCTGGGCTTTTGCGGGAAAGCATCAAACACTAGCTGCAGTTTCTGCCCCAGCTTGAGCCGGTTGTAATCCACTTCATGTACCCAGGATTCGACATAAAGGCCGGTTAACGAGGGGATTTCGGCAATGGCCCAGGAAGGCTGCGCCGTCATACCGACAAAAATCTTTTCCCCGTTCCAGGGGTGATAGCCATAAAGCACCGGCCCGGTGCGCTCGGCATAAAGGCTCATTTTCTCCAGCTTGCCCTGCCGGTAAGCCAAAGTGTCTTTATGCCGGGTTATTTTCAGGGTTTGCTTGGCTATGGCCACTTCATGGGCCACCTTTGCCTGTGCCAGCTCTTCTTCTGCCTTGGCGCTGGCCACCAGGCTTTTTTCCAGGGCCAATTGATTTTTTTCATAATCATAACTGCTCAGGTGAGCACGGGGAATGCCGGCATCGAGGCGGGCTTTTTCCAGCAGCAGTTTTTCTTTTTTTAGCCCGTAACCCGCTTCGAGTATCTTCTGCTCGCCTTTATTTCTCAGGCGTTTCAGCTCTTCCTCGGCACTGATCAAACTCACTTGTTCCTGTTCGATTTGCGACTGGATATTGCCGCTGTCAAATACCACCACCAAATCGCCTTTTTCGGCAATTTCACCTTCCGGCAACAGCCATTGCAGCTGCACCCGCCAGTTGTCGGTTTTCGGGGAATAAAAAGTCTGGTTGTCGCTGGCCTTTACTTGCCCGGTCAGCAGCAGGCCACGGGCTTGGGCAGGGGCCGCAGTGCTTGCCAGCACAGTTACCGTGAGCCAGCACAGCATTAACGTTAATTGATACATGGGCGATCCTCGATAACCACACCGTCTTTCATCCGGATCACCCGCTGGGCATAAGCGGCGATGTCCTCTTCATGGGTAACCATAACGATCGTTTGTCCCTGCTGATGTAAATCAAGCAACAGCTGCATGATTTCAAGTGAGGTTTTACTGTCCAGATTGCCGGTAGGCTCATCGGCAAAAATTACTTTGGGACAATTAACCAAAGCACGGGCAATCGCCACCCTTTGCCTCTGCCCCCCCGACATCTCAAAAGGTTTATGATGGGCCCTGGCAGATAAGCCCACCTTAGCCAGCATTTCCTCCCCCCTTTGCCGCGCCTGCTCGGCGTCAAGTTCACTGTAGCGCAGGGGTAAAATAACATTGTCCAGGGCGGTTAAACGCGGCAACAAGTGAAAGGTCTGGAAAATAAAGCCTATTTTTTCATTGCGGATTTTTGACAGCTGCTCATCGTCGATATCCTTAACAGACTCGCCGGAAAGTAAATACTCACCTGAGCTCGGGCTATCGAGACAACCGAGCACATTCATCAGGGTAGATTTACCCGAACCCGACGTGCCCATGATGGCGACAAACTCATTTTCACTGATGCTTAAGGAAACATCACTCAGTGCCCGCACCTGGGTTTCACCGCTACCATATACCCGATTTAACTTCTCTATTCGGATCATTTATTCGTTAGTCCTTATTACCCTGATATCCGGATTTATCCATTTACTTTTGTTGCATTAAGCCCGTCCGGTGATAACGCATCTCCGAAAAAAAGGGAAAATAAAAATGTTAGTAAAAAGTTAATTCCATGAGAATTAATCGGTTAATATAGCGAATAACCACTTTAATGGAAACTCCCTTTTTTCACCTGCCGCGCCAGCTGACATAAAAAGCAGCAACTTCTTGGGGTTAGGGAAATTACACCGGATTACATCCGCTCATGACGGTTTATGCGGCGATCACCGCCAGCGGACATAACATCTGGTATTCCAGCTTGGTTTTTTTGGTGATTTGAAAGCCGTGGCGTATATACAGGGCACGCGCCGGATTATCGAGTAAAACATTTAACGTGATCGGTACAGACAATTGCAGTGCCCTTTTTTTCACCACAGCCAAAACCTTGCTGCCGATCCCCATGCCCTGGCACTTGGGCAGTATCTGCAACTGGCGAATATGCAAACTGCCGGGTTTCATGCCCAGTTTTAGCAAGCCTATGGGTTTGCGGTCACGTAAAATAATATGAGAATCGTTAAAGAACTCATGAATACGCTCCAGGTGCTGCTCTTCGGACATAAAAATACCCGCTGTTCTCAGGTGCGGGCTCATAGTTTTTCGGCGCAGATCCAGCAAAAATTCAATGTCTTGTTCGGTTGCCTTCCTAAAACCTATGGTAAATTTCATTTTCTGTTAACGACTCACTTTTCCCGGAAAACTCCCGAAGATATTACGACACTTGCAATGCTATTCCAGCCCAAATCACCGCTTTGACTGCCCCTTAGCCTCATCAATAGCGCCGCCCATACTAACATTATTGTTGACCAGGATTAATAGCAATTGTTGACGGGCAGGAAGAATCCTGCCGACTTTGTGCTTAGGGAGTGGCATTTTGCCAGTAATGCTGCAGGTTACAGGTATCTGTGGTGATAAAAGTTTCGGATAAGGTGGTTAATTGCGCCACCCGATCCAGGCGGAACATACGGTAATCATCGCGGATTTCACACCAGGCGATCAGGGTCCAGGTGCTGCCCCAAAACACCAGGCCAAGCGGCCAGACGGTGCGCTGTGACTCCTGGCCATCTTCACGGCGGTAGTGCAGCCGCAATTTGCTTTTATTCTTTATGCCCGCCTGTATTTCATCGCTGTTGCGGGCACTATATTCCCGGTGCAGCGCCGGTACTATCAGCCATTCCGGTTGCTGCACATACTGGCGGTGCAATTCGTCCGGCAACACCGAGTGAATCTTATGCAAGGCGCTGTCGGCGGCGCTGCCCATTTTCTCGCCGCTCCAGCTTTGCACCATACGTACCCCCAAGAGTAAAGCCTCCAGTTCATGCTCATCAAACATCAGCGGCGGAATGGCAAATTTGGGCGCCAGGCGATAACCTATACCGGCTTCCGATTCTATCGGTATACCGGATAACACCAGCGCCTGCATATCCCGGTAAATGGTGCGCTCCGAAACCTCCAGCCGCTGGGCCAGCTGCAAAGCGGTGATAACAGAGCGACGCCCCCGCAAAATATTAAGAATTTGAAATAAACGTTCGGCTTTACGCATGAGAGTGGATCAGTATCTTGTGACTAATGTAAGGTTAAACAGCACAGTTAACTGGCGCTACATTGTCCCTGTGCCTGGCTTAATACCTCCATATGGGACATGCTGACCGATTGCTCATCGGCAATAGCCATCAACGCCTTACCGGCGGCATGTGTCATAAAAGCTTCATCCGCCGCTTTTGCCGATGCCATATCCTGCCAGTAAACGACATCATATAATACCCCGGACTCATTTTCAGCAACTGAGCGGTACATAAAACCTTCCAGGGTTTGTAAAAAACGGTTCACCTGTTCCTGGGTGGCCTCTAAATCCTGCCTGCTGACACCCGCTTTTAATTTATAGGAAACCATTTCGATCACTGTGTTTTGCATAATTGACTCCTGAGATTCTTTTTCTTTTAAAAAATTAAACATAAATAACAATGCGTTATTAGTTCACAACAAATGCACAATAATAATGCGCAGTCATTCATCTTGTTGTCCGGACCCCAACAGCATAATGCCCCTCTCCTGACAGCATGATGTCAGGAGAGATCAAACAATTAAAAAGAACTGAAAATCATGGTGCTGATTTTATTGCCGGCATGTAAAGTCAATCTTCAAAGGACAGGGCTAAAGGCTAAATTCAAATGGGCAATAGTGATAAGTTAATAGATAAATAAGCTGCGGCAATGAAAAAGCAGTAAACTAGGGGCCTGCATTATCCCTTCAGGAGAAAATATGAATTCAGTCAGTTGTTCCGATCAACTTTTTACCCCTTCAAAAATCATTTGTGTCGGCAGAAATTATGTCGATCATATCCATGAGCTCAATAATGAAGTGCCCGATAATATGGTACTGTTTTTAAAGCCTAACTCCGCCATCTCCCCTGAGCTATCCGCCTTTGACCAGGAACCTTTGCATTATGAAGCCGAATTATGTTTTCTGGTGCAAAATAATCGTTTTTTTGCGGTAGCGATAGGCTTAGATCTGACCAAGCGCACTTTACAAAGCCAGTTAAAAAATAAGGGCTTACCCTGGGAGCGGGCAAAAGCTTTTGACGGCTCGGCACTCTTTAGTGACTTTGTCGAATTAGCCGATGATGATCTTGAGCAGCTCAGCTTTGAACTCACCATTAATGACATCAAGGTGCA
This sequence comes from Thalassomonas actiniarum, assembly GCF_000948975.2. Lineage (GTDB taxonomy): Bacteria > Pseudomonadota > Gammaproteobacteria > Enterobacterales > Alteromonadaceae > Thalassomonas > Thalassomonas actiniarum. The sequence goes on from NZ_CP059735.1 coordinate 4,712,796, forward strand.
GGCAGGCAATATCGAATTGATGATCTATAAACCCCGGGAGATACAAGAAGAAATCTTAAGTTTTATGAGTTTAAGTGACGGCGATATCGTGATGACAGGCACGCCAAAAGGTGTCGGTCAAGTTAATCCGGGAGATGTCTTTACCGGCAAGGTTAGTGCCAATGGCCACCCCCTGCTCAGCAAAACCTGGCTGGCCCGTTAGCAGGCAGCTAAATAAAAAACCTTAATCAAAGCTAATAGTGCAAGGATAAAACCGCTTAATGCAAACCTTTATTATTACAGATATTTTCGGGGTTACCGACAAGCTGTTTGCCTACCGGCAACAACTGGAAAGGTGTGGATGCCGGGTACAAATTATCGACCCCTACCAGGGGGAAAAACAAGAGTTTACCAGCGAACAAATCGCTTATCAGCGCTTTAATCTCGATTGCGGCTTTGAAGCCTATGTCAGCCAGATATCAGCAGCCCTGGCTGACAGCAGCCGGGAAAAAGTGATTCTGGGTTTTAGTGTCGGCGCCGCTGCCGCGTACAAGGCCCTAGATAAACTTTCCCCCGGCTGTGCACAGGAAATGGTTGTTCGACATTTGATCGGTTTTTATCCGGGACAAATTCGCCACCACCTGGATATTAATCCCCGCTGCCCGGTCACCCTGGTTTTCCCCCGCAACGAGCAGCACTTTGCGCTTGATAAGGTTATCAGCTGCTTAACGGAAAAACCCCGTGTCTGTTGTATCCGGACCCCGTTTGCTCACGGCTTTATGAATCCCTTGTCGGTTAATTACCACCAGGCAGCGGCCAATCATTATTTTGGCCAGCTAAGCGGTGAAAATATGCGGTTGCCGCCACAGGCACTGCAGCACATATTACTGCCAAAGCAGATAACACAAACGTTATAACGTCATCATCAAAAACTTAGCATGCTCGCCGGGGGAAATACTTAGCCATTTATTTCTCCCCGGCGACTTTATCTCTTTGGTATAAACTCTAGGTTAGGCGTCATTAGCTCAAGAGTCCTGCCATGCAAAGCCCGCAACAGCCCGAGAATGAAACAAGACGTTTAAAAACCCTGCATGCCTTAAATATTCTCGATACACCGCCAGAAGACAGGTTCGATCGCCTGACTCGCATGGCAAAAAGAATCTTTAATGTCCCCAATGCCATGGTGAGCTTAGTCGATGATAAGCGCCAATGGTTTAAAGCCCGCATCGGCATAGCAATCAGAGAAACACCCCGCGAGATCTCCTTTTGCGGTCATGCCATCTTGCAAGACGATCCCTTTATTATTCCCGATGCTAGCGCAGACCCGCGCTTTGTCGATAACCCCCTGGTGACCGGACCGCCGTATATCTGTTTTTACGCCGGCAGCCAGCTACATTTTCTCGACGGCACGATTTTGGGTACCTTGTGCATTACCGACACCCGTCCCAGAACCTTAGACAGCGAAGACCTTATGCTGTTAAAAGACCTGGCAGAATTAGCCGAGCGGGAATTGGCTGCGGTGCACCTGGCCACGGTCGATGAACTCACCGGCATTGCCAACCGCCGCGGCTTCCTGACCCTGGCAGAAAAAGCCCTGACCCTGTCGGCCCGGGCTCACTTGTCTTTGTCCCTGGCCTATTTTGATCTCAATGGTTTCAAAGCCATTAATGATAATTTTGGCCACGAAGAAGGGGATCAGGCCCTGAAGATTTTTTCCCGGCTCATGCGTTCCTGCTTCAGGGAATCGGATATTATCGCCCGCCTTGGCGGTGATGAATTTGTGGTGTTATTGACCCATTCGGATGAAACCTTCGCCCGGGAGTCCATTTTACGCTTTCGCGAGGAACTCAAGCGCTATAACCGCCAGGCCAACAAGAAATATAACCTGGACTTTAGCGACGGCGTAGTGGCGGTAACAGCGGATGGCAACTGCTCGATAGCCGACTTGCTCAAACAGGCGGATACCCGGATGTATCATCAGAAAAAATCCTCAACGGTCACCGACAGTCAAGTTTAGTTACAAAATAGCTCAAGGCTTATTCATGAGTCACGGTTTAAAAACAAATCACTTAGTGTAAATTATTTCCTGATAGAACCATCCTACTTATAACAATTATCAGGGAATTTACATGCTCAAAAAAATATTCTTATCACTGGCGCTTACCGTCGCTTCAGTCACCACTGTCATGGCGCAGGAATTTACCTTAGGTGAGCATTATATTGAGATTGAAGGACAAAAAAGCACAAAAAAAGAAATTGTCGAATACTTTTCTTTTTATTGTCCCCATTGTTTCCGCCAGGAGCCCTTTATGGAGGAAATCAAAGCTTCTTTACCGCCCGGCGCCAGCTTTAAAAAAAATCATGTCAATGGCATGCCCGGCGCAAGCAATGAAATCCAGGGCGCCCTCACCAAAGCCATGATCACCGCCAAACAATTAGGACTCGAAAAGACGATTATTCCGGCCATTTTTAACCGTATCCATGTCAGTAAAAAAGGCTTTTCTTCACCACAGGATGTCCGGCAGCTGTTCGCCGAGCAGGGAGTCGAAGGCGACAAATTCAACAAGATTTATAACAGCTTTACCGTCAATATGACGCAAAAAAAGATGCAGAAAAATACCTCGGCACTGCGCAGTCAGGGCATCAGCACGGTACCGACCTTGATCATTAACGGCAAATATAAACCCGTCAGCAATAAGATTAAGGGCAAGGAACAATATCTGGCTCTGGTACAATATTTGTTGAACAAAGCCTGATATTTTCCGCTTTACAGGCTATTTGTATTTATCAAAAATAGCCTGTATTTCTCCCGAATCCAGCATTTTTTTCAGGGCGGCATTAATGCCGGGCAATAAATAGGCTTTACTTGGATGCAGGCGCAGACTGATACTGTTACGGCCAACGACATCACCTATGGCTAAATCTTTAAATGCTCCCCCCTGCTTTTTAAAATACAACACGGTACGATAGCCCATAAAAATCTGCTCTATCCTGTCCAGCGCCAATTGTTTCAGCAGGTTCTCTTCTATGCTGTTTTCCACTTTTTTTATCTTACCCGAGGCAAATGCCTGGTTATATCCGGGGTAAGAATAGCCCCGGACAATGCCTACCGTTTTACCATAAAGATCTGAAACCTCATTTAGCTCAAATCTATTCTTTTCTTTAAACACAATAACATCCACTGCCTCCTCATAAACTATGCTATAAATGCCCGGCACTGGCCTGTGCTGGCGCCAGGCAGGCGTTACCCCGGGTTCGATATCTATCCGTCCCAGATCGAATTCATGCATTGCCCGCGCCACAGGGGCTTCATGCAGAACATAGTTATGGGGGGTATATTTGGCCAGCAGGGTAAACAAGTCTATGGTGATGCCCTGCCGCTTGCCATTTATTTTCATGCTGTAGGGAGGCACTTCTCCGGAGAACAGGGTCACAATTAAGGTTTCAGCGGCCAGAGGCAAAGCAGTGAACAACAAACAACCAGCCGAAAAAGCTGCCAGGTAACGCATAGCCTTAGCCACAGTTTTTGCTTTTCTTAATCCCAGTATAGTCAAGGACAATATAGGCTGTCGGCCAAAAGCCTAAACACGGGAGACGGAAAACTAATCCGATGCACTGACGCAGATCACCACTTGTGGAGCACTGATCCCCTGCTCTTCCCGGTAAAGGATAGCGGCATCGTTATACACAGCGGCAAAGCATTCGATGCAGGCCTGGAGCAAGGTCTGCGGGCAAATGGCCGTTAACTCGCATTCCTGATGGGCGACAAAACCATAAGCTTCACGGCCGCTTTCTGGAACAAAGCTTTTCACCACAAGTTGCGGCTGTCTCAGCTCTGCCATTAGCTGCTGGTAGGCACTGGTGATCACCTTGTTGTGTGTCTGAGTAAATTGCCCTTTACCAATCAGGGCGCGAATCGCCGTGGCAGCAGAAGATAAGGTCTCAACACCATATGAATATTCCAGCACCAGCTGCTTAATGGCTTCATCAAGTTCATTTTTCTCAATAAAATCATGAAATAGCCGGGTGCTGATCACAAAACCGGGAGTCCCTTCGACCAACAGTCCGGCATCGGACATCTTGGCAAGCACCTGCTGCTGCTCATCAAGATTTTCCACCAGATGTAGATTGCTGTTATCGATAACTTCCGTAAAGCTGTAGGTATATTCGCCCTGTATTTTCGCCGGGGTATTTGCAGACATATCAATATCCTTTACCTGTGGGAGACAATCACCTATTTGCACTAAAAGTATAGTTTTTCTTAATGCTTTCGCCGGGCTTTCTTTTGATTAAAATGAATAACAGAAAAGTAAAGGTTGCGCACATGCCTGCGTCCTCATCAACAACAGAGCTGACCTGCTCCAGCTTACGCCAGCAAGACTTTAACGGCTTTGGCTACAACAGTAATGACACTAAAGACATTGCTCTGATGCGGAATGGCATCTGAACTCCAGATATTGTGCACCCCGGCCTTTTTCAGCTCAGTCATGGCATTACCGATAAAAAAGGCATGGGTAACAATCACGGATAAGGAGGCAGGATTAAACATCCTCAGCTGCCGTGCCGCCTGCACTAAGGTACCGCCGGTACTGGCGATATCATCTATGATCACCAGGTCACGGCCATCCAGGGTTAATGCCTGCAGGCTCACTTGTACCTGATGATCATCAAAGCGTTGTTTCTCTGCAATATAAAATTCCCAGTCATAGATCGCAGCTACCGCGCTGACCCATTGCCTGGACTCTTCATCCGGCCCGACAATCACAGGATTGGTAAAGTTTCTTCTCAAATATTGCGCCATAGGCTCGGTCGCCTTTAAGCTTAACGCATGGGTTGCCGGCACCGCTTGCTTAAGGGTGTCGATACGGTGCAGGTGGGGGTCGACCGTGATCACATCGTCAAAATATTGCGCCAACAACTGACCGATAATTTTTTGACTGACGGCTTCCCCCGGTTGGAAAGCGATATCCTGGCGCATATAACAAAGATAAGGAGCTGCCAGCAACAACCTTTTCGCCCCCATGCCCCTGGCAGTCTCTGCCGCCAAAATTAATTCCAGCAATTTTTCATTAGGCCGGTGCAGGCTGCGACAAATGATAACCGTTTCAGGCAACTCCGCGGGCACGGTAATTTTAGATTCGCCGTCCGGGAAATGATGCACTGCAACCTTATCGCAGGGTAAATCAAGCTCGGCCGCCAGTGTATTAGCCCCCTGCCAGTAATCATCAAATCCTAATACCAATGCCACATCAACCTCCGGTCATTCAATTGCTATTGCTACGGCCCGCCCGCAGAAATAAAAATACTTTCAATAAAGTCATTTAAGTGTAATAGCAAATCAGGATTAAACCGTTATTTGTCCTTATACCAAAAACATTTCCGGCTCCGTCGGCACCTGAGGATAAATACTGTAGCCATTTTTTTGTGCCGCCAGCTCGGTGGCAAATTGAAAGTCACTCTCAAAACAGGCATAAATTTTATAGAGAATATCTCCCTTTTCCACCTTGTCGCCGATTTTACATAACAGCTCGACCCCGGCATATTTATCTATCGGCGCCCCTGCCAAACTGGCTATTTTTGCCAGTTGCAGGTTATCAATTTGGTGCACATAACCCGACAGCTGGCAACGTACTTCAAACACCCGCGTCGCAGGTGCCTGCTCAGGCAGCAACTTCCCCTGGGCCTGAATAATATCCTGCATTTTTTCTAACGCCCGCCCGGACTCGACTATATCCCGGGCAATAGCATAGCCCTGCCCGCCCCTGACATCAGGATCAAATTCCAGAATACGGCCGGCAAGGCGCAGGGATTTTTCCCTTAAATCACCGGGGGCATCCACCTGGTTTTTTAAGACTTTCATCACGTCACGCGCTTCCAGTGCCGGACCTATGCCGTTACCTATCGGCTGGCTGCCATTGGTTAAGATCACCTCGATATAGATGCCTAAATGGTCGCCGACATATTCAAACATTTTGCGTAACTTCAGGGCTTCACGGGTATGATGTATCTTCGCCGTGGGACCGACGGGGATATCGATCAGTAAATGGGTCGAGCCGGCGGCGATTTTTTTAGCCAGTATCGAAGCCACCAGCTGGCTCGAAGAATCCATTGACAAGGGCCGCTCAACCGAGATCAGAATATCATCAACCGGCGCCAGCTTAGCCGTGCCTCCCCAGGCCAGCATGCCCCTGTGCTGCTGCACCACCTGTTGCATTTGTTCATTGGTAATATCCACTTTCGCCAGCATTTCCATGGTATCTGCGGTACCGGCGGGAGAGGTAATGGCCCGGCTTGAGGTTTTCGGGATCAACATGCCGTGGGCGGCAACGATGGGCACTATGATCATGGTGGTGCGGTTGCCGGGGATACCGCCGATACAATGTTTATCCACCACTAAAGAGCCATCCCAGGAAAGTTTTTTCCCCGAAGCCACCATGGCCTGGGTCAAATATAAAACCTCTTCACGCTCTAATCCGGAATGGCTGCAGGCCACCAAGAAAGCCGCAATCTCCATTTTCGAATAACGGTTTTCCGAAATATCCCGGGTAATGAGCTCGAAGCTTTTTTTTGACAGGGTCTCTCCGGCAATTTTCTTACGCACTTCCTCAAGAGAAGCCGGCGCCCTGGCCGGAGCAACATAAACCGGGGTCCCTTGCTGCTCTCCCAATTGCTGAAATGCCTGTACGCTCAACCCCAATTCATCAATATCCATAATGGAGTCGTCATTGACGATATTAAGCACGGCGATCACAGCCCGCTCACCGTCTTTCACCGAGATTTCGATTTTCATTAACGCCTGAAATCCTTCACTGCGGTATAAAGGACAATCCCGGTGCAAGTAGGCAACGTTTTCCTTATAGGTCTCGATAGCGACAGATTTGAGTTTAAGCATAACAAGGGCCGGGGAGCGAGTAACAGCAACCCTTGCCGACTGGTCGCAGGCAAGCAAGATAAGGGAAATAAATCATTATTTTACTTCAATTTTCACCCGGGAACTTTGCTCTTTTTTCGGCAAGTTCAAGCGCAAGATACCATTTTTATAGCTGGCTTCGACCTTGGCCTCATCAATACTGGCAGGCAAGGGAATTCGCCGCTGAAAATTACCATAGGCACATTCCATAATATGGTAATTGCCCTGGTGGTGCTCTTCCTGCAATTGCTTGGTGCCGCTGATGGTCAACCTGTCATCTTCAATACTGACGCTGATATCGCCTTTTTCCAGCCCGGGAATTTCCATGGTCAGGCGCAAACAATTATCATCATCCACCAGATCCGCACTTAACAGGCCCCAGTTAAGGCGCTTGTTGCCGCTCGAGGAAAGCGAAACCTGCTGGGATTTATTATCAAAGTGCGTCAATGCACCTTTACAACGCCGGTACAGGTGCTGCCAACCTTCAGACACTGAGTCCCAGGCACGGCCCAAACCATCTCTTATTTCATGTAAAGCAGTCATAATCGCCTCCTTATGTAAACTTGACATCGACCTTATGGGGTGTTGACAGTGCTTTTTTAGCAATTTTCACTGTCAGTAAGCCATCTTTAAAATCCGCAGCGATAGTTTCACTGTCCAGATCCCGGCTCAGCTGCAAAGTGCTGGTATAATAGGGAGAGGTAACCTCTTCATGGCCTTGTTGCTCGCCGTCGGCGGTGGCCAGGGCAATCACCCCTTCGATGGTCAGGGTTTGATCTTGCACCTGGATATTTAAGTTATCATTATTCACCCCCGGCAGTTCGGCAATAATGATCACCTGACTCTCCTGCTCATAAATATCCAGTGCCGGGGTCAACAAGGTTTTTTCAGGCTTGGAATTTACTTGATTTGCCATGACATGCTCCTAAGTAATGGTGATTTTTTCCGGACTTGTGTGGGCAAGCCGCTGGACCTTGATATGCAAAACCCCGAGGGAATAGCTGGCGCTGATATTATTAAGACTGCAATCTTTCGCCAACTTCAGTGACTTGGAAAATTTCCCCGTTCTCCTTTCCCTGCGATATACAGTTACCCCCTCTGCATCGGGGATCAGCACCGGACTTTCCCCGGTTACTGTTAGCAGGTTTTTGTCCAGGGTAATATCAGTCTGCGCCTTATCCAGGCCCGGCGCAAAAACATAATAGTCATAACTTTCGGGAGAAACTTCCAGGTTTACCGCCGGGAAGCTCACCTGGCTGTCTCGCACATGTGCAGGTAAATAATCTTTCCCGAACCAGTGTTCGATATCATTGGGGAAAAAAGCCGACTCAGGCCAAAAGCTTCTTCGTGAAAAAGTCATAGCAATCTCCAGTTTCTTGCTCCACGGCATCGGGCACTAAGAAACGGCTGATCACACCTTGGTACACAAACCAGATCATCACTTAGGCCAAAGGCCAAATTTTCATCACTTCCCCCAAAAGAATAGTTGTATTTATCCAGCTTTCAACTGAATTTATTGATTTGGCTCAAACAAAAGTGAATCAGTAAAAACAAGCAATTAACATATTAAACATCAAGAACTTAAATAAGAGATAAACAGAGAAAAGGAAGCGGCATTAGTTGGAGGCAGACAGCCGCTCACCTCGACAAACAAAGTGTAAAACAAGCATGTTGCCGGGAGTGCTGCAACAGGCTACAGACTTATCGGCTTTTACTTTCCTGACATCGGCCTTTAAGGTTGAAGTTCGGCTAAAAACTCGGAGACTTTCGCCAAGCCTGCAACTAATACCTCGGGGTTGTTGGCAAAACCGATACGCACATAACCTTCCATATCCATCACGCTGCCGGGCGTAAACATCACCCCTTTGGCTTCCAACAGTTGGACACAGAATTCACGGGAGCTCATCTTAAGCTTGTATTTCAATAAAGCCACAGTGGCACTTTGCGGTTTGGTATAAGAGATCAGTGGCTCTTTAGCCACCCAAGCATCGAGTACCGCCAGGTTCTCCCGGGTAATTTTCCGGCTGCGGGCCAGAATGGCCTCACGGTTTTCCAGGGCAATAGCGGCAAAATAATCATCGAGTAAACCGACACTGATGGTATTATAATCCCTGTGGATGGCCACCTGTTCCAGCAATGGCTTAGGGCCAACGATCCAGCCAAGGCGTAATCCCGCCAGGGAAAAGGATTTTGACATGCTGGCAGTGCTGATGCCTTTTTCATAAAGATCGGCCACTGAGGCGGTAAAACCATTCCCCTGCTGATCTGTGCCCCGGTATACCTCGTCAGATAACAGATAGGCATCACAGCTGCGGGCAATCTCCACTATGGCGTTGAGCATGTTTTCATCCATCAGGGAGCCGGTGGGGTTGTTGGGATTATTGATAGCGATCAGAGAGGTATTGTCGGTGACCAGGGACTTTAATTCTTCCAGGTCCGGCAGAAAGTTATTTTCTTCCCTTAATTTCAGGATTTGCACATCGGCGCCATAACTTTCGGGAATAGAATAATGCTGCTGATAGGTCGGCAATACCGAGATCACCCGGTCACCGGGGGAAACCAGGGTGGCATGCACCAGGGCATTGGCGCCGATAGCGCCATGGGTAATAAGCACATTATCCCTATGCTGGCTTTGGTACAAACTGGCGACATTGTCCCGTAACCTGTTAGAGCCTTCGATTGCGCCATAGGTCATTTTCATCGGTAACAGCTCTGCCATTACCGTGTCTTTTTTACCGGCCATGGTCAGCAATTCATCCAGTGTTAACGACTCGACACAGGTTTCCGCTAAATTATAAAGGCAGTTGTTTTCATATTCATTCATCCAGATCTCAACGCCAAAGGCCTTAATTTTCATGTTATCCTCCCAAGCTCAAACTGACAGGCTCGAACTTATAATAAAGTGTAATTGATACCCGGGGATTAAATCCCGATAGCGGTTGCTTTTATTGCTGCTGGTTTTGCAATAACTTCCACAAACCGTAAGCCATGGCGATATCTTCCAAACCCAGCCCTATCGAGCGGAAAAAGACAGCTTTGCTAAAATCAGGCAATGGGCAGTTAGCGTTAACCAAATCGGGCAAATCGCCTTTGATCTCTTTCTTATTCCAGCTTAACTCTGTCTCTGCCAGCACCATTTCACCGGCACTGTCGGGTGTCGTGGCTTTATAGTCGCAATAAACATCGGCATTAAGCAGCAAAGACGGCGATACTTCATGGGCATTGGCAACATTGGTACTGATGGAGGTCACCAATACACCGGGAGATAACAACTCACTGGTCACCACAGGCGTTCCGGAAGAAGTACAAAGCATGACTACATCAGCACCGGCAATACAGTGCTCACTGGAAGTGCAGAACACCACCCTTTCGTCGATGGCAGTAAATGCTGCCCGTCGCTTTTCGTCGTTAGCCAGTGAGGGGGAATATACCCGGATACTTTGCCATTGGCGCAAGTTTTTCACATGACGTAAATGGGCCAAAGCGATGGCGCCGCTGCCTATGATTGCCAGCTCACGGCTCTGAACTTTCGCTAAATAGTCTACCGCCAGCGCGGTTGTTCCTGCGGTGCGCTCCGCGGTTAACAAAGCAGAATCACACCATAATAACGGCTGCCCGGTACGCTGTGACATCAAGCTGGTCCAGGCGGTGATCACAGGCGCTGTTTCGGTGATCAAATAGGGAGAAAGCTTAGCGCCAAAAACTTCCTGCTCAGCCATGGCCCCCGAATAAGTAATAAAATCGCCGGCATCTTGAGGTAACAGGGTGAGGGTTTGCGGAGGCTGCACCGCATGATTTTGCCCCAGGCTACGAAACATCGCGGTAAGTTCGTTTTTTACATCCAGCAGGGGTAACAGGGCGTTAACCTGATCTTGCTGCAAAATAACCGGTGGCTGGTTGTGACTGATAGCGTGACTAAGATGACAATTCATAATTTCCCCGACACAATACTTGAGATACTTAAAAATCTATCGTAGACTTTCAAGTACACACACGTCAAGCTTAAAAGAAATATTTGTTACCGGCTGAATTAATGGTTTCGATACCGCTTTAGCTATCGGCTGGGATAACGGCATAAGCTGTCGTCCCCTGTCATCGCTTTACATGGCAAGAAGTGCGCCGCTATAATCCAAGCTCTGACAGCGCCCTTAACCCCGATTACCAAAAAAGAAAATGACCAATAACAACAAAACAACAAATACCGGTATGCTAAAACAAAGATATGCAGCAGTTGCAGACGGTATTGCCTTATTGTTTTCCGGTTATGCCGAAATCGTGATCCATGATTTAGCCAGCCAAAGCGTGGTGTACATTGCCAATAATATTTCCAAACGCCAGCTCGGCGATGCTTCGGCACTGGAAGAAGTGGATTTTAGCCAGACAAGTGATGTTATCGGTCCCTATGAAAAATTAAACTGGGACGGCCACAAGATACGTTCTACCAGTGTGGTATTACGGGACGATAACTTTGAAGCCATCGGTATGTTATGCATCAATATGTCTATCGGCGCCTTTGAGGCCGCCAGGGAGATGTTAGAGCTGTTTCTGGGGAGCAATAAGGTTATTCCCCAGCCGGAGATCCTCTTTCACGATGACTGGCAGGAGCGTATCAATACCTTTACCCATGCCTGGTTAAAAGAGCACAAGCTCAGCATCAACATACTCACCCATGCCAATAAGCGCCAGTTGGTTGAAGCCCTGTTCCACCAGGGCGCCTTTAACGGCAAAAGCGCTGCCAACTATATCGCCAATATCCTCAATATGGGACGGGCGACGGTTTTTAAGTATTTAAAGGAGATAAAACAGCAGGCCTGATCATTTTATTGCCTGGGAGATCGCCACGCTTTCGCTTCCTGCGAGCTTGGCATACCATACGTCCCTGTATATAACATTAAGGCAGCCGAAGCTGCCTTAAAAATCATAACAGGCGATTAAACCATCAGCTCTCGCTTTGCTGTACTTCGGCCGTCATTAACTGACCTTCTTCACCGGCAAACTTATCCACCCACAGGGCAATAGCACCGTCACCGGTCACATTACAGGCAGTACCGAAACTGTCCTGGGCCAGGTATAAGGCAATCATCAAGGCCAGCGCCGCATCGGTAAAGCCGAGCATAGTGGCCAACAAACCCAATGCCGACATTACCGCACCGCCGGGAGCCCCCGGGGCCGCGATCATAGTCACGCCTAACATCAAAATAAAGCCTAACATACCGCCTAAGCCGGGCAAGGCTAGTTCCGGGGTCAATAACATCACAGCGGTTGCACAGGTGACAATGGTGATGGTTGAGCCGCTTAAATGGATAGAGGCACATAAAGGCACGGTAAAGTTGGCAATGCCGTCTTTCACCTTATTGGCCTTATTCGCTTTTAACGATACCGGAATCGTCGCGGCACTCGACATAGTGCCCAGCGCGGTAAAATAAGCCGGCAGCATGTTTTTCAACAAAAACAGCGGGGATTTACCCAGCGCCATACCGGTAGTGATATATAAAATCGTGATCCAAACCCAGTGCATGATCAGCGCTAACAGCAGCACCACGCCAAAAGTTTTTAACGTGGCAAACACCGTACCGTCGACCGTCATTTCCGCAAAAACACCGGCAATATAAAAAGGTAAAGCAGGAATGATCACTTTACCCAGCAAGACTTCGACGATATCCCGGGCTTCATTGATGCCGCCGCGCAGCAATTTGGCATTGGTGGCGCTGATGCCGATACCAAGAATAAACGCCAGCGCCAGCGCCGTCATCACTTCAAATAACGGCGGTATGGCGATATCGATAAAACCTTTAAGCTTCTCCCCTTCTTCTGCCGCGGCAATGGTGTCACCTGAGATTAATCCGGGTAAGACATTACTGGCGACCAGAAAAGCCAGGATACCGGCCACTACGGTAGAGCCGTACGCCAGACCTACGGTTTTGCCCAGCAAGGAGCCTGAGCCCTGGGGCAGTGAAGCAATACCGCTGGCAATATAGAACAGGATAATAAGGGGGATGGTGAACTTAATCAGCTGGCCGATCAGGGTTTGCCCGGTAAAAGTCAGCTGAATAAGGAAATCGGGTCCATATAGCCCTATCAGCATGCCGGCAACAATACCGGCAATGAGTTTAACCACCAAATTCATAAGCACTCCAGTTGTTATAATAATTGTAATTTAATTAATGCCCAGCATTCTAACCCGAGTCTTATTGTTCCCGCCAGTTAACCTTGAGATAAGCACGGTTATTTTCCCCCGGCTTTGGCGCAAGGTAATCTTTACAAGCAAAATAACCGGCTGCCGCCACTAAAGTTTCCCCGTAATAAATAAAAGGAATACGTTGGCGCAACCAGGGGGGCAATGCCAGCTCCTGCAGCACCTTTTTTAGTGGTCGGCTGTGCCGGCGATAATCCGGCAGGCACCTGGGATTTTGGTGACTGAATTTTACCGTTACTGGCTCAGATGCCTGTGGCAGGCGCAAGTATAGAGTTTTTCTTTCCTGCTTAGCCGGACCAAGGCCATGCTCAGCCATCACCTTAACGTTTGAAGATGAAAAACTTAAAGTCCCGAGATGATCCGGCAGTTCGATTGTTGCCGCCTTATCGGCTGCATCTAATAGTAGTTGCTGCTGCCAGCTGCTGATATCCTGAAAACCTCCGGTCAGGTATAGGCCGTCCCGGTAACGTCGCAGCCAGGCATCGGCCATTTTAACCGCCGGTGTTTTATCCGCCGGGGCGCCCAGCTGCACATGCACCTGGTTAAGTTGCTCGGCGCTTGGCATCAGGCATTTGTGCTGGTCAAGAAAATAACGCAGCAGATTGTTGAATCTCGCCTTTGATAGTTTTGCCAACTCAGGTACAGATAACACCCTGGCTGACAAAGTTGTCTGCGCTAAGTCCTGCTGCGCCAGCTCCGTCAGCAACTCCTGCCCTTCCCGGCAGTGCTCGCTACTGCGCCCCATAGTAGCAACCATTGACGGCCAGCGCCCGGTGAGCAGTGGCATGATCTGATGTCGAATAAAGTTACGGTCAAAACGGGTATCGCTGTTGGACTCATCTTCTATCCAGCTCAGTTGATGCCCCCTGGCATAATCCTCAATATCCCTGCGCCTGAGCGCCAGCAGCGGCCGTACTAAAGTATGCCCGCCAAGTGCAGAGACACTGGCCATAGCAGACAAACCTTTTAACCCGGCCCCCCGTTTTAACGCCAGCAACAAGGTTTCCCCCTGATCGTCACTGTGATGTCCGGTGATGATCAAAGCCCCTTTAGGTGCAAGCTGCTGCAGGGCCTGATACCTGGCCTCCCGGGCAAGGGCTTCCAGACTTTGCGAGCCGGAGACATCCAGGGTCACTTGCCGGCATATCAACTCCAGTCCAAGCTTTTGGCATTCAAACTCGGCGCTTTGTTGCCACAAAGCTGCATTTTCACTCAGCCCGTGATTGATATGACAAACCATTAACGGGTTATCCAGGCGTTTTGCCTGTTTAAGCCTGGCCAGGGCATATAATAAGACCTGAGAGTCAACCCCACCGCTGTAGGCGATCACCACGGTTTTTTTCGGGTAGCTGCGAAAGAAGTTTTCCAGTGTCTGTTCAATTAATGACATGTTAGCTGTTTAGACGGGGGAAAGAAAAACGGCTATTCATGGTAAGAATAGCCGTCATGGAGTTTGCCTTGGCTTGGCTTAATTTAGCTTAGCAGTAGCCGTAAGACATCAGGCGCTGATAACGTTGTTCGATCAGCTCTTCCTGAGATAAGTCTTCAAGTGCTACCAGGTCACTTTTGATCGCCTGCTTCAACAAAGCGGCCATTTGATCCATGTCCCGGTGCGCGCCGCCTAAAGGCTCTTCTACGATATTATCAATCAGTTCAAGCTCTTTAATACGACTGGCGGTAATACCCATGGCTTCAGCCGCCATAGAGGCCTTCTCCGCCGTTTTCCATAAAATAGACGCACAACCTTCGGGAGAAATAACCGAGTAGGTGGAGTATTTCAGCATATTAACCCGGTCGCCGACACCGATTGCCAGTGCGCCGCCTGAGCCGCCTTCACCAATCACGGTACAAACGATAGGCACGGTTAAACGCGCCATCACTTTTAGGTTACGGGCGATGGCTTCACTTTGGCCGCGCTCTTCGGCGCCAACCCCGGGGTAGGCACCCGGGGTGTCGATAAAGGTGATGATCGGCATGTTAAAACGCTCGGCCATTTCCATTAAACGCAGGGCTTTACGGTAACCTTCCGGTCTCGGCATGCCAAAGTTACGCTTGACCTTTTCGCTGGTAGAGCGTCCCTTCTGGTGGCCAATGACCATCACGGGTTTGCCGTCAAGGCGCGCGGTGCCGCCGACAATGGCATTATCATCGGCATAGGCGCGGTCGCCGGCCAGTTCATCAAACTCGGTGAAAATACGCGGCAAATAGTCCAGGGTATAAGGACGCTGCGGATGCCTGGCGACACGGGCGGTTTGCCAGGGATCGAGATTGGCAAAGATTTTCTTGGTCTGCTCGTTGTTCTTTTCCTTGAGCTGGGTGATTTGCTCTTCCAAATCAAGGTTGAGCTCCTGGCCCGTATTCACAAGTTGCAGCTCTTCAATTTTCGCTTCAAGTTCCGCAATAGGTTGCTCAAAGTCTAAAAAATTTAATGACATATCTTTCTTTTTACCTGAATTTTTTTGTACCAGCCCAAAGCTGGTAACGCTTATTTAAATCGTAGGGCAATGTTGTCATCGCCAAGCAAAGTTTTAAGCTCGTATAACAACATATCCGCCGGTGTAACCCGCCACTGTACGCCAAGTTCCAGCATCGCCTGCGCCTCTTCGCGCTGGTAAAATACCCGAACCGGACAGGTACCGTCCTTATAGGGAGACAGTACCTGAGTAAATTTTGTAATAAAATCGTCTTGTATCGCCGATCTAACAACTTGAATATCCAAAGAAGAAACGTAATTTTCCCTGGCATCAGCAATCGTCATTATATCCCGGCCGGTCATTGTATTACCACCTGAATATTCATCAAAGCTGACCTGTCCGCTACAGACCAAAATAGCATCGTTTACCAGCAGTTCGGCAAAGCGATCATAGTCGTCGGGAAACAGGCGGACATCCATGCGCGCACTCTTATCGTCCAGGGTTACCAGGGCCCAGCGCCGGCCACGCTTATTCACCAGCACCCGCACGCCGATCACCAGGCCGACCGCCACCGCCGATCTGTCTTTGCCGGTGGGCTGCATGGTTACCAGGCGCCCGGAGGCATATTTTTTAATTTCCGCCAGGTAACGGTTAATCGGATGCCCGGTTAAATATAAACCTAAAGTTTCTTTTTCACCATCAAGCCAGATTTCTTCCGGCCAGGGAGCCACATCTTTAAAGGCCTGGCGGGTATCGTCCGGCTCTTCGTTGATCAAACCAAAAAGATCGTTTTGCCCGAGGGCCTGCGCCTTGGCATGTTGCTCCGCCGCCTTAATGGCTTCCGGCAGGCTCGCCATCAACGCCGCCCGGTGCGGGCCGAGATTATCCATGGCGCCGGCTTTGACCAGACGTTCCAGTACCCGCTTATTGGTTTTTTTCAAATCCAGCCGGGCGCAAAAATCAAATAAGTCGACAAAAGGACCGCCTTCTTGACGGGCACTAATAATAGCTTCGATCGGGCCTTCCCCTACCCCTTTGATGGCGCCGATACCATAGACGATTTCATTATCGTCATTGACGGTAAATTTATACTGGCCGACATTGACATCCGGCGGCAGCAATGGAATGCCCATATTGTCGCATTCATCTGCCAGGGTAACGATTTTATCGGTATTATCCATATCCGCCGACATAACCGCCGCCATAAAGGGCGCCGGATAATGGGCTTTCATCCACAGGGTTTGATAGGACACCAGGGCATAGGCGGCAGAGTGGGATTTGTTAAAACCATAGCCGGCAAACTTTTCCACCAGGTCGAAAATTTTCATCGCCAGCTCGCCGTCAACACCGCGATCGACGGCACCTTTTTCAAAGCCCGCCCTTTGCTTGGCCATCTCCTCCGGTTTTTTCTTACCCATGGCCCGGCGCAGCATGTCCGCGCCGCCTAAGGTATAACCCGCCAGCACCTGGGCAATCTGCATCACCTGCTCCTGATACAGGATAATGCCGTAGGTAGGTTCAAGAATCGGTTTTAAGTCGATATGCTGCCAGGTGGCATCCGGGTAACTGATTTCTTCCCGGCCATGCTTACGTTCGATAAAGTTATCAACCATGCCCGATTGCAGCGGCCCCGGTCTGAACAGGGCAACCAGCGCGATAATATCTTCAAAGCAATCCGGTTTCAGCTTAGCGATCAGGGATTTCATACCGCTGGATTCCAGCTGGAATACCGCAGTTGTTTCCGACTTTAATAGCAAGTCAAAACTTCTTTTGTCCTCCAGGTCGATACTGGCGATATCAATCGGCTCTTTGCCTTGCTTTAACAGTTTTTCATCCGCCATTTCTATTGCCCATTGCAATATCGTCAGCGTTCTTAAACCGAGAAAGTCAAATTTTACCAGGCCGGCATCTTCAACATCATTTTTATCGAACTGGGTAACCGGGTTATTACCTTCTTCATCACAATATAAAGGGGCGAAATCCGTAATCGTGGTGGGGGATATAACCACCCCCCCCGCATGCTTACCGGCGTTTCTCGTGGTACCCTCCAAGATACGGCACATGTCAATTAAGTCTTTCACTTCGCTGTCTTGTGCGTAAACTTCGGGTAATTTCGGCTCCACTTCAAAGGCTTTTGCCAATGTCATACCGGGATCCCCCGGGATCAGTTTCGAGATACGATCAACAAAACCATAGGGATGACCCAATACCCGGCCGACATCCCGGATAACGGCTTTCGCCGCCATGGTACCGAAAGTAATGATTTGTGATACCGCGTCACGACCATAAAGCTCGGCAACATGGTCGATAACTTCATCACGCCGGTCCATGCAAAAGTCGATATCAAAATCCGGCATCGAAACCCGCTCAGGGTTCAAGAAACGTTCGAAAAGCAAATCGTATTCAAGCGGATCCAGGTCAGTAATTTTCTGGGCATAAGCAACTAAAGAACCCGCACCTGAGCCCCGCCCCGGCCCCACCGGAATATTATTATCCTTACTCCACTGGATAAACTCCATTACGATCAAGAAGTAACCTGGGAACCCCATGTTATTGACAACTTCCAGCTCCACCGCTAAACGTTCATCGTAAGGTTTACGTTTCTCGGCAAAATCGGGAGCATCTTTATCAAACAGAAACTCTAACCGTTCCTGTAAACCTTCTTCGGAAACTTTAACAAGATAATCTTCTATCGATAAACCTTCTGTTGGAAAGTCCGGCAGCACGTACTCGCCGAGGCGTACTGTGGTATTACACCTTTTGGCAATTTCTACCGAGTTCGCCAGGGCTTCGGGGATATCGGCAAAAAGCTCACACATCTCTTCTTCAGAGCGCAGATACTGCTCTGGACTGTAACGTTTCGGGCGCCGTTTATCATCGAGGGTAAAACCATCATGGATGGCAACGCGAATTTCATGGGCCTCGAAATCTTCCGGCGATAAGAACATCACCTCGTTGGTGGCCACCACAGGAAGCATATGCTCACTGGCCAACCGCACCGCCTGATGTAAATAGTTCTCTTCATCATCACGGCCGGTACGTATCAGCTCAAGGTAAAAATGATCGGCAAAATACTGCTGATAAAAGGCCACCATCTCGACCACCATTTCCTGGTTGCCTTTAAGCAGCGCCTTGCCTATGTCTCCTTCGCGGCCGCCGGAAAGTAAAATGAGCCCCTGGGCATGTTCAATCAGCCATGCCTTATCGATCACCGCCCGCCCCTGGATATGGCCGCGCAGGTAAGCCTTAGAAATGAGTTCAGTCAGGTTTTTATAGCCGGTATTATCGGCGCTGAGGATCACCAGCCGTGATAACTCATCTTCAAGCTCATCACTTTTCACCCAAAAATCGGCACCGATGATCGGTTTAATGCCGGCGCCATGGGTGCCGTGATAAAATTTCACCAGCCCGCATAAATTGGTTTGATCTGTCAGCGCCAGTGCCGGCAGGTTTAACTCCGTCGCTTTGGCGATAATGGGTTTAACTTTTTTCAGGCCATCACACATGGAAAAGTCACTGTGGATGCGCAAATGGACAAATTTAGGCTCAACCTGAGCTGGAGCTTCCGGGCTAAGTTCAGACATTAGCCTTGTCCCCCTTTGCTGCTGGCCAGCACATTCGCCACCGGCTTAAAGCTTTGCCGGTAACAGTCCAGCACGCCGAATTTTACAATATTTTCCAAATGGGCCTTGGTCGGGTAGCCCTTGTGCTGGGCAAAGCCATATTCCGGGTGTAATTTATCCAGGGCGATCATTTCTTCATCCCGGGCCACTTTTGCCAAAATAGAAGCGGCACTGATTTCCGCTACCCTGGCATCCCCTTTGACCACCGCCTGGCTTTCAATGCCAAAATTAGGGCAACGGTTGCCGTCCACCAGTACATGATCCGGCGGTACCGCTAATCCCTGCACCGCCCGCTGCATCGCCAGCATAGTGGCATGCAAAATATTTAAGGTATCAATTTCTTCCGGCGTGGCCCGGCCGATGGCCCAGGCTACCGCATGGGTCTTGATTTCCTTCGCCAGCAGGCTGCGTTTTTTTTCCGATAGTTTTTTCGAGTCCATCAACCCTTCAACCGGGTTATCCGGGTCGAGGATCACGGCAGCGGTTACCACATCCCCTACCAAAGGGCCCCGGCCGACTTCATCCACCCCGGCAATACAATAGGCCACGGGATATTCAAAATCAGGTAAGGGAGTCTTTTTTGCTGCCGTTTTACTCATGCTGTTATCTGTCCGGTTTTATCTTAGCCGGTTTGGGGGAATCCGGCTTTACTTGGAAATTACAAATTACGAATAATCATGACTTATCAGGCCCGCTTTTTCTATAAAGCATAAAGCGCCCTGCAAGCAATAGTGTTTTACTTTTTAACTAAGGTCAATACGGCTTTTGCCGCTTGCGCACTGGCATCCTGTCTTAACTTATGGTGAATGTCGGTGAAAGTTTCATTCAGCTGCGACTGATCCTGGTATAAACGCTCTTTTAACAAAGGCAGGATGTTATCAGGTGTCACCTGCTGCTGCAGTAATTCCGGCACCAACTCCCGGTTGGCCAGGAGGTTAGGCAGAGAAAACCATTTCAACTTCACCAACCATTTACCCAGAAGGTAGGTCAGGACATTAAATTTATAGGTGATCACCATAGGCCGTTTGATCAGTGCTGCTTCTAAGGTGACGGTACCCGATGCCATCAACAGGCAATCGCTGGCCGCCATTACCTGCTGGGTTTTATTAACGATCAACGTCAGGGGTAAGTCCGGCGCGTGCTCCCGGTGCAGCTGCTTAAACTGCTCCGCCCTGTGCTCGCTGATCATAGGCACGACAAAAGTAAGTTTCGGATCTTGTGCTAACAACAACTGCGCACTTTGTAAAAACACCGGCACCAGACGAGATAATTCCCCGCCCCGGCTACCGGGCATCAGGGCAAGGATTTTTCCCTCTGCTTTGAGGTCAAGTTCATCCCTGGCCTGTGCTTTATCCGAGGTCAGGGGGATATCATCTGCCAGAGAATGGCCGACAAAGGTACAGGGGACCTGGTGCTTATCGTAAAAGGCTTTTTCAAAGGGTAATAGCGCCAGCACCATATTGGTGGCGCGCTCAATTTTAAAAATACGCTTTTCCCGCCAGGCCCATACCGAAGGGCTGACATAATGTACCGTGGGGATCCCGGTTTGTTTGAGCCTTTCTTCCAACCCCAGGTTAAAGTCCGGGGCATCGATGCCGATAAAAACATCCGGCTTATTTGTGGTAAAGTACCGGACCAGGCTTTTACGCACATGCAATAACCGGCGCAAACGCCCGAGCACTTCCACTATACCCATCACCGCCAACTCTTCCATCGAGTACAGGCTTTCAAAGCCCAGCGCCAACATTTTTGGTCCGCCGATGCCGATAAACTTTGCCTCTGGGTGGGTTTTTCTTAATGCCGAGATCAATCCGGCTCCTAAGGTATCTCCGGAATGTTCACCGACAACGATAGCAAAAACCGGCGCCGGTAAATCGGCAGGGCGAGTCTGAAGATTAGAAGAGTTCATAGGTTATTTATGATGATAAGTCTTAGGATAAAGGTTAACGAATGATACCGCGGCCGGAGTTGCGGATAAAATCAGCAAAATCCTTAACCGCCGCCGTGGTTTGGGCCAGCTTGTCGACTTCCAGCAGGGCCTCCTCCACCGTCAGTCCCTTACGGTAAACCTCTTTATAAGCCCGGCGAATCGCTAAAATATCACTTTTTTCAAAGCCCCTGCGTTTCAGCCCTTCAACGTTTAGACCAAAAGGCGCTGCGCCGTGGCCCGAGGCCATCACATAAGGGGGAACATCTTTTAATACCAAGGCATTGGCGGCAACAAAACTGTGGGCACCGATATGACAAAATTGGTGCACCCCGGACATGCCGCCTAAAATGGCATAATCACCGACATGAACATGCCCGGCAATCGAGGCATTATTTGCCATGATGCAGTTATTGCCGACCACACAGTCATGGGCTACATGGGTGTAGGCCATAAACAAATTGTTGCTGCCGATTTGTGTCAGACTGTTATCTTGTATGGTGCCCCTGTGGATAGTACAGGATTCACGAAAAACATTATTATCACCTACCACCAGTTCGGTCGGCTCGCCGGCATATTTTAAATCCTGGCAATCTTCGCCGATACTGGCAAACTGGAAAATACGGTTACCGGCGCCGAGGCGGGTCGGCCCCTTGATCACGACATGGGAGTGGATCTCGCAATTATCGCCAATCACCACGTCTTTGCCGATATAACTCCAGGGACCGATGGTGACATTTTTGCCTATCACGGCGCCCGGCTCGATAATCGCCTGTTCATGAATCATACTGGTACTCACAATCTATAACGCTCTTCTTGCACACATAAGATCGGCGGAGCACACGACTTTTCCGTCAACTTTCGCTTCGCCATAAAACTTCCACATACCACGACGTTCTTTGATAAATTCAACATGCAAGTGCATGGTATCCCCGGGCACCACAGGCTTTTTGAATTTGGCGTTATCAATGGAGGCAAACAAATACATTTCCTTGTCTTCCCGTCCTTCGGTGGATTTAAAACCTAAGATACCGGTCGCCTGGGCCAGGCTTTCCAGGATCATCACACCGGGAAAGATAGCAAAGTCGGGAAAATGTCCGGTAAAGACCGGCTCATTGATGGTCACATTCTTAATGGCGTGCAGCCATTTGCCCGGTTGGTAGTCCAACACCCGATCAACCAATAACATCGGATAGCGGTGCGGGATCAATGTCTGAATTTCTTCGACATCAATAACGTTTTTTTGGGATTCCAAATTATTGTCTCTTTTTAAATTTAATACGGTCATTAATCGCGGAAAACGGCATAAAAGGCCAGTTAGTAAAGACAAACCCGGGGGCCAATAAACAAGGGTTATTAGCACTGCCGGGTCTTACTTTCGCGCGTTAAAGCATGTTAAGTGTGTTGCTACTTTTTAATTTCAGCAAGTTCTTTTTCAAGCGTTTTAATACGCTGCGCCATTTGATCTAACTTTTTGATCCTGGCGTTGGTTTTGTTCCATTCTTTATTGGGCATACAAGGCATACCGGAAGAATAGACCCCGGGCTCCTTGATGGCTTTAGTGACCATGGCCCTGCCGGTAAAGACACAGCCGTCGGCGATTTCCATATGGCCGTTAATGGCGACCATGCCGGCAATGGTACAATTTTTACCTATCACGGCACTGCCGGCAATCACGCTGCACCCGGCAACGGCGGTATTGTCGCCGATAATGACATTATGGGCGATTTGCACCTGGTTATCTAAAATAACCCCGTCGCCAATCACGGTATTTTCCAAAGCGCCGCGATCTATGGTGGTACTGGCGCCGATTTCCACCCGGTCACCGACCACCACAGTGCCTAACTGGGGGATCTTCAACCATTGTCCCTGATTCGGGGCATAACCAAAACCGTCTGAGCCAATCACACTGCCCGATTGCACCAAGCAGTCCTGCCCCATACGTACCTGGTGGTAAACACTGACATTGGCCCATAACCGGGTATTTTCACCGATCACGGCGTTTTCACCGATAAAACAGCCGGCGCCGATACTTACGCCGTTCGCCAGGGTTACCCCGGCGCTGATCACGCTATTGGCGCCGATAGTGACATTTTCGCCAATATCGGCGCTTTCATCAATCACCGCCGAAGCATGGATGTCTTTTGCCGGGGCAGGCGTGCTGTCCAGCAACTGCGCCACCAGGGCATAACCCATATAGGGGTTTGCCATCACCAGGGCATTGGTGGGACAATCCGCCAAGGTGTCTTCCGACAGGATAACGGCACTGGCCCCGGTGCCCGCCAAGGACTGGCGATATTTGCTATTGGCAAGAAAAGCTATCTGCCCTGCCTGTGCGCCTTCAAGGGTGGCAAGGCTGCTTACCGTAACGGTTTCGTCACCGCTCACCTTGGCCCCTAATTTTTGCGCTAATTCAGCAAGTGTATAATTCATCCGAACTTTCATCCGAGCTTATTACTTCAACTTGCTGACTTGCTCAACAACTTCTTTAGTAATACTCGCGTCAGGTTTTGAGAAAACCACGGCTTTTTGCTCGATGATCAGGTCGTATTTGCCTTTGGCGGCAATGCCGTCGATGGCCTGGCGAACCAGAGCGATGATCTTGTTGGTTTCTTCATTTTGGCGTAAACCGGTTTTTTGCTGGAACGCCTTACCCTTGGTTTGATACTCTTGGTATAACTCGGCAATTTTCTTATCCAGGTCTTCCTGCTCTTTTTTGCTCATGATGGAGCTGTCGCGCTTTTTCTTTTCCTGATTATATTTAATATCAGACTCTAATTGCGCCAATACCGCTTTTTCATCTTTAAATTCCGCTTCCAGGCTTTGCATCACAGCTGCCGTTTGTGGGATCTGGCTCATCACTTCCTGGAAGTTTACTACGGCAATTTTTTGATCTGCCGCCATCGCCGAGCTGGCTAATAACATTCCAGAAGCCGCAGCCGTCATGGCAATAGATTTAATAAGTTTTTTCAACGTTTTCTCCTAATTAATTATTGTTACTGAATCCGGATCAGTTATTTAAAAAGTTTTACCTATGTTAAAGCTAAAGAAGCTGGTGTCGTCATCATCTTCTTTTTTCAGTGCTTTTGCAAAACTAAAGATCATCGGGCCCATAGGGGATAACCACTGGACCGACAGGCCGGCAGAGCTTCTAAAACTGCCAGGATCCGAGAAATCCTTGATTTTCAGGAACTCATCCTCATCTAAATCTCGATAATCGTCAAGATCAAATTCCGTATCCCAGACATTACCGACATCAACAAATAAACTGCTGCGTACGCTGTTGGCCATACCTTCGTCTAAAAACGGCGTCGGCACGATCAACTCAACACCGCCGATGGCCATGGCGTTACCGCCGACCGAACGGGGCGATATGGTGATAAAGTCGCCATCCTTACTAAAACAGCAATTTACGCCGCCGGTCGGGTTACTAAACTCGGTCGCCCGGCGATAAACGGCGCGCGGACCAACAATATTGGACTCAAAGCCCCTTAAGGTGTCGGAGCCACCGGCGCGGAAGTTTTCCCAGAACGGCAACAACTGATCATGCTCGCCGACAGTGCTGTAGCCGTTACCATAACCCGCCTGGAACCTGGTTAACACACTCCAGCGCTGATCCCGGCTTAACGGGAAATACCACTTGGTATCTAGATTAAACTTAAAGTAATTCACATCCGAGTTTGGCGTGGTGATCTTAGCACTTAAACTCTGTCTGGAACCTGCGGTCGGGAAGGTCCCCCGGTTCAGGGTCGAACGGGAAATACTGGCCGAAAGATCAAAGGTTTCAAAGGTCAGCTTTTCATCCGGCTTATCCGGATTCGAGTAGATATCATAGAAACTCTGGATCTGCTCATAAGACTGCAAGCGGGTAATACCGTTACTCTTATAACCGACACCAAAATTCAGCCGTACATATTCATCGATCGGGAAGCCAAGGTTGACCCCGATCCCATAAGTCTGGTTCTCATATTTTTCCAGGTTAGCACTACCGGCATCAAATTCGTTGTAATAAATCTGCCCGCCGAGGGAAACACCGTCTACGGTAAAGTAAGGGTCGGTATAAGAAACACTGATACTGCGGGAATAACTGACGGTATTGATATTAAACGCCAGGCGGTTACCCGTACCCAGGAAGTTGTTTTGCTGGATACCGGCATTCAGGCTTAGCTGGGTCTGCGAGCCGTAACCTATACCCGCGGTAAAAGAGCCGGAAGCCTGCTCTTTAACATCAAAGTCGACATCGACCAGATCGTCTTCGCCCGGCACCTGGTTGGTTTCAAACTCCACCGTTTCCACATAAGGCAGACGGGCAATCCAGGCTTTAGAGCTTTCTACCTGGGAGTTGGATAACCAGGCACCTTCCATCTGGCGCATTTCCCGGCGGATAACCCGGTCTGCGGTCACATTATGGCCTTTGATATTGATGCGGTTAACATAAATACGCTTGCCGGGATCCACCGAGATAGATAATTTAACGGTTTTATCTTCATCGTTGATTTCCGGAATCGTCACCACCTTAGGGTAGGCGTAACCGTAACGGCCGAGGAACTTGCTGATCAGCTCTTCGGTATAGGTGACTTCGGCGCCGTTATATAACTTATCTTTACTTAAGGGATTGATAGCGCGTATGGTGTTGTCAAAACCGGCCAGGTCGCCGATAAAGTCTACTTCACTTACGGTATACTGCTCACCTTCGGTAACGTTGAGGGCAATATAGACAGACTCTTTATTCGGCGTCATCGACACCTGGGTCGAGTCCATTTTAAAACGCAGATAACCGCGGTCTAAATAATAACTGCTGATGGTTTCCATATCCCCTTGCAGGGTCTGTTTCTGGTACCTGTCCTGGGCCATAAAATCCCACCAGGGAGAATCAAAGGTCAGCTCGATACGCTCAAGCAACTCTTCATCGCTGAACACTTCATTACCAACAATATTGATTTGCTGGATAGCCGCCGCATCACCTTCACTGAAGACAAATTTCAAATTAACCCGGTTACGGGGCAAATGGGTAATTTCGGCTTTAACATCGGCATTATATTTACCGACACTGTGGTAAAAGTCTTCAAGACCCTGCTCGATACCGGAAATAACGGTTTTATCCAGGGTTTCCCCGACACGGATATCGCTGCCGTCCAGGCTTTCGATCAATTGTTCGTCTTTTAAGTCGCTATTGCCATCAAAAATAATATCACTGATTGTGGCGCGCTCCTGCACCCGGTAAATGACCCGGTCACCGTCACGAGAGACAGCAATATCACTAAAATGTCCTGAGCGATAAAGGGCTTTAATGGACTGGGAGATACGAAACTCATTAAGGGTATCGCCGATATTGAAAGGAATATGGGTTAAAGCCGCACCAAGGGCAACCCGCTGCAATCCCTTAACCTGAATATCTTCAACCTGAAAGTCTTCGGCTGCTTGTACATTTGTTCCTAACGCGCCTAATAAAACGGCCAGGGCAATTTTTTTAATTATCATAGAATGTTAACTTAATTTACTTCTTTTAGTTAAAGCCGCGATAGATCGTTAAATAACGCTATACTCATCAATCCCAGTAACGCTATGGCCCCAAATTTAAAACCCGCTTGCTGCACTTTCTCAGGAACCGGCTTGCCGGTTAAAAGCTCTATAAGATAATAGAGTAAGTGCCCGCCATCAAGTACCGGTAAAGGCAAAAGGTTAATAATGCCTAAATTAATGCTGATCAGCGCCAAAAAGCCTAAAAAGTAGACTATACCGTAGCCGGCGCTGTTACCTGCGCCCTGGGCTATGGCAATCGGGCCACTTAAGTTTTTCACCGAGACATCGCCGGTAATTAACTTGCCTATCATATCAAAACTCAGCACCACCAGTTCCCAGGTCTTGATGACACTCTCACCTATGGCATCTATCGGGCCGTAGCTAATATCAATTTTATATTGCTCGGGCCAGGGTGCTGACTTGGGTGAGACACCTAAATAACCGATTGGTTCCCCGCCGCGCTTGCGAGCGCCCAGTAAAACGTCAATTTGCTGTGACCTTCCCTGACGATTAATGGTCAGTTGTACTTGCTGATTGGGATATAAGGCAATTTTTTTAGAAAATTCATACCAGTTATTGTTAACGCTTTCGCCATTGATGGCTTCAAGCACATCCCCGACCTGTAATCCGGCTTTTGCCGCCGGGCTGTCCGGGGCAACCACGGTCAGCTCGGTGGAAACATGCGGGCGAAACGGGGTAATGCCAAGACTTGCCAGGGCAGAGATTTTCTCCGGCGCAAACTGCCAGTCCTGTGTAGCCAGCACATATGTATCGGGTTTTACCCGGTCGCTGGCTTTGCTTTTAATTTCTATCGAGTCACTGCCGATTTCCGCTACCAGGGATAAGTTCACGTCCTGCCAGTCCAGGGTTTCTCTTCCTGCCACTTCAACAATTTGCGACTTCACCGGCAGGTTTGCTTTTGCGGCAATAGAGTCCTGTTCAATGTCACCGATAATCGGCTTAACGCTGGGCACACCGATTAAGAACATCAGGTAAAAGGCAAAAATAGCAAAAGCAAAGTTGGCAAAAGGACCGGCGGCAATAATGGCGATACGCTGATAAACAGATTTGCTGTTAAAGGTTTTATCCTTATCCTCTGGCAAAACATCATCAACCCGCTCATCGAGCATTTTGACATAACCGCCAAGGGGGATTAAGGCAACAACAAATTCGGTGCCGTGCTTGTCTGTGGTTTGCCACAAGGTTTTCCCAAAACCGACGGAAAAGCGCTCGACTTTAACGCCGTTTTTACGGGCCACCCAAAAATGACCGTACTCATGTATGGTGACCAGGATGCCAAGGGCAACGATAAAAGAGCCTAAATTCCAGATAAAATCAATCATGTTAGATATTTCTCCCCTCAGCAGGGTGTTTTATCGCCGTTAACAGACTAGTAGCATATTCCCTTACCCGGCGATCTAAAGCAACAACATCATTAATATTGGCTATTTCTTCTGAGACAAACTTATTCACAGAAGTTTCATTAATTGTGAAAATATCGGTAAATTTCAGCTCACCGTTTAAGAAAGCCTCCACCGCGACTTCATTAGCGGCATTTAAGGCGGTGCAAGCCCCCTGCCCGGCGCGGCAGGCATCGATGGCCAGCTTGAGGTTGGGGTATTTAACAAAGTCTACCGCTTGAAATTCAAAAGCCGCCGCACTGAAAAAATCTAAATCCTCAACACCCGCTTCGATACGTTCCGGGTAGGCCAGCGCATGGGCGATAGGGGTACGCATATCCGGATTGCCCATCTGGGCCAGCACCGAGCCGTCTTTATACTGCACCATGGAATGTATGGTGCTTTGCGGATGCAAGACCACCTGGATATCGTCCGCCGTGACATTAAACAGCCATTTGGCTTCAATAAACTCCAGCCCTTTATTCATCATGGTGGCCGAGTCCACCGAAATTTTACGCCCCATATCCCAGTTGGGATGAGCACAGGCCTGCTCCGGGGTCACACTGGCCAGCAAATCGTTATCCAGGGTGCGAAAGGGACCGCCTGAGCCGGTTAACAAGATTTTTCTAATGCCGTTATCTGCCAATTGGCTATTACCCGGTGCCTGCTGCACGCTTTGTGGCAAACACTGGAAAATGGCATTATGCTCGCTGTCTATCGGTAATAACCGGGCGCCGGAGGCTTTTACCGCGTCCATAAAGATAGCGCCGGAAGTGACCAGGGCTTCCTTATTGGCCAGTAATACCCGCTTACCGGCTGTAACCGCCGCTAGGGTCGGCATTAAACCTGAGGCGCCGACAATGGCCGCCATCACGGTATCGGTTTCCTGGGCACCGGCGATATCCACTAACGCCTGCTGCCCCGACAGCACCTGGATATCAACCAAGCCTTCTGAGGATAACTTTTCAGCAAGCTGTTTAGCCGCCACTTCACACACCATGACCACCTGTTTGGGCTTAAATTCCAGGCATTGCTCAAGCATCTTATCAACACTGGCATTGGCGGAGAGTGAAAGTACAGAAAATTTATCGCCATGACGGCGCACCACATCCAGGGTGCTCATGCCGATAGAGCCGGTTGAGCCCAGGATACATAATTGATGTTTTACCACGGGTTCACCAGCCTATCAGCGCGTAACAAAGGGCAAATATCGGCGCGGTTGCGGTTAAGCTGTCGATACGATCTAAAATACCGCCATGACCCGGCAGGATAGAGCCGCTGTCTTTTATCCCCGCCTGGCGCTTAAACATACTTTCGTTTAAATCCCCCAGCACGGATATCGTGGTAATAATCGCCGTCACCAGCAAGATAATCCCGAACTGTTTGGCATTCCAGTCCATGATATAACCGGCGCTTGACACTAAAATACAGGCGAATGCCACGCCGCCGAAAAAGCCTTCCAGGGTTTTGCCCGGGCTGACATTGGGCAGTAATTTATGCTTACCGACCGCCTTACCAACAAAATAGGCGCCGATATCGGCGCTCCATACCATCAAAAACAATACCATCAGCAATTGCGCGCCGTGGTAATGATCCCCCTGGTATTCACTGGAGCGGATCACCATAAAGGCCAGCCAGGTCGGCACTAAGGTCAACCAGCCGAAAATGCCGCGCACCGAACGGTGACTGGACCAGAAGCCACTATATTTGGGATATAAAAAGGTTAATATTGCCGATAGCGCCCACCAGGCCAGCGACAGCCAAAGTAACAGCTGCACCGGCTGTTGCAGGGTTTCTTTATCCAGCCACAGTTGCTGTGGCGGCAGAAAATGCCAGATAGCGCTGATCAGCAACACATTTGTCAGCACAAACAATAACCGGCGAACCTTTTGGTTAAAGCCCATTAACGGCCCCCATTCCCAGGCACCGATTGACATAATAAGCAACAGCAGACCGGCAAATAAATCAAGCGGCAGATAAAATATCGCCGCAATTGCCGATGGCGCCAGCACTAGTGCAGTTAAGATTCTTTGCTTTAACAAGCTATGATCCTTTTATTTGTTTTGTTGTTTAACCTGTTGGCCTGTCTGACCATATCGCCGCTCCCGATCCTTAAAGACACTTAAAGCCGACTCAAATTCCTGTTCATTAAAATCAGGCCACAGGACATCGGTAAAATAAAACTCGGCGTAGGCCGCCTGCCACAGTAAGAAATTACTGATGCGGTAATCACCGCCGGTGCGGATCAATAAGTCCAGTTCAGGTTGTTGGTAAAGACTGGTATGGGCATCCAGGCTGGCCTCGGTAATCTCGTCGAGAGACAATTCCTGGTTGGCCACCTTGGCAGCCAGTTGTTTTGCCGCCTGGGTGATATCCCAGCGCCCGCCATAATTGGCGGCGACAGAAAGCACCAGTCCGGTATTGTCTTGCGTCAGCTGCTCGGCCGAATTAATTTTTTCTTGTAATTTTTCGGAAAAGCGACTGACATCGCCGATAACTTTAAAGCGAATATCATGCTTATGTAGGCGTTTGACCTCACGGGTTAACACAAACATAAATAAATCCATCAGTACACTGACTTCTTTTTCCGGCCGTTGCCAGTTTTCACTACTAAAGGCAAACAGGGTTAACGCCTTAACCCCCAGTTTCCTTGCCGTAGACACAGCAGAGCGGACCGACTCGACCCCGGCTTTATGACCGGCGACACGAGTTTTTCCGCGTTGTTCCGCCCAACGCCCGTTACCATCCATAATAATGGCAACATGCTTGGGGACACAGGTATTGTGATTAGCTAAATCGTTCAAACTACTCACTCTTCTTAGCAATATAAAAGTCCGTAATACAAAAAGACGCCGTAGTGATTATCTACGGCGTCTGTCAATAAGCAATGGAAACCTTATATTTCCATTAATTCTTTTTCTTTATCGGCTAATACTTCATCAACTTGCTTAATAAATGAGTCAGTGATCTTCTGGATCTCATCTTCCGCCTGGCGATGTTCATCTTCACTGATTTCTTTATCTTTCAATAACGCTTTAAAATCAGAGTTGGCATCGCGGCGGATATTACGGATAGCAATTTTGCCGTTTTCGGCTTCCCCTTTAACCACTTTAACCAGGTCTTTACGACGCTCTTCGGTCAGCGGCGGCAATGGAATACGGATCAAGGTACCGTTGGAAGCAGGGTTTAAGCCCAAATCTGATTTTAAGATGGCTTTTTCTACCGCACCTATCATGCCTTTGTCAAAAACCGTGATTGCTAACGTACGGGCATCGGGAACAGAGATGTTACCCACCTGGTTCAGCGGGGTTGCCATACCGTAATAATCAACAGAAATATTATCCAGCAGGGATGCATGTGCCCGGCCGGTTCTGACTTTATTTAAATTATTTTTTAAAGCTTCGATGCTCTTAGCCATGCGCTCTTTAGCATCTTGTTGAATTTCGTCTATCACTTTACTATTCCTTAAAAACCAATAATTAGCCTAAATTTTCAGCATGATCGATTGTAGTGCCTTCATCATTGCCCATGATAACGGCTTTTAATGCCCCCGGCTTGTTCATGTTGAAAACACGGATCGGCATATTATGATCGCGAGCCAGGGTAAAGGCGGCTAAATCCATCACTTGTAATTCTTTTTCTAATACTTCCTGATAAGTCAGGTGGCTGTACAGCTCAGCATCAGGGTTTTTCATCGGGTCATCTGAATAGATACCGTCAACTTTGGTCGCTTTAAGTACCGCATCGGCTTCTATTTCAATGCCGCGTAAACAGGCGGCGGAGTCCGTGGTAAAAAACGGGTTACCGGTACCGGCACTGAAAATCACTACCCGGCCGGATTTTAACAAGCTGATGGCGCTGGCCCAGTTATAGGTGTCACAGACACCGGCTAAGTCGATCGCCGACATCAAGCGGGTATTGACAAATGCCCGGTGCAGCGCATCACGCATCGCCAGGCCGTTCATCACCGTTGCCAGCATGCCCATTTGATCACCAACAACCCTGTTCATACCGGCATCGGCTAACCCTTTGCCGCGAAATAAATTACCACCGCCGATCACCAGGCCGACCTGGATGCCCATTTCGATTAATTCTTTGATTTCCTGCGCCATACGGTCAAGAATTTTAGGATCGATACCGAATCCTTCTTCACCCATCAGGGCTTCACCACTGAGTTTTAACAGAATACGACGATAACTAGGTTTGGGGTTGATGCTCATAAAATAAACATTCCTGTAGATAAAAAATAGCCGCGGTCGAAATTGACCGCGGCTATTTTAATACGTTTGGCTGACTATCGAAAGTCTTATAGCTATTTAATTAATTATTCTTGAAATTAATCGCTTAGCTAACCGAGATTTTACTGCTTGGCAGCAGCGATTTGCGCTTCAACTTCTGCAGCGAAATCTTCATCTTTCTTCTCGATACCTTCACCAACTTCTAAACGAACAAAGCCGGAAACCGTTACGCCTTTCTCTTTTAACACGTCACCCACAGTACGCTTAGGTTCCATGATGAAAGCTTGACCGGTTAAAGAAACTTCGCCGGTGAATTTCTTCATACGGCCAGTAACCATTTTCTCAGCGATTTCCTGAGGCTTGCCTTCGTTCATCGCGATATCGATTTGGATGGCTTTTTCTTTTTCAACTACATCGGCAGGTACATCTTCAGGGTTGATGTACTCAGGCTTGCTGGCAGCAACGTGCATGGCAAGGTGCTTCAGAGTTTCTGCATCGCCTTCACCGGCAACAACAACACCGATAGTGGCGCCGTGACGGTATGAAGCTAAAGCAGTGCCTTCAATGTACTGAACGCGACGAACATTGATGTTTTCACCAATTTTAGTCACTAAGGCAATACGCTTTTCTTCGAACTGGGCTTGCAGCTCTTCAACGCTTGCTTTTGAAGCAATAGCCGCTTGTGCAACTTCTTCAGCAAAGGCTAAGAAACTGGCGTCTTTTGCTACGAAGTCAGTTTGACAGTTAACTTCAACCAAGGCCGCAACACCGTCAGCTTCTTTAATTAAAATAGTACCTTCGGCAGCGATATTACCGGCTTTCTTAGCCGCTTTTGCCTGACCGGACTTACGCATATTTTCAATCGCAAGTTCCATATCGCCGTCAGCTTCTTGCAAAGCTTTTTTACAATCCATCATGCCCGCAGCTGTGCGTTCACGTAATTCTTTAACCATTGCAGCAGTAATTGCCATGAGTTAATCCTCAAATTTTCAGATAATGTATAAATACTTTGCTACAGAAGCCATTGACTTCTGTAGCAAATGCAATAAAACGTTAGTGTTTAGCGAGATTACTCAGCTTCAACAAAACCGTCTTTTTCAGCTTGTACTACGATATTTTGCTCACGACCTTCTAATACTGCATTAGCAGCAGAATCCAGGTATAAAGTTACCGCACGGATCGCATCATCATTACCAGGAACGATGTAATCAACACCATCTGGGTTTGAGTTAGTATCAACAACAGAAATTACTGGGATACCTAGGTTGTTAGCTTCTTTAATCGCAATGTGCTCATGATCGGCATCGATGATGAATAAAGCATCAGGTAAACCACCCATGTTTTTAATACCACCAAGGCTTTTCTCAAGTTTTTCCATTTCACGGGTACGCATCAAGGCTTCTTTTTTAGTAAGCGCGTCGAAAGTACCGTCTGAACTTTGAGCTTCAAGATCTTTTAAACGCTTGATAGATTGACGAACTGTTTTCCAGTTAGTCAACATACCACCTAACCAGCGGTGGTTAACGTAGAATTGATCACATTTAATTGCAGCATCTTTTACTGCATCGCTTGCTGCGCGTTTAGTACCTACGAATAATACTTTACCTTTCTTCGATGAAACACCGTTTAAGAAGGCTAAAGCTTCGTTGAACATAGGAACAGTTTGCTCAAGGTTGATGATATGCACCTTGTCACGGGCACCAAAAATGTAAGATTTCATTTTCGGGTTCCAGTAACGGGTCTTGTGACCGAAGTGAACACCTGCTTTAAGCATATCGCGCATAGAAACGTTTGGCATGTTTTTTCCTTTATGGGGTTAAGCGTTCATACATCCAATATACACGACCACTGACTCGTCAAAGCATGAGCTAAACAAGCCGGGCACCCCGGTATACCTTTGCTAGATGTATGTGAGTTTAAGTTTAAATACTGCATTTTTGCAGCACGGTTTAGTCGCTAAATCTCAGGCCAATACAGGCACCGGAATTTCAGCGCGGCATTTTATACCATATTAACGCCCGACTGACCAGAATTTTTGCTGTTTGCCGACGCTTTTATCGCGACCGGCCAAGGGCGAGTTGAGCGGGGCTTGAAACCAACCTTCCCGGGAAATTAACGCGAATAATGTCTTTTATTGGCGATTAGCGCTAGGCGAATGTCGCCACTCACGTTAAAATTTATTCATTTATTTTATCAAAGACGAACCAAGAGTATGGCAACAGAATTATTTTTTATTTACGACACCCATTGCCCCTGGAGTTATGCCACCACCGCCTTAGTCAATGAAGTCACCCGGGCACTGCCGAAAATCAAAGTCCACTTATTCCATATCGCCCACTATGAAGGTGATAGTCATGTCACTAAAGACCTGCTTGATGCGGTCACTGCCGACAGCAATCTCAGCTTTGGCGAGAGCTACCAGCAAGGGTTATCGCGTGCCAAAGACTCAGGTGTCGCCGCCAATTTAATGGCCTGGACCCAAAGCAAAGCCCCGCATGCCGCCCTGGCCCTGCTGAACAGCTTACAGCAGGCCCATTTCCAGCAAGGCAATGAGCTGCAAAGCCAGGAGGATGTTGAAGGCATTATCAAAAGCCATAAACTTTCCCCGCCGGCAAAAGTCTTCAACCGGGACAAATTCATCAAGGAAGCCGAACTTGGCCTGCATGATATTGAAGAGCTGCAGGAGATCATCGGCACCAGTGCTTTCCCGGCGTTATTATTGGCCAACGACGATAATTTAGTCTTGCTTAACCACAACTTATATTTGGCCAAGCCTAAGGCCATTGTTGAAGCCGTTGAACTGGAGCTGGCTAAGTAGCCCTTTTGCAGGCAGTCCGCCGGTATGAACTCTATGCTGCGGGAAGAAAATTAGTAACTTAAGCGCGAACATAGCATAATAGTTGCCATTAACAGGATTAAGCCGCAATAAAGCTGCGGTTAACTAACGATTAGACAGCGCTCAAACTGCCAAAAACAGAGCATCGCAGCGCTTAAAAACCAAGATAAATTGAGGTATCGATGAGTATTACAATAAAGACTCAGGAAGAAATTGAAAAGATGCGTATCGCCGGCAAACTCGCCGCCGATGTGCTTGAAATGATCGCCCCCCATGTAAAAGCCGGCGTGACCACAGAGCAGCTGGACGAGATTTGCGCCAGGTATACCGAAGAAGTTCAGGACGCCATTTCCGCGCCGCTGAATTACCACGGTTTCCCAAAATCCATTTGTACCTCGATTAACCATGTGGTTTGTCACGGTATTCCGGATAATACCGAATTAAAAGACGGCGATATTGTCAATATCGATATTACCGTGATCAAAGACGGTTACCACGGCGATACCAGTAAAATGTTCCTCATCGGCGATGTTTCCCCGGAAGACGCCCGTTTATGCCGTATCACCCAGGAAGCGCTGTACACCGGCATCAAGAAAGTAAAACCCGGGGTGGCTTTTGGTGAAATTGGCGCCGCCATCCAAAAGTTCATCAAAAAATCCGGCCGTTTCTCCATTGTCAAAGACTATTGCGGTCATGGCATCGGCCAGGAATTCCACGAAGAGCCGCAAATCGTACATTACAAAAACAATGACACCACAAAAATGCAGGAAGGCATGTGTTTTACCATAGAGCCGATGATCAACCTGGGCCGCGGCAAAACTTTGCTTGATAAAGACGATAAATGGACCGTGTATACCATAGACGGGAAAAAATCCGCCCAGTGGGAGCATACCCTGCTGGTGACAAAAACCGGCTGTGAGATCTTAACCCTGCGCAAAGACGATACTATCTCCCATATATTGCATAATTAAGTTTTGCATAATTAAGGGATTTTCACCCGGCAAGCTTGACCGCCCTGCCGGGAGCCGATGAAGTCATAACACACAGGCATTGTTAAGTTTGCCTTTTAACCTAAGTAAAGTGAAGAGCACAATTTGAATACTCAGATGTTAGTACCGACAGAATATACAGATAAACTCGCCATCACCGCCCCCCAGCTGAGCAGCATGGAAATTTGCCAGCTGAGCGAGCGCTTTAATCTCTGGTTAAAAGAGGCCTTTGAAGTTGAAGATATCACTTTTTTGCTCTGTGCCCGCGCCCAGTTTGTCGATAAGGTACTGACAAAACTCTGGTGCCAGCACCAGCTGGATGAATACCAGATCAGTTTAATTGCCGTCGGCGGTTATGGCCGTAATGAACTGCATCCCCATTCCGATGTCGATATCTTACTGCTCACTCAGGAACAAAGGGATAGCTCACTGGAAGAGCGCATTTCCGCCTTTATCACCCAGCTTTGGGATGTCAAACTCGATATCGGCCACAGCGTACGCAGCGTCAAAGAATGCCTGAAACAGGCGGTCAGGGATGTCACCGTCGCCACCAATTTGATGGAAATGCGCCTGATCTGCGGCAACAGCGCTTTGTCCCAGCAACTGCAACCTTTGCTTAAAGAAGATGTTTTCTGGAGTTCGCAAAAGTTTTTTGTTGCCAAAAGGGAAGAGCAAAAGAAGCGCCATCAGCAATATCACGGCGCCGCCTATACCCTGGAGCCGAACTTAAAGGCCAACCCGGGGGGACTGCGGGACATACAAACCATAGGCTGGGTGGCGAAACGCCATTTTGTCGCCGACTCCCTCGATGAGCTGGTGGCCCATGAATACCTGACCCGCAATGAATATTATGAGCTGCTCGAATGTCAGGATTATTTGTGGCGCATGCGTTTTGCCCTGCACTTTGTTGCCGGACGCAATGAAAACCGTTTATTGTTTGATTACCAGGCGGATGTCGCCAAGCTGCTGGGGTTTGGCGATGAAGGCAAAGCCGTGGTCGAGCGCATGATGAAACGCTTTTTCCGGGTGATCGCCCGCGTCGCCGAGCTCAATAATATGTTGTTGCAGCATTTCGAACAGGTGATCCTACACAAGGACAAGCCGCTGGAGCGCAGCACAATCAACCGGGATTTTGAGCTGGTCGACGGCTTGATATACGCCAGCAACGACCGGGTTTTTACCCGCCCGGAAAAATTGATGGAAATGTTCCTGATCATCGCCCAGGAGCCGAAGATCAAAGGCATACATTCCCACACCTTAAGGTTGATGCGTAATGCCAGGCGGCGGCTGATCTCGGCCCTGAGCGATTATGCCAAAAGCCGGCAACTGTTTATGGCCATTATCCGCCACCCCAGGGGACTGGGTTTGCCCCTGACGTTGATGCACAAACACAGTATTTTAGGGGCCTACCTGCCACAGTGGCGCAATATCGCCGGCCAGATGCAGTTTGACTTATTCCATGCCTACTCCGTTGACGAGCACAGCTACCGGCTGATCAAAAACCTGTACCGTTTCAGCCAGGGGGAGCATAACCATGAATTTCCCCTGTGCAGTAAAATCGTGCAGCGCATCCGCAAGCCGGAAGTCTTGTATCTTGCCGGGATTTTTCACGATATCGCCAAAGGGCGCGGCGGCGATCATGCCAAACTCGGGGCGGTGGATGCGCTGAATTTCAGCAAAGTGCACCAGCTCAACAATCATGACGGTAAAATGATTTCCTGGCTGGTCAAACATCACTTACTGATGTCGGTGACAGCGCAGCGCCGGGATATTTCAGATCCGGATGTGATCCGCCAGTTCGGGGAAATTGTCCGCGACGAAGCCCATCTCGACTATTTATACTGCCTCACCGTCGCCGATATGCGCGCCACCAATGAAAGCTTGTGGAACAGCTGGAAAGCCAACCTGCTCGAAGAGTTATACTTTAATACCAAACGCGCCTTCAGGCGCGGACTGGAAAAACCGGTCGATCTGCGGGCAAAAATCCGCGAAAACCAGGACATGGCCCTGACCTTGCTCGCCGAGCAGCAGCTGGATAATGAAGCGCTGCAAAAGCTGTGGCGCGAATATAAAGCGGATTATTTCCTGCGTTATTCCCCGGCGCAAATCGCCTGGCACAGCCGCAATATTATCGGCCATGATAAAAGCAAACCTTTGGTACTGATCAGTACCACCCCCTACCGAGGCGGCACCGAAGTATTTGTTTATACCAAAGAGCGCAGCGGCATTTTTGCCACCACGGTTGCCCTGCTCGGCAGCAAAAAGCTGTCGATTCATGATGCTAAAATTATCACCAGCAAAACCGGTTATACGGTAAATACCTTTGTCGTGCTCGACAGCCACGGCAAACCTATCAACGACCCATACCGGGCCAAAGAAACCGCCGCGGCGCTGACCGATAAATTAAGCCAGCAGTCGTTGCGGAATATCTTGCTCCAGCCGATATCAAAACGCTTTAAGCAATTTAAATTACCGACCCAGGTCAGCTTTATCGACAGCAATACCAAAAGAACAACCTTGCTGGAAATTGTCGCCCTGGACCGTCCCGGCCTGCTCGCCAGCATCGCCCAGGTCTTTCAGGATTGCAAAATCAATATTCATTCCGCCAAAATCACCACCTTCGGCGAGAAAGCAGAAGATGTATTTACCATCTCCAACAGTGACAATATTGCCCTGACAGCAGAGGAACAGGCGGAGCTGACTTCCAGGTTATGTGACGATATCAGCGGTTAAAACCATTTATTTGATGAACAGAACAAGAATGAGAATTTTACATAGGAAAAACACATGAACGCCACACAAGAGATTATCGAACAGGCCTTTGAAAACCGGGCCAATATCACCCCGAAAACCGTCAGCGACGATGTTAAACAAGCGGTGCTTGACACCCTGGCACTGCTTAATACCGGCCAGGCCCGTGTTGCCGAAAAAATCGCCGGCGAATGGGTGGTGCACCAGTGGCTGAAAAAGGCAGTTTTACTGTCTTTTCGCATCTGGGATAACCAGGTGATTGACGGCGCTGAAAGCAAATATTTTGATAAGGTGCCGCTGAAATACGAAAATTACCAGCAAAACGACTTTGAAGCCGACGGCGTGCGCATAGTGCCCCCCGCCACGGTACGTACCGGCAGCTATGTCGGCAAAGATGTTGTGGTCATGCCCAGCTATGTCAATATCGGCGCTTATGTCGATGAAGGCACTATGGTCGATACCTGGGCTACCGTAGGCTCCTGCGCCCAGATAGGGAAAAATGTTCATTTGTCCGGCGGTGTCGGCATCGGCGGCGTATTAGAGCCGCTGCAGGCGGGTCCGACCATTATCGAAGATAACTGTTTTATCGGCGCCCGCTCTGAAATCGTTGAAGGCGTGGTGGTTGAAGAAGGCGCAGTGATCTCTATGGGGGTCTATATCGGGCAAAGCACACGCATTTACGACCGTGAAACCGGCGAAACCCATTACGGCCGGGTACCGGCCGGCTCTGTGGTCGTACCGGGCAACTTGCCGTCAACATGCGGCAGCTACAGCTTATATGCCGCCATTATCGTAAAAAAAGTCGATGCGAAAACCCGGGCGAAAATCGGCGTTAACGCCCTGCTACGCTCCATCAGCGAAGACTAAGAAAACCTGAGCCTAAAAACACTCTATAAAGCACTCTATAAAACACTCTATAAAACACTCTATAAAACAAAGGGCCATTTGGCCCTTTGTTGGTTTTACATCAAAGCAATTAACCAAATACATTCGCTTGCCAGCCAAGGCGGTCAAACACCGATAACCACTGTGCGTCAAAATTCGCTTCAATAACTATCGCCTCACCGGTCACCGGGTGGCTAAATTCGAGTTTTTTTGCCATTAACATCAGCCGTTTAAAGCCAAAGTGCTGGATAAAAAACGGGTTTTGCTTATTATCGCCGTAATTGATATCGCCGATAATGGGGTGGCGCAGGTGCGCCAGGTGGCGGCGGATCTGGTGGCGCCTGCCGGTTGCCGGCAACAGTTTCACCAGGGAGTAACGCACGCTGTCATATTTACCTAACGGCACGGGCAAAGAGGCGGTATCGAGCGTTTGATAATAGGTTTGTGCCTCCTGCTCAGGTTTATCCGTGCGGGAAAATTTATCGCCGATTTTATCCAGTTTCTCCTTTAGCGGATAATCTATCAGCGCTTCCCCCAGCAGGTGCCCCCGGGTCAGGGCATAATAGGTTTTCTGTATGCTTTTATCGGTAAAGGCCTCCCCCATTTGCCGGGCAACGTCCCGGGTTAAGGCAAAAAGCAAAACCCCCGAAGTTGGCCGGTCCAGGCGGTGCAGCGGGTAAACATAACGGCCGATTTGATCCCGCACCAGCTGCAGGGCAAAAAACTGCTCATCTTTATCCATAAAGCTGCGGTGCACAAACAACCCCGGGGGTTTATCCACCGCCACCAGGTATTCGTCCTGATATAAAATCTTCAGTACCGGCTTTTGCATAGCTTCCTCGCCTGCAGGCTCATGCTGTTCACTCATGATGATTTCACAAACAGGGTTTGTGCCCGCTTGCCGCTAAGTAACTCATCCAGATCGCCGATAATATCAACCAGCTCTGCCACTGCCTGCCCCCGATGTTTAAAAGCCTCTTCCGCCATCGGACACAGCGCCATATTCGTCGGTAAAGGCAGCTTCTGCTCCGCCATTTGACCAAGCTTGGGAATAAAGACAAATTGCAGCCATTGCTCAAAGGTTAAGGTATCACAGCAAAAAGGCTGACTGCTTTGCAGTGCCTTTGCCGGTACCGCGCTGAGCTGCCAGAGTTGTTGATGTTTTAACTCGGTTGTTAACCGGGACAACAAGGTTGAAGTCTTTTGGTGTAATCTTGTATTCATATCAGGGAAATCACCGTTTTAGGAAACTGCCAGGCAATAAAGCGCCATTATACCTTTGCCCGATGGGGGTATGGCAATCACTTATCTCCCTGGCGCTATTAAATCAGCTTATTTAACGGCAAGGGGTAACTTAGCCCTCCCCTGAGCCGGCAATAGCGATTTTGTTAACCGGCTTTGCTTAATATTGCCCATTTATGGATATGGCATGAGTTTTAATCTCCAATAAGCCCCGCTATAATAGCGCCAACATTATTCAGCCAGTTTCATTATGTCCGCTATTTCGACCATTTCAGAACTCTTAACCTTATCCGACAGCCAATACCGTATTTATGATATCGGCCGTAAAATTGATAAAATCTCTAAAGAGCAATTTAAAAAAATAGAATTAAACCAACAGCCCTACCCTTTCCCTAGTCAGGGACATGCTTTTATTGCCGCCGCTTTCTGGCAAAAAGGCTCAACGGCCCCCTACCTGTGGTTTATTAAAATCCCCCTGGATGAAAGAGGGCTGCTGAACCAGGGGGCACGCAATCACTTTATTGCCATTATTATCGAAGCATTAGGCTCAGATCTTTCCGCTGATCCGACCCAGCAGCAAGAAGCCTTGCTGAAAAATAACCCTTATCATTTTACCCCGGCACAATATAAGCTGGCCGCCTTAAACAGCATTATCGGGATGGAATTAAAACAGCCCGCCAGCGGTTATTACCAGAACTGCTTGTCTTACTTAAGTGGGGAGCAAGGCTGGGATCAGTGGCAAAACCTCGGCGTGCAGGGGATCAGTGATTTTGTTGCCCGTATCGACGATAAGGCACTCCAGCAGGTATTAATCAAGGCCCTGCCCCAGCTGCCCCCCCAGGTACTGGCTCCTTTGTGCTCGGCCCTGGAAAATAAAAAATACCCGGTTGATGTCATCCGCAGCCTGCTAGAGCGTTTGAAGTCAGCCATTGGTAGCGGCGAAAGTGAACTTGAACAGGCATTATTAAGGGCACTGGCAACGAACTGTGAGCATATTGATGTCGCCACCTTTGCCGACGAGTATTTGCTGACCCCACAAATCAGCAGCGAACAGCTGATCACCCTTTCCGGGCGGTGCTGGACGTTGCTGCAAACACCCGCACGTATGAGCCATTACCTCGAATTGTTAATTGCCAAACAGGATAACGAGCTGTTTACCGCTATTTTTAAAGATCTGGTTGCAATCCCGCTAATACGCCCAATATTATTTCAATGTATGCGGGCTCCGGATCGCAGCCCCGCCCTGGCAAAAGCCATAGGGCAATTATTTAACTGACCTGGTTTTAACCGCGAAATTTAAGGGTGATGTGTTAATCATGGAAAATATTTACTACTTATTATTGGCGTTTATGGTGTGCTGGTATTTTATCTACCTGAGAAAAGTATCTGAGTCCGCCAGAAAACACGCCGCCAGATATTGCGAGCAAAGCGGTTTGCAATTTATCGCTATCGCCCGAAAATTCAGCAGACCAAAATTTGATAAACAACACGGGTTATATTTCTCCAGTGTCTTTGAATTTGAGTTTAGCGGTGACGGCGAATCGAGCAATAGCGGAGAGTTAAGCTTAAGGGGCTTAAAGTTAAACCAGGTAGATTTACCCGCCTACAGAATTTAATCCGAGAAGAGATAGTGCAGACAGAAGCACTTAGCGAAAATTCTCCGAGGCTCTCTCACCAGGCAGAAAAATAGCCCTTCATCCTGAACATGGCCACTTTTTCACGTCCATGTGACCATGGCTGAACATAAAACAAAAGCGGCCG
Source organism: Thalassomonas actiniarum (assembly GCF_000948975.2). Classification (GTDB taxonomy): domain Bacteria; phylum Pseudomonadota; class Gammaproteobacteria; order Enterobacterales; family Alteromonadaceae; genus Thalassomonas; species Thalassomonas actiniarum. The sequence goes on from NZ_CP059735.1 coordinate 4,755,470, forward strand.
ATATGCCGCTTTTGTTTTTTAGCCAACATCCTGTAGCTGGTGGTGGTCGCCATCCTGATGACCTCTTCCCTGAAACATTAACTTCCCTGTTAACTCCCGGTACGTACCTCCCTGGCCAACTTTAAACTAAAAGTAAATTTCCTTATTCCTTATTAATAACCCTAGCCGTCCTATGCTGATTTCCTGTCTGGCTCAACCATCCAGTTGAGTGATTCATCACTGAATACTGCTTAAGTTTTCCTTCACTCGTGTCGTCCTGACAAACTTAATATTACCAGCTGGATTATCCGCAACCAGCGCCAGAAGAAAAATAAATATTGGCGCTTACAGCCCAGATAAAAACCCAAAAGGAAAAAACCGATAAAAACAAAACACTAGAACAGGCATTTGCTTTTGCACCTAAAAAGCATTTCACTATGCCTACACCATTGTAAGAAATTTCTTACAAAAAGCTTCTGCTTCTCCCCCAGGCCCGCATCTGTGTTGTTTATTGTTTAACCAAGTCAGCGATAAAATGATTTTTCTTTTGATTCTCCCCTGATTTTTGCCAGATTCACGCAGACACAGGTGCAAAAATTAGTTAATCTTGCGTTAATTTATTTTGGAGGTCTTGTGCAGCTATTAAAGTCGATTTTTTGTTTATCCGGATTTGATAATCGTCAGCGTTATGGCGCTATCTGCGGCATCAGTTATCTGAGTTTTATCCTGATGAGCGCGATACTCACCGGTTATATGATCAGTTCAGCCATCGTTTTATTTATTGCTGTTATGGTTTGCGTATTCTCCACCAAGCGCCGTTTACAAGATGCCCGGCTCAATAAAAACTGGAGCGCCGCCCCCGGCGTTATTTTTGCCCTGACAGGTTTAGTGATTATTACCGTCAATCACGCCGGTGCCTATTGGCTGCTGCTTATTCCTATGGCGCTCTCGGCCCTGTTATTAACCTACCCCGGTAAACCCGAAAAAAGCTATCAACTAGGTTATAACGGCCCCGTTGATTTACATGGCTTTAGCCGGCCCCATAGCCGCAGCAGCCAGGGCAATAGCCGGATAGAGCCGACATTGACCGGTTCAACGGATGCTGAGCAGACAATAGCCATTGACAGCAGTGAACAGGTATTTCCCCCCTCAGAAGAAGCAGCTACGGCATCAGGAGAAAGTTTTAGCACAGCTTCAACGCAAGCAGATCCCGGCGAACAAATCCGCCTGTTGCTGCTTAATAAAAAAAATGCCCTCTATGCCGGAGGCGTAATACTCACTTTTATCATCACAGGTATCGTGATGTCTCTGTTCTTTTCTGGCGGCGATAGCCAGGCAGAAGTCTCAAGTGACGCCGCAGCTGTGCGGACGCAGGCACAACAGGATGAGAAATTACACCAGATTGATCTACCCGATAACTTCTCGTTACTGCTCAACCAATACCAGGGGGTGATCATCAACTGGCAATCGGATAAAACCGAACAAACGCAAATATGGTCTGTAAAAACCGCTCAAGGTGACAGCAGCTGTGAGAGCATTACCTTCAATAACGGTGAGTCATACCGCACATATGGTGTTACTACAGAAATGGGAGATAACTATTTCGCCAGTTTCTCTCCCCTGGACACAAAAGCCCTGTTACAGGCAATAGCTTTTCGCGGTCACTTCCGTTTATGCGGCTATAAGTTTTCATTGAAGGGCAGCCAGGCGGTATTGGGGAAAAACAATCATTACGCCCAGTTTATTGACTATTAAGCTATCTGGCTTATATCCTGGTGGCGGCAGGAACTAAAGTTTTCCGGGATGCTAAAAGCAAGCACTGAGCTTATGCCGGAAGCCCTGCCGGTAGCCCAAACTGAAAAACGACCAGGCATAAAAAAATGCGGCTCTATGAGCCGCATTTATTTAACTAGCTTAGTGCTTCCTGCACATATTTAGTGTTCCCACACTTTATATCCCTAAAATATCTATCCCTAGTATATTTTGATGAATCCCTTCATCCTCCTTAAGCCGTCCCGGGCAATATATCGTCCTGATATATTCACATTACTGTGTGTTCCCTGTGCTATCCATTTGCATCATCCTTAAGTTAACCGTCCTTGATCAACTCACTTCCCTGTTATATCTTCCTTTTGCGGATATCCGATCCACAAGACATCATCCTTAATGCCTCCCTTTACAGAGTATCCTTCTCTGTGTCGTCCTGACATGGTTAATAATACGCGATTTTCAGAATTAACTTAGTAAGGCAAAAAATATAATATTCTGCAACTTAATTGCAACAAAGCTTAATGAAAATTTATTCAAGTTCTTTCAACATGTTACAAAACAATACAGAGAAAAATGTGACATCATCAACCAAGATATCTTACGCCGATGTAGGAGATGTCGCACAGCAAGAGGTAAAATTAAAGTAAAGCTGTTCACAGGCCAAAGCGGGTAAGCGTTTGCACTTAACCCATTAAGCGAAAAAAAATTAAAAACAAAGCAAATAATCAGCCTTAAAAAAGGCAACCGGCGCAGTGTTGAAACCTGTATCAGGGGAAATGCTGAGAAAAAATAGACAAAAAAAGCAAGTCCCGGGAACCTGCTTTAGACAAGTGAACTTTAGTAGTAGTTTGCTATGAAAGGAGAAAGTTTAGCCCTGACTTTTTGTCTGTTCACGATTTTTCTGTTCACGGTAATGTACCATCAGGGCGCCACTGACATTACCAACATTGATTTCACGAATAAACTGATAATCGACATCTTTAAAAAACTCCCGGTATTTTTCCGATGTCGCATACACAGCAACCCCTTCACTGTCCGGATGTTCTTCCAGTACAGTCGACACCGCCGCCATAAGATAATGGCCAAAGCCATAATGCTGGTGCAAAGGATGAATGGCAATAAAAGATAACATATGGAATTTTTCCAACGGCACCGCTGATAAAATGATCTCTTCCTTTTCGATCATTTGTTTGGTGCTGAAATAACCGGCGCTTAATAACATTTTCAAGCGCCAATGCCAGAAGCGCTCGGAGCCAAAACCGTCGTCCGGACCGTTTAAACAGGCAACCCCCACCATGGCCTCACCAAGGTACAAGCCAACCATAGGCTGCCTTGCATGCCAAAAGGCCCCCAGCTCTTCCCGGATTGAAGCACGCAACCTTTGTTCATAGTCTTCCTTTTCACCATTGAAGATCTCTAAGAATACCGGATCATCATGATATGCCTGGTATAATAAAGATGCCGCCAATTTAAGGTCTTCAGCAGCAAGATAAGTTGCTCTTACTTTTGCCTTGGTCGGCGCAGTTGCCACATTTGTCATCTAACTCCCCCATCACACTTTGCTTTGATTAAATGCTGATTTATTTTTATTTTACTTCTTTAACAACTCCAACTTACCATAACAGGGTTTTTTAAATTAGGTCAAATAGTATTCACATGAGCATAAATTAAACAACTATAATTAAAAAAGTTAAACTTGAAGGGGAAAAATTAATGGATCGTTCTAACCATACCCTGGCTTGTCTGTTTGCTCAGCTGGGATTAGATAACAAAGATACATGTATCAATGACTTTATAAATAAAAATAAGGGGATACCCGCCGATGTACATTTAGCCAATGCCGGGTTCTGGAATCCGGCGCAAGCCGACTTTTTAACCCAGGCGATAGTAGAAGACTCAGACTGGGCAGAAATTGTTGACAGTCTGGATAACTTATTGCGTTAAAAGCAAGGTTGCCCGAAGCAAAGCAGCTGAGAATTCAGGCAAAATCCTTTTCACCTTTTATTTCATCAAACAATAAACCATAAAATAAGGGGGCGGCGCAGTTAATGTCCCAGGTTACGGGAAAACTCGCCGCCATTACCCGTTTCTTTAAGCAAACCATCAACAAAATACAAATAAGTGCACTCGTCTTTTGTGGTCATGCCGTCTTCTTTGGTGCGGTGGGTGCGGTAGTAAAGCACCTGGACTTTTTGTTCGTTATCCATAAAGGTCTCGGTAAAATCAGCAACCCCGAGCGTATTAAGGCTATGGGTAAAACTTGACCCTAAAGCCAAGCCGGCAATAGCCTGACGGTTGTCATATTCACGATCTTCATAATCACTGCTGATACGATACCCTTCATCCCTGTCCCCGCCAACGGAAACAACACAGCCGGATAAACCCAGTAATAAAGGCGCAGCGAATAATAGAGAGAGACTTGTTTTTTTCATATTTTAATACTCATAGTTAACAATTAGCGTAAGTGAGCTAACTAACAGCAAAATCCAAACCAAAAATATAACCACATGATTTTTAACAACTTAATTTTTCACAATTATTTAAACGAAGACATGTTTGGTGATATTCGCTAAAATATAGTAAATATCACTGCCTGAATAACAAAATGACTATTCGTGAAGAAATATTAACCATAGCAAACCAACTCGCCAACCAGGGCAAAAGCCCGAGCGTCGCCTTAATTAAAACAAAACTTTCATCCCCTGCCCCTTTACCTGTGATCATCTCCACCCTGAAAAGCTGGCAACATGATCCCACCTATATCACAGTGAAAAAGCCAGATGAAAAAGCGGCAAAGAAGCGGCAGGAAAAAACCCCGCTGGACAGGGAAGTTTACCAGGCGGTAGAGCAAGCGGTGCAACAGGAAATAGCACCGCTTCGCCGGGAACTTGCAGAAATGAAAGCCTTGTTGCTCAGCTTAACCGGCGAAAACAAACAATAAGGCACAGGAACGAACAACTCCGCCCCACAAAGTATAAGATGCCAGCTTATGCCTGGGTATGCGGGGTTAAACCGGCGACAAATTCCGCCATCGAATCCGCCAGTTTTTTATGGGGTTCACGGCCAACATGTTCCACCCAGATAGCGCCGGTTTCATTATCCAATGACAGGATAAGATCTTCTTCATCCGTGACGGCAAAGAAGATACTGATGCGCTGTTTTAACCTTTGCTTCATCAAAACATGACCTATGATATTTTCCTGCAGGCGCTCAAAGTCATCTTCATTCCAGGAAAATAACAATGACAGCTGCCCTTCTGAGCACACGGCATCAAGGGGGTCTGAATGAAATGCGGTAAAATAGCTTTTGATATCCGGGTGCAGCTCGAGTTCGAGTGCGGATTCGATATTGTTAAAACATAAATTCCCGTCCGCCGGCACCGGTTGCCAGAGAATTTGCTGTGCCGGCTCTTGCCCGGCACTCTCTTGCGCAGTAAACAGCCCCTGCTGGCACGGCGATGGCCAGTCTTCATCCAGTTCAGCCACAGGCAAATGCCCATGGTCATGCTGGTAGCTTTCAATATAACACTTGGCAAAATGCCAAAGTTTGTCGGTCAAGTCGTTATTTGTTGATTTCATCAAAGGTAAAGATCCTTTAAAATAAATGTAGTTTTCAAGAGATGAGTTATTTTATGGCGAATTACCAAAACAGCGACGCCCTGAACAATTTAACCCTGGGTAAAACCACCGCTTATGTCGCTCAATATACCCCAGATTTATTACAAGGGGTACCAAGAAGTCTTAACCGCAATGATCTGGCACTGGATCAAAATAACTTACCTTTTCAAGGGGAAGATCTTTGGTACGGCTACGAATTATCCTGGTTAAACAGCAAAGGCAAACCTGTCGTTGCCGTAGCCGAATTTCGCTTCCCCTGTAGCAGCGAAAATATCATAGAGTCAAAATCGTTCAAGTTATACCTGAACAGTTTTAACCAAACCCGGTTTGATAGCCGCGAAAACGTACAACTAGCCTTAATCGAGGATCTGTCCCGGGTCGCTAAGGCCGATGTTGAGGTTGCACTTTTTAACGTCGATGACTGCCCGCCACTGGCCATAGCCCCGATAGACGCAGTTTGTATCGACGATGAAGATATTACCGTAGATCATTATGATTTTGACCCCAAATTACTCCAACGGGCCCAGCAGCACGGCAGCGATGAAATCAAACAGCAGGCTTTAGTCAGTCACTTGTTAAAGTCCAACTGCCTGATCACCAACCAGCCGGACTGGGCCAGTATTTTTATTGAATATCGGGGACGGGAAATCTGCCATGCCGCTTTACTGCGTTACCTGATCTCTTTCAGGCAGCATAATGAGTTTCACGAGCAATGCGTTGAACGCATCTTTTGCGATCTCAAGCAATATTGCCAGCTTGAGTCCCTGACCGTTTATGCCCGCTATACCCGCCGCGGCGGACTGGACATTAACCCATACCGCAGCACAAGCGAGAAAAGCGCGCCAAAAATCAGAACATTACGTCAGTAATTCAGTTAACAAAAGCTGAAAATCTAAGCCGGCATTGTTTTTACTCAATAAGCACCTAAAAAGGTAAGAATAAAGGCAATGCTAGCTGACAAGGGCATAGCTTCTGTTGTAAATTAACTTATAATAAGCGTATTAATTTCTGTAAAGGCTGCCCGCTATTTATGCCGTAAAAAATAGCCAGAAATTCAGCCTGTAAATTTTCTAATTATCCGAAATAAGAATATTCTATGAATGAGAAGTCTGTTGCTGTTGAACAAATCAACGTGCTGAAAAAAAAACTCGACGCAGCAATTAAATCCCGGGCAGCCGTAGACTCAGATTTAAAAGCCCAATCATCTCTCCTGGTTCAGTTTATCACCCGATTAACTAAACTTTGCAAAGGCATAGATAAAGAGTTGGATACCCGGCTGGGCAAGCTGAAAAAGCTGCTGGCCAAAGGGGCGCCGATAGCGGATTTAGAACAGCAAATCGCCTTCATTGCTAAACTCATCCAAAACTATGAGCTGAAAACAGAAAAAGAAATCAGCCAGTTAAATAAGCAATGTAACGATACCGCCAAAACCCTGCTGAAAATAAATACTTTACCCGGCGCAGAAAAACGCGAGCTGCGTAATGTCTTAAAGGAATGTGAGCAAAACAAAGAAGCCCTGGTGCAATATATTCCTTTAGTAAGCCAATTGATGAATGCCTACGATACCGCACTAAAACTCTCCCCGGCCCTGCCGAAAAAAGGCCTGCTGGACGCATTAAACAGCGGCGCAGCAAGTGAGAGCAAAGCCGGTGACAGTAAAGAGGTTAACCAGGTCGTCTTAGCCAAATTAAGTTATGTTATTGATCACCTGGTGCTGCCGGAGAAGCACACCAGTGAATTATTAAAAATAAAAGAACAACTCACCCATAATATCTCCAACGACAAGCTAATGGTGAGCCTGCTGGACCTGTTTGACGTTATTATCTCAGATCTACAGCAGGAAAGAGCCACGGCAGAAAGTTTTCTCTCCGGTTTAAGCGATACCTTGTCTGATGTGCAAAATGCCATTAACAACACCCTGTTTTGCAACAAAGCATCCCAAAGTGCCAGTAATGAACTTAACGCACAGCTGCATAAGCAGGTCGATGAAATGTCTACCGTAGTAGACAGTGCCAAGTCGGTTAGCGATCTGAAACAAAAAATTAATAAAAACTTACAAAATATCGTCAAAACCCTCGAAAATAAATCCAGCAGCGAAAATAAACATAACCAGCAAATAGAAAGCCAGCTCAATGACATGACCGCCCGGGTCAAAGAACTGGAAAAACAAAGCCAGTATTTTGAAGAGCAGTTAAAACAGCAAAAAATAAAAAGCATGCAGGATGCCTTAACCAAGCTGAATAACCGCGCCGCTTTTGACGATTATTTTTCCAAGCAACTAATTGATTTTAAACAGCAAAGTTATGAACTAGCATTGGTAATACTAGATCTTGATGACTTTAAACGCATCAATGATACCTATGGCCACACCGCCGGGGATAAAACCTTGCAGGTCATGGCCATGACCTTAACGAAAAAAGTATCTGCCGATGCCTTTATCGCCCGTTATGGCGGAGAAGAATTCGTTTTAGTCTATTCCGGGGTAAGCCAGGACAAACTTTTACAGCATCTCAATGACTTAAGAAAACACATTGCCCGGTTGCCCTTTAAGTTTAAAAATAATAAGGTCAGTATTACCACGTCCATAGGTGTCACCCATATTAAGGCACAAGATAATATCCACAGCGCATTTGAACGAGCAGACAAAGCCTTGTACCAGGCCAAAGATCAGGGAAAAAACAAGGTTGTTTACCTTTAACTACGTTTATCTATAAGTACGTTTATCCATAACTGCGTCTACCGCGTTCGCATAAGGAGTCTATCATGCATACACAACTCAACCCCGTAGGCAATATGAGCCTGCTTTCCCAAATAGAGGTTGACCAGCTGCAAAAATCCGCCAGCAGCGAATTATATAACTTATACCGCAATTGTTCCCTGGCGGTATTAAATGCCGGCAGCCATACCGATGATGCCGAAGCCATCTATCAGAAATATCAGGATTTTGACATTCAGGTATTAAGACGGGAACGCGGCGTTAAACTTGATCTGATCAACCCCCCGGTTGATGCCTTTGTCGACGGAAAAATTATCCGCGGTATCCGCGAGCACTTGTCTGCGGTGATGCGCGACATCCTGTTTATCAGCAAAAGTTACAAAGATATCGATATCCATGCCACCACCGATCAGGTCACCCATGTGGTTTTTGATATCCTCAGAAATGCCCATGCCATCTTGCCGGAAACGGACGCCAGTTTAATCACCTGCTGGGGTGGCCATTCCATCAACCAGATCGAATACAAATATACCAAGGAAGTCGGCTACCACCTGGGATTACGCGGCTTTAACATCTGCACCGGCTGCGGTCCCGGCGCCATGAAAGGGCCGATGAAAGGCGGCACCATAGGCCATGCCAAACAACGCAACCCCCTGGGCCGTTATATCGGTTTGACCGAGCCCAGCATTATCGCCGCCGAGCCCCCCAACCCGATTGTCAATGAGCTGGTGATCATGCCGGATATTGAAAAGCGCCTGGAAGCTTTTGTGCGCCTGTCCCACGGCATCATCATATTCCCCGGCGGCGCGGGCACGGCGGAAGAGTTGCTTTATATCCTGGGTATTATGCTCAATGAAAAAAACCGGGCGCAAAAGCTGCCTATCATACTTACCGGGCCGACAGAAAGTGCCGACTACTTTAGTGAAATCGATACTTTTATCGGTGCCACCTTAGGCAAAAAAGCCCAGGATTTATACCAGATCATTATCGATGACGCCCAAAGTGTTGCCAAAGAAATGAAAAAGGGCCTGAGTGAAGTGATCGACTACCGAAAACAAACCGGCGACAGTTACCACTTTAACTGGTCACTGGAAATAGAATCTCAGTTTCAGCACCCCTTTGAACCGACCCATGAAAATATGGCGGCGCTGAACATCAACAGCGACATGGAAACCGCCCAGCTGGCCGCCAGCCTGCGCCGGGTTTTTTCCGGCATAGTCGCCGGCAATGTTAAATCTCCCGGCATCAAGGCAATCAGGGAAAACGGACCTTTTATTATTTCCGGCGAACCCCGGATAATGGCGTTGATGGATAACTTACTGGCCTCCTTTGTTAAACAGCAAAGAATGAAATTACCCGGCAGTGCCTATATTCCCTGTTATGAAATCGCGCAGGAAACAGCTTAATGCCGCTACACCTTATCCTGATAGACGCCTTAAACTTAATAAGGCGTATATACGCAGTACAGGAGCGCCCTTTCCTTTTAAATAATGAACTGGCAGAAAATACCAAAAGACAGGTATTGTTCAACACCCAACAGGGCTGCGTGTCAGCCCTGGGGAAAATGCTGGAACAACACCAGCCAAGCCACGCACTGGCGGTTTTTGACAGTATCGCCCCGTGCTGGCGTTATCAATTATTCCCGGATTATAAAAAAGGCCGGAAAAAAATGCCACAGCACCTTGCCGACAAACTGTCTGATATCCAAGATGAGTTTATGCGCTTCTCGGTAGACTCGCTGGTCTCTGAAGCGGATGAAGCGGATGATCTTATCGCCACCTTGGCGGTAAAGGTTGCCCTGCGCGGCCAAAATGTCACCATAGTGTCCACCGACAAAAGTTTCCTGTCACTGCTGGGGCCAAATATCAAAGTCTATGATTATTTTAACCGCCGCTATCTGGATGAAACTTATGTCCGGGAAAAATTTAAAGTAAAACCCGAGCAGCTGGTGGATTTCTGGACCCTGACCGGGGACAGCACCAATAAAATTCCCGGCGTTGCCGGTATCGGGCAAATTACCGCCTCCGCCTTATTAAGCCAGTATGACTCCCTGGCTGCCCTGCTCAATGCCAAAGATTTAAAGCAAAGTGTCATGACAAAATTACATGAGGATGTCGACCAGCTAAAGCTGTACCGGCAACTGCTGACCCTGAAACAAGATATCCCGCTGGGATTTAACCTTAAAGATCTCAGGCTGCCCCTTGCCAGCGAGTCCGAATAAGCGCCATCATGAGCATATCAGGCAGGCAATGGCGCTACTTTACATAAAGTGAAACAATTCTCTGCTGTTAATCTGGTTATATTCATGAATAATGTCTTGTTAATCACTCGCAGACAATCCGGTCTTAGATAAAAAATGAACAAAAAGTATGTCTTACTTGCTTTAGCCCTGTACGGCCTGTTTGTCTTTTTAGTCATCAATTTTTATAAAGGCAGTCCCAGCAGCATGACCTGGGAAGACAGGGAAGAGTTTAACCGCCAATATATCGCTAAGCTTGTTCCGGGACAACATACCCTGGAGCAGATCTTAACCGATCTCGGTACCCCGGATTCCACCGAGGCGATACGCAAAAACAACAACTACTACCAGGTCACCTTTTACCGCACCCAGCATGTCAAATCCGACGGCATCACCACCCAGGAAGAATGCAGCTACCTGCTTTTTGTCAACGACATCTTAACCGGCAGCGGCCTGGGCATCGGCTACCCGGATAACTGGCAGGTCATAGATAACCACACGAAAAACTAACACTTTCCTGTCAGTCACTTAAAAAACGACTAAATCTGCATTTTCTCCCGACTTTCGATATATACTGATATTTGTCTATTGTTTAAGGTCAATATAAAAGGTTTTAAGCTGGCTTACATCCCCGTGACATGGTATAAAGCTGCGCAATTACTTAAGTGGTTTGATCAGTTATAGCGAACGTAATAAATAAGTGGCCGGGATTTAATGAAGATGGTCAATTAATGATTTCGTTTAATATTCACCCTCTCAGGTAAAAAATTATTAAGAAGTTTATTTTAAAAGGTATATTTAATGGCTAAACAAACCATAACTGTTATTCCCGGCGACGGCATCGGCCCGAGTATTATTGACGCAACCATAAAAGTACTGGATAAAGCAGGCTGTGAGTTTGACTATGAGTATGCAGATGCCGGTCTTACCGCGTTAGAAAAACACGGCGAGCTGGTTCCGGAAGAAACCCTGGCATTAATCGAGAAAAACAAAATCACCCTAAAGGGTCCGTTAACGACCCCGGTAGGTGAAGGCTTTACCTCTATTAACGTCACCTTACGTAAGCATTTCAAGCTTTATGCCAATGTCCGCCCGGTATTGTCTTTTAAAGGCACTAAAGCCCGTTACGAAGATATCGATATCATCACTATCCGCGAAAACACCCAGGGCATGTACTCAGGTTTAGGGCAAACGGTATCCGAAGACGGTGCCACCGCCGAAGCCATGAGTCAGATCACCCGTGAAGGCGCAGAAAAAATCGTGACTTTTGCTTACGAAACCGCCCGCAAGGAAGGCCGTAAAAAGGTCACCGCGGTACATAAAGCCAACATCTTAAAGTCAACTTCAGGTTTATTCCTGAAAGTGGCCCGTGAAGTGGGTGAGCGCTACCCGGATATCGAATCTGCGGAAATGATCGTCGACAACTGCTGCATGCAGCTGGTCATGAACCCGGCGCAATTTGACGTTATCGTCACCACCAACTTATTCGGTGATATCCTGTCGGACTTATGTGCCGGTCTAGTGGGCGGCTTAGGTATGGCCCCAGGCGCAAACATCGGCAGCGATTGTGCTATCTTTGAAGCGGTTCACGGCTCGGCCCCTGACATTGCCGGTAAAAACCTGGCAAACCCGACTTCAGTGATCTTGGCTGCCATCCAAATGCTGGAATACCTGGACATGGGCGATAAGGCAGAGAAAATCCGTGCAGCAATCAAAGACGTTATTGAAAGCGGCGACCGTACTACCGGCGACTTAGGCGGCAGTCACGGTACTACCGACTTCACCGACGCGGTATTAGAGCGTTTATAAAAAATAAACGTGATAAACATCAAATAATAAAAAGCCCGGCGAACCGGGCTTTTTTTATACACTAAATACTAGCGATAAAGTTAACACAACTAGTGTTGGGGCACCGGCGATAATAACCGTGCATGTACCGTCACTTCTTCACGGTCATAATAAAGGTGCTTGGCATAAAGCTCATATTTGACATTGTTTTCGGCAAAGAGATCTTTGATGCTCTGCAGGTTCTTGGTGATTTCCTGATAACGGCCTTTCATCGGCAGTTTCAGGTTAAACATAGCTTCTTTACAATAACCCTTTAACAGCCATTGTGCCATCAGCCAGGCCACCCGCTGGGGTTTTTCCACCATGTCGCACACCAGCCAGTAAACATTTTGCTTGGCGGGCACAAACTTAAAGCCATCCATCATGCGGTGCTTAACCTGCCCGGTTTCCATAATCGAGTCTGCCATAGGGCCATTATCAACCGCCGTGACCATCATACCGCGGCGCACCAGCTGATAGGTCCAGCCGCCGGGAGCCGAGCCTAAATCAACCGCATTCATGCCGGAGGTTAACCGGGTTTCCCACTCATCTTTTGGAATAAAATACAAAAAGGCTTCATCAAGCTTCAAGGTTGAACGGCTCGGCGACTGACTCGGGAACTTTAATCTCGGTATGCCCATCACATGAGGCGAAGTATTATGGCCCTGAGAATAACCAAGCATCACTTCTTTGCCGCTTAAAAATAAGGCATGTAAAACAGCGCCGTCTTTATCACCTTTTTCCGTCAGAATTTTGTTTTTCCTTAATGCCTGGCGCAGCGGTACCGCCAGTTTGCGGCAAAACTTGGATAATTCCTTGCCGTCATTGGTATCCGGGGTTTCCATACGCAAATCTGCATATTGCCACTCGCTGCCCAGGGCTTCGGTGATCGCCTCTACCCGGTTATAATCCGGCAGTTCGATTTTCTCGGTTAAGGTCAGAAACCATTGGCGGGCGAAAATCAGCCGTTTAAGGGGCATACGCTCCATCAGGGCATCCCCTTCTTCGGGGTTGTTTAAGTGAAAATAAACCAGCCCCTGGTTTTTGGTCAGCTCCAGATAGCCGTATACCTCGTTCCAGGCAGCTTTTTCCTGGATTTCGGCGCCACATTCTTTTTCAAAGCCGGGGCGGCAATATAATACAATCGAAGTCTTCATTTCGTTTTACCTGCAAACGCCAGCAGCAACCAGCCCGACGCTAATAATATCCCGCCCGTGGGAGCGAGTTTGCCTATCATGGCAAGATCAAAAAAGGTTTTAGCATATAAACTGCCGCTAAAACACAAAATACCGAGCGCAAAACAAGCGCCTGCCGCCAGCAAGCGACGAGAGGGCAACCTGCTATACCAAACCATAGCAGCCAATAAGGCAAGGGTATGAATAAACTGGTATTGCAGCGCATTTGCCAGGCGACTTTGGATATCGAGTGGCAGATGTTGTCCGCCATGCGCCAACCAGGCGCCGAATAATACTGAAAAACAGCCGCTGATACCAATAAAAATCCGCCAGGGGGTGAGAAAATCAACTTTTTTCATCAATAAACCTCAGTATTTCATCGGCGGCGCTTTGCATATGCTGTTCCTGGCTAAAACCGGACTTGACCCTGGGTTTAAGATCATGATCGCCATCGGGCAGAAAAACCAGCTGACATAGATCCGATAGCCGATAACCGGCAATGTCATCCTTTGAGCCCAGGGCATCGCGCTCCCCCTGCACTATCAGGGTCGGCAACAAGGTCTGTTGCAGCGGTTCAAGCCGCAATTTTTCCGGCTTTTTTTGCGGATGAAAAGGATAACCTAAACAGATCACCCCTTTGACTTGCCCGGGCTGAGCTAAGGCTTCCCCTGCCAGCGTTGCCCCTACCCGGCTGCCCATGGATTTCCCGGCAAGAAAAACCGGCAAAGCCTGCGATTGCTGCCTGATAACCTCACGATAGCAGTCAAGCAACTTGGGCATGCGATCCGGCGGATAACGTTTGCCGTCAACGCGGCGCTTATCCATATAGGGAAAATTAAAGCGCAAGACATTTATCTGGCGGCTATTTAATAAAGCGGTCATTTTTTCCATAAAGCCATGGTCCATGTCGGCACCGGCGCCATGGGCCAAGATCACCATCGCTTTAGGATTTTCCACTGCATTGAGTTTAGTTGTTGTCATTATTATTGGTTCTTCATTTATTATGTCCGGCGATTCCTTCACTTGTTTTGGCAAACTCGATATCGGCCTTTACAGCATAAGGCCGTCATCCTGCTCTTCGGCCACGGTATCGAGCACCCAATCGCGAAAAGCGGCTATCTTCCCGATATCAAGCTGATGCTCGCGGCAAACAATGTAATAGGCATTTTTACTGATCAGCACATCATTAAAAGGCTGCACCAGGCGGCCGGAGTCGATATCCGGCTTTGCCAGTACGCTGTGGGCCAGCGCCACCCCCTGTCCGTGGATTGCCGCCTGCAATACCATGGAAGAGTGACTGAAAATAGGTCCGTGGTTAACATTCATGCCTTTAACACCAACCTCTTTAAACCAGCGTTTCCAGTCCCGGCGAGAGGTATCGTGCAACAAGGTATGCTGGGCCAGATCATTGACGGTATAGAGCGGTTTTTTGCCGCTGAGCAGCAAAGGAGAACAAACCGGCACCAGGTATTCGGTATGCAATTGATCGGCATGCACATTGGGCCAGCGGCCGCGGCCATTATAAATGGCGACATCAACATCTTCGGTTAAGGAGTTATCCGGCTGATCTACCGCCTTGATCCGGACATCGATATCCGGATGCAAGAGATTAAACGCCGTCAAACGCGGCACCAGCCACTGAATAGCAAAGCTTGGCTGTAAACTTACCGTGATCGCCCCTTTCGCCCCCCTGGCCAGCAGGCGCTCGGTGGCATCATTGATGGAAGTGAAAATATCTTTTATGTCGAGAAAATAGGCCTGCCCTTCTTCGGTCAGCAGCAAGGCACGATTTTTTCGCATAAATAACTTAATACCCAAATGCTCTTCCAATGATTTGATCTGGTGGCTGATCGCCGCCTGGGTCACAAATAATTCTTCGGCAGCCCGGGTAAAACTTAATTGCCTCGCCGAGGCTTCAAAAGCGCGTAAGGCATTGAGGGGTGGGAGTCTATTAGCCAAAATTTTCCTATGTGTTATATATGGTTATTCACGTTTATGTAATGTTTATTCATGTCGAACGTCTGAAAGTTTTTAACTTTGCCGTCAACTTACCATTCATTAGTTTTTCTAATGGATAACATTATAAATAGTCATTTTTCATTTGGCCAGAACTTGATTATCATTTGCACCATAGATGAAGGACTTCATCACTAACCCATTAATAGATGGGCAATAGTCAGAAAGTGTTTCCCAACCCACCTTCTGCAGAGCTAGTTACAGGTCCGTGAAACATCTATAAGGATCATTGACGTTATTTAAACAGGTACCATTATGAAATTAGCACAAAAAATCTCTGTCTTAGCCATCGCTTTCTTTAGCATTACCTCAGTTCAAGCACTGGAGCTGGTAAAAGCCGACACTATCAACCACAACGAAGTAATGAATCAAATCAAGGTGAGCCTTGCCGATTCAATCAAACTGACTCCGGTAAGCTTTGTCAGCGCACAGCAAACAGCTCAGGCGTTATTAGCCAAGCAAGAGCGCGTTAATGCTGGAAACACTAACGCTAACCTTGCTAAAAGCGAGATGATTTCTGAATAAGCTCCAGAATATCACCCGCAGGCAAAAATACGAAATAAAAGGTGTCACAGACACCTTTTTTTATGTTCAGGAAGAAAGGTATGCTGCGATTGAATGGATACAAAAGCGCAGCGATGTCTGAAATTTGCCTTATCACAAGGCTTCAAGGTAACAAGATAGCCAGAACGGACTTTAAAGGGCCAGAAAAGCGAAATAAGGCGGTTTTTTAGTAAAGGAAGGTATATGGCAAGAGCGGGCAAAAACCCGCTCCCGTAGATCTCAGAGGCTAGTCACCGGTAACCAGGGGCTCAAAACTCTTCACCAGATCATCTACCGCTTTCATTTGCGCCAGGTAAGGCTCAAGCTTGTCTAACGGCAAGGCACAGGGGCCGTCACATTTGGCATTATCCGGATCCGGATGTGCTTCGATAAACAAACCCGCCAGACCAAGCGCCATACCGCTGCGGGCTAACTGGGCTGCCTGGGCACGACGACCGTCGGCACTGTCGCTGCGGCCACCGGGGCGCTGCAGGGCATGGGTGGCATCAAAAATCACCGGCGCATAGTTTTTCATTTCTTCCATCGCCAGCATATCCACTACCAGGTTGTTATAACCGTAACAGCTGCCGCGTTCACACAAGATCACTTTTTCATTACCGGCTTCCGAGAACTTCTTGATAATATGACGCATTTCATGGGCCGCCAGGAACTGGGGCTTTTTAACATTGATAATGGCATTGGTCTTTGCCATAGCCACCACTAAATCGGTCTGGCGCGCCAAAAAGGCCGGCAACTGGATAATATCAACAACATCTGCCACCGGCTGTGCCTGGTGGGGTTCGTGGACATCGGTGATCACAGGTACATTAAAGGTCTGCTTGATTTCTTCAAAGATTTTTAAGCCTTCATCCATGCCCGGTCCCCGGTATGAATGCACGGACGAGCGGTTGGCTTTATCAAAAGAAGCCTTAAACACATAAGGAATGCCGAGTTTTTGCGTCACTTCGACATAATGCTCGGCAATTTTCATTGCCAGATCGCGGGACTCAAGAACATTCATGCCGCCAAACAGCACAAATGGTTTGTCGTTAGCAACTTCGATATCGGCTAACTGAATTGATTGTAAACCCATGGGGGCTCCTTATTGATAAAAAGAAAAACTTCACCTTGATACTTTATGCCTTAGCATAAAGCAAAAGTGCTTATTTATAAGCATAAATAAGCACTTTTAACTGATATTTTAAACGCTGGAACTTAGGCGATGGCTTGTAATATCTGTCCGCACAACCAGGCCATATAAGTCCCTACGGTATAACCAAGCACAGCCAACAAGACACCCACCGGCGCCAGCGACGGGTGGAAGGTTGAAGCAACCACAGGGGCCGAAGCCGCACCGCCGACATTCGCCTGACTGCCAACTGCCATGTAAAACAGCGGCGCCTTAATAAGCTTGGCCACCACTAACATCAAAGTGGCATGGATTAACATCCAGATAATACCAATGACAAAATAAATCGGTGCATCGGCAATCATAGTCACATCCATCTTCATACCGATAGTAGCAATCAGCACATAAAGGAAAGCTGAGCCCACTTTTGAAGCACCGGCCCCTTCAAGCTCTCTTACCCGGGTGAAAGATAGAATAATACCAACGGTAGTCGCGAAAATAATCATCCAGAAGAACTTGCTGTGGAAACTGAAGTTCTTCAAATCAGGGTGGTTTTCAACGAAGTACGGGGTGACAGTATCTGCAAACAAATGGGCAAAGCCGGTAACACCTAGACCGATAGCCAGGATGATCATCAAATCAGGTAAGGTGGCGATACGCGAATGCTGCTGGTGAAAGTTTTCAACCTTTTCTTTTAATGCCGTGATAGCGCTGACATCGGCACCGGTTTTTGCATCTATGGTTTTCGCTTTGGCCGCCATAATCAGCAGCACCGCCATCCATAGGTTAGCCACGATAACATCTACCGTGACCATGGCCGAGAAGATCTGATCGCCGGCTTCATAAATTTCTTTCATTGCCGCCTGGTTGGCGCTACCGCCAATCCAGCTGCCGGCAACTGTGGTCATACCGCGCCATACAGCTTCAGGGCCTTGTACACCAAGCAGTTCCGGGCTGATAGCAGAAACCACCAATATCGCAATAGGCCCGCCGATGACGATACCTATGGTGCCGGTAAAGAATAAAATAATCGCTTTACTGCCAAGGCCCATGATGGCTTTTAAATCGACACTTAAGGTCAGCAACACCAGACAGGCAGGCAATAAATAACGGGAAGCAACGTAATAAAGCTTAGATTCTTCGCCGTTCACCACGCCAAAGGTGTTTAACAGCGAGGGTAAAAAGTAACACACCAGTACCGCAGGTACTACGCTATAAAATTTCTTCCAAAAACTATTGGTGCTGTGGGCGGTGTAGAACACCAATCCCAGCATGATTGCCAGAAAACCCATGATAGTCGCATCATTGGTGATCATCGGGGCATGGTGAACAGCTTCAGTCAGATTTGCTGCAGACATAATTTCTCCGTGGTTCTTATTATTAATGTATTACGGTATCGGCAATACGTATGTTATCTAGTTGTAATTTCAGCAGCTGGGCCGCCGGGTCCTTCGGGCATTGCTCAACAAAAAACCGATAGTCGTCGTAAGCCACTTTAAAACAATCGAGCTGATGTAATAAAAAGCCGCGATCTCTGCGCTCAAACGGATCATCCGGGCGCATCGCCAATAAAACATCGACACATTTAAGTGCCAGGTCAAAGACCTGCTCGCGGATAAGGGCATTTTTTATTGACGTGACATGATCCAGCAACAAACTCTTGTGGCTGATCGGCAGCAACTCCTGCTGGCTCGGATCCCCTTCGATATCGTCCATGCGTTTATCCAGCTCATGCCAGTTCAGGGATTCGCCGGTCACGGGATCGAAAATAATGGCATAGATATCATCGCACACCACACGGATCATATTCTTTTCCGGTACATAGATAATATCGACGTCAAAGCCGCATTCTGTGATGATGTGGTGAATAAGGATCACTTTTAAACTCGGCGCCAGGGCGCGGAAATTAATGCCCGATTCCAAGCGGTGGCCGGTTAACGGCCAAAAATCCCGGTATTCATCCAGAAACAGATGGCGAACAAACAATTCATTGATCAATTGCTCTACCTGCTCCAGCGGCTCGTCTATTTCTTCAATAACCGCCAGGCATTCTTTGATCAGCTTATCCAGGGCATCGGCGAAAATACCGGAAGAAGCAAAAATATGCTCTTCGAGTAACACCACCGACTGGATTAAATCTTTTTCATCCGATTTTATCTCGGACAACAACAAGTCATTCATTTAATTTATTTGTTTACTATAAAAAACAGCAAAAAAGTCAGCCATCGCGAATTAATCCTCTTCTATGGGGATTAATCGGCATTTTTAAAGTAAAAATGCCCTTGGCAACGGCTTTTTCTTCTTAAGCCTTATAAAAACATGGTCTCTTTGGTCATTGCCAGGCGAAAAACCAGCATTACCCAACCCATGGCGCCCAAATAACCGATAAACTGCATCATACGGTTTCTGGCTAATTTCAACGTATAATAACCGGTAAAGATATAGGCGATCACCGCCAATAGTTTCTCTCCCAGCCATAGCTGTTCCAGCGGGTTGATCATCAGCTTCACCGCCATGGCCACACCTAAAGCCAGTAGCAAGGTATCAATGACATGCGGGGTAATTTTAACGACTTTTTTCGTTAACCAGGCCGACTCGGTTAAAGTCCAGACAAAACGTAAGGTAAACAAAGCAATGCTCAGCACCGCAAGCGTCATATGAAGATGTTTGAACATCATAATAATTCCTTTAATTTTTAAGTTTATTAATTATCCAGTTTGCCTGGGTGATCCTGTCATTACCGGCAAAGTCTTTGGTCGTTTTAGCATCCGTATAACCTAAACCGGTTAAAATCTTGCGTACCGCCAGCCCCTGCTCAAAACCATGCTCAAAATAGAGGCTGCCGCCGTCGGCCAAATAATCTTTGGCGCCGGTGGCTATGGTGATAATATCCGCCAGACCGTTTTCTGCCGCCACCAGCGCCGTTTCCGGTTCAAAGCGCACATCCCCTTCACTGAGGTGTTTATCCCCGCCATCGATATAGGGCGGGTTAGAGACGATAACCTCGAACTTTTTATCCTTTGCCACCTGCTTGAACCAGTCACTTTGGTAGATCTTGACCCGCTCCAGCTTTAACTGCCGGGCATTTTCCCGGGCAAGCGCCACCGCATCAATATTAAAGTCCACCGCATCAAGCTGCCAGCCAGGCTGCTCAGAGGCCAGCGCCAGGGCGATTGCCCCTGTGCCCGTGCCGAGATCCAGGCAGTTTAGCTTATTTTGCTGATGACACGCCAGCACCTGCTCCACCAGTACTTCGGTGTCGGGCCTTGGGATCAAAGTGGCGGGCGATACTTTTAACGGCAGTGACCAGAACTCTTTTATGCCGGTAATATATGCTACCGGCTCACCGTTTTGTCTGCGCTCAAGCAGCCGGATAAAGTGTACAAACACCTCATCGGCAATGATCTTTTCCGGCCAGGTATGTAAATAGCTAAGCTCTTTACCCAGCACATGACACAACAGGACCTGGGCATCGAGCCTGGCGCTGTCGGAGCTTTCAAGCAATAAAGCCGCCCCCTGCTCAACTAATCGGGCAAGGGGCGCATTACTCATGGATGTTTGCAAAGTATTAACACTCACTGACACTGGGACCGGTAATTAACGGGGCGATTAACGGCATCAGCCGGTTAATCGTTTTGCTCCGCCAGGGCTGCCAGCAGATCCGCCTGGTTTTCCTGTAAAATAGGCTCCATCACCAGCTGCAAATTACCTTCGATCACTTCATTTAACCGGTACAAGGTTAAGTTGATACGATGATCTGTCATCCGCCCCTGGGGATAGTTGTAAGTACGGATGCGCTCGGAGCGATCACCACTGGCCACCAGGCTGCGGCGGGAAGATTCTTCTTCGCTGCGGCGCTTATCGTCTTCTGCCTGCTGCAATCTCGCCTGCAATACCGACATCGCCTGCGCCCGGTTTTTATGCTGGGAGCGCTGATCCTGACACTCCACTACGACACCGGTAGGAATATGGGTAATACGAATGGCCGAGTCGGTTTTGTTAACATGCTGTCCACCGGCACCCGATGCCCTGAAAGTATCAACTTTCAAGTCGGCCTTGTTGATTTCAATGGCATCCGATTCGGGGATTTCCGGCATCACCACCACAGTACAGGCCGAGGTATGTACCCGCCCCTGGGATTCGGTTTCCGGTACCCTTTGTACCCTGTGACCGCCGGACTCAAATTTCATCTGCCCGTAAACCCCTTCACCGACGATTTTGGCGATAATTTCTTTAAAACCGCCCTGCTCGCTTTCATTGGCATTCATCAATTCGATGCGCCAGCCCTGCTTTTCGGCATAACGGCTGTACATACGGAAAATATCACCGGCAAAAATCGCCGCTTCATCACCACCGGCACCGGCGCGGATCTCCACGAAACAGTTGTTGTCGTCATTGGGATCTTTAGGCAGTAACAGAATTTGTAAATCGCTTTCCAGGTTTTCTAATGCCTCTTTCGCCGCCTTAAACTCTTCCTGCGCCATATCCCGCATATCGGGATCGTCGTCTTTGAGCATTTCTTCGGCGGTGGCAAAATCGTTTTCCGCCTCTTTATAGGCGGTGAAAACCGAGGTCACTTCTTCAAGTTGGGAGAATTCTTTGGACAGGGCTTTAAATTTATCCTGATCCGCTATGGTCTCGGGATCAGATAATAAAGCCTGTACTTCCTCAAAGCGTTCCATTAACACTTCAAGCTTATGGTAAACTGACTTTTTCATTAAATAATACTTTTAAATTCGATAATATGTGCTAGCAATGCACCTAGTATATCTAGTCGGGGGGTAAGTCGCAGCTATTTCCTTGGTTATTTCTCAAATAAATAGCTTTTAACGGGGAAATCAGGGGAAACACCGGCCATCAGGCTCGTTTTATTGGTTAAACAAAGCTGACAACCGGTCGGTTTTACCGGGAAAATATCTACTTTTGATCCAGGTTGAAAATATCTCTCAGGTAAATCAGCTTATCCAAATCACCGCCCTGGGCCGCCGACTGCAACGCACTGGTAGGGGCATGCATTAATTTATTAGTGAGTTTGGTTGCCAGCTCGGCTACCACCGCCTCGGGGTTTTTATTGCCTTTAAGCTGCAGCAGGGCTTTTTCAATCAACACATCGCGGTGTTCCTGGCACTGGTTACGGTAACTGAGCACCGCATCCTGGGTATTCAGGCCCCTTAACCAGGACATAAAACTGTCGGTTTGGGTATTGACCATACCCTCTGCCTGTACCGCGGCCTTACGGCGGTTGGCGATATTTTTGGCAATAATGCCCTGCAAGTCATCCACCGTATATAAGAACACGTCTTCAAGCTCGGCTACCTGCTCTTCGATATCACGCGGCACCGCCAAATCCACCATAAAAATAGGCTGGTGCTTGCGCTGCTCCAGTGCATGTTCCACCATGCCTTTACCTATAATAGGTAAAGTCGAACCGGTAGAGCTGATAACAATATCGGCGTTGCTGATTTGCTCGGGGATCTGCGCCAGGGTGATGACATCCGCACCGACCTGCTCCGCCATGGCCTCTGCCCGGGCCAAAGTCCGGTTGGCAACGGTAATGTTGCCGACATTATTCTCGTATAAATGTTTCGCCACCAGTTCAATGGTTTCCCCGGCGCCGACCAGCAACACCCGCACCTTTTTCAGGTTGGCAAAAATATGTTTGGCTAAATTCACCGCGGCAAAGGCGACAGAGACGGCACTGGCGCCGATTTCGGTTTCTGTCCTGACCTGTTTTGCCACCCCGAAGGTTCGCTGGAACAAACGGTCCATGACCAGCGCCATAGAATCTGCGGCTTTCGCCTGACTGTAGGCCTGCTTCATTTGTCCGAGAATTTGCGGCTCCCCCAGTACCAGGGAATCTAAACCACAAGCTACCCGCATCATATGATTAACTGCGGCTTTATCCTGATGCCAATACAAACTCGGGGAAATAGTCGCCCCCGGCACCTGGTGATAGCTTTCCAGCCAGCGCACTATGCGCTCCTGGGTCTGGGCCATATCGCCATCCTGTACCAGATATAACTCAGTGCGGTTACAGGTAGATAAAATAGCAGCTTCGCGACATTGCACAGAAGAAAGCATTTCCTGCAGGGCTTGAGTTAAGTGATCAGGGCTAAAAGAAATCTTTTCCCTGACCGCAACGGGTGCAGTTTTATGATTAATACCAACAGCTACTATGGACATAATGCTAAATATTCAGCCTCAGTTAAAATATGGCAAAAGCGCCATCGGCAGATACCGACCTTGCCACTATATCATTTCAGTCTTTTGCGCGGCTAAAGCCCCACAAGGACATTTATCATCTGCTTGGAAAAAGACACCAGATAAATATCATCACGGCGATTATCCGCCATTTTTGTATCGGATACTTTAATCTGAAACAAATAACGCGGTAATTTTACGAAATATCCGCCGTGATTGAAAGCACCTCTTGTTCTGTGTTCAAATAGTCATTCATATTACAACGACAAGAGCACATGATCATCCGCCTGCAACACTTATTCCCCGTCCCGCTGCTGCTTTTATGGCTCAGTGGCTGCGCGGTTCAACCGCCAGCCCCCTCTGATTCTAGCCTAACTCAGGAAATCAGCGAAAGAAATCAACAACTTTCAGCTTTAAATAAGTGGAAAATATTGGGCAGGATCGCCTTTATCCAGGCGGATAAACGTGAAAGCGCCTCGTTGAACTGGCGCTATGAGCAGGATCATAACGACAATACCCGCCAGCGCCTGGACTTGACCGCGCCGCTGGGCATCAATGTCCTGCACCTGGAATCCGACAACGGCCGCCATGTACTGGAAGTGGACGGCGAAGAATATCACAGCGAGGATCTTGACGCCCTGATCTATTCCCTGACCGGGCTGACCTTGCCGACCCGGGCATTAAGCTACTGGCTCAAAGGCCTGGCGTACCTGCCCCAGGATAAACTCAGTTATGACAGCGTTACCCGCTTACCGGTCAAGCTTACCAGCTTGTATGACAACCGGCTCTGGTCGGTAGAGTACCAAAACTACCAACTGGTCAACCAACACCGCCTGGCGACTAAATTTACCATCACCCAGGCTGAGCTCAATATTAAAATTCTCGTGAAAAAGTGGACCCTGTAAACCATGGCTTTACCCGTAGACAACACTTCCCCGGACAACTTATCTTTAGATAATAAATTTCACCCGTTTCCGTCACCGGCAAAACTCAATCTGTTTCTGCATGTTGTCGGTCGCCGCAGCGACGGCTACCATGAACTGCAAACCCTGTTTCAGTTCCTCGACTATGGCGATACCCTGGAGATCAAAGCCACCGACTGCGGCAAAATTCGCTTATTAACCCCGATTACCGGGGTCGCCGCAAAAGATAACCTGATAGTCAAAGCCGCGACTATGCTGCAACTCGAAGCCCAAGCTTTGGGACAGGCAAATTTACCCGGGGCTGAAATTAAAATTGATAAAATTCTGCCCATGGGCGGCGGACTCGGCGGCGGCTCCTCCAATGCCGCTACCGTACTGCTGGCACTCAATGCTTTATGGCAGCTCAAGCTCAGCACGGAAAAACTCGCCGCTTTAGGTTTAGCCTTAGGGGCCGATGTACCGGTCTTTATTCACGGCTTTGCCGCCTACGCCGAAGGGGTCGGTGAAAAGCTTACCCCGAGGGATCCCGAAGAATACTGGTATTTAGTCAGCAAACCCAACTGCAGCATCTCAACGGTAAGCGTGTTTACTTCCGATGACCTGCCCCGCAATACCGACCGGCAATTAGCCCAAAGCGCAGACATAGATGCCTGCCATAACGATTGCCAGGTAATGGTGATAAAACACTATCCCGAGGTTGCCAAATTACTGTCTTGGTTGCTAGAATACGCGCCGTCTCAAATGACGGGAACGGGCGCTTGTATCTTCTCGCGCTTCGACTCTAAAGCTGAGGCTTGCCGCATTCAGGCTCAACTCCCTGACGGGATTGAATCTTTTGTAGCAAAAGGTATCAACCAATCGCCGTTAATACCGGTGATTAAGGCATTGAGCCTTAATTGAATAAAGAAAATGAGTGAATAAAAACTCAAACAAATACCACGTATGTTGGTAAAATGAACACTGGATAAATGTTATTAATTTGCTAGTACTAGTAGTTACCGACAGCATTCATTCGCTTTGGGTTAATTGCTACTGCATAGCGTCATATTTTAATGTCAAAAGTTTCTGAGGAACTGACAGTGCCTGACATGAAGATTTTTGCGGGTAACGCCACCCCTGAACTGGCCGAACAAGTTGCTAATCGCCTTTATATTACCTTAGGCGATGCCAAGGTCGGGAGTTTTAGTGATGGTGAGATTAGTGTCGAAATCAATGAAAATGTCCGCGGAGCGGATGTCTTTATTGTTCAATCAACTTGTGCACCAACCAACAATAACTTAATGGAGCTTATTGTTATGGTTGATGCCTTACGAAGAGCTTCAGCCGGACGTATCACAGCAGTAATGCCCTATTTTGGTTATGCACGCCAGGATAGACGCGTACGTAGTGCCCGCGTCCCGATTACAGCAAAAGTCGTTGCCGACTTCCTTTCCAGCGTAGGTGTTGACCGGGTATTAACCGTTGACCTGCACGCGGAGCAAATCCAGGGTTTCTTTGATGTGCCGGTAGACAATGTCTTTGGTACCCCTATCTTGCTCGAAGACATGCTTGAAAGACAAATTGAGCGCCCTGTGGTGGTTTCTCCTGATATCGGCGGCGTGGTACGTGCCCGTGCGGTCGCCAAATTATTAGAAGATGCCGACCTGGCCATTATCGACAAACGTCGTCCCAAGGCCAATGTGGCCCAGGTGATGCACATTATCGGTGATGTTAAAGACCGCGACTGTTTTATCGTTGACGATATGATAGATACCGGCGGTACATTAGCCAAGGCAGCGGAAGCACTGAAAGAACACGGTGCCAAGCGGGTATTTGCCTATGCCACTCACCCGGTATTCTCGGGTAATGCCGCTCAAAACCTGGAAAACTCAGTGATTGATGAAGTCGTGGTTACCGATTCCATCCCGCTGACGGATGAAATCAAAGCCTTGGGTAAAGTGCGCCAGCTGACCTTAAGCGGCATGTTATCCGAAGCGATCCGCCGGGTAAGCAATGAAGAGTCTATCTCTGCCATGTTTGACGGTTAATTCAGCCTTGTAAACCTGACATTTAAAGCACCTTAGGGTGCTTTTTTATTACCTGGCGATTATTGGCTTAAGTATTTAACAATAATTACTCGCAAGATTAATAGCTATTATCCGGGGTAAATGTTATCATGCCGCGCCTTTTTTAACCGGTAAGCATTTATTTCCGATAAAAGCAGCCAATAAAAGAGCAATCGCATTGTTTTTGGTCGCAAAAAACAATGAAACTTAATTTTAAATAAAGAGTATTAAAAATGACTGATTTATTCACTTTAGATGCTGAAGTACGTACTGACCTGGGGAAAGGTGCGAGCCGCCGCCTACGTCATGCTAACAAAGTTCCAGCTATCATCTACGGTTTAGGCGAAGAGCCGGTTTCTATCACTTTGGCGCACAACAAAGTATGGCGTGCACAGCAGGAAGAAGCGTTTTACTCTCACGTGTTAAACCTGAACGTTGACGGCAAGAGCGTTGAAGTTCTGATCAAAGACATGCAGCGTCACCCGCACAAAGAATTAGTAATGCACATGGATTTCCTACGTGTAGATGCTAAAAAAGCCGTTCACACTAACGTGCCAGTTCACTTCATCAACGAAGAGAACGTAAGCAAAGCCGGTGCTACCATTGCTCACCACGTAACTGAAATCGCCATTTCTTGTCTGCCAGCCAACTTACCTGAGTTCATCGAAGTTGACTTAGCCGACCTGGAAGTAGGTCAAACCCTTCACTTATCAGACGTTAAATTCCCGGAAGGCGTTACTTCTGACGAATTAGCCAAAGGTGAAAGCCACGACCAAGCCGTTGTTACTGCTAACGCTCCTAAGGGCAAAGCTGACGACGCAGAAGGCGAAGCCGAAGCTGAAGAAGCTGCTGAATAATAGTTAACGAGATCATCTCTTGGAAACTAATATTCAATTAGTTGTGGGCCTGGGTAATCCAGGCCCCGAATATACCAAAACCCGCCATAACGCTGGTGTCTGGTTCGTTGAAGAACTGAGCAAGCGTTACAATATTTCTCTCCGCCCGGAAAAAAAATACTTCGGACTCTATGGTAAAGGCCAAATCGGCGATACCTTAGTGCACCTGCTGATCCCCACGACCTTTATGAACCGTAGCGGTCAGGCAGTCGCGCCCCTTGCCAATTTTTTCCGTATCCCGGTAGAGAATATGCTCGTGGCCCATGATGAACTCGACATGGACCCGGGAATTTGCAAAATAAAAAAAGGCGGCGGTCACGGCGGACATAACGGTCTGCGTGATATCATCAGCCGTATGGCAAACAACAAAGAATTTTATCGGTTGCGCATCGGCATAGGTCATCCCGGCCATCGCGATCGGGTAACCGGACATGTATTGGGTAAAGCGCCCGCCAGTGAACAGGCCCTAATAGAACAGGCAATCGATGAAGCCGGCCGTTGTTTCGAAATCTGGCAAAAAGACGATCTTAAGAAAGCGCAAAATCGTCTGCACTCTTTTAAAGCGCAATAACTCCGACACAGAACTTCAGATCAACATTCGCGCTCTGATTAACAAGCGCTGAAAACTATAGGTAAACATCATGGGATTTAAATGTGGTATTGTTGGCTTACCCAACGTAGGTAAATCAACCCTGTTCAACGCACTCACCAAAGCGGGTATTGAAGCCGCAAACTTTCCATTCTGTACCATTGAACCTAACACAGGTGTGGTGCCGGTTCCGGATCCGCGTCTGGACAAGTTAGCAAAAATAGTTAACCCCGAGCGTGTTATCCCTACTACCATGGAATTTGTTGATATCGCAGGTCTGGTTGCCGGCGCCTCCAAAGGTGAAGGTTTAGGCAACAAGTTCCTGGCCAACATCCGTGAAACCGACGCTATCGGTCACGTGGTACGCTGTTTTGAAAATGAAAATATCGTGCATGTTGCCGGCAATGTAAATCCGGGTGAAGATATCGATGTTATCAACACCGAATTAGCCCTGGCCGATATGGACACCGCTGAGCGCGCCATCGTCCGTCAGGCCAAACGCGCCAAAGGCGGCGACAAAGACGCTAAATTCGAACTGCCGGTACTGGAAAAAATCCTTAAGCATGTTGAAGAAGGCCACATGGTACGTTCTTTAGAGTTATCTAAAGAAGAAAAAGCCGCGGTTAAGTACCTTAACTTCTTAACCATCAAGCCGACCATGTATATTGCCAATGTCAATGACGACGGTTTTGAAAACAACCCTTATTTAGATCAGGTGCGTGCCATCGCCGAAGAAGAAGGCGCCGTGGTAGTGCCGGTTTGCGCAGAAATTGAAAGTGAAATTGCCGAACTTGACGACGAAGAGCGCGACGAGTTTATGGCAGACATGGGCATTGAAGAGCCGGGCCTGAACCGGGTGATCAATTCCGGTTACTCCCTGCTGCACCTGCAAACCTACTTCACCGCCGGCGTAAAAGAAGTACGTGCCTGGACGGTAAAAGTCAACGCTACCGCGCCACAGGCTGCCGGGGTAATTCATACCGACTTTGAAAAAGGTTTTATCCGCGCCGAAGTGATTTCTTACGACGACTTTATCGAGTTTAACGGTGAAGCCGGTGCCAAAGAAGCCGGTAAATGGCGTCTTGAAGGTAAAGAATACCCGGTTAAAGACGGCGATGTGGTGCACTTCCGCTTTAATGTCTAATTAATGACCTTAATATTCAGGGCACATGCCGTGCCCTGGAACTTCTCCCCCGCCACTTTCTCCCGTCAGCTTTATTTAATCAATATCCGAAATAATTCCTGAAAATTTCCACCTTAACAAACACGCTTATTTTTCAGCACCTTACACCAATAAATAACATTTTCTTACTAAAAAACCACACAAAATTACAACAAAAACAGTGCAAAGATTAAACGCTTGGTTTCAAAGTAAAAAATCTGCTGCACGACCAGTAAAATTCTGTGTTAGACTCAAATGGCATCAATGCAAAAACTTACTAAAACTATGGTGAACAAATGAAGAATATTTTATTAGTGACGAGCCTATTAGCCGCATCAGTTTCTTTCGCCCCGCAAGCCAGTGCGGAAGATAGCTTTTCATTACGTGTGTGTGAGTATGTCTCTGTTAATGATAAAAGGCGTTTAAGATCTTTCCTTAAAGATCGCAAACTTAAAATTCGTTCCATATTTGACGGACTAAAATGTAACGGCCAAAACCTTTTGGAATTTGCAGCCTCATCCAATGCACTCGACACCGGGGAATTAATTATCAATAAATTACCCGTTAAAGTAGTAGCCGCCAACCTGGAAGCCATTAAAAAGCATTCCGCTCACCTTGGTGGTGTAGCAGAAAAACGCGTTAACTAGTTTAGTTTTACTTTTCGGGTGGCAAGCGGCAATAAACTCAACGCCAGGCTGCCACCCAGTTAAACCTCATCCCTGTGTATAAAACCGATCAAAAACCTCAGTTTTGCCTAGTTCTGCAGCAAATCGAACAGAGTTTCACCGAACAAATAAAAAGTGAGATTATTTCTAAAAAAACGGTTGACGTAGGTCAGTGAGATTTGCATAATACGCGCCACTTGCTGAGAGGCAAGGTTGGAAAGGCTACATAGCTCAGCTGGTTAGAGCACATCACTCATAATGATGGGGTCCCAGGTTCAAATCCCGGTGTAGCCACCATTCTTTCTCAGTAAAAACATATAGTACGCGGGAGTGGCGGAATTGGTAGACGCGCTGGATTTAGGTTCCAGTATCGCGAGATGTGAGAGTTCAAGTCTCTCCTCCCGTACCATTACTATATGGCAACTCAGGTTGCAACCTTAATTACATTGTTGGGGTATAGCCAAGCGGTAAGGCAGCGGGTTTTGATCCCGTCATTCCAAGGTTCAAATCCTTGTACCCCAGCCACTTTCTACTTTTTTCATAGAAAGTACAATGTAATAACTACCAGATTATTTCATGTTGATGAATTAATCGAAATGCGGGAGTGGCGGAATTGGTAGACGCGCTGGATTTAGGTTCCAGTATCGCGAGATGTGAGAGTTCAAGTCTCTCCTCCCGTACCATTTATCAAGCTATTGCTGATAAATGACATGCTGTTGGGGTATAGCCAAGCGGTAAGGCAGCGGGTTTTGATCCCGTCATTCCAAGGTTCAAATCCTTGTACCCCAGCCACTTTCTCAAACTGATATGGCTTGAGAATGAATCGACTAACTCGGTCGATTTTTTTTGTCCAAATCCTTGATGGCGTTTTTATCAGGGTACTTGTAAAGGCTACATAGCTCAGCTGGTTAGAGCACATCACTCATAATGATGGGGTCCCAGGTTCAAATCCCGGTGTAGCCACCATTACTCTTGGCATTTATGCATAAGTTGTTGCAATGCGGGAGTGGCGGAATTGGTAGACGCGCTGGATTTAGGTTCCAGTATCGCAAGATGTGAGAGTTCAAGTCTCTCCTCCCGTACCATTTCAACCACAAGCATATGGCATAAAGCAAGAGCGCAAGTTTTACATTATTGGGGTATAGCCAAGCGGTAAGGCAGCGGGTTTTGATCCCGTCATTCCAAGGTTCAAATCCTTGTACCCCAGCCACTTTCCTCAGCGGATGAAAGTAAAATGTAAAAGACAAATAAGAAGATACCACAGTTGGGGTATAGCCAAGCGGTAAGGCAGCGGGTTTTGATCCCGTCATTCCAAGGTTCAAATCCTTGTACCCCAGCCACTTCTTTTCTTGAAAACTTCCCTTAAAGCAAAAAAGAAAATAAACCGATATCGACTCAGCGTCGATTTTTTTGTTTATAGCCCTTAATAACCACTTTTATATCGGCAATCCGTTGCCAGATACTGATTAATCTTTTGCCTTGTACCTTAAGCCCAGCTAGCACTAACCAGGCTGTTAAAGCCCGCAAGCATATGCCAGCGCCTTATTTTTAAGCACAGGCGCCCTGTTGGCAATAAAGAGCCCGGCATTGCGTAATCCCTTCATCAACAGAGAAGGATGGCTAAAAGAAGCGTACAGGGCATCCATGGCCGACATCATCAGCAGGTTGTCATGACGTCTGAGCTTTTCATAACGCGCCAGCACCGCCGGGTCATGCCAGCATTCACCATTGCCTATGGCTTCGGCGATCACCTTTTGCAGCGCTTTGACATCTTTAAATCCCAGGTTTACCCCCTGTCCCGCCATAGGATTAATACTGTGGGCGGCATCCCCCATTAACACCACCCTTTGCTTCTGGTATTGGTTGGCATGGCGACGGGTTAAATCAAACGAAGCACGGTCAAGCACCTCAACCTGCCCCAAACGTTTTGGAAAGCTGGCCATCACCGCCTGCTCCAGCTGCTTCAGGCTCAGGGTTTTTAAACGTTTTATTTCATCCCTGTGGTGATACCACACCAGGGAGGCATGCTGGCCCGGCATCGGCAGCATAGCCACAGGCCCGGTTGGGAAGAACTGCTGCCAGGTAATGTCCTGCTGCTCCAGCCCGGTGTTGACATTGATCAGCATTGCCGACTGCTGATAATCCCAGCCGGTGGTGCCTATGCCTGCCAGCTGGCGCACCCGGGAGTTGGCGCCATCGGCAGCGATCAGCAGTTTAGCCTTCACCGTTTCCTGGCTCAGCTCAATATCAACACCCTGTTCATATTGAACAAAACTGGTCAGCGAATCGGGACAATATAGGCAAATGTTGTCATGATTCTTGACCTGATCTAATAACGCCAGCTGGATCAAGCGGTTTTCAATGATGGCCCCCAGGTGGGACTGGCCAATATCGTCGCTGTTAAATTCGGCATAGGAAAGCTCCTGCTCCCACACCCCCAAACGTTTATAAGGGCATAAACGCCACTGGCTGATTTGCTGCCAGGCCCCCACCTGCTCCAGTAAATATTGGGAAGATAATGAAATTGCCGACACCCTAAGGTCAAAGGGCTGTCCGGGCTCAAAAGCCTGGGGAAGTGCCCGCTCGACCACAGCCACTTTTAATCCCAGCTCAGCTAATGACAGGGCCGAAGCCGCCCCTACCATGCCGCCACCCACTATTACGCAATCATAACTCTTCATAAGAACCAATTATCTCTGATATTCAAACCATTATATCCCGGGCAGATAACCGCCACAGGATATGCATTAGGGCTATTTTAACCAACCGCAGCGGCTAATTCGATGTTTAT
Organism: Thalassomonas actiniarum; assembly: GCF_000948975.2. Lineage (GTDB taxonomy): Bacteria > Pseudomonadota > Gammaproteobacteria > Enterobacterales > Alteromonadaceae > Thalassomonas > Thalassomonas actiniarum. Next base: position 4,787,753 of record NZ_CP059735.1, read on the forward strand.
ATAACACTTTATGCCCCTGGTTCATTCACTTACCAGAACAAACGGCGCTGAAATAAAGCTGAGATAAGCACATTAATAAAAAGCCGTTAACAACAGGCAATGCTGCACGGCTCTACCATGGGTTAATATTGCTTTTTTGCGCCTCAATATCATCACCCAGTAAATTGGGCCAGATGTTAATACCGGCTCTTTGCTCAATGGCAGAGGTGGAAGTGACAAAGCGAGACGGCTCGGCATTAACGGCTTTGTTTTCAAACTCAAAAGCCCACATTTCCAGCCGCCCTGATTTCCACTCCACCAGCACACATTTGAAGAAATGTGTGGGAATAGGAATTTTGATACCGTTATTGTCTGCCTGACCGATAAATTCGGTCTGAAATTCAAAATCAAACACAGGCCCGGCCATAACATAGGTTTCATGAATATCCGGCGACTCATTTTTACTCCGGATCTCCCCTTCCAGCACTTTCCAGACCCCCCGGTTAAACTGCGGCGCCTGAGGCGACATATTGGAAAGTAAATAGGTTTCCGAGTTTTGCAAAGCACTTTGATCCTGGTTGGCGCTGGCAACTAAATGCCCCCGGTCAAACCCCGACCTCCGGTAATCGGACAGATCTCCCCGAAAACGCTGAGGTAGCCTAAAGTCCGGGCGAAAGTTATTTTGCCGGGTCACATCATCATCAACATCATTAATATGTTTACCCGGCTCAACAATTTCCAGCGTCCATTTAGCTTGCCTGAAGTAATATGAATAACCGACGGTATAAAACCGGTTGAAGAGAATTTGATCTGCCGCGGGACAGCCGTAGCGAAGTTCGGGTTTTGGTATATCAAGCGCCATTATCTAGCTTCCATTTTATCGTGTTAAATTTCAGCACAATCAAACTGCGTTATGCATCCCTGTTAAAGCTTAGGTTACTCTTTTGCAGGCAAACATCAAATTGCTATTAAAAGCATGTTTATCTCAACAGAAAATACGACTAACCGACTTTAACGTCTAAATTATCCAGCTAAAAGGCAATTTTCCCTTAGAAACAGCACCACAACCTTTTCTCAACCTTTCACAACTTTTTCACATTAAAAACAAAAACCGATATAAAACAAGCAATTATAAAGAAAAATAAACAACGGCAAAATCACAACATTTTCCCAACTTGTTCATGCTCAAAACGCCTGCTACCTTGAGCGCCCCATTCATTTTGACATCATTTTACAAGGTGTAATCACATGTAATTAACATTACATTTTCATTAATGTTAGGCTTCCCGCCATAAAACTATAGATTCAAGCTGTTAGGGACAATGGCAGTTTATACTCGTTGAGTATGCAGTAAATGCACGTTATCCCTGATGTTACTTTTTTATTTCTAGGATAACTATGCGTCAACTCTTTAGAAAAATGTTGCCCTGTTGTCTGTGTTTTCTGCCCACGGCTTTAGCCGCACAGGAACCGTTCAACTGGCAAGCACAAGACTATCAACCCCACCATGTCGATATTAACGGCGACGGCCTTCGGGATTTACTGCTGCAACCGTTAGCTGAAAACCAGCCGGGGCTTTTTTTCCCGGGAACAAAAAACTCAGGATTAAGTGACGAGCCAGCACCGATCCCGGCCCGCTTACCCGCATTAATCAACCAGCAGTCCTGGTTTGTTGGACAGACACAATTTGTCCCGGCAGATTTTAACGGCGATGGCCATGACGATGTTTTACTGGTATTGCCCCAAGCGCAGCAAATATGGGTGTACTCAGGCACAGACCAGGGCATAGACTTCTCCCTTGAACCGTCACTGCGTTATAGCGCAACCGAACTTCCCTGGCTGGCAAAAGAGCAGGATTTTGACTTTTATCCCGGCGACTTTAACGGTGACGGCAAGCAGGATTTATTGGCCTTGTCGCAGGATAAACACCAGCATTACCTGATGCACAGTGATGACAGCGGCCAGCTCGTTATCGCCCAGGAAATCGACAAAAACGTCAAATGGGGGAAAAAACGCAGTGAAAAGCTCATCATCCGCGATTTCAATCAGGACGGCAGAGATGATGTCTTTGCCCTGGCGAAAAAAAAGCACCAATCCCATTATCTGGTGTTGGCCAATGGGGCCGGGCACTTACAGCAAAGCCGTAAAATCAGTGACAAATTGCAGGGAAAAGACTGGAACAGCAATGACTTTAATGTCTGGGTTGGCAATGCCAATCATGACAATACCTTAGATATTATCCGCTTAAACAATATGCCCGGCGGCATAGACGAAAAAGGGGAGATACATTTATCTGCCGCAAATGAAGATACGGATGATATCGATAATATCTGTGATCAAATGTATTTTTCCGCCGAAGGGGGAACTGGCACAACCTGTGCGCCCTGGCAAGGGAGTGAAGCAGAAAAAGACGGCGTCCATGCAAAGGTCGAAGCCACGCCCGGCTTGCAGAGACTTACCGAGCCCGAACTGCCCTGCGGGATAGCTCCGGACCAGGGGCATTGCACCCCTCCGCCAACCCCCACCTCGGCACCTGTTGTCAACGGTACCTATTGGCCTATTGGCAGCAGAATCACCGTTACTTTTCCTTCTTTACGCAGCGGCCAGTATTACCAGGTATATGTCAGTAATGATAACCGCAGTTACGACTTTGCCGGCGCCCTTTACTCCGGGCGGACAAAAGCAATTACCCTAAGAAGCACACACGGCTATCAATATATAAAATATGATGCCTGTTTTGAAGCGGATATTTGCAGCGGTTTAAGCCCTTGGCAAAAGGTACATGCCTATGACTCCCCTTATCGAGCCAGCCCTTCGGCTTCGCCGACAACTATTGCCAGGGGAAATAGCGCAACCATTTCCTGGCCAACCACAAGCCGTATTATCTGGACGGGGGGTTATTATGAGCGAAAATATAAAACCCCCACAGGCGCTGTGATTTCGCAATCCACCATGAACCACGTCAGCGGCAGCAGCACCACCAGAGCAACCACCCCGTCACTGACGACGGCGGGCACTTACACTTTTTATGTCCGCGCCTGTAATCCGCAATTGCCTTGCGGCGACTGGGGCACGACAACGGTTACCGTCGAGAATAAAAAGCCGGTGGTCAGCCCGTCAAGCCCCTCGAATAACGCCAGTTACCCGTCCAATCAAAGTATCAGCGCCTCCGCCAGTGCCAGCGACAGCGACGGCAGCGTGACCCAGGTGGAATTTAAACTCGACTCCGGCAGCTGGCAGGTTGACAGCAGCAGCCCGTACAGTAAAAATTTCGGCAGGCTTAGCGTCGGCAGCCATACCATTTATTACCGCGCCAAAGATAATGACGGCGGCTATAGTACCAGTCCCTATCCGAGCAGGACTTTTACGATACAAAACATTAAACCGGTTGTCAGTCCGTTAACGCCCTCGGATAACGCCAGCTACCTCAGCACGCAAAGCATCAGTGCCAGCGCCAGTGCAAGCGACAGCGACGGTAGCATCGCCCAGGTGGAATTTAAACTCGACTCCGGCAGCTGGCAGGCCGACAGCAGCAGTCCTTACAGCAAAAACTTCGGTCCCCTCAGTGCTGGCAGCCATACCATCGCCTATCGTGCTAAGGATAACCTTGGCGGTTACTCTACAACGGCGTACCGTAATATTACCGTAACAGCTAACCAAAAGCCGACCGTCAGGGCGCTAAGTCCCTCAAATAATGCCAGTTACCTGACCAGCCAAAATGTCATTGCTACTGCCAGTGCCAGCGACAGCGACGGCAGCATAGCCCAGGTAGAATTTAAGCTTAATGCCGGCAGCTGGCAGGTCGACAACAGCAGTCCTTACAGTCGAAATTTTGGTACTTTATCTGCCGGTAACCACACCATTTATTATCGCACCCAAGACAATGACGGGACGTATTCATCCACCGACGACATCAATATCACCGTCAGCGCACCAACTAACAAGCTTCCGGTTATTGGCGGCACACCTGCCAATACCGCAACGCCGGGGGAAGCTTACCAGTTCACACCAACGGCAAGCGATGGCGATAACGACAACTTAACTTTCAGCATTGGCAACCAACCGGCCTGGTTAAGCTTTACTGCCTCAACCGGCACATTAAGCGGCACACCGACGGACGGCAATATCGGTACTTTCAGCAATATCAGTATTTCCGTCAGTGACGGCAAGTCCAGGGCCTATTTGCCCCCCTTTAGTATTGACGTGAAAGCGGCAAAAGCATCCCCCGCCGTTATTTTCATCCACACCGACAACTTAGGCTCCCCCGTCGCCGAAACCGATGAACAGGGGAATGTACTGTGATGAAAACACTAACCACAAACAACAGCCGGGCATTATCCGTACAGGACACTGCCTCGCTCCATAAAGACAATTTACAGCCAATACCAAGTAAGCAGATGAGACAAAAAAAACAAACAAGCGCCCATGCCCCAACCCGGGAGCCTCATGGACAACACAGGAAAATAACATGGCTCGGCCAGCTGACTTATGCGTTTTTGCTGGCGCTGCCCGTTCACAGCCAGGCGGCCACGGTCGATATGGCGACCGTCATTGAAAACGTCACCATTGACCGGCCTGTAGCTGAAACATTGCCGGTTGTCCCGCAGAACACCGGGCTTTTACCGCCGCTCACCGAGCTTCTGCCGCCCGTAGTCTTCGATCCGACAGATTCAGAAGAAGCAGAGCAGCCGACGGAAAACAGCGGTGGCGTTGAGCGCACCGGCCAGGCCATCAGCACCCTTGAACGCCTTAAAATCGATTTCGAGGTCACCCCGGAAACCAGCGACCTGATTGGCGAGCAGATCAACCTAAGCACCGGGGCGTTGAGTTTTTCCCAAACCGACCTGGTACTGCCCGGCAACGGCCCGGAGATCCGCATTGCCCGCCAGATGGGCGGCGCACAAATGCACTTTGCCTCGCCGAGAGAGTTCGGCAGCTGGAGCCTGGATTTACCCCATATCAGCACCACCATGGCCAAAGAGCAAAATGCCGACCAATACCCCAGTGGCTGGGCACAGGGAGATGCCTGCACCAGTTTCTTAACGCCGGGCACGGCTAATGGCGTAGCAAAGGCACATATGGGGCCCGATGACTATTGGGGCGGAGAAACCATCCAAATTCCCGGTAAAGGCAGCACTGCTATTTTAGAGAAAAGAGAAGACGACGGCTCCCACTACCGGGTGACCGCCAACAACTGGAAAATAGACTGCATCACGCCCAGCGACAACCCCAACGGTTACGAGGGGTTTAAAGTCACCACCCCCGATGGTACCCGGTACTATTTTGAGCAGCTGCGCATTATTCCGGCAAAGTTTGTCGGTAAGGCTCAATTTAACTTAACACCGCCGTCGTCAAACCTGACAGCGCCAATCTCCAAACTCGACCCGATGACGGGAGAATGTACTAAAAATTGCAGTTATTTCATTACCGCCAATACCTATATGCTGGTGAGCCGCATTGAAGATAAACACGGCAACTGGCTGGCCTTTGACTATAACAGCAACGCCTTATTGACCAAAATCAGCGCCAGCGACAGCCGGGAAGTCAATTTGGGTTATGATGGCGGCACAGTGATCAAAACTATCAGTGCCAATAACCGCAGCTGGCGCTATGACTATACCGACAGGCGTTTAAGCAAAGTCACCCGCCCGGACAATAAGAGCTGGCTAATAAGCGACAGCCTGCTGACCGGGATGACGCCGGAGCGCTATAGCGAAAGCTATTCAGATACGCTCAGCATGTGTGGCGCCATTATCTACGATCCAGGCCCCCATGTGGAAATTACCCACCCGGACGGGGCCAAGGGGCAATACTGGCTCACCCAGGTCGGCCATGGCCGCACCGAAGTGCCCAAACATATTATCGGGGAAGAGCAGGTTAACCCGGATAAGAACTCATATCTCTATGCCCGTTGCTATAACGTGATCGCCCTGAATAAGAAAACCCTGACCATCCCGGGCGCCGCCACCTCAACCTGGGATTATAACTATTCTGCCCATTTTGGCGCGTTTGAAGGGGAAACCAAACCCGGTTTTACCACGGCCCCTTTCTCTCTGCCTGCTGGCGTAGATGCCGGTGATATCAAATGGACCAGTGTCAAAGCCCCGGATAACTCCAGCACCATACATTATTTCAGCCGCCGCTATGACTGGCTGGAAAATGCCCCGTTGGCCACCAGCTATTACGAGACCAATGGCTCCACCCTGCTCAAGCGGGTATTACCCGAGTTTGAAAAAGGCCCCTGCGTCGGCTCCAACCAAATGCACCAGCCCAACCGTGAAGCAACCGAATGTGTCAGACACAAGGTAAAAGAGCGCCAGCAAATCTTTGCCGCCGATGCCGATAACGGGGCACAGGAGACCACCACCTATCAGACCTTATACCAGGCATTTAACGACTACTACCAGGCAGAAAAAACCGTCAGCTTTATCGGCGACTCGCTTGAAGCAGCCAGCCGGGTACAGTATCGCAAACAAGGCTTTATGCACGATACCACGCGCTGGCTCATCAACCAGCCGACCACCACGGCACTGAGCAGCGACGACAGCAGCTACACCACGGTCAGTGAAATTGAGTACTACCCCAACAGCCATGCCAGCTATGCCTTGCTGCCCAAATATGAAAAATCCTTCGGCACCTGGCAAAAGTACTACTCGGCCTATCACAGCGACGGCAATATCAAAAAAATCGAATACAACCGGGCATTAACCAGTGGCAGCGGCAACCGCTACCAAAGCTTTAGCAACTACAAACGCGGCCAGGCGCAAACCATTACCCTGCCCGCCCCCTATAGCAGCAGTACTATCTCAGTATCGCGCACCGTCGACGATAACGGCTGGGTCACCCAAACCAAAGACTTTGAAGGCAACACCACCCACTATGGCTACGATAAGTTAGGGCGCATTGCCTATATCGACCCGGTAGACACAGCCTGGGCTGACACCCTGCTGAGCTGGAGCTATAGCGGCGGCCTGAGTAATAACCAGCCGGTGCGCACGGTCAAACGCTGTACCTTAAATGCCGGCAAAACCGCCTGTAGCGACAATGCCAGGCTGACCACAACCACCACCTATGACGCCTTATTCCGTCCGACCCGGGTGCAAACCAGTGACGGCAGCACTACGATTTACCAAAACAGCAGCTACAACATCTACAACAAGCCGACGTTCCAGTCGTTCCCGTCTACTGCCACAATCAGCAGCGCCGGTACCCGCTTTACCTATGACGGCCTGCAGCGCCAGCTAACACAAACCATCACCGACGGCGGCACAGTCACCACTAACTACCTCGCCGATAACAAGCAGCGGGTCACCGACGGGCGCGGCAACGCTACCACCACAACTTACCTGGCCTATGGCGAACCGGCCTATCAGCAGCCGCTGACCATCACCTCGCCGGAAAATGTCACCACGACTTTAGCGGTCAACCTGTTCGGCAATGTTACCGCCATTACCCAGGCCGGTAAAAACAGCGCGCTTGATATCAGCCAAACAGAATACCGTGCCTACGACAGCCGCCAGCGTTTATGCCAGATTAAACGTGATGATGTCGGCACCACCGTCATGAGCTTAAATGACAGCGGTGAAATTCTGTGGCAGGCACAGGGCCAAACGGCCACCGGCAATACCAGCTGTAACACCAGCGCCGATGCCAAAGATAAAGTCAGCTTTGCTTATGACAACCACGGCAACCAGCGCACCCTCAGCTACGGCGACGGCACGGCCACACGCACCTATACCGTCAACAACAACGGCGATATTAAAACCATTACCGGCGGCGGTTTCCGCCAGGAGTATAGCTATAACAGCCAGCGCCTGCTCGATAAGGAAAGCCTGACCCTCGACGGCAAAACCTTTACCCTGGCCTATGGTTATGATGCCTTAGGCAGCCTCAGCCGCCTTGAATACCCCGGCAACGCACTGGCGGTAGACTTTGCTCCCAACGGTTTTGGCCAGGCGACACAAGCCACTTGGACCCAGGCGGATGATACCGTGTATAACTTTGTTAAACCCGGGGCAAGCTACTACCCGGGCGGCAGCATCAACAGTTTTACCTACGGTAACGGCATCATCCATAAAACCACCCTCAACAGCCGCCAGCTGCCGTCACAAATCCGTGATTACCTGGGCTCAACCAGCAAGGTTAGCCTGAGCTACGGTTACGACAATAACAACAACATCACCCACATCACCAACGGTGTTGACAGCAATTTCAGCCTGACAAGCCTCAGTTACGATGGCCAGGACCGGTTAACCGCCACCACAGGCAATGTCGCCGGTATCGGCAGCAGCACCTTAAGCTATGACGGCCTGGGTAATATCCGCAGCTACAGCAACACCAGTATACTCAACCCGTCGAGCCTGAGTTATGGCTATAACAGCAAGATGCGGTTAAGCAGTGTTACCGGCAGCGGCAGCGAAGGTTATGATTTTGGTAAAGACGGCAGCTATGACAGCCGAGGTAATGTTACCGACAACGGCAAACGCAGTTTTGACTACAACCTGGCCGGGCAAATGACACGCTCAGCCAAGGATAACAGCAGCAACGATTATCTATACGACGGTTACAACCGCCGCATCAAAACCAGCGACAGCAAAGGCACCAGCTACAGCTTGTACAGCCAATCGGGCCGTTTGCTTTACCGGGAAACCGATAAGGGCGGCATTAACTATATCTTCCTGGGGGATAAGCTGGTGGCCAAGCAAGGCACCGGTGTAGTGACCAAAAGTGATGACGCCGACTATAACAGCGTGATGAACTTTAAGCCTTTTGGGGAAACGATAGAAACTGCCAATGACGAGGTCAGTTATACCGGGCATAAATTTGATACTGACCTGGGGCTGAGTTATATGCAGGCACGATACTATGATCCAGTTATAGGTCGTTTTTACTCGAATGATCCGGTTGGGTTTACGGGTGAAGTTGATACCTTCAACCGATATTCTTACGTAGCAAATAATCCTTATAAATATATCGATCCTGATGGTGAAGCGAAAAGCCGAGGTGGCGGCGTAGGTCGTAGTATGAGGGGGGCTGCTACATCTGCTTGTGCCAAAAGCTGTGGAGCCATGAAATATTATATGGGTCCCCAAGCTCAAGCAGCTTATATGGCTCGGAAGAACGCTACTCTGAAAGCCAACAGAATCAAAGGTAAAGAGGGCGAAGCCAAAACTAGAGAAAAATTAGGTGACGACTCTGCTGGTGAACAAGTATCATTCAGAAATAGCGAAGGTAAAATAGCGAGAATTGATTTTGCTAAAAAAGACGGAACGCTAGTTGAGACTAAAACAGGGAATGCCCAACTTAGTAAAAATCAAAAACAACTTCAAAATGACATAGCAAGTGGTACAGAAGTGACACCTGTGGGAGACAGAGCTGCTAAAGCTGGTTTTAAACCTGGTGCTCCAGTGAAAATAGATAAAATGGAAATTGACAGACATGTGGATTAGTAGGTATTGAAATGGTTGATAAAACATTTGTAAGAACTGTTGAAGATAGTTGTGATAAGGCTCTTTGTGCATTAGGAGCTAAGCGGCCACGTCGTGGGACCCGATTTTTTGAAATCAACAAAGATATTTTATGTTGGATTGGCTTGAATCAAGGGCGCCATGATGATTTCATCAGAATAAATCCGTTCATTGGCGTACATGTTATACCTGTGATGAACTTAGAGGCAAAATTTGATGGTGCTAAATATAAAAAAGGTGATTATGCAACATTTTCACTGCATTTAGGTGAGCTCTGCCCAGACGTTGATGCGTTTAAATTTTATGAAGATACAGATATTGAGGCGGAAACCGCGAGGTTAGCTCAAACAATACAAAAGTTTGGGGTGCCGTATGCTGAACAATATTCTACGATTGAAAGTACTCTTCCTATTTTGAAACCTTTGATTCCTAAGCTTGGTGGTTACCCCGAGCGATATGCCTTATCGCTTTATCTGTCAGGCAAAGAGGATGAAGCCAAGCAATTCATTTCTGATTGTAAAGCTAGGTATAAAGCGGAAGAAAGTGAAGGTGTTCAGAGCCGATTTGAAAAATTCTCAAACTTGTTTTTAAATGAAATGAAATGAAATCTAACTAATCCCTTTGCTGAAATAAAAGGGATACTCTGAATTATTGTTTCAATCATGCCTCGTTTCTACGGGGCATTTTTATGCGTAATTACTTATCTGAAAGGAAACAAAGGGTAGGAAACAAAGGGGACATCCCTAAATTGGAAACAAAGGGGACATCCCTAAATTAGATTGAATAAATGCCTCGTTTTTACGAGGCATTTTTTTACGTGTTTGGCTATCTGAAAATGAGCAATTTCACCAGCAACCCAAGCAGACTATTGCAACCCAAACAGAAAGAACAGAAAGGGACACCCCTATATTTGATTTAAGGAAAAGCGCGGTCTAGGCTTTAATTCAGGTGGAATTAACGCTGAGCTTAAAGCCATGACCCGAGCCCGTAAAGAGCAAGTTTCTTTAGACGAAACGCCCTACTACCACTGCATTTGCCGATGTGTTCGTAGGGCGTATTTGTGTGGTGAGGATAATAGTACCGGACAGAACTTTGACCACAGAAAACAATGGCTGGTAAATCGGATTACCCGGCTGGCCTCAGTATTTGCTATTGATATTTGCGCCTATGCCATCATGAGCAACCACTATCATTTGGTGCTTAGAGTAAACCAACACCAGGCTCAGCAATGGGATAATCGAGAAGTGGCGCTACGTTGGATGCAGCTCTTTAAAGGGCATCCGCTGGTCGATAGGTATTTATCAGATATTAAAACCACCCAAGCGGAAAAGGATAAGGCGCTTGAGCTGATTGAAAAATGGCGTAATCGATTATTTGAATTGGGTTGGTTTATGCGCTGTTTAAATGAACATATCGCAGTTCAGGCCAATAAAGAAGATAACTGTAAAGGGCGTTTCTGGGAGGGACGTTTTAAGTCTCAAGCCTTACTTGATGATACTGCTTTGCTCGCCTGTATGGCTTATGTGGATTTAAATCCTGTGCGGGCAGCAATTGCTGAGACTCCGGAAACCTCAGATTTCACCAGTATCCAACAACGAATAAAAGCGCTGGTTGGTGTTAAAAAAGCTCAGCAATTACAACCCGATAAAATACTTTCTTTTACCGGCTATAAACCTCACGGTAAGCCGAGCCCGGGGTTACCCTTTAAACTCTTTGATTATTTTAACCTGGTGGAATGGACCGGGCGTTGTGTCCGGGAAGGTAAACGCGGCTTTATCCCGCCCGATGTCAAGCCTATGTTTAAGCGGCTCAATATCAATGAAGATGACTGGTTAAAGGTAGTAAAAGACTTTAACCGCCACTTTATTCATGCTGCCGGCAGCCCGTTAAAAATGAGAGCTTGGGCGGAAAAAAATCGACGTAAGTGGTGCTGTACACATATGTCATTACAGCTTTATGCAAGATAATTCCGTCCCCACAGCTGCATTTCTTTGCTTTGTTCAAGCTGTTGTTTCTTACGTACAGCCTTCTATACAGTACTTGCAAACACGCAAAAGATTAAATACCGACACCGCCGGATTTATGCTGTGTTTTGTACTATTAATTAAGGACCTCGCAATAAGCCACTACACCCAAGGAGGTCATTTACCAGCGAAGAAATTAAGCAGATAAACCAAGCGCTATCCCCGAGTGCTCACAACACCCGGAGACAGCTAACCAAAACGAACTTAAAAGGAGTCCGTCATGGCTGAATATCATCATACGCCAGAGCTTTGCCCAGCAAAAGCAAAATATCCCCGCTATCGCCAGTTCACCGTACTGGAAACCACCTGCGAGTCGGCAGCGAAAACCCGCGGCCTGGGCATTAACTATGTCCCGGTAAACCTTGAACCTTGCATTGTACTGCGGGGAAAATGGCTCCGCCAAGCCGGTTTCCCTATCGGGCAAAAGGTAAGTGTCGTGATAAATCCGGGAGAAATTCTTATTACACGTAAATAGGTTTGTTAAAGCCAGTTACTGTATCAACAAGTAAATAAACTGCTGTACCTGCAAGCTGGTACAGCGGTTTTATCGGTTTTTGTCCTCCTGGAGACAGAAACGACAGAAAGGGACATTCCTAAATTTCACTAACCACTACCTATGACTATTTATTCCGCCCGACCCGGGGGCAAACAATCACCGACGGCGGCAACGCCACCACCACAACTTACCTGGCCTATGGCGAACCGGCCTATCAGCAGCCGCTGACCATTACGTCGCCGGAAAATGTCACCACGACTTTAGCGGTGAACCTGTTCGGCA